>NZ_JBIORI010000002.1:0-6942 GCF_051714165.1 Enterococcus sp. AZ156 | reverse complement strand
TCTATCGGCGGGTTAATTGCTGTAGCTTTTGCAACTGTTAAAATTGCAAAACGTTTCTTCGGTAAAGCTGTTTAATCGAATAACTGAATAGACATTCTTCGGAATGTCTATTTTTTTATTAGGAGATGTTCTATGAAGAATAGATTATTTGTTTTGATAGCTATTTTTTTTACTTTTTTTAGTTTTGACAAGGTTCATGCGAATACTGCTACTTTGAGTTTTTCTGATGCTCCTACGATTGCTGATTATAAGAGAATTAGAGGACCTGGAAATTTGAAGTATGTGCTTTTGGGACTTGCTGGTCTGGCTGTTGGCGGTGTTGCTGTTAAAAACTGGGACGAGCTTGAAGAAAAAGGGAGATCGATTGGTATTGGTCTTACAGCTTCTGAGATGGCTGAATTTGTTTTTGAGAATACCACTGCTGTAGCTTTTACTGCTTTTAGTTATAGTTTGATTCAAAATGCTTTGAAACAAGATTATGTAGTTGGAAATAAAAATTATTTTGATGGTTCGGGGTTTTATAAACCTTTAAACGCCGCAAGTATTCAAGCAAATGATGGTTTTTATATTGATTTGGCGAATCTTTTTGGCGCTAATATAGCTTATCTTACTTCTAGACCTATTGCGAATGGTTTTGAAGTGGATTCTGATGGCAATATGTGGATGAATACTCTCGAATTGACTGTTAGGTCCGGAGGCTTTTCTCAGTATACGCCTGAGTTTGGTTTTGTTTCTACTCCTGCAGCGAATCCGCTTGGTGCTTTACGTGTGATTACTACTACTCCTGATTCGGTTACTTATGGTTTGACTACCACTGGAACAACTAAAGATTTAACGTATTTGAAGGTGAAGCGTGGTTATGATTCTATTGATTATCCTATAGGAGTTTTAACAGGATTAGATATAGATGTCCGTGTTGGAACTATTACAAAGACGTTAGCTGGTAGTGGTACTCTTGCGAAAGATGTTGCCATTGGAACTCAGTTGACTTTTGATGAAACAAAACCTATTACTCAAACTGGTGTTGTTGATGGTGCATTGGTTGAGGATATTGCAATATCCACGCCTATCGAAAATGTTGGTACTGGTGAAGGCGCTGGTTCTGATACTGATGTGGATGTTGGTACTGGTGTAATAGGTGGTGCTATTTCTGGTGTTTTGACATGGCTTAAGGATTTTTTTGTTCCTGATTTTGACGGGATACAAGACTCTTTTTCTGATTTTATTGATCGCTTAAAAGATAAATTTGATTTTATTTTTAAGTTGATTGATTACATTAAATCTTTGTTTTCTAGTAAAAAATCTTTATATGATTTTTATGTCGTTTACCGTGGAGAAAAGTTGTACCCATTTCCTAGAAGTTGGTTTGATAGTTTTGTTCCTGTTGTTAGGAATGTAGCGAATATTTTTGTCTTTTTGTGGACATGTATCACGATTTACAAGCGTCTTGTCGGGGAAGGTGATGTTATTGCTACTTAAAATGTTTGTCGATTTTTTTGTAGGTATCTTAAATTTTATTGTTGATTTGTTTCCTACGATAAAATTTCCTTCCGCAGAAGAGTTGAATTTCTCTGCTTTTTCGGATACTTTGGCATATTTTGACACTTTGGTTAGCTTTAAGCTTGTTCTTGCGTGTATTACTGCAATTGTTGTCGTAGACAATTTAGGCTTTCTTACACGTATTCTAAGATTTATTTTGAGCAAATTCTCGCTTGGTTAATATTTTTTTTCGCGGGGCGCATGGGACGCGCGAGCGCCCCCGCGCACGCGAAAAAAATATAACCTGCGAAATTGCTCGAATAATTTTGAAAGGTGGATAAAGTGAATTGAAACGTGAATTTGAGATTTTGTCGAATCAAAATGTATTTGTTAAGTTGTTTCGATTTTTAAAATGTAAAATCAAAGATTTATTTGATCATGAAGAGCGAAAAAGATTTAAAATGTATGGTTTAACAATCTTTGCAGGAATGCAAGGTAGTGGGAAAACAATGAGTTTGGTTGAACAGTTAGAAAGGATTAGGAAGAAGTATCCTGATGTAGTGATTTGTACGAATTTTGGTTATATCCATGAAGATGTCTCTCTTGACTCATGGGAACAGATTTTGACTCTTCGCAATGAAGCGGGGATAGTATTTGCAATTGATGAGATACAGAATGAATTTGATGTTTATGATACTCGGAATTTTAGTTCTCGTGTTCTTGCGGTTGCGACGCAACAACGAAAACAACAGATAAAAATATTTGGTACGAGTCAACACTTTAGTCGTGTGACGAAACCTTTACGTGAACAAACCTTTGAAGTGGTTGAATGTTATACGGTAGGAGGCTGGTGGACGTTTCAGCGGTGTTTTAATGCGAAAGACTATGAAGATACTATTGGGCGTCCAGAAGCCCGTAGAAAGCTCCACAGGAAGTGGAGGCGTAATTTTGTACAAACGAAAAAGATTCGTGAGTTATACGATAGTTATGCGGTGATTAATAAGATGATTGCGGCTGAAAAGGAGCATAAAAAGTGATAGAGAACATTACGTTTTTAATTTTAATGTTTGCGTTGGCTTTAGTACCGAGCATGATGAAGGAGTAGAGATGTGGCGCTGTCAATTATAAATGTCTGACTGAGCGGAGCGAGGGAATTTATGCATTGACAGCTACAAACGATTTCCCCGACCCTTGAATTTCTCTCTTTGGTATGAAATGCCGAAGAGAGGTGCCTACCGGCGAGGGTGCCCCTCGAGAACGAGGGGGTGGGGAGTTGATGGTTAAGAAAAAAAGATCCCTTGCATACACGAACAAGGGACTAAAAAAAAACAAAAGATTAAAGATTTTAGGTTGAGATAGATCATTTTCTCATGTAATACAACTATCATAAGGAAAACTGATTTTTGAGTTTAAGAGTGTGTATGGTTTTATATTATTTTTTTTATTTTAGTTTTTTTATTTTTTTCTATTTTTTCTTGGTTTTGAAAAAAATAATTGTCCCTTGCATACACGAACAAGGGACTAGAAAAAAACAAGATTTGATATCAGCTAGATGGTTTTTTTAGATATGGAATACAAAAAAATAAAAAAGACGTGTATGTGATTATATTATTTGTTTTATTTTCTTTGTTTTTGATTTTATCTTTTTTTATTTTTTTTAAAATTTTTAGGCATTTAGACTTCATAAAAAATAGCCTTGCATTGCAAGAAGGCCAGTGATAAAGTTTAAGTGTCGAATTCAAACTAAATATCAGAAAGGCAACTTGTAACGTAAGACTATCTTTTTTATGTATGCATTAGGGGCATACGTCTTCATATCTACGAGTTAAGGGTATATGAGAAATGAAAAAAAATCAAGAAGAAATTACTTCAGAAAATTTAAATAATGAAAATTTAGGTGTTCGAGATCGGGAAAAAAGAATAACGCTTAATGAGTGGGAAAAATTAACCGCACCCTCTAACAGGCGGTTAAGTGTGGAAGATAGGGACACCCTTATTAAACTTACCTGGTCAATAGATAGGATTACCATTGTTGGAAAGCTTAAAGAAAACATTTGGTATCGGACTAATAATGGAACTATTTTAGTTAATTTTGAACAACTTATGCGTTTGAATGAAAATAATGGTTTTCTCGAAGCAGTTGGTCAAAATTCTTGGAAATTATGTGATCATTATGGGGAAAACATTGCTTTTATTGAGATGCTTAAGTTTCAAAAAGGTTATGGACGCATTGATTTTAATCCGAATAAAATTGGAGAATTTCTTTCTGGTAGTATGAAGAACTTTATTCACGATTTATTTTTAGAGCCCCATTTTTCACGTGCAGATATAGCTTGCGATATTATTGATGTTCCAGATGATTTTATAACTCAGTATAGAGTTGTTGATTCTGTTTCTTTTAAACCTATTTATGGGCGTTCTGGTGCTCTTGAGACAGCTTATTGGGGTAGTCGCTCAAGTGAACGTCAAATACGTATGTATAATAAAAAATTAGAACAACAAAACAAGAAGAAGGTTATTCCAGATGAAGTTAATACTTGGTGGCGTTTAGAGTTGCAATTAAGACGTGGTAAAGCTAATGAGTGGCATAATATTGTTAATGAAAGTCTTGATAGTTTTTGTTCTCCGCATTATCTGCCTTCTCATGTTAAATCTATAGATAAAATAATGATTGATGGTTTAATTGCAGATCATTCTAATTGGTCGATTTTATCTCGTAAAACTAAGTATAAATATAGAGATATTTTGAAACTTGAATCTAAAAATGATGAACTTACTCAACATTTAAGAGAAAGTTTTTCAGAGAGTGCTGATGAATTAAAAAAAGAACTCGATACTTGGTTACTTGGTTTAGACGTTAGTGGTAAGTAAAAAATGAAATCCAATTTTGGGTTTCGTTTTTTTTTGAGTAAATTAATCTTTTTTATTTATTGTATATTTTTCATGGGGTATTTTGTGTGATTGAAATTTATGACATATCTGAATTTTATAAATTAGGATTTTCTTTTTTTGATTTATTTGATTACACGTTTTTTTTATTTTTTTTGAATAGAGATGGATATGTTTTATATAGTCCTGTTGATATTTCGATATATGATATAAATAAAATTTTTTGTTTTAGTGTAAAAATATTATATTAGGGATGATATTTTTGGAAAATGTATTATTAAAATTATTTAATGAATTTGATGATTTATATCAATTATTTATTATTCAGAATTCTTTTTTACAATTGTTATTATTATCTTTAGTTTTTTTTATTTTATATTTTATTTATTTGATTATATATTCTATCTTTATGGCTATTATTAATATATTTTTTGATACTTCTTTAACAGGAAGACAAAGAAAATATAATAGATTAGTTAAATCTGCTTTAAAAAAACAAAAAAAGGTTATACATGAAAATTATAAATCAGGAAAAACAGATTCTAAGGATTTCAAAGAAATTTATAATAAGACAAAATGATTTTATAATGTTTTTTGAAGACAAAATAACTTTGAAGAATATAGCATAAAACCCAACCCACTTTAGTAGGTTGGGTTTTATATGCACTTTAGGTTTTATAGGCTAGATAGCAACTTGCTTTTTTTGTTGCTGTTTTTATTATATTTTATTTTAGCTTTTTATTTTTTTTGAGTTTCTATTTTTAGTATATTGATTTTTTAATTTTAGTGAAAAGTAAATAGTATTTTTGATTTTATTGTTTTTATATATTATAATTGGATTGTGGAAACGAAATGATTTGGAACAATATAGCACAAAACCCAACCTATTGCAGTAGGTTGGGTTTTTTTATGCACTTATTGTGGATTATAAGCGTGTGGGTTAGAAAGCAACTTGCTTTTAGTTATCTTCTTTCTCGTCTAACCAGTGAGAAACTAGGGTGTTTACTAGAGCCACAAATAGTGGAGCGATAACTAACGAAATGATTTGGTAAAACAATATAGCCACCCCCTTTTGGGGCAAGTTGCCTTTTTCATTATACTTTATTTTTTATTATTTTTGTTTGGTTTTTGAACATGCTATATGTGTTAATATTAATAGAAAAAAGCTCTTTTTGAAGTGAGGGATTTGATGGGAAGAAATAGATTGGATTATCAAGAGAAAAAGAGAGCTAAAAATGTTAGTATTAATAATAAAATTTTAGATGAAGCCGAAAAGTTAAATCTTAATTTGTCGGCTATTCTTGAGGATTCTTTGTTTTATTATATATATAAAGCTAGTGATGAAGAACGTGAAAAATACAGTAAAAAAAAGAGTTGAAAAAGCTTTGTTTTTTTTATAATATATTTATGCGCACAAAAATAAGTTCGCGTAATTTTTGTGTAGTTTAAGAAGGGATGTAATGAATATGAATGAAGTATATGAACAAGTAGAGTTAGTAGGATTTCACAATTATAAAGTAGATGGTGTAGATCGAGCAAAATTGAGTTGTTTAGTTCCTTATCCTGTGAACGAAGGTTTTGGGAAGAAAGTAGCATATGAAATTACTGAGAATCTTGCAATTCTTTCTATTTTTACTCAAAAAGTGCCTTGTGAGGTTACTTTAGTTAAGAAAATGACCCGTAATTATAAAGGTTTTTTAGAGCTTGAATTGGTGGGGATTTTAGATGGATGGAACAGAGAATAATATAATTCAAATTCCTGAGTTAAAAGATACTAGAGCAGGTTTTCAAATTGATACGGCAGATTTTGACAATTTATTAAAACAGGAAGGATTGTCGAATGATACGAAAGCCATAATACAGGCTCAAAAATATAATTATATAGCTCTAGTTGATTTTTCGATGAACCATGATTATTGGATGAGAAGTTATATATATCCTTATATTTATCAATCTTCAAATTTTATGGATATGGTTTATTCTGATCAATTAACTAAATTAAAAGAGTATTTTGTCTCTTTTGATGAATTTAAAACTGAATATTTTAAGGAGGTGCAGGCTTCTGAACAATCTAGAAATGACTTGTTAGAAAAGGTTTCAAATTTATCTAGTAATACTGAGAAGATTTCGGGGGAAAACTTTAGTATTTTAGATCAAAAAATAGGATCAATACAAGCCCAAACTTATATTGATCCTGAAGTCCAACAAATTGAAATCGGCTTTCAAACTGCTGGCTATATTCTAATTGTTTTTATTATACCACTTTTGATTGCAGGTTTCTCTATTTATAAAATTTATCAGTCTATTTTGAAATCAATTTTTTAATTAATGGAGGAATATTTTATGCAAAATTTGAAAGAAAAAGTTATGAATGCAAGCTTTAAAACACGTTTATTTGTTACTGGTGCGGTAGCTTCTGTTTCTACTTTAGGTCCTGCGGCTTTCGCTGATGAATCTGTTTCTTCAGGTGCTAGAGCTGTAAGATCTGCTTCTACTGATGCTGTTACAACTACATTGAATGAAATAAAAACTGGTGCTACTGAGGTTATTTCTGGTGGTTTACCAATTCTTTTA
>NZ_JBIORI010000001.1:2750000-3066791 GCF_051714165.1 Enterococcus sp. AZ156 | reverse complement strand
ACAAGGCCTCCTCCTTCATTAAAAGTAAATAGCTAGTACTAATTTAGCATTTTTTACAAAAGTTTTCCACAGAAAGAAAAGAAAAAAATTTTTTATAACAATTATCCACATTATCCAGAAGAAAAAAAAAGAAGAAAAACACAGGGAGGAAAAAAAGATATCCACAAGAGTAATCAACAGGTGGATAAGTGGTACAAAACTAGAGATTTACCCAGTGGGTTGTGGATAAAAAAAGTAATAATGACAGTACTTACAGAAATTAATGCACAGGAAATTATGAAATTGTGGATTACTTATTTTCAGCTGTTTATTCTGTGTAAAAACCAAGGGTAAATTACTGTGGAAAACTTCTGTGTATAACTTTATCCACATTGAAAACACAGCGCGAAAAATACCGTTGTGGATAAAATGAGAGAATTATTTTCGAATAAAAGCTTTTTTTTATATTGACAAATCACCTAAGTACTCGTTATACTATCAAAGTATGTCTGTGTTTAATTCATGTACATGTAGATAAGAATTTCTGGAGGTGGAACAAGATGAAAAGAACATACCAACCAAATAAACGTAAACGTCAAAAAGTTCACGGATTCCGTAAACGTATGAGTACTAAAAATGGACGTCGTGTTTTAGCTAGCCGTCGTCGTAAAGGAAGAAAAGTTCTTTCAGCTTAGACCACTGGGGTTACAGTGGTTTTTTTTATGCCCTTTTTTAGAGGAAAAGGTGAAAGACTTATAGGAAATATGGTATGATTGGGAGCGTAAGTGAGAGATAGAAAAGGAAAGAAAACGAATGAAAAAAGCGTATCGAGTGAAAAAAGAACGAGAGTTCCAAGCGGTGTTTCAAACCGGCGCTTCCTTTGCTAACCGTAAGTTTGTCGTGTACCGTTTAGAAAAGAAGGAACAACCGCATTTTCGTGTTGGCTTATCTGTAGGTAAGAAAGTCGGAAACGCTGTATGTCGCAATGAAGTAAAACGAAAAATCCGTGCGGCGATCTATTCATTGAAAGAAGAGATCGAGCCGGAATTAGATTTTATTGTGATTGCTAGACCAAGCATCAAAGGACTGACTTACGATGAGATTCGCTCCAACTTAGTCCATGTCTTAAAGCTTGCAAAAATAATCGACAGAGAGGAAAAGAGTAAGTGAAGAAATACAAACGTTTACTTTTGATGGCCGGACTTGTCGGTCTGATCATCGTCTTATCCGGTTGTGGAACTGGAGAAGTCAGCGCACAAAGTACAGGAATTTGGGATCGCTACATTGTTTATTATTTTGCAGAAGCGATTAAAGCATTGTCATTTGGAAATGTTGGGATCGGGATCATTTTATTCACGATCATCATTCGCGTAATTTTATTACCATTAATGCATTTCCAAACAAAAAGTATGCGTAAGACCCAAGAACTTCAACCAAAACTAAAAGCGATCCAACAAGAATATAGTTCAAAAGATCCTGAAACACAAAGTAAGTTAAGAGAAGCACAACAACGGTTATATGCTGAAAATGGTGTAAATCCATATGCAGGTTGTTTGCCTTTATTAGTACAAATGCCAATCTTAATGGCTTTATGGCAATCAATTTCTCGTGTTCCTGCGTTGAGTCAAGGTCACTTCTTATGGTTGAACTTAGGGAACGCTGACCCAACCTTTATTTTACCAGTGTTGGCTGCCATCTTTACATTTGCAAGTACGTATTTATCAAGCATGAGCCAAGTGGAATCGAACGCTTCATTGAAAGTCATGAATTTTGCGATGCCAGTGATGATCTTAGTTATGGGGGTCAATTTAGCCAGTGGACTTTCATTATACTGGGTAGTATCAAATGCTTTCCAAGTGTTCCAAACACTATTGATCAATAATCCATTTAAAATCAAACGTGAGCGTGAAGAAGAAGCACAACGTATCCGTGAAAAAGAACGTGCTTTGCGTAAGGCACAAAGTCCTAAGAAAAAACGTAAAAAATAAGGGAGGGAATGCAAATGCCGATTTATGAAGCTGCAACCGTAGATGAAGCTGTTGAAATTGGATTGAATGAGTTAGGACTAGCAAAAGAGCAAGTCGCTATTGAGATACTTGATGAAGGAAAAAAAGGATTTCTCGGAATGGGAAAAAGAAATGCCAAACTTTCAATCGAACCGAATATCAGCGAAGTTGTCTCTGAAACGATCGAAGAAACCGTAGAAGAAGTGTTGGAAGAAACATCTGTTCAAACAGAAGATACGGGTGAAATCGAACCTGAGGACTTGATTGAAGAAAAAAGTGAATTAGGTGACGAAGCAGCTTTATCGGAATTAGCAACCTATCTCACTGAGATCTCCCAGCAACTAAATGCACCAGCTGTAGTAAAAATGACACGAGAAGCGAACTTGATCGTCTTCCATTTAGAAACGGATAAACAAGGTCTGTTGATCGGCAAACATGGAAAAACGTTAAATGCTTTGCAATATTTGGCGCAAGTGTTCATTCATCGAGTAGCCGGTAATAAACTCTCTGTCGTGGTAAACGTGGGCAACTATCGTGAAAAACGACAAGAGATCATCCAACGTTTAGCTGAGCGCACCGCAGAAAAAGTCTTGCGTACGGGACATCCTGTATTTTTAGAACCGATGCCTGCGTTTGAACGCAAACAAATCCACGCGGCATTAAGTAAACATGAGGGAGTACAAACCCACTCAGAAGGTGATGAACCATATCGTTACTTAGTTGTCGAACCAGCTAGATAGCGATTACGCAGAGAAGAACCAAAATCTTGCGATCAGATTGACAAACTTTTCCAAACAAAGTATATTTTATTAGAAATCATTCTTATCGGAGTATACGATGGTAGTCTTTACTTTGGTAGAAAAAACGTGCAGAGCGAAAGCTCTGCACGTTTTTTTGTGATCAGCCAATCGTTGTTTGGACAAATTGGATCACGGTACCGTAAGCAAAAAGTTCGATGATCTGTTTGCCATCTCGGGGTTTTTGTTGATATTCAAAGTGACAATTGATGACTGCATTTGCGCCATAATCTAACACTTTCTTTTTTAATTTTTGTTTTGTTGTCAAGAACATGTCATCACTATTGAATGTAGGGTCGAATAAGTCTCCTTCAATACATTCTGCGACAAATACGATATCTCTGACGATATATTTTTGATTGATATTCCCTGTCGATAACACCACTTCATTGATTCGTGGATCATCTACTCCGTCTACTGCACTAGGCTTAAATTGGGCCATAATTTTTGCTCCTTTCGGTAAAGAAAAAGTATGTAGATACCGTTACCATTTAAGTGTAACGTTTTTTGGAACAAAGATAAAGATATAAGAGTAGATTTACTTCTATAGAGAGTGATCTAATGATAGTTTCAGTCAAAAGAACCCTGTGCAGAAAAAGTTTAAGATTGATTAGTGACTCTCATAAAAATAAATAAAAAAGCTTGATTACTAGAATTAGATATGATAGTCTATGACCAGAATTTAAACAGAACAAGCAGTCAAAGTGCGAAGTTCACCATTTATTGCAAAGGGTGAAGTGGGCACTTTTTTTGTGCGTAAAATGAAAAAGGAAGTGAAAAAATGGCTGAAATAACCTTAGAATTTGATACGATTGCAGCAATCTCTACGCCACCAGGTGAAGGGGCGATAAGTATTGTGCGTTTAAGCGGTGATCAAGCGTTGACCATTGCCAATAAAGTCTATCAAAGTGGCAATAAACAGTTGTTGGATGTTCCTAGTCATACGATTCATTATGGGCATATCGTCGATCCCAAAAGTGAACAATTAGTCGATGAAGTCATGGTATCCGTCATGCGCGCACCACGAACATTTACCCGAGAAGATGTTGTAGAAATCAATTGCCATGGGGGCATCGTTGTCGTCAATCAAATTTTACAGCTTCTATTAAGAGAAGGCGCACGTTTAGCAGAGCCAGGAGAATTTACAAAGCGTGCCTTTTTAAATGGACGAGTTGATTTATCCCAAGCTGAAGCAGTCATGGACCTGATCCGTGCGAAAACAGACAAGGCGATGGGTGTCGCGTTGAACCAATTAGATGGAAATCTGTCTGCATTGATCCGTTCCCTTCGACAAGAAATTTTAGAGACATTAGCACAAGTCGAAGTGAATATCGATTACCCTGAATATGATGATGTCGAAGAATTGACGACAAAACTTCTATTAGAAAAAGCGCAGATGATCCAACAACGTATCGAAGTTCTTTTAGCAACATCACAACAAGGCAAGGTCTTACGAGAAGGATTAAGTACGGCCATCATCGGTCGTCCAAACGTTGGTAAGTCAAGCTTACTGAACCATTTATTACGAGAAGAAAAAGCCATCGTGACAGATATTGCGGGAACGACAAGAGATGTGATTGAAGAATACGTCAATGTTCGTGGCGTACCGTTGAAACTGATCGACACAGCAGGTATTCGGGAAACAGAAGATATCGTGGAACAAATCGGTGTTGCTCGTAGTCGTAAAGCTTTGGCAGAATCTGAATTGATCTTACTTGTCTTGAATCAAAGCGAGCCGTTGACGATTGAAGATGAACAGTTGTTGGAAGCAACAAAAGGATTGAAACGGATCATTCTATTGAATAAAACTGATTTACCGAAACAATTAGAGGAAGACAAGCTTTTATCATTGATCGAGGATGAACCAGTATTCGCTGTTTCGGTTGCCAATAATGAAGGATTAGACCGATTAGAAACGGCCATCTCTGAGTTGTTCTTTGGCGGGCAAACT
This sequence comes from Enterococcus sp. AZ156, assembly GCF_051714165.1. NCBI lineage: Bacteria > Bacillati > Bacillota > Bacilli > Lactobacillales > Enterococcaceae > Enterococcus > Enterococcus sp. AZ156. The sequence continues at coordinate 3,062,058 of NZ_JBIORI010000001.1, read as the reverse complement.
GGCGAAAGAGATGCAACTTATGTATCCAATACCCGTCATATTGCCTTGCTCGAAAAAGCGGCCATCTCTTTACAAGAAGTGATCGCAGGAATCGATGCGGGTATGCCTGTTGACCTAGTTCAAATGGATATGATTCGCTGTTGGGATTACCTTGGTGAAGTCGTAGGAGATAGTGTCCAAGATGAATTGATCACACAATTGTTTAGTCAATTTTGTCTTGGAAAATAAAGGAGGAACAGTTCTTGAATCATTATCAAGCAGAAGAATATGATGTGATCGTTGTCGGTGCAGGACATGCTGGTTCAGAAGCCGCTTTGGCTGCTGCACGTATGGGGTCAAAAACGTTACTATTAACGATCAATTTAGATATGGTGGCATTTATGCCATGTAACCCTTCCGTCGGCGGTCCAGCCAAAGGCGTTGTCGTACGCGAGATTGATGCACTAGGCGGCGAAATGGGTAAGAATATTGATAAGACATACATTCAAATGAGAATGTTGAACACTGGGAAAGGACCTGCTGTCCGAGCATTACGTGCACAAGCAGACAAGCATGCCTATGCCAGTGAAATGAAACATACAATTGAAAAAGAAGAGAATTTGACACTAAGACAAGGAATCGTTGAAGAATTGATCGTTGAAGATGGGGTTTGTCATGGTGTAGTCACTTCAACCGGTGCAAGCTATCGTTCAAAAGCAGTCGTTATCACTGCAGGTACCGCATTACGTGGTGAGATTATTATCGGTGAATTAAAATATTCATCTGGTCCGAATAACTCACAACCATCAATTGGTTTAGCCAATCACTTAAAAGAATTAGGTTTTGCCATTGATCGTTTTAAAACCGGAACGCCTCCACGTGTGAAATCAAGTACGATCGATTACTCTGTTACAGAAGAACAACCGGGAGACAAGGAGCCAAATCATTTTAGCTTTGCCACACCGGACAGTGCCTATAACTTAGAACAAGAACCTTGTTGGTTGACTTATACAGGTGAAACGACCCATCAAATCATTCGTGACAATCTTCACCGCGCACCAATGTTTACAGGAATCGTTGAAGGCGTCGGCGCACGTTACTGCCCATCGATCGAAGACAAAATCGTCCGTTTTGCAGACAAACCACGTCATCAACTCTTTTTAGAACCAGAAGGATTGAATACAGAAGAAGTGTATGTTCAAGGGCTTTCAACTTCACTTCCAGAAGACGTCCAAGTGGATATGTTGCATTCGATTGCTGGATTAGAAAAAGCAGAAATGATGCGTACGGGCTATGCCATTGAGTACGATGTGGTCGAACCACACCAGTTACGTCCAACATTAGAAACGAAAGTCGTAGAAAATCTTTATACGGCCGGTCAAACCAATGGGACAAGTGGATATGAAGAAGCAGCGGGACAAGGGCTGATTGCAGGAATCAATGCAGCATTGAAGGTTCAAGGAAAAGAGCCATTAGTCATCAAACGTAGTGACGGCTATATCGGTGTCATGATCGATGATTTAGTCACAAAAGGAACGAATGAACCTTATCGCTTACTGACGTCCCGAGCAGAATATCGTTTACTTCTTCGTCATGATAATGCTGATCTACGCCTAACGGAAATGGGTCACCAGATCGGTTTAGTAAAAGAAGATCAATATGCTGCTTACTTGAAAAAGAAAGCAGCAGTTGAACAAGAAATCAAACGTTTGATGAACGTTCGTATCAAACCGACAGCAGAAGTCCAAGCCTTTTTAGCAGAATTAAATGCTGCACCATTAAAAGATGGTGTGCTAGCAAGTGATTTCTTGCGTCGCCCAGAAATCACCTATGCCGATCTATTACGATTTATTCCAGAAAATGCGGAGTTAACACGTAAAGAAATCGAGCAAGTTGAAATTCAACTAAAATACGAAGGATACATCAAAAAAGCATTAGAAAAAGTAGAAAAACTAAAACGGATGGAAGCCAAACGTATCCCAGAAAACATTGACTACGCTGCGATCAACGGATTAGCAACGGAAGCAAAACAAAAGCTTCAAAAAATCCGTCCAGAAACCATCGCACAAGCAAGCCGCATCAGCGGTGTCAATCCAGCGGACCTAAGCATCTTGATGGTCTATATCGAACAAGGGAAGATTGCGAAAGTGGAAACATCTGCTTAAATAAAGCACTAAACAAAAAAAGAGCCGACGAATGATTGATTCGTTGGCTCTTTTTTTGTTAGCAAGAACATAGAGTAAATTACTTATGTAAAAAAGAAGAAACCTGAATATCCCATCGACTGATCAGCCACCTATTTATACATGCACCAATAAGAAACCCACAAGTATTTACAAAAACATCCCCTAAATCAAAAATACCTAGGTAAAAGAAATATTGGATCCATTCAACGCCTAAGACAGCTGAAAGGACTAAGATAGTATTCTTCCAACTTACTGGTAAAATCCAGCCTAAAGGTAGAAACAGTAAAATATTAAACAGAACAATCATTGGATCTCCATAAATCAAATCCTTCACCCACGAAAATAGCTGAAATTCTAGGCCTCGTATCCCGATATTTTTTAAGAAAAGTAGATAAATAAGAAAGGTGATGTACAGCAAAGAAAAAAAGACCAGCTATTCCCGATAGATGTTTCTTGTGAAAGCACAGTGAAGACTGACATAAAGGAATAACGTAATGATTATCACTAAGAAGAAAGGAACCCAAAAATCGACAGGGCCAGATGGTGGAAAAAGCGTAATAGAATAATAATAGAGATAACGCATGAAAAACCATCGAGAAAAAAGCAGGCAAGAAAGTAGCATTAAAAATTTTAAAAATAACATTTTAATTTTATTTTTGATCTAAAAAACCTCCTTATTTTTGTTATAATCAATTGAGATTAACTTTATAAAAAATATACGTCACAACACTTGTCTTTCTCTCTATAAGTATACATAAAATAACTTAATATTGAAATGTGATCGCAGAATAAAATGAAATATACGTATCTTATTGTGAAGCATTGACAAAAATAGTAGCTAACTGAAAGGAGGATCTATGAACAAACGGCTTTGGTTAGGTGTATTAGTGATCATTATCTTAGGAGGAATCGGAGGAAAGATCTACATGGATAAAAGAGAAGAAGATCTTCAAGAATTGCTGGAAATACAGAAGGATCTGGCAAATTATGTGTATAACAATTATCGTCTCTATGTAAACAATCGGGAGAAAGAAGAAGAAATTTTCAGAAAGTATGACTGCGGACAAGGTGAAATGACCACGGAAGAATATTTGAAAGCATTGTTAGAGGTCAGAGAATATAAGGAGATAACTAAAATTGAATTTACTGGATATTCAGTGAGTCCGATGAATTTTTTGACCATTTATTTCACTGTTAATGGAGTATATGAGGAGGAAGTAAGTTTAAGTACTATTTCCGCAGAAACAAATAAACCTATATACATGATTTCTGATAGCACTGGAACTGGTCCTTATTATATTACAAAAAGAAAAGAAAAAATTAATTCGATTATGGCAGATGAACAAATTATCTATTACGAAGGAGGGATAGATTGATGGATCAAAATAGGTGGCTATCTGATTCTGTGTATAAAGTTGAAGATGGATTGATAAAAGTAAATCATCTAGTAAAAGAAATCCCTTATATAGTCATAAAAACAGTAGATACAAATAAAGAAAAAATCGGTAATGAATCTAAGCCAAAGAAAAATAGTATGCAAGCAATGGTAGTTGCTAAAATAAAAGAGGAATATCTTGGGTACAATGAAGAGCAATTAAAAAAAGTACCTGGCTTCCCTGACTCCGTCATCACCAAAAACCTTACGATTGCCTATGCTGGCACGACTTCGCTCAAAGATTGGCATACTAACCTTGAGGAAATTGGTCGAAGTAATAAACACTCAAATGGTGCATTTGCTTCTGCCTTGAACTATGCCCGTGAAATTGAAAAGCAGTATCCCAAATCAGATGGCTATACGATCTCAACGACAGGACACTCATTAGGTGGCGCTAAAGCACTTTTTGTCGCAGCGATCAATGGTTATGATAGTGTGACGTACGGCGCGGCAGGACCAGGGCTTGCACAAGCCTTATTCGATAATCACAACGGTACCCTGATCAATATCTACGACACTTCGGATGTCGTCACGAGTGGGCTTTTCACTGGTGGGAAAGGGATGCTTCCAATCAATAGTTTTGGGATTGATAACCCGGGGTGGCAAACAGCAGGGCATTCATTGGATCAATTCAGGGTTGATAAAGAAGGAAATTATATCGATAAGCATGGACAGATCATCGTATACGTCGATGGCAATGGGGGGATCTTGTTAGCCCCAACTTTGTGGCAACAAACGCTTTTGGAAAACGAAGCAATGATCAAACTACTAGCAGTCAGTGGCGAACATACGCTAGATGAAATCAAGCGTTTGAAAGAAGAAAATGAGTGGCTCAAGGTTCAAATCAAAGAATTCTTGACCTTAAAAGAGTTAGGTAAGAAGCTGACTGCAAGTGGCGGCGGACTTTCTCAATCAGAAAAAATTTATTTAGAGGATAGCCAAGCATTTGCTGTAGTACGGACCGCAGCAAGTAAATTTGATGAGGCGATGAGCAATGTTCGCGTGATTTACCAAAACGGGATCACGGAGTTGGAAGAGTTATGGAATGACTGGTTGGGAAGAGTACGCAATTATACCCCACATTTGACGTACAACGAGGTAATTGAAACATTAGCCGAAGTTAATTGTACAAAATGGGAGATTGTCGATGAGCCAACACAGGAATTTAGAGATAAAATCCGGCAGATCGATCAGATGTCAGAACAGTTTCAAACACTCGCCGATGAAATCACCCAAAAAATCAATGAAATGGTGGCACGTGACAAAGAATTAGCGAATCAATTGTTCTAACCCTTGCTACAAAAGTGAACGATCGATAAAAGCACTATTGAGAAGTGATTGTTGTCTAACTAAATAATAGAAAATAAAGGAGTGTGAGCAATGGGCAGCACACTCTTTTTGTGTTGTCCGAGGGCGGATTATTTTTTTATTGTAGAACAAGAATTTACCTACTTCCGAATTTGGCATAACCTCCTTTAAATTTATATATAGAAAGATTGCAACTCGACTCATTTTGCGTTAAAGTAGGAAGAGATTCTGTGAAACAATTAGCTGTTTCACAATGAAAGGAAAAATTATGACACCAGAAGAATTTCGCCAAGTCTTGGCAGAAAAAGACATTCATTTATCGGATAAGCAAATGGCGCAGTTTGACCGTTATTTTCATTTATTAGTGGAGTGGAATGAAAAAATGAATTTGACGGCGATCACTGATCGAGAAGAAGTTTATTTAAAACACTTTTATGATTCATTGACGTTGGCATTTGATGTTGATTTTTCAACTGGCCTGACTTTATGTGACGTCGGCTCAGGAGCTGGGTTCCCAAGTATTCCTTTAAAAATTGCTTTTCCTGAGTTACAAATAACGATTGTTGATTCCTTGAATAAGCGAATCACTTTTTTAACTGAGTTAACGAATCAATTAGAAATCGATGCATCTCTTTATCATGATCGTGCAGAAACATTTGGGCAAAATCCGCAATTCCGTGCATCATTTGATTTTGTGACTGCTCGTGCAGTGGCACGTTTGAATGTATTGACGGAACTGTGTTTACCATTAGTGAAACAAGAGGGCTATTTCTATGCACTGAAAGCTGCGAAAAGCGAAGAAGAATTGGCAGAAGCGAAACCAGCGATTGCGCAATTAGGTGGTAAATTTATCGGAGAGCAAGCAATTGAACTACCTAAAATCTCGGACAAACGCCACATTCTGATTATACAGAAGAAGAAACCAACACCGAAGAAGTATCCAAGAAAACCTGGGTTGCCGAATAAGCAACCAATCAAGTAGGAGGAGAAGAGATGGCACAAATTATATCCGTTGCAAATCAAAAAGGCGGCGTTGGTAAAACAACGACAACTGTAAATCTAGGTGCTTGTTTAGCAAGTTTAGGTAAACAAGTGTTGCTTGTAGATATGGATGCACAAGGAAATGCCACTAGCGGAGTAGGCATTCGTAAACCTGATGTGACACAAGATATTTATGATGTATTAGTCAATGAGTTACCAATTGCTGAAGCGACAATTGCTACTGAACATGAAAACTTGAGTATTGTGCCTGCCACTCTTCAATTAGCGGGAGCGGAAATTGAATTGACCTCAATGATGGCAAGAGAATCACGTTTAAAAAGTTCACTGGCTGAAGTCAACGATCAGTATGACTACATTTTAATTGATTGCCCGCCATCTTTAGGTCATCTAACCATCAACTCATTTACTGCAAGTGATTCGATTTTGATCCCTGTGCAGTGTGAATACTATGCGTTAGAAGGGTTAAGTCAATTGCTGAATACTGTTCGCTTGGTACAAAAACACTTCAACCCTGAATTGGAAATCGAAGGGGTATTATTGACGATGTATGACGCTCGAACGAATCTAGGGAATGAAGTGGTGGAAGAAGTACGGAAGTATTTCCGTGAAAAAGTGTATGACACAGTGATTCCTCGAAACATTCGTTTGTCAGAAGCACCAAGTCATGGAAAACCTATCATTGATTATGATCCGCGTTCCAGAGGCGCTGAAGTGTATCAAGCATTAGCAAAGGAAGTGGTCGATCGTGAAGAAAAGTAAAGGACTAGGCCGGGGAATCGACGCGCTGTTTCAAGATTTGGAAAATTTAGAAACAGTCAACGTGAAAGATGAAACTGTCATTCAGTTGCCACTAAACGAATTGCGTCCTAATCCGTATCAACCACGTAAAACATTTGAAGAAGTATCATTGCAAGAATTAGCGAACTCGATCGAGTACTCCGGTGTCTTTCAACCGATCATTGTTCGTCGTTCGTCGGTGAAAGGTTATGAGATCATCGCAGGTGAACGTCGTTTCCGGGCGTCTAAGTTAGCTGGCAAAGAAACGATTCCTGCAATTGTCAGAGATTTCGACGAAGAAGCGATGATGCAAGTTGCAGTTTTAGAAAACTTACAACGTGAAGACTTGAATCCTTTAGAAGAAGCAGAAGCTTACGAGATGTTGATGAAGAACTTAAAGTTGACACAAGCTGAAGTCGCAAGTCGTTTAGGGAAAAGTCGTCCTTATATCGCAAACTATTTGCGTTTATTGACATTGCCTGATTTGGTGAAAGAAATGGTCCAAGATCAACGATTATCTATGGGACAAGCTCGTACGTTACTTGGATTAAAAAATAAACAATTGATATTAAAATTAGCCAATCGTGTCGTAACAGAAAATCTAACGGTTCGACAATTAGAGCAGATCGTTTCCGAGCTGAATCAAAATGATGGGCAAGAAAAGAAAAAAATCCCACGTTTAGCAAAGGAAAAACCGTATTATATCCGTGAGAGTGAAGATCGCTTGATGGATAAATTTGGAACAAGTGTCGCCATCCAAGAAAAGAATGGGAAAGGTAAAATCGAAATCGAATATCTTTCACAAAATGATTTAACTAGAATTCTTGATATTCTAAATATTCAATTTGATGAAGAATAAACAGAGGGAGGCTATGTTATGTACGACTTACATGATATCGTAGAAATGAAAAAACCTCATGCTTGTCAAACGAACCGTTGGGAGATCATCCGAATGGGCGCTGATATCAAAATCAAATGTATGAATTGCGGTCATATCGTGATGATGACCCGTCGAGAATTTGAGAAAAAAATGAAAAAAGTACTTGAAAAAAATGTAGAGAAAGAGTGAATGAATTTATGGCATTAACTGCTGGAATTGTGGGTTTACCCAACGTAGGAAAATCAACTTTGTTCAATGCAATTACAAAGGCGGGAGCAGAGGCTGCCAACTATCCTTTTGCGACTATTGATCCAAATATTGGAATGGTTGAAGTACCTGATTGGCGTTTACAACGTTTAACAGAATTAGTAAAACCAAAGAAAACTGTACCAACAACCTTTGAGTTTACAGATATTGCTGGAATCGTTAAGGGTGCAAGTAAAGGTGAAGGATTAGGAAACCAATTTTTAAGTCATATTCGCCAAGTAGATGCAATCTGTCATGTCGTTCGTTGTTTTGACGATGACAACATCACACACGTAGAAGGACGTGTCGATCCTTTAGCAGATATCGATACGATCAATCTAGAGCTTGTCTTAGCAGATTTAGAGTCAGTGACGAAGCGCTATACACGTGTGGCAAAAATTGCAAAAACAAAAGATAAAGATGCAGTCGCTGAATTAGCGGTGTTAGAGAAAATCAAACCAGTATTAGAAGATGGACGTTCAGCACGTTCGATCGAATTTACAGAAGAAGAACAAAAAATCGTTAAATCTTTATTCTTGTTAACAACAAAACCGATCTTGTATGTTGCGAATGTGGCAGAAGATGAAGTAGCAAATGCAGATGCGAATGAATATGTTCAAGCAGTCCGCAATTTTGCTGCAGAAGAAAATGCAGAAGTGATTGTCGTTAGCGCCAGAGCAGAAGAAGAAATTGCTGAGCTTGACGACGAAGATAAAGCAGAGTTTCTTGAAGCATTAGGCATTGAAGAGTCAGGGTTGGATCAATTGATTCGTGCGGCGTATGACCTATTAGGATTAGCAACATACTTTACAGCAGGTGAACAAGAAGTTCGTGCGTGGACGTTCAAAAAAGGAATCAAAGCGCCACAAGCTGCAGGAATCATCCATACCGATTTTGAACGTGGCTTTATCCGTGCAGAAACAGTCTCATTTGAAGATTTAGACCAATACGGAACGATGCACGCAGCGAAAGAAGCCGGACGTGTACGATTAGAAGGGAAAGACTATGTCGTTCAAGATGGCGACGTTATGTTATTCCGTTTTAATGTATAAAAAGGCTATCATACGGTGTATGTGATATGTTAAAATGTCTTTTGTGACAACCGTCAGCGTCTAAGGAGGACTGTAAAATAATGGAAGCAGAACAGTTACGCGAAATCGTAAAAGAAAATGCGCAGTTAGAAGAACAACTAACAAAACGTAATCAACAATATATTTTTGACTTAAAAAAGTCGCTAGAAGCAGCGAATTTATCAGAAGAAGAAAAAGTAACGGCTTTGCATGAGATGTTACCCGTTTTAGTATCCGAACAAAAAGGTGGGAAAACAGCCCGCCAATTATTTGGAACGGTATCTGAAAGAACAGAAGCAATCATCAATAAACCGGTTGAAGTGAGAACTTCTTCGACACCAACGTTGATGTGGTTGGACAATACCTTACTCTTACTCGGATTATTGAGTGTCATGATCGCAATCACTGGATTGTTTTCACGTGAAACAACACCTGCTTATGGAATCACCACACTTGTACTAGGTTCAGCTATTGGTGGATGGGTCTTTTACTTGATGTACAAGTATATTTACCAGTATGAGTATCCAGGTGCTGATCGTAGTAAAAAACCTGGAATGGGTAAAACCTTGTTGATTTTGGGTGGAACGACATTGATCTGGGTCATTGCTTTTTCAGCAACAACCTTGTTGCCACCAATCGTTAACCCGTTATTAGATCCAGTGGTGATCATCATCATCGGTGCAGCAGCTCTTGCGTTGCGTTACTATTTAAAGAAAAAATATGGCATCGTTGGCAGTCTTTCTGTTCCAAGAAGATAATTTATTGGACTTAGAAATTATGTGACTTACGAGACGAACAAAAAAAAGAGAATGTGTTAGCATTACGCTGCACGTGCTCTTTTTTATTGTTTATTTCTATTGATTTGACAGTGACGACCATGATCTCAAAACGTTTTTTTTATTATTATAAAAAATAATAAAAGAGTGTTATTATCAAATAATAGAGATGATCACTGATGTTATAAAATATGTTGAGCGAGATAGTTAAACGATAAGGGGTGAATGAATATGAAAAAAGTCAAATGGATATTTTCTATCAATGCTGACGGAGTGCCTCTGTTTGGTTATGCCGGAATCAAAACTGGACAATTTATTCTTGGGCATGGAAAAAAGTTTCAAAAAGAAATGCGGTCTGTTTTAGGGCCAGAAATCGAGCTGGATTTCATTAGCTATAATACAAGAAACCCAGAGACACTAACTGCTGATTTATTTGTGTATACAGATGTCGATGAAAAGTATCTTGACGAAGAGACGAAGAAAAAAGGCTTAAGCATTCCCTATAAACTATATTATTTGAATGAAATTGAAAAGATCAAAGAATCGATCGAAGCAAATGTTTAAAAAGTGAATTGCATCTTTTCTTTCTTGAAGTGTACTCGTTTCAGTTTAGTAAAAATATTGAGTAAGAAAAAAGAACGTGCAGTGTAAGACGAAAGCGCTAACTAACATTTGATTTTGATCAAACATTAGGAGACGCTTCATTATGCTGGTACGTTCTTTTTTTAGGATTCACTGAGTAGTTCCTTAGAAAAAACAAGGGATTAGTAGAAGTTGTTGACTTACAAAAGAAAATCGATTATTTTAGTAGATAAACTAAACAAGAGGAGTGGTACTAAAAATGTCCAACTGGGAAACAAAGTTCACGAAAAAAGGATTTACTTTTGATGATGTCTTATTGATACCAGCAGAAAGTCACGTGTTACCAAACGAAGTGGATATGAGTGTACAATTAGCAAAAAATATCAAATTGAATATTCCTATCATCAGTGCAAGTATGGATACAGTTACTGACAGCAAAATGGCGATTGCTATGGCAAGACAGGGTGGTCTAGGTGTCATCCATAAAAACATGACAATCAGCGAACAAGCAGACGAAGTACGTAAAGTGAAACGTTCTGAAAGTGGTGTAATCATCGACCCATTCTTCTTGACACCACAACACTTGGTCGCAGATGCTGAAGAATTAATGAGCAGATACCGTATCAGTGGAGTTCCAATCGTCGAAACATTGGAAAATCGCAAATTAGTAGGAATCATTACAAACCGTGATATGCGTTTTGTTACAGACTTCCATATCGAAATCAGCGAAGTCATGACAAAAGAAAACTTAGTAACAGCCCCAGTAGGCACTTCTCTAAAAGATGCAGAAAAAATCTTACAACAACATAAAATCGAAAAACTACCGATCGTTGATGATGCAGGTCGATTAAGTGGTTTGATCACGATCAAAGATATCGAAAAAGTAATCGAGTTTCCAAATGCAGCAAAAGATGAACATGGTCGTTTGTTGGTAGCTGCCGCAGTTGGTGTCACTAGCGACACCTTTGAACGTGCACAAGCTTTACTTGATGCTGGCGCAGATGCCATTGTCATTGATACGGCGCATGGACATAGCGCAGGTGTAATCCGTAAAATCCAAGAAATTCGCACAACATTTAAAGATGCAACATTGATTGCTGGTAATGTAGCAACAGCAGAAGCAACAAAAGCGTTATACGATGTAGGTGTTGACGTGGTGAAAGTAGGTATCGGACCAGGTTCGATTTGTACGACACGTGTGGTTGCTGGTGTGGGTGTTCCCCAATTAACAGCCATTTACGATGCAGCTTCAGTTGCGCGCCAATATGGAAAAACCATTATTGCAGATGGTGGGATCAAATATTCTGGTGATATCGTCAAAGCTTTAGCAGCGGGTGGTCATGCGGTTATGTTAGGTAGTATGTTGGCAGGAACCGATGAATCTCCAGGTGAATTTGAAATCTATCAAGGTCGTCGCTTCAAGACATATCGTGGAATGGGTTCATTAGGCGCCATGGAAAAAGGATCAAAAGACCGTTACTTCCAAGGTGGCACGAATGAAGCCAATAAGTTAGTGCCAGAAGGTATTGAAGGCCGTGTAGCGTACAAAGGAAGCGTAGCAGACATTCTCTTCCAAATGATCGGTGGCTTAAAATCAGGGATGGGTTATGTTGGCTCTGCAAACCTAAAACAATTAAGAGATGATGCACAGTTCATTCAAATGAGTGGCAGTGGTTTGAAAGAATCTCACCCACATGATGTACAAATTACGAAAGAAGCACCAAACTATTCTGTAGAATCATAATCAAACTTCTTGAACATAAAAAAGCAGCTAAGCAATTCGTGCCAACGAATCACTTAGCTGCTTTATTGTTTATTTGATTACTTTTAGGTTCCCCATGTAAGGCACGAGTACTTCTGGAACTGTGACTGAACCATCTTCATTTTGATAGTTTTCAAGGATGGCAGCAACCGTACGGCCAACTGCTAAACCAGAACCATTCAATGTATGTGCATAATGGATTTTTCCATCTGCATCTCGGTAACGGATCATCGCACGGCGCGCTTGGAAATCTTCACAGTTTGAGCAAGAACTGATTTCACGATACGTATCTTGTGCAGGGATCCATACTTCTAAATCGTACGTTTTCGCTGCTGAAAAGCCCATATCTCCAGTTGATAATGTCATAACACGGTAAGGTAAGTGTAATTTTTTCAAAATGTCCTCTGCGTCAGCGGTCATTTTTTCAAGTTCTTCATATGAATGTTCTGCATCAGCGAATTTCACCATTTCTACTTTATTGAACTGATGAAGACGAATCAATCCACGAGTATCACGACCGGCACTACCTGCTTCTGAACGGAATGCTGGGCTAAGTGCAGTGAAGTAAACAGGTAAATCTTCTTTTGCTAAGATTTCATTGCTGTAGTAGTTTGTTAAAGGAACTTCAGCTGTTGGGATCAAAGTTAAATCTGTATCAGCTAATTGGAAAACATCTTCTTTAAATTTAGGGAATTGACCAGTACCAAACATGGCTTGGCTATTTACAGCGTAAGGCGTCATCATTTCAGTATAGCCATGTTCATAGACGTGTTGATCTAACATAAAATTATAAAGGGCACGTTCTAAGCGAGCACCTAATCCTTTATAGTAAACAAAGCGGCTTCCTGATACTTTTGCCCCACGTTCAAAATCAAGAATACCTAGATTTTCAGCAATTTCCCAGTGAGGTTTTGGTTCAAAAGCAAATTGACGAGGTTCACTCCAGCGACGAGCTTCCACGTTATCCTCTTCATCTTTACCTACTGGCACGGAATCATGAGGTAAATTAGGAAGAGTTGTAGCGATTTGTTGTAATTTTTCATCCACTTGTGCAACTTCTTCGTCTAGTGCTTTGATTTTCCCACCGACTTTTTTCATTTCAGCGATCTTCGCAGTTGCATCTTCTTTATTACGCTTTAATTGGGCGATTTCAGCAGATACATCATTACGGTATTTTTTCAATTCTTCACTTTCAACCAACAATTTTCTGCGAGATTCATCTAACTCCACAAACTCCGCTAAGACTTCTTTTTTAACGCCACGTGACGTTAATTTTTCTTGTACATAGTCAACATTTTGACGGATCATTTTAATATCTAACATTTCTTTTCCTCCTTTTTTTGTATAAAAAAAACCAGCTCATCCAAAGAAATATCTTGGGACGAACTGGTTTGAGTTTCGCGGTACCACCCAAGTTCAGTCTATCGAGACTGCACTTGTAAACAGATAACGGCTGTTACCGACCTTTCTTATTTCGAAAGGCACATTGGGTGAACTGGAACTTCGAAATTATTTTTTACTGATTTGCACCAACCATCAGCTCTCTTGAAAAAAATAAAATGTACTGGGTTCACTGTTTTCTTCTATTTGTATTCTAAGAATAGCGAAAAATTTAGTTTCCGTCAATATGTTCTGTCAGATTGCCGACTAACTTTTCATTTTTTTTAAGCGGGAAATGCATGATAAAAGACGTCCAATCTTGATCTGACTTCGCATAGATATAGCCACCGTGCAATGCTACGATACTTTGTGCAATGGCTAGACCAAGCCCTGTCCCGCCAGTTTCTTGTGAACGGGATTCTTCCACACGGTAAAATCGATCAAATAGATTGTCAATGGCTTGTTGAGGAATCATGGCACCATTGTTTTTGACAACAACGATGACTTCTGAACCAAGTTGTTCAATTTCAATGATGATTTTAGTAGCTCCTTTGCCATATTTTAGGGCATTGGTTAATAAATTATTGAATACGCGAACCAACTTTTCGGTATCACCATCCATGATCAGTGAATTGATTGGAGATTCAACAAAAATTTGAATATCCTTTTTAGAAGCTTCTAGTTCAAAATCAGCTGCCAATTGTTCAATCAATTGGATCAAATCAAATGCAGAAAAATTCACAGGAACCGCCGGCTGACGTACCTTGGTATACTCGAACAGATCTTCTACCAATGATTTCATTTGTTTCGCTTTGACATAAGCAGTGTGAGTATATTTCAACAGATCTTCTTCTGTTTGATATTGACCATCTTCAATAAGACCTAAATAGCCAATAATTGATGTTAAAGGTGTGCGAATATCATGACTGACGTTTGTAATCAGTTCGTCTTTTGATTTTTCGATTTTACGTTCGTCTTCAATCGCCGCTACCGTACTGTCCACTAAGCCATTGATACTTTTGACTACACGACTAAGATCGCCACTTAATTCGAAAGGGATACGATGGTCATAATTGCCATTAGCGATATAATGCAATTCACTAATAATGTGTCGTAATTGCATTTGTCGGTAGCGACGAATCAATCGCCAGTATAATACACCAACATCTAATAGAAAGAACACAGGAAAAATAAAATTTCGGCCATTCCAAAACAAATCACTATCTAAACGCTGGGCAAAGATATTTTTAGAATCCCAAATAGCGTTTGTCAAAGAAGGTGAACTACTGATGATCGAACTGATAATAACCAACATCGCTACATTCAATAGAAGCAGAAGGATGATCGTAATGATTCCTTCTGCTAATAATTCACTGATTTCTTTAGATGTCAGATTGATCCGGCGTCGTTTTTCGATCACTTTTTTATCTTGCATCAATTTTATAGCCCACTCCCCAAACGGTTTGAATGACTTTTTCTCCACCAGTTGCTTCTTCAATTTTATCTCTTAGATGACTAACATGAACCATTACTGTTTTAGCAGAAACGATACTTTCTTGTTTCCAGACACGTTCAAAGATCTCATCTGCACTGAATACATGGTTAGGATGACTTGCAAGGAGATATAGAATACCAAATTCTAAGGCAGTCAGTTGGATTTCTTTTCCATCGATTGTTTTGACTTCATGGGAATCTTTATTGATGATCAAGGCATTTACTTCTAGGACATCCGGTTGATCTGGTGTCACTTGCATTTTTGTGCGACGTAACAAAGATTTCACACGAGCCATTACTTCAAGAGGATTAAATGGTTTTGTTACGTAATCATCCGCTCCAGCTACTAATCCTTTGATTTTATCCATATCAGTCGTTTTCGCTGTTAACATGATGATCGGGATTTGTGATTCTTTTCTTAATTCTTTTACTACTTGCATGCCATCCATTTCAGGCATCATGATATCTAGAATAAGTAATTCAATATCAGGGATTGTTCGTACTTTTGATAATGCTTCTTTTCCATCATAGGCTTTTACTGCTTCGTAGCCTTCATTGTGTACGTAGATACTAAGTAATTCAACAATTTCCTTGTCGTCATCTGCGATTAATATTTTCATAAATAGATCCTCCATCGATTAATGTGTTTACTCTTAATATTTTAGCAAAAAAAAAGATAAATAGATAAAAGCAGCGCTTTGTTAAGGAAAATTTTAGAAGAAGAGGGGGTAGAAGAGGTGGAAACCTAAGATAAAGGAGGAAACAAAAATAGAAAGTGATTTAAATCAAGGAGAAACATCATTTAAACGAAGTAATAAATTGAGAACACTTATACAGCAATAGTAAGAAAAAATAAATTTGATCAAACAAACTAAAAGATGAACATTATCTCGGTGGAACTAGTTTAAACAGGAGAAAAAACACGTAAAAACGAATGATTTTGTGCTTCCTGTTTTTAATGATCGACTCTCTTAAAAATGTTGATAAATCAGCCTTTTTTTAGTTGACTTTCAAAATTGATGTTGGTATATTATTATTTGTTCGAAAGAACGGAAAACAAACAAATCGATTCTTAAAATTAGTGATTGACATGTTTGTTAACACATGATAAGATAACGAAGTTGCTTTTGAGTGATTCACTGATTGAAGTTAGTTTCGCAAAGAAAAAAACAAAAAAAGTGATTGACAAATAACAAACAACAAGTTATTATAAGTGAGTTGCTAAAACGACCTCGTGAAAAACGAGTTAAAAAAACTTTTAAAAAATAGTTGACAATCATCCGAGAGTTTGCTAAGATATAAAAGTTGCTACGGCAATCACAAACGATAAGTTGAGGCAGTTGTGTTTCAATTATCACGTAGACCTTTGAAAACTGAACAAAGTAAGACAAACCAAATGTGTAGGGCGTCTTGATTCAATTCAAGACAACAAACATTTTTAACAAGCAAGCAATATGCTAGCAAACAATTGAGCTTAACAAATGAACTATATGATGTTCGAAAGTAAATTTCGAACTACAGTTCCACATCAGCTTTCGCTGTGAGGAACTAGCATATTATGAGAGTTTGATCCTGGCTCAGGACGAACGCTGGCGGCGTGCCTAATACATGCAAGTCGAACGCTTCTTTTCCCACCGGAGCTTGCTCCACCGGGAAAAGAGGAGTGGCGAACGGGTGAGTAACACGTGGGTAACCTGCCCATCAGAAGGGGATAACACTTGGAAACAGGTGCTAATACCGTATAACAATCGAAACCGCATGGTTTCGTTTTGAAAGGCGCTTTACGGTGCCGCTGATGGATGGACCCGCGGTGCATTAGCTAGTTGGTGAGGTAACGGCTCACCAAGGCCACGATGCATAGCCGACCTGAGAGGGTGATCGGCCACATTGGGACTGAGACACGGCCCAAACTCCTACGGGAGGCAGCAGTAGGGAATCTTCGGCAATGGACGAAAGTCTGACCGAGCAACGCCGCGTGAGTGAAGAAGGTTTTCGGATCGTAAAACTCTGTTGTTAGAGAAGAACAAGGGTGAGAGTAACTGTTCACCCCTTGACGGTATCTAACCAGAAAGCCACGGCTAACTACGTGCCAGCAGCCGCGGTAATACGTAGGTGGCAAGCGTTGTCCGGATTTATTGGGCGTAAAGCGAGCGCAGGCGGTTTCTTAAGTCTGATGTGAAAGCCCCCGGCTCAACCGGGGAGGGTCATTGGAAACTGGGAGACTTGAGTGCAGAAGAGGAGAGTGGAATTCCATGTGTAGCGGTGAAATGCGTAGATATATGGAGGAACACCAGTGGCGAAGGCGGCTCTCTGGTCTGTAACTGACGCTGAGGCTCGAAAGCGTGGGGAGCAAACAGGATTAGATACCCTGGTAGTCCACGCCGTAAACGATGAGTGCTAAGTGTTGGAGGGTTTCCGCCCTTCAGTGCTGCAGCTAACGCATTAAGCACTCCGCCTGGGGAGTACGACCGCAAGGTTGAAACTCAAAGGAATTGACGGGGGCCCGCACAAGCGGTGGAGCATGTGGTTTAATTCGAAGCAACGCGAAGAACCTTACCAGGTCTTGACATCCTTTGACCACTCTAGAGATAGAGCTTCCCCTTCGGGGGCAAAGTGACAGGTGGTGCATGGTTGTCGTCAGCTCGTGTCGTGAGATGTTGGGTTAAGTCCCGCAACGAGCGCAACCCTTATTGTTAGTTGCCATCATTTAGTTGGGCACTCTAGCAAGACTGCCGGTGACAAACCGGAGGAAGGTGGGGATGACGTCAAATCATCATGCCCCTTATGACCTGGGCTACACACGTGCTACAATGGGAAGTACAACGAGTCGCGAAGTCGCGAGGCTAAGCTAATCTCTTAAAGCTTCTCTCAGTTCGGATTGTAGGCTGCAACTCGCCTACATGAAGCCGGAATCGCTAGTAATCGCGGATCAGCACGCCGCGGTGAATACGTTCCCGGGCCTTGTACACACCGCCCGTCACACCACGAGAGTTTGTAACACCCGAAGTCGGTGAGGTAACCTTTTTGGAGCCAGCCGCCTAAGGTGGGATAGATGATTGGGGTGAAGTCGTAACAAGGTAGCCGTATCGGAAGGTGCGGCTGGATCACCTCCTTTCTAAGGAATATTACGGAGACTACACACGTTTGTCGATACTTTGTTCAGTTTTGAGAGGTCTACTCAAAATTTAACTCGGGGCCTTAGCTCAGCTGGGAGAGCGCCTGCTTTGCACGCAGGAGGTCAGCGGTTCGATCCCGCTAGGCTCCATTAACAACGTATGTTGTTATATACTTGTTCATTGAAAACTGGATATTGAAGTAAAAATGTAAGTAATACAAACCGAGAACACCGCGTTGAATGAGTTTTTTAATAAGTTCAATTGCTTATTTTTCTTGATTGGACTTCTATCGCTAGAAGAAAGATCAAAACCCAACCGCAAGGTTGATAAGGTTAAGTGAATAAGGGCGCACGGTGGATGCCTTGGCACTAGGAGCCGATGAAGGACGGGACTAACACCGATATGCTTTGGGGAGCTGTACGTAAGCTATGATCCAGAGATTTCCGAATGGGGGAACCCAGCATCTTTTATAGGATGTTACGTATACGTGAATACATAGCGTATACGAGGTAGACGCAGAGAACTGAAACATCTAAGTACCTGCAGGAAGAGAAAGAAAATTCGATTCCCTGAGTAGCGGCGAGCGAAACGGGAAAAGCCCAAACCAATGAGCTTGCTCATTGGGGTTGTAGGACTCCAATATGGTAGTTCTTTCAGATAGTCGAATGACTTGGAAAAGTCAGTCAGAGAGGGTGAAAGCCCCGTAGATGAAATTTGGAAGGCACCTAGGAGGATCCTGAGTACGGCGGAACACGAGGAATTCCGTCGGAATCCGGGAGGACCATCTCCCAAGGCTAAATACTCCCTAGTGACCGATAGTGAACCAGTACCGTGAGGGAAAGGTGAAAAGCACCCCGGAAGGGGAGTGAAATAGAACCTGAAACCGTGTGCCTACAACAAGTCAAAGCCCGTTAATGGGTGATGGCGTGCCTTTTGTAGAATGAACCGGCGAGTTACGATTGCATGCGAGGTTAAGTTGAAGAGACGGAGCCGTAGCGAAAGCGAGTCTGAATAGGGCGTTTGAGTATGTAGTCGTAGACCCGAAACCATGTGATCTACCCATGTCCAGGTTGAAGGTGCGGTAAAACGCACTGGAGGACCGAACCCACGTACGTTGAAAAGTGCGGGGATGAGGTGTGGGTAGCGGAGAAATTCCAAACGAACTTGGAGATAGCTGGTTCTCTCCGAAATAGCTTTAGGGCTAGCCTCGGAATTGAGAATGATGGAGGTAGAGCACTGTTTGGACTAGGGGCCCATCTCGGGTTACCGAATTCAGATAAACTCCGAATGCCATTCATTCATATCCGGGAGTCAGACTGTGAGTGATAAGATCCATAGTCGAAAGGGAAACAGCCCAGACCACCAGCTAAGGTCCCAAAATATATGTTAAGTGGAAAAGGATGTGGGGTTGCACAGACAACTAGGATGTTGGCTTAGAAGCAGCCACCATTTAAAGAGTGCGTAATAGCTCACTAGTCGAGTGACCCTGCGCCGAAAATGTACCGGGGCTAAACATATTACCGAAGCTGTGGAGTACACCTTTAGGTGTATTGGTAGGAGAGCGTTCTAAGGGCGTTGAAGGTAGATCGTGAGGACTGCTGGAGCGCTTAGAAGTGAGAATGCCGGTATGAGTAGCGAAAGACAGGTGAGAATCCTGTCCACCGAATGACTAAGGTTTCCTGGGGAAGGCTCGTCCGCCCAGGGTTAGTCGGGACCTAAGCCGAGGCCGACAGGCGTAGGCGATGGACAACAGGTTGATATTCCTGTACTCGTTGTTTTTGTTTGAGCAATGGAGGGACGCAGGAGGCTAAGGAATGCAGACGATCGGAAATGTCTGTCCAAGCAGTAAGTCTTGATAGGAGTCAAATGCTTCTAACTTTAAGGACAAGCTGTGATGGGGAGGGAAATAATAGTACCGAAGTTCCTGACGTCACACTGCCGAGAAAAGCTTCTAGTGAGAAAACAACGACCCGTACCGCAAACCGACACAGGTAGTCGAGGAGAGAATCCTAAGGTGAGCGAGAGAACTCTCGTTAAGGAACTCGGCAAAATGACCCCGTAACTTCGGGAGAAGGGGTGCTGATCGTCAGATCAGCCGCAGTGAATAGGCCCAAGCGACTGTTTATCAAAAACACAGGTCTCTGCAAAATCGTAAGATGAAGTATAGGGGCTGACGCCTGCCCGGTGCTGGAAGGTTAAGAGGAGTGCTTAGCGTAAGCGAAGGTACGAATTGAAGCCCCAGTAAACGGCGGCCGTAACTATAACGGTCCTAAGGTAGCGAAATTCCTTGTCGGGTAAGTTCCGACCCGCACGAAAGGCGTAACGATTTGGGCACTGTCTCAACGAGAGACTCGGTGAAATTTTAGTACCTGTGAAGATGCAGGTTACCCGCGACAGGACGGAAAGACCCCATGGAGCTTTACTGTAGTTTGATATTGAGTGTCTGTACCGCATGTACAGGATAGGTAGGAGCCGTAGAAATCGGAACGCTAGTTTCGATGGAGGCGCTGGTGGGATACTACCCCTGCGTTATGGCCACTCTAACCCGCACCACTTATCGTGGTGGGAGACAGTGTCAGATGGGCAGTTTGACTGGGGCGGTCGCCTCCTAAAGAGTAACGGAGGCGCCCAAAGGTTCCCTCAGAATGGTTGGAAATCATTCGAAGAGTGTAAAGGCAGAAGGGAGCTTGACTGCGAGACCTACAAGTCGAGCAGGGACGAAAGTCGGGCTTAGTGATCCGGTGGTTCCGCATGGAAGGGCCATCGCTCAACGGATAAAAGCTACCCTGGGGATAACAGGCTTATCTCCCCCAAGAGTCCACATCGACGGGGAGGTTTGGCACCTCGATGTCGGCTCGTCGCATCCTGGGGCTGTAGTCGGTCCCAAGGGTTGGGCTGTTCGCCCATTAAAGCGGCACGCGAGCTGGGTTCAGAACGTCGTGAGACAGTTCGGTCCCTATCCGTCGCGGGCGTTGGAAATTTGAGAGGAGCTGTCCTTAGTACGAGAGGACCGGGATGGACTTACCGCTGGTGTACCAGTTGTTCTGCCAAGGGCATTGCTGGGTAGCTATGTAGGGAAGGGATAAACGCTGAAAGCATCTAAGTGTGAAGCCCACCTCAAGATGAGATTTCCCATTTCTTTAAGAAAGTAAGATCCCTGAGAGATGATCAGGTAGATAGGTCAGGAGTGGAAGTACAGTGATGTATGGAGCGGACTGATACTAATCGATCGAGGACTTAACCAAAATAAAATGAAAAACTCGGAGAGTTTCTTACTGATACTTCAAATCCAGTTTTGAGTGAACAAGATTTACTCAAACATAGATAACACCAAGTGTGGTGGCGATGGCGAGAAGGATACACCTGTAACCATGCCGAACACAGAAGTTAAGCTTCTTAGCGCCGATTGTAGTGAGGGGTTGCCCCTTGTGAGAGTAGGACGCCGCCACGCTTTGTTATCTTTGGAGGTTTAGCTCAGCTGGGAGAGCATCTGCCTTACAAGCAGAGGGTCAGCGGTTCGATCCCGTTAACCTCCATATGAGCCGTTAGCTCAGTTGGTAGAGCATCTGACTTTTAATCAGAGGGTCACAGGTTCGAGCCCTGTACGGCTCATATTTTTGCGGGTGTGGCGGAATTGGCAGACGCACTAGATTTAGGATCTAGCGCCTTACGGCGTGGGGGTTCAAGTCCCTTCACCCGCATCATATGATTGTTTCTATTTTTTTACGCCGGCTTAGCTCAGTTGGTAGAGCATCTGATTTGTAATCAGAGGGTCGAGGGTTCAAGTCCTTTAGCCGGCATCGTAAATACGCGGAAATAGCTCAGTGGTAGAGCACCACCTTGCCAAGGTGGGGGTCGCGGGTTCGAACCCCGTTTTCCGCTTTGCCAATGTACTACGCGCCGGGGTGGCGGAACTGGCAGACGCACAGGACTTAAAATCCTGCGGTGAGTGATCACCGTACCGGTTCGATTCCGGTCCTCGGCATTACAAATATGCGCCCATAGCTCAATTGGATAGAGTGTTTGACTACGGATCAAAAGGTTAGGGGTTCGACTCCTCTTGGGCGCGTAGTCTTTTTATTTTTTCGGGAAGTAGCTCAGCTTGGTAGAGCACTTGGTTTGGGACCAAGGGGTCGCAGGTTCGAATCCTGTCTTCCCGATTTTTTTTATTTGTTGCAAAGTTATACGTTCTATTGTATGATTATTTTTAATTAATTGAATATGCGCCCATAGCTCAATTGGATAGAGTGTTTGACTACGGATCAAAAGGTTAGGGGTTCGACTCCTCTTGGGCGCGTTGGAAAAACTGGGACTTCATTGAATTCCTAGTTTTTTTTATTTACATAAAAAAATTGTCGCTTATCGTTATTCTTCGAATCAAATATCTAACAAGCGTTCTCCTTTCATTCTACCTGTAAATTCGCTATAATTAAGGTCAATATTAGTCAAAGGAATGAGTGGGATGGCACAACAAAATACTTCGGATCTAATTGAATCATATATAAAAAAGATCCTGGAAAAAAACGAGATGATCGAGCTTCGAAGGATTGAATTGGCAGATCTATTTAACTGCGTTCCTTCACAAATCAATTATGTGATCAATACACGCTTTACGATTCAACGTGGCTATTTGGTTGAGAGTAAACGTGGTGGTGGTGGGTATATCCGCATTGCTAAAGTGAGAATGTCGGATAAAAAACAAATGCTTGAACGAATCAACTTGCTATTTGGCGAAACAATCAATGAAAAAAATGCCTACGCCATTATTCAGAAACTATATGAAGACCAAATCATTACCAAAAAAGAGGGAAACTTGATGTTGAGTGCGATTGCTAAAAATACATTGAACATCAACGAGACAGAAGATTATACGCGTGCTCGAATTCTACGAGCCTTTTTAGAACGATTAAGCTATGAAGATGGGGAGTGAAATTTAAATGGCAGAAATATTTACAGAAAGAGCACAACGTGTGTTAGAAATTGCCCAAGAAGAAGCAAAACGCTTCAAACATCAAGCGGTAAGTTCAGAACATATATTATTGGCTTTAGTGATCGAACCCAACGGGATTGCTGGGAAAGTATTACGAGATATGAAATTGAATGAAAAAGATATTTATGAAGAAATCGAGCATTTAGTCGGTTATGGTACAGTGAAAACTTATGCAAAAGGTGTATTTCTCCCTTATTCTCCTCGAATGAAACAAATTTTTGCTTTGGCAAATAGCGAAGTAAATAAAATGGGTGCACAAAAAGTGGGGACTGAGCATATTTTACTTAGTCTACTAAAAGATGAGAGTATCATGGCTACTCGTATCATGATCAACTTAGGAATCAGTTTGAGCAAAGTTCGTCAGTCATTGAAACGTACGATGGGTACGGACACGAGTACCGGTGGTATTCGCCGTCGAAATCCACAAGAAAAGCGAGCAATGACACAAGGTACTCCTACGTTGGATTCATTAGCTAGAGACTTAACTAAGTTAGCCAAAGAAAACAGATTAGATCCAGTCGTAGGGCGTTCAAGAGAAGTCAAACGGTTGATCCAGATACTTAGTCGCCGAACAAAAAACAACCCTGTTTTAGTTGGAGAACCCGGGGTCGGTAAAACTGCGATTGCAGAAGGATTGGCTCAAAAAATCATTTTAGGTGAAGTACCTGAAGAGATGAAAGCAAAACGTCTGATGATGTTAGACATGGGGGCGTTAGTCGCTGGGACGAAGTATCGGGGAGAATTTGAAGATCGAATGAAAAAAGTCATTGATGAAATTTATCATGATGGTCAAGTTATTCTCTTTATTGATGAATTACACACATTGATTGGTGCTGGTGGCGCAGAAGGTGCCATCGATGCATCGAATATTTTGAAACCAGCGTTAGCACGTGGAGAATTACAGACGATTGGTGCGACAACATTAGACGAATACCAAAAATACATTGAAAAAGACTCGGCATTGGAGCGACGCTTTGCACGTATCCAAGTAGATGAACCGACAGCAGATGAAGCGGAAGAAATCTTACGTGGTTTACGTTCACGCTATGAGGAACATCATCATGTGGAGATCACCGATGAAGCAGTACGAGCGGCAGTCAATCTTTCTGTTCGATATATCACTTCCAGACAGTTACCAGATAAAGCGATCGACTTGATTGATGAATCGGCAGCGAAAGTTCGATTGGAACAAGCGGACGATTTGTCAGAAACGACGATACTGAAACAAGAGATCGATCAAGTGAATAAAGAAAAAGAACAGGCGATTCAAAAACAAGATTTTGAAACAGCTGCGCATTTACGTAGACAAGAAAAAAGCTTAATGAAAAAACTAGAAAAACGTTTAGCGATTGAAGCAAAACATAAAAATGGTTTTGCGGATCGGGTGACTGAAGAAGATGTAGCTACAGTTGTTTCGGAGTGGACAGGTGTACCATTGCAACAGTTAGAAAAGAAAGAAAGTCAACGATTACTGGAACTAGAAGCATTGCTTCACGAACGTGTTGTTGGACAAGATGAAGCGGTCAAAGCTGTTTCTCGTGCGATCAGACGGGCGCGTAGTGGCTTAAAAGATCCAAATCGCCCGATTGGTTCCTTTATGTTTTTAGGCCCAACAGGAGTCGGAAAAACAGAATTGGCGAAAGCATTATCAGAAGTAATGTTTGGGGAAGAGGACGCATTGATTCGTGTCGACATGTCTGAATTCATGGAGAAGTATAGTACGAGTCGTTTGATCGGTTCGCCTCCAGGCTATGTGGGTTATGATGAAGGTGGACAATTGACGGAAAAAATTCGTCAAAAACCTTACTCAGTTATCTTGCTAGATGAAGTGGAAAAAGCTCATCCAGATGTCTTCAATTTATTATTACAAGTGTTAGATGACGGTCATTTAACAGATGCTAAAGGAAGAAAAGTAGACTTTAGAAATACGATCATGATCATGACTTCTAATATTGGCGCTACTCAAATCCGTGAGGAAAAAAATGTTGGATTCAACGTCCAAGATATTACTAAAGATCATCAAGCGATGCAAAAACGGATACTTGAAGAGCTGAAGAAAGCTTTCCGCCCTGAATTCTTGAACCGTATTGATGAGACAGTCGTTTTCCATTCATTAACAAAAGATGAAGTCCATGCGATTGTTCAAATCATGAGCCAATCGATCGTCAAACGGTTGAAAGAACAAGATATCTTAGTGAAAATCACGCCAGCAGCAGTTGATGTGATTGGGAAAGTCGGTTTTGATCCAGAGTATGGTGCACGACCACTAAGACGGGCATTACAAAAAGAAGTAGAAGATCGTTTGAGCGAAGCTTTGCTTGGAGGAGAAATCCATTTAGGCGATCAAATCACTGTTGGCGCTTCGAAGGGCAAAATCACAGTGAATGTGCGTGAACCTAAGAAAATAACTGTTAAAGTATAATGACAGAGTGAGATCGCAACAGAAATAGCTAGCTCTGATAGACAAGCCAGAAACCCAAAAATCATTTGAATTTTTGGGTTTTTTGGTTTTCTAAAGGAGTTATTTCTAAATCAATGGTGAAACAATAGATAAGCCAGAAATTATTTTACAGTATCGTTACAATCAATAATAAATGTAAGAAGTATTGGAAAGTTTTCAGAGCTGTGCTACTATTATGGAGTTGTAGGAGGAGGAAATGATGATCGAAATCATAACTACTATAGAATCAATGAAACAAGCAGAAGAATTGCTTGAAGCAGGAGTGGATACCTTATATTTTGGGGAAGAACGCTTCGGTCTACGCTTACCAGCTTCTTTTACAAGAGAAGAACAACGCGAATTAGTTGCGCTGGCACATCGTTACGGTAAAAAAGTAAATATAGCTGTCAATGGGATCATTCATCCTGAAAAAATGAAAAAAGTCCCAGAGTATCTGCAATTTTTAAAAGAAATCAATGTGGACATGATCACAGTTGGTGATACTGGGATTATCTATACAATGAGAAAAAATCCAGAGTTGAGTATCCCTTATGTTTTTGATGCAGAAACATTAGTGACGAGTGCACGTCAAATCAATTTTTGGGCAAAAAAAGGGGCGATTTCTGCTGTTTTAGCACGTGAAGTGCCATTTGATGAGATGAAAGAAATGGAAAATAAGTTACAGATTCCTGTAGAAACACTTGTGTATGGAGCTACATGCATCCATCAATCGAAACGTCCACTGTTACAAAATTACTATAACTACACGCAACAGGACGAAAAAAAAGATCGTGAAAGAGGACTCTTTCTCGCTGAACCTAAAAAAGAAGATACACATTATTCGATTTATGAAGATTCACATGGTACGCATATTT
Source organism: Enterococcus sp. AZ156 (assembly GCF_051714165.1). Taxonomy (NCBI): domain Bacteria; kingdom Bacillati; phylum Bacillota; class Bacilli; order Lactobacillales; family Enterococcaceae; genus Enterococcus; species Enterococcus sp. AZ156. The sequence goes on along the minus strand of NZ_JBIORI010000001.1, from coordinate 3,035,760 downwards.
TTTCGAATAATGACATCAATTTAAGTAATGAACTCCCACAGCTTTATGCCCATCATTTCCGTACCTGGAAATTAGATGGCGTTTTTACGCCTGGTGAAGCATTTGTTGAGATCACTAAATTATTTGTTGAGGCAAAAAAAGCATTATTAGCAGACACATGGACAGAAACGTTAGCACAAGAAATGACGAATAAGATCAACGGATTACATCCAACGAATCGAGGACTTGATACAGGTTTCTTTTATATTGATCCTGAATCTATCAAGTAAGGAGTATGGTGAAATAAAATGACAACAAAAAGAAAATTAAAACGTCCGGAAGTTTTAGCACCAGCCGGTACGCTTGAAAAACTAAAAACAGCTATTCATTATGGTGCAGATGCTGTGTATATTGGTGGTAATGCTTATGGGTTACGTAGTCGCGCAGGAAACTTTACCTATGAAGAAATGGCAGAAGGCGTTGCATTCGCAAAAGAACATCAAGCGAAAGTGTATGTAGCAGCAAATATGGTCACACATGAAGGAAATGATGAAGGAGCCGGTGAATTTTTCCGTAACCTGCGCGATGTGGGGATTTCCGCAGTGATCGTCTCTGATCCAGCACTTATTGAGATCTGTGCTACAGAAGCTCCTGGCTTACCTATCCATCTATCGACTCAAGCTTCTGCTACCAACTATGAAACATTGGAATTCTGGAAAGAAGAAGGCTTGGAACGTGTAGTTTTAGCTCGGGAAGTTTCGATGGAAGAAGTCGCTGAGATACGTCGACATACGGATGTAGAGATTGAAGCATTTATTCATGGAGCAATGTGTATCTCTTATTCAGGACGTTGTACATTGTCGAATCATATGTCGATGCGTGATGCCAATCGTGGAGGCTGTTCACAATCTTGTCGTTGGAAATATGAATTGTATGATTTGCCATTTGGACAAGAGAGAAACTCTTTGACAGATGCTGGCGAGATTGAAGAAGAGTTTTCGATGAGTGCGGTAGATATGTCGATGATCGAACATATTCCTGACTTGATTGAAAATGGCGTAGATAGTTTTAAGATCGAAGGTCGAATGAAGTCGATCCACTATGTATCAACTGTCGCAAATGTTTATAAAGCAGCTGTAGATAGTTATATGGAAGATCCTGAAAACTATGTTTGCAAACAAGAATGGATCGATGAGTTATGGAAAGTGGCTCAACGAGAACTAGCAACAGGATTTTATTACGATACACCTAGCGAAAATGAACAATTATTTGGTGAACGTCGTAAGATCCCTGTGTATAAATTTGTCGGAGAAGTCTTATCTTATGACGAGGAGACGAAACAAGCGACAATCCGTCAGAGAAACCTCTTTTCTGTAGGGGATGAAATCGAATTTTATGGGCCTGGATTTACTCACTTTAGTCAAATGGTTGAGGTGATGCGCAATGAAGAAGGAGAATCCATTGATCGCGCACCAAATCCTATGATGATTTTGACCATGCCAGTCACACAACCAGTTAAACCTGGAGATATGATTAGAAAAAGAAAATAATTTTTTAAGCAATCAAGCGAAATGAGCATCTCGTCAACAGAATGACTAGAAACGTGCTACACTTATTTTTTGTAAGAGATGATAAAAAAGTTTATAGAAAAATAAGCGGTAGGATGTGGCATCAGCTGCTAAAAGGAGGAACAAGATGAAAACATATGATTATATTGTCATTGGCGGAGGATCTGGAGGCATTGCTTCAGCGAATCGTGCCGGTATGCATGGAGCGAAAGTATTATTGATTGAAGGCAATGAACTAGGTGGCACGTGCGTCAATGTCGGATGTGTTCCAAAAAAAGTCATGTGGCAAGCAAGTACGATTTTAGAAACGATCGAACGTGATGCTTCAAGCTATGGTATCCAAGCAGACGTCAAACATGTTGACTTTAAAGAACTGGTAGAGAAGCGTGAGAAATACATTGATTTCCTTCATGGCGCTTATCAAAGAGGCTTAGATAGTAATAACGTTGAAGCAATCAAAGGATATGCTCGCTTTGTCGATAGTCAAACCGTCGAAGTAAACGGTGAAAGCTATCAAGCGAATCATATTTTGATTGCAACTGGTGGTAAGCCAAGCAAAATGACGATTCCTGGTGGAGAATATGCCATTGATTCAAACGGCTTTTTTGCATTGGCAGAATTACCAAAATCGACGATCGTATTAGGTGCTGGTTATATTGCAGCTGAACTTTCAGGTGTGTTAAATGGCTTGGGAAGTGAAGTGATGTGGGCGTATCGTAAAGAACGTCCATTACGTACGTTTGATAAAATGTTATCTGATAACTTGATTGAGATGTATCAAGAAGCAGGAATCCACACTTATGCAAACTTTACGGCTAGCGAAATAACAAAGAACGGGGATGTCTACACCGTTACCTTTGAAAATGGGGAAACACTAATGGCAGAGTGTGTGTTATTTGCTGGCGGACGTGTACCGAATACAGATGCATTAGGCATCGAAAAAACGAACGTTGAATTAGATGAAAAAGGATTTATCAAAGTGGATAAATTCCAAAATACAACCGATTCACATATTTATGCTATTGGTGATGTCATTGGTAAAATCGACTTGACGCCAGTAGCGATTGCTGCAGGTCGTCGTTTGTCTGAGCGACTGTTCAATGGCAAAGAAAATTCTTATTTAGACTATGATTTAGTTCCAACAGTCGTCTTTACTCATCCACCGATTGCGACCATCGGATTGACCGAAGAGCAAGCGTTGACGACATACGGTGAAGGACAATTGAAAATCTATCGTTCACGATTCACGCCAATGTATTTTGCTTTAAACGATTATCGACAAAAATGTGAAATGAAATTGATCTGTGTGGGTGAAGAAGAAAAAATTGTTGGGCTGCATGCCATCGGTGTAGGTGTCGATGAAATGTTACAAGGTTTTGCAGTAGCGATCAAAATGGGAGCAACCAAAGCAGATTTTGACAATACAGTAGCCATCCATCCAACAGGCGCAGAAGAATTTGTTACAATGCGTTAAGTCGTTAGTAAGTTGCGGAAATACCCATATAGAAAAAGCAGACGGAATATACGTCTGCTTTTTCTGATTTATGCAGATAAAACTATGTATAAAGAACTGTTTCAATGTTATTCCAAAATGAGGTTGTTGGTATTTTAGAAATTTTGATCATTTTAGCTTTCGTTTTAGCTTGGTTCAGTTCGATGTCTGTTAAAACTAAATCATATTGATTGACTGTGTCGTAGTTTACTTGAAAAATGTTATCAGTATATGTATGGATACTATGAATCGCAGGGATTTTTTTGAATAACAGTTGCTTATACAGTGCAAGTGTTCTTTCTTCCTGATAAGAAACAATCAAGATAGACACCTTCTTCTTGTAAGGAAAAACGGTCGTCAGTAAAGCAGGTGATAATGAAATCAATTCTAATAGTAACTCTTCATAGAGTAATTGATTCCGTTTGATCATCATTAATCCAGCATGGTCAATGGCTTGATTATATGCTTTTAGTATCTGAGGCGAATGCGTAAATAGGATTTCAGATAAAATCTGTAGATATGTTGTTTTAAAGAATTGTCGGTTTTTATTGTAATTGATCAACTCACTCAATTTCTGAATACCTTCTTGATTCAAAGAGAAGTCTTGAGATAATGAACGATAAAAGTACTCTGAAAATTGTCGAATCCGTTGATATTCCCCCTGACTACTAGGTGCTGACTGAACACAAGGGAAATAGATTTTTTTGTCTAATAGATTTGAGACAGTTGTGGTTGTCACATTAAAACCGTATTCTTTTTCAATGATTGAACAAAACACTGTATTATTTTTTATTATTTCAAAAAAAGAAGGATCATTGATTGGATTTCCTTTATTTTCTGAGATCAAATGGCCTTGTCCGATCCGAATGATTGCTGTGTAAAGATAAAAACTATTTATAATCACTTTATATGTACTAATTGTTTGATGTGTTGCTTGCTTTTTATAGTAACGTTGTAACACATCGAATATGTGATAAAAATGGGGCAATTGCTGTGGCGTATATTGCTCACGAAACATACTACAGAAGAATTGCCTAATGTAACTTTCATCCCCAATGATTTTGAGTTTTGAGGAGATATGTATGGATAATGGCGCATTGATCTCGCAGAAGTAAGTATTGATATTTGCAATGATCCGGCGAATACTTGTTTCACTTAAATATAATTTATTTGCTAATTTAGATAACGTTGGCTCTACTTCAAAAATCACCTGTAGTATTTGTACATTCGTTGATTGATTGAGTATTTGTTTGATTAAATCTTCCAAATTGATTTCTGGTGGTAATAGTAAAGAAGCCACTTGATATTTATCGGTGTTGATGCAAACTGGTGTATATGTATGGTTAAAAAACGCAATATCGGTCAATAATGTTTTTTTTGTTACCTCAAGTTGTTCTGCTAAAGTCGAACAGTCAATAGCGGCCATGCCTAAGAGTAAAGCTAGTTTGATCTGCCTTTCAGAAGTCTTTTCAAGCATATTTGTTCGTTTTATCATACTTTTCAGATCTTCTAAAAATAGAAAATCTGTTTTTTCACATCCTTTATCCATGTTATAAACATTATTTTATCATACTTTTCTAATTATTCGAATTTTTCTTTTTATTATAATCAGTGGTTATTTAAAAGTGAAATTGCCTTCTTTATTTAATAAGTATTATTTAAAAAAACAACATATAATAATCTGAATAACTAGAAGTAGTCAATTGACACACGCAAAAGTAAAATTTTCTGATACATGTTTGTTTCACTTACAAATTCTTAACTATAACATCCGAGCAATGTGAGCATTGAACATGTTTTTTATAAAACAGAAAAACTAATATTAAGAAATTATCGAAAAAGCTGTACTATACATTATAGGTTTTTTAAAAGAAAGGAGCTTGTTGACTATGGGTGTACTTGAGAAACAATTAGAGAGACAAATCTCATTGCTTTATTTGCTAAATATTGAGTCATCGAATATTAGTAATCTAGCCAAAGAATTGAGTATTACAGATAAAACGATTGTAGCAGATATCGATAGTTTCAATACAGCTTGTTTTCCCGCTCGTATTGAAACTAATCAGCACAAAGAGGTATCGCTTTCGATACCAAAGAAATTGAATTTAGATGATATATTTGTCAGGATACTTAATAATTCAACAAATGTGAAAATTTTAAAGTACATATTCATTACAGAACCTTCTCTTTCTGAGATTGCGACAAAATTATTTTTAAGTAAAACGAGTATCCGCAGGATCGTCGCCAAAATCAATACATATTTCTTGAAAGAAAAAATCAATGTCCAAATTAATTTAGAGAACAAACTAACGATCACTGGAAATGAAATCGAGATTCGACGTTTATTTGCTAGTATGTTCAAGGAAATTTATAAAGTAAAAGAATTTCCTTATTTCGATACGATTTATCAGATGCTCAGACGTTGTTTGAAGGCACAAAAAAGAACGGTTAGTACACCAAAAGTGATGTATTCGGTGTATTATATTTATTCTTCGATTATTCGAATTGGTAATAAACATCTTATTCCTGAGAAAGAATTGATCCACAATGAGCAAATCGTGGGTACCATCTTGGAGATTATCCAAAGTGATACAGTTTTTTGTACGTTAATGAGTCAAAAATATAAATTCAACGTCACACAAAAAAATGTTTCTAATATTCTCACTTCCTATTTTGGTCTAATGTTTACAGAGGTCCAACATCGTGATCAGAGATTAGAGCAGAATATTGAAAAGTTTCTTCAAAGTTTTTACAGTCTATTAGCGATTGACATGTCGATCAACACTACGGAAATCGAATATTTTTTTGATTTTATCAATTTTTATAAAGAATTAGCCATTTTTAAAGTAAGCTATGCAGATATATTCTATAAAAAAATGATGGAGAACAACCCTAAGATCTGGCAAGCCTATCAAAAATCTTTGCAAATTGCGCAATTAAATTTTGTTGAGCAAAGCGAACTATTGCATAAAGAATTATTACTCGAATTAATCATTTTTTCCAATGATTTGTTACGGATGATTGAACCCAAAATACAAGAGAAGTCGATTTTATTATTAAGTTCTCAAGAAATTGGCTTATCTCTTTTATATAAAAATTTGATTTTACATAAGCATCCATTTTTAAAAAATATTGATATCTATGAGAAGGACGTTTTTTCTATTGATTACCAATTAATCAATCAATACGATTTGATCTTGACTGATCTATCCTTAAATTTTGATCGGATCACGTCCGAAATTTTGAAAATCTCTAAAGTTCCTACTTCGATTTTTTGGAATAATTTTGAGCAGTGTCTCTATTCTTCTTAACAGAAATCGTTTTGTTGAACGTTTTTTTCATCTTTTTATCAATTTTGAAAAAATAGATAGTAGTGGTAGTCGAAATTCAGGTACGCTTAAAGCAACCGCTAGTTGGTGTTGGATAGGATAGGCATTTTATGAGAAAGTGAGCTGGAAAATTCGTTGAATAAGTTAGCAATATTTTTACTGATTGGGGTATACAGTATAGCATTCAAGGCATTATCTTTAATATTTAAAATACTTTGGTTAGTCACCAAAGCACTTGGAAAGTTCATTGGAAAAATGGCTAGAAAGGGATGGGAAAAAAGGGCACAAAAAAGGCGCTTACACGTTCACGTGAAGTAGCTTCACAGCAAAGAGGAAATAACTTAGATCGTACGTCTATCCGTTCAAGCATATCGCAAGAGAGTCGATTGAATACGCGAGTATCACAAGCCCAACAACAAACGACTCGGCTGCGTACCTATTCTGGCCAATCTCTAACGACAGGACACTCGAGATAATACAAAGGAAAAGAGAGAGGAGTGAGTGATGGATGTCTATAGAAGATATATCTAAAGAAAAGATGCTTAGAGAAGACAAGCTTAAAGAAAATAATAAAAGTAATATCAATGAATCATTTCTATCTATATTTTCATATAAAAATGAAGCAATCATCAACAGAATCATTGGATCTCCAATTGATGAAAAAATCAGAAATGAAAGCAAAGACATAAATTTTGATACGACGCATAATGAGTTAATCCGTGATAAGAAAGAAAATATTACCAAAGAGCTTAAAATCCTTGATTACCAATTAGAAATTATTCGTCTACAACGAGACATAGCGACCATCAAGGGGATTGGAGCCATCAGCTTTTCTGAGCAACAGGCTATCGACGATGAGTATGCCGGAAAACACGCGGGGTTAAAAAAAGTTCAAACGACTCTGGAAAGTCATCAAAAAGAATTAGACAAATATGGAAGTGGTCAAAGTGTTTTAAAAATAAATACAAAAGACCAGCAAGTTGATTCAGCAATCGTTCTCGCATTGATCAAAAAAGACGAATTTAAAAAAGAATTGACCGCCCATAGAGTAGGACTAGTAGCAAAAGAAGATGAGGTCAATAAGTTAAGGGCTGAAATTGGAAAAATAAAGAAAAGTAAAAAGACAGTCCTTGAACAAAAGGTCCAATTAGCTGAAGAGAAAGTTAAAAAAATTGAGATCGTCCAAAAAGAATTAAAGGATAAGATAGAGAAAGTTGCGGTAGACACAGATCAACTAGAACCTTTGCGACGTTCCAATTCTTTTTCTGAATTTACAGTAAATAAAAATGATTCAGACGAAGTGTTAATGTCAAAATTTCAAGCAATTAGTGCAATAAAAGAAGGATATCAAAATGAAATTGCTGAAACAAAAGGCTTGATTGATTATACCGATAAGGTTGAAATAGAAATCGTTCGTTCGGTAGAAGTGAAAGCGGAGCAAGCAAAGGAAGCAGTTGTCCTAAGTAAGGCTGATCGTGAGGCGACTGTTGTTACACCTACGATTGAACGCGAGCCAACTCCAGTGATTGCGGAAGAACCAAAAAAAGATGAAGTCGATAGTGCTACTGTTGAAAAAAACCCGCCTCCGATAGAGGTCAATGTGATCGTGAACGAGGCGCCAGAAAAAACGAAGCTACAGAAAACAATAGTGGAAGAACCTAAAAAAGAATCTGTTGTAAGCGAAAATCTTGAAAGTAAAAAAGCAGAGCTTATCAAAGCGTATGTCGAAAATCTTCAAGCAAAAGTAGAGTTGATCGAAGCTAAAAACAAGAATACTGATGACTTATTAAAGCGGATCAAACAGAGCAATACGACCGAGGATGTGCAGTTTTTAAAGGAACTTAAAGCGGTTTTGGCTGATCCTGAAAAACTGCAAAAATTGACCAAAGATTTATCTACTGAAAGTGTAAAACAGATGGATAAAGATATCAAAGGCTTACAAGAAGAAACTCGTGGAATAAAAGAACAAACGAAAAAGTTGAGTGAATTAGATCATTCAAAATTAAAACAATCATTTTTCAGAAATTCCCGAAAAATCCGTGCAGCTAGATGGTTGTTGAATCTATGGCCGATTGCCATGTTACCATTAGGTATGTCATGGGTGGGTTCCATATTACCATCTACAGCTATGACTATTTTTGGGCAACAGTTTGTGAATGCTGCAGTTGGTTTTGTCACTGCCAGTTTTTTTGGTTCAAAAGCAATTATTTATGCGAAAAAGAAAATTCCGCAAGCATTCAATAAGTTAGTACAGAAGTTCCCAAGAGTATTTGGTCCAATTGCTCGTGGATTGTCGAAAGTACGCGAAAAATTGACTTTTGGAAAACAAAAACAGCCAGCGGAACAAATGAAAGATGCAACTCCAGTAAATGAGAAATTGGTAGAAGGAATAGAGAAATCTGAAGTAACAAAAGAAAGATTAGCTTCTAAGGATCTCAAAGGCAAAGTTGTAGCGATGGAAGCACCAACCAAAGAAGGTGCAAACATAGCTGAAATAGAAGAAAAACAGTCAAGAGCCAAACGTGCGTGGGAAACAGTCCGTCATGCGCCGAAGCGGATGTTTGATTATGTGATGAAAAATAAATTATCCTTATTTATCATGTTGGCTGTACCACTGGCTCTAGGGATAGGTGGAATGTTTGCCCTATCTGCGCTAGTGCCGATGCTTGCAACCTCTATGGCTGCGCCATTCTTGATGCAGTTAGGTGCCGTGGCTTTGATTGGTGTCAGTATTGGAATCGGTATCCAATTATTAGACAAGTTTGTGTTCAAACGAATTGAAAGTCGTGTAGCCAAAAGAGAGGATTTGGCATTTGAAAAAAAAGTTAACGAAAAAATTTTAGAAGGCCAAGAGTTAGGGAAGTGTCAATCTTTAGATTCAAAAGAATTTAGAGAGAAAGTATCTGCGATCGCTGGTCTTGATGAAAAAGCGAAAGCACCTGAGCAAGCCCTGACCAATGAGCAACAAAAAACGACAGAAAGATCTGAACGAACCACTGAGACGGCGAAAGAATCGAAAGTCATTGAGATGAAACCAAGAGATAGTACACAACCTCAGCTAAGTACATCGCAAACGAAGGTAGAACCAACACCCTCTGGCTCGAAAGAACCAGTCGCATTGACAAACAGAGGAAATCAGCTAATCGAACGTCGCGCAAGTTTTTCCGGTACGGGTCCAGACATCGGACGACAAGCAAGCTTTGAGTCATTAAGAAGAAACTCATTGCAATTATCAAATGAGCGAAATAACCGAGCACGTAGTCAGCAAACGCAGGTTCAAATTCAAAATAATAAGAAAACTATAACGACACAATTATAAAAAATAACTTTGACTGAAAGGAAATAAAAAATTTGAAAAATTCCCGGCAGCTTATGGTAGTGCATGTGTTAGTAATTGGTATTCTGCTTTATGTGAGTAATCGTATTGGTTATTTATTTTTAGCAGAGAATACGGGGAATTTATCATTTGCAGATAATTTACTAACGACATTCAACCGAACATTTGAAGAACTTTCTAGATTTGCTCCGCAATTTTCTTATGAACCGATATCATTAGGGATAGCAGCGGTTGTTGCTATTTCCTATGTACTTTTTATCTTATATAAGACGTTTGATGAGAAGAATACCCGCCCTAATGAAGAATATGGAAGTGCACGATGGGGAAAGTACAGCGACATCCGTGCATTTCTTGATAAGAAAAAAGATTTCAATATCTTGTTGACGAAGAGCGAAAGCTTATCATTATCAGGACGTATGAAGATTACACGAAACGATAATTTCAACCGAAATAAAAATGTCGTTGTGGTGGGAGGAGCCGGTAGTGGTAAGACGCGATTTTATGTAAAACCTAACTTGATGCAAATGCATTCCTCTTATGTCGTCAGTGATTCTAAAGGCTTATTATTAGCTGAAACAGGCAAAATGTTTGAAGAAGCGGGTTATCAAATCAAGATTTTTGACTTGATCAACCGAAGAGATACGCATCAGTACAACCCGTTTCAATATATTCAAACTGAGGATGATATCTTGAAAATCGTGAACAATCTCATCAAAAATACGACGAACCCGGATAAAAAAGGCGGAGACGATTTTTGGGAAAAAGCTGAAACAGCCCTATTGATGGCTATTTTTAGCTATTTGATTCAAGAAGTAACCGCAGAAGATCGGACGTTAGGAAACGTGATTGAATTAGTCCGTTTAGCAGATATTGAAGAAGATGTGCCTGGCTATGTCAGCCCACTAGATATTTTATTCAATGAGTTAGAACAAAAAGATCCGACAAACTTTGCGGTATCACAGTACAAGATTTTTAAACTTTCTGGTGATAAAACGACAAAAAGTATTTTAGTCAGTCTAGGCGTGCGGTTGTCACCATTTGATATTCCAAGTATCAAGGAACTCGTTTCGCAAGATACACTTGAGTTAGATACAGTTGGTGATGTCAAAACGATTCTCTATATTTTATTGCCTGATACAGATACCAGTTTCAATTTTTTAGCGAGTATGATGTATCAGCAATTGTTTGACATGTTAGTTTATAAAGCAGATAACGTTTATAAGGGACGATTACCTTGTCATGTCCGTTGTATCCTAGATGAGTTTGCCAATATTGGACAAATTCCTGATTTTGAAAAAGTGATTTCGGTTATTCGAAGCCGTGAAATCTCCACAAATGTCATTTTACAAAATATCAGTCAGTTAAAAACTTTGTATAAAGATACGTGGGAAACGATTATTGGGACCAGTGATGTCTTTTTATATTTAGGCGGAATGGAACAAAGTACGCACGAATATATCTCAAAATTGCTAGGGAAACAAACGATTGAACAAAGAAATACAAGCGTCACCAAAGGAAGCAATGGTTCTTTTAGTGAGAACTTCCAGAAATTAGGAAGGAACTTGATGGACCCCGATGAAGTAGCAAGTCTCAAAGGACAGGAATGTATCTTAAAAATTCGCGGAGTCCATCCATTTTTATCAAAGAAATATGATATTGTGAAACATAAAAACTATAAGAAGTTAGGCGATGTGACGGATTCCTATATGTATCAACGAAATCTATCTGCTTAACTAGTTCGATCAATGAATCACTCATAATAAATAGAAAGCACCTTCATTCGAATGATAGACTGAGAATGTGGTGCTTTTTATTAGCTAAAAAAGGCTGGTTCACTGAAAAGAACAGTGAAATTTGGCCATTTCATTCATCGTAGGTTGAAGCAATATAAAAATAGCCAGTAAGAATAACATATAATCGGTTTATTATCGAAGGTTAATTGTAAATGATGGTTCTAGTCCTAAAAATAAGATTCATTTGATAATAGGCGATTATCCAGTTTATCTCCTAAAGTAATGGTCGTAATTATTCTAAAATTTCTAATGGAAGAAATAACTGATACAAGTAAACACAGAATTTCGCATATACTAAATTTATGAAATAAGATAAAAAATTATTATTATAAAAAAGGAGATTAGCAAAATTATGAATGCACAATTATTAGAACAAGTATTTGGATTAGTTTCACAGTTTACATTAATTGGTGGTGGACTATGGTTGATTTGGGGAACAATTATCCTAGCTGGTGCGTTAAAAGATAAAAATGGCCCTCAATTACAACAAGGGATTTGGCAGATTGTTGGTGGTGGATTGATTCTAGTCGCTGCAGGTTGGTTTGCTACTTCATTTGATATTGGTTCGTTTTTACCATAATCGTTACGCAAAAAGAAGAGTAGGAGTATAGTATATGGAATCTGCAATTATGACCATCTTTGATCAAATCATGACATTTCTTAATGGGGACGATCTAAAAAATATTTTAGGAATGGATTTACGAAGTTACATATATGATGCCTACAGTTTAGTGGAACGACTACAGCAACACGTAGTTGGGCCACTTGCTTTATCCATTCTAGCAATTTTTATTCTATTAGAGTTTCAAAAAATCTCAACGAAAGTTGAAGGTGCAGGTGGAGCTCCCATGTTAGGATTTGAGATGATTATCAAAGCATTGATCAAATTCGTCATTTGTTACATAGTTATTTTAAGAATTCAAGACATTTTAGATGGTATGGTTATCATTGCTGGCAATTTAACCACTAGGATTTTAACGGTTGGAAATGCATCAGCTGTAAGAGATACAGCTGATGCAGTGAGACAGGCGGTCTCTCAACTAAGTTGGTGGTCACAATTAGTTGTACTACTCGTGATGTGTATCCTGTTTTTAGCATCCCTTGTTGTTCGCGTATTGGTTCAAGTAACTATTTATCTTCGTTTTTTGGAGATGTATATATTTTGTGCAATGGCACCAATTCCGATGAGTGCCTTACCAAGCCAAGAGTTTTCAGTGATGAGCAAGGGGTTCTTCAAGAATTTCGCTGCCCTCGGTCTGCAGGGCACATTCATCGCGTTAGTACTGGTGATTTATCCGACGATCTTCCATCGTATTATGGAAGAAGTTGGTTCAGGTATTTTTGGAATTATTTTAGGTTTGACAGTTTACATGATTGCTTTATTACTTTCTGTAAATAAAACTAAAGGATGGGCAAAAACATTGATGTCAGCATCGTAAGGAGGAACTATGGCAGTTGAGGTAAAGATACCAAAGGATATTAAAGAATATAAAGAAAAGGTAATTGCGGGAATGAATTTAAAGCAGCTGCTTTGTTTAGCTATTGCAGCTGGAGTAAATGTCTTGATCAGTTTGATTTTCATTGCAGGATTAAAGATTCCTATGGAAATCACAAGTTGGTTGATGATTCTTTCATCCATTCCAATCGTTTCATTTGGCTGGTTTAAAAGAAATGGCTTGACATTTGATATCTATCTTAAACAATTTTTCAAATACCACGTGGCACCAGGGACACGAAAAAAGAAGCCTAAGGAAGAAATGAATAAAGAAATTGAAGATGTAGGCGGGCAAGAAACATGATGAAGTTAAAAGCGCTCAAAGCGTTAAAACCAACTAAAAAACCAAAAGATGAGGAAAAAGAATTTATTAGCAAACCTAAATCGAAGAAGAAAGAGGAGATTGATCCTTTCAGAGATACGTTTAGATTTGAAGAGATTTATGAAAGTGGTATTTGTAAAATCGATGAATTTACCTATTCATTGACGCTTGAGTTACAAGATATCAATTATCAATTATCTTCTGACGATCATCAAATTGAAATTTTCTCTCAATACTGCGACTTTTTAAATTCATTGAGTAGTAAAACAAAGTTGCAACTCACTGTTTATAAAAAGAAACGACCGCTTGCTGATTTGCAATCGGTTCTTTATTACAAGGCAAAAAATGATTTCCTCGATTCATATCGTGAGGAAATGAATCAAGTCATTTCAAGGAAATTAGATGAAGAAAAAAATGGTTTCAAAAAAACGATCTTATTTACTTTTGTGCAGAAACATCCTACGTTGGAGATCGCGCAAAAAGAATTAGAGATGGTAGCAGATCGTTTTGAAATGTTTGCTAGTCGCTTAGGCAGTCAAGCAAAAAAGGTAGAAAAAATAAAATTATTACATATGATTTCCGAAATCTTATTAACGAATGACAAGACGGTTAAAACAGAAGTCGATGAGGTACTACCTGAAGTCATGGAATTTAAAGAAAACAAAAACTACGTAAAAATCGATGATCACTATGCAAAAACATTATATTTACAAGAATACCCTTCTGAATTATCAGATACGTTTCTTTTTGAAATGTTAGAAATCCCTCGTGAAATTGTTGTATCTTTACATATTGAACCAATGGATCAAGATGAAGCCTTTGATTTAGTGAAGACAAAATTGGCTTTTATGGAACAACAAAAAGTGGATGAGCAGAAGAAGGCGTTACAAAGTGGGTATGACTTTGAGATGCTCTCTTATGAACTCTCTTACTCACTAACAGAGGCTAAAGGTTTGGTGGATGATCTCCAAAATAGGGGACAAAAATTATACGCGATAACAGGATCTGTCTATTTCCATTCACCAACGAAAGAAAAATTGGCTGAAGTCCATGATGAAATAAACTCAGTGTCTCGTCGCTTTGGATTTAAACTCATTGAATTGGAGTTCATGCAAGAAAATGGCTTAAATGCGACATTACCGTTAGGAATCAATGCGATTCCATTAGATCGAACACTTTCAACAGCCAGTACCGCCATTTTTATCCCATTCACGATTTCGGATTTGATTCAAGAAAATGGGAAGTATTATGGTGTCAATGCGATCTCAAAAAATATTCTTTCTCTCGATCGAAAATTATTAAAAGCACCAAATGGATTTGTTCTAGGAACACCAGGTTCTGGTAAAAGTTTCTCAGTCAAACGCGAAATCGTTAATGTACTGCTACGCGATGCAGATGATGAAGTCATCATTATTGATCCTGAGCGTGAATATTCTGTCATTGGACAAAATTTCAATGGTGAGATCATCAAAATCTCTAGTGATTCACCGACAACGATCAATCCAATGGATATCAATGAGAACTACGGAGATGATACTGATCCGGTCGTGTTAAAATCAGAGTTTTTGATTTCGTTATTTGATCTGATTATTGGTGGGGCATTGGGGCTAAGTTCGGCACAAAAAACGTTGATTGACCGTGTTTGTCGTCGAACGTATGAAGTGTTGAATGACCGTACGCCTACCTTCATTGACTTTTATAATATTTTAAAAGAACAAGAAGAAGAAGAAGCCAAGCAATTGGTAATGGATCTAGAAATCTATATCGAAGGAAGTTTGTCGGTCTTCTCTGCAGAGACGAATGTCGACATTACCAAACGTTTAGTGATTTATGATATTAAGGATCTAGGAAAACAATTGAAAACGATGGGGATGCTAATTGTTTTAGACCAAGTATGGAATCGCATCACGACTAACCGTGAACGAGGTGTTCGCACGTGGTTGTATATTGATGAAATGCAGCTTTTGTTTACGAATGAATATTCTGAGAATTACTTCTTTGAGCTGTGGAGTCGTGCACGAAAATGGGGAGCGATCCCGACTGGCATTACCCAGAACGTTGAAACCTTACTATTGTCGGATTTAGCTCGACGGATGTTATCAAATAGCGATTTTATCATGATGTTGAATCAAGCAAAATCAGACCGTACACAGTTAGTTAGACTGTTTGATATTTCAGAAGAACAAGAAAAATACGTAATGAACTCTCCAGAAGGGTATGGTCTTATGGTGTTTGGGGATACAACGTTGCCCTTTTATGATCATTTCCCTAAAGATACACAGCTCTATAAGATGATGTCAACAAAACCTGGAGAAACTTGATAGGTATACGGATACGGGAAAGGAAACAGGAAAGTGGCTGATTCAAAAATTTTAGACAAGAACAGGGCAGGTAAGAATGCTACAACTACTAGTACAAATAATAAAAAAATGGTAGTAAGAAGTAGCAAACTATCTTTAAAAAAAGATAATTCTATCAGTACTTCTCGAAGAAAAAAACTGTTGAAGTTATTGAAGGGGAACAATCCTCGTATCAAAAGAAAATCCCAGCAAATAATTTTTCAGAGAAAACAAAGCAAAAACGATAAAAATAATGTGAATCAGGAACCTTTAGATAGCACGAATAAAAGCCAACCGGTCAACACTCAGAGCATTAGTCGACGACAAAGAATTCGAGAAAGTCGAAGAGATGAACTAAAGCAACAGCAACATGATTTAATGATGCGCCCTAATAAAGTCGATACAACCATCGCTTCTGCTCCTGTGACTAATAACGACACAGAACAAAAAAACGAAAAAACGAATACTCAAGTATTTTTGAATAGAAAAAACCGTCAGGAAAAAATTCGTAACCAACGAAAAAAAAGTAACACTTACAAAGGATATATCAGTAAAGTAAAACTAGAAAAGCAACAAGGACAACAAGAAAAAATTAGCACTAACACAACAAATTTACGTCATAAAAATCAAAAAAGAGCTTTGCATCTTTCTAAAAATGAACAGCTTGAAAAAAAGAAAAGAAACAATAAGCGAAAAGAAGGAAAAAAGAAGGTTGCAGCTAAAAGGAATATGCGGGCCAAATTAGATAATATGTTGAAAGATCAAATTTCGCCTAAAAATCCTTTTAAAAATAAAATCAAAGACTTAATTATCGATAAGGTTGGGCGAGATGAAGAGGGTAATTTGAATTTAGTTGGTATGCTTATCACCATGCTTATTATTCTAAAGTTACCTATCTTATTGAAATTGATCGTAATCATCTTGATTGTTGCAGTGGTCATTGCGATCATTTCGATCTTCGTTTCTTTTTGGACAACGATTTTAAGTTTATTTGTCGTAAAAACAGAGTCGATGATGATTACCGAAGCATACAACTATGTCACGTGGTTAGATACTTATAAAAACAAAGAGGTATATGATACGTACAATCGACTAGTTGATGATCCGGAGCATGATGAGGTCTATTTTGAAGTAAACGGGATAGAATCTGATCCAGAGCAATTTATGTATGTATCCAATGGAGATAACTATATCTACTACTTAAATGCAAAGTTTGAAGATTATGATATCGATAATACTGCCATTGTTACCTATCGAAAAAGAGTGGCTGAAAAAACAGGTGTCTGGATTCCATGGTCAGCGAGGGATAACACATATGCTGTTTTTCATGACGCACCACACCCATTATCACCTGAACCTATCAAAGTATTCACTGTAAAAGATGAAATCCATGCATTACATGACATGGTCTACAACTACACGACCGTCATTGAAAAAGACAAAGAAGTTGAAACTGTTGTGATAACGGTGGATAAAGAAACAGGTGAAGAGCATACAGAAGTAAAACGTGAGAAAAAAAATGTTGCTACCGTCAAAATCAATGTCCAAACAATTGGTGAAATGTTTGACTCGGATCCTGAAGTAGGAGTCTATGTGGCTAGGCGTTATTCAAGGGATGATGATTACTATGGACGAGTCATTGCTTTTGATGAAGATGAAGTAGATAAATATTACCCAATCATGGAGAAAGATCGCTTTGAAGATAAAATTTTCATGGCTAATCCATTTGGTAAGATGAACTACGCAAACGTGGTGGATAATTTTGGCTATCGTCGACGTAATCCCAATACCCAACATTACGAAATCGCTTTGGAAGCAGAACCTGGAACACCTGTTTATGCCACCACCTTTGAAACAGTGGAAAGTATCAACTATAGTTATCAGGCTGGTCATACAGATGGTTCAGCGCCTGTAACGACAGCAATAGAAACGGATACAGGTCTATATTATGCGTATTATGTCAATATTGATCCAGTAGTGAGGCCAGGCAGAACCTTAGAAGCAGGTGATTTGATTGGCTATACAAGAAATCAGTTTGATGGGAATTTATTAGTTGCAATGAAAGAATATCGCTTCTGGCATAAAGATCCTGATGTTTATCCAGCGATCTACATCAATAATTTAGTCTTTAGTACGGATACCAACTTAGCCTATATGCGTAATGGTGGCGGGTTACATGGGAATCTGATCAATCCCCCATTAGCAGTTACTAAATGGCAAAACAGAGTTGCGGAACAAACGAGCAAACATGGCATTGAAGCATTTACTAATGCCATTTTATCCATGATATGGGTAGAATCTGGTGGAAATGAAGCCATTCAGCCAGATATCATGAATGCGCAACTGGCACTATCATCTCCAGACCGAATCACTACGCCAGAGGAATCGATTGAAAAAGGCGTCGAATATTTTGCTTATCTGCTCAAAAAAGCACAAAGCAATAATCTGAATGGTCTGGCAGCGGTTCAAGCCTATAATTATGGCGAAGCGTATCTTGATGATCTGATCAAACGAAATGCGCCTTATTCCTTTGAAGATGCGCGCTTGTATGCGCAAATGAAAAGTAATAATCAAACCATTCCGTTCAATCATATCGTCGCGCAAGGATTGGGCTATAACTGGCGATACATCTTTGGCAATATGTTTTATACCGCCATGGTCACAAGAAATATCATGGCAGATACAGGCAGATTAGCTGAGCTTGCTAGAAGAGAACTTGGTAACCCGAATGGTGAGAAGTATTGGCGATGGGCTGGATTCAACAATCGAATGGAGTGGTCAGCTGTATTTGTTTCGTGGATAGCGAATGAAGCGGGATACTTGGAACAAGGACGAGTATTGAATACAGCAAATGTTCTTGATATGAAAGAATGGTTTGAGGCGAATGATAAGTTCAAAACATATGATGAAAATTATGTTCCTCAATCTGGTGATCTTGTATTTTTTGACTGGACTGGTGGAAGAACAGGAAAAGATCATGTAGGAATCGTTGAATATTCTGGCGGAAATATTATTCAGGTCATCGAAGGTAACTCTGACAATCTAGTAAGAAGAAGAACTTACGCCATTGGAAGTAATGTTATTTCAGGATATGGCCTGCCATAAGAAGATAACACTGAAAATAATTGACAGATGGTTTAGAGGATATCTTGAAAGGAGGAAGTATGTTAAAAAATTTTTTAGAAACAGAGTCAGGTAAAAAAATAATTATCGGACTTGGATTGTTTGTTGCTGTGGTTGCTGGACTCGTAGGGTATTCATTAATGAATACTGCACAAGAAAATACAGGTAAATCAACAGACTCAACGACAGAAGAACAAGCAACAACAGAGTCAAGAGATCGTTTTAACGCAACGATCTACAGTGGCACCTGGTATTCTAATCTACCAGATGATACAGAAATCGTATTAGCAACTGATGGAACCTATAAAGTCTCCAGTGATTGGTTTGAGTCAGGGACCTATTATTTAAATACAAGTGGTCAGGTAGTTTTAGAAAACGATAAGAAGCAAACCAAAGAATTTGCCTTACAAACTAAGATGGGAAACACGATCTTATATCGAGAAGATGATGGGGAAGATGTGTATCTTTATCCTACAGAAGAAGTAAAAGCCCAGTTAGAAGCAGAAATTTCTGAGCAGGTTGAAGCCGCACAACGAGCGGTTTCACAAATGTGGATGGATATCTTGATGCAAGGAACATGGGAAAATACGAACAATAGTCGTTCCTTTACATTAGAGTTTGGAGAAGACAAATTTACTCAGAAAAAAATTGAAGAAGGAAGATCAGATGAAGAAGTAACATTTGAGTATCGAATTGTTTCATTTGATACCGATCATGAAGGTGCCAACTTTGTCGTCAATCGAACAGACAGTGGGAATCTACAAAAAACAATCACTTTTAGAATCACTGAAGAAGCGAATCAATACAGGCTGCTTGGAAATGAAGGAAGCTTCCAATGGAACACTCTATTTGAAAAGCCGTATGAATCTGTACAAATGACACAAGATGGGACGAGTCGTTCAGACACCTCAAGAACACAAGAAACCACAGATGAAGAGGGCAATACAGTTATTATAACAGAAAGAGATGTGACCTAAATGAATAACGTAGATAAAGATCCAGAAATCGATAAGCTCGAAAATATTTTTAAAAGAATCTTTCAAAGAGGACCAATTTGGCTCTATAGATTCATAAAAAAAGTTGTTCAATTAGGAATGAAAGTATATCGAAAAGTTCAGGTATTTCGACAAAAACGTAAAGAAGCACGAGAAAATCCAAAAAGTAAAGATCTAAAAGAAAAAGGGATTCTAGCCAGAGCTTGGCATTTCTTGAGACAAAAATACAGAACGTATCAGCAAAATCGTGCAGATAGAAGAGAAAAGTTAATAGATAAAGAGTCAAAAGATAAGGGAACTTTATCTAAAGCCTGGAACTCTATTAAGCGGAAACTTGTTATCAGTAGAGACCATCTGACCAGAGAACAGGGGACTGCCTCAATGTCCCATGGACGAAGTTCAGCTGAAAAGCCCTTACTATCTAGAAGTAATTCAGCTGAAAAAGGCGGCACTCCAGATGGAAAGCCAAGACTATCCGCAATGACGAATAGAGCGAATAGACAAGCAAAACTACACAATGATGCATTAAGAACTCAGGGATTGACAAGAAATCCACTAGCAAAAGGTACACCATTACCAACGAGATAGTCTGTAGATCTAGAGAAAGAGGTCGGGAAAGAAGTGTTCAGTCTCGAGAAATAAGGCGCCATCCACGAAAATTGTTTTTCAAATTTTTGTGGATGGCGCCTTATTTCCGATGAGGTTACTTCTGTTCTCGCCGTTTATTCGGTTTTAGGTGGTACAAGAGGACTAATGTCCCAGACACTTTTATGTCTATAGTTGATTGAGAAGAATCGTTGCGAATAAACCAAGTGCATAACTACTGTTGAACAAAATCATATTTTTGATTGAATAGCTAAAACTGATAGGCTGCGGCAGACTCTCTTTGAATAGCTGAAGATTAAGATATATTTTTGGTAAAGTCAAGAAAGCCAGAAGGATCGGCCATTGAAAAATACCACTGATCAGACCTATTAAAAGAATCAGATAGCACGCATACATCAAAAGTTGAAAAAGCATGATACCGATGGGACGACCAATGTAGAAAACTAACGTGTACCGATGATTTTCAATATCTCGCTCCAAATCGCGTAAATTATTCGCTAACATAATATTGGCTATCGTAAAAACAAGTGGGAGTGCTGCCAGAAAGATGGCGGCTACAGCCCAGATATTGCCAGATAAATTGAAGGTGCCAGTTGCTAAAGACAGGGTTAAATCAAATAGATCGCTGCGATGAGTGTTGATATAGATGACCATCGTAAAGATCCCTAAACCCATGGTAAAACCGCTGAAAATCTCTCCTAATGGCATACGTGATAAAGGGATAGGACCAAAAGTATAAAAAATCCCAATAAAACAACAAATCATCCCCATCAGCAACAATAACCAACCAGTCCGCAATGTCAGTAATATACCGATGACTAAGACAAAAGCAATCATCCCTAAAATCATGTTTCGTACGAGTTTTGGTGAAATACCAGTCCGTCCAATGACGTTCTCTTCGTATTTATAAATTTCCGAATGTGCTTTTTCATAATCCATATAGTTATTGATTGCGGTAGTTGCTAAGTCAAAGACAAGCATACCAATAAAAAACAGTAAAGTGTTCAGCCACTGTATTTCGTGAAAAAAAGCGATAGAGAATAAAACCCCTATCGCAAAAGGAAATACACTAGCGACCTTCGTACGTAGTTCAACTACTTCTAAAAAGATTTTTAGTGTCATATCAGTTACTCCTTAGTTTAATTCAGAACGATCGCCCATAGTATATTTTGAATCTTCAGCGAGTTTGAAAGTATCTTTGATTGGATCTGTCACATAGACCTTATCATCTTTTGTCACAAAAATCGCCTCAGTTCCATCATTCAGTTTATCCTCGATGTACGCCAAGCCATCTTTGACACCCATGGCGAAGACCGCAGTAGATAGTCCGTCTCCATCAATGGATTGATCGGTGATGATCGTGACACCAGCGATGTCGTTGTCAAAAGGATAGCCGGTTTTAGGGTCGAACAAGTGATGATATTTCACGCCATCAACTTCCAAGTAGCGCTCATAGATTCCAGATGTGACCAATGTTTTATTTCGTTCTTTGATCGAGCCGAGGATCGTTCCACGGGCAAGATTCGGATCTTGGATACCGACTGTCCAATCTTGATCTTCTCCTCTAGGACTGTGTCCAAGAACATAGACATTCCCACCTAGATCGACGATCGCCGTCGTTACATCATGGTCTTTCAAGACTTTGACGACTTCATCAGTGATGAATCCTTTCGCAATGGCACCTAGGTCAAGGATCATGCCTTTTTCTTGCAAGTAAACAGTCTTTTCTTCATCATTGAATTGGACTTTATGATAATCCACTAACTTCAATGCTTCATCGATTTCTGCTTGTGATGGTTTACGTGCATCGTCAAAGCCGATACGCCATAATTGTGTGATTGGACCGATTGCCATATCAAAGCCTCCATGAGAGTCCTCGCTGTACTCATACGCACGTTTTAATAAACGGTACACATCGTCAGATACTTTGACTGGTTTGATTCCTGCTTGTTGATTGATTTCATCAACTTCGGAGCCGCTTTGATTGATCGTGATTTTATCGCCTAACTCTTTGACTCGGTCAAAAGCAGGTTTTAATACGTCTTCTTTCCCTTCATCGTAGATACGGATACGAACGTAAGTACCAAGCAAAAATTGTTCGTCTGTGTAAGGGTCAGAAAGCAGTGAAGTGTTGTTCTCTTGTTTTCCTTCAGTTGTTTGATCTGTGCTGCAACCCGCAATGGTCAGTAGGCACAAGAGCAAGACAAAAGGAAGTAATCGTTTCTTCAACATCTATTCCTCATTTCTTTTTATCTATTTCATGTTCCGCATAAAGAGAAATCTCTAAGCGAAATCAAAAGTAAGTTCATGCTTTGTATTCTAATATAATCTGGCAGGAATGAACATCTTTTTTTCGGGGGGATATGGCGTTTGCAGGGATAGCACAGAAAAAGAGATGTGACAGTTGCC
Organism: Enterococcus sp. AZ156; assembly: GCF_051714165.1. Taxonomy (NCBI): domain Bacteria; kingdom Bacillati; phylum Bacillota; class Bacilli; order Lactobacillales; family Enterococcaceae; genus Enterococcus; species Enterococcus sp. AZ156. The sequence goes on along the minus strand of NZ_JBIORI010000001.1, from coordinate 3,012,973 downwards.
ACATCTCCAAAAGGATTATCGTAAAGGCAGATGAGCCTTCTGTTAGACAAAGTTTATTTTGTCACAATGTTATCGACTTCAATTGTTTGTGTATCGCCTTTTTCAGCAGCATTGACTAATTGTTGTGCATACATGATGAATGAATGTGCACTGTGAGTTGCGCCAGTTACTACTTCTACATCTGCTGGAGAACCATCTTCTTCGCCCATTGCTGAAATAAGTTCATCGTTTAATTCTGGGATGTAAGTTTGAGGGTCAGTACCAGATTTTTCTTTCATCTTTTCGTTGTACTCTGTATCATCTTGTTTTGATTTGCCATCTGCATCGATGTAATCAAAGTTTGATTCAGTGACTTTGCCATCTGCAACTGTCAATTCAAATTGCACACGATAGCCATTTGAATAGTTTTTCTCTTCTAACTTGTATGTGCCGTCTTTAAGTTCTGCACCATTATCGATTTCGATCGTTTCAGTGTTACCCGCTTGAGCCGCTTGGATCAATTGTTGTGCGTAGTTTTGGAAACTTTCTGATGAATGTGTCGCACCAGTCACAACTTCTACACCACTTGCGCTTTGTGCGCTTAGCAACTGTTCATTTAATTCAGGAATGAATGTTTCTGGATTTGTACCAGCTTTTGCTTTCATGTTTTCGTTGTATTCAGCATCATCCATTTTAGATTTGCCATCTTCGTTCACATTGTCATAATTAGACTCAGTGATCTTGCCGTCTTTTACGACCATTTCAAAAACTGAACGGTAACCATTAGAGTAGTTTTTTTCTTCTAACTTGTATGTACCGTCTTGTAATTCTCCACCAGCAACGATTTCTTTAGTTGATTCTGTTGTACTAGTTTCTGTTGTACTAGTTTCTGTTGTAGAAGATTGTGCAGTAGAAGTAGAAGAAGATGTACTACTTGAACTATCATTGTTATCTGATCCACAAGCTCCTAGCATCAATGTTGAGAATGCTAATACAGCAAACCCCGTAACAAACCGATTTTTCTTCATTTTTTAACCCCGCCATTTCATTTTTTGTCCACAAATTCCTTGTGATTCATTATACATTCTAATGGATATCATCAATAAGTCAACCGTTTTACAAAAATAACGACAGTGATTTAATTGAGCGTTTTCTTTCTGGAAATTTCGTGAAAAACAGGCGTTTTTATTGTAATAAAAAAAACATAAAAAGGTGTTAGACAAATATACAAAACATCTATATAATGTATAAAGATTGTGTAATCATTATCAAATTGAAAAAACGATCAACTATTAATAATTTATATAGATGAAAAATAAGGAGCGGATATTCAATGACAAAGCAAAATATTGTCGTTGTGGGTGCTGGTTATGCGGGTGTTTCAGCTACAAAACACTTAGCGAAGAAACTGAAAAAAGAAGACGTAACAATCACATTGATTGATCGTCATTCGTACCACACGATGATGACAGAACTTCACGAAGTTGCAGGCGGACGTGTGGAACCAGAGGCGATCCAGTACGATTTGCAACGATTATTTGCAAGACAAAAAAATGTAGATCTAGTGACTGATACAGTAATTGGCATCGACAAAGAGAAAAAAATCGTCAAAACCAAATTAGGCGCTTATCCATTCGATCAATTGATTTTAGGTATGGGTGGTGAACCAAATGATTTTGGTACACCAGGTGTTAAAGAAAATGGCTTTACTCTTTGGTCATTTGAAGATTCCGTTAAGATCCGTAAGCACATTGAGAAAACGGTCGAAAAAGCAGCATTAGAACCAGACGAAAAATTGCGTAAGGCAATGTTAACGTTTGTTGTATGTGGTTCTGGGTTTACGGGAATCGAAATGATCGGTGAGTTAGTGGATTGGAAAGATCGTTTAGCCAAAGACTACAAACTAGATGCAAATGAGATTACACTAATGGTTGTTGAAGCAATGCCAACGATTTTGAATATGTTGGATCGTAATGATGCAGCCAAAGCAGAACGTTATTTAAATAAAAAGAATGTTGAGCTATTGTTGAATGCGCCAATCGTTGAAGTCGCTCCTGACCATATCAAATTAAAAGACGGTCGTGAAGTGCCTACGCATACCTTGATTTGGACAGCAGGTGTTAAAGGAACAACCGATGCGGCTGATTTCGGATTAGAGACTGCACGTGGCCAACGTTTAGTAGCAAACGAATATATGCAAGCAAAAGGCTATGAAGAACAAAATATCTACATCATTGGTGATTTAGCGTATTACGAAGAATTCCCTAATACACCAACACCACAAATCGTTCAAGCCGCAGAACAAACCGGTCATACAGCTGCAGCGAATATCGTGGCTTCGATCAAAGGTGGCGAGAAACATAAATTTAAAGGGAACTACCAAGGATTTATGGTTTCTGTCGGCGCCAAATGGGGTGTAGCGAACTTATTTGACAAGATCCATTTAAGTGGCTTTTTAGCAATTATCATGAAGCATATCGTCAACTTGAAATATTTCTTTGATATCCGTTCAGGTTATTATATGTTCCAATATATGATGCACGAATTCTTCCATATCAAAGATGATCGCAATGTGACTCGTGGACATTCTTCTCGTTACGGCAATGTTTTATGGAGCGTCCCATTACGAATCTTCTACGGTCTCGTTTGGTTAGTTGAAGCTTCTAAGAAAATGATTGGTAACGGTGAAGTATTAAAACCAAGTACTTGGTTTGGTGAAGGTTCATGGTTTACTGGTAACAGTGTGTTCCCTTGGACTTGGGAATACAATGTAGCAGATGTAGCAAGTGGTGCTTCAGCAGCAGGTGATGCAACAACAGCTGCGAGCGGTGCAGGTGCAACAACTGGAGAAGCAGCAACACAAGTGGCACATTTTGGCTTGAGCTACGCATATGGTGAAGAACCAATGGCAGTGATCGATAAATCACCAGACTGGTTCAACAGCATCATGCAAGTCATCATGCCAAATAACGATGTAGCGATGTTCTTCCAAAAATTCATGGTCTTCTTTGAAATCGCGTTAGCGTTAGCATTGATTGCCGGTTTATTCACTTGGTTATGTAGTGCAACAACGATTGTTTTAGTTATCACATTCTGTATTTCTGGTATGTTCTACTGGGTAAACATCTGGTTCATCTTTGTGGCGTTTGCCTTGATGAATGGTTCAGGTCGTGCGATCGGTTTGGATCGTTGGGTGATTCCTTGGTTACAGAAAACACTCGGTAATTGGTGGTACGGGAAACCAAAGGCACGTTACGGCGAATAGAGAAAGTTAACAATTCAAATAATCCAAATGATTTTAGCAACTAAAATCATGATATGAGAAGAAATAAGGAGGAGCTTGGGGTGTGCAAACATTCCAAGCTCATCTTTTTCTTAAATAGGTTCGTATAAAGATGATGAATCGCTCAAATCCTTGAATTAGCTGTGTTGTGCCTCTCATTCACAACCTTCGTTATTCATGGTAAAATTGGAGCAATCAAACGAGGAGAAAAAGGGAGTGAGTACTTGAAAGAATTTATTCAAAAAAGTTTATTAAAACCTTGGGATATCATCATTATTCTTTTGTTAGTCATGCTCTCATTCTTGCCGGTTGTCATCTTTAGTTATCAACAAGTGGATGCAACACCAAATAAAGAAGCAGTGCTACGAGTCGATGGAACAGAAATCAAAACGTTTCCGTTGGTAACTGAAACCAAAGCTTATACCTATTTATACGAAGATGATCATGGCGACAAAAACGTGATCGAGATCGATGGGGAACGAATTCGGATCAAAGAAGCAGACTGCGACGACCAGATTTGCGTTCGCCGAGGATGGGCAACGAATAATGGTGAAACAATCGTTTGTTTGCCTCACAAATTAGTGATCGAAGTGCGATCAACAGACGGGAGTGGGGAAGACAGTCTGATTTATTAGACGGTTCACGTCATGAGTAAATTACAAAAAATGATCTATATATCTTTATTAGTTGCCCAAGGTGTGATCATCGGTTTATTGGAAAATATGATTCCTTATCCTTTCGCTTTTGCGCCAGGTGCAAAACTAGGATTGGCTAATTTGATTACGATTGTGGCAATTTTTACAATGAAAAAACGAGATAGCTTCTTATTACTTTGGTTGCGTTTATTTTTGACCACGTTATTAGGCGGCACGATTTCGACGTTTCTTTATAGTATGAGTGGTGCGTTGTTGAGTTATGTAGGGATGTTGATAGTCAAACAACTGGGTCCTAAAAGGGTTAGCATTATTGGCATCAGCGCGACAGGTGGATTTATGCATAATGTCGGTCAGTTATTGACCGCGTCATTTATCGCTCAATCATGGACAGTCATGCTCTACTTACCGATTTTGTCATTCCTAGGTATTCTATCAGGATTGGCCATAGGGATAGCTGCTAATTATCTGCTGAAACATGTGAGAACACTTCAGCGTTTCCAAGCAGACTATGATCGACAGACCAATAGTCAATGGCAATCGGTATTTCTGAAAAAATAAGCGTTATACAAGGAGTTTTTTTATGAAGTTACATCAAATGTGGGTGGACTATCCAACGATCCAAGTGGAATTGAACCAAACACTAAAAAAAATGGAAAGTGTTGTTCGGCTGAAAAACAAACCAGTAGAAGAAGCGATAAAAGAAACGATTCATGCAGGTGGGAAGTTACTGCGTCCGGCGTATCAACTATTATTTGCTCAATTTGGCCCGGAGCAAGATCGCGATAAAGCCATTTCGTTGGCAGCATCTATTGAGATGCTACACATTGCGACATTGATCCATGATGATATCGTTGATGAAGCTGACTTACGCAGAGGACAGCCAAACTTACGTAGCCGTTTTGGCAATAGTGTCGCTGTTTATGCCGGAGATTATTTATTTGTTTGTTGTTTTAAACTCTTGTCCGAATATACTTCTTCCTTAAAGAGTATGCAATTAAATGCAAGAAGTATGGAAAAAGTATTGAATGGCGAGCTCGGGCAAATGGATGATAAATACAATACCCAGTTGACGGTTGAAGAATACTTACAGAATATTTCTGGTAAAACCGCTGAACTTTTTCAACTGAGTTGTTTTGTAGGTGCATACGAAAGTGGCACAAGCGAACGTTTTGCAAAAAAAGCTGGGGATATCGGGTTAGCGATCGGTATGGCGTTTCAAATCATTGATGACATTTTAGATTATACAAAACAGAGCGATGACATCGGCAAGCCTGTATTGGAAGACATTCGTCAAGGGGTGTATTCTTTACCTTTGATCTATGCGTTACAAACAGACAAAAAAGCAGAATTACTTGAATATTTGTCCAAAGAAAAACAAATGACACAAGCAGAAGCTGAGAAGGTTCAACAATTAGTTATTGAGGCACAAGGGGTCGAAAGCGCCCAGAAGTTGGCAGAATCCTATACGAAACAAGCATTAAAAGAAATCAAAAAATTGCCAAATACCTCGGTACAAACAAAAGAAACATTAGAGACTTTGACGTCATTGATCCTAAGACGGGCAGACTAAGTTATATAAAAATGTGGTTGTGACAGAAGTGTTCAGCTCCGAGAAATAAGCGTGAAACCCAGAAAATTGTTCTTCAAATTTTTGGGGTTTCACGCTTATTTCTGAAGGGGTTGCTTCTGGAACACCGTTTATTCGGTTCTAGGAGATGCAAGGTCACTAATGTCCCAGGCTCATTTTTTTCTTTGCACAGAAAAAGTGGTTTTGCACCTTCTGAAAGAAAGAGGTATGCTAAATAATAGGTATCGCATGGTGACTGATTTCCATTTAGTAGTTCCATACGTATCAGTAGTTTGTTGCTCTTAAAAACATGAACCATCAATAGAATGGACATGGGTCGTTTATCGAACAGGGGCTTACATCGTTTTATTTATGGACGTAAGTACATAAAGTGACGGAGGAAGAATAAAGGAGGGAAATCAAAGCACATAAGAAATAATACATAATATTGAGTGAACCATGGACAAAACAAGTAGTTAAAACATTCATTTTTTTGTTTATTCTGACAATCAGTATCGTTAACATTTTGGGGGAAATGTCGCTGAATGACAAGAATAAATGAGTCAATAAAAACCAGTGAAAGCCTTATGCAGTCCTGACTGATAAGGAAATCACTGGATTTTTTATTTTTTATCTTCCAAGGCTCGGGCTAGTTTGTGGTCGATTGTTTCGCGAGTGGCTATCTTGTTTTAGATGATTGTTTTCTGTTTGGCGATGTGCATGATTGATCCTATCTTTCAATGTAAATTTCTGAGTCTCAGGTGAAATCTTTTTTTGTAATGATTGGGTCTGCACCTTATGATTAGCCTTCCCAACTTCTTTGTCTGTGTGATCGCGTTTTTGGGAAGGCTCCTCTTTATCCATTCCATTTATCAATGTTTTTGCATCAAACTTTATTTTTGGCTGTCGATTTGCATAAGGTTCTTTAGAGATATCTTTATGTGTTTCATTGAACTTACGATTCGCTTCCGTAACAGCATTTACCACTTCTTTTTTTGTTCGGTCACGTATTTCAGGGAGTGGCGCATCTTTTTCATTCCTTTTAGTATCACTAGGAATTGTTTCGTAGATCGGTTCAGCAGAGTCTGTGTATCGTTCGACAAGTTTATCTACTTGTTTTGGCAACAACTTGTCGATTTTATCAAGTAATTCTTGCGCTCTTTTTTCATTATTTTTGATGCCAGCTGTTAGTTCCCTATATTTTTTTGAAGATGTGGAATGATCACTAAGCTGTTCTCTTTTTTCCTTTAGCTCTTGGATTCTAGCTACTGTATTCATCAGGCTTTTTGTCAGTTGTTTGATTTCTGTAGCAGGACTTTTTGGTAGATGCTTACTTAATTTCCTAGAACGCTGTTTCATCTTTTCTACTGACATAATATTTTCTTTACGATTATCCATAATTAGTTCCTCATCTCTCATCTTTGTTACATAAACAAAAATAGCATTTTAATCTTCGTGTTTGATATCGATAATTTCTAAGTAAGGAAAATTAGTGTAAGCATTTGTTGCTCTTGAAATACGAGCGAGAAAGCAACGAGGAGGAAAGCTTGTTTGATAGCAGAAAAAGGATATTGATCATTTTTTGATCAATATCCTAGATTATTTTGTTTAGTGTGAAGTTGTTTTACTTTGAAAGAGCAGGATTAGTTTTTGGTCGATTGTTCAGTGTTGGATTTGCTTTTTCTTGGGCGTTCACTTTGACCTGTTCCTGTGCGTTAGCTAACTTCTCGGTCAATGACGGTTTCAGAATTCCTTTAACAGGCTCTCCGTTTATAATTTTAATTTGATCAATCAATAATTTTTTTTGGTTCATTAATTTTTCGTTATTTTTCCCACCAAATAAATTCATGATTCTGCCAACTAACCTCTTCTTTCTTTTTTGGAAAGTAGCTAGTTTTTTTTCCGTTTGATGCAACTTTTTCTCAGCTTTATCTAGCGTAAGTTTTTGACTCCTAGTATCCTTAATTGGTTTTTTTTTGATTTCGATTGTTTTCTCTCTTTTATCATATGACTTTGAAGATATATTTTTATGAGATTCGTTGAATCTAACATTAGCAGATTTAACAGCCGACTGAATTTCTTCTTTTGATCGAGCCCTTTTTAATGTGATTGGGACATCGATCTCTTCCTTCCTTTTTTTCCTAACTTCAGGAATGGTTTCATAGATTGGTTCATTCATGATTTTTTCATTGCTCTTCGTGACGCTTTTGTCTTGAGTGAAATGGTTATCTATGTATTTTTCCAATCTATCCGCATGTGCGGGTGAAATATTTTCGATTCTTCTATATAAAACATGAATTCTTTTCCTATGATTTTTGATAGCATCTGTCAGTTCCTGATATTTTTTTGAAGATTTTGAAGAATCTCCAAGCTCCTTTCGTTGTGCCTTGAATTTTTCGATCATATTCTCAGAGTCGATAATTTGATTCGAGAGGTGAGTGATCGTTGTTTTCCCCTCATTGTTTAATTTGGGTTTATATTGCTTGTTCTTAGCCATATCTATCTCCTTCTCTTATTGTTATATATAAATAAACATAACATCTTTTTATTGCTAATTAGTGTCAATAATTTCTATTAAGGAAAATTTTTGATATAAATGATGAGATAATAAAACGTTGTAAAATTGAAATTGAAGCAGGTGGACTGATCGAATGGCAGAGCTTTTTCATTATAATTTTATGTCTCTTTTTGTAATGAAATAAAGTATATAAAATAACTAAATATATGGATTTGTTGAACCACTTTAGCTAGAAAATCTTTATCTGTGTGGGCGATGATCATGATCTGCTAAAACTCGGTGATTGTGTTCGATCTCCACGCAGTTTTTGATTTTTCATTTATGGTTCTTTTTTATTATGAGCGTCAGTTACTTGTTTTTTAAATATTGGTTTTAGGATACCTTTTTACGGTTGTTCGAATTTGTTTATCAAATCGGTTTTTTTCCTTTAAACTTTGGATTTTTTTCTCTGAAAGCATTCGCAATCAGACCGAAAATATTTTTTGCGTTTGTGGTACTTTTGCAATTTGGCCTCAATTTTCTGCACATTTTTTTAGTTTCTTGAATAAACTTCTTATGTTCGGCTGTTCTCTCTTTCTATGAGAGGGTTTTACCTGTGTCTATTCTTAGCTTTTTGTTCATTTTAGGTTCAGGAGATAAGTTGCGGTAAGATTGATTGAACTTTTCATTGGCCTTTGCTACTTTGATTGCAGAGCTTTCTTTAGGTGTTAATGGACACGCGATTTTGCCATAAGGGGAAACAGCCAATTTTTTTTCTAACTTCGTTGCAGTTTTTGAATCAATCGTCTCCAGTTGACGGTAAAGATTATCTGCTTGTTTTCGATGAAGTTGGATGCCTTCAATATATATAACGATTTCTTCTTTTACGTTAGGGTGGCTAACGAGACCATCTCTTTCTTTTGCAAGCGCCTGTATTGTTTTCTCTGTATTTATGATCTTTTCTGTTAGGTTATCGATTTTTTCTGTTCGTTTTTCCTGTTGCTGTGCGAGTGATTGCCGAGGCCTAGAAAGCTTTTGTGCGACGGACTGACGAGGTTCAGATGTTACTTGAGAAACGGATTGTCGTCTCGGCGACTGATCGACAGATTCTCGGCGAACACTTTTCGTTTGCCGGCGTTCTTGTTCTTTTAGGACAAGCTTCATTGCGCGATGACTGTAGATGTTATTTTGATTATTATTTAGTTCTTTATTTGCGTTATTGAGTTTGGTTTTTGCCTTGTTATATTCATCCGGATTGGCTGTTCTGCTCGAAAGTTTTTTACTTCACTTTTAATTTCCCTGATTTGTTCATTTAACTCTCTGTCTTTTTCGTTTAAATGCTGAATTTTCTGGTTAATTTGTTTAGCAGACAACTGGATATTTTCAGCGGTGATCGATGCTGTTTGTTGTGAGAATTTTTTTACAACATCTAATTGTCTACTGATTCTCTGAAAAACGTTGTCAGAAAGATTCGGTGCTTTTAAATTTATAGTTAACGATTGTTCTTTGATCAATATGTGTAATCTCAAGCGAGATAAGCTTTCTTGACCGATTGCTTGTGGATTTAGAACACCATCTCTGATGGCTGTATTTAAAAATCTTGTCACCTCTATATTTTTTTTAGGTTTCTCCATTGTTTCTCCTTAATTATCTTTATTAATATATAAAAAAATATCATTTTTCAACTCGTGGTATGTACCGATTATTTCTATAATGTGTAAATTTTTAGTATTGATCTTTTCTAAAAGGTGTTATTTTGGATTGATTTGCAGAGCAGAGGTGACTTTCGTTCATGTTATGGATTAAATCACTCAAATGGATTGTTTTGTTTATTTAAAACAATCTTTTCTTGTTTTTGGAAAAAATTGTTCCCAGCAAGAAAAAATCCATGCTATATTCTGAATTAAAGAACGCTATGAATAAAGGAGAGTAGCTGTGAGAAAACAATATACATCAGAATTAACGCAATTAACGGTGATTGAGATCGTAACAAAACTAAGTGAGAAGAATAGAAATTTTTAATTTCGTGATATTGAAGAAGAGTATCAGCAACCTTTGTCTGCGGCAGATAAATTTTTGATCCGCTGTTTGATTATAAAAAAATTCAACTTGAAGATTGAATATTTTTCTTCTTCTAAAGCGAATCAATTACAATTTTGCAAAATTTGAGAATAGTCCATTGAGGTTGGGATGAGCCAGTAAGAGATCGCTGAATCTAATGTGAAAATAAAAAATGTTGTAATTCAATACAAAAGAATTCATTCATTTTTTTATGTGTTATGATACAAACAGAACGACAGCAAAACAAAAAAGGGGGCGTTAAATGGAAGAGGGTTTCGTATAGGAAGAAGTGGAGAAAGCGATCGTTGGTCTTCAATAGATAAGCTTATGAATGACTTAGAAGTAGTAAATAGAGGAAACAACACACATAGAACATCACTTGATTGCCGAAAACTATTTCGGGGAAAAATAGTTGCTCGGTCTCACTTGCTTGACGACGTGCATCACAGATTGCGACAGCGCATCTAGATAAAAGCGTAGGCAAATGTTATCAGGTGTCCATTAGTATTGACAGGCAGTAGTTTGATTGTTCTACTGCTACTGACAATAGCACATAGTACTATCCTATTTAAAAAGGATATTGAACATAGAGTTAAAACATAGAACAAACATAGAAATTAGATGTAGACACAAAAGTAAAATAAAACACACAATGTAGTACCTCAAACATAGAATCAAGCATATAGTAGAAAAATATAGTACATCGTAAAGAAGTTTGCATGTTTTCTCGTGACATCAAGCTTATGAAAAATAAAGCGAGCATGACAAACCCACCATTGATAAAAAAGAGGCTAGGAAACGAACTAGCCTCTTTTTGCTGATGGTAGCCCATCGATTTCTGTTAAGCTGACTTCACCAGAGAGTAGTTGGAAGCGCTGGTTTGGCGTATCTACGATCAGTTCTCCTTTTGGACCGATTGCCTGGGCAATTCCTTGATAAGATTTTCCTTTTCGGGTAAAGCTGACAGACTTACCTAGGACAAATGACCGTTCTGTGTAAAGATCAAAATAGGTGTGCGAATGGTCGGCTAAATACCTAAAGAAATGTTTCCAAATCGCGCAGATCAATTGATTTCTAGTCATCGATGCTTCACCATCAGGAAACAAGGAGGTCGCTTTTTGCTGGATCTCATCAGGAAATTGCGTGTGAGGGATCGAAAAATTCAAGCCCACACCAATAATCACCGAACGAATTTCACCACTTTCCATATCGCTTACCGCTTCAGATAAAATTCCACAAACCTTTTTCCCTTCAAGGTAGATATCGTTGACCCATTTGATCATGGCATGTTTTCCTGTCGTTTCTTGAATCGCTTTGACACATGCACTGGCAGCAATCAACGTATATTGTGGCAATTCCTCAAAATGCTTTTGTGGATGCAATAATAAGCTCATGTAGATTCCTTGACTTGGTTGAGCGAAAAAGGAACGTCCAAAACGTCCATGGGCTTGTTCTTGTGTATCCGCGATAAATAAACTAGGTTTCGTAGTATCCATATTAGATGCCGATTTAGCATCTTTCATCGTCGATTCCGATTGTGATAAAACGTTCACTTGAACGTCAAAAGAAGATAATGCTTGGGAAATCTCTACAGGATCCAATACATCAGAGGGGAGATAACGATACCCTTTCGCTTGATGTTCAAAGCGAAAACCTTCTTTTTCTAATTCTTTGATGGCTTTCCAAATACTCGTTCGGGAGACATTCAGTTGTTGGGCGATTTTTTCACCGGATAGAAATGTCGGAGTATTTTTTAAAAGGTGTAGTACCTTGGCTTTTGTCGTCATCGATCAAGCTCCTTTCTACTATTTATATATTAGCAGATTTACGATCGAATGAGGACAGCGCGTCATACTTTTTGTTTGAGTCGCTATAAAGACGAAAAGATTTTGTAAGGAAGAGTCACTCAATTAGGAATGGACGAAATTGGAACAAAAAAGAAAGATTAAGAAACAATTACTAAAATTTACAGGAAACGCCAGGAAGTGTTGACTTTTACGTTTAAACAGTGTATTATATGAAGTTGCAAAAACTATCTGATGAAGCGAAGGCAGAAACGAAATATTGTCCGTTTCGGCTTTAATATAAGGAAACAAAAGTAGAAGCTCACGTAGGCAAGTACTCAAGAGAACGTTCTATTTTTGGTTTTTTTTTGCCTAAAAGCCGCAAAAAATGTCTGTTGTTACCTAAATATAATATTTTTAATATTATTGTAACAATTGATCGGGTAGTCTTTTTGAATGACATTTTAGAGGGGTGAAGAGCTTGGCTGGACACGTAGTAAAATACGGAAAACATCGCGAACGTAGAAGTTTCGCACGAATCAGTGAAGTGTTGGAATTACCAAATTTGATCGAAATTCAAACAGACTCGTACCAATGGTTCTTGGATGAAGGACTAAGAGAAATGTTTGAAGATATTTTGCCAATCGATGACTTCAATGGCAATCTTTCTTTGGAATTTGTAGATTATGAATTGAAAGAACCAAAGTACACAGTAGCAGAAGCACGCGCACATGACGCAAATTACTCTGCACCATTACATGTGACTTTACGTTTAACAAACCGTGAAACAGGCGAAATCAAAGCTCAAGAAGTATTCTTCGGTGATTTCCCATTGATGACAGAGCAAGGTACATTCATCATCAACGGTGCGGAACGTGTTATCGTTTCCCAATTAGTCCGTTCACCAGGTGTTTACTTCCATGGGAAAGTAGACAAAAACGGTAAAGAAGGATTCGGTTCCACTGTGATCCCTAACCGTGGTGCATGGTTAGAAATGGAAACTGATGCAAAAGACATCTCTTATGTACGTATCGACCGCACACGTAAGATTCCATTGACTGTGTTAGTTCGTGCATTAGGTTTCGGTTCAGATGACACGATTTTTGAAATCTTTGGGGATAGTGAAACATTACGTAACACGATTGAAAAAGATTTACACAAAAATGCAAGTGATTCTAGAACAGAAGAAGGATTAAAAGATATCTACGAGCGTCTTCGCCCAGGCGAACCAAAAACAGCAGATAGTTCACGTAACTTGCTGAATGCCCGCTTCTTTGATCCAAAACGTTACGACTTAGCAAATGTTGGTCGTTACAAAGTAAACAAAAAATTAGACTTGAAAACACGTCTATTGAACTTAACGTTAGCTGAAACGTTGGTTGATCCTGAAACAGGCGAGATCATTGTTGAAAAAGGAACAGCTTTGACCCATCAAGTGATGGAAACATTAGCACCGTTCATCGACAATGGTTTGAACTCAGTGACTTACTACCCAACAGAAGATGGCGTAGTCACTGATCCAATGACTGTCCAAGTGATCAAAGTCTTTTCACCAAAAGACCCAGAACGTGAAGTCAACGTGATCGGTAACGGCTACCCAGACACAACAGTGAAAACTGTTCGTCCAGCGGATATCGTTGCTTCAATGAGCTACTTCTTGAACTTGATGGAAGGCATCGGCAACGTGGACGATATCGACCACTTAGGAAATCGTCGTATCCGTTCTGTCGGAGAACTTTTACAAAATCAATTCCGTATCGGATTAGCACGTATGGAACGTGTTGTACGTGAAAGAATGTCGATCCAAGATACAGAAACATTGACACCACAACAATTGATCAACATCCGTCCAGTTGTCGCAAGTATCAAAGAATTCTTTGGTTCTTCACAATTGTCTCAGTTCATGGACCAAACAAATCCATTGGGCGAATTGACACACAAACGTCGTCTTTCTGCCTTAGGACCTGGTGGTTTGACTCGTGACCGTGCCGGCTATGAAGTACGTGACGTTCACTACTCCCACTATGGCCGTATGTGTCCGATCGAAACGCCTGAGGGACCAAATATCGGGTTGATCAATAGTTTATCTAGTTACGCGAAAGTAAACAAATTTGGTTTTATCGAAACGCCGTATCGTCGTGTTGATCGTGAAACTGGCCGTGTGACAGAACAAATCGATTACTTGACAGCAGACATCGAGGACCATTATATCGTTGCCCAAGCAAACAGTAAGTTGAATGATGACGGTACATTTGCTGAAGAAATCGTCATGGCTCGTGCCCAAAGTGAAAACTTAGAAGTATCGATCGATAAAGTCGATTATATGGACGTTTCACCGAAACAAGTAGTTGCGGTAGCGACAGCATGTATTCCTTTCTTGGAAAACGATGACTCCAACCGTGCCTTGATGGGTGCCAACATGCAGCGTCAAGCAGTGCCATTGATCAATCCACAAGCACCTTGGGTTGGTACTGGTATGGAATATAAATCAGCTCATGACTCAGGAGCTGCGTTACTATGTAAACACGATGGTGTAGTTGAATTTGTTGATGCTTCTGAGATCCGCGTACGTCGTGACAATGGCGCATTAGACAAATATTCAGTAACAAAATTCCGTCGTTCAAACTCTGGAACAAGTTACAACCAACGCCCAATCGTTCATTTAGGTGAGAAAGTCGAAAAAGGGGATACCTTGGCAGACGGCCCATCAATGGAACAAGGTGAAATGGCTCTAGGACAAAACGTCTTAGTCGGTTTCATGACTTGGGAAGGATACAACTACGAAGATGCGATCATCATGAGTCGTCGTCTTGTCAAAGACGATGTGTACACATCGATCCATATTGAAGAATATGAATCAGAAGCTCGTGATACAAAATTAGGACCTGAAGAAATCACTCGTGAAATCCCGAACGTCGGTGAAGACGCATTGAAAGACTTAGACGAAATGGGGATCATTCGTATTGGGGCGGAAGTCCAAGACGGTGACCTATTAGTCGGTAAAGTAACACCAAAAGGGGTAACTGAACTTTCAGCAGAAGAACGTTTATTGCATGCGATCTTCGGTGAAAAAGCACGTGAAGTACGTGATACTTCTCTACGTGTACCGCATGGTGGAGGCGGGATCGTTCACGATGTGAAGATCTTTACTCGTGAAGCTGGCGATGAATTATCACCAGGTGTCAACATGTTAGTTCGTGTGTATATCGTTCAAAAACGTAAAATCCATGAAGGGGATAAAATGGCCGGACGTCACGGTAATAAAGGGGTTGTTTCCCGTATTATGCCGGAAGAAGATATGCCATTCTTACCTGATGGAACACCGATCGACATCATGTTGAACCCACTAGGGGTACCATCACGTATGAACATCGGACAAGTATTGGAATTGCATTTAGGGATGGCTGCGCGTCAATTAGGCATCCACGTAGCAACACCAGTATTTGATGGTGCAAGTGATGAAGACGTATGGGAAACAGTTCGTGAAGCTGGTATGGCTAGCGATGCGAAAACTGTTCTTTATGACGGACGTACAGGTGAACCATTTGACGGACGTGTGTCTGTCGGTGTGATGTACATGATCAAACTTGCTCACATGGTTGACGATAAGTTACATGCACGTTCAATTGGACCTTACTCACTAGTTACGCAACAACCATTAGGTGGTAAAGCGCAATTTGGTGGACAACGTTTTGGGGAAATGGAAGTTTGGGCACTGGAAGCATACGGTGCGGCTTATACCTTACAAGAAATCTTGACATACAAATCAGATGACGTAGTCGGACGTGTGAAAACATACGAAGCAATCGTCAAAGGTGAACCAATTCCAAAACCAGGTGTACCTGAATCCTTCCGCGTATTAGTCAAAGAATTACAATCACTAGGATTAGACATGCGTGTCCTAGATATCCAAGACAGCGAGATCGAACTTCGCGACATGGATGACGAAGACGATGATTTGATCACAGTGGATGCTTTGACAAAATTCGCTGAACAACAAACAGCAAAAGAACTAGAAAAACAAGCTGCTGAACAAGTCGAAGATGAAAGACAAGATATCATCCAAAACTTTGAAACCGCAGAAGATAATTTAGACTAATCCGGTCTGAGATACTGTGAGGCGGTCGAAGATCAGCCGCCTTACGGTTTTGCCATTAAACGAAATGGAGGGAACCCCTTTTGATCGATGTAAATAAATTCGAAAGTATGCAAATAGGTTTGGCTTCTCCCGAAAAAATCAGAAGCTGGTCTTACGGTGAAGTAAAAAAACCTGAGACGATTAACTATCGTACCTTAAAACCTGAGCGCGAAGGGTTGTTCTGTGAGCGGATTTTTGGTCCTACAAAAGACTGGGAATGTGCCTGCGGAAAATACAAACGTATCCGTTATAAAGGAATCGTTTGTGATCGCTGTGGTGTGGAAGTGACTCGTTCAAAAGTTCGTCGTGAACGTATGGGTCATATCGAATTAGCAGCACCTGTTTCACATATCTGGTATTTCAAAGGTATTCCTTCTCGTATGGGTCTTGTATTAGACATGAGCCCACGCGCATTAGAAGAAATCATTTACTTTGCCTCATATGTTGTTATTGAACCAGGAAACACAAGCTTAGAGAAAAAACAATTGTTGACTGAACGCGAATACCGCGAAAAACGTGAACAATATGGCCAAGAATTCCAAGCAGCAATGGGCGCGGAAGCAATCAAACAATTACTTGATAACGTTGATTTGGATGGCGAAGCAGCTGAATTGAAAGAAGAGTTGAAATCTGCACAAGGACAAAAACGTACACGCGCGATCCGTCGTTTGGACATTTTAGAAGCATTCCGTGCTTCTGGCAATGAACCAAGCTGGATGGTCATGGACGTTATCCCTGTCATCCCACCAGATCTACGACCAATGGTCCAATTAGAAGGTGGACGTTTTGCAACAAGTGACTTGAACGATCTATATCGTCGTGTGATCAACCGTAACAATCGTTTGAAACGTTTGTTAGACTTGAATGCACCAGGAATCATCGTTCAAAATGAAAAACGGATGTTACAAGAAGCGGTAGATGCGTTGATCGATAACGGTCGTCGTGGCCGTCCTGTCACAGGACCAGGTAACCGCCCATTGAAATCTCTTTCTCATATGTTGAAAGGGAAACAAGGTCGTTTCCGTCAAAACTTACTTGGTAAACGTGTCGACTACTCTGGTCGTTCAGTTATCGTCGTAGGTCCTTTCTTGAAAATGTACCAATGTGGATTACCAAAAGAAATGGCGATCGAATTGTTCAAACCATTCGTGATGCGCGAATTAGTTCAACGTGAACTTGCTTCAAACATCAAAAATGCGAAACGCAAAATCGAACGTCAAGAAGATGAAGTTTGGGATGTCTTAGAAGACGTCATCAAAGAACATCCAGTTCTATTGAACCGGGCACCTACGCTTCACAGATTAGGTATCCAAGCATTTGAACCAGTTCTTGTCCAAGGTCGTGCGATCCGTTTGCATCCATTGGTATGTGAAGCTTATAATGCCGATTTCGATGGAGACCAAATGGCCGTTCACGTACCGTTGAACGAAGAAGCACAAGCAGAAGCACGTATGCTGATGTTAGCTGCTCAAAACATCTTGAATCCAAAAGATGGTAAACCAGTTGTTACACCTTCTCAGGATATGGTTTTAGGAAACTACTACCTAACAATGGAAGAAGAAGGTCGTGAAGGCGAAGGAATGGTCTTTAGAGACCAAAACGAAGCAGTCATCGCATGGCGTAATGGCTACGTTCATTTACATTCACGTATTGGTGTGAACCCAACGACATTAGGGGACAAACCATTTACAGAATGGCAAAAAGAACGCACGATGATCACGACTGTTGGTAAGATCATCTTTAACGAAATCATGCCACCAGAATTCCCTTACTTGAATGAGCCAACTGACTTCAACTTGACTGTCCAAACACCGGACAAATACTTTGTTGAAGCTGGAACAGATATTCCTGCTCACATCAAAGAACAAGAACTAGTTTTACCATTCAAGAAGAAAAACTTAGGAAACATCATCGCCGAAGTCTTCAAACGTTTCAAAGTAACTGAAACATCTAAGATGCTTGACCGTATGAAAGACTTAGGATACAAACATTCAACACATGCAGGTATCACTGTAGGGATCGCCGACATCAGTGTCTTGAATGAAAAACAAGTGATCATTGACGAAGCACATAAACAAGTAGAGTCGATCACGAAGCAATTCCGTCGTGGATTGATCACTGATGACGAGCGTTATGAACGAGTAATCGCTGTTTGGAACGCTGCGAAAGACAGCATCCAACAAAAACTGATGGAAGGTTTGGAAGCGAAAAACCCAATCTTCATGATGTCAGATTCTGGTGCCCGTGGTAACATCTCCAACTTTACTCAGCTTGCTGGTATGCGTGGATTGATGGCCGCACCGAATGGACGTATCATGGAATTGCCGATCATTTCGAACTTCCGCGAAGGACTTTCTGTCTTGGAAATGTTTATCTCAACTCACGGGGCTCGTAAAGGAATGACCGATACAGCCTTGAAGACAGCCGATTCTGGTTACTTGACACGTCGTTTAGTTGACGTTGCCCAAGATGTCATCATTCGTGAAGAAGATTGTGGCACTGACCGCGGTCTTGAGATCCAAGCAATCCGTGAAGGAAATGAAATCATCGAATCTCTTGAAGATCGTTTGATTGGACGTTACACACGTAAAGAAGTTCGTCATCCTGAAACCAACGAAATGATCATTGCCGGAAATCAATTGATCTCTGAAGATGTCGCAAAACAAATCGTTGATGCAGGTGTTGAAACTGTAACGATCCGTTCTGTCTTCACATGTAACACAAAACATGGTGTCTGCAAACATTGTTACGGACGTAACTTGGCAACTGGTTCTGACGTTGAAGTCGGAGAAGCAGTTGGTACGATCGCCGCTCAATCAATCGGTGAACCAGGTACTCAGTTAACAATGCGTACGTTCCATACGGGTGGGGTTGCCGGAGATGATATCACTCAAGGTCTTCCTCGTGTCCAAGAAATCTTTGAAGCACGTAATCCGAAAGGGCAAGCAGTGATTACTGAAGTAACAGGGGATGTCATCGATATCTCTGAAGATCCTGCTACACGTACCAAAGAAGTAACAATCAAAGGGAAAACAGATACACGTACGTATACAGTGCCTTATACTGCACGTATGAAAGTCGCTGAAGGCGATATGATCCATCGTGGTGCACCATTGACAGAAGGATCAATCGATCCGAAACAATTGTTGCAAGTACGTGACGTTCTATCTGTTGAAAACTATCTATTACGTGAAGTACAACGCGTTTACCGTATGCAAGGGGTAGAAATCGGCGACAAACATATCGAAGTAATGGTTCGCCAAATGCTTCGTAAAGTGCGCGTCATGGACCCAGGCGATACAGAAATCTTGCCAGGTACACTGTTAGATATCGCAGACTTCAAAGACCAAAACTACAATACGTTAGTTGCTGGTGGCGTTCCTGCGACATCTCGTCCAGTCTTGCTAGGTATCACAAAAGCATCATTAGAAACAAACAGCTTCTTATCAGCTGCATCCTTCCAAGAAACAACTCGTGTCTTGACTGATGCTGCGATCCGAGGCAAAAAAGATCCACTTCTTGGTTTGAAAGAAAATGTTATCATCGGTAAGATCATTCCAGCTGGTACTGGTATGCCACGTTACCGCAACATGGAACCAAAAGAAGTTGGCGTTGCAAGTGAAAACGTGTATAGTATTTCTGACATCGAAGCACAAATGGCTGCCGAAGATGCAATGAATGAACAAACACGATAAACCATGAGTTCACATAAAGAAGGTCAAGTTCCTGTTTGAGGGACTTGACCTTTTTTTTGTGGATAAACTAGAATCAAGGAAGTAAAAGGTAACTGTGGATAAAAGAAATGGTAATAGATATCCACAGGGGATAATTATTATGTGTACCAAAATTTATCCACAAGTTTTCAAATATTAAAAGAAAAACAATAAAAATAGGCTAAAAATACCGGTAGGGGGTAAAATAAGCATATTACTATTTATTTCAATGAAAACGAGTATGATAAAACCAAAGGAGCTGATAAGAAATGGCAGTGAAAAAAGCTGTATTTGCAGGTGGCTGTTTTTGGTGTATGGTCAAACCGTTTGAAACACAACCAGGTATCCTCTCCGTTACTTCCGGTTATACTGGAGGACATGTACCAAATCCAACCTACGAACAAGTGACGACTGGAACAACAGGTCATACGGAAGCGGTAGAAATCGAATATGATCCTGAAATCATCACCTATGCACAATTGGTCGAGATTTATTGGCAACAGACCGATCCGACAGATGCTTTAGGGCAGTTTGCTGATCGTGGGGACTCTTATCGTCCGGTCATTTATTATAGTGATGAAGCAGAACGTGAAGCCGCAGAAAACTCAAAACAACAGTTACAAGCAAGTGGCCGTTTCGATCAACCGATCGTCACAAAGATCGAACCTCGTACGACCTTTTATCCCGCAGAGGAGTATCATCAAGATTACTACAAGAAAAACAAGATCCATTATCAGTTGTATCGTGAAGGCTCTGGTCGGGCGGGATTCCTTAGAAAAAACTGGAAAGACTAGCAGTATAAGTTACTAGAAAATATGAATTTTAAGTAATAAGAAAAGAGGAAGGTCGGACATTTTGTTCTAGATGCTTCTTCTTTTTTGTGCTATCGGAAATAGAGGACCAACCATAAGGCAATACTCAGAAAAGGAACGAAAGGGAGATGCTTTCTTTTCTTATGGAATAAAGCAGTGATACAAAAATAACTTAAACCAAGACAACTTGCGATAAACATAAGCATGAGAAAATGTGTGGAGGCTAACCCACCACTCCAACTAAGTAAGAGTAACGTATCGCCTGCGCCTAAATAAGCTTGCCCATAACGCAGCAAACCGTAACTGATCAAGCCGAACACTAAGCTGGTTTCTAAGTGAAACTGCTCAGTCAGCACCCAGTAGGCCCATAAGAAAGTCCATGAGAAATAGAGGATGCGAGTGTCGATCGCAAGGTAAAAAATATCCATCAACGAAAATAAAAAAGCAGTGAATAGCCAAATCAAATGAACTGTATCTGGCGAATAGCATCCTGCATACATAAATAGCGTACCGCTGATCAACTCTGCCAGTGGATACATGGGTGAAAGTTTGGTCTGACAAGAGCGGCAACGAAATCGTTGCATGACAATCGAAAGTAATGGAATCAACTCATACCAACGCAATGTTTGGTGACAGTTGACACAATGTGAACGAGGGGAAATAATAGAAAGGTCTTGAGGAACGCGTTGTGCGACTAAGCACAAAAAAGAACCAAAGCAACAACCAATGATAAAATAAAGAAACATCAGACCAACCTCCTTTTGATTAAGATACGCAAAAAAGGAGAAGAGAGGTGGAAAAAATAATGATTGCAGTCGGGGTCGATATCGGTACTACGCAAACGAAAGCAGTTGCATTCAATGAACAAGCAGAAGAAGTAGCTACAGCCTACTTTCATTACCCGCTGATCCAAGAAATTCAAGGCATGGCTGAACAAGATCAGGAATTGATAGTCCATGCAGTGTATACGGTCATCAATGAAGTGATCCAACAGTTACCCGCACAGACAATCCAATTCATTTCATTTTCAACAGCCATGCACAGCTTGATTTTATTAGATAAAAATAAAAAACCTTTAACTCGTATGTTTACTTGGGCAGACACTCGTGCCGTCAATGAAGCAGAAAAATTAAAAGCAACTGAAAAAGGTCGAGTGATCTATGAACGGACGGGTACGCCGATCCATCCAATGACACCATTGATCAAAATCAATTGGTTGAAAAACGAGTTTCCTGATTTATTTGAGCAAGCGGCTTATTTTGTAGGGATCAAAGACTATCTTTTTTATGAGCTGTTTGCTGAATTAGTCAGTGATTATAGTACTGCTTCTGGCACAGGGTACTTTGATATCTACCGTTTCCAATGGTCAGAGCCTATTCTTGAAGAGTTAGGGATACAAGAAGAGCAATTACCAAGAGTAGCACCTGCGACTACCCAGTTCACGAAATTAACAGAACAAGCCCGTACGAGATTTCATTTTGATCAAGAAATTCCATTTATTTTAGGTGGAGCCGATGGGCCATTATCCAATTTAGGCTTAGGTGCATTTGGTGAGACGACGGCAGCGCTGACTGTCGGTACCAGTGGCGCATTACGATTTATTTCGAATCGCCCAAAGCTCCATCCAACAATGGAAACCTTCTGTTATGTTTTGGATCAAACACACTGGGTCATCGGAGGAGCAACCAGTAATGGCGCAGGGATCTTTGATTGGGCGGTCCATACATTGATGCAAGATGTCGTTCAACGAGCTAAGGAACAAGGAGAAGATCCGTATCAAGCAGTCCTTTCGGAAATCGCTTTTGTCCCACCTGGCGCTAATGGACTGATTTTTCAACCGTATTTATTGGGGGAACGAGCACCTTTGTGGGATGCGGAGGCATTTGGAAGTTTTATTGGTCTACAACGATGGCATACGGAAAAAGACATGATGCGAGCGGTCCTGGAAGGGGTTTGTTTTAATCTCAAACGAATTTTGCGAGGTATCTGTCCACCCGATCAAGTCATTGAGTTACGTGCAACTGGTGGCTTCGCTCAATCAGTGTTATTTCGGCAGATCATGGCAGATGTATTGGGACAACCTATCCGTTTTCCAAAAGTTAAAGAAGCCTCAGCGTTAGGGGCAGTCATATTAGGTTGGCAGAGCCAAGGCAGAATCGAAACATTAGGTGAAGCTTCCGCATATATTGAATTAGCACAACAAGTGGCTGTTCAGAAAAAAGCCAGCCGCATGTACAACAAAATATATCCTTTATTTGTTTCGACACAACAAGAATTAAGCCGCTATTCTCAGTTATTTGCGGAACTACGAGAGACTCTATCAATAGAGATGATAGATGAAGAAGGCGAATCGTAAATGATGACATTAGTTATATTTTCTATTTGGTTGGCGGATTTTTTGCTATTTAAAAAAAGCATTACTCTGGGGATGAAAATCGTTCTCATCTAAAGGATTTTAGTGTACTTTTCCCTCAAAGTTTACTATGATTTTAATATAGGCAAATGCGAGGAGGCAGAATTACATGAAATTTCAACAAACCAAAGAAGTATTGAATCAATTAGTAGCAGATTTAAGCCAAATGTCGGTGATCGTCCACCAAACACATTGGTATATGAGAGGTCCTGGATTCTTGACATTGCATCCAATGATGGACAGCTTCATGGACGACTTGAATGAACAATTAGATGAAATCTCAGAACGTTTGATCACATTAGATGGTTCACCTTATTCAACGTTACGTGAATTTGCAGACAACACAAAAATCCCTGATGAAGTTGGTCGTTGGGATCGCACGATGGAAGAACGTTTAGAAACATTAGTCGCAGGTTACCGCTATTTAGCAGATCTTTTCCAAAAAGGAATCGAAGCTGCTGGTGAAGAAGGCGACGATCCTACGCAAGATATGTTTATTGAATTTAAAGCAGCAACAGAAAAACGCATCTGGATGATACAAGCACATCTAGGTAAAGCACCAGGAATCGACGCATAATCAATTTCATCACAACCATAAAGACACCCCATTTGCAGACAATGTGCTGGAATGGGGATGTCTTTTTTTGTTTAATAACAATTAGAATTTCTTATTCTTATTTTAGAAAAAGTCGTTTCATGAGAATTTTCACTTTTTATTAAGCGCTTTCTTTTCTTGGGATATACTCTCGGTGTCAATAAAAAAGAAAAGGAGTGGAAAAATGAAAAAGAAATGGTTCTCGTTGTTGATGGTTGTAATGTTGTTGTCGTCGGTTTTCCAACCGACACTCTTAGCCTTTGCGAGTGATCGATCCTTCAAAGAAGCAACCTCGCGTCCGGCTGTTGCGATTGATTTAAGTGGCACTTCGCCAGCAAAAGATGAAAAAACATGGAACGAATGGGCAAAACTCCGAGGATTTACGGATACCCTGACTGCCGAACATAACGTATTTGATAATTTAGTTCTAGCGGATTATTTAGACGTGATGGAAGGGCCAAGTACGTTACCCCTCAGTACTCGGTTTGCTCGTTCAAAAATTGCACCGATCATCCAAGCTACCGCCTTTGCTGAATTTACCCGACCCTACTTAAAAGAATCAACCAAAGAGACAGCTGTCAGCCAATTGTACCGTTTGACTTCGACAAGTATCCTAAGGCAGTCGATCAGCTTGCTCGGTGATGCCATTGATGCTCCAGAAGACCCCGTTGAGATTTATCCGACCACCAAAATCGAGTTGGCTAGCTGGATTACGGTCCAAAACCAGTTCCTTGAATACATACAAACAACACCAGAACTATCTGGATATGAGATGCGAACCGGCACGGACGGTATGAGCGGATTGTTCGTTCCTAAAGACACGAATGATCAAAGTCTATTAGTTTATCCAGATACTTCACTGAATGAATACTTACCGGGAAATGAAAAATTACCTCCACGGATCGGCGCCCTCAAGCAAATCAATTTTTCTCCATATAATGGTCCAGGAACACCCTATGTCAATGTGACCATGAGCTATACCGCCTATGACCATCGCCAACAATTATATACACAATATGATGTTCGGGGCATCACGATTCCCTTGGAGACGGACTTTGATACATTTTTAGCAGAAATCGCCACACCTGAACAAGCTCTGGAAGTGGTCAAAGAATACTCGTCCGTCCAATTTGGGGCAGTAGCCCCAACAGATGTTGATTCTGTCAATGACATCGGAAAAGAAATCACCCGTCAGATGATCGATGAGCGGGATGCGCTGATTGATCAATTACCTGATACGTTTCAGACCAATCTATTCCGAATCGCAGCGAAAGCCAATGACAAAGAAGTTGTCACTGATCGGGAAGGTGAGTTTGTGTATCGGGGAACGCAAGAAATTGTTCCCTTAGACCAAATCGACATCGGTTTTAACCAAGAAGTCATCTATACGATCCGCAAAGTGCAAAGCTTTTTCGGTGTCTATTGCAACTACTATGCGTTAGCCGATGGCTTGCTTGATGAAGAACGCACGAATTCTTTGCCAAAGAGTTTAGATGACACCACCATTGCAGCGATTTCTGAAGTCGGTGGCAGTGTATTGAAGCACTTACCAAATTACGAAAATACCGACTGGGTCATCAAGCAGTCCCAATTGAAGCTCGAACCAGTGGATATCTTGCTCATCGCCATGTGCTTACCATGGTCTGAAATGATTTCTGTCTTACAAGCAGTTGAATCCGAAGAAGTTATCCTAGCAGCGATTGAAGTCGAAGAAGCCGAAGCCGCTCGCGTATTGGAAGCGGAAAAGGCTCTAATCACCAAAGGCTGTCCAAATGAAGCCTTGGTAGAGAGGTTACCAACCACCGAATACTATAACCGTAAAGCCTTGCGACATGTGGCGGGGGAGGTAAGACCGGGGAGAGATGGGAGATTGATTATATCAGGAGCTCATTCGCGCCATCCTGATTTTTATAGTCCAGACAGTGGAGTAGTTTATGAACCAACTGGGATAGTGGTGGAAGGAAAACCTTTTGAGGCTAAAGTGAGTTATGGAACAAATTTTAAGGGTGCGAAGACTACCGTATTTCCTGATAATTGGAATGCAGAGAAAATTACGAGTGAAGTCGAACGTATAATTGAGGAGAAAGTTACAGATGTACCTGGACGACAAGACCTCATTGGGAAAGAAACTGGTGGAGTTTTTAGTATAAATGTCAGCGTAAATGTTAAAGCAAATGGAAAGGTCACTGTTGTAACAGCCTATCCAGTTGAATAGAAAAAGATTAGTCCTTAATTAACTTAAGGACCAATCTTTTTTGAACTTTTTAGATTTTATTTGGAAATCTTCTGGTGTATACTGTTCACGCCAATAATACATATTATAAAGTTTATACGTGTAAATAATTTTTAAAATAGTTTCATTGTGAGTCTTTCTTATTCCTAGGTAGTCTATCATCGGAATCCCCCCATTAAAAAAATCTCCGTGATATCCAAAGCTCAATCCATATGGGGAAATCCCAAATAGAGGAGTGTTTTCATAACAAATGACATATTCTTCATCCGATAAACCCAGTCTATCATCGTCTGGGTCGTCTTCTTCAGGATCATATGGACATTCCGCAAGAAAATGTCCATCTTTTGGGCCGAAATCAATAAATGAATCATCATGAGTCACAGTTAATCGAGAATCTAATTGATTTAGCTGAGTTTCTAGAAAATTCGTATTCTTTTCTACAGCAGCCAAAGGTCGATGCTTGGGGTCAGTGAATGTGATTAGTCGACTACTTTTTTTACCTTCACCGATCATCTGTGAAGTTCTTTGATAATGAGATGCGATTGTTTGTTGGAATTGTTCTTCTGGAAATAAATCCTTCCAGTAAGATAAGTTTTTTGCTTGATAAGTGTGAATAACAGTTAATATCAAATCGTCAATTGCTTGTAGCGTTTTTCGATCCGAATGATTTACTTTTCCGTAATGTTCATCAATTTGTTCGCCATAAGGTGTAAAACAATAGAGCGTATAAAATTGATATTTCAACCGATACTCCGAATACACAAAATGTTCCATTGGATGATCTGGCACACGAGGGTCCCAATAAATTTTCGATAGCTTTGGAAAGACCTCTGGACCATAATCAATAAAGTTATCATTATGTATCAAAGTCAAATCTGGATCGATTGCTTGAAATTTTTGTGTGAGTTCTTCTGTCATTTTTCTGATCTTGGCTTGCGGTCGACGATTGGGATCGACAAAGGGGAAGAAGGTCATAGGTATTATTCCTTTCTGTTTTAAAAAGTTTTTTAAACTAAAGTATGACATGTTTATTCTTGAAAGATTGAACTTTTTTTGCATATTTTTGAAAAATGTAAACTACAAAAAAGAACGTCTTGAGATAACGTGTGGAAACATTGTCTCAAGATGTTCTTTTAGTTCTTGTCTATTTTCAACTGATGTAGTGCTTGCTCAATCTGTATTTCTACCTGGTCAAAACCTGTACCACCTAATGAATTGCGACGTTTCACGGCAGTGTCTGGAAGTAAGGTATCGTAAAGATCAGATTCGATCAGCGGGCTGATTGCTTGGAATTCTGTTAGTGGGAGGTCTTGTAACGAGCAACCTTGCTGTGTACAATGTAAGACGAGTTTACCGACAATCTCATGTGCTTGACGGAAGGGGATGCCCTTTGCAGCCAAGTAATCGGCTAACTCAGTCGCATTGGAGAAATCTTTTTGCGTGGCTGCATACATTCGGGCTTTGTTCACTTCCATGGTTTTGACCATACCTTCCATGATCGAGAGACTAGCTAAAATCGTTTCACTCGTATCGAACATGCCTTCTTTATCTTCTTGGAAATCTTTGTTATAAGCTAAAGGCAAACCTTTCATCAACGTGAGTAAACCAAATAAATTACCATATACTCGACCAGTTTTTCCACGTATCAATTCCGCCATATCTGGATTTTTCTTTTGAGGCATGATCGAACTGCCTGTTGAAAAAGTATCCGAAAGTTCAATGTATTGACATTCGTAACTACACCAAAAAATGATTTCTTCACAAAAACGGGACAAGTGCATCATCAATAATGAAGCATTACTTAAAAACTCCAGAATAAAATCACGGTCACTAACGGCGTCTAAACTGTTTGCATAAACAGCAGAAAAGCCTAATTCATTTGCAGCAAAGGAACGATCAATCGGAAACGTCGTACCTGCCAATGCGGCACTGCCTAAAGGGGAAATATCGATTCGTTTCAGGCTTTCTGTGAAGCGTTCATGGTCACGAGTAAACATCTGATAGTACGCTAAGAGATGATGGCCAAAGGAAATCGGTTGGGCGTGTTGCAGATGAGTATATCCTGGCATGATCGTAGCCGTATGCTCTGCTGCTTTTTCCACGAACGTTTGACGTAACGAATGAAGCTTTTCAATCAGTTCAAGTACCGTATCTTTTAGATACAAGTGCATGTCTGTTGCGACTTGGTCATTACGGCTACGAGCAGTATGTAGTTTCCCGGCAACAGGTCCGATTTCCTCATGCAGGCATTTTTCAATATTCAAGTGGATGTCTTCATTTTCCACCGAAAAATGCAAAGTGCCATTCGTTAAGCGTGTTTGCAGTTTTTCCAAACCAGCGATGATCTGTTGCGCTTCTTCCTCGGACAAAATCCCAGTATGGGCCAACATTTTCACATGGGCGAGACTACCTAAAATATCTTGTTGAGCTAATTTTTGATCAAAGGAGATCGAAGCACCGAATGCATCGATCCATTGTTCACTTTTTCCTTGAAACCGTCCACCCCAAAGTTTATCCATGTGATTCCTCCTATGTTTTGAATGAAAGAAAAGCAGGTAAAAGGTCCTGTTTGAGTTCGCACTCAGCTTTTACCTTACTTTTCTTTTGATTGCTTTACTCGCTACTCTGATCCTACGGCTGTTTGTTGTTGCGTTTGAACTTCCGCATAGACTTTCGATGGTAGACCCCAAAGCTTGATAAAACCGACAGCAGCTTGTTGATCGAAGGTATCCGCTGAAGTATACGTTGCTAGTTCTTCGTTATATAGACTATTGGCTGATTTACGTCCTTCAACGATGACATTTCCTTTGAATAGTTTGACACGGACAGTCCCATTGACCGCAGTCTGTGTTGCTTTCAAGAAAGAGATCAACGCATCGGTCAATGGATTGAACCAGAGACCATCGTAAATCATTTGGCTCAACTGTTGCTCGATCATTGGTTTGAAATGTGCTAATTCACGAACGAAGGTCAAATCTTCCAGCTCTTTGTGTGCCTGCATCAAAGTGATCGCTCCAGGGCATTCATACACTTCCCGCGATTTGATCCCTACCAGACGATTCTCCACATGATCGATCCGTCCGATTCCATGCTTGCCGGCTAATTGATTCAAAGACAAGATCAATTCGGATAAAGGTAAACTTTCTTGATTCAAAGCAACTGGAACGCCTTGTTCAAAAGTGAGTTCAATGATATCCGGCTGATCAGGTGTATACTCCAACGCTGTCGTAATATCATAAGCACCTGCTGGCGGAGTCGCCCAAGGGTCCTCTAACACACCACACTCACAAGCACGTCCCCACAAGTTTTGGTCGATAGAATATGGATTCTCCAAATCTGCTGGGATCGGCACATCATTTTCTTTCGCATAGGCGATTTCTTCTTCCCGAGACCATTGCCATTGACGAACCGGTGCAATGATTTTCATTTCAGGTGCCAAGGCATTGATTGCTACTTCAAAACGAACTTGGTCATTGCCTTTTCCTGTACAGCCATGAGCAATCGTCGTTGCACCAGTTTTTCGAGCTAATTCCACTAATTTTTTTGCGATCAAGGGGCGAGAAAGCGCAGAAACCAGTGGGTAAGACTGCTCGTAAAACGTATGACCTTGTAGCGCGATCAATGCAAATTCTTGAGCAAATTCCTCTTTGGCATCGATGGCATAAGACGCAATTGCACCAACTTGAAGTGCTTTTTTTTTAATAAAAGCTGTATCTTTGCCTTCACCGATATCTAGGCAACAAGCAATCACCTCATAATCTTTTGCCAACCATTTGATTGCCACAGAGGTATCTAATCCACCTGAGTAAGCCAATATAATTTTTTCTTTCATAAAATCGCCCCTTTATTTTTAAGTGTTTTCAAAATAGATGTTTCAAATGATAACACCATAAAAATAAAAAAGCAATCAATAAATTAAATAAATATACATAAAAATAAATAAAATGAAAATAATATTCAAAAATAATGTAAATACACAACTTTTTATACATAACGAATTTCTTAGTCTAAAAGAAACTAAAACGATGAAAAGATAAAAATGAAAAAGAAATTTAATTTTTCAAAAGTATAGAAAAACGTTGACATTATCGGTATTTGCAGGTAATATGTTAAATGGTATTGTTTGCCCCACAAAGAGCCCCGGAAACTCGAAGTGTATGTCAAACATCAGAACTTAAATTGGAGGAAACTAACGTGCGTACAACATATATGGCCAAACCAGGCGAAGTAGAACGTAAATGGTATGTAGTAGACGCAACTGATGTTCCATTGGGACGTCTTTCAACAGTTGTTGCATCTGTACTACGTGGAAAAAATAAACCAACTTTCACCCCTCATTTGGATACTGGCGATTTCGTCATTGTTATCAATGCAGATAAAGTGAAATTAACAGGTAAAAAAGCGACTGATAAAATTTATTACCGTCACAGCAACTACCCAGGAGGATTGAAATCAATCTCAGCTGGTGAATTGCGTGCTAAAAATTCTCGTCGTTTGATCGAAACTTCTGTAAAAGGCATGCTACCTAAAAATACTTTAGGCCGTAAACAATTTACAAAATTGAATGTATACGGTGGAGCAGAACATCCACATGCAGCACAACAACCAGAAGTTTTAGACATCACAAACTTAATCTAATAGGAGGGAATTTCATTGGCACAAGTTCAATATATCGGCACAGGCCGTCGTAAAAATGCAGTTGCTCGCGTACGCTTAGTACCAGGAACTGGTAAAATTACTATCAACAAAAAAGATGTTGAAGAATACATTCCACATGCTGACTTGCGTGAAGTTATCAATCAACCTTTCGGCGTTACTGAAACAAAAGGCGCATATGACGTATTTGTTAACGTAAACGGTGGAGGCTACGCTGGACAATCAGGAGCTATCCGTCACGGAATCGCTCGTGCATTGCTAGAAGTTGATCCTGACTTCCGTTTAGCTCTTAAACGCGCTGGGTTACTTACACGTGACGCACGTATGGTTGAACGTAAAAAACCAGGTCTTAAAAAAGCTCGTAAAGCTTCACAATTCTCAAAACGTTAATCAATTTCTTATTGTATCAACGTTTACAAAGGTTTTTTGGTTCAAGTTGGTTCAAATCAGCTTGGACATTATAAAGAACTTAAAAGATTTAAAGCATCGGCATCTTGCTGATGCTTTTTTTCTGGCATTAATTCTAGATAGTAATTTTGTGTGGTTTGTATATTTATGTGTCCTAACCGTTTAGATACATATGCAATATCTATATCTTGGGCAAATAAGAATGATGCGTGCGTATCTCTTAGACCGTGAAAGGTTGTTCTTTTAATGTTTAATTCTGTTAATAATTCAGCTAAAAGCTCGGATTGTTTAAAGCCAGCAAAGCCGAAAATATAACCATTATCTTTAACGGGAATATTACGTACAAGCTCATAAACCTCTTTGTTTATAGAAACATCACGTTTTGCATTTTGTGTCTTTAATGAAGTATCGTCAGAAGTGGGACTGATTGAGTGTCTAACTTTTATCCCGTATTCATAAAGGCTTTCTGGTCGCGTTGCTAATAGCTCTCCACGTCGCATACCCGTTTCTAATGCAAGTAATACAAGTAGGTTAAATTCATCTTCTGGATGCTTTAAAACATAATTGCGGAGCTTTTTAAAGTCAGTGATGGATAATGCTCTGTTTCGCTTAGGTGGGTTTTCTCCACGTGTTTTAACTAATCGTGCAAAGTCATTAACAATATAACCGCGAGCATAGGCATCACGTAATGCCGTTTTGATTTTTAATAATACTTCATGTGTTGTTTTTCGAGAATGTGTTTTTGCATATTCATCAATTTTCTTCTGAACAACAATATCATTTAAATCTTTTAATTGAATGTCCTGAAATAAGTTCCTGATAACTCCTAAAGTACGAACGTAATTTTGAAAAGTCGTTTCTTTCACGTCATTTACTTTTACAAGGTAAATCCAATTATCGAAAAAATCCGCAAAGGTTGTTGTTCTGTGAGCAAGATCTTTACCTTCTCCTTTTGCTAACTCCATTTCTAAAGTCCAAAGTTGCGCTTCTTTCTTTGTTGGAAAAGTTTTAGAAAGCTTTTTATGTTTTCCTTGTTTGTATAAGGAAACTTGCGCTCGATACGATTTCCCTCTTTTTATAATACTAGCCATACTATCAATCCCTTTCATAAAAATAGTTGATAGATGCTAGTTGAATACAAAATCATTGTAAACATGTTCTAGCAAAGTATCAACCATTGGTAAGCTTTATATTTGGTTCGCTTTAATAAAATCAACTAAAGAATCGATAGTGAAACGCTCTTGCCTTCCAATCATAAATCTGTTTAGTTGTTCACTTTCTCGAATGTATTTATCAAATGACTTTGGATCAATCCCTAAAAAACTTGAAGCTTGTTCACGGGTCATAAGATAAGGATATCTGTTAATTTTATCTGCTATCATATATTGTCACTCCTATTAATCTAAATCATCATAAAATTCTGTAATATATGTTACTGGTCCAGTCTTAGCTTGATGAACTGTTTTTGTTGAGTAATTAGCTTTTCTATTTGTTACGTGATTTTTCTTCATGATAATATTTTTACTTGCGGTTTCAGTAATAGGATCTTGAATACCTTTACTTCTCCGATATATCCTTATTCCTTTAGGATAGAAATACAATCTAGCACCTTTGACGTACTTCTTACTTTGATTATTCTTGTCAGCAGGAAGATCAAGATTACTTAGATAAGCCAATACATAATTTCCTACCTTATCCGATGATTTTAAACGTTTTGTATTGGTATAACCTTTTCCCCAGCAGCGTGCTATTTCGTCATTAGAAATAAATAGAGTTGTATCACTCTTTAATAGAATATGAAAATGCCAACGCCCACTTGCTTGTGGCTCAATGACTGATATATATTCTAAGTTTTTATAAGATTTCCGTAGATTTTTCATAAACAGTTTATAGTCTTTTGAAGCAAGTTTGTAGTCAGTAATATTTTCCTTATAGGTTAGAGTAATCCAAAGTTGA
Source organism: Enterococcus sp. AZ156 (assembly GCF_051714165.1). NCBI lineage: Bacteria > Bacillati > Bacillota > Bacilli > Lactobacillales > Enterococcaceae > Enterococcus > Enterococcus sp. AZ156. Next base: position 2,980,222 of record NZ_JBIORI010000001.1, on the reverse strand, counting down.
TTATTTCCACCGTTAAAATTATGAGCGATGAGACGTCGTAATTTTTTCATGGTTTGCTTCACAGCTTTTAGGTTGTCAGCTCGATTCTCGGCACTAGTGTTCATATCCCTAATCTCACCAGTTTTGAGTACTACATATTGTTTATTTGGAAGTACTTTTATCGTCTGCCTATTTAGACCATTTGAGGTTGTGATTTCTAAAGTTCTTCCGTAGCGATAGGCTTTGACAAGCGCACCACTATAAATGAAAAGGCTGCTCATTGTTTGATTTCATCAGATCACCTCCAATATGATTGAAGTTCACTTGTTTTCCGCTTATCAAGTCAAAGCGCGCTTGCGCGCGAGGGCATTTTGCTAAAACCAAAATGCCCTTATTTAGTTTCACTTGTTTTGTACATTTTTAAATATTTATCGTCATTCTGATTATTAAGATTCTTTTTAAACGACTGCCAAATATCGATGTTCGAGAGATCTGGAGCGTAAAAGGGTTGAATAATCCGTTCTCCTTGCATCCAAATTAGGCCTTGCCCTCTAGAGAGATTAACACGAGGTATTTCATAGGTGGCGCCGAACGTCTGACGATATGATTCCTTTGTATCTGCTCCCATATGAACAATCATTCCGAATTGCTGCTTTATGTTACTATTTAGACCACTATTAGTAACTGAAATTTGTTGCATAATCGCTAATACTCCAAAATTATATTGCCGCCCTAATAAAACCAGTTGAGATAATAAATCATCGTGTTTTTTTTTCTCACTGGTTGTTAATGTTGGGGTGAATGCACCAAACTCGTCATACCAAAGATAATATAAAGGCATTTCTAAGTTTACTGCTGTAGTACCAAATTCAGTGTTATCATTTATGAATTCGCGTCGTTTATGCATTAAGTTAATGAAGTGTTCTAATAATGAAAATATTTCTTCCTTTGTACAGGCGACTCGTTTTTCTGGAAGTAAGGTATTAAGTCTAGAAGCATCACTTTGTTTATAGTCAATAATAAATAACTGTGTGGGTACCTCTAAGGTGGCTAGCTTATTGGCTATATACATACCTAACCAACTCTTGCCCATTCCTCGAGGCCCGCCAATTAAGCAATTAATTTGCTTTGCGGCATCATAATTGATTGATTTGGTAATGGGAATGCTATAGTTCAATATCTTCACCTCGTAATTGCTCTTTTTCAAAATTTGTTGTCAATATATATCGTATCCACCCGTTTATTTCATAGCTCTCAAACACATGATATTCTGAATTATGGTGAGCTAAATAGCTGTTAATTGCATCATTTAATGACAACATTCTTTCTTTGAAATCAGCTATTATTTCTATTTCAAATGCTTTTTGGTTATTATCATTGCCCTTTTTTATTTTACGTACATTGGGCAATAAAATAGTTTCTTGATCTAATGGAATACAGAGATTCACGGTCTGTAACCAAAAGTCAAAATAAATACTTCGAATTACAAAAGGATAAGGGTCATATCTTTTTTTAATAGCAATGTGAAGATATAGAATGCCAATACCAAAAAGAAATATTAGTATGGTTAACCCAGGGATAATTATCTCGGTCCAATCTCTCAGTATTGTTAGGATGTGATTGGTTGTTTCAGGAAAGTCGTGTTGGATAAGAAATACTAGAAATTGATTTAATATTATTATTAGTAGGTCCAGTAATGCTGCCACTCCAAGTACTTTTACTTGAAGTGGTATTAATTTAGGAAGTTGAGTTTGTTTATTTACTGTTCGTGCCATTATTTTGTATCCTCGGTAATGAAGGTAATATCTTCAGCAGAAACACTCAATTGATTACGAAATTCTCCATAGACTACTCCGGTTGGATTAATCAATTTAACTTCCGAGGGACTCTCTATCTTTTTTAAATGTTTTCCAACTACCTTCACTTTATAAGTATCACCGATATTAGTAATGGATTGATCGCCGTAATCAGTTGCATCTTCCCATACGATTACAGTGTACTTACTTCCAATAATTTCTTGATTTTCATTTTTTAATGGCTCAGATTGCATTGCTAATAGGATTTTTTTCTCAAAATAGTTTTCAGCATCAAAATAGAGGAAGGCTGATAATTTTTTTGTCATACAAATAACCTCTTTCTGCGTTTGTCACTAGCAAACAAACACTATGAATTATTCAAGGGATTGCGACTCTTTCTTGATGTTCTAATTGTGCCATTAATTTAATCAGTTGCTTGCGCTGAACTTTTTTGTGATATACTAATAAAAAATACACCACTTTTTTGAAGGTGAAATTATGAAGGAAATATTTCAAGAAACTAGTCAGTTTATTTACTCATTAGCAGCAAAAAGAATCTACTCTAAAAAAAAGAGTATGGAGGTAACCTATTACAAATTAGCGGGTTATGCTAACCAGATAGACTATGAAACTTCTACTGAAAAAACAGGGTATGATCCTAAAATGATTAATAAAATAGCTATAGGCAAAACCAATAGAAATAATCGATATTTGATACCAGATATGTATGTTGATTTACTTACTAATAAATTGAAATTTAACAATAAGCATGATCTTTTGTGGGGAAATACCGAAGAAATAAAACAATATGCACCAAAATTATTTGAATGTTTGCTAAAAGATTGTATTGAAGAAGATGTTAAAATTAAGAGTAGTATTTTGTCGCTTTTATCAAATTTCGGAAGAGGATCAACAGAAGTTACTCCAGAAAAAGTATCCACTCTTTTGGAAGCATCTTCTGATGATATGGATACTGTGGAAGATCAATTCGTCAGATTATTTACGGATTTCACATATAACAAATACAATTCAACAAATCAAGTAGAAAATGAAGGTGTATTGGAATTTAATAAAGAGACAAAATTAGTAACTAGTTTTAATGGTGCTGAATATTTAACCTTTAAGAAGCTCCCACAAAGCATAGAGCTATTTGTTGCAAATGTTTTTTTATCATTTGTTATGTCAATATTTTTATCTGAGAATCTAAAAGAGTTTTCTGATTAATAGAAACTAGAAAACAAAGAGTAATTGAAGGAGACTAAAAGTAATGGTAAAAAAGAAAGCTGAAAAGAAAGAGCTGACACTTGAAAAAATTTTATTTAATTGTCGCAATGCCCTTCGTGGTGCTGGAGGTACTGAAAAAAACCGTGATGCAGTCATTGGTTTAGTATTCATCAAATTTGCAAGTGATAAGTTTGATAATCGTAGAGAAGAAATCAAAGCGCAATATGGTGATGTTCCAGCGTTCTTGGATAAGAAATCATTCTATTTAGCTGAAAACGTCTTTTATCTAGAACCACACACTCGCTGGTCTTATCTTGTGAAAGAAGCAAGTTCAAATGACATTGCGGTCAAAATAGATACGGCAATGGCGGATATTGAAAAAAACAATCCGCCACTCGAAGGTGCACTATTATCGAACTTCTATACCAATCTTGGAGCTGACATTAGAACGCTGAAGAATTTGATTGACGAGATTAACAAAATCGACCCTGAAAAGTTCCATGAAGATGATTTGATTGGTCGTGTGTATGAATATTTCTTGCAGAGTTATGCAGTTGCAAGCTCCAAAGAAGACGGCGAGTTTTATACACCACATTCAGCAGTAAAGTTGATTGCTGAGATGATTGAGCCATACAGCGGTCGTGTGTATGACCCTGCTTGTGGTTCTGGTGGCATGTTCGTTCAGTCTTTCAAATTTGTAGAACGTCATAATGGAAACAAACGAAATATCTCAATCATTGGGCAAGAGAAAAATCCTGACACACGCAGACTTGCGAAGATGAACCTTGCGATTCGTGGGATTTCTTATGACTTGGGGGCGAAGCCCTATGGTGAAAGTTCCACATTTACAGATGATCAACACAATGACATGAAAGTTGACTACATCATGGCAAACCCGCCATTTAACTTAAAAGACTGGCGCGGAGAGAATGAACTGTTGGACGATGCGCGCTGGGCAGGATATGCCGTGCCACCTAAGTCAAATGCCAACTATGCGTGGATTTTGCATATGCTGTCAAAACTTGATGTGACGAATGGTGTCGCTGGGTTCTTGTTGGCGAATGGTGCACTCAATGCGGACGGTGCGGAGTACGAAATCCGTAAGAAATTGCTCGAAAACGATAAAATCGAAGCGATTATCGTCTTACCTCGTGATATGTTCTACACGACGGACATTTCGGTGACGCTTTGGATTATGAATAACAACAAGAAAGCGTCTGATAAGAATGGGCATAAACTTCGTGACCGTAAAAATGAAGTGCTGTTTTGTGACTTGCGTAGTTGGGACGACCATATCGAGCAATATGTGGTCGAAAAAGGGAAAAAGAAGAAAAAGACGGTCTTGACTGACGAGCAAATCGCCAAAATTAAGGATATCTATCAAGCATGGCAAACGGGTGTTGATTATGAAGATATTCCAGAACTTTGTAAATCAGCAACGCTTGATGAAATCAGAAAAGCTAACTACTCGCTTGCACCAAGTAAATACGTGGAATTTATTGACCATGACTTAGAAATCGACTATGACAAGGAAATGGCGAAGATTCTCGAAAAGATGGAACAAGCTCTTCAAGAAGAAAAGAAAACAGTATCTATCTTAGAAGCAGCAATTATGGGGGTGAAACGATGATCATCAAAAAGACAGTAGGAGAACTAATCAATTATGTTGATGAACGAAATATTGATAGTTCAATAATGGACTTTTATGGGATAAACATAAACAAAGAGTTCATGCCGACAGTTGCAAATGTTGATACGGTAGATCCCAAAAAATATAAAGTTGTACGAAAAAACAGATTCGTATTTAGTGGAATGCAAACAGGTAGGGATAAGACTATCAGGATTGGATTGTTTGATAGGGAAAATCCAATAATTGTTTCACCAGCTTACACTACATTTGAGATTAAAGATGAGGACGTCATCCTTCCTGAGTATTTCTTTATGTTGTTCTTAAGGAATGAGAGCGATAGATATGGTTGGTTCATTAGCGATAGTAGTGTACGTGCAAATTTAGATTTAGATAGGTTTGAGGAAATATTATTTAATTTACCACCTATCGAAATTCAAAGAAAATATGTAAAACTGTACGAAGCAATTTCTAGAGTTCCTGAGTTAAAACAACAAATAAAAGATATTTGCCCGATTCTTATCAATGGGGCAATCAAGGAGGCGAGAGCGCTTGCCAAAGTTTGATGAGGCTCAGCTCGAACAAGCCATCATAGAACTGTTTGTTAAAAACGGCTATGACTATGTCAGTGGGGAGTCTATCCATAGAAAATATGATGAGGTACTGTTATTCGATGACCTTAAATCATTTATGTTGTCAAAATATCCTGATTTGAACGGAAAAGAGCTCGAAATCATCACAAACAAACTCAAATTTGTGCCGACAAGTCCGCTCTATATCGGAAACCGTCAAGCCTTTTTCTTAGTCAATGAGGGTTTTGACCTTGCGCGAGACGATACAAGCAAACCACCCATTCATATTGATTTTATTGATTATAAAAACCCTGAAAACAATATCTTTAAGGTGGTCAACCAGTTTACGGTAGTTGATGTGCGAGAACGCAGACCAGATATGCTGCTTTTCGTAAATGGTATTCCACTGGCAATTTTTGAATTCAAAGCAGCTATCAAAGAAGAAACAACTATTTATGATGCTTGGAAGCAAATTCATATCCGCTACAATCGGGATATTCCAGTCCTTACAAAATACAGTTTTTTATCTGTTTTATCAGACGGTGCAAATACCAAAATGGGGTCAATCTTCACACCTTATGAATATTACTATTCATGGAATAAGGCAAATGATGAAGAAAAAGTGTCAAATGGGGTTTCGGCACTGCTTACGATGATTGATGGTGCTTTTGCAAGAGACAGACTGGTTGCAATTTTACAAGACTTTATATACTATCCAGACTCGGATAAAAAAGAAAAAGCGATTGTCACGCGCTATCCACAATTTTTTGCAGCAAATAAAATGCTTGCCAATATCAAAGCACACTTGAAACCTGTGAGTGACGGAAAAGGTGGTACATATTTTGGCGCGACTGGCTCAGGTAAAACAAATACCATGCTTTTCTTGTCAAGATTATTAGCCACACATGATCGAGATATTTTTAATTCTCCTACGATTATCATCATCGTTGACCGTGAAGATTTGAGTAATCAGACCAGTGAACTCTTTGAAGGCTCTAAACGCTATCTCAAAGATAAAAATGTTAAGTCGATTGCCAGTCGTGCGGAATTGAAAAGCGAACTTTCAACGAATGAAAGTGGAGGTGTCTACATCACAACCATTCAAAAGTTTGAGGAAGAAACAGGGCTATTGTCTGAACGTAATAATATCATCTGTATCTCAGACGAAGCCCACCGCACACAAACCAATACAGGCTCAAAGCTCAAATATACGGATAAGGGTGTGGAAACAACTTACGGCTTTGCGCATTACCTGCGTGACGCTTTTCCTAATGCAACTTATGCTGGCTTTACAGGTACACCAGTAGATGAAACCATTCATGTCTTTGGTGATATTGTTGATAGCTATACCATGAAGGAGTCAACTGATGATGGTATTACCGTCCGTATTTCTTACGAGCCACGTCTTGCACGAGTGATTATCTCGGATGAACAGACTGATGAAATTGACAAATATTATAATGAAGCTACGGAAGCTGGTGCCAATGAAGAACAGGTAGAAGCAAGTAAACGTGCTATGTCTAAGATGACACAAATTTTGAGCCATCCAGACCGTATCAAAAAAGTTGCAACAGATATTGCTGACCACTATGACAAGTTGGTCAGTGAAAAGCCTGAAATCGTACAGAAAGCGATGATTGTCTGCTCAAATCGTGAGCACGCCTATAAAGTCTATCACGAGTTGAAAAACGTTCGTCCAGAGTGGTTTGTTCCTAAAAAGACAGACCGTGATGACTTGACTGATGTAGAACTTGAAAAACTACAGGAGTTGACTAAAGTAAACATTGTCGCCACTCGTGGGAAAGACGATGAGCAGGAAATGTTTGATTTACTTGGCAATGGCGACCATCGTAAAATGCTTGATAAACAGTTTAAGAATAACAATTCTAATTTTCAAATTGCGATTGTGGTTGATATGTGGATTACAGGATTTGATGTGCCATCGTTAGCCGTGATGTATATTGATAAGCCTCTGCAAAAGCATACCTTGATTCAGACAATTTCACGAGTAAACCGTGTGTTTGAAGGGAAAGACCACGGGTTAGTTGTGGACTACATCGGTATCAAGAAAGCTATGATGGAAGCTGCCAAAAAATATGGTGACCCACAAGAAAGTCCGATTGATGAGTTGCCAATCACTTTAGGTATTTTTAGAAATCACATCGCTATGATTGATGAACTCATGGTTAATTTCGATGCGAGCGATTTTTACAATGGCAGTCCAGCTGAACGCTTGCTTTGTCTCAATCGTGGCGCAGAGTATATTCAAACCTCAAAAGAGATGGAATTACGGTTCATGGGCTTATCTCGCAGAATGAAAATGGCGTATGAAATTGTTTATCCATCGGGAGAATTGACTGATGAAGAAACTGAAAAAGCACAGTTTTATCTTGCGATTCGTTCCATTATTTATAAACAGACTAAAGGTGATGCTCCTGACACTGAAACGATGAATAAACATGTGCAAGAGTTGGTATATCAAGCAATCACGTCCACAGGCGTTGAAGATATAATTAACAATGACACTGATGAATTGTTCAATGACGAATTTCAAAAGCAACTTGATGAGTTGGATATGCCTATCACGAAATTTAATGCTTTGTTGAAAATCCTTCAAAAGCAAATCAATATGTACGGCAAAACCAACAAGCTCAAAGCGATTGAGTTTTCAGAGCGACTAAAACGTGTGGTCGAGGCCTACAACAATCGAGATGCACAACTATTTGTTTCTGAAGTTGTCTATGACTTTATTGACGATTTATCAGGTCAGCTCTTGGATATCTTGAAGGACTTGCAAGATGACAAAGATTCATTTAGTAAACTCGGCATTTCATACGAAGAAAAAGCTTTTTATGATATTTTAGTTAAAGTACGCGATGAGCATAAATTTGAGTATGTGGATGAGAAATGTTTAGACCTTGCTAAAGCCATCAAAGAATTAGTGGATGAAAAAGCACAGTACGCAGACTGGTCAAGTCGAGACGATATCAAAAATCAGCTCAATATGGATTTAACGGTGTTGTTGTACGAAAATGGTTATCCACCAGAGTGGGATGAAGAAGTTTTTGAAAAAGTAATGGAGCAAGCTGAGAATTTTAAAAAATATTCCTGATAATAAAACGTTAAGATATTCAAAAACCTTATATATAATTAGTTCATTAATAGGGGATCTCTGTTAAAAATTTGTATTCAACTAACATCAATAATGGTTCAAAATGGTTCAAATGGTATCTACAGAGACCCGTTTTTATCCTTATCAATCCATTGTTCATATTGACAGAATGTTGATGTATAAGGATTCTTATGGATAAGTGTTCTTAAAATTCTCAACTGGCAGTTCTCAAAACGTTAATTGCTGGCGTCGTTGCGAATTTATTTGCTTACGAATACAGTATGGGACGGAGATTTTTAAAGAAATCGAGTACCATTCAATTGAAACAATCAAGGCGTTTCGCAATTCAGTTTGCGAAGCGTCTTTTTTTGACGCTTATTTAAATAAATTTGGTGAGTTCAAATATCCGATAGTAGAGACATTACGTGATTTGTTTGCTCGCTTGTTTTACTTATTTGTAAATAATGAATAGGATAAGTTATCTTATTTAATGTTGTTAGTTATTTTAAATCTACTAGGTTGTTCAAGTGATTCATGTTGAAATCACGAGTAAATCTATGGAATGAACTCTTTGGTCAAAAACATTTTAAAAGGATTTTTTTGATGTTCGCTTTAAAAATAATGGCTAAAATGTTATGTTTTCATATAGTTATCTTTAGCTTCGAAAAATGTAACTATTTGGTTGTTAAAAAAGCTGACCTTCAATAGTAAGGCGGAACGGCTTTCTCACAACCTGATAAACGGTGTTCAAGAAGCAACACTTCAATAATAAGCCAAAAAAATCAAAAACGAAAAAGCCATTTTCGATTTTTCTGTCTTATTACTCAGTGCTGACCGCTTCTTTCACAACCTAGATAAACGGTGTTCGAAAGCTAACTCCTACGATATTAAGCCAAAATTTGAAAAAATAGGAGAAGCTATTTTCTCAAATTATTTCTTAATACTCGGAGTTGCCCAGCTTTCTCACAACCTTGTGTAACCGAATACATTTTGTCCGCTGCAAGGGACATTATGTAGTGAAGCAGAATAAAAATAATCGCTTATGATAAAGATACAGGGGGGATAGAGCTATGACTAGTCAAATGGATCGAGGGAATAAATTAACGCTTCTTTTATCAAAGCAAAGAGATTATGTTACTGCTGAAGTGTTGGCAGAGTTAATGAGTACCTCTACCAAGACGGTCTACCGCTTGGTTAAAAAAATGAATGACGAGTTTCCAAATGGGCCACTGATTTTGTCTGAAAAGGGTCGGGGGTACAAACTGGATTATGAAAAATATATTGCACAGACGAATCAAACAATTGTGTCTTCTGTGGAAGTCCTACCGTCAGAGCGGCAAAATAATGTGATGGAAGAATTATTATTATCCTCGCCTAAAGCACTAAAAGTCATTGATTTGTATCAAACCTATTATGTTGGTGATTCAGCGATTGCGAATGATGAAAAAATCATTGCGGAACGGATTTCAGCGTATGATCTGCAATTGATCCGCAAAAATCGGACATTAGCCATCGAAGGCAAGGAAGAGAATATCCGTCGAGCGATCACTGAGTTGATTCAACGATTGAATATTTTCGATATTGATGAAATCGCTTTATCGGACGAATTTTCGTTTAATCGTTACGATGCGAATTTTGTCATCGAACAGATCAAGCTGATTGAAAAAAAACTCAATGGCACGATTCCTTACCCATACAATATCAATATTTTCTCCCATCTATACATTGCGGTACGTCGCGCAAGAAAAACGAATTATCAAGCCACTGGAGAAAAATTAACGATGGAACAATTACAGGTTTTAGATAATGAATCCTTGATTCGTGATATTGCCATCGAAGTGATCCGCCAAGTGGAAGTATATTTGAAAACGAAATTACCAGTAAGTGAGATCTACTATCTTTATCAATATTTGCTTTCTTCCAGAACGGATAATAGTCAAACGAAGACCCAAACGTTCACAGAAGAAGTGATTGAGATTACTTCTTATTACTTGCATCAAGTTGGTGAGAAGCTAAATCTCAATGTAGCAAGCGAGATGATTTTTACAGATCTTGCTAATCATATCAAACCTTTGGTCAATCGGTTGCGCCATCAAATCAGAGTGAAAAATAGTTTGTTGGATCAAATCCAATTAACGTATGAAACGATTTTTAATACGGTTGCTGAAGTATCAAAACAGGTGAGTCAAACGTTTCAGCTTCCAACGATCACGCCTGATGAGATTGGGTTTATCACCTTGTATTTTGCACGAATTATTGAGACGCACCAATTTCCGATCCAAACACTGATCATGTGTACAACTGGCGTGGGAACTTCTGAATTATTGAAGGTGAAGTTAGCCAAAAAATTTCCGGAATTAGAAATCGTAGATGTGATCAGTACGAAAAATTACCAATCAGTGTTAGAGAAGACGCCAGGAATCGAGTTGATTTTAACAACAGTTGGCCTGAAAGAAGCATTTCCTGTTCAATCTTTGATCGTTAGTGCGATGTTGACCGCTGATGACCAGTCAAGAATCCAACAGAAAATCGAGGATATTTATCATGATAGATAATTTCGTGGAACTATTCGATCAGATGTCACTGGCTTCCAAAGTAGCGACTTATGAATGGATCAGTCAACAAGTCTTTCCTACCTCAAAAGAAAAGGCACAAGCGATCCAACAGGCATTGTTTGAGCGAGAAGAGGCAGGAGATATCCAAATTGAGGAATGCGTAATTTTGCCTCATCTTGAACATCCAGCACTAGCCAAAACACAGGTCTGGGTGATTCGTCCCCAACAGCCAATTACTGAATGGTCGGAACGAATCTCAAAAGTGGAATTGCTCATCGTTGTCTTACTAGCAGAAAATGAAACACTAGCAGTCAAACGACAGCTTGCTGATTTTATGCGACAACTGGCTGATCCTGACTATCTAGATGAATTGAAAGCTGGTAATTTTACAGAACGATAAAAATACTATCAAAAATTGGAGGAACCAATAATGAAAATCGTTGGAGTAGCAGCATGTACAGTGGGAATCGCCCATACGTATATCGCACAAGAAAAATTAGAGAATGCAGCAAAAAAAGCGGGTCATGAGATCCATGTCGAAACCCAAGGAACGATCGGGACTGAAAATGAATTGCCACAAGAAGCCATCGACCAAGCGGATATCGTGATTCTAGCAGTGGATGTCAAGATCAGTGGACGGGAACGTTTCGAAGGAAAGAAAATCATCCAAGTACCAACAGAGATCGCGGTAAAATCACCAAACAAATTAATCGAAAAAGCAATGGAAGTTGTCAGTAACTAATGAGGAGTGAGGAAAATGGAGATCAAAGAAATCATTGATCCAACAATCATCAAAACGAACTTAAACGGAAAAACGAAAGATGCGGTCTTATATGAATTAGCCAATCGCTTGTATGAACAAGAATACATTACGGATGTCGAAGCGTTTGTGAAAGATATTTATTTGCGAGAAGCGCAAGGTCAAACAGGGATCGGTAATTATATCGCTATTCCACATGGAAAAAGTGCGTATGTGAAGAAGGTCGGTGTGGCGATTGGGGTGACTGAAAATGAAATTCCTTGGGAGACATTAGACGGTAAGGGTGTGAAAGGCATCATCTTGTTTGCAGTCGGAGACGATACGGAAGGTGCGCAAAAACATTTGAAATTGTTGTCCTTATTTGCCCGTAAGTTAGGAAATGATGAAGTGGTGGAACGTTTGATTGCTGCAAGAGAAATCGATGAAGTAGTCGCTGCATTTGGATAGAGAGTGAGGAGAAAGAAAAAATGAAAATCGTTGGAGTAGCAGCATGTACGGTGGGGATCGCTCATACGTACATTGCGCAAGAAAAGTTGGAGAATGCCGCAAAAAAGGCCGGGCATGAGATCCATGTGGAAACACAAGGAACGATCGGGATCGAAAATGAATTGACAGCAGAGCAAATTAGTCAAGCAGATGTCGTGATTTTAGCTGTAGATGTCAAAATCAGTGGTCGTGAACGTTTTGAAGGAAAACGAATCGTCCAAGTACCGACAGAAGTTGCTGTAAAATCACCGAGTAAGTTGATTGAAAAAGTAGAAGAAGTAGTCGTGCAACAATAATTACCAGAATGGGGGAGACAAAAAATGGAGGCAATTAAAAAGTTAAATTTAAAAGGACATTTATTGACAGCGATTTCATATTTGATTCCAATCGTATGTGGTGCCGGATTCCTGATTGCAATCGGCATGGCCTTTGGTGGAACAAGTCAAGGAACACTTGTACAAGGTGAGTTTTCGATTTGGGATGCGTTAGCAACGATGGGTGGCGCTGGTTTAGGATTATTACCAGTTGTGATCGCTACTGGGATTTCTTATTCCATTGCAGCTAAACCAGGGATCGCACCAGGTTTCATTATTGGTTTAACAGCAAATGCAATTGGTGCTGGTTTTATCGGGGGGATTTTAGGTGGTTACTTAGCAGGTTATCTTGTTTTAGGTATTTTAAAACATGTCAAAGTACCAAAATGGGCAAAAGGATTGATGCCAACATTGATTATTCCATTTATTGCTTCAATTGTTGGTGGCTTAGTCATGGTGTATATCATTGGCGCGCCAATCGCAGCATTAACGCTATTATTAACGAATTTCTTAGATGGATTAGGCAATTCTTCCTTATTGATTTTTGGTGGTGTGATCGGCTTATTAAGTGGGATCGACTACGGTGGTCCAATCAACAAAACCGTATTTGCCTTTGTGTTGACGATGCAAGCGGAAGGGTTGAATGGCCCGATTACCGCACTGCAATTAGTCAATACAGCCACACCGATCGGCTTTGGTTTAGCTTATTTTATCGCCAAAATGTTCCGCAAGAATATCTATACAAAAGTGGAAGTAGAGACATTGAAATCAGCCGTACCAATGGGTGTCATCAATATTGTTGAAGGTGTGATTCCTTTAGTTATGAATGATATCGTACGTGGCGTAGTCGCAACAGCAATCGGAGGATTTGCTGGTGGTGCAACAACGATGATCTTAGGTGCGGATGCAACGGTTCCTTTCGGTGGTGTCTTGATGATCCCAACGATGTCTCGACCATGGGCAGGTGTGATCGCAATCTTAGTGAACGTCTTAGTAACAGCCGTCGTTTTAGCTGTGATCAAAAAGAACGTGCCGGAAGAAGAAATGGACTTAGTAGTAGAGAAAGAGGAAGAAGATATCAGTTTAGATGATATTCAGATTTTTTAAAATAAGTGCGTAAAAAAGAGGGGCAAAATCGATGAAATTTTTTCTAGATACAGCAGATGTAACAGCAATCAAAACAATCAATGCGCTAGGTTTAGTCGATGGGGTGACAACCAATCCGACGATCATTGCCAAAGAAGGACGCGTGTTTGAAGAAGTCATCAAAGAAATCTGTTCGATCGTTGACGGACCTGTCTCAGCAGAAGTGACTAGTTTGGAAGCAGACGGCATGGTCGCAGAAGCGAAAGAGATCGTCCAATGGGCGGAAAACATCGTGATCAAGATCCCTATGACAGAAGAAGGATTGAAAGCGACGAACGAATTATCTAAATTGGGGATCAAGACCAATGTCACATTGATTTTCTCTGTGGCGCAAGGGTTACTAGCAGCAAAAGCAGGTGCGACATTTATTTCACCATTTTTAGGTCGATTAGATGATACCGGAACGAGCGGGATCGAGCTTGTCGCAAAACTACGTGAAGTACTAGATACTTACGGGTTTTCTACAGAAATCATTGCAGCAAGTGTCCGTAATTCGGAACATGTGGAAAAAGCGAGTTTAGTTGGCGCACACATTGCCACTGTACCGCCATCATTGTACCAAACGTTGTGGAGCCATCCATTGACAGATAAAGGGATTGCGCAATTTATGGCGGACTGGGAAAGCTTTCAAGGAGGGAACAAATAAATGGGAAAAGTGGAATTTTCACCTTCATTGATGACGATGGACTTAGATAAGTTCAAAGAACAAATCGAATTTTTAAATGATCATGTCGATTCTTACCATATCGATATCATGGATGGTCATTATGTACCAAATATCACATTATCTCCATGGTTCATTGATGAGGTACGTAAAATCAGTAATCTACCGATGTCTGCGCACTTAATGGTTAAAGACCAAAGTTTTTGGGTGAATCAATTAATCGAGCAAAAGTGTGAATGGATCTGTATGCACGCCGAATTATTAGATGGTTTAGCTTTTCGTTTGATTGATCAGATCCATGATGCAGGGTTAAAAGCTGGCGTCGTTTTGAACCCAGAAACACCGATCGAAGCCATCTTCCCATACATCGAATTGGTCGATAAAATCACGATCATGACGATCGATCCAGGGTTTGCTGGACAACGGTTTATTGAAAGTACACTGGATAAGATCGTTGCTTTACGCGAACTACGCGAAGAAAAAGGGTATCACTATGTGATTGAAATGGACGGCTCTTCCAACCGTAAATCCTTCAAACGAATCGATGCAGCAGGACCAGATATTTATATCGTCGGTCGCAGTGGCTTGTTTGGTTTAGATGAAAAAATCGAAAAGTCATGGGAAATCATGAAAACCGATTATGAAGAAATGACTGGGAAAACGATCGGGTAAGAGAAGGTCGTAAGAAAGCCGGTCACCATCGAGTAATAAGACAGGAAAATCGAGAATGCCTCATTCATTTTTGATTCTTCTGTCTTATTTTCAAAGTGAAAATTAAAGAATGGGTATTATTTTATAGGAACGAATAAGGAGGAATTATATTGTTTGATAAAGTAGATCAGCTTGGTGTGAATACGATCCGTACATTGAGTGTCGATGCAGTACAAAAAGCAAATTCAGGACATCCGGGGTTACCAATGGGTGCCGCGCCAATGGCTTATGCCCTTTGGACGAAACACTTGAAAGTGAATCCGAAAACTTCTAAAAACTGGGCAGACCGTGACCGTTTTGTCTTATCTGCGGGACATGGTTCAGCGATGTTGTACAGCTTGTTGCACTTAGCAGGGTACCATGTGACGATTGATGACTTGAAACAATTCCGTCAATGGGAGTCAAAAACACCAGGACACCCTGAGGTCAACCATACGGACGGCGTCGAAGCAACGACTGGTCCGTTAGGACAAGGGATCGCAATGGCTGTGGGGATGGCAATGGCAGAAGCGCATCTAGCAGCGACCTACAACAAAGATCAATTCAACGTCGTTGATCATTATACCTATGCGTTATGTGGCGATGGCGACCTGATGGAAGGTGTGTCTCAAGAAGCAAGTTCGATGGCTGGACATATGAAATTAGGAAAATTAATCGTTTTATACGATTCAAACGATATTTCTTTAGATGGACCAACCTCAAAAGCCTTCACTGAAAATGTTGGAGCACGCTATGAAGCTTATGGTTGGCAACATATCTTGGTCAAAGACGGCAATGATTTGGAAGCTATCTCAAAAGCAATTGAAGAAGCGAAAGCCGAAACAGACAAACCGACATTGATCGAAGTGAAAACGGTCATCGGATTTGGTGCACCAAACCAAGGAACTTCTGCGGTTCACGGCGCACCACTTGGCTTAGAAGGCATTCAAAAAGCTAAAGAGATCTATGGTTGGGAATACCCTGACTTTACCGTACCAGAAGAAGTGGCGGAACGCTTCCGTCAAACGATGGTTGAAGAAGGCGAAAAAGCTGAAAATGCTTGGCGTGAGATGTTCGCAGCATACAAAGCAGCGTATCCAGAATTAGCGCAACAATTCGAAGATGCTTTTGCTGGGAAGTTACCAGAGAATTGGGATGCCGAACTTCCAACGTACGACGAAGGTGAAAGCCAAGCGAGTCGTGTCTCAAGTAAAGAAGTTATCCAAGAATTATCAAAAGCGATCCCAAGCTTCTGGGGTGGTTCTGCCGATCTATCTGGATCAAACAATACGATGGTGACAGCAGACAAAGATTTCACGCCTGAACACTATGAAGGCCGCAATATTTGGTTTGGTGTTCGTGAGTTTGCGATGGCATCAGCGATGAACGGGATCCAATTGCATGGTGGTACTCGGATCTATGGGGGAACATTCTTTGTCTTTGTCGATTACTTGCGACCAGCTGTGCGTTTAGCAGCGATCCAAAACACGCCAGTTATTTTCGTCTTGACCCATGACTCTGTGGCAGTTGGTGAAGATGGCCCGACGCACGAGCCAGTGGAACAATTGGCTTCGGTTAGAAGTATGCCAGGTGTCCATGTCTTACGTCCGGCGGACGGGAACGAAACTCGTGCGGCGTGGAAAGTTGCGATGGAATCGACAGATACACCAACGATCTTAGTCTTGAGTCGTCAAAATCTACCAGTTCTTCCAACAACAAAAGAAGTGGCGGATGATATGGTTAAAAAAGGTGCCTATGTCTTGTCTCCAGCTAAAGGGGAACAACCAGAAGGAATCTTGATCGCGACAGGTTCAGAAGTGAATCTAGCGGTCAAAGCGCAAAAAGTATTAGCGGAACAAGGAAAAGATGTCTCAGTGGTTTCTATGCCAAGTTTTGATTTGTTTGAACAACAATCTGCAGAATATCAAGAAAGTGTCTTGCCAAAAGCAGTGACGAAGCGTGTTTCTATCGAAATGGCTGCTTCATTTGGCTGGGAGCGCTATACGGGAACAGCAGGGGCAATCATTGCGATTGATCGTTTCGGTGCGAGCGCACCTGGGGAAACGATCATCCAAAATTATCAGTTTACAGTGGAACATGTTGTTGAAGTGTTTGATCAATTGTAGAAGGTATTTTTGTTCTTTTACTATTTAAAATTTCAAGTTAAAGATACACGTACTTTATTTAGATAAAATCTGCCAAACTGGAATTCAATGTTTTCCGGTTTGGCAGATTTTTTTATTGATTCATGATTATTTTAATTTCAGGTGTTTGATTTCTAAAAAGTGTTGGAGATTTAAGACCAATCCTCCTAGAAGTGTCGCTTTTTCGTTCAAAGAGCTGTTGCGGACGACTAATTGATTCGAAAAATGATTGTGCAGATTCCCTTTTAATTGTTCGATCATATCAGGTATTTCGCGATAAAGTGAGCTATTCAAAATAATGATCGATGGGTCATAATGGGCGATCAAGTTGTTGATACCGATCGTCAAGTAGTTGATATTTTCTTCTACGACTTGTCGCGCATCACGATCTTGGTTTTGGTAGTATTCTCTAAGGATGATGCCATTGACATAGTCTAGGTTTTTTTTCTGAGCAAACCGATCGTAGCAAACTTTGTTGGCAGCGTACATCTCCAAACAACCTCGGTTGCCACAGCGACATTCCTTACCGTCCATCACGATGATCTGATGACCGATTTCACCAGCAAAACCATGGGCACCAACCTCTAAATTCCCATTTTTGACGATTCCTGCACCAATGCCGCTGTGCATATTGATACTGACAAGATTTTCCGAATCTGAGGTAAAGCTATACTCACCTAAAGCTGCCAGATTTGCTTCATTTTCCAAATAGACAGGATAGTCTCTCAGTTTTTCAGCTATTTTGCGAAAAGGAATGTGATCGAAATTGTAATGTGGGCCAAAAATCGGCTCACCATGGTAGACAGGGCCATGAACGGCAATTGCTACCCCAATAATTCCATATTCTGTCGTCGGAAGATGTTGTTCAAATAACGTGAAGATTTCTGAAAGATACAGATGGATGGCTTCCTCATCTAATGTGATTGGCTTTTTTTGGATATGTTGGATCTCTTCCCCATCTAGATAAGTAAGGAGAGCATGGATGTAATTATAGCCGATGTCAATAGAAATAGAGAGGCCAGCTTTTCCATTATATTGAAGAATGATCGGTTTACGTCCACCGACATTACTAGATTCTCCAATGCCGGTCTCGATGACTAGTTGATCATCGATCAATTTTTTCACAATAGAGGACACAGTTGCTTTGGTTAGTCCAGTTATGGCTGAAAGCTCTGCACGAGAAAGAGCGGGTTGATTCATAATCAATTCTAAACAGAGAGACTCATTTGGGCTCCGTCGAGTATACGTTGGATTTTTCAAAGTAAATCACTTCCTATTCATTATGTAATGAGGATACGTTCTAAAGTATACTGGTAATCTCATTATTTTTCTAGTTATTTATCTATAGCTATTTCGTTTTGTAAAGTAAATAAATTAACTTCATTCGAATATAAATGCTTTGATAATAATAAAAAAATAACTTGACTATAATTATGAAAGCGTATACTATATGCTTGTTAAGTTAGTTTGTTAGATAAACTAACTAATATAGAATGAATAAATTAGGAGGAATATGTTATGAGCTATTTTCCACAAATAGAAAAAATCCAATATGAAGGTACAACGACAACCAATCCCTTTGCTTTTCGCCATTTTAATCCAGAAGAGGTAGTTGCCGGTCAAACGATGAAGGAGCATTTACGATTTGCTGTTGCTTACTGGCATACCATGACACAAGATGGCAGTGATCCATTCGGCTCACCAGTCAATCAAAGAACGTGGCTAGGTGCGACTGAAATGGAAACCGCAAAAAATCGAGTAGCGGCCTTTTTTGAGATTTTAGAAAAATTAGGTGTCGAATATTTTTGTTTCCATGATGTCGATATCGCGCCTGAAGGGGATAGTTTAGAAGAATTCTATGCAAACTTAGATGAAATCACCGATTTGATCAAGGAACAGATGGAGCGTACGGGAATCAAACTACTTTGGAATACTGCAAATATGTTCAGCCACCCACGCTACGTGAATGGTGCAGCTTCAACGAATCATGCGGATGTCTTTGCCTATGCTGCTGCTCAAGTCAAAAAAGGCTTAGACATCTCAAAAAAACTCAACGGTCAAAATTATGTATTCTGGGGTGGTCGTGAAGGGTATGAAACGTTGTTGAATACGGATATGGCGTTTGAACAAGATAATATTGCACGTTTGTTCAAAATGGCGATCGCGTATAGTGAAAAAATCGGTCATACGCCACAATTCTTGATTGAACCAAAACCAATGGAACCAAGTAAACATCAATATGATTTTGATGCCGCAACGGCTTTACAATTTATTCAAAAATATGGTTTACAAGAGAAATTCAAACTGAATCTAGAGGCTAATCATGCAACGTTAGCTGGGCATACGTTTGAACATGAGATCGAAGTAGCACGGATCAACAACGCGTTAGGTTCCCTAGATGCGAATCAAGGGGATGTGTTGCTTGGCTGGGATACTGATGAGTTTCCAACGAACGTCTATGATGTCACATTGGCCATGTATGGTGTCTTAGAAAATGGCGGTATCGCACCAGGAGGAATCAATTTTGATTCGAAAGTCCGTCGTTCCAGTTTTGCCATGGAAGATCTATTCTTAGCGCATATCGCAGGGATGGATACCTTTGCTAGAGGGCTGAAGGCAGCTGCGAAATTAAAAGAGGATTGCTTCTTCGATACCTTAAAAGAGAAACGCTATGCTACGTTCCAAGAAGGCATTGGGGAATCCATTGTCAACGACAAGGAAGATTTGGAAAGTTTGGCTGACTATGCATTGAAGTTGAAAGGTATCGAGCTGGAATCAAGCCATATCGAATATGTCAAATCTTGTTTGAATGATTATTTAGTTTAATCCAACTTATGGAGAGTCTCATTCAGTTAGCTAAGGATAGATGTCACTGACTCCTTTGGATGGTTGAAAGGGATTCTCCTAAAAAAATAGAGTGAGGTGTACGATGAAAATTAAAAATCCAGTATTAACAGGTTTTCATGCTGATCCGTCTATTGTGCGTGTGGGAGAAACATATTACATTGCCAACTCAACGTTTGAATGGTTTCCAGGCGTTCAGATCTATGAGTCGCAGGACTTGATGAATTGGCGTTTAGTGGCACGTCCATTGGCTTCTGTCGAGATGTTGGATATGAAGGGCAATGAAGATTCAGGAGGGATTTGGGCGCCCGATCTCTCTTATGCGGATGGGAAATTTTGGTTAGTTTATACCGATGTCAAAGTGGTCAATGGAGCGTTCAAAGATTGTACAAATTATTTGACTACTGCAGAAGAGATCACTGGTCCATGGAGTCAACCGATCCGGTTGAATGGTGTCGGCTTCGATGCTTCTCTTTTCCATGATGACGATGGCCGCAAATACCTAGTTCAAATGGAATGGGATCATCGCGAATACCATCATCCATTTAACGGGATCAAATGCACCGAATATTCAGTAGAAGTGCAACGTCTACTTCCGGAAACAGGTAAGATCATTTGGAAAGGAACTGACGTGAAATTAGTGGAAGGCCCACATCTGTATAAGTTATTTGGTTATTATTATTTGTTTTGTGCAGAAGGTGGTACCGTCTATACGCACCAAGAAGTGGTGGCACGGTCAAAAACTTTAGAAGGAGCTTTTGAAAGCCAAGCAGAGACCTTTTTAACTGCCTATGATTCTCCAGAAAATCCGTTGCAAAAATGCGGGCATGGTGCATTAGTCGATACACCAGAAGGCGAATGGTATTTTGCCCATTTGACTGGTCGACCGTGGCATCACAAAAATGAATCCATCCATGATCCTCGTGGCTGGTGTACATTAGGCAGAGAAACAGCGATCCAAAAGGTGACATGGTCTAAAGAATTGTGGCCAGAAATCGTTGGTGGAAAGCAAGGGAGCATGGAGGTGGAAGCACCTAAAGGAGTGACACCTCACCCTTATGAAAAACTGCCAGAAAGGACTAACTTCGAACAAAGCGAACTGCCACCACAATTTCAAACAGTACGTGTCCCTTTTACGAAGGACATCGGCATCTTGAAAGAGGGAAAGCTGACATTACGAGGTGCCGGAAGTTTAGCCAATACACATGGAAACTCCCTAGTTGCTAGACGTTGGCAAGCATTTGAGTTTGAAGCGGAAACTGCATTGAGCTATTCGCCAACGACCTTCCAGCAAATGGCAGGGCTGACGAATTATTACAATTCGCAACATTGGTCGATGATCCAAGTTACTTGGCACGAAGAAAAAGGTCGTGTCATTGAACTCACTGAGAATAATCAAGGCGTATTCAAAAGTTATTTGCAGGAACAGGTCATTCCAATTCCAGAGGATGTAACAATTGTTTATTTCAAAACGATCGTCAGAAGAGAAACTTACACATATGCTTATTCGTTTGACGGAAAAACATGGATCGAATTAGCGATCCAGTTAGACGCAAAAGTACTATCCGATGAATATGTCAACCAAACCCATGGTGGATTTTTTACGGGTGCATTTGTGGGAATGGTCAACATCGATTACTCAGGATATGATTTACCAGCTGTTTTTGATTATTTTGATTATCGGGAAAAGCAAAGTGAATAGGACAGTGTGGTCGCTTCAGGAGTAAGAGGGGAGATCTTTCATGGAAAAAGAACGTTTATTTTCAATGTCTAATATTGAAAAAAGTTTTGGCCCTGTCCACGTCTTGAAAAAAGCAAGACTTGAGATAAATAAAGGCGAGATCCATGCTTTTATGGGAGAAAACGGAGCCGGTAAGTCTACTTTAATGAACATTCTTGCTGGATTGATCGATAAGGACGAAGGAGAAATCATATTTGAAGGGAAAGAAATCCCTAAAATGACTCCTGACTTCGCACAAGAATTAGGGATTGCCTTTGTTCATCAAGAGTTGAATCTAGCAGAAGATTTGTCTGTGGCAGAAAATATTTTTATTGGTCGTTTGCCCTATAAAAATAAGGCGTTAGGAATTGTTGACTTCAAAAAATTATATGAAGACACGCAACAATGGCTGAATCTAGTAGGATCTGCGATTTCTCCTACTACACTGGTTGCTTCGTTGTCTACTGCCAATAAACAATTAGTTGAAATTGCCAGAGCGCTTAGTTTGAACGCCAAAGTGATCATTTTTGATGAGCCAACGACTTCTTTGTCTGAAAAAGATGTCGAAGTTTTGTTTATTATCATTCGCAGATTGAAGGAAAAAGGTGTATCCAGTATTTACATCTCCCATCGGATGAAAGAGATCTTTGAATTAGGTGAACGAATCACGATCATGCGCGA
The DNA here is from genome assembly GCF_051714165.1 of Enterococcus sp. AZ156. NCBI lineage: Bacteria > Bacillati > Bacillota > Bacilli > Lactobacillales > Enterococcaceae > Enterococcus > Enterococcus sp. AZ156. The sequence goes on along the minus strand of NZ_JBIORI010000001.1, from coordinate 2,957,908 downwards.
CGGGGAATATATCTTGACCGATGAAGTGAAAAACTTGTCTGAAGAAGCAATCATCGCTCGCTTAGTTGGGCGAGAAATCAACGATCTGTATCCGAAACAACCTACCCAATTAGGAGAAACTTACTTACAAGTTTTGAATCTTTCTGATTCTTTTGGGCGGGTGAAAAATGTTAGCTTCCAGGCAAGACGAGGGGAAGTATTGGGCTTTGCGGGGTTAGTAGGAAGTGGTCGAACCGAAACGATGCGATTGATTTTCGGTGCAGATCGAGCAAAATCTGGTGAAATCAAATTGGCGAACCAGCCGGTAGTGATCAAGTCACCGGTGGATGCGATTCGTCAAGGAATTGGACTACTAACGGAAGACCGTAAACACCAAGGCTTGTTTCTTGGTCTTTCGATCCAAGACAATATCACGATAACGAATCTAGGTGGATTTGTATTAAAACATGAATCACTTAATCAAACGGCTCATCAGTTTGTACAAGACGTGAAGATCAAGATCAGCGATATTGCGCGTCCAGTTGCCAGTCTCTCTGGTGGGAATCAGCAAAAAGTCGTTTTAGCAAAATGGTTGAATACAACAAATCAAGTATATATTTTTGATGAACCGACAAAAGGTATTGATGTGGGGGCAAAATCAGAAATCTATACGATCATCAATGAGTTGGCACGCCAAGGGAAAACGATTTTGATCGTCTCTTCGGAAATCCCTGAATTATTAGGGATCTGCGATCGAATCCATGTTTTTCGGGAAGGTGAGATTACAGGAGAAGTCGTCGTCGCTGAGTATCAGGACAGAAAAGATGAGGCGCAAGAATTGATTATGACCTATGCTACGCTTAATGAGCATTAACGATTCTTCAGTTAGAGGATATGTAAACAAAGGAGAGAACGATGGAAAAACGAAACAAGTTAACGATCAAGTCACTTTTTATGAACTACTCTGTTTATTTAGTGTTAATTGCTTTAGTCCTATATTTTTCAATTGCAAATGCGAATTTTTTGAGCACATTCAATATTGAAAATTTCTTCCAACAAATTCCACCGGTAGGCATTTTAACTGTTGCTTATGCGATGATTTTGATTTGCGGCTATGTGGATCTATCAATTGGTTATGTCGGAATGGCATCAGGAATGCTCGGTTTATATGCGGCAAATCAAGGAATGCCTGCGCTAGTCGTTGTGCTTCTGGCATTATTGACAGGGGCAATGTTAGGCGCGGTGAACGCTTTGTTGATCAAGAAATTTGATTTGCCTTCGTTTATTTTAACGTTAGGAACAAGTTATGTCATCAAAGGGATGCTCGGTTTTTTCACGGACGAACAATTTATCGGTTCCGAAAACGAGTGGTTCAATCGCTTAGCGAAAACGCCGATTGGTACGGATATGTTCAAAAGCAATGCCTTGATTTTTTTAATTATCATCATTGTATTTGCTTTTATAATGAAAAATACGCGTTTGGGAAGATATACCTATGTGGTAGGGTCAAATCAAGAAGCAGCCAGACTATCCGGTATCGATACGGATAAACATATCATCAAGATGTTTATGATTGAAGGAATGTTAGCAGCCATCGCTGGTTTGTTGATTGTTTCGAATTTAAATGGTGGCGCTTCCAAAGATGCGAATGGCTTAGACTTGTTCGCAATGGCGGCAGCTATCATGGGTGGTACATCATTTAGCGGTGGAATCGGCACGATTGGCGGAGCGGTAGCAGGTATCTTAACCTTACAAGTATTTAAAAATGGCTTGACATTGATGGGGGTAAATTCATTTTTACAAGATACAGTGACCGGTCTAGTCATTATTTTAGCAATCATCATTGATTATTTGAAACGTCGAGCAAGTCGTCAGTCATAATTATAATCTAAGGAGTGAAAAGACCATGTTAAAAAAATCATTTTGGGTCATCAGTATGTTCGTTGCGTTATTATTAGTTGGTACAGGATGTAGTACGAGTGATTCTGCAGATGCAGATAGCGAAAAGACCTTGTATTTCATTCCAATCGTAGACACCGGGGCTTATTGGAACCCCATGAAAAAAGGAGCAGAGGATGCGGCACAAGAATTGGGCTATACATTGGTCACGAAAACATCTCCTTCTGCTGAACCAAGTAAGAAAGAGAAACATATCGGCTTTATCAGAGAAGCAGTTGCCAAAAACGTAGCAGGAATCGCCATTGCACCGATTGAGAAAAAAGCGTTCGTTGATCCAATCAAAGCAGCCATGGATAAAAATATTCCAGTCATCACCTTTGATGCCGATTTAGAAAATCCTGAAGATCGGACAGCTTACGTCGGTACAGACAATGTCTCAGCTGGAAAAGAATTAGGGTTACGTGCGGCTGAAGAAATGAAGGCAAAAGGCATTACCTGTGGTTCGATCGCCATCGTTTGTGTGGACGTCGCACAACCAACTATGATCGATCGTGAAAAAGGACTGAAAGAAGGTTTTGCAGAGATCTATGGAAAAGATGCTGAGAACTTTAAGTTTTTAGCGACGATCCAAGACAATGATCAACCATCAGAATCTAAAAAACAATTAGAAGGCTACATTGCGGCGAATAGAGACTTAGTCACTGTCTTTTCATTAGGTTCAGAAGGGCCGAATGTCGGTGTGATGAGTGCATTAGAATCTCAAGGAAAAGCAGGACAGGTGCTTCATTATGGATTTGATTATACGGACACTTGGTTAAGCGGAGTAGCGGACGAACGAATCACAGCGATCGTTGACCAAGATGCGTACCAAATCGGCTATCAAGTGATCGAGAATTTAGTGAAAGCAATCGACGGTGAAACAATTGACGCAACAATTCCGATCGATGTCAACTATGTGTTAGCTGAAGAGTTAGAAGAGTATGGAAAAGAAAAAAGTAAAGTGAAAACAGACTCAGTAGAAGATTCTTCAGTAGAAAGTACAGAAGAAACAGAATAAAAAGCGTATGTAATCAGTGGAAAGGAACAGGTGGTGTCTTGATGGAACGGACTGTTTCTTTCGCTTGTTTTTGTCGGAAAGGGGAACGATTCATGTATGTATTAGGTTTAGATCTAGGAACAAGTGCCTTGAAGGGCCTAGTGTTTGATCGAAAAGGAAAGTTAGTGGCAGAAGCAGTTGCTTCTTACCCTATGAGCAATCCACAGATGGGGTATAGCGAGCAACAACCGGCGGATTGGCTCAAAGCAGCAGATCAAATATTGAAAGAATTATTAGGGAAAGTGACTGATCTTAAAGATGAATTGGCAGGCATCAGTTTTTCTGGACAGATGCACAGCTTAGTTTTTTTGGATGAAGCCGATCAAGTTGTAAGACCAGCTATTTTATGGAATGATGTTCGTACGACACCACAATGTCAACGAATCACTGAAATAATGGGAGATAAGTTGTTACAGCACACGAAAAACAAAGCGTTAGAAGGATTTACACTACCGAAAATCTTATGGGTCCAAGAACACGAACCAGCGAGTTGGGAAAAGGTCAAACACATTCAATTACCGAAAGATTATTTACGATTCTGGTTGACTGGTTCGTATCATATGGACGAGTCAGATGCGGCTGGCACACTACTGCTGGATCAAGAAACGAAGCAGTGGGATGAAGAAATCTTAGAAGAATTTGGGATCGATCCAGCCATCTTACCTCCTTTAGTGGCTTCTACTGACGTGGTGGGGACATTGAAAGAGGAATTAAAAGAAAGATACGGCTTTACCAAGCCAGTCAAAGTGATTGCAGGCGGTGCCGACAATGCCTGTGGCGCTGTTGGCGCTGGTATTTTAGAAGAAGGTCTTGGATTATGTTCCATCGGCACAAGTGGAGTATTCCTTCGTTACGAAAAAAATGTGGATAGAGACTATCAAGGGAAGCTCCATCTCTTCCAACATGCCTCAGGTGCCGCGTATTCCATGGGTGTGACCTTAGCAGCTGGCGACAGCTTGAGTTGGTTCAAACAGCGCTTTGCTCCTGATCGTTCCTTCAGCGAGTTGCTATCAGAAATCGGAAGTGTTGATGCAGGCAGTAATGGCTTATTGTTCACTCCTTATATCGTAGGGGAACGGACGCCTTACAGTGATAGTCAAATCAGAGGAAGCTTTATTGGGATAGATACGCAACACGAATTGAAACATTTTACCCGTAGCGTGCTAGAAGGGATTACCTTCTCTCTAAAGGACTCCCAAGCGATCATGGAAGAGATGACCCAACAAAAAATCGAAACAATCGTATCAGTCGGTGGCGGCGCAAAAAATCAGACGTGGCTCCAAATGCAAGCGGACATTTTCAATCGACCGATCGTTACTTTAACCACCGAACAAGGACCTGGGCTTGGCGCCGCTATGTTAGCAGCAGTAGGCTGTGACTGGTTTACTGATTTGAACGAATGTGCAAGTGTTTTTGTTTCCTACCAATCCCCTGTGCAACCGAACCCGCAACAAGTGGAAATTTACCAAAAGGTGTATGCGCGTTATCGTAAAGTATACGAATGTACAAAGGAAATTTGTCACATGTACGAAAAATAATAAACGAGTACCTAAGTGAAAGGAGTGTTCCTAGTGAAAAAAATGATCACGTTGTTAGGCGATTTTTACCATCCGCATGATCCGTTAGTCAACTATTTTCAGGGGATCGCTAAGCACTTCCCACAAGAACTAAAGATGACTGATCTGACGATCGAGCAACTAACCAAAGCATTACATGAGCAACCTGATTTATTCCTCCTTTCAAAGGAAAATCGGTTAGCACCCAAAACAAATGACGCTTTTTGGTTAAATGAAACATACGATCAGTTGATCACCAAGTATGTAGCGGGTGGCGGAAGCCTGATTGCGTATCATTCAGGACTTTCTAGCTACCCGATCCACTCTGCGTTTAGTGAGATGTTGCGGGGGCGCTTCCTTCATCATCCCAAACCTACAGAAGTAACCTATCGAGAACCAAATGGTAAGTCTTATAAAATATGGGACGAACACTATTTCACTGAGGTAGCTATAGGCGAAACGGAAGTTCTGATGCACAGCTTTTCTCACTATGGTGAATCGATTGCCGCTTGGCGACATCTGTATGGTAAAGGTAAAGTTTTTTGTATGACTCCTGCACATTTTTCAGAAGGATTGCAACATGAAGGAAATCAAATGGTACTTTTCGATGGAATTAGTTGGTGTCTAGAATCAACATGAATACGGTGAAAAAGAAGGATAGTTTTTTTATAAGTCCATTTATGTTTCCAATCAGTGCTATACTTAAAGTATTCAATAGATTGGAGAAAATTTATGAGTCAAACAGAATTTATCATGCTCCTGATCGTCGGCATCATTGGAATCTTAATTGTCTTAGAAATCAATTCGCGAAAAAAATTAAGAGCAGATATCCGTTACAAATGGGGGAAGCTTCCATATCAAGTACGATTTGATAAGGAGGAGAGCTTAAAAGAAGCTTGGCAGACAGAAAAAAAGTTTCGCACGTGGGACAGTGAAGTCGATGACTTGACTTGGTATGACCTAGATATGTTTGAAGTATTCGAAACGCTCAATCATACGTATTCAAGTGTGGGTTCAGAAGCGCTTTATCAGCGACTGCGTAATTTTGATTTTGGACAAGGTCAGCGTCTAGAAAAGTTGATTACTTTCTATCAAGAAAATCCTAAGTTGAGAGAAGAAATCCAATATCAATTTGCACGAATTGGAAAAAAAGACCGGAATTTTGCCAAACAATACTTAGCAGATGGCAAAAGCAAAAGAATTGGTCATATTGGGCTATTTGCCTTTTTAGGCATGTTACCACTCATTGGTTTAGGCTTGTTTTTACTTGGACAAGTGATCGGCATTTATCTCGCGATCATTAGTGTGTTATTCAATACGGTTTATTACTTGATAAAAAAGCAAACACTCGAAACAGAACTTAATAGTATGAGCTATCTTGTTTCTACGATTTCTGCGGCGAAAAAAATAGCTACGTTTGCCACACCGTTACAAGCAGAGTTACAAAAAAATGTTCAGCCTTTAAAAGAAATCCCTAAGTTCGGTTTTTCATTTCGAGTGAAAAATGGCTCAGAAGCGGAGTTGTTTTTTGACTACTTGAATATGATGTTCATGTTGCCATTTATTTCGTATCATTTTGTCATTAGCCGATTGGAAAAGAAAACGGAACAAGCGATTGAATTATGGCAATTACTCGGAGAGTTAGAAGTAGCTGCGGCAGTATTGAATTATCGCACCTACATGCCCTATTCTTGTCAACCAGTCTTTGCAGAAGGCGGGATTATGGCAGAGGATACGTATCACCCTCTGATTGCAGAGGCAGTCGTCAATCCCATCGATTGGCAACAGAACACATTGGTCACAGGCTCGAATGCTTCAGGAAAATCGACGTACGTCAAAAGTATTGCCATCAACTGTATCTTAGCGCAAACGATCCAAACTGCTTTAGCCGAATCTTTCACGATCCAACCCGGTCATGTCTTGACCTCGATGGCGATCGAAGATAATTTGTTTGAAGGCGATAGTTACTTTGTTTCAGAAATCAAATCGATCAAGCGCTTATTACAGCAAGTGGAAACAAAAGAACGTTGCTATTGCTTTGTCGATGAGATCTTGAAAGGGACAAATACGATTGAACGGATCGCGTCTTCAGCAGCTATCGTGAATTGGTTGAGTGATTACCCTTCTTTAGCCTTTGTCGCAACACATGATATCTAACTGACAGAGATCTTGAAAAAAGATTGTGCCAATGTCCATTTTGAAGAGCAAGTGACGCCTGAGAAAGGGATCAGCTTTGACTTTAAATTAAAACAAGGACCTGCTAAGACAAGAAATGCCATCGCATTATTAGATGTGCTGAAGTATCCTACAGCAATCGTGAAAGAGGCACAAGCAGAAGCCGCCTATTTTGATCAACATCGCCAATGGCGGGTAGTGGAGTAAGAAATAAGCCCAAGCTGAAAGTATTTAGTCAATAACCATCATTGATAATGAAAACCACAGAGACGACAGAATTATTTTCTGGAAGGACTTGTGGTTTTTTCATTTTCATCTTACTGCATGAAGCTTAACGGCTTTCTCACAACCTAGATAAACGGTGTTCGAAAGCCAACTCCTTCAATAGTAAGTCGAAAATTGAAAAAATATGAGAAACTATTTTCTCAATTTCCGCCTTACTATTCGGAGCTTAACGGCTTTCTCACAACCTCTTTACATGCTAAAATAGTAAATCAGACAAAATAAGGAGAGTTAGTAAAAAATGACATATGCTCTTGAGATAAATGAGTTAAGAAAAATATATGGGACAGGTGTGGAAGCACTCCGAGGCATCGATCTGACGGTTGAAGAAGGAGATTTTTATGCATTATTGGGACCAAATGGTGCAGGGAAATCAACAACGATCGGGATCATCACTTCATTAGTGAATAAGACATCGGGAAAAGTGAAAGTATTTGGCTATGATCTGGATACAGATTTAGTACGAGCAAAACAACAAATCGGCTTAGTGCCCCAAGAATTCAACTTCAATCCGTTTGAAACAGTGCAACAAATCGTCGTGAATCAGGCGGGTTACTATGGCGTGTCCCGTAATGAAGCATTGAAACGTAGTGAAAAATATCTTAAACAATCTAATTTGTGGGAGAAACGCAATGTTCGTGCGCGGATGCTTTCAGGTGGGATGAAACGACGATTGATGATTGCCCGTGCATTGATGCATGAACCCAAATTATTGATTCTAGATGAACCCACAGCGGGTGTCGATATTGAATTAAGACGAGAAATGTGGGAATTTCTACGTGAATTGAATCACGCAGGAACAACGATCATTTTGACGACTCATTATTTGGAAGAAGCAGAAATGCTTTGTCGAAATATTGGAATCATCCAATCGGGTGAACTGATTGAGAATACCTCTATGAAAGCCTTGCTTTCCAAATTACAATTTGAAACGTTTATCTTTGACTTAGCACCTTATGATAAAAAGCCAGAGATCATTGGCTATACAAGTATCTTAGAAGATGAACGCACACTTGCGGTTGAAGTGGAGCGTGATCAAGGAGTGAATGGGATCTTTGAACAGTTAAGTGCGCAAGGGATCAAAGTCTTGTCTATGCGCAATAAATCCAATCGCTTAGAAGAACTTTTCTTGAAAATTACGGAAGAAACTTATCATATGGAGGCAACGAAGAAAAATGTTTAATCTTTATTTTACTGCATTAAAAAGTTTAGCAATCAAAGAAACCAATCGCTATATGCGTATCTGGGTACAAACGCTAGTACCACCAGTGATCACTACGTCTTTGTATTTTATCATTTTTGGGAAAATGATCGGGGGACGAATCGGTGATATGGGTGGTTTCTCCTACATGGAATTTATTGTTCCCGGATTGATCATGATGTCCGCCATCACAAGCTCTTATTCAAATGTTTCTTCTTCATTCTTTTCACAAAAATTCCAAAAGAATATCGAAGAGATTTTAGTTGCCCCTGTACCAACACATGTCATCATCTGGGGATTTGTGATCGGTGGGTTGGGACGGAGTGTCTTGGTCGGTGCATTAGTCACAATGATTTCTCTATTTTTTGTGCCATTACATGTCTATTCATGGACGATCGTTGTATTAACACTATTGATGACCGCTATCTTATTCTCGCTTGCTGGTTTGATCAATGGGATTTTCGCCCAATCTTATGATGATGTGTCCATTGTACCAACGTTTGTGTTACAACCTTTGACTTATCTTGGCGGGGTGTTTTATTCAATTTCGATGTTACCACCGATTTGGCAAGCCATCTCAAAAGTAAATCCAATTGTTTATATGATCTCAAGTTTCCGTTATGGTTTCTTAGGCACCACCGATGTGCCAATCTTCATTTCGATTGCGATCCTTGTACTGTTCATTGTAGTGCTTTATTCAACGTGTTGGTACTTGATCAATAAAGGTAGAGGGTTAAGAAGTTAAGCGAACGAGGCAAGCTAACTCCTTCAATAGTAAGTCGGAGCTGACCGGCTTTCTCACAACCTCGATAAACGGTGTTCAAAAAGCTGACCTTCAACATTAAGCTAAAAAATTGCAAAATATGAAAAGCTATTTTACAATTTTCTATCTTACTGCTCAGGTCAAAACGCTTTTTTCACAACCTATGATAAACGGTGTTCAAGGAGCAACACTTCGGACATAAGCCAGGAAAATCAAAAATGAAACAACCATTTTCGATTTTCCTTTCTTATGCCTTAGTGCTGATCGCTCCTTTCACAACCTCTACTTTGCTTCTTTTTCTTTTTCCTTGTATAATGGCAACAATGTTTTTGATGGAACTTTTTATATAGCGAAATGGAGTGTACTTGATGAAGAATAATTTTTGGGCTGAACTACCTACGCCCTTTTTTGTATTAGCACCGATGGAAGATGTGACAGATGTGGTTTTTCGCCATGTTGTCCAAAAGGCCGGTGCGCCGGATGTGTATTTCACCGAATTTACTAATTCAGATAGTTTTTGTCATCCAGATGGCAAAGAAAGTGTCAAAGGACGTTTGACATTTACTGAAGATGAACAACCGATGGTGGCACATATCTGGGGAGATAAACCGGAATTTTTCAGAGAGATGAGTATTCAACTAGCCGAGATGGGTTTTAAAGGAATAGACCTCAATATGGGTTGTCCGGTACCGAATGTGGCAGAACGTGGAAAAGGTAGTGGCTTGATCCTACGTCCTGAGGTTGCGGCAGAATTGATCGAAGCTGCAAAAGCTGGAGGGTTACCGGTAAGTGTAAAAACACGTATTGGCTACACAGAGCAAGCTGAAATGGTTGATTGGATCAGTCATTTACTAAAGCAAGATATCGCGAATCTTTCTGTTCATTTACGTACACGCAAAGAAATGAGTAAAGTGGCGGCACATTGGGAACTAATTCCTGAAGTCGTTGCCTTGCGTGACCAAATTGCCCCACAAACGAAGTTGACGATCAATGGTGACATCCCTGACCGCCAAACAGGGCTTGAATTAGCGGAAAAATATGGTGTAGATGGCATCATGATCGGCCGAGGTATTTTTAAAAATCCATTTGCCTTTGAAAAAGAACCGAAAGAGCATTCAGCAGAAGAACTTATTGATTTACTGCGCTTGCAACTAGATTTACAAGACCACTATGCAAAAGAGATCCCACGTTCGATCACAGGCTTACATCGTTTCTTCAAAATCTACGTCAAAGGATTTCCAGGAGCCAACGATTTGCGTGTGCAATTGATGAACACGAAATCCACTGATGAAGTTCGGGCACGTTTAGATGAATTTCAACATAAAACTGAATAAACTGTCTAAGTTTTCACAAAGTAATCAGCCAAAAAAGCTGTGACATCTAAAAAATATGAAAATATTTTCGGATGTCATGGCTTTTTTTAATGAATTGACTTTTGAAGGCTGTTTATTCAGTTTTAGCTGACAATGGCTATCTAGATTGTATATTTCACGTGTAAATAATACTGAGTGAAAAATGATAAAAAATGAATTAAAAACAAAGAAAAATGAAGAAAATTTAATGTAACGTATGTTATTTGAGCGTTTTATTTTATGACATAACGGATTTAATGATATCCTAAAATTTATCAGATGATAAAAATTTATAGAACAAGAATTGAGTAGGTGGATGTCATGAAAAAAGTCATTGTAACAGGTGCAGGAGTTGCGGGATTAAGTGCAGCTGTACGCTTGCAAAAATTAGGCTATGAAGTAACATTGTACGAAAAAGAAAGTGGCCCTGGCGGCAAGATGAATCAAATCAAAAAAGATGGGTTCACGTTTGATGTGGGGCCAACGATCGTGATGATGCCTGAAATCTATCGCGAAGTATTTGAATTTTGTGGGAAAGATCCGGATGACTACATTCCGATGGAAAAAGTCGATCCTATGTTGAAACTCTATTTCAATAAAGAAGAACCAATCGAATTTTCAAATGATCTCATTGAATTGACCAAAACGCTCGAAGCGATTTCCCAAGAAGATGCGCAAGGCTATTATGCGTTTCTAGCGGATATCTACAAGCGTTATCACATAGCCAAAGAAGCATTTATTACTAAATCCTTTCGTGGTTTTTGGGATTTCTATAATCCTAAATCACTATGGGCAGGGATTCGTCTAAGAACATTTAGTGATGCGTATTCATCGATTGCTAAATTTGTTAAAGATGAACGTTTGCGAAAATCATTGGCGTTCCAAACCTTATACATCGGTGTTTCCCCATATCAAGGTCCATCGTTATACACGATTATCCCGATGATCGAACTTTTATATGGCGTTCATTTTATCAAAGGAGGTATGTATACTTTAGCAACCTCACTAGCTAACTTATTAGAAGAATTAGGTGGAACGATCCATTATAATACACCCGTTGATGAATTGATCATTGAAGATAAAGTGGCAAAAGGTGTTCGAATCGGACAAGAACGAATAGAAGCAGATGCGGTCGTTTGTGGTGCTGATTTTCCTTATGCAATGAAAGAGTTGATTCCTGATGAAAAGAATCGTGGGAAATATACGGATAAGAAAATCGATAAGATGGAATACTCTTGTTCTTGTTTCTTACTATATTTAGGTCTAGATAAAAAATATCCGGGGGATTATCTCCACAGCATCTATTTTGCAGATGACTTCAAACGAAATGTGGATGATTTATTTGAAGATGGTCGTTTACCGGAAGATCCATCCTTTTATCTATACCGTCCTACGATCATGGATGAATCATTAGCCCCAGAAAACCATGAAGGATTATATGTATTAGTACCAGTTCCAGAACTTTCAAAATACGAAGATTGGTCAGAAGCGAAAGTCCAAGAATATCGTCAAAAAGTATTGACATTATTAAAAGAAAAGACAGACTTTACTGATATTGAAGAGCATATCGTTTCAGAAAGTTTTTATACACCAAAAGACTTTGAACAACATTTCAATGCCTATAATGGTGCAACATTTGGGTTGAAACCAACCTTAAAACAAAGTAACTATTATCGACCTCATAATAAATTTGCTTCTGCTGAGAATCTTTATTTCTGTGGTAGCAGCACACATCCCGGAGCTGGTGTACCAATCGTGATGCAAAGTGCTAAGCTTGCGGTAGAGGAGTTGGTTAAAGATGATAAAAACTAATCAGGAACTGTTTGAAAAACACGCAGACGATTTTGCCTATTGTGAAACTGTGATAAAAAAATATTCAAAATCGTTTTACGCTGCGTTTTCTCAACTTCCTGAAGAAAAAGCAAAAAGTGTCTATGCCATTTATGCTTTTTGTCGCTTGGCAGATGATACAGTTGACTTAGCCCATAGTGAGGAAGAATTGTTGGCACTAAAACACCAACTAGATGCTTTCTCCATGGGTAAAATTCCTGATGAACCAATTTGGCGTGCCTTGTCGGTTGTTTTTTCCGTTTATCCCATGACCTTGTCTCCGTTCTACGACATGATCGCAGGTCAAAAGCAAGATTTAGTCTTTACACAGCCAGAAACATTGGCTGACTTAGAAGACTATTGTTACTATGTCGCAGGTAGTGTCGGCTTGATGTTGTTACCTTTATTATCTGACCAAGCAGAAAAAATCCAGTCACAGGCAAAAAGGCTGGGTGAAGCGATGCAACTCACTAACATTTTACGAGATATCGGTGAAGATAATAAAATGGGACGAATTTATTTACCAAAGGAAATGATGCGTGCCCATGGTGTGACTGAAACCATGTTGCAAGCAGATAAACCTGCGAAGCCATTGATTGATCTATGGGAAGCGATAGCTAATGAAGCAGAGAAAAAATATGAAACTTCTTTTACGATGCTGCCGTTTATTGACCGAAATTGTCAACTCGCATTAACTGCTGCTGCAATGATCTATAGAGAGCAATTAAGCGTAATCAGAGAAAATAACTATTTCATGTTAGATCGTAAAAACTATGTCAGCCAGATAAGAAAAATCCAACTGCTGAGAAAAGCCAAAAAATATGTAGAAACTCTAATAAATAGTCCACAACAATCAACATTATAATTGGTATGATAGCATTGATAATCTGATGTATCAGAAAACGGAATGAGCACTCGCGGAAAGTACCGTTGCGAGTGCTCATTCTTTGTTTATCATGATATTTTGAACAAAAAATACATTGTTTATTCCATTATTATCGCTCTTATAAATAACATCAATGTTTTTCTGTTCTGTTTTTTTGTATTTATTAGTAAAGTCTTTATATTTAAAAACAACAGTTATTATAAATAAATGTAATATTCAAACGAGAATGATGGTAAGATTATAATAAACGGGGATTTTTAGCTTTATCAAATTTCAATCATAGAAGCTCTTTCTATAAAATCTTTGAGTTCAAGATTCAGTGAAAGAGGTCAGGAGTGAAAAAATGGAAGTATGGGAGATCGTTGAATTTGTCAGAAAGCAAAAAGGAATAACGATTGCAGAACTTTGTGGAGAGGAAGCTAGTCGTTCTGTTTATAAACGTTTTATTCAAAATAAAGCAGATACGACAGTCAGTAAGTTGACTTATTTTTTGAAAAAACTAAATTTGGACTATGATGAATTGCAGTTATTTAATTTTCCAAATGATTTATCCGAGGTCAATCGATTGATGCAAGAAGCGGTAGTCGCTTTTGAAAAGAAAGATAGTTTAGAATTACATAGTATTATCATGTTGTATGAAACAGAAGAACCTGATTCTCAAAGAGAACGTCATCTAATCAGTCTTTGTCGCTTGATGATCGCTCAATTAAAAGAGGAAAAAATCGATGTGCTATCTTCAGAGGTTTATCAGTATTTAATGAAGGCACAAACATGGACTCGCTACGAAATTTTTTTGTTTACTAATTGTATGTATGCGTTCCATCCTAAATTTATCGATTTGATTTTAGAAAAGTCGTTTCTTAGTTTGGCGGTCTACGAAGAAAACCGCAGCGGGCAAAGTGAGACATTTCGCATGTTGGCAAATGGCCTCATTCTATTTATTAAAAATCAGGATCTCCGCCTGGTTTGGAAATATGGTGCGAAGTTAGAAGAGTATTTCCTTGAAGAAGAACTATACTATGAGCGTAACTTGCAATTGTTTTTGCAAGGCGTCTGGTATGTGATCAAAGGTAATAAGAAAGGGAAGTATCACATAAAAAACGCTTTAGCAGTCAGTTGCTACTTGGATTCAAAGCAACAATATCAAAAAAAATACGAACTGTTACGCTTCGTGGAGCAGGCGTACCATGTGGATTTTGAACTCAAGAATGAGTTTCCCCCCGCTAGTAATTGAATGCTATCTTAAAATAACTAATCTTATACGAAAAGAATTGTGCGTATACGACGAAGATCAACCTTATTCGGCGTATTTTATTTTGACCAGTTGAAAATCAAGTATGATAAACTAGTCAAAAAAATTTTAGGAGGTACAAAAATGGCAGGAGTAATTGCAGTCACCCCCGAACAACTGAAGTCACAAGCACAGGTTTATTCACAGGCAGCCTCTCAGATCCAAGAGGCGATCCGTAAAGTAAATGCAATGAACCAACAAATCAGTCAACAGTGGAAAGGACAAGCATTTCAAGCTTATTTGGAACAATACAACCAATTAGAAGGTAATGTTCGTCAAATGGAAGAACTTCTTGAGCGCATCAATCAGCAGTTGAACAAGTATGCTGATACGGTTGCAGAACGCGATCGTCAAGATGCAGGTTCGTTTGGATTTTAACTTGATGTTCAAACAGAAGTCACTTTGCTAGATTTTCTTAAACGAATCACATGTGCAACAATACACAATGTAAAACAGAGCATCTCAGCTATAGCCTAAAAAGAGGATATGACAGAAGTGCACATCGCCATGATATAAGCGTCAAAATCCGAAATCAGCTAGCTATTTTTGGATTTTGACGCTTATTTTGAAAGGTAGAAATACAGACAAGTCACTTCTGACCCCATGCTCTTTTAGAAGGAGGAGAACAACTTGAAAAACCATCTGAAGCAAAAGCAGACATTTATCCTTGCGATCATCGCAAGTTTATCTTTGCTTCTTTTCTTTGCTTATATTGGCTTTAAAGAAAAGAGTATCATCACGAGCACCGCCAGCCCGACGACAAAAATGCAATATGTTTTGGTAAATGAGGATCGAGGAGCAGATTTTGAAGGTCAGCAGTACTTGTTAGGAACCGATTTTGTGACACTGATCAATAAAGATACTGCCAATCGTTGGGAAACGACTACGCGTAATATTGCAACAGCAGGACTAGAGAACGGCCAATTCGATGCAAAAATCATTATTCCCCAAGATTTTTCGGAAAAACTATTATCTTTACAAAGTATCAATCCAGAAAAAGCGATCATCGAATACCAAGTTCGAGATGGTCAAAATGAGATAACTAACCAAATGATCGAAGAACAAGTGAATCAGATTTTAACAAACTTCAATCAGCGTGTTGTGCAGATGTATTTCTCTAGTATTGTAGGAAATCTCTCTGAAGCGCAGCAAAACGTGAATAAAATGACGAATACACATAGCAATTATCAGCAAAATCTAGAAAATAGTATCTATCAGCCATTCCAAAATATTTCAGACAACTATGCGAGTGTATTAGACTCAACTAGTATTTTAGATACAACAAATAGTGCATTCAAGGCACAACAACAGGCCTTTGTTGATTCGGTACAATCTCTTTTGGAGCGCAATAATACAAGTTTAGAAGAGACTCACAAAGAGACTCACAAAGAGACAGAAAATGTTCAGGAGACAATTGTTGATTATACAAAAGAAACGAATGAAAAAATCACTGGAGCGATCGATCAATTCAATCAACAAGTCATCTTACAAAAAAATCAATTAACCACTCAGTGGGAGAACGCAACAACTAATTATAGAAATCAATACGACTTGTTCAATGATGCGATTTTAGCTCAATTTAGTAACTTTTATACACCAAATGAACAAAATAGTTTCGGTATTTATTGGGATTTCTTGGCTCAGGCAACGGCGTTTCAAACCAATCAACAAACCCGCATCGAAGAGATCCAACAACAAATTACTGAGTTGGAGAGTCAAGTAGAACAGCTAGAACGCTTAAAAGGTCAAATTGCCAATGCGTATTATAATGATCCGACAAGTACACCCGCAACTGCGACAGAAGTTCAAGTGAAAAATGCGATTATCAAATTGATGACAAATCAAAGGAATGAACCCAAATTAGATGGGGCGTACCAATCAGTTATCGAGGAGATATTGCCCCGGATCTCGGTGGATAGTTTAGCTCTATTATTAGCTGAATTACAAAATCAAGCAGTGATCAGTCAGGATCAGGCCGCCATTTTCAATGATGAGCTAGCGATTGTTACACGCTATGCCCATGATTTTGACCGACCAATCGGAAGTGAAGCCTCTTTTGCTTATCTTGAACCGAAAGCACAACATGATGCAATGATTTCTTTACCCACCACCAATCAACAGATGTCAATTGAGTTAAATCAAGATACGTTCCTCTCGATACAAGCAGAAGAAGAGCAGCAAGGAATGCTCTTTTTTGATCCAACATATGATTTTATAGAAATGGAAACTCAATTGAATCAGTTACTAGCCCCCTACAACTATGAAACAGCAATCCGAGTAGATACAAATCATTCATTCACAATCGTACAACCTTGGACGATTGAACCGGAGGAGGAAATGGAAGAGACATACCAGCGTATAGAATATCCTTCGCTACCAGATAAATTGAACTTTGAAGTAAGCATTCCTTTAAAGTGGCAGTTGACTCCAGAACAACAAACTACTTCATACAATCAGGTGTTTTACACATGGATGATCAATGAACGCGAACAACCAATGAGTGAATTCTCGGTATATCTTCCAATGGATCAGCCATTGATTGATGATGTGCCACAAATCTTGGAACAGTTTCAACTATTAAGTACGACTGCGCAACAAATCGTCACGCTATTTGGTGCACCACACCATTCTATAACGATTCCCGCATATCGACAGATGATCGATCAACCAGAAAATACGGGGAGATCCCTTATTGAATTAGCTGATTCTCGTTCGATCTATTGGCTATATAACAATCTTCAGGAAAGCGACAAACCTTCGATGATCAGTGAACAACTGTATCAGGAATACAAAAAAACAGGGGATCAGTTGTATAGCGATACCGAGAATCAAATCATTGCATTACAAGCAGTCATTGGTTCTCCTGGGACTAAAGAACCTGAAGAACTAAAACCAACCTTGTACGGTACCTTGCAATTAATGACATTACCACAGACATTTATGGAAGAAGCGGACAAATTAAACCACTGGTTCGCCTCTGCGAATCAACAAATCCATGCAGTATACGACAGTTGGCAGCAAACGGCACAAACAGAAGCGGAATCCGTCATCTCAGAAGAAAATCCACATCCTAAAGAAAATGAATACGCTCTGATTGAAGCTCAAACAGCCAGTCTGATCGAAACGATGCAAGGATTGATGGCAAGTTCAAAAGCAGCAGCTGAAGTTACCGGTCAATCTGCGGCAGAAGTAGCTGATATCACACCTACAATCGATCAGCTAAAAGAATCGACCATCGAAGTACAAGAGAATGCCACCACTATTTTAAGTAATCTAAGTACCTCTCTTGATGAATCAGCACAGACTGTCTCTGAAAATCAAACATATGCCGAATCATTTAGTGAAGTCCTTTCGAATACAAAGAATGGAGGGGCAGACAATCCACATGTCTTTAATTTTTTAGCAAGTCCAATTTTAGGACAAGGAAGCTTTGGTCAAACAAGACAAAGCTCATTGACTCCTTACTATGTGACATTGATCGGTGGCTTTATGATTCTGTTAGTATCCTTTCAATTGTCTAGCGTGATGAAAAAACGTGTAGTGACTTCTGTCGATTTGTTAGTCACACCGAACCGTATATGGAAAAACGTGCCTAATATGGTGGCGGTACTCAGTGTAACGTTAGTTCTGTCACTTATTTATAGCGTTTTAACGACCATAGTATCAGGAGTCGCGCATTCTTTTGTTTGGTTCGTTTATGCATTTTTAGTCTTTGCTAGTGGTCAATTGATTCTTTTAGGGTTCATGCGCCAATTCAAAAAAATCACGTTGTATTTATGTGGTGGGATTTTTGGCTTGTTCTTCATGTTGACTCCTTTGTTGGGCGTAGCAATCAAAAATGGCTCGTTGACAGAATGGCTCTATCGTCTGTCACCTTTACAGAATATTCAAAACGGGTTTAATGTGCTGATGAATGAGGGTGTCATCGGTTGGGGAAGTTATCTCATGCTCGTTCTATTCCTGATATTTGGAGTGATACTGAATTTTATTGTCCGACCAGAAGAGAAAAAAGAACGGTCAAATGAATAAACGGAGGTATAAAATGGTTCAGAAAAAAATAGGGGGGCTTTTCTTTTTGTTGGTAGTTTTACTATTTTTAAGTCACCCGAATGTCACAGTCTTTGCAAGCACACTTACTATCAATAACCATGTGATCTACCAAGAAAGGGAAGGCATCGAAGATCATGAAACAACATTTATAGTGCAAGATTTATTTTTAGAAGATAAAACAAAATTAGACCAAGAACGTGTCCAACAACAAAGACAACAGATTTCTACTGCTCACAACCTCGTCTTTGTGTCGGAAGCAACTCCACAGCCACAGGTCTTTGAGCAAACAATTACACCCCAATTATTCAAAGAAGGGCAAATGTCTGTAGGACATCAGGTGTCAGCTAACCCAAATCACACAGCTATCCAGGGAAGAATTGTTTTGTGGATCTTACTTCTACTAGGAAGTATTTTACTGACTATTGGAGGCAATTATCTTGGTAAAAAGTTTTCACAGCAGAAATACAAAAATGATTAAAGGACTGTTGTAGTTGGATAGAAATCAAGCAATTGGGATAAGTTTACAAGTCAAAGAAGAAATCATTGACTTACAGATCCCGACCCAAGTAACGATTACACGATTAAAAGAATTACTGAAGGAATCTTTCATACAAAATGGTTCGTCCTTGCCAGAGGTGTTCGACTTAGTGGTATTGAATAAACCGATCCGCTTAAAGGAAGAGGCATATGTGGCAGACTATCCATTAAGTGAAGGCGATCATTTACTGATCCATGAATCTCAACAAAAATCGGAGGAACGAACGTGACCCACATAAAAGATATTTCTGAAACGATCATGATTGAGACAACAACTGATGCTGTCAAAGTGACACTGAATGCTAAGCAATACCAACTCGATCGTTTAGAACAGTATCAACTATTCTTAACACAGAAAAAACACTTGCTCTCTGGACAGATCGTAGAATCTTCAGAGGAAAAACTCGTCATTCAATACCAGAAAAGTAAACAAATCTATTCTTTGCAAGAGTACCTTAAACGAACAGAACTTTTTCAACGATTATTACTTGCACAAAAAATCAATTTCTTATCCGAGTTTTTGAGTAGCCCGATCCAGCCGTTCATCCATCCAGCCAATCTATTTCTATTTGGAGAAGAAATCATCGTAGCACATAGAGGTTTTGCGCATTCAATTATTCCTTATGAAATAACCGAAGAAGAATTTTTGAAGCAATATCGTGCCTTGATCCTGACAATTTTACATCCTAAGTTCGATTATGAGCAACTGATTGAAGGAAATGGCACATTGAAGGACGAGTTTTCTAAACGAATCCAAAGAGCAAACAGTGTCGCAGAAATCGACCGCATGATTGGCGAACAAGTCGTACAGCAGAAAACGAAACGTGCATCAGAAATTCAAATGGTGAACAAAAGAAGCTATTTTATGTTTAAGTGGGGCACGCTTTTATTAAGTATTTCAACAATAGGTTTAGCGCTTACAACAGGTATCTATGCGTTTGATAAACTTCCCGCACAAGAACGGATCAGTTCTGCTGAAACGCAATATATTGCTAATAATTATGCTGGTGTTTTGACCACATTAAAAGAGGATAAACCCGAAGATCTCCCTTCTGGTGCCCAATATGTCGCTGCAGTCAGCGCGGTACAGCTGGATAATTTGTCGAATGAGCAAAAGACAGCAATCTTAAATAACATTTCTCAAAAATCAAATGAGAATACTTTGCTTTACTGGATCTATATTGGAAGGGGGAATTTTGAACGATCATTAGATATCGCACAAAACCTCGGCGATCATCAATACATTTTACATGCCTACACCAAACTATACAACGCGACGCGAGCAAACAACAAGATGAGTGGACAGAAGAAGCAAGAGTTATTAACAAGTTATGAGGAAGAAATCAATAAGTACTTAGAAATCTTAGAAAGCGAGACGGATAGTAATGAAGCAAACTAAGCCAAATTCAATAACTGATCAAATCCAACATTCCGTTTCAGTTCTTTATGATCTTTTTTACTTTGGTTCGACGTTTATTCATAAACAAATAACAGAAAAAAACAATCAAGTAATACTGGACGATCGAACACTTTCCTGTGAAGACGGACAGCTTTTTTGTGGAGGAGAATTAGTCAAGGATGAAAAGTTTCTCCTCGTTCATCATGAAAATTTGAAAACGGTAATCGTCAATAAGCCAAGGGAAAGCGTCTATCTATCAAATACACAAGACTCGGCGATCCGTATTGATTCGGATGCGTTGATTTTTATTCATCGTAATAGTACTGATGACTATCAAATAAAAATCTATCCTAGTAAGGCCAAGATTTATTACAATCACCAACGTGTAGAAAAAGGTGTCTTTCCATTTTCTGTAGGCGATCAATTGATCATTGATTATCTCATGATTGAGATGCGTGAGAAACAATTAAAGATCTCAGATTTAAAAAATCAGCTACAGTTGGACCCCTGGCAGTTGCTCGAAGAACCCTACATTCCCGAGTATCCAGAAAATTTTCCAGCATTTAGGCGTAGTCCAAGAATCCATTTAAAAGAGCCAAAAGAAAAAATAGAGATCCAAGCGCCTAAGCAGAAATCTAATGAAGGAAAGAATGAGTGGTTGAAAACTATCGTTCCACCGTTAGGTATGGTTGTTTTGAGCGGTGCGACAAGTTTTTTGAGCGGGGGCAATCCAGTTATGTTGATCAGTATGGGAGGTGCTAGTTTACTTACAACAGGTTTTTCTGTGTCGAGTTATTTTACAAACAAAAAAGAAATCAACAGAAAAAATCATATGAGAGAAGAGCATTTCCGTCAGTATATGATCAAAAAAAAGTCAGAGCTTAATGTCTTACAGCAAACACAAAAAACAGCATTAGAATATATGAATCCTTCACTGGATGAATTAGCATTGATGGCTAAGGATTATCATGCGAGGATTTATGAACGCATGACAGTGAACGAAGATTTTTTGACTGTCCGCCTAGGAATCGGCGAAATCAATGCTAGTTTTCAAACAAACTTTCAGCCGGTAGAAGAGGATGAACTGAGTAATGAAGCGTTTGAGCATCTTAATAGTCCCTATAAACAACTTGGAGATGCCCCGATCATCGTTTCACTTTTGGAACAGACGGTTGGCTTAGCAGGAACACCTAGTGTTTTACGAACAGCATTACAACTCCTATTATTTCAGTTATGTGTGTTGCATTCTTATCGAGACGTCGAATTCATTACACTGATCCCGTCGGAAGAGTACGAACAACATTGGCGAGAATGGCGTTGGTTACCTCATAACAAAATCCGTTCTTTAAATCTAAGAGGAATGGTGCATACCCCCCAAAGTCGAGACATGATTTTGAATTCTTTTTATCAAATAGTGGCAAAAAGAAAACAACAAGTCCGTGAAGCGGGAAATGAAAAGGTACACTTTCAGCCACAGTATGTTTTT
This sequence comes from Enterococcus sp. AZ156, assembly GCF_051714165.1. Classification (NCBI taxonomy): domain Bacteria; kingdom Bacillati; phylum Bacillota; class Bacilli; order Lactobacillales; family Enterococcaceae; genus Enterococcus; species Enterococcus sp. AZ156. The sequence goes on along the minus strand of NZ_JBIORI010000001.1, from coordinate 2,936,126 downwards.
TCGATTTTGGATGAAAGTTGGTTGGCAGGTCATGGATTGAACGAGTTTTTAGCCGAAAACTTAGAAGACTATGGAATCACGGTCATTTGGGGAAAAGAAACGTTGAATATGTTGCCAGAAACAACGACTACTTTAATTGAATATCAAAGCAATGAAGCAGCAACGTTGATCAATCAGGACAATGAATATGTGAACCAGTGTTTTATTCCCAATCATTTGCCGACAACCTATCCAATCGAAAAAGCCATTCGGCGTTTGGCGAATCTTCATCATGTGGAAGTAGAGAAAAATGCCGTACCTGACAGCTTGAGTCTATTGGATCAATATGAGGTCAAGACAGTTGAAGAACTAGCGATTTCAAATCGCTGGGCTACTGCGGAACCTAATAAATCGATTCGTTCATTAATTGGTTGGCGTGGAAAAAAAGATTTAGTTTACTGGGATCTACATGAACGAGTCCATGGACCACACGCCTTAGTTGGTGGTACGACTGGTTCCGGGAAATCTGAATTTTTAACGACTTATTTGATCGGCTTAGCAATCAATTTTTCGCCAGAAGATATCGGCATGTTGATTATTGACTGGAAAGGTGGCGGAATAGCCAATACCTTAGATCATTTGCCCCATTTTATGGGCGCAATCACTAATTTGGATGGTGCTGGAACTGCGCGAGCCTTAGCAAGCATCAAGGCAGAGCTAGCGAAACGTCAAAGAGAGTTTGCCAAATATGGTGTAAATAATATCAACGGCTACATGACCTTGTATAAACAAAGAAAGGCCCCAAAACCAGACGTTGTTCATCCACAAAAACCTTTGCCCCATTTGATTTTAGTTTCGGATGAATTTGCGGAGCTTAAAGCCAATGTTCCAGAATTCTTAGATGAGCTCACTTCTGTTGCCCGAATCGGACGTTCATTAGGTGTTCATTTGATTTTAGCCACCCAAAAACCTTCTGGGGTAGTCAATGATCAGATCGAAGCCAATAGTACAAGTAAAATTGCCTTGAAAATGGCGAGTGTTCAAGACTCGAATGAGTTACTCAAAACGCCAGATGCCGCACAAATCACGAATCCTGGACGAGGCTATTTGAAAGTTGGCGAAAATGAGGTGTATGAATTATTTCAAAGTGGCTATGCGGGGGTTCCATATGATCCAGAACAATTGATCGAAGAAGTGATTGATGAACGGGTATTCAAAATCAACGAATTGGGCCAGTTAGAATTACTCTATGATCCAGATATCGAAATCATTCAAGGAAAAGATACACGAGATTTGCCGACACAATTAGAAGCAGTGATTGATAAGATCAAGACAATCTTTGCCGATTCTACCTACAAATTGCCGGATAAGCCATGGCTACCGAACTTAAATAAGCAGATTATGGCGCCAAAAATAAAACAGTCAGAAGTTCGTAATCTAGCTATCCCATTTGGTTGTTTAGATATTCCTTCTGAACAAAAACAAATGAATTATACCTTCAATCTCGAAGAAGCGAGTCACACATTGATCGTAGCTAGTCCAGGCTATGGGAAGTCGACAGTGTTGCAAACTCTTGTAATGAACCTTGCCCGTCAAAACACCCCTGCAACGATTCAGTTTCATTTAATTGATTTTGGGAATAATGGTTTATTAGTACTCAAGGAATTACCCCATATTGCGGATATAGCGACTTTGGAAGAAGATGAAAAACTGCAAAAAATGCTTGATCGCATCGAAAAATTATTGGCAGCACGCAAAAATTTGTTCAAGCAAGCTGGTGTCGCGAATCTAACGCAATACGAAACAAGAACAAGAGAAAAATTACCGATCTTAGGAATCATTCTTGATAGTTATGATGGCCTGAGCTTGGAAGATAAGCGCAAAGATAGAATCGACGAAGTGCTTCTTCAACTACTAAGAGATGGTGCCAGTTTGGGTATCTTTCTTGTGATGACCGCGAATCGTGTAGGAAGTATTCGGACTAACATGATGAGCAATATTGCCACTAAGATAACGCTATATTTAAACGATGAAAATGAAATAAATATGGTCATGGGCAGAAATGCTTTGTCACCTGAAGCAATCAATGGGCGCGGACAAGTCTTACTCTCTACGCCAACTACCATTCAGTTTTATCTGCCGATTAACGGGAAAAATGATGCGGAACTACTCCAAAATCTGGAAGAAGAAATTATAGAAATCAATCAAGCTTGGACAGGCGAACGCCCAGATAAAATTCCAATGGTACCAGAAAACCTAACGCAAAAAAGTTTTGCTTCTTACCTTGAACAAGACGACAGCCACACACTGTATTTGGGATTAAACAAAGCCACTTCTTCAGTAGAATCGTTCGACTTGTTCCAGCGCATGAGATTAGGGATCTTTTTCAAATCCAATAAGCAACTTCGTGCGATGATGCCTTGGCTGCTTCAACAAATTTGTCAAGAAAGACAAGAAGAAGTGGTGTTGATCGATGCAAATGGAACACTCGAACCAGCAAAGCCGAAAGTTTCACTATATTTGGACCGTTCATGTCTTAGTGAAAAAGTAACAGCCCTAAAAGGGGCTTTAGAAGCTCTCTTAACAAATGAAACTGGCAAGAGAATCATCATTATCAATGGTATCGCAGACTTGGTCGATAAATTAACATTGAACCCTGAGGAAGTTACCGCTCTGCTAAGTGGAGGAAACGAGCATTTACAGTTTGTTTTTCTCGATCATATGACGAAAGTGGGTAATACCTTTGGCGGAATCACTATGTTCGTAAAAGAAAATATCGATCATATTTTATTTGGTGGAAGCTTACAAAATCAATTATTTATTGAAAATCTTTCTTATCAAGAAAAAAACGCAATAGTTGCTAAAAACGTCCTACACAGTTTGAAGGATGAACACTTGGAAGCTTTGGTGTTTCCTACGGAGGAAGAAGCATGAGAGAAGAAATGATCACACCGTTTTTGCCACTAGGTAGTATCTTAAGACTAGTTGGGACAGAGGATGACCAACTGCTCTATTTTGTCGTTGCTCGTGCTATCGCTAAAAATGAAGAAGAAAAAGTGATAGCGAGATATCGAGTAGCCCCCCATCCGTTTGGAGATGTACCGAGCCAAGAAGTCTTTTCTATCCATGCCGATCAAATCACAGAAGTGTTGTTCGAAGGCTTCCAAAACCAAGACGATGAAGAATTTTTAGACGATTTGCTGAAGCAACTTAGGGATGCGCCAACTAGACCACCACTCGTGCAAGAGGAGAAACCTGTACAGATTGTAGAAACTATAAAAATCAATGAAGAAGAGAGATTAAAAGAAGACCCATTCTATCAATTCAGATAAGGAGAAAAAAGATGCCGAAAATCGCTTCTCAGGAATCCACTGCAACAGCAGCCGTATCAGGAATAAAAAATGTATCTGTTAGTAGTAGTAAAACAAGTTCTTTAAGCAAGAGCACGATCAGCAGTATGAAAACAGGAGTAGAGGTCAGTAACAACCTACTCACAGATATTTCAAATCTAGTTACTTGTGTCAATGAACAGGCAAACAAATTCCCTCAGCTTGCTCAAGCAATCGCAGTCAGAGACAGTCAAACAAGATTCAAGTAAGGAGTCAGTATGGAAAAGGAAGAGTTGCTCGCTGAATATGAGCGTAAAATCAGCAACAATGAACAACGATTGGAGCGTCTGAGTAAAGAAAAACAGCAGTTAAAACAATGTATGTATTATTTAGAGATGGACATGCGAAAAAGCTTTCGAGAAATCCAACAATTCACAGAAGAATTAGTATCCCAAGGAAGCCAAGTTGCTCGTTGGGAGCAAAATGAGAATGAAGGGAAATCAACTTACTTCACGCAGTTAGTAGAAAACCAACAGCACCAACTAGATCAAGAATACTTAAAAGGTGTAATCAAACTTGAAGAAGAACGTACGGAACTTCAGAAAGAAAGGAATAAACGATGGGACTAATTTATTCAGCCACAGAGTCTTCTAATTTAATGAGCAATCTGACCACTAATTTATCGCTTGCTCGTACAACGATCACCCAACTACGAACAGGTAGTCAACAAGTTGTTCAAGCGGTTGATGACAAAAAACTCTCAGGAGCTGCTTATCAAGCTGGGAAAGGGCTGTTTTCTGAGTTGATCATTCCTACGATCAATCGGGTAAACACTGCGGTACAAGGGATTCAGTCAGACTTGAATCTTTACTCTTCCGCGCATCAAATGATTGCCAGTGAAGGATACTTGGACGAAGAGAATTTAAGCGGACAGATTCGTGTCAAAGCATTCGCTAAACAATCAATCGATAACCACGCGCAGACGATTAGACAGATCGCCAATACAAGCATATTACCAGGTATCACAGAAATGCTCAGTGATTTTCATCGAAACTTGATGCGAATGGCGGACAGCCTGCAAGAAGATATCTACAAGCTGCAACGCAAACAACAGAAACTGCATGCCTTTAACTCCCAAACCAGTGGACTGTTCAATAACAGTCTACTGGAATTGAAACTCGCCATGCAAAGCGTATTAGTCTTGAACCAAACAACCATCAAGGCAGACGGTAGTTATGTATTGCCGAAAGGAGTGGATGGTAGTTGGTTTGAGAAGTACAAACCAAACGGACAAGCTTTGTTGGAAGAATCTTCAAATAATGCCTACTTAGAAATGTATGCGGAGATCGAAAAATTGGTCCAACCCTTGAAAGATGGGAAAACCGATGCAGTCAAGCGGTTCGAAATGTTGATCAAAAATTATCCGGATGCATTAGTCAACAAATTGGCATCCAACGATGAATTTTGGATGCTTGCTAATCATCTACCATCAGGTATGAAAAATAAATTATTTAGCGGTCTTGCAAAATACGAAATGTTCGGTAAAGCCGTTGCCCAAGGGAAATGGATTCCTAAAATCGATACGCTAGGCAAAGCCTATCAAAATTTCACTAAATTTACGTCCCCTGTAAAAACCTATGTCAGCGAAGCCTTGAAGAAATCTCAATTTGTGCAAGGAGCTAAAAATTGGGGTGTTGCCAAAGGATTAGGAACGGCAGGCCAAGTAGCTACTTACGCGCAATTAGGCGTCACTTTCGCCGCCAATGCGGTGAATGAATATGGAAAAACAGGAAGTGTTGGCAAAGGAATAATAGGCGGTGGAATAGAGATGGTGAAGAGCATTGGACCGTTAGAGGGAATGACATTAGGTGCAAAGTTAGGAACATTTGTACCATTTATTAGGAATGGTGTTGGTGCTGCTATAGGATTTACTGCAGGCTTAGTAAATAAGGGGATACAACTACTAGCACCAGATGTGTATGATCGTGGTAAAACTTGGGCATATGAAGTATATGATAGGAGTACGGAAAAAATAGGCAAAGCTATTGAGCAAAGTACTAATACAGTGAAATATATGAATAAGGAGATTCAGCAAGTGGGAAAATCAATTGGGAATGCACTTTCTTCGATAAAATTACCAGAAATAAATTTTAATTGGAGATTAATATGAAAAATTTATTCAAGGCATCTTTTGAAGAAAGTTTAAATTTGAAAAATGACAAGCTAATCAATTATATGAAAAATGATGTTGAAAGGTGGGATTTAAAAGAAAGACCTATTTTATTGAAAATATTAGCACTAGCTTTGATAGGCATGCTATATGGCATAGTTTTATTTACAAATAGCATTATTACGAATCACGATAAGAATAGTTTGGTTCCACAAGCTGATATAAACTTTTTACCTTTATCTTTGTTTTGGATACTTTTGGTAATGTATTTAGTTATATGGGTCTATACATTGATTAAACGTTATCGAGCCACTAAATTTTTCTGGGGCTACATTAATGCAGTAAACATTTTTGTTTGGCTAGTAATTGAAACTAACCTTCTTTTCATCACAGCATTTCTAAAGCCTCTAACAGCTATAGGAATGGGAATATTTTTCTCAATAATTTTATTAGTAGGATATATAGTAGTTAGAAGTAAGAAAGCGTCGTTGGAAAATTTGCTTTATGATACAAATAAAAAAGAAAAGGTGGATGAATGGATAGAAAAATCAATAAATTTAGTGGTGAAGTATAGCTCAATAGTCGTTATTATCGGGGTTATTTGGAATTTTATTTTTCCTAGTGGAGATACACCACGCACAGATGTAACTGGTTTTCTAGGATTTTTAGCTATGTGGTTTGTGTTTGATATAGGATTTATTATCGCACAAGCTTACCTGTTCCTTCCGTATCTCTTGCGTGGTTATTATAGACACAAATATTCAGAAGAATACCGCAATCTGGAAGGGAAAACACAATTAGAATGGTATGGAGAGAAATATTTTAACAAACATATCAAAGGAACTGATAAGGAGGAAATATATAATGAATGAGGGGAAAAAGTTATTACCATTAGGAAGTGTCGTGTTGCTTGAGGAAGGGTTACAAAAATTAGTCATCGTTGGAAGAGGTGCTGTATATACAGATCAACAGTCGAAAAAAGATACGTTTGCAGACTATATGGCAGTACTTTATCCCTCAGGATTAAATCCTGAGACCACGATTTTTTTTGATCATAAAAATATCGATAAAGTTGTTTTTGAAGGATATAGTGATGAAGAAGAAGTGAGATTTTTAGAGATCTATAGCAAGTGGGAGACTGACGTGAAGCAAGCAACCAGTAAATCAGCCCAATCAATTCCGATTGGATTTGATTGACAGATGAGATATCATGTTATTTAAAAGTTTTTAAAATGCTTTTTCTTTTTTAGGAAAATATAGGAAATAGACAAATTTGTAATTGTCTATTCAAAAAAGCCGAATCAACAGCGTTGCTTGTTGATTCGGCTTTTTGAAGTACGGACTGTGAATAGGGTCGCTATTGCTACATTATTTATACGTTTTTTCTAATTTTCTCAATTCTTCTAGCATCGCTTTTCTGCGTGGGTATTTTTCTTTTAGTTCTTTGATCAGTAATTGAACAGAGATGGTGCTACTTGGAAGGGTGGCCATTTCGGCGATCAACAAAGCCATTTTATGATACCGTAAACGTGTAGTTGTCTCAGCAGCCATCCGCCGTAATTCGTATTCATATTTTTGAAGAAGTGCTTCTGGAAATTGCTTTCTCAAGAAAGAAAAATAGCGACTTGCTTCTTCCAGTCCAGGTGACTTGAGGACATAATCCAACAATAAATCATAACGTCTTTCTTTTGAATAAAACAATCCAACGTCTGTACGATATTTTAATTTTTCAAATAAGTTTTCACGTACTTCTTCCCACTGATCAATCGAATATGTTTTTTTCAATTGATGGATCAAATTCATATCGACGGTCTCTCCCTCTAATAGAAGATGCAAGACTTGTTCCGCATACAGCTCTTTTTCCCCTAGTTTATGATAAAGATTTTTTAATGCATAGCGATGCAAGGTGACCATATCAGAAGAGTGTTGATCTAATACAATACTTTCATTCAAAACAGTGATTGCTTCTTCATATGCTTTCTTTTGCATCAGATAGTCAATATATTGTGAACGTATAGTTGGAGATTGCCAGCTTTCGCGTGCACGTTGATGAATTTGATTGTCTGTATAATTCAAATTTTCCATTTGGCGAATGGATAGCAGTCGTTTGTTTTTATAGTTTAAGTGTCCGTTATTTTCAGATGTTTGATCAAGTTTTTGCTGATCCTGATCAGAGAACTGTTCAGGGAATTCTTCATGTAAAATTTGTTGGATATAAAAACGAGATTGGCTTGCGTTATTTATTTTAGCCGAAAGTTTAGAATATATTCGTTGTTTTTCTTGCTCAGACGCATGTCTAAGTAATTTTTTCCATAGAGAGTACCATTGATGCATGATAAGGCTGATATCATTTTCTACATTATGTACCTTTGCTAAGTCAAAGTGTTCAACTATTCTGTTCATTAATTCGAATGCATGAAGGATCTGTTTTTTTGCGATGGATGTATCAATAAGGCTGTTTAAAAATTCAGACAGTTCTTTATTGATGTTTTGAAGTGTACGATCATGAATATTGCTTCCAGAATAATGGGTATGTTTTTCTAAAATAACAATCATTTTATCGTAATCGTCCATATTTTTGATTGCAGTATGTTCTTGGAATCGTTGAGCTAGTTCTTGGTTCTCTTTTAAAATAATTAATAGAAAGTCTTGAATATCTTGTTCATTTGCATAAGAAATCAACTTGACCAGTTCATTTGCTTTTCTCTGCTCTTTTTCTTGTTCATATTTGAATAAGGTAGCCACGACATGAGGACAATGACCTGTGTCTTCGTGGGAGCAACTGCAAGACAAACCATAGAATTGGTTGTCATCTGTTAATTGGATAAGTATGTCATACTCCTTCTTGTTTTCTTCTGTGACTTTTGCGATGATTTTTTCTTGTGTAAACAAACATCCATGAACGCGTTTTTCAATAAACATTTCATAGCCATGATCTAAATCAGATTCCCAAAAATCGTTTTTCCAATCTTTCATAAAATTTCCTCCTTTAGTTATCTTCATAGTTTAATTTTACCGAATAAATAAAAAGAAAACAGCAATTTTTTTCCAGTACGAAGATTATTTAATCTATTATAAAATTAATAATAATATAAAACTGTTATTTTAATTTTTAGATAACTAAAAGTGACTCTGATTTACATCAAACTAAAGAAATTTTTCCACGAGCGGCTGGTTTTCTGGACGTTTCTCTTTTTCTGATAATGCAATCTGTTTAATGAGTCCATCTAAAGTGATTACTGCCATTTCTTCTTCCACTTTTTTTTGTAATCGAGAATAAGTTGCAGCCAAGACTTCTTGGATATTAGCGCCTACCACGCAATTCGGATTTGTTTTTGGATCTACTTGGATCAAATTTGTGTTGCCTTCAATACTTCGATAAATTTCCAATAAATTGATATTTTCGGGAGCTTTCGCAAGTACGGGTGTTGGTTTCCCACTTGTTGTATGGATAAGATCTGCTTTTTTTAATTGACTCATGATTTTTCGAACATTTGTTGGATTCGTTTCAATGCTACTTGCAATCATGTCGCTTGAAAGTAAATCAGTTCCTTGAAATATGTGGATATAAGCTAAGATGTGGATCGCATCGCTTAATTGTAGAGAATATTTCATTAAAATCCATCCTTTCAACTTGATTTCTTGACTTATCTTAGCATACTCTTTATGATAATGGTGTGTTTTAAAAATGTACAGCTATATGAACAAAAATAATTAATCAATAGGGAGTGGGAATATGACTTATTTAGTAACAGGAGCAACTGGAGGATTTGGACACTACGCTTTAGAAGAATTAAAGAAGCTGGTTCCATTGGAGGAGATCTATGTCCTTGCTCGTAATGAAGAAAAGGCACAGAAATTAATTGAAGCAGGACTTCAAGTTCGCATCGGCGATTATGCTGATCGCGAGACGATGGTACAGGCGCTACAAGGCATCGATCGTCTATTATTTGTATCAGGTGTACCGGGAAACCGACAAGCTGAACATCAACATGTTGTAGAAGCAGCAAAAGAAACGGGGGTTTCTTTTATTGCCTATACTAGTTTTGCGGATGCAGATCATTCGACTAGTATCCTGGCTCCAGACCATCAATTTACAGAAAAAATCATCAAAGAATCGGGTATTAAACATACCTTTTTACGAAATAACTGGTACTTAGAAAATGAGATGCCATTGATTGGAGTAGCATTGAAAACTGGTCAGTTTGTTTATGCAGCTGGCGAAGGGAAAACCGGTTGGGCGTTAAAGAGAGAGTATGCAGAAGTAGCTGCAAAAGTGTTAACAGGAATGGATTATCCTGAGTTCTTAGAATTATCTGGAAAACCAATCACCTATCAAACCTTGGCAGAACAAGTTGCTAAAGTAAGTGGGAAACCTTTAGACATCCTTTCGTTGGCTCCAGATGAATTTACAGACAAACTAACAGCCTCGGGATTTTCTCAAGGTGGTGCAGAAATGACGACTGCAATCCAAAATGATATTCGCAATAATCAGTTAGATGTAACTTCTGATAATTTTGCAAAAGTATTAGGACGCGAATTGACTTCGATAGAAGATGGGTTAAGGGAGTTAGGTATCTAAATTAAGGACTAGTTTTTTCTACCAAATTTAATAGGAATGTTACTCTTAGAGCACGCGTATGGGTTTGGAAATAGCAGATGTATTTCTAAACTATGCCGGCAAGCCTCTAAGAGTTTTTTATTTTTTGATTTGAGCCAATAATCATCGACTTCAAAAATAGAAAGTTACAAAATGGCATAAAGACTCCTCTAAATCTTAAGAATTTATATACTGAAAAATGTTGAAATCTATGTATAATTAAAAAGTGTATGATGTTTAAAGAGAGTGTATATTTCTGTTATCATATGCAACACATTAAATTATTTTATTTTTAAGAATAAAGGAGAAGTAATGAAAGCAAAAAATTTATTATTTAGTGCAATTGTTCTGAGTAGTCTTGTGACTACCAACCTTACTGTACTTGCAGAAGAAGTAGGGACAAATAATTCTGTTGAAACCACCGTTTCGACACAAGCAGACGATGTGACAGAACAGCCTACGGAAAATGTGGAACAAACTGAATCTATTACGAATCCTCTGACAAATGGGGAAGAACTAACACACACACATCAAGCGGATTTATCACAATTTGAAAATCCTGGCATAGCAGCATTTTCAGCACGTGCTTCTTCAAATGCGCAACAAGCGTTCATTGATAGCATTGCTGCAAGTGCACAGACCTTAGCAAGCGCGAATGACTTATATGCTTCAGTTATGATCGCTCAAGCGATTGTTGAAAGTGGCTGGGGGAAAAGTACGCTAGCTTCGGCACCTAACTACAATTTATTTGGAATAAAGGGAAGTTATAATGGGCAATCCGTGACAATGCCAACTTCTGAGTTTGTAAATGGGCAATGGATCACTGTAAATGCCGCTTTTCGTAAATATCCTTCGTACGCAGAATCTTTACAGGATAATGTAACTGTTCTTAAAACAACTTCGTTCCAATCGGGTGTGTATTATTACTCAGGTGCTTGGAAAAGTAATACCTCTTCGTATAAAGATGCCACAGCATGGTTAACAGGTCGTTACGCGACAGCACCAAACTATGGTTCAATATTGAATAGTATTATTGAAACCTATAATTTGACACAATATGATACGCCAAACTCTAGTTCTTCACCGATGTATCGCTTATATAATAAAAGTACAGGGCAACATTTGTACACATTAAATGCGGGAGAGAAAAACTATTTATCAACAGTTGGTTGGAAATACGAAGGAATTGCATGGCAAGCACCAAATAGTGGTCAACCGGTGTATCGTCTGTATAATCCAAATAATGGGGATCATCATTATACAATGGCTCAGTCAGAAATCAACTTCCTTACACCACTAGGCTGGAGATATGAAGGGCTAAGTTTTTATTCTGGAGGTTCTAAACCAATTTATCGACTATTTAACCCAAATGAAACTATCGGAACACATCATTACACATTAAGTTCAGTAGAAAGAGATTCTTTGACACCATTAGGTTGGAGATATGAGGGAATCGGCTTTTACGCGAATTAATAAATAAAAAATATCTACTTGGCATTTTTAAATAATGTCAAGTAGATATTTTTTATAAAAGATCAGATCAATCAAACTGATCCAAACGCCAACGTTCAATGATGTTGTTTAATTTTGTTCCATAATTTGGATCAGTTGCATATGTTCCAGTTAAGGCTTGGGTCGCATCTCGATAAGAACGTGTATTAACTTTCCAAGTTCCACGATAGCGAACAGGGTCCCAAGGTACGCCATATTTCAGTTTCACAGCATTGTCGATGAAAGATTCATCGGTACTTTGATAGACACGGAATTTAGAATTGACAGGTATCGTGATCCCGTTGACAACTTCATTGGATACATGCCAAACGTAATCATATTTCCCTTCATCTTCCCCATCTTTGAACTTCATTCCAAAGAAATTGTTCGCATTGCGTGCCAAGAAGCTAGTGCCATAGCCGGTCTCTAGAATTGCTTGAGCAAGCATGACAGAAGTGTATAATCCGTATGCTGGAGCAACTCGATTTGCACTTTGTGTAATAGAATTGACAAATCTTCCTTCTGGTGTTGAAGTGTCAATTTGACCTAATATGGTCAGTTGATTTGCTTGGTAACCCGCTGGTTTTCGATCATTTTCTACAATCGTGACTTCAATTGCTTCGACAGGTAGACTCATTCCAACTGAGCCTGCTTTTTGACCATTTGAAGCCCAACCTAACCAACCGCGTGAACGGACGAATGAACGATAGTAAATATCGTATTTTTCAGATAATTCACCTGTTAGTTGAAAAGAGAAGGCCTGGAGTGCACGACTATGTCCGACCGAACCTGATATTGCTCCATTCTCAACAAGATTTGTCCATCCACTTGATGAAATATGTGAATCATATCTAATTCCACCAGAGTAATCACTTTGTTCTAATTGTGCACGAATTGCTTCAAATTGCCGCCCTTGATTCGCATGATTGATTGAATTACTTAGACCATTGCGATTGACCCAACCAATACCAGACACATGACCATCAAAGAAAACCTTAGGTGGTGCAATTCGAAAGGCACGAGCAGTTTGACCTGGGGGAGCTTGCCCTTTTTCGACTAGTTTTATTTGTAAGCCCTCTGCACGATACGAGTAACCTTGTGTGCCAGCTGATTCTCCATTTTTTGCCCAGTCTAACCAGCCGAAGTGTTGGGAGTGGACACGGTAATAAATATCATAGTGGTGACTGATATCACCGGTCAAATTAATTCGGACAGCTTGTAATGCTAAGCTTTGTCCAACGGTCCCTGAAGTTTGTCCTTCCTGAATCCATGAAGTTTCCCAACCACGATGTGCCAGGTGGGACTGGTAAACGATACCACCCTCATAACTGTTTTCCGTTAATTTTAATTGAAGTGCCTGTAAGCTAAGTCCTTGTCCGACCGTTCCAACTTGTGTCTCGGCTGTTTGTTCTGGTAGCCATCCTCTAGAAGCTACGTGAGCGTTTGCTAAGACAGAAGGGGTTTTTTCAACATAAGATTCACCCGTTGGTGGCCCAATTTGCTCTTTGGGTAGCAGACGTATTTCAATTGCTTCAATACGATAACCGTACCCCAATGTACCAGCACTATTTCCATTTTCTGCCCAAGGTAACCAGCCTAGATTTTGAGCATGGATTCGGTAATAAATATTGTAATGTGTTGCAAGTTCGTCTGTCAGTCGTATCCTGATTCCTTCAATCTGACGACCTTGTCCTTCTGTTCCCGATATCCCTCCATTTGCTACCCAATTTTGCCAACCATGATTTTCAATATAGGAAGTATATTCGATTGATCCAGAAAAGGCAGAAGAGAGATTGACACGTAACGCTTCAATACGTAACCCTTGTCCTTCTGTTCCAGAAATTTCCCCATTCGAAGATTCAGGAAGCCAACCTTGCCCGCGTACATGCGTGGAATAATTTATAGATGCTCTTTGGACGTAAGAATCTCCAAGTTCAGGACCTTGTTGGGAGCGGCTAATTAATTGAATTTCGATGGCTTCGATTCGGAAACCAAAACTGGATGTTCCAGAAGGATTTCCATTTTTTGCCCAAGGTAGCCAACCAAGTTTTTGAACATGAACTCGGTAATAAAGGTTATAATTTTCAGCCAATTCTCCTGTGAGTCGCATATTAATTCCTTCTATTTGAAGACCTTGCCCCTCCGTTCCTGATATTGCTCCATTTGCTACCCAGTCTTGCCAGCCAGTTCCTTCAACATAGGAACTATACTCAATCGAACCAGAAAGGGAAGAAGTAAGATTGGCACGTATTGCTTCAATGCGTAGTCCTTGTCCTTCTGTGCCAGACAACTCACCATTTTTTGAGGTGGGCATCCACCCATGTCCACGCACATGTGTTGAGTAACTAATTGAAGTTTCTGTTCTTCTTTCGCTAGGTGAATGATTTGTATCATTGACACTACTATTCGAAGGTATAGTAGGTGTAATATTTTCTGTTTCAGTTGTGTCTGGATCACCTTGTCCCAATTTGTTGAAGTCGTTCTGATCAACATACCCCACCACAACATTGTCATGGGATATTTTATAAAATGAACGGTTATTGATTTGTATTTGTTGATTTATTTCATAAAGTGTTTCAAGATCAGCTTGCATTGCAGATTTTTCAAGCCATGCATCATCTAAAGTGGAATAAATTTTTGCATGATTTTCTGTTAATTTTCCTTTTTCAGAAAGGTTTATTATTTTAGAAGCATGATAAGTTAAATTTTCTGCAAAAATCCAACCGGACTGCGTAGCGCTTTCGACAAAAAAGAATGTTTCCTGATTGGATAATGCGATTTTTCGACTCAAAAGAATGTTTCCAGAGAATACTTTTTCATTAGATTGTTGATTAAATGTATCAGTTAGTGATTGTTGTTGCACACTCCCATATTGATCAGTTAAATCTTCTATTTCTCGAATGGTGGTTTTTTCTGTGACCTGCGGATAATACTCTTGGATCAAAGCAAACAAACTATCTTCATTGATCGCTAAAGTTGGATCAATTGAAAGAATATCTGTGAGATTTTCGAGTGAGAGTTGATAAGTTTTAAACTGTTGTGCAAGATAATAAGCTAAAGTTTGTTTGGTTTGTGAGACATCTCCAGTGTAGACAGCTAACTGGATCGTGGATGAATCAGTAGTTCGGGGGTTAGGGACTTGCACATCTGTGGAATTGATTTCATAGATTGTGTTTCCACCAATGTAGCTGTGTGTTGTTTTTTTGTTTTCCTCATCTTCAATAAATGTTTGTTGCATAGTTTCAGTCGCTGATACGTTGATTCGTTTCGGTTTACTGACACCATCCTTATAGCTTTCTCCTATTAATTGGGGAGTTCCTATTATAGTTGGTGTGTCAGTGCTGGGTGGGGGTATCTCTTCATTTGTGGTTGAAATGGTAGTTGGAGATATTACATTCGTTGTTTTTTCTTCGGTGATTGAACTTGAGGTGGTTTCGGTTTGCTGATTATTGTTTGTTACTGTTTCTGCTAAAGCAATACATGGCGACAATGATGCGTTTAATAACATTATCGATGCAAGCAAAATCCTTACTTTCATCAAATATCCTCCTGGTTATAATCTTTTCTTTATTTGATTGATAAGAAAATGTTATTTTTATTTCGGTGTTACTAATATTATTCTATCGTAAATTTAATTATTTTCCAATATATTTTCTAAATTAAGTCAAGAAATATAGCTCAATGAAAAAAATAAAATAAAAACTTACGAAAAATTTTCATTTATGCTATGCTGTTTTTCATGAAAAGGAGTGATTGAAGTGCCAACAAACAAAAAAGAAGGAATTATTTTTACAACAATGATGTGTTTTCTGATGGTTTTAGGGATGAGTATCTATAATCTATGGTTACATAATGCGTTGCATGTATCAAACTTATTCGTAGGACTTATACCAGGATTTATCGTGGCATTTATCTTAGATGTTTTTATCGTAGGAGTAGTCGCAAAAAAGATTGCTTTCAAACTACCTATAAATAAACAAAATAAAATGCAAATGATCCTTACGATTTCATGTCTCATGGTTTTAGGTATGGTGACATGTATGTCATTATTCGGTATTGTTATTGAACAAGGGATTCCAGAACAATTTCTTTCTGCCTATCTTACAGCTTGGAAAATGAATGTGATCATGGCGTTGCCGTTACAGTTATTATTTGTCGGTCCAGTTTCACGTGCAGTTTTGGCGACGATCCAAAAATAAATAAAGAAGTCTCTATGTTGTCGCTAGCAACTTTCAGTTAGATAAGCTAAAATGCAAGCAAGACATAAATGTGAGGCTTAGATGATGATCGAAGAATATTTTAAAGAGGTAGGTTTGACGATGGTCGAACTACCTGTTGAATGGGTAGATGAACAGTTGATTTATCGGGGATTGATCAAGGAGCTTCCGACGATCAATGCGGAGGCTAATTCAAGGATAAAAATGCAACAACAATTAGCAGAGACCTACCGAATCTATCGTGAACAACTTCTTCTTGAATCAGAAGAGGAAAAAGAAACTACCACAAATCTGACGAGTGAACAATTATTGCGCTATTACGATGGAGAAACATTTGATGGCTTTTCTTTATTTGATCAATTAACGGAAGAATAGTCTATCAAGGGAGAATGTACTAATAGTGTGCACTCTTTAGAAACAAGACGACATCCACGATATTTATTTTAAAATTTTGTGGATGTCGTCTTATTTTTTTCTTTTAATAAAGAATAATCTGATTTTTACGTAACTTTATTATGAAAGACAACTCGCACATAAAATGTTTCCCGTGAAACATTATTTACGAATTTGTCCATCTCCATAGATGATGTATTTCGTCGTTGTTAACTCATTTAGCCCCATTGGACCTCTAGCATGAAGTTTTTGTGTAGAAATACCGATTTCTGCACCGAAGCCAAATACTGAACCATCCGTGAAGCGAGTGGACGCATTGACGTAAACAGCAGCTGCATCAACTTCATTTAAAAAGCGTTGGCTTGCTGTGTAACTGTCCGTCACGATAGCTTCGGAATGTTGTGTATTGTGACGGTTGATATGTTCAATTGCTTCGTCCAAAGAATTAACGATCTTAACCGCTAAAATATAATCCAAATATTCTGTATCCCAATCGGTTTCGTCTGCTAAGGTTGCGGTCTCTAAATAATCTAACGCGTGAGCATCTGCATGTAGAGAGACACCATGTTCAACCAGTGCTTGCTCAATAGATGGCAAGAAGAAAGGTGCGATCTCTGAATGGATCAGCAAAGTCTCGGCAGCGTTACAGACAGAAGGGCGAGATGTTTTGGCGTTCACAATGATATCCACGGCCATGGCTAATTGTGCTTCTTTATCGATATAGATATGGTTGTTGCCGGTACCCGTTTCAATGATTGGTACAGTGGCTTGCTCTTTCACACGTTTGATCAACGAAGCACCACCTCGAGGAATCAATACGTCTAAATAATCCGTTAATCGCATCAATTCCGCAGCCGTCTCATGAGAGGTATCATCCACGAATTGGATCGCGTAAGGCGAAACTTCAGCATTTCCCAATGTTTCTTGAAGTAATTCAACCAACAGTTGATTGGAATGGAAGGCTTCTTTTCCACCACGTAAAATCACTGCATTTCCTGATTTAAATGCGAGACTTGCCGCATCAGTTGTCACATTCGGACGTGATTCGTAGATCATGCCGATGACACCTAGAGGGACACGTTTCTTGCCAATCAATAAACCATCTTCGTTTTGCCACATGTGATCGACTTTTCCGATTGGGTCGTCTAGTTGCGCCACTTTAATGATTTCTTCCGCCATTGTATGGATGCGTTCTGGTGTTAGCCGTAAACGATCTTGCATTGTTTCGCTAATATTATTTTCTGTCGCTTGATCTAAGTCTTTTTGATTGGCTTCAAGAATGGCTAGTTGATTTCTCTTGATTGTTTGTGCCATTTGCAACAATAAGTCATTTTTTTGTTTAGTCGGCATCAAAGCAAGTTCTCGCGCGCCTTTTTTTGCTTGTATCCCAAGTTGGTTAAGATCAGTCATTATAAAACCTCCTTAAATAATGTGCCGATTTCTTTTCCAGCTAAAATATCAAAAATGATTGCTGGATTTTTTCCGTTTGCTAAGATCATCGGACGATTTGCTTCAAAGATCCTTAAAGCTGCTTTTAGTTTGCTTGCCATCCCACCAGTTCCGTAGGCACTACCAGCACCACCTGCTTGGGCCATCAGTTCATCGTCGATCGCGGTAACTGTTTGATACATTTCAGCGTCAGGATTGATGGTTGGATTATCCGAATAAAAACCGTCGATATCTGAAAGAATGATGAGTAGATCAGCGGCAATCAGTTTGGTAACGATCGCAGATAACTGATCATTGTCGCCAAATTTGGTGGAGTGATCTAATTCATCCACTGCGACGGTGTCATTTTCATTGACGATCGGAATGGTTCCCATTGCTAGTAGCTGTTCTAACGTATTGACAACATTTTTTCGGCTTTCAGGGTAATCGATAACATCTCGCGTCACTAAGATTTGTGCCGTTTGTTGACCATAGGCACTGAACCGTTGATTATAGATATTCATCAATTCAGCTTGTCCAATTGCTGCAATCGCTTGTTG
This sequence comes from Enterococcus sp. AZ156, assembly GCF_051714165.1. Taxonomy (NCBI): domain Bacteria; kingdom Bacillati; phylum Bacillota; class Bacilli; order Lactobacillales; family Enterococcaceae; genus Enterococcus; species Enterococcus sp. AZ156. The sequence continues at coordinate 2,917,959 of NZ_JBIORI010000001.1, read as the reverse complement.
TGCGGGGATCGTATTAGGACGCTTTGCTAGATTCATCTTGTGCATCCCAACACCTACTGCACCGGAAGAGACTAAGACGATTTCTTTGCCTTGATTACGAAGGTCAGAGAGAACAAAAGCGAGTTGATCGATCGCACCCAAATTGATGTTGCCATTTGGATAGATCAACGTACTTGTTCCTACTTTTATAATGATTCGTTTTGCTTCTATTATTTCTTTTCGCATGGTGCACCTCAACTAATCTTTTTTACACAGAAATGATTTTGCTCTATTCTACTTGTTTTCAATCATAAAGTCATGTTTTAATAAACTTTTTTTCAAAAAATCAATAAATTTGTTTCTTAAATAGAGAAAGGAATTTCATGAAGAATTCGTTAACTTTGGGTATTCAGTCGCTTGGTATGTTAAAATAGAACTAGTTTACTCTGGGAGGGATTCGGTGAATAAAAGAGGTTTTGAAGTAATTACACGTTATCAGGATCAACAGATCCAATTGCCGCAAAGAGCGACTCATCACGCTGCCGGTTATGATTTTGAAGCAGCAGAAGATGTGGTGATTCCAAGTGTTTGGAAAGCCGGGTTCAAGCAAGGACTAACAGCTGTATCAGATGCGCTGATCTCTGAAATGTCAGCAGAGGAAAAGAAAATCAAACCCGTTTTAGTGCCTACAGGAATCAAAGCGTATATGGGTGAGGATGAATTCTTACAATTAGCCAATCGTTCGAGCAATCCATTAAAACGTTTTTTGATTTTGACGAATGGTGTCGGCGTGATCGACAGTGACTATTATAATAACGAAGCAAATGAAGGGCATATCATGTTCCAATTCACGAATTTTGGTTTCAAAGATGTAGTGATCAAAAAAGGGGAAAGAATTGGGCAAGGAATCTTCCTACCGTTCTTAAAAGCGGACCAAGATCAAACCGCTAATGCTCGTCAAGGTGGATTTGGTTCATCCAACCAATAAGCAAAGTAGATTTAAGTTATCTTTAACTCAAGAAAAGTAAAATGAAAGACAGGTGGTACACCGAAATGGCCAAAAAAGCAAAAGTTCAATTTGTTTGTCAAAATTGTGGCTATGTGTCGCCTAAATTTTTAGGACGTTGCCCAAATTGTGGTAAATGGAATACCATGGTTGAAGAAATCGAACAAGATACAACGGACCGCAGAGTACGAACGAGTTTGACCGGAGAAAAAGCCAAGCCAACAAAAATTGCTGAGGTGGTTCCTAAGAAAGAACCACGAGTAAAGACGAAGCTAGAAGAATTGAACCGTGTTTTAGGCGGTGGTGTGGTCCCTGGCTCGATGGTTTTGATCGGTGGCGACCCTGGTATCGGAAAATCCACCTTACTCTTGCAAGTATCACAGCAACTGGCTGCTATTGGTGGAAAAGTCCTTTACGTATCGGGAGAAGAGAGTGCGGACCAAATCAAGTTGCGTGCAGAACGATTAGGTTCGATCGACACAGAGTTTTACTTGTATGCAGAGACAGATATGAATGAAATCAGTCGAGCCATCGAACAAATTTCACCTGATTATGTCATCATCGATTCGATCCAAACAATGACTCAACCTGATATTACGAGTGTCGCTGGTAGTGTTAGTCAAGTGCGAGAAACCACAGCTGAGCTATTGAAAATCGCAAAAACAAACGGTATTGCTATCTTTATAGTAGGTCATGTCACGAAAGAAGGCTCGATTGCAGGTCCGCGCATGTTAGAGCACATGGTTGATACGGTCTTGTATTTTGAAGGTGAGCAACATCATAGTTTTCGCATTTTGCGTGCCGTCAAAAATCGTTTTGGTTCCACCAATGAGATCGGTATTTTTGAGATGCACACCCATGGCCTTGAAGAAGTAGCCAATCCTTCACAGATTTTCTTAGAAGAACGATTGGATGGGGCGACAGGTTCAGCGATCGTTGTCGCCATGGAAGGTACACGTCCGATCTTGGTTGAGATCCAAGCCTTAGTCACGCCTACGATGTTCGGAAATGCCAAACGAACAACGACTGGTTTAGACTTTAATCGGGTGTCATTGATCATGGCAGTCTTAGAAAAACGGGCAGGATTATTGTTGCAAAATCAAGATGCTTACTTAAAAGCAGCTGGTGGGGTAAAATTAAATGAACCTGCAATCGACTTAGCGATTGCAGTCAGTATTGCGTCTAGTTACAAAGAAAAAGGAACGCAACCAACGGAGTGTTTTATTGGAGAAATCGGTCTGACTGGTGAAATCAGAAGAGTCAACCAAATTGAACAACGAGTCAAAGAAGTACAAAAATTAGGTTTTACAAAAGTATATTTACCTAAAAATAATTTAGGTGGTTGGAATATTCCAGAGGGTATCGAAGTCGTAGGTGTTGCTACACTTGATGAAACTCTTAGACGAGTATTTCGCTAAAATCAAAATGAAATGGAGGAAACAGGATGCAAAAACGTGTCATCACCTTACTGATGATCATCGTTGGTGCCAGCTTAGGGATTTCTTTTTTACCTACAGCTTGGCAGGCGGTCGGTCAACAGACGAATGGATGGCTGAATAACACCTTTACCAATAGCTTGTTAGGTGCACTTATTTTCTTTCTATTATCTTTGCTATTGGCAAAACATATAACAGCAGTCATCAAGCAAATTGAAGAAAAATTAAGTGAAGTCAGCTTGACGTATCTCTTATTTGGCGCAATCGGTGCAATTATTGGCCTAACGTTGGGGGTTGTGATCTCAACGCCGCTTTACAATATTGAAATACCTTTTGTGAACAGTGTTTTACCCATCTTATTGATGGTGATCCTTGGCTATTTGGGCTTGCGAATGGGAACGACCCGCATCGAAGAATGGAAGAAAATATTTGGACCTAGAAGCAAAAAGGTGGAGCAAGAAACACCTAGTCAGGTGGAAAGTCAGTTATTAGAACGCAAATTAGATGATCATTTTCATAAATATAAAATTTTAGACACAAGCGTCATTATTGATGGACGTATTTACGATATTACAAAAACAGGATTTCTAGAAGGAACCTTGATGATCCCAAATTTCGTCCTGTATGAATTACAATATATCGCTGATTCTGGCGATAGCCTGAAGCGGGTACGTGGACGTCGCGGACTAGATATTTTGAACGCGTTACAAAAAGAAGAAGGTATTTCAGTTGAGATGTATGATGGTGATTTTGAAGACATCAGTGAAGTAGATAGTAAGCTGATCAAATTGGCAAAACTATTGGATGGTGTCATCGTGACCAATGATTATAATCTTAACAAAGTCTCTGAATTTCAAAATGTACCTGTTCTCAATATCAATGCACTTGCTAACGCAGTGAAACCAGTCGTTATCCCTGGTGAGAATATGAATGTACTAGTGGTCAAAGCAGGCACAGAACGTCAACAAGGAGTGGCTTATCTAGATGACGGTACAATGGTGGTTGTGGAAGATGGGCAACATTACATGAATGAACGGATCGAAGTCGTGGTAACGAGTGCACTACAAACAGCTGCTGGACGAATGATCTTTGCAAAACCTGCTCATGCGGGTAGAGGAATCGACAATAAGCGTGAAAATGAGAAAAAAGCGAAATAAAAACGCAATATGGTAAATATGAGGCAGTTAGACATCGTCAGATTTTTTAGAGAGATGGTTTTTGCTTCCTCAGTTTAGGTGGAGTAGGTGAGGATTGAAAAGTAGGCCAAACTATTTTTTCGATTCCCGCCTTCTTACGTAGATTTGAATGACTTTTTCATAATCTCTTTACTATTTAACGTATAAAAGGTAAAATTTGTGCTGAGTAGCTTTAAATTTCAACATTTATCGCTAAAGGAGATCCAACCCAAAACAATCTGATAAGATATTGTATTGTCAGTTGTTTTTGGCGTCTCAAAGTCTAGTTTGAAAGAAGAGGAAGAAAATGACGAAAGTACGCGTACGTTATGCACCAAGTCCAACAGGGCATTTGCATATTGGGAATGCACGAACTGCATTATTCAATTATTTATTTGCCCGTCACAATGATGGAGAGTTCATTATCCGCATTGAGGACACTGACCAAAAACGAAATATTGAAGATGGCGAAAAAAGCCAATTAGAGAATCTTGCATGGTTAGGGATGGAATGGGATGAATCACCTGAAAATCCAGGTGAATACGGTCCTTACCGTCAATCTGAAAGAAAAGAAATCTACCAACCATGGATCGATCAGTTATTAGCAAGCAATCGTGCTTACAAATGCTATTGTTCAGAAGAAGAATTAGAAGCAGAACGTGAAGCGCAACGTGCGCGTGGCGAAATGCCTCACTACGCTGGGACTTGTGCGAACTTGTCACCTGAAGAACAAGCGAAAAAAGAAGCAGAAGGTATTGTACCAGTGATTCGTTTCCGTGTGCCGCGCAATACAGAATATGCGTTTACCGACATGGTCAAAGGAGATATCACCTTTGAATCAGACAATATCGGTGGGGATTATGTCATCCAAAAACGCGATGGTATGCCAACCTATAACTTTGCGGTAGCTGTTGACGATCACTTAATGACGATCACTCACGTATTACGTGGGGATGATCATATTGCGAATACACCAAAACAATTAATGATCTATGAAGCATTTGGTTGGACTGCGCCAACATTTGGGCATATGACCTTGATCATCAATTCTGAAACGGGCAAAAAATTAAGTAAACGTGATGAATCGATTTTACAATTTATCGAACAATACCGTGAATTAGGCTACTTACCAGAAGCGATGTTCAATTTTATTGCTTTACTAGGCTGGTCGCCTGTCGGTGAAGATGAATTGTTCAGTCAAGAAGAATTGATCAAAATGTTTGATCCACAGCGCTTGAGCAAATCACCAGCAGCATTTGACGCAAAAAAATTACAATGGGTGAACAACCATTACATCAAAGAAATGGATCTAGATGCATTGACAGAAATGTGTTTACCTTATTTGATCGCTGATGGTCGTGTGCAAGAAAATCCAGATGCACAAACAATCGAATGGGTGAAAAAAATTGTTCGTCTGTACCAACCACAAATGAGTTATGCAGCGGAAATCGTTGAAGTATCAACATTATTCTTTAACGAACATCCTGTATTAGATGAAGCAGCCAAAGAAGTATTAGCGGGTGAAACGGTTCCGACTGTGTTGAAAGCTTTCAAAGAACAACTTACTCAAATGGAAGTGGTAGATGCACCAACAGTCAAAGCAGCAATCAAAGCAGTACAAAAAGAAACAGGGGTAAAAGGAAAGAACCTGTTTATGCCGATTCGTGTCGCTGTTTCAGGACAAATGCATGGACCTGAATTACCAGAAACAATCGAATTGTTAGGAAAAGAAAAATCTTTAGCACATTTAAACCAAGTATTGAACTAAACACGATGAACAGAAAGAAGTAAAAAAAGAATGGTTTCAAGAGAGTCAACGGGTGGTGTAAGTTGTCAATTGTTCTTTTTTGAAATGCCTCTGGGAGTGGTCTTTGCGAAGAGGGGGTTGATCAATCTCAATCCTTGAAAGTAGCGAAGAACGAATAGCAGACGTTACCTGTTAGAGATAATCATTTGATTATGAAAAAAAGTGGAACCACGCCTCATAGCGTCTTTTAATAAGGAAACTTATTAAAAGACGTTTTTTAGTTGTCTTTCGTTGTTCTTACATACAGTCGAAAAAGGAAAGGAGAGGAAGTCGATGGAATGGTTCAAACGAGCTGTCATTGCCGTAAAGAAAAATGATCCAGCAGCGCGTACCACAGCAGAGGTCATTTTGACCTATCCTGGGCTACATGCATTATTTTGGCATCGTTTCTCCCATTATTTATATCGCCATCGTCTCTATTTGATTGCCAAAATGAATGCTCAATTTTGGCGATTTATTACGGGAATAGAGATACATCCAGGAGCGACGATTGGAACGGGTGTATTTATCGATCACGGTATGGGAATCGTTATTGGAGAAACAGCAGAAATCGAAGATGATGTCGTCTTGTTTCATGGTGTCACTTTAGGGGGGACTGGAAAAGAAACGGGGAAAAGACATCCAACCGTCAAAAAAGGCGCAATGTTGTCAGCCAATGCCCAAATCTTAGGACCGATCACCATAGGAAAAGATGCGAAAATCGGTGCAGGCGCAGTCGTCTTAAAAGATATACCTGATGGGGCAACAGCAGTAGGGATACCAGCAAAAGTTGTCCGAATCAATGGAGAGAAAGTAGGGGATGAGAATGATAAAAATCTATAATACGCTATCAAGAGAAAAAGAGACTTTTGTTCCTTTAAAAGAAGGACAAGTTTCAATGTATGTTTGCGGACCAACTGTTTATAATTATATCCACATTGGAAATGCCCGAAGTACGATTGCGTTTGACACGATTCGACGCTATTTGGAATACCGTGGATATCAAGTGAACTACGTATCGAATTTTACAGATGTGGATGATAAAATCATCAAGGCTGCCAATGAGCTTGGGATGACGGCGCCTGAAGTTGCTGATCGTTTTATCAAAGCTTTTGAAGAAGATACGAAAGCATTGAATGTGCAGCCAGCAACGAGCCATCCAAGAGTAATGGATCACATGGAAGATATTCGTGTGTTCATCCAAATATTGATCGCCAAAGGTTTTGCTTATGAATCGAATGGCGATGTTTATTATCGTACGCGTAAATTTACTGATTATGGTCAATTGAGTGATCAATCAATAGACGAGTTAGAGATTGGTGCAAGTCAACGTACTGGCGCAGAACAGCAACAAAAAGAAGATCCTTTAGACTTTGCCTTGTGGAAAAAAGCAAAACCAGGCGAAATTTCATGGGAATCGCCATGGGGCGAAGGACGTCCAGGGTGGCATATCGAATGTTCCGTGATGGCAACGAAACATTTAGGTGAGACAATCGATATCCATGGTGGTGGACAAGACTTGGAGTTCCCTCATCATGAGAACGAAATTGCCCAAAGTGAAGCGAAAACAGGTAAAAAATTTGCGAACTATTGGATGCACAATGGCTATGTGACGATTGGTGAAGACGATCAAAAAATGAGTAAGTCTTTAGGGAACTTTATCACTGTCCACGAAATGATCCAAGAGGTAGACCCACAAGTGTTACGCTTCTTTATGGCAACCACACAATATCGTCGACCGATTCGCTATAGTGAAGCAACGATGAAAGAAGCAGCGACAAACTTACAGCGATTGAAAAATACGTTTGATAATCTAAACTTCCGTTTTGAAAATGCGGTAGCAGCCCAGTCGGAAGATGAGAGACAGGTAACAGAACTGGAACAATTAGAGACACGATTCATCAAAGAAATGGACGATGATTTCAATGCGGCTAACGGCATCACAGTTGTCTATGAATTAGCAAAATGGATCAATACGTATTTGGAACAACCGACTGTCTCCAAAACGATCCTATCCAAAAGTGAGGCACTATTTACCCAATGGTTGTCGATCTTTGGTATCTTATTTACGACAGCAGAAATGTTGGATGAAGAAATCGAGCAACTGATCGAAGAACGAACACAAGCCAGAAAAAACCGAGATTTCGCTCGTAGTGATGAAATTCGGGACCAATTAAAAGAAAAAGGTATCTTGTTAGATGACACTCCACAAGGTACTCGTTGGAGAAGAGAAGCATGAGAGATCATACACAACTAAATGGTTTAGCACTTGCTTATGTTGGAGATGCTATCTACGAAATCTATATTCGAGATTACTTGATTGAAAAAGGTGAAACAAAGCCGAATAAACTGCACCGAGCAGCGACACACTATGTTTCGGCAAAGGCACAAGCTTTTTTGATCCAACAAATGTTGCAAGAAAACCTGTTAACAGAAAATGAAGAACTTTACTATCGCAGGGGTAGAAATGCCAAAAGCCATACGAGTGCAAAAAATGCGGATATTACCACTTATCGCGTTGCAACAGGGTTTGAAGCCTTGATGGGCTACTTACATCTAACAAAACAAACCGAACGTATGGAAGAATTGATCAATTGGTGTATTGAGAAAGTAGGTGAAACCCATGAGGAAAGAAAATAAAGAACGTAATTATCAAAAACGAAACAAAAAAGATTCTCAACGTTTTACAAAAGGCAATGAGAAACGTAGTGCCAAGAAGGAAACAGTTTATGTTGGTCAAGAGGACACAACGAGTGAAGACAATTTTGTATTTGGTCATCATGCGACAGTCGAAGCTTTGCAACAAGGTCGTGGAAATAAATTGTTCCTCCAAGAAGATTCACGGGGCGACAAGGTTGAAGAGTTGAAAAATATTGCTCGAGAACAATCGGTGCCGGTCAAGTGGGTGCCTAAGCAGAAAATAGACCTACTGAGTGATCGTGGTGTTCATCAAGGGGTGGTATTGGCCATCACGCCTTATGAATATCTGACGTTGGATCAACTATTGGAACAGGCGAAGAGCAAAACGGAAACACCCTTTTTCTTGATCTTGGACAGTATCGAAGATCCTCACAATTTTGGTTCGATTTTACGAACGGCAGATGCCAGTGGGGTGGATGGTGTCATCATTCCTAAACATCGCGCAGTCGGAATCACGCCAATCGTGACGAAAACATCGACAGGTGCCGTTGAATACGTGCCAGTGGCTCGTGTGACAAACTTAGTTCAAACTGTCCAGCAGCTAAAAGAGCAACAATTTTGGGTATTCGGAACGGATATGGAAGGAACGAATTTCCAATCATGGAATGCAAAAGGATCGATAGCGTTAGTGATCGGTAACGAAGGTCGTGGCATGAGTGCAGGCTTGAAGAAAGAAATGGATGAGTTGTTAACGATCCCTATGGTCGGTCATGTTCAAAGCTTGAACGCGAGTGTTGCGGCTGGGCTACTGATGTATCAGGCTTTTTCTCAGCGTCAGGGGGGATAAGGCATGAAGAAGCAGCTGTTGATCGTCGATGGCTATAATATGATCGGTTCTTGGCCGGAATTAGTGGCACTGAAAAAGCAAGATAAAATGGCGGATGCCAGAGAAGCCTTGTTGCATCGTTTATCGAATTATGCAAAATATGAAGGCCTAGAAGTAATCGTTGTCTTTGATGCACAATTAGTGCCGGGTATCCAACAAAATTATCGAAAATACCAATTAGAAGTTGTTTTCACAAAAGAGGATGAAACGGCAGATACGTATATCGAGCGGATCGCTGGAGAGTTGAATACTCGTTTGACGCAAGTGACTGTCGCAACGAGTGACTTAGCAGAACAATGGGTGATTTTTTCACAAGGTGCCTTACGAACTTCCGCGTACGAATTATATAAAACAATCAAAAAAACAGAAAAAAATATTACCCAAGATAATATAAATATGCGTTTTATTGATTTTCGACGAAATTCTCCGTGGAATGAAGAACAATTAGAAAAATTGTCCCAAAAATTGGACGATTTAATGAGAAAAGAAAAATAACAGCCAGATACGATTAGTTATTCAATGAATTGATGGTAAGATTCCTCCATAATCGAAAGTTATGGAGGAATTATTTTATGTCCGAGGAGTTATTGTGCGCCGCCCGTAATGGAGATGAAGAAGCATTTTCTATGCTGTATCAAAAATATTTCCCGTTATTATTACGGTTGAAAAATATTTATTATCTAAGGAATTATGTAAGTGAAGATTGGGAACAAGAAGCAAGGATTGCTCTATATCAAGCACTTAAAACGTACGAAAATAATAAAGGTGTCAGTTTTGGGAGTTATTACAAAAGTATTATCAGTAACCAAATCTACTCTTTATTGCGTAAGCAAAACGCGCTAAAACGTCGAGACCAAAAAAATGAAATTTCTATTGAACAAAAAATAGCGACAGAAGGACCAGATTTTTTAGCCGAGATCACCATCCAAGAACCTGTTGCGATGCAACAATTACTATTAAAAGAAGCTTTCGAGGACTGTGATATCAAATTCTCATCAAAAGAGGCAAAAATCTTTCAACATTACATGCAAGGCAATGATTTTAGCGAGATGGAGAGAGAATTATCAATGGATCTGAAGCAAATAAAAAGCGCTTACGGTCGAGTGAAATATAAGATAAAAAAACATCTGAAAGATTATAATGAGTGATTTTTTATAGCATTACTAATGTTTTTCTTACTTATTTCTATTGCATTTCTTTTTTTGATATGGTAAACTTGAAAAATTTTACTATATATGGTATGATAGTAATTGAGGTGAATTGTATGCCACTAACTTTAGCTACAATCAAAAAAGATTTAGAAGGTCGTATCGGCAGCCAAATCATGTTGGTTGCACAGACCGGAAGAAAGCGTCAAACGGAACGCCGAGGCGTTTTAACAGAAACCTATCCTTCAGTATTTGTCGTAGACTTAGATCCTGAAGAAAATTCATTTGAACGAGTATCTTACAGTTATTCAGATGTACTTACTCGAACAGTTGAGATCGAATTTTTAACTGAAGCAGTTTAAAAAGCAAGCGGACCTAGATTATATATGAGGTTCGTTTGCTTTTTTGTATCTAACTCGTTATGCTATTAGCAAGAAAGAACGGAGGTCCTGATGATGAAGCATTATGTAAAAAAATTTGCAGAACTAACAACAGCAGAATTTTATGCAATCGTGAAAGAGCGAATCGCCGTATTTGTTGTTGAACAAAATTGTCCTTACCAAGAAGTCGATGAGATCGATGAAATCGCATGGCATACTTATTTTAAAGATGAAGATGGTACGATTTTGGCATATACACGTATTTATGCAGAAGAAGACACAGTTCATTTTGGACGAGTCTTGGTCAATCAGGCGCATCGCAAGTCAGGGTTAGGACAAAAAATCGTGGCACAAACATTAGCGGCGATCGAAGCCAATGCACCTGGACGTCCGATCGTGATCGGGGCACAAGAATATCTACAATCATTTTATGAATCCTTTGGTTTTCAGGCAATCTCAGAAGTATATTTAGAAGATGGAATCCCCCACTTAGACATGAGAAAACAAGCATAAAAAAAACAGAAGGATTTCCTTCTGTTTTTTTTATCTCACGCTTTAGGATCCGTGCTCTCAGAAGTTGCTTGGGCAGTGGGGCGTGCATTATTTTCAGCTGTTTGTTGTGCCAATAGATCGCGAATATCACTAAGATAATCTTCCGCAGTGGGTTTGTCTTCCACCACTTCTTCTTTTGGACGTAAGTTTTTCGCATGATTGGCTGCTTTGACCACTAGGAATAGAACAAAACCAGTAATGACAAATGTAATAATTGCACTAATAACATTCCCAAAAGAAAAGGTGACCCCTTTCGCAGGTGACCAATCAAGAACAGACAATGCACCATCCAAATCAGAGGTACCTGTGATCATTGCAACGACCCAACCAATTAAGGGAGTAATCAGACCTTGAACGATTTGATTCACAATGCCCGTAAAAGCACTACCGATCACTACACCGACAGCTAGATCTAGCACATCGCCTCGCATGATAAATTCTTTAAATTCTTTGATCATTGTTTTTCTCCTTTCTTGTTAATCCTAGTATATCGAAGAATAAAAAAATGTAAAAACAACACGCTTAATAATATCCCCACACGTTCGTTCAATCACTTGTATGCTATACTAGAAAGTGACTTTTAAAAAAATTGGACAAAAAAAGAGAACTTTTATGTCGTTGAAACAACAACGATCATCGCTAAGAGATCCAAGGATCATGACAAAAAGGAGTAGTTATTTATGGCCTATCAATTGACAGAAGGTGTCAACCTTCATGTGCTACCAACCAAACAATTTAAAACGATCCGTATTTTTGTACGGTTCACCACAGCCTTAGAAAAAGACATCGTCACCAAACGTTCATTACTGAGTAGTTTATTAGAGACGAATAGCTTGAACTATCCGGATCAGACACAATTAAGTGCAAAATTAGCTGATTTGTATGGAGCTGGTTTCGGTTTTTCTGTTCGGAAAAAAGGCAATCTACATTGGATGAATGCGGGAATCAGTTTCGTCAATGGTGCGTATGTCAATGACAGCACGATTTTGACGAATGCCGTTTCCTTTTTAAAAGAGGTATTATTCTTCCCTAACATCAAAAATCAAACATTTGATCAAGCAACATTTGATTTAGAGAAAAATAACTTAAAGCAATATTTGGAAAGCTTAAATGAAGATAAGCAAACAATGGCTTCATTAGCATTACAAGAATTATATTTTGAACAGTCAGATGCACAAAAAATCCCAAGTATGGGGTCCGTTGAAGAACTCGAAAATATCACATCAAGTGCCTTAGCAGAATATTATGCACGTATGATCAAAGAAGACCAAGTGGATATTTTTGTAGTGGGTGATATCGAAGAAACAATGGCAATCGAAGCGTTAAAAGAGCTTCCTTTCACTGAGCGAAAAGTGGTACGACCAGAAATCTTTTATCAACAAACACAAAACAACGTGATCAAGGAACGACAAATCCAAGAACCAGTGGTGCAAGCCAAACTGAACCTAGCCTATCAAACCAATGTTTATTACGATCAGCCAGAACGTTTTTCATTGATGGTCTTTAATGGCTTATTCGGAGGCTTCCCTCACTCCAAACTTTTCATGAATGTACGTGAAAAAGAAAGCTTAGCTTATTATGCGTCTAGCAACGTTGATACTTTTCGTGGGTTATTGACTGTACAAACAGGCATTGAGACCAAAAATCGTAATCAAGTCTTGCACTTGATCCATCAACAACTGGCAAGTTTACAAAATGGCGAAGTCACTGAATTGGAGCTTGAACAAACCAAGGCAATGTTACGTAATCACTATTTGTTGTCTTTGGATTCGCCACAAGCTGCAATCGAATCCGCTTATTTAGCACACTGGCTTCCTGATACTGAACTATCGGACGAGGAATGGCTGGCTCGCATGGAACGTGTAACGATCGAAGATATTCAAGAAGTGGCAAACCAAATCGAATTACAAGCAATTTTCTTTTTAGCTGGAGGTGAAGAGAATGCATAAAGCAGAGTACAGTCAAATCAATGAAACACTGTATCACGAAGTCTTACCGAATGGTTTGACGGTTTACTTGTTACCAAAAAACGATTATCACAAAACATACGGTTTATTCAGTACGAACTATGGGTCGATCGACAATGAATTTATTCCCTATGATGCAACGGAAAAAGTGAAAGTTCCTGATGGGATCGCGCATTTCTTGGAACATAAGTTATTTGAAAAAGAAGAAGGCGATGTGTTCCAGTTGTTCGGTCAACAAGGAGCATCAGCGAATGCGTTCACGAGCTTTACAAAAACCAGCTATTTGTTTTCAACGACAGATCAGGTAGAAAAGAATCTTTTGACCTTACTTGATTTTGTTCAAGCACCTTATTTTACTGAAGAAACAGTCAACAAAGAAAAAGGGATCATTGGTCAAGAAATCCAGATGTATGAAGACGATCCGAATTGGCGGTTATTCTTTGGTATCTTAAACAATCTATACCCCAATCATCCATTACACATTGATATTGCAGGAACGGTGGAAAGTATTGCTGACATCACAGCAGAGGATCTATATACTTGCTATCGCACCTTTTATCAACCAAGCAATATGGTGTTATTTGTAGTTGGTAATTTGGAACCAGAACAGTTGATGGAGCAAATTCGCCACAATCAAGCTACCAAAGAATTTCCACCCGCTCAAAAAATCGAACGATTCTTTCCCGAAAATCAAGCAGATGTTCTGCCGATAAGTACCTTAGAAGCAGCGATCACACGAGAAAAATTTGTGTTAGGGATCAAAGGAATCGATGTGTTACCTGAAAATGGGAGAGAATTGCTCAGATATAAAACAGCGATTCGTTTGTTACTACAATTACTTTTAGGCCCAACTGCACAAAACTATTTAGCCCTTTACAACGAAGGAATTATTGATGATAGTTTTGGCTTTGAGTTTAGTTTAGATCGTGAATTTCATTTTGCTGACTTCAGTGGCGATTCGGACCAACCAAAACTAGCAGTAAAAAAAATAAAAGAGATTCTATTGAACTTTGAACATGACGAAGGAATCACAGAAGAAAACTTGAACTTATTGAAAAAGAAAATGTTAGGGCAGTATTTCCAATCATTGAACTCCATCGAATACATCGCCAATCAATTTACACAAAGTCTATTTGGTGACCAAACATTGTTTGATTTGCCAGAAATCATTGAATCAATCCAGATGACGGATCTTCTTCAAGTAGGACGCTCTTTTATCAATGCTGATGTGTTTAGTGAATTTTATATGCAGCCAAAAAAGTGAAACAGTAAAAAAACTCTGAATTTATTGGACATACTCGCTGTTTCGTCATGCTTTTTGTAAGAATAAAAGAAAGTTTTAAATTTCACTTTAAAACAGATGAAATGTTGTCCAAAGTAAGTTCGCTTTGTGGTATTCTTAAGTAGATTGAGTGCAAGATTGATCAATATAGAGGGAACACTATACATTGAGCATGAATAAAGCAAAAATTCAATGAGAAGCAGTCAGAAAAAATGGTCGATCCTCAGTAGAGAAAGCACCTTCTGACTAGAATACACAGACTGGAGAAGATGAACGAGTGGCTTTTGAAACCATCGGGGAAAAATTACGGCAAGCCCGTTTAAACAAAAAAATATCATTAGATGAATTACAACAAATGACGAAGATCCAAAAACGTTACTTGGAATCGATCGATCAAAACGAATTTGATCAATTGCCAGGTAAATTTTATGTTCGTGCATTTATTCGTCAATATGCAGAAGCTGTTGGTGAAGATGGTGATTATTTAGTGGATGTTTTTGATGGGAAAAAATCTTTCGCAGATGAGACCATCAAAAAACGACCAGAACCAGAAACAGTGAGTGGTTCAAGAAAAGCCATGCACGAAGAAGAAAAGAATCTAACAAAATTCTGGACAAGTCTGCCAGTGATTTTATTAGGATTAGTCGCTGTAGCAATTATCACAGTAGTGGCATATATGTCATGGCAAGACCGTCAATCGGAGCCGATCATTGGTGGAACAGCTTCAACGGTATCTGTCGATGGTTCGATCACGGAAGAAGAACCGGAGTCAAGTGAATCAACGGTTGAATCGACCGTGGAATCGACAACAAAATCAACAGAAGAAGAGAAAAAAATGATCATCACACCGGGACAAGACACAGGAAGTGCGCTTTCAATCGAGGTAAAAGATGCGAAAAAACCGATCACATTGGAATTTACAGCAAGTGAACGTGTCTGGATTGGTGTCCAATTGAACAATACGTTTGACTATCACTATCAAGAAACCTTGGTTGTCAATGATACAAAAACAACAGAACTTCCAGAAAATACGACAAATGCAATGATCACACTTGGAGCAGCGAGTAATGCAACGGTCAAATTAAATGGTGAAGAACTGCCTATCAACGCAGGCCCAAATAATACGAGTCTGAAGAATATTTCGCTTTCCTTGCAGTATGCAGAATAACTAGTTTAAACATCAACCGTGTAAAAGAGAGCCGGAATCTCGTGTTGGGCTCTCTTTTCTTGTTTAGATAGTAGGTTATAATGTAGTGGAAGATTTGTTTAGCAATTGAGAGACTATTGGTGGAAACTTTTGCTGGACTGACGTAAAATAGGAAAGAAAGGAGTCGTTCTTGTGAATTTACCAAATCAATTAACTGTACTTAGAATCTGTATGATTCCAGTGTTTATTTTAGTCGTCGGCCTTCCGTTAGATTGGGGGCAATTAACGGTAGGAACAACGTCATTAGCGATCACTCAGCTAGTAGGTGCCATCATTTTTGCTTTAGCAAGTGTGACGGATTGGCTAGATGGGAAAATTGCTCGCTCCAGAGGATTAGTGACGAACTTCGGAAAATTTGCTGATCCATTAGCAGACAAAATGTTAGTTATGACAGCTTTTATCATGTTGGTAGGTCAAGGAAAAGCGCCAGCATGGGTGATTGCGATCATCGTTTGTCGTGAGTTGGCTGTAACAGGGTTACGATTATTGCTTGTCGAGGACGGGGAAGTCATGGCAGCTGCTTGGCCTGGAAAAGTAAAAACAGCTACTCAAATGATTGCGATCATTTTATTATTCATCAATAATATCCCATTCAACTTGATCAATGTACCCCTTGATCAAATCATGTTATACGCTTGTCTGATTTTTACCATCTATTCAGGTGTCGATTACTTTATCAAGAATCGTGGCGTATTCAAAGGATCCATGTAAAATCATAGAGTCACTTAGTGAACCTTGCAATCAGATCGGTCATTTCCGGTCTGATTTTTATTTTTTTGACATAGACGCAATCACAAGAATAAATTGAGCAAGGAGAAATGATTCTATCAGCAAATAGCGTATACTATTTGGTAGAGATAATTAGTCGAACAAAGACTGATTTACAGATAAATAGAGATGTTGCAAAAGCAACCTCAACTAAAGGAAGCGATCAAATATGAAATCTGAAATCATAGCAGTAGGAACAGAATTATTACTTGGACAAGTCGTGAATACGAATGCGACATTTTTATCAGAACAGTTAGCAGATCTAGGAATCGATGTCTATTATCACACAGTTGTCGGGGATAATCCGACTCGTTTGGAGGAGTTACTCCAGTTAGCTGAATCAAGAAGTGAACTAATCATTTTATGTGGTGGATTAGGACCAACAGAAGATGATTTAACAAAAGAAGTTGTTGCAAAACACCTTGATAGAAAACTGATCCAAAATACAGAAGGTTACAAGAAACTGTTGGCATTTTTCGAAACGACAAAAAGAAAAATGACGGATAACAATTTACAACAGTCCCAAATCATTGAAGGTGGCACACCATTACCTAATCGAACTGGCTTAGCGTTAGGCACGTTTTATCAAACGAAAAGCAATGCCTATCTTTTACTTCCTGGGCCACCGAGTGAGTTGAAGCCGATGTTTGTAGAACAAGTACGCCCCTTGTTAGAACAACAATTCCCTTCAGAAGAAAAACTGATCTCAAAAGTGTTGCGCTTCTATGGCATTGGTGAATCACAATTAGTAACCGATCTAAAAGACTTGATTGCTACACAAATCAATCCCACGATTGCTCCTTATGCCAAACCAAATGAAGTCACACTGAGATTGACCGTCAAAACGTCAGACATCCATGCAGGGAATCAAGCGTTGCACGCACTAGAAGAAAAAATCCAAGCCCGTGTCGGTGAATATTTTTATGGCTATGGGGATGACTATTCGTTGCCACAAGCCGTCGTGGATCTACTGAAAGAACAGGGGAAGACAGTCACAGCAGTTGAGAGTTTGACAGCCGGAGGCTTTCAATCCGCACTAGGAGCGATTCCTGGCGTCTCTCAAGTCTTTTCTGGTGGTTTTGTGACTTATTCAGCAGAGACCAAAGCAAAGCTCTTAGGCATCGATCCAGACCTGTTAGAGCAGTTTGGCACAGTCAGTAAAGAATGCGCCGAACAAATGGCGATTCGAGCACGCCAACTCGTTGGTACAGATTATGCCGTAGCGTTTACTGGCGTAGCGGGACCCGACACATTAGAAGGACATCCTGCGGGTACAGTTTGGCTTGCCGTTGCATCAAAAGAAGGCGTAGAAACAAAAGAATGTCACTTCACAAGAGACCGTTCGGCAATCAGAAATAGCGCGATTATGCAAGGATTTGATCTGCTAAGAAAGCAACTATTAAGAAAAAAATAAATGCGAATATTTGTTCGGTTTTCGCTTGCTTTTTATAAATAAAAAAGATATTATAAACGTAATGAAATGTTACTTTGAGTCGTAAAAATAAGGAGGATTATCGTATTGGCAGATGATCGTAAAGCAGCCTTAGATGCTGCATTGAAAAAAATTGAAAAGAACTATGGGAAAGGTTCGATCATGAAACTGGGCGAAAAAATCGACCAACAAATCTCGACAATTCCAAGTGGTTCTCTTGCACTAGATGTTGCTTTAGGGATAGGTGGCTATCCTCGTGGACGGATCATTGAAGTCTACGGTCCAGAAAGTTCAGGTAAAACAACGGTTGCACTTCATGCAATCGCAGAAGTCCAAAAAAATGGTGGGACTGCCGCCTTTATTGATGCGGAACATGCCTTAGATCCACAATATGCCCAAAAATTAGGGGTAAATATCGATGAATTACTCCTTTCTCAACCGGATACAGGAGAACAAGGATTAGAAATCGCTGATGCTTTAGTATCAAGTGGTGCAGTAGATATTGTCGTTATCGACTCAGTAGCAGCTTTAGTACCACGTGCAGAGATCGACGGTGAGATGGGTGACTCACACGTAGGGTTACAAGCTCGTTTGATGTCTCAAGCCTTACGTAAACTGTCAGGATCGATCAACAAAACAAAAACGATCGCGATTTTCATCAACCAAATTCGTGAAAAAGTTGGCGTGATGTTCGGTAATCCAGAAATCACACCAGGAGGACGTGCGCTGAAGTTCTATGCAACGATCCGTTTGGAAGTACGTCGTGCTGAACAATTGAAACAAGGAACGGACATTGTCGGTAACCGTACAAAGATCAAAGTCGTAAAAAATAAAGTAGCGCCACCATTCAAAATCGCTGAAGTCGATGTCATGTATGGCTTAGGTATCTCTCAAGAAGGCGAGCTATTGGATATGGCAGTTGAAAAAGATATCGTTGACAAGAGTGGTGCATGGTATTCTTACAAAGAAGATCGTATTGGTCAAGGTCGTGAAAACGCGAAAATCTATATGTCAAATCATCCAGAGATGATGGCTGAAGTATCTACATTAGTGCGTGCAGCTTATGGCATCGGTGAACCAGTTGATGTACCAGAAGAAGCACAAGAAGAATTACCACTAGATGAATAAAGAAATAAGCGGATATCCGGTAGTCTAATAACTACCGGATGTTTTTTTATTTTTCTCTAGAATAAGCACAAAAAAATAAGTTATCACTCGCTCAAAACCTCCCTTTTTTGAAAAATGAGGAAGCCGTTTCTTTTCGTATTTAAAGTTGACACTACTGGAAACAAACATTAGAATAAACTTGTGCAGGTTTTTATGCACATATGCAACAGCATATTTATAGTTTAGAATAATTTATCATAGAAATTGGTAGATGATAAAAATGGAAAAGATAGTATGGAGGTGGATTTAATGGGACTCAACATTCTCCTCGCTATCATCGGTTTAATTGTCGGTCTTGGTTTAGGGTTTATGGTTGCGAAGTCACGTCATGAGAAAGAAATTGCTGGTGCAAAAACATCAGCTGCAAGTATTCTTGAAGGTGCAAAAAAAGAAGCAGAAACTCTAAAAAAAGAAGCATTGTTGGAAGCTAAGGAAGAAAATCAGAAATATCGTTCTGAAGTTGAAAGTGAGCTGAGAGAAAGTAAATTAGAGCTAAAATCTCAAGAAAATCGATTGATCCAACGCGAACAAACGTTAGATCGTAAAGATGACTCGTTAGAAAAACGAGAAAACTCACTTGAAAGTAAAGAAGAGGCACTTAGTTCAAAACAGCAATTAATTGAAGAGCGAGAAAAAGACGTTGAAAGATTGATTGAAGATCAACAAAAAGAATTAGAAAAAATTGCTGGTTTATCGAAAGAAGATGCAAGAGAAGTAATCATGAAATCAACCGAAGAAGAGTTGAATCATGAACTGACCTTGATGGTAAAAGAATCAGAACAACGTGCAAAAGAAGAAGCAGATCGCAAAGCGAAGAACTTGCTCTCATTGGCTATCCAACGTTGTGCAGCAGATCAAGTTTCTGAAACGACAGTGTCTGTCGTGACATTGCCAAATGACGAAATGAAAGGTCGTATCATCGGACGTGAAGGACGAAACATTCGGACCCTTGAGACCCTTACAGGGATCGATTTGATCATTGATGATACACCAGAAGCAGTCGTTCTTTCAGGATTTGATCCAATTCGTCGAGAAATCGCACGAATGACATTAGAAAAACTGATTCAAGATGGACGGATCCATCCAGCGCGTATTGAAGAAATGGTTGAAAAATCACGCAAAGAAATGGACGAACGGATTCGAGAATATGGAGAAGAAGCAGCCTTTGAAGTCGGCGCACATACGCTTCATCCAGATTTGATCAAGATCATGGGTCGTCTACATTTCCGAACAAGTTATGGCCAAAACGTGTTGAAACACTCGGTCGAAGTAGCGAAATTATCAGGAATCTTAGCAGCGGAGTTAGGCGAAGATATCCAATTGGCGAAACGTGCGGGATTGCTGCATGATATCGGGAAAGCATTAGACCATGAAATTGAAGGCTCACATGTTGAGATCGGTGCAGAACTAGCAGCGAAATACAAAGAGAATCCAGTTGTGATCAATGCGATCGCCTCTCACCATGGCGATGTCGAAGCGACTTCTGTTATTTCCGTCCTAGTTGCCGCTGCAGACGCATTATCAGCAGCTCGCCCAGGTGCAAGAAGCGAATCATTGGAAAACTATATCCGTCGTTTGAGAAGCCTAGAAACGATCTCAAACAGCTTTGCCGGTGTTGAATCAAGTTTTGCTGTCCAAGCCGGACGTGAAGTACGCGTCATGGTCAAACCAGAAGAAATCTCTGATTTAGACGCGGTACGCTTAGTACGCGATATCCGTAAACGCATCGAAGATGATCTGGATTACCCAGGACACATCAAAGTAATCGTGATCCGAGAGACTCGTGCAACCGATTATGCGAAATAAAAAATAGTTAAAATATAGGATGACCCAACAGATTAGATTAGTCTGTTGGGTCATTTTTTTTATTGACTTTAGTCAAAGATGTGTGTTTAGAATTATTAAAAGTAGATAAAATCGCAGAAACAGTCGAAGGTCAATACTTAAGAAAATTCCTTGATATACCACCTTCTTTTCAATAAGAGAAGATTTTAAAGGAATCAGTCGAGCGACTTCTTTCGATCGCAACAAAAGGCGAACAATGTTTGCGTCGAACAGCAGACTGGGGATTTGAAAATATTTGGGTCGTTTCGACTGATTTTGTGCTAGATGAGAAGACACATGCCTATTATTCCATTAGTAATGATGATCCGAAAGCCTATGCCTTTGTATTGAAAGAAGATGCTGAGTGTCGCATCGTTATTGTAGCGGATGCTTTCCATAAAAGACCAGAAATTTTACAAGGAATCCAAATGGCAGTACCTCCAGAGAGAACGATCACACATGAAACCACACATATTGTTTCAGGAACATATGATATTGTTAAATATGGGCTAACGTCTACTGGATTTTTGCTGAGTGGACAAAATGTGAAAGATGATTTTCTTGCACGCTACGCAGAGTATTTTGAACCTCCTAATTTTGATCAATTTGTTACAGCGGTAGCAAAAAAGCAAAATGCCCCTCAGTCATCTAAAAAAACTGTCATCAAAGCATTTCAAACAGACCCTTTATTATTTACTAAGTTCAAATTGACGGATGCTCAATTGCTTGCAACGATTATAAGAGATTTTGCCAATCAAAATAGGTTCTATAACCAACCGTGTGTCAAAAGAAAAACAAAGGCAGAGGAAATGGGAGATGGCAAGCTATTCACTGTGTTAGCAATGATGCAAACAGTTAATTTCTTTGTTTTAGAACAAACCAAAGATTTAGAAAAAAAGCAAGAATTGTCTGAAATGACGCCGACAAGATCTACTCAAATAAGAGATGAAGTAGCGAATTTTGCAAGGATCATGAGAGGGGGTGAGGATAAAAATGAGTTCCACGATAACCCCCGCGTCAAAAGAGAGACAAAAGAAGAAGGATTAGGAGATAGTAAGCTGTTTAGTGGTGCAACGACGATGCAAACAGGTGTTTTTTTAGTGATTGAACAAGCTAAACGTTTAGAAAAGAAACAAGCAGTACCAAAATGTCGACAGAAGTACCTGCTCAAACAAGAGATGGAGCGGTAGATTCTGCAAAGATCATAAGTCATGGCAAAAAGGTTAGTAAAGAGACCAACGCGACAATCACTTACCAGCAGTCTATCGTGAAGGGAAAACAGGTTAGTCTGTAAAACGAACAGTAAAGGACACTAGCCAAAAAAAATAGCATAGAGATAAAGTATAATTTTACTACTGTAAGTATCAGCTAAAATATGAAGAACAACCTCTTCGATTACTAAGACAGTAAGCATAAAAATGTGCAGTCTTATTCTCGAAGAGGTTACGGATGTTCTCGGCGTTTATTCAGTTCTAAGGTAACAGAAAAAAGTGAATTTACAAGGATTTTTATATATTATTGTTATTATTTAATTTTAAAATAACTATTTTATAGTTGTTTTTCTGGTGTAAGCAAGTGATTTAGTGTTTTTTATCAGTATGTTATTGCGTTTATTGTGTCAATAATAAAAAAACATAAATTATTTAATGCAGGGCTTTAAATATGTGGTTTAATATTTAGAGAGATTTCTCACAAAATATTGTTGGAGGAGTATAAATGATTAAATCTAAAATCATTACCTTATCTGTCACAATCAGTACGTTAGCTAGTGTTATAGTATTTTCGGTTTTAGGAGTTAATGAGTCAGTATTTGCCTCGGAGTATCAAGAAAAAACAACGACAGAGGCTAAATCTTATCAAACGGATTTATTTAATGATGCGGTTATCACTTATAAGAATACTGCTAAGATTAATCAATTCGATGAAAACAATGAGCATATTATTCAGTTGCTAGATAGAAACAATAATGTATTGGCCGCAGAGGTTACTAATTTACAAACATTAGAAACAATGGCTGTAACAAGAACAGGTAGTGAAGTGATTGTCGAGGAAAAAGAAAAAAATAATGATGGTGAATATAGACAAATAACTGAAAAATACCCATTGATAGTCGAAAATAGTGAAAAAAATGGGTTAGATGATCTCTCAAATAATCTACTAAGGCTGAAATATACCTCATGGAATTATACGAATTTAGCTGTAGGGAAAAATATATTTGGGTCGCTAGTAAATATAGGGATTGCGTCTTTAATTACTTTTACAGCTGGTGTATTTGGTATTGCAACAATTGCAGCAGAATTTTTACTTGAGTATATGGGGGCATATGGTCTATCTAGTGGAGCAGCCATTGCATCGGCTTTAGACACTAGTGGTAATGGTTGGATTGGATTATATGTTCGAGAAGTATGGAATGACTCATGGACGGTATATCATGGAACGCAGCATCGAACGATGTGACTAACCTTATGAAGAAATACATCGTTAAATTACTAGTTATATTTTTACTTGTATTAGTCTTTATCGGCTTGGTTGAGTTTTTATTGAAAGGAAATAAATCCATACTAATATCAACCAGTGGTTTAGGCTATGTTTTTGGCGTTCCATTTTTATCCGTTAAACCGTTTAAGAATGAAACTAGGATAAAAAAAATCCAATATGTGGTTCTTCTCTTCTTGTGTTTTTACTTACCACCTAAAATAGTAAGCTCATTTGGGGTTGAAAAATTTGAGATTACACGTTTTTTGTACGCTATATTAATACTTGTAGGAATACTAATTTTATATGGGGTAATTTTGTTTACACAGCGAAACAAGAAATAATAGCAATTGTTCAATATAAACAAGCCGAAGAATCCAGAAGTAGGCACAGGCGTTTTAGGATTCTTCGGCTTGTTTTGTTTTAACAATATTAAATTTTATTTTTTTTCAGTCTATCCTTGCATCGCTTCTTCGTTTACAACATTTCTTTATCTTTTTCGATTGTTTTCGTGATCCCTGTGATGATTGCAGGGATAAACCCAGCTTCTTCTAATGCGACGACACCGGCAACTGTCGTTCCGCCTGGAGAAGATACTTGATCAACTAATTCCCAAGGATTTTCATCGCTTGCTAGGAACTTTTGGCAGGAACCTAAAATCGCTTTAGCGGCAATTTCTGTTGCTGTTTTTTTAGGTAGTCCATGTAAAACACCTGCACGTCCCATTGCATCGATCAACATATAAATAAAAGCAGGGGAGCTTCCAGCCAATCCGATAAATGTACTGAAATCATCTTCTGCTAAAGGGTAGACACTACCAATCGCTTCAAAGATTTGTGTCGCTTGTGTCAACTGTTCATTTGTTGCTGCTTGGTTTTTGCAGATTGCAGAAACACCCGCGCCAACACTCACGTTGACATTGGGCATCACACGAATGATAGCAGCTTCTGGATCCAGTGCTTGTTCTAGTGTTGCAAGCGATTTTCCTGAAGCAATTGAGATAAACAACTGTTGTTTACGATGGTCGCGTAATTCATTTAACACCTGTTCGATGATTTTTGGTTTCACTGCCAAAACAACGATTTCTGCTTTTTCAGCAATCTCTTGATTGGTTTGACAAGCATTGACCCCAACTTTACCAGCAAAGCGTTGGGCATTTTCATAATGACCGCTTGAAACAAAAATATCTTCTTTAGCCACTAGATTATTTGCTAAGATACCGTGAATAATTGCTTGTGCCATATTTCCTGTACCGATAAATCCGATTTTCATGTAATCCTCTCCTTTGGTTTTTAGCATAGCTTTTTTTCTCATAACCTGCAAGTCGAGAGACGAACTGATTTTGAAGAAGTCAAGGAGAGTATACATAAGGGGAGGACAGTGAGTGTGAAGCTAGTGAATGGCGGATTTTTCTGGGGGAATAAAAGCGATTAAAAAGCCAGCTCCTTCAATAGTAAGTCAAAACGTGAAAAAATATGAGGCGCTATTTTTCCACGTTCTGCCTTACTACTTGGAGCTTCACAGCTTTTTCACAACCTAATGCCCAAAGTGGAAAAATCAATGTAAATAAGATAACATGAGTGTATATGTTTAGAAAGTCTACAGGTGAGGAAGGGTGCCGGTGAAAAATAAATTACAGATCATGATCCAGTGGGTGAAAGTACATCAGTTGATTTTGAAGCTGATTTTCTTTGGATCGATCCTTGTTTTTGTGGCGAATCAAGTCGCAAACATTGCCAATGGGATGAGTTGGCAAGATGTCTGGCACACGATGGAACAACAAAGTCATGTCACGTTAGCATGGATGATAGTAGCAGGTTTGATTGGTGTGATGCCGATGTTACTTTATGATTGGGTAACGATTCGAGTATTGGAAAAACAAGGCAAGCCCAAAATGAGTCGTAAAGACTTTTTGTTATCTGCATGGATCACGAATACGATCAATAACTTGGCAGGATTCGGAGGGATTGTCGGAGCAAGCTTGCGCGCCAGTTTTTATGGCAAGCATACGAATCGAAAAATGGTGTTGGCAACTGTCTCTAAGGTTGCTTTGTTTCTATTGACGGGTCTTTCTATTTGGTCATTAGTGACGTTCATCAATGTCTTCTTTCTTCAAACAGATAGTGTGTTTCGGAGTTATTGGATTTGGTTATTTGGTGGAAGCTTTTTGGCACCGCTTATCTTTTTGTTTGCCTATTTGAAACGTAAAACGCTATTTGTAGAATTTTATCCTAAAGGCTTACTGGGCTTGTTGCTGGCTTCCTTTGGACAATGGACCGGTGCCTTAGTGGTTTTCTTGTTGATTGGGCGCTTGATGGCTGTAGATATTTCTGTATGGTCCTTGTACCCTATGTTTATCATTGCCACATTGATTGGGATGTTGACGATGGTGCCAGGTGGTGTAGGAACATTTGATGTGCTGATGATCTTAGGAATGAGTCAACTTGGCGTGCGGCAAGATGTTGCACTTGTTTGGTTACTTTATTATCGTTTGTTCTATTATGTTCTACCCTTTCTTTCAGGGATCGTTTTATTTTTGACACACACAGGTGTCAAAATCAATCGGTTTTTAGATAATATTCCCCGACTATTTTTTCAAAAAATTGCTCATTTGGTGTTAGTGTGTGCCGTTTATTTTGCGGGAATCATGATGGTCTTACTTTCAACGATCACGAATCTTTCGACTGTCAGTCGGTTGTTTCAAATACTCTTACCCTTTTCGTTTGATTTTTTAGATCAGTCATTGAATCTGCTGGTTGGGTTCTTATTGTTAGGACTAGCTAGAGCTTTAGCGATGAAAGTCAAAAAAGCATTTATTCCTACGATTGCTTTACTCGCTTTTGGCATCATCAACACTGTGATGCGAACCTTATCATGGGAATTGATTGTTGTATACCTTTTGATTTTATTAGCGGTGTGGTTATCCCGAAAAGAGTTTTATCGTGAAAAGTTCGTCTATTCTTGGGGAGCAATCATATTTGATGCGTGTTTGTTTGGCTTTTTATTTATTGTTTATGCAATCGCAGGCTATCACCGTGGAAGTTTTTGGGTAGGTGATTTAACTGCGAATCGCTTTATTCTCTTTCCATCTGAGGATGTTTGGTTTTCAGGACTGATTGGTTTAGGGATCTCATTACTTGCGTTAGTTGCATTGTACCAATATTTAGCTTCAGAGACAGGGTTTGGTGAACCTCTGGATCAAATGCGTTTAAATCGCCTTTTGACCGCCTATGGTGGAACGGCAGCTAGTCATTATCTGCACTTACCTGGATATACTTATTTTTATTATCAGGAAAATGGTCAAGATAAAGTAGTGTTTGGTTACCAAATCAAAGGGAATAAATGTTTTGTTCTTGGTGATCCGATTGGTGATCCAACGAAGATACGTACAGCTACGCATGAGTTTTTGAAAAAAGCCGATTGTTTTGGCTATGAATTAGCTTTTTATAAAGTATCCGAAAGTTATGTCGTCATGCTTCACGAAGCGGGTTTTCACTTTGCAAAAGTTGGCGAAGCAGCAATTACTGATCTTTCTTCAGATGCGCTACACTGGCGCACAAAGCAGATCGAATTACAACGTTTGACGAATGAGGGCTACCATTTTACTTGGTATGACCAATTACCTGAAGAGTTGCTCGAACCGATCCAAGAAGTTTCTCAAAAATGGTTGGATGGTTCTCGTGAGAAGCATTTCTCTGTTGGTTATTTTGAGAAAGATTATCTCTTGATGAGTGGTATTGGTATTGTTCGGAAAGAGCAGAAAATCGTTGGGTTTATTACATCTCAACCAATCAATGACCGCCAAGCGGGGTATGATTTATTGCGGTATCTGCCGAACCAGCCGAATAGTCTAGGTGATTACTTACTTGCAAATCTATTGGATGTCTATCGCAAAAATGGGTATGCAGAAGCAAATCTGGGACTGGCTCCACTTGCAAATGTCGGAGAAACTGATTTCTCGTTCTTACAAGAAAAAGTGATGAGGATCATCTTTAATTATGGGAATTTCTTTTACTCATTCCAATTAGCTTACGAAGAAAAACAAAGGTATGTTACTCATTGGGAAGGCCGTTATTTTGCATATATGAAAGGAAGTAGTTTTACTTTAGCCACATGGCAGCTTTTCTTATTGATTGGCAAAGGGAAAGAAAAAGGAACAAGTCTAGCAGAAGAAGTTCTGACAGAATTGTAAAAATGATTGTAAAGCTGTGAGGAAAGTGTTTACGTATGTTGGTGGAAGCTATACTTTTATTTTCCCCTATGATAGAATACTTTCGACTTAGACTTTTCGAATGGGTGAGAGGATGGAATTGATTGAAAAAGCACCAGCGAAGATAAACTTAGGGTTGGATGTGTTATATAAAAGACTAGATGGGTATCATGAGTTGGAAATGGTGATGTCAAGTGTAGATTTAGCTGATCACTTGTTCTTTGAAGAGCTATCGGAAGATCGGATCATTGTTGAAACGAATAAAGCATTTTTACCGGTAGATCAGCGTAACAATGTGTATCAAGCAGCTTTGTTGTTGAAAAAGAAATATCAAATCAAAAAAGGCGTAAAAATCGTTGTGAAAAAAAATATTCCTGTCGCTGCTGGCCTAGGTGGTGGAAGTACAGATTGTGCTGCCGCGTTGCGAGGGATCAATCGGTTATGGGAGTTAGGCTGTAGCTTAGAAGAACTAGCAGAGATCGGCTTGGAAGTGGGGACAGATGTTCCTTACTGTGTTTATGGCCAAACAGCTTACGTAGGCGGAAAGGGAGAAATCGTCCAATTGTTGCCAGCGATGCCCTCTTGCTGGATTATCTTGGTAAAACCTAAAATGAGTGTTTCGACACGAACTGTTTTTCGAGAAATCGATACGCAAAAAATCCAACATCAAGATATTCCTGGGTTGGCTGATGCGCTTCGACAACAAGATTATCAAAAAATGTTGACGAAAATGGGGAATAGTCTTGAAGATGTGACAGGAAAACGCCATCCGGTCATTTATCAAATCAAAGAGCGAATGATCAAATATGGTGCAGACGCGGCCCTGATGAGCGGTAGTGGACCAACTGTTTTTGCCCTTTGTCAACACTATTCCAGAGCACAACGCGTCTACAACGGATTAAAAGGTTTTTGTGAGGAAGTTTATCTTGTCAGAACGCTATAAACGCATGAAAGAGACACGATGTCATGACGGAAGCAGTCAGATTCGAAAAATAAGCGGTAAAAGAGGTCGGAATAGAAGTGTTTAGCCTCGAGAAATAAGGCGCCATCCACGAAAATTGTTTTTTAAATTTTTGTGGATGGCGCCTTATTTTCGAAGAGGTTACTTCTGTTTCTGCCGTTTATTCAGTTTTAGGAGATGTGAGAGGACTAATATTCCAGACATCTTTCCCGCTGATTTCGTTTTAGAAGATGAAGGATCGTTACCTTCTTTTTTGTTATCAATCTCAACCAATCGTTCATTGTTCTCGGGACATAAAATAATAGTGTGGAACAGCCACTTTTTGACCAAAGTTGAAAGAAAACAATTACGTTCGTTGTTGATATGACGGGCAATTCATTTGTTTTCCGATTTACATGGTAAGTTTGCATTTAAATCAGAAAATCAGGTTAAACTATTGACTGTTTTTTTTTTATTTGGTACATTAATCCTCGTTGATAAATCGTAATATTACGATTTGTTTTGAAAGGAGCATATATGAAGAAATATTTATTAGCCGCATCTTTAGCAATAGGAGCTTTCCTATTTACAGCGTGTGGACAGACAACCCAAGAATCGGCACAAGATGAGTTGAACGTTGTCGCAACGTTTTACCCGATGTATGAATTTACGAAAGAAGTCGTTGGTGATACTGGGAAGGTCGAATTATTGATCCCCGCAGGAACGGAACCCCATGATTTTGAGCCAAGTGCCAAACAAAGTGCAACCATTGCGGATGCAGATGTTTTTGTTTATAACAGCTCAGATATGGAATTTTTTGTTGACTCATTGAAAGATACGGTCGATACCGATCGAACGTTGATGATCGAAGCCGCTAAGGGAATTGAACGTCTAGAGTCACAAGAAGAGCATGAAGAAGAGCACGAAGAATCAGAAGGACATCAGCATGATCATGCCTATGACCCTCATGTTTGGTTAGATCCAACATTAGCGATCCAAGAAGTACAGACGATTGCTACAGAGCTCGGCAAGAAATATCCAGATAAGAAAGATACATTTGACCAAAATGCCGCAGCTTATATCAAAAAATTAGAAGCATTGGATCAGAACTATACAGAAGCATTAAAAGGTGCAACCAATCGAACATTTGTGACGCAACATGCTGCCTTTGCTTATTTAGCAAATCGCTACGACCTAAAACAAGTAGCCATCTCAGGAGTTTCACCGGATCAAGAGCCGACGCCTAGTCGATTGGCTGAATTGAAAGATTTTGTCGATCAAAATAAAATCGAAGTTATCTATTTTGAAGAAAATGCGTCATCTAAAGTAGCAGAGACATTATCAAAGGAAACAGGTGTAAAACTTGAAGTACTTAATCCTCTTGAGAGTTTGACGAATGAACAAATCAAAGCGGGTGAAACCTACATTTCTACCATGGAGAAAAACCTAGAGGCATTAAAAGAAAGCATAAAGTAAAGGAAGGGAGTCCTCTATGTGCGTTATATCGAAATAGCTGATCTTACTTTCTATTATGATGAAGAACCTGTGTTAGAAGGTGTTTCTTATCATGTAGATGCCGGTGAATTTGTGATTTTGACTGGTGAAAACGGGGCGGCAAAATCTACATTGATCAAAGCTTCTTTGGGGTTATTGAAACCCTCTAAAGGGACCATCAAAATTGCAGGAAAAAATCAGGACGGAGACAAATTAAGTATCGGGTACATTCCCCAACAAGTTTCTTCCTTTAATGCGGGTTTTCCTAGTACAGTCTTAGAATTAGTACGTTCTGGCAGATATCCGAGAGGTCGTTGGTTCAAACGGTTAAGCGAAAAAGACCATGAGCATGTCAAGCGTGCCTTAGAATCTGTTGGTATGTGGGATATGCGTCATCGTCGGATCGGTGAGCTGTCTGGTGGTCAAAAGCAACGAATCAGTTTAGCACGTATTTTTGCGACTGATCCAGATTTATTTGTACTTGATGAACCAACTACTGGAATGGATGAAGAATCACGAAATGAATTTTATCGTTTGTTGCGCCATAGCGCACACGACCATGGGAAAGCTGTATTGATGATCACTCATGATCACGAAGACATCAAACAATATGCGGATCGACAAATCCGTTTAGTGAGAAAGGAGGATTCTCAATGGCGTTGCTTTCATATGAATTCATGAGGCGGGCATTTCTTGCTGCGATCTTTATTGCAGGAATCGCACCAATGTTAGGAGTATTCTTAGTGATACGTCGGCAATCGTTGATGGCAGATACACTGTCTCATGTTTCTTTAGCAGGGGTAGCCTTAGGATTTTTCCTCAATCTCAATCCAACGATGACCACAATGGTGGTAGTCGTTATCGCTGCAATCATTTTAGAATACCTACGTTCGATGTATCGTACGTATTCAGAGATTTCCATTGCGATCTTAATGGCAGGAGGACTTGCGCTTGCATTAGTTTTGATGAATTTGAGTGGGGGTAATTCTGCCACGAGCATCCAATCTTATTTATTTGGATCGATTGTGACGATCACTTGGCCACAAGTTCTATTCCTAGGTATTTTGTTTGCAGTAATCGGTCTTTTGTTTTTCTTATTCAAACGTCCGATGTACGTGTTAACCTTTGATGAAGACACCGCTCATGTCGATGGGCTGCCAGTTCGTTGGATGTCAATGATGTTCAATATCATTACTGGGGTAGCAATCGCTGTCATGATCCCGATAGCAGGCGCGTTGCTGATTTCTGCTATTATGGTTTTACCAGCAGCAATCGGGATGCGTTTAGGGAAAAGCTTCAATATTGTTATATTGATCAGTATCATCGTTGGTTTTATTGGTATGCTTTCTGGGTTAACTAGTTCGTTCTACTTGGATACACCGCCAGGGGCAACTATCACATTAGTATTTATCTTTTTATTCTTATTAGTCAACTTGAGTAAACGTATTTTATTAGGAATTAGAAGGAAAAAATAGACCACTATTTTTAAAACAGGTAGTTATTTGAGACAAACAAATGTCTTAAATAGTTACCTGTTTTTTTATAAATACCGAACTATTTTCTTAATTTTGGATAAAATGCTCGAATTTTCCCGAAAAAACTTATATAATGAAACACGATAAAATTTGTTGGAAAAAGGAGCTGGAATTTTTGAAAGTACGTCGCAGTGAGCGTCTTGTCGATATGACACAGTATTTATTAGATCATCCGCATGAATTGATTTCATTAACAAGCTTTGCCGAACGTTATGAATCTGCTAAATCTTCGATCAGTGAAGATTTGGGAATCATCAAAAAAACATTTAAAGAAAGAGGTTACGGAACGCTTGAAACAATCCCTGGTGCAGCCGGAGGTGTTCTATTCATTCCGGAGATTTCCTACGAAGAAGCAAAGAAATATGTTGAATCGCTAGCTGAGCGCTTGTCTGAACAAGACCGTTTACTCCCTGGAGGCTATGTTTACTTATCTGATCTATTAGGAGAACCTGAGCTATTACGTCAAGTAGGGAAAATCATTGCCTCAAAATATTTAGGAGAAAAAATCGATGCTGTAATGACTGTAGCCACAAAAGGGGTGCCAATCGCTCAAGCCGTTTCCTATTACTTGAACGCACCGTTTGTCATCGTTCGTCGTGACTCTAAGATTACAGAAGGTTCTACAGTGAGTGTGAACTATGTTTCAGGTTCATCTGAACGGATCGAAAAAATGGAACTATCAAAAAGAAGTTTGAAACGTGGTTCTCGCGTGCTTGTCGTCGATGACTTTATGAAAGGCGGCGGAACAGTGAACGGAATGAAGAGCTTGATTGAAGAATTTGAATCTGAGCTTGTCGGTATCACTGTGTTTGCGGAGTCAAAATTCAACGGACATCGCGCAATCAATGACTACACGTCGCTACTTTACGTCAAAGATGTGGATACAAAAACGAAAAATATCACTGTAGTACCAGGCAACTATTTCGAAGAATAAAACAACGAACATAGCGGTGCTATGGAAAAAGAAGAGGCGATGGATGATGTCTCTTCTTTTTTTGCGTCCTGGTTGCTAAAATGAACGTTTAGTTGAAAAAAAAGAGCGACTGGGCTAAACTAAAAATAATAAATCGTAATTTAGGAGTGACACATTTGGATGCACGTTATGCAATCATATTAGCCGCGGGTAAAGGTACTCGCATGAAATCAAAACTATACAAGGTCCTACACCCTGTTTCTGGGAAACCGATGGTCGAACACATCATCAACCGTGTAAGTGAGACAAACCCTGATCAAATCGTGACGATCGTTGGTCACGGTGCAGAGAAAGTCAAAGCTCAGCTAGGCGAACGTAGCGAGTATGCGTTACAAGCGGAACAACTTGGGACGGGTCATGCGGTACTACAAGCAGCCTCATTTTTAGCAGGTAAGGAAGGCACGACGTTAGTCATCAGTGGTGACACCCCTTTATTGACAACTGAGACGTTGAACAACTTGTTTGAATACCATCAAGGGAAAAATGCAAGTGCTACGATTTTGACTGCACAAGCAGAAGATCCGACAGGTTATGGCAGAATCATTCGTGACCATGTAGGAATCGTTGAAAAAATCGTTGAGCAAAAAGACGCTTCGCCAGAAGAAGCGTTAGTTCAAGAAATCAATACAGGAACTTACTGTTTCGATAACAAAGCGTTATTTGAAGCGTTGAATAAAGTAGGAACAGACAATGCACAAGGCGAGTATTATTTAACAGACATCGTTGAGATCCTAAAAGATGCTGGAAATCCAGTTGCTGCGTATCAGACGGAAGATTTCGATGAGTGTATGGGTGTCAATGATCGTATGGCACTAGCAAAAGCAAACGAGTTGATGCGCCAAAGAATCAACAAAAAACATATGGTCAATGGCGTTAGCTTGGTTGATCCTGCAACTACGTATATTGATGCAGATGTTGTGATTGGTTCAGATACAGTGATCGAAGCGGGCGTTCAGATCCAAGGAGAAACAGAAATTGGTGAAGATTGTTTTATTGGTGCACATTCACGTATTGTTGATAGCAAGATCGGTGACCAAGTAGTCATCGAAAACTCAGTGATCGAACACAGTGTGGTCAAAAGTAAAGCAGATGTAGGACCGTATGCCCATTTACGTCCAAAAGCAGAAATTGCAGAAGGCGTCCATATCGGCAACTTTGTAGAAGTGAAAAATGCAAAAATAGGCAAAAACACAAAAGTTGGTCACTTGACGTATGTCGGGGATGCAACACTAGGTGAAGAAATCAATGTGGGGTGTGGTGTCGTCTTTGTCAATTATGACGGAAAAGCAAAACATCATACAACAGTCGGTGACCATAGTTTCATTGGGTCAAATGCGAATCTTGTGGCGCCAGTAGACGTGGCAGAGAATACATGTATCGCTGCTGGTTCGACGATCACTAACGATGTTCCTGAACATGCGATGGCAATCGCACGCGCTAGACAAGTCAATAAAGAAGGATACGCGAAGAAACTCCCATATTCAAATTGATACTTTTTGCAAAATCACTTGATTTATTCGGCAAATATGACTAGTATTTATTAGGTAGTAGAGTTGTGAAAAAGAAAGCGGAGGTCCTCATGTCCAAACATTACTTTGATCCAAGATTAAAAATATTTGCATTAAACTCAAATCGTCCATTGGCAGAAAAAATTGCTGCAGCTGTTGGGGTTGAATTAGGAAAATCATCGGTCACTCAATTTAGTGATGGTGAGATCCAAGTCAATATCGAAGAAAGTATCCGTGGTTCACACGTATACGTTATTCAATCAACAAGTAGTCCGGTAAATGATAACCTGATGGAACTGTTGATCATGATCGATGCATTGAAGCGTGCAAGTGCCAAAACGATCAACGTTGTAATGCCGTATTACGGCTACGCACGTCAAGACCGTAAAGCGCGCGCGCGTGAACCAATCACTGCAAAATTAGTGGCAAATATGATCCAAAAAGCTGGAGCAACAAGAATGTTGACACTTGACTTGCACGCAGTCCAAATCCAAGGTTTCTTTGATATTCCGGTCGACCATTTGATGGGCGCACCACTGATTGCGAATTACTTCTTAGAAAAAGGGATTCAAGGCGATGATGTTGTCGTTGTTTCACCTGACCATGGTGGTGTTACTCGTGCACGTAAATTGGCTGAATTTTTAAAAGCACCAATTGCAATCATCGATAAACGCCGTCCAAAAGCAAACGTGGCAGAAGTGATGAATATCATTGGTCAAGTAGAAGGCAAAACGTGTGTCTTGATCGATGACATGATCGATACAGCTGGAACGATCACATTGGCTGCTAATGCCTTGAAAGAAGCTGGAGCAGTGAGCGTTTATGCTTCATGTACACATCCTGTGTTGTCAGGACCTGCTTTACAAAGAATCG
This sequence comes from Enterococcus sp. AZ156, assembly GCF_051714165.1. Classification (NCBI taxonomy): domain Bacteria; kingdom Bacillati; phylum Bacillota; class Bacilli; order Lactobacillales; family Enterococcaceae; genus Enterococcus; species Enterococcus sp. AZ156. The sequence goes on along the minus strand of NZ_JBIORI010000001.1, from coordinate 2,883,316 downwards.
AAGACTCTGCAATCGAGCGCTTAGTTGTAACGGATTCAATCTATTTGCCAGAAGATCGCAAAATTGATAAGATTGACGAAGTAAGCGTTGGTGGCTTGATGGGTGACGCAATCAAACGTATCCATGAAAACAAACCAGTTAGTCCTTTATTTGAAACAAAAAGATAAAGGAAAATAAAAACTAAATAATTACAATCACAAAGGGGAGTCCATTTTGGGCTGAGACTGAATATATTCTAAACCCTTCGTACCTGTTTCGGTTATGCGAGCGTAGGAATTGTGAATGAATAGCTAGTGTGAAAGCACGAAGCTGTTTGTAAAAAAACAAACTTGCTTCCTCCTTTGTGATGTCCAATTATAAAGGAGGAAGCTTTTTTATGAATAAGAATCATCGTGTCTGGATCGAGGGAACGATCGTCGCAGCATTATCTTTAGTGTTGTCGATGATTCCTCTACAAATAGGTAGTAGTTTTGAAATCTCACTCGGGCAAATCCCTTTAACTTTATTTGCCTTGAGAAGGGGTTGGAAAGCTGGTATGGGATCGGCTTTTCTATGGGGAATCCTTCATTTTCCCATGGGGACTGTCTATTACTTGAGTGTCATCCAAGTGTTGATCGAGTATCCGATCGCGTTTACGTTTGCTGGCGTTGCAGGAATTTTTTCGCAAAGAATGCAACAGAGTTATCTGCAAGGCAATCGTAAGAAAATGGCCTCAACGATTATTTTAGCGACATTCGTTGGTGTGACTGCCAGATATTTCTGGCATTTTGTCGCTGGGGTTGCTTTTTGGGGGAGTTTCGCACTATGGGGAATGAATCCATGGTTGTTCTCTTTAGTCATGAATGGCGCTAGTGGGTTAGCTACGGGGATTGTAACAACTATTGTCCTATTAGGTATTGAACAGACCGTTCCTTCTTTATTTGTAGCCGAAGGGTTGCAGGTACGTAAAAGTAAAAATTAAAAAAAAGCGTAAAGGCAGCTGACCTTTACGCTTTTTTAGTGGAGTTGACTGTCATTATACAAATGTGTTGTAGACAAAATCAGAAACGTTGCCGTCTAGTTGCCAACGTTGTTGAGTGGCATGATAGACGAGAACAGCTACCGGTTTTTCTTCCAAGTAACGTGTTCCTTTTAATTTCCAAACGTAATCTTCAATGACATAAATCGGGATCTCATACTTGTCATCGACCAAACCTGCTTGATCAAACGAAAAAATGATTCCTTCTTGCATCAAATTACGCATCTTTTTCAGTATCTCCACACTGATTTTTTCAACAGGGATCTCTTTTCGAAAGAATGATTTTTTTTCGTTGATTTTTCCCGCCAAGATCGTGCTTAACTTGTTGGCAAAAATCCGATAAAATTCATCTAAATAACGATAATAGGTTCTACCTAGATGATCGCTCAAATCAAAATAAACAAAGTTATTTTGTAATTTATAGAAAAAAGGTGAATGGAGATGTGTTTTCATATGACCAAAATAAAGCAACTCTGAGATTTCTAAAGGGCTTAATTCTTTTAACATCGTCAAATCCGTAAAATCGATCCATTTAAGATCCGTACTGTTGTTACGGCTGCGAACGGTTTGGAAAAATCTTTGGATATTCTCAGTTCCACGAATGACCTTCAAGCCTGTGTGTGATTCATATTCTCCAGCAGATGCGGAAGGGTCCAACAAAAGTAGATTTTGAGGAAAATGCACGATGCTATTTGAAAAATCATTGATAGTCAGCCCTTTGGTCAAAACGGCGTTACTAGTTGTATCGATATGTACATATACTGAATCACTCATCATGCTCCTCCTCCCCTGTATCTCATCCCTTTCATTTTACAACATTTACTGAAAAAAAGCTTGTTTCTTTTATTTTAAAATTCGATTACAAAGCAACTTTTTTTTATGAATAAACGATGAACATAGAGTAAAAATTTATATATATATAACACTGCTATCAGATGACTATTCACCCCCACCCTTTTTTTCTGATTACTGATATAATAAAAGAAAAAGAGAATCCGAGGTGTCTATGAAAGTTCAAAAAGTCTATTGGTCGGAACGTTATCAGCAGAATCGAGTGCAGCAAGCAAAACAACTTTTTAGTTTTTTTACTACACATCAAGAAAGCCGGCAACATTTTTGGCAACAGGCAAAAAAACAACAGGCATGGAAGATCGTATCGAAAAGGCTGAACATTTACTTTACTGCAGAAATAACGAATGAAAAATTGATCTATACCAACGTGTTGATTAAAGAAGAATATTGGCAGTGGTCCGATATTTTCCTATTGCTAGAAAGTACGGTTCGTTATTTTTTCAAAAAATACGGACTCGTCCGCTTTGATCATTCAATCTCACCGAACATGATCGACCTTTTCCACCAAAGTGGTTATTTGGGAACGCAATCGTTTGAGAAGGAAATATCCTATCATACCGGTCTTGTCTTAGGCGGAGGAGGGGCTCATGGTGCTTATCAAATAGGTGTTTGGAAAGCATTGAAAGAAGAAAATCTAGAGATTTCACTCGTTACTGGTACTTCTGTAGGTGCGCTAAATGGGGCTTTGGTCGTTCAGGATCAACTAACACAAGCCATTGACTTGTGGCAGGAACTGTCAACCAATCAAGTATTGGCTTTACCAGAGGTTGCCTTATCAGAAGATTTGAGGCAACGTTATATCCAAGAAGCCAGCTTGATGACACGTCGTGCAGTAGTCGAAGGAGGAACCTCGATTGCACCGTTGGAAGCATTACTAGAGCAGTACCTAGATGCGGAAAAAATCAAATGTACAGAAAAACCGCAACTCTATACAATCGCAACTAAAATCCCAGAATTTCAAGAAACAGTTACAAGGATCCAAGCATTAGCACCAACAGAAATCGCCGATTGGGTCCTCGCCTCTGCTTCTTTTTATCCTGCCATGGCTTATCGTCAGATCGACGGATCAAAATATGTTGATGGGGGCTATCGAAATAACGTGCCAGTAGATGTTGCTATCCAACAAGGTGCAACCGAAGTCTTGATTGTCGATGTCCAAGGACCTGGGGTGACAAAAAAATACAAGGAACCTGATGCTTTGGTGACCTGGAAATGTTGTTCAAACTGGTCTTTAGGTGGTTTCTTAGTTTTTGAGCGACAAAGAAACCAATTGAATATCCAATTAGGTTATTTAGAGGCTAAAAAATGTTTAGGGATCTATCAAGGAAACTGGTATACGTTTGAAACAGCAAAGCCAGCTGAACGTTATTGGCGACGTTTCTTACGTTTCTTAGTCGAAACACTTGATTTAGACGTATCCTTTTTTTACAAAGAAAAATTCTGGCGGGACTTGCGTAATGTATATAAAGACAGGGTCACAAGTGAAACATGCGGATTGGCGATGCTTGAGCTACTAGCGAAACAAAAATTGATCTTACCGAATAAAGTGTATACCGTCGAAGAAATATTACCGCTCATTTGCCAAGAAAGTAAGATTGATGAAGCATTTTTAAAAAAGGTTGGACAATTAAATGCCAGCGAATGGTTGAAGTTTCGAAAACTGGAACGAAATGCTAAAATACACGTAATGAAGGAACACGCGATCTATCAATACGTGAAAGAAAAAAAGAGTGATCGCTTACAACGACAACTCAATGCAGATACAGTAGAAACTTTGATGTATCTCTATCTTTATCATCTAAAGGAGGAATAAAAATGGCACAAGAATTCTCATATGAGATCGTAGAAGAAATTGCAGTTTTATCTGAAAACAATAAGGGATGGCGCAAAGAATTGAACTTAGTGAGTTGGAATGGCAGACCACCAAAATTTGACTTACGGGATTGGGCACCGGACCATGAAAAAATGGGTAAGGGACTAACATTAACGAACGAAGAGTTTGAAGAGTTACAAAAAGCAATTAAAAATATGTAAAAGAAAGGACTCTGTCGCATGAAGAGCATGACTGGCTTTGGCAATGCCATCCGCGAAAAAAAGAACTATCAACTTGAAATCGAGATCAAAAGCGTCAATCAACGGTTTTTAGATATCCAGATACGTAGCCCTAAAGTATTAGGCTTTGTTGAGAATGAATTGAGACAATTGATCAAAACGAAGTTAAGTCGAGGACGTGTCGATGTCTTTATTAATTTAACATACTTAGGTGAACAAGATAAAAAAGTGACGATCAATTGGCAACTGATCGATACGCTCTATACACAGATGACTACCGGTATTAAAGAAAGGTATGGCGAAGCGAACGCATTGTCGATCGGTAAACTGATCGAACGTTTTGCACTAAACGAAGAGTTTGTGACAATTGCTGAAGCAACGGAAGAGGATCAAGAATTACTTGCACAATTAGCGAAAGAAACGATGCAAACAGCACTTCGTTCAATCGAAGAAAGTCGGAGTATAGAAGGCCAAGCCATGGCGAACGTGTTACTTCAACAAACCGCAGAATTAAAACAAAATATTGCTGGATTAGCTAACTTTGTCGAGATTTATGAGCAAGAATTTCAGACGAGATACCAAGAAAAATTAGAAGCTTTTCTTGGTGCAGAAGTTGAGCGAGATCGTTTATTGACCGAAATAGCGATTCTTTTAGAGCGTGGCGATATCCATGAAGAAATCGACCGTTTAATCATCCATACGCAGAAATTGGAAGAGTTACTTGAAGCAGATTACCCCATCGGTAGAGAACTAGATTTCCTTTTACAAGAGATGAATCGCGAAATCAATACGATCGGCTCAAAATCAAGCGCGATCGAAATCAAAAACCATGTCGTTCAGTCTAAAACGATTTTAGAAAAAATACGTGAGCAAATCCAAAATATTGAATAAGTGTCCAGCCTGTCTAATTGATGACCTATCCGTTAGGCAGGCTTATTTCCGAAGAGGTTACTCCTGTTCCCGCCGTTTATTCATTTTTTAGGTATCCAACAAAAGTAATTTTTACTTTTGTCTCGGACTCTTTAGTGGGAAGTAGACTAGCTTTTTCTAGGTTTTCTAGCTATAATAAAAAAATAGCCTTGAAAGTTGCAAGAAAAAAGTGCAAAATAAGCAATAGTATAAAAAAGACTAGTTGAAAGGACGTCGTCATGTCAGAGCGTGGATTATTAATCGTGTTGTCTGGTCCATCCGGTGTGGGAAAAGGCACAGTGCGAAAAGCAATTTTTGAGAGTGAGGATAATGATTTCCAATATTCGATTTCGATGACGACACGCAAGATGCGTGAAGGAGAAGTTGAAGGAGTCGACTACTATTTCCGAAGCCACGAAGAATTTGAACAAATGATCGCTAAAGGCGAAATGTTGGAATATGCAGAATATGTCGGGAATTATTATGGTACACCACTATCGTATGTCAACAAAACCTTAGACGAAGGAAAAGACGTTTTTCTTGAAATTGAAGTCCAAGGTGCACAACAAGTAAAAGAAAAAGTACCTGACGGCGTATTTATTTTCCTGACGCCCCCAGATTTAGCAGAATTGAAATCACGAATCGTTGGGCGTGGGACAGATGCAGATGAAGTAATCGAAGAACGAATGAAAGTCGCTAAGGAAGAAATCGAGATGATGGCACTGTATGACTATGCTGTTGTCAATGATGAAGTTCCATTAGCGGTCAACCGAATCAAAGATATTATTGCAAGTGAACATTTCCGTGTCGATCGTGTCATCGGAAAATATATCAAAATGTTAAAGGAGATGTAGTCTTATGATGTTAAAACCTTCAATCGACTCATTATTAGATCGCGTGAACTCAAAATATTCTCTAGTGATCTTAGCAAGTAAACGTGCACATGAATTAGACGCAAAAGCACAACCAACAATGGATTCATTTGATTCTGTCAAAAGCGTTGGACAAGCTTTAGAAGAAATCGAAGCAGGAAATGTGATCAGTGATCCACATCCTGAATTAAAACGTGAACGTCTACGTATGGAAGACGAAGAACGTCGTGCGCAAAAAGACCGTGCACAACAAGAATTAGAGTCTCGTATCCGTGACGAGCAAAAACTATAAAATCAATTCACTATTCAGCTTATGGATAGCAAAAGATTTGAGCTTGGGAAATGTTCCTAGGCTCTTTTTTTTCCTGCGTTAATTTTTTGTTAGGATTTGGCAGAAAGTAAGACAAAACAAGGAATCTCTAGTAAAATAGGCAAGAGCCATTTTGTGTTTAAAACCAAGATGAAGAAAGGAGAAGGAGTCCATGACTGTTATTGCGGATGTGATTGTCGATGTACCAACGATGCAAACCGACCAAGCATTCACCTACTTGGTTCCTTCTGAAATGGAAGCGGCTATCCAAGTCGGTATGCGTGTAGCGATACCATTTGGAAACGGCAATCGCCAAGTCCAAGGCTTTGTGATGGCGTTGACAGCCAACGAACAACCTATAAAAAAAGAATTAAAGCCAATCCTTCAATTACTTGACCTGGCACCTGTTGTCAATCAAGAGTTGATGAGGTTAGCCGACTATATGAAAACCATTACGTATGCTTTTAAAATCACCTGTTTACAAACGATGCTACCAAGTGTCATGAAAGCAGAATACGATAAGCTCATTTACCCAGTGACCGATGAACCAGAAGTCGTTGCATTTTTCGCAGGTAGACAAGAGATTTCTTGGAAGGAAGCGGAAGAAACTGGGATCTTACCGCAATTGATCCGTTGGCGTAAAAACAAGCTAGTTGATATCCGTTACGAAGTCCATACAAAAAACAAAGTGAAAACGATCCGTGTCGTTCACTCTCTTTTGTCAAAAGGACAACTCGATGAAGCTTGGGGCACCTTGAGGCAAAATGCGAAAAAACAAAAAGAATTACTTCTTTATTTGTCAGAAATGGAAAAACCAATGCCTATTGCTTATTTCAAAGAAAAAGGAGTCAGTTCTGCCGTATTGAATCAAGGTAGAGATAAAGGTTGGTTGCGTATCGAAGAAGTCGAAAGTTATCGTGACCCTTATAAAGATCGGGTATTTGAACGAACGACTGCCTTACAATTGAATGAAGAACAACAATCGGCGGTTCAGCAGATCATTGAAGCCTGTCATCAGGAAAAGAATGAAACCTTTTTACTTGAAGGAATTACTGGTAGTGGGAAAACGGAAGTCTACCTTCAAGCCATTGCTGATGTCTTGGCAGAGAAGAAGACAGCAATCATGTTGGTTCCTGAAATCGCATTGACCCCTCAGATGGTCGAACGTTTTAAAGGGCGCTTTGGAGAATCCGTCGCAGTTTTACATAGTGGCTTATCTCAAGGTGAGAAATATGATGAATGGCGTAAAATCGAGCGCAATGAAGCGCAGGTCGTCGTCGGTGCGCGTTCAGCGATCTTTGCCCCACTAGAGAACATTGGGTTGATCATCATTGATGAAGAGCATGAATCGAGCTATAAACAAGATGAAACCCCGCGTTACCATGCCAGAGATTTAGCTATATGGCGTGGGAATTACCATCATTGCCCGATCGTTTTGGGGAGCGCGACACCTTCCCTCGAATCAAGAGCCCGTGCACAAAAAGGGGTCTATCGCATGTTGCATTTGAGTCAGCGTGCGAAAATGAGTGCGCAATTACCTGAGATCGAAGTCGTTGATATGCGTGAAGAATTCGAAAAGAATCAGACATCGACGTTCTCTCAATTATTACAAGAAAAAATCCAAGATCGATTAGAGAAAAAAGAACAGACAGTTCTTCTATTGAATCGACGAGGGTATTCTTCCTTTGTGATGTGCCGAGATTGTGGCTTTGTCTTGCCTTGCCCAAATTGCGATATCTCATTGACTCTCCATATGGATTCTCGCTCGATGCGTTGCCATTATTGTGGACATGAAGAAGCGATCCCGCATCGTTGTCCAAATTGTGGGGAAAACAAGATCCGGTATTATGGAACGGGAACACAAAAAGTGGAAGAAGAGTTAAAAGCACTGTATCCTCAAGCAAGAATCTTGCGGATGGATGTGGATACCACCAGAAAAAAAGGCGCGCATGAACGAATCTTACAAAAATTTGGGGACAAACAAGCGGATATTCTACTAGGAACGCAGATGATCGCAAAAGGGTTAGATTTTCCTGATGTGACCTTAGTCGGCGTTCTAAATGCAGACACTTCGTTGAACCTGCCAGATTTTCGTTCTAGTGAACATACCTTCCAATTATTGACACAAGTCTCCGGAAGGGCAGGAAGAGCCGAAAAAGCTGGGGAAGTCGTGATCCAAACATTTAATCCGAATCACTATGCGGTAACTTTAGCAAAGGAACAAAATTATGAACGCTTTTATCAACAAGAAATGAATGTACGCCATCGTGGAGGCTATCCGCCTTATTACTTCACTGTGAAAATCACGACGAGTCATCCAGAAGAACAAGTCGCAGCCAAAAAAATCTTTCAGATCGCCAGTCAATTAAAACAAGTATTAGGAACGAACAGCCTTCTGTTAGGTCCGGTACCTAGCACCGTTTTACGTGTGAAAAATCGCTATTACTATCAGCTGATCATCAAATATAAACATGAACCAGAACTGCCTAACGTCCTGAAAGAAATTTTGGATCAAAGTCAAAAAGAACAGCGACAAAATCTATTTGTTGCGATCGACAACGAGCCGCTACATTTTATTTAAGAAAGGAAACACTATGCGTTATCCAATAATGATCCACCCAAATAAAAAATTGAATCGAAAAGCCCAACCAATCGATATGATCACTGATGAGACTATCGTCTTGTTAGATAACTTGTATGAAACAATGGTGGCAAATGACGGCGTCGGCATCGCCGCGCCGCAAGTCGGCAAAAATCAACGGATCGCTATTGTTGAAGTCGATGAAGGGGATAAATTTGAACTCATCAATCCTGAGATCATCGAGGCAAAAGGAGAAAGTATCGATGTGGAAGGTTGCTTAAGTATTCCGCATGTCTACGGTACAGTCAAACGTGCAGATGAAGTAACAGTTCGATATTATGATCGTGACGGAGAGGAAATCGAAGTTACCGCGTTTGGCTATCTTGCACGTGCCTTTCAACATGAGATCGATCACTTAGATGGGATTTTATTTATCGATAAAATGATCGAACAAATCCCCGAAGAAAAACTCGAAGAATACATGGAGGAACATTTAGATGACTAAAATCGTATTTATGGGAACCCCAGCATTTTCAGTTCCTGTACTAGAAGGGCTGATCGACCAAGGGTATGAGATCGTCGCTGTCGTGACACAACCTGATCGACCAGTGGGAAGAAAAAAAATCATTACCCCAACACCTGTGAAAGTGGCGGCTTTGAAGCACGATCTTCTTGTGCTACAGCCAGAAAAAATCACGGGTTCTCCAGAAATGCAAACAATCATTGATTTGCAACCAGATGTGCTGGTAACAGCAGCGTTTGGTCAATTCTTACCGGAGAAACTATTGCAAGTTCCAACACATGGAGCAATCAATGTTCATGCCTCTTTGTTGCCAAAATATCGTGGGGGTGCACCAGTCCATTATTCCATTATCAACGGGGAAAAAGAGACAGGTGTAACGATTATGGAGATGATCAAGAAAATGGATGCGGGCGGTATTTTCTCACAAGCAAGCCTACCAATCACTAAACAAGATGATGTCGGTACGATGTTTGAAAAACTTAGTCTATTAGGCAAAGAGTTATTGCTAGAAACACTACCAAAGATCATTTCTGGCGAATTGACGCCTACGCCTCAAAATGAGGACCAAGCAACGTTTTCACCGAATATCACACGTGAACAAGAAGCAATCAATTGGGAAAAAACAGCAGAAGAAATCGACTGCCAAGTTCGTGGCATGCGTCCATGGCCCATTGCTTTTACAACCTATGAAGGAACACGCTGGAAGCTTTGGGCAGTAGATGTGTTGGCAGATGAAACGACATCTGAAACACCAGGAACTATCATCCATAAAGATAAAAAACAATTATGGGTAGCTTGTGGGGAACAGACGGTATTATCGATCAAAGAACTACAACCTGCCGGTAAAGCAAAACAACTAATACAAGAATTCCTAAATGGCAGTGGACAACAAGTCGCTGTAGGACAGCAGGTGAAATAATGGCGAAAATACCAAAAAAAATGAAACGTTCGGTTCGCTTTATGGCGTTGATGACATTAGAGCGTGTCAACAAAGGTGGAGCATACTCCAATCTATTGTTGAATGAGATGATCAACCAAGGCGACCTTAACCAAAAAGATATCGGTCTGTTTACAGAACTAGTGTATGGAACGATCAGTCGCCATCGTTTGATTACATTTTATGTTGCGCCATTGATTGCAAATGCAAAAAAAGTGGATGACTGGGTCAAAACTTTGCTGTATTTGTCTGTCTATCAACTCGAATTTTTAGATAAAGTACCTGATCATGCAATTTTGAATGAAGCAGTAGAAATTGCAAAAATTAAAGGTAACCCCGGCACAGGGAAATTTGTGAATGGTGTATTAAGAAATTATTTACGTCAAGGAAAACCTGATCTGGAAACTATCACAGATGAAGTCGAACGTTTAGCCGTTAAATTAAGTCTGCCGAATTGGCTGACACAGCGCTTAATTGACCAAATCGGCTACGAGGAAACAGAAAGGTTAGGTCTTTCATTGTATCAACCAAGTCATGTGAGTGGCCGTATTGATACCCGTAAACTTTCGCGTGAACAAGCACTGGATCAATTGAAAGAAGAAGGACTAGATGTAAAAGCAAGTCCAATAAGCCCATATGGTGTGATTGCTGAAAAGGGCAGACTCGCCTCTACGACACTTTTTCACGATGGCTTGATGACGATCCAAGATGAAAGCTCGATGCTTGTTGCACCAGCGATGCAGATTGAGCCAGAACATCATGTACTAGATGCCTGCGCTGCCCCTGGTGGCAAAACGACCCATATCGCCACGTTCCTTGATCCAACTTGTGGAGGAGAAGTCGTGGCTCTAGATGTCCATGACCACAAAGTAAAACTAGTGGAAGAGAACGCTCGCCGTTTAGGAGTTGCCAACGCAGTGTTCGCACAAAAAATGGATGCTCGTGAAGTCAAAGAACAGTTTGAAGCAGAACAATTTGACCGTATTTTAGTAGATGCTCCATGTTCCGGTTTTGGCTTGTTACGCCGAAAACCAGATATTCGTTATAAAAATAATGAAAAAGAATTAGCCAATTTACCGGCTATCCAACTAGCTATTTTGGAAAGTGTGGCTACGGCTCTTAAACCTTCAGGAATATTGACCTACAGTACTTGTACGATTTTGAAAGAAGAGAATCAAGAAGTTGTTTCAGCGTTTTTACAACGACATCCTGATTTTGAGAAGATTGATGTTTTAGTTGATCCTGTGCTACAATCATCAATCAAGGATAAGATGTTGACGTTGTATCCACATCAATCTTATACAGATGGCTTTTTCATTTGTTGTTTGCGCAAAAAGTAATGAGGTGAAAGTATGCAGATTGAATATCAATCAGATGTAGGAAGAAGACGTAATACGAATCAAGATTATGTCAGTGTATTTGAAAACCAAGTCGGTCTCACGCTGGCGGTTTTAGCAGATGGCATGGGTGGGCACCGCGCAGGCGATATTGCTAGTCAAATGGCCGTCACAAATTTAGGGAAAGCCTGGGAAGAGCAAGCGTTACTTGATGACGAAAAAATCGCGCAGTGGTTTATCCAAGCGATCCAAGAAGAAAACCGCGCGATTCATCAATTAGGACAAGAACAGCTTGAATATAACGGAATGGGAACAACGATCGTAGCAGCTGCCCTATCAGAGGAACGTTTCACGATTGCCAATGTTGGCGATAGTCGTGCGTATTTGCTTCGCGATAATCGGATCATTCGCTTGACGGAAGACCATTCTTTAGTAAATGAATTAGTCAAATCTGGTGAAATCAGCGAAGAAATGGCCGTCAATCATCCACGTAAGAATATCTTGACTCGATCTGTCGGCATGCCAGGATCATTAGAAGTCGATGTTGCAACGTATCTTTGGCAACTCCAAGATCGTTTGCTTCTATGTTCGGATGGTTTGACGAATATGCTGTCAGAAGAAACGATCGGTACGATCATCAATCAAGAAGGATCATTATCAGAAAAAGTAACGCAATTAGTGGATCAAGCAAATGAAGCTGGCGGAGCAGATAATATCAGCGTTCTTCTTATTGAATACAAGGAGGATGTTGCATGATTGAGCCAGGAAGAAAATTAAATGGTCGTTACCAAATTACCGGTAACATCGGTAGTGGCGGTATGGCAAATGTCTTTTTAGCCCATGACTTGATTTTAGATCGAGATGTTGCAATCAAAGTCCTACGCTTTGATTTCCAAAATGACCAAACGGCGATCCGTCGTTTTCAACGAGAAGCATTAGCGGCAACCGAATTAGTTCATCCAAATATCGTCAGTGTTTATGATGTCGGTGAAGAAGATAACATGCAGTACTTAGTTATGGAATATGTAAAGGGAATGGATTTAAAACGTTATATCCAAACGCACTATCCGATTCCTTATGAAACAGCAGTAAACATCATGCAACAAATCTTGTCTGCGATTTCTTTAGCACATAGCCATCAAATCATCCACCGAGATCTAAAACCACAAAATGTCTTGATCGATAATGAAGGTGTTGTGAAAATCACCGATTTTGGTATTGCGATTGCTTTATCGGAAACATCGATCACCCAAACGAATACGATGCTTGGTTCGGTTCACTACCTTTCACCAGAACAAGCAAGAGGTAGTATGGCGACAAAACAATCAGATATCTATGCGTTAGGGATCATTTTATATGAAATGCTGACAGGAAGCGTTCCTTTTGATGGGGAATCAGCTGTCACCATTGCACTGAAACATTTTCAGGATGATTTGCCTTCAATCAAAGAGTTAGATCCAGGGGCACCTCAGTCATTGGAGAATGTTGTCTTGAAAGCAACAGCCAAAGAACCTGTCGACCGGTATAAAACGGCAGAAGAAATGGCAGATGACCTAGCAACGGTGTTGTCGTTAGAACGAGCAAACGAAGAAAAATGGCAACCCCAGGCGATGGACAACGAAACAAGAGTATTGACACCACTGACGGCAGAAACACCGATGCCAGATTCCTTTAAGTCAATGCCTCTTCCCGAAGAGAAACCAGCGGAAGAATTACCAGATCCCGAAGAAACAATGCCAGATGTAAAGACTAAAAAAAGAAAAAAATGGTGGATCATTTTGCTGGTCTTGCTTGCTTTGTTAGGAATTGGGACAGCGATTTTATTTGCTTCAGGTGGACGAGGAGAAGTAACGGTTCCCGATGTTTCGGGTCAATCCGAAGCTTCAGCAAGAGAAGCTTTGACACAAGCAAAATTAAAGGTAGCAACGAACACTGAAGAAATTGCTGACGATACGATTGAGAAAGGAAATGTGGTCAAAACAGATCCAGCCTCAGGAACAACAGTGAAACAAAATCGTGAAGTCACGCTTTATATCAGTACAGGTAAGAAGAAAATCCAACTCGATGATTTTACGGGTATGTCTTACGATGAAGCGCGCAAGCAGCTACTGGATTTAGGTTTCTCTTCAAGTAGAATCAAAAAAGAAGAAGAATTTAGTGATGAGGTCACTAGTGGAAATATCATCTCGCAATCAGAAGATGAAGGAACAGAAGTCGATCCCACATCAGATACGATTACTTTTACTGTTAGTAAAGGAAGTCAGCCGACGATGAGCGATTACACCGGACAAAACTATGAAACAGTTCTTAGTATTTTGAGAACGAATGGCTATACGAATATCAGTGCAACGAATGATTATAGTGATACGGTCCCAGCCGGTGCAATCATCAGTCAGTCACCAAGTTTTGGAGAACCATTGACGGATGCGACATTTATTAGTTTCGTGGTGAGTCAAGGACCAGATGCGAAGACACTGAATGACATTTCTGGTTATACGAAAAGTGATGCGCAAAGTTACTTATCTGGTATCGGTGCCGACTACATTGGTCATGAAACGTATGAGTTTTCAGATACAGTAGAAAAAGACAAAGTGATCCGTACAGATCCAGGAGTAGGTGCATCAATCACATCAGGAACGATCGTCAATGTGATTTACTCAAAAGGACCAGACCCAGCGAAAGCATCATCAAGTTCTGAAAAAGATTCTTCCAGCAGTTCTTCTAGCAGTTCAAGCAGTAGTTCAAGTTCCGAAACAACTAGTAGTAGTACCACCACACCGTCCTCGACGGATAGTGACTAGTAGACAGAATTAAAAGAACTAAAACGATAATGAAAAAAATAGATCTGAGAATTCAAAATGTCGGCGGCATTTGAGGAAATTCTTAGGTCTATTTTTTGGTGATTTCTCCTAACTTCTGCTGTCCTATGGTAAAATATACTAAAAATGGAGGTGGGTTTCATTAAAGGGCAAATCAGAAAAGCAATAAGTGGATTTTATTACGTATATAAAGATGGAGAGACCTATCAGACACGAGGTCGAGGGAATTTTCGTAATCGAAAGATCACGCCCCTTGTTGGCGATCAAGTCATATTTGAAAGTGAAAACAAGACCGATGGCTATCTACTAGAAGTTTTACCACGTAAAAATCAATTAGTACGACCACCAGTAGCAAATGTTGATTTAGGAGTTGTTGTGACGAGTTTGATCGAACCAACATTCTCTTATAATCTACTCGACCGTTTTTTAGTCATGTTGGAATATGAATCGATCGAGCCAGTGATCTATTTGACGAAAACGGATTTAGCTGTCGATTCTACACAAATAAAAGAAATTAAAGAGACTTACGAAAAAATCGGCTATCCAGTGATCGTCCCTCGCACACAGGGTGACACGGATGAATTAGTTCGCTATTTTCCAGAAAGACTGACTGTTTTCATGGGACAGTCAGGTGCAGGTAAATCGACGTTGCTCAACCAAATCTCACCAGAGCTTGAGTTAGAAACAGGTGAAATATCTGATTCTTTGGGACGTGGACGTCACACGACAAGACATGTCGAGTTATTACCACTCTATGATGGATTGGTTGCCGATACACCAGGTTTCAGTTCTATTGATTTCTTAGTCATCGAACCTGTCGAGTTATCCAAACAATTCCCTGAATTTGTCGATGCTTCTGTAGACTGTCGCTTTAGAGAGTGTATGCACGTAAAAGAGCCAGATTGTGAAGTCAAACGAAGAGTGGCGGCAAAAGAAATTGCACAGACTCGCTATGACAATTACTTGCAATTTTTGCAAGAAGTTGAAAACCGTAAACCGATGTACAACAAAAAAGAAACTAGAAGAAAGTAGGAGGGTATTTTTATGAAAATAGCACCATCGATTTTAAGCGCAGATTTCGCCAATCTCCAAGCAGACATTGAACGAGTAGAAAAAGGTGGAGCAGACTATATCCATGTGGACGTAATGGACGGCCAATTCGTTCCTAACATTACATTCGGATCGAATGTAGTGCAAGCAATCCGTCCGGTCACAAAACTACCTTTAGACGTTCATTTGATGATCATCAATCCTGAAAATTATATTGCTGATTTTGCAAAAGCAGGTTCAGATATCATTACGGTCCATGTGGAATCGACACCACATATCCATCGTGCGATCCAGATGATCAAAGATTTAGATGTCAAAGCAGGGGTCGTTATCAATCCTGGTACACCGATCGAAATGATCAAGCATGTTTTGCCTTTAGTTGATCAAGTGTTAGTGATGACAGTCAATCCAGGATTTGGCGGACAAAGCTTTATTACAGAAACAGTGGATAAAATCGCAGAGTTAGCGGAATTACGCAAGGTGAACGATTGGACCTATCAAATCGAAGTGGATGGTGGAATCGTTCCAGAAACTGCAAAAATTTGTCGTGAAGCAGGTGCAGACGTATTTGTTGCAGGCTCCTATGTCTATAGTGCAGAAGATCCAGCAGCTCAAATCGATCAATTGAAAAAGGCATTAGGCTAATGGAAGTATTACTTGTTGCAGGCGGATCACCAGAAAATTGGCCAGACTTGTCACAGCAATCATTTGATCAATACGTGGGCATTGACCGTGGGGCACTCTATTTACTTGAAAAAGGCTATTCATTAGATCTAGCAATCGGTGATTTTGATTCATTGTCTTCCTCGGAATATCAACGAGTATCCGATAAAGCTGTCGAAGTACACCAAGCGCCAGCAGAGAAAGACGATACGGACACTCAGCTAGGTTTAGCAAAGACATTCGAACACTTTCCAGAAGCAAGCGTGACACTGATCGGTGCAACTGGTGGAAGATTAGATCATTTATTAGCTAATCTATGGTTAGCATTAGAACCACGGTTTCAACCCTTTATACGACAGATCCAAATACAAGACAAACAAAACGTAATCACTTACTATCTACCAGGAGCTTACGAGATAAAAAAAATTCCTGAAATGAAGTATTTGGCTTACTGTTGTTTGACACCTGTTAGTCAATTGACATTATCTGACAGCAAATATCAACTATCAAACGAGGAAGTATCTCGTCCAACTTCTTATGCAAGCAATGAATTTGTCACTGACAAAGCATCCTTCAGCTTCTCTGAAGGAATCATTTCAGTCATCCAAAGTAAAGATTGATGGATCGGTTCAGGACAAAGTAGCAAAAGAAATGAAGCGGAAAAATGACAGTTTAAATTATTTGCTAAAAAAAGCTTAAAAGAAGGGTCGAGCCTTTTGTTTCCCCTTATTTAATGATAAAATTACAGGTAAGAGTCTAATTTAATTCGAGGTGTCTTTGTGAAGAAGTTCAATCCTAATAAAAATATCATTATTACCTTAGTCATCGTTATTATTGTAGTAACGGTCCTAAGTGTGACAGCTGCCCAGCGAGCGAATGAAGGAAAGCCCAATTTCTTCCAATCTATTGTGAACGACAGTGTCTCTTTTGTCGATCGGACGATTTCTGCTCCGGTCAAATGGGTCCAAAATGGCGTGGATTCAGTACATCATCTTTTCACCACCTATTCAGAAAATGAACGGTTAAAAGAAAAAATCGACAGCTATGATGAGATAGCTCAAAAAAACAAGAACATGCAAAAAGAAATCGATGCACTAAAAAGCGAACTCGATTTAAGCCAAACGTTGACGAGTTATGAAAGAGTCACAGCAAATGTGATCACTCGTTCACCTGACTCATGGCAAGATCTATTAGTCGTCGATAAAGGATCAAATGATGGAATCGAAGTCAATATGGCAGTCATGGCGCAAAAAGGTTTAGTCGGACGTGTCATTGAAGTCAATGCCGCTTCTTCTAAAGTAGAATTGCTGACTTCATCAAATGTAAGTTCCAACCATTTTCCTGTCCGCGTATCTTCTGGAAACGGAGAATCTTTCGGTTTACTCAAGAATTATGACGAGAAGTTACAAGCGCTAGTTGTGACACAGCTAACAGGTGACAGTGAAATCAAAGAGGGCGACGTAGTACAAACATCAGGTCTTGGAGGCAACTCGCCAGCAGATCTACAAATCGGTACAGTCATCAGAACAAAACCAGATAGTTATGGGCTAGATCGCGAAGTCTATGTCAAACCTTATGCGGATATGTATGATCTCCCAGTAGTAACGATCATCAAACGTCTTGTGGAGGAATAGTCCATGCTGAAAAAAGAGAAAATGACCATTTATTTGCCGATCCTCCTGTTCCTACTCATGTTGATCGATGGGCACTTTACCCGAATGATGATCAGGTGGTCGAGCGGTGACTACATGGCAAGTGCGCATCTTTTGATATTGGTTTTACTATTTTGCAGTTTGAGTTTTTCCAAACGCTACTTACTGATCACGACATTAGTTTTAGGTATTATCTTTGATTCTTACTATATTGGTGTGATTGGTATTTACGCAGTTGCTTTACCTTTATTAGTATTTATCATGTATGGGATGAAATCGGTCATCCATGTAAATATTTTTACTGAGTTTTTTAGCCTCATCATTTTCATCACAGGCTATGAGTTGTTTACATTGATCGTACAAATGGTATTCAAACTTGCGAGTGTAGATAGTACGTACTTTATCACTAAATATTTAGGCCCAACATTATTATTGAATATGGTATTGTTCGCTCTACTTGTATTCCCATTAAAGAAGCTATTCAAAGAAGGTCGGGACAGAGGTGTTTAGTCTCGAGAAATAAGGCGCCATCCACGGAAATTGTTTTTCAAATTTTTGTGGATGGCGCCTTATTGCCGAAGAAGTTACTTCTGTGCCCGCCATTTAATCTGTTTTAGGTGGTGCGAGAGGCCCAATGTCTCAGCCTTTTTTTATTTAATTTAAAACGGACATTATTTAATTGTTGAAAAATGTATTATGAAAATAACCATGTCATCTTACATTTCTGTCATTATAATCAGTTGTTTTGAAATGTTTTTGTAACATAACTATTATCTCATTGACATACAGCTATGGTACAATTTTGTTATCGTTAAGAAAGACTTAAATATTTTTAGATATTTATTAAATTAAGCCAGTCGGAGGAATGAAGAGTGAAAAAGAGTTTAATATCAGCAGTAATGGTAAGTTCAATGGCCTTGACTGCCGTAGCATCACCGATCGCAGCCGCGGCGGAAGATTTTGATTCTCAAATACAACAACAAGATCAAAAAATTGCGGAATTACAAAACCAACAAGCAAGTGCCCAATCTCAAATCGAGGCATTAGAAGGTCAAGTCGCTGACATCAATACAAAAGCTGAAACTTTATTAGCTAATCAAGCAACATTACGTCAAGAGTCTTCTCAATTGACACAAGAAATTGCTGATCTACAAGAACGTATCGAAAAACGTGAAGCAACGATCCAAGAGCAAGCACGTGAAACACAAGTTAAAGGTACAAGCTCTAACTACATCGATGCAGTATTGAATGCTGAGTCATTCTCAGATGCTATCGGACGCGTTCAAGCAATGTCATCAATTGTACGTGCGAACCAAGACTTAGTGAAACAACAAAAAGAAGACAAACAGGCAGTTGAAGATAAAAAAGCTGAAAATGAAGCGAAGCTACAAGAGTTAGCAGAAAACCAAGCGGCTTTAGAATCACAAAAAGGCGACTTACTATCAAAACAAGCTGATTTAAATGTCCTAAAAACTACTTTAGCGGCTGAACAAGCAACAGCAGAAGATAAAAAAGAAGACTTGAACCGCCAAAAAGCAGAAGCTGAAGCAGAGCAAGCACGTATTCGTGAACAAGCTCGTTTAGCAGAGCAAGCGCGTCAACAAGCAGCACAAGAACAAGCTGAAAGAGAAGCACGTGAACAAGCAGCAGTTGCCGCTGCAGCAGCACAAGAGCAAGAACAAGCTTCTTCTTCATCAGTACAAGAATCAACAGAAGTTTCTGAATCAGCTACTTCAGAATCATCATCAAGTGCTGAATCTTCAACAGAACAATCTTCAGTTCCTGAATCATCTACATCAACAGAAGATTCAACAACTGAAAGCAGTGTACCAGAATCTTCAACAGAAGAATCTACTACTACACCATCTGTTCCAGAAACAACAACACCATCAACGCCGGAGCCATCAACGCCGGAGCCATCAACACCAGCTCCATCAACGCCAGCTCCATCAACACCAGCTCCATCAACGCCGGAGCCATCAACACCGGCACCCTCAATTCCAGCGCCAACGGCTCCATCTACTAATGGAGCAGCGATTGTAGCTGAAGCGATGAAATACATTGGGACTCCTTATGTATGGGGTGGAAAAGATCCAAGTGGATTTGATTGTTCTGGATTTACACGCTATGTGTACCTACAAGTAACTGGTCGTGACATCGGTGGTTGGACTGTACCTCAAGAATCAGCAGGAGCTAGAATCTCAGTTTCTCAAGCAAAAGCTGGAGACTTATTATTCTGGGGAGCAGCTGGTGGCACCTACCACGTAGCAATTTCTTTAGGTGGCGGACAATACATCCACGCACCACAACCGGGCGAAAGTGTTAAAATTGGCTCAGTTCAATGGTATGCACCTGACTTTGCTGTAAGTATGTAATTTATGAAGAACTAACTCTAAAGTGAGTTAGTTCTTTTTTTACGAAACTAAAAAGGATCGAACAAACAGTTTTTGGTAACTGTCTGTTCGATCCTTTAAAATTTTCTTGCTTAGAAAGCATGATCAAATAAATTCTTCCGTCAATTCCATGAAGTTTTGGATATCTTCTAAGACCATGTTGATACCTGCTTGCCAAAAATCTGGTTTCGTTAAGTCTACACCTAAGTGTTTTTGAGCCAATTCTTCCGTTGTCATCGAAGCAGTATCGCGTAGTAAGTCGATATACTCTTGTTCAAAACTTGAACCTTGCTCGTTAGCATAGGCGTAAATACCTAAACTGAACAGGTAACCAAAGGTATAAGGGAAATTATAAAACGGTACATCATCAATAAAGAAATGTAGTTTTGCTGCCCAGAAATAAGGATGATAAGTAGATAATGCATTTGCATATCCTTCTTTTTGCGCTTCGATCATCATATCAGTGATCTCTTGTTCTGCGACTAGTCCTTTTTGTCGAGCAGTATAGAATTGATTTTCAAAGATAAAACGAGAATGGATATTCATGAACATAGCCAGAGCATTTTGTAGTTTCGTATCCAACAAATTGATTTTTTCTTCTTTTGTTGATGCCGCTTTAAGTGTTGCATCAGCTACGATCAATTCTGCAAAGGTACTTGCTGTTTCAGCAACATTCATCGCGTATTCACGATTCCACGCTGGAAGATCCCACATCGTACTACTATGGAAAGCGTGACCTAACTCATGGGCTAAAGTAGCGACTTCGTTGACTGAATTACTATAAGTCATGAAGATTCTAGATTCTTGTGTTTCAGGCAATTCGGTGCAGTAACCACCAGGTCGTTTGCCAGGACGATCCTCTGCTTCAATCCAACTTTTGTTAAAAGCGTCTTGAGCAAATTCAGCCATTTTAGGACTGAATTTATTGAAATTCTCAATGATAAATGCTGCCGCTTCATCAAAGGTAAAGGTTTTTTCTTTCATATCACCTAGAATGATCGGTGCATCTTGGTCTTGCCATTCCATTTTTTCTTTACCGAAAAGATTGGCTTTTCTTGTTAAGTAATCGACAAGGGGTTGTTTATTTTTTTGGATCGTCTCCCACATTATATCTAATGTTTCTTTTTTCAAGCGATTATATTCTAAAGGCTTTTGTAAGAAATCTGTTGTACCGTGTAGTTTATAGGTGGATAGACGGAACCCATCTAAATGATTCAAAGTGTCTGTAAATAAAGGTGCTTTTTCTTGCCAAGCAGTTTCCCAAGCTATAAATAATTGTTTGCGGACTTCTGGATCAGGATCACCCATCATTTTATTGAATGCTTGACCAGCAGATAATTCAATGATTTCTCCCTCTTGTTCAAATGGTACAGTCACGCTAGCGACAATCGTATCATAATGACTACTCCAGGCATTCAAACCATCCAAAGATAATGTATTGATAATGTGCTCCTCGTTTTCAGATAACAAGCGTGCGCCATCGCGACGAATTTCGTTCATGCGAAAAGCAATCGGAGCTAATTGATCTTGAGCAATCAAGTGTGTCCATTCATTGTCAGATATTTCTGCAAATTTTTTCGATAAGATCGTATCTGCTGCTTGCCAACGTGGTAATGAAGCATAGAGTTTACCAGACAAAATCTTTGCATCGGAATCTTTTACATTAGCAGATAATAAAGCAGTAATATAACTATTACATTGGCTGAAGCCATTGGTTACTTTTTCTTGAAGTGCCAAAATCGTCACAAGAGAATCGATATCTTCGGATGAAAATGACCATTGATTGATTTGTTCGTAATATGTTTCTATTTGTCGTTCTAATTGAGCCAAACGTTCATTTAATTCAGTTGAAGCACTTCCTCCAGGAAAGATAGAATCTAAATCCCAGTTAAGCGAATAAGTCATCAAAAAACCCCTCTCATATTTATGGTACTATCTCTAGTATAGCATTTAAAGAAGGAATAAGTCTTGGAGAAATTATTGTTGTTTTATGAAAAAAAAGCTATCATAGAAAGAAGAGGTGACTTATGGAGTTTTTAAAAAAACAAAGAAAAAATGGAAATTTTTATTTAGTGTTTGCATTAATGATCATGGCTATTTTATTTTATAGCTCCTCGCAAACCTATGGACAACAATCGCAACTTTCAAGAATTGATGCGTGGTTCCCAAACCAACCCTTTAAAGAAGCATTATCAGGTATCCAGTTTACTTATGGAGAAAGTGTTATCAGTATCGACCATTCTGGATACAGCAAATTCATTGAATTCTTTTTAAGAAAAGGCGCCCATTTTGGTACCTATTTTCTATTAGGAGGTAGTCTGTATCTAGGTGTATTCCCGAAAATGAAAATCTGGTGGTTAACGGGGGTTCTTGCTTGGTTATCTGCGACAGGATACGCCGGTCTAGATGAGTTCCATCAAATGTTGACAGGCGATCGTTCACCAATGTTCCAAGATGTCATGCTTGATTCGATGGGGGCATTGACTGCAGTTGTTATATGTATTTTATTTACTTTTATAAAGAAGAGAAAGTAAAAAAGAGAGCACAGTTGCGTGTCTGCAACTGTGCTCTAGTAGTTACGATTAAAAAATCAAAACAGGCGTACCTTTTTCAACCATTCCAAATAATTCTTTCATGACACCTGGTGGCGTATTGACACAACCATGAGAACCGCGAGTTCGCCATAAGTCGCCGCCATATTCTGGTTGCCAATCCGAATCGTGGATACCGATACCTGTCCAATCGACTGGCATCCAATAGTTCACTGGACTTTCATATGGTGTACCATCATCGTTCGTTCCTCTTAATACTGCATTTTCTTCTTTATTCCAGACATAAAAGACACCAGGAGGAGTAGGGGTA
Organism: Enterococcus sp. AZ156; assembly: GCF_051714165.1. Classification (NCBI taxonomy): domain Bacteria; kingdom Bacillati; phylum Bacillota; class Bacilli; order Lactobacillales; family Enterococcaceae; genus Enterococcus; species Enterococcus sp. AZ156. Next base: position 2,860,486 of record NZ_JBIORI010000001.1, on the reverse strand, counting down.
GAAGGTTTTCCTGAAACGATATCTGTTTCAAGTGCTACTTTCCCATCTTTGTAGAACCACATATGTTGATTCTCTAAATCGACTTCGATATACGTATCCTCAATCAATGGGTGGTCGGCAGTTGTACTACCTTGAACAATTGGTGAACGTGTGAAATCTTGTCCTGCTAAAATCGCTTCTGTTAATGCTGTTACTTCGCTATCTGTTTGGATCGTCCAACTGAACGTGCCAGCAGGAACAGTTACTTCGCCACGTTTGGTACTTTTGAATTTAGTATCATTCGTACTTGTATTGTATTTTTCGCCAAGTTCACTAACATATTGACGAACTTTTTCTGAATCAAGCGCAGGTTTTCCATCTTCATAGGTGAGCCATTCAACGATGAGTGAAGAAGGGATCGTAACTGTTTCACCATTGATACTGTAAGTTCCTTTTACTTTAGCGATATTATTCATTGTCGTTAACTGCTCAGTCAACTTTTTATCTGTAGATGTGACCGTTGGTTCTTTTTGGAACTCAGTCAGATCAATTGTATCTTTTCCATCATTGACAACAGTTGTCAATTCCTTCGTAACGGCTTCGACATCGACCGTGTTCCCTTTCACTTCAGGCTTGATTTTAAATGAGTCACCAGACTTTTCAATCGTTGCATCGGCAGTAGGCGTACGGTCTTTATTCAATTCAGTCAATTCCGTAGACAATGTCTCGATCGTTTGATCCAGTTGTTCCCGTTCCGCACTTAGTGGATCGATTTCTTGTTTTTCGGCCGCAGCTACATAGTTCATTCCCCAAGTCCAAGCATTTTGGTTTTTCAAGATGGAAGCTAGATCAGTTGAAAAATCCTTTTTATAACCAAGATCGGACTTTGCAATCTCTTTCCAAACCGTTCCGTTTTCTTTGATTGAAATCGTCTTATTGGAATAAGCTTCTTTTAGCTTGTCATTTGCTTGGTCGATAGTCAGGTTACTTACATTGATCGAATTGACTTCCGTTTTAGGAAGAAAACGATTCGTGTAATATGTACTACGGTAGGTGTAAAAGCCGATTAATACTAGAATCACACCGAGAACAGAAAGCAAACCAATACGCATTGATTTTTTTCGATGAGAAGATCTTGTCATATCTGCAACTCCTTAATAATAATAGTTATAGGGTGTAACGACTCTATCATAGCATAATTTACAGTAAAAGACGAAATGATGTCCCTCTTTATATAAAAATTAACATACTGCTTAGAAAAATAACGATAGTTAGGCAAGGATTTTATATACGGAAGTGTATAAAAAAACAGGAAATCCTAGAAAATGGAAGGTCGATTTTCAGGATTCCCTGTGAAGATGAGGTTGTTTTCGAAGACATTACTTCTGGAACAACGTGTATTCTTTTTTAGTGAGAACGATAGCGTCTCAAGTAATTAATTATTCAGCATCCAATTTAGCAAAAGCTTCATCTAAGATATCTTTTAATTGTTTTGCTGAAGCGGCCATACGATCTTGTTCGCTGTCGCTTAATGGAATTTCAATGACTTTTTGGATACCTTGACGGTTGATGACAGCAGGTGCACCGATATAGATATCGTTTAGTCCATATTCACCATTCATATAAACAGATAATGGAAGAACTGCATTTTCATCGTCTAAGATCGCGCGAGTGATACGTGCTAAAGCTACAGCGATACCGTAGAATGTTGCGCCTTTTTTCTCGATGATCGTATAAGCAGCGTCACGTACACCGAAGAATAAGTTGACCATTGCTTCTTCATCCACGTCTGGATTATTTTTCACCCATTCATAGATTTGTAAACCAGCAACATTGGCATGTGACCAAACTGGGAACTCAGAATCTCCATGTTCACCTAAAATATACGCATGGACGTTACGTGCATCAACGTCAACTAATTCAGCAAGTGCTTGACGGAAACGAGCAGAGTCAAGTGAAGTTCCTGAACCGATTACGCGCTCTTTAGGGAAACCTGAGAATTTCCAAGTAGAGTAAGTTAAAATATCAACTGGGTTAGCAGCAACTAAGAAAATACCATTGAAACCTGAGTCAACGATTTGTGTAACAACTTCACGGTTGATTTTTAAGTTTTTATTTACTAAATCTAAACGTGTTTCACCTGGTTTTTGTGGTGCACCAGCTGTGATAACGACTAAGTCTGCATCATGTGCATCTGCATAAGAAGCTGAGTAGATTTTTTTAGGTGAAGTAAATGCTAGAGCGTGTGATAAGTCGATCGCATCTCCTTCAGTTTTTGCTGTATTGATATCGATGATACCAACTTCTTGAGCGATATTTTGTGTAACTAAAGCGAAGGCATAGCTAGAACCTACAGCACCGTCTCCAACAAGTATTACTTTTTGATGATCTTTTTTTTCTGCGTTTGCAGTCATTTATATCAATCCTTCCATTGATTTGTTTTTCCCATGCCTATGCTAACATGGAAAAAGCCTGCTGTCACGCTATTTGGTTACAAAATATAACAGATAACAAGGTTGTACCATATGTAAAAGCTTACATGTGCGTTATTTCACTATTTAGCAAAACCAATGATTTCATTAGTTTTGAATTATAATTTTAATCATTTTTTCATTTATTAAGTTTCTCTTTTTAGCTGTAACAAAGGATTGTGTGTTATACTAATAGGAGCTAAAATAATAAAAAAATCGAGTCAAAGACTGGACCGCCTATGAGCAGTCCAGCCTTTTGTGCTGTTTATAAGATTGGATGAGCGCAGAAATGAAAATGATCGTAGGGCTTGGAAACCCAGGAACGAAATATGAACATACAAAGCATAACGTTGGATTTATGGTGGTGGATCGTTTGGCTGAAAAACACCAAGCGACCTTTAAGAAAAACACATTTGAAGCAGAAGTAGCTGAATTTTTCCACAAAGGTGAGAAAATTTTATTAGTCAAACCCCAAACATTTATGAATGAATCTGGCCGAGCGGTTGGTCCATTGATGACTTACTTTGGGATTTATCCAGAAGAGTTGGTGGTTGTTTATGATGACCTAGATTTAGCAATCGGTAAAATCCGTTTACGACAAAAAGGAAGTGCAGGGGGACATAATGGGATCAAGAGTATTATCTCTCATTTGGATAGTACGATCTTTGATCGAATAAAAGTTGGTATTGGTCGACCAGAAGGTAAAAAAACAGTCGTCCAACATGTTCTCAGTCCCTTTAGTAAAGAGACGCAACCCTTGATCGAACAAAGCATCGATCAATCAGTCGCTGCTGTTGAATTTCTATTGGATGGCCATTCTTTTATAGATACAATGAATCAATTTAATTAAGAAAGGAGAATGAAACGATGGATATGATCCAATTGATTGGCAAAGATGCTCAAGTGGCTGAATGGTCCATGAATCTTGAACAACGGATGTCTAGACAGTTGATTACAGGTTTAGCTGGATCTGCTAAGACGTTGTTGTTTGCACATGCGTTTAAAAAACTGGATAAAAATCTGATTATCCTGATGCCAAATTTATATTACGTCAACCAATTGGCAGAGGATCTGCAACACGTTCTGCCAGCTGAAAGTATCCACTTATTTCCAGTAGATGAAGTGCTTTCCGCAGAAATGGCTTTTTCTTCTCCTGAAGCTCGGGCTGAACGTGTAGCGACGTTGAATCGTTTGCAACAAGATGAGCCAGGAATCTATCTTCTTCCAGTGGCAGCATTGCACAAACGTCTTCCTGATAAAGAAACATGGAGCAATGCCCAATTACATTGGCAGATTGGCGACGAGATCGCCGTGGAATCATTACCGCAACAACTCGTCTTGATGGGGTATGAGCGGACAGAGATGGTCGCAAAACCTGGGGAATTTAGTATGCGAGGGAGTATTGTCGATATCTATCCTTTGACATTTGAATACCCTGTTCGTGTGGAATTATTTGATGTCGAAATTGATTCCATGAGATACTTCGAAGCCGATACGCAACGATCGATTGAAAAGATCGAAGAAGTGTGGTTGCCACCAACAAGTGAACAAATTTATTCTCAAGAGAATCTGCTTGACGGTATCAACAAAATAGAAAACCTCTTAGAAAAGAAATTAGCAACGACCGCAGAACCTACTGAACGACAATTTTTGCATGACTATTTCGGTCAGTTGATCTCGGAGTGGCAACGTAATGTCCCGACAGACCAAGCGAAGTTCTATGCGGATCTTTTGTATCCTGAACATTTATCGATTTTGGATTATTTTCCCCAAGATAGCTTGCTGATTGTGGACGATTACCAACGAATCATGGAAACGAATCGCGAAATGGAGAGAGAAGCAGCGGAATGGCATACACAAAAAATCAGTGAGTTACGCGTATTCTCTGAACAACAATTTGTGGCAGATGTACATGGGATCATCCAAAAAGAAAAATTTGCGACCACTTTTTTCTCTTTATTCCAAAAAGGAATGGGAAATCTCAGGTTCCAAGCACTTTACCAGTTCCAGTATCGCACGATGCAACAGTTCTTTGGACAAATGCCATTGCTGAAAACGGAAATGGATCGTTGGCGCAAACAAGAGCAGACAGTCGTCATCTTCATTCCAACGAAAGAACGTATCCGTAAGGCGGAACAAATGTTGCGTGACGAAGACATATTAGTGGTAGAAACAGAAGCAGACCAACTGATCAAAGGACAAGTCCAATTAGTCGAAGGCGCATTGATGACAGGTTTTGAGTTGCCGCAAGAAAAAATCGTAACGATCACGGAAAAAGAGATTTTTCAAAAGACAACAAAAAAACAGACACGTCGTCAAACGGTAACGAATGCAGAACGACTAAAAAGCTACAACGAATTAAAAGCTGGAGATTACGTTGTCCATGCGAATCATGGGATCGGGAAATATATCGGTATGGAAACCTTAGAGGTCGACGGTGTCCACCAAGATTATATGACGATCATTTATCAAAATGATGATAAGCTATTTATTCCTGTCACGCAGTTGAATTTGATCCAAAAATATGTAGCTTCGGAATCGAAAACACCACGAATCAACAAACTCGGTGGTAGTGAATGGACGAAAACGAAACGTAAGATCTCCTCAAAAATCGAAGATATTGCGGATGACTTGATCCAATTGTATGCGGTCAGAGAAGCAGAAAAAGGATACGCATTTGGTCCGGATGACTCTTATCAAAAAGAATTTGAGAATGCTTTTCCATATTCGGAAACAGATGACCAACTCCGAAGTGCGGCGGAAATCAAACGAGATATGGAAAAAGAAAAACCAATGGATCGTTTACTTGTGGGGGACGTCGGCTATGGGAAAACAGAAGTTGCGCTACGTGCCGCTTTTAAAGCAGTCAAAGAAAGTAAACAAGTGGCATTTCTTGTGCCGACAACAATCTTGGCGCAACAACATTACGAAACGATGTTGGAACGATTTGAGGGATTCCCAGTGAATGTTGGTTTGCTGAGTCGTTTCCGAACAAAGAAACAACAAAAAGAAACGATCGAAGAATTACGAACAGGACAACTAGATATTGTTGTGGGTACTCATCGTGTATTGTCAAAAGATATTGAATTTAGTGATTTAGGACTATTAATCGTTGATGAAGAACAACGTTTCGGTGTAAAACACAAAGAACGTTTGAAACAATTGCGTGCGCAAGTGGATGTGCTGACTTTGACAGCGACACCTATTCCGCGAACGCTGCATATGTCGATGCTAGGCGTACGGGATCTATCGGTGATTGAAACACCACCGGCGAATCGGTATCCGATCCAAACATATGTGATGGAAAAAAATCCAGGTGCGATCCGAGAAGCGATTCAGCGAGAGATGGGACGTGGGGGACAAGTTTTCTACTTATATAATCGTGTAGAAACGATTGAACGTAAAGTAGAAGAAATCCAAGCATTAGTTCCCGAAGCGAGAATCGCCTATGCGCATGGACAGATGACGGAAGTCCAACTAGAAAACACATTATTCGACTTTATCGAGGGACAGTATGATGTCTTAGTGACGACGACGATCATCGAAACTGGTGTGGATATTCCAAATGCAAACACACTCTTCGTAGAAAATGCCGATTATATGGGACTCTCTACGCTTTACCAATTACGAGGACGTGTCGGACGAAGCAATCGTGTCGCCTATGCTTATTTTATGTACGAACAGCAAAAAATCCTTAATGAAGTCAGCGAAAAGCGTCTTCAAGCAATCAAAGACTTTACGGAATTGGGTTCAGGATTTAAAATCGCGATGCGAGATTTATCGATCCGTGGTGCTGGTAACTTGCTAGGGGCGCAACAACATGGATTTATCGATGCTGTTGGTTTTGATATGTACTCTCAAATGTTGAGTGAGGCAGTCGCTCGTAAACAAGGTAAAAATCAGCAAATAGAAAAAACTTCTGTGGAGATCGATCTAGGCGTCGATGCCTATCTACCAGAAAGTTATGTGTCAGATCAACGCCAAAAAATCGAAATCTATAAACGGATTCGCGAATTGGATTCACAAGAGATGTTGGAAGAATTAGAAGCAGATCTACTGGATCGTTTTGGTGAATATCCTGAAGAAGTCGCGCATTTGTTGACGATTGGACAAATCAAAATGGATGGCGATCGTGCATTGCTAGAGATGATTTGTAAGCAACAACAAACCATCGTGTTCAAGTTGAGCAAAGTGGGAACAAAACGCTACACGGTTGAACAATTATTTGAAGCGCTGACTGCCACAAAATTAAAAGCAGGACTTGGTGTGGAAAAAGAACAAATGATGATTCGTTTGACCTTGCCACCTCAAACAACGACTGCTGTTTGGTTGCAAGAAATCCAACAATTTGTCAAAGCATTGCGCGAACAGAAATATGCGACTGCATAGGAAGGGGCTGAACCTTTGGATCATAAAGAAATGCGTCAAGTGATGCATGGGGCCTTTGTGTTGACGCTTGCCTCCTTTATAGCAAAAGTCCTCAGCGCACTCTATCGGATTCCATTGCAAAACTTAGTGGGCGATGAAGGTTTTTATGTTTATCAACAAGTTTATCCTATTTATGGTATTGCGATGACACTCGCTTTGTCGGGGCTACCCCAGTTTATCTCTAAATATGTAGCAGAAAAAAAAGACCCTTTCGAACAAAGACAAGCATTGAAAAATCTTTATCCCCTTGTTTTTTGGTCAGGCTTTTTACTCTGGCTCTTCGTATTTTCATTTAGTCACTGGATCGCTCTTATGATGGGGGATCAACAACTGATGCCGTTGATTCGGATCGTCTCCTTCACGTTTTTGTTGATGCCAGGACTATCTTATTATCGTGGGAATTTTCAAGGTCGATTTTTAATGGAGCCCACAGCGGTTTCGCAAGTCGTGGAACAAATTGTTCGTGTAGCAATCATTGTTTTTAGCGCAATTGCCTTTAAGCGATTAGGCTGGACAGTCTATCAAACAGGCACAGCGGCAATGAGTGGCGCAGTATTTGGTGGCGTATGTGCATATGGTGTACTGTACTATTATGAACAAAAAATCCATGGTGGTGCATTGAGCTTCCGCCACTTTCCGATTTTAAGAAGGCCAGCGAAATCACTCGTGCGCCGTTTCTTGATTGAAGGGGGATTAGTCTCCATTTATAGTGGTCTATTGATCTTCTTCCAATTGATTGATTCTTTTTTTGTTAAGAATGCGTTACAAATCTATGGTTTATCTGAGCAAGCATCTAAAATAGCTAAAGGAGTATATGATCGTGGGCAACCGTTAGTTCAATTAGGATTAGTTATTGCTACAGCTTTAAGTGCTACGTTCTTACCCGCATTGACACGCTACCTAACGAGTGCAGTCAAAGGACAATTTTATTCCACAGCAAAAATTTACTTGCGTCTGACGACTGCATTAGCATTGGCAGCTTCAGTAGGATTAGCTGTATTGTTGCCTTATATCAATTACGCATTGTTTAAAGATTATGCTGGGAATATGACACTAGTTCTATTTGTTTTTTCCATTGGACTAACTGCAATTATTCAAGCGTACCAAAGCATTGCTCAAAGTAAAAACTCTTTCCGCCCCTCACTAAAGGGTGCTGGTTTGGGCTTGCTTGCTAAAGCTTTAGCTACACCGCTTCTCACGAGTTATTTAGGAACAGTCGGTGCTAGTTTATCGACATTACTTGGACTATCAGTGACTTTATGGTATTTTGTCCGTACTGAAACTCCAGCAATCAATAGTTTTTGGCACGAACGAAAATTTGGTAAGAAGTTGATCCAATGTTTAGGTTGGATGGTCTTAGCGTTGTTTGTGTATTATGGCTTCTTAAACTTATTGTTTGGTCCAGTGAGCCATCGCTCGACTGCTCTTTTTGCCAGCCTAGGCGGTGTCATTATAGGCGTAGTCACATTTGTATATGCAGTGATCTGGACAAAATTATTTACGATCCGTGAATGGCTGTTACTGCCATTTGGTAAGAAAATCTTACGTTTGAAAAAAATAAAAAAAGAAAAGTGAGGACATGAGATGCGACTAGATAAATTTTTAAAAATCTCGCGAATCATCAAGCGCCGATCTGTCGCTAAGGAAGTGGCGGATAAAGGACGAATCAAAATCAATGGCAAACTAGCGAAATCTTCCAGTGATGTCAAGGTTGGAGACCAATTGGACATCCAATTTGGCAACAAGACGATGGAAATCAAGGTAGCAGAGTTGCATGAGTCAACAAAAAAAGAAGATGCACAAAAAATGTATGAAGTCTTGTCAGAAACACGAGTACAAAACACAAGCGAAATAGATTAGACAAGCATTCAGGATGTTGGTATAATAAAGAATGACAATCAAAAAAGATTGGAGCGAATACAGGTGGCAAACAAAAGCAATAAAATCGCTGCACTAGACACAGAGTATGCAAAGAAAAAATATGTCGAATTTCAACAACAACAACGCCAATTGATTTTTCGTAGACGCAGGTTAACAGCCATCTTTTTAGGTGCTTTGGTCATTTTCGCTGTAATAGGTTTCCAAATTTTTAATGATATGCAACGAATGAATCATTTAAATGAATTAAAAGTCGAAGCAGATACAGAGTTACAACAAATCAATAAAGATGTAGACCAACTCACAGAAGACGTGAAATTGCTTAAAGATGAAGATTACGTAGCAAAACTTGCTAGAAGCAAATTTTTCTATTCAAAAGAAGGGGAGCAAGTCTACCCGATACTTGAATCTACGACAGATAATTCAGCAGACACCGATGAACAAACAACGAGTTCAACAACTGCCCAATAAGCAGTAATATAAAAAAAGGGAAATAATTAGGAGGAACATTTTTTTTATGTCAATCGAGGTAGGAGCAAAACTGCAAGGAAAAGTTTCAGGAATCACAAATTTTGGCGCATTTATTGATTTAGGAGCTGGCAAAACAGGGTTAGTTCATATCAGTGAAGTATCAAACGGTTATATCAAGGATATTCATGATGTATTGAGCGTTGGTGATGAGGTAACAGTCAAAGTCATTACAGTCAATGATGATGGGAAAATCGGTTTATCTATCCGCAAAGCACAAGAGCAACCAGTAGAAACTAATGATGAAAATCGTCAAAAGAGATATCCACAAAAAGAAACTCGAGATAATCGAGGACGCGCACCGCAGAAAAAATCTTTTTCTCGCAGCCAACCTTCCAATACAAAAGAAGACTTCGATTCATTGATGAGCTCATTTTTAAAAGATAGCGATGATCGATTGACTTCCTTAAAACGCAACACAGAAGGAAAACGCGGAGGCCGTGGCGGTCGCCGTAGCTAAGCTAAGCGAAATTGAAGGGCAGGCAATTGTCACAGACTTTTGTCCGCTCTTTTTATTTTGTAAAAGGATGTGACACCAATGGATAAAAGAGCAAGTCAGTTTAAACAAGCATTTATAAAAAGAGGCTTACGCCGTCGCTATCTGTCTGAACATGCGAAAATACTAGTTGCTGTTTCCGGTGGGGTAGACTCGATGGTTTTACTCGATTGCTTAATGACCGCCCAAAAACAAATTGGCTTTCGGTTAGGGGTTGTCCATATCGATCATCGCTTACGGAGCGTTTCTGCGGATGAAGCAGCCTATCTTGCTGACTTTTGCGATAAAAACAATCTTACTTTCCACTTAAAAGTATGGGAGAATCCCGCGGAACAAGGAATTGAAACGGCTGCTCGAGCTTTTCGGTATGAGAAATTTGATGAGATCGTACGAGATTATCATTATGATACATTGATGACAGCGCATCATGGGGATGATCAAATGGAAACGATTTTGATGAAAATCATTCGTGGTGGGCAGCTAGGTACGTATGCGGGAATCAAGGAAACGCAACCTTTTGCTGGTGGGCGACTTATTCGACCGTTGTTGTCATTTAGTAAAGAACAATTGTATGCGTATGCGGAAGCAGAAGATTTACCTTTTTTTGAGGACCATACCAATCAGGAACTAACTGTCCAACGTAATCGACTGCGTCATTTAGTCGTACCACAATTGAAAAAAGAAAATACCCAAGCGATGGCTCATTTCCAAAAATTCTCGCAACAAATCCAATGGGCAGAACAATTTATCCGAAAAAATACTCATCAGATGATCACGGAACATCTTACGTATAGAGAAGAGCGCTTATCTATTCCGTGGAAGGTGATCGAAAGTTTGGAATCTTTTGAACGTTACTTCTTCTTTTACACGTTCTTTGATTACGTTTTTCCAATTACGAAAGTGACGATCAAAGAAAAACAGATTGACACGTTGTTACAACAATGTGAACAAGCCGCAGGACAATGGCAGATTGATCTGGGCAAACGCTGGGTGATCGAACGTTCCTATGAAGTACTTTATCTTTATGAAAGAAAAAAGGAACGATCAACCAACCACCAAAATACTCCGTTAAAAATCATACCGAATCAATCCATTCAGTTAGGAGAGTCGGAATGGTTAGGGATCTACACACCCGACCAACTTCCAGATTGGAAATTGGATGAAACAGGTGAAATCTTCACTCATGATCTATGGTTATCCGCCGAACAATCGCTTTGGGTCGATCGGCGAAAACCGGGAGATCGTATCCAATTGACGGAGACGTTGAACAAAAGAGTGTCAAGATATTTTATCGATAAAAAAATATCTGTTGCACAACGAAAAAATTCATGGGTTATTATAGATGAAGGGAGAAATCTATGGAGTCTAGTCCCTTTTGTCCATTCTTATTTGAGTATTGGTGTAGAAACTGATAAAATACACTACATACTTCTTTACAAATATCAAAAAGAAGCAATTGGAAGGAGAACCTGATGTTAGAAAAAGATATCGAGAGAGTATTGATCACGCAAGAAGAGATACAAGTTCGTTGTAAAGAACTAGGAAAAGAGTTAACTGAAAATTATCAAGATAAAAATCCGTTGGTTGTTGGTGTATTGAAAGGTGCTGTCCCATTCATGGCAGACATTATCCGTTCGATCGATGCTTACCTAGAATTGGATTTTATGGATGTTTCAAGTTACGGTAACGCAACTGTTTCATCAGGTGAAGTAAAAATCGTAAAAGACTTGGATACGAATGTGGAAGGCCGTGATTTATTGATCGTCGAAGACATCATTGATAGCGGAAGAACACTTGCTTATTTAGTCGATCTATTCAAATACCGTAAAGCAAACTCAGTCAAAATCGTGACACTCCTTGATAAGCCCGAAGGCAGAGTCGTAGATATCGAAGCGGATTACATTGGTTTCAATGTGCCAAACGAGTTTGTGGTAGGTTATGGATTAGATTATGCAGAAGCCTATCGAAATCTTCCATACATCGGTGTACTAAAACCGAGCGTTTATCAATCAAATTAATCATCTATCTCTCATAAATTATGTTACAATAGTATGGTCAGGATTGATAAAATATTTATCAAGTAAAAATAACGCATAGGGAGGACAACTATGAACAAAAAAAACAATGGCATGATGAAAAATGCCTTGTATTATGTCCTCGTAATCTTAGCGATGGTAATGGTCGTCTACTTTATTTTTGGTAACAATGGCCAACGGTCGTCAGATATCGAGTACTCAAAATTCACTGAACAATTACAAGAAGGCAAAATCAAAAACTTTGAGGTGCAACCTGCTAATGGTGTGTATAAGATCTCAGGTGAATACAAAGAACAACAGACAGTTGCAAATAGTGGTGGTCTATCGATTCTAGGTACTACTGAGACATCAACTACGCACTTCACTACGATTATTTTGCCAAACGATACAACATTGAGCCAAGTCACAGAGTTGGCAAAAGACAACAACGTAGCAACTACGATCAGAGAAGAATCAAGTAGCGGCGTATGGGTATCACTCCTATTAAGCTTCTTGCCAATCGTGATCATCGTCTTCTTCTTCTATATGATGATGGGACAACAAGGTGGTGGCGGAGGCGGCGGAGGCCGTGTGATGAACTTTGGGAAATCCAAAGCAAAAGAAGCCGACAAAAAAGCAAATCGCGTTCGTTTCTCTGATGTAGCGGGTGCGGAAGAAGAAAAACAAGAACTTGTCGAAGTCGTTGAGTTCCTAAAAGATCCAAGACGCTTCATTGAATTAGGCGCACGTATTCCAGCCGGAGTTCTCTTAGAAGGACCTCCAGGAACTGGTAAAACGTTGCTTGCCAAAGCAGTTGCTGGTGAAGCTGGCGTACCATTCTACTCTATTTCGGGTTCAGACTTTGTTGAAATGTTTGTTGGGGTCGGTGCAAGCCGAGTTCGTGACTTATTTGAAACTGCGAAAAAGAATGCTCCAGCAATCATCTTTATTGATGAAATCGATGCTGTCGGTCGTCAACGTGGCGCTGGTATGGGTGGCGGACACGATGAACGTGAACAAACACTGAACCAATTGCTTGTTGAAATGGATGGATTCGATGGAAATGAAGGCGTGATCGTGATTGCAGCGACAAACCGTTCAGACGTATTAGATCCAGCCTTGCTTCGTCCAGGACGTTTTGACCGTCAAATTTTAGTTGGTCGTCCAGATGTCAAAGGCCGTGAAGCGATTTTACGAGTTCACGCAAGAAACAAACCAATTGCTGACGATGTTGATTTGAAAGTCGTAGCACAACAAACACCAGGTTTTGCTGGTGCGGATTTAGAAAACGTCTTAAACGAAGCAGCATTAGTAGCTGCTCGTCGAAACAAGAAAAAAATCGATGCTTCTGATATCGATGAAGCAGAAGACCGCGTGATTGCTGGACCAGCCAAGAAAGACCGTGTCATCAGCAAACGCGAACGCGAAATGGTCGCTTACCATGAAGCAGGTCATACGATCGTTGGGCTTGTCTTGAGTCGTGCCCGTGTCGTTCATAAAGTAACAATCATCCCGCGTGGACGTGCTGGTGGATATATGATCGCTTTACCAAAAGAAGATCAATTCTTAATGACAAAAGAAGATATGTTTGAACAAATCGTTGGATTACTAGGTGGACGTACCGCAGAAGAAATCATCTTCAACGTTCAATCTACTGGTGCATCAAATGACTTTGAACAAGCAACAGCACTAGCAAGAAGTATGGTTACAGAGTATGGGATGAGTGATCGCTTAGGTCCTGTCCAATATGAAGGAAACCACCAAGTATTCGTAGGCCGTGACTATGGTCAAACGAAAGCATACTCAGAACAAGTTGCTTTTGAAATCGACCAAGAAGTACGCAAGATCTTGATGGAAGCACATCAAAAAGCACATGAAATCATCGAAGCACACCGTGCGCAACACAAACTGATCGCAGAAAAACTGCTTGAATTTGAAACATTGGATGCCAAAGCAATCAAATCTCTCTTTGAAAAAGGTGTAATGCCTGAAGGAGCAGAATCGGCAGACTTCCCTAGTGAAAAAGAAGCGCAAACGTTTGAAGAAGCAAAACGTGCACTAGAAGAAAAAGATGCGGAAAAACAAGCAGAAGAAAAACATGAGTTTGATGAAGCGAAAAAAGAGTTGAATGATGAGAATCAATCGACTTCAACGGATGAACAAAATCATTCAGATGATCAAAATAGATAAAGAAAGCAGCTGTGACGAAAGTCGCAGCTCTTTTTTTGTGTCTGACAATTAAAATAGAAACTTAGAATTTACAAATTCAAAAGTTGAAAAATTTGGAAGTTACTAGTATGATTCACTATGAGTTTTAAAATCGGGAAATGAGGTTACATACAAATGGAAGATTATTTAGTAAAGGCATTAGCCAATGACGGGTTTGTTCGAGCATATGCTGTTCGTGCAACCAATACTGTCGCAGAAGCGCAGCAACGCCATGATACTTGGCATACATCATCAGCAGCATTAGGCCGTGCATTAGTTGGCAGTCTGCTGCTAGGTGCGACAGTTAAAGGAGAAGACAAATTAACAGTACGCATCCAAGGCGATGGCCCTGCAGGTGGGATCGTTGTTGATGCGAATGGTAAAGGTGATGTCAAAGGGTACATCAAAAATCCACACCTGAGTTTACCGCTGAACGCAGAAGGAAAAATCGATGTACGTGGAGCAGTAGGGACACAAGGGATGTTCAGTGTGACAAAAGATCTAGGGTTAAAAGAACCTTTTTCAGGACAAACACCGATTGTATCTGGTGAACTAGCTGAAGATTTCACGTACTATTTAGCGATTTCAGAACAAATCCCTTCAGCTGTAGGGCTAAGCGTCTTAGTCAATACGGATGATACCATCAAAACAGCGGGTGGTTTTATGATCCAGATCATGCCAGGAGCAGACGAAGAAACGATTGTGAAAATCGAAGAGCAACTGAAAACAACACCACGTATTTCTACACTCTTAGATGAAGGGTTGACACCTGAAGAAATCTTGCATGGATTGTTAGGAACAGACGAATTGCAAGTACTAGAAAAAATGCCTGTGCAGTTTAAATGTGATTGTTCGAAAGAAAAGTTTGGCGAAGCAATCATTGCTTTAGGCGCAGCAGAAATCCAAGCAATGATCGATGAAGACCATGGCGCAGAAGCAGTTTGCTCATTTTGTAATAGTAAGTATACCTACACAGAAGATGACCTAGCAGCATTGAAGACAGAAGCCTTGGGAGGATTATAAGTGGATCACACATGGAAAATCGGGAACGTTGAAATACCGAATCGCGTTGTTGTAGCACCAATGGCAGGGATCACGAACGCCGCATTTCGTGTAACCGTCAAAGAATTTGGTGCAGGAATGGTCGTTTGCGAGATGATCAGTGACCAAGGTATTCATTTCCGCAACAAAAAAACATTGGAAATGCTGCATATCGACGAAACGGAGCATCCATTAAGTTTGCAAATATTTGGTGGGAACAAAGACACACTAGTAGAAGCAGCACAGTTTGTTGAGAAACATACTACAGCAGATATCATTGATATCAATATGGGATGCCCAGTCAATAAAATCATCAAAGCTGAAGCAGGTGCAAAATGGTTATTAGATCCTGATAAAGTCTATGAAATGGTTCATGCAGTTGCATCGGCAGTTGATGTGCCAGTTACTGTGAAAATGCGTATTGGTTGGGACGAAGAACATGTTTTTGCTGTCGAAAACGCATTAGCCGCTCAAGCAGCTGGAGCCGGTGCAGTAGCCATGCACGGACGAACACGTGTGCAAATGTATGAAGGAAAAGCCAATTGGGAAGTGTTAAAGGAAGTCAAAAAACATCTAACGATCCCTTTTATGGGGAACGGGGACGTCAAAACGCCAGAAGATGCAAAACGCATGTTGGAATACGTGGGTGCCGATGGCGTCATGATCGGCCGCGCTGCTTTAGGGAATCCTTGGATGATCCATCGGACACAACATTATTTAGAAACTGGAGAGCTGATTCCGGAACCAACCGCACGCGAAAAAATCGCTACTGCAAAATTACATCTAGAACGTTTAGTTGATTTAAAAGGAGAAACCATCGCCTGTCGTGAGTTTCGGACTCACGCTTCCTACTATCTAAAAGGTATCTCACGTGCAGCCAAGATCAAATTAGCGATCAATAAGACTGAGAAACAGCATGAAATCAATGAACTGCTTGACCAATTGGTTGAAAAAAGTGAAAAATTATCACTTCAATCTTAGGAAGTTATTCTAAGTTTTTTGCGAAATTCAAGCCGAAACACTAAGTTCGGCTTGCTTTTTTTGCGTTTCATTGGCATTATAAGGAAGAGAATAAGATGAGAATGGAGGAACTTTTGTGACTGAGGAACAACAAAATCAATTAGAAGATTTAAACGATCAAATGATTGTTCGTCGTGAAAAAATGGAGCAATTGAGAGAAAATGGGATCGATCCATTTGGTAAGCGATTTGAGCGTACACATAATTCCCAAGAATTGCACGAATTATTTGATCCACGTACAAAAGAAGAATTGGCGGAGATGGCATTGACAGCGAGTGTTGCTGGCCGTATGATGACACGCCGTGGAAAAGGTAAAGCTGGATTTGCCCATCTGCAAGACAGAGAAGGCCAAATCCAAATCTACGTACGCAAAGACCGAGTAGGTGAAGAAGCTTATGAAGTATTCAAACATGCTGACTTAGGAGATTTCTTTGGCGTAACTGGAGAAATCATGAAAACTGATACAGGTGAGGTATCGATCAAAGCCTCTGAAATCGTCATCTTATCAAAAGCACTTCGTCCATTACCAGATAAATATCATGGATTAACGAACATCGAGCAACGATACAGACAGCGTTACCTTGATTTAGTAAGTAATAGAGATAGTTTTGACCGCTTCATGAAACGCAGTCAAATCATTAGTGAGATCCGTCGCTATTTAGATGGGAACGGCTATATCGAAGTTGAAACACCAGTCTTGCATAATGAAGCCGGTGGAGCAGCAGCACGTCCGTTTATCACACATCACAATGCGTTAGATATGGATCTATATCTACGTATTGCGCTAGAACTTCATTTGAAACGTCTGATCGTTGGTGGTATGGAAAAAGTTTATGAGATCGGCCGTGTATTCCGTAATGAAGGAATCGATACGACCCATAACCCTGAGTTCACGATGCTTGAAGCATACACTGCATATACTGATTTTCAAGATGTGATGAACTTGACAGAAGGTATCATCCGTAATGCAGCTGAAAAAGTATTAGGAACAGCTAAAATCACTTATGCAGGTCAAGCAGTTGACTTAGAGAGTGATTTCAAACGTGTGCATATGGTCGATGCAATCAAAGAGCATACAGGTGTTGATTTCTGGAAAGAAATGACCTTAGAAGAAGCACTAGCGATTGCAAAAGAACACCAAGTTGAAGTGACAGAAGCAATGGGTGTTGGTCACGTCATCAATGAATTCTTTGAAGCGTTTGTGGAAGAAACCTTAGTGCAACCTACTTTTGTCTATGGACATCCAGTAGAAGTTTCTCCATTGGCGAAGAAAAATCCTGAAGACCCACGTTTTACTGACCGTTTCGAATTGTTCATCACAGGTAAAGAATTTGCTAATGCCTTTACTGAGCTGAATGATCCAATCGATCAAAGAGAACGTTTTGAAGCGCAAGAAAAAGAACGCGAGCTTGGAAACGATGAAGCACATGGTTTAGACGAAGACTTCTTAGAAGCGCTAGAATATGGTATGCCACCAACTGGCGGACTAGGTATCGGAATCGACCGTCTAGTCATGCTATTGACCGATGCTCAATCGATCCGTGACGTATTACTGTTCCCAACCATGCGTTAAATCTGAGACATAAATAGAAACAACCTGTTCAGGGAACCAAACCGACAATAGCCAGAAATGATTTTTATTTCTAGCTGCTGTCGGTTTATTTTTTAGAGAAAAAATAAGATAACTTTGCTTGAAATCTGGTTCTATATTTAAGACTTTATTGAAACTAATTTTTAAGTAAATGCGTATCAATGAACCAATTCAGAGAAAGTTATGGCAAGGGATAAGATAGCTATAAAAAAAGAAAACGGAACCATTAGAAATGGGTCTGCTTTATAGAAGTTTCAGCACAGTTGCAATGGCGAATGATTTATATAGATAAAGGTTTTCAATCTCTTTATACCATGTAAAAAACGAATGTTTATATCGCTTTTTATCATATTAATCGTATAACTAAAAAACTTGAAAAAACACAAAAAAATTCGTTGACCAATAAGATTTTAGTTGGTATATTATTATTTGTTCAAAAGTTAAGTTTCATAACTTCTGAATGATCATAAAAAAGTTCTTGACGTGTGGGGCAACACATGATAAGATAACCAAGTCGCTTGTGAACGACAATAGATAAACGTTGATTTCGCAAAGAAAAAAACAAAATTAACTGTTGACAAATAACAAACGATGAGTTATGATAAGTGAGTTGCTAAAACGACCTCGTGAAAAACGAGTTCAAAAAAACTTTTAAAAAATAGTTGACAATCATCCGAGAGTTTGCTAAGATATAAAAGTTGCTACGGCAATCACAAACGATAAGTTGAGGCAGTTGTGTTTCAATTATCACGTAGACCTTTGAAAACTGAACAAAGTAAGACAAACCAAATGTGTAGGGCGTCTTGATTCAATTCAAGACAACAAACATTTTTAACAAGCAAGCAATATGCTAGCAAACAATTGAGCTTAACAAATGAACTATATGATGTTCGAAAGTAAATTTCGAACTACAGTTCCACATCAGCTTTCGCTGTGAGGAACTAGCATATTATGAGAGTTTGATCCTGGCTCAGGACGAACGCTGGCGGCGTGCCTAATACATGCAAGTCGAACGCTTCTTTTCCCACCGGAGCTTGCTCCACCGGGAAAAGAGGAGTGGCGAACGGGTGAGTAACACGTGGGTAACCTGCCCATCAGAAGGGGATAACACTTGGAAACAGGTGCTAATACCGTATAACAATCGAAACCGCATGGTTTCGTTTTGAAAGGCGCTTTACGGTGCCGCTGATGGATGGACCCGCGGTGCATTAGCTAGTTGGTGAGGTAACGGCTCACCAAGGCCACGATGCATAGCCGACCTGAGAGGGTGATCGGCCACATTGGGACTGAGACACGGCCCAAACTCCTACGGGAGGCAGCAGTAGGGAATCTTCGGCAATGGACGAAAGTCTGACCGAGCAACGCCGCGTGAGTGAAGAAGGTTTTCGGATCGTAAAACTCTGTTGTTAGAGAAGAACAAGGGTGAGAGTAACTGTTCACCCCTTGACGGTATCTAACCAGAAAGCCACGGCTAACTACGTGCCAGCAGCCGCGGTAATACGTAGGTGGCAAGCGTTGTCCGGATTTATTGGGCGTAAAGCGAGCGCAGGCGGTTTCTTAAGTCTGATGTGAAAGCCCCCGGCTCAACCGGGGAGGGTCATTGGAAACTGGGAGACTTGAGTGCAGAAGAGGAGAGTGGAATTCCATGTGTAGCGGTGAAATGCGTAGATATATGGAGGAACACCAGTGGCGAAGGCGGCTCTCTGGTCTGTAACTGACGCTGAGGCTCGAAAGCGTGGGGAGCAAACAGGATTAGATACCCTGGTAGTCCACGCCGTAAACGATGAGTGCTAAGTGTTGGAGGGTTTCCGCCCTTCAGTGCTGCAGCTAACGCATTAAGCACTCCGCCTGGGGAGTACGACCGCAAGGTTGAAACTCAAAGGAATTGACGGGGGCCCGCACAAGCGGTGGAGCATGTGGTTTAATTCGAAGCAACGCGAAGAACCTTACCAGGTCTTGACATCCTTTGACCACTCTAGAGATAGAGCTTCCCCTTCGGGGGCAAAGTGACAGGTGGTGCATGGTTGTCGTCAGCTCGTGTCGTGAGATGTTGGGTTAAGTCCCGCAACGAGCGCAACCCTTATTGTTAGTTGCCATCATTTAGTTGGGCACTCTAGCAAGACTGCCGGTGACAAACCGGAGGAAGGTGGGGATGACGTCAAATCATCATGCCCCTTATGACCTGGGCTACACACGTGCTACAATGGGAAGTACAACGAGTCGCGAAGTCGCGAGGCTAAGCTAATCTCTTAAAGCTTCTCTCAGTTCGGATTGTAGGCTGCAACTCGCCTACATGAAGCCGGAATCGCTAGTAATCGCGGATCAGCACGCCGCGGTGAATACGTTCCCGGGCCTTGTACACACCGCCCGTCACACCACGAGAGTTTGTAACACCCGAAGTCGGTGAGGTAACCTTTTTGGAGCCAGCCGCCTAAGGTGGGATAGATGATTGGGGTGAAGTCGTAACAAGGTAGCCGTATCGGAAGGTGCGGCTGGATCACCTCCTTTCTAAGGAATATTACGGAGACTACACACGTTTGTCGATACTTTGTTCAGTTTTGAGAGGTCTACTCTCAAAATTTTGTTCATTGAAAACTGGATATTGAAGTAAAAATGTAAGTAATACAAACCGAGAACACCGCGTTGAATGAGTTTTTTAATAAGTTCAATTGCTTATTTTTCTTGATTGGACTTCTATCGCTAGAAGAAAGATCAAAACCCAACCGCAAGGTTGATAAGGTTAAGTGAATAAGGGCGCACGGTGGATGCCTTGGCACTAGGAGCCGATGAAGGACGGGACTAACACCGATATGCTTTGGGGAGCTGTACGTAAGCTATGATCCAGAGATTTCCGAATGGGGGAACCCAGCATCTTTTATAGGATGTTACGTATACGTGAATACATAGCGTATACGAGGTAGACGCAGAGAACTGAAACATCTAAGTACCTGCAGGAAGAGAAAGAAAATTCGATTCCCTGAGTAGCGGCGAGCGAAACGGGAAAAGCCCAAACCAATGAGCTTGCTCATTGGGGTTGTAGGACTCCAATATGGTAGTTCTTTCAGATAGTCGAATGACTTGGAAAAGTCAGTCAGAGAGGGTGAAAGCCCCGTAGATGAAATTTGGAAGGCACCTAGGAGGATCCTGAGTACGGCGGAACACGAGGAATTCCGTCGGAATCCGGGAGGACCATCTCCCAAGGCTAAATACTCCCTAGTGACCGATAGTGAACCAGTACCGTGAGGGAAAGGTGAAAAGCACCCCGGAAGGGGAGTGAAATAGAACCTGAAACCGTGTGCCTACAACAAGTCAAAGCCCGTTCATGGGTGATGGCGTGCCTTTTGTAGAATGAACCGGCGAGTTACGATTGCATGCGAGGTTAAGTTGAAGAGACGGAGCCGCAGCGAAAGCGAGTCTGAATAGGGCGTTTGAGTATGTAGTCGTAGACCCGAAACCATGTGATCTACCCATGTCCAGGTTGAAGGTGCGGTAAAACGCACTGGAGGACCGAACCCACGTACGTTGAAAAGTGCGGGGATGAGGTGTGGGTAGCGGAGAAATTCCAAACGAACTTGGAGATAGCTGGTTCTCTCCGAAATAGCTTTAGGGCTAGCCTCGGAATTGAGAATGATGGAGGTAGAGCACTGTTTGGACTAGGGGCCCATCTCGGGTTACCGAATTCAGATAAACTCCGAATGCCATTCATTCATATCCGGGAGTCAGACTGTGAGTGATAAGATCCATAGTCGAAAGGGAAACAGCCCAGACCACCAGCTAAGGTCCCAAAATATATGTTAAGTGGAAAAGGATGTGGGGTTGCACAGACAACTAGGATGTTGGCTTAGAAGCAGCCACCATTTAAAGAGTGCGTAATAGCTCACTAGTCGAGTGACCCTGCGCCGAAAATGTACCGGGGCTAAACATATTACCGAAGCTGTGGAGTACACCTTTAGGTGTATTGGTAGGAGAGCGTTCTAAGGGCGTTGAAGGTAGATCGTGAGGACTGCTGGAGCGCTTAGAAGTGAGAATGCCGGTATGAGTAGCGAAAGACAGGTGAGAATCCTGTCCACCGAATGACTAAGGTTTCCTGGGGAAGGCTCGTCCGCCCAGGGTTAGTCGGGACCTAAGCCGAGGCCGACAGGCGTAGGCGATGGACAACAGGTTGATATTCCTGTACTCGTTGTTTTTGTTTGAGCAATGGAGGGACGCAGGAGGCTAAGGAATGCAGACGATCGGAAATGTCTGTCCAAGCAGTAAGTCTTGATAGGAGTCAAATGCTTCTAACTTTAAGGACAAGCTGTGATGGGGAGGGAAATAATAGTACCGAAGTTCCTGACGTCACACTGCCGAGAAAAGCTTCTAGTGAGAAAACAACGACCCGTACCGCAAACCGACACAGGTAGTCGAGGAGAGAATCCTAAGGTGAGCGAGAGAACTCTCGTTAAGGAACTCGGCAAAATGACCCCGTAACTTCGGGAGAAGGGGTGCTGATCGTCAGATCAGCCGCAGTGAATAGGCCCAAGCGACTGTTTATCAAAAACACAGGTCTCTGCAAAATCGTAAGATGAAGTATAGGGGCTGACGCCTGCCCGGTGCTGGAAGGTTAAGAGGAGTGCTTAGCGTAAGCGAAGGTACGAATTGAAGCCCCAGTAAACGGCGGCCGTAACTATAACGGTCCTAAGGTAGCGAAATTCCTTGTCGGGTAAGTTCCGACCCGCACGAAAGGCGTAACGATTTGGGCACTGTCTCAACGAGAGACTCGGTGAAATTTTAGTACCTGTGAAGATGCAGGTTACCCGCGACAGGACGGAAAGACCCCATGGAGCTTTACTGTAGTTTGATATTGAGTGTCTGTACCGCATGTACAGGATAGGTAGGAGCCGTAGAAATCGGAACGCTAGTTTCGATGGAGGCGCTGGTGGGATACTACCCCTGCGTTATGGCCACTCTAACCCGCACCACTAATCGTGGTGGGAGACAGTGTCAGATGGGCAGTTTGACTGGGGCGGTCGCCTCCTAAAGAGTAACGGAGGCGCCCAAAGGTTCCCTCAGAATGGTTGGAAATCATTCGAAGAGTGTAAAGGCAGAAGGGAGCTTGACTGCGAGACCTACAAGTCGAGCAGGGACGAAAGTCGGGCTTAGTGATCCGGTGGTTCCGCATGGAAGGGCCATCGCTCAACGGATAAAAGCTACCCTGGGGATAACAGGCTTATCTCCCCCAAGAGTCCACATCGACGGGGAGGTTTGGCACCTCGATGTCGGCTCGTCGCATCCTGGGGCTGTAGTCGGTCCCAAGGGTTGGGCTGTTCGCCCATTAAAGCGGCACGCGAGCTGGGTTCAGAACGTCGTGAGACAGTTCGGTCCCTATCCGTCGCGGGCGTTGGAAATTTGAGAGGAGCTGTCCTTAGTACGAGAGGACCGGGATGGACTTACCGCTGGTGTACCAGTTGTTCTGCCAAGGGCATTGCTGGGTAGCTATGTAGGGAAGGGATAAACGCTGAAAGCATCTAAGTGTGAAGCCCACCTCAAGATGAGATTTCCCATTTCTTTAAGAAAGTAAGATCCCTGAGAGATGATCAGGTAGATAGGTCAGGAGTGGAAGTACAGTGATGTATGGAGCGGACTGATACTAATCGATCGAGGACTTAACCAAAATAAAATGAAAAACTCGGAGAGTTTCTTACTAATACTTCAAATCCAGTTTTGAGTGAACAAGATTTACTCAATATAGATAACACCAAGTGTGGTGGCGATGGCGAGAAGGATACACCTGTAACCATGCCGAACACAGAAGTTAAGCTTCTTAGCGCCGATTGTAGTGAGGGGTTGCCCCTTGTGAGAGTAGGACGCCGCCACGCTTTGTTATCTTTGGAGGTTTAGCTCAGCTGGGAGAGCATCTGCCTTACAAGCAGAGGGTCAGCGGTTCGATCCCGTTAACCTCCATATGAGCCGTTAGCTCAGTTGGTAGAGCATCTGACTTTTAATCAGAGGGTCACAGGTTCGAGCCCTGTACGGCTCATATTTTTGCGGGTGTGGCGGAATTGGCAGACGCACTAGATTTAGGATCTAGCGCCTTACGGCGTGGGGGTTCAAGTCCCTTCACCCGCATCATATGATTGTTTCTATTTTTTTACGCCGGCTTAGCTCAGTTGGTAGAGCATCTGATTTGTAATCAGAGGGTCGAGGGTTCAAGTCCTTTAGCCGGCATCGTAAATACGCGGAAATAGCTCAGTGGTAGAGCACCACCTTGCCAAGGTGGGGGTCGCGGGTTCGAACCCCGTTTTCCGCTTTGCCAATGTACTACGCGCCGGGGTGGCGGAACTGGCAGACGCACAGGACTTAAAATCCTGCGGTGAGTGATCACCGTACCGGTTCGATTCCGGTCCTCGGCATTACAAATATGCGCCCATAGCTCAATTGGATAGAGTGTTTGACTACGGATCAAAAGGTTAGGGGTTCGACTCCTCTTGGGCGCGTTAGTTTTACGGGAAGTAGCTCAGCTTGGTAGAGCACTTGGTTTGGGACCAAGGGGTCGCAGGTTCGAATCCTGTCTTCCCGATTAGTAAATAGTTTCAAGGGGCCTTAGCTCAGCTGGGAGAGCGCCTGCTTTGCACGCAGGAGGTCAGCGGTTCGATCCCGCTAGGCTCCATTTCATTTAAATAATGAATACTTTTTTTCGCGGTGTAGCTCAGCTGGCTAGAGCGTCCGGTTCATACCCGGGAGGTCGGGGGTTCGATCCCCTCCGCCGCGATTATTTAAGAGCCTGGACCTTTAGCTCAGTTGGTTAGAGCAGACGGCTCATAACCGTCCGGTCGTAGGTTCGAGTCCTACAAGGTCCATAGCGACGTTGTATTTCATATTGGAGGATTACCCAAGTCCGGCTGAAGGGAACGGTCTTGAAAACCGTCAGGCGGGTAAAACCGTGCAAGGGTTCGAATCCCTTATCCTCCTTTTCATATTATCGCGGGATGGAGCAGTCTGGTAGCTCGTCGGGCTCATAACCCGAAGGTCGTAGGTTCAAATCCTGCTCCCGCAATTAAAAACTAAAAACATTGGTTCCGTGGTGTAGGGGTTAACATGCCTGCCTGTCACGCAGGAGATCGCGGGTTCGATTCCCGTCGGGACCGCCACGCGGGTGTAGTTTAGTGGTAAAACCACAGCCTTCCAAGCTGTTGTCGCGAGTTCGATTCTCGTCACCCGCTTTTAGTTTTTATGGGCCTATAGCTCAGCTGGTTAGAGCGCACGCCTGATAAGCGTGAGGTCGATGGTTCGAGTCCATTTAGGCCCATTTATTCAAAATCTTAATGGTTTTGGGGAAGTACTCAAGTGGCTGAAGAGGCGCCCCTGCTAAGGGTGTAGGTCGGGAAACCGGCGCGAGGGTTCAAATCCCTCCTTCTCCGTTTCATTTTTATCTGGCCCGTTGGTCAAGCGGTTAAGACACCGCCCTTTCACGGCGGTAACACGGGTTCGAATCCCGTACGGGTCATTAGCTTTATATTGGAGGATTACCCAAGTCCGGCTGAAGGGAACGGTCTTGAAAACCGTCAGGCGGGTAAAACCGTGCAAGGGTTCGAATCCCTTATCCTCCTTTTTTATATTATCGCGGGATGGAGCAGTCTGGTAGCTCGTCGGGCTCATAACCCGAAGGTCGTAGGTTCAAATCCTGCTCCCGCAATTAAAAACTAAAAACATTGGTTCCGTGGTGTAGGGGTTAACATGCCTGCCTGTCACGCAGGAGATCGCGGGTTCGATTCCCGTCGGAACCGTTTGGCTCGGTAGCTCAGTTGGTAGAGCAATGGATTGAAGCTCCATGTGTCGGCAGTTCGATTCTGTCCCGCGCCATACTGCGGGTGTAGTTTAGTGGTAAAACCACAGCCTTCCAAGCTGTTGTCGCGAGTTCGATTCTCGTCACCCGCTTTAGTTTTTATGGGCCTATAGCTCAGCTGGTTAGAGCGCACGCCTGATAAGCGTGAGGTCGATGGTTCGAGTCCATTTAGGCCCATTATTTTCATATTTTTACCTGGCCCGTTGGTCAAGCGGTTAAGACACCGCCCTTTCACGGCGGTAACACGGGTTCGAATCCCGTACGGGTCATCGAAGATACTTTTGAGAGTATCTTTTTTTTTGCTCTTTTTTACTAAATTGGTTTGAATGATTTTTGTAGTGATCACCAAAAAAATAGATTTTTGGTCTAACTTTTGGGGGCGGTTCAGACTGCATAATCGACGTATTGCTCTTTTTTGGTATTCGACGAGAGCCATGAATGAGTTTGAACTGAATTTATGCCAAGTGAAAGCGAGTTGTTTTTATATTTTTTACTAAAAAAACTATTTAAATAGCTTGCTCATATCCGCTTACAGCACTTTGGTCATAGCTACTAGTTTGATATGAGGTGATTCTTATGGCGAGCTAAGATGTTATGAAAAAGCACTTTTTCGTGATTTCAAAATAAGTGGGAAAAATTTAAATGCGGAAATACTATACTCTTAGAGGTGGATGAGTATGTAAATAATAGAATCATTGGAGGTAGCATAGTGAATGAGGTAACTAGAGAAACGAGTGGAAATAAAAATGATTTTATAAAAAGATTAGACATGTTAGCGACGACATTATCATTAAACGAAGATAGAAAGTTAATTTCACTAGAAAAATATAGGTTGCTTTTTTCGACCTACAAAAAAATGATCGAGACCGATGTTGACCATTTTTTTTTAGAGAAACAAAAACAATCAAAAGTGGTTGAGTCATTGCAACGATCACAGGATTTTCTTACATACAAGAATCATACCTTGCTTTGGGAGGCTTTTGGAAAAATGAGGAGCGATGATCCAACTGATTTTATGCTTTTTTCCGTATTGACGAATCTAGTTGAAGATGAACATGTTTCTCCACAGTTTTTTGGATTGATTGTTTATAAGAAAGAAAATAAGTTGATTGTGGTCAAAGTAGATAGCGAAGAACAGTTCAGTAGTGGTCAAGTATCTTATGCGAAGATTCCAGTAGCAAAGGCAGAAATGCTAAGTAAAATCATTTATTTTGAACGGGACTCTTTAAATCCCAGACCATTTTCTTTACTTAAGGACATCGAGTTGCTCTCTGAGGGCTTCCAAGTAATCCCTGCTTTAACAATAGGAAGACAAGGAATGGATCATAGCAAAACGAAGGAAGTGGAAGATACATTAAAAGTCCTATTGTTTCATTGCAGAACCGATATCTTTTCATTGGATACTGCTGGAAAAGTAACGCCTGTATGGAATCCTTTTGTCAATCAGGCGAATCTAGAAATGCGAAAAAGATTTCTTGAAGCAGTAAAAGGAGAGAATAAAACGTGGAATGAAGTATTTGATCATGTTTTTGACTATTACTTATATCGGATAGGGGAGAAGAGGATAAATCCACTCTTACCGAGTAATAACCAACATGAATGGTGGAACAGAAGTATACAAAATATTTTTGCTAGGGACCCTTATATCCTTACAATGATCGCTACAAATGGAAAAGATCAAACCTCAAACGAAGCAATCCTAAAAAATAGACTTGAATGGGCAGTTCAGCCGACAGCGTTACTGTATGATCAAGTGCTTACTCAAGTCAAATTCAAAAAGTTAACAGAAACACTCTATCTTGATGGAATAATGATGCAGATGTATGAAGATCGGTTAACAATGATCAAAAGTCCTGTAGCAAAAGAAATGACAAAACGTATCCTTTCAAGGTTGGATGACCGATATGACGATATCAACAGCGAAATAAAACGGCGGATTATGATGCAAAGAAAGCAGTCCGATTTGAAAAGAGAAAGTCAATGGCAAAAGGTTCTACCAATGAACTTAGAACAAAAAGATCGGAGTAATTTTATTAAAAAAGAAGAATTGAAACAAAAGCAAAAACAGGATTTTAAAAGAAGGATGGACATGCTCGCTTTAACGTTATCGTTAAAAAGAAATGATGATAGTTTTCTTTTTCCAGAGGTTTATGAATTACTTTTTTCGACCTATATCAAAATGATCGAAACTGATAAAGATGGTTTTTTTATCGATGAAAAAAGGCAAGCAAATATTA
The DNA here is from genome assembly GCF_051714165.1 of Enterococcus sp. AZ156. Classification (NCBI taxonomy): domain Bacteria; kingdom Bacillati; phylum Bacillota; class Bacilli; order Lactobacillales; family Enterococcaceae; genus Enterococcus; species Enterococcus sp. AZ156. Next base: position 2,832,769 of record NZ_JBIORI010000001.1, on the reverse strand, counting down.
TTGCTTCTTTAAACCAATCAAACGAACTGAATCAACTAAAACAGGCAAATAGTATTCAAAGTATGTTGGAAAAATTACGAAATAATGATTCAACCGACTTTTTACTGATTCCAGCTTGTTTTAAGACGCTAGATCCGGTAAGAAATGGACACATATCAGGTTTGATTGTATATAAGAGAGAAAATGAGTTCATGGTGATGCAAGTAGATAAAGAAGAAACACTGAAAACTGGTGCTTTATCTTACGTTAAAATACCGATGGATAAAATCCAAGAGTTCAGCCGAGTGCTGTTCTCTGCGCGAGATTTTTATGAATTTAAACCCTATGGGATATTAAAACGAATCGAATCACTCTCACATAGATTCAAGGAGATCCCAACGATAAAACTCGCACCTCAAACAACAGGTAATTGTGGGATCATTGAAATGGAAGCTGCACTAAGAGTGGCATTGTTCTATTGTAAAAAAGATCTATTTGATTTACAGCTATCGGATCGAATAACGCCTAAATGGAATACGGAAGTGCAAGACCTCGCATCTTTAGAGATGAAACGTCGATTTGTTGAAGCCATGAAGGGAGATAATCAAGAATGGAACTTAAATTTTGACTATCTCTTTGGGTATTATATTTATCGAAAAAATCAATCGAAACAAAGTGAGGCAGGAAATGGAGATTTACATAAATACTCTCGCTACGGAGATATACGCATCTTATTTGGTAATGATCTTTATATTGATGAAATAATGAATAATGGGGGGAGAATCCCGCTTATTTTTGATTGCTTTCTGAAAGGAAAAATCATACAATCTGTGGGACCAACAGGTACATTATTAGGCAAAGAAATCTGCGTGATAGCAACCTCTGATTTATACAAAGAATTGCAAAGCAACGTCAATGAACTAAAAATGCTAGAAGAAAGACTGCCATATATCAAGATCCCAGTAGCAAAAGAAATGGCTAAATATTTTATTGCTTGCCTTGTAGAAAAGAATAAAGAAATAGAAAGTCACATTTGCGAACGGATTGGCATCGAATCCAAAACATGTTCCTATCAGGTAGAGAGTCAGTCAACCGTCGATTCGTTTGCTAAAGTTTCTCAATCCCAGCTGACGCCTGCTGGAGTCGCAACAGGTGCTTCGGCTCCTTTGACCAACCAATTTGCTACAATGATTCATCGCAGCAAACAGGCATCGGCGGTCAAAAATCAATGTTCCGTTAGTAAGAAAACCAAATGTAAAAAGCAAGTCACGGTGACAAAATAATCAAAAGGATAGGCAAACTAGTATAATAAAAGATAGGTAAAAAGCTTTTGCGTCAGCTTGCTAACTCAGTTGAGGTTAAATGTCGCTTATTATTGAAAGTTGCCATTTTTTTTCTAAAGAACTACGAAAAAACGAGCGTAAAATCTGTTTATCTGCTATACTTGACTCGTTGCAAGTTCCCGAGAGGATCCGTACGAACGGAGATGCCTTGTAACCGAATTTAACTAGGGGGAATCATAATTATGGTAGAAAGACATTTATTTACATCAGAATCTGTTTCAGAAGGACATCCGGATAAGGTCGCTGATCAAATCAGTGATGCGATTTTAGATGCGATCCTAGAACAAGACCCAAATGCAAGAGTAGCTTGTGAGACGTCTGTAACGACGGGGCTAGTTTTAGTATTTGGCGAAATCTCTACAACAGCATATGTGGATATCCAAAAAGTAGTACGTGAGACAGTCAAAGAGATTGGTTATACTCGTGCAAAGTTCGGCTTTGATGGTGACACTGTAGCAGTATTGGCAGCAATTGACGAGCAGTCACCAGATATCGCTCAAGGGGTGGATGAAGCACTTGAGATCCGTGACGAAAAAGAAAGAGATTTATTAGATGAAATCGGCGCTGGTGACCAAGGATTGATGTTTGGTTTTGCAGTGGACGAAACACCAGAATTGATGCCATTACCAATTGCCTTAAGTCATCGCTTAGTACGACGTTTAGCTGAATTGCGTAAATCAAAAGAATTAACATATTTGCGCCCAGATGCAAAATCACAAGTCACTGTAGAATATAATGACCAAGGACAACCAGAAAGAGTTGATACGATCGTTATTTCGACACAACATGATGATGCAGTTGATAATGCAACGATTCGTCAAGATGTCATTGAAAAAGTGATCAAAGAAGTTATTCCAGCAGAACTACTGGACGAACAAACAAAATATTATATTAACCCTACTGGACGTTTTGTGATCGGCGGACCTCAAGGAGATGCTGGATTGACAGGACGAAAAATCATTGTTGATACGTATGGTGGATATGCCCGTCATGGCGGCGGTGCTTTCTCTGGGAAGGATGCAACGAAAGTTGACCGTTCAGCAAGTTATGCGGCACGTTACATTGCGAAAAATATCGTAGCAGCAGGACTTGCTCGTAAAGTAGAAGTCCAATTGGCTTATGCAATCGGTGTCGCTCAACCTGTTTCGATCTCAATCAATACCTTTGGAACGGCAGAAGTGCCAGAAGAAGCGTTGATTGCTGCGGTAAGAGAAAACTTTGACTTACGTCCTGCGGGAATCATCGAAATGCTTGATTTGCGTCGTCCAATCTATAAACAAACAGCTGCATATGGTCATTTTGGACGTACAGATGTTGACTTGCCATGGGAAAAAACAGATAAAGTAGATGCATTAAAAGCTAGTTTAGCTAAATAATTTATGTTTGAATTGAATGTGTTCGCTGCGTGTGACACACATCAAATGTAGACCAGTAAGCCGGGATATTCGAAAGTAGCTTATGCTACTTTTAGAGTATTTTGGCTTTTTTAGCAGAGTCGAAGTTTATTAGGCAGATGATGCCATTTAAATAACGGAAGTTACGATAAGGAGTGGGCTTGAGAATGGAAAGAAAAACAAACGTGAAAGTCGTAACGATCTGCGTGTTCATCGCTACATTTATGACGGCGATTGAGGGGACAATCGTTACGACTGCAATGCCAACGATCGTTGGTTCACTGCACGGCATGGAAATGATGAACTGGGTGTTTTCGATTTATTTATTGACGAATGCCATGTTGACACCCATCTATGGGAAACTTGCAGATAAAGTTGGAAGAAAACCGATTTTTATTTTCGGTACGCTATTATTTATTATCGGTTCACTTTTTTGTGGGCTTTCTCAATCTATGCTTGGCTTGATTATTTCGCGGGCAATTCAAGGGATGGGTGCAGGAGCAATGATGCCAGTCGCATTGACGATCATTGGCGATTTATACACGATTGAAAAACGAGCAAAAGTGTTAGGGTTGAATAGTTCAGCTTGGGGAATCGCTAGTGTGTTTGGTCCATTAGCTGGTGGGTTTATTGTAGAAGCATTGAGTTGGCACTGGATTTTTTTCATCAATGTGCCGATCGGGTTATTACTGATGGTGCTGATTTGGCTCTATCTCAATGAACCAAAAACAACTCGTGAAGCGAAACCAATGGATCTTAAAGGTAGTTTTAGTTTGATGTTTACGTTGGTTTTGCTGTTACTAGGTTTTCAATTACTAGGTGATCAAGGGCTGACACCATTTGTGTTGGGATTATTAATAGGTAGTGTTTTATTCTTTTTCTTATTCCTGTTCGTCGAAAAACGAGCAGAAGATCCTGTCATCATGCTTCACCTATTCAAAAACCCGCTTTTTGTCGTTGTGAATGCAGCAGCAGCTTTAGCAAGTGGTTTTTTAATGGGGATCGATGTCTATATCCCAATGTGGATGCAAGGAGTATTAGGACTTAATGCGGCAATTGGTGGATTAGTTTTGGCACCACTTTCTCTTGTTTGGATGGTTGGTTCGTTCTTAGCAAGTAAGTGGATGACCCAGATGACCACCTATCGAGTGTTACGTATCGGGTTGTTCATCACCATTGTCGGTGGTGCAGGACTTTGGCTGATGCCATTTCAAAGTAATTTTTTATGGTTCTTCCTGATTTCAACGATCATCGGTGTCGGCTTAGGAATCACAATGACAACATCGACTGTCAGCGCACAAAACAGTGTGCCTTCAGAACAAATGGGTGTTGCCACTTCGTTTAATACGTTAGTCCGCACCATTGGGCAAACAGTGATGGTCGCAGTTTTTGGATTATTGATCAACCGAGTCACGCAAGCTGAACTTGCTGCCAAACAATTGACAGACGATCCGGACATCATGAACAAATTAGTCAATCCACAAACAGCAAAAATGATTGACGCAGAAATATTAACACCATTACGAGAAATTTTGTATCATGGGTTACACCAAGTCTATCTGGTAGGCTTATTATTAGTCATCATCGCGCTAGGGCTAACATTTTTAATTCGTCAAAAAAATGCTACAATAAAAGAATACAAGTAAATTTACAGATTGTTGTCAGAAAAACGATCTGAATAAAGTAAAGAAGGCGAAAAACATATGGCATTTATCCAAGCAAATGTTTATTCAAACGTATTAGAAATGGAAGTCAATCTAAATGTGATCTTACCTCAGACAACCAAAAAAGTGATTGGGACAAGTACGTCGGCAAATATGACGGATGTTCCAGTGCTTTACCTGTTACATGGTATGGGAGGTAATCATAGTGTTTGGCAACGGCGGACTTCCATTGAAAGATATGCGGCGGATTACGGGTTAGCCGTCATCATGCCATCAACGGATTTAGGTTGGTACACAGACACAACGTATGATATGAAGTACTGGACGTTTATCTCAGAAGAATTACCAGAAATCTGTCACGAATTGTTCCCACAACTGACAACGAAACGAGAAAAAACGTATGCAGCTGGTCTTTCAATGGGTGGATATGGTGCGTTGAAATTGGGGTTAGCAAAGCCCGAACGTTTCTCAGCTATTATTTCTCTCTCAGGTGCGGTGTCGGTTGGTAATCGAATGGACGATTTATTGATGATCCGTCAAGCCAAGTTCTGGGAAGGGATTTTTGGTCCACTAGATAGCATTCAAGGTTCAGTAAATGATCCAGCTTACCTTGTTGAAACCTTAGCAAAAAGTGACAAAGAACCACCACGTATGTATCTTGCTTGTGGTGAATCCGATTTTCTCTATCAAGCCAACCAAGAAATGGCAGAAATTTTAAAAGAAAACAACATCGATGTGACATTTGAACATGGTCCTGGGGAACATGATTGGATTTTTTGGGATCAATGGATCCAACGAGCGCTCGCTTGGTTGTTCAACAAAAGGAGCTGACACCGTATGGAAGAAACAAAGTATTGCAAAGACTCGATGGTTATCCAAACACATCGGATCTTTCCCTTTGATTTGAATCCATTTGGGTATCTTTTTGGAGGGAAACTAATGGCAATGATCGATGATGCAGCATCGATTTCGGTCACCCGTCATTGTCGCAGAGGGGCAGTCACTGCTTCTTTAGATAGTTTGAATTTTTTGAAGCCTTTGCATGAAAATCATTCCGTTTGCGTGGAATCTTATGTGTCCGGTGCCCATAAGAAATCAATGGAGGTTTTTGTGAAGATCATCGGTGAAAATTTAACGACAGGTGAACGCTATTTGGCTGCTACTTGCTTTACGACATTCGTTGCGGTTCCTTCACATATGAACCTTGAAAAAGAATTTACGGCGCCACATGTCATTCCTGAAACCGAGGAAGAGCAATTAGTTTGCAGTGGGTACGAGGAACGCCGTGCTACAAGACAGAAAGAAAGAACAGCCTATAAAGAATTTGCCGCTAGTTTATCTTTAGATCTCCCTTGGACAAGAGAACGAGAATAAGTCTACTTATGAATGGTAGAAGAAATGCAGAAGTGATCGATCAAGATCACTTCTTTTTTATTGTGGCGAGCAAGATAGGTGCTAAACGGATTGGAAATAAGCATAATAAAGAAGAATTCTATAACGTACCTTTTATAGTGAGAGGAAGATAAACTCAAGAAGAAAGAAGGTGTATTTAAAAACAGATACTTTAAAGTTTCTTTCTATTATAAAAGTAGTTCCAGCGTTAAAAAATTACAGGTTGATTTCTTTTTTCAAACATGGTAAATTGTTAGTCGGTCTATTTTTACGAATTATAAAATAGGACGATTTATTATAAAAAAAGAGAGGTGTAAGTCACAAATATGAAGCTTATTTTAAAACATGCAAAAAACTATCGATTAGCTGTTTTTGTTTCTTTGCTTTCTGTCGCACTTATGGTGACAGCTACGCTTTGGCAACCTAAGTTGTTGCAACAAGTATTAGAAGCAATCATTACAGAAGACAGCGATGAAATGCGCACGATTGGCATTTCTTTGATTAGTTTAGCACTCCTAGGTTTAGCAGCTGGAGTCACGAACACGATATTTTCTGCTAAAGTCGCACAGGGTGTCAGTGCAGATATCCGGGAGGAAGCGTTTCGCAAGATCCAGACCTTCTCATTTGGTAATATTGAACAGTTTTCTGCTGGAAATTTAGTGGTGCGCTTAACGAACGATATTACGCAGATCCAAAACTTAGTTATGATTTCTTTGCAATCTTTGTTCCGTATACCGTTTCTGTTTATTGGTGCATTTATTCTTGCGATGGCAACAATGCCTCAGTTGTGGTGGATCATCGTTCTTTTGATCGTTACTGTATTCTTGATCACAGCACTGTCCTTTACACGTATGGGCAAGCACTTTATGATCATCCAAAAACTGATCGATAAAGTTAATAGTATCGCAAAAGAAAATCTAATGGGGATTCGAGTAGTCAAATCGTTTGTCCAAGAAGAAAATCAGTTGAATGAATTTAGTAAAGTCAGTGAAGATTTAACGAAGCACAATATCATTGTTGGAACATTATTTTCAGTCATGATCCCCTCATTTATGTTAGCTGCGAACTTAGCTGTGGTGGGAGCAATCTTCTTCGTCAGTGATCTTGCAAAAGATGATCCAACCCTGATTGGTGGTATTGCTTCATTTATGAACTATTTGATGCAGATCATGATGGCGATCATCATCGGCGGTATGATGATGATGATGACCTCAAGAGCCGCTGTTTCCTTGAAACGGATCAAAGAGATCTTAGATACTGAACCAGATTTAACTTATCTAGATGTACCTGAACAAGAATTGACTGGTTCTGTTCGTTTTGAAAACGTGTCTTTCCGTTATCCTGGTGATGATGCAGATACACTCAAAAATATCACTTTTTCGATCGAGCCTGGTGAAATGGTTGGTATTGTTGGGGCAACTGGAGCAGGAAAGTCAACTTTAGCACAATTGATTCCACGCTTGTTCGATCCAACGGAAGGGAAAGTAGAAGTTGGTGGTGTTGATCTACGACAAGTGAATGAACATAGTTTAAGAAAAACCGTCTCGTTTGTTTTACAAAAAGCGATTCTTTTTTCAGGCACGATTGCCCAGAATCTACGTCAAGGGAACAAGAATGCAACAGAAAAGGATATGGAAAATGCTTCTTCTATCGCTCAAGCCAAAGAATTTATCGAGAAATTAGCTGATCGTTATGAAGCACCAGTCGAAGAACGTAGTAGTAACTTTTCTGGTGGACAAAAGCAACGTTTATCTATCACACGTGGTGTGATCGGTCAGCCAAAAATCCTGATTCTAGATGACAGTACCAGTGCATTAGATGCCCGTTCAGAAAAACTGGTTCGCGAAGCCCTTGATCGTGAGTTAAAAGACACGACAACGATCGTTATCGCTCAAAAGATTGCTTCTGTTGTCAAAGCAGACCGCATCTTGGTACTAGATGAAGGAAAACTAGTGGGTGAAGGAACGCATGAAGAACTCGTTGCAAACAATCAGGTATATCAAGAGATTTTTGAAACTCAAAAAGGAACGGAGGAGTAGCCATGACTGATTTGATTAAAGCAAGTAAGTTTTTCTATCATTATTTAAAGCGGTACAAGGTTTCCTTCTTCTTTATCTTTATTACTGTGATTGCAGCAACTTACTTACAAGTAAAAGCACCTCAATATATCGGGGAAGCTTTCCAAGAATTAGCAAATTATATTACTGCTTTGATGCAAGGTGTTGATGATAAAAGCAATTTCCTTTCGATTATTTGGAAGCTTTTGATGTTTTATGTTTTAGCCAGTGCGGCAAATTTTATTTACAGTATTTTATTTACACAAGTGGTCGGGAAATCAACGAACCGGATGCGTATTGGTCTATTCAATAAATTAGAAAAATTAACGATCCGCTTTTTTGATTCCCATCAAGATGGGGAGATTCTTAGTCGCTTCACTAGTGATTTGGATAATATCCAAAATAGTTTGAACCAAGCACTTCTTCAAGTGATCACGAATGCGGTTCTATTAGTTGGTATCTTGATCATGATGTTCCGCCAAAATGTCCAACTTGCTTGGGCGACGATTGCTTCTACACCGGTCGCGATTTTGATTGCTGTCCTAGTCATTCAAAAAGCCCGCAAATATGTCGACATCCAACAAGATGAAGTCGGTAAATTGAATGGTTATATGGATGAAAAGATCAGTGGGCAACGCGTGATCATCACGAATGGTCTGCAAGAAGAAACAATCGAAGGTTTCTTAGCTCATAATCAAACTGTTCGTGAAGCAACATTTAAAGGACAAGCATACTCAGGGTTACTTTTCCCAATGATGCAAGGTATGTCTTTAGTCAACACAGCGATCGTGATCTTCTTTGGTGGCTGGTTAGCGTTGAATGGTGATTTGGAACGTTCAGTAGCGCTAGGATTAGTAGTTACTTTCGTCCAATATTCCCAACAATATTATCAACCATTGATGCAAATTTCTTCTGGCTACAGTATGATCCAGTTAGCGATCACTGGAGCGCGAAGACTGAATGAAATGTTTGCTGAAAAAGATGAAGTGAAACCACAAAACGGCAAACCGTTTGCGGGGATCGAAAAGGGCTTATCATTGACGAATGTTGATTTTGGCTATAGTCCAGAGAAATTAGTCTTAAATGATGTTTCCATTGATGTGAATAAAGGCGAGATGGTTGCTTTAGTAGGCCCAACTGGTTCAGGTAAGACAACGATCATGAACTTGTTGAATCGCTTCTATGATGTGAACGGTGGCTCTGTGAGCATTGACGGAACAGATATCCGCGAGTATGATTTAGACGAATTGCGTCGACATGTCGGCATCGTTCTACAAGAATCCGTTCTATTTTCTGGTACGATCCGAGACAATATTGTCTTTGGTAAACCAGATGCAACGGATGAAGAAGTAGTTAGCGCAGCGAAACAAGCAAATATCCATGACTTTATCCAGACGCTCGAACATGGCTATGATACCCACGTCTCTGAGGAAAATAATTTGTTCAGTACGGGGCAAAAGCAATTGATCAGTATCGCGCGAACAATCATCACGAATCCAGACTTATTGATTTTAGATGAAGCAACAAGTAACGTGGATACAGTAACTGAAGCAAGAATCCAAAAAGCAATGGATGAAGCGATCAAAGGTCGGACAAGTTTCGTGATCGCCCATCGCTTGAAGACGATCCTGAACGCTGATCGCATCGTTGTTTTACGTGATGGCAAAGTGATCGAAGAAGGAAACCATCATCAATTATTAGCAGAAGATGGCTTCTATGCAGAGTTGTATCATAATCAGTTTGTGTTTGAATAGGTGGTGGGAGAGAACGAATGTCTCACTCCCGTCATTGTGTAACGAATGTTCAAATGGAAGTCGAAAAACACCAAATCAAGAAGCCCTTGGTTTGGTGTTTTTCATGTCATGCAGTCTGATTGGCGTGTTTGGATGAATCCAAACATGAACCTTGAAAAATTAGCAAGGCTCCCGTACTTATGTAACAAAAGTTATGGTAAATAGTTTTCAGTTATTAGAAAGTGAATCTATGATTTCTTATTAAGTCAGGTCAATGATTTTAGAAATCATCACTATGCAAAATAAAAAGAACTTAGTCAAGTATTCCTCATGATAATCGTTTGATCAATAGAAGTGACGATGAATTTCTATTCTAAATACACAGACACACTGGAATATTAATTGTATTATAGTATAATTTATTCAACAAAGAACAGGTTCATATTACGACCAAAACCCACTAGCTGGCGGGCTAGTGGGTTTTGTCTAAGCGTGTTACATAGAACATAGTCAGGAGAACATCATGGGTATTTTAGAAATCCTAATAGCCATCATCAGTTTTATTTTGGCAGTAGGCGTAACAATATTGATCATTCGTATGCTAAAACAGTATTTCACCAAATCATAGCTCAAATGTGATCAAGTGAGGGGCATTAAGAAAATAGAATTCTAATTGGTCGTTAGGTTCTGCTAAAAAATGAAAAAACTCTTTATCTTCTCAGTTTTATCATACTAGAAGACAAGGAGTTTTTTATTAGTTGTGGCGTTTCTTTTTTTCGATACAATACAAGATTGGAGGATTATTTTTTTGATTGATAAATTGATAATTCAAAACATTGAATTGTTCTTGAGGCAACGCTTGGCAAAAGCTTTGTACCATATCTAGTTCTGCTTCGCCACCTTGATGGCCATAATAAACGACGATGATCATGCGACCTTGTGGAACTAAACGTTTCAAGATTTCTTCCATCGCTGTTTTTGTCGTTTCAGGTAGGGTGATGACGGATTTATCACTTTTTGGTAAATAGCCTAAGTTGAAAATACCGGCTTTGATCGGCTGTTGTTCAGCAATGACTTCACCAATGGTTTCATGGCCTTGTAAAAACAGGGTCGCCCGCTCCAATAAGCCATTCTCTGACAATTTCTGTTGTGTGGACGCCAATGCTTGCTGTTGAATATCAAAACTATATACTTGACCGGTTTTTCCGACTTTTTCTGCCAGAAATAAAGTGTCATGCCCATTGCCCATCGTGGCATCAATCACATGATCTCCTGGTTGGATGATTTCCTCCAATAGCGTATGACTATAATGAAGTGCCGTTTTCAACATCCGCTTTTGACTCCTTCTCGAATATTGTATTTTCCTTGATAGCTATTGCGACGAATCATTTCTTCATCGATCGCATTCAAGACTTCCCATTTTTTCAAACTCCACATCGGACCGACCAATGAATACCAAGGCGCATCACCAGTTAAACGATGGATGATGATCTCTTGTGGGATCATTTCTAATTGGTCACAAATGACAGATACATAATCGGCTCGACTCATCAATTGCAGTCTGCCCTCGTGATAGTCACGTAACATCTTTGTTTTACGCATCAAGTGCATCAAATGTAGTTTGATTCCTTGGATATCAGAATCTAAGATCGTGCGACGAACATTTTCTCGCATCATTTCTAATGATTCTCCTGGCAATCCGTTGATCAGATGTGTACATACACGTATGTTGTGCTTCCGTAATTTAGCAACACCGTCTAGGTACGTTTGATAATCATGTGCCCGATTGATCAGGACGGAGGTTTCTTCATAAGTCGTTTGTAAGCCCAATTCTACCCATAAGTATAAACGTTGATTCAATTCAGCTAAGTAATCCACAACTTCATCGGGTAAGCAATCTGGTCTGGTACCAATTGATAAACCCACGACACCTGGTAGGTTGATGACCTGTTCAAATCGTTCACGAATGACTTCGACTGGCGCATGGGTATTTGTGAAATTTTGAAAGTAAACGATGTATTGATTCACTTGTGGCCATTTTTTGTGCATCATATCGATTTCTTTTTGGAGTTGGATCGGTAGTGGCTCTTCTGGAGCAACGATCATATCACCAGAGCCAGAAACACTACAAAAGGTACAACCACCGTGGGCAACTGTTCCGTCACGATTGGGACAATCAAAGCCACCATCGATCGGTACTTTAAAAATTTTTCCACCAAATTCATGACGTAACGCATAATTCCAAGAATGGTAACGTTTATTTCCTTCAGCATAAGGAAATTCCATTAAAATCCCTTCTTCCTATTTGATTGTGTAAATGGCAAGCGTTGTTGGACATACCAAGGATAAGTCAAGCATAACCAAAACAGGCTCAAGCTATATCCACCGAGGATATCACTAGGATAATGGACACCCAGATAGACACGACTAGCGCCAATACTCAGAATCAGTAAACCTAACAATACTTGGATCATCCATGCCCAATCTCTTGTCTTGATCAAGGATGGCATCAAAAAAATCAGTGTGCCATACAAGATCATACTCGTTGCAGCGTGTCCACTTGGAAAACTATACGTCGTTTCGACAACTAAATGTTGAAGACTTGGACGGTCACGCATCACTAAAAGCTTGATCAGTGGATTTAAGATCCCAGCAATTAGCACAAAATTGAGGGTAAACCAATAAAGTTCTTTTCTTTTTTTCTTGAACCATAACCAAAGAGCAACTAATCCAAATACTAAAATGACAGTTATTGCATTTCCAAATGTCGTGATCAACCGCTGAAATGGATTCCAATCAGGATAAGGAATACGAATCCAATGGGTCAGCGTTTGGTCAAAACTAGACAATAGATCCACACGAAATAAGACAAGTAGACTCAACGCTAGAAAAAGCAAGAAGCAACTTGCGGCTGAGATTTGGAAGATTCTTTTATTTTTCATTTAACTCCTCCTTCATGCCCAATCATTATAGCATTTATTATAAGAACGAAAAACAAGAGTTTTCTATTCCTGTTCACTTGGATCAATGAATAAAAATATATTGTTATGCAAGTTGTAATGTAATAGCAACCCTCAAGTAATATAACCGACATATTTAATTTGAAAAATAGGTGGTCATATATAATTTAATAACTCGGAATCGTTTGATTAAAGGGTTAACAAAAGCGTCAAATCAAAAAATTACGAAAGATTACATAAAGATTACAAAACAACGTAATAGTCTTAAATAACTTTTAATAAATATTAAGAGAAGTTATAATTATTGATAAGGCTAGATAAAAGTAATTAAATATGGGGGATAGTATATGCAAAAGGAATTAGTAGGACGAAAAGAACGCAGACGTCTGGAACAAGCGAAGCGTTACCGTAAAGTAAAGCGAAGTGCGGCAATCGTCGGAACCGCAATGGTGGGCTGTTCAGCTGTAGCACCAGTATTACAATCAGTCGCTGTCAATGCGGATGAAACACCGATCCAAATGAACTCTCGGATCAATACCGCTGCATTTATCACAGAAATTGCAACATTTGCACAACCAATCGCAAACGCGAATGATTTGTATGCTTCAGTAATGATCGCTCAAGCAGTTGTCGAAAGTGGTTGGGGTGGCAGTACATTATCACGTGCACCTTATCATAACTTATTTGGGATCAAAGGAAGCTACCAAGGACAAACTGTTTATATGGACACGCTTGAATTCTTGAACAACCAATGGGTGACGAAAAAAGAACCTTTCCGTCAATATCCTTCTTTCGCAGAGTCTTTTAGTGACAATGCCTATGTACTTAGAAATACTTCATTTGGTAATGGCTACTACTATGCAGGTGCTTGGAAGAGTAATACTCGTTCTTATACGGATGCTACTGCCCATTTGACAGGACGCTATGCGACGGACCCAAGTTATGCGACAAAATTAAACAATCTTATCATGACGTATGGCTTGACTAAATATGACACACCAGCAACTGGAAATGCAGGCGGTGGTGCGACTACTGGCGGCGGCAATACGATTAATACAGGTAACACAGGAAGTACAAATACAGGAAGCACGAATACAGGAAATACTGGTGGAAGTACGACTACTGGTTCAACGACGTACACAGTAAAATCTGGTGATTCTGTTTGGGGCATCTCAAATGCTCATGGCATCTCAATGGCACAATTGATTGAATGGAATAATATTAAAAATAATTTTGTTTATCCAGGACAAAAATTGACGATCAAAGGTGGTACAGCTGGCGGATCTTCAACAACAAATTCAGGAAACAATACAGCTTCTGCAGGTAGCAGTTCTGCTGGAACAACAACAAACAATTCGTCCGGTACGCGTTATACAGTCAAAGCAGGTGACTCTGTTTGGGGTATCTCGAATGCTCACGGCATCTCAATGGCACAATTGATTCAATGGAATAATATAAAGAATAATTTTGTTTATCCAGGACAAAGCTTGATCGTTTCTAATGGTGGGTCTGCTTCTGTAAATACACCATCGACACCAAGCACATCACCATCAACACCATCAACACCAAGTACAGGTGCTTCAGTTTCTGGTGCAAAATATACGGTCAAAGCAGGTGATTCTGTCTGGGGTGTCTCTCATGCCCACGGTATCTCAATGGCCCAGTTGATCCAATGGAACAACATCAAGAACAACTTTATTTACCCAGGACAACAGTTGGTTGTTTCAAATGGTGGCGCATCAAGCACTGTATCAACGAGTCCAGCACCTTCAACAACGACGAATAATCCAACGACTTCAAACACAGCAAGCCAAGGATCAGGCACCTACACGGTCAAAGCAGGTGAATCGGTGTGGAGCGTCGCAAATAAAAATGGGATCTCGATGAACCAATTGATCGAATGGAACAATATCAAAAATAACTTCATCTATCCAGGTCAAAAACTGATCGTAAAAGGTGGTAGTACAGCAGCACCAACATCTACACCGACAACAACGCCGGCAGCTGCGCCAAGCACACCGAATACGTCAGCAGCAACGAACACATCAACGTCTGGTGATACGATCTATACGGTCAAAGCAGGTGAATCTGTTTGGGGTGTAGCTGATAAACACGGCATCACGATGGATCAACTGATTGAATGGAACAATATCAAAAATAATTTCATTTATCCAGGCCAAAAAGTGGTCGTGAAAAAAGGAAATACAACAGCAGCACCTACGTCTAATGATGGCAAACGTTACACGGTCAAAGCAGGTGAATCCGTTTGGGGTGTAGCTGATAGCCATGGCATCTCAATGGCGCAATTGATCGAGTGGAACAACATCAAAAATAACTTTATCTACCCAGGACAAAGTTTGATCGTTGCAAAATAATCGATCTGACTGAAATAATAGTTGATTGATTCAATAATATTTGTTACTATGAAGCTACTAAAAATTTAGTTGATCAACGTTTGAAAAGGAAGTAGTAAAAAGTCGAAAGTTTTAGAGAGCACATGGTTGGTGAAAATGTGTACGGACGCTTTTGAACTCGCCTTTGAGTTGCACCTGCTGAACAGTTCTCCCAGTAAGCAGAGGCGGTGACGACCGTTACAACGTTCAAGGCCTTGTTTAGTAAGGCAAAATTAGGTGGTACCACGTAGATTACGTCCTATAAAAAGAGCAATCTTTTTATAGGATTTTTTTGTTTTTCAAGGCCAGATGCTAAAAGAAAAACAGATCATTACATCAAAATAGGGGGTTCAAGATGAGCTATAATCACAAAGAAATTGAAAAAAAATGGCAAAAATATTGGGCAAAAAATAACACCTTCAATACGCATGATGAACCAGGCAAACCAAAATTCTATGCGTTGGATATGTTTCCATATCCATCAGGACAAGGTCTACATGTTGGGCATCCAGAAGGCTATACTGCAACAGATATCTTAGCACGTTTCAAACGTAGTCAAGGTTTCAACGTGTTACATCCAATGGGGTGGGATGCATTTGGACTACCAGCAGAACAATACGCATTGGATACAGGGAATGACCCTGCAGAATTTACGCAAAAAAATATTGAAACCTTCCGTCGCCAAATCAATTCACTTGGTTTTAGTTACGATTGGAATCGTGAAGTCAACACAACAGACCCTGAGTACTACAAATGGACACAATGGATCTTTACAAAATTATATGAAAAAGGGTTAGCCTATGAAGCAGAAGTAGCAGTGAACTGGGTACCTGAACTAGGTACAGTGATCTCAAACGAAGAAGTGATCGACGGCAAAAGTGAACGTGGTGGCTATGATGTCATACGCAAACCAATGCGTCAATGGATGCTGAAAATCACCGCTTATGCAGATCGTTTGATCGATGACCTAGAGCTTGTGGATTGGCCCGAAAGCATCAAAGAAATGCAACGTAACTGGATCGGTCGTTCAGTCGGAGCAAATGTCACGTTTAAAGTGGCTGGCACAGACAAAGAATATACGGTCTTTACCACACGTCCAGATACGTTATTTGGGGCAACCTACTCTGTGCTAGCACCAGAGCTAGACTTAGTTCGTGAGATCACAACTCCAGAACAAAAAGAAGCAGTCGAAGCGTATATCGCAGAAACAGCGAAAAAATCAGATCTTAAACGAACAGATCTTGCCAAAGAAAAAACCGGCGTATTTACAGGGGCGTATGCGATCAACCCAGTAAATGGCAAGGAAATCCCTATCTGGATCGCTGATTATGTGTTAGCTTCTTATGGAACAGGTGCGATCATGGCAGTACCGGCACATGATGAACGTGATTACGAGTTTGCACAAACGTTTGATCTAGAAATCTCACCAGTCATCGAAGGTGGCGATACTTCAACAGCTGCCTACACAGAAGATGGTGTGCATATCAATTCTGATTTCTTGAACGGATTGAACAAAGAAGAAGCCATCGAGGCGATGAATCAATGGTTGGAAGAACATGGCGTTGGGAAAAAAGAAGTCAGCTATCGCTTGCGT
This sequence comes from Enterococcus sp. AZ156, assembly GCF_051714165.1. Taxonomy (NCBI): domain Bacteria; kingdom Bacillati; phylum Bacillota; class Bacilli; order Lactobacillales; family Enterococcaceae; genus Enterococcus; species Enterococcus sp. AZ156. The sequence goes on along the minus strand of NZ_JBIORI010000001.1, from coordinate 2,816,260 downwards.
GATTGGTTATTTTCTCGTCAACGTTATTGGGGAGAACCAATCCCGATCATCCATTGGGAAGACGGCACAATGACAACAGTAGCAGAAGAAGAATTACCACTACGTTTACCAAAAACAAGCAATATCCAACCAAGTGGCACAGGGGAGTCACCATTAGCAAACATTGACGAGTGGGTCAATGTCGTTGATCCTGAAACAGGTAAAAAAGGCCGTCGTGAAACGAATACGATGCCACAATGGGCAGGAAGCTCATGGTATTACCTACGCTATATCGATCCACATAATAAAAAAGAATTAGCTAACTATGAAAAACTAGAACGATGGTTACCAGTAGATATTTATATCGGTGGGGCAGAACATGCGGTACTTCACCTATTGTATGCTCGCTTCTGGCATAAATTCCTTTACGATATTGGCGTGGTACCAACAAAAGAGCCTTTTGAAAAATTGTTCAATCAAGGAATGATCCTTGGAGAAAACAACGAAAAAATGTCTAAATCTCGTGGCAATGTTGTCAATCCTGACGATGTCGTAGAAGCATATGGTGCGGATACGTTACGTCTCTACGAAATGTTCATGGGCCCATTAGACGCATCGATTGCTTGGAGTGAAAATGGCTTAGAAGGTAGCCGTAAATTCTTAGATCGTGTTTGGCGTTTGATCGTGGACGAAAACAATAAAATGCGTGATCGTATCACGACACTGAATGACGGTAAACTTGATAAAGTATATCACCAAACAGTAAAAAAAGTCACAGAAGATTACGAAAATCTACATTTCAATACAGCGATTTCTCAATTGATGGTCTTTGTCAATGAAGCATATAAAGTCGATGCCTTACCTTATGAATATATCGAAGGATTCGTACAATTACTTGCGCCGATCGCGCCACATATCGGTGAAGAGCTATGGGCGATCCTAGGCAATGAACAAGATCTTTCTTATGCACCATGGCCGACTTATGATGAAGCTGCTTTGATTGAAGATGAAGTAGAAGTCGTCTTCCAAATCAATGGAAAAGTTCGTGCAAAAGCCAGTGTCGCACGTGACTTATCAAAAGAAGAACTAGAAAAAACAGCGATGGACGATGAGAGTATCAAAGAACAACTAGAAGGAAAAACAATCAGAAAAGTGATCGTGGTTCCAAATAAATTAGTCAACATCGTCGCAAATTAATAAGTAAGCACCAATAGAAAAAAAGTAAAAACGAGATGCCACATTCTCATGGAAATCATTTGGATTTCATGAGAATGTGGTTTTTTTTTATAAATTTCCATCGGAGGGAAATTTTATTATCAGTGATGATTTCATATTTTTACTCTATGTAATAGTTATCCCTTTTTGTTCAAGGAATAGTAATTAATCTAGTGTAGACAAGTAAAAGGTAAAGTTGAAAAAAATAGTTATCAACTGGGGTTCACGTCTTGGGTGTTTTTTTACCTTGCTAACGGTAAAAAAAGATTTTATTAGTATTTTGAAATTATGGATAATGTTTGTATGGCATTTGCGTTATTGTTTTTTGAGTTTTTTTCATTTTTTTAGCGGGTTTGCACCATTGATTCCACATAAAAATCCTGCATAAACTCGCAATGATTTTTGCGAAGGTGCCTGAGCTAACTACATACCTTTTATTTATAGCTGAACTTTGCAGAAAACTTACGATCGAGTGCTCGTTTAAGACGATTACTTATCTCAATCAGCTTATCCAAAAGGATAGATGATTACATGCATTGTCAAAAAATAAGAGAGGGGAGAGAATTTTTGAAAGCAAAAAAAATACGGATTATCGCTACCTCATTCCTATTGTTTCAACAGGCATTGCTACCTTCAGTGGTAATGGCAATAGAAAACGAGTCGATAGCTAATACAGAGCTCATGGAAGAGCAACCAGAAAGCCACTTGTCTGAAGCGACCACCGAAGTGGTCGAAGAACAAGAACAAATGATTCACGAAGAGCTACCAGAAGTACCGAACGAACCTGAACCACAAGCAGAAGTGACAGAGGAGTCCCTAGAGACAGTGGAACCACAAGCAGTGCCTCCACTTGATGAAAGTCTTTTATCTGGCTATTTGGGGCGATTGAATTTGACTACAGAAAATGTTAGAGAGTTGACTAATCACGGTAGAAGTTCATATCTAGAAAATATCTTACAAAATACAATTAATCGAACAATCGATTTAAATACAGCTGCAGGTTCATCCACAACATTCGCAGTTACTGTACCGACTCACTCTTTAGTTGAAAGAATCAATGGCAATAATGGATGGATTTCGTCAATTGCGACTGACAGTCCTGCAGGAATGCCGGACGAATTTTACACACAGATGTACTACGGCAATCATTCGACCCACCAAAATACTTATAATTTGAATAATATAGTATCAAGTAATTCAGCTATTGAGGTTTCTGCAACAGTGATAAAGAATGCTAACTATACTGCAACCATCAATTTCACAGTTACACGAACACAAACAGGGAATACAGCGATATCATTAGATATTCGTGGAAATGTAGTGCTAGGTTCAACGGTTGTCGCAACGCAGTTTCCGAATATTGCTACACCAAGGAAAGTGATGGAGCTCAATTATACAGGGGAAACAATTGCACACTTGACTATCAATCCGGTTGCTTCAGTGGGTGTTTATGAAAATGTGACTGTTCAGGCGACGAGAAATCAGAGTCTTCCTCAATCAGTCATTCAAGGCTGGTTCCATACATTACCGAGTACAGGTAGTTGGAGTTATTCCACGCTTAGTTTGGCAGGCGGCTGGTATCCTGGTTACAGTAATAGAATACCAGTGTATCTTCATGATAACCATTCAACTGCAAACCCTAGCCAATTTTGGACAAATGTGACGGTTGTTGATACCGAAGCTCCTACTGGAACACCAAAAGGGACGGGGACGTCCATTGAAGCGAATCGACATCGCGATTTCACTCAAGAAGAGCTCCGATCCGCACTAAATACACTTAGTGATAATTGGACATATCCAGAAAACATAAAGGTGACTTATGAACGGAACTTATCCGAGTTAAGACCAGGTACATCTTATCAAGATGGCTTTACCATTACGGATGAATCGTTAAATGCTGGCGATGTTTCACCAATAAGAATCTCTATTGTTGATACATTAGCCCCAACAGGAACAGTACAAACAGAGACAATCGATCTTTCTGAAGTGACAACAGAGATTCCTTCGCGAACAGATCTCATGCAGTTTTTAAATGATGATCTTGATGATAACTGGACCTTACCAGAAAATATCATTATTCAACTCGTTGACGAAAATGGTACAGTGATAAACTTACAAAATTTAGAATCATCAGATGCTATCCAGACAGGTTATATTCGTTTAGAAGATGAGCGAGGAAATCAATCAAACTTACAAGAAGTCAAATTTACACTAGACAACGAAGGACCGACAGGAAATGTCGTAACCCAACCTGTCGATTTCCAAGCACGAAGAAAAGATGAATTGACGAGAGACGATCTATTACAGTTCTTTACTGAAGATCCATTGGATAATACGACGGCCTCAGATCAAATCGATCTTTCTTTGCGGAATGATTTAGGAGAAATTGTGAGTGTCGTCAATGTCGCACCTTCAATGACCGTCTATGATGCAAAAGTCCGTTTACAAGATATCCGAGGCAATCAGACGGAATATCCTGTGAACTATCGAGTGATCGATACGCAAGCACCGACAGGAAGCGTCAAAGGAACTTGGACCGAGTTTGAAGCCGATCGTCATCGAGATTTTACTCAAGAAGAGTTGCGGTTGTTGATCTATGATTTAGCGGATAATTGGTCAGAGTTAGAAAATATTCAATTGAAAAGTCAGTATCCCTTGTATAGTTTACCTCCGAATACTGAATACAATACCTATTACATGGATCTCACAGCAACAGATGAAGCTGGGAATGAATATGTCTTTAAAAATATCATGCCACGGATAGTAGATACCACAGCACCCGACGGAACATTAAAAGATCCATTGGTGTTCACAAAAGGACAAACAGTACCAGATGCTCGTGAATTTCTAGATGGGGATCCAACGGATAATTGGTCATTGTCACCAGATATTCAAGTCGAAGTTGCGTATGAAAATAATGCCGTATTTGCAGATTTAGCGGTAGGCGATCATGGTGTAACGATCACCTTAACAGACCAAGCGGGCAATGTTCGGACACTGAACAGTCAAGTCACGATTCTAGAAGATACGTCCGAGTACATTGATGTGACGATTCCTGTGAACGTATCCTTTGCAGAAAGTAAAGAAAGCAATGGTATCGTCTCACCAACATATCAGATCCAAAACAATGCGGAACGAGCAGTCCAAGTGTCAGTGAGTTCGGTCGTTAGTCAATCCGCTACGGAAAAACTAACAGAAATCGATCTTGGGGTAAAAAACAATTTGAATGACAATCAAATCATGTTGATCTCATCAGGAAAAAACCTCAATAACCGCAGAGAATTAGGAACGATCGAAGGGCATAGTACTTCTTTCTCCTTCTCATTATTTGGCACAGTTGGTGAAAACTTTGATTTTGAAGGCTTGGATGATCCCTTGAATCCAATCTACAGTATGCGTTTGAATTTCCATGCGCAGTAATTGATAAGAAGAAGTTGCACAACTGTGTGACTTCTTTTTTGTATGTAATCTTATAACTATTTTCCTAAACGCTACGGAAAAATCTATTTTGAAAAGAAAGCGATTTCATTTTATAGTGAATGTAAGAAATCCAATTAAAAAATTAGAGGAGTGATCGTAATGAAAAAAGCATTGATTATTTGTGCCGCAGGAATGTCTTCTTCGATGATGGCATCAAAAACAACAGAATATTTTAAAGGAAAAGGGGAAGAAGTATTTGTTGATGCGGTTTCTGCAACTGAAGGGGACAACCAAATCAAGACAAGTGATTTCGATTTGTTCTTGATCAGTCCTCAAACCACAATGTACTTGGATAAATTTGTTAAACTAGGAAAAACAGTAGGGAAACCGGTCGTAAGTATACCATTCCAAGCGTATGTTCCTATCCCTACAGGTATCCAAAAATTAGCGGAGCTGATTGAGGAAAATATATAGACGAATAGGGGAAGATAATAATGAAACAAACAGAAAAAGAGTTATTGCGGCAATTGATTGATCATCAAGGAGAATACCTCACGAGCCAGTACCTCGCTTCTGAATTATTATTATCTGACCGTACGATTCGAAACTATTTAAAAACATTGAATGAAGTGATCGAAAACAATGGCGGAAGACTCATCGCCAAGCAAGGGCAAGGGTATCAACTAGAGATCATCAACAAGCTTGCTTTTGCCCTGTTTTTAAAGCAACGAGAAGTAACTGTCGAATATGGTGATCAGGTGACTGAGTTTTATGGTTCAGAAGATCGAAAAAAGTACATTTTAAATAAACTACTTTTGGAAGATCGCGCAATCGTGATCGATGATTTGGCAGAAGAGTTATATATCAGCCGTTCGAGTTTAGTGAATGATATCCAAGAAATCAAAGAGAAGATCGCCGAATATTCGTTGAAAATTGTGTCGAAACATAAGCAGGGAATGTGGATCGAGGGTCAAGAACAGGACAAGCGACATGTGATCATGGATACCTTTTTTGGAAATAAGTATACCAATTCTTTAAAAGAATATCTCGGTAACAGTCAATTTTTCAAGGAAATCAATTTTGAAGAATTAGTGATCGTCATCTTGGACGAGATTCGTGAATCCAAATTGAAGGTGTCCGATTTTGTGATACAAAATTTAGCGTTACATTTAGCATTGGCAATCAAGCGAATGCGAGCTGGTTTTGAGATACAAGTACCTGAAATCACTGGAGAAGAAATCCATGAGACCGAATATCAAGCAGCTAAGAAGATAACCAGACGGATCGAGTCTATAATGAATGTTCGTTTCCCAAAAGATGAAATTGCTTATTTAGCGTTACATTTGATGGCTAAATCGAATCAAAACCATAAAAGGGAGAATCAGAAGTTAGTGACAGAGTTAATGTCAGTTCTTAAAGAGTTAGCTCAGGTTCTGGGGCAGTCCATCGTCGAGGATTATCAATTCAGGAATGGCTTACTCAATCATTTAGAACCGATGCTGGTTCGCTTAGAGCGAGGAATCGCTCTGGAAAATCCTTTAACAAAAGAAATCAAAAAAGAAGATCCGAGAGCATTTGAATTAACCAAACACTATTTTGGTCAAATGCCTTCGCTGAAAGGTTATAAAATCAATGAGGATGAATGGGCGTATTTAGCGCTTCATTTAATGGCAGCAATTGAAAAAAATAAGGTAGATTGTAAACTACAGGCATTGATCATTTGTGCGACTGGCTATGGAAGTGCGCAATTGCTAAAAAATCGAGTGTTGAGTGAATTTGGAAAAAATATTGCAGTGAATCAAGTGAAAGGCTATTACGAAATCGATGAACAGTCGTTAGAAAATGTTGATTTGATCATTTCTTCCATTGATTTATCAACGATGTTTTTCAAAGTCCCTGTTCTTCATGTCAGTGTTTTCTTGAATGATCAAGATGTTCAAAAAATCCGTAAAGTGATTGAAGAACATCGCCCAAGTTGTTTCGTGAAGCCCCAAGAATCTGTCTCACTCATGAAAGAAAAGAGGGCATTTTACGAAGAGCAGATTTCAAAAAAATGGTTTAAAGTCTATTCTTCAGCACCAACAAAAGATCAAGTGATCGCTGAATTGTTGGCACTTTTACAAGAAGATGAAACGGAGAATTATACGTCTGAGATGTCTCACCAAATCGAACGTCGTGAGAAAATGGGGCAAATCATTTTCAGTGAACAAGTAGTTGTCCCGCATCCAGCGATCCCAGTGGGAGTTACTGCTAAAATTGCAGTGGGGATCATTCCTGATGGGATGGCATGGGATGAACAAGGGGCGCTCCATTTTGTCTTTCTAGTCTCTCCTTCTTGTATCGAGAATGAAGGAATCACTGTTGTAACGAAGGCAATCGTAAAATTTATTGATCGATTGGATCTACAGCAGCTGATTTTAGCTGAACCAACGTTTGAAAATTTTAATCAACAATTTATGAAAATGATTTACTAAGGAGGCGTCTTGATGACGGAGAAAATGACGAGTGAAGAGCTCCAAGTGACCGCATTTGATATTATTTTTCACAGTGGCAATGCACGAACATTGATCCACGAAGCATTTGCTTTGTTACGAGCAGAAAGCTTCACAGAAGCTGAAGGAAAGCTAAATGAAGCGAATCAGGAGATTCTAGAAGCCCATAGATCACAAACGCATTTATTGAAAGAATATGCAAGTGGGCAAAAGATCGAAATGGAAATCATCATGGTCCATGCGCAAGATCATCTGATGACGACGATGACTTTGTTGGAAGTGGCAAAAGAGATGAGTTACTTATATCAAAAATAAACAAGAACGGAGGTGGGAAAATGAGTGAAGCTGAGAAAAAACAACGGGAGTTAGAGAAAAAAGCATTTAGTTTGAAAGTCTTATATTTTAATCGCTATCTGATTATTCGCTATTTGACAGCTGGTTTCTTTTTTGCCAATCTTTACTGGCTGGTTTCCTTACTCCTTGCGAGTAGCAAGATGTTTTGGGTACCATTAGGGCTATTATTCTTTCTTTTACCAGTCGTCGCAGAACAAGTGGCACTCTATCGTACACATAAAAATAATGCAACGGTTACTCGAAATTATTTCCGATTGCAAGCGGTAACCAATGTATTTCTCCTATTAGCAGTATTTTCACCAGGATATTCTCAATTGTTTCCTTTTATGGCGGATGGTTCAAATGGACAAGCATTGATTCTGTTTGTGATTGCTAGTGGGCTACTGATCTGTCTTTTTTGTCAGCGACGCTTGAATAAAATCCATGCAAATACGGATCGTCACTATCAACGAATCAAAGAGTATGAACGTGTAGTACATTTTGGAAAGGGGAGTAAATAGATGTTTGATTTTCTACAGAAATATTTGATGGGACCGATGGGGAAAGTGGCACAATTCAAGATCGTACGCGCAGTAATGGCTGCTGGGATGGCGTCGATTCCTTTTACGATCGTAGGTTCGATGTTTTTAGTTTTGAATATTTTACCGTTACCATTTCCGTTTTTAGAAGGATTTTTCAATGCAACTTTCTTTAAAGTCAGCGACTTGTATATGATCGTCAATACGATGACGATGGGGATATTATCTATTTATTTTGCTATTGTATTTGCTTATGAATTAACGTCGATCGAAAGAGATGAACAAGCACTGAATGTCAATCCTTTAACTGGCGCGCTATTATCTGTTTTTGCTTTCTTCATGTGTATCCCAGAGTTGATCATTTCAGACGGAAAAATCAGCTTGATCTCTAGTATGACCGATGCAGAAACTGTGGTTAGTGGGGTACGTATGGGCGCATTTGTCGAACGTCTGGGTACGTCAGGCATTTTTACCGCCATCATCATGTCTTACATTGCAGTTGAGTTGTATTGTATGTGTGTGAAACGTAACTGGGTCATCAAGATGCCAGATGTTGTACCACCTGGGGTTTCACGTTCCTTTACCGCATTGATCCCAACGTTTGTGATTGCCTTTGTGGTGATGATTGTCAACGGCACATTAGTTGCGTTAGGAACAGATATTTTCAAAATGATCGCTATTCCATTTGGATTTGTAACAGAATTGACGAATACGTGGATAGGGATCATGATCATTTATTTCTTGATCCACGCATTATGGATCGTAGGGATTCATGGGGCGAACATTATTACCTCATTCTTGACACCAATCGTTTTAGCGAACATGGCAGCGAATGCCCAAGGTGCAAATTATCCTTTAGCCGGCGAATTTAATAACTCTTATGTAACGGTTGGTGGTTCTGGGGCGACATTAGGATTAATTATCTTTATTGCTTTTATGGCAAAATCCGATCAGTTAAAAGTATTAGGAAAAGCTTCATTAGTACCAGGGATTTTCAATATCAATGAACCAATCATTTTCGGGATGCCGATCGTTTATAACCCTTACTTGGCAGTACCGTTTTTCTTAGCACCAATGGCATCCGCATCATTAGCATACTTTGCTATCAAATTAGAAATCGTTCGACCAATGTTAGCCCAAATGCCTTGGCCTTCACCGGTAGGGATCGGCGCCTTTGTTGGTAGTGGAGGTGACTGGAAAGCCGCTGTCTTAGCCGTCTTATGTGCGATTCTCGGCTTTATCATCTGGTTGCCATTCATCAAGTTTTATGATAATAAATTATTGACTGAAGAACAAGAAAAAGCCGCAGAATTAGCAAGAGAAGGTTCAGTGGCATAGTGATTCAAAAGAAAACTCAGTTGCCATTCGTTAGAGATGGTAACTGAGTTTTTTAGTGAGTTGTTATGAAAAAAGAAAAGCCTATATATGTTGAATAATGAGAAAATTGGGGGAAGCTTGTAAAAATAACCTTGTATACAAAAAAATAGATATCTATTAGTCAATAGAACCTACGAAGTTACTTCTAGAGGGAGAACACTATCAAAGTAAGGCAAGGGAATATTAGAAAACAGTTGCTCCCCCTCTTAAAGCAAGCCGCGACATTTCAATTGCCAAGATAGTAAAAAGTGCAACATTCTAAAAATAAGGGGAATAGCCTGGTTCATATATGGACAGTCATAAAAAGATGTAAAAATGGTCGATGGCAACTCAATGATGCTTGATATTTATATCAAATAACAGAAAAAAAAGGACAAATATGTGGGAAATCCTCCGTATACTAGACATAAGTATGAAATAAAGAGGTTTAGAAAAAGGAGGACAAGTAAATGAAATTGATTGATTTAAGTATCACGATTGAAAATGGAGTGCCAAGTGATCCGCAAGAAATGATTCCGGTGATCAACTATTTAGACCACGAGAAAAGCGTGCCGGATATGTTACGCTTTTTTGAAACGGCAAAAAAGGAAGACTTTCCTAATGGCTTAGCTTGGGCGATGGAAAGTGTCCAGCTCACTACGCATACTGGTACTCATATGGATGCACCTTATCATTATCATCCAACGATGGATGATGGACAGCCAGCTTGGACCATTGAAGAGGTGCCCCTTGATTGGTGTTATGGGGAAGGTGTCATGCTTGATTTTTCGGATAAACCAAATGGCTATCAGTTGACGGTCACTGACTTTCAACACGCCTTGAAAAATATCAACTATACACTCAAAGAAAAAGATATCGTGCTGATCCAGACAGGTGCTGCGCCGTTTTGGGGGACGCCAAACTATTTGATCAGTGGATGTGGAGTCGGACGAGAAGCAACCCTTTGGCTATTAGAACAAGGAATCTGTTTAGTTGGTACGGATGCTTGGTCGTGGGATCGACCATTACCGTTTATTGCGGAAGAATTTAAACAGACTCGCGATCCCTCGATTATTTGGGAAGGTCATTTTGCTGGAATCGAAAAGAAATACTGTCATATTGAAAAATTGACGAACTTAGATCAACTGCCATCCACTGGTTTCAAGCTAAGCTGTTTCCCAACAAAAATCAAAAAAGCAAGTGCAGGTTGGACACGAGTGGTCGCGATCATGGAAGAAGATCAATCTTGATTTGAAAAAAGAATGAAGGGATTTAGACATCCAGCGTCTGCCTATAGAGGGGGCGCTGAATGTTCAGATCTGTAAATGGAAGTACTGCGGACAAGAACAAGTAGGGAAAGCTGAGACAAAGCCAGTTTATGGAGGGATAGATCAATGGATTCAGAAAAAGATATCTTGCTTTATGGCTTATATAAGAAACGTGAATTTTTTTTGCCGATGTAAAGAGTAATAAAGTTGATCTACAAGGCTATCCAACCTTATCTGGTGAATCAGAACATGCACATATCATTGATTATTATAATAATAGGCTACATATGGCGGTAGTTGAACGAAAAAGATCAGGAAGGTTACGGACTTTTGAGCAATGGCGTCTATTTATAGAAGAATTATTTTTTGTGTTATTCCGATTTTGGAATGAACATCCGCTTTGGAAACAATATCTTCAGTGTATGAACTGGAATCCTAAGAACTGTTTATGGGCAACGTTCAATTATCCGATCTTTCATGAGAATCTTCGACTAGAAGGCATCGTGTTATATTTTCAAAATGAAGCAGGCGAGACAATCAGTTGTAATGACCACATTACTAGAGGCTGTAAAAATGGCATCGATATGGCCATGTACTATCCCAACATTCTCATTTATTTCGTGTTGGATGGCATAAAAATGAAAGAAATCATGCAAAAAAATCGCCAAAAAAATACAAAAGTGAGTATACCTGTAAAGAATTACGCTATATTTTCCGACATTGGTATCAATTAAAGGAGAAAGTTGTATTTTTCTTAAATCGAAAAATTGTAAAAGCCCCTTGGATTGAAGGCAATCACATTCGCCAATGGCAAAAGTATCGCGAGCATCGCAAGAAGAAGGGGAAAAGAGAAATCGCTAAATCTGTGGACGATTTAACCATGATGCTTTACCAAAAGAGAAGAAGAAAAATGAATTAAAATCTTTCAAAGCACTACTTTTAGAAGTAAATGAGAAAGGACAAATCCAGAAAAAAATGGAAAAATCAATCGGTAGACAGCGAGCGTTCACCTTGTGATGTATTTAGATGATTCGGGCATATATTGGCTGTTACGGAAAAATATTTGGTCAGTGAAGGTGATCCATAGAGTGATTAGGTGTCACTGGGGACAGGAGAGAAATGAATGATAACAAATGAATTAAAAATTATATTTTTTGGGAAGAACAGCGAGTATCAACGGCTATTTGAGTCCAATGAATCGGAACGATTCCAACCGGGTAAAGACTATCAAGTACAAATGTTTGACGCGTGTAATAATGAAATAGAGAAGTTGATCATTCAGTTTGTTAAGGGAAATAAACTACTAACATTACAAGACTGGGAGGATTTTTCTGATAACTTGCCTTTGTTACTATTTCCCCAAAATGAAAAAAAATTGCTTTATTTTTCTGAATACTATGAGTCAATGAACCGCTCTCCTGAGAATCACTTAACAAACGTTTTTGAAGGAGCCATCCAAGCAGGAAATCTTCAGACAGATGGTCAAAGATTATTTTATACCAATGCTGTTGGAAATGAGATTACAATCAATCTACTGAAAGAACATGGGTACAAGACAGTTCTAGACATGGCAATGAATCATCAAACCACGATTTTATTTTCTTTAAGTCATTTCAATCAAAGGGCTATCGACGATTACAATTTTTTCAATCGCTCTGAAACAGCTATTTTGCGCGAATCGATTCACTATATCTATCGAGAATTTTCGCAATTAAAAAATTTTAAAGACAAGATTTTTTTTATAAACAACGTAGAAATTGTCCCCCCACCTTGGGTTGAGGGGAATTATCTCAAAAATTGGCAAGCTTACATCAAGCAAGCAATGGATGCGGAAAAGTCAGAAATAAAAACGAATCAAGAACCCATAAACAATGGGAAAATAGTACTTTTTGGACATGAGAACGCCTGTGAAACGTTAGCTAAAATTCCTGAAATTGAGGAGAAGCTCGTCAACAAGGACTATAAGGCGCATATGTTTGACGCGTGTAATAAAGCAATCGAAAAGTTGATGATGGAACACGTTGAGAAAGGGAACCTGATTACAAGGAAAGATTGGGAGACTTTTTCTAATGAATTGCCTTCACTGTTGGAATCACAAGGCGAAAAGTTAGCACATGTCCCCGAGTATCTTCGAGTGATGGGATTAGAGAGGGGAAATCAAATAAATCGATTAAATAAAATAATGGGAGTGTTTTTTACCAAACAATCACCAGGTAATTTAAATACAGATGGAAAAAAACTATATTATGAATTTTTCTGTTATAAAGATCATAAAATGAAAGCGCCTGTAAAAGGACTTGAAATACAAGCTTACGAGATCGCAGTGGAGATGGCTATAAAAGAGAATGTCCCGATTTATATTTCCTTAGATGGTATTGACATGCGTGGGATATATTCAAAAATTCCAAAACACAATGTGGAGCTACGCCCCAAGAAGTTCCGTAAAAACGATTTTTTATTGCGTGCACTCCGACAAATTTACCAGAATCATTCAGAACTAGGGGAGAAAGTTCTTTTCTTTGAAAACGGAAAAAAGGTAGATCCCCCATGGATCAAGGGGGCATTTGTTCAAGATTGGCAAAGATATTTTGAGCGCAAAAAAATTAAACTGGAACAGAAAAACATTCCCTCTTCCCTGACAAAAATAAACCGAATGGATAAATTAATGCAGATAATTCATGACGAGAATGTCATACAAACGGTCAGAAAAATGAGAAAAGATATGCGTCCAGCCTTTCGTGAAAAAGTAGAAATGTTTGACAAGCAAGCAAGTGCGCTAAATGAACAGAGGATCAGACAACAAGCTCAAACAAAAGTAAGGAGACATTCCGTTCAAGCAGAAAAGTAAGAGGAACATCAATTTCTATAGGTACTTGTAAAATAATTTAAGGGTAAGAAAGTGGGATAGCGGAATGGATACAGATAAAATGTATATTTTATTATTTGGGATGGATGATCAACGAATACTATTTTACCAAGATGTCATTTCGAGAAAAGTGAAACTGAAAAGATTTCCTAGTCTGACAGAATCAAGTTCATCAGCATATGTCATTGAACGCTATAATAAAGAGGTACATGAATTGATCGTTAGTAAAGTGTCGGAAAAAAAGCTAGAGACCGTAGAAGAACTGCAAGAATTTGAGAAAGAGTGGCCTAGCTTATTATCAGAAGAGTATAAGCATCTACCCCATTGGAAAAGATACTGGCTGTCTATGCAATGGAACCCTAAGAATCGTTTGTTGAATATATTTAAAAAAGTAGTAACTGAAAGAAAATTATTCGTGGAAAAGGGGGCACTCTACTATCGCAACAAGTATAAAGATAAAAAAAGTTTTAATAAGCATATCGAAAGATGGTGTAAAAACGGTATCGATATAGCCATCTACTGTCCTAATGTTAGGATATATTTTGTACTGGATAAACTGAATATGCACAATATCTCTAAAAAAAATTGTTACGGACATTACGAAAGTGATTATACATGTAAAGAACTGCGTTATATTTTTCGGCACTGGGATGAGTTAAAAGAAAAAGTCGTTTTTTTTGAAAATAAAAAAATCGTGAAAGCACCTTGGATCAGAGGAAAGTATGTCAAGGAGTGGCAGAAATATAGTGAAATACGAAAGCGGCGTTTCACATGGAATCTCAACAAGCAAGCGTGTAAGTCGATGGAAAATATCAAATCAAGTACATTCCTTACAAGAGAGAGGGCACATGAACATAAAAACTTGCAATCGTTACTTAAAGAAGCAATAGGAAAGCAAAATAATGTCTCAGAGCAAAAGAGAGCATCTGCACGTAGGCAAAGGGCCTTGACGATATAGTTTTTAAAATACTATATTTTTTAGATACATAAGAAAGAGGAAATATCAATTCGAATATTCTTTCAATCAAAAAAGCCAGTGCTGAGTGGACAAGAGAGCGCTATTTTAAAAGAGGAGGAATGGTCATGCCATTAGATGGAGATAAAGTATTATTGATTGGTTTGGATGTTTCATGTGAACGACTATTTAAGGAGTTGAATGAAGGGAAATATAGATTTAAAGGAGAATTAAAAGAAAAGGATCATCGAGCCTATATGATTGATACTTATAATAATGAAGTGAAAAGAATCATTTATGATAAAGTCAGAAAGGATGAACTGGTAACAAGGAAACAATGGCAACAATTTGCTAATGGCGGCATAAATGACTATGTAAGATCAGACAACTTACCGTTGTGGAAAGAGTTTATGGCTGCATCTAAAGAAAACCCTAAGAATCAATTGACCAATAGTTTTTCCGGTGCAATCCAAGCTGGCAACATAGAAATAGAGGGTATACAACGGGACAAAAGTGGGAATAAAATTGGGATAGAAGGGACAGAGCTATACTACATAGACAAGCATGAAGATAGAGTACTCATCAAAGAATTAGATGAAAATGGAGGGAAAATCGGGATAGACATGCTAAAATGCTATCCCACTATAAAAGCTTATATCATCTTAGATGGTATACAGATGAAAGATATAGCAAATAGACGGATGTATCCTATGGGACAACTTCGTAAAATGTTGCGCTATGCTTATCGATCATGGCCGATCATAAAAGATCAGGTGACTTTTATGTCAAAAAGTCGGATTATACCACCACCTTGGCATGAAGGCGACTTTGTCAAAGATTGGCAAGTTTATATCGAAAATCGGGAAAATAAAGTGTCTAAAGGAATGGAGGTATCTTCTTTCCTAGCGGGTATACACAGTCCTGAACAAAAGAAAATGTGTACAAATGGCACTCAGGTACTTCGTAAAATGACGATAGGACTTGCTAAACGAGCAGATGAATTAAATGAGCAGAAGAAACGAGAGTCGTCTCGAATAAAGATGCAACGAGCTCCAACTGAATCGGAAAGATAAAGCGTATACTGGATATTGCCTGAGATTTTTAGAAGATTATCTATGAGTTGATGTGGCAAGATAAAAAATCATTTCAAAGATATTGGAATAAACAGCTAAAAAAGCCAACTCATAAGGAGTTGGCTTTTTTAGCTAGAGTTATCTGTCTAAGTTAAAGCGTTCTGTACTTCTTTAGAAAGCTTCATTGTTCGATCAAGCGTTTTGCTATGTCATAGTCACCTTCATAAGGTTCATCGACACCACCGACTTTTTGATACGCATCGACACCTTTACCAGCAATCACAACAGAGTCTTCTGGATGGCTTTCTGCTAATGCTAGTTGGATCGCAGTCGGACGGTCCATTTCGTAATGGACAGCAAGCTCTTTATTTGTGATTGCTTCATGGATTTCTTCTGCAATTTTTTGCGGATCTTCAAAAGCAGGGTCATCTGCGGTCAAGAAAACGACATCGGCTGTTTCTGACAAGACTTCTCCAAAGTCTTTTCTGCGGGAAATCGCTTTGTTTCCTGGACTTCCTAGAACGACGATCACACGGCCATTAGGATGCTCACTCTTAGCAAATGCTAATAATGTTTTTAAACTTAAATAGTTATGGGCATAGTCAACATATATATGGGAGCCGTTTTTATGGGTCAACTGATCCATGCGTCCGGGAACCCTAGCTTCTCTTAGTCCTTGTTGGGCATCTGAAATCGAAGCACCCGCTAATGTAGCTGCAATGATTGCGCTAGCTGCATTTTCTTGATTAAAGCCACCAGCTAATTTGATCGTATATTCTGCTTCAACAGGTAATTCAGAACCATGTGTGATCAATTCGAACGCTTGCGTTTGATTTTCTAAACTTTTCACTTGAACGTCTGTAGTATCTGCTCGTCCGTAAGTGATGGCAGGAATACCGTGGACTTGTCCTGTTTCCACTAATAAATCAAAGTAATCACTTTCACGATTTAAAATCACTTTTTTTGAATTTAAGATCAGTTGACGTTTGCAATAAAAGTAATCATCAAACGTCGGGTGTTCGATCGGACTGATATGATCGGGTGAAATATTTAGGAAAATCCCGACATCTAAAGTGAGTCCATAAACACGTTGCGTTTTGTAGGCTTGAGAAGAAACCTCCATGACAAGATGTGTCATACCGTTTTCTACTGCTTCAGCCATCATGCGATACAAGTCGAGTGATTCCGGTGTTGTCAGATTAGATTTGAAAAAAGACTTGCCGTCTAATGTGGTATTCATTGTTGAAAACAGGGCAGTTTTATAGTTAGTCGTATGGTCTAGAATGGCCTTGGTAAAGTATGCAGCGGTGGTTTTACCTTTAGTCCCAGTAAATCCGATGACTAGCATCTTGTTTTGTGGATAATCATAAAAAGCCATGGAAAGAATTGCCATTGCTTTGCGAATATCGGTCACGATTATGCCACAAGCTTCGTTCTCATAAGGTTCTTCAGCCACGTAGTAATTAAGCCCTTGAGCAATTGCGGCAGTTAAATACTCTTCTTTAAAATTTAATCCTTTACAAAAAAATAATGTCTCAGCATCGACCTGACGTGAGTCATAACTTAATTTCTTGAATACTCTATTTTCTGGAGCATACAGATGCCACCCCTGTGGTGATACAAATTCTTTTAACAGATTTTCTTTTAACAATAAGTTGCGGATATCTTCTAAGGAGAAGCTCATTGAATCATCCCTCACTTTGTATTTATTTGGTTTATTATAGCATATTTTTTGTTACGTATTTTCGTGAACAGACGATTTAAGTAAAAATGAAAGAAGGTAGAATATGGAAAGTGGACAGAAACAAATGATTTTATTTTTTGGATTGTCGACAACAAGAGCTGACTATTTTGAACGAATGACCGCAGGGAAACTCTACTTAAAAAATATGACAGTTGCAGAAGATGAAACTTTGCTACAGTATTCATTTGATCGCTATATCAGTTATTTACGGGATATGTTAAGGACAAAAGGATCAAAATTAACAACACCAGAACAATGGGAGAAGTTTTCCTATGAATGGCCTGAATATATCAAGCATGAATATAGAGATTGGCCACTATGGAAAGATTATTACTATCACACACAACAAAACTATAAAAATTGGTTTGCTCGTCTTTATAAAGGAACAGTTGCTCAGCGTTATTTTTTTGTAAAAGCCTATTCTAAAAATTATCGGCCAAATGAGTTTAGTGTATTGAAAATCCCTGACAACAAAGAATTAGGGAGATATATCTACAGTGAATTAGCTAAAGATCCTAACGTAGATTTAGGTGAACATCGATATGCATATGTCAAAAAAGGTAAAATGTATTCACCAGTATTCCACACTGTCAGGGGATCAAAAATTGGCATCGATATTGCAAAAACAAATCCAAATGTCACTATCTATTTTTTATTAGACGGACTTGATATGAAACGAGTATTAACTAAACCTCGAATAAAAATGCCGACTATCAACGTAACCAATCATGAACTTCGTTATATCTATCGCAATTGGTCACAGTTGGAAAGAAAAATTATTTTCTTTAACGATGGAAAAGAAGTTGATCCACCGTGGCACACATCAGAGTACAAGAAGATGTGGCAAGCGTACAAACCTAAAAGTTTTCAAAATAATAATTGGTTACGAAAAAAATGGGCCATTTTTCGCCAGAAAAAAGTTGGTACCCAACAGAAAGTAGCGAACAATAAATACAACGAATATAGCAACGTGCAGGGACGTTTCTTCGTTGATATCCAACAACAGCTAAAGCAAGATAAGACAAAATTCTCCGAAGATAGAGATAAGAAAAACCGGCCATTACAGGAAACAAGACAACCCGATAATCGGATGTTCGTTAAAAAAACAATCTGTAGAGTAGAAAAAATAGCGTATTGGAGAAATGAGTCAGTAGCAAGCAAGGCTAATCGGCAAAGAGCAAAAAAAGAATTTTTACGTAGTTAATGACAAATCAGGGCAACTTTACGAAAGAATCACTGATGTTAATAAAAAGAGAGAAGGTCTAAAAATGAATCCTGAAGAGACAAGCGGATTTAAAGAGCAGTTATCAAAGAAAAATAGTCTATCTAAAGAGAAACCAGAGCAAGCTGAACGTACCAGAGATGTTGAATCTTTACATTCAAAACATCATATAGAGGATAGTTCAATGTATAGTATAGAATCTGACTCAATCTATTATAGTCTAGAAGATAGCTATAGTTCACAAGATCATTTGATACCTAGGGGACAAGCCAAACAAGCGGATCAAGTCAGTGGGAAACAACCGGGAATGATGACCAGGATGGGGAGAAATCTACTAGGTGGTCAAATTTTAAATGAAACAGCTTTAAATAAGGTAAAGCTTAATAAAACTATCCCTTTAAATAATGTTCAACAATTCTCGAAGGAAAGGTTCGGTGGAGGCAAATTAGCCCAAGGTTCAGTAGAGCGAGCCAAAAAAACAGACAACAGTGTAACAACCTCTCCACAATCTACATCAAAACGACGAAGAATTTTGTCATACATAGCTGAAAAAATCCAAAAAATAGGCAGGACAACAAAGAGGAAAGAACCTAGAACAGCTGAAGATCATTCGTTACCGAAGCCAAAAACGATTCAAAAAAATGAGAAGCATTCCACTAAGAGATTAAATGATCTTCCAACATACTTCACACGTAAAATCCGTTCGGCAAATGAAGCTGCAAAAACGGCAAATAACTTATTTTCAAAAAAAGAAAAGACGGTGGTTTCTAAAGAACGAGGATGAATCGTTGGATCTCAGCTTTAACGTTTTAGTAGAAAAAACGTTAAAGGACAGAAACAAACGAGGTCTGTCTAACAGTATCTGAAAAGGCGAGTCTTAAATAAAAAAGAAAGAAGGAATAGAAAATGATTGATGAAGAAATACGTGAAGTAGGAGAAAAGTTATTTAACAAAAAGGATCTATCGAAAGAGGAGAAGCTTATAGCCTTTAAATATATAGTTTCACATTATAATATTCCAGAAGATGATGTAATAGCCAGACTAGAAAACAAATTTGTACGCAAAGAAGACTCATTTAATGAGGCGATAGATCAACCTCATCGTGAACAAAGATTCAGACCCATAAAGCTAATCGGTCGAGCGATTCAGTCACTGTGCAGAAGAACATGGGGAATGATAAGAGGCGGTCGACAGTCCGATGGAATCGCTTTAAATTAAGAAACAAGTCGTCACTACAAACAACAATGAACAACGATCAAAAGAAGAAATCAGCCGAAGCGACTCGACTACAAGTAGGACAAAACATGCTAACATATTTAATGATGTAAAGGTTACAGGTGATTCGTTACATAGTCCACAAAGGACCAAAAAGTCTATTTTGACTGCGAAAGAGAGTCCGATATACTTCACACGTAAAATTCGTTCGGCGAATGAAGTGGCACAGGCAGTAAATACCTCATTAACTAAAAAGGTGGGCCACCCGGTTTCAAAAGAACGAAGATAAACGTTTGGTCGGAGCGTGAAAGTCTCAGTAAAACAAAACATTAAAAGGAGGGTAAGGAAAACAATTTAACTTTTTTCAATTTAAAACTTGTTATTTAAATAAAAAATGGAAGAAGGAATAGAACAATGAATCCAGAAATCACAAAGTATCTGCGACAAGCAGGAGAAAAAAATCCATCTGTATTAGCTGATTTGATACAACATGTAGAAACTAACCCGGAGATGCAAGCATCGTTAGCTAAAGAGGGAGAACCGACTAAAGGAGCAGCAGCGTTAGAGCATGTGTTAAATAAGATAGATCGTAAATTTGCAGAAAAATTTCCAGATATCACAAAGTATCTGCGACAAGCAGGAGAAAAAGATCCATCTGTATTAGCTGATTTGATACAACATGTTGTAGAAACTAACCCGGAGATGCAAGCATCGTTAGCTAAAGAGGGAGAACCGACTAAAGGAGCAGCAACGTTAGAGCATGTGTTAAATAAGATAGATCGTAAATTTGCAGAAAAATCCCCTTCTAGCCGTCCAGCTATCACAAAGTATCTGCGACAAGCAGGAGAAAAAAATCCATCTGTATTAGCTGATTTGATACAACATGTAGAAACTAACCCGGAGATGCAAGCATCGTTAGCTAAAGAGGGAGAACCGACTAAAGGAGCAGCAGCGTTAGAGCATGTGTTAAATAAGATAGATCGTAAATTTGCAGAAAAATTTCCAGATATCACAAAGTATCTGCGACAAGCAGGAGAAAAAGATCCATCTGTATTAGCTGATTTGATACAACATGTTGTAGAAACTAACCCGGAGATGCAAGCATCGTTAGCTAAAGAGGGAGAACCGACTAAAGGAGCAGCAACGTTAGAGCATGTGTTAAATAAGATAGATCGTAAATTTGCAGAAAAATCCCCTTCTAGCCGTCCAGCTATCACAAAGTATCTGCGACAAGCAGGAGAAAAAAATCCATCTGTATTAGCTGATTTGATACAACATGTAGAAACTAACCCGGAGATGCAAGCATCGTTAGCTAAAGAGGGAGAACCGACTAAAGGAGCAGCAGCGTTAGAGCATGTGTTAAATAAGATAGATCGTAAATTTGCAGAAGAACTAATTCCTAGCAAGCGTTCATCTCAAAAGACTGTACCTACAAGCAAAATGTTTCCTATAAAATCAACGAATGATGGAAAGACAAGAGACGCTATAGTTACCTCTGATCAAAATAGTAGAAAATTATATCCTAAATTCGAAACAGAAGGTTTTAATAGAAAATGTGATTATGCAAAAAAATGTGCAACTGTTGTAAATAGCAACTTAGAAAAAAATGAAAAAGCGATGATTTCGAAAGAACGAAGATAGAGAACCAGATCATCCTGTGATTGAAATAAAACAGTGATTACGTAAAAACTGCAACCGCTACAAAATAAAAAAAGCCGATAAAAAGATTGCTACTTTGTGGATTTACACTTAAAATATGAGTAATGTTTTGAAGAAAGTTGGAATCTGATCAATGACTAATCAAAGAAAACCAGCAGTAGAAAATTTGACAGTTCAAGAGAAAATGGCTAGAGGTTCTGCTTGGATGACTGCAAGTAATATGATCTCTCGATTACTGGGCGCAGTCTATATTATTCCTTGGTATGCTTGGATGGGCGAAAATGCAAAGGCTGCCAATGGATTATTCAATATGGGGTACAATATTTATGCGTTATTCTTAATGATTTCAACTGCGGGGATTCCAGCTGCCATTGCGAAACAAACCGCACGTTACAATTCATTGAATGAATACGGGACGTCTCACCGGTTGTTTCTACGAGCAATGCAAATGATGGCTGTTTTAGGGGTGTTTTTTGCAGGATTTATGTATTTTGCTTCGCCTTGGTTAGCTCGTGCCTCTGGTGGTGGGGAAGAATTGATTCCAATCATGCGCTCATTAAGTGCAGCACTATTAGTATTTCCTTGTATGAGTGTTATTCGAGGATACTTCCAAGGGAATCAGGAAATGATGCCTTATGCACTTTCGCAAATCGTTGAGCAGATTGCGCGCGTATTTTATCTGTTGCTTTCTACATTCATCATCATGAAAGTCCTGTCAGGGGACTACGTAACTGCGGTGACCCAATCGACTTTTGCAGCATTTATTGGGATGATCGTCAGCTTGGCTGTCTTATTATATTTTTTGAAGAAACATCAAGCGTATACAGCAGCTCGTGTGCAGTACAGTGAAAACCAAGTGACCATTGCCACGAAAGAATTATTGTTGGATACGATCAAAGAAGCGATTCCTTTTATCATCGTAGGATCAGGGATCACGATTTTTAAATTAGTCGATCAATTTACATTTATTAAAATCATGTCGGATACCACTGAATATTCCAATGCCCAATTATTGGATCTTTTTTCAATTTTCAGTGCGAATCCTGACAAGTTGACAATGGTCGTCATTGCTTTAGCGACGTCGATTGCTGCGACAGGTTTACCTTTGATCACGGAAGCGGTAACGATCAAGGATCGTCGTGGACTAGCAAAATTAACAAGCAGTAATTTACAGTTGTTTTCCTTTATTATGTTTCCTGCAACCTGTGGTGTGATGCTCTTGGCATACCCTTTGAATACTTTATTTTATACACCAGATCAATTAGGAAGCCAAGTATTGATCCAAGCAAGTTTTGTCGGTCTTTTTCTAGGACTTTATATGCTTGTATCGAATATGCTTCAAGGGATGTTTGAAAACAAAGCGGCGATCCAATACTTACTGGTTGGGTTTCTCGTAAAATTAGTCTTGCAGTATCCAGCAATCCGTATTTTTGAAGTATATGGACCATTGCTCGCAACGATGATTGGTTTTATCGTTTCTTGTTCACTGATACTAAAGAAAATCCATCAAGTGGCTCGCTTCAATCGGAAATTTGTATGGCGTCGCACCTTATTGATTTTTATTCTTACTCTGTTGATGCTCCTTGCAGCAGGGCTGACGAAAATGATTTTCGGGATGTTCTTGAGCCAAGACAGTAAGTTCCAATCACTAATATTAATTGTTTTAGTCGCCGGAGTGGGTGGTTTGGTTTATACGTATCTGGCACTGAAGCTTCGTCTCGCAGATAAGTTATTAGGACGTCAAGGGATGATTCGTTTACGCCGACGGTTACGTATCAAATAAGACAGGCATTGCTTGAAAAGGGGACAATCACATGCGTTTAGATAAATTTTTAGCTGACATCGGTCTTGGCAGCCGCAAAGAAGTCAAAGGGCTGATCAAAAAAGGCTTGATCACAGTCAATGGAAACTGTATTAAAAGTGATAAATATCAAGTGAAAGAAACCGAAGACACGGTGATGTATCTAGATGAATCCTTACATTATCAAAAAGATTTTTATTATATCTTGAATAAACCAGCTGGCGTAGTTTCAGCAACTCAAGATAATCATGATCAAACCGTCATCGACTTACTTTCTGATGAAGATTTTCGGGAAGATCTATTTCCAGTCGGTCGGTTAGATAAAGATACAGAAGGATTGTTGATCCTGACCAATGATGGACAGTTTTCACATCAATTACTCTCTCCTAAAAAACACGTAGAAAAAGAATACTTGGCAGAGGTCAAAGGTGTGATGACGAAAGCAGATGTGTCAGCATTTGCAGAAGGATTACTCATTGATGGAGATGAACAGACACTGCCTGCAAAACTGTTCATTGACTCAGTCGATGAAGAAACAATCACTTCTCGTATCCGCTTGATCTTACATGAAGGGAAATTCCATCAAGTCAAACGGATGGTAAAAGCCGTTGGTAAAGAAGTCACTTACTTGAAACGGATACGTATGGGGAATTTTCTTCTGCCAGAAGATTTAGCTTTAGGAGAGTATCGCCAAATGACACCAGATGAATTGGCACAAGTAAGAAGTAAATAGAGCATGAAAACACAGCTTATAGGATTGGAGTATACTACTCAATCCTGTAAGTTTTTTTGTTTATTTATTGAAATCATGATAGATGGCAACCTAAAACAGCTATTTTTCGTTTTTCTGTCTCACACCTCAGATCAAAATGATTCTTTTACAATCTTCTCTATAATTTGTTTCATTTTCCCTATGATTTGTTCATTTATTATATCTTTTGAAAGCGCTATAATGACAGTGCGAATGAGGTGAAAGGAGTTTTTATATGAGAAAAAGGAAGGGGTTAAAAGGTTTTTTTGGGAATTTATGGCGCTATAAGGCGCTTGTTTTAATGGCGATCCCTGGGATGATCTGGATGATTTTTTTCTTTTACATCCCGGTATTAGCGAATGTCGTTGCGTTTAAAAATTTCCATATTTCTGCGGATGGCTTTCTTGCCAGTTTAAGAGAGAGTCCATGGGTTGGATTGGAGAATTTCAAGTTTTTATTTTCTTCTGATCAAGCGTTTCTGATTACCAAAAATACGATTTTATATAATGTGACATTTATTTTACTGAATCTTTTGATATCTGTCGTGTTTGCAATCATTATGAGTGAATTGCGAAATAAACGATTGGTAAAAGTATACCAGACCATGTCATTGCTTCCCTATTTCCTTTCTTGGGTCATCATTAGTTACTTTGTCTATGCGTTTTTAAGTCCAGATAAAGGGATCTTCAATCAATGGTTGGCAGCAAGTGGGAGAGAAACAATCAATTGGTATAATGATCCTAAATATTGGCCATTTATTCTAGTCTTTATTGGAACATGGAAAGGGATCGGCTATAACAGTATCATTTATTTTGCCTCAGTTATGGGAATCGATCCGACGTATTACGAGGCAGCGATGGTAGATGGCGCAAGCAAGTGGCAACAAATCAAACATGTGACGATTCCACAATTGGTCCCTCTGATGACGATCTTGACGATATTAGCAGTTGGAAATATTTTCCGAGCGGACTTTGGTTTGTTCTATAATATCCCAAGAAATTCCGGAGCGCTTTATGAAGTGACACAAGTTTTAGATACTTATATCTATAATGGGCTGACATCCACTGGCGACTTTGGTATGACGGCCGCAGCTGGGCTGTATCAATCAGTCGTCGGCTTTGTTTTATTAATGATCACCAATACGATTGCTCGTCGTTTTGACAGCGAATCGGCATTGTTCTAAGGAGGAGAAAAATGAATAAAAAGAAAGTTCAACGAGTAGAGATCCGCTCGTTTAGTCAAACCACCAACTTTTTCTCCAATATTTTGATTGCACTTTTTGCTTTTTCTTGTGTGTTACCATTTATTTTTGTAATTGCGATCTCTTTTACAGATGAATCCATTTTGTCCACACAAGGGTATAGTTTCTGGCCTAAAACATTTAGTACATTTGGGTATACTTTTTTGTTTGACCAGATGCAAAACAAAATTTTTCAGGCTCTTTTCGTCACTGTTCTTGTGACAGTAGTAGGAACGTTGATCAATAGTACAGCAACTTCTTTATATGCTTATGCTATTTCTCGATCCAACTTTCCATTTCGTCGTTTCTTTACAGTCTTTTGTTTGATCACGATGTTGTTCTCACCAGGGATGGTTGCGAACTACTTAGTGATGACGAATTTATTACAACTGAAAGATACGATTTGGGCATTGATTTTACCGATGGCAGTCAGTCCGTTCAATATTATCGTGATGCGAACATTCTTTAAACGTTCGGTGTCTGATTCGATCATTGAATCTGCTAGGATAGATGGGGCGAGTGAACTTCGGATTTTTGTACAAATCGTCTTACCTTTAGCGATTCCAGGAATTGCGACAATCAGTTTATTTGCAGCTTTAGGTTATTGGAATGACTGGTTCAATGCGTTACTGTATATTCAAAACGATAATCTCGTTCCATTGCAATATTTATTGATGAAGATTCAAAGCAATATCCAATATCTTACTCAAAATGCTGGAGCAGGTAGTCAGTTAGCCGGCGGTCTTGCTTCTGTTCCTGGAGAGTCTGCTCGTATGGCAATCGTTGTTATCTCAACATTACCGATTGCGATCAGCTATCCTTTTTTCCAAAAACATTTTGTTAAAGGGTTAACGATTGGCGGCGTCAAAGAATAAAGCACTAAAATAGGAGGAAAAAGATATGAAGTTATGGAAAAAATTAGCTTTTACAGGATTCTCAGCACTAACAGCAATCAGTTTAGCAGCTTGTGGGGGCGGTTCAGGTGACAAGGACGATGCAGCGGCCAGTGATACGACGACATTACAAATGTACCAGATCGGTGACAAACCAGATAACCTTGATCAGCTGATGGAAGTCGCAAATAAACGTATTGAAGAAAAAATTGGTGTAAAAGTCAATATCAATTATATTGGTTGGGGCGACTATGAGAAGAAAATGAACGTCATCATCTCATCCGGTGAAAATTACGATATCGCTTTTGCCAACAATTACGTATCAAATGCACAAAAAGGCGCGTTTGCAGACTTGACTGAATTAGCGCCTAAATATGGAAAAGAAGCGTATGATTCTTTGGATGAAGCATATATCAAAGGCAATCTGGTCAACGGGAAATTATATGCCTTCCCTGTAAACGCCAATGTCTTTGCACAACAAGTGTTGACTTTCAATAAGCCATTATTAGATAAATACAATTTATCGATTGATGGTATTGAAACGTATGCAGATGCAGAAAAAGTTTTACAAGAATTCCATAAAAAAGAACCGAATACAGCGGCTTTTGCCATTGGGCAAGGATTTAAAGTACAAGGGGATTTCGATTATCCATTAGGGAATACTTTGCCATTTGCGGTTGATTTGAATGGCGACAAAACAAAGATCATTAATCAATATGACAACGAAAATTACATCGAACTGTTACGGACGATGCATAGTTGGTATGATCAAGGATTGATCCCTAGTGATGCAGCGACTAGTAACAAAGATTATCCGTTAGAAGGTAATACATGGTTGATGCGTGGAGAAACACAAGGACCATACGATTACGGCGATACGATTTTAACAAATGCTGCAAATCAAGAATTAGTATCGAAACCAATTACTGTTCCTTTGAAATCAACAGGACAAGCGCAAATGGCAAATTTTGTTGTCTCTAATACATCAAAAAACAAAGAGAAATCAGTAGAGTTCTTAGCGTTATTGAATAGCGATCCTGAATTGCTTAACGGCTTGGTTTGGGGAATCGAAGGAGAGGCATGGGAAAAAGTTGGCGATGACAAAGTAAAATTATTAGACGGCTATCAGCCAAAAACACACATGTCTGCTTGGAATACTGGAAACAATAAGATTCTTTATACACAAGATACGATTACCGATGAAATGATCGCTAAAAGAGATCAATCGATTGCAGAAGCTGAAACTTCTCCAATCTTAGGCTTCAGTTTTAATACAGACAGCGTAAAAACTGAATTGAGTAATATCTCAAATGTCATGAATCAATACCTTGATGGATTGAACACTGGAACTGTCGATCCAGATGAAACCTTACCAAAACTAATGGATGCCTTAGATAAAGCTGGATACGACAAAGTACTGACAGAAATGCAAAAACAATATGATACATTCCGACAAGAGAACAATTAATCAATACTGAAGTTATGATGGAAGTATCTAGCTCCGAGAAATAAGGCGGAATCCACGGAAATTGCTCTTGCATTTTTGTGGATTCCGCCTTATTTACGAAGAAGCTACTTCTGGACTATCGGTTATCTAGCTGATAACCGAAGTATTGCTCCTCGAAGACCATTTATTTGGTTTTAAAGGTTCCAATATGCTCAATGTTACAGTATGTTTTTGTATAATAGGATATGATGAAGAATAAAAGGGGGGGAAGTCCTGTGTTAGGTAGAGCATTGGAAACAGTATTCATACGCGTATGGGTCATCATGAAATTGACATTGTATTTTTGGGGCTTAGCTGTATGTGGCGGAGTCGTTTTAGGAATCGGACCAGCTTGGAAAGTTGTCAATGAACAGTTTTATCTCCATGGTTTCGAATATAAAGACATCACGATCAGCGAAAGTTGGCAGATGTTCAAACAATCCTTCGTAAGAGGAAATCAATTATTTGGTCTTTTTTCGGCTTGTCTTTTTTTGCTTAGTTATAACTTGTATTTATCTGTACAGATCCAAGGGATTCTTTTCTTAGTGGTTGATTTTATTATACTGTTCAGCATGTTGTACGTTTATGCGACGTATCAATATAGCATGATCCTGGATAGTGGCTATCAAATGACCTTAAGAAATCTATTGAAGTTGAGTTTGATTTCCAGTTTCGCAAGTTTTTCAACTTTCTTAAAAATCATCCTTGGTAGTGGTTTGATTCTTTGGGTGACGTGGAATTATAAAGGGTTGATTTTATTTGGATTGATTGGGTTACTTACAGTTTGGAACGGAACGATCACCAAACAATGGCGGGAAAATCTGGACTTGCAGTTGGAAACATATGAATAGGTTAGATTTCATCTTTTCAAAAGGAACGTTGTTGAACCGCTTATTGCGTAAATATGCCATCATGATGATTGCTCTGACGATGATTGCAACGATCATCATCAGTGTGCATACATTCATCCAAAGACAAATTCAAGCACAACAAGTAGTGAATGACGCAGTTCAAAGTACGTTGCGAACGCTTAGTGATAAAACAACGTTAAGTAAAGTGATCAAAGATCAATTTGTAGGGGATTCAGATAAAATCGAGAATACCACCACTTATTTAACTAAACCGATCGATCAATATTTGATGTATGCGTACGACCGACAACGACAATCTGCTGATTTTCTTTCATTCCCTAACGTAGTTCGTGATATGTATGTCAATTATGAAGAGGTAAGTAGTGTGTACCTTGTGTTCAACCAATTACCAGAATATTTTGAGTCCACTAGAGAGAACAAAGGCGGGATAGTCAAGAAGGGAACGCCACAATTAAAACAGGCTTTTTATATCAAAATGACGATTACACAAGGTGGCGCAGAAATTGGCAGTATGTTTGTAGGGTTTGATAAAGATGAACTTGATGCAGCGCTGACGAATTTAAATACGTTTAATGGATTATCTCTTTACATGATTTCCGGAACGAGTAATCGGTTGTATACATTTCATGATCGAGCACTGGGCAAAGAACGAATCTTTAAGCAGGAAAAGTTGATCAATCAGACCCTACAAGCGGATTCTACATTACCAGTGGAGAAATTAGAAAAATCGAATTTTATCCAATCGCAAGAGGTGTCCGACGATTATCGTATTTTAGCCACATTAGATAAGCGTACGGTTCGCCAAGTAACAGAAAAAAGCTTAGCACCGTTAATTATTGGCGTCATTTTATTGGATGGTTTATTGCTTTTATTTTTATACAAGACGTTCAAACGTTATTCTCAACAAATCGATCGTGTCATGGAAGCCATGGATGAAGTGGCTAGAGGGAATTTAGATACTCGTGTGGATACTAGTATCACTGAATACGAGCTAAAAGACCTATCAGTCGGAATCAATGAGATGCTAGGCAGTATCAATCAATATGTGGAAGATATCTACAAATTAGAAATCAAACAACAAGATGCGCACATGCGCGCATTACAAGCACAAATCAATCCGCATTTTCTATACAATACATTGGAATATATTCGAATGTATGCCATCAGTGAAGGTAGTGAAGAACTAGCAGATGTTGTCTATGCTTTCTCTGCATTATTACGTAATAACACCAACCAGGAAAAGACGATTCATTTAAAAGAAGAATTGGATTTTTGTGAGAAGTATGTGTACCTCTATCAAATGCGTTATCCTAGCCGTATCGCCTATCATTTCACGATTGAATCATCATTGGAAGAGATTGAAGTACCGAAATTTATCATCCAACCATTAGTAGAAAATTATTTTAAACATGGCGTTGATTTTACTCGTTTTGATAACGCATTGAGTGTAAAAGTATTTGAAGAAAATGGACTTGTTCATCTTTTGATTCGTGATAATGGCAAAGGAATCACGGAAGAGCGATTAGCTGAAATCAGCGCACAGTTGGCGCAAAGCAAAGTAGAACTCAGTGGATCGATCGGCTTACAAAATGTCAATGAACGGTTGCGTGCTAGTTTTGGACCGAGTTATCAGATGACCCTAGCTAGAAATGCAACTGGTGGATTAACGATCCATATTACTTTTAAAATAAAAAGGGGAGCTGCTGATGACTTATAATGTACTACTAGTTGATGATGAATATATGATCTTAGCTGGCTTACAAAAAATCATCAATTGGCAAAATTTAGGATTTAACGTTGTTGCTACTGCAGAAAATGCTATGCAGGGACTATCGATTTTAGAGACGCAGCCAATTGATCTAGTTGTCACAGACGTAACGATGCCTGAGATGAATGGATTAGAATTTATTGAAGCTGCTCAAAAAGAACATCTTTTTGAATTTATGATCTTATCGGGCTATCAAGAATTTGATTATCTAAAAAGCGGGATGCAGTTAGGCGCTGTTAATTATTTGATGAAACCAGTCAATAAAGCAGAACTGATTACTAGTCTTGAAACCGTCAAGAAACGCTTGGATCATCGAAGACAACAAAAAAATCAACAAGAAGTGTACCAAGAAATTCTATTTAGCCAATGGTTGAATGATGAATTGGATGAACCTAGTGAAGAAGAACTTTTAGAAAAACTAGGCAAGCGTCAGCGACGTGTCTTACTTGCACAAGTACCTAGGCAGGCTGAAACGACAATCAGTCAGTGGCTGACAAAAAGAAAAGAACCTTTTTATTACCAACGGAATTATGGAGAACTTGTTTTATTTGTTTTGTTGCTTCAGGAGGAGGCAGTAGAATTGTTTAGCCATTTCGTTGAACAGTCGCTGATGTGTGAGAATTGGCTGATCAGTATTGGGGATGAATCTTGTGATCCGGAAACGATACCGCAAAGCTTCCAGCATGCTAAAGATAATTTACAACTACATCAATTCTATGGGGATCAAAATCAACGTATTTTCTATGCCGAACAAGCAGAAATTAAACAATCAATTGATTTTGTATCATTTAGTCGTGTGTTGAAAAGTGGTCAGTTAGCGCTCGCACAACAAATGATCTCTGACTTTTTCGAGCAATTCCAACAGGCGGTCATGTCGCCTGAAGATATCCGTCATTTCAGTTTTTTATTATTTATGGATATCTATCGTGAGCTGATCCGTTTAGAAGATGATGAATACTTAACAGGCATCCAAAAAATCAATCAAGCAAAATCTGTCCAAGAGTTGCATCAACTCCTACTATCTTTATTGGAAAATCAGCATAATCAAAAATATAGTCAAAATGTCGAAAAAGTTCTTCAAATCTTACATGAGAAATATAAAGAACCTTTAACCTTGAAAGAAGTCGCAGAACATTTGCATCTGAATGTCATGTATCTAGGACAACTGTTTAAAAAAGAAACTAAAAAAAGCTTCTCTGCGTACTTGAATCACTTAAGAATGGAACAAGCAAAATGGTTGCTGATCCATAGTAATCAAAATATCAATGAGATCTCTAATGAAATCGGCTATAATAATACGACCTATTTTTCAAAATTATTCAAAAAAATCGTTGGACAGTCGCCTTCAGAATACCGAGAAAATCAAAGTCAAACAGAAGGAAGTTTCATCTGAAAAAAACAGAGATCGTGAGATTTAACATCTCATTATCTCTGTTTTTATATGATTGAATAAGTGAAAACAATCATATAAAAAAACAAAAAATATAAAATATTTGATGGGTTCTATGTTAAAATGGACCATGTAGATTGTTTATGATGGTAGCTACTCAGGGGGTGATGCTTATGAGCATTTTCCTACTTCAACGAAGGGAGTAGCCTTTTGTCTGTTGCGGAAGCACTGGCATTGATGATCCAGTTCGGATCGTTGATGCTTGCGCTTGTTGGCATTATGCTGACAATCAGCAAAAAAGATAAAAAATAAACCCGTCATAAACTTTTAGCAGAAGTTGACGGGTTTATTTTAGCTCAAAACATGCTACCACAAAACGGCTACATTGGAGCGATGTTAGCGCATCGCTTCTTTTCTTTAGTATAGCATCTCAACGAGTCATCTGTAAACAACGAGTCATGAGTGAAATCAATCATTCAATAAAGTCCTAATGGAGTCGCACATTCTCTAAAATTAGTGCTGAAGACGATGGCAAATGGAATTAACTAAAGAGTAAGCTTCCTTAACCACGCTTCTTTTCTAGCTGAACCACTGATATTATTCTTGGCGACTTAAAGAATAAGGCAAACTATCCTCTGAATAAGTTTTAGTATGAGGAACAATGCCTAAATGGTAGTTGATCGTGCCACCGTTTAGTAAATCTTTATGAGTAAAATATAGCTTTTCATAAGTGTAGCCATCTCGACTTACATGGTGAATAAACTGTTGTTGGGGCTGGTTAGGCGTAGCATGGATAGTCAATTGATTGCCGTTTGAAAGTGTTAAGATCACTTGATCAAACAGTGGGATACCAATGACATACTCACCGGTTCCAGGTGTAACTGGGTAAAAACCTAAACTGTTAAAGATATACCAAGCGGCCATACTGCCATTATCCTCGTCGCCAGGATAGCCAGTAGGTGATGCATCGAAAAGTTGCGTAAGCAACTGTTTGATCAAAGGTTGTGCCATTTCGGGTTTCCCAAGGTAATGGAAAAGATAAGGGTAGTGAAAACTTGGTTGATTAGAGATGGCTAATTGTCCAAATTCAGTTGCTGCCATCTCACTCATTTCATGGATTTCAAACCCATAACCACCGACTTCAAACTTAGGCGGTTGATTACATAATTCAACTAATTTGTTCTCAAAAGCTTGTTTTCCACCATGCGCTTCGATCAGACCTGCAAAGTCATGGAAAACAGCAAAACTGCTTTGCCATGCACTTCCTTCTGCGTAATCTGTGCCCCAAGAGATAGAGGAGAAATCAGGACGGAATTTTCCTGAGCAGTCTTTTGAACGCATAAAACCAGTTTCTGTATCAAAAACATTGCGATAGTTCATGGATTGTTGCTGATAGTGATGAGTTGTTTCAACATCAGCTAGTGTTTGAGCAACTTGACTGATACAAAAATCACTGTAGGCATAATCAAGTGTGTGATTGATCGATTCATGGTAATGGTTTGGCACGTAGCCATACTTTAAATAATCGATTGTCCCTTGGCGACCATAATTTTGTTGATCACTTTGAACTGTCGCTCCTTTTTTCATGGCTTCTAAAAATTCCGGCATATTCTGACTGCCGATACCTTTGATGGCAGCATCAGCGATCGCTGCATCGATCAATGTTCCAGGCATGAGACCTCGTTCATCTGGAGAAAGCCATTTAGGTAAGAAGCCAGTTTCTCGATAACTGTTTAAAAAACCTTCCAACATCTCTTCATATTTTTCGACCGCAATCAATGAAAAGAGTGGGTAAACCGTTTTGTACGTATCCCAAAACCCATTATTTGTATAAAGAATCCCATTTTTTACTGTACAACTAGTGGTATCATAATGGATTTTTTTTCCTTCTGGATCAATTTCGTAAAAAGTTTGTGGGAATAGGAATGTCCGATATAAATTGTGATAGAACGTTTGCATTTGTTTTTGATCATGATGGTTGATTTTGATTCGATCAAAGTAGTTTTGCCATTGCTCCTGACTGTCTAAAAGATAGTCTTTTTCTTGTTTTTCTTGCTCTTGTTTCAAATTGTGGTGAGCTTGTTCATTACTAATGAATGACGTCCCTAGCCGAATCGTCTGTTGCTTGATATGACCAAAATAAAGAGCTACGGTGTCTGCTTGTTCGCTAGAATACTCGAGTTCACTAGTTGTCAGAGGCTGTTCGAAGCCCAAAACAAAATAAAAAGTGAAATTCGGATCTTCTGCGCCCGCAAAATGAGTGACTTGGCCTTCTAGTGTGTAGGCATCTTTTGCAGTAAGACGGAAACGGCCAGGAAACGCTAGTAATAAACCGCTATCATTTTGTTGGTAAGTGATGGAAAGGATGCCACCATACATACTAGGGATCAATGTCGATTGAATACCGTAACGCAATTGGTCAATGGAAAGGTGGGTGGGACAAAAAGTACATTCTTCTGGGCGATACGAACTTTGGGCATGGAACACCGTGGGTTCTTGTAATACTCCACTGAACGGAGTCATCAAAAAGTGGCTGAAATCCCCCATCCAAGGACTAGGTTGATGAGTCAAACGATAACCTTGGAAAATCCGGTCATCGGGGTGAAACCACCAACTACCTCTTTGTTCATTTGTCTGTGGGGCAAAATAGTTCATACCAAAAGGAACGCCTGTATAAGGCAGGCAATTCCCATTAGAAAAGTTGGCTTGATTCGCAGTGCCATGACGTGTATCAATTTGTTGAATGTCCATGTGTATACTCCTTTGTCGATAGTCGTTGGATCAAAGTAACAGGATGTTTGATGTCAGCCGGTTTTTCTTTTGTTTGTAACCACTGGATCATCGCTTTGCCCGCCAATTCGCCTAATTGGAGAAAATCTTGGGCAATCGTTGTTAAAGGCGGATCAACCAAAGCAGCAGCTTGGATATCATCGAACCCGATGACGGAAAAATCATTGGGAATGGTGTAACCCAATTGTTTTAACGTAGTCATTGCTTGAATTGCAACTAAGTCATTCTCACAAACAAATGCTGTAACGTTATGTGTATGAATATAGTTAGCTAATTCATTAGTGGTCGCCATTGGATCATTTAATGCAGTATGGAACGATAACTCTGCTTTATTCAGTGCTTCAAGATAACCGAGATAGCGTTGTCTCACGGATTGTGGATGGGATAAATCACCAAAAAGATAAGCGATTTTTTTGTGACCTTGTTCAATCAATTGATTGGTTGCTAAAGAACCACCTTGAAAGTTATCCGATAAGACAGTTGGAAAAGGTAACTCATATATTTTTTTATCTAGCATGAGTACTGGAAAGTCTTTTAAGGAAAGCTCAAAAAGCAAGTCAAGATGTTGATCTATTTCAAAAGCATAATAAATCAAGCCATCAAATTCTTGCATCAAATCATTGGCTGTCTTTGTTTCTAAAAAATCTAAAGTCGTCATCATGACCTCGAATTGATGTTCTTGCATGATTGGATTCAAGCCCTGAGTAAAGTCACCCACGGATAAATCAGACAAGTAAGGCAAAAGAAATAAGATTCTTTTATGAGTAGAGAGACTACGTGAAGGAACACCTTTTTTGGGAGCTTTAACAAAACTTCCTTTTCCGCGTACACGATAAATCAATCCTAGTTGTTCTAATTCTGTCAATGCCCGTTTGGACGTGATCCGACTAACATTGTATTGTTGGGATAGTTCTTTTTCAGTGGGAACTTGACTGTCGACAGGTAAAGTTCCATCATGTATTGCTTTTTCTAGCGCTAAAAATATTGTTTTATATAATGGTTGCTCCATAATTACACCTCT
This sequence comes from Enterococcus sp. AZ156, assembly GCF_051714165.1. NCBI lineage: Bacteria > Bacillati > Bacillota > Bacilli > Lactobacillales > Enterococcaceae > Enterococcus > Enterococcus sp. AZ156. Next base: position 2,780,912 of record NZ_JBIORI010000001.1, on the reverse strand, counting down.
TAATGATATATCATAATTAAATCATAGCATAATACTTGAAAAAGTAAATAGAAAAAAGTTCATTGAAAGCGTAGACATTTATAGTGCGAGCAGGTATAATTCATAATGACATATCAAATAAAAGGGAGTTTATATAATATGGCTTATAAAGATATACCTAATTCAGTGAAGCAATTTATGGATGACATCATACAAAAATGTGGAGAAGAGCATGCAGATTGGGCTAAGAATTTTTCTTCGGCTTTTGCGAATACGTTGTTGACCACAGTCAAACGGCAAGAGGATGGGACAACTTTTCTACTCACAGGAGATATCCCTGCAATGTGGTTACGTGATTCCACCGCGCAGGTTCGTCCTTATTTAGTAATTGCGAAAGAGGATGAAGATTTAGCTGACATGATCAGTGGGTTAGTCAAAAAGCAATTTTACTATATCACGATCGATCCATATGCAAATGCGTTCAATGAACAAGCAAATGGCGCAGGGCATCAAACCGATCAGACTCAAATGAACGATTGGATCTGGGAAAGAAAATATGAAATCGATTCTTTATGCTACCCTGTTCAACTAGCTTATTTACTTTACAAGAATACCGGACGTACAGATCAATTTGACCACTCATTTATTGAGGGGATTCAAAAAATCTTCGAAGTTTTTCAAGTAGAACAAGACCATCGACAATCGCCTTACACCTTTACAAGAGACACCACAAGAAAAGAAGATACGTTAGTCAACGAGGGACGTGGATCGGCGATTGCGCCCACGGGTATGACTTGGTCAGGATTTCGTCCGAGCGATGATGCCTGTCAATATGGCTATCTTGTCCCATCCAATATGTTTGCTGTAGTTATTCTAGGATATGTGGAAGAGATTTTCACCTCAATTCTTGAAGACCAAGAAATCGTTACAAAAGCAAACGGCTTAAAAACAGCCATCCAAGAGGGGATTGCCACCTATGGAAAAATCGAAAATCAACAAGGTGAAACGATTTATGCGTATGAAGTAGACGGCTTAGGGAATGCCTCATTAATGGACGATAGCAATGTGCCTAATTTGATTTCAGCACCTTATTTGGGTTATTGCTCCAGTACAGATGAACACTATATAAATACGCGAAACACTTTGTTAAGTAAAGAGAACCCTTACTTTTATGAAGGGAAGTATGCAAAAGGAATTGGTTCTTCGCATACGCCCGAGAATTATATTTGGCCAATCGCCCTAGCGATGGAAGGAATGACGACAGAAGACAAACAAGAAAAAGAACGAATCCTTGATTTACTAGTAGCGACCGATGCAGGGACACACTTGATGCATGAAGGTTTTGATGTGAACAATCCGCAAAACTACACAAGAGAATGGTTTTCTTGGGCAAACATGATGTTTTGTGAATTAGTCATGGATTACTTTGATATCCGAGTGGAAAAATAAGGAGGAGAATAGATATGAAGAAAAAAGTGTATATCATTTCTCATAGCCATTGGGATCGTGAGTGGTACATGGCATATGAGCAACATCACATGCGATTAGTGGAGTTAATGGATGATTTGTTGGAGCTGTTTGAAACCGATCCAGACTTCAACAGCTTTCATTTAGATGGACAGACCATTATTTTAGATGACTATCTACAAGTACGTCCTGAAAAAAGAGAAGCAATCCAACAAGCCATCGATGTAGGAAAATTACGGATTGGACCATTTTATATTTTACAGGATGATTTTTTAATTAGCTCAGAGTCAAATGTTCGGAATATGTTGATCGGTATGGAAGAAAGTCGCAAATGGGGAACGCCGGTCATGCTAGGTTATTTCCCTGATACTTTTGGCAATATGGGACAAACGCCACAAATGATGAAGCAAGTAGGACTAGAAGCTGCTGCGTTTGGTCGTGGGGTGAAACCGATAGGCTTTGATAATCAAGTACTAGAAGCTGAGAACTATTCGTCACAATATTCTGAGATGTGGTGGAAAGGCCCTGATCAAACGGAGATCTTTGGGTTATTGTTTGCCAACTGGTACAGTAACGGGAATGAGATTCCAGCTGAGAAAGAAGCTGCGATTCGTTTTTGGGATCAGAAGTTAGCAGATGCCGAGCAATATGCGTCAACCAACCATTTATTGATGATGAATGGAGTGGATCATCAACCTGTACAAAAAGATATATCAAAGGCAATTCGATTAGCCAATGAATTGTATCCTGACTATGAATTCATTCATTCCAATTTTACTGATTATCTAGAAACGGTACAACAGGATCTTCCTCAGGATCTTGGCTCAGTTGAAGGAGAATTGACGAGTCAAGAAACCGATGGCTGGTATACGTTAGCCAATACAGCTTCTGCGAGAGTTTACCTCAAACAGTGGAACACAAAAGTACAACGTCAACTTGAAAATGTCACAGAACCTTTAGCAACGATGGCATATGAAGTGACAGGAAGGTATCCGCACGATCAATTAGATTACGCTTGGAAAACACTGATGCAAAATCATCCTCATGATAGCATTTGCGGATGCTCAGTTGACTCCGTTCATCGAGAAATGATTCCGCGTTTTGAAAAAGCCAATGAAGTGGGGAGATTTTTAGCACAAGAAGCATTGGATCAACTGGCAACAGCTATTGATACCAGTGGATTTTCGAAGCAAAGCTATCCTTTTGTTATTTTCAATACAGCAGGAATGCCCAAAACAGGGTCAGCCGTAATCACTTTAGAGTTGGAACGAAAACGATTTGCAGAAGGTATTCCAGAGGAGCTATATCAAGAATTGGCGGAACAACCTAAGAAATACTACCATGTTGAAACGTCTGAAAAAAAACAGATCCCAGCTTTGGTTTCTGAAGAAGTTGTATCATTTGGCTATGATTTACCGAAAGATCGCTTTAGAGTGCCATATATGGCAAGATATGTCACGATTGAGCTACCAATTGATGAAATGCCTGCATTTTCATGGGAAACATTCGCTTTAGTTGAAGGAGCAACGGATGAAAAACAAGAGTCGATGATTACTCAAGCAGGACGCTGTATTGAAAATCAATTCGTGCATGTATCCATTGAGCAAAATGGGACATTGACCTTATTGGATAAAACGAGCGGGCAAGAATTTGAAGAGTTATTGACATTTGAAGACGTCGGTGACATCGGTAACGAATATATCTTCAAGCAACCAGAGAATGAACAAGCGATTCTTTCAAAAGACCAACCAAGAAGTACTGTTGAGATCATCAAGGATACATCTAAAATCGCTCAAATCAAACTAACTCAAACCATTGACATCCCTATTTCTGCAGATGATCGGTTAGAAAAAGAGCAACAAATGGTACGAGAGTTCCGCTTTAGGCAAGCCCAACGCTCAAAAGAAACAAAGCCACTGACAATCACAACACTGATTACGTTGCGTGCAGAGAGCAAAAAGATCGATTTTACAACAACCATCGACAATCAGATGAAAGATCATCGCTTACGTGTCTTATTCCCAACGAAGTTACATGTGGAACAACACGAAGCAGATAGTATTTTTGAAGTTGTAGCTCGTCCAAACCAAGTCTCTGCAAGTTGGGAGAACCCGACCAATCCCCAGCATCAACATGCCTTTGTCCAATTAGGCGATGCAACCCAAGGGATAACGATTGGTAATTTTGGTTTGAATGAATATGAAATCTTGGATGGAAAAACCATTGCGGTGACATTACTGCGTTGCGTCGGTGAGATGGGCGACTGGGGTTATTTCCCAACACCGGAAGCACAGTGTTTAGGTGTTCACCAATTCGATTACAGTTTAGAGGTCCATACAGGAGAAGATAAATTCGCCACCTACAAGCATGCTTATGCAGCTCAAATTCCATTTTCGACAAAGCAATTGTCCAATCAAGTAGGCAAACTATCACCGAAAAACCAATATTTATCAATTGAAGGGGAAACGTTTGCAATTACTGCTTTGAAACGAAGCAAACTTAATGATAAACTAGTAGCGAGAGGATTCAATATGTCTAGTCATTTAGAATCGTTGCATTTGACGAAAAATGGCAAAAAAGGCAAACGGTTGAATCTCCTTGAAGAAGAATGTCAAGAGACGATTGACGAAATGCTCCAGCCTTATGAGATTCGGACAGTCGGCTTTGAGGAGGAATAATTGATGTATGGTGGAATAGAAGCAGGTGGAACAAAATTTATTTGTGCAGTATCAGATCAGGGAGAAATCATTGAAAAAATCAGTGTACTGACAACTTTACCGGAGGAAACATTGGCGTTAGTGTTTGATTTCTTTGATCGCTTTGAATTAGAAGCAATTGGAATCGGTTCCTTTGGTCCAATCGGTATTGATCCAACGAATGATCGCTATGGCTATGTCTTAGCTACGCCTAAACAAGGATGGCGAGATTTTGATTTCTTAGGAAGCATCAAACAACGATACGACGTTCCTTTGGCATGGACAACCGACGTCAATGCTGCGGCATATGGTGAATTGTTAAAAGGGGCGGCGCAAGGGAAAAACAGTTGCATCTACTTGACTGTCGGCACAGGTATTGGTGGCGGTGTTGTGTTGAATAGCGATATTCTTTCTGGAAGTGCGCATCCGGAAATGGGACACATCATGGTCAAACGTCATCCAGAAGACGACTACGAAGGAACTTGTCCTTTCCATAAAGACTGTTTAGAAGGATTAGCGGCTGGACCATCGATCGAAGCACGTACAGGAATCAAGGGACAAAATTTACCTGAGGATCATCCTGTCTGGGATATCCAAGCATATTATCTTGCACAAGCATTAGTCAATTATACATTGACATTAGCGCCAGAAAAAATCATTTTAGGTGGTGGTGTCATGAATCAAGCACACTTACTACAAAAAGTGAGAGAACAATTTATGACATTGATGGCTGGTTACATGGAAACGCCGCCAGTAGAGGAGTATATTGTTCAATGGGGCATGCCAAATGAAAGTGGGATCATCGGCAGTTTATTATTGGCGGAAAAGGCACATCGAGAAGGAAATGAATTTGCATAAATCTAAGAAGAAAATAGCGACTTTTAATTTTTAGATGGAAACTTGAATAAAAATAGGTATAGAGAACGACTGTCATTATTGGTAGCCGTTCTTTTTTATTCTATATATTACGTACTAACGTTGTATTGACAAAAGAATGTATTTTTTATTACGATGTTGTTACAAATTAGAGCGGAGGGGTAGATTATGGGGCAATCCACAATTACCTTTAGAATTCCAGATGATGAAAACAAACTAGTAGCAGAATATGCTAAAGTACATAACTCATCATTGAAGGAACTTTACAGGACGTCAGTACTTGATAAAATCGAAGATGAGATTGATTTAAAATTATTAAAAGATGCAATGGCACTTTCTAAAAAGAAAAAAGAGAAGGGAATTTCTCAGTCTGGCATGGAGAAGTTCTTAGCTGAAGTATAAAGTTATCTATATGCCTCAAGCGCAGAAACAGTTAAGAAAGATGGATCGAAATCAGGCAAGAATAATCGTTGCTTGGATTAGAAAAAATTTGGAAGGAACCAGCACCCCCTCGACAACACGGTAAAGGATTGACTGGAAATCAAGGTGGTGAGTGGCGGTACCGCATTGGGAATTATCGCATACTAGCAAATATAATTGACTCTGAAATTATAATTGAACTATTTGCTATTGGTCATAGAAGCATTATGTACAAGAAATAATTGTTGCAAATGAGACTGGTTTGGAGCAACATGAATCCGAACTTAATTGATTGGAAAAACAACTTGTGTCAATAATTGGTTTTCCGGTGTATCAAGCGGATTACTTAGATAGTAATCATAATAAACGCCTGTACTTTCCAAATGATTTTCTTGGAGATAAACCAGCATTGCCTCGTATGTTGCCTCAAGTGTGGCGTAAGAACCTTGATGTGTGGCGATAACGGCTTTTCCACCATACGTTTGACTCATATACACCTCATCACTTGCAGAAATAGCTGTATTGATAGGAATCCCTAACTCAATGTCAAAGATGGTAAAGTCTTCGTTGCTATTCAGATAAGCGCAGTAGGGGGCGCCAATCAGTTGGGCACCTTGTTCAGCAACAGCGTGCATCAATTTTTCATAGCCAGTATCTATTGCAACGGTCATGTTCTCCATAGTAACAGCAGTCGCTTTGGTTGCTACAGCAATTTGTGACGAAAGGTTAGTTATTTCAATATTCATATGAATGATCTCCTTGATATTTTTTATATACATACTAATGTAAGTCTAGCATGTATGCGCTTACTGTCAATTCATATTTTTGATAGAAACAGAAAAAAACTGAGAATTGGGCTCGTATTAAGTTCCCAATTCTCAGTTTTTTGTTTATGACTATTTTCAAGTGTTTACCATAGTCCCGGCAATGCTTGTGCAATGATTTTTTCTTGTGTAAATGGATGGGGCATATGGAGTTCTAACGCATGGAGCATCAAACGTTTCGCTGACTTCGTTTGATAGAGCGGGTCACCAACAATGGGGTGGCCTTGATTTGCTAAATGTACACGGATTTGGTGGGTTCGTCCTGTATCCAAGACACAATAGACCTTTGTTTTATCTGCCGAAAATTCGGCGACTTGGACATGTGTGATGGCTGGTTGCCCATTTCTTGGATCAACCACTCGTTTGCGACGATCATGACGATCTCTGCCGATTTTGTCTGTAATTGTTACATCTTGAGAAAGTTTACCCCAAACAACGGCTTGATAACGGCGGTAGATTTTTTTCTGTTCCAACATTCTACCTAAAATAGGTAAAATAAAAGGATTTTTAGCAAATAGAACAGCTCCACTCGTTTCCTTGTCTAATCGATGAACGACATATGGACGTTGCTTTTTTTGATTTAAGTAAGCAGCCAGATGATTCAATAACGTATTCGTTTCTGTTGGTTCATTCGGATGCGTTTTGATACCGACTGGTTTGTTGACGATGATCAAGTGCTCATCTTCATACAACACGCTGACTTTTGTTGCTTCCCCCAATTGGATCTCTTGGTAACTATAGTCAGTTTCCTCAAAGTGCAAAGTGATTTGATCTCCAGCTTTTGCTTCGTGATGGAATAAAACAGGTTCGCGATTCAATAAGACGTTTTTACGTATACGTAAAAAGTGTCGGACTTTTCTTGGTACAAGCCACTCATTTTCTAATAATTCTCGAATCGTCATGGTTGGATGAGATTCAGGTAACGTGATTGTGATGTCCACATGCTCACACCTTTCATTGAAATTCAGATTCATTGTAACATTTTTAACAGATATTTAAGAAAAAAATGGAAAAATTCCTTCACTTCATATGCTAAACTATCCACAATGTGAATAAACAAAGCGTACACCTACATCTCAAGCAGGACGTCACGCATAATTAGTTATGTTAAAATGAGAAGAATGAGATCAATAGACAGGAGAAGAAGTGAATGGATTTTCAGAGCATGTTAAGAAGAATAAAAACTGCGCTCATCAGTTTTTGGCGATGGATTAAGCCTTACCTCGGACAATTCCATCGATGGCGTAAGCGCATTTGGAAAAAATATCATATCAACAAGTTGATTTTACTGATCGGACTGATCTTCGTATTGATCACGAGTATTTATCTATTTGTATTAGCAAAACAAGCGAATGTTGAAACACTGAAATCTGGTTTGAGTCAGTCGACCGTGATTTATGATAAAAACAACGAAGAGGCGGGGACGTTGTATGCACAAAAAGGGTCTTATGTGGAGTTAGATGCGATTTCTCCACTGATCCAAGATGCCGTTATCTCGACCGAAGACCGGAATTTTTATCAACATCCTGGTTTTGATATCAAAGGGATTGCCAGAGCAGCAGTAAGGATGATCACATCTGGTGGTACAGGCGGGGGTGGCGGAAGTACCATTACCCAACAGTTAGCCAAAAATGCGTATCTTACACTAGATCAAACGTTTGACAGAAAAGCGAAAGAACTTTTTCTAGCGATTGAGATCGAGAAGAAGTACAGCAAAGAAGAAATTTTAACGATGTATCTGAACAATGCCTATTTTGGTAATGGGGTTTGGGGTGTACAAGATGCATCAAGACGCTATTTTGGAGTGGATGCTAACAATGTCACGCTGTCTGAAGCTGCTACGTTAGCGGGGATGTTGAAGGGTCCTGGTATCTACAACCCAATCGATCATCCAGAAAATGCCAATAATCGGAAAAATACGGTGTTAAGCGTGATGGCAGACAATGGTAAAATCAGTGAAGAACAAGCAACTGCTGAGTCTCAGACGGACATCACACACTATTTGAATGATACGTATACTGGTTCGGAGTCTGGTTATCGTTATCCTTATTATTTTGATGCAGTGATTGATGAAGCTGTTAGTGAATATGGCTTAGATGAAGCAGATGTCATGAACAAAGGCTATAAAATCTATACGTCATTGAATCAGAATTATCAGCAACAACTAGAAGCGACTTATCAAAATGATGCGTTATTCCCTCCAAATGCGACAGATGGTGCCATGGTCCAATCAGGTTCAGTTGCACTAGATCCGAAAACAGGAGGGGTTGCAGCGCTCGTTGGTCGACGTGGGGAACATGTCTTTAGAGGATTCAACTTTGCAACGCAGATGAAACGCTCACCTGGTTCATCAATCAAACCACTCAGTGTGTTTGCACCTGCGTTAGAAGCTGGCTATACACCGTCAAGTATTCTTGAAGATAAACCACAATCTTATTATGATGCACACAACTTTGATGGGACCTATCAAGGGGAAGTACCGATGTATCAAGCAGTTGCTCAAAGCTTGAATTTACCAGCTGTGTGGCTACTTCATGAGATCGGTCTTCAAAAAGGCTTTGATAAGACAAAAGAATTTGGCTTACCTTTAGCTGATTCAGACAAGTATTATGGGTTAGCGTTAGGTGGTTTGAAAAATGGGGTATCTCCTATGACTATGGCGGGGGCTTATGGTTCATTTGCCAATAATGGGAAGATGTATACACCGCATTTGATCACCAAGATCGTTGACTCTACTGGAGCAGTCATCGTTGATAATACCAATAGTAAACCAAAGCAGGTCATTTCCGAAGAAACGGCGAATCAAATGACCAGCATGTTACTAGGTACGTTCTCTAATGGAACGGGTGTTGCAGCGAATCCATATGGTTATACGGTGGCAGGGAAAACAGGAACGACAGAAACGAATTTTGATGCTACAAAAGCGAATGACCAATGGATCGTTGGATATACACCAGATGTAGTCATATCTACTTGGTTGGGATTTGAAGAAACGAGTGAACTTCACTATTTAGAAGGTACAAGTGGCAATGTGGTGGGGAAAGTCTTCAAATCAGCAGCAGAAGGCATCTTGCCTTACACCGAGCAAACAAGATTCAATGTTGCGGATGCCTATGCTACCGGCGGTCAAGTCGTCCCAGCAGATCAAGTACCAGATAATTCACAAACCAATGAAGAGAACCAGGGGAACTGGCAAGACAATTTAGATCGTTATGGCGAACAAGCAAAAGATGGCCTAAGGAATTTTGGCGATATGCTGAGAGAAGGCGTACAAGGTATCGGTGATGCAACACGAGATCTATGGCGTCGATTCCAAGGAGAGTAGGCACTTTGAAAACAAATCACCTCATGTTACAATAGAGTTTATTAAATAGAAGAAAAGAGGCCGTCGTATGTCAAATATTTATGATAGTGCAAATCAAATCGAACGTGAGATTCGTGAACTAAAAGAATTCAAAGAGCTAGAAGAAGCTTATGCAAAAGTAAAAGCGAATGAAGAAGCACACCAACTGTTCAAAGATTTCCAAGCGATGCAGATCGAATTACAAGAAAAACAAATGAGCGGACAAGAATTCAGCGATGAAGATGCTGCCAGAGCGCAAGAAATGGCAATGAAAATCCAAACAGAAGAAGTCATCAATGACTTGATGCAAAAAGAACAAGGGTTCAGCACGATCATCAACGATTTAAACCGTATCATCATGACACCAGTACGCGACTTGTACAGCGAATAGTCACCAACAAAATAACTTTCTGGCATGAAATCTCTAAAGGATTTCATGCCAGTTTTTTTATGAAAAACAATTTTTTCTTTCAGAAGAAAAAGTGATGGACAGGCAAGGATCATCCTTTGTTATCATTAAGTTGCAGAAAGGCACCGATAAACAAACGAGAGGATGTGAACCTATGCCAAAGAAAATGACGATCGAAATTACCGCACCTATTAAAGAATTGAATGTTACGAAACCTTTTGACTTAGCCCTTTTCAATCAATTTATCCTACATAAACGAACAAAAGAGTTACTACAGACACTAAAAAAATTGAAACATCAGCTTGTCGAAGATTCATGGGCCTATGATAAAAATTTTCGTTGGGTATCCACAAAAACGCATTTCGAGCATTATCAAAACAGTTTGATCTGGGCAGAAAAACTGGATCGAGTCATATATCAGCGGTTAACAGAAAAACAAAAGAATCACACGCCTTTTGCTCTTCTTTCATTTATGGTAACTCATCGCTATATTCACGAATATGCACGTTATACAGTGAAAGACCAACGAATGATCTTCCAAGAAATCCGCCAAAGTCTACAAGTAGAAAACAAAGATCTTTTTATGTTTGAAAAATTAAAAGAGGGCGTCAGCTTGGCAATTACGGCTAGAAGACCTTCATTAGCGGAAAAACAAAAGAATAATGATCGAACACAAAGCCTTTGATCGTATCATTGAGTCCTAATTTAATAGACAAAACAAAAACTTAAAGCATATTGTATGCTTTAAGTTTTTGCTTTGTCTGGGTAAAATTGTAAATCCTTTGAATCAAGTTTTAGATATGAGGAGTATCAAGATAATTTACTAATGGAAGATCAGTTTCTTTTAGTAGTTCAACGACGAGTTGAGCGACTAAAGCAGCGCCTTCTGGACTAAAATGAGTGTTGTCACAAAGTCCTGAGGGATAATTTTCATAAGTATCAACTGGTAAATGCAAGTAGAACTTTTTTGTTTCTTCTTGCGTATACTGTTGAAGAGTTGCTTGTGAACGAGTGAAAACATCCAAAATGGGGTAGTTATTTTTTTCTGCGAATTGCCTCATTGCTTTTGGATATTCTCCTAAGCAGTTCGGATCTAATTGCCCATTTTTCAAGTAAAGGCGTCGCGTGACAGGGGTCAAGAAAATTGGCTGTACATTTGAGGATAAGGCTGTTTGTGCATAGATAGCAAGTGCATCTATATACCCACCATATGGTTCTGTTCCTTTTGCTTCAGTGATTTTTTGGTCGTTGTGGCCAAACTGGATCAGCCAAAAGTCCCCCGCTTGAAATTCTTCTTTCAAGCGAGTGAATCGTCCTTCTTCAATGAATGATTTTGAACTACGGCCATTTTTTGCTTGATTGTTTACCCGAATCTTAGGCTGGAAGTATTTACCAAGAACTTCTCCCCAGCCGGTTTCTGGTCGAGCAGTCATGTGTTTGATCGAAGCAGTGGAGTCGCCTGCGATATGGATCGTTTGCATAGTCATTCTTCTTCCTCAAAAAAACCGAAATAGTTTCGCGCATTTGTATAACAGATATCTTCCACTAAGGTTCCTAAAAGATGGATGTCTTCGGGCGCTTCACCTCGTTCCACGATTTCACCGATCAGCTCACAGAGAACGCGTCGGAAATACTCGTGTCGTGTATAAGAGAGAAAGCTGCGAGAATCCGTCAACATACCGACGAAATTTCCTAAAACACCGCCATCAGCAAGTTGTGTCATCTGTTCACGCATGCCTGCTCGGGTATCGTTATACCACCAACCAGAACCGAGTTGAAGTTTTCCGGCGGTTTCCTTTTGAAAGCAACCCATCAGAGCAAGAAGTAAGGGATAATCATTTGGATTGAGTGAATAAAGGATTGTCTTTGGTAATTGACTGGTTTGATCGGCATGATCCAATAACTGTTGCAGGTGGCTGGTTAGTGGTTGATCGTTGATTCCGTCATAACCAGTATCTGGCCCTAAGCGTGTGAATGCTTGGGTATTGCAGTTACGATAAGCATGGAGATGCAACTGCATCGTCCAACCATGCGCATGATATAAAGTGATCAGCCGGTTGAGTGTTTCCGTTCGATAAGCATCAATTTCTGTTTGTGTCAGTGTTTCTTTCGTCAATGCTTTCTGGAAAATCTGTTCAAGCTCATTTTCCGAAGCTGTATGATAGGACAAGCGATCTAATCCATGATCCGATAGGCGACAGCCATGCTGATGGAAATAGTCGATCCTTTGACTCAATGCGGTGATCAAAGAAGTGTAATCAGCGATTGGTTTGCCAATTACGTGAGACAATTTTGACAACCATTCAGAAAATCCCTCGTGGGTGAGATTTAACGCAGCATCGGGACGGAATGCTGGTAATACTTTGAGATCAGGTTCTTCTTTTGCCAATAATTCGTGATAAACTAATTCGTCGATGGGGTCATCTGTTGTGCAAATGACAGTCACCTTCGCATTTTTCGCCATCTCTCGTCGCCGAAACGCTGGTTCAGCTAAACGTTTATTTGCTTGTTCCCAAATGTTAAGGGCATTTTCTTCATTGATCAGTAAATCGATTTGGAAGAAACGTTTCAATTCAAGATGTGTCCAAGTATACAAAGGATTGCCTATGATTTTCGGCACCGTTTGACACCAAGCATAAAATTTTTCGTAATCTGAGGCGTGACCAGTGATTTTTTCTTCAGGAACCCCGCAAGCTCGCATCAAACGCCATTTGTAATGATCGCCACTCAACCAGGCTTCTGTCAAATTAGTGAAAGGTTTGTTCTCATAAATTTCTTTTGGTGATAGATGACAGTGATAGTCGATGATCGGCATTTTTTCAGCAGATGAATGGTACAGTTTTTTTGACCATTGATTGGTTAATAAAAAATCATCAGATAAAAACATTTACTTCACTTCTTTCAATTTCAGATTAGGTAGTGATAAGAAAAATCAAAGTGTGACACCATTTTTAAAAATAGCTAGTTCTCTTACGTCGTTGGCTTCATTTTTTGTCTCTTCTCCGCTCGCAACACGGATGATCTTATCGATAAATAAAGGTAAGACCTCTGCCATGGATTGAGTCAATAATTCACCAGCATCAAAGTCCATCCAATGTTGTTTTCGTTCGAATAAAGGTGTGTTAGTTGATACTTTCAGCGTGGGAACGTAAGAACCAAAAGGTGTTCCTCTACCTGTGGTGAACAAGACGAGTTGACAATCAGCAGAAGCTAACGCAGATGCGGCAACAAGGTCATTACCGGGTGCCTCCAGTAAACTCAGCCCAGTTTTACGTACTTTATCACCATAGGCTAACACATCGACTACCGTTGAATTTCCTGCTTTTTGGGTGCAACCAAGTGACTTGTCTTCTAAGGTAGAGATACCGCCTGCTTTGTTTCCAGGAGAAGGATTTTCATAGACTGGTTCATTATAAGAGAGAAAATATTGTTTGAAATCATTGATCAAACGAACGATCGATTCAAAGACTTCTTGATTTTCTGCTCGTGCCATCAGTACTTGTTCGGCACCAAACATTTCAGGCACTTCCGTCAAGATCGTGCTACCTCCTTGTGAAATCAAATAGTCAGAAAAGGCACCTAGCAATGGATTGGCAGTAATCCCTGACAATCCATCCGAACCACCACATTTCAAACCGATCGTTAGTTTATCCAGAGGAACAGGAACACGGAAATCTCTTCGTGCGATTTCTGCTAATTCTTCAAGTAATGATACGCCATGTGCTATTTCATCAGTGACATCTTGGGCAGTTAAAAATTTTACTCGTTGTTTGTTATATTTATTTAAACTAGCTTTTAATTCTTGTATCGTATTATTTTCACAACCTAATCCAAATACAAGCACACCGCCAGCATTCGGGTGATGGATGGCATCAGCTAAGATCTTTTTCGTATTCTCATGGTCCTTACCTAGTTGAGAACAACCATAAGGATGTTTTAAAATTGTGAGATGATCGAAAGGATTGTCATCTGCATGTCGTTTTTTAAACTCTTGGATGATCAATTCAGCAATTCCATTGACACAGCCAACGGTTGGAACGATAAAGAGATCATTGCGAATCCCAGCTTGTCCGTCTTCACGAAGATAGCCTTGAAAGGTGCGATTTTCTTGTGGATAGACGATGGGGCGTGATTTTGGTTGGTATTGGTAGCTTTCCTCACCAGAAAGATTTGTTTTGATATTATGCGTATGTATCCATTGCCCCGCTTTGACATCCGTCAAGAGATGACCAATCGGATAGCCATACTTGATCACATCAGCCCCTGCGCTCAAATCAGACAAAGCAATTTTATGGCCTAAGGGGATTTCTTCAAAGGTAGTTAACGTAACATCATCGAAGCGAAGTGTTGTATTCGTTGGAATCGTGGTAGTAGCTACGACAACGCTGTCCTGTGGGTGTAATTGGATGATTCGAGTGGAGAAATCTGGATCAGTCATTTTTTTCATCCTTTCAATTCATGTAATACGTTACGAATGCCTTTTTGATCGATCTCTTTCACGTAAAGTGAAACTGTTTCTGTTAAATCAGGAAGTACGGATAGATCTTCGCCCCAAAGCGTTGGATTTTTCAATAGTTGAAGGACAGCAGTCTCTGGCTCAGCCCAAGCTTCAGCGAAGCTAGCGAGTACCATAGGGTCATCGTTTACCTGGATTTTCGAATGATCGGAACGATAAAGCAAGATCAAGGCAGCAAATGAGACAGTCAGGTAGGAAGGGAGCGCTTCCCTTTTTTCAATGTATTTTTTTAGAATAGGTAGTAATCGTGTTTGAAATTTGGCAACACTGTTCAAAGCAATCGCATGTAATTGATGATGTGCAAAAGGATTTAAGAACCGTTCGTTGATTTGTCTAGCGTACGCCAGCAATTCTTCTTCGGGTAAGCGTAACATTGGGATCAATTCACTAGTCACTAATGTGTTGATGTAATCGGATAGCAGAGGATCTTTCAAGACTTCTTCGACTGTTGAGACGTTTGACAGTAGACCAATCGGCACCATTGCAGTATGAGGACCGTTGAGTAGATGGACTTTTCGCTCACGATAAGGCGTCAAATCATCAGTCAAAACAACATTCAGACCTGCTTTTTTCAATGGTAAGCGTTCATTCAATTCCTCTGGTGCTTCGATCACCCACAACATAAATGGTTCAGCTTTGACCAACAGTTGATCGTCATATCCCAATCGTTGGTGCAATTCATCGATTTCATCTCTCGGGAATCCAGGAACGATCCGATCCACCAAACTGCAATAAAAATGATTTTCTTGGTGTAGCCAATCGACAAATTTTGTTTCAAGCTGCCAATTTTTTGCATACTGTAAAACGAATTTTTTTAAAAGCTCTGCATTGCGATCAATCAATTCGCATGGGATGATCGTAAGTCCGTTTTTATTCATTTTGAATCGATGATACAAAAAGGCAGTCAATTTTGCGGGGAAGCTTGTTGGAGGGATATCATTTCGAGTATCGGCTTCATGATAACTAATACCAGCTTCTGTCGTATTAGAAAAAACAAAGGCTAATTCATCGATTTCTGCCAATGCGAGGAATTCTTGCCATTGCTCGTAAGGGTTGAGCGTACGGTCGATCACAGTGATCGGCTCTGTCGTATCGATGACTTTGCCATCAATTAACCCTTGAAGTAGAACCGTATAGAGCTGATCTTGTTCAGCCAGCTTGTCACTTAAGCCGTGAGCTAGTGGCTGGACGATTGCAACATTTCCTTGATAGAGTCCTTGATTGTTTAACTGCTGAAGTTGCCAATCAACGAATCCTCTCATAAAATTTCCTTCACCAAACTGTAGACAAGTAATTGTAGCTTGGTTTTTAGGGTATTGCTTTTTAGTTAATCTTTCCATCGAATGATTTCCTTTCTGTGAGACAAAAATTTTATGATAAAAATCTCTGGAACGAAACGAGAATTATCAATGTTTGTTATTTTTATGACGGTTTCATGCTTCTTTTTGACAGATTTTATGTTTTTTTTATAGCTAAATCTATTTTTGATTTTCATGCTAGGTTCAATCTTTTAGTAGCGCATTCATCGTAATATGAATGAAAGGTTTAGTCAATATAGCTTGCTATCGTTAGGTTTTGCTCTTTCAAAAAAACTTATATTTTTAAATAGTAGTATGTTAATCTGAAAGAGTGAAGATACTCATTGCTTTAGAAGATAATCAATTTTACATAAAATGTAAGCCTTTTAATTCTGGAGGGGGGAGAAAGCTAAATGAGGAACAAAATGTTGTTTTATCAAATGTTTATGCCGCTTTTTATTATCGGTGTGGTACTGGTCGTTGGCTTTAGTTTGTTTATCTATACCAACACCTATGAATCGATTGAAGAGAACTACTTATTAGATAAACAAAATCTATTGAAACAAATCAAAACAAATGTAGAATGGAAGTTTCGGACGATTGAATACTCTTTCGCTACATACGGCTCCACTAAAAACTTCTCCGAAATATTTCAATCTCCTTTGAATCATACCGACTACACTATTTATTCCGAAGTACGAAAAGAACTTAATTTTATTGAAACGATCGCAATGGAGGAAAATGCGTTCAAGTTAGTCAGCCTAGAAGGCGGTTGGGGTGTCGTGAATGGGTCGCTGAATCAACTATCACCACAAGAAGTGACTGATTTAAAAGCCCAGTACGTCCATCAGGATCAACAAGTTTTTTGGACGAAACAACCAGATGGAATTGAAATGGTTGTTGCATTACCTAAAGCAGTCAGTGAAAAGTATGCGCTAGGTTTTGCTTCGATCGACCATCAGGCACTGAAACGAATCATTGAACGAAGCAATGAAGACCGCTTAACGATCTATTATGGAGCAGAGATACTTTTTACTGATGCTGAATCATCAAGAGAAGGGATGATAACAGTCCAAAATATCGAAGCGAATGTACCAACAGTGGTTCAAAGAAATGGTCGGAATTTCATCTTGCTCCAATCTGATTACAATCAATGGCAGTATCAATTAGAGATCGATCCTGCAACTATAGGTACGACTGTCCGAAACTTGCAAATCGGATTAGCTACTGTATCCTTTACTTTGATCATTTTAGTAGGGGGCTTGTCCTATATCTTTTCTGAGCGATATGTTCGTCCTATCAGCCAGATTCAAGACCGATTGAATCTTCATTCGGAAGGCTTATCTGGAAAGAAACTAGAGAACGTTGTTCAGTCAGTGAGCCAAGTAATTGGTGAAAATGAACTATTGAGTGCAAATTTGATTACTCAGAAACCACAACTAGAAACATTATTTGTCTTGAGTCTCTTTAGAAATCGTGTGGAAAAACGGGAGTTGGATCAACGGTTACGGCAGTTCAACTACGACTCGCAAAATGAATGTTACTATACAGCAATCGTGCAGATCGATCTTTTAGAAGACAGCCATGGAGGAGAACGAGATTTATTGCTATTGGCTATCAACCAAATGATTGCTGAGATCGTTCCTAAAGAAGAACGAATGATTCCTATCGTGCTAAACGAAGAAATGCAAGCAACGATTTATCGAATTCCTAAAGAAGAAGCATTCGCGAATAAAAAAGTAATGGATCACTGTCGTCAGATCCAAAAAATGATTCAAGAATATCTCAAATTGACTGTTAGCATTGGGATCAGTGAATGTTTTACTACGCTCAATGACAGTAAGCAATCTGTCGACCAAGCGAAAGAAGCCTTATACCATCGGGTAAACACTGGACCAAACTCAATTGTGTTCTACCATGAAATCATCTCAGAGCAGCAGGAGAAGACATTGATCAAATATCCGATGAAACAACAAAATCGTTTATTTGAAGCCATCCGTTCAGGAGACGAACACGTCAGTCACCTTCTTCACGAATTGATCATTGAGATGTTCACTCAAAATAAAAATCGATTGAATCGAGAAGTTGTAGCTATTCGGTTAGTCAATGAATTTGTTCAGTTGGGACAACTATTGGGTGTGAATATTACGCAGTTTGAAGAATTGAAGCAAATATATGTTAAGGTATTACATACTTATCATTCTCAAGAACTTGAACAATTGCTGTTAGAACAATTTGTTCAACCAATCACAAAAAGTGCTCAAGAAATCACGGAGCAAGAGTTTAAATCGTTATCAGAAAAAATGATCCATATCATCTATAGCGAATACGATCGTGATCTATCACTAGACATGGTGGCAGACCGTCTGCACTATAATCCTAACTATTTGAGTAATGTGTTCAAGAAAGAAACCGGTGAAAACTTTGGAGATTTCATTCAGAACTACCGCTTAGAGATCGCTAAGAAATGGTTGAAAGAAACGACGTTATCCGTGAAAGAAATTGCAGAAAGACTCAAATATCGTAACTCACAAAACTTTATTCGCTTTTTCAAAAAGAAAGAATCCGTCACTCCTGGTGAGTACCGTAAGAAAAACCGTTGAGGACAACTTAGTGAACGCCGATCATTAAAGTCCTACATAAGTTATTTAGGAAAAATAGTTGTTTCGATTGCGAGAAATAGCACGATCTTTGAAAAATGAATTTTTCTTAGATCGTGCTATTTGAATGAATAATTATTTTTACGCGTATCTTTAAGTGTGAAAGGGTCAACCTTTGACAGAGCCGACCAATGCCCCTTTCACAAAGTACTTTTGAACAAACGGATAAGCAACCAACATTGGCACTGTAGCAATTACAATGACGGCCATTTTGATCGTCTGTGCCGGCGGGATGATATCGACAGCACTACTTTCTGCTTGCATTCCACTTGACACGATCACAATTTGACGTAACAAGATTTGGATCGGCCATTTTGAGGAATCGTTAATGTATAAAATCGCCGTCATATAAGTATTCCAATAGGTCACAGCATAAAAAAGTGAAATCGTCGCAATAGAAGGTAAAGCAAGAGGCAACATAATTTTGAAAAAGACCCCAAAATCAGTACAGCCATCCATTTTGGCAGATTCTTCTAAACTATTAGGTAAAGCTTGAAAAAAGTTACGCATGATGATCATGTTCATGGCGTTGACAGTTACAGGTAGGATCATCGACCAGTACGAATTGATCAACCCCAAAGAGCGCACCACTAAGAATGTCGGGATCATTCCACCACTAAAGAGCATGGAGAAGACAACCATAAAGTTAAAAAAGCCTCGCCCAAAAAGATATTTACGTGATAATCCATAGGCCATCAATGAAGTCACGCACATGCTGACGACTGTCCCAAGCCCAGTAACACCAATAGAAACAGCTAAAGCTCGAAAAATCGTTGGTGTAGATAAGATGTAACGATAGGCATCTAAAGAAAACGTAGTCGGGAAAAGGATGAATTTTTTTGCTACGACTTCTTGTGTAGAAGCAAATGAAGTGGCGATGATATTTAAAAACGGTACGATACAGATCAAAGCTAATAATAGTAGAAAAATAGAATTAAAAATCGTAAAGCTTTTTTCTCCAAGCGAAACCTTTTTTTTCATTTAGAGAGAACCCTCCTTTAAACCATAAGTATTTTTGTACCTCCAATCTATCATCTGCTTGAAATTACGTACATAATCATTTTTTAGGGAGGGTAAATCAGGAGGTTTCATATAGATGGAACGGGCATTTCCTAAAAAATCAAACAGATGAAGCAGAAAAGTGATTAATCAAGTGATGATCGCCAGTTACCTACGTCAGTGAAAATGATTATATACGGAATCACTTTTCTTCCTTTATGCTGTGGATAGCGATTAAAGTCACACAATGTTTAACAAGGAGGGCTTATGGAGAGTGTAAAAAGAGAGCTAGGTTCAATTACTTTATCAAAAAAGGAAGAACGAACAAAAAGAAGAAGGAAGACGATTGCTGGAATCAAAACGAATAAATTTTTGTACTTGATGATTCTTCCAGGAATCCTTTATTTCATTGTTTTCAGATATTTACCTATGGGTGGCTTAGTGATTGCGTTCCAAGACTATCAACCCTATCTGGGGATTCTGGGGAGTCCTTGGGTTGGTTTCAAGCACTTTATTCGTTTATTTACTGAACCAACATTTTTTATGTTGTTGAGGAATACGCTGATTTTGTTTGGACTGAATATTTTTGTCTTTTTCCCAATGCCGATCATTCTGTCGCTTCTATTGAATGAAGTAACCAGCAAGCGATTCAAGAATAGTATCCAAACAATCATTTACATTCCACATTTCATGTCTTGGGTCATCATCGTC
Organism: Enterococcus sp. AZ156; assembly: GCF_051714165.1. NCBI lineage: Bacteria > Bacillati > Bacillota > Bacilli > Lactobacillales > Enterococcaceae > Enterococcus > Enterococcus sp. AZ156. The sequence continues at coordinate 2,760,714 of NZ_JBIORI010000001.1, read as the reverse complement.
TCGATCACCTATGTTTTTTTAAATGTGGACGGTGGAGTCATCAATGAATTTTTGGCCAGTATTGGGTTAGATAAAATAAGTTTTTTGACATCACCTGATTGGACACGAACAGTCTACATTGGACAGGTGATTTGGAAAGAACTCGGTTGGTCAACAATCATTTACCTTTCTGCGATTACCGCAGTAGATACGCAATTATATGAAGCAGCCGAAATGGATGGCGCAGGACGTTTACGTAAGACATGGCATGTGACATTACCTGCGATCCGTCCAGTGATCATTACCTTGTTGATTTTGAAAATAGGTCAAACACTTGACCTAGGATTTGAGCATATGTACTTACTACTCAATTCATTGAATCGCAGTGTGGCAGAGATTTTTGATACATATATCTATACTGCTGGATTGAAAAATGGACAATTAAGTTTTAGTACTTCAATGGGCTTGTTCAAAGGTGTAGTAGGCTTGTTTATGGTCATACTTGCGAACAAGGTAGCAAAAAAACTGGGTGAAGACGGTGTGTACTAGAAAAGGAGCAAACAGATGTTGCAAAAGTTAGAGAGTACAAATAAAAAATTAATCAGACTCCTACAACTCATTTACTTAAATTTTTTGTGGGGAATATTAGTTGTTTTGGGTCTCGGACTATTCACTTTTGGTCCAGCGTCTTACGCAATGGTCTCAGTAATCCGGAAGTGGTTACGCTCATCTGAGGATTTTCCACTGACACAGACGTACTTTCACTATTTTAAAGAAAACTACAAAGAAACGTTGTTGATCAGTTGGTTGTATTTTTCAGTTGCTTTCGTCTTATACGTAGATCTTGCCTATATCCAAAATTGGTATTTACGCGTTGTGATTTTGGTCATTAGCTTTTTTTACGTGTTATCTGCACTATATATTTTCCCAATTATGGCCCATTACCAATGGCAAGGGATGTTTTATAAAATCAAAATGGCTTTTTTATTCGGTTTTTCTCAGTTACATTATTCACTCGTTTTACTGTTGATCATTATTGGTAGTTACGCGATAATTATTCGCTTGATGCCGGGTATGTTGACGTTCATGGGGAGTAGCTTCTTCTTTTTTGCCATCACTTGGACAGCGGTGTAACTATTTGATCGTCTTAAAAAGAAAGAAGTAGCAATAGATAAAAATACATTCAGTGAAGGAGAACAATTATGAAGAAAAAAACGTTAGTAACAGCAGGGATCGGTTTACTCAGCATACTTGCTTTGTCAGCTTGTGGCAATGATTCAAGTGACACATCCGCAGATACAGAGGATGGGAAAACGCGAATCACGTGGTTGAACATTTTACATACAGCTTCACCACCTAATGATACGATCGTTGATAAAATCGAGGAGAAAACCAATACAGAATTGACGTTTAACTGGATTCCTGATGCGTCAAAAGAGGAACGGTTGACCACTGCATTAGCTTCAAATGAGCTGGGAGATATCGTGACACTACAAATTGCTATGCTAAAAAATTCCTCTGTACGAAATGCATTGAAGTCCGGTGTTTTCTGGGATGTGTCTGATTATTTAGCTGACTATAAAAATTTAAGTAAAATATCAGAGGATCGAATCGAAGCGGCAAGTATCGATGGTGCATTGTATGGCGTACCTATGCAAAAAGACTATGCTCGTGCAGGTTTAGTTATCCGGAAAGATTGGTTAGATAATCTAGGCTTAGAAGTACCAGATACATTGGATGAACTTTATGGAGTAGCAAAACAATTCACAGAAAATGATCCAGACGGCAATGGTGTCGATGATACGGTTGGTTTTGGCGATCGCGCGCCAAGTGATATCCGTTATACAAGCTTCAAATTATTCACTTCGTATTACGGCGCACCAAATGGTTGGAAAGTAGAGAGCAACGGGAAATTTACTCCCGAATTTGATACAGATGAATATAAGAAAGCGATGGATTTTTCTAGAGATTTATTTGAAAACGGTTACTTAGCGCAAGACTTTGCAGTGACTCAAAAGACAGACCAACAGGAACAATTTGCACAAGGTAAGACAGGGATATATACCGGGATGATCGATATCAAAAACCTAAAAAATATGGGGAAAGATATTCAACCAGAGATGGAGCTTGTGCCAGTAAATAAAATATCAGATGGTGAAGATGGGGATTATCATGTGTGGTCAGAAGGAAATGGCGTAGGGGGATTATTGGCATTTCCTAAATCCTCGGTCAAAGATGAAGCACAATTGAAGAAATTACTTCAGTTTGTCGATGATTTATTAGAAGAAGATATGTATAAATTGATGACAGGTGGTATTGAAGGAACACATTACCAATTGCAAGACGATGGCGCAATCGAATATATCGACATGGATCTTTGGCAACAGGAAGTGCAACCATTGTCTAGTTCAAGACCCAGTGAAGTCACATTTTCGTTTAAAGATGCTGATCCAGAGAAAGAATTATCCAATCAATTAGTCAAGGAAAATGAACAGTTTGTTGTGTTAGATCCAACGGTTCCATTAGATTCAGAGAAAAACAATGAAGTCGGTTCAGAAATCGAAAAAATCATGATCGATGCAACTGTCCAATATATTATGGGACAAATAGATGAAGATGGATTCAAACAAGCAATCAGCAATTGGCGTGCCCAAGGTGGCGATCAAATTGCTGAAGAATACGAAGAGGCTTATAAAGCTGCACAGCAATAGTAGATATATCAAGAAAGGGCTGTAACCATTCCAACCGCAGCCCTTTCTCTCTTAAAATGATTGATTGGAGGAAGAAGATTGAATTGGTCAGAGAAATTAGCAGATAGTATTATGGCGCGTACACCCTATTTGTATCTAGATAAAGGATATAAACAGAAATGGTCTTATGATTATGGCGTTGTTTTGAAAGGATTTCAGTTGTTATGGCTGAAAACAAAGGAGAAGAAGTACTTAGACTTCATCCAAACAAACATTGATTACTTCGTACAAGAAGATGGATCGATCAAAGGCTATGAATTAGAAGAATACAATATCGACCATATCAATACCGGAAAACTGTTCTTTATACTCTATAAAGAAACAGGAGATGAGAAATATCGCAAAGCAGCAGAAACTTGCGCCAAACAATTGTTGAATCACCCACGAACATCTGAAGGTGTATTTTGGCATAAGGCAATCTATCCTTGGCAAATATGGTTAGATGGATTGTACATGGGAGCGCCTTTTTATGCGGAATATATCCAAACCTTTACGTCGAAAAAAGACTATCAAGATGTTTTATGTCAATTCGAGATCAGTTATCAGCGATTGTTCGACTCAAAAACGAATTTATTGTTCCATGCGTGGGATGAAAAAAGGTTCAACCTTGGGCGGATACAGAAACGGGATTATCTCATCATTTTTGGAGCCGCTCAATTGGTTGGTATTTGATGGCGTGTGTTGATACTTACGAGTTGTTGCATAAAGAAGTGGATTGTCGATTATTGGGGCGGATTCTGACATCCACATTAGAAGCATTGTTACCTTATCAATCAGAAACTGGCACCTGGTACCAAGTAACAACCGAAACGAATCGTAAAGGGAATTATCTAGAAGCTTCAGGAAGCAGCATGTTCGTTTATGCGATGGCAAAGGGGATTCGCATAGGAATATTGGAGAAGGAAGTGTGGTTTCCTCAGTTGAAAAAATCTTATCAAGGCTTATTTGATGAATTTGTTTTGGAAACAAAAGAAGGCTGGTTGAATCTGAATAAAAATTGCCAAGTTGCAGGTTTAGGCGGGGCGGACCAAAGAGATGGTTCTTATGCCTACTATATTAGTGAGCCAATCGTATGTAATGATCAAAAAGGTGTTGGGGCTTTTTTGCAAGCCTTAGTAGAAGTGGAAGGTGTATCTAGGTGATAAATATTTTAAGCTTAGGTGCCTCAGTCGATATACTCAACACGACGGTGATCCAACAAGCCATTGATCAAGTAGCAGAAGCAGGTGGGGGAAGAGTAACCATTCCAAGTGGGCAGTTTTTAACGGGGCCATTGTGCTTGAAAAGTAATGTGGAGTTGTATCTTTCTCCTGGAGCAGTATTGAAATTTACAGATGACCCAGCCCAGTATTCAGCCATTTTATCCAGCTGGGAGGGGGTACCTAAAAAGGTCTATGCTTCATGTATCTATGCGCAACATGCAGAAAATATTGCTGTCACTGGTTTAGGGAAATTAGATGGTAGTGGTCCTAACTGGTGGCGCATTTTTCGAGAGGAGCATGAAACACTTGAGTACCCGCGACCAAAATTGCTTGGTTTTGATCATTGTCGACGAGTAACGATTCGTGATATCCAGTTGGTCGACTCACCAAGTTGGACGATCCATCCGAATCATTGCCAAGATGTGACTATCGATCACGTAGTCATTTGTAATCCTGCTGATTCGCCGAACACAGACGGTATTGATCCAGAGTCTTGTCATAATGTGCATATCAGTAATTGCCATATTGATGTGGGCGATGACTGTATTGCGATCAAAGCAGGGACAGAGGATGCCGTTAATAAAGTGCCTTGTCAAAATATCACGATCACTAATTGTACGATGGTACACGGTCATGGTGGCGTAGTTTTGGGCAGTGAAATGAGTGGCGGGATTCGGAATGTAACGATTTCGAACTGTGTATTCCAACAAACCGATCGTGGAATTCGATTAAAGACACGCCGAGGTCGAGGTGGAATGATCGAAGATGTCCGAGTAACTAATTTGATCATGGACCAAGTACTGTGTCCGTTTGTCATCAATCTTTATTATTTTTGCGGGCCTCGTGGCAAAGATCCTTATGTCTGGGACAAGGAAGTGTATCCAATCGATGAGCGAACGCCACAAGTTCGACGTGTTCATTTTTCATCGATCACTGCTCGAAATGTTCATGCTTCCGCGGGATTTATTTATGGTCTAGCAGAACAAGCGGTTCAAGACATTTCTTTCGATCATGTCGATATATCAATGGCAAAAGATGCAAAAGCGGGCGTACCAGCTATGATGACAGGTTTAGAACCCATGCGCCAACAAGGATTTTATGTGCGGTTTGGTAAGCATATTTCTTTCCAGCAGATCACGATCGATCATCATGAAGGACCAGCAATCATGATTGAAGATTCGGAAGATATCGAAATTAAACGTATGCGATCGACAGAGTTGGATAAAAAGAATGTATCTATTGTAGAAGGAACTTAAATAAAATGGAGTTGATCGAGTACTTAGGGAAAGACGCACGTTGCTTGAGACCGAGTGGTAGCTGTTTATCACAAAAAATCATTGATGATCAAGTAATTGAGTATTATCAATTGATATTAAATGATCTTGAACCTGTTTCTGCCATTTATGTTTATCCAGTAAAAAAGAAGGAACCTTTGCCTGCTGTGATCTATCTGCATTCACATGGGGGTGATTTTTCACTAGGAAAAAGTGAATTACTAGCAGGTGCATCCTATTTTGTAGAATCTTCGTTTGCAAAGGCCTTGACGAGTATGGGGTATGGTATATGGGCGATTGATGCTTGGGGATTTGAAGAACGCGGCGGAATTGCTGAAAGTGAACTTTTTAAGCGATTCTTATTAACAGGACGAACACTTTGGGGAATGCGGATCTTTGATGTGATAAGCTTGATCGACTACTTGGAAACACGAGAAGATATTGACACACAACGTATCGCAACGATCGGGTTATCTATGGGTGGACTATTAAGTTGGTGGACAAGTGCATTGGATGAACGTGTGAAAGTATGTATTGACCTAGCTAGCCAAGTAGAGGTTGAAACACTCTTGAAACATCAAATGTTAGACTACCACGGTTACTATTATTATGTTCCTGATTTATTGACGAAGTATACGACCCTAGCTATTCAGCAAAAAATTGCTCCTCGTAAACGCCTCACTATAGTAGGAAAAAACGATCGAATGTGTCCAACAGAAGGCGTCTATCGCTTGAATAAACAGCTAGATTTGTATTATCAACAATTGGGAGTGCCAACGAATTTTCAAGGATACTCTTTAAATGGTGGACACTTTGAAACACGTGATATGCGAATGAAGTGGCAAGCATTTTTAAAGGAGTACCTATAATGAAGACAGAAATCGTGATCGACCCGATTCCAAGAAAAGCAGACTATCAGACCATTCAAGCAGGAATTGCTCATCTTAGCTCATTGCCGAATTACGTAAAAAAGACCATGATCATTCGAGAAGGGGTCTATCATGAATATATCGAATGTCGGCTGTCAAATTTCCAAATGTTTGAACAAGGAGAAGTAAAGATTGTTGGATGCCGTTTTGCGAAACAAACACTTTCATCTGGTGAAGCAAGAGAAACATTTCGAACCGCGACACTATTTCTTGAAGGAGAAAATATTCGTCTCGAAAATATACAAATCATCAATAACGCTGGTGCAGGAGAACAAGTAGGTCAAGCAGTCGCGCTATTCAATTATGCCCATCAAGTCCAGTTGATCAATTGTCGGTTGTGCGGGCAACAAGATACATTATGCACAGGACCGTTGCCTCCGATTCAAAAAGATGGTCGCCCATTTTTTACCCCAGTGTTAAAGGAGCGTAAGTATTGTCGGCAATCTTATGAACGATGTTGGATCGAAGGGACGGTAGACTTTATTTTCGGTGGGGCAGATGCGTTGTTTTACCGCTGTTTCATCCACAGTTTGGTTAGTTCTTCTAATGGTTATATCACAGCCGCTTCAACGGTAAAAGAACAAGAACGAGGTTTTCTTTTTTTTAGGTGTGCAATCATTGCAGATTATGAGGCACCTTCTATCTATTTAGGTCGACCTTGGCGTCCGTATGCTCAGGTGACATTTGAAGAGTGTGATGTAGGAGCGCATGTCTACCAAAGTGGCTGGCATGACTGGGATGAGAAACAAAACAGACAAACAGCACGCTTTTATGAAAAAAATAATAGGTATCAAAGGGGAATTTGTCGCGAAGCATGGGTTACTGTGGAAACGGAGGTCGATTAGATGACGAAAAAATGGGAAATAACTTTTGGCTTGATCGGTGGGTCTACCGCTTTGTTGTTTTTTGGTGGGATTGCTGTGACCTTCAATCAAATGTCTCTTTCAAATTTCCGAGAAACATACCAAGCTCTCTCATTAGAGGGCCTTGGTAGTGTAAAAGAAACCTTTGAGTCACTACGGAGCATGACGGGGGTGTTTAACGTTAGCCTATTCCTCTCATTGGTTGGGCTGTGTCTGGCTCTTTATCTATCGTTGAAGGGAAAAGCAAGTCCGATGGCGGCACTCATTTATTTGATTTCAGGAGTCCTGCTGTTGTTCGGTACACAATTCATTGCGTACCCTTTTGTCTTTTTCTATCTATTAGCAGCGGGTTCAAGTATGTATCGCCAAAAAATAGAGCAAAGGTGGAGATCAAATGTTTCAAAGTAAAGTAGTCAATCCAATCATTCGAGGATTTAATCCGGACCCGAATATTTTGAAAGTGGGTAGTTCTTATTATGTGATCGTTTCTTCTTTTGAGTGGTTACCAGGTATTCGTGTATATGAATCGACAGATCTGATTAATTGGGAACATAAAACAGATATTTTAACTGATCAAGTATCGTTAAAGGGTCATCCAATCAATGGAAGTATCTGGGCGCCACAAATCAGTTACTCAGCTGGGCGATTTTATCTTATTTATACAGAGGTTAAAAGCGTAACACGTCCTTTTAAAGACACCCACAATTACATGATGATCGCAGAGGATATCAATGGACCTTGGGAAAGTCCAATCTATCTAAATAGTAGTGGTTTTGATCCCTCGCTTTTTCATGATCCACGTACAGGTAGTAAATGGCTTTTGAATGAAATCTGGGATTTTCGACTAACTACACCTAATAAATCAGCAGGGATCGTCATTCAAGAATATGATGCAAAACAAAAACAACTAGTCGGGTCGATTCACACGATCTTTACAGGAACCGAACTCGCAAAGACCGAAGCACCTCATCTTTACTATGTCAATGATTACTATTATTTGCTGACTGCTGAAGGTGGTACTGGTAGTGGACATGCTGTTACCGTGTGTCGTAGTCGTGATTTGTTAGGACCATACAAAGTCGATCCCCAAAATCCAATGTTGACAGTAAGTGGTTATCCAAGCTCAAGTTTACAATGTGCGGGACATGCAAGTTTAGTTCAAACAGAATTCGACAGATGGTATATAGTCCATCTTTGTACTCGCCCTATCGAAGGTGTTGCTATCTTAGGTAGAGAAACAGCTATTCAAGAAGTGTATTGGACGGAAGACTATTGGTTGCGGATAAAAGAAGGAGGAAATGAACCAAGAGAGATCGTCACCATTCCAACACAAGAGAAAGTGATCCAAAAGATCAATTCTTGTTTTTTTGATGATTTTGCAGGTGAAATGAAAAAAAGTTGGAACGCTCGTCGTTGTTTACCAAACACAACTTGGTGCGATTTGACTAGCCGATATGGCTATCTAAGAATGCTCGCAGGAGAATCACTGCAGTCAACGTTTGACCAACACTTATTAGCGATACGGCAAACAACGTTTTCATTTATTGCACAAACTAAGATGGAATATGAGCCAAAGCACTTCAACCAAATGGCTGGGCTGCTTCTTTTTCTAAATGAAGAAAATTATTATTATTGCTGTGTGACCTAGGATGAAAAGATAGGGAAGTGTCTCCGATTACTTAGTGCAGTTGACGGTCATGTTACGATTAGGCCTGAAATTTATCCGCTAAGAGGAAGAGAGACAGTGATTAAAGTAGTTGTTGAAAAGACTTTTGGACAATTTTATGTGAAACGTTCGCAAGACTGGAAAAAAATCGGTGCTGAAATTGATGTGCAGACACTAACAGGTGGTTTTACAGGAAACTTTGTTGGTATTGGTGTGCATGATTTAAACGTAAGAGGAGGGAGCTATGCTGATTTTGATTATTTCAACTATCAGGAAATAGAAATGGAATGAAATAAATAAAAAAAGATTAGGTGCAGTGAAAGTTAAATTTTACCTTGACCAATCTTTTTTTTAATGATAGTATAGTCAACGTTGCTGAAACATGAAAACAATCATGAAATTTGTTTAAAAGTTTTATTGACAATCATAATTCCATGTGATAATATAACGAAGTTGGTTATGAGAGATGAGTTTTTAGATGTTGATTTTATTAAGAAATAAACAAAAAAACATGTTGACAAATAACAAACGGTGAGTTATGATAAGTGAGTTGCTAAAACGACCTCGTGAAAAACGAGTTCAAAAAACTTTTAAAAAATAGTTGACAATCATTCGAGAGTTTGCTAAGATATAAAAGTTGCTACGGCAATCACAAACGATAAGTTGAGGCAGTTGTGTTTCAATTATCACGTAGACCTTTGAAAACTGAACAAAGTAAGACAAACCAAATGTGTAGGGCGTCTTGATTCAATTCAAGACAACAAACATTTTTAACAAGCAAGCAATATGCTAGCAAACAATTGAGCTTAACAAATGAACTATATGATGTTCGAAAGTAAATTTCGGACTACAGTTCCACATCAGCTTTCGCTGTGAGGAACTAGCATATTATGAGAGTTTGATCCTGGCTCAGGACGAACGCTGGCGGCGTGCCTAATACATGCAAGTCGAACGCTTCTTTTCCCACCGGAGCTTGCTCCACCGGGAAAAGAGGAGTGGCGAACGGGTGAGTAACACGTGGGTAACCTGCCCATCAGAAGGGGATAACACTTGGAAACAGGTGCTAATACCGTATAACAATCGAAACCGCATGGTTTCGTTTTGAAAGGCGCTTTACGGTGCCGCTGATGGATGGACCCGCGGTGCATTAGCTAGTTGGTGAGGTAACGGCTCACCAAGGCCACGATGCATAGCCGACCTGAGAGGGTGATCGGCCACATTGGGACTGAGACACGGCCCAAACTCCTACGGGAGGCAGCAGTAGGGAATCTTCGGCAATGGACGAAAGTCTGACCGAGCAACGCCGCGTGAGTGAAGAAGGTTTTCGGATCGTAAAACTCTGTTGTTAGAGAAGAACAAGGGTGAGAGTAACTGTTCACCCCTTGACGGTATCTAACCAGAAAGCCACGGCTAACTACGTGCCAGCAGCCGCGGTAATACGTAGGTGGCAAGCGTTGTCCGGATTTATTGGGCGTAAAGCGAGCGCAGGCGGTTTCTTAAGTCTGATGTGAAAGCCCCCGGCTCAACCGGGGAGGGTCATTGGAAACTGGGAGACTTGAGTGCAGAAGAGGAGAGTGGAATTCCATGTGTAGCGGTGAAATGCGTAGATATATGGAGGAACACCAGTGGCGAAGGCGGCTCTCTGGTCTGTAACTGACGCTGAGGCTCGAAAGCGTGGGGAGCAAACAGGATTAGATACCCTGGTAGTCCACGCCGTAAACGATGAGTGCTAAGTGTTGGAGGGTTTCCGCCCTTCAGTGCTGCAGCTAACGCATTAAGCACTCCGCCTGGGGAGTACGACCGCAAGGTTGAAACTCAAAGGAATTGACGGGGGCCCGCACAAGCGGTGGAGCATGTGGTTTAATTCGAAGCAACGCGAAGAACCTTACCAGGTCTTGACATCCTTTGACCACTCTAGAGATAGAGCTTCCCCTTCGGGGGCAAAGTGACAGGTGGTGCATGGTTGTCGTCAGCTCGTGTCGTGAGATGTTGGGTTAAGTCCCGCAACGAGCGCAACCCTTATTGTTAGTTGCCATCATTTAGTTGGGCAC
>NZ_JBIORI010000001.1:530000-2745000 GCF_051714165.1 Enterococcus sp. AZ156 | reverse complement strand
AAATTACCAAACAAAAGAAGATTTTCAGCATATATTACAAGAAGCCTACACAAATCAAGAGGCAATCAAAGTGTTGGATCTTCTACCGGACTTTCAAGAATCTACGATACAAAAGGCCCAAGAAATCATTCGGCAAGACTTTTTGTTTGAGGGGGGTACTGAATGAATATTTTAAAAATCGAAATAGTAGCTTTTGGAAAGTGGCGTCAGCAAACCTTTGATTTTACCTCTGGCAATCAGTTGATTTACGGTGAAAATGAAGCGGGAAAGTCAACAATTTATCAATTTATTCAAGCAATCCTTTTTGGTTTTCCATCAAAAGGGAAGAAAAAGAAAGATTACACACCGAGAGACGGTTCTGCATATGGTGGGAAATTATGGCTGAATCATCCTGTACATGGAGAAATTTATGTTGAGAGATATAAACAACAAAATAGAGGTAAATCGAAGGTTACATGTAATGGCCAAAGTGGAAGTGATGAACTCTTAGAAAAACTACTTTCACCTTTGACGAAAGAGTTATTCCAGCAGGTTTTTACATTTCAACAAGAACAACTGAGTGAACTTGCTCATTTAACAGAAAAAGAATTACATGATGCGCTGATTTCATTAGGAATCACTGGAAGTTCTCATGTCTTTCAAAAAAGACAAGAATATTATCAATCAGCTGATAAGTTGTTTAAAAGAAAAGGTCAAAAACTAGTGATTAATCAGCGACTAAATGAATGGAAACAACTACAAGAAAAGATTCATCAAAAGCAAGAACAAGAGGCGATCTATAGTGAATGGATCATGGAGGAACAACGACTAGCAGAACAACAACAGCTCTTATTGCATGATATCGAACAAATCAATCAAAAACTTACGCTGTATCATCAACAAGAATTGAATTTCTCTTTATATGAAGAGTGGCAATCACTGAAAAAAAATATGCTAGCTGAAGTACCGGATGAATCACTAATACAAGATTTAGAAGTATTTACCAAACGTTATCAACAAATGAACGAACGTCTGGAAGAACTTGAGGCTTCGTTAGAGCGACATAGTGGGATGGATCAACAGTCTGCACGTTATTATTTTTATTTAGAACAAGAACAAGAGTTGAAAGCACTACAGCAAAAGCAATTTTCAACTGAGCAATTAATGGATGAGTGGCAAAGACTGCAAGTAGAGACAAGGGAAACAGCGTCAGAATTGAAAATCTTAGAACAACGTTGGCGCTGGGATCGATTGCAACGACCACAGGAATTTATTGATGATCCAGAGTGGCGTTCTTTGTATACGATGGCGCAACAATTAAATGATGAACACAGTCAGTTAGCGATTCGTTTTGATATTGTGAAGGAACAGCAACAAACACTAGAAGCAGAGATCAATGAATTAGAACTAGCCCATCCAACGCTGATCCAAACAAGACCGACCCAGGATGTTCCAGAAAAACAATCCTTTTTCAAATTTTACGTTAGTGCGTTAGTGTTAGCTGTGATTGGTTTAATCTTACCTATGCCCGGAAAAATATTGGGGCCATTGCTTGCTTTGGGAGTGGTTGGCTATACGTTTACTCGTAGAAAACCTAAGAACACTACAGACCAAAATTTGCCAGAAATCAAAGGGAAATGGCAAGAGAAACTAGGACAACTGGATATTGTATTGGCACAATTAGAAGAGATTACTCAAACAATCAATGAGAATAAACGAAAGCAACAAAAAATGGAACAATCAGTGGCTGATTTTGCCTATCATCACTCATTAGGAATAATGAACACGCTTGAAACGATGAAAAATGAGGGCCAAGAAGTAACAGATTATCAAAAGCTTTATGCTGTTTTCCAAAAAAAGCAACAACGAGAACGTGAGATACAGGAACAACTCTTACAGATAGATGGGGAACTTGACCTAGCAAAAGAATGGCTACCGCTCCAACATAAATCTCTCTCGGAAAAAATGGCGCTATTAACCACGTTCATCCAAGAGATGGAACAAATGAAATATGCTAGAAGTTATCAACAGAATACTTTATTGAAGCAAGAAATCAACGCATTGAAAAAGAAACAAAAAATGTGGTTGGAGGAATACAAAGAACAATTTATTAGAGCAGAACTTTCTTACCCATCAGAAGTACCGATTTTTTTACAAAAGGCGGAGCAAACGAAGCAACAACAAGCGCGTTTTGAAGAATTGACGCATATTCTTTCCCCAATTTTTAAAACTGTCATTACTTATAGCCAGTTGCAGACTCAGATTGCTCATGAATCCGAACGATTGCAAGAACTAAAGAGGGAAGAAAGTAGGAAGAGTGAGCAACGTCAACGTTTGCAGTTGCAAATTGAGGGATTACAACAAGACGGGACATTAGATGAGTTATATCAACAGGAAAGTCTACAAAAAGCACAACTACAAACTTTATTTGAAGAGTGGGGAGGCTTAGTGATTGCTGGGACATTTTTAGGTGATCTTTCGACAGAATTAAGTGAACGGCAATTACCACAGTTACTCAAATTAGCTGGAGACTATCTAAGTATCCTAACTGATCGACAGTACCAAGAAATACAATTGAAAAACGATACATTGACATTAACAAATGGTACAGATGAGTTTCCAATTTATGAACTATCGACAGGGACAAAGGATCAGATGATTATGGCGATGCGTTTTGCATATCTTGCTTTGGAAGCGAAACGTTCGATCTGTCCAGTGATCATTGATGATGGCTGGCTACACTACGACCATAAGAGAAAATACCGTTTAGCTAAACTACTAGCTGAATTTAGCAAAACCTATCAAGTAATCTGCTTGTCTTCTGATCAAGAAATGGTAAGCTATTATCATGAGCTAGAACAATCTGTGAGAAAGTTAGAAGGTGCAAATAGTGAAAAAAATACGTGAATTAGTCGTTGATGAACAATTCGAACAATTCGTTTTGATCAAAAATGCAGATGTAAGAATCGCTAAGAACGGTAAGAAATTTATTGCTTTTACATTTCAAGATACATCAGGAACAATTGATGGCAAATATTGGGATGCATCAGAGGACGAGATCAAAAAATTTACACCGGGAACAGTTGTCTTTTTAAATGGTAAACGCGAGGTCTATCAAGGAAACCCTCAAGTTAAAATCTTGCATATGCGTTTAACAAAAGTTGATGAACCGAGTGATCCCAGTTTGTACATGGAAAGAGCACCATTGAGAAAAGAAGAAATGGAAGAAGAAATCAACCAATTGCTATTTGAGATCACCAATGCACATTGGAATCGAATCGTACGTTATTTACTCAATAAATACCAAAAACAATTTTTTGAATATCCAGCAGCAAAACGAAATCATCACGCATTTGCTAGTGGATTGGCTTATCATACAGTATCGATGTTACACTTAGGTAAAGCGATTGCTGATGAATACCCTGAATTGAATCGCCCACTACTTTATGCGGGGATTATCTTACATGATTTAGGAAAAGTGATCGAGTTGTCCGGCTCAATGGCAACAGAATACACATTAGCGGGTAATTTAGTAGGGCATTTAGTTTTAATTGATGAAGAAATAACAAAAGCTTGTTTAGCGTTGAAAATCAGTGAGGAAGAAGAAGATGTGCTGATCTTACGTCATATGGTTCTATCACATCATGGATTGTTAGAATATGGTTCGCCTGTTCGTCCTCGAATCATGGAAGCGGAAGTATTACATCAAATCGACACGATCGATGCTTCAATGCAAATGATGACTACTGCGATTCGTCAAACAGAGCCAGGGAAATATACAGATCGAATATTTGGTTTAGATAATCGTAGTTTTTATGTACCAAAACAGAAATGATGGTAATTGTTGATTAGGTATTGAAAGATACGTAATAATTTATTGATATCATCTCACTAGTTTTAAAGAGATCAAGACGAAAGTATTTAGCCTCGATAAATAAGACAACACCCACGAAAGTAGTTTTTCAAACTTTTGTGGGTGTTGTCTTATTTCCGAAGAGAACTATGTCCCCAAACATTTTTTTATGAACCCAAAGAATGTTTTATTTTCCGTTAGTAGAGATGGATAATGAGAACTTATCGTATTCAAAAAAGTGGTTTAGGAAGAATTTTCTCTTCCTAAACCATTTTTTAAATACTTTCTAGCATTTATTTTTAATGTCTAGAAGCGTATAGTATTTATTCGTTTGTTGATTCAGTCGTGCTTTGCTCTGTTTCTGATGCTTCAGTAGAATCAGTTGATTTTGTTTCAGAACTCTTTGTTTCTGAGCTTTCTGTTGCTGAGTCTCCAGTTGAAGATGTACTTGTTGTAGCTGAAGTAAATGGTGTCAAGATGTTTTGGAATGCGTCATCTTTGATTTTTACATTCGCTTCTTTTAGTTCTTCACCGATTACTTTTGTTGTAAATTCGCTGTCATTCACTTTTGCTTGAGTCGCAATTTCTTCTAATTGATCTTTGAATTTATCCATGTCATTTCCTTTATCTTGGTTTTTCACCATTTTAACGACATAGTATTCTGTTGCATAAGTAGAAGGATTTGTTGCAGTGATCACATCTGAGATCTCACCGTCTTTAAGTTTGAAAGCAGCTTCTTTTACTTCAGATGGAACAGTTTGTGTTTCTGAATCAAACTTGATATTACCACCATCGTCTTTAGTTGTATCTGTTGATTTTTCTTTCGCTAGTTCTTCGAAATCTTTGCCGTCATCAGCTGATTTCTTAACTTCTTTTGCTTCGTCTTCACTAGCAACTTTAATGATTTGTGCTTCTACTTCTGGATGGAATGTTTCCCACGTTTTCTTCAAGTCTTCATCTGTCAATTTCACATGAGATTCGATCCCAGCTTTAAAGACAAGATTATTACGAAGGAATTCTTTGTAGCTTTCTTCTGTAAATCCTGCAGATTCTAATTGTGTCTCGAAGCTGTCACCATAAGTTTCTTTTGTTTTATTATATTCAGCATCTACTTCTTTATCTGAAACTTTATCATTGTATTTGCTATTGAATACATCATAGATCACCATTTGTTGAAGTAATTGTTGGTTAGTGGATTCAGATTTTGCTTTTTCATAAAAATCAGCAACGGTGATTGTGCCGCCTTTCATGGTTACGATATCCTTGTTTGTATCCCCGCCACCAGAACAAGCTGCTAGTGTTAGAATAGCTAACGCACTTGTCGCAGCTAAAATTATTTTTTTCTTTTTCATTTAAGTTTTGCACTCCTGTAATTTATTATTGGTTTTCACAAATATTACTATACCATATCTATGAGCGAATAAAAACGTTCTGACTGATAGTTTCAAACAAAATTCAAATTTTTGTCACATTCCATACATCTAGGTACATGAAAAAGACATATAGTTATCAAAAGCGCTTGATTTTTGATCATTATTGCACGTCTGTCAAGCTTTCAGGTAAACGTGCCGAAAGTTTTTCTACTTGTTCTTGGATTTGTATAACTCGTGGTTTTGCTTGGAATTTGAAATTTTCAAGGTCTTTTTCGATTGATTCTTGAAAAGGTGGAATAACAGTTTCAGCTGTTTTTTTTGTTTCAGATAACGCGTGTTTAAAATGATTTAAACTGTTATTTAATTCGTTGGTTAATTCAGTTGCTTCATCTAATTCTGCAATCAATTTCTCTCTGGTCTCATTTCCACTACGTGGTGCAAATAATAATCCTGCTGCTGCACCGGTAACAGCACCGAATACTAATCCTTTTAGAAAATTTTTAACCATGAATCGTCACCTGCTCTTTGATTTTTTCTTGGATAGCAGTCATTTCTTCCGTTGTATAATTTGCTTGATGGTTTCCAAAGTGAATGGAGAAGTCATCTTGTTTACTATAACGCGGAATTAAATGGATATGGGAATGAAATACAGTTTGATAGGCTAGTTCTCGATTATTATTGATAATATTTAAACCTTCCATTTCCGGAAATGCTTTTTCGATGGAACGAGCGATTTTTGGGATACGAGCAAAGACATCACTGGCTAATACCTCGTTGTAATCAAAGATATCAGTTACGTGTTCTTTAGGAATGATCAATGTGTGTCCTTTAGTTGATTGAGAGATATCTAAGAACGCATAGATTTTCTCGTCTTCATAGATTTTATAGCTAGGGATCTCTTGATTGATGATTTTACAAAAAATACAATTGTCCATATAAAAACACCTTTCTTCTATTCAAATTTCGTTACCTCAACTTTAACATAAGTTCGTGAGAATGCACGTAAAAAATAATTGGACGTGATTTGCTTCGTGGTATAATGAAGATAATATAATAACGGAGGAAGAAATATGAGTTTAAAAATCGAACATGTTACAGGTGGCTATGGTCATTTACCTGTTTTGAAAGATATCAGTTTTAACGTTCAACCTGGAGAAATGGTTGGGTTGATTGGTTTGAATGGAGCAGGAAAAAGTACAACGATCAAACATATTATCGGTTTGCTTGAACCAACGAAAGGCAAAATCGAGATCAATCAATTATCCCTTAAAAAGGATGTAGAAAATTATCGTAAACAAATTGGTTATATTCCAGAAACACCTTCATTATATGAAGAACTTACGTTAAAAGAACACATTGAAGTAACGGCGATGGCTTATAACATTCCAATGGATATCGCGATGAAACGGGCAGAAAAGTTGTTACACACGTTTCGCTTGTCCAATCGGTTAGAGTGGTTTCCAGCGAATTTTTCAAAAGGGATGAAACAAAAAGTCATGATTTTGTGTGCTTTTTTGATTGTACCATCTTTGTATATCATTGACGAACCTTTTCTAGGGCTAGATCCGTTGGCAATCAATGCTTTGTTGGAATTAATGGTCGAGATGAAAAATGAAGGATCGGGTATTTTGATGTCTACGCATATTTTAGCCACTGCTGAAAAATATTGTGACCGTTTTGTTGTTCTTCATGAAGGAGAAATCAGAGCAGATGGCACGTTAGCAGAGTTGCAAACTGCTTTTCGAATGCCGGAAGCATCCCTAGATGAAATCTACATCGCATTGACGAAGGAGCAAGGTTATGAATGATTTTTTTCAAAAAAGACTAGCAAAACATCATAAAAAAATGATGAAATATTTACGCTATGTATTCAACGACCATTTTGTATTAGTCTGTTTATTTTTGATTGGGGGTCTAGGCCTTTATTATTCTAACTGGCTAAAAACACTTGAAGCTCCTTTTTCGATGGGAGGTATCATCGTCTCATTGATTTGGATGATTTGCTTGATCGTTGGGAAAATCGCGACTTTTGCGGAGCCGGCAGATTTAGTTTTTCTTTTACCGAAAGAAAAAGAAATGAAAGGCTATTTGCAACGAGCTTTTCGTTATTCTTGTATTTTTCCTATGGTTTTTCTAGGATTAGTGTGTGGATTTGCGATGCCGTTAGTTGTGGTTTCAACGCAACAACCATTTTCGCTGTTTTTTGTTTATCTACTTATACTATGGAGTTTGAAGTCTAGTCATTTACAAGTGAAGCGAGTAGATTTTTATCGTATGGAAGAAACACGTAAAAACCTGTTTAAATATGGTTGGTGGGTCTCGTCATTTGGTATCTTACTTCTTTCTTTTTATGGGAATATTTGGTTGGGCTTGATTCTTTCATCTGTTCAAGCTGGGATCTATTATGGGTTCTTATGGAAAAAACTGTCCGCTCATTTGGACTGGGAAAAAATGATCCAATTAGAAAAACAACGTTTGCACCAAATCTATCAGTTCATCAATTTGTTTACAGATGTGCCGGAGATCACCGCGAAAGTCAAAAGACGCCGTTATCTTGACCCAGTATTACAAGGAATCAAGAAAGAAACGAAAAACACGTATCTTTATTTATTTGCTCGACGTTTTGCTAGAGGGTCAGACTTTATTGGCTTGTATGTACGTTTGACAGTGATTGGCTCGATCATTATCGCCGGAATCAACGATCTATACTTTACTTTAGGTATTGGCTCATTATTTCTATATTTGATTGGCTTTCAGTTATTACCTTTATATAGTCAGTTTCGCTATATGATCTTGGTCCAATTGTATCCTATCCCAGAGAGTCAAAAAAGTGAAGCACTCCAACGTCTTTTGACGTGGTTATTGACTTTTGTTGCTGTTTTATTTGGAGTGATTGCTGCTGTTGTTCTTGATGGAAATGAGAGATGGCTACCTATCTTGGCCTATCTTGTTGTCAACGGACTCTTGATCAAATGGTACGTGCCATCGCGGATCAAGAAGATTGCGGAGTAGCCTTGAGAAATCAAGCAGAAAAATTTTATTATTTTACGAGAATAGATCACAAGAATTGTGGGGAAGTCCGAAATTACTTTATGTTTTTTCGAACTTTCCTATTCTTTTCCATGGTCAAAAAAGGATGTACTAAACCTTATGAATAGGAAGAAATCACTAGGGACTTTTTTTATTTTGATAAAAGTTGGTTTTTTAGAAGGAAAAACATAGAAAAAGAACGTATATGTGCTTGACGTTCAAGACTTGGGCGACTAGAATAATAGATACTGCAAACATATAGTAGAGGACGGGAGAATGCGCGATGGAGTTTCAGTTAGACCAAGAGTGGCGGTTACGCCCCATCAAAGGTGACACAGGAAAAACATACATAGGCATGCGTGATAAAGACAAAGTTTTTATCAAGAGGAACACAACGCCAATGCTCGCTGCACTCTCTCGTGAAGGCATTACGCCTAAATTAGTGTGGACTAAGCGAACAGGAGATGGCGATACCTTGACCGCACAAGAATGGCTGGAAGGCCGCTTGTTGACGCCTAGTGAGATTGGCCAAAGAAATGATGTCATTGATGTACTTTATCATCTACATCATTCAACGTCTTTAAAAACCATGCTTTCTCGAATTGGTGGTAGAGTATTGACACCCCAGAAAATGCTGCAATATTATGAACAAGATTTGCCGGACAGCTTAAAAAACAATCAATTTTTACAACTCGTTTATCGCTATTTGTGCCAACAAGTTCCTTCGGTACACAAGGAAAAATTAGCGGTCGTGCATGGAGATGTCAATCATCGGAATTGGTTAGTCTGTAAAAATTATTTATATTTAGTTGATTGGGATTCAATCATGTTCGCTGATCCAGCGGTAGATATCGCGACTATTTTAGGAAATTACGTGCCATTGTCTAGTTGGAATCAGTGGTTGATCAGCTACGGTATCCGACCAACAGATGAAATTTTAGAAAAACTACATTGGTATGCGGTGATGAACCTATTACAAGAAATCACACGCTACTGCAAACGTGAAGATTATCGACGAATGAATGAAGAGATTTTACAACTCAAACGAATTTTTAGTGGTTAAGCTCGGATATTCAGTTGATTTTTTTATTTTTAGGGGTAATACCAATAGCGGTTTACAATAAATTCAGTGAAATACAAGGAACAATCTTTTATAGGAATAGAGAGGAAGAAAAAGATGCGTGTTCGCAACCGACCAAATGCAGCAGAAATGCTAGCCGCTCATCCAGAGATCGTCATCAGTGAGCCAACAAAATGGCGTGGAAAATGGAAAGAATTATTTGGCAATGATCAACCAATCCATATTGAGATCGGCATGGGAAAAGGACAGTTTATTACTGGGATGGCCAAAGCTCATCCAGAAATCAATTATATTGGGATCGAAATGCAAGTAAGTGTCGTGTCTATTGCTTTAGATAAAGTATTGGAGGAACCATTACCTAATTTAAGATTATTGCACGTGGACGGTTCTGCTTTGACTGAGTACTTTTCAGAGAATGAGATCGATCAGATTTATTTGAATTTTTCAGATCCATGGCCTAAAAAGAGACATGAAAAAAGGCGCTTGACGTATCGTACATTTTTAGCTGTTGACGAAGAGATCCTAAAACCAAATGGCGAAATTCATTTCAAAACAGATAATCAAGGATTGTTTGAATATTCGTTGGCTAGTTTTTCACAATACGGGATGCGTCTAAAAAAAGTCTGGCTTGATTTACATCAAAGTGATTTTGAAGACAATATCATGACAGAATATGAAGAGAAGTTTTCTTCTCGAGGACAACGGATCTATCGTGTGGAAGCACAGTTTGTGGACAAAACCAAATAGAAAAAAGAAGAGAGTAGGAACTGTAAGTTCTTGTCTCTTCTTTTTTATTTTTTTAGTCTTGTTGATCACAGACGGGAATCAAGTCAAATTTTGAAAAAGAGAAGAGCCCCATATCAGTGATTTTCAATTCAGGAATAACTGATAACGTTAAAAATGAAAGTGTCAAGAATGGATCGAATGCTTCACTTGCGCCTAAATGATGTGCTTGGTCAGTCAAGTTCAGTAATTGCTGATTAACTGTTTCATAAGATTCGAGTGACATCAAACCGCCAATAGGTAATGGTAAACAAGCTAATTCAGTTTGTTGATCTACAACAATCATCCCGCCGCCTTTTTGGATTAATTGTTCAGCAGCGTAGCACATATCTTCATCATTTGTTCCTACAACGACGATATTATGTGAATCGTGAGCCACCGTAGTAGCTAAGGCCCCCCTTTTTAGTTGGAATCCTTTGACAATTCCTAGACCAATATTTCCTGTAGCATGATGTCGTTCGATGACAGCAATCTTTAGTTGATCATCTGCCACTGAAGGAGTGAAAGAACCATTATTGACTTGAACTTGCTCCAATAAATCGTTGGTCAACAAACTATTTGGAATGATTTCGATGACATGAGCGGTTGATGAAGATAAAGCTAGTTCCAAAGAGTGTGGACCAAATGGTGCAACTGTCATTTTTGGTAATGCATCAATCGCTGGCTGAATTTTTAATTTTGTAACTTCAGGGACCAACTGTCCATCTATCACAACCGTTTCTCCTTGATGGAACACGGTATTGATCGGCAACTTTTTCAAGTCATCTGTTAAGAAAAAGTCTGCCTGATAGCCTGGCGCAACTGCCCCTAAATGTTGTAAGCCAAAACATTCTGCCGCATTCAATGAAGCCATTTGGATGGCTTGTAGTGGGTCCATGCCCGCCAAGATGGCTTCACGGACGATATGATCGATGGAACCTTCTGTTACAAGATCATTGATCAATTTGTCATCAGTCACGAATAAACAGCGACGTGAATTGTCTGGTGTGATAGCAGGTAAGAGTGCCTGGAGATCTTTTGCTACGGTTCCTTCTCGAACCATCAAATACATTCCTAGCGCTAAACGCTCCTCCGCTTCTTGGGCGGTCGTTGCTTCGTGGTCTGTTCGAATGCCCGCAGTTAAATAAACGTTTAAGTCGTCTCCGTTTATTCCTGCGGCGTGGCCATCGATTTTTTTGTTCTTTTGATGCATCAGCTGTAATTTATCGATAATCGTTTGCTCATTTGAAGCGACTGCCTGATAGTTCATTACTTCAGCTAGACCAAGTACTTCAGGATACTCAAGAAAAGGAGCAAGTGCTTTTGCATCTAAGACAGCGCCACTTGTTTCAAATGGTGTGACAGGCACACATGAAGGTAGCATGATGAATATATTCATTGGTGTCTCTCTTGCATCTGCCAGCATAAATTCAAGGCCCACATTTCCGGCGACATTACCGATTTCGTGAGGATCAGTTACTACTGTTGTCACACCATGTAATAGAGAGATTTTCGCAAACTCTTTAGGTGCTAATAGAGAACTTTCGATATGCACATGACCATCGATCAGACCAGGAACTAAATACTGTCCTTTTGCATCATAGATAGTCGTACCTTCGTATTCCCCAATACCTACGATTCTTCCGTCGCAGACAGCGACATCACCCTCCATGATTGTTTTCGTAAAGACGTTGACGATTTTTGCATGTTTGATAACTAAATCAGCGGGTTGTTTTTTTCCTGCAACTGCAATGTGTTTGTTTAAGTGCGAATCCACTCTGAAACCTCCCCAAATAAATTTTTACTAGTATAACATAAATTCGGATTTAACCTATGATTTTCATTAAATTTTGTAAAAATAAACGATTCATCTTAAAAAGACGTATATTTTCTTGGAGGGCAAAGAAATGAAGATAAAAGATTTAGCAAATGAGATCATTTATGGAGGAGCTAAAAATAAAGTGCAAGATATCTATATTTTGCCATATGTAGAAGATTTTAAGGTTTATTTTCGTACAGGTAAAAGACGAACATTCCAAAAATCGATCTCCCTTGAGATTGGACAACAATTGATCGCTAGTTTTAAGTACCTGGGACAAATGGATATCGGTGAAAGAAGAAAAGCACAACTAGGCTCACTGACTTATTTAGTGGATCAACGAATGATAAGATTAAGACTCTCGTCCGTAGGTGATTATTTACAAAGAGAGAGCTTAGTCATCCGGATACTCTATGCATTGAATGAAAAAAGTTTTCGCTGTTTTGTCCCCAAAGACTTGCAAGTTATTGAGCGGAGTA
Source organism: Enterococcus sp. AZ156 (assembly GCF_051714165.1). Lineage (NCBI taxonomy): Bacteria > Bacillati > Bacillota > Bacilli > Lactobacillales > Enterococcaceae > Enterococcus > Enterococcus sp. AZ156. The sequence goes on along the minus strand of NZ_JBIORI010000001.1, from coordinate 2,732,624 downwards.
CGAACAACCGTGGATTGTTTTTGTTTAGTGGACCGGTCGGTTCTGGTAAAACGTCATTGATGTATCACCTTGCTCGTAGGAATGAGGAACAAGTGATCACGATCGAGGACCCAGTAGAAATTGAAGAGCCATTGTTTTTACAGTTACAAGTCAATGAAAAAATCGATCAGACTTATGATCAGCTATTAAAACTAGCCTTACGTCATCGTCCTGATTTATTGATTGTCGGTGAAATCAGAGATAAAAAGACAGCAGATGCAGCGATTCGGGCAGCGTTGACGGGCCATCGTGTATTTGCTACCGTCTATGCACGAGATCTCAAGGGGACTGTGGCAAGGATGAAAGAACTAACGAGAAACGATGGATTTGACGAATGTTTGTCCGGCGTTATCTATCAAGAGTTGCTGCCTGATTTTAATGAACAACTGACAGCATTGTGGTCTTATTGTTTTTCTGACAATGAAATCGAAAGAAAAGAATGGAGAGCTAGCTATGAAGAGGCACAAAAAAATGTTTGGCAATCCTATCCATTTTAAAAAGATGGATCACAAACAACAAACTCGTTTTATCCAAACGATCGGTGAGTTACTCTTGAATGGCTTTAGTTTACAGCAAGCAATTGATTTATTGGAATTACTGCAACTGATACCAGAAGTTTATGTCCATTTCGCTAAAAGAAATCTTCAAGCTGGCGAATCTTTTCATTTTGTCCTTCAGCAATTGGGATTTAAGCAAGAGCAACTCGTACAGGTGGAACTGGCAGAAGTCCATGGAAATTTAGTCGAAACTTTAAAGGGCATCGCTGAACAATTTCAATTGATTGAACAATTTCGAAGAGACTTAAAAAAGGTCATCAGCTATCCACTGGTATTGTTGGTCTTTTTAGTCGGCATTTTAGTCAGTCTAAGTGAGTTCGTCTTGCCACAATTGCTTCAGACCGACATGGTCACCACGACACATTGGGGGATTCGATTGTTTCAAACAAGTCCTTGGCTATTCTTAGGTGCCGTTGGTAGTAGTATTTTTTGTGGTTCAATGATTTTTTTTCGCTTGAAAAAGTTGGAAGTTGTCAAGAGCAGTGAGTGGATAAGTAAGCAATGGATGATAGGAAAGATCTATCGTTCCTATCAATCAGCTTATCTAGCACTAGAAATAGGCAAACTATTTTATGAAGGCCTCGACTTGAAACAAATTATTCGCTGTTTGAAAGAAACTAAAGAAGGAAGTTTGGTTCAGTCTTTAGCGTATCAATTAATGGAAGGGCTCGAACTAGGTATTCCTTTGGCGCAACAATTTGAGCAATACGGTTTTTTGACGACCGAGTTTAGTCGAATCGTACTACAAGGAGAAGCCAAAGGAAATTTAGGCAAAGAATTATTGTTTTACAGTGATTTGACACGTAAAGATTTTTTTCAAAAAATCCATCGTTGGTTGCACTGGGTCCAACCAGTCCTTTTTTTAGGGATTGCTGTATTGATTTTGCTGATTTATGTGGCTATCTTGTTGCCAGTATATGGAAATATCGAGGAGGTTCTAAAATGAAGAATAGAAAAAGAAGGGCTCGTCTAAAAGGTTTTACACTGATTGAAATGTTGATCGTCTTACTCGTCATTAGTGCGTTAGTTTTACTATTTATCCCCAATATTTCTCGTTATCGTGATCATGTTAATAAGGAAGGTCGTGAAGCAGTTATGCAACTGATTGATGCTCAAAGTGAACTTTACGCATTACAAAATGATGGAAAGATCCCAAGTATTGATGAGCTATTACGAGAAGGATACATCAAACAGGAACATGCCGATGCGTATCGCAAGAACTAATAAATACCTCACCGAAGCTTACACTTTAGCAGAAACGATTATTGTCTTGATTGTCTCCCTTGCTTTCTTTATCTTTCCTGTCCTCTCATTCCATTCTTTAGAAAAAGAACAATCGATCCATCGTTTTTTTGATCAGCTAGAAAAAAGGATCGATCTCGTACAACAAAGTGCTATTATCCATCAACAAGTTACTCGTTTTTATTATGATCCAAAGCGTCATAGTCTTTTATTTGAGGTGCCTCCTTACTCATCAATGGAGTGGCAAGTGTTGCCGATCCCTGAAGCTTTGACCATCCAACGTCATGCACCGATTACTTATGCTGCGAAGACAGGGAACGAAAGCTCGTTGAAGGCGTATGAATTTTATTGGCCAGAAAAGAAACAAAGAATCATTTACCAATTCCAACTAGGAGGTGGTCGTTATATCAAAAGAATCCAATCTAGCTAGCTTTGTACTGCTTGAATCATTAACCGCGCTAATGATCACAGCCATGAGTATTTATATTATGAGTTCTGGTAATTTGTTCTTGGTCCAACAAGAACAAACCAAAGACCGAGAAATTCTTCTATTGAGGACATTGTATGAAGACGTGAGAAACTATCGTAGGTATGGAGAGTTGCCGACAAGACCAACAGAGTGGGAGCAGGGAACTACAGTAATCGATACGCAAAGCCAGAGAATAAGAAAAGTTTCAATCAGTGATGGAAATGAAGTGATTGCCATTGAACGGAAGAAATAAAGTATCTGCTTTTACAATGATTGAATGTCTGATTGCATTACTTATTCTAAATACGATTCTTTTATCATTTGGTCTCTTTATTCAACAAAGCGAAAAGTTGAATACATTTTTTCAAAAAGACGAACAAACAGAATGGTTAATTTTCTTAGCTCAATTCGAAAACGAACTTGCTTCAAGTGAACGTATTTCGATCGTTGAGAATCGCTTATATTATGAAAACGAGAAAACGTTCATCATAGAAGGCTATCAGCAAATGATCAGAAAACGTGGAACTGCTGGCGGCCATCAGCCTATGCTGACGGGTGTTAAGCGTGTCCAATTCAAAGAAGAAGATCAAGTGATTTTACTGCATGTTGAATTTATGAATGGAGATAACAAGTATGGTATTTGGACAAAGCAAAAAAAATAAGCGGTTAAAAGGAAATGTGTTGTTTTCGACCTTAGCTCTTTTTCTATTATGTCTATTTTTCATGCAAGGATTACTTGAAAGTTATCGTCTAAAAATAGACAGTTATTTACGCATCAAAAAATATTACCAAGCAAAGATCATCAAGCAAATGTTTATGATAGAATCCAATCAGTTGGAAGAGCAAGGAAAAGGGGAGTATGGTTACAATGTAGGCACGGTCCAGTATACAGTCAAACAGGACCTAGTGGAGCTAGTAATAACTGTTTCACCTTTCCGATTTGAATTTACAGAGCGAATCATTGATACAGAAAATACTACAGATTAAGAGGTTCCAAAGCAATAACCGTTCTTTTCTATAATACAGCTGTTTTGAAGGTGTTGAATGTTCGCTATTTCACAAAGAAAAAGGATGAAAACGATTGAAATTTTAGCGATTGTTCGTTAGAATTAAACAGGTAAAATAATTGTTATAATATATCTAGAAATGAGGCGCACGATGTTACCAGAAAAAATGGAACAAGGGTTTGAGCAAAACCTGGAAGCTATTCAGCTTTTACAAAACGCATTGGGAACTTCTTTTTTAGAAGCTTATGTTGAAAATGCCGAAAATTTAAGAGACAACTATCAAGTACGTGTAGTAGATGGTGTACCAAATGAAAAGACAACCCAACAGATCTCAGAACTTTATCAAAAACTGAGTGAATTATCATTTGAACCGGAAGAGTGGCGTCGTTTATCGCAGTTGCTTTTGTTAAAGGGAAGTCAAACCGAGCACTTACAAGCAAACCATCAATTGACACCAGATAGTATTGGTTTCTTGTTTGTTTTCTTGATCGAACAACTATTCCCTGATCATAAAGGAAAAATCGGTGTCTTGGATATTTCAGCAGGAATGGGCAATTTGTTATTAACAGTTCTTTTAAACCTAAACATTGCTGGATACCATACAGAAGGTTTTGGTGTGGATATCGATGATACACTACTCTCTGTCGCGGCTTCTACAAGTGAGTTGGCGCAAGCGAGTGTTCAATACTTTCACCAAGATGGATTACAAGACTTATTGATCGAACCAGTTGATGTCGCTATCAGTGACTTGCCAATCGGCTTTTATCCGAATGATCAAAAAGCGCAAGACTTTTTGACAAGCGCGACAGAAGGTCACAGTTATGCTCATCATCTTTTATTGGAACAGGCAATGAAATACGTCAAGCCAGATGGTTTCGGTTTGTTCTTGATGCCAAGCAATTTCTTGGAGACAGAGCAAAGCGAGTACATTAAAAAATGGTTTAAAGAAGAAGGCTATCTGCAAGGTATGATCCAATTGCCGGATGAGCTGTTCCGAAATAAGCAATCACAAAAAAGTATTTTGATTTTACAGAAAAAAGGCAAACAAGCAAAACAAACCAAAGAAGTACTGCTTGTTAAACTTGATTCACTAAAAGAACCAGAGAAGGTGACGAAGTTTTTTAACGAATTTAAAAACTGGAAATCAGCTTCCTTATAACTATTTACCAAAAAGGAGAGTAACATGTCAAAAACAATTGCAATCAATGCTGGAAGTTCAAGTTTAAAATGGCAGTTATACCAAATGCCAGAAGAAACTGTAGTCGCTAAAGGAATCGTTGAAAGAATTGGATTAAATGATTCAATTTTTACAATCAAGTATGGTGAAGGCCAAAAATTTGAACAAATCTTAGATATTGATGATCATGAAGTTGCTGTAAAAATGTTATTAGACCAATTGATCGAATTAAATATTTTAGGCGCATATGATGAAATCACAGGTGTCGGACATCGTGTCGTTCACGGTGGAGAAACTTATGGTGACTCTGTAGTCATTGATGAAGAAGTAATGGCACGCATCCAAGAATTAGCAGAATTTGCGCCATTGCATAATCCTGCCAACTTAATGGGAATCAAAGCATTTAAGAAAATTTTGCCAGATATCCAAAGTGTAGCTGTCTTTGACACGTCTTTCCATGCGACTATGCCAAAACACAATTACTTGTACAGCTTACCAATCGCTTACTATGAAGATTTTAAAGTGAGAAAATATGGGTTCCACGGAACAAGTCACCGTTATGTTTCTGAACGTGCGGCAGACATGTTAGGTAAACCAATCGAAGACTTAAAAATCATTACTTGTCATTTAGGAAATGGTGCTTCAATTACTGCTGTTGACGGTGGTAAATCTGTTGATACATCAATGGGCTTCACGCCATTAGCAGGTGTAACGATGGGTACTCGTTCTGGTGATATTGATCCAGCGATCTTACCTTATCTAATGGAAAAATTATCGATCGATATCAATGAAATGGTTGATATCTTAAACAAAAAATCTGGTCTTTTAGGGTTAACAAATCTATCTAGTGATATGCGTGACCTTGAAAACAATTACGATAAAGAAGAAATCCGTTTGGCTTATGATGTGTTTGTTGACCGTATCCGTAAATATATTGGTGGCTATGTAACAACAATGAACGGCGTTGACGCAATCGTATTTACTGCGGGTATCGGAGAAAATGATGGTCATGTGCGTAACGAAGTGATCAAAGGTATGACATGGTTTGGTTGTGAAATCGATCCAGAATTGAACAAATTACGTGGTGAAGAGTTAGACATCTCAACAAAAGACTCAAAAGTCAAAGTATTAGTCATCCCAACAGATGAAGAATTAATGATTGCACGTGACGTAGAACGCTTGCGTTAAGTTACTTCAAATAAAGAAGTAATAGTTTTTTATCCGCGTGATTTGGCTGACACTAATAAATTAACCAGATTAATATAAAGTTTCTATAAAAAGAGAGTTGGACATTGTCCAGCTCTCAGACTGTAGACAAAAAGGAGTGGCTTAATTGCCAACTCCTTTTTGTTAGTCTTTGTAGAAATTTAAAATAAAAAGCCATAGGCTTTTTTGCTTTCCATAGCCATGTGGCTTGTTTTTTTAATTCATGGCAGCAAACGTAAGCACCGTGTGCGTGGTGACTTTTTCAAGACCTCGATATTTCGTCCAACGCATACCATGCTTTTCTTTTGCATCTGCAAATATTCGTTCAATAGTTTGTTTTTTCTTTTTATAAATTTCTCTATTCTTTTTTGTGTGGATTTTTATTGGAATACGAGTGTATAGGTCGTTCATTTTCCCCACAATCCTTAAAACCGTATAGATAGTGTTCCAGAAACAGTTCCTTCGAAAATGAGAGCGAAGTTGAATATTTATTTTACAACTCCGATTTTAGGAAATGACAGTTGAAAGTCATTTTTTATACTAGTTCACGCATAGAATGATTGTTATATATAAATCGAAAAGTTACAATAAAACTAGATTAAGGGGGGTATATCCCTGATTCTTTTAATAAAAGTGAATTTTTTTATAACAAATAAGTGAGGAGGGGTGATTTTAAGACGATATCTATAGATAATAGAGGACTAATGATCAAACAAATTCTACTTTGGGGAGTAGTAAGACTGTTTACGACAATTCACATTATTAAGGGATGACAAAGTAAACTTTCGGTGTAAATTTTCAGAAAATTGGCACTTTTTATAAGTGACTATATGTTTAAAATGAGTATTCAAAAATTAAATCTATTATTTGAGGTTAGGAGATAGAATATGGAAAAGTATATTTTTATTGTTAGTTTATTAATTGTTTTGACTGGGTGTACGAAGATAGGTACAGAGCGTATAGATGCGAATAAAGACAAAATAAATGAAAGTATGTTATTAGAAAGCACTACAGAAAATGAAGAAGACGTGACTCTATTAAGTGATGTAGTTTCTTATTTAGTATTAGTTAACAAAGAAAAAGGGTTACCCTCCACTTACATGCCAGACGACTTAGTCGTACCACAAGTATTGAATGTGGATTATCAAGTGAGCGAAGCGATTCTGATGCGAAGAGAAGCGGCTCAGATGTTAGAAAAACTATTCCAAACAGCTACCAACGAAGCGGGGTATACTTTATTAGCTGTCAGTGGTTTCCGCTCCTACGAAGCACAAGCTAAACTGTACAATGAATATGTCCAGACTTATGGTCAAATCGAAGCGGATCGATTCAGTGCGCAACCAGGGCACAGCGAGCATCAAACAGGTTTAGCGATGGATGTAACCTCTGAAAGTGTAACGAAACAGCTAGATCAAACATTTGGTGAAACACCGGAAGGCCAATGGTTAGAAAAAAATGCCCATCGTTTTGGTTATATCATTAGATATCCAGAAGGTAGAGAACAAGATACTGGATATATGTATGAGCCTTGGCACGTCAGATATGTAGGTGTAGAACCAGCAACAGAGATAACTGAAAAAGGATTGATCTTAGAGGAATATTTGGCCAATTGATTCATGTTCGTAATAATTAAAATTATATGACAATTCTACCCATTGTAGTAAATAACATAAGTGTAATATAAAACGAATCATTTCCAATGGATGTATTCTTTTTGGAAATGATCCCTCTTATTAAAATTACCTAAACAGGTTTTATATAAAATCTGTCCAAACAAATGATTATCTTCGTGCATCTTTTAGAGAATAAAGCTTCGTTGCGTTTGGATCGATCAAAGTGAATAATTCATTCCAATTCTCTGCTGTTGGGATCGTATCAAAAAGAAGCGTTGTTTTCCCCATGAGTATTGAAACTAAATACTCACTATAATTTGTCACGAGTATATCGAACTTCTTTGTTCTGATCATATCGATATCTGTATCATGTCTATTAGGAAAGTATAATCGATGCGTATGCCCTAAATACTTGATTGCAGTCGCTTGAATCAATTCATGGATGTAAGAATTTCCTTCTAGTAAAAAGATGATTTCTTTACTCGGTCTTGCATGGACTAAAGATAATGTATAGTTCAGAAGTGTTAAACTTGTAGAAATACCTTCTAATTGTCTCAACGTTAATTCGTATGTTTCGCCTAATGTGTTTTGTATAAAAGTTTCATTTCGATGGTATTCACAAGGAAATTTTTGCTTTGAATATAAAGTGATATCAGCGAGGTTCTGCAATAAAATAGGGGAAAGCTGATATTTCAAATGAGTACTTAAAAAAAATGAACGGATATAAAGTGAGTAGGTGGACTTCTCTTGTTCGGTATCAAAGGCTAGTTCAAGAAATTGATTCGTCCACTCTTCAATCTCCTTTGGCTGTGGTTGGATGGATTGGAAAATTTGTTCCGATTCCTCATCAAAAACTGAACGCTTACATAGAGTGACAAGATAAATATATTGTTTTTCTTCCGGACTAATATCACTATCAAAATATTGAAGAATCGTCTGTTTCATGACTTCGCTGTATAGTTGTGTTTTTTCATCATTTAGGATGACAAGATTGTTTGGGAGTTTATCAATAGGATTGCCGTTAAAAAAACGGATCAATGTAATGTATAAATGATAGTTGAAACTTTCAAAAGTAATGGGTGCACATTCTTTAAGCGTAATTTTCTCGGTTATTTTAGCCGTTATTTCTTTGACTTCTAACGTAGGAAAGACGGTATGGGGAGTTATATCCGAGTCAGAATAAAAACTATGGAAAAAATGACGTATATCTATTTCTTTTCCGTGAAAATCGATGGGTGAAGTTTTTAATTTTATTTGAAATTCGGAGAGAAAAGATTGGGCTTTTTTTATATATCTTAATAAGGTGCTTTCGGATAAATGTAACTGATCTGATAATTCAGGTACATTGTAAAGGTGACCAAAAAAAATATTTTCTATCATGATGAATAAAGGTTCATTTTGTAATAAAGATTGCTTAATTTCCTTATAACGATAATCATCAGAAACGTTAAAATGATAGCCACTTGGAGAGGCGGATAGATCAATTGATTCATTGAAAATATTTTTTATTTCTTGAATATCTTTTATGATCGTGCGGGTAGGGATATTAAGAACTTCGGAAAGGTTATTTAAAGTTATTGAAGCGTGATGTTCAAATTTATTCAGTATCCTCAAGATACGAACAGTTTGCTTATTCATGATGAAATTCAATTGAAACTCTCTCAAAAAAAACACTCCTTTTCATACGATTATTTCGATTAATATACAATATCGCAATGAGATAAGCGATATTTCCGCTTATCCTGCCTAATTATTTATTACAAAAAAGAAAGAATTATTCTAAGTCAATTTTTGCTGGATGTAATGCCAGATGTGATTTAGAATAATTCTTTTTTTACAGTAAATTTAAAGCAATGAGATGTGCGATTTACGATTCAAGTGTAGTTTTCTAGTTTCTACACGTAAAAATGCATATTTCTTGAAATAAAAGTGAGTAATAAGCTTGAGGGGGAGGGATATGAATCGTAAGAAGAACTACATGCTTCTAATCAGTATGTTACTGTTTCAATTTTTTGTCATAACGGAAGTATCCGGTCGTGAGGTTCGCCCATTTGAAACAGAAGGCTCAATTGGGTTTACCGGTGTATATGTACCCATAGGTTTACCTGATCCACCGCCTGATACTACCACCGATGAACCAAATGCACCCATTAGAATTGCCAGACCAGATCCAAATATATCTAATAACCATAGAAATTTTCCGAAAACCAATGCAAACAAGAGTCATTTATTGTTTCTTCTAGGAGTACTTTTGTTATTTATCCTTTGGTTATATAAGAAAAAAAGAAAGTAGAGGAGTTTTTTAATGAAAATGATTAGATTAGCTACAATTGCAGTTTTATCATCAACAATTTTCTCTGGAGGTATGACTGTTTTTGCAGAGGAAACCAGACAAGTGACAACAGAAGGGCAAATTACTTTCGAACCTAATACAGAGGAAGAATTGGTGGTTATCCCGCCAGTTTCAGAACCGGACGTTGAAATTTCTCCAGAAATTCCCGGTACGACAGGACCATTATCGATCATGCGAGCTGTAACAATGGACTTTGGAGCACAAATCATCTCAAATGAGGATAGAACATATAACATGGTTGCTGAAATGGCGACTTTAGCGAATCCAGAAGAAGATAGTCCAACAGAAGTTCCTTATGTCAGTTTTGCTCAAGTACAAGATGTACGTGGAACAAATGCAGGTTGGGATCTGAAGGTGAGTTTAAGTGATTTTACATCTAATACACAAAATAATGTATTAACAGGTGCTGAAATTGAACTGATTGATCCACGTATCCAATATGAAGGAAGTAATCAAGAAAATGCACCATCTGCACATGCAAACAACCTGAAATTAATACCAAATGAAGGTGCAGTATCTGTAATGACTGCCGCTGAAAGACAAGGAGCAGGTGCTTCTTCCGTAGTTTGGGGGGATCAAGCAGACTTAAATGCACAATTTGCAGCTGAAGGAAATAATGTAGTGACAAATGACGCGATTCAATTATCTGTCCCTGGATCTACGGCAAAAGATGCAACTACCTATAGAGCGACACTGACTTGGGAATTAACGACGACACCAGGTGAAGACGCAGGTGAAAGTGCCTAAATTAAAAAACCTGTAGTGCCACGCTTTGTGGCACTACGTATTAATAAAAGGAGTGTCTATCGATGAAAAAAATACATACATATACCGTAAAGAAAATTTATTGTTTTTCTGGACTAGTACTGTTGCTTTTGTTTTCTCTCTTATCTAATGTGTTTGTCTATGCTAACGACGATACGTTAAATTTTTACGTGAGTCCTGAATTTCCAGAAAGCCAAGTTGAGGGAAATGAAAGCTATTTTAATTTAAATATAGAACCAGGAAGTACGGAAAACTTAACTCTAAGACTACAAAATGCGAATGAGCAAGCGAAAAAAATCCAGATAACTGCTCATACCGCGCTAACGAACGTGATGGGTGTGGTTGAATATGGAAGAGATGCAGAAGAGGCAGATCCAACGTTGTTTTATTCTTTGGCAGATTTGATTGAAGTTCCGGAAGAACCAATTGAATTAGCTGGAAATGAAACGAAAACGATTTCTGTTCCACTGATTATGCCAAAAGAAAAATTCGAAGGATTTTTAGCTGGAGGATTGCGGATTACTGAAATTCAGGAGGAATCTGAAGAGGAAACAACCGAGGAAGAAGGTGTAGCTATTAAAAATGAATTTGCTTATGTTGTAGGGGTAGTAGTGAGTAATGATCGTGCGTCTGTAAAACCTGATTTAGAACTACTAGATGTATTTGCTGACCAATTAAATTATCGAAATGTGATTAGTGCAAATCTTCAAAATTTCACCCCATCATTTGTGAATCGTCTAGAGGTTGAAGCGACGATCCATAGAGAAGGCGAGGAACAAGTACTTTATCAAGCACATCAAGAGCAGATGCAAATGGCACCAAATTCTAATTTCAACTTTCCAATCTCCTTAGAAGGCGATCGTTTTCGCAGTGGTGAGTATTTGTTGAAAATGACAGCACGTTCAGGAGAAGAAGAATGGCAATGGGAAAGGAAGTTTACCATTGATGCGGATGAAGCCAGAGCATTGAATAAACAAGATGTTACGATTGATACGAGTATTAATTGGTGGTTGATCACAACCCTTTGTCTTTTTATGCTATTACTAATTATCGTTGGAAGACTCGCAATCAAAAATAAGAAAAAATAAGATGAGAAGAGAGGCATCAAAATGAAACGTATTTTTTCAAAATGGTTAATCCCTATCATGATAGGGACGATAGGTTTACAGATTGTTTGCCCAACAATCACTTCTTTCTTTTTACCTAGGATCTATGCCTTGGATAATAGAGAATCGATTGGAAATCAAGGTGAATTAGGGAGGTCGTTGATTCCCGAAGTTCAATCATCTGATCCAGGAGGATATGTTCAATTAGCTGAAACAAGTAAGACTGGCTATGTAGGAGAAACGGTCATCGTATCGTTTATCTTAAGTGATTCTGTTCAATCTGTTGAAATGATATTGCCTGAAGAAGCAATGATTGTAAAAGAAGTACTCCCTGCGGATGTGGAAGTTGAAAAAGCCCACGATACCAATAAGTGGATGATCAAATCTGAAGTGGCAGGGATTAGGATTGCACTTCCTTTACGTTTTGAGGATGAGGGAAATTATGAAGTTCAGATAGGTACAGAAAGAATAAAAATCGAAATAATCAAAGAAGAGAAGGCAGTAAGTGCTACAGACGACAACGAGGCTGTAACTGAAGAGAATATAGTTGAAGATGAAGAAATTGATGTGTCTCAGGTTGCAAATGCGGAAGAAACAATGCCAGAAACTGATAGAATAGAGGATAGCCAAAAGGATGAAACGAACACAAGTGAAACAACGCTTAGAGATCCAATCACACCTTTAGATGAAATCAATCATCGAGATATTTCGAATTGGCAGGAATTTATGTTGGCATTAGTTGATCCAACAATCAATTATATCAATGTGATCGCTGATTTTGAGTCGGCGAATAATCCGACAGGTGGAATAACAGGGGTGACTGGAGCAACTTCAAATCCTAATGGAGGTGCGGTGTACGCGTATGTTAATGCTTCTCAAGTTTCTCGAAGTTTGGTAATTGAAGGAAATGGACATCAAATTGATTTTCGTGCAGTATCACTTTGCTTTCTTCCTGTTACTCATAATGGATCATCTCCTTGGGATATCACATTGAGTAATATAGAAATTTACCACGGGAATTTCTATGGACCATTTACTTTGAGGGATTTAGGTGGTACATTTGAAAGTCAGTCAAAATTTACTTATTCTAATGTTAAAAATATTGGTAATCAATTGACACACTCTGAATTTGGGAACATTTTTTTCGACGGAGATGTATCCTCCAAACAAGTGGCAACATATACTTCAAAATTTCGAACTCAAAATATTAATGCTACAAACCAAACTAACTTATATGTTAGTCAAATGACAGTACTAGAGAACGCTAAAGTTACAATGGAAACAATAAATGCAGGAAATTTAGATTTAGGTTTTTCTTCACCAGGAAATCTAATATTAAAAGAAAATTCCGAATTGAATCTAATTGCAAATGGGACATCGAAGTTGGCCTTTGAGGCTTGGGGAACAAATATACTTAATTCAGCTGGAAGCATTATTTTGAGGGATAATGCGACACTTAATCTATTTCCACAAGCTAACTCTTCTGCTATTTCTTTAAACTCTACCTCTGCAAAATTAGAAGTCGGTAGAGATGCAACAATTGATATACAATCTAATGGCCGAACATCAACAGCTAACAACTTTAATACAAATACTATTTTTATGGCTGGAGGAGCCAATTTCCATGTACTCGATGGTGGAGTTGTAAGAATTAATGAATATGGACAGACTACATCTACTTCCAATGTAGTGCATGTTGCTGGAGCAGCTACTTTTGTGATAGATAAAGGTGGGACATTAGATATTCAATCAGATAGTACATCACCTGCTCAAAGTCTTATTAATATAACTAGTGCTGCTTCAATTTTTAGTTTTGCCGATGCACTAAGAGTTAATCTTGAGAGAACAATTAATTTAGTAGGAACTACTACAACAAACGGATTAATTAATATAGCTGGAACAACAGGTCTTTTGGACGTTGATATCCAAGCAGTCAAACAATGGCAACATGGGAATCTAAGTGAGGAACCAGATTTTAGCTGGACACCTATCTTTAATTTGAAAATCAATTATGCAGGAACTCTACCGACAATCAACAATGTCTCTTCAATTTCACAGAATATAGTAGATAGTTTTAGAACAAATTTTACAACTCGTGCTCAACGTATCTTATTTGAATATATTCCTGATGTGGAAGTATCCATGGAGACTCTATCGGAAGATCCTTCGCTGGAAAATTCTAAAATTATCCGAGGAAAAGCGACTCCTCATAGTGTCATACGTTTTGATGGTGATCCAGCGATACCAGAACCAACCATTGATTCACCAAATTATGCAGAAGAAGAAAAGTACCATATTCAAGCAGACGAGAATGGAGACTATGCGTTTCAGTTACCTTTTGGGTCGTACTTTACTAAAGATAACATAGTAAAGGCGTATGCTTTTTTAAACGGAAAATCTGATTCAGCTGAAACAATCGTAGAAGAAATCAAGGATCTTGATCCGTTAGACCCAATTGATAGTGTTACGCCAATCACCCCTGAGAATCCACCAAATATTCCAGAAAAACAAGGTTTTATCAGTATCGATTTTGTCTCTCAATTTGATTTTGGAAAAAATGGAATAGCGGTTGATGATACGGAAAATCAGGAAGAACGCCCTAACTTTATCCAAATCAGTGATCGACGTTCGACGATTCAAAGAAGTGGTTGGCAATTGACAGTCATGCAGAATGATCAATTTAAAAATAAAGAAGGTAAGGAATTGAACGGGGCAAGTGTTGGTTTTAGAAATCAAAGTTTGATGACAGCCCAAGGAGGAACAGCCCCTAGTTTGCAACAAACGGATCCTCATGAATTGATACCTGGAGTGAAACGTGTGTTATTATGGGCGCAGAATAACGAAGGAACGGGGACTTGGATCTATCGTTTCGGGGATGAACGTACAGCAAGTGAAAGTATAGGGGTGACGGTTCCAAAAGGTTCCAATCCAGAAGCGATTCAGTATTCTACAACCTTTACTTGGGAACTGAGTGCCGTACCTGGAAATTGAATAATAAGAAAGATAACAAAATGAATGAAGATGTTGGAATGGATACCAACATCTTTTTTTTGAACAAAGGAATGACAAAAGACTACTATACAATAATCAAAAATATAGTTATTTGCCTAACTTATACCAGACTAATAAAAGTAGAAGTCATTTTTTCGAAGAATAGTTGGCAAAAAAAACACATATGTATCTTCTAGTAGTAAGGAAATAGAAGAAGCATATGTGTTCAAATAGCTAATCATTTTAGGTCGTGCTTCCTTGAATCAATTTCACTGGCAACACATAGTTGGATTCAAGTGGTTTCTCTGGATCTTGGATCCGTTGGAGCATTAGGTCGACTAAGATGTCAGCAATATCTGTAATTGGTTGTGCGATGGTCGAGAGCTGTGGGAAATAATTTTGAATCATTTTTGTTCCATCATACCCGATGATTTTTATTTCTTCAGGAATTTTAATATGCAACTCTTGACAGAGATTATAGGCTAAAATAGCAGTTAAATCGTCTGTACAAAATAAACCATCAATTGTTTCCATTTCTAAAATCCGTTTGATCTCTAAATTTTTTAAAGCAGTTGAGCGGGCAGTAGAATGAAAATGAAACACGTGCGGCTCTAACTGGAATTCTTCCATAAATGCCAAATATCCATTCAATCGTTGATTGGTCGGTGAATTTGATTCTTGGGAGCCAGTTAAGATGGCAATGTTTCTGGCACCTTTTAAATAAAGGTTTTCGGTAGCTAAGTATCCACCACGTAAATTGTCACTACTGATAATTGGAATTCCTTCTGCTAAATAGCGGTCGAAGGAGACAATGGGTAGTTCAATATTTTCGTATTCTTGGATACCCAGATTATGCGCTCCAGCAAGGATACCATCTACTTTGTTTGCAGCTAACATGTTGAGGTAGTTTCGTTCTTTTTCTTTATTGTTTGCACTATCGCATAATATTGAACGGTATCCTAAATCAAATAGCTTACTTTCTAATTGTTCGACTAATTCACCAAAGAAAGGGTTGGCAACTGTAGGAAAAATCAAGCCAATCAATTGGGTGTTTTTTCCTTGAAGAGAACGAGCCAATGAATTGGGTTGATAATTTAATTCTTTCATTGCTTGATTTACTTTATCGATTGTTTTTTGGCTCAATGAGCCGTAGTTATTGATGACACGTGATACAGTGGTTGGTGAGACTCCAGCCTTTTTGGCTACATCGGTTAATTTAACAACCATTTAACTTACCCTCTATTCATTCATTTTACGTAACTTCCAAAGCGTTCCTGAGAAGGCATGGTCACATTCGATCAAGAGTGTGGTCTGTTCGCTTGAAGGGAAAATTCGGGCAGTAGCCGTTTGTTTACCGTCATTGATAAAGATTTCGACTACAGAAATATCAACAAAGATTTGTAAAGACAAAGGTTCTTGTGAAATTGTAAATTCTCTTGTGACACCATAATCTTCTGCAAATACTTCTCCTGATAAGCTACGATCTATTTTCATTTTACCATGCCTGCGATCGAAAGAGAGGATCAATCCGTTATTTCCCATGGGATCACTATATAAATGAATTTTTCCACTTTGATTTTCTTTAAACTCTAAGTTGATTTCGTAGCGATTTTGCTCGGTATTTATCTGTGAGACTGAATGATTCAAAGAACATGGCGGATCAAACCGTAATTGACTCATTTCTTTTACAGGACGTTGATGGAGTGTCCCATTTTCAATCGTCAACTCTTTGACGATACTTAAACAATGGGCCCAGCCAAATGGATCAGTCGGATAACTGATCTCAGGCAACCCGATCCAACTAACTGCTAAGGCACGACCATCAGGAGCGTTGAATGCTTGAGTAGCATAAAGATCAAAGCCTTCGTCAAGATTTTTAAGGGTTGAAGGTTGGGTAAGTTGATTCGTTTCGATGTCATAGGCTTCTCCGATGATGTAAGCATTCGGGTATATATTTTGATACTCCAAAATTGACTGTTCTAAGCCTTGTGGACAAAAGAGCAATAGCGCTTTTCCGTCAATGAATACTAAGTTAGGACACTCGATCATAAATCCCATCGATTGTTGCGTAAATTGTAAAGGACCTGCGTAAGACCAAGTGTCTAGATCGGAACTACGGTAAACTAAAATTTCCCCTTGTTTATTTTGATTTTGTGCACCCAACAATAACAAATATTCGTCTTTATAAAAAATCACTTGAGGATCTCGAAATTCTTGTGTATAGCCGTAAGGTGGCTTAGAAATCAGTGGGGTGGTTAATTTGGATAGTTCGCCATTAGGTTGCATCCATGCACCCAACTGATACGAAGTGCGTGCCCAATTTTCATCACGGACATTGCCTGTATAGGCCAAAAATAATTTGTCATTAACCGGAAGTGCTGAACCGGAATAGACGCCATGACTATCATATGATGTGCTGGGTAGAAGTTTCAATCCTTCCTCTTGCCAATCGACTAAATTCTTAGAAGTCAAGTGGTACCAAGATTTTAACCCATGAACAGCGCCCATCGGATAAGCTTGGTAAAATAAGTGCCATTTGCCGTTGAAAAAAGAAAAACCATTTGGGTCGTTCAACAAACCAGAAGGTGGCTGAATGTGGTAATCCAAACGCCAAGGAGAATAAGCTACTTGTTCCTTTAACAGTGTTTGATACTCTTGAGGCCACGCCTGATAAGCTTGATAACGTAGTTGACGTGTCCATTTAAAATTATTATTCATAAGTACGACTCCTTGTAAACGTATTCTATTATAGAATAGCTCGAACCAGCATTAATGTCAAACGCATATCATTATTGTTGTTTTTTTTATCATTCTCTCTAGTTATTTATTATAAAAGATAAGCTTTATTTTTGATAAACGTTTGACAATTTTGAAGTGCCGTGGCATACTCAAGCTAGGATAACGGTTACAAAAAATTGATGTTTAGATTATATAGGGGGGACAAAAAGTGGATTATAAAAAAGTGGCAAAAGAAATCAATGACGCACTAGGGGAAAATAATATCCAAGCTGCCGCACATTGTGCAACTCGTTTGCGTTTAGTATTAAAAGATCAAGCGAAAGTAAATCAAAAGGCACTAGATGCCATTGATGAAGTAAAAGGAACCTTTGAAGCAAACCATCAATTCCAAATCATTATAGGCGCAGGTGATGTGAATAATGTTTACGACGAACTTATCCAGCTGACCGGTACAAAAGAAGCATCGACTGACGATTTGAAAGCGGTAGCACAATCAGGGAAGAAACAGAATCCTTTTATGTCCTTGATCAAAGTACTGTCTGATATATTCGTACCAATTGTTCCTGCTTTAGTCGCAGGTGGGTTATTGATGGCAATCAATAATGTTTTGACCGCACAAGATCTATTCGGACCACAATCAGTGATTGAGATTTATCCTAATTTAAAAGATGTGACTAGCATTATTAATTTACTGGCTTCTGCTCCATTTGCATTTCTCCCGATCCTAGTAGGTTTTTCAGCAACGCGAAGATTTGGTGGCAATCCTTATCTAGGAGCAGCAATGGCAATGGCGATGGTGATGCCGGAGCTGGTCAATGGGTACAGCGTAGCAAATGCTGTGGCAGAAGGAACAATGCCTTATTGGAATATTTTTGGGTTAAACATTGCTCAAGCAGGTTACCAAGGATCGGTCTTACCAGTTTTAGCTGTTTCATGGATTTTGGCGAATTTAGAGAAATTTTTCCATAAACGTTTACTTAATGCATTTGATTATACATTTACACCGATGTTAGCAATTATCATTACAGGTTTTTTGACATTCGTTGTGGTTGGTCCAGTGATGCAAACAGTCGGAGACAGCTTAACAGCAGGATTGAGTTGGTTGTATCAAACAACCGGAGCAATCGGTTTAGGGATTTTTGGTTTGTTCTATTCACCAATCGTGATCACTGGTCTTCATCAAAGTTTTCCAGCAATTGAAACATCTTTATTGGCTGATGTGGCTCGAACGGGAGGAACATTTATTTTCCCAGTTGCTTCAATGGCAAACGTTGGACAGGGGGCAGCAACACTTGCCATCATGTTATTGACTAAAAATACAAAGCAAAAAAGTTTAGCAACTTCTGCTAGCATCTCTGCTTTACTAGGAATTACAGAGCCAGCAATTTTTGGTGTCAATCTAAAATTAAAGTTTCCATTTATTTGTGGAATGATTGCTGCCGGGATCTCCTCCATGTTCATCGGTTTTTTCCATGTACTTGCTATTGCTTTAGGCCCCGCCAGCGTCATCGGCTTTATTTCAATTACGCCTAATCAGATTCCTTTTTTCATGATAGGTATCCTGATCAGTTTACTCGTTGGTTTCACTACAACATATCTTTATGGGAAAAAACATGCATACCTACTTGCTAGTGAAGAACCGGAAACAGCAGATGTACCGAGTGATGCAAAAGAAGAGGAGGAACGTGTGATAGAAGAAGTAATCGTCGCTCCTGTTTCTGGTGAACTGATATCACTGCAAGCAGTAAATGACCCTGTGTTTTCTCAAGAAATGATGGGGAAAGGAATAGCAATCAGACCAACGGAAGGACTTTTATTTGCTCCAGCCGATGGTGAACTGACTGTTGTTTATGAATCGAAACATGCCTATGGGTTGAAAACAGATGCTGGTGGAGAAATTTTGATCCATATCGGTATTGATACAGTTGAATTAAACGGTCAAGGGTTTTCGACAGAATTTCAGGTAGGAGATAAGGTAAAGAGAGGCCAGTTGTTGGGAAGATTTGATCAGCAAAAGCTCAAGCAAGCCGGCTATGATGATACGGTAATGGTGATTATTACCAATTCTTTATCGTATGAATCAATTACTCTTGTTACAGAAGGCACAGTAGATAGCAAAGAAAGATTGCTCATGCTACGTTCAAAGACAGAATCTAACTAATAAAAAGCATTGAGAAATTTTTATTTCTCAATGCTTTTTATGAAATAATTACTTATCTTCTTTTTTTGGTAATTGATTTTCTAAGTTTGTACGTACGACTAGAACATCACATGCTGCATTGCGAATAACGTATTCTGAAACAGAACCGATAAATAGACGTTCGACTGCGTTGAGTCCAGTTGCACCTAAAAGGATCAAGTCCACTTCATGGTCTTCAGGGATTTCTTTAGCAATGATATGCTTTGGAGAACCGTATTCTACCACAGTTGTCACTTGATGTAATCCAGCTTTTTTAGCTTTCATCTCATAATCGGCTAGTGTTTGCTTGGCCATTTCTGTTGCTTGTTCTGCCAACATGCCATCAAAGGATGAAACAGTTTGGAAAGATCGTGTGTCAATGACATGAGCTAATAAAAGCTCGCTGTTATTTCTTAAAGCAACGTTTACTGCTTTTTTAAACGCTAATTCGGCTTCTTCAGAACCGTCGACCGCAACCATGATTTTTCTATATTGTTGTAACATCAGCATTCACTCCTTCAAAAAAGATACTTGGTTTACAATTCTATTGTAAAGCAAATTCAAAGAAATGAGAATTATTTACTGTCAGGTTTCGTCATTTTTTTGGCAAAACCGATGCTGAAGACAGAGGCAACAGCAATTACGATGACTAAATAAAGTAATGCAAAAAAACGATGATTGATTGCTACGACAACGAGTCCTAGAAGTCCTAAAAATGCGTAGATCGAACCGAAAATACTTAGAAAATCTTGATTCTTTTTATTCTGTTCGATAAGAACGAAAAAAATCGTTTGTTTTTTAAATAAGTAATAACTGACAAATAATAGCAATAAGGCGGCAATCGCCATCAATAAACGAATCATTGTATCCACTCCTACTTTTTCTAAAACCAATCATACCATAAAAGAGGCAGCACCGATAAATCGGTACTGCCTCTTAATAGGTAAAAAAATGGTAATCTCCGTTAATGCCGTTGTTTGTCCTGTAGTATTGATCCCGCGAATTCAAGCAGGTGGGTCCCATGGTCGTCGCATCGAACTACCAAATGATAAGGCATGTTACCAGCTGTGACACAAGACAGGTCCCAAGATATCAATAAAAATGTTCGGTCAACACACAAAGAGGACAATTCGAACATCACAGATTTCCCACTTCTATAGTAGCACATGGATTTAAAAAGAGCAATGTGGGCGCTCAATAATTTTGAACGCTTTCAATGACGGTGGTTATTGTGTTTTTTTCTGCCATTCTTTAATGCGCTGATATTGCTGTCCTAAGGCTTGTTCGTACTTCCCAGTATTTTTAGGTTGATAATACTGTGTATGTTTCAGTTTATCAGGTAGATATTGTTGATCGACCCAAGCATTTTCGTAGCTATGAGGATATTGATAGTCTACACCTCGATTCAATGACTTGGCCCCTTGATAATGGCTATCTTTTAAGTGATCAGGAATTTCGCCTGCCTTTCCTGCTCTTATGTCTGCAATGGCTGTATCTAATGCGGTATAGGCAGAATTGGATTTTGGTGAAAGGCAAAGATCGACGACTGCATCAGCTAAAGGGATACGACCTTCTGGTAGACCTAAACGTTCGGCAGCTAGCACAGCGTTGACTGTTCGAGCCGCAGCAGCAGGGTTGCCTAAGCCAATATCTTCGTAGCCAATCACCATCAGGCGACGACAAATACTTGCTAAATCCCCAGCTTCGACTAAACGCGCCAAGTAATGTAATGCAGCATCCACGTCGCTCCCACGAATGGATTTTTGAAATGCGGAGATCACATCATAGTGAGCATCCCCATTTTTATCATGCGTCAATGCTTTTCGCTGGATACACTCTTCGATAATCGCGAGGGTGAGATGAATTGTACCGTCTTCTTGTTTTTTAGTGGAACGTACAGCAAGTTCCAAGCCATTAAGTGCGCTTCTCAAATCACCGTTAGTGGCACGAGATAGATGAAGCAAGGCATTTTCATCTATTTTAATCGATGATTCTCCTAAGCCATTTTCTTTATCGGACAATGCACGATGAATTGCTAATTGGATATCTTCTTCGTCTAACGGTTTTACCTCAAAGATCTGTGTCCGACTACGGATTGCTGGATTAATCGTGATATAAGGATTTTCAGTGGTTGCCCCAATCAAGATGATACGACCGTTTTCTAAATGCGGAAGTAAAAAATCTTGCTTTGTTTTATCTAATCGATGGACTTCATCAAGTAAAAGAATCACAGTACCGCTCATTCTAGCTTCTTCGGCGACAACTTGTAGATCTTTTTTAGAATCGGTCGCGGCATTCAACATCCGAAAGGCAAAATTAGTTGAGCCAGCAATGGCACTAGCGATACT
Organism: Enterococcus sp. AZ156; assembly: GCF_051714165.1. Lineage (NCBI taxonomy): Bacteria > Bacillati > Bacillota > Bacilli > Lactobacillales > Enterococcaceae > Enterococcus > Enterococcus sp. AZ156. Next base: position 2,710,833 of record NZ_JBIORI010000001.1, on the reverse strand, counting down.
TGTCTTTCCTGTGCCGGGTGGTCCATATAAAATCATGGAAGATAACATTTCTGCATCAACCATTCGGCGAATGATTTTACCTTCACCAACTAAATGGCGTTGGCCAACGACTTCATCGATATTTTTCGGACGCATCCGATAGGCTAATGGTTGTTGCATCAGTCTGCCTCCTTTAGATTATTCGTTCGTTTATTATAACATATCTCATAGGATAAAGGGGCGCAAAAGGCGGAGGAATAGTCAGAATAGGGCGAGAAGCTAGAAATAGGTTTCTCTAGTTCAGCAATGGTAATCGCCAACTCGTTGACCCGCTTTTTTCATAGCTTCTTTGCCTAATATTGTGTATGATAAAGGTGGTGAAGCAAATGACAAATCAAAAACAATTAGATGAACTTTTATTAAATAAAACAACGGCAGAAGTGGCAAAAGATTTACTAGGAATGTATCTGGAATATGAAACACCAAATGGGCGCTTAGGTGGCTATATCGTAGATGCAGAAGCTTACTTAGGTCCGGAAGATCTGGCTGCTCACAGTTATGGTATGCGGCGTACGCATCGAGTGCGTGCAATGTATGAAGAACCAGGAACGATCTATCTCTACACGATGCACACCCACTTGATTTTAAATATCATCACACAACCTGAAGGAGTACCACAAGGAGTGATGATCCGTGCCATTGAGCCTGTGGAGGGGATTGAGCAAATGAGCCTGAATCGCAAAGGGAAGGCGGGTCCTGATATTAGTAATGGTCCAGGGAAATTAGTGGCAGCCTTAGGTCTATCACCAGATTTATATGGACAGTCGATTCGTGATAGCTCGTTGCGTTTGGTTTTTGAGAAAAAACGGCTACCAAAAAAAATATTGGCGTTGCCTAGAATCGGTATACCGAATAAAGGAGAATGGACGGAAAAACCATTGCGTTTTGTCGTTGCTGGAAATCCGTATCTTTCATTACAAAAAAAGAACCAAGTCGATGAAGACTGGGGTTGGAGGAAACAAAATGAAGAAAACAACAATATTGGATTACCTTGATACAGCCATTGAAAAGAAGATCACAGACTATGATGTGGCGTTAGATTGGGACACAAAAAACCATACGATTGAGATCGTGGTACGTTTATTTGCAGAAAATCAGGCACATTTTGAATTAGATGATGCCCAAGGTGTTGTCTCGGAAGAAGAAATCATTGAATTTGAAGATGGTGTCTTATTATTCAACCCAGAAAAATCTATATTTGATGAGCAAGATTATCTGGCAGTGATCCCTTATGAAGGAAAGAAAGGGTTAGCGAGTTCTGTAGCCGATGCACTGATTGACTACTTGAATGATGTATTAGCACAAGGTCAAAGTGATCTTTTAGATTTTTTAGATGCAGAAGACGAAACAGCTGTCTTTGAATTGAAATGGGATAACCATGTGTTCACACGTTTAGTCGAAGAAAAACAACAAAATGAAAAAGATGTATATCTACCCTATCCCAGCTATTAAGGAGCAACGTATATGAAATGGAATGAAGTCAAAATCGAAACGGCGAGTGAAGCGGTTGAAGCAGTCGCAAATATTTTAATGGAAGCAGGAGCGAGTGGTGTCGCGATCGAAGATTCATTGGACGTCGAAAATTTTAAATCTGATCCTTATGGAGAAATCCTGACAAAAGAAGATTTTACAACGATTGAAGAGGGTGCCATCGTGATGGCTTATTTCCCTGAAACGATCTTTTTACCGGAAATTTTACCCTTTATCAAAGAACGTGTGACAAAATTACCCGAATTTGGATTAGCGATCGGTAAGAACATTGTGACGGTGAGTGAAGTCGAAGAAAGCAATTGGGCAACGGCTTGGAAAAAATATTATCATCCGGTTCGGATCACACGTCTACTAACTGTCGTACCAAGTTGGGAAAGTTATCAAACGACTGATCCATTAGAAAAAATCATTACATTAGACCCAGGGATGGCGTTTGGAACAGGTACGCATCCAACGACTTCTTTGACATTACAAGCACTGGAGTCGACCTTGCGAGGTGGAGAAACGCTTTTAGATGTCGGTACTGGTTCCGGAGTGTTGAGTATTGCGGCGAAGCATTTAGGGGCAAAAGAAGTCTATGCGTATGATCTCGATGAAGTGGCAGTACGTTCAGCAAAAGAAAATATGGACCTAAATGAAGTAGCAAAAGATGTGCATGTGTCAGCCAATGACCTATTAAAAGGCATCGAGAGCGAGAGCGATGTGATCGTAGCTAATATTTTGGCAGATATCATTTTGTTGATGATTCCTGATGCGTGGCGTTTACTAAAACAAACTGGGACGTTGATCGTTTCTGGAATCATTGAAGAGAAGAAAGAAATGGTTCTTACGGCGATGGAAGAACAAGGTTTTGTTGTCGATCAAGTGTTCCAACAAAAAGATTGGTATGCCATTATGCTAAAAAAGCCTGAGGTGGATTAAATGCAACGATATTTTCTAGATGAGCCTTATCGACCACAAGAGCGTTTTGTAATAGAGGGTGAAGCCTATCACCATATGGTAAGAGTTATGCGAATGGCAGTGAAAGATCAGGTCTATTTAGCATTTAACGACCAGATCGCGATCATTGCAGAAATCAGTGAAATGAAGGAGAATGAAGTCTTCTTAATCGAAGTGGCGAAAGAAAGTGTTCAAAAAGAATTACCCTGCAAGATCACGATTGCTAGCGGATATCCTAAAGGGGATAAGTTGGATTGGATCGTACAAAAAGGGACAGAGCTAGGCGCTCACGGGTTTGTGGGATTTCCTGCTGCTGCTTCTGTCGTTAAATGGGATGCCAAAAAACGCAAAAAGCGACAAGAGCGGTTGGTCAAGATTGCACATGAAGCGGCGGAACAGTCGCATCGCCAAGTCGTACCGCAAGTATCTTTAATGGAGACAGAAAAGCAATTTTATGAGACGCTCAGTTCGTATGATGTCCTTCTGGTTGCATATGAAGAATCAGCAAAACAAGGGGAAGCCGCTAATTTAGCCAAAATACTGCAATCTGTTTTACCAGGTACTCGGATCCTTGCAGTGTTTGGCCCAGAAGGCGGATTATCACCTCAAGAAATCGCTCATTTCGAATCACAAGGTGGCATTCTTTGTGGTCTTGGTCCAAGAATCCTACGAACAGAAACTGCGCCATTGTATTTGTTAAGTGCCGCAAGTTTCCAACTTGAATTACAAGCACTTAGCAAGTAATAGGCGAGTTAATCGTTAGGGATAACGATCTTCTACAAAACAAATGTATGAATTTTCCTATTTTCTTGATCCCTCAAAGTGAAAGTGGGATTTTGCCTTTTGTACGGAATTGAAAATCATTGACACAATCGGTATAATAAGAACAATTATTTAATCCTAAGCTATAAAAAAATGCTTTCTCACGACAAAAAATATCTGTTTTGATTATGAATAGAAAGGGGGATGTTTCCCATGCCAAAAGAAGAAATATTAACAGGGCCTGACGTCATTAAGATGGTTAGCCAATACATGGGACCTGAACATGTCGCTTTTGTGCAAAAAGCATGTGACTACGCGACCACTGCACATGAGGGACAATTTCGTAAATCAGGAGAACCTTATATCATCCATCCGATCCAAGTTGCAGGGATTCTTGCAGATCTACGAATGGACCCCCATACGGTTGCCACTGGTTTTTTACATGATGTGGTAGAAGATACAGAAGTAACCTTAGAAGATTTAAGAGAAGCCTTCGGGAACGACGTGGCAATGTTGGTGGACGGAGTGACGAAGTTAGGGAAAATCAAATACAAATCCCACGAAGAACAACTAGCGGAAAATCACCGCAAAATGTTATTAGCTATGGCTCAAGATTTACGTGTAATCATGGTGAAGTTAGCCGATCGTTTACATAACATGCGTACGTTAAAGCATTTGCGGGAAGATAAACAACGACGCATTGCGCAAGAAACATTGGAAATATACGCACCGCTTGCTCATCGTTTAGGGATCAGTCGAATCAAATGGGAATTAGAGGATACGGCGCTGCGTTATCTCAATCCAAAGCAATATTATCGAATCGTTCACTTGATGCAAACAAAACGAGAAGAACGTGAAAATTATGTCAGTGGTACAGTGGAGGATATCCGTTTAGCAACGGAAGAATTGGGGATTTTTGCAGAGATCTATGGTCGCCCGAAACACATCTATTCGATTTACCGTAAGATGAAAGACCAAAAGAAGCAATTCAATGAAATCTATGATCTACTGGCAATCCGAGTGATCGTGGATTCGATCAAAGATTGTTATGCAGTACTAGGAGCGATCCATACGAAATGGAAACCTATGCCAGGTAGATTCAAAGATTATATCGCGATGCCTAAAGCGAATATGTATCAATCGTTGCATACGACTGTTATCGGACCAGCTGGCAACCCTGTCGAGATTCAGATCCGTACCCAAGAAATGCACGAAATCGCTGAGTTTGGGGTAGCTGCTCACTGGGCATATAAAGAAGGAAAAGGCGACAAAGTTGAACCCGATGGGATGACAAAACAGTTAAGTTGGTTCCATGAGATCATCGAATTGCAAGATGAAAGTTACGATGCTTCTGAATTCATGGAGGGTGTGAAAGGCGATATCTTTAGTGATAAAGTCTATGTGTTCACTCCTAAAGGCGATGTGACTGAACTTCCTAAAGGATCAGGACCGTTAGACTTTGCTTATAGCATCCATACAGATATCGGGAACAAAACGACTGGTGCCAAAATCAATGGGAAAATGGTCCAATTAGATTACAAATTGAAGAATGGTGATATCATCGAGATTCTGACTTCGCCAAATTCATTTGGACCAAGTCGTGATTGGCTGAAATTAGTAGCCACAAGTAAAGCGAGAAATAAAATCAAGCGTTTCTTCAAAGGGCAAGATCGAGACGAAAATGTGACGAAGGGCCATGAAGCTTTAGTGAAGTGTATTATGGATCTTGGTTTTGTACCAAAGGAGATTCTTTCAAAAAATAAATTACACGACGCATTAGAACGCTTGAATTTTCAAACAGAAGAAGATATGTATGCTGCGATTGGTTATGGCGAAGTAAGTCCATTGACGATGGCTAATCGCTTGACTGAAAAAGAGCGGAAAGAACAAAAAATCGAGCAACAAAAACAAGAAGCAGAAGAGTTGATGAATCAACCTAAAAAAGAGCCTGAAAAAATGAAGGTTCGTCATGAAGGTGGCGTCGTCATCCAAGGTGTTGAAAACTTGTTGATCCGGATCAGCCGTTGTTGCAATCCTGTACCAGGGGATGACATCGTGGGCTATATCACCAAAGGACGTGGTATCTCGATCCATCGCAAAGACTGTCCGAATGTCCAATCGGATAAACCAAACGTGGAAGAACGGTTGATTGACGTTGAATGGGAAGACACTTCAAATACGAACAAAGAGTATGATGCTGATTTAGAGATCTATGGCTATAATCGTTCGGGCATGTTAAATGACGTCTTGCAGACTGTGAATGCGATGACTAAAAATCTAAACAGTGTCGAAGCACGAACGAATAAAGATAAAATGGCGACGATCCATTTGACAGTAGGGATACGTAACTTGTCACACTTGAAAAGTATTGTCGATAAAATCAAGACTGTACCGGATGTATATAGCGTACGCCGGATGAATGGCTAGGAGGTAGTACCTTGCGCGCAGTGATCCAACGAGTGAGTCAAGCAGCTGTGTCGATCAACGAACGAGAAGTGGGGCGTATCGATCATGGCTTGTTGATTTTGCTAGGTGTTCATGATACAGATACGCAAAAAGACGTCGATTATTTGATCAAAAAAATTGCCCAGATGCGTATCTTTGAAGATGAACAAGGAAAAATGAATTTAAGTATTGAAGATGTCAAAGGAGCGCTGTTGAGTATTTCTCAATTCACTCTTTTTGCAGACACAAAAAAAGGCAATCGACCAAGTTTTATCGCAGCAGCACGTCCGGAAACAGCGATTCCTTTATATGAAGCATTTAACGAAGGGCTAAGACAACGAGGAATCACAGTTGAAACAGGAGAATTTGGTGCAGATATGGCGGTTTCTCTTGTGAATGATGGCCCAGTGACGATCATTATTGATTCTCAAAATAAATGATAAATGAATAAAAAAGATCAGTCTGATTTTGATGAAGTTTCTCAAAATCAGACTTTTTTTATTCTCCCTCATTTTGGCAGCCATTTTTATTTTTTGTTCGTTAGTATTACTGAGATGAGAGAAATCAGACAACGATAGACGAGATACTTTCCCACCGCTATGATAATGGCTTTGATTACTGGGCAATACCAGACAAAAAATTGATCAAAGAAGCCCCTTTCACTACTTTAGAATGCCATTATATCTTTTAGTTGCAAGTAAAATATTCCTTTAGAAGCTATAATTTATTTTATGATGTCTATGTTTTGTCTTTTTACAAACATGCTAGAAAAGACGTGCGGTTCAAAGAGGCATTTCACGAGTTGACTACAAAGCTAGACGAAGGAATGAGGCGAATGACAGAGTCACAGAACGTTATAATGAAATCTTATTAGTGATGAGGAAGCCTTTTATTCGAGGTTAGGCAGCTCAAGAGAAATAAATGGTATGGCTTTGTCTCAAACACTTCTTTTGTCAGTTTTATTGTACAAGGAGTATCCTAATAATATCTAAAGTTATTTATTAGGAGGAGCAAAAAATATGCAAGAAATTCCCGTGGTCGATATCAAAATGACCGAAATCAAAAAATACTATAAAGAGGGCTACAAAATGCTTGGAAAGCTAAGAGAAGAAGCCCAATCACCTGTTGTGAAAGCAAAGATATTCAATAAGGAAGCTGTGATCATCTATGGAGAAGAGGCAGCGAAACATTTTTATGATCCAAGAAATTTCAAACGAGAAGGCGCAATGCCTAAAATGGTCCAAAAAACATTATTTGGAAAGGACGGTGTGCAGTCTTTAGATGGCGCGGAGCATCATCACCGTAAAGCAATTTTTATGGATTTGATGACACCAGAGCGAATGGATGACTATCATCAAATATTGGATCGAGTATTGGCACATGAATTGGAACAACAACATGGTACTTTTGAGTTATTTGACCTGAGTAAAAAAGTACTTTTTACCGCCATCTGTGAATGGTCAGGAATCAACTTAGCGGATTATTCAGAAGAAGAGATCAACCAACTGGCAGATTATCAGATCTCTATGATCAGTGGGACAGTCACTTCGCCACTCGATCATTTTAAAGGTGTAGAAAATCGGAAAAAATCAGAAAAATGGGCACAAGAGTTGTTGGAAGAAGCACGAGAAAATCCAGTAGCCGGAAAAGAAAATGTAGCGCTTTATGCTTTTGCGAATGCGACTGACCTTAAAGGTAATCTTTTGCCTTTGGATATTGCGTCGGTAGAATTATTGAATATCATTCGGCCGACCGTGGCATTGACCGTATGGGCGGCGTTGATGGGGCATGCTCTTTTCAGCCGACCAGATCTCTATCAACAACTAAAAAACGATTTTAAGGAACTGCAAGATCCTTTTATTCAGGAGATGCGTCGGTATTACCCATTTTTCCCAATGTTACCCGCCTTTGCTTTGCAAGATGTAGAAGTAGATGGCTATCGCATCCCTAAAGACAGTTGGGTGATCTTAGATTTGTATGGAACAAATCATGATGAACGGACAGTGGATTCACCAGAGGCATTTTTGATCAAACGGTATATTGGTAAAGTGAAAAAAATCTCTTATGAAGAAGAGTATGAGATGATTGCACAAGGTGGCGGTGACTTCCGAAAAATGCACCGATGCGCAGGTGAATGGATCACGTTGCATAGTTTACGCGTTTTTTCCGATCAATTAGTGAATCGTTTTGCCTTTTCTGTGCCAGAACAAGACTGGACGATTCCATTCAATCAATTTCCGACTTATCCAAATAGTCGAGGATTGTTATATAAAGAGTAACGTGGGGGCAATACAGTATTTTATTGACAGTTGTATACATTTGTATTACGATATAGATATGTAATACAAATGTATACAGGAGGTGTCAAGGTATGAGTAATATTACGTTTCGTGTATCAGACGAAGAAAAAGCATTTATGTTAGCAATGGCTGATTTGAATGGAATGACCGTTTCAGAATTGGCAAGGACAACTTTATTAGAAACGCTAGAAGATCAGATTGATATGGATATCTATAATAAAGCGATGAAAGATCATAAGAGTCTTGATGAAAGTATCTCGCATGAAGAAATGAAAAGAGAACTAGGATTATGAGGAAGCAATATCTTGTCCGTTATGAAAAAGGTGCACAAAAAGCATTGAAAAAAATGGATAAATTTCAAGCTTCTTTGATACTATCATGGATAGAAAAAAATCTTATCAATACAGATAACCCCAGACAATATGGTAAAGGGTTAGTAGCGAATAGGAGTGGCGAATGGCGTTATAGAGTGGGGAATTATCGGATCATTGCAGATATAGATGATGAAGTGATAACGATTTTGATCGTACAAATTGGTCATCGAAATGACATCTATAAATAGTGTTTTATGTATAGATTTGATTAATTTGAATGGAAGTTATTCAACCAAAAATTAACTTCTTTCAACCAATTTTAGCCCTATTCAAATAGTCGAGGCTTACTGTATCATTTATAAAAAAACAGCTACATCATTTTCTTGATGTGGCTGTTTTTGAGTATTATTTAAACTCTCGGAATAACTGATCGATTGTTTGGGCATCTTCTAAAGATAAATGAATATCCAAAGCTTTGGCATTGTCTGCGACTTGTTCGGGTTTCTTTGCGCCAGGAATGACAAATGAAATCCGCGGGTGCGCGATATACCAAGCTAAGACTAATTGAGCAGTAGTTGCTTGGTACTTTTCAGCAAGCGGTTTGAGTTGATCGACCGCTGTGATGATTTGTTCATATCGTTCACCTTGAAAGTTTGGTTTGTTCTTTCTAGGATCATCTTCAGAAAAATGTTTTGGACTTTCTAGATCATACTTGCCAGTCAATAAACCTGAAGCAAGTGGGAAATAAGGCACAAAACCAATCTCGTTAGCTTCGAGGTAAGGGAATAATTCTTTTTCCGCTGTGCGATGGATCAAACTGAATTGATCTTGTACGATATCGACATAGCCGTCTTGGTTGGCTTCTTTCAATTGCTCTAAAGTGAAATTAGACACACCGATAGCACGGATCTTCCCTGCTTCTTTTAGTTCGTGTAAAGCGGCAACTGCTTCATTTTTAGGTGTTGCTTCATCTGGAAAATGGATATAAAAAATATCGATATAATCTGTTTGCAGACGTTCTAACGCTTCATCGACTGATTTCTTCAAAAATTCAGGAGAGTTATCAAATTTTTTCGGTTGATCTGGAAGATGTGCTGCTTTGGTGGCAATAATAATACGGGAACGATCATAAGCCGGTTCTTGCAAGACTTCTCCAATCAATTGTTCCGAACGACCTTCGCCATAAATATAAGCAGTATCAATAAGGTTCAAGCCATTATCTAAGGCAGCTCTGACGACTCCTTTTCCAGTTTCATCCGCTAATCCTGAAAAAAGATTGTGCCCTCCGACGGCATTTGCACCTAAGCCGATTGCTTCGGCATATACTTGAGAATGACCAATTTTTACTTCTGACATTTTTTTACCTCCTTTTTTATTTAGTCTAAATCAAAAAGAAAAAAAGCTAAATCAAAATGACTTTGAAAAAGAAATCAATAAGAATCTACTTGACTTTGCGCTGTGTTTTTAGTAGGTTATAATTAATATCTAAATATCGATGAAAGAGCGAGTAAGTAACTAAATGCTTTATAAGAGAGGATCGTCGTGGCTGAGAGCGATCTAAAACAAGTAGTTTCTGAAAGACACTCTGGAGATGGACGCGTGCAAAGCCGTCCCGTAAACGAGCGTTAATCGTGAGAGGAAAGAGCAATCTTTCAAATATAGGTGGTACCGTGTATGAAATAATCATTCACCCTTGTTCATGGCGAACAAGGGTGTTTTTTGTTTGCATTGATTACATAGCGTGAAGAAAAGGAGAGAAAAAGATGAGCTTCCAAAGACCAAAAGGAACAAATGATATTTTACCTGGAGAATCTGAAAAATGGCAATTTGTTGAAGAAACTGCCCGTTTATTATTTAAAGATTATCAATATAATGAGATCCGCACGCCGATTTTTGAGCATTATGAAGTGATTGCTCGTAGTGTAGGGGATACGACTGATATCGTTTCAAAAGAAATGTATGATTTTTATGACAAAGGCGAGCGTCATGTTACGCTTCGTCCAGAAGGAACTGCACCAATCGTTCGTTCATTTGTTGAGAATAAATTATTTGGACCAGAATATACAAAACCTTACAAAACATTTTATATGGGACCAATGTTTCGTTATGAGCGCCCGCAAAAAGGTCGTTTACGTCAATTCCATCAAATCGGTGTCGAAGCATTTGGCTCAGACAATCCTGCGACGGATGTTGAAAGCATGGTGATGGCATTAGACTTCTTCAAACAATTAGGAATCAGTCAAATCCGTTTAGTGATCAACTCTTTAGGTGATCAAGAAACGCGACAAGCGTATCGTCAAGCGTTGATCGATTACCTTGTACCGTTTGAAGCAGAATTAAGCGAAGATTCACAACGTCGTTTACATGAAAATCCATTGCGTGTATTGGATAGTAAAGACAAACGTGATCAAAAATTCGTAGCAGAAGCGCCTTCAATCTTAGATTATTTAAGTGAAACAGCAAAAGCACATTTTGATACAGTGATTGCCATGTTGGATGCGTTAGATGTACCTTATGAAATCGACAGCAATATGGTTCGTGGGTTAGATTATTATACGCATACGATTTTTGAAGTGATGAGTGACGCACCTAAAATGGGCGCACAAGCAACGATTTGTGCGGGTGGCCGTTATGACAACTTGGTCGAAGAACTAGGCGGACCAGCGACACCAGGATTTGGTTTTGCGATGGGGATCGAACGTATTTTATTAACGATGGAGGCAGAAGAAGTAGCTGTCCCTGTAATGAATACATTAGATGCCTATGTGGTGGCACTAGGTGAAGAAACAAATATCGAAGCGTTGAAAATCGTTCAAGCAATCCGTGATTTTGGTTTTTCCGCAGATCGTGATTTTATGGGACGTAAAGCCAAAGCACAATTTAAGACAGCAGACAAAGCCGATGCGAAGTTGGTCTTGGTGATTGGTGCGGATGAACTAGCAAATCAAACGATCAACGTCAAATCAATGGCTAATCGTACAGAGAAAAGCTTTGCACTAGAAGATATTTATGAACACTTTGATAAAGTCTATGATGAAATGACATTATCTACTGAACAGGAGGAAAAATGATGGCACAACGAACAGTTTACTGTGGACTGGTTTCAGAAAAGCAGTTAGGACAAACAGTTACATTAAAAGGTTGGGTACAAAAAAGACGTGACTTAGGTGGCGTGATCTTTATCGATTTACGTGATCGTGAAGGGATCGTTCAACTTGTCTTTAATCCAGAAATCAATAAAGAAGCATGGGAAATCGCAGATAAATGCCGTAGTGAATATGTCATTGAAGTGACAGGTACAGTAAAAAATCGGGATGAATTGGCAATCAATCCTAAAATGGCAACGGGTGAATTTGAGATCATCGCGGATGAAATCATTATCTTGAATCAAGCCAAAACACCACCTTTCTTGATTGAGGATGAACAAACGATCAGTGATGAGATTCGTTTGAAGTATCGTTATCTTGATTTACGTCGTCCAAAAATGACGAACAATATCAAATTGCGCAACGACACAACGAAAGCAATCCGTCATTACTTGGATGACCATGATTTCTTGGATATTGAAACACCTTATTTGGGCAAATCAACACCAGAAGGCGCGAGAGATTACTTAGTACCTTCTCGTATCCATGCAGGGCATTTCTATGCTTTACCACAGTCACCACAGTTGTTCAAACAATTATTGATGAATGCTGGATTTGATCGTTACTATCAAATCGTTCGTTGTTTCCGTGATGAAGATTTACGTGGCGACCGTCAACCAGAATTTACACAAGTCGATATTGAAACGACTTTCTTGACCGCTGAAGAAATCCAAACCTATACAGAAGGATTGATTGCTAAAGTGATGAAAGAGGTACGTGGTATCGAAGTCACTTTACCATTCCCTCGTATGACATATGATGAAGCAATGAGCCGTTATGGAAGTGACAAACCTGATACACGTTTTGACATGGAATTGATCGACTTGAGCACGGTTGTGAAAGACGTTGAATTTAAAGTCTTCCAAATGGCACTTGAAAATGGCGGAGTGGTCAAAGCGCTGAATGCGAAAAATGCAGCAAGCAAGTATTCACGTAAAGATTTAGATAATCTTGGACAATATGCCACTCAGTTTGGCGCAAAAGGACTAGCTTGGTTAAAAGTAGAAGAAGATGGCTTGAAAGGGCCTATTGCGAAATTTATGGGCGAGGCATCTGAAGCATTGATCCAAGCAACAAACGCTGAAGTTGGAGATATTTTATTGTTTGGTGCAGACAAAGAAGAAATCGTTGCAGCCACTCTTGGAGCGATTCGTTCTCGCTTAGGAAAAGAATTAGACTTGATCGACGAATCAAAATTCAATTTCTTATGGGTGACAGAATGGCCACAATTTGAATATTCAGCAGAAGAAGGCCGCTATGTTTCCGCGCATCATCCGTTTACGATGCCTAAAGCATCCGATGTCGAGTTATTGGAAACTGATCCGGCAAAAGTCTACGCAGAAGCGTATGACATCGTCTTGAACGGCTATGAATTAGGTGGGGGATCGTTACGTATCCATACAAGAGAATTACAAGAAAAAGTATTAAAAACACTAGGCTTTTCTGAAGAAGAAATGGAAGAGCAATTTGGTTTCTTATTAAGTGCATTAGACTATGGCTTCCCACCACATGGAGGAATTGCCTTGGGACTTGATCGCTTTGTGATGTTGCTTGCAGGTGAAGAAAACATTCGTGAAGTGATTGCTTTCCCTAAAAATGGTAAAGCAGCTGATGTCATGAGTGATGCGCCAAGTACTGTTTCTGATCTTCAATTATTTGAATTGAACATCGATGTTACAGATGTTGAATAACAAATAAGAAAGAGAAGTTATTTTCATAGGAATACCAAGGTTGTGAAGGAGTCACTGATAAGTCGCGATTGATTCGTGCTAGTGACACTGGAGCAACCTTTTTTTCTCTTATATTGGAATTTCCAATCTTTTTTTCAAAGAAGTCTCTTGATTATATTCTAAAAGATCATATAATAAGGGCATACCAGATAAAGCGAGGCTTTTTTCATGAAAAAAACTTTCGAAAATTGGGCGTATCATGATTATACGACCAAACTTTCGGTGTCGATCGTCTATGCTCTGATTGCTTCAGTTGCATTGAACTTTTTTTATCAACCAGGAAACATCTATTCAAGTGGGATAACCGGTCTTGCACAAATCTTAACGACCCTTTCTAAATCAGTGATTGGTTTTGAAATCCCTGTTTCAACCACATTATATTTATTGAATATCCCGTTATTTTTTTTAGCTTGGTTTAAACTTGGAAAGAAATTTACGATTTTTACATTTATCACTGTGACATTAACCTCGCTTAGTATCCATCTTTTGCCACAAACGATTCTTTCGACTGATCCGATCATTTGTGCGATATTCGGTGGTGCCGTCAATGGGGTTGGTATTGGTTTAGCATTAAAAAATGGTTTGTCTTCTGGCGGATTAGATATCGTGAGTATTACGATCCGTAAAAAAACAGGTCGATCCATCGGTTCGATTTCCATTTATTTCAATGCACTGATTGTTTTCGTAGCGGGCTTGCTCTTCGGCTGGCAGTATATGTTTTATAGTGCTTTGTCGATTTTTGTGAGTGGTAAAGTGACGGATGTCGTCTATACGAAACAAAAAAAGATGCAAGTCATGATCGTGACTAAACATCCTGAAGCAGTGATCGAAGCCATCCAAAAATGTATGCGTCGTGGGATCACGATCATCAATGAAGCAGAAGGTGCGTACAAGCACGATAAACAAACAGTCTTAATGACGATCGTTACTCGCTATGAGCTTCCTTTGTTACGTGAAGCAATGAAATCTTCTGACCCGCAAGCATTTGTCAGTATTGCGGAAAATGTTCAAATTCTCGGACGTTTTTATGAAGATGGGATTTAGATTTTAGTAAACTAGTTAGATAAAACACAGTGGATAACTGAATGGTTATCGCTGTGTTTTTTTGATCTTCTTGTCGCTAGAATACCAGAAATGATTGTTGCGATTAAGGAATTGAAAATAATCATTTATGCTATCGATATTTCAACAGACAAAAGGCGTCTTCTTTCATAAGATTTATGAAGTATGATCATATGAAGCACTTACCTGATCTTAGATAGCCACAATGCAATTCAAATTGGATTAGTAGAATTGGCTAGTGATGATGTAGGCCTAACGACGATTGGTAATTTCCTTGACTGTGTACCTGTTCAAGACGGGTTAGAAAAAATTCCTCCTAGCTTGGTTGCTAAACATATGCAAGAAGATATCTTAAAACAAGTGACAATAATTGATTGATACAAAAATGATAAATGAGTGCAATAACATAACCAAAGAACTACAAAAAGATAAGATATTGAACGAAACCGAAGTTTACGATTTTACAATTAGAAAATCAAAAAGCGAACTTCCTTTATTGAAGTCTTTAAATTTTATGATCAACCATTTGACTACCTACAAGCTTAAAAAATAAAGATATTTTAGAGCATGCTGACTTTGTAAAATACTTTGTTAAAATGCAAATTGACATATTAAACAAAGAGCTGAATCCCGTTTCTGGGGAGCAACGAGCAGAATATAATTTTCACAGAAAAATAGAAGATTCACTCAAATAAGATCTACTTCTTATTGATGAGCCTGAGTCTTCTTTTGATAATATGTTTTTAAACAACAGAATAAATACTGTCCTACAAGATATTTCTAAACGTATTCCTGTTTTTGTCTCAACACATAATAATAGAATCGGCGCATCTAACGACAGTTCCGTTAGCAATCTGTCTGTGCAATTGAATTGTCTTGAAGCCGGCGAACGAACCTCCAAAACAAGGAGAGATACTTATTAAATACTTGGAAATTGATCAAATCATTAAAGAGGATATCTTCGAATTAATTTCTCTAGCCTTTTAATCAAAAGACGGTACTACATTTGAAAGGGATGGATTTTCAGAGGAAATGCTACAACCTGGAGTTCATAAAATTGAAATGGCAACACTTATTTTGAAAAAAGTTAAAAAGTGTAGTTTTTTTCTCTTACTTCGGTAGCCACTTGTAGAATAATGACACTAAAACTATCAGTGGCAACACTAAAATTTGTATTTTCAGTTATGGTATAATAATTGTGCTGTCTGCTACCCCGGCCTATTCTGGCAAGGGGAGGAGGTTATAGCTATGAAGTTTCTTCTTGATTTTACTTTTGCAATCATAGCAGAGGTAGCTGCACACTACTTCTGTCAATGGCTTGATTGTAAAATTGCCAAAAAAGACAGTAAGCCTACCCGTTAATTCGTATAGAAACGTAAAAGAAAACCACTAGCCTGCACGCTAGTGGTTTTTGATTATAGCTATGAGAATTCTTCTTTGTAGCTAAATTATATCATAAATAATATTAATTTCAATGAATAACTAGCCTTTCATATTAATTGGAAACCAAAAAAATGTGATTCGATCTGCTAATATGAATAGTGCATAAACAAACTACTATGCAATCTAGTTTATTTTTCATTTTAACATTGCTGATTCTCCCACCCCACTTATTTTAAATATACAATTAAACACAAAGTATTTTTATTCGTGTGCTGCGATTAGGAATGCAGAATGTCATAAGAATTATTATTAAAAAAATTTCTGGCGTTTTTCGTAACTTTGAAGAAGACGACATGGGAAATAACAAGTTGAAATTATAGATATTGACTAGTATTACATAATAGGATGTGCTCACTTTAAAAATAATTTAAGAGAATTTTTATTTTCGTTGAAGCTATAGTTTGCAACTTTACAGTACGCCCAGTACGTATTATTATATAATAGTCAAGAGGTATGTGCAATGCCCATGACAATCAGAGAAGCAGAAAAGCTACTGAAAGATGCTGGCTTTGTTGAAGTGAAAGGTGGGAAGGGCTCACATAGGAAATTCACTAAAAAGGATCATCCTAGACCTGTTATCCTTACTAGCCATTCAAAAGAGTTATCTAGAAGAGTAGAAGATTCTGTTCGAAAAGCAGTGGGCATTTAAGCCCGCTGTGCTGTTACGAAAGAAGGGGAGATGAATGAAAAAAGTTTATCCAGCTATTTTTGAAAAGGATCCTGTTGGATATGGAATTTATTTTCCTGATATCGAAGGAGCAGTGACACAATCAAAAGATATTATCGAGGGGTTAGAAGTTGCATCGGATGCTTTAGGGATCATGCTCGGTGATTTAGTTGAGAATAATAAACCTTTGCCAAAGCCAACTAATATCAATGATCTTTCGATTGATTCTGAGCGTGAATTTGCTACTTTGATTTCTGTGGATCTAAATGATTACTTAAAAGATGTCCAACTAGATAAAAAGACAATAAAAATTCCTCATTGGTTAAATGTGCGCGCAACAAATGAAGGGATAAATTTTTCAAAAACAATGTCTGAAGCTTTGGTTCAAAAATTAAATATATGATACGAAAGAGAACGATCATCTGTCTGCTAAAGGACAGGTGATGTTTTTTTGTAATAATTAGGAATGAGTTATTAAAGTGATCATAGAAAAGGAGTGACAGAGTGCTTGCAACCAAGGAGTATAGATGTTTATCCTTGTTAAGAGTAGATATCATTCAATTATTTCTCGCCCATCAACGAAAAATAATAGAAAATAATGAAACCCTATCCAAGCAACAATTAGCCAACTTGTTATATTTGAAATTTTGTTAAAGTTACTTAAAAATGTGTTCTTTTTTGATGAACTATGGGATTATAGTATAAAGTGGCAACTTTTATGAAGTTTTTGCTTGCTATTTTTTGGTAATGCACGTATATTACGAATGAAAAAAGTTTATGAAAAGTTGGAATATTGAATGGAAAAACAAAAAAGATTAAAAAATAGCCGGTATATCACGGGCTTCGATGGGATTCGTTCATTAGCGGTCATCGGGGTTATTTTATACCACTTGTTGCCAACAAGTATGAAGGGTGGTTACCTCGGAGTTCCGATATTTTTTGTCGTTTCAGGTTATCTTATTACCGATCTCTTACGACAAGAGTGGGAACAAAATGGAAAAATCAATATTTGGCAATTTTACGTTCGGCGAATGAAACGACTGTATCCTGGGCTCGTTTTCTTGCTTATTACTGCATTAGCATATATTACGCTATTCCAGCGAGGATTGTTGAATAATCTTCGGGGCGTTGTACTCAGCAGTTTATTCTATGTCAATAACTGGTGGCAGATCAATAATGGATTATCCTATTTTGATCGTTTTGCAAATGAGTCGCCATTTACCCATATTTGGTCCTTAGCAGTAGAGGCGCAGAACTATCTGATCTGGCCGATCATTTTTGTATTACTCATGGTATTTGTCCGTAAGAAAAAAAATATTTTTTATGTCATTATGGGCACAGCCATTGCTTCAGCGATTTTGATGATGGTGTTGTACTCGCCAAATGGCGATCCTACCCGTGTGTATTATGGGACAGATACTCGCTTGTTCTCGATTTGGATGGGGAGTGCATTGGCTTTTGTTTGGCCAAGTACGCGATTGAAGAAAAATATCCCTAAACAAGCAAAGAAAGTATTGAATTTAGCGGGTTTTAGTTCGTTGATCATTTTGATCCTCTTTTTCTTTTTCTTAGATGACCATTTGAGCTTTATCTATTATGGCGGGTTCTTTTTAGTCAGTCTTTTATGTATGGTTCTTGTGGCAGTCACAGCGCATCCCGGTGCGAGCTTGAATCGCTGGTTGACGAATCCGGTCTTTAGTTGGATCGGTAAACGAAGTTATGGGATCTACTTGTACCAATTTCCGGTAATGATTTTTTACGAAGCGAAAGTATCAGGTATCGCTGATCATGTGTTGTTACACACGGTCATTGAAATCACATTGATTTTATTGATCAGTGAACTGTCGTACCGCTTTATCGAACGTCCATTGGCACGCTTTGATTATAGCCAAACGTTTCGCGTCGTCAAAGGCTGGTTCACCAAACCTATTTTCAGTTGGAAAAAGCCATGGGTGGTCCCTGGAACCTTAGTCGTAGCGATTGCCTTAGTCGGGTTCGTCACTGCACCTAAAAATGCTGTGACAGCGGACCAAGAGCAATTACAAAAGAATATTGCTGAAAGTAAAAAACTAGCTGAAAAAAGTCAGAATAATCAAGGCAATAATGTAGCACCTATTGACCAAGCGATTTTGGATAAATATGATTTGACCAAAGCGCAAGGGGAAAAAGCCCAACAACTAGAGCTGACTGCATTTGGTGATTCAGTCATGTTAGATGCTGCGGCAGATTTAAAAGAACTATATCCGCAAGTAGTCGTAGATGGCGATGTCGGTCGTCAACTCTACACAAGCCTTCCTTATATCGAAGAATTGAAAAATAGGGATCTATTGAAAGATACGGTATTAATTGGGTTAGGAACAAATGGCTCTTTTTCTGAGGCGCAATTTGATAGCTTGATGAACGCGATCGGGGATCGCAAAGTTTACTGGGTCAATGTTCGCGTACCAACGAAGCGCTGGCAAAATGAAGTCAACGCCATGCTCACAGAAATGGAAAAGAAATATGATAACATGACAGTGATTGATTGGTACGGTTATAGTAACGGTCACAGTGAATGGTTCTATGACGATCAAGTCCATCCAAATCCAGATGGTATGTTGAATTATATCCATCTAGTCAGTGAAGCACTATTAGGTGGAACAAAAGAATCAGAGACAAGTAAAACGAGTGAGACTGCTTCGACTAGTACGAGCGACACTCTATCTGATAGTACTCAAGTAAGTGAATAAAAACTGGGGTTGTGACAGCAATGTTTTGACCTGAGCAGTAGGATAACTCTTATAAAAAAGTGCCTCAACGAAAATCGTTCTCCGATCTTTCGTTGAGGCATTCTTTTTCTCTAAAATTTTTTTACTCCGTTTGATCAGGTAAAGAAAGAGAAGGGTGTGTCTTCAAATAGGTTTCTTTTTGCCGACGTGTTTGTTTTTTGAACGCGGCTTCGGCTTTTGTGGCTTCACTTCTTGTAGCGTATCCTTCTGCATGGATCATTTTTACAGGACGTCTTTTTTGCAAACGTGTGTATTTCGCACCTGTGCCATTATTATGTTCTTGTAAACGACGAGCCAAATCGGTGGTATATCCTCCATAGAACGTATTATCTTGGCAGTGCAACACATAAAAGTAATGGTTATTCTCCATAAAGCATCTCACGGAGTTCAGGGGTATACTCACCTTGCGTATCGTAGGTGAACAAAGGTGGAGACACTTTGAAACCATCGGCTTTTCCTTGCTTGATTCCTTCAATCAATAAAATATTTGCTTCTTTGCCTACTTTAGGATAAACAAACTGAACACGTTTCGGTGCAATCTGATAGGTTTGCATAAGGGTCAAAATCTCTAAGAAACGTTCTGGGCGATGTACAAGAGCTAAGCGACCATTTGTTTTTAATAACTTGCCGGAGATTTGGATCACTTCTTCCAACGTTGTATGGATCTCATGTCGGGCAATTGCTAGATGCTCATTTGGATTTTTTTTGTTTGTAGGTAAGCCTTTAAAGTAAGGGGGGTTACAGACGACTAAGTCACAAGAGTTGTGTCTGACAACCGATAAACTTTCTTTTAAGTCAATCGTATGCACGGTCATTTGTTGTTCTAAATGATTCAAGGAAATGCTCCGTCGAGCCATGTCAGCTAAGCGTGGCTGTAGTTCGATTGCATCGATCTTTGCCTGTGTTTGTTTGCTTAAAAATAGTCCGACAGCACCATTCCCTGAACAAAGGTCAACGATTTGACCGGTTTTTGGCGCACGAGCAAAATGAGCAAGCAATACAGCATCTAAAGAAAAGGAAAAAACTTGGGAACTTTGGATAATCTTAATATCTTTTGCATATAATTGGTCAATACGTTCATGTTCGTGAAGCATCTAATTCCCTCCAAATGAAAAAACTAATCGTATGTAGTATACTATTTTTGTTCAAAAGAACCAAGAGAACTTGTCAAATCGGTCTTTTTTAGGCATACTATAGGAACGAGAAGTAAAGAAAGGAAGAGGATATGTTCTATCGATTTATGCGCGGGCTCGTTAAAGTGATTTTAGCTGTCATCAATGGCAATGCCCGTTATGAAAATAAAGAAGTCTTACCAAAAGACGAGAATTACATACTTGTTGCACCACACCGCACTTGGTGGGACCCGTTGTATCTCGCTGTTGCTGCATCACCTAAATCGTTTAGTTTTATGGCGAAAGAAGAATTGTTCAAAAACCCTGTTTTACGATTTATCTTAACACGCTCGAATGCTTTTCCAGTCAAAAGAGACAATCCGGGACCAAGTGTGATCAAGACACCTGTCAAGATTCTAAAATCAACCGATCTAGGATTGATCATGTTTCCAAGTGGGACAAGACATGCGACTGAGTTGAAAGGTGGAATGGCGTTAATTGCCAAAATGGCCAAAGTAAAAATCGTTCCAGCTGTGTATCAAGGACCTCTCACGTTAGGTGATCTATTCAAACGCAAACGAGTGATTGTTCGCTTTGGTGAACCGATCGACTTGTCAGATATCAAAAAAACTGACAAGGAAGGAATGGCAGAAATCGAGCGACGCACACAAGCCGCATTTGATAAACTAGACAAGGAAGTAAATCCTGATTTTAAATATGAGATCATAAAAAAGAATGAAACAGAATAATTGTTCTTTATTCGATGAGCGATAAAAGAAACGGATTGTCTAAGACACCGCTTCTTTATCGCTTTTTTTGTTATAAAATCCCCTTTTTGTAATTGATTCTAGCTGTCATGTCCTTGATGGAAGTGTTATAATAGTAAGAAGGATATTTTTTTGAGGTGATGAGATGCGTTTTTTACATACAGCTGATTGGCATATAGGGAAAAAATTGCAGGGCTACGATTTACTTAAAGAGCAAGAACATGTACTATCTGAGATTTTAACGATTGCGAAAAAGGAAAAAGTGGATGCGATCGTTATTGCAGGTGATCTCTATGATCGAAGTATTCCGGCCGTAGAAGCCGTAGAGATATTCAATCGATTGATGATCGACTGGAACCTGAACGAAAAATTCCCGATTTTCGCTATCTCAGGAAACCATGATAGCAGTGTTCGATTATCTGCTGGAACTGAATGGTTCAGCCAAACAAAATTCTTTTTACACACCCGATTTGCTGAAGCTTTCCAACCTATCGACTATCAAAATACTCAATTTTTCTTATTGCCTTATTTTGAACCAATCTCTGCTAGAAGTTATTTTGAAGATGATACGATCCGCACGGTCCAACAAGCAATGGAAAAAGTAGTTGACCAGATGCAACTCGCTTTTGATCCTGAAAAAAAACAGGTGCTGGTCAGCCACTTTTTTGTGACGGGTAGTAAGAAATCAGATTCAGAAACAAAAATCGAAGTGGGCGGACTAGATGCGATTCCAGGTAGTTTATTGGAGCCATTTGATTATGTCGCTTTAGGACATCTTCATAATCAAGCAGCCTTGCAACAAGAAAATGCTAGATACAGTGGTTCGCCACTTAAATTCTCACTTTCAGAGATCAATCAGAAAAAAGGTGTTTGGATCGTTGATCTAACTGACACCTTGGTGTTGGATTTTCAAGAAATCACACCTTTGTATGATATCGCTGAAGTAACTGCTAGTTTTAAAGAATTATTAGACCTAAGTTTTTACCATACGATCAACCGAGAAAATTATTTGCAGATTTATTTAAAAGATCGCGCAGTTATTCCTAACATGATGAACCAACTACGAGCAATCTATCCTCGAATACTTGGTGTCGAACGTGTCAATGGACGGCATCGTTCCACAAGCAAACGACAGACACTTGAAATCAAGCAACCAAAGAAACTCGCGGAAACATTCTTTACCGAAATGGTGGATGAACCGATGACAGAACAACAAATGAGCTGGTTAGAAGAAACGTTGCAAGAACTCACAGAAACGGAATGATCAAGTATGAAACCACAGACGTTACGATTGAAAAATTTTGGCCCATTTATTGATGAAACGATTGATTTCTCAAAATTGACCCAAGCGGCCTTGTTTTTGATTACAGGAAAAACAGGGGCTGGCAAAACAACGATTTTTGATGGCATGACTTATGCGCTTTTTGGAGAAACATCTGGAAGGTTGCGGTCTGGCAAAGAGATGCGGTCATTATTTGCGACACCAGAAGACGAAACGAGTGTCTTTTTTTCGTTTGAACATCAACAGTTGCGTTATGAAGTCGAACGTAAGCCTGAACAATTGTTAGCTAAACGCAAGGGTGAGGGCATGAGAAAACAGGCGGCAAAAGTCAGTTTAACGATCTTTGATGAAAAAGGAAAAGAAATTCGACAATTAACAAAACGTAGTGAAGTCGATCAAGAAATCAAAGAACTATTGAATTTAGATGCGAAACAATTTTCACAGATCGTCTTACTGCCGCAAGGAGAATTTCGGAATTTCTTGATTTCCTCTAGTAGTGAAAAAGAAACAGTTTTACGTAACTTATTCGGCACACAATTCTTTCAACGATTCACCGAACAATTGAAAGAAAAAGCCAAGAACAAGCAAAAAGAACTGGATCATTTAGAGCAAGAATTAGTCTTATTGCAAAGGCAATTTAGTTCCTATGAGGAGAAGCAACCGGCTGGTCTACAATCTTTTGAGACAGTGATCAATGAGTGGAAAGAGTATCAAGATCAAGTTTCAACAAGGCTCGCCTCAGAGCAAGAAGTATTAGAGCAACTGAAAGAAGAACAAAAAATCAGCGAGACGGATTACTACCACGGGAAAAATCAAAAATCTGCTTATGAAGAAAAGCAACAATTATTAGCAGAACAACAAGTGCTCAATGAGCAACAACAAGTGATCGAGGAGCACCAAAGATGGATTTCCCATTATGAAGTTGCTCAGCAATTGTGCATACCGCTTGAACGTAGCCAAGAATATCAAGAATCACTTACCACACAGGAAAGTGAGAAACAGCAACTAATTATTGCGTGCAATAAGGTGACAAGTGATTTACAGAAATGGCAAGAACAGGCGGACGTACGAGAAAATCTCGAACAAAAAATAGCAAAAATGAGTCAAACGCTCCAAGAAAAGCAACGATTGATCCCAGTGGCCGATACTTTCAGAGAAAAACAATCGGAACTTTCCGTAATGGAAAAAAAAGTCAGTGAGTTACAGCAAGAAATCCAACAACTGGCAGATCAGCAATTGATCCTTCAAGAAAGACAACAAACGAGTCAAACCGTTTTAGCAACCCAAGGGGAACTACAAGAAAAACAGTTGGTTTATGAACGTTTACGTTTAGAAGGGGAACGTTACTGTGAACAACAGCAACACCTTGATCACCTTGACAAAGAACTAGTAAAAAATCATCAGTACTTTGAACAAACAACAGAGCAATTGGTAGAAAAACAACGATTACTTGAACAACAAACACACGAGTTCAATCAATGTAAAAGCGACTGGGCAAAGCAACAAATTACTTATTTACAAACCCTATTGATACCTGGTGAACCTTGCCCAGTATGTGGTGCAACGGAGCATCCATTGACACCGGATAATCGTGAATCAGTGCAGGAAAACTTAGCTGTGCTTGAAGAAAAAATGGTCCAAGCAGAACAATCGATCGAAAAAACGCATCAAGAAATTGGTCGAAAAGAAGCAGAAATCGAAGAAATCAACCAACAGCTTGCTCGTTTAAGCCAGCAACAAGTGGAAATGAGTCAACAGTTGGATCAACAAGCAATTTATTTGAACACAGAGTTAAAAGCCACCTTCCAAATAGATGTCCAAGAAGATATTGTTCAAGGGTTGGCGGAAATAGAGAAAACCCTCAATGCTCGTTTAAAGGAAATCAAAAAAGCAGAAGAAGCACAAGTAAGGGTCATGGAAGAACTAGCCAGCAACAAAGAACAAAGTGAACAGATCAAAGCTCAACAAATGCTCCATAATGAAAAAATCCAACGACTCCAAGGTGAGATGGCAGGATTGAGTCAACAATTAGGAGCAGAAGACCTTGATACTTTAGTAAAAGAAGCTGATCAATTAGCCGAACAGTCGAGCAAGAGCAAGCAAGAATTGGAAGAGCAAATGGCCCAAGGTGAGAAACTCCAGCAAGAATCAGCTGTTTTGACGACTAAAATCGAAGCGTTGACTGAACAAATCGAAAAGACAATTGCTCAATATGAAAAAGAACAACGGAAAATCTCTAGTTTCTTAGAGCAACACACTGATTTTTCTTCGCAAGAAGCAATAGCAGCGTTGTTAAAAGAAACAGTCACATACGAAAATAGAAAAACAACGATCAAGGATTATCAAACGAAACAGTTGGTTCTTTCCACTCGCTTAGAACAATTGGCACATGTCACTTATGATGAAAAATCCCAAGATTTGACAGTGTTGAGTGAACGAATCGAAAAAATCAAACAACACATTGAAGAGCAACAACAATTGATCTATCACTTACAACAAGAGTATAAAACCAATCAGAAAGTGATCATGGAATTTACTACAAGTTATCAAAATAGTCAGGAACAACTAGATGAATTGATCCAGTTGCAACAATTATCACAGACAATGAATGGCGAAAATCCTAAAAAAACAAGTATTGAACGTTATGTCTTGCAAGTTTATTTACAAGAAGTCTTGCAAGTCGCTAATGAACATCTGATACGATTGACAAAAAGCCGCTATCAGTTTGAATTAGATGAAGAAGTTGGTAGCTACCGCGGAAAGACTGGCCTGGAGATCAACGTGTACGATGATGAAGCAGGAACGACCAGAGGATCGCATACTTTATCCGGAGGCGAAAGCTTTATTGCTGCATTATCATTAGCTTTAGCCTTGGCAGAAGTGATTCAAGCGCAAGCTGGTGGAATCACGATCGAAGCATTGTTTATTGACGAAGGGTTTGGTTCACTGGATGAAGAAGCCTTGGAAATGGCGATGGAAGCATTAGAAACAGTTGAAAGCGAAGGCAGGATGATCGGGATCATCAGCCATGTACGTGAGTTGAAAGAACGTGTCTTGCAACAAATACGAATTGATACAAAAGGTAGTGGACAGAGTGAAATACGCTACCATTTTGGTTAAGAAGGGAGATTGATAACAATGAAATGGAGTATTCCGGAAAAAGTCATTGCAAGAGGGCGTCAATATTTGCAAGAAGACCGTGTGTTATCGGTTGTCCCAGATCAAGAAGATAATGTGTGGCATGCAGAGGTTTTAGGTAGCGAGCTGTATTTAGTTGATTTAGATGGTACAGCAAAAGAAATCGACTACTGTCAATGCCCATACTGGGAAGAACATCATTATTGCAAGCACACTGTTGCAGTAGAACTTTATTTACGATCGAAACAACTTTCTCGTATCATGCAGAAAGATCAAAAAATGATCGAACCAACGAAAAAGACCAGTGAAGGAGAACTATTGACAAAAGGATTTGCCCGATTAAAAGGGAAGACTTCTACTAAATCCTTGCAACCCTTAGTGATCGATTATCATGTCGAACAGATCGAAACCAATCAATACCATCCAGAACTTTCTATTTTGGCGGTTTATCTACGTGTGGGCTTTCTAGAAACACCTAAGAAGACATACATCGTAAAAAATATTTATGAATTTCTACAGGCGTATACAGAAGAAGAAAACTATACGGTCAATAAACAGTATCAATTCCGTTTAGAGCACCGAGTTTTCCAACAAGAAGATCAACAACTAATGGAGCTATTCGCAGGTATTGCACAGACACAAACATTATTAGGCGCAAACGGTATCTTGGTAAAAGGGAAATTAGACAAGCGTTACTTACTTTTGCCAATCGATCAATCGAAATCTTTGTTAGAGCGTATGAATCAATCGACACGTTTGAAACTACAGATCAATGATCAAACTTATCATGGCATCCAGTTTTCAGATGATACGAAACCGCTAAGTTTTCAAGTCAAGAAGAGAGAAACACAGTATCAATTGACTGCCGTAAGTGACTTTGATTTGTTCTTGTCTCACTATCAGTGGGGGATCAGACAAGGTACTATCTATCATTTGACTAAACAGCAACAGACGATCTATTTGACTTGGAAACAACTGATGAAACGTTTTGAAGAGCCAGAAGTTGCCTTTCATAAAAAAGAATTGTCTTCTTTATTTAAAGAAATTTTACCGCTTTTAGATCAGATAGGAACCGTTGCTATTGATGATGAAGTGACAGCAGAAGTCGCAGATATTCCAGTAGAGTTTGTCTTTGTTTTTAAAAAAATGAAAGGGCAAATTCAAGCAAGGATCGATTTTGTATATGGAGATGTTGTGTTCTCCACAGATGAACGACATGAAACGCTTGCTGAGCAAACTACCGAAATATTGAGAGATACGGCGCAAGAACAGCGGGTCCTTGATTTGTTTCGTATGTACCGTTACCGGAAAAATAAAACGGGCTACGAACGTCCATTACCTGAAGGTGAAGCTTTGTATCAGTTTTTCCGGACAGAATTAGCTGTTTTTCGTCAATTTGGAGAAGTCCGTATAGGAAAAAAATTACGGGAATTATATCAAGATGCACAAAAACACCAACCACAGATCGAAGTAGAAGAAACAGGATCATGGCTAGATATCCGCTTTGATGTGACAGGAATCAACGAGCATGAAATCGACAATGTTTTGCAGAGTTTGTTAAGAAATGATTCATTTTATACCTTAGAAAGTGGACAGGTATTATCGTTTGATTCAGAAGAATTCCAACAAACAAGCAAAATCCTACAACAATTCAGAGATACGATCCGTTCAGACGATGGCGTTATCCAAGTGCCAAAAAATCAAGGATTGATGATCAAAGAACAATTTACAGGAAGTAATGCTAGTTTTGGCGATTCTTTCCAACAAATGACTCAAGACTTGATCGATCCTACGAATTACAAAGCCACTTTACCAAAGAATTTGCAAGCAGAGCTTAGAGACTATCAGAAGCAAGGCTTCCAATGGTTGAAAATGTTAGGTCATTATCAATTTGGTGGCATTTTAGCTGATGAAATGGGTCTAGGGAAAACGTTGCAGACTATTGCTTTTCTGCTTTCGGAGAAAGAAGAAAAAGGTGCATTGGACGCCTTGATCGTAGCACCGGCGAGTTTGATCTATAACTGGCAAGCCGAAGTGAAAAAGTTTGCACCCTCATTGAGTGTCCAAGTGATCAATGGCAATAAGAAAGAGCGAGAAACTTTGTTAGCTGAAAAAGTAGATATTCGTGTTACTTCTTATGCGAGCTTACGTCAGGATCTTTCTGAATATCAATCATCGACGATTAATTATTTAGTCTTAGATGAAGCGCAAATGGTGAAAAATAGCAGCACAAAGACTGCTCAAGCTTTACGAGAGTTGCATATTCCACAGCGCTTTGCTTTAAGTGGGACACCAATCGAAAATAGCCTTGAAGAACTATGGTCACTATTTGCTACGATCATGCCGGGATTCTTTCCGAATCGGACACGTTTTAGAGAATTGACGACAGATGAAATCGCGCAAATGATCCGACCTTTTGTTTTAAGACGAGATAAGCAAACAGTTCTCAAAGATTTACCAGAAAAAACTGAAATGAATCTTTATTCTGCGTTGACGGAAGAACAAAAAACAGTGTACCTTGCTTATTTAAGACAAATGCGTGAAGAAGTATCAGCTATGGATTCAGAGTCGTTCAAAAAGAATCGGATCGGCATCTTGGCAGGACTGACACGTTTACGTCAAATTTGTTGTGATCCTCGCTTGTTTGTAGAAGACTACCAAGGTGGATCAGGTAAGTTAGAACAAGTAAAAGATTTATTACTAGCTGCAAAAGAAAATAACCGTCGTGTCTTGTTGTTCTCCCAATTTACGGGTATGCTGACGATCCTTCAAGAGGAATTAGCTGAATTAGGGCTAAGTACCTTTTATTTACGAGGAAGTACAAAGGCACAAGATCGTTTAACCATGGTCGATGCTTTCAACGCGGGTGAAAAAGATGTCTTTCTTATTTCACTTAAAGCAGGAGGGACTGGGTTAAATCTAACTGGCGCAGATACAGTCATCCTTTATGATTTATGGTGGAACCCAGCGATCGAAGAACAAGCTGCTGGAAGAGCCCATCGTATTGGACAAAAAAATGTTGTTGAAGTATGGCGAATGATTGCTGAAGGAACAATCGAAGAACGAATGGATTCCTTACAGCAAGAAAAACGAGAATTGTTCCAAAAAGTAATCCAAGGAAACGAAGAACAATTGACGAAACTAACAGAAGACGATATTCGTTTGATTCTAAGTATTGGTGAAAATGACGAATAAAGCGTAAAGATCATTTATTGAGTAATTACTCTCTTATACAGGAAACAGTAAATAAGCCAAGGAAGATAGCCACGCAAATCTGCGCAGTGATCTTCCTTGGTTTTTCTTGTTTATTTATTCGCAAATGCTTATTTGATCAGACAAGCTGAGCTTCTCCTACAGCAGTTTTTATAGCGGATAGCAGTTGATCGAACTCGTTGATCTCTACATCACACACTGGACGCTCGTTGATGGAACGTTTGCGGTGATTGAACCATAACGTCTGCCAATTGGCACTCTTAGCACCTAACACATCGTTTTCGTAATTATCGCCAACGTATAGTGTTTCATTAGGTGACATATTGAAAGTTTTCTCGGCTAATTGGAAGATTTCCTTTTCTGGTTTTTGAAAGCCAGTTGCTTGAGAAACTAGCATACAATCAGCAGGAATCCAATTTGTTAATTGAAGTTGATTTAATTTTTTTGTTTGATGATCAGTTGGTCCATTGGTGATGATCCCTAATGGAATATTTTTTTCTTTAAGAAAATCAAGTGTTTTTTTTACTTCAGGATGAAGAGAGATATTTGCTAGTTCCTCTTCGTAGACTTCTTGGAAAACTAAGCATTTTTCATCAGAGATAGGTGAATAACCTAGATCGATCAAGGACTGACTAATGCGGTGTGCACGCATATAATCAAGTGTCCATTCTCCAGCCATGACTTTTGGGAAATTCTCATCGCTGTGATGGCGGAAACGGATATATAATCCATGCATATCTTCTTCTGCTACTTGAGGTACCACGCTTTGAACTGAATTCTTAAATGGTTGTTGCTGATCATACATTGTATCGTCAACATCAAATACAACTGATTTAATCAAATTATTACACGCCTTTCAATATTCTATCTTTTCACAAATCCTCGCTTATTGTATCAAAAAAAAGGTGATAAAAACGTTGAGATTTAAAGGTTTTTATTACTATATTTCTTATTAGTTGACAGAATAAGGTTTGTGTATTTTAGTTTTTTTAACTAAAAATAATTAATTTTATTATAAAGAAATCAACAAATCTATTTTCCACTTTGTCAAATGGATTATAATAGTAAAAATAAATAAAACAAAAGATAACTTGTTTTTTTAATACAGAAAAAATAAAATTAGCAAAATATAAAATAACGTTAACTAGCAAGCTGGCTAGTAGGTTTTAACTTTTCCGTTGAACGCATCTGCTACTTCAATTTTATAGTGGCGTTAAAATCAACATTTTTTTAGTTTTTTTTATTTTCTGAGTTTTAAATTTTTTTTGTTATTAAATAAATAAAAAACATTACATGTGAAAAAAACGCTATCATTTTTAAAGTTTTCAAAAAGACTAGTACAGATTTTTGTGCTGTGTTATGTGTTTTTTGTATTGTAAAAGTATTTGAAAACTCTAATTTTTTTACTCAAAATTAAGTAGAAACCTTGGTTTAACTGTATATCTGTCTTAGATAACTTTCATTTTTTTAAAAAATAATTTAAAAAAAAGCTAGCTATTTAAATGTTGATTAGGTATAATAGAAACAGATGGAAGATATTCAGGATCTTCTGTTACAAAAATGTGGCTATAATCACAAAAAGGAGTGATGCACGTTGTTAACACTATATACTTCCCCAAGTTGTACTTCCTGCAGAAAGGCTCGTGCGTGGTTGCAAGAGCATCAGATTCCATTTGTAGAGCGAAATATTTTTTCAGAACCTCTTAATAGCTCTGAATTAAAAGCAATTTTACAAATGACGGAAGACGGAACAGAAGAAATTATTTCTACCCGTTCAAAAGTTTTCCAAAAATTAAACATGGATCTTGATGAGTTACCATTACAAGAACTTTTAGAGCTTGTACAAAACAATCCTGGTTTGTTACGTAGACCAATTATGATCGATAACAAACGTCTACAAGTCGGCTTTAATGAAGATGAAATTCGTCGTTTCTTACCACGAGATGTTCGTCAATTAGAATTACGTCAAGCCCAGCTAATGGCTGGTTTATAGAAAACACAGAATGAAACTTAGGAGGATGTGATGTCTTTCTAAGTTTTTTTTATTAAAAATAAATTGTGTTTTTTTAGGACTTAATGATTTTTTCTTTACATTTATTCTTATTTCGCTACAATTAATCTATATGGATAGTTGGGATAAAGTGAGGTGTAGCATATGGAAATGGAACATATCAATGAGAATACGATTCGTGTAATGATTGGTCATGATGACCTAGAAGAACGTGGGGTCTCATTTTTAGATTTATTAGGTAACCACAGAGAAATTGAAAACTTTTTTTATAGTATCTTAGAAGAAGTGGATATTGAAGAGGAGTTCCAAAGTAGCGAAGCTGTCACTTTCCAAGTTTTGCCAAAAGGGGATGGCCTAGAGCTGTTTATCAGTAAGAATATGCCAGACGAAGAGATCGGTCAAAACAATGAATCGACGTTGAATAGCGCAGATGTTAGTGAGTTTCTTCAAGGTCAAATGCTTGCAAATGAAGAGGAAAGCGACTTAACAGAATCAACTACTGCAAGTGAACAACGAGCAATCTTTGTATTCAATGGCTTTGAGCAAGTGATCCAGCTTGCCAATGATGTTCAGTTAGAATCAGCTTGGACAGATCTATACCAATTAGAAGAACGTTATTATTTAGTTGTTCACTTTTGGATGGAAAATCTAAATCAAACCGATGTTGAAAATCAATATGCACGTATTTTAGAATTCGCTGAGAAAAGTACACGAACAGCTGAAGCATTGAATGAATATGGGCAGCAATTGATGGAACGTAATGCTCTGGAACGAGTAAAATTTTATTTTGAATAAAGCATAGGATAAGCTAACACAGCGATAGTTGACATTGCTAGGTATGCTTTGTCGAGGGTCTCAACATTTGTTGAGACCTTTTTTTCGTTGGCGTATTTATCTAATGAAAGGAAGTGAGTCGATGTTACTCGCCAAAGACAAAGAAGGGTCTATTTTTTTAGCAACTGATGCAACAAAAGAGTGCGACTACTATTGTCCAAACTGTGGGAATCAAGTGTTTTTAAAAAGAGGAATGAAGAGAATCGCCCATTTTTTCCATCATGATACTTCGGACTGCCAAGTATTTAGTGAGGCGGAATCTGAAGAGCATCTTAATCTAAAAAGACAATGTTTCCGATGGTTGAAAAAAAGCTATCCAAGAGTAGAAATGGAAGGATATCTATCACAACTGATGCAACGTCCGGATATCTTGGTTGGTCATCATGCGTTTGAGATCCAATGTTCTCCATTGTCTTATGAGCGAATGATCGAAAGGACGATCAATTACAAAGCAAATGGGTATGTTGTTTGGTGGCTATTAGGAATGAAATTTTTCAAAAGGAACGATTGCTTAAGATTAGAAAAAAAGTTTTGCTACTACGACGATTTACGACAGCTCCACTTTTGGCAAATCGACTGGTCTACGCAAAAGGTTTACTTATATAGTCAGATCTTCACAGACTTATCGGGGAAAATCAGGTTTGAACAATCTTCTTGGTCCTTTTTTGAGAAAGAGCTATTAACAGTATTAGAAGTCGAAAGTGGCTCATTGCGAAAAATACCAAGTTCTTCTTTCGTGAAAACAAAAGACTGGATAGCAAAACAAATCATTCGAAAAAATAAAAAAGTATTAGGAGTACAAGAACAGTGCTATCTAAGAAAGAAGCATGTGCTTTATCTTGAATCGTGGTTCTATGAAGGAAGTGATTTCTTTTGCTTTTTTTCTGAACAAGTATTCTTTTATCGGTTGCTGTTTTCACAGATGAAATGCAAAGAGAATGATAAGAAAACAAGTTCTTTCGATAAATGGTATCAGGAAATCAAGGAATATAAAAATGAGTGGTTATTTCCTTTGATTGATGAACAAAAAATTTATCGATTGTTTTATGAAGAGTGTAAACGTTTAGTACAAAAATAATAATCAGAGAAGAATTCCATATACAAAACATGAAAGAGTTATGATAAACTCAAAAGAGTAAGTAAAAAGTAACTATTATTTTTTATTCAGAAAAGCATAGTTGCAAAGATGAACAAAAGGAGTGGAACAGATGAGCGAAACAACGAAGTTACCAAATAGAGAAGATTTGCCTGAAAAATTGACATGGGACCTAACACCAATCTTTTCAAGCGATCAAGAATTTGATAAAAAGTACGAAGAATTGACTGAAGAATTAAAAAATTCTGAGCATTATAAAGGAACATTAGGTAATGGAGCAACAGCATTTTTGGAGGCGCTTGAATTTGTCTTAACAATGTATCGTAAAGTTGAGCTTATTTATGTCTATTCCCATTTAAAAAATGACCAAGATACGACAAATACGACATATCAAGCATTGTATGCTCGTGCTGGAAGTTTACTTTCAAAAGTGAGTGAAGCAATTGCTTGGTATGAGCCAGAAGTATTGCAACTTTCTGATGAGCAAATTTGGCAATATTTTGAAGAAGAACCAAAATTAGAAGTTTATCGTCATTATGTCAAACAAATGGTTGATAACCGCGCACACATCTTGTCAGCAGAGCAAGAAGCATTACTTGCTGGAGCCGGAGAAATCTTTGGTGCTTCAAGTGGTACCTTTGCAGTATTGAATAATGCTGATTTAGAGTTCCCAACAATCACTGGCGAGAATGGTGAAAAGATCCAATTATCGCATGGTGTATATGGTCAATTATTAGAAAGTACCAATCGTGAAGTACGTGAAGCGGCGTTCAAAGGACTATACAGCGTATATGCACAATTTAGAAACACTTTTGCTTCCACACTTGGGACGCATATCAAAGGGCACAACTTTAAAGCCAAAGCACGTCGATACGCTTCTGCCAGAGAAGCTGCACTAAGCAATAACCATATTCCTGAAAGTGTGTATGATACTTTAGTTACTGTTGTGAACAAACATTTGCCGTTATTGCATCGATATATGGAACTACGGAAACGACTATTAAACGTAGATACATTGCATATGTATGATCTGTATACGCCAGTATTAGGTGAAGCACCAATCAAATTTACGTATGAAGAAGCAGTAGAAAAAGCCATTGAATCACTTGCGCCAATGGGAGAAGAATATCTGGCTGTCGTAAAAGAAGCATTTTCAAACCGTTGGATCGATGTAGTCGAGAATAAAGGGAAACGCAGTGGCGCTTATTCTTCTGGTAGTTATGATACCAACCCTTACATTCTGATGAACTGGCATGATACGTTGGATCAACTGTTCACCTTGGTCCATGAAATGGGACATAGTGTCCACAGCTATTTCACACGTTCGAACCAACCTTTCGTCTATGGTGATTATTCAATCTTTTTAGCCGAGATCGCGTCAACAACAAATGAAAATATTTTGACCGAACATTTATTAGCGACCGAAGAAGATCCTCGGGTTCGTGCCTATGTCTTGAATCATTATTTAGATGGTTTTAAAGGAACAATTTTCCGTCAAACACAATTTGCAGAGTTTGAACACTTCATGCATCAAGAAGATGCAAAAGGAACACCTTTGACGAGTGAGTACCTAAGTGAAAGCTATGGCGAATTAAATGCTAAGTATTATGGTCCAGCTGTTGAAAAAGATCCAGAAATCAAAGATGAATGGGCGCGTATCCCACATTTCTACTATAATTATTATGTCTATCAATACTCAACAGGATTTTCTGCTGCATCTGCTTTAGCGAAGAAAATCTGGGAGAAAGAACCAGGTGCATTAGATGCTTACCTAACGTATCTAAAAGCAGGAAACAGCGATTATCCAGTAGAAGTAATGAAGAAAGCTGGTGTGGACATGACCCAAGCAGCTTATATTGAAGATGCAATGGCCGTGTTTGAACAACGATTAAATGAATTAGAAGCATTAGTGGAAGAATTATAGAAATCATGTGTTGAGTGATCTATTGATTGGATCTTTCTAGGTCCGTTCTGATCCTGCCAAAAACCGGAAAAGTGTGTGAGTTTCTCGCTCAACACTTTTCCGGTTTTTACTGTTAAAAATAACATGAGAATTTAAAAATTAAGGTTTGGATTTTCGGTTTATAGTATACTGACAGGGATAGTAAAGTTGATGCGGTGGCTAGCCTTTAGAAAAGAGGTGATGCCTATGTTGATCTGTGGCTTTCTCCTAGAAAGGAACAAACATGTCTGTGTTTGAGGCATTGATGTTTGCATTATCGTTTGCAACATTGGTCTTGATTGTCAGCGACAAAGACAACAAAAAATAACCGCCACTTAAACTTTGGAAGGTTTAACGGTTATTTTTTGAAGCAATATCAAACTAGCCATTGTTTTGAACGATGCTATCTGAAGGGGAGTTGTTGATGCAACTCTTCTTTTCAAAGTCATGATACCATAGTTGCTACATAAAAGCGAGTTCACTTTCTTTTGTTATGGTAGAAGAACAAAAAGAGGTAGAAATCGCAACACTAAAAATAACAAAAAAATCTAAAAATTAAGGTTTGGATTTTCGGTTTATAGTATACTGACAGGGATAGTAAAGTTGATGCGGTGGCTAACCTTAAGAAAAGAGGTGATGCCTATGTTGATCTGTGGCTTTCTCCTAGAAAGGAATAAGCATGTCTGTGTTTGAGGCATTGATGTTTGCATTATCATTTGCAACATTGGTCTTGATCGTCAGCGACAAAGACAACAAAAAATAACCGCCATTTAAACTTTGGACAGTTTAACGGTTATTTTTTGTAAATATCTAGACTAGCCATTGCTTTAAACGATGCTATCTAAAGCGGAGTTGTTGACGCAATTCCGCTTTTCAACGCTATGATACCATAGCGAGTACATAAAAGCGAGTTCATTTTCTTTTGTTCTGATAGAGAAATAAAAGAGATAAAAATAGCAATACAATAAATAACAAAAAAATCTAAAAATTCAGGTTTAAATTTTCGGTTTATAGTATACTGACAAGGATAGTAAAGTTGATGCGGTGGCTAGCCTTTAGAAAAGAGGTGATGCCTATGTTGATCTGTGGCTTTCTCCTAGAAAGGAATAAGCATGTCTGTGTTTGAGGCATTGATGTTTGCATTGTCGTTTGCAACATTGGTCTTGATCGTCAGCGACAAAGACAACAAAAAATAACCGCTCTTTAAACTTTGGCGAGTTTAACGGTTATTTTCTGTAACTAACCAAGCTAGCCACCAGTAAAACGGTGCTATCTGAAGAGAGGGTTGTTGATACAACGCTCTCTTTTCAGAGTTATGATACCATAACGAGTATATAAAAGCGAGTTCATTTTCTTCCGGCTTATTGGAAAAAGACTGGCTATAATTGTTTTTATTTGACTTGGAGTTGACTCAAGGGGATATACTAGAAGCAATTAATCTAAGGAGTGGAAGCTATGAAAGCAACAGTATTTTTAGAGCCAGGGAAAATGGCTATCAAAGAAATGCCTAAGCCAGAATTGAATCAAGAGAACGAAGCAATCATTCGTGTGGTACGTGCAAGTGTATGTGGTTCTGATTTATGGTGGTATCGTGGTATCTCTAAAAAAGAAGCAGGATCTGCTGCGGGACATGAAGCGATTGGTATCGTAGAAGAAGTAGCAGAAGATGTTACAAACGTTGAACCGGGTGATTTTGTTATTGTGCCTTTTACCCATGGTTGTGGGGAATGTGAGGCTTGTTTAGCTGGGTTTGATGGTGATTGTTTATCAGATACTTCAGGTTCAACAGGGTATCAGGCAGAGTATATTCGCTATCGCAATGCGAATTGGGGGTTAGTAAAAATCCCTGGTAAACCAGAAGATTATTCCGATGATATGTTAAATTCTTTTGTTACGTTGGCAGATGTTATGGCAACGGGCTATCATGCAGCAGTGAGTGCTGAGGTGAAAGAAGGAGATACAGTTGTTGTGATCGGAGATGGAGCTGTAGGGTTATGTGGAGTCATTGGAGCAAAATTGTTAGGCGCATCAAAAATCATTGCGATGAGTCGACATGAAGACCGTCAACAGCTAGCTTTGACATTTGGAGCAACGGATATCATTGCGGCTCGTGGAGAAGAAGCAATCGCTGAGGTCATGAAATTAACAGGTGCCGGCGCAGATGCAGTGTTAGAATGTGTAGGGACACAACAAGCAGTTGAAACGGCTGTAAAAGTAGGCCGACCAGGTGCGGTTGTTGGACGTGTTGGCGTCCCTCACGTAGATGAGTTGGATACGAACGCTTTGTTTTATCGTAATATCGGTTTACGTGGAGGGATTGCGGCTGTGACGACTCACGACCGAGCTGCACTATTAGAAGCAGTCTTATCAAATAAAATCGAACCAGGTAAAGTCTTTACGCAACAATTCGAGTTAGATCAAGTTCAAGCTGCTTATGAGGCAATGGATGAACGAAAAGCAATCAAATCACTGTTGGTCATCTCATAGTTCTTGAGTGTGAATAGATCAGAGGTCAAGAAGCAATGCTACCATCTAATTACTCAATATAGTATCTTTCATTAACCTTGAAACCGTTTGTCAAACGGTTTCAATCATGATAAAATAAATGTAATTAGAGAAAAGGAGCGATGTGCCATGTGGTTGTTTTATTTGGATCAAGTATTTTTAAACAATTAATTGAATCGTTTAAAAACAACTTGTAAATGACAATTCACGGGAACTTTGCTTTTTTTCTATGCTTTTTTAGTATGGACAAAATTCTTGAAGAAGCAGTCTTTCACAGGCTGCTTCTTTTTTGTGTTTCCGTTAGAAGGATGTTCATTTGCACAAAAGGAGTGCAAACAATGGAAGCATTAGCAATGCTACTAAAAGAGATTGAGATTACGTATAACGGAAAAGAAGTATTAACAATCAATGAGCAAGCGATTTATGAGAATGCGCGGATCGGTATCGTCGGAGATAATGGTAGCGGGAAATCGACGTTACTTAAATTATTAGCTGGAGAAATCCTACCAGAAAAAGGAAGAGTAGATCGAAGGATTGATTTTAAATATTTTGCACAGATCGATACCGTTGGTCAGCATCTAGTCGAAGAAATCGATTTTGAGTTACTCAGCCGTTTCCGAGTTCCCAATCAAATGGCTCACTTTAGTGGTGGTGAAGAAACGAAATATCGTTTGGCACAAGTATTATCTACGTACACGACAGGTTTGTTGTTAGATGAACCAACCACTCATTTAGATCAACGAAGCGTGCAAATGTTGATTGAAGAACTTCGGTATTATTATGGAACCTTAGTTTTTGTTAGCCATGATCGCTTATTTCTCAATGAATTAGCTGACAAAATATGGGAAGTATCGGGACATACGATCAAAGAATATACAGGGAATTATGATGATTATGTAAAGCAAAAAGAACAAGAAGTAATTGCTCAAGAAAGAGCGCATGATGACTATTTGAGAGAACGTAAAAAATTAGAAAATAGCATGATCAAAAAAGAGCAACAAGCCAAAAAAATGGCACAATCTTCCAATCAAAAAAGCAGAAGTAATAAAAACAGTCGGAAACCTGATCGTTTGTCAGGAACAAAACAAAAAGAAAGTGGTCAAAAAGGGATAATGAAAGCGGCGAAGTCAATGGAGAAACGTTTAGAAAAATTAACGGAAGTCGCAAGAGTACAAAAAAAGCATCCGATTGATTTCCCGCAGTCAGAAACAACTGTTTTACACAATAAGTTCCCAGTCGTAGGTGAATCAGTGACGATCCATTATGATGAAAAAATCCTGCTTGATGAAGTTAACTTTGCCTTCGCACTAGGGAAAAATATCGCGATTATTGGATCGAATGGCAGTGGGAAATCTAGTTTATTACGACACATCTTACAGCAAAAAAATGGAGTGAAGCTTAGTCCCAAAGTTACTTTTGCTGTCTATGAGCAAAGGGATTATCGCTATGTTGAGGATCTGACCGTCCTACAGTATTTGATGCGTCAGACCGAATATCCAG
Source organism: Enterococcus sp. AZ156 (assembly GCF_051714165.1). Classification (NCBI taxonomy): domain Bacteria; kingdom Bacillati; phylum Bacillota; class Bacilli; order Lactobacillales; family Enterococcaceae; genus Enterococcus; species Enterococcus sp. AZ156. Next base: position 2,672,327 of record NZ_JBIORI010000001.1, on the reverse strand, counting down.
AAAGTTTGATCCGAAGTATGCTACACCATTTAAGCTTTTCACCGGAGGCTATCCAACAATCAGTTTGTTCGTTAAGTGGAGGAGAAGCTACACGGCTGTCACTAGCAACCTTGTTTGCTAAGCCTTCCAACGTATTGATTCTAGATGAACCGACTAATTTTATTGATCTGCGGACAATGAATGCGCTAGAGTATTTTTTGAAACAATATCATGGAACTGTTTTGTTTACCTCGCATGACCCTTATTTTGTTCAACAAGTGGCAGATCAAGTCTATGAAATAAAGGATCGAAAACTGATTCGACGAGATTGAATCAGCGTAAAACGAGCTTGCTATTGTTGCTAAGTGAGAGTTAAAGGGAGTGCCAAAATAGGCAACTGAATAAGCAGTGAAATCCGGAAATCGTTTTTCCTATTTTGGGATTTCGCTGTTTCTTTTTGCAAGATTTTTTTCTGGTGACTTACTTTTTTTATTTTAATTTTAATACACGGCTGCGTCGTTGACTCTGTTCGGTCCATCAAAATGGAAAAAGCACGAGTCAAATTGGGCTGAAGTGTGATAGCGTTTCCAGTAAAAAGTCATTATAGTTGAAATGGGGGGACGGGAATGATCAATTACCGCTTGAGTTATCTGTTTGAGGAAACGAACAGACAAAAATTGATAAGACTGACGAACTTGGAGGAAGAGACTCTAAAAATAGAATTAACAAAAATCAATCATTTTTGTGAAAAAAAGCTAGGGCAAAAAATAAATATCTCTGGAGAGGAGATACTGGTTCCAGAGGCGATTCGACGACGATGGTCTGAAGTCCTCTTCGAAGTGTCAAAACAGGAACTATATTTTTCTGAAGAGGAAAGACAAGCCATGATCTATCTTCTTGCTTTTTCGATGGTTGATGACTTATCTGTTTATTATTTTCAAGAATTATTCAATGTAAGTAAGAATACAGTTTTAAAAGATGTCAGAAATTTAAGAATGAAACTCCAAGAGGAAGACATTCGACTGATTTATTCGAGAAAAAAAGGCTTCTACATAGATGGCGCTGAACTTGATGTTCGCCGCGTAGCTTATTCAACTGTGGGAGTACTAACAGACACCAAGAACGGCCACTGGTTACTTTTTGAAGGGATCTATGGCATTTCTAGAACGAATTATGTTGTGGTGAGAGACCGCCTGCTTCGTATTTTAGAGGAATTTGATTTAATCATCGTTCCTAGTCGTTTTGAGGAAATGTTGTATTTTATTAGTTTTTTATTGTCACGGATCACAAAAAAAGCAGTTTTTCTAACTGAAAAAGATAAAGAGATGCTGACCTCTTTGAATGTCTATCAAGCAAGCAAAAAATTTTTAACAGATTTTGGTCAAATCAAAAATCAAGTAGAAGAAGAATGCTATTTGACTGTGCTGTTAAAAACTGTTTTACAAGGCGATATCGAGGATCACTCTGTAGAATTTTTATTGGAATGTGCAAGAGAGGTCATCCATGAGATGGAACGTTTATCCGCTGTCCGGTTTGTTGACTATCGGAAATTATTGATGAATTTCTTTTATCATCTTGTTCCCGCTTATTTTCGTATCCGCTATCGATTCACATTGAATAATGTGTTGATCGATGAAATCAAAACCCAATATCGAGAATTATTTGAATTGACTCGTTTAGCGCTTTATCCACTCAAACAATTAGTTGGCGAGATTCCGGATACAGAAATTGGTTATTTTACGATTTTATTTGGTGGAGAGATCAGAAAACAAAAGGAGCGACATCATTACCAACGATTAAAGGCGATGATCGTCTGCCCGAGTGGCATCAGCTCTGGCTTGATCATGGAATCGGAATTACAAGAGCTATTTCCACAAATCGAATTTTTGCCAGCACGATCAACAGAAGAATATCAGATGCTTCGTTTTTCGGAAGACATTGATATGGTGTTTTCCAGTGTCCCACTAAAAACACCGGTGACCAGTTATGTTGTGAAACCCATCATGACTCCTTTAGAAAAAAATGAATTAGTTAAAAAGGTCCAACAAGCATTTTATGTTTCAGAAAGAGGTGTGCATTCGATCGAAGAAATTTTGGAAGTGATTTTTCCATATATTGATTTGAAAGAGGGAATGACAAAGAGGAAACTGCGACAGATCGTCGAGAGAAAAATAAACAAAGAATTGAACAGAAGGGAAGATCAACGGCCGATGTTATCAGAATTATTAACAAAAGAAACCATACAATTTACGGACAAACAACTGACATGGCAAGAAGCCATCACCGAGGCAGCTCAGCCTTTGTTAACGACCAATAAAATCGAAGAAAAGTATGTGGGGGCGATGATCGAAAAGGTCATGGAACATGGGCCCTTTATCCATATCGGAAAAGGAATTGCTTTGCCTCATGCACGACCAGAAGATGGAGTGAAAGAAATTGGGATGTCATTACTGAAGGTAACTGATCCAGTCTTATTGAGCGACGATGAAAAGCATCCCATCCAATTATTTATCTGTTTAGCAGCAGTGGACAACGAGATGCACTTGAAAGCTTTAGCTAGCTTGACGAAAATTTTGTCGAATAAAGAACGTTTAGCGTCATTACTCGAAGCGAAAGATGTAGAAGAAATCATCCATGTAATCAAAGAAGGGGAAGATGAAAAATGAAATTTGCAGCAGTATGTGGTTCAGGATTAGGATCCAGTTTTATGGTGGAGATGAATATCAATTCAGTATTAAATGATCTAGGGGTAAGTGGAGTGGAAGTTGCTCATTACGATCTAGGAAGTGCAGCACCAGAATTAGCAGATGTCTTTTTTATCGGTAGAGATTTAGCAGATAGCGCACAACATTTAGGTGAAATCGTCGTGTTGGAGAGTATCATCGATCTAGATGAATTGAAAGAAAAAGTAGCGGAGACATGTAGACAAAAAGGATTACTATAAAAAATTTTTTTGGGGGAGGAAAAATAAATGAATAGTATTTTAGATCTATTGATCGATATTGCGAGTACACCAGCAATCTTAGTGGCATTGATTGCTGTATTGGGGAATATGTTGCAGAAAAAAGATGTGGCAACGACTGTTAAAGGCGGAATCAAGACCTTTGTAGGATTTCTGGTTGTGACAGCTGGTGCAGGGGTCATAGAAAGTTCGTTGGCGCCATTTGGAGAAATGTTTCAAGTCGCATTCAATATGCAAGGAGTTGTTCCTAATAACGAAGCGATAGTAGCGTTAGCTCTAACTACCTATGGAACATATACAGCACTTATTATGTTAGCGGGGATGGCATTCAATATTTTGATTGCGAGAATCACTCGGTACAAATACATTTATTTGACAGGGCATGCAACGTTATACATGGCATGTATGATTGCAGTCATTTTAAGTGTAACAGGAATGAGTACGTTTAGTCTGATTTTATTCGGTGGGTTAGCGCTAGGCATCTGTAATACGATTTTTCCAGCAATCGCACAACCGTTTACACGTCAAATCACAAAAAATGACTCTGTAGCTTTAGGTCATACAGGGAACTTTGGCTACGCATTGAGTGGCTTGATCGGTAAATATGTTGGAAATAAAGAAAAATCAACAGAAGACATCAATTTTCCTAAAGGGTTAGCTTTTTTACGTGACTCAACAGTAAGTATCACGATTACGATGGCAATCGTCTATGTGATCGTTGCGTTGTTTGCCGGAAGTGACTATATTACTACCACATTGAGCGATGGCACGAATTATATTATTTATGCGTTACAACAAGCGGGTTCATTTGCCGCAGGTGTTTTTGTGATCTTAGCCGGTGTACGTTTGATTTTAGCTGAAATCGTTCCTGCATTTAAAGGAATTTCTGAAAAATTAGTACCGAATTCGATTCCAGCGTTGGATTGTCCAATCGTGTTCCCTTATGCACCAAATGCCGTATTGATTGGCTTTTTAACAAGTTTTGTTGGTGGATTAGTTAGTTTAGTGATTATGGTCTTTACCGGGACAACAGTGATCATTCCTGGCGTAGTTCCTCATTTCTTCTGTGGCGCGACAGCCGGTGTTTATGGAAATGCCACTGGGGGCGTACGTGGCGCGGTCATCGGTTCCTTTATCCACGGGATCATCATTAGTTTCATGCCGATCTTGTTGATGCCAGTAATGGGCGATCTCGGGTTCCAAGGTTCGACTTTCTCAGATACAGATTATGGTGTTTCAGGAATCTTTTTAGGAAACTTAGCAAATATGGGCGGACAAATTGCAGTTATTTCTGGTGTGGTCGCTGTGCTTGCTGTTTTGATCGGTTTGACACTTTTAAAGAAAAGTAAAAAATCAGATACAGTCGCAGAGTAAGGGGGGATCATTTTGACCATCAAGGAAGAGCAGCTAAAAGAACTGGAATTATTAGCAACTAAAATACGATTAGATACATTAATCAGTATCAAACATATGGGGCAAGGGCATTTAGGTGGTTCATTTTCGATCGTTGAGTTGTTAGCCGTCTTATACGGTAAGCAGATGAAGGTCGATCCTAAAAATCCACAATGGGAAGAACGCGATCGGTTGGTCTTATCTAAAGGACACGCAGGAGCTGGGTTATACAGTGCTTTAGCAAATGTTGGTTATTTTGACAAAGAATGGTTACTGACGATCAATGAAGGTGGAACAAGACTGCCTTCTCATCCGGATCGCCAAAAAACACCTGGTGTTGATGCAACTACGGGTTCTTTAGGTCAAGGGACTTCAATAGCTGCGGGGATCGCTACAGGTTTTAAGCAGGCTAACAAAGACAACTATGTGTACTTGATCGTGGGAGATGGAGAGTTGAATGAAGGCCAGTGTTGGGAAGCATTCCAATATATCGCTCATTTTAAATTAAATCATTGTATCGTGATCATCGATGATAATAAAAAGCAATTAGATGGAGAAACAAAGGACATCCTTGACCCGTTCGATTTACAGAAAAAAATGGAAGCATTCGGTTTCTATACCTTAAAAGTAAAAGGTTCCGATATACAAGCGATTGATGCTGCAATCAACAAATGTAAAGAAGTGACTGATCAAGCAGTTTGTCTTGTACTTGATAGCGTGAAGGGACAAGGGGTTCCATATTTTGAAACTTTAGGCGCGAATCATTCCGTAAAATTCAATACGGAACAAGTCAATCAAGCAGCAGATCAAGCAATCCGAACATTAGAAGAAAAAATCGAGAGGATGCGATAAGGGATGTTCCATTTAACTAAATCGACAGCGATCGAAAAAGAATTACGAACTTGTGTCGTGGAAACCATCAATGAATTGATGGAAAAAGACGAGAAAGTCATTGCGTTAGATGCTGATCTAGGATCTGCAAGTGGTTGGACAGCGATTGGAAAGGAACACCCTGACCGCTTTATCAATATGGGAATTGCCGAAGCCAATATGGTTGGCGTCGCAGCAGGATTAAGTTTGACGGGGTACACACCATTTATCCATACTTTTGGTCCATTTGCGACACGCCGGGTATTTGATCAACTGTTTATTTCAGGTGGCTACGGCGGGAATACCATCAATATTTATGGTTCAGATCCGGGATTTGCTGCAGGGCACAATGGGGGAACTCATACGACTTGGGAGGACGTGGCCTTAATGAAAGCCATCCCTCATTCCGTAGTATGTGATGCGGCAGATGACGTACAAATGGCATGGATCATCAAAGAATTTCATCAAATGTCAGGAATCCATTATGTACGAGGAAATCGTAAAGGCGTCACGCCTGTTTATGAGAAAGGTTCAACATTTGTATTAGGCAAAGGAAATGTTTTGCGTAAAGGGACGGATTATCTGCTGATTGCAACAGGGCAACTCGTTTCTGAAACATTGCAAGTAGCCGAACAATTGATGGAAGAAGGAATCAGCTGTGAAGTGATCGATATGTTTACCATCAAACCGATTGATCGAGAGTTGATCCTCAGTGAAGCAATTGGTAAGAAAAAAATCGTAACCATTGAGAATCACTCGATTACTGGCGGTTTAGGTAGTTCAGTCGCTGAAGTTCTTGCAGAAGAAGGGATTGGCGTTCCTCTGAAACGAATCGGTGTCAATGAACGTTTTGGTCAAGTTGGCACACCAGATTTCTTGCAACAAGAATTTGGGTTGGATGTTGCGGGGATCAAAAAGCAGATGATGGAATAAGTCAGCGTATTGACTACGATTATTTGATAGCGAAAAGGAGTAATGAGAGGGTAACCCTTTTTTACTCCTTTTTTGAGTGGGTGATCTATTAGTAGTACAATGGATTTTTATAGGATAAATATGTTGTCTTATGTTATAAATGTGAGGAGATGAAGAATGTTGATTAACGAATTAGGAGATGATATATGAATGTCTACAGCTTTTCTAATTAGAAAGAAACATGTACATATTTTTTATGATTTGTTATTTAAAGATAAAATGGATTTCTAGTTAGAGCAAAGAAATTTTTATTGATCGATTATGGAAACAAAAAGAGAAATCCGATCAATAAACACTAGATGGAGGAACAGAAATTGTCGAAATCAATAAAAAATATCCTTATAGTAGGAGTAGGTGTGGCTATGTATTTATTTACTGCATATGTCTATCGCCATGTGAGCGTGTTTGCAGAGCCTTTGGATCAAATTGTATCAATCGGATTCTACCATTGTTCAAGGGTTTGCTAATTTGATGATCTTCCTATTATTTACTCCTGCACTGAGAATCATTAGTCTTCTTATCTGCTTGGTTTTACTAGTTGTTGTCAATAAAAAAAGAAAGAAGGATCAGTCTGCTGTTTAAGGAAATTAGTCCGGCAGTGTGTATCATTTATAATTTAACAGAAATAATTAGAGAATTGTAGGTGTTTCAAGTAACCGATGATTCTCTTTTTTATACAGTTGAAAAACAATATATTTTTATGTTTAATAATAAAAATAAAAAACATGAAAAAATTCATAGTAAATTTACTTTTCATTGTGCGTGAAAAAGCAAGAAAGCCTATAAAATAAGTGCTTTTTATTATAATTAACGCACTTATTAAATAAAAAATAAATAGTGTTGTATTACCACTCAAAATAAATTTACTAAATAAAAACATGGCATACTGTGTTCAACAAATCGATTTGTATCAAACAAAAAAACAAAAAGGGGAACAAAAAAATGAAAGTGTTCACAAAATTATTTTTAGGAGCATTTGTAGCAACGACGTTAGGAGTAGTCGGAGGAAGTCAAACAGTTTCGGCAGATTTGGATCAAAACATACCAGGTTCTAATGTTGCGGACACCTTTAAAAATCAAGTGGTGAGAATTGAAAGTGCAATGGATTTGGGAAGGGCGTTGGATTGGGATCAATCTAATCTTGACCAAGTAATCATGTACAATAATACTGGCTCATGGAATCAAAAATGTAATATGTTTTATGATTCTAGTGCTGATACATATACTATCTCAACTGATCCTCACCAGATCAACGGCTATATCAGATCAGCAGAATTGGCTGTATCTGACAAAGTTTTTGATAGTCAAGGAAATCCAAAGATTGCTACGACTGGATTAAAAGTAAATTGGAAACTGTACAGAGTAGGCGATGCTGTGGGTGCTGGTGTTTATGTTTTAAAAAATGCTGAATCAGGTAAAGTATTGGATCTGGAAAATGGTAGCCCGTACGACACGAAAGGCCTAGTCGCACGTGAAGGATAGGGTACTGGAACTGCTAGTCAACGATTTATTCTTAGAGTAGTAGGTAACCTTTGATCCTTCGCTAGCTGTATTTCATTTAAATCGAAGAAAAACGAAAAAAGACAAAAACAAAAAAGGGGAATAAAAAATGAAAGTGTTCACAAAGTTAATGGTAGGAGCGTTTGTAGTAACGACATTAGGAGTAGTAGGAGGAAATCAAACAGTCTCGGCAGGCATAGAAGAAAATATACCAGGATCTAATGTTGCTAACTACTTTAACAACAAAGTTGTAAAGATTCAAAGTGAAATGAATAGAGGAATGGTATTGGATTGGGATCAAAGCAATTTAGACCAAGTGATTATATATAATAGTGCTAACTCATGGAATCAAAAATGGAATATGTTTTATAATTTTGCTACTGAGACGTACACTCTCTCAACTGATCCTCATCAGTTCAACGGGTTTATCAAATCAGCCATCCTTATCTGTATCCGAAAAATCTTTTGATAGCAAAGGAAATCCAAGAATTGCAACGACAGGTCTAAATTCAAATTGGCGATTGTATAAAGTAGGTGTAGATGAACTTTTAGGTGATGGACTTTTTGTATTACAAAATACTGAAACAGGTAAAGTACTGGATATTGAAAATGGGGCTCCTTCACAAGGTCAGAAATTAGTTGCTACCGAAGGAGAGGGTCGTGGTACGTCAAGTCAAAGGTTCCGTATTCATATTGTAGGAAATGTTTAACCATATACAATATATTTGATTTGAAAAAATAGTAAAAAAGACATAAAACAGTTTACCTTGTTTTGTGTCTTTTTATTTTGTGTGATACACACATCTATTATTTAATTTGAAAGCAAAGATAAATGGCTATTTCCGGAATGAAGTTGTGGATTCGTTGCTTGCAATGGATGGCTTTCAAACAGCTGATAGCTGTCTTCTTTTCCTTGACAGATCGCCATGATTTGGCGAACACTGTTCATGCCTTCAACTAATACTCCAAAATTTTGTTCACGATTATAATTATAAACAACAGCAGATGGATGTTTCTTTATTCCCATTTCACGGGCCATTTTTTGGTCTGAGAAAAATGCTTCTTTGACAAATTCAGATTGGCGATCTTCTTTGAACATGTTTAGATCTCCAATTTCTGAAAAAATCGATTCAGAAAGCTGTTGAGAATATGGAATTTTTTTACAACTGACTGCTTCTTGTAAACGGCTAAGAAATTGTCTTCCTTTTTTCTTTCCTTGAAAATGCGCAGCTTTGCAATCTAATGCGGCTGAATAAGTAATGGAAAATAGTTTGTTGCGCTCTTCAAGATTAGTTTGAGAAATCCCGTTAGTCTGCATGACATCCCCGATTGTCTGCAAGTTAACTAGTGGTAGAAAACGAAATTGTACTTTGTCTTTCGGCTTCTTTCCATATTCCTCATCAATAAATTGAACGAGCTGTTGCTCTAAATGAAAGCAGTTTTTCCCCAATGGATTAACAAAAAAATAGATTTCGATCATACGAATCTCCCCCAAATTAGATTCTATGCAAATCATGAATAATATTCACAACGTATAACTTACCAGAAAATCCCGAAAAAATGAACTCATGAGCCTTATGAAAATGATAGAGTTCTAATTTTTGGCCTCAAACATTCGTTGGATTTTATTTTTTGAAGGATGATAAGGAATTCCTTGACGTTGAAGGAAGCGCTCAAATGCTACTTTTCCACTGGCAGCATCAGTGACTTCTAATTCTAATTCATAGTCGTGAAGTTGTTCCCCCCAACTTTCGTCAATGGCTAACAAGCCTTCATCAATAGGAAATTCAACACGCTTAGTCGTCAGTTCTCCGATTTCGAACAATTGATTGGAGTCGATCGATAGCTCATGAAGTTTTTCTAAAACAGCGCCCGTTCGTGGCAGTGTCTGATCCTCGATCATTTTAGTGGCTTCTTGGAGCGTATAGGTGTCTGTTGTTTCCAATTTTCCTTCTGCAGCTGGCGTTTTTAACGTGTACTCCGCATAGGTATCTAATAAGCGGATACGTAAGCCACAACCACGCTGTTTTAATTGGAAATCAGGCGTGTCATAATAAATATTGGTTTGGATATGGAAGGATTCCGTTGTAAGTTGATAGTGCGAAAGCAAACGCGTGTAATCTTCCTTAGCTAGCAATGTTTTAAATTCGATCTCTAACATTTCAGTCATTGGCTTCGCCCCTTTTCTTTTATTTTGCCTAATTTTTTGTTTTTGGTCAACTTCAAAGACAGAAGGTGCAAAAAAACTATGTTTATATGTTAGAATATCTATGAATGTTAACAAAGTAGAGGTATAGATTATGGAACGAGACTGGGAAGAGTTTTTAGCACCTTACGAACAAACAGTATCAGAATTAAAAGTAAAACTAAGAGGAATACGTAAACAATTTAGAGAACAAAATCGCCATGTCCCAATCGAGTTTGTGACGGGGCGGGTCAAACCGGTAGAAAGCATCGTTACCAAGTCTCAATTGCGTCATATCCCAATGGCGCGTTTAGAGGAAGAAATGTCAGACATTGCTGGGCTAAGAATCATGTGTCAATTTGTAGAAGATATCCATCAGGTGGTTGAGATCATCCGTAACCGAAAAGACATGAAAGTATTACAAGAGCGAGATTATATCACCAATAAAAAAGCGAGTGGGTATCGCTCGTATCATTTAGTGATCGAATATCCAGTCCAATTGATCAGTGGTGAAAAGAAAATTTTAGCAGAAATTCAAATTCGAACGTTAGCGATGAACTTTTGGGCAACGATCGAACATTCGTTGAATTATAAATATCAAGGTGTATTTCCGGAAGAAATGAGTGAACGATTACAACGTGCAGCGGAAGCCGCGTATCAACTCGACGAAGAAATGTCGAATATTCGTGAAGAAATCCAAGAAGCACAACGGTTATTCTCACATGGCAGAGGCAAATCTGAAGATGCCTATTATCGCTCATTGATCAATCAAGAGAATAAACATGAGGAGGCAAAAGATGAAGGTAGCGATCGTTCATAACAAGGAGCCCAAAACATTAGCAGTCACCGAACGATTGAAAAATCTTTTGGCTCAAGCAAATATCAAAATCGACGATCAACAGCCAGAGTTAGTGATTTCAGTTGGTGGGGATGGGACGCTATTAGCAGCGTTCCATCAATTTAGCCATGCTTTGAACGATGTGCGTTTTTTAGGCGTCCATACAGGGCATCTAGGCTTTTATACGGACTGGCGGGACTATGAATTAGAAGAACTAGTCGATAGCCTGAAAACTAATCGTGAGCAAAGTGTCAGCTACCCGTTGCTGGACGTTCGAATCAGCTATTTAGATGATAAGCCTGATCAACATTTTTTTGCTTTGAACGAGTCGACAATCAAGCGTTCTAACCGAACGATGGTAGCAGATGTGTATATCAAAAACGAACTATTTGAAAGCTTCCGTGGTGATGGTTTGGCATTATCTACGCCTACCGGATCGACTGCTTATAATAAGAGTGTTGGTGGGGCTGTGATCCATCCAAGTATCAATGCATTTCAATTAGCAGAGATTGCTTCATTGAATAACCGCGTTTTTCGTACGCTAGGTGCGCCGATGGTCATTGCTCAAGATGAATGGGTGGAAATTCGTTTAGAGAATACCGCAGATTATTTGGTGACGATTGATCAATTGGACGTTTCAAAAAATAATATACGAGCCATTTATTATCGGATTGCAGAAGAAAGAATCCACTTTGCTTCTTATCGACATATGCATTTTTGGCACCGTGTGAAAGATGCCTTTATTGGTGAGGTTTAGCAATGGAGTTTACATGGATCTATGAAAAAGAGCAAGCGCAACAAGTAAAATATTTTTTAAAAGAAAAAGGGATCTCCAAAGGGCTACTAGCGAAAATCAAGTTTCAAGGCGGCACGATCATGGTCAATGATCAGGTTGAGAACGTCTTGTTTTCTTTGGCTCAAAATGATAAGGTAACCATTGTGATTCCAGCAGAAGGCGAGCATGAAACGGTTCTTTTAGACGAAACACCGATTGAGATCGTTTATGAAGATGAACACCTCTTAGTCGTCAATAAACCAGCTGGAGTATCCTCGATACCGGCACAATACCATCCTACCGGTACGATGGCGAATCGAGTGAAAGCTTATTATAAACAACAAGGCTATGAAAATCAGGTGATCCACGTAGTGACTAGACTAGATCGAGATACTTCAGGATTGATGCTTTTTGCAAAGCATGGTTTTGCGCATGCAAAATTGGACGTACAGCTTCGCGAAAAGAAGTTCGTCAAAAAATATCAAGCCTTGGTCAGTGGCGATGTGGCTACGTTGAAAGCGCATGGGCAGATCGATTTACCAATTGCTCGTGATATGACATCATTATTAAAACGTAAAGTTTCTTCTACGGGGAAAAGTGCGCAAACGGAATACTGGTTAGAAAACAGATCAGCAGAGATTGCACTCGTTGATATCCAATTGCATACGGGGCGCACGCATCAGATCAGAGTGCATTTTTCTGCGATCGGGTGTCCTCTTTTAGGCGATGACATGTATGGGGGAAGGATGGATCAAGACATAGCTAGACAGGCGTTGCATTGTTATGACTTACAGTTCTATCATCCGTTTACAGAAAAATTATTAGCATTCAAACAGCCTTTAGCAAAAGATATGGCAACAATAGTGAAACGATTTGAAGATTAAGGTGAGGTGAGATTGGTTTGGACGAAAATCAAGAATTAGAGGAAAGATTTGCCCAGTTAGCTCAAGATCTAAGAGAAAACAATATTCAAGATTTTAGAAATAACTTCTTGGAGATGCATATCTACGAACAGGGGCAATTCTATCAATCCCTTAAGGAAGCAGATCGTCAACAGATTTATACCTATCTTTCGCCAAAGGAATTGGCGGATATGTTCGATGTCATTGAAGAAGATAACGAATATATGAAGGAATATTTAGCAGAAATGCGTCCTAGTTATGCTGCGGAAATGCTCTCAGAGATGTATACCGATAACGCGGTCGATTTGTTGAATACATTAGATAAGAAACAAGTGGCGAAATATCTTAGCTTGATGGCAGCAGAAGATGCGAGCGAGATCAAAGACCTCTTGCATTATGAAGATGAAACGGCTGGGGCGATCATGACGACCGAATTTATTTCGATCGTTGCGAACCAAACCGTTCGTTCGGCGATGTATGTCTTGAAAAATGAAGCAGATGTGGCAGAAACGATCTATTACATTTATGTAGTCAATCAGGACAATCAACTTGTTGGGGTTATCTCGTTGCGTGATTTGATCGTCAATGATGATGATGCGATGATCTCTGATTTGATGAGTGAACGGGTATTATCTGTTCACGTAGGCGATGACCAAGAAGATGTGGCACAAACTTTCCGTGACTACGACTTTCTTGCGTTGCCTGTCACGGATTATGATGATCATTTATTAGGGATCGTGACTGTCGATGATATCATTGACGTTATCGATGATGAAGCCGCGAGTGACTATTCTGGATTGGCGGGGGTCAACGTCGAAGAAATCAATGAGAATCCAGTAAAATCAGCTTCTCGCCGCTTACCTTGGTTGATCACTTTATTATTTTTAGGTATGTCAACTGCCTCTTTGATCAGTCATTATGAAGAATTGGTCAGTGAAGCAAGTATTTTAGCTGTCTTTATTTCTTTGATCACAGGGACGGCTGGAAACGCCGGTACACAATCGTTAGCGGTCGCTGTACGTCGCCTAGCGATTTCAGATGAAAAAGATCAGGGCTTTGTTCGGTTGATCGTGGCGGAAGTATTGACGGGTTTAGTGACCGGCGCTGTGACTGGCCTAACGATCTTCTTGATCGTAGGATTTTGGAAGCAGAACTTTATTCTAGGCTTTGTTATTGGTATTGCGATGCTATTTGCGATCACAGTGGCAAATCTTGCGGGAAGTTTGATCCCGATGTTGATGGATCGTTTAGGCTTTGACCCTGCCGTTGCCAGCGGGCCATTTATTACGACCTTGAGTGACTTGACCAGTGTATTGATCTATTTCAATATCGCTTCGTTGTTTATGGGGTATTTTATGTAAGATAATAGAGCTAAAATAGTGTCTGGGACATTAGTCCTCTGTACCACCTAAAACCGAATAAACGGCGGGAACAGAAGTAACCTCTTCGGAAATAAGGCGCCATCCACAAAAATTTGAAGAACAATTTTCGTGGATGGCGCCTTATTTCTCGAGGCTGAACACTTCTGTCCCGACCTCTTATTTTTGTTTATTCAGATAAAGGAACGATTTTGGTGCCGTGGACTTCGTGGACTCCTAAAGCATCAGCAACTACTTGTGCATTTTCTGAAGTGATACCACCACCAGGTAAAATGATGATTCGACCGTCTGCATGAGCGATCAACTGTTTTAAGTGTGCAAAATTATCTTCGATGTTTGTACCGGCAACACCGCCATGTGTCAAGATACGATGAACGCCATGTTCAACCAACCAATCGATGGCTTCGTATTGACGTTCTTGAGGAATCGCATCAAACGCCATGTGGAAGGTGATCTGTAGGCCTTCTGCGGAGTCGATCAAGACTTCCAGTGCTTCTTCATCTAACCAACCAGAAGGAGTCAAGCAACCGATCACTACACCATCAGTTCCTAGTTTTTTGGCTTCAATCAAGTCAGTGTGCATGATTTTCAATTCGATATCATTATAAACAAAATCGCCACCACGTGGTCGGATGATCGTCATGACAGGTACACTTTTTTCATTAGCGTAGCTCAATACTTCTTCAATGACACCAGTACTTGGTGTAGTGCCACCTACTGCTAGGTTGTCACATAATTCGATCCGATTGGCTCCATTTGCGATGGCTAACGGGATCGATGTATAATTCTCCGCACAAAATTCTTTGATCATATTCTTGCTCCTTTATTATGTCTACTTTTGTTGAAATTATACCATAGTTTTTACAGTTGCTAAAGCGCTCTTCAAACGGTAAGATGAAGGGGATAGCATGATAGGCAACATCGGATAACGAATGTTTTTAAAGAAAGTTTTTTATCTTTATATGACTATCTCACTACGTATTTTAAAGGAATGAATAATCACTATGTTAAAGAAAATAGACCAGAGTCGACTATTTTTATCAGAGAATGCCCAAATGTTCCGCTGCCCGTTATGTCAAGCATCCTTTTTATCGACCACGAATGGGCTTATTTGCCAAAAGAATCATCGTTTTGATTTATCTAAAAAGGGAACGTTGTATTTTTTATCTCACGCAATCAAAACCGAATATGATCAAGGTATGTTTGCTCCAAGAAGACGAATGATCCAATCAGGTATGTATCAACCATTGATCGAACAGTTAGCTAAGCATCTACCAAGTGATGCGACTGTTCTAGATGTCGGTTGTGGAGAAGGGAGCTTTTTGGCGGCCATCGATCAATTACAACCATTAAAACAAGCAATTGGCTTTGATATCGCGAAAGAAGGTGTCTATGCAGCCACTGAACAGCCGATGCAAGCATTTTGGTGTGTCGCGGATTTAACGAATTTGCCTTTTGCGGATCAACAATTTTCGACGATATTGAATATTTTCTCGCCTTCTCACTATCAAGAGTTTCAGCGAGTACTTGCAGATGACGGCATGGTATTAAAAGTCGTTCCACAATCAGGCTATTTAAAAGAATTACGCCAAGCTTTTTATCCAGATCAGCCAGAAAAACACCATTATTCTAACGAACGTGTTGTTGACAAATTCATGGAATCAATGGCGTCAGTGGAACGTCAACGTGTGACGTATGAATTTACGATTCCTGAAGAAAATCGCCGTGATCTCTTGGCAATGTCGCCACTGGAATGGCAAGTAGCAAAAGAAATAAAAGAGTCTCTGATGGAAGAACCCCTTAGAAAAATTACAATTGACGTAGAATTGTTAAAAGGAAATAAGAGAAAACGATTCCAATAAGAATATTATAGAGTTAAGGTTGCAAAAAGCGTTTAATGGTGATATAGTAGCAACAAGTTGTTTTTTCATTGGTTTTTATCAGGTTCCTGTTCTGATAAAAGATAGTGAAAAGAGCTTCACTAACGTAACGACTCGCAGTGACTGACACCGAGTTGATACGTTTTTTTTTATGCAAAAATCAAGATTTAGTCTAAAATGGATTTCACATATACATGAGAGGATGAATAGTATGAACCACATCGTTTTATTTGAACCTTTGATTCCTGCAAACACAGGAAACATTGCACGAACATGTGCAGCGACCAACACACCGTTACACTTGATCGAACCACTAGGATTTTCAACAGATGATAAACAGCTGAAACGAGCGGGGCTTGATTATTGGCATGATGTGGATATCACGTATCATGCAGATCTACCAGCATTTATGGCTTACTTAGGCGATAGAAAGTTACATTTGATCTCCAAATTTGCGAATAAAGTATACAGTGATGAAAACTTTGCAGATGGCGAAGAGCATTTCTTTTTGTTTGGGAAAGAAACAACTGGATTACCGGAACCCTTTATGCGCGAGCATGAAGAAAAATGCTTACGTATCCCTATGAATGATACACACGTCCGTTCATTGAATCTATCGAATACAGCGGCAATGATCGTGTATGAGGCATTGCGTCAACAAGGTTTCCCAAATTTAGAGTTAACACATCATTACGAAAATGATAAGCTAGACTAAAGGTTGTAAAGAGAGGTTTCGCTCCTATTAAGAAGACGAAGTTGAGAAAATAGTTTCTCTTGCTGCTCAACCTTCGTTTTGATAGAGTAGGAGCTTCCTTTTGCATTTCCTTGATCGAGGGTGTGGATGAAGTATATTTCGTGAACATCGCTGATCGAAAACAAGACTACATAAACGATAGCACAGTTTTTTTACAGTCGATTTTTAGCGATATTCAATTGGCGAAAGCCTCTATTTTTTAGAAACAAGCTTTTCTACACGGTCCAACAGGAAAATCCTATATGATAGTATATATACAAGTACGGAGTGAGGAGTCTAACATCTATGGAACTATACTTTACAAGACATGGTAAAACGGAATGGAATCTTGAAAGACGCTTTCAAGGAAGCCAAGGAGACTCACCGTTGTTACCTCAAAGCTATGAGGAGATCAAGACATTCGGCCAAATGGTCAAGTCTGTTCCTTTTGAAGCTATTTATTGCAGTACGGCAAAACGTGCAAGAGATACAGCAAAAGGGATCAATCAAGAATTGGACCATCCGACAGAAATCATTTATACAGATAAATTAAGAGAATTAGGTTTAGGAAAACTGGAAGGACAGTCGATCGAAGAGATGTACAAAAAATTTCCAGAGAACTTACCTAATTTACGAAATCATTTAGATAAATATGATCCAACACCTTTTGAAGGAGAGCCGATCACCGAAGCAATCACGCGGATCGAAGCCGTTGTTGCGGATGCAGTCTGTCAACATCAAGGGCCTATTCTATTTGTAGGGCATGGTGCCTCTTTAACTGCTGCGATCCAGTGGATGACTGGTAAAGAATTAGGTCAGTTACGAGAAATGGGCGGTTTATTCAATAGTAGCTTGACGATTTTAGAAACAGGAGAACCAAACAATCTGTTACCATATGACCTTAAAGTATGGAATCAGGTGGATTTTTTAGGTAATGGACAGCCAGAGCCTTTACTATAAATAAAGGAGGCGGCCTCGATGGAGCCAGAAGAAATGCCTTATTTTGTCGGCACAGTTGCCGCTATCTTTTTTCAAAATCCTAGTAATTTTTATAAAGTATTGCTCATCCAAGTCAGTGAAACAAGTGTTGATTATCGGGAAAAAGAAATTGTCGCAACTGGTAGTTTTGGCGATATCCAAGAGAACGAAGTGTATCGTTTTTATGGTGAGCTAGTTGATCATCCTAAATATGGCAGACAGTTGAAGGTAGAGCGTTACGAACAGGAAAAGCCGACGACAGCCAACGGGATCGTCAACTACCTATCAAGTGACAAGTTTCCCGGTATCGGAAAAAAAACCGCAGAGAAAATCGTGGAACTGCTTGGTGAAGATGCGATTGAAAAAATCATCGAAGATCCTGCGCAATTGCAACAGATTTCAGGTTTAACGAAGCCAAAAAGAGAAATGATTGCTGAAACGATCCGTTTGAATCATGGAATGGATCAAGTGATCATGGGGTTGAACCGTTACGGATTTGGGAGTCAATTATCCTTTAGTATCTATCAAGCTTACAAAAATGAAGCGTTGGATATCATTCAAGAAAATCCTTACCAATTAGTCGAAGAGATTGAAGGAATCGGCTTTAAACGTGCAGATAACTTAGCTGAACAAATCGGCATTGCTGCTGACTCGCCACGACGCATCAGAGCAGCGATCTTGCACCAGATTTTCCAACAGGCGATCCAAACCGGTGATACCTATGTGCCTGCTGAATCTTTATTGCAGCAGACGATCAAAATCTTGGAATCAAGTCGTCCAATCGAAATCGAACCGGATCAAGTAGCGACTGTCATTATTCAGTTAGTGGAAGAGGGAAAGATCCAACAAGAAGAAACGAATCTATATGAAAATAGTTTGTATTTTTCTGAATGGGGGATTGGCAATTCGATCCAACGCTTGTTGAGTCGAAAAAAGGAAATCAAGTACGAACCAAAAGAAATTAAAAAGAATATTCGACGAATTGAGAAAATGTTTGGTATCCAGTATGGGGATTCACAAGAAGAAGCGATTTCTGAAGCGATTCGCTCACCACTATTTATCTTGACTGGTGGTCCAGGAACTGGAAAAACTACAGTGATCAATGGCATCGTTCATCTGTTTGCAGAGTTAAACGGCTTAGATCTTGATCCGACGAAATATACACAAGAGATTTTTCCGATCCTCTTAGCTGCACCCACAGGACGGGCTGCTAAACGGATGAATGAAACGACTGGCTTGCCAGCTAGTACGATCCACCGGCTTTTAGGTTTGAATGGTCGTGAAAAAACCCCTTCAATCAGCACGAAGGAATTAGACGGTGGCTTATTGATCGTCGATGAAATGTCGATGGTTGATACATGGTTGGCCAATACACTGTTCAAGGCGATCCCTACGAATATGCAAGTGATCTTAGTAGGGGACAAGGATCAGCTACCATCAGTAGGTCCTGGGCAAGTCTTGCATGATCTATTAGAAATCGATCAAATCCCTAAAATCGAATTGAATCAGATCTATCGTCAAGGCGATGGCTCAAGTATCATTCCTTTGGCTCATGAGATCAAAGAAGGAAGATTGCCAGCAGATTTTAGGAAAAATCAAAAGGATCGCTCTTTCTTTGCAAGTGATGCGTATCAAATCGAACCATTGATTTCTAAAATCGTGGAAAAGGCGAAAAACAAAGGATTTACTGCACAAGATATTCAGGTGTTGGCACCGATGTATCGCGGTGCAGCTGGTATCGATGCCTTGAATAAAATGATGCAAAATATTTTCAATCCAGGCGGTGGGAATCGGAAAGAAGTTCACTGGAATGATACAGTTTATCGAATCGGGGATAAAGTACTCCATTTGGTCAATACGCCAGAATTAAATGTGTTCAATGGTGACATGGGGGTAATCACGGGAATTGTTTTAGCAAAAGATTCGGAAGATAAGGTGGACGAACTCGTCATCCAATTTGATGCCAATGAAGTGAGTTACAAACGAAATGAATGGAATAAGATCACCCTGTCTTATTGTTGCTCGATCCATAAATCCCAAGGTAGCGAGTTTAAGATGGTGATTTTGCCGATGGTTCATCAATACCAACGAATGCTCCAAAGGAATCTGTTGTATACAGCGGTTACTCGTAGTAAGGAATTATTGATTTTGTTAGGGGAAGAGCAAGCATATTTGACATGTGCAAAAAACGAATCCGCTGTTCGATTGACGACACTGAAGAAGCGGATCGAAGATAACGAAATGACTCTTAATCTGCGTACGAAATTAGCCGCTTATGAAGATTCCTTGACAGGTGATGATCCATTTGAAGAAGGAACGTATTCGGCAGCCATTGAACAAGTGTCTGAGCCAACAAAACAAATAGAGGACCGTAAAGAGGCAACTGACCAAGCGCAGGAAGTTTCGCTTTTTGCCATCGAAGAAGAAAAAAATGAAGTGAAAGAAGCTGAAACGCCAAAATTACCTGATAATTACATTCTCACAACCGAAGCTGTGGAACAGCAATGGATTGATCCAATGATCGGTATGGAGAACATCCGACCATAAACAGGCAACATCAGTTGGAAGTGTGAAGTATCAGCCCAGAAAAGACACCCGAAACGCTAACGTTTCGGGTGTCTTTTCATTGGAAAGGTAGATGCTCCATCTGAAGAACTTCCACAGATCAAGAGGCTGACTGTTCCTCCCTCATTACTATTTTTTCACACCACAATAACTGTGTTTTATTTGTTAGTTGTAAATCAAACGATTGTTTTTCTAAATCTTCCCCATCTTCTTGACCATATTGGGGAATAGTAGAAACAATTCGAAGTTTGCTTGTTGTATAGTGATGGAAATACTTCGAGTGCATTTGTTTCTTCTGTAATAATAAAAGAAGCAACCAAGCGATTTTAAATAGATTTACTCGTTCAACAACCACGAAGTCGATAGTTGGCTTGGTCACATCTGCAGTAGGAACAATCGATACTCCTCCACCAAAATAAGGATGATTAGTTGCCGTACATAGAAAGGCTTTTTTAAAATTCACACGTTTCCCACCAATATCTACAAGAATCGGAAAGCCTTTTTGTGAGAAAAGAACATATAGTAAAGAAAAAATATAAGAAAGCGAGCCTAAATTATACTTATTCAATCGTTTTTTTGCATTGGAATGATTCGTAGTATGAACGATTGCTGCATCTAAACCAATCCCAAAATTATTGAGTGCCAGCCCTTCGCGATCGTTTACTTTTTCTTCATAATGCAACACATTTATTTTTTGTGGTTCTTTGGTTGCTAAAATCGTTTCTAAAGCTTTTTCTGGATCTCTACTTAACCCAATTCCACGAGCAAAGTCATTGCCTGAGCCGGCTGGTATGAAGCCGACAGGAAAAGATACACATAAATGATGAAACGTATTCAGGACTTGATGAAGCGTACCATCTCCTCCAATGACGATGAGAAGTGGGTACCATCCGATAGTATCAGCATCGATATCCTCTTCCCATTCAATGAGGGTATTTTCGGCTAAATGTTCCGCTATAAGGGCATCGTGCCCTTTATATTCACTATAGTGAACCGTATAGGAAAGTTTCTTTTGATCCAAAATTGGTAAAATCTTATCCGCTGTTTTCTTTCCGTTTCCGCTACCAGCAGCTTGGTTGATTAATAGGTGATAATGAAAATTCATTTTTTCCTCCTGGAATGCACCAAAGTATCGTGTACCTGAGTTGAGAAAACAAGTCTTGTCGGGCTCCTTCATGAGTTCTCATTAACATACGATAGCAAGGCGACATAGTCAAAAGGAGAGCAAGCAGTGTCAGATTTAATCAACAGCTGTGAATACTTGTGGTTTTAGTCATGTAAATAGATCAACGATGCTTTACTAAATCGTCTCACCCTGAGTAAGCAGTGGTTGAATAATAGAGTCAACCACTGAAGGTTCAACAAAGCATCTCGTCATTATTGTCAAAAGAATTACAATCTTGGTTATTATAGCAGAGGTTTGGGGAAATGAAAAAGAAGTTAAGTTAGAAAATACAATAAAGAACAAACGAAAAAACGTAGGTAAAAGATAGAAACAAAGAATTGTCTGGAGAGTATTAGTCAACAGCGACACTCATTTTTTTGATAAGAAGAGTGCGATTCCTTTATCTATCAAGCCTCAATCTCTCAATGAGGCTGTTCAATAAGGTCTTGCGCTAACTACTCGAGGTGTCTTGCTTGTTTTTATTTCTTTTATTTTTTATAACAATCTTTTCAGGGTAAGGTAAAAATGCTGAAATGGTGGGGTGGAGGGAAGGTTGTAATCTAGAATTGTTATGTTATAATACGCCTTGCGGTTCATCAACCATCCCGCATTAACAAAACTAGGAGAAATGAGGAATAGAATATGGAGAGAACAAAGAGTAGGCAACGACTGATGGTAGTCGTTATTAATGGGTTGATCATGGCCTTATATCTAGCGTTAACGATTTTGGTAGCACCTGTGTCTTCGGGGCCAATCCAATTTCGTATTTCAGAAAGTTTGAATCATTTAGTTGTATTCAATCGAAAATTATTATGGGGTGTCTTAGGTGGCGTGATTGTTTATAATGCCATTTATGGTTTTGGTGTCATGGATGTGATTTTCGGTGGTGGTCAAACACTACTTGCATTAGGACTAACGGCACTTATCCAAAATAAAGTGAAAAATGTCAAAGTGCGCTTAGCATTAAATACAGCGTTCTTTACAATCAGTATGTTTATGATTGCTTATATGTTAGTACCAACTGGCGGTCAAGCGTTTTGGACAACGTATGGTACACTTGCGTTAAGTGAATTTATCGTGATGGCTGTTTCTGCGCCATTGATGTATTATCTAGACCAAGCAGTGAAATTCAACGATCGTGTATGATTGTTTTTAATCGAGTAAAAAAGCCAGGAATTCCAAAAGTCGTAAATGATTTTGGGATTTCTGGCTTTTTTGAAATATGATTTTTCGAAAAATAGTTAGTAAATATCAACCACTAAACAGGTTTTTATTTATCAGTATCTTGTAAATTTTCAATTTCGATCACTTTGTAATTTTTCTTTTCTAAGTGATTGACGATCGAATCACAGACACTTTTTTCTGTATGAGCTGGTAGAGTGATCAAGGTACGACGGATGTATTCATCTTTTTCGATATCCAAAGTGATACAACTAGCAATGCTACTATATTTTGCGATGATTTTTGAAATCGCCGCTAAGTCACCTTGTTTACCTGTCGAAGCAATCGTCAAGACGTAGCTTCCTTGTTCTACGCTCCAAGACTGAGACAACATACCAAGTAAGGTACTGTGTGTCAAAATCCCATAGAAATGGTTTTGGCTATCAAGTACAGCAATGTATGGAAGCTCTTTGATCGTAAAGAATACTTTAAAGAAAGAAGTATCTAAATAAATGAATTTTGTTGCGTTTTTCAATAGATGAGTGACTGGTAAAGTCATATCGCCGCCATTTGCTTTGTGACGATAGATGTGCATTTTATAAATATTCCCACGGAAAATATTTCCGGAAGTATCAAGAATCGGTACACAACGGTAACCGGATGTTTCTAAAATTTCTAGTGCTTCTTCCAAGTTGCTTGTCTCAGAGACGGTAGTCAAATCTTTTTTCTTGTAAACAAGAGTTTTTAATAGCATAGTCATACCTCCAGATTGTTCATTTTTAAAATCCTTTAAGTAATCATATCATAACTAAAATAAAAACAGTAGAGCGTATGATCACTAATTGACATAAAATAATTTACATGATAATGTAGTATGGTATAAATTTGGTTTTCAGTGAGGAGGGGAAACGGATGGCAAAGAAAAAAGCGGCATTAGCATGTTCCGTTTGTGGTTCTCGAAACTATACTAAGTCGATTAGTGAAGGAAAAAGCGGCGAGCGTTTGGAAATCAACAAATTTTGTAAATATTGTAATCAATACACATTACATAAAGAGACAAAATAACAAGGAGGAGGCTTACGATGAAATTTCTTAAAAGTGTAAAAGATGAAATGAAACAAGTGACTTGGTCAAGTAAAAAACAATTACGTAAAGATACACTAGTCGTTATCGAAACGTCGATCATCTTCGGACTAATGTTTTTCGTGATGGATACAGCGATCCAAAGTCTGTTTGCATGGATCTTGCAATAATTCAATAAGTTTATCTAAATAAAAGGCGAGCTATCCATGATTATCAATCAATTGGAAGCTCTATTTTTTTTGATAGTAACCGTGAAATTTCAACAAGTTTTTTGTGAATCATTGATCATTCTTTTGCTTTGCTAGTTGATAAGTAAGGAGGAACACATGGAAGTTCATGAATTATTAAAAAAATGCGTGTTGACAGAGGCATCTCTCAAAAAAAGCTAGCCGATGGAATTGTTTCGCGGGAAACGTTAGCTAAATATGAGAATGGGAAAAATCATTTACCATTATTAGTCTTTTTAGAATTATTAGAACGCTTGAATATGACGATCGATGAATTCATGTTTTATCTTGATGGAGATAAAGTATCTCAAAAAAATTTGAGTTTGAAGAAAATATTCCGGAATCTAGAAAAAAATAGTGGTGCAATCAATTATCAATTAAAAAAACTAGCCCAAGAAGTAGAATACTCAGATGATTTAGTCGTCATAAGAAATTATCTTGCTGTCAAAACTTATAAGTGGTATGAGGGAATCGGTGGTGTAAAAAAATTAAATAAAAAAGATACTAACTATCTGAAAAGATTATCTGATTATTTAGAGAAAATCGATGAGTGGGGAAGATTTGAAATGACGACTTTTGCTACTCTCATCTATTTATTTGAAACAAGTTACATCAAACAGCGATTGAAAGAAGTAGAAAAGAATGTGATGAAAAAAGGAGAGTTGGAGAGCTTCCATTCCATATTATCAGGTATTTATAATAATGTGTTTTTACTGATGATTGAAAGAGAAGAGCTAAAATTAGCTAAGTATTATTTGGAAAAACTATGTGAGACTCGACGTAGAATTATTTTTCAGCGAGAAACTGAAATATATCATCGGTTTTATCAACTTGTACTTGCGCACATCGAAGGAGAGGCTGTCAGTAATAAAATAAAGGATTTTATTATGGGATTAGAATTGATTGGAGCGAGCAAGTTGAAGAATGAGTTTTTAGCTGATTTACATAGATTTGAAACACAATACGAGATTGAACATATTTTTAATATATGAGGCTAAAAGAGATTTCTTGTTTGCTTATTTAGGGAGAGTTTGAACTGATCGGACTATCTGAAAATGTAGATATGTATTGATTCATACAACATGACTCTTATTTTGAATGGTTTTCAAAAGTATCCTTTAGTATTTTTACTTCTTTTTCTAAAGATGAGACTTTTAAACTTAAAAAGAAAACAGTGAGACAGGAGAGAATCAAGGCGAGAGAATCTAACCAATCAAAAACCGTTGCAATGAGTTGTCTAATTGTTTCCATGGGGATACCTCCTCTCGTAAAGTTCTTTAAAGCTCAATAAGATGCCTTATGACTATAATTGTACATTGTAGGAATAAATAATATTGACATGGGTATGTATTTTCCTATGCCTTTTCGCTGAATAACAAAAAATAAAAAAATTTATTGATTCATCTTTATAAAATAAGCTTTTTAAGGAATTATTTTTTTTCAAAAAAACAGTAGATAATATAATTTCTGCACCAAAATAAGAATAAATAACGCTTTTTTAATTACTAGAGAACTAAAAATAAGTCACTAGTAAAAACCAGCAAACGGTGCTATAATCAAAGAGAGGAAAAGCTTCGGGGAACTGAGGTTTTTTTATTTTACAAATGAAATGAGGAGCCTTCAATGGAATCTTTTGAAAAAAATTGGTATGTATTGCATACATACTCTGGATACGAAAACAAAGTAAAAGCAAATATCGAGTCACGTGCGCAAAGTATGAAAATGGCTGATTTTATTTTCCGTGTCGTTGTTCCTGAAGAAACAGAAACTGAAGTGAAAAATGGGAAAGAAAAAGAAATCGTTCATAAAACATTCCCTGGATATGTCTTAGTAGAAATGATCATGTCAGATGCTTCATGGTATGTTGTCCGTAACACACCGGGCGTTACAGGTTTTGTTGGTTCTCACGGAGCAGGAAGTAAGCCTGCACCTTTATTACCGGAAGAAGTAAATCATATCTTACGTTCAATCGGTATGAGTTTACGTCAAAACGAACTGAAAGTAGAAGTTGGCGAAGTTGTTAAGATCATCGAAGGAGCTTTTGCTGGATTAGAAGGTCAAGTGACAGAAGTCGATGAAGAAAAAGAAAAACTAAAAGTAAACATTGACATGTTCGGTCGTGAAACAAGTACAGAGCTTGATTTTGATCAAGTAGATAAAATCGACTAAACAGTGATCAGAATAATGGAGGAGTTGGGATGCCTAGTCATCTCAGCTCTTTTTTGTCTTGAATGAAAGGAGTGAAAAAAGTGATAAAACAAAATGAAGTGAATTTTAATCGGGTGCTAAGTGGCATGGTGTTGCTGGTACTGCTAATCCTCTCTGGTTGTCAAACGCAAGAAAACAAGAGCCAAAAAGAAACTGCCTCTACTGAAACAACGAGGACAAGCCAAGTAGAATCCGTAGAAAAGGGGAGTGTGCCTACCTTATTTGTTCACGGATATAAAGGAACAGTGAATTCATTCAAAGGAATGATCGATCGGTTAGAAGGAGAAAGCAAAGGGCAACAAGAATTGACATTGACTGTAGATACTAATGGGAACGTTCAAGCGCAAGGGGAGTTATCAAAAGAAGCAACCAATCCAATGATCCAAGTGCTTTTCGAAGACAATGAAAATAATGAGTGGAATCAAGCAGAATGGATTCGTGCATGTCTGGTTTATTTGCAGACAACTGATCAAATCAACAAAGTGAATATTGTCGGACATTCGATGGGTGGAGTCAGCGGCCTCCGTTATCTAGTCACGTATGGCCAAGAAACAACTTTACCGCAAGTTGAAAAGTTTGTAGCACTAGGCGCACCGTTCAATGACTTTGTTGATGATAGCGGTCAGAATTTAGCTGATTTACTCGAAAATGGGCCAACAGTGGTGTCTTCAAGGTATCAAGATTATCAAACAATGATAGGGAATCTCCCTACCGACACACAATTTTTATTAGTTGCAGGGCAGTTGAGTGAAGTAGAGCTAAGTGATGGAACTGTTCCGCTGAATAGTGCATTGGCAGTTTACGCCTTATTGAAACAACATGGTAACCCTGTAATGGAAAAGGTCGAAGAAGGTGAAGGTGCTTCACATAGTATGCTTCATGAAAATGAAGAAGTGGATCGAGAAGTTAGTCAGTTTTTATGGAATAGTTGAGTCGAATAAAAAGAGTAATTAACGAACGTTTTTGGGTGAATGTTCGGTAATTGCTCTTTTTGGGTTTCCAGAAAACCGATTTTCTGTTTCGTATGAGATGTATTCCTCGACACTTTTGATAATTAACTCGCATTAATTACTAATAATCGTTTGGCGGATAAACATAGATAACTAAAAAAAATAAAATGAATACGAGTATTTTTTGTATAAAACGGATAAACGCAGGTTTTTTACGATGTTTTTCATATAACTCATGTTTTTTTCTGAATATATTACAAAGTTTTCTTGAAAATGTTCGTATTTTTTCTTATAATGAGACAGAACACGAATGAGGGGGAGAACAATGAGGAAGAATGTTCCGTATTTGATCATTGCGCCAGGAACGATCTTATTACTATTTTTTATGATTTTGCCATTGGTCAATATTATAGGGCCAACTATTTTTACTGAAACAGGTGCTAGTCTAAGTGCTTACACCAGTTTTTTGACAGATGATTTCAATTTGAAGATTTTTCTTCGAACAATTCGCGTTTCTGTCATTGTGACGTTGATTTCTGCCGTTTTAGGTATTCCAACTGCTTATTTTATTGCAGGTGTGGGTAAAAAGTGGAAAAGTTTATTGATGGCAATGACGATGTTTCCATTATTGACCAATTCAGTCATCCGTAGTTTTGCTTGGATCAACATTTTAGGAAGGACAGGAGTAATCAATAATTTCTTGATTCGCATAGGACTGATCGAACAACCCATCGCCTTACTATATACGGAGTTTGCAATTATTATCGGGTCTGTCTATTTATTCTTACCTACCATGGTCATGACACTTGTTGGCGTGATGGAAAATATTGAGAAAGAAACACTGGAAGCTGCCGAAACGTTAGGTGCGAGTCCGTTTAAAACGTTCTATAAAATTGTCATGCCGCTTTGTATACCTGGAGTGATCGTTGGCAGTATTTTAGTATTTACAGGCACATTGACGGCTTATACGACACCACAACTTTTAGGTGGGAACCAAAATATGATGATGGCGACTTTCTTATACCAGAAAGCATCGACTTTAGGTGATTGGACTTCAGCAAGTGTCATTGCATTGATCATGATCATCACGACTCTGATCGTGAATAAAGGATTGAATATGATTGCTGCACGTTTAGATCGGAGGGAAATGAATCATGCGTAAGCAAAAAGGGATGACGATCATCGCAGTATTAGTTTTTGCGTTTTTGTTTTTACCATTAGTGATTATTGTTGTAACGTCTTTTGGACAATCATCGACGATACAATTTCCGATTGATGGATTCTCATTAGAATGGTACAAGAAAGCACTAAGTTCTGAAACATTTATGAATAGCTTTAAATTGAGTTTAAGTATTGGCGTAGGGGCTACTCTGTTAGCTTTATTAGTAGGCGTGCCGACTTCTTACGCACTTTCTCGTTACCACATGAAGAGTAAACAGCTTTTTAAAAATTTCTTTTTGTCACCAACGATGATTCCGGGTATCGTTGTCGGCTATTCCTTGTTCCAATACATTGTGATCAAGTTTAACTTGCCGGTGATCCAAGCTTTATTGATTGGTCATTTTTTGATCAGCCTACCGTATATCATTCGCGTCGTAGGTTCAAGCATGGAGCAATTAGATTTTTCGATTGAAGAAGTTGCCTGGACGTTGGGTTGTACCAAAACCCGCGCTTTTATGCAAGTCGTCTTACCAAATGTTTCTTCTGGAATATTTGCGGCGTTTATGCTGGCTTTTGTCAACTCATTCAATAATGTACCAGTTTCAATGTTTTTATCTGGACCAGGAGTAACGATGTTGCCCACTTCATTGTTGAGCTACATTGAATATACGTATGACCCGACTGTGTCGGCGATTTCAGTAATGATCATGGTATTAACCGTTTTCTTGATGTTTATTATTGAGAAAACGTTAGGATTGGCTTCAATCGCTTAACTATTGAGTGAAGAAATCGAACCGTACTTGAGAATGACTGGAAACTATGAGGGGGAGAACCGTGAGTTTTGTAAATTTGAACAATATCCGTGTGAGTTATGACGGAAAACAAAATATATTAGAAGATTTGTCTATTTCAATGGAAAAAGGAGAGCTAGTTTCTTTATTAGGCCCCAGTGGTTGTGGTAAAACAACGACGCTACGTGTGATTGCTGGATTGATTTCGCCGAATGAGGGCTCTTTTGTTCTGGAAAATCAAGAATTAGTGAAAGTTCCTGTGCATAAACGTAATTTTGGTATGGTATTTCAGAGCTATGCGTTGTTTCCTCATCTAACGATTGCTGAGAATGTTGCTTTCGGTTTGAAATTGCGTAAAGAAAATAAAGCGGATATCGCCAAGAAAGTAGCAGATATGTTAGCAATCTGTGGCTTAGAACAGTTGGGTGATCGTTACCCGAAACAACTATCAGGTGGGCAACGTCAACGAGTGGCATTGGCTCGAGCATTGGTTATTGAACCTAAGTTACTACTCTTAGACGAACCATTAAGTAATTTAGACGCTAAACTACGTGTCCAAATGCGGATCGAGATCAAACGTATTCAACAACAACTTGGTATCACAACAGTTTTTGTGACCCACGATCAAGAAGAATGCTTTTCGATCTCGGATAAAGTCGCGGTCATGAATAATGGCGTTATCGAGCAATATGATACACCGGAAACAATCTATCGGCATCCCAAAACTCGTTTTGTTGCACATTTTATCGGTTTTGAAAATTTCTTTCCAGTTGAACCAATCGAAGGCATCCGCTATCAAGCAGCAGGGAATGTCATTGAGACATCTTATGAGCAACCGATAGCAGAACGATTAGTAGCGACGATCCGTCCCGAAGATATCGAGATTGCCTCTGATGCGACACATAACGTTGTAAAAGGTGAAGTGAAAGTCAGAACATTTTTAGGGAAAAGTTACCAGTATGAAGTGACAACGGCTTTAGGTAAGTTCTTAGTAAACGGTACGGATAAACAAATTTACCAAGCAGGGGATCAAATCAACCTGCATTTCCCAAAAGATAAAATCGTTCTTTTGGAAGATAAATAAGCAAAGAAAAGGGGAAAAATCAGTGAAAAAAGGCTTTCTAGTAAGTTCAGTAGTTTTAGCGAGTATGTTTGTATTGACAGCTTGCGGTGGAGGATCTGAAACTAATTCATCCGAAGCGAAAGAGTCAAAAGATCTAGTTGTATCAACATTTGGTTTAAGTGAAGATATCGTGAAAAGCGATGTAATGGATCCTTTTGAAAAAGAATTCGATGCGAAGATCACAATGGATCTAGGGAACAGTGGCGATCGCTTCAACAAATTAATCAGTAATCCTAGAGGAATCGACGTGATTGAGTTAGCGCAAGCGAACTCAGCGGATGGCGCTTCTCAAGAATTATTTGAAAAACTAGATGAATCAAAAATCCCGAATTTAGCGGACTTAACTGAAGGAGCGAAGGAAGTCTTTGATAGTGGTGCGGGTGTTCCGATTGCTGTAAACAGTGTAGGTATCGTTTACGACAGAGAAAAAGTTGGAAAAGAAATTACTAGCTGGTCAGATCTTTGGGATTCAGCATTAGAAGGAAAAATCTCGATCCCGGAAATTACTACGACTGCCGGTCCTTTGATGATGTATATTGCAAGTGATCATGCGGGTGTAGCGATTGAAGATGACAATGGTGAGGCAGCATTTGAAGCCTTAGAAGAATTGAAACCAAATATCGTTAAGACCTATGCAAGATCTTCTGACTTAGCAAACATGTTCCAAGCAGGAGAAATCGAAGCAGCGATCGTGATGGATTTTGCTTATGATATCGTCAAAGGAGATTCTGATACGATCGAGTATGTTGTACCAGAAAGTGGCACATATGCGAACTACAACACGATCAATATTCCAAAAGAAGCAGCGAATAAAGAATTGGCTTACTCATTCATCAACTATAGAATTAGCGAAGAATCACAAAAAACAAAGGCACTTTCATTAAATGAAGCACCGACGAATGATAAAGTGGAGTTGAGTGAAGAAGAAGCTGGTAATATGACGTATGGGGCAGTTGCTGATCGCGCAAAAAATATTGACTTTGATTTCGTGAATAGTCAAATGACTGACTGGATCGATCGTTGGAATCGTTTGATCAACCAATAAACATTTTCCTATAACGGGAAATCATTGAAAAAATAAACATTGGGGTGGTTGTGTCGGAAGCGCACAGCCCCCTATTCTTGTCTAAGGACAATAAAAGTGAGGGAAAAATGTGAAGATTGACTTACTGATTAGAGATGCACAAGTGTATAACACAGCCAAACAATGTTTTGAGAAGAAACATGTCACAGTCAGCGGTGAAAAATTTTATTACATCACAACAAAGGATCTGAGTCACTTGGAGATCCTTCAAGAAATTGATGGCCGAGGGAAATACATGATTCCTGGCTTGATTGACAGCCACATGCACATTGAGAGTTCAATGACTACGCCAAGTATTTTTTCAAAGGCCGTTTTACCATTTGGTGTGACTACAGTGATTGCGGATGCGCATGAGATGGCAAATGTTTTTGGGCTTGAAGGGTTGACTGAATTTATGGCTGCAGAAACGGAATTAGATATTTTCCATGCAATCCCATCGTCCGTTCCTTCCACTACACCTGAACTAGAAACTACCGGTGGCATCATTGGGTTAGCTGAAACAGAAAAGTTGTTAGACAATCCAAAAGTGATTTGTTTAGGCGAAGCCATGAATTTTCACGGCATTGCCCATGAACCAACTTCGCTGATTCGCCAAATTATTGACCTATGTAAAGAAAAACGTCCGACCATGCCGTTAGAAGGACATTGTCCTAAAATTTACGAAGAAGAATTGGCAGCATTTATGTATAGCGGGATTTCTTCTGATCATACGCATCAGTTTCCGGAATCCTTAGCAGAAAAAATTGAGAACGGCATGTTCATCCAATTCCAAAACAAGTCGATCACACCGGAAAATATGGCGGTGATCACAGAAAATGAATATTATGACTATGCTTGTCTCATCACTGATGATGTGATGGCAGACGATTTACTCACTGGTCACTTAAATGAAAATTTGAAAAAGGCAGTAGAGGCGGGGGTGCCGATCGAACAAGCAATCTATATGACGACTTATACGCCTGCACGTAGAATGGGTTTGAATGATCGTGGATTGATTGGACCTGGACGAATGGCTGATTTTATTTTGTTAGATGATTTATCCACATTCGCTATTTCTGCGGTCTTTAAATCGGGCAAAGAAGTCTACAGGCAAGGTAAGGCGATCACTTATCCAGAAAAAATCGAACAATTTCCTACTTCATACAGTCAAACGGTCCATTGTAAAAAGCTTTCTTTAGACGATCTAAGGTTGCCAGTCAAAACGGATTTGGCAAGTGTTCGTTGTAATGTTATTCGTAAACATGAGGTTGGTACATTTACAGAACGGATCACGAAGAAAATTCCGGTGAAAGATGGGTACCTCGATTGGGAAAATTCAGATTGCGCCTTATTGCTCGTGATGGAACGTTATGGAAAGAATGGCAATGTGGCGTATGCTTTGATGGAAGAACCCATTTCAAAACCAGGAAGTATTGCGACGACTTGGGCGCATGATCATCATAACGTGATGGTGATGGGGAATAACTGCCAAGACATTCTGCTGGCTCAGCAAAAATTGTTGGAATTACAAGGTGGCTATGTGGTAGTTAAAGAGGGCAAATTAACAGCAACTTGCCCGCTACCGATTGGCGGGATCGTTTCACAAGCGCCAATTGAAGAGTTAGGCCAAGACTTAAAAACTGTGCGTAGAGAAATGCAAAATCTAGGCTATAAAAACATGAATGAGATCATGTCGTTTTCTACGTTGTCACTACCAGTTTCACCTGCAATCAAAATGACAGATAAAGGAATGATGAATACGAAAACACAGGAATTTTATCCGCTGGTTTTTCCAAGTGATGGTGTTTTGTTATGAGTACACTGATAAAAAATGTCCACGTTCTAACGATGGATGATCAACTGACTGAATACAAAAACGGGTATGTACGGATTGAAGAAAATCGTATCATTGAGATAGGAGAATGGCAGGAAGGGATAGCTTCTGCGGAGGAAGTCATCGATGGAGCAGGCGGCATCTTGTTGCCAGGTTTTGTGAATACACATACCCATGCTGGGATGATTCCTTTTCGATCTTTAGGAGACGATGTGCCAGATCGGTTACGACGGTTCTTATTTCCATTAGAAGCGTTCATGACGCCAGAGCTAGTGGCAGCAAGTACAGCATATGCAATTAGTGAAATGTTGCTTAGTGGTGTGACAGCTTTTTGTGACATGTATTATTTTGAAGATCAAGTCGCGCAAGTATGTGATCAGTTTAAGATTCGTGCGATTCTTGGTGAAACGATCATTGATATGCCTGTGTGTGATAATGTAGAGCCTTCTGGCGGCTTGACTTATTGTGAGACATTCCTGCCAAAGTGGAAAGATCATCCATTGATTACGCCTGCGTTGGCTCCTCATGCGCCGAATACCAATACCTATGAAGGGCTGAAGCGGACAGTTGAATTGAGTGAACGATTCGATGTGCCGATCACCTTGCATGTGGCAGAAATGGACTATGAAATGCAGGAATTAGTGAAGCAGTATCAACAAACGCCATTCGAGTTATTAAAAGACTTAGGTTTTATGAACAGACCGTTGATCATGGCCCATTGTATCCATATGACAGAAGCAGATATTGCCTTGGTCGCTACAGCAGGAGAGCAAGTCGGAATTGCGCACTGTATCGGCGCGAACACAAAATCAGCGAAAGGTATAGCACCAGTTAAAGCCATGCTGTCTGCGGGGTTAACTGTCGGGTTAGGTACAGACGGTCCAAGTAGTGGCAACACTTTAGACCTCTTTGCACAAATGAAGCTCTTTGCCAATTTCCATAAAACCTTTGAAAAAGATCGTGCGCTTTTCCCAGCGAAGGAAATTGTCCGTTTAGCCACTAGAGGTGGGGCGGAATTGTTAGATTTTAAAGAGACTGGTCAGCTTGTTGTAGGGAACAAGGCAGATTTTATTGTAGTTGAGACGCAGTCTGTGAATATGTTTCCGATTTTTGATCCATATTCTGCCTTAGTTTATTCAGCGAATGCTTCCAATGTGGCCCATGTATGGGTGGATGGCAGACAACTCGTACGTGATCATCAGTTAGTCCATCATGATTTTAAACAAATCAAAGCGGATCTCTATGAACAAATGGGGCAATTTGTGTTTGAAGCAAAGCAGAGGATGTAAGAAACAAACCGAATAACCATGGCAGCAAATTTGCTGCCATGGTTATTCGGCATATCTTTGGCGATAACGAATTTTTGTGCATTGTCTGATTCAGCTTTTGATATAAGAAGTAACTATGATTGTTTTTCTAAGATTTCTTTCGTTAGTCGTTTCGCGGTAGGTGTCACTGCAAGTCCGCCTTCTGCTGTTTCTTTGAAAATCGAAGGCATTTGTCTGCCCACTTGGTACATGGCAGCGACTACTTCATCAGGTGGGATCACGCTTTCGATGCCAGCTAAAGCCATATCAGCTGAGATGAATGCTTGTGACGAACCTAAAGCATTTCTTTTAACGCAAGGGACTTCGACGAGACCAGCTACAGGATCGCAGATCAAACCCATCATATTTTTAAGCGTGATTGCCACCGCTTGGGCGGCTTGGTGAGCTGTGCCGTTTTTCGCACAAACCAAGGCAGCCGAAGCCATCGCACTCGCCGATCCAACTTCTGCCTGACAGCCACCTTCAGCCCCGCTGATTGATGCGTTGTTTGCAATGACCAAGCCAAAAGCGCCAGCTGTAAATAAGAAGTCGAGTTGTTGTTCATGGGTTAATTGCAAACGATCACGTACGGCCATCAAGACACCTGGGACAACTCCTGCGCTGCCCGCAGTAGGCGTTGCGCAGATCAATCCCATTTTGGCATTGACTTCGTTCACAGCAATCGCATTACGAACCGCGTTCAAGATTGTTTCGCCACTAAGAAAATCAGCGTTAGAAAGATAGTTGTCCATCTTTTTGGCATCGCCGCCAGTAATTCCTGTGACAGAAGTTACGCCGGCATTTCCTTCTGCGATAGATTGTTCCATCACGAGTAGATTCTTTTCCATGATCTTGATGATCTGCTCACGAGAACGACCGCTCATCTCCATCTCAACTGCGATCATCAATTCGGCAACGCTAGGGTAGTCTTGTGCTTGTTGGACTAATTCTTCAATTGATAAAAACATACCTCGTCTGCTCCTTTACTCGAAATAATTGACACTGTCAATATTTGGTAACTGTTTTAGTTTTTTTACGGTATCTTCTACTTGAGGATCGTCCACTTCCATGATCATAATGGCATTTTCGCCTTTTGACTCACGAGTAACTGTCATTGTACCGATATTGGTGTTGGTTTCTGAAAGAATATTGGTGACTTTAGCAATCATGCCAGGAACGTCTTGGTGGACGATGATCAAGGTTGGTGTTCCCATGCTTAATGAAATCTTGAAGCCGTTCAATTCAGAAATCTGGATGTTACCCCCACCAATTGAGATGCCTGTAACCGAAAGCTTTCGACTGCCTTTTTTCAACAACATTTTGACGGAATTAGGATGATCGGCTTTTTCACTTTTAGGTACGAATAATACTTCCATACCTGCTTCATGAGCCAACCTTAACGAATCTGCTAAACGAGAATCATCAGGTTCCATGCCTAATAATCCTCCAACTAAGGCAATATCAGTACCATGTCCACGATAGGTTTTGGCAAAAGACTCATATAGGTAGATGTCAACAGAATCTGGTTGATCACCAAAAATACTACGGACGATCTTTCCGATTCTTGCTGCTCCAGCAGTATGCGAACTGCTCGGTCCAATCATGACAGGACCAATAATATCAAATACACTTCTGTATTTTAGATCTTTCATTATTTCACCTCATTAGAATAGAAGAACTTATTTGTTATATATAATATGTATTAGGTTCATACAGGCGTAAGTTTAGCATAAATAAGCGATTTATAAAGAGATTTCTTCACGTTTTAACCAGATATTTAGCTTTTTTTTGGATAAAGGTGAAAATAATCAGAAAAAATTGTTGAAAAAAGAGAAAAATTTGCTATACTGTATCAGTGTGCATTCGTTATGTACATGATATGTCAATTGGTTTTAAGATCAACTGACAATACGTGGGAGGAGAAATATGCATCTCCAATTAACCACATCACGGACTTAAGGAGGTATGTCTCGTGGCAAAGAAAGTAGAAAAAATCGTTAAATTGCAAATTCCTGCAGGTAAAGCAACTCCAGCTCCCCCAGTAGGTCCTGCACTAGGTCAAGCGGGTATCAATATCATGGGATTCACAAAAGAATTCAATGCTCGTACAGCTGATCAAGCAGGTTTGATCATTCCAGTTGTGATTTCTGTATACGAAGACCGTTCATTCACATTCGTTACAAAAACACCACCAGCTGCAGTATTATTGAAAAAAGCAGCAAAAATCGAAAAAGGTTCAGGCGAACCAAACAAAAATAAAGTTGCTAAAGTTTCTAGCGATCAAGTAAAAGAAATCGCTGAATTAAAAATGGAAGACCTAAACGCAGCTAACGTTGAAGCAGCAATGCGCATGGTTGAAGGAACTGCACGAAGCATGGGGATCACTGTAGAATAATCTACACCCTAAGAAAGTAGCTTCTCAGTTGGCCCTGTATTGAAAGGTATAGGACACGTGGGAGGTACAACCGTTATAACCACAATCAAGGAGGAACCAAAATGGCTAAAAAGAGCAAAAAAATGCAAGAAGCATTGAAAAAAGTGGATTCAAGTAAAGTTTATTCTGTCGCTGAAGCAGTAGCATTAGCGAAAGAAACAAACATTGCAAAATTTGATGCAACAGTTGAAGTTGCATACCGTCTAAACGTAGACCCTAAAAAAGCAGACCAACAAATTCGTGGAGCTGTTGTATTACCAAACGGAACTGGTAAAACACAAACTGTTTTAGTATTTGCTAAAGGAGACAAAGCAAAAGAAGCTGAAGCAGCTGGTGCAGACTTCGTTGGTGACGACGACATGGTTCAAAAAATCCAAAACGGATGGTTTGACTTTGACGTAGTTGTTGCAACACCTGACATGATGGCTACTGTTGGTCGTCTAGGACGTGTATTAGGACCTAAAGGCTTAATGCCAAACCCTAAAACTGGTACTGTAACAATGGACGTAACAAAAGCAATCAACGAAGTAAAAGCTGGTAAAGTAACTTACCGCGTTGACAAAGCTGGAAACATCCACGTACCAATCGGTAAAGTTTCTTTCGACAACGAAAAATTAGTTGAAAACTTTGCTGCGATCCATGATGTATTAGTGAAAGCTAAACCATCTGCAGCTAAAGGTCAATACATGAAAAACATTACTGTAACAACAACATTTGGACCTGGTATCCATGTAGACCAAGCTTCTTTCTAATCCAACGATTAGAACGTTGATTGATCCAACTGAAAAATAATTCTTGACTCAACTAGTTTAGCGTGCTAAGCTAGTTGAGGTTAATAATTAACTTGTACCGAAGACAGTAGGTGGCGTAGCCTTAATTTCCTACCGAGGACGTTTATTGAATATATTCAATAGTCCCTCTATGTCTACGGTGGCATAGAGTTTTTTGTTGTGAATCACTAAGAACGAAGAGATTAGATGATGAACAATACTCATTGAGTTGAGCGAAAGGAGTCTCCTTTCGAGCGCAAGCGAGTAGAATCACTAAGAACGCAGTGATTAGATGATGAACAAACGATTCAGTCGTAAAAAACTCTTCCATCAAAATTCAGGAGGTGAAACTCAAAAATGAGTGAAGCAATTATCGCAAAAAAAGCAGCAATCGTTGACGAAGTAAGTGCAAAATTTACTGAAGCAGCTTCTGTAGTCGTAGTTGACTACCGTGGATTAACTGTTGATGAAGTAACTCGCTTACGTAAACAACTTCGTGAAGCTAACGTTGAAATGAAAGTTATCAAAAACTCAATCCTTTCACGTGCAGCGAAAAAAGCCGGCCTAGAAGGCATGGACGAAGTTTTCACTGGCCCTACAGCCGTTGCATTCAGTAACGAAGATGTAGTAGCACCAGCGAAAATCATGGACGAATTTGCTAAAGAAGCAAAAGCATTAGAAATCAAAGGCGGTATCATCGAAGGTAAAGTATCTACATTGGAAGAAATCACAGCATTGGCAAAATTGCCAAACCGCGAAGGACTTCTATCTATGTTGCTATCTGTACTACAAGCGCCAGTCCGCAACGTGGCTTACGCTGTCAAAGCAGTCGCAGACAAAGAAGATGGAGATGCAGCTTAATCGCCGCATAGCATAAACAATAAATAAAAAAAGAACATTTAAAATGGAGGAAACAAAAATGGCATTGAACATTGAAAACATCGTTGCTGAGTTAAAAGAAGCAACTATCCTAGAACTTAACGACCTAGTTAAAGCTATTGAAGAAGAATTTGGCGTATCTGCTGCTGCTCCTGTAGCTGCAGTTGCTGCTGGTGGCGGTGCTGCTGCTGAAGAACAAACTGAATTCACTGTAGAATTAACTGCAGCTGGAGACCAAAAAGTTAAAGTTATCAAAGCAGTTCGTGAAGCAACTGGCTTAGGCTTGAAAGAAGCTAAAGCTGTAGTTGATGGCGCTCCTGCACCAGTTAAAGAAGGCGTTTCTAAAGAAGAAGCTGAAGAATTAAAAGCTAAACTTGAAGAAGTTGGCGCTTCTGTAACAGTTAAATAATTTTATTGATTTTTGATTGGCTAAAAACCTTATTGATTAAGGTTTTTAGCCTTTTTTTGTTTTTTGAAATGCTTTTTATTTCTAGTTCTAAACCGTAGCAACACAAGTAAAAACATAAAAAACATTTGACCATGAGGAGTTGCAGAAAAGAAAGGTGTTCATCAAGTATATTACTAAAACTTATTCGTAATTAGATATAGTTGGCGATAGATGACGGTAGCTAAAAGGAATTTGGGTACGTGTACAATCTTCTTGTAACTCAACTATTATCCAGACTCGTTCTGGTCGTTTTTTTGTATAAAAAAAACGACTCAAAATGAGTCGTTTAAACAGATTATTGTAATAGATCATTAATTTCTTTAAATTCTTTATCAAGTTCTTTTTCATCATATTTTTCGTATTTATCAGCTTCATGAAGAATTTTTTTGATTTCATGAATCGCCTTACGTTCAACTAACCATTTTTTTAGGTTGTGTTTTTTTTCTGGATTTTCAGATAACGTATCAAGTTCATTTAATTCTTTATCCAGTTTATTGACTGTAGCAACAATTTTGTCTAAAGCTTTTTCTTCTTTGTGTTCTAAATCTGACATTTATCTTCACGTCCTTTTTATTTGATAATTTAAGTATAGGACGTTGCCATAAATTCTTCAAAATAAAACCCTTATATATGCTTATTTGCATAAAGGAGTAGAAGAACTCAACAATTGATAGTTTATCCCCTCCATAGGATTATTTGATTGAAAAAGTGGTGGATTTTTGAGCTATACTTTGGTGGAGTAACTAAAAATGATAGTAATTTTCATTAAAGCACAGAAACTATTAGTAATATTAAAAGCTTGATATTAAAGCGGTTGAAGTGAATAGAAGTCATCAATAATTATAAAATTATAATACAGGTAAAAGCTTATGCGCTAACCATCTTCGGATGGCATTTTTTATAACATATATAATTAAAACGAATAGAAAGCCTTGTTTTTATAGACTATAATTATGTTGTGGTGCATGATCTTCTATCCAACTTTTAGGACAAAAGGCTTGTTGTTGCAACCCTCAATTAGTCTCACCAGAGCCTCTGTGTTTTCTGCCACTTTTTCTCAGCTGCTTGAAAGAGTAGCCTTTACATAAATAATTTAACAAAGAAGGTATAGTTATGTATTATGTAGAAGTCCAAACGCGAGGAGTAAAAAATAAACAGTATGTTAAAACGGTACGCCATAATTATCCATTATTAGGTTCATGGGAAGAGGCTGAACCATTTTCAAAAGAATGTGCATTGCAAATAAAGTCAATATTAGAACAAGAATTAACTTGTGGAAAAGCAAATGTCACTATCATAGAAAAGTGAAAATGATTGAAACTTTAATCAGGCAAAGCAATAGAAGGACAACACATGCTTAATTTCATAAAGGTTATCAGTGAGAAAGTGTGGATAGATAGACTTTAAAAATATATGTAAGAAGGGATAGGCATGACATATGAAGTTAAAGTCAGTAAAGAAATTCTGAATATATTTTCTGAGAATCAATCAAAAAGGTATCAAGAAATAATCTTATATAAAGTGAATGAGTATTTGACACACAACTTTTATCGAATCAAACTTGTTGTTACACCTGTAAAACAATCAATTTATGAAATGAAAATCCGCTTAGGAAAAGAAAATTTTCGAATTGCTTTTATGATAGAGGATAAGAAGGTACAAGTTTTTTATATTAGTCGAACGTTAAAAAAAGAATTATTTGATAAAGAAGTAAATAGATTTGTCCATCGATTCAATAAAAATCACAGAATTACTAAGTCTATGAAGAAAGTAGAGGCTTAGTAAAATGAACATGATTTGTAAAAAGCAATTAAAGCAATTTTTGAAAAGAAAATTTAAATCGAAGGATTGTTTTAAGTTAAAAATTCTTACGTTAAAAAAAGATCGCTATTTACTTATCAGTTATGATCAAGAACGATATACAATAGTTGAAGAGGGATTCGAAAAGAGTAAGTATGAATTCGACTCTTCAGATGAAGCAATAAAAGCAGTGATGAAAATGGCAAATATTGAATTTAAACGTAGCTATAGACTTCATGTACAATAAATCCTCTGATGTAAAGTCTGATGAATCGAAAAAATCCTCTTACGATGTAGAAAGAAATAGGAAATATTAATAAATGAAAAATTAGAAAGCCAGATATTAAAGCCACCAAGGTAAACTAAAAGCAGTGAATTATTGCAAAATAAAAGTAATTAAATCTTTTCTATTCATGATTATGAACCGAAACTTTAACATGAGTAGTTCCGGTATTTTTTGAGCGAATTGTATTGCCTTCAGCATGTTTAGAATAATAGTGATTGAAAGTCTGGTATTTTAAGTATCACGTTTGTTCTGTTTCCTCATCTAATGATACACTAACAGTGAGTAAGTCTGAGGAGGAGAAGAAGTCGCTATGAAAAAGCAATATATACGTAATACACTGATTGGTTTAGGATTACTGCTGATTTTGTTTGTTGGCTATCAACTTTATTTAGAGTATCGACCAGATATCCACTTATTGCTAGATCCACGGGCAAGTCGCAAAGAATGGATGCGAGAAATTCGTTCACACGGAGTATCTGCTGCGTTTATTTTGACGTTATTGATCAGTTTGATGTGTGCGGTGCCAGGTATTCCTACTTCTGTGATCGGTGTGGTCGTCGGCCTAAGTTATGGTCCATTTCTAGGAACAGTTATCAATGTAACAGGCAATGCACTTGGAAATATCTTATCGATCGTTTTGATGCAACATTTATCCTTTATGGATCATAGTAAAAAAGAGAATCGTTGGGTCAAAGCAATACGTCGGATGAAGCATCCAAAAATAGGAGTCATGATCGGCTATATGGTACCGGTGATTCCGTCTTCTGTCGTGAACTTTGCCGCAACCTCCTTAAATCTTTCGGTTCGTGAGTTATTATTATCGATCCTTATCGGCGTAGTGCCATCTTCCCTTTTATATGCGTGTGGCGGAGAAGCATTGTTTCATGGGGAACATATAAAAGCACTTGTTTTGGTCGCTAGTGTGTTAGTTTTAACAGTATTGGTGGTCATTATCTATCGAGATCGAAGAAAACATTTAGTTAAATAACTTTATTTATTTTATTTGAGCCTCCCTGTTTTCAATTATTCTAAGAAGTTGTAAACTAAGAAAGGAAATGGGGGAATCCGATGGAAATGAATAAGCAAACACCGCTTTCGAAATCATTGATTTTATTATTAGCGATCACCTGTGGAGTAGTCGTCGCAAATATGTATTATATCCAACCAATTGGCACAAAAGTAGCGGCAAATTTATCAGTCAATACGAGTGCTGTGGGTTTGTTGACGATGCTGACTCAGTTAGGCTATGCATTAGGATTATTATTTTTAGTTCCATTAGGGGATGTTGTCGATCGACCTAAATTGATCATTCGCATGGCGGGATTATCTGCACTATCCTTATTAGCAGCCTTTTTCGCACCAAACTTTGCTCTATTTGCAGTTGCTTCTTTCTTGATTGGTCTACTATCGATCGTTCCGCAAATCATTATTCCTTACGGCGCCGTACTTGCAGGACCAGCAGCGCGAGGAAAAACCATGGGGATCTTATTGAGTGGTTTACTAATGGGCATCTTGCTCTCTCGAACTGTTTCAGGACTTCTTGCCAGTTGGTTTTCTTGGCGTAGTGTTTACCTATTTGCCCTTTGCCTAGTTGGAGCGCTCACTGTGCTACTCTATTTAAAATTACCGAGAACACAAGGAACGTTGGAAAAAGAGTCAACAGTCTCTTATCTTGCCTCACTAAAAAGCTTACCGAAACTCGTCAAAGAGCAACGATTGTTGCGTGAAGCTGCAATCAATGGCTTTTTTATGTTTGGAACGTTTTCGCTTTTTTGGTCAACGCTGATCTTTTATATCAGTAGTCCAGCCTATGGTTGGGGAACTTTTGAAGCAGGGATCTTGGCAATCTTTGGTTTGTCGGGAGCAGTAGCTGCGCCGATCGTGGGCCGCTTGGCGGATAGTTATTCAGAAAGAAGAATCGTTGGCATGGGCTTAGTGATGCAGACAATCAGTTTCCTAGCCTTATTCATTGCTGGTGATTATGTTGCTGTCCTATTAGTTGCAATCATTTTATTAGATGTTGGGAACCAGTTCGGGCAAGTAGCGAATCAAAGCAGAGTACAAGGTCTTGGCGAAGCAACAAGTAACCGCAACAACACGATTTTTATGTTTATGTACTTTATCGGTGGAGCAACAGGCTCTTTATTAGGCTCAATGATGTGGCAGCATTATGGTTGGGTAGGTGTGACTGTTACGGGACTGATTTTCCAATTGTGCGCGTTTATTTTTCAATACTATTTCTCTACTCGCAGAAAAAACATCCAACAATCACTAGAGTCCTAAATAGGAATAAGGATAGTACTATGAATTGACAAAAAAACTATGAAGGCCATTAGAGATGGATGACTTTTATAGTTTTTTTTGATTCTGGAACTTTTAGTTACGTTTTGATGAAATCAATAATATTTTGATAATTATGGCATATTTGGTCTATACAGATATTGTCATTTTGAAATAAAGGTGCTATAATTGGGCTATACCAAAACAAAAGGAGTAATCGTTATGGAAATCATTCGTGTGAAAAATGCTGAAGAAGGCGGAAAAAAAGCTTTTGAGATAATTAAAAATGGAATGGAAAATGGTGCGAAAGTTCTAGGTTTAGCAACAGGGAGTACGCCAATCACTTTATATAAAGAAATGACTTCAAGCGACATGGATTTCAGTAACATGACTTCTGTTAACTTGGATGAGTATGTTGGACTAGGTGGCTCAGATGATCAAAGCTACCGCCATTTTATGAATGTTGAATTATTTGACAAGAAACCATTTAAAGAAACATTCGTACCTGATGGAAAAGCAGCTGATTTAGATCAAGCTTGTCAATCCTACGACCAAATCATTGAAGAACATCCAATCGATATCCAAATTTTAGGGATCGGTCAAAACGGTCACATCGGTTTTAATGAGCCTGGTGCTCCATTTGATGGAAAAACAAGTGTTGTCGATTTAACTGAATCAACAATTAATGCCAATAAACGTTTCTTTGATAAAGTGGAAGACGTCCCAACGAAAGCAGTTTCTATGGGAATCGGCTCAATTCTAAACGGTAAAAAAATCGTTTTGATGGCTTATGGCGAAAGTAAAGCAGAAGCAATCAATGGAATGATCAACGGACCTGTTACCACAGATATGCCAGCAAGTGCTTTGCAAAATCATGATAACGTGATAGTCATTGTTGATGAAGCAGCAGCAAGCAAATTATAATAGAAAAGATTTCAGTCACTGGAGATCATCTGGTTTTTATCAGATGATCTGGCACAGTGGCTTTTTTTTAGGTCATAAAAAATAGTTATATTTTGTTTGTTTTTTTTAGTCGTGCTATATTTGATAGGAGGGGGGATATTCATGGAGGATATGGTTTTATCCATACCAGAAATTATTATACGATTGAGTATCGCATTGCTTTTTGGCGGAGCAATTGGTTTTGAGCGACAATATAAAAACCGTCCAGCAGGGATGCGTACACATATTTTGGTTTGTATGGGGGCTTGTATTATTGCCTTGATCCAAGTGGAAATTGCCAGTGGTGCGTTGAGAAATGCATTAGAGTATCCTGAATTAGTTGGGACCCTCCGTTCAGATGAAGCTCGCTTGATTGCACAAGTTGTCAGTGGCGTCGGCTTTTTAGGAGCAGGTACGATCATTGTTACGAAACAATCAGTGACTGGGTTAACGACCGCAGCCTCACTTTGGGCAATCGCAGGATTGGGTATTGCAATCGGAATGGGTTTTTATGCCATTGCACTCACTAGTTTCGTCGGTATTGTGTTTGCTTTGACTGTAGTGAAGCGCATCATCCATGTACCAACAACGAAAAAATTAGTGATCCAATTTATTCATCGAAAAGAAACCAAGGATTTCTTGAATGATTATTTTGAAAAAAGAAACATTACGATCGAGGATGTCAATTTTGATGTAAAATTTGTGGATGATTACCGTATTTATAAAAATGTTTATACGATCGATTTACCAAAAGGATTGACGTATGCAGAAGTGATCGAAGAATTATCCACGTATAAAAATATTACTAACTTACATCTGGTTAGTTTATCTACCTAAGTAACCACTTTTTTTAAATAACAAGAAATAAAAGAAAAAATAGCGCTTTACCGATGAATAAATGATAAAATAAGAGTATCTGTAAGCATGAAATTTGGAGGATATCTATGTATTCAAGGTTCAAAGAGTCAAAATTGTTATTTTGGACA
The DNA here is from genome assembly GCF_051714165.1 of Enterococcus sp. AZ156. Classification (NCBI taxonomy): domain Bacteria; kingdom Bacillati; phylum Bacillota; class Bacilli; order Lactobacillales; family Enterococcaceae; genus Enterococcus; species Enterococcus sp. AZ156. The sequence continues at coordinate 2,627,519 of NZ_JBIORI010000001.1, read as the reverse complement.
GTGGAATTAGTCTTAACGATTATTGGCGTTTTCTTTATTTTACGTATGCCAAATGTGTTTCACCCGATTTTAAGAATGGCATCTGCAATCATTATGCCGTTGATCATTGCTGGATTTTTCTATTACATGTTTAATCCAGTTGTCTTGTTTTTAGAAAAACATCGAGTACCACGCGTGTTGGGCTATCTATTGACATTGATCGTTTTATTAGTGATCGTCTTTTTGACCATCATGAACATCTTGCCTCAATTGGTTGATCAAGCAGTGCAATTAACCAGAAGTATCCCTGCATATGCAGACGAAACAAGTCGTTGGTTGACTGAGATCATGCAAAGAGAAGAGTTTCGTTCATTGAATCTAGAAGAACAGTTTGCGTCTGCCAACTTGTCGTTGAGCAACTTGTTCAATATCTTGTTGGTTAGTCTGACAGGGAGCGTTTCAAGAATTCTTTCTTTTATGATGCAATTCTTTATTTTATTGTTTACTGTCCCATTCATCTTATTATTTATGTTCAAAGATGGACATAAATTTATCGATGCGTTATCGCCTTTCTTTCCTCAAGCAATTCGAGGAGAATTACGCCAAACGGTCAGAGAGTTGAATGAAACACTATCTGCTTATATCAGTAGCACGATTGTGGATGCAGTGATCATTGGCGTGATGAGTTTTATTGCAATGACGATTTTCAAGCAGCCGTATAGTTTGTTGCTGGCAGTCGTTTGCGGAGTGACGAATATCATACCGTACGTTGGCCCTTTTATTGGTGCAGTACCAGCTATTATTGTCGGACTGTTTATTTCGCCATTTCAAGCACTCTACATGGCGTTATCCATTCTTGTTATCCAACAATTGGATGGCAATGTGATCAAGCCATTACTCTTCGGAAAAACAATGAACATTCATCCACTAACGATCATTTTAGTATTGATCGGTGCAGGAAGTGTTGCTGGCATCATGGGAATGTTGATCTGTATCCCTGTGTATGCGGTGATCAAAACATTAGTATTGAATATTCGTAAGATTTATTTATTGCGGAAGTTTGAACAAGTTCCAGCAGAAGAACAACCCAAGAAAATTGAATTAGAACATGAATAACTGTCAACGAAAAGAGACGAGGGTCATCAGATGATGACCCTCGTCTTTGTTTAGTTATCATTATCAAACACTTTGCTCAACTTTCGGTTCTGCGAGAAAATCTAAAGAGTGGATCTCGACGCCTTCTGTTTCGAAAATCACCACTTCATTTTCCCCTTTTTTAAGGAAATCTTTTGGACAATAAAGTGAATAGATCGGTCCACGATTCCAATAGCGGCCAAGGTTGATCCCATTGACAAAAATCACTCCTTTACCATAGTTGGAACAATCGATATACGTATCTATCGGCTCGGCTACATCAAATGATACGTGATAAAACGAAGGATGAGCTGGATTTTTGCCAGCTTGATAGTCGATCAGCTGAAGTTGCTCGGCTGATAGTGGCAAAGGATAATGTAGATAGCCTTGATGGAAATGGATATCTTGCATGATTCCGCCACGAATCCCTTTTGTTTGGGTCGGGTTATTCAATTTTGAGCCATAATTGACTCTTCCATGATTTTCTACTAGTACATCTAATTGGATTTCTTCATTTTCTGTCTTTCCTTGGATCATGAACTCTTCACCGATCGTTGTTTGGTCTTGCGTCAATTGATAGGTTTCGTCCACATAAACAGAAACTCGATCACTTGCTTCGATGATCCGCACTTTGTTTTCATGGTGATAGTTTTTCAATGCCAAAGAATATAAGACGTAACCATACCCATTACTGACTTGTTCCATCGTCATAGGATATGCGGTAGGTACCGCTTTTGCTAGTGTTTCTTTTGTGTTTAGTAAAGAAACGCTAGTATCAATTGGGTAACTACCAAGAGACTCTAATTGTTTTGTACGTGGTTCTGCTTGCCATACGTCGGGGCAAACTTCTTTGATTGCTTGTTGGACAGCATAATATTTTTCTGTAGGTTCACCCGTTTCAGTGAGTAACGCATCGTAGTCATAGCTTGTCAATTGTGGTAAATCGGTATTTCCACGTGCGGAACAGCCATTATAAAAACCAAAATTGGTGCCTCCATGGAACATGTACAGATTCAAAGAACCGACTTCTAACATATCTTTGACTTCATTCGCTAGGTCTTGAGCATCTCGTTTGATGATCGGCTCGCCCCAGCGATTAAACCAACCATCCCAATATTCCATACACATCAAGGGCCATTTTTTCCCATGTTTCTCAAAAAAGGTTTGCAAGACCGCACTATTCTCTTTAGAATGACTACCAAAATTACCAGTGACGAATACATCATCTTCAATCAGCGTTCCAGCATCCAATACTTCATTCCAAGCGCCATCGGAAGTAAATAGAGGAACAGTGATGCCGGCATTCTCTAGTAGTTGTTTCGTTTCACGTAGATACGCTTTTTCCATCCCATAAGAACCATATTCATTCTCGATTTGGATCATGATGACAGGGCCACCGTTTGAAATCTGCAAAGGTACGATCTTTGGCAGTAAGGTATCATAGTATTTTTTGACTTTTGTCATAAATCGTTCATCCGTCGACCGCAAACGAATACCTGGTTCTTTTAATAACCAAGCGGGTAGACCGCCAAACTCCCATTCTGCACAAATATATACAGAAGGACGTAGGATCACCATTAGTCCGAGTTGTTGAGCAAGTGCAACAAAAGCAGTGAAATCATTCATTCCTTCGAAGTTGAATTGTCCTTCTTTGGGTTCATGGATATTCCAAGGGATATAGGTTTCGACAGTATTTGCGCCTAATGCTTTCAAGTTATATAAGCTATCTTCCCATTGCGATTGAGGAAGACGGAAATAGTGGATGACGCCACTGATCAATTTGATCGGCTGCCCATCTAAAAGAAAGTCTTCTTTTATTTCAAAAGTTTGCATGTTGGTTTCTCCTTACCAATATTTTTTCCACGAGGGTTTTGCTAAACGTACCAGAGCTTCTAGGTAGAAATAATCGCCCCAAAGATTAGGTTCATCGATTCCTTTACCTTCTGCATGGGCATATACGCCATGTAGTAGTAGACCTTCATTATCAGGTTCGGACAAGGATGTGTAATGTTCGCCTAATTGGTAGAGCATTCCTTTCGCTAATTCTTCAGACTGAGGATACGCTTCCATTTTTGCGGCTTCTAATAATCCACAGGCGGTGATCGCTAAGGCGGAACTATCTTTGTCAGAAGGATGTTCATCTGTGAAATCAAAATCCCAATAAGGAACAAGGTCTTCTGGTAAATGTGTCAAAAAGACATCAACGATTGCTTCATAATTTTTAGATAAAGATGAAGTTCTTAAATAACTTTCATTTAAAGGAATCCCAAGAACAGCCCAACTTTGTCCACGTGCCCAAATCGACGCATCGCTATTTCCCTGATGTGTGGCACCGTGAGTTGGTGTACCGGTTGAAGGATCAAAATAATACGTATGGAAAGTTGTTGCGTTTTCTCTAACAACGGTACGTAACACTGTTTCGTAATGTTTCTTTGCTACTTCTCGATAATGATCATTACCTGAAATCTCAGAAGCTTGGAACAATAAAGGTAAGTTGATCAATGAATCGATGATCAAGCGATACTCTTTTGGATCGCCATACGCGCCCCAGGCTTGGATAAATTGTCCTTTTTCTTGAAAACGTGCAAGTAAGACATCTGCGGCTTGAAGCAATTCTTCTTTGCATAATAAGCTGTTGGTTAAACGATAGCCTGCACCAGCAGATAAACTATATAAGAAACCAATATCATGATGATCTAATACGTGATGTGTGGTTAAACGCTCTTTGAAACTATGGATATTTTCCATGGCACGTACGAGAAATTTCTCTTTACCAGTCCATTCATAAGCCAACCATAACATGCCAGTCCAAAAGCCATTCGTCCAGTCATCATTAGGTTTGATCCGATAGATCCCATTTGTTGCGCAAGCCGACGGAAAATCTAGACCGTAGCGTGTCATATTATGTTCGATTTTTTGGCAACACCAATCAATTTGCTTCGCTAGCCAGGCGCTATCGACAGACTGACTTATGGAAATAAGGGAATCTTTTGTTTGTTGTAATCCCATCATACCACTCCTCTTGATTTGTTAACATATTAACTTTAAACTAGTATAACCTAAATAATCAGAAAAAGCGAATGGCAAAATAAAAAAACAGAAAGATCGGAAAATAAATAACTTTATTTATTTTTTAAAGTAGGTAACTCCGATCATGGATAGATATATATAGTTAAGAAGGAATCCACAAAACGTTCAAAGAACGGTCTGATGGATTCCTTCTGGTTTTGCTTATTTAATTCAATGGGTGCGAAATTACGGCTATTACCGTTCTACTTATTCTGCTTCTACTTCGATTTTTGTTTTGAAATATTTCCAGTGCTTATAACTAATGATATATTCGGCTACGCTTCGATCGGCAAGAAAAGAATGCTTGACTTGTTTGACGACTGGTTCGCGAAAGCTTAACTTTAACAAGTTCAATAATTCTGGATCATCGGGAAAGACAATTTCATTCGTCTCAACAGATGAAAGAGAGAAGAGGTCGATCCCAAAATCTTTTCTCACTCTCTCGTAGATACTGGAGTATTGAGATAAGTCTTTACTAATAGGTTCCTTGACCAAACGTTTTGGCAGATGAGTGATATGCACAAGGAAAGGGATATCCTCAAAATATCGCACTCGTTTGATGCGATAATAAGAACCATTTTTTGGTAGTCCAAGTTCTTCTAAAATTTCAGGTTCTTGCGCTTCTTCTATCGAAACGACCTTGACCTTCTCTTTATCTAATGAATGTAATTCGATATCTGAGAATTTGACTGATTGAGAGACTTTTGATTTAGAAACAAAGGTCCCTTTCCCTTGGACGCGATAGAGATAGCCAGCGGTTGTAAGTTCATTCAATGCTTTAACGGCTGTGATCGAGCTGACAGAATATTTTTTCTTGATATCTGCTTCTGAGTAAAACTTATCTCCAGGAACAAATAAATGATTTTTGATTTCAGCTAATAATTCTTGCTTAATTTGTTCATATTTGGGAATCACCACATGAGACCTCCTTTTTTTGCGGTATTCAATTAATCTTACCATAACATGTTAACTTGTTTGTGGCAATGGATTAATTTTGGATCTAAATTTTTTAAGAAAAAAATATAATATGTTAAGATGTTAGGTTTACGTTTGAGTTGATATGTGATATAGTGTACGTAATCAATAGCTAACATGTTAAGTAGCTTAGATGTTTATTTAAGGGGGAAGAGAGATGAGAAATATCTTATTGGTCAGTCATGGTAGCATGGCCGATGGAGTCAAAGCCAGTTTAGAGATGATCGTTGGCGTGCAAGAACATGTCCACACACTTTCTTTAAGACCAGATGGCGATAATTTACAATTTGAACATGAATTAACTGATAAAATGAAAGCCCTTAACGGTTCGACCTTGATTATTGCAGATCTGCTAGGTGGGACACCATGTAACACAGCGCTAAAAAATTACCTAGAAGATGAAGAAGTTACAATTATTGCTGGGATGTCTTTACCTTTAGTCATGGAAGCGACCCTTAATCCACAAGCAACGATCGAGGCGTTGATCGATTTGGCACGCGGGGGTATCGTAGATATCAAAAACAAGATGATCTCAACGGAAGCGGAAGAAACGCAAGCCGCAGAGGGAGATCTAGCACAATATAAGGAATTTAAAGGCAAAGCGAATATTGTCAATGTAAGGATTGATGAACGCTTGATTCATGGTCAAGTTGCAGGAATTTGGTCCACAAGTTTGAATACACAACGGATCATCGTGATCAATGATGAGGCAGCAATGGATTCTTTACAAAAATCTTCATTAAGAATGGCAGCGCCTACATCTATGCGGCTATCCGTTTTAACTGTTGCTGCGGCGGCAAAAAATGTTCAATCTGGCAAATATGGCAAGCAACGTATTTTTTTACTTTTTAAAAATCCAACAGATGTCTTGCGGTATTTAGAAGCGGGCGGTGAGCTGGCTGCAATTAATGTAGGAAACATGAGTCATAAAGAAGGTGCGAGAGAAATCACGAAAAGCATCAAGGTCATGAAAGAAGAAGCAGCAGTGTTTGAAGCAATCGCAGCCAAAGACATAAAAGTGACCGCTCAACTGGTACCAAATGATCCAGTCATCGATTTTATGGAAAAACTAAGAAAGTGATTTAGGAGGAAATAATCATGCAACATTTAGCCATGTATCAAATTATTCTTATTACAGTTTATGCTTTTATTGCAATCAATGATTCACTTATTTCAAATACGTTGACACAACCAGCCATTGCGGGAATGATCTCCGGGATGATCATGGGAGATTTAGAAACTGGCTTGATGGTAGGGGGAACCCTTCAATTGATGCGTTTAGGGATTGCGGCTTTTGGAGGTGCATCTGTACCCGACTTCTTTACTGGCGCTGTATTAGGAACGGCGTTTGCTGTGATTTCTGGTAAAGGCGCGGAATATGGGATCGGTCTAGCTGTACCAGTATCATTACTGATGCTACAGCTTGATGTCGTTGCTCGCTTCTGTAATGTCTTTTTGCTACACCGTGTAGATCGTGCGATTGAAGATATGCGTATCAACAGTATCCCACGGTTAGTATTATCTGGTTCATTCTTATGGGGGCTTTCTCGAGCAATCCCGATCTTATTGATGTTACTAGTCGGTGATGCGGCAGTCTCAACAATCACAGAAAATACACCTGAATGGTTGATGAATGGATTACGTACAGCAGGTGGCGTACTACCAGTTGTCGGTGTGGCCATCCTTTTACATTATTTACCAGCAAAACAGTATATTCCTTACTTACTTTTAGGTTTCTTCTTATCAGCATATCTACAAGTACCAATGCTTGGTATTTCAATCGTTGGTGTTATTGCTGCATTGTTAGTATTCAAACGAGATAACGAAAAAGAAGCAACTGCTCAAACAGTGACAACCACTGGAACACTTGAAGGAGGTTTTGATGGCGATGAGTAATCAAAAGTTAACGAAAAAAGAATTGAATGTCATCAGTTGGCGCTATATCCTTGGTAGCCAATTGAATTGGAACTATGAGCGTATGATGAGTACCGGTTATCTCTATGGTATTTTACCTGTACTGAAAAAATTCTATGGGGAAGACAAATCACAATTACAAGATATGATGAATACTCATAATCAATTTTTCAATACGAATGCAATTTTTGGGAACTTGATCATGGGGATCGATGTGGCAATTGAAGAAGAAGATGGTTACAAAGCAAAAGATACGATTGTCGCGTTGAAAACAGCGTTGATGGGTTCATTGGCAGGGGTAGGCGATTCATTATTCCATGTCATCTGGGGAACGATTTTTGGTTCAATCGCGGGTACATTGGCACAAAGCGGATCAGTCGTTGGCTGTGTGATCTGGATCATTGCCAATATCGCTTTACTTTTTGGACGAGCAGCATTATTACCACTTGGCTATAAGCAAGGAGTTAAATTAGTTACGACTCTGAAAAATAAACTAACAGCATTCACCAACGCAGCAACTGTTTTAGGGATCACAGTTATTGGTGCCTTGATTCCGTCAGTTATCAAAGCAACGGTTCCTTTCGTTTACAAACAAAATGGGGTGGAGTTAGTTGTTCAAGATACATTAGATGCGATCTTACCTTCATTAGTACCGGTTTTATTAGTCTTATTGACTTACTGGATGTTAGGTCAGAAGAAATTGAATTCAACTCGCGTGATCTGGATCATTTTGATTCTTTCGATTGCATTAAGTGCTGCCGGGATCTTAGCTTAAATGATTCATAAAAAATGAATGAAGTGATCGCAAGGTCGTGATCCGATCTGCAAGAAAGAATTGTTCGAAATAAGAATGCGCCTTTCTTGCAGATTTTTTTAGTTCAAAAAATATCTATAATCAAAAAGGAGAACAAAATGAAGCGTTGGTCAACAAAATTAGTGGTGACATTAGGGTGTAGTTTATTCGTTGGTATTGGGTTAGGGTACAGTCAACAAGTCGGTGCAGAAGGAACACAGACTGACATGCAAAAAAATACGACATCAGGGAACTATGAGTCAGATTTTTCGCAGCATTTGGGTACTTGGCAAGACATTGTTGGAAAAGCAGATAAATATACCAACGAGAATGGATTACAGATCGCAAACCAGAAAGTCAATCAACAATTTGAGTCTGTGTCGTTATTATTAGATGCAGGTGTCCGTAGCTCAGGTGATCTAGAATACACGTTTCTATATGAGGGACAGACCAATTTTGGACTAGTTTTTCGAGGAAACGATCAGACGACATCGAACTGGCAATCGTTTGCCTATATGCGCGATGGTGAATGGCAATTGGGGCAGCCTGGGGGGAAATGGTTGACAGCCATCAAAGGTCCTACACTGATTTCAGGACAAACCTATAAATTGTTACTAAGATATGAAGGAACATCGTTCCAAGCATATTTGAACGACCGTTTGTTGTATGAAAATCAAGAAGTTCTTTATTCTGATGGGACAACGATCAATGGGGACTGGTCAGGTTATTCAGGGATTCGGTTATTTGGGAATGAGAGTAAATTAACTATTTATTCCATGCGTAGTGGAGCGGTCAATAGTCTGCAAGTGGAAGAACCGACAGAAGAATTTCAAACAATGAAAGCAAACTGGAAAGATCAACTTGTGTCAACAACGACCGATTTAGCTAATCCAGCGATTGCCAATTATGTAAACGCTCTTTCTGACGAAGCAGAAAAACTTTACGAGACAATGAATCAAGATCCTGACCGCACGTATCTGTGGCCATTAGAATCTGGGAATACCGCTTCGGCAGATTTAACCACGCAATTTACAAAGTTGCAAAAACTAGCGTTAGCATATGGAACGAATGGGACAAGTTTTTATCAAGATGAAGTCATCAGTCAAGCGATTCAAAGTGGATTAGATTTTATGATCACAAAAAAAGGCTATGATGGAACAAAGTATCATGGCAATTGGTGGGATTGGCAAATCGGAGTAGCTCAAAAATTTGTGGCAATTTTGATGGTGCTGGATGAAGACGTACCAGAGGAGAAACTTCAAGAGTATACGGCTGTGTTGAGTAAATATGTACCCGATCCATTTAAACAACTCTACACAAAACCACAAGGAACTTTTGTCGCGCTTGATTTTATACCAAATTTTTCAACGACTGGTGCGAATCGCACAGATTTAGCGCAAACTGTTTTAGGACTAGGTCTCTTACAAAATGATCCAGCGAAAGTTACACAAGCAGTTGAGAGTATCACAGATGTCTTTAAATTGGTGACCCATGGAGATGGATTTTATCAAGATGGTTCATTTATCCAGCATGAAACGATCCCTTATACAGGCTCTTATGGCAATGTACTAGTCAAAGGCGTAGGCCAAATTTTATCGATCGTCAAAGAATCTCGCTATACGTTGACAGCTGATCAAATAAAGTCCTTTGTTGATAACGTACAATCGGCATTTATCCCATTAGTTTATCAAGGTGAAATGTTGCCTTTAGTCAATGGTCGCTCCATTTCTCGAGTACCAGCAGCGACAAAAACGGGTTACGGATCGACAACGATGTACAATTTAATGATCGTGGCGAAATTTGCACCTGAAACACAGCAAAAAGCTTTACAAGAAGCAGTGAAATATTGGATGTTGTCTAATCCTAACTATTATTTGACAAATACGAGAGATTACAATGATTTGATGATGACAACGGAGCTATTGGCTAATACCACGGTGATGGGTAAGCAACTACCGTTCATCGGAACAAAGATGTACCATGCAATGGATCGGTTTGTCCAACGAACAGAGAATTACCATTTAGGATTAAGCATGTATTCGAAGCGAATCTCTTCATTTGAAGCAGGAAATCTGGAAAATCAACGAGGCTGGCATACGTCTGACGGGATGATCTATCTTTACAATGATGACCAAGTCCAATTCGGTCCGAGTTATTGGCCAACAATCGATCCTTATCGTTTACCTGGTACGACCATCGATACAGTACCTTTAGCAGATGAAATTTCAGCATTTACTACAGTGACTTCAAATGAAACATGGGTAGGCGGTGCCGTTGCTGGAGATCAAGGTGTAGTAGGAATGGCTCTTAACAAAGAAGGAACAAAGAATAATGGAACGACCTTACCGATGAATGTACAAGGGAAGAAGTCATGGTTTACATTGGATGGGCAAATCATTGCCTTAGGTGCCGGTATTACAGGAGATACAACTGCTTCAATCGAAACAATTGTCGATAATCGTTTATTAAATGATTCGTATACGTATCAAGTACTTTCGGATACAGGAATGATTGATCAGTCACAACAAACGAAGGAGACATCTTGGTTATTGTTAGAATCAGATCATCAACATGCGTCGATCGGTTATTATTTCCCACAAAAGGAAACAGTCGATGTGATCAGTGAGACACGTACAGGTACTTATCGAGAAATCAATGAAGCATTTCCTAGTGATACACCCTATACAGGTGACTACCGCACCTTCTCAATCAATCATGGACAGCAACCAAAAGATGCAGAATATGCTTATGTGATGTTGCCCGGCAAGACTCAATCGGAATTAGCAGATTATGCAGCAAAACAGCCAGTTGCGATTTTGCAAAATACCAAAGAAATCCAAGCAGTCGAAGTGAAAACCTCTGGTTACTTAGGCATCAATTTTTGGCAAGAACAAGGCGGAGAAATGGCAGGGATCAAAACGAATAAACCAATTTCTTTACTAAAACAAACGAAGGCAGAACAAACAGTTTATACAATTACCAATCCAACGCAACAAACTGAACCAGTAACACTTACTTTACCAAGTGATTTTACTGACGTGGTGTCTACGAGTGAAGGGATTGTCTATGATAGTCAAACGCACACATTCACCATTGACTTCGCACAGTTTGAAAGTAAAACGATTGTTGTTAAATAGATCTACCTTTCTAAGTCATAATTAAACACAGAACAATTGAAAAAAACAGAAGCTTCCCAATCGTTTTCGTATTGGAGGAGCTTCTGTTTTTTTATAAAGTACGCTCTTTCTTAAGCCCACTTGAGATCACCGATAAAGTTGATATTCAACCATAAAGAATAGTCAGAGAAACCTTCAGTTACTTTGCGGTTGAGTTTATCTCTTAGATGATCTTGCGCGCGGATACTATCTAATTCACTATCGGGTAAAATCACGATATCTAGTTCAAGAATGACTTGATCCCCTACTTTTGCGATTCGTAAGACATAGGTTTCGATAGCGACATTTTGCAAGAGCTTATCAACTACTAACAATATTTTTTCGCGCAATTCATATTTGGGGGGTGCATAAGTAAGTTCTAATGTGGCACTTTTGATTTCAGTCACTGATAGATAAATATAGAAAATGGTGATTCCAATGGAAATCACAGGGTCGATCAATTGGGCGATTGCAAGATATGGCGTTTTTGCTAGTACACCAGAGACGATGATCGAGACCACGACTCCTAAACTGAACAGAAAACCGAAGCGCCATTGTTCCAGCTCCACCTTATAAAAGGAATGATTGATCGGATTTTTTTTCAAATAAAGATAAAAGACAAAACAAAAGAGTGTCCCAAACAAAGAAAAAGGCAAACCAATCGCTAAATCAACGTAGGTATCTGCATAAAGCAAACTGAAAAAAGACTCAATCAGGCCATAGGAAGAAATCAATAGGATGACACTGTATTGGATAAAAACAACCAAGGGCATCAGTGATTCCTTTCCAAATGGAAAACGTTCAAAATCTTGTGTCTGGATAAACTTAGCAATATATAATGCGATCAGAGACATCAGCGCACCGACCATCGTATAGACACCATCAAGCAAGAGGACATTGTAATTGATCATCAATCCTGTAAGTAGCGCTAAAAGACCATAAACGGTTCCTGCAATGATGGAGGCGGTTAATAATTTTTTTATTTTTTGCGTATTTTTCATATAACTAAAACCCTTTCTGGAATAGATGCTTTTTTGAGAATCATACTGATTGTAATAAAAGATGCGAATAAATACTTGCGGTTAGAGTCGTTCTAAGCCTTATACTTTACTCATCTTATCAAAGGAGGAGCGTTGTACAAGTAAAAAAACAAAACTAGAGGTGGAAATAGATTGAAAAAAAACGTATTGATCCTTGGTGCATCAGCACCAATTGCTAAATATAGCTATGAATTTTTAAAAAATGATCCTACTGTGAATGTCACTTTATTTTTGAGAAATCCGGATAAAGTCTTTGATAAGGAGCGAAGTATCATTGGTGATGCGATGAATCTAGATGATTTGGTTCATGCAATGAAAGGCATTGATATCGTTTATTCTTGCTTAGGTCCTTACAATATGGTGCCTTTAGCTAAACATGTGATCAAGGCGATGAACCAGAATAAGATCAAACGCGTATATTGGATGGCAACACTTGGGATCTACGGTGAAGTTGACTTCAATGACGAAGAAGCAGTTGCAGAGTTGGGCGACTATCGCGATCCTGATACTTATTTAGGGGACCAGCGTATTGCAGCAGATTTGATTGAGAACAGTCATCTAGACTTTACCATCATCCGTCCTAATTGGTTAACCGATAAAGAGATTGTTGAGGATATTCGTATCGAGAATAGAAACGGAAAAAGTTACATTGGTGAAATCAGCCGACAAACTGTAGGGAAATACCTAGCAACTTTGATCAACGAGCCAACTACTCATATGTATGACTCTATTGCATTAACAGCAAAGGAAAAAATACACGAGTAAAAAATAATTGAGGTTTGACAGAAATTTTCAGCTTTGAAATAAGGCAGGACCCCCAGAAAGCATTCTTTGATTTTCTGGGGATTCTGTCTTACTATTTTTTGTGATGATTGAAAGGAAAGTAGTTAAGACAAACGTAAGATTCACTTTTGTCTGTCACCATACAAACAAATCAACGGGAAGAATTAACGAAACCACTTCGAAAATAAGGCAACAGCTACAAAAATTGGAAGAGCAATTTTTATAGCTATCGCCTTATTTCATGAGGCTAAACACTTCGGTGCAATATCGGATCGCTGATTCTTTGATGGCGACTACCCAGCCTGAGTGGGAAGCGTGTTGGCACAGTCCAATTGATTGAACATTTTATAAAGATTGTCAAAACTTGTTTCGATCATATTAGATACTGCTTCGTCGGTGTTCGAACCAATATGTGGAGTAATGATCACTCGCGGATACATATCGATCAGCGCCTTAGCTGTTGCATCGATCAATAAGGGATCTTCATCAAAATTTTTGTTGAAAATCAGCGCTTCATTAGGCAAGACATCTGTACCAAATCCAGATAGTTTTTTGCTTGTCAACGCATCAAGGATTGCTTGATTATCCTGTAACTCCCCTCTAGCAGTGTTGATCAAAATCGCATCATCCTTCATTTTTTCGATAAAATCTTTATTAATGAAACGTTCATTTTTACCGGGGATGTAAGGAATATGGATACTGACGATATCACTTTCTGCCAGTAAGTCATCAAGCGACTTAAATTCGATGAATGCTTTTGCTTCTTCACTTGGATATAGATCATTACCAATCACCGTTGCGCCTAATCCTTTGAAAAGTTTTGCTTCTGTTAGTCCGATGTTCCCCACGCCAACGATTCCAACTGTACAGTTTCGGACTTCTTTACTGAACATAAAGCGATCAATCGTAAAATTATAAGCAGCTGTTTTATTCGTTGTATGAGTTGTTCTACGTAAAAGCATCATTGCTAAAGTAACAGATAATTCAGCGATTGCATTTGGTGAATAAAATGGTACATACGCGACTTGCATTCCATGATCGTGAGCTGCCATTAAATCAATATGATTTGTCCCCACTGTACGCGTGAGGAGGAACCTGATCCCGAATTGGGCAAAGCGTTCGATATTCATGCGATTTGCTAAACAATTTCCTCGAACGATGATGGCATCCATTCCTTTTGCTTCTGCGTAATTTGTCTCATTTAATAAATCTTCTACTAGTTTCAAGTTGAATCCGTGGACATTCAACTGCTGAAAGAGAGATCTTTCAGCAGGGCGAACACCATAACATACAACATTTAAATTTTTCATAGTATAGTTTCCTTTCGTTAATTAATTATATAATGTGGGTTAATTTCCAATCAAGTTTAAGACGATGATCCAGATAGGGATTAAGACGATCGAGAAGAGTGTAGAAAGTAAAGAGGCGTTAGAGGCAAGTACTGCTTCTTTTTCAAAATTGATGGCATAAGCAACCGCAACTGTTGCAGCTGGAGTAGCCATCATAATGATCATCGTACCTAGACCAACTGAATTCACTGGTAAAATATTCATTGCGTTCAACAGTAAAATTGAAAGTAAAATCACAAGTGGGAAGACAATGACTTTGATGAATGAATAGTACCAAGAGGTGTGACTGCTGAGGGTTTTTCCGAATGGCAGATCGCCTAATGTGATCCCGATTGCCAACCAAGCGAGTGGGGAGGCTAAACTAGAGAGGAACGTCAAAGGTTTAAATAGCCATGGCAACGTCTGATCGATTCTTAAAAAAGCAACAGATTCAGAACTAGACTGAGCAATTTGAGGTAAGCTATCTTGGAAGAGCCAAATAAATAATCCGATAAACGTTGCCAATACGATTGGGTTCAAGATCATTTCTCTAATATTCTTGCGTGCCATTTTCAGTCCGCTCATCTTTAGATAAGCATAAGAGTATAAAAAGATACGATAACCAATGTTAAAAATCGATGCGTACAAAATCCCTTCTGCGCCAAAAACTGCACCGACGACAGGAATACCGAAGAATGTTGTTGACCCGAAAATAGAGAGTACACGCAATGTGTCTTCTTTATTTGGTGCATATCTAAAAAAGAAGAATTTACTTAGAAAAATCAAGAAAACGTGGACTAAGATTCCGAGAATTAAAATGTTGATTCCTTGATTCAATACTTCATCATTCAATTCCTGCATAAACGAATTAAAAGCTAATGCAGGAATTGCGACAGTTAAGACGACCTTAGACAAAGTCTTTCCGACATCTGATGAGAAAACCTCACGCTTTCTTAAAAAGTAACCTAATAATATAATAAACAGTGTGGAAGTGATCGCACTGATAATTTCCATGTTGATGACATTGCTTAATGTTTCTGATAGTGACATTTAAATTTTCCTCCTCAATTCTTGTGAATGTTTTAATTTTTTTATTTAATCAGCTGTGCATGTGTACCACTCCTCCTCAATTACATCCTAGAGGTTAGAATCGTTATAAGGTCAATATGCTTTACAAATAAAATCACAAAAGTATTTTTTCTTCTATATAAGTGATTTTTTACTTTTTTAATGTAAGCGATTTTATTAAAAGAATAAAAAAAAGATTGACCTTAGAGTTGTTCTACCCTTTAGTCTTAACATGTAAACAGGAAAGCAGATAAAGGAGAGAATAATATGAACAATCGCAAGAAAAAGTATTTTTGGCATCCGATGACGGATACTCGAGCAAGTGAAGAAGAAACAATTGTTATCGAACGTGGAGATGGGAATTTTATCTATGATGATACGGGGAGAAAATTACTCGATGGTGTTGGTGGATTATGGTGTATGAACGTTGGTCATAATCGCCCTGAAATGAACCGAGCAATTGCTGATCAAATGGAAAAATTATCTTACTATCAATTGTTTACGAATATTGCCCATCCCAAGGCATATGACTTGGCAGAAAAAATCATTCAAATGACGCAAGAAGAAGAGATGGCGAAAGTATTCTTTACTTCTGGAGGAAGTGATTCAGTAGATACTGCTTTAAAAATCACAAGACAATACTGGCAAGCAGTAGGTAAACCGACAAAGAAAGTATTTCTGTCATTGGAAAAAGCCTATCATGGGATGCATTATGGTGGAACGTCGATAGGTGGCAACCCAATCTATCGGGAATTTATTGGTCCAGGTTTACAAGATTGTGTACGTGTCTCTTCCCCGCATTTGAAGAAAAATAAATGGAATTGCCAAGATCCAGAAGAATTGACAAAACACTGTATCGCTGAACTAGTTGAAACGATTGAACAGATTGGCGCAGATCATATTGCTGCATTTATTGCTGAACCGATCCAAGGTGCTGGCGGTATCATCGTTCCACCAACTTCTTATTGGCCAGCTTTAAGGGAGGTTTGTGATACTTATGGTATTTTATTGATTGCAGATGAAGTGGTGACAGGTTTTGGCCGTTCAGGACATCTTTTTGGTAGTCGTGGCTGGGGCATCAAACCAGATGCTATGGTTCTAGCGAAAGGATTATCTTCTGGGTATGTTCCACTAGGGGCTACTGTTTTTAACAAACGCATCGTTGAAGGCATCGAATCAGCGACCAATGGAGCTAATGTCATTATCCATGGGCATACTTACGGTGGACATCCGCTCGGCTGTGTGGCAGCATTAGAAGCTTTACGTATTGTGGAAGAAGAAAATTTAGTTGAAAATGCCCGTGAAGTCGGTGCATATTTATTGGAACGTCTAAAAGGACTTGAAGGAACATATGACTGCATTAGTGATGTTCGTGGAAAAGGCTTGATGATCGCTATCGATTTTGAGAATACAGGGAAATATGATGTGGAACAAACAGCAAAGAATGTACAAGCCGTGGCTGATTATGCCATCAATGCAGGCGTCTTGCTACGTGATGAATTACAAACGATTATCATTTCACCATCGTTGACCTTTTCAAAGGAAAACGCAGATCAACTATTCGATGCGATTCATATGGGCTTTGAGAAGTGGCAAAAGCAACAATAATTCAAAGGAGGATATAATATGACAATCATTGGTGTACCAAAAGAAATCAAAAATTCAGAGAAACGTGTAGGTGTGACACCCGCAGGAGTCAAAGAGTTAGTAACAGCAGGTCATATCGTTTATGTAGAAGAACGTGCAGGGGAAGGATCAGGCTTTACAGATAGTCAATACCGTGAAGCTGGCGCTCAAATCAAAGCTGATCCAGAGACAGTCTGGTCGGCAGAAATCGTCGTGAAAGTCAAAGAACCACTAGCATCAGAATATCAATACTTTAGAAACGATTTGATTTTGTTTACGTACTTGCATCTAGCCGCAAATCTTGAATTGACTGAAGTATTGATCAAGTCTGGAACAACAGCGATTGCCTATGAAATGGTTACGAAAAACGGAGCATTCCCATTACTCGCACCAATGAGTGAAGTCGCTGGCCGTTTAGGCGGTCTATTGGGTGCGGAGATTTTAGCGAAGCAAAGTGGAAAATTGATTTCAGGTGTAACAGGTGTTTTACCAGTTCAGGCAGCTATTTTAGGTGGTGGGATCGCCGGAGTGAGTGCGGCACATTACTTGCACGGATTAGGAGCAGATGTGACGATCTTAGATATCAATGTCGACCGCTTACGTGAATTGTCAGAGATGTTTAATGGACAAGTAAAAACCCTCTACTCAAGCCCAGCGAATATTGAGAAAATGGCATTGACTAGTGATATCGTGATTGGTTCAGTCTTATTACCAGGTAAAAAAGCCCCACATCTTATCACAGAAGAATTAGTGAAGCAGATGAAAGAAGGAACGATCTTGGTGGATATTGCGATTGACCAAGGCGGCTGTTTTGAAACGAGCCAGCCAACCACCCATGAAGAACCGACTTTCGTTAAACATGGAGTGATCCACTACTCGGTTGCGAATATGCCAGGTTTAGTTCCTCAAACGTCTACGTTAGCTTTAACGAATGTCACGATGAGATATATCAAGGGCTTAGCCTCCCAATCACTGACAGAAGTCATCCAAACGTATCCAGAGATCCTACCAGGAATCAGTACCTATAAAGGAAAACTGACCTGTCCTGAAGTGGGGGAAGTCTTTGAGCGAACCGTTGACGATATTCGTGAGCTCGTTTAAAAATTTTCTAAAAAGTGAGGGAAATACAATGACTAAAAAAATTCGTATGGTCCAAGTCGGCTGTGGAAAAATGTCGAAAGAGATTATCAAATATGCCATGGCAAAAGATATTGAAATCGTTGGAGCTGTAGACAATCGTCCAGAGGCGATCGGTCAGGATCTAGGGCTATATTTAGGATATGACCAAGCTTTAGGAGTGAAAATCTCTAACGATCCCCATGAAGTATTTCAAAACTGTGATGCCGATGTGGCGTTAGTCACGATAGCTAGTTATATCAAAGATTTCATGCCAAGTTTAGAGATACCCTTGACCTATGGAGTCAATGTTTTAACAATCAGTGAAGAAGCTTTATATCCTTGGACGACTTCGGTTGCAGAAACCAATCGTTTGGATAAAATCGCAAAAGCCAACAACGTTACGATTTCAGGAACAGGAATGCAAGATATTTACTGGGTGTTGTTTCCAACGCTGCTGGCTGCTGGCATGAATGATGTACAAAAAATCAGTGGGGAAGTTAGTTATGATGTCGAACACTATGGGAAAGCGTTAGCGGAAGCGCATGGTGTGGGCTATGATCAAGTAAAATTTGACAAAGAAATTGCCAATGCAACCGATTTGCCTTCCTATTCTTGGATGACCGCAGAAGCCATCTGTGCCAAAATGGGTTGGACGATCAAACGCATTGCTCAAAAGAACGTTCCAATCGTTTTAGATAAAGATATTCCATCGAAAACAATGGAACGGCCGATCAAAGCAGGCGAAGCGATCGGCATGTCTGCCGTTGCAACGATTGAAACGGTACAAGGTCCAGTGGTGGAAGTCGGTTGTACTGGGAAAGTCTATCAGACAGGTGAAGGCGATTTATGTACTTGGTCGATCGAAGGAACACCAAGTATGCAATTTGAAGTGACCAAACCAGATACACCAAAGCATACGTGCGCTACGTTGATTAACCGGATACCGACGGTGATCAATTCAAACGCAGGCTATGTCACGATCGATCAATTGCAACCTGTCGAATATATGACGTATCCAGCACATCTTTATTTAGATAAAAAATAGGCAGAACTAAGGTTGGTAGTTGGTTAAAGAGAAACAAAAAAAGAGCGAGGATGCAATATCCAAGCTCTTTTTCGTTTAGTCTAAACCAATCAAGTAATCTTCATCTTTCATCGCTTCTACGTTACCTAATAGGTAGCCGTTTCCGACTTGAGAGAAGAAATCGTGGTTACTTGTACCAGTAGAGATCCCATTCATCACGATTGGGTTGACATCGTTTGCTGTATCAGGGAATAGTGGGTCCATTCCTAGATTCATCAATGCTTTATTTGCATTGTAGCGTAAGAATGTTTTGACTTCTTCCGTCCAACCGATTGGATCATATAATTCTTCTGTGTAGCGCTCTTCGTTTTCGTATAATTCATATAACAAATTATACATCCAGTCTTTCAATGTTTCTTGTTCTTCTTCAGGTAATTCGTTGTAACCTAGTTGGAATTTATAGCCAATATACGTGCCATGGACAGATTCGTCACGAATGATCAACTTGATGATCTCTGCCACGTTGGCTAATTTATTATTTCCTAAATAATAAAGTGGTGTATAGAATCCTGAGTAAAATAAGAAGGTCTCTAAAAAGACACTCGCAATTTTTTTCTCTAACGGCGTACCGTTTTTGTAGATCTCATTGATACGCTCCGCTTTTTTCTGTAGATAAGGATTGGTATTCGTCCATTCAAAGATTTCTTCGATTTCTTTTTTCGTATTCAATGTACTGAAGATCGAAGAGTAACTTTTCGCATGGACAGACTCCATAAATTGGATATTGTTCAATACCGCTTCTTCATGGGGCGTGCGGACATCTTTACGTAATTGATCCATCCCGCTTTCTGATTGGACGGTATCAAGTAAAGTCAATCCACCAAATACGTGACCAACTGTATTTTTTTCTAATTGGGAAAGCGTACGCCAGTCGTCTAAGTCATTTGACAAAGGGATACGTGTGTCTAACCAAAATTGCTCAGTTAATTTCTCCCAAGTCGATTTATCAATGATATCTTCAATTTCATTCCAGTTTATCGCTGCATAATAAGTTTCTGACATGAGAATGCTCCTTTATTAAAATCCAGTAACGGGTTCTATCACTAAGTGAAATTAGATCACACAGCTTTCACATTGGTTGCTGCCGATTTCTTCTGCATCGTCTGTAAACGTACGTACATAATAAATCGATTTGATTCCTTTGTGGAAAGCGTAGTGTCTTAGAATATTTAGATCACGTGTGGATTGTTTTGTCGTTTCTTTCCATTCGTACAAACCTTCTGGGATTTCTGAACGCATAAACAACGTCATACTCATTCCTTGATCCACATGTTTTTGTGCTGTGGCATAAATATCGATCACTTTACGCATATCCATATCATAAGCAGAAGTGTAATACGGGATTGTTTCATTTGATAAATAAGGCGCTGGGTAATAGATTTTCCCAATTTTCTTTTCTTGGCGTTCTTCGATCATACGAGTGATCGGATGGATACTTGCACTAGTATCATTGATATAAGAAATAGAACCATTAGGTGCTACAGCTAAACGATTTTGGTGATACAAACCATCTTTCATGATTGCTTGCTTCAAGTTTTCCCAGTCTTGGGCAGTCGGAATAAAGATACCATCAAACAAAGCAGCAACTCGTTCAGATTTTGGTTGGAATTCGCCAGTGACATATTTATCAAAATAAGTGCCGTCTGCATAAGCTGATTTTTCAAAATTATGGAAGACTTGTTTTCTCTCACGTGCGATATTGTTACTTTCAACAAGTGTCCAGTAATTCAACAACATGAAATAAACATTGGTAAAATCAATTGATTCTTCGGAACCATATTCCATTTGCTCTTTGGCAAAATAAGTATGAAGTCCCATGGCACCAAGTCCGATCGTATGATTCAATTTGTTCCCGTTTTGGATCGGTGGAACCACGTCAATGTCTGAAGCATCTGTGATATACGTCAATGCACGAGTCATCGTGCGGACAGAGCGACCAAAGTCAGGGCTATCCATCAAATTGACGATGTTTGTAGAACCTAAGTTACATGAGATGTCTGTCCCTAACTCTTCATATTCTTGCTTGCCATTGATGACAGAAGGTGTCTGTACTTGTAAAATCTCAGAACATAAGTTACTCATGATGATTTTACCGTCTACAGGATTTTCACGATTTGCCGTATCAATATTGATGATATACGGATAACCAGACTCTTGTTGTAATTTAGAGATTTCATTTTCTAAATCACGGGCTTTGATTTTTTGTTTACGGATATTTGGATTTGCGACTAAATTGTCATATTCCGCAGTGATATCTACGTAAGAAAATGGCACACCATATTCTTTTTCCACACTATAAGGACTGAATAGATACATTTCTTGGTTTTTACGTGCTAATTCATAGAATTTATCTGGGACGATCACACCAAGTGATAAAGTCTTCACGCGAATCTTTTCGTCTGCATTTTCTTTTTTTGCTGAAAGGAACATCATGATGTCTGGGTGGAAGACGTTTAAATAAACGACACCCGCACCTTGACGTTGTCCTAATTGGTTCGAATAACTAAAGCTATCTTCAAACAATTTCATGACTGGAACAACACCGCTAGCTGCACCTTCGTATCCTTTGATCGGCGCTCCGGCTTCACGTAAGTTAGAAAGTGTGATCCCAACACCACCACCGATTCGTGAAAGTTGTAAGGCAGAGTTGATCGAACGACCGATTGAATTCATATCATCCGTTACTTGAGTCAAGAAACAAGAAACAAGTTCACCACGACGTTTACGTCCAGCATTCAAAAAGGAAGGGGTTGCTGGTTGATAACGTTGGTGGATCATTTCATCAGCTAAAGCTAAGGCTAGTTCTTCGTCGCCATTCGCAAAGTACAACGCATTGAATGCGACACGATCTTCATAAGATTCCAAGTAGGCAGAACCATCATTTGTTTTTAACGCATATTGAGAGTAGAACTTATAGGCTGCCATGAATGATTTAAATGTAAATTTTTGTTCGAATAGGAATTGATAAAGTTTTTCAATAAATTCACTACTATATAATTGAATGAACTCTGCTTCTAAATATTGGTTGTCGATCAAATACTGGATTTTGTCGATCACTGTTGGAAACGTCATCGTATTTGGTTTGACATTTTCTTCAAAAAAAGCAGCTAAAGCTTCTTTATCTTTATTTAAAGGGATTTGCCCGTTGACTGGTCGATTGATTTCATTGTTCAGCTTAAAGTAGCTGACATCTTTTAGATTTTTAAGACTCATACATACGCCCAACCTTCTTTTTGATTTTGATGATACGTGTTTGACCACAAGATATAGTGGTGTTCATTGCTGTAAAAAAGGATTTGGGGAGGTTACGGACAATATCCGTAAGTCCATCAAATCCATAGTGGCAGAGGATCAAGTAAATCCTCGATCTATTTGACAACTGTTTGAATGATTCTTAGCTAGCTAAGTGACGTAGTTGATCTGGTCTGAAACCAATGACAGTCGCTGCGTCTGAAGTGATGACCGGAACACTTTGGAATCCTTGGTCTTTTAACCATGAGATTGCTTCAGGTTGCTCGTCGATATTTACTTCTTCAAAGTCGATTTTATTTTCAGCTAAAAAGCGTTTCACCATTTTACATTGCATACAATTATTTTTTGAAAAGATTTTTACGTTCATTATTATTTGCCTCCTTGCTCGTGTGTTTTCTCTATAATCAATAGTATAAATCTATTAGTAAAAAAGTCAATCAACAAACACTACATATTGTGTTGTGGAAATTGTGGAATACTATGTTTTGTGGTTTTTGAAAAACAATGAAAACAAGTATCTCGTGCAGATTCGCTTGTATTAATACAGAAATGCTTGTGGAAAACTCCGTTAAAAAATATTTTTTTAACCTTTGCTTGCCAATAAATGAATGTTCGATCGAAAAATCACAAACGAAAAAGGTATGCAAAATGATGGAAAGAAGAAGAGAAATAAATGCAGATCAAAACCAGAAGAAAAAGGTATTTATACATTTTAGAGATAGAAATTTTTTCACAAAACGAAAAATGATCATGAAGTGTCTAAGGATCATCGAAAAGAGAAACCCGAATCAAAATAGCAAAAGTCAAAAGAGTACTCACTATATATAGTAGTAAGATGATAAATGTTGTAAAAATTGAACTAACAATATTTGTTAAATTTTTAATAACGATGTTATGTTTAAAAATTGGTTAATTGTCATGTTATCTGTTTTTTTATTCCTAGATTTTTGTTTAAATAGAGCCAACAGGACGTCTTGTTGATGCTTTGAAAATTCAATAAAAGGAAGCGATCCAAGATGCGTACAATGGTCAAATGGGTAGGTGTTATTTGTTTTACTTTACTAGTTTACGTTGGAGGAACAGCACAGGCAACTTCGATTCCAATCAAACCTACGATTACTGAAAAAAATCAACATGTGTTAGGTAGCAGCAACCAATTCTCAGAGTCATTCACTCGAAGTCTGATAGACGATTCAGGAATCTCCGCTGCAGAACCAGGCAGACCAGCTAAAGATTTTATTGACATATCTTCCAATAATGGCAAGATATCGAGTGAAGAATTTCAAACGATGAAAAACTACGGCATTAAAGGGATAGTCATAAAATTGACTGAAGGAGACTCGTATAAAAATCCGCTTGCTCCTGAACAGATTGCTTCAGCCGTTGCGGCAGGCCTAAAAGTAAGTGTCTATCATTATGCGTGGTTCAATGAAGAAGCTGACACAAAAGGGGAAGCTCAGTTTTTATTGGATTATATGAGAGAGTTGAACCTGTCATCGTCAACTGTTGTTGTCAACGATAGCGAAAATCCAAAGATGAACGTGGACAAAGTGACAGATAATGCATTGGTTTTCCAAAAAGCGATCCAACAGGGAGGCTATCAAAACGTCGTCCACTATTCGAGTGCTTCTTGGTTCACCGAAAACAAATTGGATATGACACGTCTAGGAAAAGAAAATTGTTGGGTTGCACAGTGGCCCTACGATCCTTCTGATAAAAATCCGTTGCATACAGATACAGCAGCTTGGCAGTGGGCAAGTGATCTTTATTTCCCAGAATTTCCTAGCCGTCATTTTGATGTAAGTAGTGACTATTTGAAAAAATTTACAAGTTAAATGAAATTTATTTTTTAGCGCAAGAAACAAAAAGACAACCACGAAAATTTTTTGATTTTCGTGGTTGTCGCTTTATTCTCGAAGTGAGTGATACGAACTGTTTAGTTTGAGAAATCAACTGATAACTACCGGATTTCTTGTATAGAAGAAAAAAATAAAACCAGTTTACTTTTGCTTCTTTGAAGCGTCCATAGTAAGATGTTAGCTGACAAGTAGATGAAAGAGGAAGAATAAAATGAGTGAAAAAACCAAACTGGTTCGCCCACGTTATCAACAGATCGCTGTTGATTTGGCTGAACGAATCGTAGAAAATCGTTATCAAATCGGCGAGAAGATCCATGCAAGATCCACTTTAGCAAGCACGTATAACGCTTCGCCAGAGACGACTCGTAAAGCAATCAATGTTTTGGTCGATCTGGGGATCATGGAAGTTCGTCATGGCAGTGGCGCGTTTGTAGCATCTAAAGAAAAAGCAAAGGATTTCCTTTTACAATACCAAGATGTGCAATCGATCCAAGAAACAAAAGCAGAAATCATGGAAAGCGTGAAAAAACAACAAGAAGAATTGAACCATTTTTCACAACTATTGGATCAACTGGTGAGTCAAACGAAACGAATACATAAGATGAACCCACTTCTGCCTTTTGAACTTGCTTTGACAGAGGAAGCGGCTCACTTAAACCAATCCATCAGCGAATTGAACATTTGGCAAGCCACTGGTGCAACAGTGATTGCAATTTCCCACGATCAAGAACTGTTGGTCTCGCCTGGTCCATATGCTAAATTTTCAGCGGGGGATACTGTCCACTTTATTGGGAACGAGTATACGCTGCAACGAATGACAAACTTTTTTTATCCAGATGGGCAGTGAACGAGCGGATAAGAAAAATCTCATTTAATTCTAATTTTGGTTAATCCCTATACTGATAAGGGATTGACCATTTTTTTGTATAGTTTCACTAAGAATAGAGATGCTTGAATTTTGACAAAGTGACTACATAGTGTTATCGTAGTGTGGTCACTTTTTTCAGAAAGAAAAATGAATTTACATACAAAGGAGAATTTGTTTGGTAAAAGTAGAAGTCAAAAACTTAACGAAAATATTTGGTAAACGAACACAAACTGCTTTGGAAATGATGAAAAAGCACCAATCGAAAACAGAGATTTTACAAAAAACCGGCGCAACTGTCGGTGTATATGAAGCGAGTTTTGATGTACAAGAAGGTGAGATCTTCGTGATCATGGGACTTTCGGGGAGTGGGAAATCAACCTTGATCCGTCTATTGAATCGTTTGATTGAACCAACATCTGGCAATATCTTGATTGATGGAGAAGACATCTCAACACTTAGCAAAGAAGAACTTCGCGAAGTTCGTCGTCACAAAATCAACATGGTGTTCCAAAACTTCGGTCTATTCCCACATCGTACGATTTTAGAAAATACAGAATACGGTCTTGAAGTTCGCGGTGTTCCTAAAGAAGAACGTCAAGCTAAAGCAGAAAAAGCGTTAGAGAACTCAAGCTTGTTATCCTTTAAAGATCAATATCCTAGTCAATTATCTGGTGGGATGCAACAACGTGTTGGGTTAGCCCGAGCATTGGCAAATGATCCAGAGATCCTATTGATGGATGAAGCTTTCTCAGCACTTGATCCATTGATTCGTCGTGAAATGCAAGATGAGTTATTGGAACTACAATCCAATGTGCAAAAAACGATCATCTTTATCACACATGATTTAAATGAAGCATTGCGTATCGGGGATCGCATTGCGTTGATGAAAGACGGAGAAATCATGCAAATCGGTACTGGGGAAGAAATCTTGACTAATCCAGCCAATGATTACGTGAGAGAATTCGTTGAAGAAGTCGATCGCTCGAAAGTCTTGACGGCGCAAAACATCATGGTTCCTGCACTAACAACAAACATCGAATCAGATGGTCCAAACGTTGCGTTGACACGTATGCGTAATGAAGAAGTTAGCATGTTGATGGCTGTTGATAGAAAACGTAACTTAAAAGGGATCATTACAGCAGATCAAGCATTAGAAGCAAGACGTCAAAAACGTCCATTAATCGATTTCCTTGATGAAAATGTTACCGTGATCGGTAAAGATATGTTAGTTAGTGATATCTTCAATATTATTTATGATTCGCCGACTCCATTAGCCGTTGTTGATAACGGGAAATTAAAAGGCGTTATTATCCGAGGTAGCGTAATCGAAGCATTAGCAGCAACAAGTGAGGTGAGCGAACATGAATAATCTATTGAACTATCAAATACCCGTCGCTGACTGGGTCGAAACGATCACTGATTGGTTGACAACAACGTTCGCAGGACTGTTCTCATTCCTTCAAACGATTGGTCAAGCAGTGATGACAGCTATCACGAATCTTTTATTAGTGATACCAGCACCACTATTTATTCTTTTAATGGCAGTTGCAGCGTTCTTTATTTCAAAAAAACGTCCCGGATTGACATTATTTACTTTGATTGGCTTATGGTTCATTTATAATCAAGGGCTATGGACAGATTTGATGAATACTGTCACATTGGTTTTACTATCTAGTGTGATCTCGATCATCATTGGTGTACCTCTTGGTATTCTCATGGCGAAAAATGATAAAGCGCAAGGAATCATTAAACCGATCCTTGACTTTATGCAAACAATGCCTGGTTTTGTTTATTTGATTCCAGCGGTTGCCTTTTTCGGAATTGGTATGGTTCCAGGGGTGTTTGCCTCAGTGATTTTTGCCTTACCACCAACTGTTCGCTTTACGAACCTAGGTATTCGCCAAGTACCGAAAGAGTTAGTAGAAGCGTCTGATTCATTTGGTAGTACGAGTTGGCAAAAACTAGTGAAACTTGAATTACCACTAGCAAAAGGAACGATCATGGCAGGGATCAATCAGACAACTATGCTTTCTCTTTCAATGGTCGTGATTGCCTCAATGATCGGAGCTCCTGGTTTAGGTCGTGGTGTCCTTTCTGCTTTACAACGTGCACAAGTCGGAAATGGTTTTGTCAATGGGGTAGCATTGGTGATCTTAGCCATTATCATTGACCGTTTTACGCAACACTTGAATCAACCAAATGATCAAAAAGCAGCAGGTACTGCGAAACAAAAAAATAAAAAGCGCCAAGGAGTGATCATTGGTGCAGTAGTCGTTGTTTTATTAGGTGCGATCGGTGTTGGAAGTTTTAGTTCTTCAACAAAAGAAACAAACACGATCAATCTTTCTTATGTGGAATGGGATACAGAAGTTGCTTCAACAAATGTCGTAGCAGAAGTCTTAAAAGAGATGGGCTATGATGTGAAAGTGACACCTCTTGATAATTCGATCATGTGGGAATCCGTTGCAAAAGGAGAATCAGATGGAATGGTGGCTGCTTGGTTACCTAAGACTCATGGTTCTCAATATGAACAATACAAAGATCAAGTCGATGATCTAGGTGCAAACTTGAAAGGTGCCAAAGTCGGATTAGCTGTTCCAACATACATGGATGTTAACTCGATTGCGGATCTAACCGATGAAGCAGGCAAAAAAATCACCGGTATCGAACCTGGTGCAGGTGTGGTGAATGCTGCAGAAAATACGATTGCCCAATATCCAAATCTGGAGGGTTGGACAGTTGAGACCTCTTCTTCTGGTGCGATGACGGTTGCATTAGGACAAGCAATCAAAAATCAAGAACCAATCGTCTTTACTGGTTGGACACCACACTGGATGTTTGCAAAGTATGACTTGAAATATCTAGAAGATCCAAAAAATGCGATGGGAGATGCGGAAGAAATCCACACTATCGTCCGCCAAGGCTTAAAAGAAGATCAACCAGAAGCATATGCTGTGTTGGATAAATTCAACTGGACAGAAAAAGACATGGAAGAAGTCATGTTGGAAATCAACAACGGCAAAGATCCACAACAAGCAGCAAGAGAATGGATCGATAAGAACCAAGAAAAAGTTGCAAGCTGGAAAAATTAAATACCATATAAAAAAGGTGTTACCGAAACAAATGAGATGTTTCAGTAACACTTTTTTTGTGAAAAATTCAATAGTATGCGAGATCAAAAGGCGTATGGTGATACATCAGCCAATGGAGTCCTAAAACGATACTGCTTTCTAAATCATCCAGATAACTGAATACAGGAGCATTGGGCTGTTTCGGCAAATAACGGTTTTGCGCTAAAGTTTCCTCTACGAGCGGCTTAATATCTGGGTCAATAGCTAAGACGAACTTGTTCGGAGCAATCAAAGCATTATACGTAATAATCAAAGAAGAAAGATTTTTAGCAAGTTCAACAGGTGTATCAGGACTCCCTTGATCTAAGAATAAAGGGAAATATTTTGCTTCACCAGCTAGCGAGTCATGTCCTTCGATCAAAGATGATTTGGCAAGTAACGTGACACCTGGCATACTATTTTGTGGATAATAGATGCCTACGATCGTTTCAGATAATGGAAGTTGTTTCAAAAGACAATGACCGATCGTAAAAAGATGGGCATCATTTTGGATATAGTAAGGAAGATCAGTCACTTCTTCAATCAGTTGATGGATAGGCCAACGATCCATTTTTTCATACCAACTAGAAGTGATTACGCCCTCTGAGATTTTACCAGGAATTGAAAATCCAATAGAGGAAATAGTTGATGCGCTCTTCAAATGATTGGAAAGCAACAGTTGAAAGGCAGAAGGAGAGATCTCATGAAAAGATTGTGTCTGCTTTGCTAATCGGTCCCCTTTTAAGTCAATCGTAAAAATATCTACATATAATTGCTTGTTTTCTTCTCGAAAAACAAAGAGCAGTGAATGTTTTCTATCATAATTGAATTCATATTGCGTTGCTGGACGACCAATCTCTCTTGGCTTGTTAGGATGTTCAAATAAAAAACCCTCAGACACCAACTCTGTCACCAAGGAATTGGTCGTCACCATACTGATCTTTGTTGCTTCAACAATTTCGGAAGAAAATAGTTTTTGATGTTGGAATAGTAAAGAGATCACTCGATTTAAATTTGTTTGACGTATTAGATTTTTATTGATTGTCATTATTGAGGTTTTCCTTTATTAAGTTATTTAATTAAGTATAGCGGACGCAAGTATAAATGTAAATATGTAGCTGTAATAGTCAAACCAACCTATTTCTCTCATTTAATACTTGACGTCCACTTATTAATTGATACCGTTAATAAAGGAGGTTAATTAAATAGAATTAGGAGGGTCTCAGATGATCAAATTGATATTAACGGACTTAGATAGAACATTTTTAAATAGTAAAGGAGCGTTTGATAAAGATTTATATACAGAAGTGAAAGCGCTTATGGATGAACAAAATATCTATTTTGCACCGTGTACGGGCAAACAGTGTGAACGTGTCGAAGAATTATTCGGTCCAGAGTTTTCAAAAGATTTATGGATTTTAGGAGATAGTGCTACTAGAATCAAGCACAAAGATGAATATATTTACGAATCTTTATTGCCAAATAAAGTCGGAACTGAAATCCTTCAAAAACTAGAGGAAATCTCTGATGAATATACGATCATCGCTTGCACACCGAGTGCAGCAGCCATCAAAAATACTGTACCTGAAGAAGAAGCTAAAGTGGTTCGTCGCTCCTATGCTAAGGTTAAGACGGTTGAGAGTCTAAAGGAAATGGCAGAAGACTTTGTAAAAATCACCGTTTTTGATCCACAAAAAAAATGTTTTGAGCATGTCAAACAGTTAGAAGAATTTAAACAACAAGCCTATATTGTTGCTTCAGAAGCTGCTTGGATCGATATCTCCAATCATAATGTCCACAAAGGGACGACAGTCGCAGAACTGCAAAGAATCCTCAACGTCACACCAGAAGAAACCATGGCATTTGGTGATGGTCTAAATGATGTGGAATTATTAGAACGTGCAGTTTATAGCTTTGCGATGAGTAATGCCTTTGAGCAAATCAAAGAAGTTGCGCAATTTGTGACAAAGTCGAACGATGAAGATGCTGTACTTCATACCATCAAAAAAATGATTACTTTACAAGTAGGATAATAGTTTTGCTTATTAAAAAAGCTCAAGTATCTGAGTTAAAAGCAAAATTAGTTACTTAAACCTGAGTAAATGGCGGGTACAGAAGTAACCTCATTGGAAATGAAGTATCATCCACAAAAGTTTGGAAAGTAATTTTTGTGGATGATACTTTATTTCTCGAAGACAAGAATTTTTGTTCCAAACTTAAGTTGAGAGTAGTGCTTGGTATAGGAGAAACTAATGCTAATGAGATTCATACATAAAAGTTTAACTGTGGATGAAACAGCTAAGTACTGAATAATTTCAAATACTATTTAGAAAACTAAATGATTTAATTTTTTATTCAGTCCAAAAATTTGAAGAAGAGCCCTAAACTAATAATGTAAGGATTAACATTTTAATTTGAAAAAATTATAAAAAGTATTATAGAGCAGAAGAATCACTTTTCTAAATTAAAGCAACCTAATCTATCAATTGCTTATTGATTATTACATAAAAAAATAAACTTCATTAATTTGATATTTCATCGTGTTTTATTTCAGTAGTTTAGATATTTTTACATGCTTTGCTATAAATAGATGGAGTGAGATATATTTTATAAAACTTAAATAAAGAATTTTCTATCTGACTATTCAATAATAAAAGTGGACTATTCATTTTTGAAAGTTTTTATTTCTAAAAAATCAAAAAAAAGAAAAAAATGGTGAAGCTGTTTTGTTAATTTTTTCATTGATGGAGGTGAGTAGGTGAAAAGTACGGTGCTAAAGAAAGGGTAGTTTTACTAAAGTGGTTAATTTAATGCAGTCAAGAAAACGAGAGCCGATATACAAACAAAAGAATAATAAATGGATATATCTGTTAATTCTACTCTTAGCTGGTTTTAGTTTAGTATATCTCAGTGGAAAATTGAGTAGAGAAGATACAAAGTCAGATAATAAAACGACTAGTTCAACGACAAACAACTTACGTTATGATATTAATATAGAAAATAAAGTAGATAAGTATTTTGAATAGAGTGATTTTTTATTAAAAAAGAAAATAAATTTTTATGGAGGAAATGGAATGCAATGCAAGTTAAACGAACTATAAAATGGATGATGATTTTGACCATTTTATTTTACTGTCTTATCCCCCCTTTTGTGACAGTTGCAGTTTCAACTGATGATTCCAGAGAAGAAATTAAGACTGAAACTCAGAGTAGTGTGGCATCTACAGCTGAGGCAGGAATCAATTCTTTGGAAGAAAATCAAACAATGACATCATCGGAAATGAGTATTCCTAGTACAACTGAATATTCAATGAAGGAACAAGGGCAAACTACAGACACAGGTAAGGAAGAAGCGGAAATAGACGGAACATTGAATCAACGCACTGTACCATTAGAAAAATTAAAACAAGAATTAAAAGCTAGAAATAAAGCAACGACTTCATTGAAAGTATCGTTGTTTTCAAATGAAAGTAATGTTCGTCTAACGGAAGCTGGAGTTTCTGGATATTTTGATTATCAAGGTGGTAAATTTTCAGAAGAGAATGTTTCCATTAAACAATGGATTTCTAATCGGACATTCAGGAGAGCTGCTTATAAAATAAATGGATCAGCCCAAGAATTTCCAATTTTAGGCTTGTATTCGTATGAGGGTAAATGGTTTTATACTGTAGCAACAGATGAAACGAAAAATAAAGCAATTAATGATCAAATTGAAGCAGAAGTTGGGGTTGAATTAGACACAGCAAATTCAGAGGTGATTTTATATTACGAATTAGATACAGAACCAGCGGAAGTATTTACCATTAATCAAACTTTTTCTAATAATAAAGCAGATATATGGGCTGTAAATCTAAAAGATCAAGCACAAACCAATGAACAAGTAGTTTTTAGTTTTAATGTACCAACAGAGTTTTCATCTGCAACTATTACTGTATCCCAAAACAATACGGTACTTTATACATTCAATACGGAGACACCAAATCAAGGTAGTCCATTAGAATTAATTGATACTTCTAATCGAAGATATACTGGAGTTTTCAAAATGCCTAAGGGTCAAGTAACGGTAGCGTTTAGTGGGAGAGACTATGTCGGGGGAACGGATCGTTGGTTCGGGATTGGTTGGGAAGGCCAAGACGGTTTTAGAAATGGTAAATTGTATCAGCAAGTTTTTAATACCATTTCAGTCGCTGGTAAAGCACAAAATTTACCAAGTTATACTATCAAAAGCAGAAATTTTTCAAGTGAGCCTACCACAATAATAAAGTCGCAATCTGGGTTACAAAACCAGACAACTAATTATAGAAATTCAACGAACGGTCGTCATACCCATTCTTTTTCAACTGCTATTGGTAAATTTAATGTTGGAGAAGAGATCGTTTTAGAATTAGATACTGCACACGGCTTGTATCAATATGTTGAAAATCAATCTTTCAGATTTACTCCAGTGGTGTTAGTTGTTGATGCTTATACAAAAGGATATCACGATCAAGATCAAATGATTACAGATCTAGTACCTTTACCAACTGGAAAAGGACAAGTACAACTCCAAGATTTATCAAATGGTGGCAAAGTAAAAATCGAAGTTGTGGAATATGAAGCACCATTAACCATCAACAAAATAACATTAAATAGGGCTCGATTTAAATATAAATTGACTTTTTTAAATATGCGCTACGACTTTAGTACCTACGTCAATACAGTATCTGGTGCGCAACAAAACTTCTTCTTTGACAAATTGACAGGAATTCAACTAGGAGAAAGCTTAGACGATCTTTCTAAAAGTTATCTTGATTATGTTATTGATTGGAATCCAGTAAAAATTCCTTTGAGCACAGGGATAAGTGTGATGGGGAAATTTGCAGATCAAGGTGCCATACTTGCTTATATCAAGCCAAGATATGGGTATAGTAAACCGACAGTAACCTTAAAGAATAGACGAGATCCTCAGTCTATGGATATTGCAGATGATAAAGATAAATACACCGAAGCACTAAAAAAAGGTTATTACCTATATCAATTAAAATCTGGAGGAGGAAATGATGGGATTCAGCCAGCAACTGGTGTAGATATTTCTGCAGAACCGATTTCCTTTAAGATACAATATTATAATAATGAGTCGATGTATTATGAGGAAACAACAAAATTAAAACCTTCAGAAGATAAAAATTATGCGGTCAAAGAAAAAATACCTACAAAGACCAAGAATACGAATGAGTACTTTTATGGTTACAAAGTGGTTGTTATTGGTAGTGATAATTCAAGAATAGAAATTTCACCTAAAAATGGAAGTTATTGGCGGCCACAAGAACTAGTAGATATCAGAGTAGTCTATGATAAACTGATAGAAAATGATAAATTATCAGAACAAACAGAATATACAATTCGTTTAGAGGCGCAGACAGGAACTAGTGAGAATGGTGCTTATATGCGTAGTAGTTTCTATACTACGGTTCAACAAAGTTTTTCCGAGGCATCGGATACAACTAAAAATCAAGAACTGTCTAAACTCTTTCCAAATGGTGCATTCACCAGAAATACGGAAGATATCTATGGCTATAATCAGTCAAATATTACCTTAGTCGGCCACAAGGATGTCTATCAACAGGGGTCTACAAAATATCTTTTAAGTGGAAAAAGTAAAACTTCAGTGAAACTAAGTAAAGATACATTTGCAGAATTAGTTTATTTAAAAGCCATCACAGTTACCTATGATAAAGATAGCTTGGGACAAAATCCGAATATGAGTTATGATGAATCAACACTTTATGTAGGTGTTAATGGTGATGCTGGTCAAGTAGATGGGAAGAAATATTCTTATGAAAAAACATTATATAAAGCTGATGGCAGTCCTTTAGATGAGATGAATCCAGGAACGATCACAGACTATAAATTTATAGGTTGGAAAATTAAAAATGCGGCACTTGATGCTCAAAATTATATAATTACACCAAGTTCAAATGAAAAAATAAATTTTTATGAATTAGGCTTGAATTATCCAGAAACATGGGAAAAAGTTTTTACAGAAGGTACACTGATTTTAGAAGCAGTCTATGAACCAAGATACTATGAAATCACAGGCGAGAATAATGATTATACGCCTTTTGAAACGTCTTTAGAAACATTTACAGGTGGAACAAAAGAGCAAACAGATCAAGAATATGGATTTACGATTTCTTCAACTTTCAGTTATCAAGGTGATTGGTCAGATCAAGATAAAAAACTGAAGTTTGCGTTATATAAAAAATCTCCAGATGGACAACATCAGCTATTAGCAACGGAAGCTGGTGTCAAAGAGGACTTCAAAGAGCAGGTAAGCTCAGGAAATATCGAGGCGAAAGATGGTAAACTAATGATTACATTTAGAATAAAAAATGTAGATGAAGATGGTAAGCCTTCCATTCGCTATGATCAAGAAAACGGCCATTCTTATCTAATTTATGCCTGGAATGATAAGAATGGTGAGTTAAATGTTCCAGATACAAGTGAGCAAGCACCAATTATTGGAAAGGTACCATTAAGTCAAACGAACGTAACCGTATTGCCAACAAAAATAGAATCAAAAAATGGAGGAATTAGTAATGAAAGTAACACGAAGATTACTATTTCACCAGGCGAGAACTTCACAGCTTCGGCGGATTTTAGCTATGATTATTTCTACCCACATCTAGAGCAATGGCAAGAAAACAAAAATGTGGTGGATTATGCAGATAAAAAGCAATTACATGTTGCTCTATTTAAAAAAATAACAGATGAAAATGGCGTTGAGAAGTATGAATTGTGGGGTAATGATGAAGGTTCTTATCAAAATGGAGTGGAAGATGGACTAGAAAAAGTAGGTAAACCCAATATTACATTTAATGAAGAAACAGGAAAAATGAATGTGACATTTGCTATCAAAAATGTTTCTCTTAGTGATGGAAAAGATAGCATAAATTATGATTCAGATAATGGAGCCAACTACAAAATCATTGCATGGAATTATGCGAATATAGCAAATACAAGTGTTGATGATATTGCCAATGATTCAACCCACCATTCGGATCTGATTTCTTCCGTTACTACTCCGATTGAAGTATTTCAAGATCCAGAATACTATTTAACAATTCCAACCATAGTACAACTGGATGATCATGAAGGAAAAGTACTTGATTCTTCAGGAAAAGATCAATCAAACAAGTACGCAGGGAAAGAACAGATGATTTCTTTTGATGCTACTAAAAATTCTAAAACTTGGCCATCTTTTAAAGCAGAAATAGAAGATAATGTTAAAATGACTGCTTCTGGCCGAGATGTTGATGATCGTTTTGTAGATATTTATTTTCCAAATGGTTTAAAAAATCCATCAGTTGAAAAGAATGGTAGTCGATATTCTGTTTTAGGATATTTAGATAAAAATTCTGAAAAAACCGAGATTATTGAAAATGGTTTAGCTTTACCCGTAGGAGAGAACATTTCATTTAGATTAAATACTCGCAGATCCCTGTATGCAGGTGATACGTATTTTGCTACATTAAAATATATTTTTACTTTACAAGAAAATGGACAAGTAGAAGGTAGTGATAAAAAATGAAAAAACAATTGAATAGACTTTACCTTTGTATAATTAGCCTCATATTTGCTGGTATGCCGTTTCAGGCGTTTGCTGAAGAAAGAAGTATTCCAGTTAGTTATTCAACATTGCCAGCTATGGTTAAGGACTTAGTCCAAAAGAAAACAAGTATCGAATTAGGGCAACCTAATTCGGTACAGACTGGCGATCCTACATCTTTTAAGTTATTAATATTAACATTTTTATTATTACTGATGCTGTTTTTCATTCTAGTATGGAGACGCAGAAAAACTAGCAGAGATATGAACTATTGATAATACGATTTTTTTAGAAACATTGATTAATTATCTAAATAGAAAGAAAGGAAAAAATGATGAAAAAACGAATTGGTCTATTTTCATTAGGCTTGTTAGGCGTATTACTGACGAGTGTTCTTGCTGGAGATTCGAGTACTGCTAAGGCAGAAGAGAAAGAAGCTTCTCTTAACGTAGGGTATTTTGCTGGAGGCGTGACAGTGGATCCGAATGCTAGTGTTTTGATTCCCACAGGAATCATATTTTCCGATACAACTTCAAAAGTCGATACTTCAGTTCAATTAATGGCAATTTATCCAGATGGTCCAAGTAGTGATGTGAGCGGGTTACCGAATAACTTTAAGGTAGATGTACAAGTTCAATCTAGTAATGGCTATACTTTGAATAATCAGAAGTACAGCCAAAAAGGAGAATATAAACTAGGATATAAAGTAGCAGGAGAACCCGAAACATTTACCTATTACAACCAAAATACACCTGATAGTACTGGAGCTAAAAATATTGGTACACTAAATAATCAGCGTCAAAAAATCACTGGGGAAGCCCAAATGACAACGGCTCCGAAAGTAGCGGCCTTAGCTGATGATTTATTTGAAGACACGCTAACTTATAAATTAAAAGTTACCAATCACTCAAATGAAACGCAATAACATGTTGTTTTTATAGGATTAGTAATGAACAGGTGCTCACCATATTGCTTTGCTTAAAATAAAGCAATGTGGTGGACACTACTTATCAATTTAAAAGCATTGAAATGGACAAAGCTTACAAAAGGAGAATAAAAGAGAAAGGAACTCAACCATGCATTATCATCTCTTAGATAAAAAATTGATGTCTTATTTTCGAACGAACGATGGGACTCATTGGCCCTACTATACAAAAAAAGAATTTAAAATGTTAGGGGATCATTCCTTCTGTATATGTGGTGAATTAAGGAAAGATAGCAAAAAAAGCAACTATAATTACTGGTTGGTTAAAGATGAACGAACAAGGATACAACTTTTTGAGTATCACTTAAAAAATAAGTGGTATGAAAAAACAGTTGGTTATATTCCAGTGAAAGAGGATAATGAAAACGATGGAGTCAATAGTAGTTATTTTATAAAGATTGTAGATAGATCGTATATAAAAATATTTTTTTATCCTGTATTCTATTTATTAGTAGCTTTATTTATTTTTTTGGGGATAAGTTGGTACATAAATAAAGAAGCAATACCTAAAGTTGATCAATCAGCCGTTGTATACGATTTGAATGGATTGATCAACGAGCAACCAGATAAGATTATGTTACCAGGAATAACAACCATTAATTTACAAGAAAAATCAACAAATGTTCAACAAATGTTACCAAACCCAAAAGGAAACCAATGTTATTTTCAATACCAAGTGATTTTAGATAGTACAAAGGAAATACTTTATAAATCAGATCTAATTCCTCCAGGAAAAATGATAACACAATTTCATTTGACTCGGGAATTATCAGTTGGTGAACATCAAGGAACTGTAAGAATTTTAACGAGAGATTTGAAAAATCCTAAAATTACTTTTAATACTGGTGAAGTAATGATTACTTTAAATGTACAAAAAACAAGCGAATAATTTGTGAAGGGAGTAGACAAAGATTAAAGCAATAAAAAACAATGAGTTAAATGAACTAATGAATGTTCAAGGTGTCAAATGGCAGTATATAAGTAAAAAAAAGTTTAAAAGTATGGGAGTTACGCATCAAAAAATTGTAGGTGATGTATTTAGAAAAACGAGAAAACGACCGATAGAGCAGGTACTTCATTATGATCAACAGACACAATTGAAGGTTTTTCCTTATAGAGAAAAATTGAGTATTTTTGATAATGTTGTCGGTTATATTCCTTGTGAAAAAAAACAAGAGGAAGTCTATGTCAGAATCGTCAAAAAAAACTGGTTAAAACTAGTATTTTTTATTTCTTTTTTTAGTTTGCTAGTCGGTAGTGGAATTTTATATTTTTGTAAGGATAGAGGACCAAATCTAGACGAGACGGCGGTAGCTTATCAAATGCCAGGTAATAAAAAAAATGAAGATCCCTCTAGTATTATGTTACCAGCTTTCAATGAAATTAAGTTAGCCTCAGATACTAAAAAAATGCATATTGCTCTAGCTAATCCAGAAGGAAATCCATGTTATTTTAAATACAAATTAATTTTGTCAGAAACAGACGAAATATTGTATGAAAGCGAGTATATTGAACCTGGAAAAGCAATTACTGAATTTTCAATTAGTCGGACACTTAATCCAGGAAACTATCAATTAAAGTTAAAAATTGAAACAAGGAAATTAGATAACTTTGAACAATCACTAAATAGTGGTGATATCGAAATTCCACTAATCGTGTCTTGAGGAATGGTGTAAGGATAGAAGATGAAAAATAAAAGTGTATTATTTGGTATCCTATTATGTAGTTTAGTACTAACTCTAACTGGTTGTACTAAAAATAGCTTTTCTGGGAAGGAGACGATTTTTGAAAAGCAAAAGCAAGTAACGAATTTAGAAAATCTGCAACTAACATTTGGAACACAAAAAATTACTAACGAATTAAAGCCCCCCAA
Source organism: Enterococcus sp. AZ156 (assembly GCF_051714165.1). Classification (NCBI taxonomy): domain Bacteria; kingdom Bacillati; phylum Bacillota; class Bacilli; order Lactobacillales; family Enterococcaceae; genus Enterococcus; species Enterococcus sp. AZ156. The sequence continues at coordinate 2,588,917 of NZ_JBIORI010000001.1, read as the reverse complement.
TCCGGTTGGTTATTTTGATTATTATAAAGAAATTGACAATTATCAATATTTAGTTTATGAAGTTATCTTAGAAAATAAAGGAGTTTCTGATATCAATCTTAAAAATTTAGTGATACAAGTTCAACTAGACAAACAAATTTCAAAAGCAAAATTAGTCTCTTTAGATATAAAAAAAAAACGGTTTGAAAATAGTTTGAAAGGTCGAGAAAAAGTGAGTGGTTATCTTTTTACAGCGTTAAAAAAAGAAAGAATCAATACGTCTTCAACTGCTGATCGTATTAAAATTTATTATAATAAAAACCTAACCAGTAACGGGGAAAGTCAGCAATTTGATTTTGAAAAAATGATAGATATGAAGTAGGAGATATTAATGCGGAATCAGATAAAAAAGGAAGCCAAAAAGCATTTTAGAATTAGTTCTATTCTTATGCTATTTACTTTTATTGGACTGATCGTTGTAGGAGGCCGAATTATTATAGAGACACTACCTTATATTGAAGGAGAAAAGTATTACAAGAAACTTAGTGAAAGTTACGTAAAAGGCCAGCCAAATAATAAAAAGATTGATTTTGATGCGCTAAAAATAATCAATTCAGACATCGTAGGTTGGCTAATTTTCGATGAACCAAAAAATATTAACTATCCTATAGTTAAAAGTAAGGACAATAAAGAGTATTTAACAAAAACGTTTCAAGGAACCTATGATAAATATGGTTCAATCTTTATGGATAAAGATAATAATGAGCGTTTTAGTGATGAAAATACAATCATATATGGTCATAATCTAGGTTTTGGAATAGGTATGTTTTCTGAATTACCTACCTATCAAAACTCAGATTTTAGGAAGAAATATCCTTATTTTTATATCTACACTATTTCTGGTGAAGTAAAGAAATATAAAATATTTTTTGCAAATTATGTTAAGAATACAGATAAAAATTATCAAAATCGTTTTGTTAACCTAGATGATTATTCTAATTATTTAGCATTTTTAAATAGTCAATTAAATGAAGAACAATTAACGGCAGAATCAAAAATAGTCAGTTTATCTACTTGTGCGAAACCTGATGTGATTGATGATAAACGCTTCTTAGTACAAGCAATTTTAGTTGGTTAAAAAAAGATTCACTCGTTCTATTTTTACTTTAGATGAATAAAAATTGATTTTGTGCTCTATAAGGTAAAGCAATACGAAAGTGTTAAAGAATTTTTGGCTCAGAAGCTTTTAAAAATTTCTGGATTTTAAGAGACATAGCCCTACGAAATCAGCATCAAAATGAATGTGTTTACGAATTATTGTTGCCAAATGAACTAGTTCTCAAGCTTATCGATTGAGTAGGAGAAATTAGCAAGGATTGTACTAACTGAGCAAGTCATTTAACAGGTACTTTCGAAAAGAATAAAAAAATCGTAAAGGAGATGTATATCGACAATCTAAAGAGTAGAAAAACTGAAAGATATAATGGGATATTTTGTCAAAATAACTGTAATATGATAAAAAAATATTTTGAACATGTGAAGGGTTTAGCTGAATTTTAGGTCCAAGCACATATCATAGCATCTAAAATAGCATATAGATTTGCTATGAGGAAGATTTTAAAAAACTAAATCTATGTCCATCTTATTATACGCTCAAATGATGAAAATGGAGTATTTCAGACAATCAATAAAGAATAACTTATAAAATAATAATGCTTTGGAAATATTGTGAAAACAACACCTTTCACAATAGAAGTAGATTCGAAGGCGAGAATAAAACAACAGAACAATAAAACAGTTAACGACCATACAGAAGATGATATTGACGAATAAATTTTTATACAAAAAAATAAAAAATACCATCATGCACATTCTTTTTCAAACTACCGAAGTAGCCAAAAGTGTACTGGTGACGTGGTTTGAAACTCAATAGGCCATAAGTGACTCGAACCTGCTGGCTGCTTATTAATAGTTTGTTATTTAATGATTATTAAATTAAAGATAAGTGAATTTTTGCGTATTTCTGTATATCCTACACGAGTTTATACTTTGAAAAATAATCTTTAATTGTTATATCGGATGATGAAATCTTATTTTATGTTTATCAAAGTCAATATCTTTTTCTTGTAAAGCTGCAATTTCCCCTTGTCTTACTTCTGTAATGAATGCTAAGTTATTTTCTATAGTTTCCTCAAATGTTACTTTTAGTATTACATGAACTTCAATATTCTTTTTACACCTTGTTTTAGTGTATGAATATATATGATACCGATTACCTATTTTTGATTGTCGTAGTAGTAAAATTTTGATTTAACAGTTTTTTTCGTCGCTTTATTTTTCTTTTTTATATTCTTTCCAAGTTTGTATTTCTTGCCTGCAATAAAACCAAATTCATTTCTCTCAATAATTTTTGTACGCGTTCAAAAGATAGAAGCAAACTTTTCCAAGGATACAGATGTAAAAAATACTAATAACATCAAAATATTAATTGATGATTTAAGAGTAATAATAGCTAATACAAAGGTAGCGGTACCTTTTAGACATGGATGCCATTGTAGATTTAAGTTGTGTGAAAAAAGGCAAGAAAATTGATGTTATTTTGCGGCGTTGTAACCAAGCAAATGATGAAGGGATAGTCAATGATGTACGTATTAAGGATATCTTTTTGACAGTATAGTCGAGAAAAGCTCCTTATTAAGTAGCTATATATATTATAAGAATTCTTTTTATATCAGATTATTTTAAAAATACACAAATTTTTGATGATTAATTAGCAAATTTATGATAACCATATTTTTCTTTATTTATCTTTGAAAGAAAACATCGTATGAAATAGTATATTTTTTATAGAAATATACTGTTGAAAAAAATATTTTGATGTGGAGGATAAATGATGCATGACTAAGTAAAGATAGATTAATTATTAAGATTAGCAAAGTCTAAAAGATATAGGCTGATTAAATCTAAAGAATATGGAAATATACTATTACAATTATTGAATTTAGATTATTCTCATTTTACTTTTCTTAAATTCACTCCTTATAAACAAAATATCGAACTATTATCGTTATATCAAGAATATGTGAAATGTAACTTGGAAATTTTTAGTCATAGAAATATTGATTTGATAGACTCTTCACTGGAAAATAGTACATACAGTTCAATTGAACCACAACTTTTAAGTAACTATATCGATAGACTAGTTGCTAATAATCAAGATAGTTTTTTTATTGTACCTTTAACAGTTATATTATTTGAAGAGGAAAAAAATGATTGGTATGCATATGAAGTGGGTGCAATTATTAAAAAAATTGAAGATGAATTTGTAGTTTGTATCATCGATAAGGCTAACACTAAAATAAAAGATAGAATACAAGTATCTCCCTATATACTTGACGGAAAAATTCAATCTAATTTCAAGAAAGGAAATGTAGAGTATAAATACAAAATAAAAAATAGACCATCGAATATTGAAAAACTATCTAATATTTTAGAATTAGGTTTGTTAACAGATCTAGATAATATAGATAGAAAAGTAAATTTATTAATGGAATATAAGATACAGGAGATATTATTTTCTGAGCTAAGTGAGTTATAAACTTCAGAAAAATTGAGAACGAGAGAGGGAAACTATCAACAATATTTAGATAATTATTTTGTAAAAGAGCTGGATGAGACTATTAAATTCGTATTAATTAATGAATCTAAATCTGATATTTCGAAGACTAGATCAAAGAAATATTTACAAGAGAAAATTCAACATATGTCAAAAAATACGAAACTATACTCTACGAAAGCAATGTACAAAGATCTAATTAAGATTATTGATAAACAATTGGAAGTATTAAAGTTTAATCCAATCGTATATAAAAAACTTATATCAGAAATATTTTAAAACTATTTGCATTTAAAGGAAGCTAGACAAAGCTGCTTTCTTCAAAAAATTCAAACAACAGAAGCAAGTGAAGTATATAGTCAGAGAGATTTCAATATTCCTAAACTTCAATCTACGAATGTCAAGCCTAGCGATTTCAAAGTGAATATAACATCATTAACAGTGAGAAGAAAGCACAACGGCAACAATATGTAACTCTCAAACACATTAATTACTCTCGAAAATTTTGACAATTACAAAAATAATTCGATATAATAAATATGTTATTGTATGATTTTATCTCATAATCTAATATCAATTTAATTTTATGTAATAGCAGAATTGTTGTCGCATTTAATAATAAAATTACGGTAGTCCTTTGGCGTTCTCGCGACAACATTGGATATCTTTAGTTCAGTTGGTCAGAGTATTTGGCTCATAATCGAGCGATCGTAGGTTCGATTCCTACAGAGTATATAATTTTTTTAAAAAGCTAAATCCATAAATTCTTTATAAGAAATAATGAGGAGTAGCTTTTTTTTAGCAGGTGAAACTATAAATTTATTAAAAAAAAGAAAAAATAAGTATATCATTTTCAAATAAGGGATAAAATTACAAAGAATTGAATTTATTAGCTAAATTAAGGGTATAAACTTTTTTATTATTAATAAAGTAGCTTTATTGAATCAGGGAAATATCGTTATATGGTGAAAGTGAAACAACCATTTAAAAAAAACAGTTACAAAAAGGTAATCGTGGACCTGTAAGTATTGAGGATTATTATAGTGCTTTTTATTGGTCTATAGAAGAATATTAAAAAAACATTACTACAAGAAGTGAAAAAGATTATGCTGATGCACTGTTACAAAGTACAAAAAAATCTTTTGTCTTCCCAGATAAAGCTAAAAATTAGCCGTTATGGGATATGTTTTTACAAAAAAACTATTTCATGTAGGAGCCAACCATTGGAACTTTACGATCCTAATGGCCCCCGTTTTATGGATTCATTTGTTCTTGGACACCTTATGAAAGAATCTTCTAAGCTAGGACTTCAAATGGCTATAGAAAATTCTGAGGTAAAGGTTTAGGTTAGTTTAGATAAAGTAGCTATGACTGAAGTTTTGACAAAGGAAGCAGATTGGATTCCTACTCTGGGACCAGAGTTACGTTTTATGTATCGCAATTGATCTGATTTATCAAGTAATGTTATATTTTTTCTACAAGGGAAGGAAGTAGATGCTCCTTGGATAAGTAATCCTGATAGGTGGAAGCTTTACGGATATAGAAGAAAATCAAAACTTCAAAATTTAAGTAGAAACAGTAATAAGAATTCAGTAACTTCAGAAAAAAAAGGAAGTAGTTACTCACAAGAAGTAACTCGATTTCCCAAAAATTGTTTGTGCCAAGGTAAACTCTAGTTTCAAAAATAGTAATACAAGTAGAAAAGCGCACGTAAAAGTAGAAGAAGAAAAAATAATTTTTTAATATAAAATTAGATTAGTAGTAACTTACAAGTATTTATTTGTATATTACTTTACAAATAAATACTTGTTTTTTGTCTCTTATTAAAAAAAGGAAAAAGATTAATTTTTATTCGTAGTAAAATAATTGTGTCATCAAATTACACAATCTTAAATTACATGATGACAAACTATCCGTTCCAGGCTGTCTGTAAAGATAGCCTGTTTTTATATGTAAAATTTCTTTTTGAGTAGCATGAGTAGTAGATAATATTAAAAAAAGATAGTAGTATTTAGAGTTTATTTTTTTGAGATTTTATTTTTGAATCTAGCATTTGTAGTTTTAATTTATGAGGTAGTAAAGAATAAAGAAATTATAGTATTGGTTATTTTAGGGATATGTTTCTTTGTAAATTTCACTAAGGATATTTTATATTTTGATGATGATGCTTCATTTGAAAGAGAATGGAATTTGATAATAAAAAAAACATATAGTTTTCCTGTATGAATAGAATGATTGCTGGTTTAAAATAATAGGTATAATAATATTTATAAATAAAACCTTATTATTCAACCAGAACTGACAATATAATAAGATACTCTTAAAAAAGAGCACCTCAAATTTAGTAAAATAAATTTGGAGGTGTTTTTATCATGACAAAACATAATTATTATCCGAAAGAATTAAAGATTCAGATGGTTAAACGTTTGCTAACGGGTGAACCACCCCACTGCACTTCGAATCGAGTTTCATATCCCTAGTACTGGAACCATTTTTATTTGGAAAAAATGGTATCTTACTAATAATTTAAAAAGGCTTGATTCTTCTTCTGGTCATCCTAGAAAAGCAAAATAGACAGTCTTACAAGAACTAGAAGAGAAGAACAAGGAACTATCTCTATAAAATAAATTTTTCTTTCAGGAAAGGTGGTGACGTTAGAAAATATCTTTCACTTTATTAACCAGCGTACCAATGAACTGTCAAGTGTACGCTTGACCAAATTATTTGGTATCTCAAGAACTACCTATTATCGCAATCGAAAATGAGAGTTTTCTGCGCTCGCTTCAATTGAAAAACGTATTCATCAATTAGTTTTGGAAAATCATTTCTTATTTGGTTATTGCAAAATACATGCTTTATTAAATCGAGAAATGCTTGTAGGTATCAATAAGGTTGCATAAATTATGAAAAAATACTGGTGGAATTGTCTTGCTAAGTGAAAAAACGTAAACATGCTGGAAAGATACACAAAACCTTTGATAACCTCATTCAAAAGAATTGGACAACAAATCAATCAATGGAAAAATTAACCACAGATATTACTTACTTGCCCTTTGGCAAATCCATGTTATATCTTTCTACCATTATGGACACTTTTAATAGTGAAATTATTGCTTATCAATTGTCTGAACAACCGGATACCCAATTAGCAGTAGATACATTAAACCATTTAAAAGAAACAATTATTTTGCATAGTGATCAAGGATCAACCTATACTTTGAAGGTATTATACGAACTTGTTAAACAAAAAACGTTATCCAAAGTATGTCACGTAAAGGAACCACTTCAGATAACGCTCCGATAGAATCGTTTCACTCCTCGCTAAATTCTGAAACGTTCTACATTTCAAAAGAACCAATAGATTCTAATTAATAGAGTAATCGAAATTGTCGAAAATTACATCTATTTTTTGAAATTATCACCGAATTATAGCCAAATTAGGCTATAATTCTCCAATTGACTACCGAATGAAAGGAACAAATTGAGTTGCTCTTCTTATTTTTTATCAAAAAATAGATGTACTTCCACCACCTTCGTTTTTTTTAGAATAGCTATAATGAAAATGAATAAAAAACCTAATTTTTGTAGATTATGATTATATTGTGCTATATGTATTCCGTTCTTCTTTTACACGATCTGCTTGACAACAAATAACACATGCATGGTAAACCACAGTCGAGTAACATCATCCAGTTTTTATATGTTTAGTGTGAATAACTGCTCAAAAGAGTAGTTATTTCTGTAAAGAAAAATATGATGTATTTCTGAATACGTCATGTTAATGTTACATTAATCATGAGAAAAAAATGCCATACTATTTAGAAAAATAGAAAATATTACTGACTGTAAAATTATAGAAAATTTGATACTAAGGCAAACAGCGTTAACTAGAATTAATCAAGAATTGTAAAACTAGAAGTGTATGTTTATCAATAGCTCAAGAAGTTAAATAAAGTGCTCCATCTCTTTGTTAGTAAGGATGGCATTTTTTTTAAATTAAAAATTTTTTTTGACAATTCAAACATAGGGAGTTAGCTATCAATTAGGATATAGTTAAATCTAATGTATGAAAGGAAAGTTTTTTATGAGAAATAGAGTAATAAAGATTTTAGACGCGATGGTTGAAAAACATAAATGGATGTCAAAAGTTTATGTTCATAGTGAATTTAAAAATAGTGAACCTCATTTTGATAAAAAACAGCCTGCTTATGATACTTTAGAAGGATTATATACACGGTATGCTAATGTTAGAAGATTAGGATTAGTTAAAAACGTAAATGAATGCACTAGAAAAGACTTATACATGAATTACTATAAAAATAACTATCGTTTAAGTGATTATTATATGACTTTATTAAATATAAATAGCAACAAGATTCAACAGGGTGATTTTCCAAAAAAATTTCAACATTTCCTTGAATTTGAAAATGTGAAACTTAGAAACAAGATTTTATTATTAATGGATTATCCACACTTAAATAAAAAATTAAATACAGAATTTACTTTCCTTATAAGCGATCAAGTAAATTTAGATACAATGGCTCCTAATACTTATTTAATGAGTCTTTTGAAAAATAAAGTTCAAGGGGACCGAGTTTACAAAGACATGATAATAAACAAATCTCAGGCTCAAAATAAAAATGTAGTTTCTCCAGTGGAAGAAGCAAAAGTTGCACCGCCAGTTCCTCCAAGGACTCAATTAACTAAAGAAAAGTTAGAAATTATAAAAAAACAAGCACAGAAAGTAAATGAGAACGTGCAAAAAACAAAGATTCAATTAGGTCGAGAGGTTATGATATAGAATCTAGGTAAAGATTACTCATTTTGAGTGATCTTTTTTAGTCTATTTTACATGACTTATGAGAGAAAAAATGATTGTAAATATGGAGATAGTATGAATGGACTATTTATATTAAAACTGTATTTTTTGAATGCTATGTATAATTTTTTAGCGAAAATTAACTAAAATAAAAATAGTCAATCCCTTTATATATAAAGATTTAAGTGTTCAATAAAATCTCCTAGAATCTCACAATGGAGACGTAACTTCGAACTCCTTAGTAGGGATTAAAGATCTCAATTTATCATTTTTGGTTGATTTTTTATAGGTTCTTCAATTAAATACGTTAACTCTTCCAAATTCTTATAGCTAGAATTTTTCAAAATTATTTGCATTTGAAAGAAGTGAGACAAAGCTGTTTGCTAAAAAATAAATTCCAATAAAGGAAGCTGGTGAACTATATAGTCAAAGAGAGTGTAATATTCCTAAACTTCAATCTACGAATATCCAACTGAATGATTTCAAAGTCAATCTAAAATCAATATCTAGTGAAAATAAGAAACAGCGTGTGTAGTACAAAAGTACTTTTATCAGTTTTAATATAGGAGAAAAGACTTATATAAACGAGTTATTATTACATTTGTTTATAATAGATATATTGATATTTTATATAAGTAGAAAATTTATTGACAAAGGTAAAAATTAATCGATAAAATATTTTTGTTATCGTATACAAAATAATCAATTTCATAACTGTCTATACACTAACGTTTTAATACGATAATAGGATTGTTGTCGCATAGAATAAAAAAATAAGATTATTCTTTGACCTTGTCGCGGTAACAACCTGTACCCCCTTAGCTCAGTTGGTTAGAGCAGACGGCTCATAACCGTCTGGTCGTAGGTTCGAGACCTACAGGGTACATATACCAAAAGCACTCTATGATTTAATCGGTAGAGTGCTTTTTTTGTTATTAAAAAATAAAATACTAAGATACATACCCGAATTTCATACCCGAAAAATAAAAAATGCCACCACGCACACTCTTTTCCAAACTACCGAAGTAGCCAAGAGTGTACTGGTGACGTGGGTTTGGCACCCAATGGGCCGTGAGGGGCTCGAACCCGCGACCCGCTGATTAAGAGTCAGCTGCTCTACCAACTGAGCTAACGGCCCATATGAAAAAGTACTTTATTATAGTAGCACTAAGCATTTTAAAATGCAAGGCACGTACAATAAAAAATCTACGAAAACTTTACTACTTCCTAGAAATTCATTCATAGTTTATTCATAAATGACCGTTATGATAAATGTATCCCAACCAACAAAGTTCTTGCAAAAGAACAACCCATAACACTTTTTCATTTTTTTACTCCTTTTCCCGTCATGAAAATGGCGGGTCTTTTTTTATTCCAAGAAGAATCTAGAACAAGCATCGTTTAAACGCTTGTTATCGATGTTTGATTTTGTTATTAATTTATCTAGTTTGAGTAACTAGATTGAATGTTTTTGAAAACTTTGATAAAGTATTAATGAGAACATTAAAGGAGCTTTCATAATGGAAAAAATGCGTCAGCAATTAATTGATTGGGCTGTCAGTATCGAAACGTTTCGTTTACCACATTGGGAAGAACTTCCAGACTTGGAGCTATACATGGATCAAGTCAAGACACTAGTAGATCGTCATTTATCACCAGTTATCCAAGGAGAAAAACATCCTTTGTTAACTTCTTCAATGGTTAATAATTATGTGAAACTAGGTTTAGTACCGGCGCCAATCAAAAAGCGATACAACAAACAACATGTGGCATTTCTGATTGCTATCACAACGCTTAAACAAGTGTTGACGATTCCTGAAATCAAAGAAGGAATTTTGTTTCAAGGAAAAACAGTGGGCATCCGTGAAGCATACAATCTTTTTTGTGATGAACAAGAAAATGCGATACGAATGGTCAGTCAATTAGCCCAAGGAAAACAACATGAACAATTATTGAATCAAGAACTTCCATTAGAATATGTTGCTGTACGTTCAGCGACGATTTCTTTTGCAATGAAGCTACTAGCAGAAAAAACGATCAGTTTAGAAAGCGAATATTTACAAGAGGCAAAAAAGGAGAAAGAAAATGAAGAATAAGATTGCGATTTTAGTAGACTCAGGAACAGATGTGCCACAAGAAATCATCGATATGTACAATATTTATGTGATCCCTTTGAAAATCATTTATAAAGATAGAGAATATACAGATAAAGTCGATATTACTCCTGAAGAGATTTATAAGCGTTTACCTGAGGAAATTCCGGGTACCTCGTTACCTGATGGAGAATCAATCACTAAGATTTTTTATCAAATCAAAAATGATGGATATGATAAAGTTCTAGCAATCACTATTTCAAGTGGTTTGAGCGGGACGAATAATGTGGTTCGTCTTGTCGCACAAGAACAAGAAGGAATCCAAACACATGTATTAGATACTAAAAATATTGGTATTGGCGCCGGTTTTACAGCAATCCAAGCCGCAAAATGGATCGAAGATGGCATGGAATGGGACACGCTGATCGATGAATTAGTTGCATTAGCTGAACGAACGAAAGTCTTTTTCAATGTAGCAACACTTGAATACCTGCAAAAAGGCGGACGTATCGGTCTAGTTGCCTCAATTTTAGGAAATGCCTTAAAATTGAATCCTATCATCTCTTGTAATGAAGAGGGCATCTATTATACAGTAGGTAAAGCACGAGGCAGAAAGAAAAGTTTAGACAAGACAATGTCCTATGTGAAAGAAGCTGTCGGGGATGCAAAAGTCTTCAACTTGGCAGTCGCACATGGTGCGGCGGAAGAAGAAGCAATTGAAATGAAGGCTCGTTTTGAACGTGAATTCCCTAATGTCCAAGAGATTTATTTTGGACAAATCTCACCGGCATTGGTTGTCCATACTGGCCCAGGTTTATTAGGGATCGGTGTGCAAATACTTGAACCATAATATGATCGAAGCTAAGTGATCATCAAAGAACAGCATTATTTTTTATCTAAAATAATTAGAAAAAAATAGTGGACACTAAAAGAATCGCAAATAGAATTCCGCTCTGTAGAAGTTAGATATTCGTCTGACTTCTCTAGGGCGGGATTTTTTATGGGGAAATTTAATTTTTGAATTTAATGGAACATGCTTCAAGAGTTTTTGGAGAAGAAAAAACACAATTCCGGCATTTTTGATTTTGTATAAAAAATTAGGTTGACCTTAGAATCGCTCTAACCAATATCATTAAAGTAGGCATAGAAATGCGGATCATATCGATTGATCACTATGCCAGTTTATTTTTAGGTAGAAAGAAGGAGTTTAAAAATGAATTATTTAGAATTAAGTGCCCACAGAGAAAATCCAGCGGTAACGATCATGTTAGGGATGCCAAATGACGAGAAAAGTGCTGAAAAATATAAACTAGTGTTAAAAAATCTAGTAAAACAGATTATTTTAGAGTTGGAAGAAAGGGAAGGAACAGCGGCGAAAACAATGATTCGTAAAATCGATCAAGTGTTAAAAGACTTTCAACCTACGCATAAAAGAGGAAGCATTGTCTATTTTATTTCGCCAAGCGTCAATGAACAAATCGAAGTACCGTTTGTGTTGGAGAGTCAATTTGTTATTGATGCGTATTTCCATACAAAAGAAATCTTACGAAGTGAAAGTAAAATGAACCATTATTATGTGTTAACGATTGGGATGGATTGTTCACGTTTACTAGAATATGTAGATGATACGCTGATACAAGAAGTGAAAGACGCACATTTCCCAATCAGGAATAAAGGCTACTGGGCAAAAGACCGCGTATTGAATTCAATGGGAAGTGTTCAAACGAATTACAAAAAAGAGTTCTTCAAATGGATTGATTCTGAGTTACAACCTTATTTGAATCGTCATCCACACCCAATCATTTTAGCTGGAACAACAGAAAATATTGCGACATATAAACAGATTTCACATAAAGATGAACGGATTGTTGGAGAAATCTATGGGAACTTTACAGTTGATAGTGGCGAAAATGAGTTGGCAATAGGAGAGCAAGCAAATCAGGTGATTCACGAATACATTCGTCATCAAAAAGAGACGATACTACACACTATAGTAGGAATGGAAAACCAAGGGCGTGTAGAGCGTGATGTAGCCAACATCTACAGACAAGTAATTAAAGGAAAAGGGCAAAAATTGATTGTAGATCACGCTTACTATCAAGAGGCGGTGATTAGAGATCATCAAGTCAAATTAGTAGATATCTCACCGAGTGACGAAGGCTACGTCGAAGATATCGTCAATGAAATCATTTATGAAGTCATGCGTTACGGAGGAGAAGTTATCTTTGCCGAAACAGAAGTATTAGAAAATCAATCGCCGATCCTATTACAATTACGCTATTAAAAATCGATTCATACAAATGGGAAACTAGGAAGCTTAGAAGAATAAGGAGATAGCCCAAGCCCAACACTCGGATACATTCGGAGGTTGGGCTTTTTGATGAAAGATAAAGTCTAAAAAGTTTGGAATAGCTAAGAAAACACTCGTAATCTTAAAAGATAGTATAAGATTCTTTTCAAATCAGCCTTGAGGCGTAGGTTATCTTATAGACCTTATAGTACAATGTTTAAAACAGAAAACAGCTACATGGAGGTTATGTATGAAGAAAACAAAACTTATTGCCACTCTCTTGGTCTCAAGCCAAGTTTTACTAGCAACACCAATCGTATTAGCAGACGAGACAGCAACAACGCAAAGTATTGTCCCAATTTCAGGAACGGTCGACTCGACAGTTGCTACGCATTCTTCCGATTCAACAACGACAACCAGCTCTAGTGAACGATTACAGATCAATGCAGTAGCAATCGGTAATGCGTTAACGAAAGAACAAGAAACTTATACATTAGATAAATTGGGGATCAAAGGAGAAACGCCGATCTATAAAACGTCCGGTACAGACTTGATGTCCTATATTCCTGACGGTGGATTTACCAAAGACTGGGCAGTTTATAGTTCTGTACGTATGCAGACGCTCGCTGAAGGCGAAGGGATCACTGTTGATATCGCGACACCAGAAAATATCACACGAATCACAGCCGCTCAGTATCAAAATGCAGCGTTAACAGCTGGGATTACCGATGCAAAATTGACGGTCGCATCTGCAGTACCGATCGATGGTTCAGGTGCTTTAGCTGGTGTGTACAAAATCGTTGAAGAGTCAGGGGGCATCATTAATCAAGACCGTGTCAGCGTGGCTCAAAATGAGATGGATGTTTTATCGTCTATCACAGAAGAAAACAAAGACAAAGATGGCTATTCCGATGAAGCATTAAATAAAGCACAGGAGCAAGCGAAAGAAGAGTTAGCAGCTAAGACTGCTGACGGCAAAGAGCTGACACAAGCGGATATTCAAACGACAGTAGAAAAAGCTCTGAAGGATAATGGACTAGAAGATGTAATGACAAGCGATCAAGTCACAGAAATAACTTCGTTGATGAGTGAAATGAAAGATAAAAATATTTTTGAAGACTTCGTGAAAGAATTAGACTTGACTGAGGCGAGCAAGCAAATTCAAGAAAAATCAAAAGGGCTTTGGGAAAATATCAAAGGGTTCTTTAGTGGCATATGGGATTCGATCACTGGCATGTTTTCTGGTGACTCTCAATAATCGAAATAGTTTTTTATGTATGAAATATTTGATTTGAGCTACCCTATACGGATCTTTAGTCAATGAAGCAAGAATAAACCGCTATAACTTTTCCGAGTTAGCGGTTTATTTTTATAATCATCTAATTGCATACTTTGATAAGCGACAAGTGAGATTCGTGGGGGGGTGTAGGAATCTGAATCCGCCTGTTCAATCATGCAATTTTTATCAATAACCTCCTATTTTTTTAGAAAGATGAAACCTGATAAGAAATGCGGTATAATAGAACAGAATGACAATACTAACTAAGAGGTGGCTCTTTATGAAAAAAATACTAGTTGTCGACGACGAAAAACCGATTTCGGATATCGTCAAATTTAACTTAGCAAAAGAAGGCTATGACGTCTATACAGCATATGATGGGGAAGAAGCTTTAGCAAAAGTAGCCGAAGTGGAACCTGATTTGATTTTACTAGATTTGATGTTACCAAAAATGGATGGCTTAGAAGTGGCTCGTGAAGTACGAAAAACGTTTGATATGCCGATCATCATGGTGACAGCTAAGGATTCTGAAATCGATAAAGTGTTAGGCTTGGAACTGGGAGCAGATGATTATGTGACCAAACCGTTCTCTAATCGTGAATTAGTGGCACGTGTGAAAGCAAATCTTCGACGTGGCGCTTCTGCTACCAAAGAAGTGGAAGAAGTCACACCTTCTGAACTGATCATTGGGGACTTAACGATCCATCCCGATGCGTATATGGTGACGAAACGTGGCGAAACGATTGAATTGACTCACCGTGAGTTTGAACTGCTCTTTTATTTAGCAAAACACATTGGTCAAGTCATGACACGGGAACATTTGTTACAAACCGTTTGGGGCTATGATTATTTTGGTGATGTTCGTACAGTAGACGTGACCGTTCGTCGTTTGCGTGAAAAAATCGAGGATAATCCAAGTCATCCTAGCTATTTAGTTACACGCCGAGGCGTAGGGTATTACTTGCGTAATCAAGAACAGGAGTAATTGGATGAAAGGAAAAGTCCGTTTTTTTCGATCAGTAAACTTCAAAATAGCTATTACATTTATTTTGATTTTACTGATCTCAATTGAAATTATAGGTGCTTATTTTATTAGAGGATTGGAACGTTCAACGATCAATACCTTTATCAAAGATATGAACCAAACAGTCGAAACATTAGCGACAACGATCAGTCCAGAACTGAATGGGAAAGGCAATGAAAGTGCGACTATCGATGATGTCAATGGGAATATCAAGCGTTTTATTGAGACCAGTGCTTCAAGTGATATCATTGAGATCCGTGTCGTGGATGAAAAAGGCATCATTCGAGCAACGACAGAGGTAAGTGAACAAGGTTCAGTCGGCAAAAAGAATGATTACGTCGATATGAATGATTTTACAACCAAACGATATGTCGCATTAGATGATGACGGAAAACGAGTAAATATCAATATTCAACCGATTTTGTCCCCGACCGGCGACGCCGTCATCGGGGCTCTTTACGTCAAAAGTGATATCGAACAAAAATATTCAGAAATCAATAATACAGCACTGATTTTCTTTACGGCTTCGTTAATTGCAGCATTTATCTCAATGGTTGTGTCTGTTCTGGTCGCACGTTCCATTACGCAACCGATCGGTGAGATGCGTGAGCAAGCGATCCGCATTGCGCGTGGTGATTATAGCCGTAAAGTAAAGGTCCATGGTCAAGATGAATTAGGTCAGTTGGCTGAAACGTTCAACCAACTAGCAGAACGGATCGAGGAAGCGCAAGATACGATGGAAGCTGAACGAAATCGGTTAGACAGCGTCTTGTCACATATGACAGATGGTGTTATTGCAACCGATCGTCGAGGGAAGATCATTACGATCAATGATATGGCTGTCTCATTATTAGACTTGAAAAAAGAAGAAGCAATCGGACAGTCAATCTTGACCCTTTTAGCAATTGAAGAAGAATACACGTTACGAAAACTGTTAGAAGATCCGAATGAAATGATTTTAGATCGATCAACTGGAGCGAGAGAAGCTGACCAGATGATTTTACGCGTCGATTTTTCGATGATCCGTCGAGAATCTGGCTTTATCAGTGGGTTGGTTGCAGTTTTACATGATGTAACGGAACAAGAGAAAACAGAACGGGAACGTCGTGAGTTCGTATCGAACGTTTCCCATGAGTTGCGTACGCCTTTAACAAGTATGCGTAGTTATATCGAAGCACTTAGTGAGGGTGCTTGGAAGGACGAAGAAGTCGCACCGAACTTTTTAAAAGTGACCTTAGATGAGACCGATCGTATGATCCGCATGATCAATGATCTACTGAACCTATCTCGCATGGATACGGGGAATACTCAATTACAATTAGAATATGTCAATTTTAATGAACTCGTTAATTTTGTGTTAGATCGTTTTGATATGATGGTTGGTAATCAAGAAAAAAATTATACGATCCGTCGAGAATTTACGCAACGAGATCTGTGGGTCGAGATCGACACAGATAAAATTATTCAAGTTATTGACAATATCATGAACAATGCAATCAAATATTCACCCGATGGGGGAGCAATCACCTGCCGGTTGCTTGAAACACATAACAATGTGATTTTAAGTATTACAGACCAAGGGCTAGGTATCCCTAAAAAAGATTTGAATCGTGTATTTGAACGTTTTTATCGAGTGGATAAAGCAAGAGCTAGAGAGCAAGGTGGAACAGGATTAGGCTTAGCAATCTCTCGCGAAGTAGTGAAAGCACATCGTGGCGCAATCTGGGCAGAAAGTAAGGAGGGACAAGGTTCAACCTTCTATATTTCTTTACCTTATGAACCGTATGAGGAGGAATGGTGGGAATGAAGATTTCTGAAAAATTTATACGAATTGGTTTGATCTTGATGGTTGCATTAAGCCTGTACTTCTCTTATGCAATTTGGTTGAGTCCAGCAGGGAAAACTTCAATCAACTTAGAAGAGAGCAATTCACAAGTGATTGAATCACAAAGCTATCGTAAAGCATCAGAAATTTATTTGCCTTTACACCTCACATGGTTTCAAACAGATACAGTGAAAGAAACGAATAGTGAGAACCTGATTTCTCAAATACATGGGTGGATCGAAGGTGCTCGTTTTGGCAAGCTGACAGAAGTCGTGGAAGCAGACCAAGAGAAGTTCAATCAAAAGAAGTCTCTCAATGAAGGAATCGAATTCTCTTATAACGCACCTTATCTACTCAGTGGCTATGTGAAAGCATTTGGTTTGAATATTGATCTAGGTTCAGTCCAAAATGAAGATGTCTATTTTACGAGTGTCCAATTTGATCTAAAAGACGAAAAAGTTAGTTTTATTGATTATGATCAGCGGACGATTTACGAAGCCAGTCTATCGATGGATTGGAAAGAAATAGAACATGATTTGAATTCTTCAGATGTCAACTGGACACCTGTATTCAGAACGCCAGAAAGTATTGAAACACAGCACAGTATCAAAGAACCAATGAAACTAAAAAAATACAGTTATATCTTATCTCAGCAACCATACACCGTCTTTCGGAATGCTTTTTTTTCCCAGCCAGATGCGGTTAAAAACAATGATGAAAGTACGGAATTGATTTTTTATGATGGCAATGAAACAATGACGATCCATTCAGAAAATCAGATCGTCGATTTTAGAGGAGATTTACCGACGATTGATGAACCAAACAATATTTTTACGGACAGTTTTCCTTATGTCAGCAAACTAGGTGGCGCGTTAGGCAATGTTCGATATTTTGATCGTAATAAGAATACAATCGATTATCGTATTTTTGTAGAAGGATTTCCCGTATTTGGTTCAGACAGTAAAGGAAAAGTTGGAATCGAAATCGGTAATGAGCAAGTCAATAATCAAGTAAGTATCCAAACGAGTTTAAATACCATCCAAGTCCCGATTCCTTCAGATGAAGAAGTCGAGTTGCCTAGCACCGACGATGTATATCAGGAATTAGTAGATAATGGGGCAGAAGAATCGAAAATCGAGTTGATTATTGTTGGCTATACATGGCAAAACATCGAAGAAACAAATCGGGTGGTTGATCTATTCCCAGAGTGGTATGTGAAATATCAAGGAGAATGGTATTCTGCAAATGAATTATTGACCAAACTACCTGAGAAGGAGGCGGAGTAACTATGGATTTCAAAAAAATTGAATGGATTTTCTTCGTCGCCTTTCTAGGATTGAATGTTTTTTTATTTAGTAGTTATCATGAATCGATCAACCAAGAGCATACGGTAATACGCTCAGATCAGACAGAATCAATCAAAAAACGGTTAGCAAATGATGATATTACTTATACGGGTGATTTCTCTTCTGAAAGTAAGCAAGGCTACTATTTAAGTGCGGAAGAAACGGAACTGAGTCAAAGGTTGTTCAAGTATCGCCAAGATAATAATCGACGTGGTTTATTAGAAAGTGGAGTTTCGATCAATGATAATGTATTGACTAAAACGTTATCGGACTCTGAATCTGAAAGCAAAGTCCTTGATCCAAATCGCATAGCAAGTTCACTCAATGATTTTTTGGATAACGAGGAAGATGTTTTATTTGGTAATGAGTATATCTATATGAAAAATTTCTCTGTATTAGAAGGTGATTCTCCTGAAATCACAGCGAGCCAAACGTATGAAGGATTGCCATTCTATGATGATACAGCTAAACTTATTTTCTCCCTCGAAAAAAAGGGGGATGAGTATCGCATTTTGAAGTATACTCAAACCCACTTAACGAATATTGAACAGTTGCGAGAAAAAACAGAATTGCATACGGAAGAAGAAGCTATTAATACATTGTATGTAAATAATAAAATCTCTCGAGGATCGAATATCCTTTGGCGTCAGCTGGCTTACTCTCGTATTTTGAAAGTACGAGAGAAAAATGTGTATGTACCGGTGTGGTATGTCGCAATTGAAACGCCGGATAAGACTTATCAGATCGAAACGGTCAATGCATTTAGTAATACGATTATTACAAATAATTCGATCCCAAAGGTGGAAGATCATTAAAAAAGTAGGTATAATGAAAAAAGTTTACAAAGTAAGAAGGGAAGTAGTAGTAAAATGGCTGAAGGAAATACAGCTTTTAAAATCAGTATCCTTGCAAGTGGGAGTTCAGGAAACTCATTATATATCGAGAGTGACAAAAAGCGACTTCTGGTAGATGCAGGACTGAGTGGGAAAAAAATTACTTCCTTAATGGCACAAATCGGTCGGACGCCCGATCAATTAGACGGTATTCTTGTGACACATGAACATCGAGATCACATTCATGGGGTAGGTGTTTTGGCGCGTAAGTACCATTTAGATATCTATGCAAATGAAAAAACATGGGAAGCTATGGCTCCGATGATCGGAAATGTCCCAATTGAACAAAAACATTTATTTCAGATGGGGAAAGTCCAAACATTTGGCGATTTAGATATCGAGAGTTTTGGTGTTTCTCATGATGCAGCTGCACCACAATTTTATCGTTTCCATAAAGAGAATCGTTCATTTGTCATGCTGACGGATACGGGTTATTGTAGTGATCATATGCGAGGGATCATTGAAAATGCTGATGGGTACTTGATGGAAAGCAATCATGATCTAGAGATGTTGCGTATGGGGCCTTATCCTTGGAATTTGAAACAACGTATTTTAGGCGATCGTGGTCATTTATCGAATGAAGATGGTGCATTAGTGATGACTGATGTAATTGGCGATCGTACAAAACGAATCTATTTAGGCCATTTAAGTAAAGAAAATAATATGAAAGAATTGGCCCATTTGACTATGGAAAATATTCTTAAGGAAAAAGATCTAGGTGTGGGATATGATTTCAATGTGTACGACACTGACCCGGATGCTGCAACAGAATTATTTTCAATTTGATCAATCAGTTGTGACGGAAGTGATCGGTTCATAAAAATAAGCGGTAAAGTCCGAAAATTTGAAGGGATTTTTGGGATTTACCGCTTTTTTCGTAAGGAGTTACCTCCTGAATGCTATTTATCTTATTATAGGGAGTGCCTGATGATGAAAGTCACAGGCTTTTTTTATTTTTTTACAGTAAACCTTGTTGCAATGCCAATTGTACAATGACAACTAGAGTGTTCATACCAATATGGGTAATCATTGGTGCCCAGATTCGTCCAGTGGATCGGTATAGTAAACTAAAGAAAAATCCTAAAAAGAAGTAGACGAGTAAATGCCCATCATTGTGTGCTAATGCAAAGAGCAAGGAACTAACACTTGCACCTACCCAAAAGTTGGTATAGTGACCAACGATGCCAAGAATACTGCGACGAAATACAAATTCTTCCATGATTGGTCCGGCAATAGTTGTAGCAATAATAAAAGCAGGAGTATCTAAAATCAGTTGGATAATATTTTGCGTATTTTCAGATGGAGAGACTTCTCCAAAAAAGAAACTCTCGATCATAACCGCAATACTTTGTAAAATTAGAGCGATAAAGATACCAACTACTCCATATAAAATGATTTTTGAGCGAGAAGCAACTGGTACGTTTGCTTCGATTTCTATCGGTTCTTTATGCCTGAAGTACAAGAACCACAGAATGATTGCACCTAAGATATACGCAACTGTTGTAGCATTAATCAAACCTGACGTTGAATTTACAAGTCCGACAGATGTCAGAAGTAAAGGCGAGACAAATACTAGCCCGTAACAAAAAATGCTAAAAAAGCTATATTTTTTTAATGACATATGAAACCTCCTTGAGCTAAGTGAAAAGCCAAGTGTAACTTTCTTTCTTGCTCTAATAATATAGGAAAAGCAACCGTTCGTTGAACTTTAAGTGAAGAAACTTAGTAGCTTAATCAACTTCTGTGTTACTAAACACTATCCATTGTTCATTATACCATATCAAGATGTTTCTCTGATCAGTTAGTATTGATCGGCTTTTTCATGACCTATGATAAACGGTGTTCAAGAAGCAACACTTCAATAATAAGACAAAAAAATCCAAAATGAAAAAGCCATTTTTTATTTTCTTGTCTTATTACTCAGTGCTGAGCGCTTCTTTCACAACCTAGATAAACGGTGTTCAAGAAGCTGACCTTCAACATTAAGCTAGAAAATCAAAAAATATGAGGAGCTATTTTCTGATTTTCCATCTTACTGCTCAGGTCAAAACGCTTCTTTCACAACCTATGATAAACGGTGTTCAAAAGCCAGCTCCTTCAATATTAAGTCAAAACTTGAAAAAATATGAGAAGCTATTTTCTCAAATTTTGCCTTAATACTTGGAGCTGATCAGCTTTTTCACAACCTTCTTTAAAAATTTTTTTTCTATGATTTAAAAAGCTTGCAAAAGAATAGGAGAATGAGTATTATTAAAAATGTAGGTTAGCACTCGATGTGATAGAGTGCTAATGGATTCAAAAAAAGAGTTATCGGAGGGATTTATCGTGTTAAAACCATTAGGTGATCGCGTCATCATTGAAGTCGCGCAAGAAGAAGAAAAAACTGTTGGAGGAATCGTTTTAGCTTCATCAGCGAAAGAGAAACCTCAAACTGGAACAGTTGTAGCAGTGGGTGAGGGACGTTTGCTAGAAAACGGTGAAAAAGTTCCTGCAGCTATTAAAGTAGGCGACCAAGTAATGTTTGAAAAATATGCCGGTACAGAAGTGAAATTTGAAGGAACAGAATATTTGATCGTCTCTGGAAAAGATATCATGGCGATTGTTGAGTAAGTACAAAACAAAAATAATTGATGAGGTGACGAAAAAATGGCAAAAGAATTAAAATTTGCAGAAGATGCACGTGCAGCAATGTTACGTGGTGTAGATAAATTAGCAGATACAGTAAAAGTGACATTAGGACCAAAAGGCCGTAATGTTGTTTTAGAAAAATCATATGGTTCTCCATTGATCACAAATGACGGTGTGACGATTGCAAAAGAAATCGAATTAGAAGATCATTTTGAAAACATGGGTGCAAAATTAGTTTCAGAAGTTGCATCTAAAACTAATGATATCGCTGGAGATGGTACAACGACAGCGACTGTATTGACTCAAGCAATTGTCCGTGAAGGTTTGAAAAACGTCACAGCTGGTGCTAACCCATTAGGTATTCGTCGTGGGATCGAATTAGCCACTAAAACAGCAGTGGAAGAATTACACAACATCTCAACTGTTGTTGACTCAAAAGAGGCTATTGCACAAGTTGCGGCTGTTTCTTCTGGTTCAGAACAAGTGGGCCGTTTGATTGCGGATGCAATGGAAAAAGTCGGCAATGACGGTGTCATCACAATTGAAGAATCTAAAGGAATCGAAACAGAATTAGATGTCGTAGAAGGTATGCAATTTGACCGTGGTTACTTGTCACAATATATGGTAACAGACAACGACAAAATGGAAGCTGTTTTGGAAAATCCATACTTGTTGATCACTGACAAGAAAATTTCAAATATCCAAGATATCTTACCTTTATTAGAACAAATCTTACAACAATCACGTCCTTTATTGATCATTGCTGATGACGTGGATGGCGAAGCATTACCAACATTGGTATTGAATAAAATCCGTGGAACATTCAATGTTGTTGCTGTAAAAGCACCAGGTTTCGGCGACCGTCGTAAAGCAATGTTAGAAGATATTGCTGTCTTGACTGGTGGTACAGTGATCACAGATGACCTAGGATTAGAATTGAAAGATGCAACAATCGAAAACTTAGGAAATGCTTCAAAAGTTGTTGTGGATAAAGACAACACAACGATCGTTGAAGGTTCAGGCGATAAAACAGCTATTGATGCACGTGTTCAATTGATCAAAAACCAAATCGCTGAAACAACTTCAGACTTTGACCGTGAAAAATTACAAGAACGCTTAGCGAAACTTGCCGGCGGAGTAGCAGTCGTAAAAGTCGGAGCAGCAACTGAAACAGAATTAAAAGAATTGAAACTACGTATTGAAGATGCGTTGAACGCTACTCGTGCTGCTGTTGAAGAAGGCATGGTCTCTGGTGGTGGTACAGCATTAGTGAACGTGATCAACAAAGTAGCGATGATCGAAGCAGAAGGCGACGTAGCAACAGGTATCAAGATCGTTACTCGTGCATTAGAAGAACCAATTCGCCAAATTGCTGAAAATGCTGGTTATGAAGGATCAGTTATTGTTGATAAATTGAAAAATGTTGATTTAGGAACAGGATTCAATGCAGCAACTGGTGAATGGGTAAACATGGTGGAAGCCGGAATCGTTGACCCAACAAAAGTAACTCGTTCAGCATTACAAAATGCAGCATCTGTATCTGCATTACTATTAACAACTGAAGCAGTTGTGGCAGATAAACCAGAACCAGCAGCACCTGCTGCACCAGCTATGGATCCATCAATGATGGGCGGTATGATGTAATAACTCCAGAAGAACCTTGTTCAATCAAGGTTCTTCTTTTTTTTGTCTTCTTAGAAAAAAGCATAAATAGGGTAAAATTGAGTGTGACGTAATGAGATTGTGCATTCATATTGTAAATAAAAAATGGGCAAATCACTAAATTGACAAGCCAATCATCAAATTGTTGTATTATTATTTCATCGATTTAATCTATGGAAGAAAATTTATTTCCTTTAATATTTCTTTCACTCTTTCGCTAGCGAAGTTCACAAAGTTATGCTATATTTGTGATATCATTATAATGTATGCGTATTCATAATGATGGAAGATCGAATTGTAGGAGGATGAAAATGAATAAATTGATGGAATGGATGGAGAGATATATCTTGCCAGTTGCCACGAAGATTGGTTCGGAAAAGCATCTGGTTGCTTTACGTGATGCGTTTATTGGAACCATGCCGGCAACGATGGCTGGGGCAATTGCGGTGCTATTGAATGCGTTTATGCGTGATTTTCCTAACACGTATCTAGGTGAAGGGAATGCCATTACGACTTTTTTTACACCAGTAATTGGTGTCAATGGCCTGATTTGGAATGGGACGCTAGCGATTATGGCAGTCGTATTCGCATTGTCACTAGGCGCAAATTTGGCAAAGGCATATGAAGTGGACCCTGTATCAGGAAGTATTGTATCTTTAGTTGCATTTATTATTGGATTACCTGATGCTGCCACAGCTGTTTTGACGTTGCCAGAAAAATTGTCACAAGATGCTATGGACATGATCACTACCGCAGGCGGCGTGATTGCTGATGGTACTGATGGTGGACAGACGCTTTCGATGGGCGCATGGGGTTATTTCAACTTTGGGAAATACATGGGTGGTTCTGGTCTTTTTACAGCTATGATCTTTGGTTTTATTTCTGTTATCATTTTTGCACTATTGATGCGTAAAAAAATTATTATCAGAATGCCAGAATCAGTGCCACCAGCAGTTGCACGTGCTTTTGCCGCAATCATTCCTGCAGTTGTTTCTTTATATGTTGTGGGAACGATCAATTATATCTTCCGACAAACAGCAGGAGTACCATTGATTGACTGGATCTCTGAAGCGATTCAAAAACCTTTGATGAATTTATCGCAAGGGTATGGCGCAGTGTTTATTATCGTGTTACTTGTTCATGTGCTTTGGTTCTTTGGATTACATGGAACAAATATCATGTCACCAGTGTTACAGACACTTTATGGTACAGCGATGGTCGAAAATACCAATGCCTTTCAAAATAATGAGCCAATCCCCTTCAAATGGGTAGCAGGTTCATTTGAAGCATTCGTATGGCCTGGTGGTGCCGGCGTAACGTTGGTATTGATCGTCATGATTTTATTTTTATCAAAACGTGCCGATTATAAAACAGTTGGTAAGCTAGGGATTGCTCCTGGTTTGTTCAATATCAATGAACCAGTGATGTTTGGTCTACCAGTCGTATTGAATCCATTGTTGATGATCCCATTCATCGTCGCACCACTTGTAACGGCAACCATTGCTTACTTTGCGACAATGGCAGGCCTTGTTCGCCCAGTGGTGGTAAATGTGATTTGGGTCATGCCAACGATTATCAGTGGGTTCTTAGCAACCGCAGGTGACTGGCGTGCCATTGTCTTGACGATCGTCAATCTCTTAGTCGCTGCTTTGATTTGGGCACCATTTATCTTGGCTGCAAACCGTTTAGATCCTAATCTAGGTGAACCAGAAGAATAAAAGAAGCAAACTCCTTGCTATGAGACGCGTTTCATACCGTATACTCAAAGCATAAATAAAGGAGGGCTTCTTATGAATACCTATATCAAAGCAACGCAAGGCACCAAGAATCAATGTTTTTACGCATTTGTTGAGTTTAAAGATTCCATGCTCGTGTTGTCTAGTTTTCAAGGCTTTAATCGATCGGTGATCAAAAAAATCAATTTAGCAGATATTTCTGGTTTGACCAAGGATAATTATTGGGGTGGTCAACGAATCAGTTTCTATGACCAAGGAACATTGTATCAATTTTTCGAATGTGGACCTGCTGTGGTAGACTATCTACAAGAAAATCTTTTTGTATAGGTGGCGAACAGTAGTCATGGCAAACATCCGAGATATAGCCAAACGAACAGGATATTCTGTTTCGACGGTATCCCGTGTCATCAATCAACATCCTTATGTCGATGAAGCGAAACGAACAGAGATCTTGAAAGTGATCAAAGAATTAAATTATGTACCGAATGCCAATGCCAGACAACTAAGTTCTGGAAAAACTAAAAATATTGGTGTCATTTTACCTTACACAAATCACCCATATTTTGATCAGTTGCTCAGTGGAATCATTGAAGTCGCTTTTAGTGAGGGCTATAAAGTGACGTTGTTGCCAACAAACTACCAAATAAAACGGGAACAACAATATTTAGAAGAGTTTGCGGCGAAAGCATTTGACGGATTGATCATTACATCAAGAGCAAATCCCTTAGAGTTGTTGCTTGATTATCAACGCTATGGCCCTATCGTCTTTTGCGAAAAGATCGAAGACTTGGAAGTAATGAGTGTCTATATTGATCGCAAACAATCGATTACTGATGGCTTATCCTTTTTAAAAGATCAAGGTGTCAAACGTTTAGGTGTCACCTTAGGAAGAACCGGTCGAATGAGTTACAATTCGAAAATCACATTAAAACTGTGTAAAGAGATTTTTCCTGACTTTAATGAAGCTGATGTCTACTGGCAGTGTATTGATACCGAGCATGGGGAAATGGCAGGGGAATTTTTTAAGGAACGAGGAATTGATGGCATTTTCACGAATTCAGACACAGTAGCAGCGGGAATCCTGCAAAGCTACAAAAAACAAAAAATACCAATTGTTGGTAGGGAAAATATGCTGATCAGTGAATTATTAAATTTTTCAACAATTGATCACCATTTGAAACAATGTGGTGAAACCGCTTTTCGTTTGTTTTTGAATGATACAGTCGAACAAGTAAAGATTCCGTATACTTTTATTCAACGTCCGTGAAATAAAAAAGACAAATCCTTTTTGTGGATTTGTCTTTTTTTATTTATGCATGAGCTTGAATGATCTCATTCAATGCTATAGCGGCGCCTTTACCACAGCGAGAATCATAGTATTCAGTAAAACGTTCATCTGAGATATACAGCATACCTAATCCTTTGTGGGCTTCTGCTTGATACGTGGGCCAACTAAATAATAGCCATTTTTTATGTGCATCAAAAATTTCTTTTGCAAGTGCCTGATTTGATTGGTCAGACAGATAAGACGTTAAATTCGTTAGTAATTGTTGCTCAACTTCTTGCATTTCTTGGTATTTTTCTTGGGAAAGGTTTTGCCATTGTTCGTTTGCTTTATCAATCGTTTCTTCTCCGTATTTTTCACGGATCTCTGTGCCATAGTTTGTTTCATTTTCAGTTATTTTTTGTTTTTTTAATCCTTCAAATTTTTCTTGGTCAGTCATCTTTTTTCCTCCTTTGAATTGTGCTAATGTTTGTTGGACGGTTGCCAGGAGAGTATCAATTTCTGCTCGTTTCTCTAGTAGTTTTCTCTGATGTTCGATGAGTGCATGTTGATGATCAAAGGTAGGATCATCTAATAATTCGCGAATTTGGTTCAGTGGAAAATCTAAGGATCGATAAAATAAAATTTGTTGTAGACGATCGATTTCTTGAGAACCATAGATACGATAACCAGCTGAATTGATCCGTTTGGGTTTGAGTAAATCAATTTCATCGTAAAAACGTAGTGTACGACTACTTACTCCTGAGAGCTGTGCCATTTTCTTAATTGTGTATTCCATTGTTTTCCCTCCTGACAAAACTAGCATAATCCTTGACGTAACGAGAAGGTCAAGTGAAAAATCATCTTTTTTATCTAATTGATTATATGTTATACTATTAAACGAAGAGAGGGAAATCAAATTGTTTTTTTATCGTCTTTATGAAAGCGATTTATTTTATTGAGTAAAAAAATTAAGAAAAGAGGAAAAGTATGAAACTGATTGAAACTCCGATTACGAGCAACTTGAATATCAAAACTTTTTATCCAAAAATCGTTGATTTCTTTTTTAGAAATTCTGCTATTCGATTTTATAAACTATTTTCTTTAGATCGTACACAGATTTTGTTGATCGATACCTATAATCAAGTCCAATTAGTGATGATCAATACAAAAAAGAAAATCACTAAACAGGAAATTGATTATGCAATCAAAAAAGTGTTGAAAACAGAACGATCAGCGGTCAATATCCATGTAGGTGTCAAGCAAGAATTAGAAGAAGCGGGTGTTCAGTTCAAACGGCCGAATAAGGATATCGTCATTGTAGAACAAGCCATCGCAACGATTGCATAGCTCGATCAATACAGCAAGAAAGTTATGGATGATCCTAAATTGAATAAGCGATAGGAAGTAAAGCGCCTAAATTCCAAGATAGTTTGATCTTTGGGATTTAGGCGTTTTTTTACAACCTAGATAAACGGTGTTCAAGAAGCAACACTTCAATAATAAGCCAAGAAAATCCAAAATGAAAAAGCCATTTTTGATTTTCCTGTCTTATTACTCAGTGCTGAGCGCTTCTTTCACAACCTGGATAAACGGTGTTCAAGAAGCTGACCTTCAACATTAAGCTGAAAAATCAAAAAATATGAGGAGCTATTTTTGCAAGTTCTACCTTACTACTCGGAGCTGCCCGGCTTTCTCACAATCTCCTATCTTATTTCTTTACTTTGTACAAAATAAAACAAGATTTCTTTTACTAGGGTATTTTTTTGTTATAATGGATAAGAAATGAAAATTGGCTAAGAGGAGCAATAAAAAAGATGACGACAACTTACTCAGATGACAGTTTGACGCTACATACGGATCTTTACCAGATCAACATGATGCAGACTTACTGGGAACTAGATAGAGCAGATAAACATGCAGTTTTTGAATGTTACTTCCGCGAGATGCCATTCAATCATGGTTATGCTGTTTTTGCAGGGTTAGAACGATTAGTGGATTATTTAGAAAACTTGACATTTACTGATACAGATATTGCGTATCTTCGCGAAATGGCTGTTTATCCGGAAGGCTTTTTGACGTATTTACGTGAATTCAAATTCAAAGCGACTGTCCGTTCCGCTCGTGAAGGAGAACTTGTTTTTGCGAATGAGCCATTGATCCAAGTGGAAGGCCCATTAGCCCATTGTCAATTAGTAGAAACAGCCTTATTGAATATGGTGAATTTTCAAACGTTGATCGCGACGAAAGCGGCTCGTATCAAATCAGTGATCGGTGACGATCCATTATTGGAGTTTGGTACACGCCGTGCGCAAGAATTGGATGCTGCGGTTTGGGGTACTCGTGCTGCTTATATTGGTGGAGCAGATGCAACGAGCAATGTTCGTGCAGGGAAAATTTTCGGGATTCCAGCAAGCGGTACCCACGCTCATTCACTTGTTCAAAGTTATGGGAATGACTATGAAGCATTTATGGCGTATGCAAAGACACATAAAGATTGTGTTTTTCTAGTGGATACTTACGATACCTTGAAATCGGGTGTTCCTAGTGCGATCCGTGTGGCAAAAGAACTTGGCAACAAGATCAATTTCCAAGGCGTACGTATCGATAGTGGTGATATGGCGTATATTTCGAAACGGGTCAGAGAACAATTAGATTCCGCTGGTTTTACAGAAGCAAAAATCTATGCCTCAAATGATTTAGATGAAGCGACGATTTTAAACTTAAAAATGCAAAAAGCAAAAATCGATGTTTGGGGCGTGGGAACAAAGTTGATCACCGCCTATGACCAACCGGCTTTAGGTGCAGTCTTCAAACTGGTATCCATCGAAAATGAACAAGGTGAAATGATCGATACGATCAAATTGTCTAGCAATGCAGAAAAAGTTACTACACCAGGTAAAAAACAAGTATGGCGTATCACTCGTAACTTTGATGGGAAATCAGAAGGCGATTATGTGACACTATGGGACGAAGATCCTCGACAAGAAGAAGAGATCTTCATGTTCCACCCGACACATACCTTTATCAATAAAACTGTTCGTGATTTTACAGCTCGGCCAATTTTACAAGATATTTTTGTTGAAGGAACGAGAGTCTATGACTTACCGACATTAGAAGAAATCAAAGAGTATACCAGAGGAAACTTAGATTCTCTTTGGGAAGAATACAAACGTGATTTGAATCCGCAAAAATATCCTGTGGATCTATCAACAGATTGCTGGAATCATAAGATGGCAATCATGGAACGAATGAAAAAAAGCGTCACACAATTAACGAGTGAACTATAGGAGGAATGGAAGATGAATCATTTACAACAAGCAATCATCGAAGAATTAGGCGTGAAATCAGTCATCGATCCTCAAAATGAAATTCGTGTGAGTATCGATTTCATGAAAGAATATTTGAAAAAGAATCCCTTCTTAAAAACCTTGGTTTTAGGTATCAGTGGAGGACAAGATTCTACTTTAGCCGGACGTTTAGCACAATTGGCAATGGAAGAAATGCGGGAAGAAACGAAAGATGATAGTTACCAGTTTATCGGTGTACGTTTGCCATATGGAGAACAGGCAGATGAAGAAGATGCCAAAGCGGCGTTAGACTTTATCCAACCAGACGTCCAATTACGTGTAAATATCAAACCCGCTGTCGATGCGCAAACGCAAGCATTGATTGAAGCAGGTGTGGAAATCAGTGATTTCAATAAAGGAAATATCAAAGCGCGCCAACGAATGATCACACAATATGCGGTTGCTGGACAACGCGCAGGGGCTGTGATCGGAACCGACCACGCAGCTGAAAATATTACTGGTTTCTTTACAAAATATGGAGACGGTGGGGCAGATATTTTGCCATTGTTCCGCTTGAATAAACGCCAAGGAAAAGCATTGTTGAAGGCTTTAGACGCGCCAGAACATCTCTATACCAAAGTGCCAACAGCTGACCTTGAAGAAGGCAAGCCGATGATTGCCGATGAAGTCGCATTAGGTGTCACATATGATGAGATCGACGACTATTTGGAAGGGAAAGAAATTCCAGTAGATGCACAACAAAAAATCGAGCAATGGTGGAATAAAACACAGCATAAACGTCATTTGCCAATTTCGATCTTTGATGATTTTTGGAAATAAAGTGAAATAAACGAATCAAATGAACCGTTAATCCTTTGTTGATCAAGGGATTAACGGTTTATTTTTGTTTGTATTCGCGTTTTGTTCTCCAGTGTATTTTTAAGGTGAAGATTTTTATTGCTTTGCTTCATTCTCATAGAAAAGAAGGCTTAAAAAATAAGTTTTCCACATTGGAAGAGTCAGTATTGAAAGAAACAAAATAGGATCGGCTATACTTGATTGACACTCTTTGACAGTCTGAAACAAATCGATGTTCCTTAAGAAAATCATTTGATAGCGACAATAGCATCTATTTCTACTTTGAATCTTGGATCAATCAATCCAGCTACTATTACTACTGTCATTGCTGGTTTATTTTCTCCATATAGTTTTATAAGTGTCGACCTAAGTGATCCTAAAAAGGAAGCATCAGTTAAATACACGTTCATTTTGACAATATTTTGGGTACTCGCTTCGTTATCCATAATGATGGAATTTATTTTTTCAACAACGATTTGTATTTGCTCATCGATACCATCGGGAATGTAATCCTCTTTTTGAGGTGTCTGTCCGGAAATAAATAATAAAGGTGAATCTGTCATAACACTATTTGAATAGATAGCCATAAAATTACTCCTTTTCATTGATATTATTATTCGGTGCTGACCGCTTCTTTCACAACCTAGATAAACAGTGTTCGAAAGCCAGCTCCTTCAATAGTAAGTCAAAACTTGAAAAAATATGAGAAGCTATTTTCTCAAGTTCTGCCTTACTACTTGGAGCTAAACGGCTTTCTCACAACTTAGATAAACGGTGTTCAAAAAGCTGACCTTCAAAATTAAGCTGAAAAATCAAAAAATATGGAAAGCTATTTTCTGATTTCTCATCTTACTGCTCAGGTCAAACCGCTTTTTTCACAACCTAGATAAACGGTGTTCAAGAAGCAACACTTCAATAATAAGTCAAAACCATCAAAAATGAAAAAACCATTTTCGATGATTCTGTCTTATTACTCAGTGCTGACCGCTTCTTTCACAACCTTAACTATAATACACCTTCATCTTGATATCTTGGTCGTAGTTGCCGAAGCCTTTGCCGAATAGGGTGCAGCCACCGACGTTTTTGGCGTCTTCTTTGACTTCGATGCGGAAGGTCCAGACGTCTTCGTTTCTTGGGATGTCATTGATCGTGATTTCAGATAATGGTTCGCCGTTGATATTGGTCAAATGTTTAGTGATACGGATTGTTTTCAATAGTCCGTATTGGTTTAGATTATCTGGATACCAGTCCGGGGTATGTTTTCCACGAATGTCTGCGAAATCTCCTGGGCTTGTCCAGTTACCTAATTCCACACCGTTTAGGCTGAAAGTGATATCCGATGGCCAATTGTCGTTCGAAAAGGGAAACTCGGAAGATAGTTCAACGGACAATTCCAACATTTCCAAGGTATCTTCTTCGTTTAAAAAGTTTGGTGTTTGATATTCAACAAATCCGCTTGTAAACCACAGAATCCGAGCATCCATTCGTCGTGGATCGGCAAAATAACGTGGTTCATCGACTTTGCCGATAAAGTCATGGATCGTTGCCAGACCGCATGTCGGCTCGATCGAATAGCGGGTATAATGACCGATAGGGATCGATGTTTCTTTCGTATCAAAGGCATTGAAGATTTTTTCTGGAAACGTGATGTTGATTTTATCGACACGTAAGCTGGAAATTTTTTTTTGGCCTATTTTTTCAGATTTGATGATATTTGCTTCTTCAAGTTTTTTTACATGCATTGTTGTAATCGCGCTACTGATACCGAGTGCTTGGGCAAGCTCTTTGATATTCATTTTGTTTTTTGAAAGTAACTGGATGATTTTTATCCTTGTTTTACTAGCTAAAGCTTCATAAACAGGTAACGATTCTTCATTGATTTGGAGTTGCATGATTTTTCACCTCTTATTTAGGTTTTTGTTTAACTATATATTAACATAAATATTAATTTATAGGTTAATATCATAAAACTAATATATATAATTAACATTTATGTTAATTATAATGTAAAAATATTTTTATATTTAATAATATTATTATTGACAACGCTTTCAAAGAAAGATATGATTCATGTATAAATTAAAGGAGGGGACATATGGAAGCTGTAATGTCAGTTAGTCGTGTGCAAAAGATAGGGGAAATCGATCGTCGTTTGTATGGCTCGTTTATTGAGCATATGGGACGTGCAGTGTATGGAGGGATCTATCAACCAGATCATCCGACTGCAAATGATAAGGGATTTCGCCAAGACGTTATGGAGCTAGTCAAAGAATTATCGGTACCATTGATCCGGTATCCAGGTGGGAATTTTGTTTCTGGGTTCAATTGGGAAGATAGTGTGGGGCCTATAGCGGAGCGGCCGAAAAGATTAGACCTTGCTTGGCGATCTTTAGAAACAAATCAAGTGGGTGTGCATGAATTTGCTGCGTGGTGTCAAGAAGTGGGCGCTGAGATCAATATGGCTGTCAATCTTGGAACACGTGGCTTAGATGCTGCAAGAAATCTAGTAGAATATTGCAATTATCCTAGTGGTACTTATTGGAGTGAGCAAAGAATAGCAAATGGACAAACCGAACCTTTTGCGATCAAGACGTGGTGTTTAGGCAATGAAATGGATGGTCCTTGGCAAATCGGTCATAAGACAGCAGCGGAGTACGGACGGCTGGCAGAAGAAACAGCAAAAGCAATGAAACTTGTCGATGAATCGATCGAAGTCGTTTTATGTGGTAGCTCGAATGGTAAAATGCCGACGTTCGGTGAGTGGGAATTGACTGTATTGGATCAAGCCTATGAACAAATCGATTATCTTTCATTGCATCAGTATTATGGCAATCAAACAAATGATTTGAAAAATTATTTAGCTCGTTCAGTCGATATGGATCAGTTCATCTCTGGTGTTGTTGCGATGTGTGATGCAATCAAGGCGAAAAAACACAGCAAGAAACAAATCAATCTATCTTTTGATGAATGGAATATTTGGTATCATTCGACAGAACATGATCAAACAGTCAAGCCATGGCAAGTGGCTCCACCTTTATTAGAAGATCACTATAATTTTGAGGATGCTTTAGTATTGGGCTGTTTATTGATCACTTTGTTAAAACATTCTGATCGAGTAAAAATTGCTTGTCTGGCGCAGCTAGTCAACGTAATTGCTCCGATCATGACAGAAGAAGACGGTGAAGCATGGCGTCAAACAATCTATTATCCATTTATGCAAGTCGCGACTTTAGGGCAAGGTATTGCTTTACGACCTGAAATCACTGTCGATACGTATGCAACGAGTGAATTTGATACAGTTCCATATTTAGAAAGTATCGCGGTGCTGAATGAAGAAAAAAATGAGTTGGTGATCTTTGCAGTGAATCGTGGAGAAGAAGAGATGAGTTTAGATCTACAATTTTCTGACTTAAAGATTAAGGAAGTCATTGATTTTTCAGAGATGTCTGGCTATGAAATCAAAGCGGTCAATCAAGCAGGAAATGAGCAAATCAAACCTGTGTCTTCAAAAGCCTACGAACATAAAGAAAATCAGTTGAATTGCAAATTGAAACCGTTATCTTGGAATGTGATCCGTACAAGCTTGACCCCGAACAAATAAGGAGGAGATAGAGATGCGAGGAAAAAAATTGATGATTGGTTCATTGTTGTTAGCTGCGACTGGAATATTAGGTGCTTGTGGCGGTGGTGCTTCTTCTCAAAGTAAAAATGACGGAGAAGTCACACTCTCTTTTTGGAATGGGTTTACAGCTTCTGACGGAGAGATCTTACAAGAGATCGTCAATGATTTTAATAAGAATAATGACAAAAACATCACGATTGAGATGGATGTGATGACATGGGCTAATTTGAATGAAAAATTACCAACGGCTATTTCTTCGAGAAAAGCACCAGATTTTGTTGCACTGAACTACGCTGATTTTGCTCAATATGTGGAGAATGGGGCTGTGCAGCCTGTAGATGATTTCTGGGAATATGACGGTGTGGATAAAGGAGATTTCAAAGATACTGCGGTAGATCTAGGAATGGTGGATGATCAGCAATACTTTATTCCGATGCAAGTACAAGGGATGTATATGTATTGGAACAAAGAATTATTCAAACAAGCTGGCTTGGATGAAACAACACCACCAACTACTTGGACAGAATTAACAGAGATGGCTCCACAACTGACCGATAGTAGTAAAAATGTCTCAGGTTTTGTCTTCAATAAAGACGGTACTGCACCACTTTATAACTGGATGAAGGCAAATGGAGGAAAACTTGTCAGTGATGACTATACAAAATCTGAGTTTGCTTCACCAGAAAATCTTGAAACACTAACAGCCATCCAAAAAATGATCCATGTCGATAAAGCAGGACCAGAATCGATTTCAGGAGCAGAAATGGATAATTTGATGAACGCTGGACAATTATCGATCATCATCAACGGACCGTGGTTGAATAACGGCTTGAAAGCAAACGAAATCGATTATGGTGTAACGACATTACCGCAAGCAAGTGCGGACGGTGAAAAAACAGCGATTTTAGATGGTGTTGGTTATGCAATCCCAGCAAGTACAGATAGTGACAAAAAAGAGGCAATCTATGAATTCCTAAAATACTGGAACACAAGTGAAATCGGTAAAAAATGGAGTATTGAAAATGGCTTCCCTGCCTACTTATCATCTGTCGCAGAAGATGAAGAAGTGAAGAATGATCCTATCGTATCGGAACTATCCAAACAAATGGAATATGCTGAACCTTATCTACCAGGATTCACGAAAATCGCAGCAATCAATAATGACATCATTAATCCATTGATCGAAAAATTGTTGGCTGGTGAAGATCCAGAGCAACTCATGAATGATGCAGATGATCAGATCAATGATCTATTGAAGGAATAATCGAGTAACAGTTCACAATGAAATCAAAACAACGAAAGAAATAGAAGGAATCTCGTAGAGGATAAGGCGAAAGTCCTATAAATTGCAAAAACATATTTATTGCTTTCGCTTTCCTTTTTCGAGAAAAACTTCTTTCCTTTCTTGGGCTGATTTTTCATCGCTTGAACTGTTCATCAAGGAATCCATCGAATAAGAAAGAGGGGAAATAGACGAAATGAAAGCATTCACCAGATACTGGAACCGACCGGATCGAGCGGCTTATTTGTTTTTAGTGCCATCCTTTTTGATTCTACTGTTATTCACAGTGGTGCCATTGATTGGTACATTTGCGATCAGTTTTACTGATTTGAACATCTTTTTTACTTCAAGAGAGTTCGTAGGCATGGATAATTTTTTGCGGATCTTTGGGGATGAACGTGCGGTCAATTCACTTTTCCATACGTTGTATTTTACCTTACTTGAAACACCAACACAGATTATCGTTGGTTTATTAGCTGCGGTGATCTTGTCAAAGAATACTCGTTTCAATCGCTTTTGTCGCTCAACTTTTTATATCCCTGTTATTTGTTCCTTAACATCCATTGCAATCATCTTTTCAATGTTGCTTGACCCAAACGTTGGGGCTATCCCTTACCTTTTCTCACAAGTAGGTTTGCCGATTCCACAATTTTTCCGTGATCCAACATTAGCAATGCCAACAGTTGCGCTGATGACGGTTTGGAAAAATTTCGGTGTCACGATGACGATCCTGATCACTGCTATTCAAGGAATCTCCCCTTCGCTTTACGAATCAGCGCAAATGGATGGAGCAACCAATCGTCAACAATTCTTTAATATCACGTTACCGCAGATCGTCCCATCTCTTGGTTTTTGTATCTTGACCAACCTGATTGGTTCCATGCAAGTGTTTGACCAAGTATATGTGGCAACGAACGGCGGACCACAATTCAAAACGGAAACAGCTGTCCAATACATTTATAGTCGCGGCTTCACCGCTCCATATGAGTTAGGCTATGCTTCCGCATTATCTTCAGTACTGTTTGTCATTGTAGCTGTGTTGGCAATTTCGACCAATTTATATATGTCAAGAAAAGAAAAACAAATGAAATAGGGGGGAGTAATAATATGCTTTCGGAAAGTTATACAGCAGTTTCAACGAATCGTCGGAAAAAGTTTGATGGAAAGAAATGGTTGCGTGTCGTCGGAATGTTACTCGTATTATTGATTATCGCTTTTCCTTTTCTATGGTTGATCATTTCCTCGTTCAAATATGAAAAAGACATTATTTCTTTTCCCCCGAGAATTTTTGCAGATGAATATACCTTTGAGAATTATATCAAGGTTTGGACGACTATTCCGTTGTTAGATTACATCAAAAACACAGTGATCTTTGCAGGTGGGACAGTGATCACTTCTGTTTTCTTTGATTCTCTTGCAGGGTATGCTTTTGCTCGGATGCGCTTCAAAGGGAAATCGGTGTTGTTTTACTTTGTTTTGTTAACGATGATGATCCCATTTCAAGTCTTCATGATCCCACTGTTCATCCAAGCAAACTTTTTAGGTATGTTAGATACGTATGCCGGATTGATCATTCCTCGGATGACTACTGCTTTTGGGATATTTATGATGCGGTCGTTTTTTGTGACTTTACCAGATTCATTGGAAGAAGCCGCACGTATTGACGGGTTAGGTGAGTTCAAGATTTTCTTGAAGATCATGTTGCCTTTGAGCAAGCCAACACTTCTATCACTAGCAATCTTTACGTTGATGAACAGTTGGAATGATTTATTGTATCCACTGATTTTGACAACAAGTTCGAAAATGCGGACGTTACCTGCAGGATTAGCTTTATTCACCGGACAAAATATATCATTTTATGGACCGGTGATGGCAGGAACAGTTATTTCGATGTTGCCATTGTTGATCATTTATATTTTTGCTCAAAAATACTTTGTACAAGGAACTGCAATGTCTGGCATGAAAGAGTGAGAAGATGAAATTAGTCGAAACAAAATGGTATGGTCAATTGATCCAAATTTCCGATCATATCTTATTAGGGATTTTATGGGTCGTCGTTTCTTTGCCTTTAGTCACAGTAGTACCAGCCACAACAGGGGTCTTTACAGCGTTGAATAAATGGAAGAATGGCGAATCAGGGCATGTTTGCTATTCCTTTTTGCAGGGCTTTAAGCGTAAGTTTTTCCTTCAATTAGTGATGAGTTGCGTGACCATCATCAGTTATTTTGCGATGAATCTTATTTTGCAAGAATCTGCTATTTGGTTAGTGATTTGTGGGTATGTAACAATGTTGGTTTTTACGATGTTTTTACTTTCTTGGTGTAGTTCTCTTGCCCAAAATGACGCTCTTTCCGGAAAGGTACTTTTTCAAGAAAGTACGTTGTGGGTGTTGACCAACTTTTTGAAGAATCTTGTATGTTGTGGCATATTATTAGTTTTTCTTGTGCTTGTGTTTATGTTTCCGCCGATTATTTTTATATTAGCAGGTGGGGTTTGGTGGTTGATCAATCATTTAGTGGGAAACATAAATAGGAAAGGAGTGTGGCAATGAAAAAAGTTGAATTAAAGGTACGTCAAGGATTTTCTAAAGGAGCTATCAGTCCACGACTCTTCGGTTCTTTTGTTGAACATATGGGAAGTGTCGTGTATAACGGAATATTTGAACCAGAACATCCGACCGCGGATAAGAATGGCTTTCGACAGGATGTACTTTCTTATGTAAAAGAACTGTCTTTAGGGGTGATCCGTTATCCTGGAGGGAATTTCACTTCAGGATATGACTGGCAAGATACGATTGGTCCAGTCAACGAGCGTCCAAAAAAAATCGATCTTGCATGGCAAGGAATCGAACCAAATACATTCGGGCTACATGAATTTTTCAAATGGTTAGACATGGTAGAAGCGGAGCCAATCATGACGGTGAATCTAGGCACAAAAGGAATCGATGATGCACGTAATCTAGTAGAGTATTGTAATTTTCCTCAAGGAACCTCTTGGAGTGAGTTACGCAAACAAAACGGACAAGAGCAACCTTTTAACGTGAAACTTTGGTGCTTAGGAAATGAGTTAGACGGGCCTTGGCAAATTGGCGCAAAAAGTGCCTATGAGTATGGCAGGTTAGCCAATGAATCTGCCAAAGCGATGAAATTAGTCGATGAATCGATCGAAACGATTTTAGTCGGTAGTTCGACGCCACGCTTAGCGTCTTATCCTGAATGGGACCGAATCGCTTTAGAAGAAGCATATGAAAACGTAGATTATATTGCTTTGCATAATTACATCGATAAATATGACGAAGAAGATTTAACTAAACCTCCAAAAAATGAGCGAGCAGATACCAAAACTTACTTAGCTAAAGCGGAACGGTTTGATCGACAAATCGAAGAGATCATTGCGACGTGTGACTATGTGAAAGGCTATCTACGCAGTGACAAGACG
The DNA here is from genome assembly GCF_051714165.1 of Enterococcus sp. AZ156. Classification (NCBI taxonomy): domain Bacteria; kingdom Bacillati; phylum Bacillota; class Bacilli; order Lactobacillales; family Enterococcaceae; genus Enterococcus; species Enterococcus sp. AZ156. The sequence goes on along the minus strand of NZ_JBIORI010000001.1, from coordinate 2,549,973 downwards.
ATGTACTTAGCTTTTGATGAATGGAATGTTCATAGCCAACCAGAACAAACCTATCAAAAATTCCAAGAGGGGTCACCAATCGATTGGTGCCAGTTCACCATGGAAGATACATTACTGTTCGGCACGTTAGGTCTTGCGATTTTACGGCATGCAGATCGTGTCAAAATTGCTTGCCAATCGCTTTTAGTCAATACCATCCCGCTTATCCTAACAGAGAAAAATGGGATCGCATGGGTAAATCCGACCTATTATGTGGTGCAACATCTGGCAAAATATGCGAAAGGCACTGTATTAGATCAACAAACGTTTTGTCCCACTTATGACTGTGATACTGGAAAAGAAGTGCCGATCATTGATAGCGTAGTTGTCGAAAATGAGCAAGAAATCGTACTGTTTCTAGTGAATCGCACAGAAGAAAAAGTGTCCATTACGACAACGCATGATTTTGAGCTGGAGACTAAAGCAGTCCAACTAGTCGTAAAAAGTGATCATTTACTAGATAAAAATACGAAAGACGCTCCGAATACGATCCAGCCGATAGAACAAGTAATCGATGTAAATGAAAAGAACAAGATCCATATGGTGCTTGAAGCATATTCTTGGAATGTCATCAGACTAAAAAAATGTGAGGAACCTTTATGAAAAAAACAACTTATGCTAATCCAATCGTCCTTGAACGAGCCGATCCTTGGATCTACAAACATACGGACGGCTACTATTATTTTACGGGTTCTCTACCTGGTTATCAGTCCATCGAATTGAGACGTGCGAAAACGATCGATGGCTTGAAGCATGCAGAAAAGTTACTGGTTTGGCATGCACCTAAAACTGGACTCATGAGTCAGTTGATCTGGGCACCAGAAATCCATTATATCCAAGGAAAGTGGTATATCTATTTTGCAGCCAGTGATCATGCAGAGATTCGTGATCGGGATCATCACCATCGGATGTTCGTTCTTGAAAACACGTCCATTGACCCAATGAATACTGATTGGGAAGAAAAAGGGCAAATCATCACTGCTACAGATACGTTTAGTTTAGACGGCACGACTTTTACACATCAAGGAAAGTTGTATTATGTTTGGGCGCAATTAGACCCGCGTATTCCGGGAAACTCCAATCTCTATTTATCAGAAATGGCAAATCCTTGGACACTGACCGGAAAACAACTATTATTAGCCATCCCAGAATTTTCTTGGGAAAAGCAAGGATTTGCAGTCAATGAAGGACCAGCCGTACTGGTTCGTAACGGGAAAATATTCATCACTTACTCAGGGAGTGCCACGGATGAAAATTATGCGATGGGTTTGCTGTGGGCAGAAGAGTCAGCGGATCTACTTGACGGTTATTCTTGGCATAAAAATCCTAAACCTGTCTTTGTCTCTTCGGAGAAAAATAAGCAGTTTGGACCGGGACATAACTCCTTTACTCTCTCAGAAGATGGCAAAGAAGATGTATTAGTTTACCATGCACGACCAGAAAAAAATGAAGGAATCGATCCTCTGAACAATCCCAATCGTCATGCCAACGCACAAGTATTTTCGTGGGACACAGAGGGATTCCCAGTTTTTGGTGAACCAGTTGCGTATTCGGCTGATATTTGAGCATCATTTCAATAAAGCCCTTCAAGAAATAAGCGGTAATAGCCACAATTTGTTGTTCAAAATTGTGGCTATTACCGCTTATTCTTTGCGAGCTGGAGAGACTAAGACACAGTTTCATTCCTTTTGTTTTCTATTTATTTTTTTATAAAATTGGTCGTTCAGACTACTTGTTTTTTGAACTTTACTTTCATTTGTGAAGCGACTAGAATAAAATAGGCGTTAAAGTAGTTTAGAAAAAGTGAAGGAGCGCTCTCTTGAACAAACATTTAGATAAGCTTTCAACCAAACAACAAAAAATTCTACGAATCACTACTCTGGGGGTAGTAACAGTCTTACTGATACTTATAAGTAATTTGTATTTACAATGGTGCCAGAATAATCTTTCAGTTGATTTAGCCTTGAAATTTGCTTTTTCATGGCACACAGAAAAATTTTTACTTGCTTGTTTCGTATTACTTACTGTCTTTTTATTTATGGTCGCTTTCGCGGGTTCTTACTTATTTGGTCTGCTTTTTTATCTCGTAAGTATCGGTATATTAGGTTTTGCAAATTACTTGAAAATGAGCTATCGTCAAGAACCAATCTATCCAGATGACTTAAAGATGATCACAGAGTTCAATTTACTCAAAGACATGACCGGAACACCGATTTTTATTGGGTTGATGCTACTAGCGATCCTTGCCTTTGGTGGAGTGGTCTGGGCAATTGTCCGTAGTTTCAAAAAAGATCGAACATTCCAAATCTATCGTATCTTGACTTTAGTCATGACCGTTGCAATGATGGGTTATTTCAGTAACTTCAATAATCCCAATAATTTGTTGCGTAAAGCTTATAATCAAACGGCTTTGTGGATTCCTTATAGTCAAAAAATGAATTATTATAATACAGGATTCATTGGTGGCTTTTTGTACAATCTAAAAGTTGAACCGATGGAACGACCAGAAGGTTATTCAAAAGAAAAAATCAATGAAATCACTAAAAAATATCAAGCAACCGCAGACGAAAAAAATCAAACGGCAAGTGATGAGCAGCCAAATATCATTTATGTGATGAGTGAAAGCTTTTCTGATCCAAGTCATCTAAATGGTGTAACGGTGACCGGTGATCCCTTAGCTGACTATCGTGAAGTGGCAAATCAAACCTATAGTGGCCGAATGCTTTCGCAAAATTATGGTGGTGGAACAGCAAATATTGAGTTTGAAGCCTTAACGGGTCTATCCATGGCACTATTCAATGGTCAAATGACCACACCATATACGATGCTCGTTCCCAAGCTGGATCAATTACCATCGCTTGTTTCCACACTTAATGCACAAAACTATCGAACAACGGCGATCCATCCTTATAATACATCGATGTATAAACGTGAAGATGTCTATCAGACGCTAGGGTTTGATTCGTTTATCAGCGAGGGAAATATGACTTACACCGATACCATTGATAATAATCCATATATTTCAGATGAGTCTGCCTATAAAGAAATTTTAGACTTATTAAAAGATGAGGAAACGCCTCAGTTTGTCCATCTAGTCACGATGCAGACTCACATGCCTTATGCAGGCAAGTATTCGCAATTGGATTTTTCGGCTACAACAGAAGATGATACTGGAACAGATACACTCAACAATTATTTGCAAGATATTGCCTATAGTAGTCAAGCATTGAAAGCATTCACTGAAGCGCTGAAAGATACGCCAAGAAGAACACTAGTCGTTTTTTGGGGAGATCATTTACCGGGGATCTATTCGGACGAGATCAAAAACAAAAATGAGAAACAAGCCTTACATCAGACAGAGTTTCTCATGTTCGATACAGCAGGTGAGTTAGAGAAACGTGAAACCAATGATGCTGTCACTAGCCCTTTTTATTTTGCAGCGAATCTTTTAGAACAAACGAATCAAAAGACCACTGGTTTTTATCAATTACTGCTTGAAATGGAGTCGGCTATTCCCGCGTTCGAACGAGAACTGTATTTTCAAAATGGCCAATGGGGAAAAGAAGCTCAGTTGAATCAGGCGCAAGAGGAAGTATACGAGGCGTATCACTTGATCCAATATGATCTAGTTTCAGGAGAACAATATAGTTTGGATGCAGGATTTTATGAAAAATAAACGATAAAAATAACATTTTATTGATGTAATGACTTGTTTTCTACTAGAATAAACAGGTAAAATAGAGAAAGAAAAAGAAGAAAGTAGGAAAACCTATGTTACCGAATCTCGGTTATTACGTGCAGACAGTCGATAAAATCGTGAAAGAAACAGAAGCAATCGGCGAAACGATGCACCCAAAATATGAAAAAATCAGAGAAGCAATCGATCAAAAGAAAACAGCTGAACTAACGCAAGCCGAGCTTGTTGAGACGGTTGAGTTATTTGACCAAGGTACTGAAAAATATCGCAATATGCTAAAGAAAATCAGTACGTTGCGTCCACCAGCCAAAGTAATGGGTATCCATAAGAACTTTGAAAAAGCCTACAAAAATTATGTAGCTGGTTGTGAAGAAATGACTCAAAGCATCCAACCAGAAAAAGGCATCGATGCTGAACAATTTGATGCGTCAGAAGCAAAACAAGACCAAGCGACAGATGATATTTCCGCAGCAATCCAAAAAATGACTAACTTATTGATGAAATAATCAAAAAGCCGAGACGACTGAAAATAGGGTTCCTATTCTCGATCATCTCGGCTTTTCATTTATTCTTGTTGCTTTTCTTCATAAAGGGAAGAAATCGTAGTGTACCATTCAAAAATGTGAGAAATCAATACTTTCGCTGCGGCATAGACAGGTATCCCTAAAATCACACCGACCACACCAAATAATTTTCCGGATGTTAATAGGACAAGTAAAATCGTCACTGGATGGATCGACAACTGATTGCCAAGTACAAGTGGCGAGATCAAACGGCCTTCGATTGTTTGCTCTAAGGCGAAAACGATCAATACTTTGACCAACATGATTGGTCCTGCAACGATGGCTAAAAATACCGCAGGGATCATCGCTAAAAATGAACCTAAGTAAGGGATCAAGTTCAAGAAACCGGCAATGATTCCTAAAGTGACAGCATAATCTAACCCGATGATTGCAAATCCGATCATGAACATCACCGCAACTGCGAAAGCCACAGTCAGCTGTCCACGAATATAAGAAGAGACTTGGCTGTTCATCTCACCTAAGACTTTTAACGTAGGCACTCTCATACGAGTGGGTAAGAACTTGACCAAATAAGGTGCTAATTGTTTTCCATCTTTCAACAGATAAAATAAAATAAACGGCATCGTCAATACGGCAACAACGATCGTAGCTACAGCGCCAACAAAACTCCCTAAGCTTTGAACGGTGCTTTTTGATAGATTCTGTAAAATATCGCCAGCAGAATTCATAAACTGATCGCCTGTATTTTCCAGTTGCTCTCTAAATTGACTGAATAGTGGATCACGAAAAATCTCGGTTAATTTGTCATCGATGGTCTCGACGTATTGTGGAAAATTGCTGACAAAGCTGACGGTTTGTTCTTGGATTTTCGGGATGATCACTACACTTCCCCAGACGATCAAAGCGATAACAAGTATAAATAAACCGATGATGCTATAGAGCCTTGGAATATTTTTCTTTTCAAAATAATCGACGACAGGATTCATCAGGTAATATAAGATACCTGATAGAATGATCGGTAAACTAACGATCGCTAGAAACTGCCAAATGGGCTCAAAAAGATAAGAGACTTTCGTAAATAAGAAAACGATCAGTAAGACCAAAAGAACGACTAATAAAGCCGTGACTACTTGATTATTCAAAAACCAACGCCAAAACCATGAAACAGGTTTGATTTTTCTTTTTTTATCCTCTTCCATTAGTTCACCTGCTTATAGTCGATGGTCGTGCCGACAGTGATTTCTGGTAGTTGATAAGGGGACAAATAGATTCCATTGACGATTCTGTTACCTGCTGGTGGTTGTTCAAAAACCAGAGTCACATGACCAACCGTTGTTAAGTTTTCATTGGCCAACGGACCAACATGTTCGATGGTATATTCTTGATGATCAAAAGAAATTTGATCACCTTGATTAAGTGAAAAATTCTCTTTTGTACTAAATTCTTGAATGATCGTATAGTCACGCAACGCGGATGTTGCCGACTGATCGAATAAAATCAGCATAGGTTCCTCTGAATTGATTGCTGACGTGCCAATTTCTGTTATCGTTGCTTGAGTCATCTCATTTCTCTCCTTTACTCCTAAAAAATCAATGATTCTATGGTTACAAAAACAGTATAACATATTCTCTTTGATTAACGACATGAATGGATGTATGATAGAATAAATTAGAATTCTTAATTTGAGGAGGATCAAAATGATAAAAAAAATCATTCTAGGAACATATACAAGACGAAAAAGTGAAGGAATTTATCAAATCGAATTAGATACAGATAAAGGCACTTTAGAGAATCTAACGTTAGTGACAAAAGAAAATAGCCCAACGTATGTGACAAAAAGCGATGCAGGTAATCTTTACACAGTAACAAGTGTCGATGGGTTAGGTGGAGTCGGTGCATACGATCATTCATATAATTTTTTGAATGCGGTAACAGAAGCCGGCGCACCTTTGTGTTACGTGACAGTCGATGAGCAACGCCAACTGGTTTATGGCGCAAATTATCATAAAGGAGAAGTCAATGTTTATCGTATCACTGAAGACGGTAGTTTAGAGGCGACAGATGCAGTCTTTCATCAAGAACCGACTGGTCCACACAAAAACCAAGATCATGCCCATGTCCATTACACAGACTTAACACCTGACCAACGATTAGCTGTCTGTGATCTAGGAACTGATCGTGTGTACACATATGATGTAGATGAAAATGGGAAATTAGCTGTAAAAGCTGTATTAGAAGTAGAGCCAGGAACCGGCCCACGTCATTTAGTTTTTCATCCTAATAATCAATTCGTCTATTTGTTTGGTGAGTTAGATAGTACAGTTCGTGTTCTTTCCTATGATGAAACAACAGGCGAATTCAAAGAAGTGCAAAAAATCAGCACATTGCCTGAAGGATTCACCGAAGAAAATGGTGGGGCTGCCATCCGTATTTCAAACGATGGACGTTTTGTCTACGCATCAAATCGGGGACATAATTCGATTGCTGTATTCGCTGTGAATGAAGAAGGTTCACATTTAGAACACGTACAGACAATCTCAACTGAAGGAGATTTCCCAAGAGATTTCGCCTTAGATCCAGAAAATGATTACGTGGTATCTGCCAACCAGAATACGGATAATCTTACCTTGTACAAACGTGATGCTACAACTGGAGAATTGACATTGATCCAAAAAGACATCTATGCACCTGAGTGTGTCTGTGTTTACTTTGATTAAGGAGTAGTGACATGAATAAAGAAGAAGTATTAGACCGTTTACGTGAAGAATTAGAGATTCCGTTTTTTCAAGGAAAAATCGAAGACAAAGAGTATAGTGAAGAAGAATACCAAAAGATCAAAAATGATTTGATCCAGTATTTTGATGACTATGTTCGTAATGTTGAAAATTAAAGAAGGAAATATAGCCTAGAGTAAAATGATTTCTATCTTATTTTGAACCAACACGCTAGCATGCCAAAGCTGTTTAGCTGGATAAAAAAGGGGGACGTATGAAAGAGTTGAAAATAATTTTTGGTGCGTTTCTTTTGTCGCTACTTTTAAACTGGGGCTCATCCTATCTATTAAACCGTCCATTCAAATGGTGGATTACTTTAGGTATGTTCATAGGATTCTCCAGTGCCTATTTAGTTGGTTCAAGAAAGAGGTTGGGACAGAAGAGTTTACTTCTGCTCCCGCCGTTTATTCGGTTTTAGGTGGTGGGAGAGGACTAATGTCCTACTTCCTTTCTTTTAATAACATCTGATTTTAACCAAAGTTTATTTTGCGTAAGACTATAGTAATATTCCTTGAAATTAAGCAAAGGAGCAACAGTAAATGAGTCATCTAAGATGGTTTTCTGGTGGAAACGATCGACGCAAAACAGCAGAAACAATCATTAATGAATTGATAGCTGATTTAGCGTTAGACCTTGGAAATGAATCGCTTAGAGAGGTTTTACACGCTTATCTAGAAAAATTACAAAATGATGGAGCATCAGTGCCGTTCATTCTAAGCCGTATGAACTTAGATATATCTAATGCATTGAAAAAAGATGGCGCCTCTCTCAACGAGCATCAATCCGAAAAGCTACGTGAACTGATGGCTATTTCTAGTATTAGATATGGTTATTAATGAATTTTAGCGTCGCAAATCAGCCACTTTGCAACAAATAAAAAAGGATTTCATGAACATTTATTGTGAATGTTCATGAAATCCTTTTTCTTTTCTCAACATTTTAAGAGAAAGATTTACCTAATAGTGACTAGAAGTCTTTACCGAATGCAGTTGCTTTATCTAAGGCAGCTTGCATCAATTCTTCTGCACGATCAGGTGTATAGTCGATCCCCTCGATAAATAATTGGTCGACTTGATCGATGCCGACAAAGTTCAAGATTGCTTTTACATATTGAGAAGCAAAATCTTGTCCATTGTAGATTCCGCCATTTGATTGGATGTGTAGTGCTTTTTTACCAGTAACTAAGCCAACAGGACCATTTTCAGTATACTTGAAAGTTTTACCAGCAACATTGACTGTATCAAACCAAGCTTTTAATTTTGTAGGAATGTTCAAATTCCATAAAGCATTGGCAATAACGATTTTATCTGCTGCTAGGAATTGCTCTGTCAATTCGTTGAAACGAGCAATTTTTTGTTGTTGGTTTTCAGATAGACTAGAGAAATCTGCACCTGCACGAAGCGCTTCCCATCCAGAAAGCAATTCTTCATCAATTTCTGGGATATCATCACGATAAAGGTCTAAAACAGTTACCTCGTCGTTTGGATGATTTTCTTTGTAGCTAGTTAAAAAACTAGTTAATGCGTTAACTGAACGTGATTCTTGTGCAGTTAGTGGATGTCCTTTGATTACTAATACTGATGCCATAATCTCTCTCCTTTAGTCGTAATTGTTAACTTTACTGCTAACAATACCAGTTTACTTGAAACAGAAAAGGCTATCAAGTATTTTTACTGATAAAAAGTAAGTTATTTTCCAGTACGATCAAAGAGGACTAGTTAATTCACGACTTTCAAATAACTTCATGTTGTCGATCACATAAGTTGCTTGCAATCCGTTTTCTATTAGGTAACTAGTGATTTCTTGTGCTGAATGGTTAGATGCTCCGACAATGTAGTACTGTTTTTTTGTATCGAGATTATTTAATTGGGCTGGCAAACTGGTAATAGGGATGGATATCGAATGACTTAGGTGTTTTTTTATATACTCATTCGTTTTTCGGACATCTAGAATTACAACATCCTTCTTTTGATAGACGAAATAGAGTTCGTGGACGGTTATTGATTTGATCATGGCGTTCATCCTTTTTATATAATGATCCTATTTTAGATGTATAGAATAGAAGAAACAAATCTTTTTACTCGATTTATTCTTTTTTTAATAATTATGAAAAAAAATGTAAATGACTTGCAAAACAATCAGATGGTGTTATAATGACAAGGTGTCATATGACGGTGTGTCATTTTTATGTAGGGAGGAATCAACGATGCCGACACAGACTTTTTTTCATCTACCTGAAGAAAAACAGCAAAGACTTTTAGAAGCTGCCAGGGTCGAATTTTCAAGAGTACCATTGAATGAAGCTTCGATTGCACAAATCGTGAAACTTGCGGGGATCTCTAGAGGTAGTTTTTATCAATATTTTGAAGATAAAGAAGATCTTTATTTTTATTATTTTGAAACCGTTCGTAGCGATAGTACAAAAAATATGATCCAACTAATCAAAGAATCGAATGGAGACTTATTTATCGGTTTTGAACTTTATTTTGGGAAAATGATTCGAGATATTCTAGAAGGTGAAAATGCCGCGTTTTATAAACATCTTTTTATGCACATGGATTACCGTGCCTCACGAAAAGTCGTGCCGCATCCACAAGGACATCGTCCATCACCACATAAAAATCATAAAAAAGCGTCCAAAGAGTTGATTGGTTTGATTGATCGTTCTAATCTTAGAGTAAAAGATGACCATGAAATGGAATTATTGTTTCAGTTAGTCATGAGTACACTATTTACAACGATTGCTCATGCCTATAAATCATTTTCAACCTCTGAGGAGTATTCTGTTGAACAAGCCATTGCAGAATTCAATCTAAAACTGTCATGGATAAAAGATGGCGCTTATAAATAGAAAGAAGGGGAACGAATGCTAAAAATTGTCAAACGAATTTCATTGACCTCAGCAATCGCTGCAACGGTCTTTATGATTATTCAAGTGTTAGCAGATCTGTATTTGCCAACGTTAACATCTAATATTATTGACAAAGGCGTAGCAAAAGGTGACGTCGACTATATTTGGCAGACGGGATTTGTCATGATCGGATTTTCTTTGATCAGTATTTTAGCCGCCATTGCCAATACGTTTTTTGCTACACGAGAATCTCAAAAGTTAGGAAAACAATTACGAACAGAAGTCTATCAAAAAGCCGAAAATTTGACGAAAGACAAATTCGACAAGTATGGAACAGCTTCATTGATCACTCGTACAACGAATGATGTGACGCAGATCCAATTGGTGATGCAAATGTTTTTACGGATGATGATCAATGCACCGATCACTCTTGTTGGGGCAAGTATCCTTGCTTATCAAAAGGACCATCAACTGACAAGAATTTTCTTAGTCGTGATTCCTGTCATGATCATTTTGATCGGTGGTATTATGTATTTTGCTGTTCCTCTATTCAAGAGCATGCAAAAGAAAACGGACCGCTTAAACCTTGTTTTTCGTGAAGGATTAACCGGTGTACGTGTCATCAGGGCGTTTGACAAAACACGTTTTGAAGAAAATCGTTTTGATTTAGCGAATAAGGATTATACAAATACGGCAATCAAAGTCAACACGATTGTTGCATTGATGATGCCATTGATGACGTTGATCATGAGTGGGACGAACGTAGCGATCACATGGTTTGGTGGGCACTACATAGCGGATATGACATTAGAGGTCGGAAATCTGATTGCCTTCATGACTTATGCGATGCAAATTTTGATTAGTTTCATGATGCTATCAGCAATCTTTATCATGGTTCCTCGTGCCCAAGCTTCGGCTGATCGGATCAATGAAGTACTAGAAGAAGACGCGGGTATCGTTGATCCAGAACAACCAGAAACGGTTGCTTTAGCTGGAAAAGACGCAAGTTTGTCATTCGAACAGGTGAATTACCGTTACCACGGCGCAGAAAAACTAGCGTTGGAAGATATCAACTTTGAAGCGTCATCCGGCGATATCGTAGCTATCATTGGTGGTACAGGTTCAGGAAAAACGACTTTAGTGAATCTGATCCCACGTTTGTATGATATTGAATCGGGTGAGATCGCGATTAACGGAACGAGCATCACTGATATGACGCAATATAACTTGCGTGAATTGATGGGATTTGTTCCCCAAAAAGCTGTCCTTTTTTCTGGAACGATTCGTGAGAATATGCAATATGGGAAAGAAGACGCAACAGATGAGATGATTTGGAAAGCATTAGAGATCGCCCAAGCAAAAGACTTTGTTTCTGAAATGGAAGATGGTTTAGATAGTCATGTCGAACAAGGCGGCGGAAATTTCTCTGGTGGACAAAGACAGCGATTAGCCATTGCGCGTGCCTTAGTAAAAGAAGCCGACATCTATGTCTTTGATGATTCATTCTCAGCACTAGACTTTAAAACAGATGCGAAACTCCGTCAATCACTAAAAGAAAATATGACAGAAAGTATCACCGTTTTAGTGGCGCAACGAGTAAGTACCGTCATGGATGCAGATACGATCTTAGTATTAGATGAAGGAAAACTTGTTGGAAAAGGAACGCATAAAGAATTACTAGCAACAAATGAAACATACAAAGAAATCGTCAACTCACAATTGAGAGAGGAGGATTTAGCATGAGTAAAGGAAACAATCGACCTCCTCAAGGACCAATGGGTGGGGGACCAGGACGTAACATTGGTGCTAAAGGAGAAAAACCAAAAAACTTTTGGGGCACTGTTCGCCGGTTATTCGGCTATATGTCTAAGCGTTTAGTAGCGATCATTGCTGTATTTGTCTTAGCGATTGCAGCTGTCGTCTTCCAAATCCAGACACCAAAAGTATTAGGGAAAGCAACCACAGAAATTTTTAACGGTGTGATGCTTGGCGCAAGACAAATGCAAGAAGGGCAACAAGTCACGAAATTCCCAATTGATTTTGACAAAATTGGTCAAATCATTGCGACAGTGATTGTCATGTACTTGATTTCTGCCGTGTTCAACTTCTTGCAACAGTTCATTATGACTCGCGTGTCACAACGTACGGTATATGAGTTAAGACATGATTTAGAGACAAAAATGAATCGTGTGCCGATCTCTTATTATGATACACATACGAATGGGGATATCATGTCTCGAGCAATCAACGACATGGATAATATCGCCAGCACGTTACAACAAAACTTGACTCAATTTGTCACAAGTGCGGTCACACTGATCGGGGTCATCGTTATGATGCTATCCATCAGCTGGCAACTGACATTAGTGGCGTTGTTGATGATTCCATTGAGCTTGATCATCGTGATGATCATTGCACCGAAATCACAAGTTTTCTTTGCGGATCAACAAAAGAGTTTAGGATTATTGAACAACCAAGTCGAAGAAACCTATGCTGGACATACGATCGTCCAAACGTTCAACCATACAGCAAAAGACCAAGCAGTTTTTGAGATTGAAAACCAAAATTTATATGCCTCTGGTTGGAAAGCACAGTTTATTTCTGCGATCATCATGCCATTGATGAATTTCGTAAAAAATCTAGGGTACGTCTTTGTGGCTGTGCTTGGTGGGATCAAAGTAGCCAATGGGAATATGGCATTAGGGGATGTACAAGCATTCTTGCAATATACGACACAATTTTCTCAACCGATCACACAATTGGCAAGCTTGATGAATACGATCCAATCAACAGTAGCTTCGGCTGAACGTGTCTTTGAAGTCCTAGATGAAGAAGAGATGACAAATGAAAAATCTGGTTTACCAGTCGAAGAAAATACACCGTACAAAGTTCGTTTTGAAAATGTGCAGTTTGGTTATACGCCAGATCACTTATTGATGAAAGATTTCAATTTGGATGTGAAGCCAGGTGAAATGGTCGCTATTGTTGGTCCGACGGGGGCTGGTAAAACGACTTTGATCAATCTATTGGAACGTTTTTATGATGTTTCAGGCGGAAGCATTCGGTATGACGGTGTCGATACGAGAGATGTTTCTCGTGATGTATTACGTGCGCAATTTTCAATGGTACTACAAGATACATGGTTATTTACTGGAACGATCTATGACAATATCAAGTATGGAAATGATGATGCAACGGATGAACAAGTGATCGAAGCTGCGAAAGCTGCCCATGTCGATGAATTTGTCCGCAAATTACCTGACGGGTATGATACGATCTTAAATGAAGATGCAAGCAATATCTCACAAGGTCAACGTCAATTGATTACGATTGCCCGAGCATTCTTAGCAAATCCAGATGTCTTGATCTTGGATGAAGCAACCTCAAGTGTCGATACTCGTACGGAGATTTTGATTCAAAAAGCGATGAACCGTTTATTGAAAAATCGTACAAGTTTTGTAGTTGCGCATCGATTATCAACGATTCGTGATGCGGATAATATTATCGTGATGAACCAAGGATCGATCGTTGAAACAGGAAACCATGATACACTCATGGAAAAAGATGGGTTCTATGCTGATCTGTATAATAGTCAGTTTACAGAAGAAGCTTCATAATAAGATAAAATAAGTTATAATAATCTTTATAGGATTATGGGAAAGCGGCGTTTAAAAAGATAAAAAAGTTTTATCAAAGATTCGCCGCTTTTCTTACATATAGAATGATTTTCCCTTCCCATTCTGATAATTAGCTAAAAAATAAGACAATCTGAGAATTAATTCAACAAAAAATAAGATATTGCTTGAAAGAAAAGAGAAGCATCGTTAAAATAAAGCTTAACGTAGAGGGGAGCAAGAAATTATGAAAGTTTTTGATTTGGGGTCTACTACTTATTTGAAAAGTATTGCGATACGTGTAAAAGACCGTGATAAAATGATCGAGTTTTATAGAGACACGATTGGTTTCGATTTAAAGAGAGAAGAAAATGAGTTAGCGATTTTCGGTACAGTAGAAAATGACAGCGAGATGTTATTATTAGAGGAAAGTCCACGAGCAAATGATCACTTTGGGGAAATCAAAAAGCTCAATCGCTTTTCTTTGATCATTCCAACATTAGAAGAAATGGCAGATGTGCTGTATCGCATTCGCCAAACGAATCAAACGATCGAAGAAGCACTGGAAAGTGATGGCAGAATCGGTATTTTATTGAAAGATCCTGAAGGCAATATGTTAGAGATCTATCATGAAGAGACTCATACTTCACAAGAACAAGCGGTGGAACAATTAGACCAAGAAGCACTATTAAGACAATCAAATGAACGCTTTAAGAAATTATCTGCTGGTACTTATTTCCAAAAAGTCCACCTAAATGTACTAGATATGGAAAAGGAACGAGAATTTTTATCAGAGCTTTTAGGTCTGACTGTGCATAAAGAGGAAGAAAAAGAATTTATCTTGAATAAAGGTGATTTTCATGTAGGACTGACTCAAGCTGAGAGTCCAGTGATTGCCTTACCGACTGATGAAATCTTAGGATTAGACTTTTTGAAATTTGTTGTTGACCCAGAGAGTATGCAACGTCTGATTGCACATTTGAACACAGAAACGATCGATTTTTACATTGACAAAAAACAAAAAGTTTTGACTTTGTATGATGCAATTGGCATCGAATGGTGGTTCGTGGACGAAACAAAAGTAACTAATGTTATCCAATGAACAGTGGCTAGGATCAGTCGATTGCTCGTTCGTTGGAAAAAGCAGGAAAAATTCAGCTGATGCTGAAAGTTTCCTGCTTTTTTATGTCAGCCACTGAATACTGGGATAAATGAGAAAAACAATTGATTCTTATGGAAGAAAGAATTATGCTTGGGGAGCAAACAAGCATATCCAGAGATAAATAAGGAGAAACTATGTACGCTAAAACGAAAGAATATATACTAAAAAAAATGAATGAGGGATATTATCCAGGGGTCGTCGCTGCTTTTATGAAAGGGGATCAGATTAAAAAAGTGATCGCAGGTGATGCGCAGATCATTCCTATAATAAGACCAATGACCGAAGATTTGCTCTTTGATGCAGCCTCCCTGACAAAAGTGATTGCAACGACAAGTCTGGTCTTGCGATTGATCGAAGACGGGAAAGTTGAATTAGATGAACCTTTGCATACGTACTTGCCGACTTTTGAGAATCAAACGATCACGATTCGCCACTTATTGACACATACCTCAGACATCCAGACATTTATTCCTGATCGAGATCGTCTATCACAAACAGAATTGATTGAAGCTTATTTGAAACTTCAACCAGGCGATCAATTAGGAATCGAAGTTCGCTATACGGATGCAGGCACGATTCTTTTAGGATTGATGCTAGAGGAGATTTTCCAGGAAGAGGCGGTTGAGCTTTTTGAAGAGCAAGTACTAGCACCGTTAGGAATGATGAATAGCTTATTCTTACCACGTCCTTCAGAACGGATCGTTCCGACTGAACAACTTCCTTCTGGTGAGGTGATCCATGGCTTGACCCATGATCCAAAAGCACGAGTGTTAGCAGAACATGCAGGTAATGCTGGTCTATTTATTGATCTTGCGGATTGTGAGAAGTTTGTCCGGATGTATCTGCAATACGGAAAGTTAGATTCTGGTCATTTTTTGGAAGAGACAACCATCCGTTCCTTATTGGCTGATCATACGCCAACTGGTAAAGGTGGTCGCTCACTCGGATGGGATTTAAAACAAGATAAAAAGGATGGCCATCCATTACTATTCCATACAGGCTATACAGGGACATTTCTATTGATCGACCCAATCGATCAAGAAGCCTTCATTTTTCTGTCCAATCGCCTACATCCAAACGATCATCGGGAAGAATATCTAAAATGTCGGGATGAAATCATTGAAATTTATTTACAAGAGAAAGCGTTACACTGAAAATAATGCTATAATAGCAATTGAAAATTGAGAGGAGTTTGACGTATGCAAGAACCATTATTTTTAAAACCTGTTTTTCAAGAAAAAATCTGGGGAGGCAGTCGCTTACGTACTGTTTTTGGCTTTGATATCCCAAATGATAAAATTGGGGAAGATTGGGCAATCAGTGCGCATCCTCATGGCGTGAGTGTCGTTGAAAATGGCCCATTCAAAGGCTGGAAACTAGATGATCTATGGAAAGAACATAAAGAATTATTCGGCCATCCAACAGAACCAGTTTTTCCGTTATTGATCAAAATCTTAGATGCAGAAGATGATCTATCTGTTCAAGTCCATCCAGATGATGCTTATGGTATGGCACATGAAGGAGAGCTAGGAAAAACAGAGTGCTGGTACATCATTGATGCCGAACCAGGTGCAGAGATCATCTATGGTCATCATGCAAAAACACGTGAAGAATTAGCCGAAATGATCCAAGATAGTCGCTGGGATGACTTATTGAAAAAAGTTCCTGTCAAAAAAGGTGATTTTTTCTACGTACCAAGTGGAACGATCCATGCAATTGGTAAAGGGATCATGATTTTAGAAACACAACAAAGTTCAGACACAACTTATCGTGTTTATGATTATGATCGCAAAGACGACCAAGGAAACACTCGGGAATTACACATCCAACAATCAGTCGACGTAACAACAGTACCAGCAAAAGCTCCTGAATTACAGATCAAAGAGATCCGTCAAGGGAACTCTTCGATCGTCACTTACGTAGAAACAGAATTTTTCAACGTCTACGAGTGGGACATCAAAGGGATCACATCCTTTAAAAAACAAGCACCGTATACATTGATGACAGTTATTGATGGTGCGGGAGAATTGGTGATAGGTAACCAAACCTACTCACTAGAAAAAGGAACAAGTGCGATCTTACCAAGCGATATCACGGAGTGGAAAGTTCAAGGAGAACTTTCGATCATCGCTTCTGAGCCAGGAAAAAAATAATAAGATAAAACTGTCGTTGCTAGGTTCAGCGATAACAATAAAGCGTACCAACCGAAAATGGACTTGCTATTTTTGGTTGGCGCTTTTTTTTTAGATCAGTGATGAGCTATCACTGATCTAGTGATATAAGAACAAAGAAGGTACCAATTACAGTTAGTTTTATCGATGAAAAGTTGCTTGTTGAAATCACTTACAAAATATGTTATATTCTTCTCGTAGAGTTAAAACGTTTTAATGGAACGTTAAAATGATTTTCTTGTTAAAGGAGAGGGAAAACGATGAATACTGTTACAGTTATCGGAAGCATCAATTTAGATCGAACCATCCGTGTGACTTATATGCCAAAACCTGGAGAAACGATCCATACGAAAGAAACTTTTTCAGCTGGTGGAGGAAAAGGAGCCAACCAAGCGGTTGCTGCTAGACGTTCGGAGGCAAAAACTTACTTTATTGGTGGTGTGGGTAAAGACGAAGCAGGAAAAACGATGACAGAATTACTTGAACAAGAAGAAATTGATTTATCTGGTGTAGCGACATTAGAAAATCAAGCGACTGGACAAGCGTATATCATTGTTGATGACCAAGGTGAAAATAGTATCATGATCCATGCTGGTGCAAACAATGCGTTTACCGTAGCACAAGTACAAGAAAATAAAACAATCATCCAAAAAAGTGATTTTATTATTGCTCAGTTTGAAAGCGCTATAGAACCGACGATCGAAGCATTCAAAATCGCTCGAGAAGCTGGCGTGAAAACGATCTTGAATCCGGCACCGGCGCTAGAAAATGTTCCTGACGAGTTATTAGCAGTAACGGATATGATCATTCCAAATGAAACAGAAACGGAGATCTTAACAGCCATTGCTATTACCGATGAAAAAAGTCTAAAAGAGGCGGCACAAGTCTTTCATGGATTAGGTATTGAAGCGGTGATCATCACGATCGGAAGTAAAGGCGCTTATTATGATATTGCTGACGGCGCTAGTGGGATCGTACCAGCTTTTAAAGTTCATGCAGTAGATACAACGGCTGCTGGGGATACCTTTATTGGCGCGATGAGCAGTGTATTAGCCAAAGACTTCAGTAACCTAGAAGAAGCAATCCGCTATGGTAATAAAGCCTCTTCTGTGACTGTTCAACGTTTTGGTGCACAGCCTTCTATTCCGTATAAACATGAATTAATCTGATTGAGGAAAGGATGAACAAATAATGAAAAAAACGAAAGTAATCAATTCTGATATCTCACGAGTGATTGCACAAATGGGACATTTTGATAAATTGAGTATTGGAGATGCAGGAATGCCTGTACCTATGACCACTGAAAAAATCGATTTAGCAGTCACGCAAGGGGTTCCTAGCTTTATGGAAGTCTTACGCAATGTGTTGTCAGAATTAGAGGTGCACCGTATTTATCTAGCAGAGGAAATCAAAAAAGAGAATCCTGACATCCTTCTAGAAATCCAAAAAGAAATGCCGGAGACACCGATCACGTTTATTCCGCATAGTGAAATGAAAACCGAGTTAAACAATTGTCACGCATTTATTCGCACAGGTGAGATGACTCCTTATGCGAATATCTTGTTAGAAAGTGGCGTCGTATTCTAAAAAAGGAGATGTAATAAATGAATGCAACAGCATTATTGATCGGATTAGGACCATTACTAGGTTGGGGACTTTATCCAACGATTGCTTCGAAGATCGGTGGACGTCCTGTGAACCAGATTTTAGGATCAACAATAGGAACTTTGATATTCGCACTTATTTTTGCCCTGATCAATGGCATAGCACTGCCATCTGGAATGGATCTTGTCTTTTCTATTCTTTCCGGTGTGGGCTGGGCGACTGCTCAAATCATTACTTTTCAATCTTTCACACTGATTGGTTCGTCACGTGCAATGCCTATCACCACAGCTTTTCAATTACTTGGGGCTTCATTATGGGGTGTTTTTGCGCTAGGCAATTGGCCAGGAACGACAGCGAAGATTCTTGGTGGATTAGCATTGATCTTGATTATTTTAGGCGCATGGATGACTGTTTGGACTGAGAAAAAAACCAAAGAAAATAGCAGTCTACTGAAAAAAGCGGTTTTATTATTAGCAGTCGGAGAGATTGGGTATTGGGCATATTCCGCAGCACCTCAAGCAACAACCATCGACGGAATGCACGCTTTCTTGCCACAAGCAATGGGGATGGTCTTAGTGGCGATCATCTACACCGCTGTATTAAGTATGAAAGGGCATGAAAAATCAGCATTTACGGAAGTTGTTTCTTATAAACAAATTTTTTCTGGCTTCTTTTTTGCCTTTGCTGCATTGACCTATTTGATTTCTGCACAACCAAATATGAATGGTTTGGCAACGGGCTTCATCCTATCGCAAACTTCTGTTGTTCTAGCAACCTTGACTGGTATCTGGTTCTTAGGTCAAAAGAAAACGAAAAAAGAAATGACTGTCACGATCATTGGCTTGGTCCTTATCTTAGCTGCCGCAACGATGACTGTTTTGATATAAGATATTTTGTTAGAAGCGTTATTTTAAAAAATTGGGAAGTAATTACGGTTACTTGCCCAATTTTTTTTGTGGAAAATAGATAACGGAAACTGTTAGAATAGAGCTATCTGAAAAAAAGCATAAGCGCAGTCTGCTGAAGTAGAAAGGGCAGGTGATCAACGTGGGGGAGAATTTGAATGCGCTTCCTGCTAATGCAGTGGCGAAATTAACCTGGTTTCGTCAATTACTACATTATTTCAAACAAATGATCATGCCAAATCTAAGTATTTTTATTGCTTGGGGTTTGTTATCGATTGTATCAAATATCGTATCAGGTGATTTGCATCAAACGCTTGCACATGTCAGTGATTGGCTGATTTATCTGTTATTGCCTATTTTGATCAGTTACTCTGGAGCAAAGATTTTTGATCAAAAAGCAGCTGTAGCAGGTGGGATTGCTGTCATCGGTATGATAGTAGTTTCTGATCTTCCACAACTATTCGGAGCGATGGTCATCGGTTTGATCACGGGAGGTATTTTTCACTGGGTGGATCGTTGGTTGGCGCCGAAAATCAAACCTGGCTATGAGATGTTGCTGAATAACTTGATGATCGGTCTAATCGGTGGGGTTGTCTGTCTGTTAGGCATACTGGTCATCCAACCAATTGTTGAAGGTAGTTTGTCTTATGTTGGACGCTTTGTTTATTGGCTCATTGAACAACATTTGTTACCAGTGGTCAGTTTAGTGTTGGAACCGTTAAAGGTCTTATTTTTGAATAATGTCATCAATCACGGCATCTTGACACCTTTAGGAATGGAGATGACACAACATGCGGGGCATTCGATCTTATTTTTGATGGAAGCCAATCCTGGGCCAGGAATAGGGATTTTAAGTGCATTCTTGTTTGCTGCTGATCGAGAAAAAAGTGTCAAAGCAGGTGGAGCATTGATGATCCAAGCTGTTGGAGGAATCCATGAGATTTATTTTCCTTTTGTCTTGATGCAACCTGCGCTTTTTTTTGCCGTTATGATTGGAGGAGCAACAGGAACGTTTGTGTTCCAACTGTTTGCTAGTGGGTTGAATGCTCCGGTTTCACCAGGTTCATTGGTGATTATTTTAGGGAATACACCACCTTCACAATTAGCAGGTGTCATTTTAGGTATTATTCTCAGTGCGCTTGCTACGTTTATTTGTGCCATACTGTTATTGAGAAAAACGAAACCTGTGGAATCGATCCTCCCAGAAAGGAGCCAACTGATGAATCATGAAGCGGTCAACCAAATCATCTTTGCTTGCGATGCCGGGATGGGTTCTAGTGCAATGGGCGCAGCCATTTTGAAGAAAAAACTGCATGCGCAAGGGATAGATATACCTATAAGCTATACCTCTATTTATAGTCTGAAGAATCATCAGAAACAATTGGTGATCGTACAAAGTGCCTTTCAATCTTTAGCACAAGAAAAAGCCAAAGAGAGTCAGATCATTGCTGTCGAACATTTTTTAGAAGTTGAGTCGTATCTACCATTGATCAAGCAGCAACTTCATGAAATAAACAGTGAACCTCAGATCAAAAAGCAACAAGAAGTTAAACAACCTAGAACCAGAGTTGTGTTTTTATACCAAGGAAATCGACGAGGCTCACAAACGATGGGGATGACGATTTTAATGAAGCTAGCCAAGGAATATCAGGTCGATCTATCTGTAGAAAAAACAGCCGTTGAAGACCTAGTACCCGAAAAAGAAGTGGTATATCTTGCGAATGAAAGAATGGCAAAGACGTATCAACTGGAACAACAAGTGGAGCATTTGTTGATCATTGATCATTTTGTCAGTACCAAAGCCTATCTATCATTAGTAAAGGAAGTGGACTAAGATGTATTTGTCATCAAGGGAAAAAGAATTATTGACAGAACTCATCAATAGTCCAGCACCCGTTTCTATACAAAAAATGGTCAATGTTTTACGTGTCAGCAAACGGACTGTATACCGCGAGTTGGAGCAATTAGAACGATCGCTCAAGGAAGTAAATGCTTCGCTGAAAAAAATAACCCGCGGATCATTTATGATTGAAGCGACACCTGAAACAATGACACAACTGCGCCAACTACTGAACGAAAAAGAGATGGAATTATCGACAACTGAAAGGCAACATGCAATTTTATTAGAGCTGTTACTCACGAAAGAACCATTGTCTTTAAGTTATTTTTTAGAAAAGTATTTGATTAGTAATACGACTTTTTATGCTGATATCAAGCAACTCGAAACCAGTATGAAACAGCTACCATTATCTATCACTCGTAAACGTGGTTATGAAATCACTGGACCGGAAAAATACAGAAGATTGCTGATCGCGAATATCTTAGAGTTGGAGATTAATGCGTATGAAATATTTCACTTGCTGGAATTTGATACGACAACGAATTTCTTTTTTCAATTTATCACGACAGATAGTTTATTACTGGCGCGTCAAGTGGTACGAGAAGAATTGATCCAGCAAAAGAAAGAATTAAGTGACCGGAAACTGGAACATTTAGTTTTGATACTCAGCATTACGATCGACCGTGTCAAAAAAAATCACGTGCTGACGAATGAAACCTACACTGGACTAGTGAACAAAGAGTTATTACGTATCGCCAAAGCTTTATTTTCTAAAATCGCTAAGGAAACGCAACAACTTTATCCAGTCAATGAGATCGTCTTTTTTGCTAGTCTATTAAATGA
The DNA here is from genome assembly GCF_051714165.1 of Enterococcus sp. AZ156. Lineage (NCBI taxonomy): Bacteria > Bacillati > Bacillota > Bacilli > Lactobacillales > Enterococcaceae > Enterococcus > Enterococcus sp. AZ156. Next base: position 2,527,948 of record NZ_JBIORI010000001.1, on the reverse strand, counting down.
CTTCTCGAATTCCTTCGATCAGGATTTCTTTGAAGAAACATTTGATACGCAACTCGCTTATCTTGTGAAACAGTTGATCCAAGTAGTGAGTGAAGCAACAAATAATCCATTCTACCAAGATGAAACACTCTACAAAATGTTGTTGACCCATTTATCAGGAGTATTCTCTCGAGCGGTACTTCAAGAAGAACAATTGACTAATCCAATTTTAGAAAAAATCATGGTTCAGTATCAAGAGATTGCTCAAGCCATCCGTCAAGGAATCGAGCAGATTTTTCAAGAAAAGAAACTATCCGAAGAAGAAATTGCTTATATGGTTCTCCACTTTGCGAACTCGTTAGAAAAAACACCAAAGGACAGCACGATCAAAATCGCTGGTTTTTCCCCTAGTGGATTAGCTTCGACAAGTATGCTTGAGTTAAAACTAAAGAGGTACTTCCCATTTGTTCAACATATCCATTTTTATCGAATTGCTGATCTAAAGAAAATCAATTTAGAAGAAGAGTATGATCTCGTCATTTCTACTTCGATCTTAAGTGGCTATGAGGGGAAATATCTATTAGTTTCACCATTACTTCTTGAGGAAGAAATCAAACAATTAAAAGCAGAATTTGCTCGTTTGACAGCCCATCGAACGGAACATATCCGGTTAGCTGATCAACCTTCTGTTATCGAAGATACTTATGAAGAAACGGTGTTGATGATGAGCAAAATCAATCGATTACTTCAGCACTTCTTCATTCAAGAATTAGACAATCCAGAAACAGTAGAAGCTACGTTGAAGGATATTTTCGACTATTTACCTACAGGGTTGGTCCAAGATAAAGAAAAAGTCTATCAGCGTTTAATGAAAAGATATCAACAAGCACCGATCGGTTTACCTCATACCAACATGGGGCTTTTCCATACTTCTAGTTCTGAGGTCACAGAACCCTTCTTCTGTATTTTTCAATTGAAGCAAGTATTGGAGATCGAAGGAATGGACAAAACGAAAGTTGATTTATCAAGAATGTTAGTGATGTTAGCCCCGTCTCCAATTGATGAAGCTACTGGAAAGTTACTTGGGAAAATAAGTGGTGCATTGATCATGAATGATTTGAATACTGAGATTTTTCGATCAGGAAATGAGGCAATCATCTATCAGTTGTTATCTAAAATTTTGATCGATGAAATAAAAAAATAAAGGGGGGCTCTATTGATGCTTGAGATTCCATCTGAACATATTTGGTTGAACCAACAGTTTGGTAGCTGGAAAGAAGCCATTCAGCAGATTGGTGAACAACTTCTTGAAAAAGGAGTGATCCAAAAGGAATATATCGATGCGATGGTTGCTCGCCAAGAAGCAGCAAGTGTCTATATCGGCAATTTTGTGGCACTTCCTCATGGAAAAGCAAAAGATGAACAGATTGTTGAAGAAGGTATTTTTTTGTTCCAAGTACCTGATGGCGTTGACTTTGGTATCGACGAAGAAAAGAAAATCGCAACGATTTTATTTGCAGTGATCATGCGAGAAAACCAACAACTAACAAGTTTACAAGAACTCGCCTTTTTTTGTTCCGATGTCGATCAAGTGATGGCATTGAGCGATGCTCAAACAGTAGAGGAAATCCAACAAATCTTAAAACAAGCTGAGGAGTTTTGACGTAAAATACGCAACGACCAATCAATTGATTGGTCGTTTTTTTTTCTATTTTTTTGGGAGAATCTCGCCAAAATCGTAATTATATAGTGAAGGAGGTACGACGAGAAGGGCACATGTTCCCAGTTGATCTATTCCACTAATGAAAGGAGCCAAAGAATGAAGAAATCCTCTGAATCACTATTTTTGATTCTACCAATCATTATTTTAATCACTATTTTTTTTCAAATGAAAGTGAGACCAGTCTCGGCAGAAACATTGCCTGACCTACCCATGTATCAACAAATCACTGCATCTGATCCCAATCAAACTTTACGTACAGCTGAACAATCAATCCCACAGGATAATAGCTGGACAAATTTCAAAAAAAACTATCAATTAGTCCAAAGGGCCACTGGGAAATTGATTACTATTGGTTCGACGAATTATATTGAAGCGGCGATCCATGAATATTCTCCAAGATTGGCTGATCCATTTGCAAATGAAAGTGTCGTTGTTGATCCAGCGATCCATATCCCTCATATCGATATCCATCTATCTAATGGTGGCAGAGAAATTGGTTGGTACGGCAAGCGAGTGAAGGGAGAGATTGCGCTTTGTCTGGAACAAGGAGTAGCGCTGAATATTGGAGAAAATAGCGGGTATACTTCAAGTATTCAAAACACAGAATTATTGAAGAAAATTTCTTTGATTAAATACTATGGGGTGATTGCGACAAACTACACGATGGAAAAAGAATTGATGACGCAACTCCTTGCTTGGGAGCAACACGGAATCACCCCCACCAGTATTACTGGTGTTTTGACAATGAACGATTACCAAACATTCAAACGAACAGTGATGGAACAAGTGGAACGGTTCTATACCCAACCGAGTTTTGATGGACAAATATTGGATATAAAAGCCGGCGAAAGCCAAATATTGACCGACACAACAGGAGCATTTTCAAATTATAGCTCATCGCCTGTTCAACAAATCAATGGAGTAACCATTGAAAAGCAAGGTAATCAAGTAACAGTCACTGCATCGAAAGAAGCACCGGCGACAAGTGAAATCGCATTTGATTATCATATCCCCAGTAGTTATCAAGGAGCAATCGTCGTGTACCAACATCCTTATACACAAAACATGGTAGTCGGTAGAGTGCCACAGCTGACAAGAACCTCCTTTCAGTTACGCGTGCAAAAATATGGACATGCAGGTATCCGCAAAGTCGATCAACAAACAAAACAACCATTAGTAGGCGCCGTTTTTTGTTTCACGACTGCGGATGGACAGATAAAAGAATTGACGACAGATTCTGATGGTGTTGCTATTTGGCATGATCTACTCGTTGATACGGTCGTTACGATTCAAGAAATCAAAGCGCCAGAAGGCTACGTTTTAAATCCAACGTCCCAGACTGTCACTGTCAAAGTGAATGAATTGACGAGTATCACATTAGCTAATCAAGAACAGACAGCTAATTTGATGGTCATCAAAGAAGATGCAGAAACAGGCAATCAGCCTCAAGGAGGTGCCCAATTGATCGGAGCTGTCTATAAATTAACGGACAAAGACGGAGAAACAGTGGCGGAATTGACGATGGAAGAGGTTAATGGAAGTGCATCAGCTGAGCTAAAAGGATTAAAACTAGGAACCTATTATTTACAAGAGACCATTCCACCGAAAGGTTATAACTTAGATCCGACCATCTATCCTATACATTTGACTTACGCAGGACAAAATGAAACGGTGGCTGTTCATAGCAAAACAGTCACTGATCGCGTCATCAAGGGACATGTCGAAGGATATAAATTTGGTTCAAAACCTCTTATCCCCACTTCTATCTTCGAAATTTTACACGCATTAACATCCAATCAAACGAATCATAAACCACCACTCGAAGGAATCGAACTAACAGCCACCGCTCATACCACAGGAAAAGAATATGTCCAAGTCACTGAAAAAAACGGCTACTTTAAATTTATCGATTTACCCTATGACACGTATACGATTGCTGAAACTAAAGGAACGGATGGCTATTTGATCATTGAACCATTTGAAGTGACGATCAGTGAGGAAGGCTACACACATTTCTTTTTATTAGAAGATGAAATCATCGAATCACGCGTACATCTCATCAAGATCGATCAAGAAACAGGACAACAAATTCCCTATGCTGGCGCACAATTCAAGATTTTTGATACTTGGGCGAATGATGGACAAGGGGCATTTGTAGCAATGACACGTCCGAATGATACAGAAAAAACTGAGATTTTTGAAACGAATCAAAAAGGGGAATTAGTGACAACAGAGAGCTTACCTTGGGGCGTGGATCGCTATGAGCTTCATGAAGTCAAAGCGCCAGAAGGCTATCTCCCGTTAGAAGAACCATTGATTTTCAGTGTAACAGCAGAAAATCATAGTGCATTGATTCGCTTAGAAGTCCCTAACCGTTTAGCAAGACAATCCATTGAATTGATCAAACGAGATCGCTTGAATGAACAACCTTTGGTGCAAGTACCATTTGGTTTATATCAGGTAGAAAAAGCAGAAAATGGCGGGGATATCCTTCAATTTATTGAAGAATATCTCACGGATGATGAGGGAAAAATCGAAGTAAGCGATTTGCCCTATGGGACCTATCAATTTATTGAAGGAAAACCATTGGAAGGGTATTTACCTTTAGAAGAACCTTTAGATTTTTCAGTAACTATTGAAAAAGATGGTGAGTTGATCGTATTAGAAGCCTATAACGAACGCGAAAAATTAGCATTGACGAGTTTGTTCACAGCAATCGACGGAAGTAAGGAGCTTGATCCAACCAAAGACAATCAATTGAAAGACGTAGTCTGGATCAAAGGAGCAGCCATTGAAGTCGGTCATGTGTATACCGTAGTGACCCAGTACCGAAAAGGTGACACCGGAGAACTCATCAACGAAGCAATCTCAACCTACACAGCAAAGAGTAAAGAAGATCAATTTGAAGTTTTTCTTGAGCTGAAAGCCAATACGCTAAAAGACAAGGAGCAGTTGACTGCCACTCACATTTTATACTACGAGTCTGAGCAAGAAAATGAGGTAGCACGTGAAGATGATTTGACGAATCAAGAACAGACTGTTCATTTCAATACACCAAAAGAAGGGGAAAAAGAAGAAACGAAAAAGCAGGAAAATACTCGTGATTTACCTAAAACAAATAGTCGTACTTCTGTTTCTCTAGTAGGGCTAGGTAGTTTATTTCTAGGAGTGAGTGGTCTTTTGATCTATCAACAAAAAAAGGGTGGTTTGAATGACTAAAAGGAAAAAATACATGAGATTTGGCTTGTTCATATTCAGTTGTTCAGTTGTTTTGTTCGTCAGCGGCTGTAAAACACAACAAACAGAAGATCCATCAACAGCTGGCTCTACTTCAAGCAAAATGAAACAGGCAATCAGCGTGGAGACACCAGAGGAGAGCTATTTCAAAAAAGAAAACAATTCTTCTCATTTGTTTGAGTTTGCTTCTCAATTTAGAAAACCACTGGATCTTCCCACGGAAGCAATGATCAAGGATGAAACCAATCAGCTGAGAATCGCTTACCTTGAAGCCACAACAGTCTCTCAAAATCGGGAAAATACAGAATCAAGAAGCAATCTCACGAATCGCTTCGAAGAAAACGAACAAAAAGGTACTCTATCCAATATTTCAGCAATTCCAGAGAGCGATAATCATTGGCAAGGTCCTTACGTCCATGCAAATGCTCCATTGCAGATCTTACCAAGAGGAACAGCAATTGATCCCTTTACCTATTTTACTGTTGTTCAAGGAAGTGATCCCGTTCCAGTGATCCATTATACGCCCGTCGATCCTAATGAATCTGGCTACCAAGTGATGCAGATCACAGCAATTGATTCAAAAGGGAAAGTGAGTGTTGCGACAGTCACCTTTCTGTTTAATCACTCTCCGATCATTCAGCAAGTAAGACAAAGTCACCACATTACGATTGGTTCAAGTATTGACTTATTAGAGGGCATTTCTGCTCATGATGAAGAAGATGGTGAATTGACCTCAGAAGTTCAAGTACAAACCACACTCCAAACAGAACAAGAAGGCAGTTATGAAGTGATTTATTCTGTGACTGATCAATTTGGAGCAAGTACCAAGCTGATAAGTAATATGACGATCACCAATGAAGCACCAATAATCGCGGGGCCGAACCAGCTCGTTTTACCTGTTGATCAATCATTCTCTTTATTTGATTATTTCTCCGCAAATGATCAAGAAGATGGTGCGATAAACCTTACTTCAGACAATATCTTGGCATCCGATCTTGTCCCATATGTACCAGGAAACTACTTCTTAAGAATTGGGAATGTCGTTGATCGGTATGGCAAAAGAGCGGCAGAGCGTACGATCCGTGTTCACTTAACAAATGAAGCGCCGACGATTACAAATACGCATATGACTCTTCCTGTATTTAGTGAACTGAATAAAGAAAGCTATCTAGCAAAACTAGTTCTTGCAGATCGTGAAGATCCGGTTGAGCAATTACATGTGGCAATCGATCTGCCTTTTTGGGAGAAAATCGACACTTCCCGATTAAATACCTATCGTTTTCCTCTTCAAGTCCAAGATACACATGGAGAGATCACCAAAACCTTTGGGAGCATCCAAGTAATCAATGAACCACCTGTATTTTCTGGGATAGAGGATAAGAGAATCATTGTAGGCGAAGAAAAGCCAGATTTATTAGCAGGGATCTCCGTTTCGGATCGTGAAGAGAGTATTGGAATAGAAGATGTTGAGATCATAGAAGAAATCGCTTGGGATACACCTGGAATCTACTCTGTTTATTTGACGGTCAAAGATACATTTACAGAAACGACAGTATCTTTTCAAGTCATTATTCAAGACAACAATCCAGAAATGCCAGAGAAATTGAGCGAATAAGGAGAAATAAATGGATTATTTCAATCAAGCAATGTCTTTATTTTCTAACGGGGTGATTACTGCAGGAAGCTTACTGACCGTTTGGGGCATTATCCAATTAGGCGTTGCAATCAAAGAGCATAATGGGCCAGGGATGCAACATGCCATTTTTCAAATCGTTGGGGGTGCAGTGATTTTAGCTGCTGGTGCGTGGATCACGAATATTTCAATGTGAGGAGCGAAAAAGAATGGACGGTGCGATCGAATTTTTGCTACAAACGATTGCAGAACAATTAAGTTTATCGACGAATCATAAAAATAGTCTTTTACAAAACCTCGAACATTATCTGCCGGAAATCTATCGTTACAGTGTGACGATCATGGAAAGTGTCGTCAAACCTATTGCTTATTCACTATTAGGTTTTCTATTGTTGATCGAATTTCAACAACTCGCACATCGACTATATGGCAAGCAGTCAGAGTTTGGTGGACTGGATCTTTTTTTACCATTGTTTATCAAAATCGGATTGACCGTACTGCTTTTACGCCACTTGATGGTTTTCCTCAATGCCATTATGGATGTAGGTATTTTTGTTAGTCAAGGAATCAATCAATTGGAGATTCGAGGTGTGACGGATCAGACAATGGATATCTTCAACGTGATGGAGCAGATCGATCAGCTAGGTTTTTTTGAAAAAATGGTGTTGTTGATGATTTTACTCGTTCCCTTGATTCTATCGATCATTGTTAGCGTCCTTGCTCAAGTGCTGATCTTTTTACGCTTTTTGGAAATGTATCTTTATTTGAGTATCTCACCTTTACCGATTGTCGCTTTAGTGAATACAGAAATCGGGCATGTCGGAAAGAATTTTTTAAAACTATTTGGTGCGGTATCTTTACAAGGTGTATTGCTTTTTATCGTGTTAAATATCTATCCACTACTAGTGAGTACTATTTTTTCATTTGATGAGACGCAGGGGATGATTGCAGTGATCAGTGCGATTGTCGGTAATTGCTTGGCGCTATCCATGTGTTTGTTTTACACCATGAAATGGTCGAAAGCGATCATCGTTGCGGCCTGAGTGGGAAAAGGAGTGTGAAAAATGGCGATTGAAGTCGTGATCAGAAAAGAAATCAAAGAGTATCAAGAGAAGATCTTTTTTGGCTTCTCTTTAAGACAGGTTATCGTTATTGCATTGGCTTTAATCGTGATTTTACCGGTCGGCCTACTTAATCATTTTATTTGGGGTTATTCAATTGATGATCTAGGAATTGTATTGATGTTTTTTACTAGTCCGATTTTATCGGTGGGTTGGATCAAAAAAAATCAGTTACCTTTAGAAAAATATCTCCTTATCCGTTGGCGCCATCTTATCGCAACAAAGCACTATCCATATCAAAATGCTCGTTTGGAGGAAGATCATGAAAGGATTTCAACGAGGAAAGTCAGTAAAACAGAGAAATATCGAAGTGAACAAGGCAATTAAAAAGTCTTCCTTAACCAAACTATTACACAAGCAAAAGAAAAAAAGAGGAAAAAAAGAACGAAAATCAGCACCAGCCAAACATGCACAAAGGAAGATTCGTTATGAAAAAATGTATGAAAGTGGAATTTGTGAACTTGCTTCCGGATATTATTCAAAAAGTATCCAGTTTTCAGATGTCAATTACCAAATTGCACCTGTAGAAGACCAACAAGCTATTTTTCAAGGGTATTGTACCTTACTAGATAGTTGTGATGAACGAACGCATCTAACGATTACCTTGAAAAAAAAGCGAATGGAGCAAAAGGAACTTGAAAAGCAATTGTTCTATAAAGAAACAGGGGAGAGACAGGACATCTACCGTCGAGAATTGAATGAAATGCTGCGGCGAACCATGACAGAAGGAGGAACGAATTTTAGCAAACAAAATCTATTGACCTTCAGCACGCAGTCTACTGATTATGACCAAGCCAAGCATTCCTTGACACGTATCGAACAACAACTTAGTCATAGTCTTTCGGAAATCGAATCAAGTAGTCAAACACTTTCTGGCAAAGAACGGTTGCAACTGCTCCATGAATTGATCAAACCTAATGAATGGTTCCAGTTCAATTATACAGATTTAGTTTATAGTCGTTTGTCGACAAAAGCAGTTGTTACCCCTGCAAGTTTCAGCTTTAAAGCAAAAGACTATATCGAAATTGGCTCAGAGTATGCCCAAGTCCTATATTTGAAAGATTACCCTACCAAACTTTCAGATAGATTGATCTTAGAATTAATGGATATTGGCGAAGAGTTGTGTATATCGATCCACATTGAACCAGTGGATTCTGAAAAAGCAAATCAGTTGGTTCAAATTAAAAAAGCTTATATGGAAGGGGACAAAACAACTGCTGAAAGAAAAGCGACACAAAAAGGCTATGATCCTTATTCAAATATTCCGTATGAATTGACCAATAGTATCAAAGAAGCCGAAGCTTTATTAGACGATCTAGTCAAAACCGGTCAAAAATTATATTTTGTTACCTTCCTCGTTTATTTCCGATCTCAGACCAAAGAAAAACTTGCTGATATTGCGGAACAAGTCCAACATGTTGGGCGTAAAAATCGTTGTCATTTCAATGCATTAGACTATCTACAAGATGAAGGATTCAATTCGGTCTTACCTTTAGGAAAAAATTGGATCGAACAACAACGGACGTTGACGACAGAAAGTACAGCGATTTTTATTCCATTTTCAGCGCAAGATCTTAATCATATAGATGGCAAATATTACGGGAAAAATGAAATGACCAAAAATAGTGTAAGGATCGATCGTAAGCAACTAAACACGCCGAGTGGCATGATTTTAGGTAGCTCTGGTTCAGGCAAAGGTGTAGCCAAAAAATATGAAGAAATCACGACGTTACTTAAAAATCCCGAAGATGAAGTCATTTCGATTGATCCGGAAGATGAAGATACGATCATCGGCAATGATTTTGATGCTCAAATCATCAATATCGCCCCTAATACCAATACCTTCATCAACTTACTAGATATTTCAGAAGACTTGAGAGGAGAGGCAGATCCAGTAAAATTGAAATCTGACTTTCTGTTGACTGCTTGTGAAGCCTTGATCGGTGGGCCAACTGGGTTAAATTCGGCACAACGATCGATCATTGATCGTGTCACGCGATTGACGTATTTCAATTTTCAAAAAAGCTCAGAAAAATCAGCGCCGACATTGGCGGAAGATTGGTTTCCGCTTTTAAAAGAACAACCGGAAAAAGAGGCGCAGACATTGGCGTTAGACTTAGAGTTATATATCGATGGTTCACTTTCGATGTTTTCTAAACCAACTAATGTTTCTTTAAATAAACGTTTTATGATTTACAATACGAAACAACTAGGAAATCAATTGAAAACTTTTGGGATGATGGTTGTTTTGGAACAAGTGTGGAATCGGGTCGTTCGCAATCGAGACAGAGGCATCACTACTTGGATCTATATTGATGAAATGCAACTCCTGTTAAATGATCCTTACTGTGAAAATTATTTTTTTGAACTATGGAGCCGAATCCGTAAATGGGGTGCGATTGCCACTGGTATTACCCAAAATGTCGAAACCTTATTATTATCAGATAAAGCACGCCGAATGTTAAGTAATACGGAATTTATCATTATGTTGAAACAAGCGAAAAGTGATTTAGATGAGCTGTCTTCCTTATTCAATCTTTCGTATCAGCAACAAAGACAATTACTCAATCCAATCAAAGGCGCAGGATTGATACGGGCAGGCAATGCCATTGTCCCTTTTTCCAACACTGTTGATCCAACAACAAAACTTTATGAGTTGATCACCACTGATCCTGTCGAACGCCACAGATTACGACAGGATGTATCGCCATGAAAAAAAACGATGTAGGCATTGAAGAGACCGTGAAATCACGAAATAAACGAAGGAGTAACAGACATTTTCTGCGTAGGAAAACGAAAGATCCTTGCAGAGTCATGCTTGCATATCAGACAAAAATAGTTGATTTCTCTTTACTTGGAAATAAAACTTCGATCAGTAGCAAAGTCAGCCTTTACCTACTTGTTGGTGTTAGCATTCTCATATTTTTTCTCTTTTTCAGTATGATCGGCTTCGTTTCGTCTGCCACGATCAAAATCAATGAGCTTGAATTGACGAAGGTATGGAAATATTTAACCGAATTGGATGTGGAATTGACACTAGAATTAAACTCAACTAAGAGTTTGATTCTAGTAAATGAACGAGTAGTGGCTGCAAATGAAGTCGTGATCAGGTCTGATATTGAAGAGGTGCTGATTTATTTAGACATGGCTTATGGTGAAGACCAATTAGGAAATCCAGATGTTCTCAAAGAAACGATCCAAGGATTGCATGAACAGATGTGGCAAGTAGACAGTAACGAAGGTCAAATCAAATTAACATCACGATCATTGTCGCAAGTGATCACTTGGACACCGGAGTGGAAAGAACGCAGACAGCTGTTAGCAGAAATTGGTCTTTATGCAAGTTTGACTGAATTAAGCAATCCATTGAAAGAAACAGACTCTTTACGCATAAAACAACGCTTTGGTTATTACGTAACAAATCAAGAAAAAAGCTTACTTGAAGGACTGCTCATCCAGACAGAACCGAAAGAAAGCATAGTCGCTGTGATCGCTGGAGAAATTACAAGAGACCGAGAGAACGTAACCATCACAATGAACGATCAAACCATTACTTATCATGATGTAGATCTAACAGCTACTGAAGGACAGATGGTATCGGTGGGGACAGAGATCGGGAGAGTAAAACAAGAGGAACTGCATCTGTCTTACCAGAAAAAAGGTGAAATCGTCAATCCAGCTTTTTATCTCCCCAATGTAGTCGATAACAATGAGACACAGCTTGATCCCATTGAAACGGACGTTACATTTAATGGACAGAAATTTCGAGAAGTGATTTTACTGCATTGTCACGCATTTAGTGACCATGCAGAAACGATTATCCAAGAAGCTAAAAAGAATAATATCTCCCCCATTGTTCTAGCAGCCATCATGATCCACGAAACTGCTTGGGGGACGAGCGAAGGAATTCGAGAAAAGAACAATCCAGGTGGCTTGATGCGAGAAAATGAGTTGCTTTCCTACTCCACACTTGAAGAAGGGATTGCCGCCACCGCTCGAACACTAAACCAATTGATCGTGAACCAAAGACTGCTGACAGTCGAGCAACTCGGAAGTGTGTATTGTCCTGTAGGTGCAAGTAATGATCCCCTGGGATTAAACCAATACTGGGTACCGACGATCAAAGAATTATTTGTACAACTAGGTGGCAGTAAAGAGATGAGCTTACTCTGGCAATCGAATCACACAGTAGGTCAAGAGGTGTTGACACAAGCCAGAACATTGTATCGTCAAAATGTTCAGTACTCACAAGGCTTTGAACGAGGCACCTTTCCTTATCATGATTGCTCTTCTTTTGTTCTGTGGGCGATGAGAAGTGTTGGCTTGCCTGTGCCACTAGGTAGCACTGAGACATTGTATTCTTTGGAAGGGACTTTCCTGATGCCAATCAGTCGAGAAGATGTCAGAGCCGGTGACTTGTTTGTGTGGGGGAAGAAAGGACACTCTTTAGGTAGTTACGGCCATACAGGGCTATTTTTAGATGATGGTGGTAAAACGATTCTTCATTGCACACCTGCTACTGCACGAGGGTATGGTCAAGAAGGCGATATCATCATCACTCAATTTGAAGGCTATGCAGGTGATTTCCAGCTGGCGCCTGTTTATTTCTATCGATTGTTGGGAGAAAAAAAATGAATGCAAAATCCCGCTTCCTTTGTCTCATTCTAGCTTTCTTTCTGTTTGGTAGCATGACTTTTAGTGTTGGTAGGTCACTTGTCTTTCGTTCACAAGAAAAAAGACAAGCCTCTGAAAAAAAATCCAGACAACTTTCGGAAGCACAAGTCAGAGAATTTTTACAAGCTTATTATACGTTTGAAACAGTCGGCGACAATTACTCTGCATATGTTGATGCTCTTTCTAACAAGATGAAAGATAAAGTAAAAACAGAACAAGATAAAAAAACGCATAGTCCACAGCGTTTTGGCTTCAGTCGCTGGCTCAAAAGCGAGCATTATTTTAAACAAACGAACGAGGAAATGGTTGAAGTCCTCTGTTTGGTTGATTTTACGACGTCTTTATTGAATGAAGAAGGCGGAGTTGTAAAAAAAGATATTCGCCATCGTGAGGGTGTCAAACTGACTTATCTCTATGACACTAAAAATCATCGCTATGTCTTGGATGATCTCGAACAGCTGTCTTCTTTTATGGAAATACAATGATTGAGTAAGGAAGACCTTTCAAATGGACGCAACAAAAATGAATGAGGGGAGTGACAACGTATGGCGAAAGAAACTGTAATCATCGATCAGATCCATCACTTACAACTAGAAGAGACTCAGTTGGATTTGTTTCAGGCTTTGGAAGATTTAGAAACTGAAAATCGACGAGTCTTGCTGGCAAACACACAAGGACAATGTCGCATACGTATTTATGATCGTAAGGGAGAAATGATGATAGAAAAAGTGCTTCAATTTCCTTTGACAGAGGAGATTGAAGAGATCTTAAGTCAACACTGGGAGCAAGAAATAGCCAATACAAAAGAGAAGAGTCAGTTCCCTCATTCAAGCAACACGCTGAAAAAAAATCAGTTGTTACAAATCGATTGGAAAAAAATCATCAAGCGATTACTTCTTAGTGGAGTAATCGTTTTTGCTGTGGTTCAAGGCAACATGTGGATCGAACAAAGAACGAATAACGAGCAAGCGACAACCAAAGAAAATCAGAAAAGTTCATGGCAGTCATTGGTAGAACTAGGTGCATATGAAGAAGCAGCTGAAGAATATCCCGCTCGGTATCAGCAATTGATCGATCACTTAGTAGAAGAACAGGAATTTTCTTGGGTAGAGAAGTTGAATGAGCAAAAGCCAACAGGAAATGCCACTTTTGATTTGGCTTTTTATCAAAACGATTGGGAAACAGTAATTGTGACCCACGTGGAACAATTGACGGAAAAGCGCCAAGTCAAGTTAGCGATTGCTTATTTGAAGCTAGAACAAGTACAAGAAGCCGTTGTCTTGAATGGCCACTTAAAACATCCGGAGATCACGTTAGCACTGGATCAGTTTTATTTTGAAAAAAGTCTTGATTGGTTGAAAGAAAAAGAAATGAACAAAGCAAAAGAAGCATTTGAACAAATCCAAACGGAAGAATTAAAAGTGGTGATGGCGGCTTACATAGAGCAAGGAACGATTATTTTAGATTTCATTACGTTCTATGAGGCGTCAGCCGATATGTCTGAAAATCTAATGCTTTGGGAAGAACGGTTGGCTCGATTAGGAGAGTCAATGGAATAAAAAACCTTACTTTGTAAAAAAGAGTCCAAAAGATCACGAGGATGTGCCTTTTCGTAGGTATCTACAGATAAAATGCTCCCTTAAATGAAGAAAATAATTGTTTCAGCGTCTCTAATTAGTACCAGAAGTCTTTCATCAAATCACTCATTTGGATCACTCCATGTTTTGGCACAAATGATTGTGACAAAATCCGACTATTTATCTAAACGGTAAGCGGATACAATTTGGTTAAAGAAAGAGATAAAGGAGCGATTGAAGTGGAAGAGACGATACCAAAAAATAAAATTTCATTCAAAGCAAAAGTACAAAAGTTAGGAAGTACCTTATCTAGTATGGTGATGCCGAATATCGGTGCGTTGATTGCTTGGGGTGTTTTGACAGCATTATTTATTCCAGATGGCTATTTACCAAACGAAGCGTTTGCTACGATGGTCGGCCCAATGTTGACGTATTTAATTCCTTTATTGATCGGCTACACCGGAGGGAAAGTCATCGGTGGTGATCGTGGTTCAGTCGTCGGAGCAATTGCGACGATGGGTGTGATCGTTGGGACAGATATTCCGATGATGTTAGGTGCCATGATCATGGGTCCATTAGGTGGCTTTGCCATCAAGAAATTCGATCAAGTGTTTCAAAAACATATCAAATCAGGGTTTGAGATGTTGGTCAACAATTTTTCTGCAGGATTAATCGGTTTTGCGTTAGCATTGATCGGCTTTTCTGCAATTGGTCCAGTGGTGGATACACTGACGCAAGCGATGGCAACAGGTGTTGAAGCAATTTTAAATGCAAATTTGATTCCATTGACGAGTATTTTTATCGAACCAGCGAAAATCTTGTTTTTGAATAATGCGATCAACCATGGCATTTTGACTCCTTTAGGAACAGAACAAGTGGCTACAGCCGGTCAATCGATCCTGTTCTTGTTGGAAGCTAATCCTGGACCAGGTCTAGGTGTATTGTTAGCTTTCACACTATTTGGCAAAGGCGCGGCAAAATCATCTGCACCGGGTGCAATGATCATCCATTTCTTAGGTGGAATCCATGAAATCTATTTCCCATACGTAATGATGAAACCGTTATTATTCTTATCAGTGATTTTTGGTGGGATGACAGGTAGTTTCGTTTTCCAATTAATGGATGCAGGCTTACGTGCGCCAGCTTCACCGGGTTCGATCATTGCCATTTTAGCAATGGCACCATTGAGTGCTTACTTACCAGTTATTTTAGGGATCGTCGCTGCAACAGCCGTTTCTTTTGGGATCTCTGCAGTCATTCTAAAAGCTGATGCGAAAGAAACAAGTGAAGATTTTGAAAAATCAGTGGAAGCGACTCGTCAAGCGAAACAACAAGCGAAAGGAACTGGAACTACTAGTCAGGGACAACCAGCTTTATCAGCGATCAAAAAAATCATTTTTGCCTGTGATGCTGGAATGGGGTCAAGTGCGATGGGTGCTTCCTTGTTAAGAAAAAAAGTCCAAGAGCATCACTTACCTCAACTCGTGACGAATCAAGCCATTAGTCAATTATCTGATGAAGCAGACGTATTGATCGTGACTCAAGTTGAGTTGCAGGAACGAGCAAAACAAAAAGCGCCACATGCTCATTTTGTTGCAGTAGAAAACTTCTTAAATTCACCAAAGTATGATGAAATCATCCAAGCATTAGGAAGTAAGGAAGAAACACAGCCAAGCCAACCACTCTCTACTACTCCAACAGATGATTTGGATTTATCTGAATTAAAAGATATCAAAGAGATTTTACTTGTTCATGACGATCGTGCAGGATCAGCGACAATGGGATTGTCCTTATTGAAAGATATTTTGAAGAAAAACCAATTGGAGATCCCTCTGAAAAAAATCAATATTGATGAGTTGACGGAGCAACCGAATACACTGATCGTTTCAAGAGAATCCTTGTCTGAGGAAGCACGTTCAGTGGCACCGCATTCACTTCATTTTTCAGTGGCGACGATGGTCAGTCCACAAAAATATGAAACGATTGCTCACTATTTGAAAAAAGTAGCATAAGGAGGAAATAAAATGTCTGAATTAGCATTTGATATGATCGAGTTGAATAAGGCTTTTGCAACAAAGGAAGAGGCCATCCGATACTGTGGAAGAAAATTAGTGGAAGCCGGTTGTGTCGAAGAACCCTACATTGACGCAATGGTGGAACGTGATGCGATGTTATCCGTTTATATGGGGAATTTTATCGCGATCCCTCATGGAACAGATGAAGCCAAAGCATTCGTAAAAAAATCAGGGATCTGTGTGATCCAAGTGCCAGATGGTGTCAATTTCGGGACTGAACAAGAAGAAAAGATTGCGACAGTCTTGTTTGGTATCGCTGGCGTAGGAGAAGAACATCTGCAATTAGTGCAACAAATCGCTCTTTATTGTAGCGACATGGACAATGTTGTCCAGTTAGCAGATGCACTGAGTAAAGAAGAAGTCACACACAATCTAGCAATTGCCTAAGGAGAGAAGACGAATGAGAGCAGTACACTTTGGTGCCGGAAATATCGGCAGAGGATTTATTGGAGAAGTTTTAGCTGAGAATGGGTTTGACATCACTTTTGTTGATGTCAACGAACAGATCATCGATTCATTAAATGAAAAAAGACGGTATACGATCGAACTAGCTGACGAATCGAAAAAACAACTTGTCGTTGAACGCGTTCGCGGATTGAACAACCAAAAACAGCCTGAACAAGTGATCAAAGAAATAGCACAAGCAGATCTTGTGACCACAGCGATCGGTCCCAATATCTTACCATTCATTGCTGAACTGATTGCAAAAGGGATCGAGCAAAGAGAACAAGAGGGCAATCAGCAACCGCTAGACATCATCGCTTGTGAAAATATGATTGGTGGCTCTGAGCATCTAAAAATGGAAGTCTATAAATATCTGTCAGATACCCACTTTGCAGATCAGTCCATCGGATTTCCAAATGCAGCAGTGGATCGCATCGTGCCGATGCAACAACATGAAGATCCTTTGTTTGTGCAAGTGGAACCTTTTAAAGAATGGGTCATTGATGATACGCAACGAAAAAATAAAGAGATTTCGTTAAATGGCGTACTATACGTCAAAGATTTGGAACCATATATTGAACGAAAACTATTTAGTGTGAACACAGGGCATGCGACTGTAGCTTACACCGGTGCATTATTGGGATATGCAACGATCGATGAGGCAATGCAAGATTCGTTAGTCGTTGCCCAACTAAAATCAGTACTACAAGAAACAGGAAGTTTACTGGAAGCAAAATGGGGCTTTGATAATAAACAACATGAAGCCTATATTGAGAAAATCATCCAACGTTTCCAAAATAAATATATCTCAGATGCCATCACTCGGGTAGCTCGAACGCCTTTACGGAAGTTAGGCTATCAAGAACGCTTTACTCGTCCGGTTCGGGAATTGCAAGAATACAATTTGACTTGTCCACATTTGACAGCTACGATGGGGATCATTTTCAACTACTATGATCCTGAAGATGAGCAAAGTCGTGAACTGCAAGAGATGAAAGTGCGAGAAAATATGGATCAGTTGATCCAAGAAGTCACAGGTATCCATGATCCGACAACAATCAGTAACATCAAGCAAAATGTGATGCGTTATGCGAAACAAGTAGCTTGATTCTTGATACGATCAATGGAATAAACAAGTGGATTGTAAAAAAAACCTCTAAAAATATCTAAGATATTTTTAGAGGTTTTTCGCTGTTTACTTGATTGGAGCTGCGGCAACTGTTGGTAGATCAAGCTCTTTTCCATAACGTTTCTCTAATGCTAAGCGAACGAGACGCTCCGCTAAATGTTCATTACGTGCTAAGATCGGACCATGGAAATAGGAGCCGTAAACGTTGCGGTAAATGACACCTTCTGATTGATCTTCCCCATTATTCCCTTGACCTTTGACGATTTTTCCCAGCGGGCGTTCGCCTTCGCCAAGAAATGTTCGACCATTATGATTTTCAAATCCATAATAGGTTTCGTTGAACTCTTCGTTGTGGATCACGATGTCACCAATGAAGCGATTATTCTCTTGGCTTATGGTGTAATGATCCAACGCACCGATTCCTTGGATTTTTTCACCGTTTGCGCCCATATAATAATGACCAAGTAGTTGGTAACCGCCACAAATCGCAAGTACGACACCATCATTTTCAATGTAATTAGTCAATGATTCCTTCTTTTCTTGAATATCTTTTGAAATGATCATTTGTTCAAAATCTTGACCACCTCCAAAGAAAACTAAGTCATATTTATCTGCCTCAAAGGGTTCATGGATGCTGACGATCTCAGTATGAGAAGTGACCCCCATTTTTTTGGCGATATATTGGAGCATCAAGAGATTGCCATTGTCACCATAAGTATTCATCAGATTCCCATAGAGATGGGCAATGCATAATTCGTAGTTAGCCACGATTCATGCCTCCTTTGATAAAGCCTTGACTCGCTAATTCTTTTCGTAATTGTAAGACAGCTGTATAGGTCGCTAAAATATAGACATGATCCGTCGGTAGTTGCTTGATTTTCTCAATGACATCAGTCAATTCTTTTGATTGTGTCAATTTATCTTCAGCGATACCCGCTACTTTCAAACGTAGTGCCATATCTGTGTGGCGATCGCCACCAGCAATCACAGCAGGGATTTCCATATCTGCAAAGCGTTCAAATTCTCCGTCCCAGATCCAACTCACATCGATTCCATCTGCGTAGTTCGCATTCAAGAGGGCTACTAGTGAAAATGGATACGGCGCATGTCCCATCATGTCGATGACTTGGTTGATCCCTACAGGATTTTTGACTAGGACTAAGGTACAGGACTTGCCATCGATTTCGATGACTTCTTGACGACCAAATACTTTTTCGTCATACCCTAAGCCTTGTCTGATTTTTTCAGGAACAACACCATAATATTCAGCCACCGCAGTAGCTGCTAAAGCATTATAGACATTGTACATGCCACCAACTTCGATGCCATATTCATTGCCATCAATAACGAAATCAGCTGATTTGTTGTCCATTCGTTTCATTTCTGTCAAACGATAATCCAGTTCTGGACGTTTAAAGTCACAATTTGGACAATAGTATTTACCTAAGTTTGCATAAGTGATCATTTTGTAGTGCAAGATGTGATGACATTTCGGACACAACACACCATCTGTATTGTAGTGGGCCATCTGCTCATGGTCTTCTTCGTGATCAAATCCATAATATCTTCTAGGGTTGACGGTCTCAACTGAATTGAAGATCGGTGAATCGCCATTACTGATGATTATAGCATCTGGCGATTTTGCGGCACCGTCAACGATCATTTTATACGTGGTATAGATTTCACCGTAACGGTCCATTTGGTCACGGAAAATGTTTGTAAATAAAAATAGCTCAGGTTTGATGTATTCAGTCACTCTACTTAGACTGGCTTCATCGATTTCTAACACCGCAAATTTCTTTTGCCCTTTTCCGGCTTTTGCTTGTAAAAAAGTCGAAACGATTCCTTGGACCATGTTGGCGCCAGTAGGGTTCGTCAAGACTTCATCAAATTGTTGTCGTAAAATATTGACGGTCAAAGCGGTCGTCAATGTTTTTCCATTTGTTCCAGTTACGACGACGACTTGATAGTCTTTTGCTAATGTATCTAAAATATGAGGATCGATCGACAAAGCAAGTTTACCAGGTAAACTTGATCCTCCTTTAAAAAAGGTTTTTAGTCCCCATTGTGCGGTTTTACCAACTGCAATCGCAAATTGACTGCGTATTCCCATTATGTAACCTCCAAAACGTCATAATTACAAATAAATTCAACTAATCATACCATATGTTGAAAAAAAGGTTAAATTGCTTTGTCTTATTTTACAAAAGTTTATACTGTTCGCAAAACAAAAACGAAAGAAGCAAGAAAACGAAAAACGATCGCTTCCTTGCTTCTTACATATCGGTTTTTTATGGTAACGATAGACTAGCTTACCCGATAATGATTTTCTCAGTAGGATATTCATAACCTAAATCTCGTGTTTCTTTTGGCACAAATAACATTAATGTATACAACATCCCGATACGTCCAATAAACATCAACGCACCGATCGTGATTTTACCGACTGTTGATAGATCACCGGTAATTCCTAGCGATAACCCCGTTGTACCAAAAGCAGAAGTCACTTCCACGATGATTGAGATCAGCGGTTGTTTCTCCGTGGCAGATAAAAAAAGAATACAGAAGAAGCACATCCCTAAGGAGAGCATAAAAACGACTACTGATTTTCGGACATCATCTTCATCAATTCGACGACCAAAAATATTAATGTTATCTTCACTTTTCAAAAACGAATAAAGATAAAGACCAATGATCGCCACAGTCGTGGTTCGGATACCACCACCGACAGAACTGGGACTACAACCAATGAACATCAATAAGGAAAAGACGATCAAGGTCGTGATTTGAAAATCTCCTAGATCATGGATCTGTAAACCCGCATTACGAGTTGTCATGGAATAAAACATTGAATTGATCCACTGGACACTAGGATGGAGATCTTTGAACAAGTGATTTTTTTCAAGTAAAAAAATCAAGACAGTCCCGCTGACAAATAAAATGACAAAGGCGAGGACGGCTAGTTTGGTAAACAAAGAGAACCGAAAAGGAATCTTGGCTTTCGTTTTTCGATACAAGCGCCATTCTCGAAACTCCATCAATACCGGAAAACCGATTCCACCAATGAAAATCAGGAACATGATCATAAATAAAAAAGGATAGTCATGTTCAAATGGCTTGATCGACTCACCAGTAATATCGAATCCCGAATTTGTGACCGCGGAAATAGCTTGATAAAATCCATGGAAAATGGCTTCGTGCCAATGATCGAAATAGCCGCGAATATAAAAATAAACGGAGAACAAGGCACCGAATAGCAATTGGAACCAGAGCAATATGACAAAAGTGATCCGAATCAAACGAACGATACCAGATAAACGTGGTTGGTTCATATCTGTCATGATCAATTGTCTTTGACGTAAGGTGATCCGTCGCTTAGAAAAGATAATAAATGCCGTTGAGATCATCATGATCCCTAAACCACCCACTTGAAACAACACTTCGAGTAAAATAATGCCATTGTTATTAAAAATCGCGTGGATGTCAAATGTCGAAAGACCAGTGACACTGATCGTACTGATAGCCATAAAAAGCATGTCAATAAATGAAGCATGACTACCCGGATTTCGGAAAAATGGGATGTAAAACAAGCCCAAAGAAATCATAGTCATTAAAATATAATAAAATACAATAATTTGAATAGAAGAAAAGTGACTAGAAGCATATCTTGCACTACGCCTTCGCCATTTCCGGAAAAAAAGATTCAATTGCACAAATTCGATCCTCCTTGTTAGATGTTTCTTCCAGTATACCGACAATAAAATAAATACACAAAGAAATAATAAAACTAAAATTTACTAGGATTTTAGTTATTGGAAAAGTGTCTTATAATAAAGATGACTTTGCGAAACAACTTGGAGGGAGATCCATGATAAAATGAAGTGTATCAACTAGTCATAGACTGTCTGATTACGACTAAAACAACATTTGAGTAATCTACACAAAAGTTTCATGAAAAAATAAGAAAAAAATAAGAAATTTATGGTAAAACTAAAGAATACGTGTGAGAAAAATCAATTTTTGCCAAACGGATCAAGACTTCAAGCGGCAACAAGGAAAAGGATGAGAGAATATGCGAAAAGTAGCACCTATATTAAAGCCAATCGCTGTATTGACGATTTCGACGATTGTTGCTACCACAACAGGCATTGTTAATAGTTCTAGCTATCGTGCACCAAGTCGTTCCACAGAGACTACGACGACTTCTACCAATGAAGGAACAGGGCAAACGAATGACACGGTAGAAACAACACCGACGACTGTAGAACAAGACACAACCAATTCTACATACAACCAAAACTCAATACCAGAAAGTTCCGTGGATGAAGGAAATACAGGATATACGACCGATTCGACTAGTCAAAATCAAGGGGACGACAGCGGTTCAAGTACGACGCCAAGTGCCACTACACCAAGCAGTACGACGCCTAATACAACGCCAAGTACTTCTACGCCAAGTGAAGGCAATCTAAATGAAAATAATGCACCTACAGAGCAATCCGCTGAAACACAGATGTATAATCAACAGGCAGGTGATGAAGAATGACATTTATATTAGATATCATCAATGGGATACACAAGTTTTTAGGATATTTAGATATCAGTCCTAAATATTTGAACCGAGGCTATACTATATTAAGTGTGATTCCGACCGTTTACCTTTTACGGATTGTTTATGGATTATGGCAAAATCAAAACTATTTGCAGTTCTTTTTATATGGATTAGGCTTTTTAGTTCTTTTATATTTCACTGTTCTAAATGTGTTTTATTACTTTTTTGATAAAAATTCAAAAGCCGATGTGACCCAAGTGATCGTAAAATATCTACCTGATGAAGCATTCAATATTGAAGGAGAAACGGTTCGCGGGAACAACGGAAATATCGACAAAGTCAATACAGAAAAAGCCAATGTTCTATTCGATGAAGACTACCAATTGAAACTAGCAGAGAATATGCGTTATTTGATTGAAAAAGGGGAAATCAAGGTCAATGAACTTGGTCGAATGGACGGTTTCTTGATTGATCGAAATACACTTTATCCGTACTATTATGTGAAAAAAGTCTCCGACAAAACTTATCAATTAAGTATCGGCCGTAATTATTCCAGCATGGAAAAAGTAGGAACGATCAAGGTCGACTCGCCAGAAGATCATATTGAACCCGTAGGCTTATTCCTTGCAGGCGGTGATTTTGTCAAAGATGGTCTTAGATACCATGAACCCTATCGTTTGAAGTTGATCATCAAGAAAAATCAACCAAAAGAACAAGAAGGTGAAGTGACATACAGTCGAAGCCAACGAAGAAAAAAATCAAAAGTGTAGGATAAATCTTCTCCATCAAGTATTTATTTCGCTCTAATATGAAAGATACATGAAGTTCAAAAAAACATTTCTAAAAAAAACGGATTATTCCCAACACGATCCGACACTTATTCTTTCTTTTAATTGATAAAAAATGTAAAATAAAGAATAGCTAACAAATAAATAAAAAATAACATAAAAATGTTTGGTTAATAGGAGGTATAAATTGAAAAACTTTTTGAAAAATTGGGGAATCTTGATCGTTGTTTTAGCCGCCATCATTTTGGCAAGAGTCTATGTATTCACACCAGTCACAGTGAGTGGTCATTCCATGGACCCTTCGTTACATGATGGGCAACGTTTGATCTCATCTAAAATCTCAGATTTTGACCGCTGGGATATCATTACAACAAAAGAACCTGGGGATGAAGAACGGATGATCGTCAAACGAATCATTGGGATGCCAGGCGATACTGTGAAAATGGAAGATGATCAACTATACATCAATGGGGAAAAGCAAGATGAACCCTACTTAGATGAGTATAAAAAAGAATTTTCAGAAGACAAACTACAAGAGGAATATTCTTATAATTCAGCCTTCCAATCGCAAGCTGAAAATGCTGAAACGTTCACCAGTGATTTTGAATTCACTGTTCCGGAAGGACAATACTTGGTACTGGGCGACAATCGTTTGATCTCAAAAGACAGCCGCATGTTTGGTTTAGTCGATGAAGACTTGATCCAAGGTAAAGTCGTTTTCCGCTATTGGCCGTTGAATAAGATCAATATCATTTAATCGATGATACGTAATGCGATAGCGATATAACTCTAAACAGTAAAGATATACCCTGAAAAAACCTCAACATTCGTTTGGAATGTTGAGGTTTTTTTGTTATATAAACTAAAACAACAAGTGATCAAGTATAATTTTTTTATAAAATCACGTTATTTTCAAAGTTTGTTCATAAAGTAAGGCTAAAGTGAAAGACACATAGATATAAATAACTATTAAAATATATAGGAGTGACAGCATGAAAAAATTCATCTCAATATTAGCTGTATCATCAGGACTGGTTTTGTTTTCTGCATGTTCAACAAATCCGTCAGATCAAGCTGCAGTGACGTATAAAGGCGGTACCATCTCAGAGCAGGAACTAGTGGACCACTTGAAAAAAATCAAGGGTGCGGAGACCGCTGTCCAAGATTTGATCATCTTCCAGATTTTTGAAGAAAATTATGGCGACAAAATTACGGCTGAAGATGTAGATAAAGAATACAACGCTAGCAAAGAAGCACTCGGTGATTCTTTCGATTCGCAATTGAAATTAGCGGGCTATACAACTGAATCTTATAAAGAAGAAATAAAAAGAGGGTTAGCTTACAAAGCAGGTTTACGAGCGAATGTCGAATTGACGGATGAAGATCTTAAAACAGCGTGGGAAAACTTCCATCCAGAAGTAGAGGCACAATTGATCAAAGTAAGTAGCGAAGATGAAGCCAAGGAAATCAAAAAGTCACTCGATGAAGGGGGCGACTTTGCTAAAATCGCCAAAGAAAAATCGACCGATGAAGCGACAAAAGAAAAGGGTGGAGAAATCACCTTTGACTCGCAATCTACAAGTGTGCCAACAGAAGTCAAACAAGCAGCTTTCAAACTTAAAAATGAGGAAGTATCTGATGTTATCACAGCGACTAATTCCTCTACGAACGCCACGGAATATTATCTTGTGAAAATGGTCAAACAACAAGAAAAAGGCAATGATATGTCGAAATATAAAGATGAATTAGAAAAAATAGCAACAGAGACAAAAATAGCAGATCCAACATTCCAACAAGAAGCTGTGCGTAATGAATTGAAAAAAGCAAATGTAAAAATCAAAGATGAAGATTTCAAAAACGTACTAAGTGGCTTGATGACGGAACCATCCACAAGCGAAAGTTCAACCGATGCTTCAACTGAAGCTTCGACAAGTACTTCGACAGATAGTTCAAACTAATTGATCAGTGGAAGAACTAAACAAATACGAACTCAATTAAAATAATCAAAAGAGGTCGGGACAGAAGTGTTCAGCCTCGAGAAATAAGGCGCCATCCACGAAAATTGTTCTTCAAATTTTTGTGGATGGCGCCTTATTTCCGAAGAGATTACTTCTTTTCCCGCCGTTTATTCGGTTTTAGGTGGTACAAGAGGACTAATGTCACAGACACTTTGCGTATTTATGAAAGGTTTTTTTATAGAAATAGAAAATGCTTATTCTTTGATTGCTATAGCCAAAAACAAAGAAGCATCTTGTTTTATGAACAAGTTTTTTCCGTGATGGAATGTTTCAATTGAGAGTGGTTTAAATCCAGCAAGCTTCAATTGTTCTCTTAGCTCCTCGTGGTCAAAACCATTATGGACTTTTGGATGCTGGATCTTTTCGTTCTTATCGAAGTCAACGATATAAAGTTTTCCGCTTGGATGAAGCATTTGCGAAAGTTGTTTTAAAATGACTTTCGTTTCTGGAATATGCAACAAGACTAAAGATAGTAAGATGATGTCGGCTTTCTCTGCCGGCAAATCCTTTGTAGCATCCAATTCAAGTGTTCGTACATTTGCTTGTTTTGCCTCTTTGATTTTTTTATCAGCCATCGCTAGCATTCCTGCGGCTGAATCTATAATGATCACTTCTTTAAAACGTGAGGCAAAGGTAACGTGACAAGACCAGTTCCCCCACCGTAATCGATCAATTTCTGGTCATGAGTCTGTGCAGAAAATTCTTTTTCAACAGCTGAACGAATCGTAGCAGCTAATTGTATTCGTTCGGGGGTATCATAATGGTTCGCCATTTGGTGGAATATTTCGGACATAAGTGCCCTCCTTTATTTTTCATTCGATTATACCAAAAGAAGTGCGGGTAGTTTATTGATTTATAACGAAAATACCAACATTTACACTAGGGAAATCTCGCTTCGAAAATTCTCACTGTAAAAATGATTGAAAATCAAGTATAATACCATAGGAACAAACTGGAAGGTGAATGAGGACATGGCACAACTATTTTTTAAGTACGGCGCAATGAACAGCGGCAAGACAATCGAGATCTTAAAAGTCGCACATAATTATGAAGAACAAAACAAACCGGTTGTTTTGATGACCAGCGGAATCGATACAAGAGATGGCGTTGGCGTAGTTTCAAGCAGAATCGGGCTGAAACGTGAAGCAATTCCCATTTTTGAAACGACCGATGTATTTGAAGTCATCCAGCAGATGGAACATCCACCATTCTGTGTATTGATCGATGAAGCGCAGTTCTTAACAAAAGAACATGTCTTAGCATTCACGAGAATCGTTGATGAACTCAATATTCCGGTGATGGCGTTCGGATTAAAAAATGATTTTAGAAATGAATTATTTGAAGGATCGAAATATTTATTGCTTTATGCAGACAAAATCGAAGAAATGAAAACGATCTGTTGGTTTTGCCATAAAAAAGCAATGATGAATTTACATTATATAGACGGAACACCGGTGTACGAAGGAGATCAAGTCCAAATTGGTGGCAATGAAGCCTATTATCCCGTATGTCGAAAACACTATTTTCATCCATTGATGATCACAGAAGGAGATTAAGCATGTACGATCAATTACAATCAATCGAAGACCGTTACGAAGAGCTTGGGGAACTACTGAGTGACCCAGAAGTGATTTCAGATACGAAACGTTTCATGCAGCTTTCAAAAGAAGAAGCAAATACACGTGAAACGGTTGAAGTTTATCGTCGCTACAAGGAAGTTGTTCAAGGGATCAAAGATACAGAAGAATTACTCGGCGAAAAGTTAGACGACGAAATGGCAGAGATGGCTAAAGAAGAATTAGCTGATTTGAAAAAAGAAAAAGAAGAACTAGAAGAAAAAATCAAGATTTTGTTACTTCCAAAAGATCCAAACGATGACAAAAACATTATCATGGAGATTCGCGGAGCCGCTGGTGGCGACGAAGCCGCACTATTTGCAGGGGATCTTTTCTCGATGTATCAACGATACGCAGAGAGCCAAGGCTGGAAAACAGAAGTCTTGGAAGCAAGTGTGACAGGGATCGGTGGCTATAAAGAAGTCATCATGATGATCTCAGGTGAAAATGTCTATTCGAAATTAAAATATGAAAGTGGCGCACATCGGGTCCAACGTGTTCCTTCAACAGAATCTCAAGGACGTATCCATACATCAACGGCAACTGTCGTTGTCATGCCTGAAGCAGAAGAAGTAGAGATCGATCTGGCTGACAAGGATATCCGCGTCGATATTTACCACGCTTCTGGAGCCGGTGGACAGCATGTCAATAAGACAGCATCTGCGGTACGTTTGACTCACTTACCAACTGGAATCGTGGTGGCGATGCAAGATGAACGTTCACAATTGAAAAACCGTGAGAAAGCGATGAAAGTCTTACGTGCGCGCGTCTACGACAAGATCCAACAAGAAGCACAAAGCGAATATGATGCGAACCGTAAATCTGCGGTAGGGACTGGGGATCGTTCAGAGCGTATCCGTACGTATAACTTCCCTCAAAATCGCGTGACCGACCACCGTATTGGCTTGACGATCCAAAAATTGGATCAGATTCTAGCAGGAAAACTAGATGAGATCGTCGACGCATTGATCGTGTACGACCAAACATCTAAGTTGGAAGAGATGCAAAATGGATAAAACCTATCGAGAAGTCCTCACACGGGCTTCTTCTTTTTTAGAAGAACAAGGAGTAGAAGGGTATAATATCCAGTTTGTCTTTCTTGAACGAAAGCAGTGGACGAAACTGGATTGGCTCATGCGAATGAATGAACCGATCACAGCCGAGGATCAAGCCATGATCGATGCAGATATGCAACGACTAGTGCAACATTATCCGCCCCACTATTTATTAGGTTATGCTGAATTTTTTGATCACCGCTTGAAAGTCACGGAAGCAACCTTGATTCCTCGTCCAGAAACCGAAGAATTAGTCGCACTGTGTTTGGCAAAAACAAGCGAAGAAACCTTAAATGTCGTGGATATCGGTACAGGAACTGGAGCAATCGCCATCAGCTTGAAAGCTGCTAGAAAAAATTGGCGGGTCTCAGCAATTGATTTATCTTTAGAAGCACTAGCTGTCGCTAAGGAAAATGCAGAATATGAACAAACAACGATCAATTTTTATCATGGTGATACGTTGGAACCTGTCATGGATCAAACCTTTGATGTCATTATTTCTAATCCCCCTTATATCAGTCGAGCAGAATGGTCGGTGATGGATCAGAGTGTACGAACCTATGAACCGAAGATGGCATTGTTTGCTGAAGAAGATGGTTTAGCGATCTACCAGAAAATCGCAAAGGAAGCTGCACAAATATTAGCTAGCGATGGACAACTTTTTTTAGAGATTGGTTTCCAACAAGGAGCAGCTGTCAAAGCAATCATGGAGCAAGCCTTTCCGACAAAAAAAGTACGGATCAAAAAAGATATGGCAGGAAATGATCGAATGATTTTTGTTACCAATTAGTTTGTGGATGAAAAAATTTTTTTCTGTTTTTTTATAATAAAAAACACTGATTTGATAAGGATGAAAACGAATATTTTAGTTATCAACATACTTATCCACTATTGACAAACTAGTTATCAACAATTTGTGTATAACTACCTGAAAAAACGGAATAAAACAAGGATTTTGAAAAAAGAGGATGTGGATAGACTGTGGAAACAATTAAATATGATGAAACACAATTGAATGAAGCTGCGAAGGAATTAGCAGTAGGAAATCTAGTGGCTTTTCCAACGGAAACTGTCTATGGATTAGGAGCTAATGCCCTTTTACCGGAGGCTGTCAAACAAGTCTTTACAGTGAAAGGTCGACCACAAGACAACCCATTGATCGTCCATGTCGCCTCCTTCGAACAAGTAAAAGAGTATGTGGACAACTTTCACCCATTAACAGAACAAATTGTGAAAAACTTCTGGCCAGGACCACTGACTTTGATTTTTCACATCAAAAAAGGTAGTTTACCAGGGATTGTCACTGGTGGTTTATCCACAGCTGCTTTTCGCATGCCAGATAACAAGAAAACGTTAGAATTAATCCAATTAGCAGGTGTACCACTTGTCGGGCCAAGTGCCAACACTTCAGGTAAACCGAGTCCAACAACAGCAGACCATGTCTTTCATGATCTAAATGGAAAAATCACAGGAATCATTGACGATGGGGCGACGAGGATCGGTGTGGAATCAACGGTACTTGATCTGAGTGACCCATCTGCACCGCCGATGATCTTACGACCAGGAGCAATCACGAAAGAGCAACTAGAAGCTGTCATTGAAAGTCCAGTGGCGACAGACCGCCATTTGGTCAAAGAATCTGAAACACCGAAATCACCGGGGATGAAATACAAACATTACTCACCTGATACTCGAGTACTAATGGTTGAAAAAAAGGATTGGCCAGAGGCGATCATCTGGACAAAAGAGCAAAAACTACGTACCGGTGTTTTAGCTGGACCAACAATTGCTGATCAGGTACGCAAGGATGTCGCAGCTGTGTATATGTATTACGATGATTCAATAGAGGCAGCAACGAAAGGGTTGTTTGCGGGGTTACGTGGCTTAGATGATGATCGATTAGCTCTTGATCTGATTCTAGTACAAGTTGCACCTGAAGAAGGGCTAGGTATTGCTTATATGAATCGGTTGAAAAAAGCCGCAGGACAAAATTATTATAAAAAATGAACCAGAAGTGATTGCTGCAAAATCATTCTGTGATACAATCTAGGAAACAAACTAAAATAGCTATTTAAGAAATAATGTTCGTATTCTTAGCTAGTAATGTTTGGTCAACATCAAAAAAAGACAAATAAACTGAATAATCATTTGAAATTTAGAGAAGTTGACACATAAATAAATAAGGAGTTGTTGTTTGTGGTAGACTACAAAACGTTTGACCCTGATTTATGGGCAGCAATCGCAAAAGAAGAGGAAAGACAAGAAAACAATCTGGAGCTGATCGCTTCTGAAAACTTTGTCTCTGAAGCTGTGATGGCGGCACAAGGAAGTATTTTAACGAATAAGTACGCAGAAGGGTATCCAGGACATCGCTATTATGGTGGGTGTGAATTTGTGGATATCGTTGAAAATCTGGCGATCGACCGTGCCAAAGAATTATTTGGTGCCGATTTTGTCAATGTTCAACCACACTCTGGATCACAAGCCAATACAGCTGCATATCTTGCGTTAGTTGAACCGGGGGATACGATCTTAGGAATGGATCTTTCTGCTGGCGGACATTTGACACATGGCTCTCCAGTCAATTTTAGTGGAAAAACGTACCACTTCGTTGCTTATGGTGTAGATCCGTCAACAGAAGTCATTGATTATAATGTCGTACGCATCTTAGCGAGAAAACATCAACCAAAATTGATCGTAGCAGGAGCAAGTGCCTATGGTCGGACGATCGATTTTGCAAAATTCAGAGAAATCGCGGACGAAGTTGGGGCAAAATTGATGGTCGATATGGCACACATTGCTGGTTTAGTTGCAGCGGGTGTCCATCCAAGCCCAATCCCTTATGCCGATATCACAACAACTACTACTCACAAAACATTACGAGGACCTCGTGGTGGGATGATCTTAACGAACAATGAAGAGCTGGCGAAAAAAATCAATAGCGCAGTCTTCCCAGGCATCCAAGGTGGCCCCTTGGAGCATGTGATTGCCGGAAAAGCTGCTGCATTTAAAGAAGCATTGACTCCTGAATTTAAGGAATATAGCGAACAAGTCATTGCCAATGCAAAAGCTATGGCAAAAGTATTCAATCAATCGATTGGTACCCGAGTGATTTCAGGTGCCACAGATAACCATTTGATTTTGATCGATGTACGTGACTTAGAATTGAACGGAAAAGAAGCAGAAGCGATTTTGGACAGTGTTCATATCACCGTCAATAAAAATTCGATTCCTTTTGAAACACTAAGCCCATTCAAAACAAGCGGTATCCGTATCGGGACACCAGCAATTACGACCCGTGGCTTCCGCGAAGAAGATGCGGCAAAAGTAGCTGAATTGATCGTCAAAGCCTTACAGGCAAAAGATGATGAAGCACAATTAGAAGAAGTGCGTGCAGGCGTCCGTGAATTAACAGAGCAATTTCCATTATATAAAAAATAAATAGTTTATAACTAAGAGTCATCAATAAGAAGGTAAGAGAATAGAAAAAGGTGAGACAACCAGGCATGTAGCTGTTTGGTTGTCTCACCTTTTTTCTGATTGTTGAAGTGTTAGATGGCTCTCTGGAAACTCAAAAAATATGAAAAGCTATTTTCTGATTTTTCATCTTACTGCTCAGGTCAAAGCGCTTCTTTCACAACCTGGATAAACGGTGTTCGCAAGCCAGCTCCTTCAATATTAAGACAACAATTGAAAAAATATGAGAAGCTATTTTCTCAATTGTTGCCTTAATACTTGGAGCTGAACGGCTTGCTAACAACCTAGATAAACGGTGTTCAAGAAGCAACACTTCGGTCATAAGCCAAAAAAATAAAAAATGAAATAGCCATTTTTAATTTTTCTGTCTTATGCCTTAGTGCTGAGCGCTTCTTTCACAACCTCTTTCAATCTGATTTTTTGACTTTTGTCTGGTTGCTCTCTAGTATATGAGGTGTAATTTTATTTGTTGCATTCAATTTAGGGAGGAATCCGTATGACTGATCGAATTTCATTAGAAAAAGAAGCAATTGAGTTTAGTGATGCTAATGCACCGCACCCGCGTATCTATGAATTACCTCCGGAAGAAGGGCGTGATCTTCTAGAAGAAGTTCAAAGTTCTTCTGTGGAAAAATTACCTGTGGATATCGAGGATTTGAAAATGGATACCAATGATTGGGGACAAATCAATGTGCGTTTTATCCGTCCTGAAGGAAATGTAGAAAAATTACCTGTCATATTTTATATACATGGTGCTGGTTGGGTATTTGGAAGTGCCAAGACACATGACAAATTGATTCGAGAATTGGCTGTTCGTACAAATTCGATTGTGATTTTTCCTGAGTATAGTCGTTCGCCAGAAGCAAAATATCCTACTGCCATCGAGCAAAACTACGCGATTTTGCAAAAACTTGCGGAGCTTTCTGAGTCGAAAGGCTTGGATCTTGAGAACTTGACAGTCGCTGGGGATTCCGTAGGTGGGAATATGGCAACGGTGATGACGATCCTTACAAAGCAACGTCAAGGATTACCAATCAAAAAACAATTACTATATTATCCTGTAACTGATGCAAATTTCGATACAGATTCTTATAACCAATTCGCAGAGAATTACTTCTTAACAAAAGAAGGGATGCAATGGTTCTGGGATCAGTATACGACAGATGAAAAGAAACGAGCAGAAATCACTGCCTCACCTCTACGTGCAAGTAAAGAAGAATTGACAGGTTTACCACCTGCAATGATCTTGACTGGTGAAGCGGACGTGTTAAGAGATGAAGGAGAAGCATACGCTAGAAAACTTCGTGAAGCTGGTGTGGAAGTTACGCAAGTACGTTTCCAAGGGATCATCCATGATTTTGTCATGGTAAATGCGATGGACCAAACCAATGCGACACGAGCAGCAATGACTCTTTCCACAGAATGGCTAAAAAACTAGTTGTTTTTTGTCATCTTTATCCATTAATAAATTAGAAAAATAACAAAAAACGTCTGATTTTCAGGCGTTTTTGTTATTTTTTGCTGATTTTAAAAAGAACACCGCTTTGTTTTTTTATTTCTTTGATTTTCTTTAGGAAAATGACGGGTTAGACTAGTCAAGTCAGTGATTTTGTTTTACAATTAAAAAGAAACGAGAGAAAAAGGAGACAAAAAAATGGGCAAATTTCAAGTAATCGACCATCCATTGATCCAACACAAATTAACGATTATTCGCGACAAAAATTGTGGTACAAAAGTTTTCCGTGAGGTTGTTGATGAAATCGCTATGCTGATGGCATATGAAGTATCACGTGATATGCCACTTGAAGACATTGTCATCGAAACACCAATCACAGAAACAACACAAAAAACATTGTCTGGTAAAAAAGTAGCCATTATCCCAATCTTGCGCGCAGGTATTGGAATGGTTGACGGAATCTTAGAATTGATCCCAGCAGCTAAAGTCGGCCACATCGGATTATACAGAGATGAAGAAACATTGGCACCGCACGAGTATTTCGTTAAATTACCGGAAGATATCGACGCACGTCAATTATTCGTAGTTGATCCAATGTTAGCGACAGGTGGCTCAGCGATCATGGCGATCGATGCTCTGAAAGCACGTGGCGCTTCAAACATTAAATTTGTTTGCCTTGTTGCAGCTCCAGAAGGTGTTAAAGCCTTACAAGAAGCACATCCAGATATTGATATCTATACTGCTTCATTAGATGAAAAATTAAACGACAAAGGCTATATCGTTCCTGGTCTAGGCGATGCTGGCGACCGTTTATTTGGTACTAAATAGGAAAAATCAGCTATACAAAAAATCTGGGATTTTCCCAGATTTTTTGTATTTCATTCAGTCAAAATAAAAACCATCCACTTGATGGATGGTTGAAAAAACTAAATCTTACTCATATCTTTGTAATTGATAATGACGACGCCTTTACTTTGGGTCATCAAATCGGCATTCTCATTAGTTTCATCAATTGCAACAACAGCAGAGTTTTTCAATTGCTTGGAAATCGTTCCGGTTTGCGTTTTTCCGTGAATCATAAAGGTAACATGTGTATCAGTGGTAAATTTTTCTCCAAATTCTGACGGTTCGACCTTTGTTTCAAATTTTCCAAAAATTGCCATTTTCATAAAACCTGCCTTTCATCTATAATTATAGCACATTTTTTGAAAAAAATCATGAAAGTAGAAAATTCTTCCACATTACCCCTTTACATTTCTTAACATAACGACTATAATTTTT
The DNA here is from genome assembly GCF_051714165.1 of Enterococcus sp. AZ156. Lineage (NCBI taxonomy): Bacteria > Bacillati > Bacillota > Bacilli > Lactobacillales > Enterococcaceae > Enterococcus > Enterococcus sp. AZ156. The sequence continues at coordinate 2,494,113 of NZ_JBIORI010000001.1, read as the reverse complement.
CTTGGAAACGCCAGCTTAGCTCAGTTGGTAGAGCAACGCACTCGTAACGCGTAGGTCGTAGGTTCGATCCCTATAGCTGGCATACGATAAAAGCAGTCATATTAAGGTTTTTATGCCTTCGATATGACTGCTTTTTGTTTAACCAAATTATTTTTGTCCAAGCACCTACATAAAGCTTTTGTTAGGGAGATTACAATGGACGAAGTAATAGAGATAAGATGAAAATTCAGCTATTTTCTAGAATAGTCTACACGTAGGCTTATTTCTTATTATTCGATCGAGCTTTTTTTAGCGAGTTTTTTCCCAAAATTTCAAGAACAAATTAGCCACTTTTCGAAAATATGAAAATCTCCTGTTATTACTAATTTCCGGGTTGATTTGACCATGAGTTGGGCGTGACATAGCCAAGTATTTTTCTTGGTAGTTGATTCATTTTGTCTGCGATTCCTTCAAGAAACGAACGAGCATAGCCATCGATACTCTCGCCTTTTGGAAGATATAGGCGAATCACCCGAGTATGATTTTCATTTGTGCCATGTTCACAGGAAGAATACGTATGGGTAAAATAAACCGCAATGAATCCCTTCAGACATTCCTTCAACTGGGAAAATTCTGACCTGTTGTCTGACGTAATCGAACGAAAAATTTCCGAGAAATTCGAGCTATATTCGTCCATCAGTTGACGGAGGGTATAGGTCACTGAATCCGCATCCTTACCGTCAATCGCACGAATGATCTCAAAGCGAGTCATCCGCTCAGTCAACGTCAATAACGCTGTTTCAGCGCCATTTCTCTTGCCAATTATGGTGTCGATCTCAAAATGAACAAACTCGGTACGTATGTCCACCGAAGCAGGGCGCTCTTCGATACTTTGACCGAAGACTTTACGATTTCGCTTCAAGATTGGTTGATCTGATCGACGACTCAATTTCATCAAAAGATCGATATTTCGAATCTCCAAGCGTTGTGCATCAATATACGCATACAAGGTGGTCGTAGAAACCATTTTATCTGGTGAAAATAAGTTATGACGCTTGGCAAATCCCACTACGGCATCTGGCGAAAAGCCTCTTCCTTTGAATGCTTCGACAAAGAATGCGAGAAAAGCGGCGACTTGTGAAAATTTAGTAGGAGGGCGACATTTTTGGCGCTTCGTTCGGTAGCGAGTTTGCGCATATTCGGCGTGATAGTAGGCAGAAAAGTGCGTGCGGCTATTAATTTTCTTGACTTGTTTCAATTGCCTGCGTTTGATTTCGTTTTAAATGGTTTGAGGAGCGACACCAATACGCTTAGCGATTTGGCAATTTAAGACCCTTTGGGCATGCCAAGCAGCGATTTTTTCTCGTTTGATTTCAGTTTGGTGCTTTCCTTTTGAGCGAAGTGTAGTAGAATTTATACAAGTCATAGTGAAAATCTCCTTATTGGTTTGGTGTAGGAACCCCAATAATATACGATTTTCACTATGATGCTTTTTTATTTCTTAGGTGGCTAACTTGATTATAACATTTGCAAGCGAGTTTTTTTGAAAAAATTTTTGATTTCGTTATAGTTTATAGTATAGATAAATTAATCAAGGAAATACATGATAAAGGTAAGAAAAAAAGAAACAAATCTAAAAAAAGAACATATGTCAAAAGCTGTGAATTTAGTCTGACAAGGAACTAATGATACGGAGAAGCAGCGACTCATTACTCCGTAAGAGCACGTGGAGCATTAAAAAAGAAATAGCAAGACTAGAAAAACGAATAATTAATCTGATCTTGCTCTCGGATAGTTCCATTACGGTCAATGCAAAGTGTTGACATTGACAGTTGACCAGTAAAAAAGGTTACAATTAGAAAAGAAAAAGCAGCGCTTGATAGCTGATTTAGCGGGAATACAACAGCCACTGGCTTGAGCAAGCAGTGAAGCTTGCTTTTTTAGATAATTTCGTTCAAAAAAGTTTACTTACTCCTGTTTAATAGTTCACTTTTTTTATTTTTTTTAATAATCTGCTTCGTACCGTTTTTTGATCCTCTCGTAGTTTATACTAAATGTGAAAATAAATATTTTTGTGTAAAGGAGAATATTTAATGCCAGTACCAGTAGATGTAGAGAAACGAAAATCAGGTCAATCCCCAAATAAACGAAGAGAAGCATTTAAACGAAAAAGAAAAGAGAATGAGAAGAATGAAGCACATCAATTGAAAGAAGAACTACGACGAACTGGAGTAACAGAACCAATTTATGAAAACTTATATAAGCGACCAATCCCGCAAAAACCTAAACGAACGAAAATGCCTTACTCTAGTCACTCACAAGAAACCCAAAGATTATCTGCTATTGATATGAAGACAGAAGCGTTAAAACAAAAAATATTGCGCGAACATAAACAGAAACAACATAAAAAAGGCAAGAAGAAAAGTCTCGGATCTCTTTGTAAAGAGCTAAGACAGAAGATGGCCTCAAAGCCGAAAAAAAGTCCGCAACAGAAGCAACAACAAGAACGATAGTTAATCCTTTGCTGGACTACACTGACTCTTTTTGTAAAATAGAAAGCTAGGTGGAAGGTTGGTTTTTTCAAAATTATTTTTTTGCGAGAAACATTAGGCGAATTAGGGTAACATACGTTTTATAATAAGATTAACTTTGACGGAAGGAGGAAGAAATCTATGAGGCCAAACGAACACTTATTAGATAGATGGTTAGAAAACATTAAAGATCAAGGCTATCAACAAGTCCTGGAGTAGCGATGTCAGGGGTTGTGGTTCCTATTCCATAGGATAGACTTAATGACACTTTTTATATCTTTTTGTGATTTAAAAACCTCTAACGACTTGCTTTTCAGCAAGGTATATTATAGTAGCAAGCTACGTCAAATTAACGTAGCTTGCGTAATAATTTTCCGTTTGTGGGTTAATAAATTAGGAGTATTAGCATTTTTTGAATCAAGAATTTAAAAGAGTGAAACTTTGATAAAGTCTTCGTTCTTTTTTAGTGTTTAAAAAATAGTTGAATCATAATTCTGAAAAGATGCTGTGAGCTATTACAACATCTTTTTTTATTTTAGAACTTTTTTGAAAAAAATCTTTTTTGTTTGACGTTTTTTCGTATCATTTTAGTAGATAAATTGCATGTAATTACAAAAAGAAGTGGAGGAAGAGAGCATGAGAAATTGGTGGATTCGATTATTAGATAAAGCAACTATTAAGTACCCGTTTGTTTCGAGAGTATATGTCCATAGTGAATTAAAAGCTAATCGTTCGGCATTTGATAAACATCGAGGACCATATGATACAACGGAGAATTTATACAAGCGTTTCAAAGATATACGAGAACTAGCATCAAAAAAAGAGTTATCTAGCTCAATTTTTAAACAAAAATGTCTTGCGTATTATGACAGAAATTTTTGTCTAAGTGATTATTATATGTATTTGATCAACCTGAACCAACAAAAATTGACTCTTCCGAACATACCAAGAGATTTCAAGTTATGTTTAGAAGCAGAGACGTTAGAATTGAGAAAAAAATTATTGTTTTTAGTGGATTATCCACATTTGAATTCACGTCTGAGTGAAGCTTTCACCAAGGATATGGTTGCTCGAGCAACACCAGATTTGGTGTTGCCAGATATGTATGTAATGAGTTTATTAAAAAATCGAGTCGAGGGAACACGGTGGTATTCATCAGTGGAAATTAAGACCACATCCCTTAAAACACTTGCTACTATCAAAACTCAAGCGTTAGGTCAATCAAGATTGGCAATTCATAGAAGTACACCGACTACGAAGCCAAGAGAGTATTATTTGCGCTAGTTTTGCTGGAGCAAGGAACAAAAAAAGAAAAATACCACGAAATAAAAATGAAGAAAAAAATACTTCTAACATAAATATATTCATTAAATAAGAAAGAGGTGGAAATGATGTCTAGTGTTTGTTGTTTGATTACTGGATTGTTCTGTTTGTTTCGCTTAGCTTGTAAAATCATCTTGTTAGTTTTTGTGAAAATTATTCCTGCACCATTTAAGTTTATGCGCTTTATGTATAAATGTATGGAGAGGGAAAAACAAACAAAGGAACAAGAATATTCAAGCAGAAAACGTGAATATTCAGTTAAAGCTAAACGATTCAAAGATAACGGACGCAAAAGTAGAATGTCTAACTTGGATCGTCATTCTAGAAGTAGTTCCTTAAGTTCAATCAGTAGTTTAGGAAGCTTACCAACACCAACTGTTTATTTGTCGACTAGAGAATCACGTTAACGTGTTGATCTATCCAAGTATTTTGTTTATAAGAATAAAAACGATAGTTATCTTTAAAAAAAGAGAAAAAAAAAGAGGTGTGTATCAGGTATAAATGATACATATCTTTTTTTTATAGGGAGAAGGTGCAATAAACAAAATTAAATAGTCAAATGTCTTTTATCAAAAATAAAAATAGTCAAATAGAAAAGGAGTAAAAAAGAATGTCAAATACAGACTTACTGTCACAAGTATTTAGTTTGATTACAAAGTTTACACAAGTTGGTGGAGGATTATGGCTGATCTGGGGAATCGTAATGATGGCTGGTGCATTGAAAGATAAAAATGGACCACAGTTACAAACGGCAATTTGGCAAGTGGTCGGCGGGATGCTGATTCTTGTAGCTGCGCTATGGTTCAGTTCGTCATTTGATGTCGGTTCTTTAGTAGGGGGTCGCTAAATAATAAGGGAGTGTCTTAATTGGGCGGAGCAGTAATGAACATCTTCAAACAGATTATGTATTATCTGAATGGAGAAGATTTAAGAAATATTCTGAGTTTAGATTTACAACAATATTTGTATAATGCATATGTGTTTGTCATTGATTTGCAAAAAACAGTTGTTGGTCCAGTTGCCTATGCCTTATTAGCTATTTTTATTTTATTGGAATTTCAAAAAATTTCGATGAAAGTAGAAGGTGCAGGTGGCGCAGCGACGTTAGGCTTTGAAATGATCATTAAAGCATTCATCAAATTTGTTTTATGCTATATTGTTATTTTAAAAATTCAAGTCATTTTGGACGGAATCATTGCTATTACATCATCACTTACAAGAAGTATTTTGAATGGTGCTGGTCAAAGTCATTTGAATGATTTATATGCACGTGTTGAAGCGGTGATTAAGTCATTAGCTTGGTGGGATCAATTAGTGATCTTACTGGTCTTTTGTATCATGTTTTTAGCTGCGTTAGTTGTCAGAGTGTTGATTCAAGTAACGATCTACATACGATTTTTAGAATTGTATATCTTTTGCGCAATGGCGCCAATTCCAATGGGTGCTTTGCCAAATCAAGAGTTTTCATCTTTGGCGAAAAACTTTTTTAAAAATTTTGCAGCTACCGGATTACAGTCCTGTTTTATTGGTCTCGTACTAGTGATTTATCCATTTATTTTTGAGGAAATTTTGAATAACTACAGTAATGGTGTTTGGGGAATTATCCTGGGGATCACAATTTACATGATTGCTCTGTTATTCTCGATCAATAAAACAAAAGGTTGGGCGAAAACACTTGTTTCTGCCTAAGTTTAATTTACAAAGAGGAGCAAAACTATGGCAATTGAAGTAAAAGTTCCAAAGGATATCAAAGAATACAAAGAAAAAATCATCGCTGGCATGAGTATGAAACAACTTTTAAGTGTGAGCGTTGCGATTGTGTTAAACATCGTTTTAAGTATTGTATTGATCAAAATTTTAGGGATGAGTATGGACATTGCAAGTTGGTTCATGATTATTCTTTCAATTCCAGTTGTTTCTTTTGGCTGGTTTAGAAAACATGGCCTTGCGTTTGAAGTATTCATGAAATATTTTTTGAAATACCACTTAAATCCTGGGAAAAAAGTTAAAAAAGAAAATACAAATAAAATGAATGAAGTTAGAGAAGCATGACACATTTAGTTGATTGATGTTCTTTCAAAAACTCGAAAGAACATCAATTCTCTAAATAGTCACTTTTAGGAAGAGGAGAGGATAGCTATGCTCAATATGTTTAAACAACGAGTACATAGTGAAAAAGCAACAGGAAAAAAAGTAAAGAAAGATATGACGAAAATTCAAAGTGTTCTACCTTACGAAAAAATGTATGAAGATGGCATCTGTTTTTTAGAAGAAGGAAAATATTCAGTATCTGTTGAAATTGCCGATATCAATTATCAGCTTTCATCTGAAGAAAATCAGATTAACATCTTTTCTCGTTATTGTGATTTTTTAAATTCTTTAGATCAACGAACAAATGTGCAGCTGACATTAAATAAAGTAAAAAGACATACGGATGAACTGAAAAGCATTGTGCTATATCCTCACAAAGATGATTCTTTTAACCATTATCGCGATGAAATGAATCAAATTGTTTCTGAAAAAGTGGAAGAAGATAAAAATGGGTACAAGAAATCGATTATTTTTACCTTTACTCAAAGTCATGGCAGTTATGAAATTGCTAAAAAAGAACTTCATTTGTTATTGGATCGCTTTGAAAATTATTCTCAAAAAATTGGTTCTTCTATTCATTGCTTGACTGGAGAAGAAAGAAATCATTTAACCGCTAAGATTTTTAATCAAACGTACCGATCATCCAGAATGGAGGATCGAACACAGTTATTACCCAGTTCAATCCATTTTAAAAAGAATAAAAAATGGATTGAATTAGATGGAGAACTAGGTCAAGTAATTTATTTGGAACAATACCCATCAGAATTATCGGATCAATTTTTGTTTGATTTATTGGAGATTCCACGGGAATTACTGATTTCTTTCCAAATCAAGCCAATTGAACAATCTGATGCATTTGATTTAGTTCGTACGAAGCTAGCATTTATGGAGCAACAAAAAGTTGATGAACAGAAAAAAGCATTGAAAAATGGTTATGATTTTGACATGTTACCGTATGAATTGACCTATTCATTAAAAGAAGCAGAAAGCTTACTCGATGATTTACAGAATAAAGGTCAGAAGCTTTTTTCACTTACAGGCTTGATTTATATCAATGCCCATGAACATCGGTTGCTTGAAGAAATCAAAGAAGAAGTGTTTTCAGTTGGACGTAGGTATGGTTTTAAATTCTCTATTTTAGATTATATGCAAGAAATTAGTTTACAATCTGTTTTGCCTTTTGGAAATAACCTCATGCCAGTAGATCGAACCCTATCAACAGCAAGTACAGCTATTTTTTTACCTTTTACAGTGTCTGAATTGATTCAGGAAAATGGAAAATACTACGGGGTCAATGCCATTACGAAAAATATCATTTCAATTGACCGAAAACAATTAAAAGCACCAAACGGGTTTGTACTTGGAACACCAGGATCAGGTAAAAGTTTTTCTGTGAAACGAGAAATTGTCAATGTGTTACTCCGAGACGAAAAAGATGAAGTCATTATCATCGATCCGGAGAGAGAATACACATTGATTGCGGAAAATTTTAAGGGTGAAGTGATAAAAATCTCCAGTGATTCAAAGACGCATATTAACCCTTTAGATATTAACGAACATTATGGAGACGATGTTGACCCAATTGTAATGAAATCTGAGTTTTTGATTTCTTTGTTTGATTTGATTATTGGTGGAACCATTGGCTTAACTTCTACACAAAAAACATTAATTGACCGGGTTTGTCGTCATTTATATGAAAAATTCTATCAAGAAGGGATCAAACGACAACCGACGTTACTAGACTTTTATGATCTGCTAAAACAGCAACAAGAAGAAGAAGCTAAGTTGTTAGTGATGGATTTAGAAATTTATATTGAAGGAAGCTTGTCTGTTTTCTCAAATGAAACGAATGTCGATATTAATAAACGATTGGTTGTTTACGATATTAAAGATTTAGGAAAACAGCTTAAAACAATGGGAATGCTTATTGTATTAGATCAAGTGTGGAACCGAATCACAGAAAATAGAAGCAAAGGTATTCGGACATGGTTATACATTGATGAGATGCAATTGTTGTTCACCAATGATTATGCAGCGAATTACTTTTTTGAGTTGTGGAGTCGTGCCAGGAAATGGGGAGCAATCCCTACGGGTATCACACAGAACGTTGAGACTTTACTTCTATCTGATCTAGCGAGACGGATGCTTTCCAATAGTGATTTTGTCATGATGCTCAATCAAGCAAAATCAGACCGAACGCAGTTAATTCGCTTATTTGATATTTCAGAAGAACAAGAGAAATTTATGATAAATACCAATGAAGGAGCAGGACTTCTCGTTTATGGTGATACAACCTTGCCATTTTATGATAAGTTTCCAAAACATACTCATTTATACAAAATGATGTCAACAAAACCTGGTGAAAATCAGGAGGTAAATGAGGGATGAATCATTGAAATATGAAAGTAGAAGTAGTGAGAGAACAAGAAGTTATCAAATCGGTCATTCTGGCCGTAGGAAGTATACCTTAAATCGATACTCCGATTTTCAGACGAAGCAAATGACTGGAACCACGCCTAAGAGGTATGTGATCAGTCGAAACGAGTCCTCTCTTTCAAAAACATCGTTACCTAGTGCAAGAAGTCAGATAATAAATAGGCGACGCAGATTACAAGCGCTAAGAAGAGCTCAGGGAATTAAGAAATCAGGCATGTATGATGGAAATCCGATTGGAAAAATGGGCGGAGTGGCTCCTGGGTTTGATCGGAAGAAGAATCTGCTGAGGTCAGAAGTTCAAAAAGCTAAAGAAAGCTTGAATCCAGGTGGCGGACGCAAACGCTCGCTTTTCAGGACAGGTTCATCTACTTCAGCAAATTTGTCCACTGCCCAAGCAGGAGGAGCGCAAGGTAAGCGTTCAATTCTAAAAACAGGACGAGCCGTCAATGCATCGAAGAAAATCAAATTCCGTAAGAAATTAGATAAAAAAATAAGTTCAAAGAAGTCAAAAAAATCGAAAGCAAAAGGTTTATTTTTGCAAAAATTATTAGATAAATTTGGCCGAGATAATGATGGCAATTTAAATATTTTTGGGATTATTTTAGCAATTATCATGATTATCCCGATTTTGGGCACATCCATCATTATCGTTGCTATCTGTAGCGTGGTGATTGCAGTGGTCTGTGCAGTCTTAGCACTATGGCTCTTTATCGTAGATTTGTTCACGATAAAGACGGAAGACATGGCAATTACGCAAGCCTATCAACACGTAACTTGGTTGGATGCTAGTAAAAATAAAGAAGTTTATGAGCGATATCAGCAATTAAAAGAAGAAAAAGACAAAGTTTATTTTCTTGTCAATGGAGCAGCATCAGATCCAGAACAGTTTATGTATCGATCTGATGGAGATAAATATTTGTATTATTTAAATGCGAAATACGAAGTTTATGATATTGATAAGAAAATCTCAAATTCATCTAATATTTTCGGTGCTACAACGATTAAAGGTGAAATGGAAAAAATTCACGAATATACCTTTAATTACAATGTGACAGAAGAAACAAAAGATACAGAAAAAACGATTACGACTGTTGATCCAGATTCAGGGGAAGAAAAAGTAGAGAAGATACAAGAAACTCAGGATATCGCTACCATAAATGTTACAGCAAAAACACTTCAACAATTTGTTGATGAAAATCCAAATACCTTAACGGAAGATCAAGAAGACCGATATTATCCTATTCAAGATATGGATCGTTTTGAAAACAAAATTTTTCTTGATAGCCCGCTAGGTGAAGGAAATACTGCGACTGTTACAGAGAATTTTGGCTACCAAAGAAGAGATCCTAATACGATTCATCCAGGTATTACGATTACTGTCAATGGACGAGTCCCAGTTTATTCTACATTAGATGCATCAATTGGTGGTGTCGATAATAACAGCTTATGGTTATGGACAAATATTAAGAAAGATATTTGTTATTGGGATATTGAGGATATTCAAGTAAAAAAAGGACAAAAAGTAAAACGAGGCCAACTTTTAGGATACGCGAACAGTAAGTTCCGAATGGCTGTAAAAGAAGTTCGTCCAATCAATCGGAAATACTATAACTATCCTGCGATTTTCTTTGATGATCTTGCCTTTAATTATGAAAGTAATACTGGATATCATGCAGGAAGTGGTGGACTGACAGGAGAATTATTGAATCCACCAGCAAATGTTACGAAATGGCGTGAACTAGTTAAAAAAGCAGCTGAAAAATATGAGATCGTTGGCTATGAAAACTTGATTTTAGCCATTATTTGGGAAGAATCAGGTGGTTTAGATGAGCAAACACCAGATATTATGCAAGCGAGTGAATCACAAGGAAAAGATCCTAATACCATCGATAGCCCAGAGGAATCAATTGATGTAGGAACAAGCTATTTAGCAACATTATTAAGGCAAGCTAAAAGTTTAAATTTAAGTGAGTATGCAGCAGTTCAAGCTTACAATTATGGCGGTGGATTTTTAACATGGTTAGCAGCGAAAAATATTGACTATTCGTTTGATTGGGCAAAAGATTTTGCAGCCGAAAAAAGCAATCGACAAATCACAGAATACAAACATCCAATCGCAGAACAACGTGGCTACAATTGGCGCTATAAGTACGGCAACATGTTTTATGTGGATTTGATTACACAACATATTATGAAAGATGATGATGAGTTGGTAAAAATTGCAAAAGATGAAATTGGAAATTCCGACGGTTCTAGATATTGGAAATGGTATGGTTTTAGCCGTGAAGTGGAATGGAGCTCCATCTTTATTTCCTGGGTGGCTAACCAAGCAGGATATCTTGATCAAGGAAGAGTACCGAAAGTAGGAAATACGATTGATATGGTCAACTGGTACAAAAATAATCAGCGATATAAATCGACTGACGAGGACTATACACCACAAGCAGGAGATTTGATTTTCTTCGATTGGAAAGGCACGAAGACAGGGAAAGATCATGTAGGGATTGTCGAATATTCAGATGGCAATATCATTCAAACAATCGAAGGAAACTCTGGTGGAACAGTCAAACGTAACACTTATGATATCAATAATCAAGCTATTTCTGGTTATGGATTAACCAATGCAACTAAAGAATAGTTAAAAAAGGGGGGAGTAAAATGTTAAAAAATATTTTGGAAACAAAAGAAGGAAAACGTATGGCTATTTTATCGGTTATCGGGTTCTTTTTTGTTGTAGTAATTATCATTTTTTCTCTCTTAGCAGGAGAAAAAAAAGTAAATGAAGCGACAGCAGAAAGTCAAAACAATCAAAAAAATAGTCGTGTGACAACTTCTAGTGAGTATGCCGTAAGAAATGCAGTGGTCTATCAAGGAACGTGGTATTCTAATCGGTCAGACGATATGATCGTTGAATTGAAATCAGATGGTAGCTATACGGCATCTGATTGGTTAAGTAAAGGTACCTATTCTTTAACAGACGATACAATGGTATTGAAAGATGACAAACAAGGGATCAAAAAATTTAAATTGCAGACAAAATCAGGTCAAACTGTGATGTATCTAAATGAAGATAATGAGGAAATCTATCTTTATCCAAATCAAGAATTATTGAAAGAATCAGAAAACCAACAAGAAGAAATTGATGAGGATCTAACCAATTTGGTGAACCAAAAATGGTCTGATATTTTATATCAAAATAGTTGGGAATCAAAAACTGGAGATACAACGTTTACGATTACTTTCTATCAAGATAAATATGTGCAGCTCAAAGAAGAACCGAATGGCCAAAAAGAATCACATACTTTCAATTATCGGATTATTTCACAAGAAGTAGAAGAAGAAAAATCAACATATCAGATTTCACGAACTTCAGAATCAGGTGAGGTGGATGAAGTAACATTCACAGTCTCTGAAGGGGAGTCAACCTATGAATTAGCTGGAAACACAGGAACCTTCTTATGGGTGCCATCTTATGAAAAATTGAAATCTGAAGTACAACTTACACAAGATGGAACGACAAAAGAAGATGCCCCATTAGAAATAACTGTGACGACAGATGAAAATGGAAATACGGTCACAATTACTGAAGAAACAGCAAATTAAGGAGTGAATCAAATGAATATTAGTCCAGAAAAGGATCCAGAAATTAGACAACTTGAAAATGGGATGGAAAAAATGCCCAAGCAATCAATGGGAATGCTACGAAAACTTTTCACCTCATTAATGGATATTGGCAAGAAAATTAAAGCTTTTATTTTTAGTAGAACTGGAAAAGTGGACTTGTCAAAATCCACAATCAACAAAAGTTCTATCAAAAAAGATAGTCCAGGTATTTCCAGAAATTCCATTTCATTAAAAAAAGAAAAATTTCAAAGCAGAGCTCATTCACAAAAACAATCATTAAAAGCAGTTGTATCTAAGGCTGTTGAAAAGGCCAACAAAGCTAATCAACATCTGGATAGAACTGTTTCGCTTGAACGAACTCGAAATTAGTCGAACCAAACTATGGAGGGATAACTATTAAAGACAGTAGTATTTTAAAAAATTTAAAACGGATCAAGATCATGATGCCTGTCTTAGTGATCGTTCTTCTAATCGTTTTATTCTGTGCATTCTTTTATCAGAAAAATACGCAACAAGCTAGTACGACGGACTCTACAAACTATAAAGAAGTCAATATTTTAAAGAGCCAGGGTGCGGAAATCACACTAATTCAAAAAAAACTTGCCCAATTAATGAACGAGCAAGGTTACTTAGCAGAAAAGGTGAATGATAATGATTTAGAAACATTAACGAAGACAGTAGACAGTATCAAAGAAACACTAAATAAAAAAGAAGAAACCAAAAATATTTCAGAAAAAGATCTCGAAAGAATCCAAGAAGATATTGAAGAAACTGCGTTAAAAATTCAACAAATCAGAAATAAGAAGGACCTTCAAGAGATTATCAATAAATTGTTTGTTGGAGATGAAACAGCAATCAGAGGAGAGAAAATCAATGCTTCTTTACCTCTAAAAGCATCGATTGTATCAAGTAAAATTGAGAAAATAAACAATCAAGTGACGAACTTGAAAGTGGCTGATCAATGGAAAAAAAGTATTGATCAAATTTTAGAAAATGCTTCTTCTCAAATCAAATTAGCGACACAAATTCAATCGAATCTGAATAAATTTTATGATTCAGAAGGCAACATTGATAAAACAGCTGATTTTTCAATCTTAGCAGAAGTTGAGCAATCACTTGAACAAGTCAAAAATACGGAACAGAAACAAAATTTCTCTGAAAAAATTGAAAAAATCAAACTAGTACAAGCAGAAGTAGCCAAAGAAGCAGAAGCAAAAAAACAAGCAGAAGAAGCAAAGAAGCAGCAGGAAGAACAACAAAAAGTTGCTGAAGAAGCAAGACAACAACAAGAAGCGGAAGAAGAAGCTAAAAAACAAGAAGAAGCACAAAAAGCAGCCGAAGAAGCTGCAAGACAACAACAAGAAGCGCAGCAAAAAGCACAAGAAGAATATCAGCGACAATTAGCTGAGCAACAAAAACTAGAAGAGTACCAACGACAACTTGAAGCGTATCAAAAACAATTAGAAGAATACCACATGCAATTAGAAGAACAACAAAATATGAATTAAAGCCTTTTTTAGGGGAATATGAAAAAGTAACTCAGGATAACAATTAATAAAAGGGGCGAATATTATGGAGTTAACCACAAAAGAAAATAAGGTAGTCACTCCGGCAGATCTGACTCATTCCAAAACACAAATACCTAGAGGCATTTTAAAAACTGATGGTCCTTCTAAAAATGAAAAACACGTTACTTTTGGAGAAACGACCATTATAGGAGAACAACAAGTGGAACCATCAATAGAAGTGGAGGAATCAATCATTCCTCCACCGCCAGCTCTCCCTCAAACTAAGCATTCCTTTGAGGCTGAATTAAAAAAAGTAGTGGCTAAGCGAAAAGAAGACAGAAATACCAAAGGTTTAGTAGATCAAGTAGTGGAAGGAATAAAAAAACCAGAACCACTAATCAAAGGAAACACTTCTTTTGAATCAGAATTAAAAAAAGCAGTAGCTAAGCGAAAAGAAGACAGAAATACCAAAGGTTTAGTAGATCAAGTAGTGGAAGGAATAAAAAAACCAGAACCACTAATCAAAGGAAACACTTCTTTTGAATCAGAATTAAAAAAAGCAGTAGCTAAGCGAAAAGAAGACAGAAATACCAAAGGTTTAGTAGATCAAGTAGTGGAAGGAATAAAAAAACCAGAACCACTAGTTAAAGGAAACACTTCTTTTGAATCAGAATTAAAAAAAGCAGTAGCTAAGCGAAAAGAAGATAGAAATACCAAAGGTTTAGTAGATCAAGTAGTGGAAGGAATAAAAAAACCAGAACCACTAGTTAAAGGAAACACTTCTTTTGAATCAGAATTAAAAAAAGCAGTAGCTAAGCGAAAAGAAGACAGAAATACCAAAGGTTTAGTAGATCAAGTAGTGGAAGGAATAAAAAAACCAGAACCACTAGTTAAAGGAAACACTTCTTTTGAATCAGAATTAAAAAAAGCAGTAGCTAAGCGAAAAGAAGACAGAAATACCAAAGGTTTAGTAGATCAAGTAGTGGAAGGAATAAAAAAACCAGAGCCACTAGTTAAAGGAAATGCCGCTTTTGAAGAAGAACTAAAGAAAGCTGTTGCTAAAAGAAGACAAGAAAGAAAGTCTTTAAAAGATATACGGATAGAAGCCGAAGTGAAAAGTCAGCAAAGAAACCAGTCAGAGCAACAACAAAGTCAGAAAAATAGAGAAGAAAAAGAAAAATAATCAGCCAGCTGTTTGATTAAGCATTATCAAAAATGTAGGATTATTTTTCTAACAGGGATGTGATAGCATCATTAATTTTTTAGAAAAGCAGACAGAAAGACAAATTAACATTGTCTTACTAGTGAATAAAGATATCAATGATATTACTGTTATTGCCGATCGGCTTCGTGTAATCGATAAAACGATTCTAGGTGATATTAATGATTTTAATGAAAAATATGCTCCTGCAGAATTACGCGAGCTAGAAAATAAAAAGATCGTGCTTAATTTACCAGCCGATATGAACTTGAGTGATTTATTTTCACAAATTCTCAATGCTTCAACAACCGTTCAAGCTTTAAAAATGATTTTTGAACGTGAACTAACAATCAAAGAATTGAGTAAAAAAATCTTTGTCAGTGAAACAAGTATTCGCAGAATGATCAGCCGAACCAATCTTTTTTTTAAAGAAAAAAACTTAAAAATCGAAATTGAAAGCTTGCCATTCCTGTCCATTCAAGGGGATGAAAAACAAATTCGAGAATTCTTTTGTCAAATGTATTTAGAGATCTATGATCAAACAAATTTACCTCAATATACGTTAATTTATGATGCTCTATTTCAATGCAATCAATTGTTTTCCAACAGTGGAAATCGAAAGGAGCAGTTATATCTTTATTTAAAGCTAGTTTTCTTTTTGCTGATTGGGATTATACGAATTGGAAAAAAGCATTATAATTTAAAATCAAAAAATATTCGACCGATAGGAGAGGATATCGTCAATCAAATCTATGATATCATGCGGGGGAATTCGCAGCTGTGTGACGTATTAAAACAGGAATATGGATTTGAAATCGAAAAATTCAACATTCAGGATTTATTAAATGTGAATGCCAGCTATATCAGTCACAAGATTATCGAATATGAGGAATTAAATCAGGAAGAAAAGCAACTCTATCGGTTAACAGTTCAATTCTTCTACCAGTATTTTGAAAGAATTAACTTATCCGAGTTGTTAACACCACAGAAAAAAAGTGCATTGTATCGGATTGTTTTGCTTTCTTCTAACCGAAATTCCTTTATGATTGACTACCATGAAATTTTTTATTATCAAATTGTGAAACGCTCACCTTGGCTGATTGATCAATTTGAAAAAGAGTTTGTTAAAAGTGGGTTGTCTTCGCTCATTCCATTTGGTTCTTCACGTATGAAAGAAGTTTTTATTGAAATGTATATGGACACTGAAGAACTGATTGATATTGTCGAACCATCACTTAAAGAAAAAAGTATTGCAATTTTCTTCAACAGTAGTAAAGGAGTAGAAAAACTTTATAAAAAATTGATTAAACAGCGTTATCCATTTCTAACTAAGTTAGATATTTATACAGGAGACGATGTACTAATTGATTACACTTATTTGAATCAATATGATTTAGTATTAGCTGAAAATAGTTTAGATATGGAGAAACTGAGTGCTGATTTTTTGAAAATTTCTAGAATTCCCACAGATAATTTCTGGGAGCATTTTCACAGCAAATTATATTAACAAACAGATTTGATTTAGAATTAAAGGAGTGATGAATATGCTTCGATCAATTGAAGAATTTTATGGTACACAATATAGAAGTGCAACCATCCCTAGCTATGAAAAGTCTGTTTATGAAACAGCACAACAAGAATTTTCTGCTAGTAAATATAAAGAGAACTTAAAAACTGAAGCTGCTGTCATCTTTAAAATGACAATGCAAAATCTTAAAACGCAAGAAACCGTCTATCGTTTAGAAAAAGAAGCAGCAATTGGGATGCTAGCGCTAGGCAACCAAGACGAACAAAAATACAACGATATTATTGAGAGATCTAATGAGGGGATTCTCCGTGTTCAAAGTGAAATTACCCGTTTAGAAGTTTTCCAGCAAAAAGATATCTATGATGCTTGGAATATGGACAAGTTCATGGAAAGCTACGGACGAGAAAGCTATGCACAGTACAAGATCAAGTTGTCTGAAGCTAGAAAACATCGAAATTACCAAGACAAAGAAAGAAAAGCGGAAGTGGAATTCAATAAAATCCGTGATAATTTAAGAAAACAGAGAAAACATGAAGTTAAGAAAGTACAAGAAGGGAATTCATTACTTGAAACGCTGTTAAAAGATTACCAAAGTGAAGTTAAAAGACCGACTGGGAAACGGGCATCTTTGATTCGTGAAACAGCAGCGAGAATTGAAGTCGTACTATCTGAACAAGTAGAATCATATAA
Source organism: Enterococcus sp. AZ156 (assembly GCF_051714165.1). NCBI lineage: Bacteria > Bacillati > Bacillota > Bacilli > Lactobacillales > Enterococcaceae > Enterococcus > Enterococcus sp. AZ156. Next base: position 2,477,202 of record NZ_JBIORI010000001.1, on the reverse strand, counting down.
ACGTTTAGAAGCATTTGGCCAAATTTCTGAACTCCAAAAAAGCGAACAGGAAAAAGATTTATCTACTTTTGAGGAAACCAGAAGCAAAATTAAAGCTTTATTGGCTCAAACCAAAGAATTGGGGTTTAACGTAGAGGTTCAACCAGGTGTTATGGATGTTCCAGGGAGAAAAGATCAAGCTAAAATAGTTGATCCGAAGCCTCATACTCAGCGTTCAGAGATGAAGATTCCGATCCATGGAAAAACAAGATCTAATGAAGAAGGTACGCGCCATCGTTCGAGTGTACACATCAAGTTGATGAAAGCTAAAGAAGCAGAGGTCAAATCAGCTCAATCATTAGTAGAAGCAAAATTACAGCGAATAGAGTTGAAGTTAGCCATCTTAATTAGTAGTCGTCAGATGAATGAGCTTCAGTTATTAGAAGCACAAGGCACAAATCGAGAGCCTATTTTGCATCAAGAAGCTAAACGATTGAGTAAAGAAATCAAAGAGTTGCAAAAAGAGAAGGTTGACTTTACTTATGACTTGGATCAATTGAAAGGACAAAAACTAGAATTTCCTGTTGAGCACTTGTCTGAACAAGAAGCTGAAAATGAATTGCAACAAGCAGATAAAAATACGCAAGCGAATACGATTGAAACGAAAGAAGTTTCTACAGAAAATGCTGGACTTTTCCACGAAAATCAAGTTTCTCAAGGGTTAGCAAAACAAGCTATTCTGGTACGTATTAGTAAGTTAAATGATCAACTAACTGCTAGTGTGGCTGATTTTACTTATGATAACGAGATGCTCGGTGCAGCTAAAATTAGTATACTTGCTAAACGAGCAAAATTAATTACGCAGAAAATACGAGATATCGAAGCTAATGATACGATTCCACCAGCAGAAAAAGCTGGGATCATCAAAGTTTTACGTGAACTTCAAAATGAAAATGCCTTAGAACAAAAAGCCATATCACAAGAAAACAAAGGAAAAGTAGAATGGGCGAATGTGCTTGACCCTAAAGAAGATGAACCAAGCGAAGTACTTATTGAAAAGGCGAAGAAATTAACAGATCAACTGGATAATCTAAAAAAAGAACATCAAGTCGTAAAGTCAGAAATCATTGTGCAGCGTCAAGAAGACCAAGACTTTGATCAAACACAAGGTCCACATTTTGCTGGGACATTAGAATTTCTAGTTCAGGATGTTCAACGAAAAGAACGACAAAAAGAGCAAGAGAAAGATAAAAACAATGGTAAGACTTTTGAAAATCGAGGCATAGGGACAGATCAAGAGGGACAAGGCAAAGACGGCCGAAACAAAGGACCGGTACCACCAGTACCGCCAAAACCACCAAAAGAACAAGAAAATAAAGGAAATGACCAAGGCCAAAATATCGGTGGTGACCAAGAGGGACAAGGCAAAGACGGTCGAAACAAAGGACCGGTACCACCAGTACCGCCAAAACCACCAAAAGAGCAAGAAAATAAAAGAAATGACCAAGGCCAAAATATCGGTGGTGACCAAGAGGGACAAGGCAAGGACGGTCGAAACAAAGGACCAGTGCCACCAGTACCGCCAAAACCACCAAAAGAGCAAGAAAATAAAGGGAATGACCAAGACCAAAATATCGGTGGTGACCAAGAGGGACAAGGCAAAGACGGCCGAAACAAAGGACCGGTACCACCAGTACCGCCAAAACCACCAAAAGAACAAGAAAATAAAGGAAATGACCAAGGCCAAAATATCGGTGGTGACCAAGAGGGACAAGGCAAAGACGGCCGAAACAAAGGACCGGTACCACCAGTACCGCCAAAACCACCAAAAGAACAAGAAAATAAAGGAAATGACCAAGGCCAAAATATCGGTGGTGACCAAGAGGGACAAGGCAAGGACGGTCGAAACAAAGGACCAGTGCCACCAGTACCGCCAAAACCACCAAAAGAGCAAGAAAATAAAGGGAATGACCAAGACCAAAATATCGGTGGTGACCAAGAGGGACAAGGCAAAGACGGCCGAAACAAAGGACCGGTACCACCAGTACCGCCAAAACCACCAAAAGAACAAGAAAATAAAGGAAATGACCAAGGCCAAAATATCGGTGGTGACCAAGAGGGACAAGGCAAAGACGGCCGAAACAAAGGACCGGTACCACCAGTACCGCCAAAACCACCAAAAGAGCAAGAAAATAAAAGAAATGACCAAGGCCAAAATATCGGTGGTGACCAAGAGGGACAAGGCAAAGACGGCCGAAACAAAGGACCAGTGCCACCAGTACCGCCAAAAACGACACGTGTGGAAGGCGGCACACAAACTGATTTCGGAGAAACAAATGTCAGAAAGAACAAAAATAAACGTAAAGGTCAAAAAAATCGTCAGGACCGAGAGCATGATCCAGTAAAAGATTCTCGGGTAGAAAGGGAAACCCAAACAGATCTTGAAGAAAACAATAAACGTCGGAACAAACGCCCAGCTCCACCAGTTCCCCAAAAAAATAGACAGTTAGAGGATGAACGACCAAAAGAAAAGACAACAAAAGACAATGGCAATAATCCAAGAAAGGGAAAAAATAGAAATGTCGGTGTAAACACCGAACCAGCTGCAATTACCCAAGATGAGGAAAATCAACCAAATGATAAGAAGAAAAGACGTGGTTTAGGCCGTTACTTCTGGCACAAAAATCGTAACAAACGTGCTTCACGCGGAATTCGCTGGTTACGTTATTTGTTGAATCTGTGGCCTGCAGCTGTATGGCCATTATGTACAGCGTGGATGACAATGATCGTACCTTTCCAAATATTACCATTAATTATGCCTGCGGTTGGTGCTACTTTTGCAGCTGTTTGCTTAAGTTACTATATTCCTAAATTAATACGATTTGTCCGAAAAAGACGTTTAGTTAGAAGAGCTAAAAAGCTAGGATTAGATGTACGCTCCTATGTAAAACAAAAAGAGTTCGAACGAAACCAGCAAAATCAAGGAAGGTTTAAAAAATTTGTTCGGAGAAATTGGAAGACAGTTGCGATAATTTTAGGTGTAACTGTTGCTTTGGCAGGCGTAGGGCTCGTACTGATGCCTGCAGTAATGGGATCTATCTTGACAGCATCTACGATAACTGGATTGATGTATATGGGAGCAGTAGCAATTGTCGGTGGGTCAATTAGTATAGGTGTTCAATTATTTGAAAAATATGGTTTAGTCAAATTAGATAAATATTTTGAAAATAAATATATTAAAACAAAAAATCAAAGTAAAGATTTAGTTTTTGACAATTCCAGATACGACAATAATTATGATAAAGTGACAAAAGAATTAAGGAATATGTCGAATAATTTGTCAAAATTAGAAAAAAGTAACGAAAAATCTAATGTTAAATCTATAGTACATGATAATTCTAGACATGATAATAATTATGATAAAGTAACAAAAGAGTTAAGAAATATGTCTATTTCCTTATCAAAATCAGAAAAAAAATCGTTGATGTCTGAATTGAAAGATAGAGTTGTAAAAGAATCTAATAAGCAAAATAAAAAAGTAAATAATAAAATTGAAAAAGATAAGAGTATGCAAAGCCTTTAATAAAAAATAGAACGGAGTAAAAACTAATGAAAAAAAGAATTTTATTGAGTTTGCTGGGTACGGTAGTTTTAGGAACCAGTATGTTATCCACAGCAACTCAAAATGTAGAGGCTATATTTTTGGGAAATTACCAAGGACAAAATTTAGCAGATCGGTTAAAAATTGAAGGTCACACAGCGTATATTGATAATTTACTGAAGCATGAAATTGAGTCTACTAATGTAGAAATTAACTCAAAAAAAGATTCAGAAGTAACTTTTAGAATTGAAGTTCCAACATGGGTAGTAGTAACTGCTGGTAGTGGTGAATGGATTGAAAGAATTGCTGGGAATAATAATTTAGGTGTACCTGGTTATACTCAAATGTATTATGGAAAAAATGATGATTATAATAGAACATTTGAAGTAAGGGGACTGTCTATAGATTCTAGAACTAAAGCAAATAATATAACAACAAATATTACTAGCAATGTTACTACTAATAATATGTTAGAAATAACAGCAAGTGTGAAGCTAAATGAAGATGTTACGGATACAGAGATTCCATTGGAAGTTACTGCTGATGCGATAGAGCTTGGTACTACTGTAGTGGATCCGACTGGTAATAGGCTTAACCCTTCTTTAGAAGTACAAAACGTTATTTTTGAAGGCAATGGAAATACTAAACTAGATCTAGGAACCGTAAATGTAGCTGTAAAAGCTGATACTACTACTTCTTCAAGCACAACACCAAGTACGTCAACTAGCTCAAGTTCAAGCACAACACCAAGTACGTCAACTAGCTCAAGTTCAAGCACAACACCAAGTACGTCAACTAGCTCAAGTTCAAGTACAACACCAAGTACGTCAACTAGCTCAAGTTCAACTACGACAGAAACGTCTAGTGTAATGAACACGGAACAATCAACATCACCAAGTACTAGTACAACGAGTTCACAAGCGAAAACACCTGTTATTTATACGCCTTCTGAACCATCGACACCAAGTATAACATCAACAAGTAGTACAAGTGAGAAATTTAGAAGTACAGCAAGTGCAAGTACGCTTCCAAAAACAGGAGAAAAACAATCGATTTGGATTACTTTGATGGGGATTGTTTTACTGGGAGCAAGTATGTTCTACTTCAAAAAAAATAAAGTAAAAAACAAATAGAAAGAAAGACGCTATTGATAGGAGCTGAGTCTTCTATCAATAGCAATTTTTATGATAAATAAAAACAGGAGAATGGCTATGAAAAGCAAAATACCAATGGGGTTGATTTTTCATCTCTTTGCGTGTAGTGTAATTGGTTATATTTTTAACCGATTTTATATTCTATTTGAGTTAAATAAAGTAACAACGCCAGATAGTGTTGGTAATTTCTTAAATACGTTTGATACTTTAACACGTGAATTATCTGCTATGCAGTTTCATTTTACGATTGGAGGTTCTTCTTACTTCGCTAGTATCATTGGTATCACTCTGTATTTAATGATCGTCTTATATCATAAATATAGCAAGAAGAACATGCGTACAGATGAAGAGTATGGTAGTGCAAGATGGGGGACAAGTAAAGATATTGCGCCATTTATTGATAAGAAAAAGTTTTTCAATATTTTGTTAACCGAAACAGAACGATTGTCTTTATCTGGACGAATGAAAATTACCAAAGCCGATAACTTTAACCGAAATAAAAATGTGATTGTTGTCGGGGGGGCTGGTAGTGGGAAAACCCGCTTCTTTGTAAAGCCAAATTTGATGCAAATGCACTCTTCTTATGTAGTTAGTGATTCAAAAGGATTGTTATTGAGTGAAACAGGAAAACTTTTTGAAGAAGAAGGCTATGAAATCAAAATTTTTGACTTGATTTCAAGAAAAAATTGTAACCATTATAATCCATTCAACTATATAAGAAACGAAGATGACATCCTGAAAATTGTCAATAACTTGATTAAAAATACAACTAATCCGAATAAAAAAGGTGGCGATGATTTCTGGGAAAAAGCTGAAACTGCGTTATTAATGGCAATCTTTAGCTATCTTTTACAGGAAGTTGTCGAAGAAGATCAAACGTTATCCAGTGTGGTTGAATTGGTACGTTTAGCAGATATTCCTGAAGATGTACCAGGCTATGTAAGTCCGTTGGATATTTTATTCCAAGAATTAGAAGAAAAAGATCCACAAAACTTTGCGGTACTACAATACAAAATCTTTAAATTGTCAGGAGACAAAACGACGAAATCTATTCTCGTCAGCTTAGGGGTGCGGTTAGCACCATTTGATATTCCAAGTATCAAAGAATTGGTCTCAAAAGATACATTAGAATTGGATACGATTGGGGATAAAAAGACCATCTTGTATATTTTACTTTCCGATACTGATACAAGTTTCAACTTCTTGGCAAGTATGATGTACCAACAATTGTTCGATATGCTTGTCCATCGAGCGGATAATTATTATAAGGGAAGGCTCCCTGTTCATGTCCGTTGTATCCTCGATGAGTTTGCGAATATTGGACAGATTCCTGATTTTGAAAAAGTTATTTCCGTTATTCGAAGTCGTGAAATTTCAACCAATGTGATTTTACAGAATATCAGTCAGTTAAAAACATTGTATAAAGATACTTGGGAAACAATCATTGGTACCAGTGATACGTTTTTATATCTAGGGGGAATGGAACAAAGTACCCATGAATATATTTCTAAATTATTAGGAAAAGAAACAATTGAACAACGAAATATTAGTGTGACTAAAGGTGCCAATGGTTCTTACAATGAAAGTTTCCAAAAATTAGGCCGTAATTTGATGGAACCGGATGAAGTGGCTAGCTTAAAAGGGCAAGAATGTATTTTAAAAATTAGGGGGGTTCATCCATTCCTATCCAAAAAATACAATATTGAAAAGCATAAAAATTATAAACGTTTAGGAGATGTCAATAAAGAGTATTGGTATTCGAGAGAAGAAGAATCAGAGACAGCAGATATCGAATCGATAGCGGGAGACGAGTTTGATCTTAGCAAATTACAAGGTCTTTCTGAGAAAGAGCTGGCACGCTTAAATGAAGAATTGGATATTGAAGAATTTGAAGAGCTTCTTGAAGAAGAAGTTGAAGCGATAGAAACAGAAGGAAATAATTCATCAGAACGAAATGAATAAACTAGGGATAAGGGGAGTTTTTAATGAAAAAAATGTCAAAACTTTTTTGTGTGGCTACGTTATTAGCTACGCCGTCCGCAACACAAATGAATAAAGTTTTTGCATCTGAACAGGATAAGGCAACGATTGATTCATCTTTTATTGAAGAAAGTACGATAGATTCAACCACAAGTACAAGTGATTCAAGTAGTCAAATAAATGAAGAAATAGGCACAACAGAAAGTACAGTGGGAGACGCAACGATTAGTTCGACAGAGACAACCGAAAGCACGGATGATAATAAAACAGACGTGACTGAGTCAAGCCAACAACTGGAAGAATCAACCGAAAATACGCAAGAAGAACAAAGTAGTACGAATATGGGAGCAACTCCCCATCCTTCTGGAAGTATAAACATTCCAAAACCAGACTTCCATAGGCCAACGCCACCAACGATCCGTCAACCAGATTTAAGTCAATTCACTACTGAGCCAATTTATCCAGAAAATGTTAATGATAGCCGAAGACAAGAAACGAGTAAGCAGACTAGTGCAAAAAGTGAATCGATTGAACTATTTATTAAAAAAATTGGCGAAGATGCGCGAAAAATTGCACAAGAAAATGATTTATATGCATCAGTGATTCTGGCACAAGCCATTTTAGAATCAGGTGCAGGATCCAGTATTCTAAGTCAAGCTCCTTATTATAATTTATTCGGAATTAAAGGCGCATTTAATGAGCAAGGTGTATATCTAGCTACGCAAGAAGATAATGGTTATGGGCAACAGTCCGTTACCCTTGCACAATTTAGAAAATATAGTGGCTACGAAGAGAGCTTCCAAGATTACGCGAAATTAATGAAAAACGGCTTGATTGGTAATCCAACTTTTTATCAAGGAACTTGGAAATCGAAAACAACGAGTTACCATGATGCTACTAAAGCTTTAACAGGAACGTATGCTACCGACATCTATTATGGAGATAAGTTGGACCAGTTGATCGAAACTTACGAGTTGACGGAATATGATGAAGCGAAAGAAGTGATAGTAAGTGATACCAATTACTGCATGCCATTGGATTCCTATACTGTAACTTCTGAATTTGGCATACGTGGTTCAGAATTTCATCGTGGAATTGATTTAGCAGCACCTATGGGGACACCAATCAAAGCGGCTAAAGCAGGAAAAGTAATCATGGCAGATACCCATTATTCGTGGGGAAATTATGTAGTCATCCAACATGAAGATGGGACAACGATGCTTTATGCCCATCTAGATCGTTATGTTGTTAGCGTAGGACAACAAGTGGGTCAAGGGAGTGTGATCGGATTTGTTGGGTCAACAGGTAATAGTACAGGACCACATTTACACTTGGAATTGTGTAAAGATAACTCTCTATTAAAAACCAAATTAATGAATCCACGAACTGTTTTACCGATTCGTTAACTAAGAATGTCTAAAAAACAAACGCACAAAAGTAGAGAGATAATCTTTCATTTGGCTTGTTATGCAATAGACACAAAAAAGGGACTTCTTTGAACATAAGTTGAGATTTACAAAGGATATACTGCAAATTTTGTGAAGTTTCTTTTATTTTTTGAACACAAATATGGTGATCGAAGTCCGGACTTTCGGAGCATCAAGAAAAGTCTGATTACAATTGTTATTTTCAAATAAATGGTGAAGTAACAAGCGAACTGGCTTTTTTCGGCTCTTTGTCAATAAGGACTGATGAGTTACGAAAAATTAAATCTGGGTCAGAATGAACCTCATTCTGGCTCAGATTTTTGTTATCTAACTTTGATTAATTGATTGGTCAAAAAGATTCTAATTTTCATGTTCTCAAATGATTTAAATCCATAGGATACTCGTTTCATTTTTTTTATGTGGGTATTCTTTGCTTCTATTTTTCCATTGGAGTAAGGATAAATCATCGCATTGGTGATGTCTTTTTCATAGGGCAAAAGGTTTTGAAGCTTCTACCGAAAGCCTCATCTAACGTTTCGGTAAGTTCTGCCAATAAGGAGAAAAACAAGTCAGGTCTTTGTCTCCAAAGGCTTCAACTAATTCATGAAAATAGGGATACGCCTCCTTCAGGAGCGCAGAAAAGCCAAGCAATCGATCAATCATCATTGCTTCAGTAAGAAGTGGGGATTTTGGTGTCCGGAAACTTTTCCATGTTTTGTATTCATAATGGTTGATGTTTGCTCGATTTTTTAGCAAAAAGCGCCAATTCTTTTTCAGTTTTTCTGACTGACTTTTCTATCCTGCTTTACGGAGCGCATTCATTTCACGATACGCCAATCATTGAATGCTTGATTCATATGTTTGACAACATGAAACCGATCAATCACTACTTTCGCATTGGCAGAACACGCTTGGTGAGCTGAAAGTAGGCGGCGTTCCTGTCTGTGACTAAGAACTTTACTTCTTTTGGATTGGTGCAGCCTATGAAATAGCTTGTTAATCGAGGCAATTTACGCGTAGGCAAGACATCAAATGATTGTTGAGTTCCTGTTTGTTCCTCTAATTGCCTATTGTGTTGTAAAGTAATCACTGGAACAGTTTTTAAAATGTCTTTATGAAGTAATATTGCTTTATCGATTAAAGTCAATTTTAAATGAGTTTTATTCTTTTAAATCAACTAAGAATTTGTATACAATTGTCCTGAACAACAGCATTCCGTTACTGGAATCAATAAAAATGAATCAGGATCATCTGTTAACGCCGAGAGTGCTTTTTCCAATAAAATGAGGCTTCTATCACAATAAATGCTGTCTTCTAGCGAATACTTGATTTTTTCGATTTTACGGTTCGGAAAACATTGGTGATTAGTTGTTAAAAAATCGATGTATAAAGTTAAATATTCTAAATTTAGATCTAATTATGGAATATAATCAAAAAGCGTTACCTGACTTGATTTCAAATTCATATGCTGGCATAATGCGCTATATAGATAAGAAGCGTACTCATGGCTTTCTAACAACACTTTTCTTTGCTACTGGAGAACTGAACGAAAGAATTGTTCTTGTTCTGTTGATAGAGGAATATATTGTTGTATCAGATCATCCAAATAATTAGGCTGTTGCAAAAATTTTTCATACTCCGTTTGACTTAAAAGAGAGAGTGACTGATATGTGTGGCGATCAATTTGATGCATCAATTCAATTAAAGCAAGTTGCTTCTCTTTTGATGGTAAACTGTCGATCAGTTCATAAGTATTACCAGGAAGGGAAAATCCAAAATTCTTTAATGTAAAAGAATCAATCGATGTTTGTTGAATCATTTTTTTAGCTGTAGAAGATGTTCTTCAATACATAAACAAATAACTAGTAGGAATTATAGAAAAGAGGGGGACAAAAATTTGGTTGTATACTTTCTTCTGAATAAAAGGTATTCAGAAAGCTATCCTTCGATAAAACTGTAAAAAAGGTAAAAAGCTATTTCTATAGTTTTTGAGTTATCACTTAGGGCAAAGTATTGCTTTTGGAGCATCTTCTTCTAGAATAATTTTAGATGAGAAAAGGATGAACTACAAGCACAGGGCTCTTCTTATTGGCTCCAAATTAAGTTTTGAGCTATTAAATTATTCATAATGTGTATAGATAAAGGATAATAAATATTCTCGTTTTCTTTTGAATAAAAAAGCGTAGTGATAACTTCAATAAACAAATAAGGAAAAATTGATTGAATCTCTTGTAATTTTTTTAAAATGAATTAGCGTAAAAAGTAAGACAGAACATAGAAATGTAGTAAAAGTCGTTTCATTTCACTAAATAAATACCCTCTAAAAAGTAGTTCTTCAATAGTGGACCGAAGAAGACTATGGATAATGGCATAAGATGAGCAATTAACGGATGAGATAAATTTTTTTAATTCATGTAGGTTGGTACTTTCTTTAAATGATCCCTGCTCAAAAAACATGAGAGAAACTAGTGTAAACAAAAAAATCATGAGAAAACCGATAAACCTGTAAAAATAAAATAAATACCATTTTTTTCTTTGCCAATCATTTTTCAATATTGGCCACTAAATATAGACGGCTAAGAGTGCCACTAAACTACTACCAATGAAAAAGTACCACTCATTTAATGTATCATAATCAATGGCTAAAAATGTGGAATTTGGAGTAGACATAATCTAGGGATCATGTTTAGCAAAAGTATATAGAGGATTAGTATTTTTTCTTTCCGTAAACTTCTTCTATCTTAACTTTTGATAATGGTCTAATTATAGCTGTCTATTAGTTCAAATTTTTCAAATAAATACATAAATTTCTTCTAAATAGTTCATTTATAGGGAATGAATAGGAAGGAAACTGGGGAAATATCTGAAATTCCAAAGGGGAAACAATCATATAGTTATCCCTCCTATTTCCAAATAAAGAGTATCCAAAGGAATGTATCTTCAACAATAAATCAAAGCAGATCAAAAATAAGAGAAGCTTTTATTCTCTATTCCGAATTATCATTTGATGCAGAATAGCCTTCTCATGATCTCTAATAAATGATGCTCAAAAGTTAACTTCTGAAATAAGTCAAGATTTTTTCAAATATCAAAAGCTATTAAACAAATCTTTTTTATTCTCGTCAGAGCTGATTGTTTTTTTTACATCCTCTTGTCAACCAATCATTTTCTTTAAACTTTAGATAGAAGGAAGGAGCGATCGGCTAAATAGTTGTAGTTAGAGTTAATTTGAATGGTAACTTTACTTGAAAAAGAGGCAATATTTTTTTTTATGAGAAAAAAATGAAGTAAATTTCAAGAGAAAAATGTAACTTGATATCATTTTTTTATAAAAAAGTGGAGGTACTGTAGAAATGAAAAAATTGTTTGAGAAATTCAAGAGAATGAACCATGGTAGAAGAGAAAGCGAAGAGAAAAATAAAGGATGGAAGAAATCAAATGAAGAATTTATTTATCTTTCCCAACCGATGGATAACGGACAGATCAAGCCAGTGACACAACAGCAAAAGAATATGCAAGATTTTCTTCAAATAGGCGCCGCATGTGTGCAATTACGAAAAAGACCAGAACAAAATGGGCAAGCACTGAGAGAGATACTAAAAAAAGTAGAGCTAAACTCGCATTCAAAAAAAAGTTCTTCACATGTTTCAGTCAAAGAGCACAAAACATCTCACTTATGTCGTTAATCAAGAATAAGAGATAATAAGGAAAGTCGGACAAAATCAGATCTTATGCGAGATGAATAGACAAAAAAGTTAGAATCCACTTAGTGTAATCAGGGATTCTAACTTTTTAGTGGAAGGAATTTATAAAAACAAATTATGTTGTTTTTTTCTGATGAATAAGCAAAGATTTTTCATAAAGATATTCACGAATCAACTTGATATCTTGCAATAATGAATTTCTTGAAATATAAAAGAGATGACTGTCTGCAAGATGATGCTCTTCTTTTGTTAGTAATGAACGTTCATAAATGATAAAATGAGGCCAATCGTCTTTATAGATCGGGATATGATCAGCTGAATAGTACATTCGATCGTCCATCGTAATAAATTCTGGATTGATCCATCTTTTTAAACTTTCTCGATAAATAATATGAGATAATTCATTTTCAGCGACAATCATACATAAATGTTTCTGCATATGATTACTCAATAAAGCAGAATGAATTTCTGAAACTAATCGAATAATCGCTGTTTTGTTAAAATGGATGTTTTCATCTGGGTGATACAATTCTTTCCATTGAATTAAGATTTTTTCTAGACGATCCGCAATGCCCATTTGATAGACAGTTAAAAAATAATTTCGTTCAATAAAGTAGTTTTGCGTATTTTCCCATAATGAATAAATAAAATAAATAAACGGTACTTCAAAGATCATATTGTTCCTCAAGGGGATCTTAAATTCAATTTCGATTGTTTTAATCAATTGTTGGATGTCTGGTTGGTCTTCAATGACTTCTTGCCGATCCAAATGATAATTCATATTGACAATCGAATAATTTTTTGAATTTAACATTAATAGCTTACAAAATATAGCTAATAGTTTAAGATTCTTATCGGACAAATGATATTCAGCTAGTACTGAATCAGAAATTTCGGCTAGCTTGTTATAGGAGCTATTAATCCTAGACTTTTTATAATTAGATAGAACTAAATTGTCATCTGGTCGTTCTATACAAAGATAGGTATGGTATAAAAAAAATGAATATTCTCGATCATTTGGCAAGTAAGACACATCGAATACGTCAAATACTTTTGCCACAAATTGTTCGGCTCTTTTGAAAAAATCCTTGTTTATTTTTTCAGAAAAGAAGTCTGTCCGTAGCCAGATCGAAACAAAAATCAATCGATAGAGTAGTTCATTGGGTTTAATGTGATTGTTGCTGTCTAAAAGTTTCTCTTTTTTTAGGTAGTTTTCGACTTCTTTTTTGATTTTGAATGCTTTCGTGACCGAAACAAATTCTTCATCCACGATACTCAAATAGTTGGTGTCACCTAGAAGGTAGCGAGCAACAACTTTCAAAAATTTAGATTCACTATAAATTTCTTTAATCAAATCGTATCTTGTTGTTTGTTTTGTGAAAATCATTGTGACTACTGTAGCGGAAAGTTCATAATGATCTAAAAAAGGCGATAATTGTACTAATAGCATAGAGAGATCTTTTTTTATGGTATTGAACGTAACGTCAAGCTCTTTAGCTAGTTCTCTAATTACTAAGGTTTTGTGTTCAAACATGTATTCGGTAATTTTGACTTTTCTAATGATATCTTTTTCCATATAGTTTTCTATATTCATCGTGGTTTGCCTCCTGTATTTTTTTCTACAGCTAAAATGAGATAAAGTTGTTACCATTAGAAGTTAAACATACTATCGCTTAAGAATATTTCATTTAATTTTATAAAAAATTGATTTATGATAAAAAAAAGGGAAAATAAAAAGGCTAAAAAAGAGGTATATTTTAAGAGTAATATCATTTAATAGAAGATATTACAGATACCATTGTTATTCTCTATACTTATCCTAAAAAACATGAGAAAAATAAGAAGAAGTATCTTTTTTGATACTTCTTCTTATTTTTTGTGTTCATAAAATAGTTTATTTTAAGAATCAGTGCCATTTTTTTCATTTTAAGAAAAAAAAAGATAATAACCGATTGTTAGAATAAAGTATAGAAATTATTTAAGCGAACTACCAGGTTCTAACTGAGGAAAGAAATTGATCAAAATAACAAAGGAGAAGAAAAAAATGCAACGATGTTTGGATAAAAGAAAAATGTATCAATGCAAAGTAATTGGAGAAAATGAGACGTATCGAGTTCGTATTGTTACTATTTTAGAAAGAACAGTAGTTGTTGAGATAACTGATGGTGTCACTAAATTAGCTTTAGCCAGAAAATCAGAACTGAAAGAGATTGCTTGACGATTGGGTCATTAAATATAAAAGGCTCTATAATTTATGGGACTGATGAATCAAAATTGATTCTTCAGTCCCATTTTCATTTTAGATATTAAAAAACATATCGTTCTCTAGTATGATTAAATCACCACAAAATAAACAACTGAGAGGACGATATGGTATATGAATGATTCTATCAAAAAAAATGCTGAGATTAATAGATAAAAATTTGATGATTACTGAGTTCTCTTACGAGATCTTTCATAAAGAAAAGACATTGGTCATTAATGCCATTCTCTCACCTGATTCTCGTGCCTGTAGAAGTTGTGGTTCTAGTGTGGTAGATGGAAACGGGAAAACAATTGTGTTGAAAAATGGGAAGAAGGAAATCATTGTCTCCTTTGAACAATACGATCATATGCCAATGGTTATGCGCTTAAAAAAGCAACGCTATACCTGTAAAAACTGTCGAACCCATTGGACTGCATAAAGCTATTATGTCCGCCCAAGACATTCAATCGCGAATCATGTCAGATATAAAATTGCTTCTTTACTGACTGAAAAAGTCTCTTTGTCTTTTATTGCGAAAAGCTGTCAGGTATCTTTGACTACCGTTATTCGTACATTGAAAGAGTTTAAAAGCTATTTACCAAAGTCCACTAAGAGGATTCTACCCAAAGTATTGATTCGTTTGCACACTTCCATAGCAGATAAAATGAGCTTTATTTGCGCAGATGGAGAAACAGGTAATTTAATTGATATCTTACCTACGCGTAAATTACCTCGATTAACAAACTATTTTTTGGGCTGCACCAATCCAGAAGAAGTAAAATTCTTAGTCACAGACAGGAACGCCGCCTACTTCCAGCTCACCAAACACGTTTTGCCAAATGCGAAAGTAGTGATTGATCGGTTTCATATTGTCAAACACATGAATCAAGTTTTCAACGAGTTGCGTATCCGTGAAATGAATGAACTGCGTAAATCCGGACATAAAAGCCATGCAGAAAAACTGAAAAAGAACTGGCGCTTTCTGCTAAAAAATCGTGCAAACATTAACCACTATGAATATAAAACATGGAAAAGTTTCCGAGCACCTAAATATCCATTTCTTACTGAAGCAATGATGATTGATCGATTGCTTAGATTTCCAACGCTCCTAAAGGAGGCGTATCCCTTTTTTCCATGAATTAGTTGAAGCTTTTCGAGACAAAGACCCTGACTTGTTTTTCTCCTTATTGGCAGAACTTCCCGAAACGTTAGATGACGGCTTTCGTGAGAAACATCAAAACCTTCTGACTTACTAAGAAGGCATGGCCAATGCGATGATTTATCCTTACTCCAATGGAAAAATAGAAGCAAAGAATACCCACATAAAAACAATGAAACGAGTATCCTACGGATTTAAATCATTTGAGAACATGAAAATTAGAATCTTTTTGACCAATCAATTAATCAAAGTTAGATAACAAAAAATCTGAGCCAGAATGAGGTTCATTCTGATCTAGATTTCATTTTTCGCAACTCATCAGTCCTTATTGACAATAAGCCATATAAAAGGGACTTCCTCATATCCGGAAAGAAGTCCCCTGTTTATTAGATATTAATTTCCATGAAAAGCAACACCTTCATACCGCCAACCTCTTTTTACCAAGGTATTTTTTTCATTGACATCAGCGGTGTAATGATGCGTGCCTGTTTTGGCATTTGGATTAAACAACCTGAGGATTGTTTTTGAACCACCTGAATAAAAGCTTAGCCCTTCATACCGCCAGCCAATCTTAGTGAGTGAGTTGATCTCCCCTTGATTTGATGTATAGTGATGATCGCCGTTGTTCGGATTATACAAACGATAGACAGCCGTTCCTCGATTAGGTGCAGACCACGCAATTCCTTCGTATCGCCAACCAATTTTAGCTAATTGATTTTTTTCAGCAGCGTTCAATGTGTAGAAATGTTCACCAGTATGCCGATTGTACAGACGATACATTGCTGAATAAATTGTTGAGTTATTTGATGAAACACTGTCATACTTTGTCAGATTGTATGTCTCGATAATATTATTCAATTTTGATCCATAATTTGGATCGGTTGCATAACGACCAGTTAACCAGGCTGTTGCTTCTTTATAAGATTTTGTATTACTTTTCCAAGCACCACTATAATAATAAACGCCAGATTGAAAAGAAGTCGTTTTTAAAATTTTTGCATTGTCTTCCAAAGATTCCTTATAAGAAGGGTATTTTCTAAAAGCTGCTTGAACTGTTACCCATTTGCCATTGAGATACTCTTGCGTAGGTAGCGTAACGGATTGTCCATTATAATTGCCCTTGATACCAAATAAGTTGTGATTTGGATAAGAAGCTAGCGTACTTTTTCCCCAACCACTTTCGACAATCGCTTGCGCAATCATAACGGAGGCATAGAGATCATTTTTATGGGCTAATTGTTGTGCATCACTTGCAATAGACTGGATAAACATTTGTTGACTACTCCTAGCAGTAGCCGAAAAAGCATCTTCGTCATAGGTTGATGAAGTACTTTGGTGAATTATAGTTTCTCCAGTAATTAAAGGATTTTCAATCGCAGTGGGACCGTCTGTAGGATCTTCAACGTTTTCCAAAGAGAAAACTTCTTGCTCTGAGTCTTGGAACAGCAAATGTGCCGGTGCAGCCTCCTCATTAGAAGAGGTGACTTCGTTAGAAAATATTGGTGTAGTCACTGAAAATAATGTCCATAAGCTACAAGTATAAATTAGAATTTTTTTTCTTTTCATCCTATTCTCCTTTTATTTGTTTTACTAGCACAAAAATAATAGTAAACAAAAAAAACAACATTTTTTTCAAAAAAATGAAAAAAATGTTGTTTTTATGAGAGAAAATGAGAAAAAATCATTTTTGTTAGTAGTCGGCTACTAGCTTGTGTTTTTGAAAAAAATCAGTTCTCCTAACATGTTATTCATTTTCCTATTTATAAGAATGGTTCAAATCGATTAAGTTAAGTTTATAAAAAGAATCAATAATATATTTGGTATCTTTTAGCAAGGTATTTCTTGAAATGTAAAAGAAATTGGGCTCCTGTTGTGTGTATCTTGTTTGCAAAGTTCGTTCACAGACAATAATATGGGGCCATTGTTCACGATAGACAGGGATATCATCTACCGAATAATAGAGATTTTCATCGATAAAGAGAAATTCTGGATTCAACCATTTTTTGAGTGTATGACGATAAAGGATATGAGATAACTCCGTTTCTGCAATAATTATACAAACGTATTTTTTCTTTCTTTTTATAGTCAAACAAGGTAAAATTTCAGAAGTGAATTTCACGATAGATAATGGATTAAAATGAAGCGAGTGATCATTAGTCGTTTCTTTCCAACGGATAAGTACGTTTTCAACCCGCGATACATAATAAAGTTGTTCTGTAGATAAATAGTAGTTTCTTTCTAAATAATAATTTTGAATGTTTTCCCATAATGAATATACGAAATAAATCAATGGAATCTCAAAGCTTTCATTATGAAAAAGAACTGTTTGAAACTCTTCTTCAAATAAAGCAATTAAATGTTTGATCTGCTGTTGATTCTCGATAATCCGCACCCGTTCATTTTGATAATTTAATTCGATTACGGAATAATTTTTTGCTCGAATTGGTAGAATACTACATATTGCAGTTAAAAAAGTCAGGTTTTTTGAAGTAAGCTCATTTTTTTTGAAAATTTTTTTTGCAATTACTGAAAGTTGCTGGTATTCGATTCTAGTTTGAGTAGTCATTTCATTTGCAAAAAACAGCTGTTTTTCTGATCTCGATAGACAAAGGTACGTATGGTAAAGCAAAAATTGATATTGGCGGTTATTTAAATGGTAATTCGAAGAAAAAGTTTCAAAGATTTGTTTCACAAATGAAGAGGCTAATAATAGTAGCCTCTGATCGATTGTTTTGTTAACAAGATCTGTACGCATCCAAATCGTCACGAAAAGCATCCGATAAGTCAATTCATCGGCTTTAAATTGTTCACCAACTTGTTGAAAGTTTTGGGTAATTAAAAAAGATTCTACATTTTTTTTAGTGCGAAAAGCTTTTGTTGTTGATACAAAATCTTCCTCAACAATTGTTAGATAATTTGTTTCCCCCAGTAAATACCGAGCAACGACTTTAAGAAAGTGAGACTCTTTGTACACTTCTTTTACCAATTCATAATCAGTTACTTCTTTTGAAAATAATATCGTGATATGTGTCGTAGTTAGCATGTTATACGTAATAAATGGTGCTAATTCTATTGTGAGTTTTTGGATGTCTGTTTTTATGGTATTGACAGTAACACCAAGACGTTTACTCAGTTCACGCAAGCTAATCGTTTTTAATTCGAAAATATATTCCACTAACTTTACTCGGCGAATGACATCTTTTTCAATAAATTCTTCAATCATATTTTTCTGTTCACAACCCTTTCTTTCCCACTTAAGGTCTATTAAATCATAAAAATCAAAATTATGAAAATAATGATGAAATAAAAGGCTCGTTTTTTCTCCGAGGCTATCATAGTAGAAAAGGAGTGAGTGATATGCTTGAAGAAAAACTGCAATTGTTACAAGGATTATTAGCACAAGATTCAGTGGACAAACGAGAAATTAAGAGCCTGTTGACTTCATTAAATTCTAATGAAAGAAATATGATTATAGGGAAATTAAGCAATACAGAGTATAGAAAATTTATTGAAGTTACTTTATCTGTTAGCTTTAAATTATATGACGAAGTCATGAAGGTTTGTGATAAAGAATATGATCGATTTGTTCAAACACCTAATTTTTTTGATCAGTTGGTAGCTAACTATCAACCTTTAAGTGATGAAGAAATTCGTCAAAATATCTTATTAGTTGAAAAACAAAGAAAAAAATTGGTAGAGGGGCAAGATTATGCCTTTCTTTTATATGATGCTCTATGCCAGCATACCAATTTGAAAGCCAGCCAAACTACAATTTTAGATTATCTAGATCGACTAGATTTAAATTTAGAGTTTATGACATTATATTTAGATTTTCTAACAATCTATACGGATTCTTTTATTGATAGGGATGTAGAGAAAATAAAGAACTCCATAAAAAATAGTATTTATTGCGCTAGATCTTCATACTTATTGGAACA
This sequence comes from Enterococcus sp. AZ156, assembly GCF_051714165.1. Taxonomy (NCBI): domain Bacteria; kingdom Bacillati; phylum Bacillota; class Bacilli; order Lactobacillales; family Enterococcaceae; genus Enterococcus; species Enterococcus sp. AZ156. The sequence goes on along the minus strand of NZ_JBIORI010000001.1, from coordinate 2,458,015 downwards.
ATCAATTGCAAATTTGGAAAAGAATAACTCAGATTCTTTTTTAGTTTTACCTATTATCCAAGCGCCTTCCAGCGAAGGAGCTCATAACAGTGTGATTGTACTTAAGAATAAAGAGAATGTATTAGAATTAACAATATTAGATAAGGGAATGCACTACAGTCAAGAACTTTGCCAAAGTGTTCCAACTATTGTTGTTAAGGAACAAGCCAATTCAGGATTTATGTCTTATTTAAAAAGTTTTTTTGGTGAATCAAATAATCCAAATATAAAAGCTGCGATACCTTATGTATTTGAATTGGAAAATAGTGAAGCCATGAGAACAAGACTATCTTATCTTTTAGGATTTGGTACCTCTATTATTGGTCAAAGTATCCAATTATCTGTGGCTACTAGAGAAAAAAAATTCTTAATTTTAGAAGAAGAATTAAAAAAAATTGCTTCTAAATCGTATTGGGGAAAAGAGATATACGATGTTCAACTTTATACAAAAAATTGTTACATTAAATCTGTTAGTGCTGCGATGCAACATATTTTGGGGGATAAACAACAAAGTAAGACACATTATATTCAATCTGAGCCAGCAGAATTGAAAAAGATTCCTCATCATTCCGCAAGAACGATTACAGTAGCTTTGGCTGAAATAATCAAAAATCGAATAAGAAAATTAGGTTATACACAAGAGGCCACCCAAATAATTGATGACTTATTAGGAGATTACTTAACAAGGAAAAACCAAAATTATGACACCAAAGGGAAGTATATTGAAACAACGAAGCTGATTAAAAAATATGGTCAAAAAAATGATGATGTATTTGAAAAAAAATCACATGCAGCGATAGACGTTTCTTTTATTCCTAATAGTTATTCATCTTCTTATTTAAAACAATCCCAAGTAATTGGGCAGCAAAGTAGCCTTTTAGTAAAAGAATCACTTCAATTGTCTGATTTAGAAGAAATTGAAACAGTAAAATCAGCGATCCGAGCAACTTTAGCTATTCACCAAGAAAAAACTGCTGAAAGGCGGACGTTAAGTGAAGTTGCCAATGTAAAAGGTGACAGTAACAAGTCAAAGGAAGAACCAGAAAAACAAGTAAAAAAGGAAAATCTAGAACGCTAATTGCTTTAGTGAGTGATCCAATAATTTGTTAAACAAATTATTTCGTTCTCATTATTTTCAAAAAAAAGAAAAAACTGGTCTTGGAAGAAGCGTATCATGAACGAGTGATAAGATAAAAAATAAGATTTTTTAAAGGGGAGTAGAAATGGGTAGAGTAAGAAAATTGATTGATAAATTTGAAAAATTTGTCAAAAATAAAGTATCTAAGAAGCCAAAAGAATTACCACAAAAAAAACAAGTACCACAACCACAATCGCAACCGCAACATTATGGGGCAATGTTGGAAGAGATGGTCAAATTGTTGCCACAAAAAGAACATCAACGACCACTTGTCTTTTTTCAAGAGTACTCGCAGGTTCATGATCAAGTTTCTCAAAAAGAGGAAGAGCATATCTATGATGAGATTGATCCAGAATCAATCTATGACCCAGTTACAAAAGAACCGATTTATGATCAAGTATCTGACGAAGGTCTTTATGTTACTATTACGCAGGAAAATTTTAAATCAGAAGAGCCAAAGAAAGAAACACCAAAAAAACCACTGCGTCGTAAATTGCTGCAACCACACACGTATGAAAATACATCTCCTAAAAAGGAGCCGATTTATGACCAAGTATCAGGAGCAGGTAAACCAGTTATTCCGCCTAAACCGAAATTAACCAAAGAATTTTTAGAGGAAATGAAACAAAAATCTCATCGTAAGAATCAACAAAGGCAATCACAAGGACCATTGCACAAACAGGAAAAAGAACGATAAATCGTTATAGAAGAGCCTTATAAAAATAAATAGTAAGGAGAGGCATCTAAATGAAGTATCTGGGAATTATTAGTATTTTAATTGGCATTTATGTTAATTTAGCATTATTCACGCAGTTTTTTGAAATGATTTTTGATACCGTCATCCCAGTTTTTTTAATCGCTTTATCCGGAATCGGCTTAGCGATACTTAGCTTAAAAGAAAATAAAGGCACTTTCCATACTTGTTTTGCCAGTGTCGGGTTATTAGTTAATTTGTTGCCAATTACGAGTTATCTTTATCTGTTGATTGGGCTTGGTTAAGGGAAGTAGCGGAAGCCATCCCCTAACATTGAAAGAATCGGAAGAACTAATTATGAAAAGTATAGGAATACTCAGTATTTTGATTGGTGTGTATATCAATGATGCGCGATTTATTCATCTATTTGCACCTCATTTTTCAAGGATAGTAATCTTCATCCTTGGGTTGATCGGAATAGCCTTTGCCTTCACTAGCTGGAAAATAAGCAATTTAAAAGGTGATCGATATCTAGCCATTAACGGATTATTATTAAATGGGGTACCCATGTTGAGCTATCTTTATTTGCATGTGATAATTTAAGAGAAAAAAGACAACTTCGAGAGAAACACAGGATTCTAGCTCGTACTAAAATGACTAGATTATTCTTGTTTCTTTCGAAGTTTTTGCTGTATTAAAAGTATTTTTAAATGATGGTATCGAAATAATCACAGTTGTCAAAAATAATTTCGTTCCTATTTTTTATTCTTTTACAAATGATTTTTTCTTTCTATATAAAAAGGGATAATAACTGAGAGGATTTTGAAAGAAAGATTTTACTTTTTTTTAGAATCATGCGTTTTCCCAAATAAAAAATGATATTTAGTTAAAAAGTAAGTAAATTAAAGAAGTAGAAAAAACATTGAGATAACCCTCAAAAGTTTTGTTTACTTCTTTTTTCGAATAAAAAAAGAGATAGCATTGTGCTATAAAACACAAATAAAGGTATTTGCTATTTGTCAACGATTAAAAATCACTTTTTTAAAAATCGAAAAAAAAATGGTGTTACTTTTTATTTATATTATTTATGTCACGTATATATTAAGTTTACAGAAGAAATTCTTAAGTAATTTTAGTAGTATGAAGGAGTTTAAGATGGGAAACAAGAAAAAACAAGCAATTTATGACAAACAAAATCAAAGCTACATAACTTATCAATCAAAAAAAGAAATGGAGAAACACCATCCCGATGGCAACTACCTGGTCATAGGGGAAATCGAAAAAAACAACAAACCACCGAAAAAAGAAGGAATTACAAAAGAAGTAGGAGAACAGCAATTAACGATGTATCCTATTGGAACCTACGCAGAAAAACGATTTCAAACTGTTGGCTATATTCCTTGTAACGACAAAGAATACATCGTTGTCAAGGGAAGAAAATACCATCCTTTTCTTTTTATCTTAATAGTACTACTGCTATTTTTTGTAGGTTATTATTTTTTTAATCAGAAAACGGTAACAGATATTGATCCACAAGCTGAAGATTATTTGTCTCAGCTGAAACGTCCGGAAAATATCGATGATTCCAAAATCTTGATTCCAGGATATGGCACGTTTACCTTAACTAAAGGGAGTGATACCATCGATACGGTTTTATTCAATCCAGAAGATAATCCTTGCTTCTTCAAGTTTACTTTAACAGACAAAGAAACCGGAGAGATATTATATGAAAGCAAACTTGTTGCACCAGGAAAAGGAATTAGTCCCATCAAATTGACGAAAGTATTTTCTGAAACAGGTACGCAGGAGGCTGTATTACTGTTTCAAACGTTTGATTTGGAAGACACAGACATCGCGTATAATTCCTCAAATATTGATGTAAAAATCAATGTTGTGGATTAAAAGGAGGTGAGGAAAAGATGGAAAGGAAAAAGATGGAAAGGAAAAAGAATTATCTCTATCAAGGAATTGCGTGGTTAACCATTCTTTTGCTGACAGCTGGTTCATTTCATATCAAAGAAATCGTCGAAGCTATTACAGCTGATCCATTGATTGAATTCAATGTAGTGTATAACGAAGACCATACGAAAGCAAGGATCGTATTTGACATAGAAAGCATCGATCAACCAATGAATGAAATTGTTAAGATTACAAGTGAACATGATGGAGAAGTTGTTTATGATAGAAATTTTATTAATCAATCCTCGAATTATGATGTAACTGAGAATGGTGATTATCAGTTTAAGATAACATATCGTCCGATCTCTTTGTTAGCGAGTCATAATGCTAGTCTTCCAACTGACTCAGAAACAATAGAGACTACTCAAGTGACCATACAAGTCGAGGGAATCCAACCAATACCCGAGACAGCCAGTACAGAACAACAACTACCTATCGATTCTGAAGAAAATGCTGAAGCTTCTGTTGAAGTAGCAACGACTGAAACAAACGATGTAGCTTCAAGTGCTGACTCCTCAGAAATTATTTCTTCTACTGATATGAGTCAAGAGCAATCAGAAACAAGTAATACAGTAGAAAATACTAAGAAAAATAGTCAAAGGGAAGAAGGCAATAAGGCATCAGTAAATGAAGAGAATGCGATAAGTTATCCGCAAGAGCTATTATTAAGAGGTATATCTGTTTCAGGAAATGAAAACAAAGTAAAGTTTAAAGTTGATCCTGAAACGTATAATATTTCTGCTCAATTGATGGCTACAGGTTATAGTTGGCACAGCTATTTTTCAAGTGTTTATTATAGAATTACAGTTTATAAAAAAGACGCTGTTTTGGGAGATAGCGGTACCGTGTTACTCGAAGTTAAAGGAACTGACAAAGTTCAACAAAATCAAATGACTCAAATGACAACATTTGATTTTGAAGAAGGGGATATGATTCAAATTTGGTGTCAAGAATCTAGATTTAACTTCTTGGGTAATCCTGTAATTGCTAGTGATGGTATCAATACTATCAATTATGCTACTAGTTCTGTGCCAAAAGAAAAATTCCAAAATTCTGTGTATGAGCTCACTAGTGAAGGATTTAAGGAGATTTATAATTCAGCACCTACAGCCACTGGTCAAGAGATTCCTTTGTATTCTCTATATGGCCAAGGAGATTGGTCAGACGGAGACTTGGAAACTGCTCCAATCTATTCTGATATGATTTTTAAAGATGATCGGAATGAACACGGTGTGTATCAACCTAATGGCTATATAATTAAACAAAAAATAGGTTCTATTAATTATAGTATTGCAAATAAACCAGCAGATGATGTGGTTTCAGGTAGCTGGACAACCAAGTATACAGTTACAGATTCATGGGGGAGAAAAACAACTATTAATCGCTTAAGCATAAAGTTGCCTAAAATTGATTCCAAAATAACTATTGAAGAGATGGAGGAAAAAATAGTTGATGGGAAAAAAGTCGAAGGCTTTGTCCATTTTCCCGAGGCAACGGTAAATACAAAGGATCAGACTGTGACTTTGTCTTCTAGTGTGGTGATCAATGCAAATCCTCAATGGGAAGCTTGTTTAGTAATACCCTATGGGGGAACTGAAAGAACCAGAATGATAAAAAGTTCTACTGGAGATTTACAAGAAGTTGATTTTGCAGGTAAATATCGCATACCTGCTGACCATGTTACTTCTGTAACAATAAAAAAAGATCCTGTGACAGTGATAGCAACAGATTATCAAGTAAATTTATCAGAAACTCAAATCGTCTCCTTAGAGGAAACTGCGTTAAAAGAAAAAATCAAAGAACAATTAGCTCAAGAAATTGGAACGACTAATTCGGAACTTTCTGATGCAGAGATAGTTCTTGATACGACTTTAGATAAAGTGAATCCAAAATCAGGAAACTACCAAGCAACTCTCAAGCTTACAAATACCAGTGGGACAATCGAACAAACCTTTAACTTAGAGGTAACCTCAAATCCTTGGAGTTATGATACGCCAGAGCGAACAGAAACGAATGGTGCTTCGGGTTTTGTAGTCATTCCAAAAGGGATTGATTTACAACGAGATACAACCAATACGAGTCAACTTTCAGCAACAGCTGAAGTATATTTCGCAAACTATGGGAATGCTACAGGTGTCAATTACCAAGTTTCTGTGGATGAAACTTTTGAAATGATGAATGTTGTAGATACTTCCAATAAATTTACTGTGACAGCAACGGCAACTAACAATCAAATAGGAGCAAGTAATGGTCAATTAGCTTTAGGTAATTTATCGACAACAAATACCAAAGGAAACGGGCTAAGTGTTACTTTTACTGCTCCAACGGATAAAGTCGACCGAACTAAAGGGCGTTGGCAAGGAAATGTTCAATTTTATATCGAACGTCAATAATTTTGTGATTAACATAGGCAACTATGTTTGAATAAAAAATAATAACTAAAAGGAGATTAAAATCGATGATCAATAAAAAAATGATGAGTACAATGGCAATATTGGGGACGGTGTTGATTGGAGGAACTATTGTGAATGCACAAACTACCAATTCTATTCAAAATGGAAGTACTCCTGTTACCTATGATAATAGAAACATATTACCGGATAATAATGCTCAATATGGAATGGTGATTCCAACAGCAATTTCTTTCTCAGATAATAAGAAAGAAGCAGATGCTTCTGTACAAATTGTAGGAATAAATGGATACGATATAGATACTGACTGGACAGAGTTAGATGTTACAACTAAAGTAAAGTCACAAAATAGTTATAAATTAAAAAATGATAATAATAAAGAAGTTAGTTATAAACTAAAGATGGAAAATAATTCAGCTGAATTTACTGCAAATGATCAAGAACAGGAAATCAGTAAACATTTTGGGAAAGGAGGAGATACTGTTAAAGAAGAGGAAGGAACTGCAACATTAACAGGAAAAGCAACTGAAAAGGGACAGTATACTGATACATTAACGTATACATTTACTGAGAATACAAATACACCAACCTAATAAACTGATAAATACTGAAATGAACTAACTATAGTGCGGATAATTTTACTATAGTTGGTTCATTTACCTACTTAGAATGGAGAGGAAGACAATGAACCATCAAAACTATTTCACCTACTTCCATCAAGAATGTCAAAAGGACTATTTAGCATTGAGATTTCCTTTGATTAAAGCGGAAGTGGAGGAGCTATGCTTAGTGATGCAAGAAGAAATTGATAGTATAAATGGGGATAATTTTTTTGAAAAGCACGCAGAGATTCTGGGAATTGATGCACGCTTGCAAATTATTTTTTCTTTGTTATCAAAAGAAGAAAATGGCATTTTCACTTATTTAAGTGAGGAAGAAATTTTAGAATTGTCCAGAAAAGATTATCCATATTATATACGCGAGTTATGCGGCTTTCGTTCCAACGAATCAACGCCACATTCCTTATTCTTTTACTGTCAGTAGAAAATCTTTTAACTATTGATTAAAAATCAAAGAGACGCTCTTGCATTGTAAAAGAGTGTCTCTTTGGGTTCCTTAAACTTTTTTCAGTTATTGGACGTTGAAAGAAATAGGCTCTTTGTCAATAAGGACTGATAAGTTACGAAAAATTAAATCTGGGTCAGAATGAACCTCATTCTGGCTCAGATTTTTTGTTATCCTTCTTTGATTGATCAAAAAGATTCTAATACTTATGTTCTCAAAAAATTTAAACCCGTAGGATAATAGTTTTATTGTCCTCATGTGGGCATTCTTTGATTCTATTTATCTATTGAAGTAAGGATAGATCATCGCATTGGTGATATGCCTTCTTCATAGGTTAGATGGTTTTTAAGCTTCTGCTGAAAGCCCTTATCTAACCCTTCGGGAAGTTTTGCCAATAGGTTTTATTGTTCAAAGCGGACAATCATCTCCTTCTTCCCATTTTTCACTACACTTACTTTTCCATTTACCACAGTAGAACCACAATTTCTACAGGCATAGGGAGCTAGCGAGAGAACAGCATTGACGATCAACTTTTTTCTTTCTGAAAGGTCTCGTAAGAGATCTTTGTAATCATTAAATCTTTCTCTATTAATCTCAGCATTTTTTAATGGAATCATTCATATAGCATATCGCCCTCTCTGTTGTTTATTTTATGGTGATTTAATCATACTAGAGAACGATATGTTTTTTAATATCTAAAATGAAAATGGAGCTGAAGAATCAATTCTGATTCATCAGTCCTATAAATTATAGCTACCTTTTTTTAGAAAGTTAATTTGTAGGTAAAAGGATATTTTTATCTGTTAAACCGAGTGATTTTTACTAGGATATTTTATGGAGATACCTTTTTTGTGATGAGTTTGTTTTAGTCGACTTTATTCGCTCAATTTGGCTATCTCTTATTTCATAAAAAAGTGTTGATGGAAAATTGAAATGTTTTCCATCAACACTAGATATTCTAGAATCTTCTTTTGTTTTAGGATGTTATTGTATCTAAAATGATACCTTTTTGATAATCAATGATCGAGACAGAAAGATCTTCATTCAATACATATGCTTGATTATCTGTCTGGCTAACGGCAATAGCCTGCCGTGGAGCTTTTAATCCGTTGATAGTTCGAATGACTTTGTTAGTAGTCAAATCAATGACTGATACCTGATTACTACCTTTGTCTCCTGTTAAAATCAGATTTTTATCTAGTAATAAAACACAACCATATGGTTCTTGACCAACTGGGATTTGATGTAAGAGATCCCCTGTAGCAGAATCCACGACATTGATAGAATTATTACTACTTGAAGCACCGTATAAAAGATTATTTTTTTCATCTAATGAGATAGCACGTACTTTAGGAATATTTTTCAATGTATTGACGATTTCTTTGGTTTTCAAGTCTAGTACTTTGACATCATCCGATTGAAAATTTGTGACATAAGCATAACTATCTGTCGAATCAATCAAAATGCCTTGTCGTGGGCCAGAAAAACCAGGAATGATTTCTTGTTTTTTCGTATCGAGATCAAGAATCGTGACGGAATTTTCTGCTTGATTATTGGCGATGATCTTTTTACCATCTTTAGTTAAAGCAAAGCCAAAAACTCCTTTTTTCATTTGATAATTTGCAATACGCTCAAACGTCATAGCATCAAATTCTTGGATACTTCCTAAGGAACTATCGGAAACAAAAAAAGAACTACTGTCTTTCGAAAAAGCAATGTTTCTAGGAGAAAGGAATCCATCTAATGATTTGATTTTTTTCTTGGTCTTTAAATCATAGATGATGATTTCTTGACTATCACTCTTACCGACAATCATAATATCTTCTTTAGGTCCGACAGCTAGTGTATTATTTTTAATTTCTGGATCAAAGAAATCAGTAGAAGTAGTTTTTTGCTCTTGATTCTCAGGGGAACCAGGATAAAAATAATATAAGATACCTAAGATACCCATGATAAATAATAGAACTGCCAGAAGATAAGCTAATTTTTTTGACATTTTTATTTCATCCTTTCGTTGTAAATAGTTTCATCTATCTATTATTTCTTATTAAAAGCTAAGTATGATTCTTCCCGTTATTGAAACTTTAATTATAAATAAAAAATTTTTTTCATAATAGCTAAAAGAAGATTCATTTTCTTTTAGCTATTATGAAATTTGAAGAATTAGGTTGGTACAAAAGTAAATTATTGAAATTTTAGCTAGGGGACCTGCTAAAATGGTAGACAAGGAAGATACATTTTTTGTTTATACCCTTCTTATTTGTTTCCTTTTTTAACATAAATATTCGTGTCAAAAGAATTAATAAAAAAATTATTAATTAAATAAAAGTATTCTCCATTGAAGTAATAATGAAAAAAGCCACCTTTCTTTACGATTTTTATCAATCATTTACTATAGAAAGATCTCTAAATTCCAAGATGTTAAGGATATACCTGGGAAATGAATTCTTTCTATTTAAATAACGGATTACAGGAAATATAAAAGTATAAATAAACAGGATAGTTATATCATAAAGTAAAAAAAAAAACTGATAGATATAACAATCAAAAATTCTTTTTTTTTTTTTTTTTTGATAGAGGTTTCTAAATAGTAAAAAAACTAGTTTTAAATTGCTTAGTAAGATATTCAAGATAATCTGCTTCATTTTTACATATCAAATAAAAAAAACGTTTGCTTTATGTTAATTAGTATTTGTTAATTAAACGCAGTGGATGAGAAAAAATGAACATTATAATAAATGGATAAGCTTATATCCCCTTATCTAAAACAATATTATTTAGTTGAAAGTATCCTATTTTTGCTTATGTATAATGCATATATTAAAATTGATTAATTAAAAAATAGTGAATCCTGGCTTGATGAACTGTTAGTCATCCATGAATTAATGAATTCTCTAAATTTATTTTTAATTCTATGTTAGAAAGAGTAATTTCTCTTTTAGAATAAGTATTTATTTGAGTGTTGATAAACTTAAAACAAAAGGCTCTTGTATTTTAGAGAAGACAATATTTAGAAGATAGTTTATAGTATTCTAGCTTTGTGATGTGGGCTCGTTTTTTAGAATATAGGGCATTTTATTAATTGTATACTGAAAATTGTTTAACTATCATAGCCAGTTTGTTATAATTCTTCGGACGAAGTTATGATCTGCTTCTTACTCTATTTCTTAGTTGTTGGACTTCTTTTTTCAACTAGAGTATCTGAGTTAATTATATTAATTGATGCAAAATTGGAAATGAAATGATATAAGTAGTATGAAAGATTTTATTTTCAAGTAGAAGTTGTACCTAAATTATAAAAATAAGGCGTTATCTACAAAATTGATCAACAAATTTTGTGGATAACGCCTTATTTCTCAAGGCTAAAGATTTCTGTCCAAACCTCATTATTTTCAGAGTTTTCACTTCTGAATTCTTTCTTTGTTAATTGATGCAACTTTCATTTTGAAAAAATTATTAGTATGGAAAGTAGGAAAAGTAGATAGTTATATAAAAAGATTGCATCAATTATCTAAAGTCTATCACTCTAAAAAAAAGTAAAAGATAAAAACCGTTTTTTTTTAGAAAAAAAAAAAAAAGATAATATTGAGTTTGCTATCATGTAATAAATGGATAAAAGAAAGGAGCAAAAAATGAATAGGAGTCTGTACTTGTTAGGGCTATTGATCTTAATAGTACTAAATGGAGTTTCCATCAATGCAGAAGAAAACAAAGAAGAAACATCATTAAATGTGCATATTACTACGTCTGAAAATGGAGGAGACACACCTGCTCCGCCTTCTGCTTCATCTAATGTTGCTAGTTCAGATCCAGATAATCCAGGAAATAGAAACAATCAGTTACAATCGGCCTTTGGGTTAGCTTACCAACCGGATGTCTTTAATTTTGGTCAAGTCACTTTAAAAGAAAAAGGTGAACAAGAGGTTTTTGCTAAATTACCAAAAAATGGGGATGGTAAGTTTCATGTTGGTGTGAAAGCTAAAAATCGAGATACAGCTGGATGGGCGTTAAAGGTTGGACTAAAAGGTTCTTTAACTGCGCAAGCAGGTGTCACAATTGAAATAGGCAATGGGACGGGTGAGGTTAAAGTAAACCAAGGAGATACAATGACAGCACAATTATTTGCTGCTCCTTTAGATGTAGTCTCAGCTTCTAAAAACATTTCAGTGGGCCAAACAGAAGCACTTGTCATGGAAGGAAAAGCGGGAGAAGTTCATAATGATGTCTATGACTACGAACTTGGTGAAGTCAAATTAAAGATTGCTGATGTGCGTCATATTCAAATGGGAGATTATTCCTATTCGTCGTTACAATGGAATTTAGAGAAAGCGCCTTAGGTCACATAAATTAATAAGTTTTACTAAGTAAAACAGAAAATGATGAAAGGAAAAATGAAGTGAACAAGATTTGGAAATTCGTAAGCTTGATCTGCTTATTGTTTTCTTTAGGAACTCAGTCAGTAGCTGCTGGTGATTTAGGAGGATACACCATTGAAGGTATACCTAATCCTAATCAGCTTGATCCTACTCTCGGTTACTTTTATTTGCATGAAGAGATAGGTGCAAGTGATACAGTCAAGGTAAAATTGATCAATACTTCTTCTGAAGAAAAAACACTATTTGTAAAACTGACCAATGCGGCTACGAATAGTAATGGTTTACTTGATTATACTGGGGGATTGCCAGAACATACTTCATTGAAGTACTCTTTAACTTCTCTCGCAGAAGTTAGTCAAAAAGAAGTAACTGTACCACCATCAAGCGAAATCGAAACAGAAATCAAACTAACAATGCCTGAAGAGAAACTATCTGGTGTGATTATTGGTGGCATTGTAGTTTCTGAGAAATCAACAGAAAATCAAACAGCTGAACAGATTTCCTTAGAAAATAGATATAGTTATACTTTAGGATTAGTTCTTACAAATGAAAAAAAAGTAGATATAAATAAGCATATTTCCGTCGAATTAGAGAGTATTCAAGCAAAACTAGTAGATGGGAAAAAAATTGTTGAAGCAAATTTTTTAAATCCACATCCATACATCTTTGCAGATGCTCAAGTCCAAGGAACGGTCATCAATAAAAAAAATCAAAAAGTTATAAAGCAGGTTACAAATGAATTTGTGAATATTGCTCCATATTCAGTCTATCCTTTTCAGCTAGATTGGCAAAAAGCGAACTTAAAGCCAGGGGTATATATATTCAAGGGGGAAGTATCCGCAAATGGAAAAAACTGGACATTGGAAAAGGAATTCACAATCAGTAAAAAGCAGGCAGATACATTAAACAAAAAATCTGTTTATAAAGTGACAATTCCAGAGTGGTTGCACATTGCTTCTTATGGAACAATTGGTATGAGTATACTAGGAACTGTTTATTTGATTTTGAGAAAAAAAAAAGTGAGGTAGAAAAGATGAAAATAATTATTCGGTGCATTTTACTAGGTAGTTTCCTGTTGCCAATGTTCGCAGTCCAAGCTGACGCAAGTCAAAAAGCAGAGACTGAAGTCGAAGTGACCTTTGTTCGTCCCATTAAACCTAATCCAGAACAACTACCTGGAGGAGGACATGTGGAAGAGAGTAATGGAACTACAGGGACTGAAGAAGTAGATGTGTCATCGAATGAACAAACTGCAAGTTCTTTGAATACGTCTAATACTTCAGCAACTATGTTTTTTGACCAAAATAGAGAAGAAATTGTTTTGACAGATAAGACACAAAATATCAATAATTCCTCTTCAATAACGGAAAACTATCAGCCTAGTCTCGTATCGCAAGCATCAAATTTTCCTGAGACAGGTACAAAAATCAATGAGTTATCAAGATGGATAGGAGGTATTTTACTAATAGTTAGTGCTTTATTATGGAAAAAGCAAAGAAGGAAGGAGCATAAAAATGTATGAACAACCAATTTTATTCTTAGGAATAGGAGGCTGTTTACTAATTGGAAATATTTTTCTATTACTTAGTGACTACAAAAATAACTTGATAGTGAATGAAAGTAAGAGAAATCTTTCCATCAATGCGTTGGTCCTTATTTTAGTGATAGCGACGGTTGTTCTTGGAATTATCTATCTTTTTATGATCAATCAGCAATTATAATTGATGTGTAGGACTCTGGAGAAAATAATCTGAAAAGATAAAGAGGGGAAAAATGAACAAAAAGTATAAATCAATTGCATTATTCGCTACGGCTAATTTGTTTATCTCACCTATGGTTACCATATATGCACAAGAGAGTTTAAATAGCCCTAAGGTGTCGATGATCAAGGAAGAAGCGCTTCAAGAAAAAACAGATATAAACAGTGTGTCAATCGAGAATGGCTCAAATGGAGAAAATACTCAAATGACAGGAATGTCAAGTTCTGAAGAACTAGAAGTAAGTGATGATTTGCCTGAAAATATACATGTAAAAACCATTGATCAAGAAGATACAAGTGATACGAACGAGGAATTTGTGACTGATATCGCTGAGCAGGAGGAGATAGTTAATAATGAAGGTAGAAACACTGGAATAGTAGAAGTCAGTGAAAAAGCAACAGCAACCCTTACCTTTGATTTCTTAGGTATAGGTAATCGAAATTTTGGTACACTACAATTCACCAAAGAAGGAAAGTTATTGCTGACGTTAAAAGGTGGACAAGCTCATTCTGGATTTGGAACAAGCACATATGTATCTCTGAAAGTAACGAGTCAAGGGACTGAAACCTATACGAAAGTCATTAAAGGGGATGAATGGTTATCGAATCAAACAGAAGAAATTTCTTTTAAAGAAGGCGATCAACTAACTATTTATCATGCTGAGCCAAAAAATCGCTTTGTAGTGTCAGATACAAATTTTAAATCAAAAGATGTAGACATTAAAACTTTTAATTATCACTTAGCAGCCAATTATACCTTAAAGAATATTACGGATAGTGTGTATTTAAATGAACAAGTAGATGCTCTTTTTGAGAACGAAGAACAAGTAGAATTATCAGAATCAGCCAATCAAGTTAAAATCAATGAACTGAAACAGAAATTAACGAATGATGACTATGAAATAGAGGAACAAGAAAAACAAGGATTGCTACAATTATTAGAAAAAGCTCAACAATTAATCAATCAATTAGGAGAAGTGATTCAAAATAATCAGATTCTAACTCAAGAAATATTCACATTACCACAGCCTACTCATCTTTTAAATGAAGGGCGTAGAATGGCTGCAAATCATGATCGCCAAGACTTAGGGATTGTCTTAGAGGGGCAGACACAGATCCAAGTAAGACAGGCCAATGATCAGTATTCAAATAATGTGACATTACGTTTGTTGGGAAATGATTCAAAATTGGAAATGTCGAAGACAATCTCGAAAGAGTGGACAACAATCGATGTAGCTACTTCATTAGTGCCCTACATTGAAACACCTTATACCAACACGCAAACGAATGAACAACCAAAAATTGAATTAAAAATTGTTCAAGGGGTAGCTAAAAAAATCCCAACTTATGATAACCAAACACAGATTGCTGATTTCTTAGCAAACTGGTCGCAAAGCAGAGCAAGTTTTGCAGTCGTTAAGGGACGGAAATTCCAAATGTTGATCCCGGTAAATGATTTCAACACTGTAAAAAGTATTGATCTTTCTAATTTAGTTCATGAATATGATGATCAAGTTTTTCAATTAATTGATGAGCTAACAGGGCTGGCTACCAATAGTTTAGATCCGATTCATGAAGAAGAAAAACAACGCTATTTCATCAAAGCTGATGCTAACGGTGCAGGTGCTGCTTACTATGGAGGAAACTGGACAGCGCAAAATTCAACGAGTATGTCTTCGTATCTCTCCATCAATTGGCTGTCAATCCATGAAATTGCTCATGGCTATGAAGTGCCAAGTAAAGAAATGGCCGTAGTAGATGTGTTAAATAATGTTTATGGCACGTATTATCAACAAAAGTATTTAACGAATTTCATTAAAGACAGTTGGCTTTTTAGAAATAATAAACAAGGGTTAATAAACAATGTAAAAACAAGTCTATTAGAAAATCGTGTCGCTTATAATGAGCAAGGTTACCAAGAAAAACTACTTTTATTTATGATTTTAGTAGAACGATTTGGTCAAGAAGGCTTTGCTGCATTTAACAAGTATCATCGTAAATTAGCAAATGAAGGTAAAACAGTCAATGACCTTGTCCAGCTGTTTATTGAATTTGGGTATCAGTATCAAAAATATAATTTGGTGCCATATTTCGAATTGTTAGGATTAACTGTCAATGATCAAACAGCAAACCATTTTTTGAAAAATGACAGTCAGCCTGTTGCGATGGTAACACAAGTAGTTCCAGATAGACAAATCGAACAAGCGCTACAAATGTTAGGTTTAACTAATGATCTTGACTCACAACTGACACTGGTAACGAACCAAGAACTACAAAAATTGAATTTGACCAGTCAAATTACCGTTAATATTAAAAATAGTGAACTACTTCAAAATGCTACTTTACGTTTAAAAAATGGGCAAGAAGTTGTTAAAGAAGTAACGGTCCAAGGAAATCAAGTCACTCTTGAAAACATGCCGAATGGCGTGTACACGATTGAAGCAAGTGAAGGGCAGATTATTTTTGATCAACAGTATCTCTATGTAAAAGAAGACGGGATAGTTGAAATCACCGCAATTGATAACTATATTTTAAATAGAGTACAAGAACTTTATGAAACAAAAAAATATACGACATTATCACCTGATTTGATGCAAGAGCAAATTGATCAGGCCAACGTATTAGTAGCTGAATTAGCTGATGGCCCACGAAAAGAAGTGAATATGGAATTAATTGAAAAAGCTCAAAATATGTTCAAACAATGGCTAGCAAAAGGTTTAGCCGATGCTACATTTGGACATATCCGCTACTTTGAAGATGGAACCAACCGTTTCGTCTTTACGACAAAGAGTAGTCAGCCCCATTCTTATTATGGAGAGTCTGTTTATTTTTCTCTTAAAATTAAAGAAGATGATGGAACAGTACTATACGACCGTAAAATTAAAGGGACTGAAAATCTGACGAATGAGAGCATACAATGGACCTTAAAACCGGGTACAGTGATCACAATGACTCATGCTGAATCAAGTCGTTTGCATTTAAATGATGATCAGTTAAAACCGGTAGTAGGGCAAGTAACGATCAATTATAAAATTGACGAGTCCGGAAAAATTTCTAAAGTTCAGCAGGATTGGGATTATACTGAAACTGATAATTATGTTATTTTAACAAAGTATATTGGCTCGTCTAAAGATGTTGAGGTTCCGAAAATGATGAATGGATTACCTGTACAATTAAAAGCAATTAATCACAGTGTTTTGCCAAAAGATATTAGGAGCTTTTCGATTAGCCAAAAAGGCACTGGCAACGTCGCTTTACAGAATAAAACGCTAAAAAGCTCCTTTGAAAACTTCCCCAATTTAACCAATGTTGATCTTAGAGGATTAGATACAGAAGGAATCAGAGATTTTTCACGAATGTTCTCGAATTGTAAAAAACTGGTAAATGTTGATTTAACTGGTATTGATACGAATGCAGCAACGAATATGAATCGAATGTTTAATGAATGTGATAGTTTACAAAAGATTGATTTGTCAAGTTTTGATCTAACGAATGTGACGGACAAAGGATTTATGTTTTTTGTTTATCAACAGAAGCCATTAGTATTGGTTACAAAAGATTCACAATTATTACACTATAATTTTACAACCGATCATCGAGTACCACATATGTCACCTAAATTGGAAGCAAATGGTGGTGTTTTTATTGACGGTACAACGAGCACAACTACTGTAAAACAGTATTTTAATTCCTGTGCGGTGACGTTAGAACAGATTCAGTTAGCAACCTTCGAAGCGTTTAAAGAAGCAAATGTTCCTATACGTAGTGGGTATGAATTTAATGGATGGAAAGCCAAGCAAAACAAAAGTGAAGGAACTGTATTCGATTTATTAGATACTGTCTATACTGCTAGCTGGAAAAAAGACTCAATCTTTTCTGCTAGTGATAATCACAAGGTAGAGTATATTTATGACTCGTTTGGTATCGCTTATTTTCCAAGGAACTTTAAAACTGATGCTACAATTCTAAAGAAAGAAGGCGAACAAAGTATCCCAATCAAGAAAAAAGAATCTTTTAATGTGGGCGTGCTTGACCAACGAACAACTAATAGTCCATGGACATTGACAGCGAAACTCAAGTGGCTTAGCCAACCGATTGTCGGAGCCTTTATCCAGACAACGAACGATACGGGAGAAATTACCAAAAATACCAATGATGGGTCAAAAGAATTTGATGCCATGACTGATCTCAAAGAGTTATCAGGAAATCAAACGGTGACTGGGATGTCCCAGGTTAAGATTGAGACCGTTCCTTCGGTGGTGATGTATGGAGAAGGTTCAATGATGGATGGCGTCTACGATTACAATTTAGAAGACGTCACTTTAGAGATTCCTGCTGTTGAAAAAGTCGCTAAAGGAGAGTATCAAGCAACGATTGAATGGAACTTAACATCTGCACCATAAGAAATAATCACGTATTCGTGGATTTGTTATAGTAGAAAAATTAAATAAAGTACAAGCCTAGAGGTATAGAGCTGGAAAACTTGAAAAAGACAAAGATATTTTCAAGTTTTTCAGTTTTTTTGATGTGAAAGACTAGAAATCAACTTTTTTAGTTCTCTCGTTTGTAGATTAGGTTGCATAGCTTTGATAAGCGGAGAAAAATATTTTTTCAATGAATGCTTGTTAGTCGATGATTGATTTGCGACACCTAGCTTCCGATTAAGTAAAAAAAAAAACTAAATTGCTAAAAAATACTATTTTTCGTTTTTTTTGTTCTCTTTCTACAAGAATGAAAAAAAGAGATTAGACAGTCAGTTACTCCTTCTCTATAATCTCATCTTGTTAACAAAATTTAGCTTTACCAAGAAAGGTGAATAGAATGGATCCAATCATTAAAAATCAACTAGTTAGTTTCTACACGAATGCAGTAGAACTCAATTTACTAAGAAAATCGAATTATCGAAAGCTGATTTTTCTTTTAGCTACTTTTGAACAGGGAAAATCAGCTTCAATCAAACAGTTACCTTTGCAGATTGAAGAAAAAGACATCCAAAAATCTTTACGATTTGCGGATCAATGTATGGACGAAGTAGTGAAGGCCATCAATCAAAAGGCTCATAAGGGAACCAATAAAAATAAGCTGAGAAAATTGGTAAATGAGGCAACCAATCAAGTAACAGAGCGAGTAATCGATCAAAACAAAGCCGGATTGAATAAAATTATGATGTCTTATGACGTCCATCGATTGCATGCTAATTTTGCGAAAGCAAAACTTTCTCCTGGCGAAATACAAAATCAAAGTAAAGCACAAATACAGGAACTTCTTCAAATGTTATCACAACAATTAGAAGAAAATATTCATTACAAGCTATCTTTACGAGGTCTCTCCCTTAACCTGCCGCTGTCAGAAAAAATAGTTCGTACGCCAGTATCACTGAAATATACGCACTGTGATCTTTTGATGTATAAAAAAAGAACTTATCAAAATAAACGGTTGACTTTAACAGAAAAAATCGAACAATCCACTTATATTAAATCGTTTCATCCGCCAAAAAATAATCAAAAAAAATCATTAAATCAGCTAATTTTTAAAGAAAAAAAAGATCCGGAGGGTCATTTAAGGAAAAAAATATTAAAAGAAATCAAACAATTGGAACAGAAGGAAAAAAAATTACAAGAAAAACTACTTCATTTAAATTTCAAATCAGGGGAAGTTTCTGCGAATAAGAAATCAAAAATCAAAGAAATGCAAAAAGAAATCGAATTATTTAAGCAGGAGCATTCAAAAAAACAACCATTGAGCCAAAAAATGCGTCAAGCAAATTACACCATTAAAGAGGGATATCGAGGGCCAATAAAGGTACCATCAAATTCTTTATTACGGAAATCTCAAGTAGTAAGGTAAGCAACTCGAGACGTATAGATTATTTGGAATATTTGTTGGCATGTGATTCATTCAAGTTACATAGAAGCCATGCAACAAAAAATTTTATATATGAAAGAGGTAATGGGATGAAACGAAGAAAAAAATATACTTGCCCTTTAGAGCTAGTTCACGATATGATTCGTGGAAAATGGAAACCCATTATCTTATGGCGTCTACGACTAGGGAAAACAACACTAGCGCAATTACAACGCGATATCGAAGGTATTTCACAAAAAATGTTATTGGAACATCTAAAAGAATTACAGATGGATGGATTTGTTGATAAAGAAGTAGCGTCAGGCTATCCTTTGAAAACGGATTATTTTTTAACCGAACACTATGGCAAAAAAATCCTCCAAGCATTGACAATCATGCAAGAGATTGGTACAGAAATTGAAAGAAAACAATAGAATGGCTTTCGAGTCTGCGTATGAAGGTTACTTACAAATTTGTGGGTAATTTACGTAGTAAAACTGCTCTATTATACTATAAGTACCATAATTAGCGAAAGGATGTTGTTAAATGTATGTGATTAGTCAAGGAATTGTCAATGGTATCATTGACGATAAATATGGAAAATATGGGACGTATTTTAATGAAAATGGGATCCCAAGTTATTCCCTTCCTTTTGAGATTTTTGATGTGCCAAAAGGAACAAAAAGTTTTGCTCTTTTTTTAGAAGACAAGGATGCCTGCCCAATTAGTGGAGGATTTTCTTGGGTTCATTGGGTAGCTGCCAATATTACACGAACGAAGATAGCAGAAAATGAAAGTCAAACAGCTAATGATTTTGTCCAAGGACTAAATAGTTGGATTAGTATTCAAGGCGGACAGCAAGACAAAAAATTATCTGCTTGTTATGGTGGAATGGCACCACCCAATGAACCCCACACTTATGAATTGCATGTCTATGCGTTAGACACATTATTAGAATTAGAAGATGGTTTTATGTTTCATGAACTATTTAAAAAAATGGAAGGCTATGTCTTAGATACGTATACGCTAAAAGGTAGATATCGAAACTAAGAATTGCAAACGTTAGATAATAGAAGAGTCAAGTAAAAAAGTAAACGAATATTCTTGTTGTTTTGCTTTTTCACTTGGCTATTCCTTACCAAAATATTCTATAGTCAGTAAAAAATGAAGAAATTTCCTTTTTATTAGGTCTTTCTATATATAATAAATCTAAATTAGAAATACTAAAGATAGGAGTATTTATATATGGGGAAATTTAGTAAATTCGTTGAAGTCTTGGATCCAAGAAAAAAAAAAGAAAAAGTAGGTCATCCGCAAAGAAAAGAAACAACGGTTAGTTATAGAAGAGAAGATAGATCTAAAGGAATGTCTAGACGACAAAAAGAAGAAACGTGCAAAATGTTATTAGCAGCAGCTAAAAAAAGCCAGGAAAATAGAAGGAGCCATTCTCCAAAACAACTGGGAGAAAGAATTCAGACTGTAACTGTACAACTTGAAGAAGTTGAGGTAGCCTATGCAGAACTTGATTTGGATGCACTAGGCAAAGGCACCAAACCACAAAATAAAGTACCAGAAACGATTTATGCAGAAATTAAAGATT
The DNA here is from genome assembly GCF_051714165.1 of Enterococcus sp. AZ156. Taxonomy (NCBI): domain Bacteria; kingdom Bacillati; phylum Bacillota; class Bacilli; order Lactobacillales; family Enterococcaceae; genus Enterococcus; species Enterococcus sp. AZ156. The sequence goes on along the minus strand of NZ_JBIORI010000001.1, from coordinate 2,437,130 downwards.
CATCGAGAGAGAAAAAACATAAACCGATTTATGAAAATCTAAAAGGGCTAACTCAGCCATCACCAGACTCTCTTTATGAACGATTATCTCCATGGAAATCATCTGGAGAAACACAAATAAAAATTTCATTGGAAGAGATTCAGACAAAAAATAATCTAGGTGCTCGTACAAAACGATATAATCTACCACTAGGAATAGCGCACGAGCGATAATACGTACAAAATGAAATAGTGGCACCAATTGGTTTTAAAAATTTTTTTGAATAGGAGGAGTCTAGCGTTCTTTATTGAACGCTAGACTCCTTTTTTCTGTTTTACTCTGGGATGCAACATTTTTTTTTAGTATTTGGTGTAAAAAATGGGGGATTTTTGTTTATAGGTTGTGCAAATAGCTTCTTTCTAAAGCTCTCGAGATGCAGTGGATCGAGGAGCTTTTCAGTTGCATGATAGTGCTTAGAATGTAATTTTGATAGAAATAAATCAGTTTGTTAATAATAACGATTGGCTAGGCATGATTGGACCTTCTTTTTAAAGGAGCTATAAATATGTTCGATTGAGGGTTCAAAAGCAACGGAGTCAAATCCTAATTTTTACAAACGACTCAATAAGATTGCACTTAATGTACCATAAATGGTTTTCGTTGAGCGCGAACAGATGGTAGTTTTGCTTGCATTAGGTATGTGGCTTGGAGGCCTGCTAGTGAAGGTTAAATATTGAGTTTAGTAATGGTACTCTCCTTTTTTTCCTAAAACGATTTTCAATATGCTGTCCAACTACTTAGCGAAGCAATTACCTAAAAATACTTGCGGAAGTACTGACAGGATAATCATAGTACTCGTCTATTGCTAACGTTCTTAATTTAGCAAAAAAATTTTTCTGTAGCCTATGTTTCTTTTTAGCAAGAGAATAATCCCAATTTTTTTTAAGAGCAAAGCTTCACTAAATTTTTGTCTATCTTAATGAGTCCAAGTGTTAATAATTTGGATTAATTTTGTCTTATTTCTATAGGAACTGAGTAACAATGATTAACAATTGTTTTTTGTCGAAAATGAGCGTCTGGAGCCATTGTTTCAGGTAATGGTTATTTTTTCGTAGGAATAGCTAAATGGGCGATATCGATTATTTCTAGATGTATAAAACTCTCCGTCCTGCGTAAGATACAACCGACTTCATGAACAAGCCAGTTATCAAAATAATCATAGAGACAGTCAAAGACAACACTAAAAAAATTTTTTTTTATTAGGCACTAATTCATAAATTGCTATTTCCAATAAATTTGGTTCGATAGAGGCGTACAAACTATTTTACTAGGAACATTTTAACATGGAAACATCAGAAGAGTGGTACTTGGCCACATTTAGTATAAGGTAATCTTGATAGAACAAAAACAATTCAATGTTTGATTTGTAAAAATGATACTCGCTTAATGGGATATTGTTTTCCATTAGATTTAGTAATTGCAATAATAATTTGATCAATGAAATTCCATATTGCTCAGAGTTGAAGAATTCGGTTCGTTTAGTGATAGCTAGTGATATTCATTCGTTATAATTGGTTGTTTTATTCATTTGATCAGATGAGGCTCAGAAACTACTATTAGGTGAAATGAATTAGCAAGAAGGAATGATTTTCCTGAACTCAGTTCTTCCTTTAGTTCAATCATGCGAAAATTTTTTATATAAAAGTGACAATTAGTCAAAAAAAATTTTTTATAGTCATTTTTTCTTAACTAATTATTTAAACAGTATAATGTAAAATTCAATTTTTAAGTGAAATAACAGTATGGAGTAAGAAAGACTTTGTTAGTGAAACAGTCTGAGTTGTGAAAAAAACGAGCAACAAGTAAGTAGTGTGTTTGTGAAAAGTAGTGATGCATGAGCCAATTATCAAATAATATGAGAGTATTGTTTTGGATAGCATAAAAAAGTTCACGATCTTTTTGAAAAAAGCAGTGAACTCTTTAAATAATTCAGAATAAAACTAATAGAAAGATCTAGAAAACAACAAAGAAATGTACGATAGAGATCAATATAAGATTGTTTAACGTTCTTTCGAACACTTTTTAAGTCTATCTTTAAATTTTTTTGTTGGGCTCGTTCTTCTTTTTTGATGTTTTTTTCATTGTAGCTAAGTTTTCAGGTAAGTTAGTTTGTTCTTGCAGTAATCTGGATCGGATAGATAATAAATTTTTTATTTATTTGAAGCAAATCCGAGGGAACCATCGTAGTGCTAATTTTACAAAGTTCTAAATCTTAATTTTTATAAAATTGATTGGATAATAAAAGTTGCAATTTTTTTTTAAATAGTTGATTGTAGCGACAGCTTTTTAAAAAAGTGTACGTACGGTATATATCTGTTATCATAGGCTGAACGGCTGCTGGATCAAATTTTAGTATCAGTAAGCGCTCCATTAAAATAGAGGTCAAAGTCAAGTAAATATCTTTGGTGTAACGTACATTTGGAAGCTTAGCTGTATGCAGGTATTTTGCCTGAATACCTTCAAATGATAAGAAATACTTTATTTTTGAGATTTCGCTAAATCTAGCTTCTCCTAAAGCTGTTTTTAATGCAAAATCTAATTCTTTAACCAAACAATTACCAATTAATTCTTGTGAGGTACTGGCGAGTTCCCCATAATGTTCATTCACAGAAAGAAAACTGAACTTAGAAAAAAATACTTCAATCAAGTTAGGTTGCTTCTGATCTGTATGATTCAGGGCTTCTTTTTTAGCAAGTACTTCGTTTTTTTGAGTTAAAAAGTTAATAATACCCATACAAAGAATAAGTGCTAATTGTTGTACTTTTGTTGATGGAATAATATAAAAATAATTAATGACATCTCTTGTATTTCGGTTGTTTGGATTCGGATCCATCGTTTATTGTTTCTTATTTTTTCTATGGGAATGGAATACATGCGATTTATCAAAAATTTCTAGTAAAAGGTGTTGGTTTTTCTTTTGAATTCGGCAACTAATCTCATGAACTTCCAATGCTTCATTGGGAGCCGTGGAGTAAGCGATGGTAAGAGTTAAAACAAAAAAACTTCTGGTTTATTAGCAATTAAGTGTTGCATTTCAAATCCTAATAATGCTGGGACAATTGGAGCATATAAGCTATTATCCAAAGAATTTTTTAGGATTCAACAGACTTAGAAGTGAAATCTTGTTTCTGTAGGTTAAATACTCTTTGTATAAAGAAATGAGTTCGATATTCGGTTTATAAGGCACGAAATGGGGTGTCGAAATCTGATTTTCCATTAAATTCAGTAATTGTAAAAGAATATGAATAGATAAAATATCATATTTTTCCGAATTTAAAAGTTCAGTATGTTGAGATTTCGTCTATGCTTTTAAGTGAGAATAATACTCTTCTTGATTCATTTCACTATTCTTCCTTTCAAATCATTGTTATGAATAATATTTTTTTATTTAATAACTCTAATGAGCCTTTACTAGTAAAATAATAAAAAAACAGAGAAACGAGAAACCAATATAAATATACCCCAACTAGGGGAAACGATCGTTATGAGCGAAGTATTTCCTCTAATTGGAGTATTGTTTATTGTTATCTGATTTCATCAGGCCAAGATTTTTTAACCAATAGCAAAAATTAAGAAAATAAAGTAAAGAATCGGTGATAGATTCAATAAACCAGCAACAACACAAGTCAAACGTAAATAACTATTTGACAATTTTAAGAAACCAAAAATTGCAATAACTGTACCAATAGCACCTAAAACAAATATTGGGATGACACTTGTTAATCTCAGGGCAAGGCTTGCATCATCAATAAATAATAAGAGATTGACTAAAAGACCAAACACCATACTAATTATCCCTGAATACTTCACTATCATTACTCACTCCTTACATTATTTATGAAACTAGTATAAGAGATTTTTTGATCAAGCCAGAGAAATAACCATTTTTTTATCATTATAAAAAAATAATTGGAAAAATTAAAATAACAATGAATAAATGATAAAAACAGATACTGGTTGACATAGAATTTATAAATAGTATTCTGTAAAGATGAATTTTTTTATTAAAATAATTTTGTAGGAATATTTATAATAGTTTCAGTGTTCTATAAAGCTTGGATTTATAGAGATACAATTTATTGACAGTCGTAGGTTCGATCCCTATAGCTGGCACACTAGATAAACACCGTTATATCAAGGCTTATACCGAGATAATGACGTTATTTTTTTGCTTTTTTGGATTTGTGGCAGAGATAAGTTAAATGAATTTAATCAGATAATTTTCAATTGGTGTTTGATTTCAAAGAATAATTTTCATAGTTTATGGATCACTGATTCACTCCGTAATGAATCAGCTCTAGATACGCTTGCAATAGAGAAAGCAAGATGATTTATGCCTTTTGCCGTTCTAGTAAATTGATTATGCTTACGCTGATATTTTTCATGAGTTTGAACAAACAAAATCTAGCAATATACATAGATGTGGTTAAAGCCATTTTTGAAATACTTGATACCCTAATTTTAGTAAAAGAAAGTCATAAAAAATCCTTAGATCATTTCAAGTTACTGATGTTAATTTCTATGTGATATAAGGTCAATTCTCCCCTTTGTCGATTTTATTATATTAAATAATAGGGAAGCAAATGCTAGAAAAAGAGCCAAAATATTTTATACTTTATATATAGATGTATATACAATCAGGTAAGTTCCTGTTTTTTTATATAAATTTGCATGCATACTAAAACATAAGGAAGTATCTATTTACTGAAATTGTTACACTTTTACTAATATGATATTCTTGTGTCATAGTTATAGAAATCGACTGCTCATGGAGGTCGTATATATAATTATCGTTCGATAAAATCCTCAATCAAATTCAATAGAAATTTTCATTTAAGAGCGAACCTTACGGAGGCAGACTATAGAAATGAAAAAGGACAGTCTTGTCTGGGAACGCTATACCAATCACTAACTTTGTTCGATAATCAGGTAGCTATTAACCAGCTAAGGGTAGGAATCTACGTAGCTCTGAACAACCATCTAAAAATTTATCCAGAAGACTGTGACTTGATTATTTCAGAAATAAATTTAGATCCAAATATATTTATAGAAAAAATTTGATTAGTTTAATATATATAAAATAGAATAGAAACAAAAAATGGATAGCGATTATGTAATTTGATATAACCGTTATTCTTTAGATAATTAAGAATCATAGTCGTAATAAAAGCTACTAGTTTTCTTTGGTTGATGTGGTCACAGTTTGAGATGTTTGCCATACACAATCACATAGGTATTGATTCTTATTTTTATGGGATGTTATTATATTTTTTCAAGAAAATCCCGACTAAAATAAGAAAACGTATCAAAAGCCCCCTCAGCCTGTTACACTTTAACTAAATGAGTGAAAGGAAGTGGACAGCAATGGATTTAGTGATTGCAAAAGATTATGAAACGCTTAGTGAAGTGACAGCGGGGATCGTCTTGGAAAAAATGTTGAAGAAAAAACGAGTGAATTTGTCTTTGACGACAGGAAATTCGCCTAAGATGGCGTACGAGATTTTAGTGGAGACGCTTAGTAAATTACAGATGGATACATCGATGATCCATTATTATAATTTTGATGAAGTGGCATTAAAGGACAAGCAGTATGGTCTGACTATGTCAGGACTGAAAGAAGCCCTTTATGATCCTATAGGGGTCGCTACTGAAAATATCCATGAACTGACTATTGATAATTATCAAGATGTGGATAAACGAATGGCGCAAGCGGGTGGATTGGATCTAGTCTTGATGGGGCTTGGTGAAGATGGTCATTTTTGTGGAAACATGCCTGGATATACGGATTTTAGTAAGGAGACTTATAGCATTCCAGTCATTCCAGGAGATCAGATGTATGAATCGTTAAAAGAACATCTGGGAGAAGAACCTGGTGATTACTTTGTGACATTTGGGCCAAAGACGGTCATGGCAGCGAAACAGTTAGTATTGATCGTTAACGGGGAGCATAAAGCAGAGATCATCAAACAAGTGATCGAAGGACCAGTAACAGAGCAGATTCCTGCATCGATCTTGATGACTCATCCCGATATCACAGTGATTTTAGATGAAGCAGCTGCAAAATTATTAAAATAAATAGTCATATCAATGGATTGTTTCAAAGAACAACACAGAATCCACGAAAATCATATTACCGATTTTTGTGGATTTTTTTGCATGTCTGAATTTAACTGTAGACTCGTTTTCCATCGTATTCTCCGGTAGAATAGATAAGAAAACAGACCATATCGTTCATTGGCGAAAAACTGCCAGAATAGGAGAAAGAGATGAATCAGTTTTATAAGAGAATCCAATATAAATTTTCTGAATTAAATCAAGTGGAAAAAAATATCTTAGATTATTGTTTGCATCAATCAAGAAAAGTTTCCTCCATGACAGCCGAAGAATTAGCGAGTGAAAGATTTACCAGCCAATCGACTATTACTCGAATGGCAAAAAAGCTTGGCTTTAAAGGATTTCAAGAATTTAAGTTTGCCCTTAAAAGTTACCGGTCATTAGAAGAAACGAGTGGTTCTACTGATGTGTCGGATGAATTCAAACCATTGATCAATGAAATCCTTCGTCAGTTTACAGAGACGTTAGAAAAAATCGAGCCGAAACAAATCGATCGCGCAGTCAATATGATTAAAGAAGCACAACGTATTGAACTGTTTGCTGTAGGGCAAAGTATTCCGGTCGCTGTTTCCCTGAATCGAAAATTGCATTTTCTTGGTAAAAATGTGGGGCATTCAACCGATTGGGACGAATTGCTAGCAGTGAGTAAACAACTAGGAGAAGGAGATCTTGCTATTTTTATTAGTCATAGTGGGGAAACATTAGGAATGCTCGATTATGCTAAACGACTAAAGGAGCGAAATGTTCCTCTGCTGTCTTTTATTGGTCAACCGACAAGTTCTTTAGAAGAATTGTCGACGGGCGCATTTATTGCAGAAATGTTGACGATCTATCATCAGAATATTGATTTGAGTCCAAGAGTTTCAATGGATATCTTGTTAGATATTTTGATGATCCATTATGCGAAACAAGTCATTTCTCAGAATGGAGATTCTAATTTATGAATGCCCATTCTACATGGACAGGAAGTATTGCAACCGCCTTTGTCATCGCTTACATTTTAAGGGTAAGAAATAGAGTAAGGGGGAAAAGGGATGCAAAAAGGGAAGAAAGCAAGTTGGATGGAGATTTTTCAAGGGTTAGGCAAAACGTTCATGTTACCAGTCGCACTGTTAGCTTTCATGGGATTGTTCTTAGGGATTGGGAGTGCGTTCTCCGCTGAATCAGCAATTACTGCTTTTCCATTTTTAGGTGCTGCTTGGTTACAGGTGATGTTTCGCTTTATGTCGACGATTGGTGGCTTTGCTTTTAGCTATTTACCTGTGATGTTTGCCATGGCGATTCCTTTAGGCTTAGCACGTAAAGAAAAAGGCGTGGCTGCTTTTTCTGGGTTTGTTGGATATGTAGTGATGCAATTATCGATCAATTTTTATTTGCAAGAAACGAATCAATTGGCAGCAAGTGAACAATTACGTGAAGCTGGTCAAGAAATGGTTTTTGGTATCCAAACATTATCTATGGGTGTTCTGGGAGGGATCATTGTCGGGCTAATCGTTTATCAGCTCCATACGCGATTTTATCAATTCCAATTACCAGATAGTTTTGCCTTCTTTTCAGGGACACGTTTTGTACCCATCATTACTTCAGTAACTTTAGCAATTGTTGGCGTGTTGATTCCGATGGTTTGGCCACTTTTTGCCATGTTGATCACTGGGATCGGAAATTTGATACAACGCTCTGGTGCATTTGGCCCGTTCTTATTCGGTTCTGGAGAACGACTCTTATTGCCATTTGGCTTACATCATATTTTAGTATCGATGATCCGGTTTACAGAAGCTGGAGGAAGTCAGGTCATCAATGGGCAAGAAGTCTTTGGCGCACTAAATATTTTTTATAATGAATTGCAACAAGGATTGGCGATTTCACCGAGCGCCACTGCTTTTCTTTCACAAGGAAAAATGCCGACATTCATGTTTGGCCTTCCCGCAGCGGCTTTAGCGATGTATCAAACCGCAAAGCCAGAGAATCGTGCAAAAATCAAAGGATTATTGATTTCAGGTGTGATTGCGACTTTTGTAACAGGGATCACTGAACCAATCGAATTTCTCTTCTTATTTGTCAGTCCTCTCTTATGGGGATTCCATGTGTTGATGACTGGTGCCGGATTTATGGTCATGAGTTTGTTGGGCGTAACGATCGGGAACACCGATGGCGGTATCTTAGATTTTATTATTTTCGGGGTCATGCAAGGGACTTATACTAAATGGTGGTTAGTTTTACTTGTGGGTGCCTGTTGGTTTGGTATCTATTACTTTACATTTAAAACGGTGATTTTACGCAAAAACTTAAAGACCCCTGGACGTGAAGAAATGACTGCTGAGACAGAATATACAGACGAAGAAGTATCATATAAAGGAAAAGGCACAGTTGATGCACGAGGAATCTTGGCTGCTTTAGGTGGTGCTGAAAATATCACTTCTTTAGATAATTGCATCACACGTCTAAGGTTAGTGGTGAATGACGGATCGATCGTTGATGATGACCGACTGAAAAAATTAGGTGCATTAGGCGTGGTTCATTTGGATGATACGAATGTACAAGTCATTATAGGAACAAAAGTGACGACTGTTAGAAATCAACTGGACGACATCTTGTTGTTCTGAAATCGGGAGAGTGTAGAAGATGTCTTTCAATGAACAAATCGATCGTAAAGGGACGTATTGTACGCAATGGGATTATATTGAAGACCGCTTCGGTAAAAATGATCTCTTGCCATTTACGATTTCTGATACAGATTTTAAAGTACCAACAGGCGTCGAAGCTGCGCTCCAAGAAAGGTTAAGACATCCAATTTTTGGCTATACTCGTTGGAATCACACAGATTTTAAATCAGCAGTCACTCACTGGTACAAAGAACGTTTTGGACACCAGATCGACGAGGACTGGTTGGTTTACAGTCCTTCCGTCATCTATAGCATCAAGCAACTGATTTGTTTATTAAGCGAATCGGGAGAAGGTGTGATTATCCAAACGCCTGCTTATGATGCCTTTTATAAACTGATTGCTGGGAATGGCCGCAAACTGGTAAGCAATGAATTGATTTATCAAGAAGGTGCCTATAAATTGGATTTTGAGGACTTGAGGCGCCAATTTGAGCAACCGGAGAATAAAATTTTGTTATTGTGTAGTCCCCACAATCCAACAGGTAGAGTGTGGACCAAAAAAGAATTAGTGAACATCATCGAGCTTGCCCAAAAAAACGAGGTGTTCATTATTTCGGATGAGATCCACATGGATATTCTCAGAAAGGGACAACACCATCAACCACTGACAGAATTGATTCAAAAAAATGTCGCAGTCGTCACATCAGGAAGTAAAACATTTAATTTTCCTGGATTGATTTTTTCTTACGGATTGATTCCAGATTCGTCCTTGCGCCAGCGGTTTTTACAACAGATGAAAGAAGCTGATGGCCTCGGTTCCACGAGTGTTTTTGGATTAGTTGCTACGATTTCGGCGTATGAAAAAGAAAACAACTGGGTCAGTGAACTCAATCAGTACATTGATGATAATATTGCTTTTGTCACTGCGTACCTTAAAAAACATCATCCGGAAATCATCGTGACCAAAAGCGAAGCCACCTACTTGATGTGGCTCGATTGTGCCCGACTCCCATTCACTATGGAAGAACTTCAGCAACGAATGATCGAACGAGGCAAGGTTGCAATCATGTCAGGCGAAGTATATGGGAAAGCTAGTCACAATTTTTTGCGATTGAACGTGGGATGCCCACGTAAGAAATTGGAAGAAGGATTGCGGCGATTGACGGAGAGTTTGGGGTAAGAGAGAGAAAGTATTTATAAATAGATCACCTATCATTTTATTTAAAACAAGCGCCAAAGGACAACTACTTCTTGTATCTTGTCCTTTGGCGCTTATTATTTCAAGAACCTTTCTTATCAAATGATTTGATATAGATAGGAATCACCTATTTATTGTTAATTAGACTTAAAGTCTTCAGGAAGTTGATCGAACGTAACGGAAGAAACGTTTAAATAGTCTTTTTCAATCCCATTGTTCGTAAAAATCATCCCTAGTAATACGCCAGTTTTGGCATCAATATTTAGTTTAAAGTGATTAGCCTGATATCTGACTTGATTGGCGTCTGATAAGCTACCTTCTAAAACTACTGTATTTCGTCCAGCTATTTTTCCAGTATCTGTAAGTTCATAAATAGCTTCATCCTCTAATAAGTTAATTGCTAAATCGGAAGGTAATGCAACTATTTTTGCATTGCTATAATAATTTGCATCTGGTCTTGCCTTGTACAATTTTTCTCCATCCTCACCAATTTTTATACTATCGGCTAATGTCATAGAATGATTACTAGATGCTCCTTCTAACCTAACAAAGGAAGTATCTATGCCTAAGCTTTTATCGTTTGAATCAAAATTTTCCGTTTCAATATTGCCGTTGTCGTAAAAAAGAAAACTTCGATTATTTGTTGAATAAGTAGTATCGATTTTCGTGAGATGATTGTCAGGCAGATTAACAGCTGATAGATGAATTGATTCAATTAATTCTCCTGCTTTTTTAGTCGCTAAAAAATGAATCTCGATACTGTGATAATAATCAATAGCATTGATCATTCGATAGACTGCTTCTTGTTTTGTTGTGATTTCATCTTCTATTTGTACAGTTGGTATTTCAATTGTTGTTTGTTTTTCTTCTTCTGGAGAAGTCGTGATTACTCTACTCTCAGACTTAACTTGTACATCTGTTTGTTGATTAGCTAAGACAGCATAAGTAGAGCTTGCCAAGATTGTTGTCAACGTTAAACCAATAATAACTCCTCTTATTTGTTTTTCCATAGTTATCTCCTTTTACCATGTGACTTTGAATGCATCTGCACCCAGACCACCCTGAATATTCACATTATTAGGTTTCCCAACATTTGCAGCTAGGTTCCAATTAGTGGCACCCAAATCACCAATCCAATTCCATCCTACAGCAGCGTAGTATTGTTCAATAGTATTTCCTTCACCTATCCCTGGCGGTGAAGCAACATTATAAGCAGCTGTTGACTCGAATGCTGGATTAGCTAAATATGCGTAAAAATTCCCAACATTTGTTCTATTTGTAGGGTTAAAGCCATACGCATAAAATGCACCACTTTTGTCGTAACTAATCCTTGCGTCTCCAAAATAACCTGATGAGATCCACGTCCAATTCCCTGACATAATATGACTCAAACCCGGTTGCCCTGCAGCTGCATCGTTGTCTACTAATTGCTCACCAGCAAAAACCTTGTACCCAGAAAAAATAGTACTGACAAAAAACAAAATAAAGAAAAGATTTTTTTCATGAGTGACTACTTTACTTATTTATTTGTTCTCTTGAAGTATAAATCTAAGAAATAAAAAAACATATATTTTTTATTAATCATTATATTTGCATAATATTTAATGAATAATTTACTCTTCATCAACCTGTTTTTTTGTATAATTTAGCTCGGAAAATAAAATTTTATATTGTGTGAAAAAAATAAATATATTATATATAGCAAAAAAGATAAAAAAACATAAAATTAGGAGATTTAAGTGGATGATTTATTTAATAACTATAGAAATTTATTGATTTTATATTAAGAATAATGTGTATGTTTTTATACTATCTATTCTTAAATTAAATAATAATAAATTGAAATCTATGAGATTCTAAATACGCTAAAAGCTTTTTTAATAGAATAGAGCATAAAGTTTAAAATAGATAATATTAGAAGGAGTATCCTACTTAAATAACGTAATAATCATTTTTAATTTTATATTAATACTTTCTAATTCATTTACATAAAAGTAGAATAAGTTAACAAAAATGAGCAGAAAATCTTTGAATGTTAAATAACTAATTATATATATTTATATTTATATAAATATATATAATTAAGAAGTCATAGTTTATTCGAATAATTTATTATATTGGTGAAGATATCTTCTAAAATCGAAAATATAAACACACTTGGTAATGAATTATAATTGAAGATCAAGGAGAGAATAAAAAATGAAGGAAGTATTGATGGGGTTTACAATGCTGTTTGGTTTGATAGTTAGTGGAATGCATACTGAGGTTGCAGATGCAGCAATTCGAGCAATTGATCCTGAAAGTATTGTTATTTCGAAAGAAGATAACCAAAAAGCAATACAACAACTTGAAGAACAGGGGATTGATGTAGATAATCTACCTTTTTCAAAAGACAAGTTGACGACACAAAAACCAAAACCTGGCACATATATCATCGAAGGAGAAGATAAAAATTCAACAGATAATTTAAGTACAGAAGAGTTGTTACCAAAGGCTAAACTATATAGTATTAATGCCCCAGGGTTCTCAGTTCAAATTTATAATCCTAGTTCAGGTAGTACTTCGTCAGCTAGTGGGATAAGATGCAACGAATTAGCACCTTTATTTACAATAGAGGACAATGGCATTGCGGGTATCCATGCAATAATGTCTTATAATCAGTTTTATTTTCTAGGTGATTATGTGCAAGATTATGGAACTGGTGTATGGGATGGAGGATATTACTATAGATACTTCAACATTTCTGATACAAAGTGGCAATGGTATAGAAGGTTATGGCTGAGTGTTGCTGATAAGAATGATTTGCTAAACTAAAAATAGACTGTTTGGGAAGAAGCCTCTTTCTATTTTTTGAAATGAAGAGAGAGTGATCAAATAGAATGAAGAAACGAATAATATCCATCCTGCTATTTCTATTACTAATGGCTGGCTGTAGTAGCGAAACAAATACAAGACAATTTGAAATGAGTGACAGCGTTCCGGAAACAAAAGAAAGCACTCAATCACAGGAAATAGCTGATTCAGACGATTTAACATTCGAGGAATATAAAAAAGCCTTTCCTGGTCCGGGAAAACTCGATGAAGCATATCAGAAATTAAAAATAAAAAGCGATATTTCCCACGACCAGTTACACGATCTCTTGATTAAGTATTCCTGGAAACTGGAGGGAGGGGGTATTTTGATCTTCAATGAATCAGGTGAAGTACAGCGAATCAATCTGTCTGGGCTGATAGAGTATGCTGGAATATATTCAGTTAATCAAGATAACTTCTATTTAGAACCAGATCCAGCAAGTGTGAACTATGCAAATGTGATCAAAGATCATAAGTACAGAATCGAAGCAGATAGATTGTTTTTATTCAGCGAGGAAGTGAAAGAACATCAAGTCATTATGTATCCTATGAAAAAAATAATTCCATAAACCAGTATTTTTTGTGCTCAATCTATTTATAAGTCATTAAATAAATAAGCGATTTAAAGCATCGGTATTCTGCCGATGCTTTTTTTGTCACAATTTTCTTCATTTTACCGACATATTAAACGTATTTAAATACGCAAAAATTTTGAGAGGAGAATCAAAATGAAGTATGTTGTAAAATCTGGAGATTCGTTAAGTAGGATTGGTGAAAAATTTGGGGTATCAGTTAGTCAATTACAACAATGGAATGGAATCAAAAATCCTGACTTTATTTTAGTTGGGCAAGAGCTGATGATCATGAAAGAGTTGAATGATACACTTACGCGAAAGATTACTAGGAGCCAACTTGAAGCAATTGGATGGAGTAATTTTTCAGAGCAGATAATCAACGATTTAAATCAGTGCATCAACGTGTATCGTATCACTGAACTTAATCCTTTACAGCATTTTATTAGCCAGTGTAGTCACGAGTCAGGTTGTGGGAAATGGCGCATAGAACTTGCTTCTGGAGAAGCTTATGAAGGGCGTAGTGACCTTGGAAATGTTTTTAGTGGGGATGGTAGAAAATTCAAAGGGGCAGGGTTTATTCAACTAACTGGTCGTTATAATTATACACAGTTTTCTTTATCAATCGCAGATCCAGAAGTTGTCAATCAAGGAGTAACTTATGTGGCTGAAAGATATCCTTGGTCAAGTGCTGGCTATTGGTGGGAGGCCAATGGGATGAATAATTTCTGTTTATTATCACCTACTGTTGAACAAGTGACATTTAAAGTAAATGGTGGATACAATGGATTGGCTTCACGTAAATCCTATTACGAAAAATGTTGCGAAGTGATCAGTTAAGAGGGAGATAATGTTTAGTAAAATGGGGATTTTTATACATTTATTTGAAACAGAAGAAGAATTGATCCATATCTTCTTTTTGTTGATTTTATTAGATTTATTCACTGGTTGGCTAAAAGCGAAAGTACAAAGAACTTGGTATTCTAATCTGAGCTGGCAAGGCCTATGGAAGAAGCTTAGCCATTTTGTTTTATTGATTTTGACTGGCGTTGTCGATATCGTTTTAGCAAAAAATAATGTTCAACTTGAATTCACGTTAGTTCAAGTATTTACAACATTTTTAGTACTGACGGAAATCGGAAGTATTTTAGAGAATATGGCAGAAACAAATCTAACAAAATATTTTTGTCAGATCATCGAATCGATTGAACAGAAATTAAAAAAAGGCAGCTAATATCCAAAAAATAGAAAAATAAAGAGTAGATTCTATGTCACAGATTTATTCAACTTATCGACATATCCTTTCAAAAGAATGAATGGAGTGGCTAATGATGAGTTTTTGGATAAGCATAACAGAAAGAGTGGATTTGTATGTAATAGAACAAAATGGAGAGTTACTGGAAGCAATACTCAGAGATTTTTTTCCATATTTAAAAAAAAGTGCTAAAAATGCCCAAATTTCAGCAGAGAAATTGGGCGTATACATACCTTTTGAAGATTTTTATAGTACTTATCTGTTAGCTACATGGAAAGCGATTGAAGATTATCGACTGGAAAGAAAGAAGAAAGAGTTGAAGTTTAAAAATTTGTTTCTCTATCGCTTAGCAATTGCTGAGAAAGATGTATGGCGTCTTTACAAAAAAAGTTCAAACAATAAGAATGACAAAAATAGGATTACTTATGATGCTGGGCGTTGGCAATCTTTAGATCCTGGATTTATAGAGAGTCAGTCATCGGTGGAAATTGATTCAACTATCGATTTAAAAGAGATGGTTTGTAATTATCAAAAGCAAGAACCACTTGATGGGTTCTTCTTTTCATTGCTAGTTGAAGGGTTTACTTGTTCTGAAGCAGCGAAAATCATGTTTTCAGAAAAGGACTACCATCCGTCAGTGCGTAAAAGAGTGGAGAGAATGAAGAAACGCTTAAAAAAATATTTGCTTCAAGAAAAATATTTCCTGAATACTGTCACAAATTCTAAAAAATCTCAACATATCTAAGTGATTCGAATCAAAATAATGTTGAGGAGTGAAAAGAATGGATAAGAAAGC
The DNA here is from genome assembly GCF_051714165.1 of Enterococcus sp. AZ156. Classification (NCBI taxonomy): domain Bacteria; kingdom Bacillati; phylum Bacillota; class Bacilli; order Lactobacillales; family Enterococcaceae; genus Enterococcus; species Enterococcus sp. AZ156. The sequence continues at coordinate 2,421,700 of NZ_JBIORI010000001.1, read as the reverse complement.
AAAACAAACACGTGATCCTTGGGTGTTAGAGGTACAGCAATGGTTGAATGAGACATATGGAAATGTAGCAGGCTTTGGTTCAGTACCGGAAGATGGTTATACTGGATGGAATACGATTTATGGATTGATTCAAGCGGTACAACATGAACTAGGAATTACGACATTAGTTGATAACTTCGGTGCTACCACTTCTGCTTTATGGGATAAAGAAGTCACCCCCAATCTAATCAACACATATGAAAGTAATTTTGTAAAGTTGATTGATGGTGCATTTCGTTGTAAAGGAATGGGAACTGGAAAGTTTAATACCATTTACACAACGGACAATGACAATGCAATAAAGCAGTTAAAAATTGCCGCAGGATTTGAATCAGTCAATAGTACATTAGATTCCACATGGGCCAAAGCCTTGTTTGATATGAGCGCTTTTGTTTTAGTACCAAGTGGAGATGCGACGATTCGCTCGATGCAACAAGGATTGAATCGAGAGTACTGGCAATATACGGGGATTTTGCCTTGTGATGGCGTTTATCAGCGTCAAACCAATACAGCATTGATTTATGGTCTTCAAGCAGAAATTGGTATGGATACAAATACAGCAAATGGTAATTATGGTCCTGGGACTGAAGCGGGTACCCCAGTACTAAATCAAGGAGACATCGGTCCATTTGTTCGAATTTTGCAATACGGTCTTTATGTGAACGGTTATAACAAACAAGGTGATTTTTCAGGAAACTTTACGTCATATATTGCGGAGCAAATTCTTGCTTTCCGACAGTTTATGGTATTGCCACCGTATAATCAAACGTCGGATTTAACCGTGATGAAAGGTTTACTAACATCAAACGGGAACACGAATCGTTCAGCAGAGGCCTTTGACACCTCGACAATTTTGACTAAAGAAACAGCGGAAGGTTTGAAATCACAAGGTTTTTCGATTGTTGGACGCTACTTGACAGGTACGGTTGGAACAGGAGCCGACGAACGTGATAAAAGTTTATCATTCGAAGAGATAGAAGCAATTACACAAGTTGGCTTAGCTATTTTTCCTATCTACCAAGATGGCGGTTGGTATGAATCTTATTTCACGCAAGATCAAGGCCTAAAAGATGGAAAACTGGCGATTGAAGCAGCATATAACTTAGGTTTTCCTTTAGGAACAACCATTTATTTTGCATGTGATGTGGATATTCAAGACGGAAATATCCCCGGAACCGTCTTACCTTATTTTGCGGGAGTATGGTCAATTCTTTCATCAGACCAGACATATAATGTTGGCGTTTATGGTACTAGAAATGTTTGTCAGAAAATCATTGATGCGAGTTATGCAACTCAAGCTTTTGTATCTAATATGTCCTCAGGCTTTAGTGGTAATTTAGGATTTCCTATGCCTAAACAATGGGCATTTGATCAGTTTATTGAACTGACCACAGCGGGAGTAGGTATCGATAAAGTTGCTGTGTCAGGTAGAGATCGAGGTATTTCATCTTTTTCTGTATCTCCAGAAGCAATTGCGAAAAGAGAGTTATTGAAGTTGTATAAAAATTTCGGTGTAGCAGAAACAGCATTTGAATTTGAACAAGAAGTACGTATAGAGCCAGCACCAAATTATGTGGTCTATTTGAAACCGCATATGGAGTGGTCTATTTCAGGAGAAGAATATGGGATTTCTGTATTGGTGAAGGATAAAAAAGTGGATATGTCTCCTTATTACAATGAAATCACTGATTCGATCGTGGAATACAGTGAGTATCTTAAAGGAGACACAAAAAGTTTTGAAGATGTCATCAACGAACTTGGACCAAAAGTAGATAATGGAGCGATTGCAGTTGGATTAGCAACGAAAGAAGGGTTAATAGGTACACGTATCTTGATGACCTTTGAGAAAGAGTTGAAGCACGGAGACCATGAAATTACATCCAAGTTTCAATTAGAGATTGAGATTTACTTACGTCCGCTTGTTGATTCCCCCTTGCCAGATCCAATTTATCAGGACGTCGTAGATCAGTTGGAGAATGGGACGTTTGAGTGGAATGTTCCGTTGTTGATAGGGATTGGAATGTCCGCTTTTTGCGTAGCTATTCTTATAATCTACGGCGGCACAATCATTGCGGCTATAGGTACGATTATTGCAGGAGTTACAAGTTCTGTGACAACTGTAGCAGCTGCATTAATTGTTATTGGAACTACACTCATGGGGATATTATCGAGTTTTCTAAGTATTTAAAAAAATATAAATTATTGGACTGATGAAACCTAGCCATCAGTCCTTTTTAAACAAAAAATAGACATATAATTACTTAATAATTGAAACCCTATAACAATAAATATAATAGTAAAAAATTTTTATTTTATTGGACTAATTTTATCAGTAAAGTTGAGATCAAAAGTAACATATAAAAGAAAAAAGTGAGATAAACTGAACAAATCATTTTATTTTGCCAAGATAAAATCATATCTTTCTCTTTTTGATCGTTAAAGTAGTATATCCAATATGATTTTTTTTTAGCTATAATCAGATATCCGTGGCTAATGTTCCCTTTAAAGTAGTACCATTTATTTAAACTTAAAAACAAGAAGACGATTCCTAAAAGTAGTAAAAGAGTAGAGATAGTTAAGATGTTTTTCAAAAGTAGGAAGGCCGAAATACCAGATGAAATTGAACCAAAAAGAATATATATATTGCTTTTTCTTACTATACGATTATATAGTTCTGCTTTATCAAGAGCAGGAGAAATGATTCTCTTTGAGTAGATTTGTTGTTTGAAATGTTTCCATTCGATTATTAAAGAAAACTAAAGATATAAGTGATATTATCATAAGACCTAAAATACCAAAGTTAAGTATTCCGAGTAATTTATGCATATTCATGCTCCCTTCTTTTCAAATTACTGATATAGGAATAGAATTTTATTTTAAAATGTAGGTCTGGATAAAACTAGTATCCAATAATGTTGCTCATTCAAGACTAAGATAAATTATTTAAATAGCAGTACATAAAGCTTGTGCTTATGTATCACGGATTCGATTCTTAGGCTGTAGTGGGCTGCTTTAAGGTCAAAGTACAAAGTAACTATAAGTAAAAAATGATATCTATCGTAAAAAAATGCTAGAACCATCAATAAAAGAAATAGCACTAGATTGTTTTCATCAGTAAAGTTGAGATCAAAAGTAACATATAAAAGAATAAAGTGAGATAAAGTGAAGAAATCATTTTATTTTGCCAAGATAAAATGATTTCTTTCTGTTTTTGATTATTAAAGTAGTATATCCAATAGGATTTATTTTTAGCTATAACCAGATATCCTTGGCTAATGCTCTCTTTAGAGTAGAAACATGTAGTTAAACTCAACAACAAGAAGAAGATTCCCAAAATTAAAAAAAAGGTAGAAAGATTCAAGATGTTCTTTGAAACTAGCACATTTGAAAGGATAAATGAAATTGAAGTCAAAAAAAATGTATTGATTATTTTTTTTTAACATACGAATATATATTTCTGTTTCATCAGAAGCTGCAGAGAAAATTTTTTTGAATATATGTATTGTTTAAATAATTCTATTCGATTACTGATTAATATCAAAGATACAAGTGAGATTAACATAAGACCTAGAATACCGAAGTTAAGTATGTCTAAGTAATGATACATAGTATTGCCCCCTTTAGTATTTATGTAGCTTAAAAATGCTATCAGCTATATATCAGCTATAATTAACAGATAGAAACGTTATCATCTATAAGTATACGCAATTAATGGATAGATAAAACGCAATCAGTTAAAATATTTTTTATAATGAGAGTTATTTTAACTGGCTATCATAAAAGAAAAAGCTACCCTCTAATTTGAAAGGATAGCTTCATTCATTACTTATTTATCTGTTTGTTCCCCAATTTGGTGGGCTTTTTGTTTTTCAGTTTCCCGTACGATATAGACTGGGCGTTTTTTCGTTTCTAGGAAGATTTTCCCGATATATTTCCCAATGATGCCAAGACAAAGGAGTTGGATTCCGCCGATGAATAAAACGATCGAGACGAGTGAAGGCCAACCGGAAGTTGGATCACCAAATAATAACGCACGTAAAATAATAAATAATATGGCGATTCCTGAACCGATACATGATAATGCACCAACAAATGAGGCGATGTTCAATGGCGTGTCAGAAAAATTGACGATCCCATCAATTGAATAGTTGAATAATTTCCAAAATGACCAAGACGTTTCACCGGCAACGCGTTCGCGATTTTCAAATGAGAGATACTCAGTTTTGAATCCTACCCAACTGAATAGTCCTTTTGAAAAGCGATTGTATTCCGCTAATTCTAAGACCGCATCCACCATTTGGCGAGTCATCATGCGATAATCTCTTGCACCGTCAATCATTTCAGTATCACTGATTTTATTGATCAATTGGTAAAATTTCTTCGCAAAGAAACTGCGGATAGCTGGTTCACCTTCACGAGTAGAACGGCGTGTACCGATACAATCGATATCGGAGTTGATGACTTTATCGATCATCACTGGTAATAATTCAGGCGGATCTTGTAAATCGACGTCCATGACAGTGACAAGGTCTCCTGTAGAGGCTTGCAGGCCGGCATATAGTGCAGCTTCTTTTCCGAAATTTCGTGAAAAAGCGACAAAACGAACGGATTCATGTACATTCGCTAATTTTTTGATGGCAGCCAATGTGCCATCACTTGACCCATCATCGATAAAAAGATACTCGAACTCGTAATCGCCACGAAATTTTTCGACTTCGTCAAAAAAAAGTGGGACAGTTTTTTCTTCATTAAAACAAGGGATGACAATTGATATTTTCATGTTTTCGTTCCTTTCAAGCATGTTTTTTTCATATAACCTATATAAATAAAAGTATGCTTAAATAACAAAAATAAAAGATGTTATAAGCGCCTTATTCAGTGTACCATCTCTATGGCATTAAATAAACTTTTAGGTTGCTTTTTTTTCTTGAATCATAGATGATAAATAAAATAAGTGAGGAGGAAGGCGGACAAAAATGAAAATTGAAACACCAATCGGTCCTTTATGGCTTGATGCCGATCAAAAAGGATTAACAGCTGTCTCTTTTGAACGAATTTCTGAAAATGAAGAAGCAAATGCTCAGATTTTATCCTTGGCAAAACAACAGCTGGAAGAGTATTTTTCAGGTGAAAGACACGTTTTCGATGTACCTTTATCTTTCCAAAGAGGAACAGCCTTTCAACAAAAGGTTTGGCGAGTGCTCACAAGAATCCCTTATGGACAAAGTCGCACATATAAACAAGTGGCACAGGCAATCGGGCAACCAAAGGCAGCTCGTGCGATTGGTCAAGCCAATCGTTTGAATCCTCTACCAATCGTTATTCCTTGTCACCGAGTGATTGGGCAAAATGGACAATTGACTGGGTATATGGGGAAAGCTGAAAATGGGTTAGTGATCAAACGGCAACTATTAGTGCTTGAAAATATTTTAGCTCATTAGGCTGTACTACTAGCTGACAGCACAGATAAATAAGCACCAACACCTCGAAATAGAAAATCTTTCCGAGGTGTTGGTGCTTATTTTTACTTATAGTTTGATCAACCAAATAAAGAATAAAGCCATGATTGTTTGTAAAAGTCCCACAGTCAATCCATACGTCAAGAATCGTTTTCCTTCTTTCATGAACTTTGCAAAATCCAAACGTAAGCCAATCGCGGCTAATGCAGTGACCTCAAACCAACCACTAATAAAACTAGCGCTTTGATCGATCACATGGGGAATGGTAAAGAAGCTGTTGATTAAACACACGATCAAGAAGCCTAAAACGTACCAAGGAAGTGGCATTTTTCGTTTGTGGTTTTTTGGCGTATACGTTGAAGAGACGGCCGGCTGTTTTTTTTCCATAAATTTTTCAAAGAGGAAGACCACGACCACAAGCATCATGATCCGCATGATTTTAAACAGCATTGCAAATTGCACGACTGAAGTATCTAATAGACTTGCTCCAGCAACAACTTGTCCAACGGATTGTAAAGTACCACCTATAAGTGCACTTTTTTCGATCAGTTGATCACCAAAGAGTTGGAGACCTAAAAAGGGAAGTGTCAACATCATCACTGTTCCTAAAAGATTGACCAAGGTAATGACTTGACCCTTTTCTTCTTCATCTGCATGGATCACTGGAGCAATCGAAGCAATGGCTGAAGAACCGCAAATGGCGTTTCCACCTGCCATCATCAAGGAAAATGTATCGCTGAACAATAGTTTTTTTCCGATGAAATAGGCACCAAGAATCGTGACAGTCATTTGGAGTAACACGAAAGTTACACCTTTGAAACCAATCTGTGCAATCGTTTGGATCGTCACAGTTGCACCAAGCAAGAAAACGGAACATTCTAATAGTTTACTTTCGGCAAATTTGGTACCCACCGCAAGTTCAGGTTGCTTAAACAAGGTGTTTCCTAAGACGATACCAAGTAAAATCGCAATCGTTCCTGCACCGAGTTGAGGGACAAAGGGTCCCAGTAGCCGACTAATGACTGCGACAGAAAAGGCGAGTAGTAGTCCGGGTAAGATTTTTCGGCCACCAAATTTTTTCAGCGTTTTTATATAAGTGAATAAAGCATTCATTTGATTCTTTCCTTTCATTTAAGAAAAAGTTTTTCTAAAATATAGTATCATTTAATTGTTTCTTCGTGAATACAAAAAAACCTTCTGCCTTTTTACTAAGTGAAAAAGACAGAAGGTGAAGTCTATTCTATCAATCCCTTTGAAAGGTGATGTTTATGTTGACTGTGTTCTTTAATCAAGTAGATGGCATAGTGTCCTAAGACGTAAGCGATCATGCCACAGGCAATCAAACACTCGATGACTTTCAATCCATCTAAGATTCCTGTAGCAAACCCTAATTGATGGAAATAAGCAGTGGCAGTAGAGATTGCTGTAGCAGAGATTACCAATGGGAAAGTAAAGGCTGCAAAGCTTGGATAAAAATCAAGCAATAATAGACGTGGTAACATGGCTAAAACGATAAAGTAAAGTACTTGCGAAACAAGGAACAACGTCATGACTAAGGCCAAATTTGGGTCTTCAAAGTTTTTTAAGTACCCTGTCAGGCACAAAGAACCAGGTGCTGCAAGAATCGCAATCAATGGCAAGGTTGGTTGCGCCATATTTTTGACAAAGAAAATTCGATGGATGATGATTGGTAGTAGTACGACATAACAAGCTAACGAAAGCCAGAAGAAGATCTTTCCAAGGATCGGAGAAAAGTTTCCAGCAGTTACTGTGATGACACCAAAACCAACATACACGATAAACCAGCTTGGAAAAATTGCTTCTATTGACAAGTCTGCTTTAACTACATGATGGTAATTAAAGTACAGAACCAAGATGATTTGGAAGATCCCTGCGGCTAACCAAATCAATTTGACGATTGGCGCAATTGATTTGAAAGAAACAAAATACGTACAGATGACCATCAAAGACATCGTAAAGGTCGGCGAGACGGAAGCGACGATTGGATCATATAGATGTTGCTTCGTGTGTTCAAATAAAAGGATCAGTTTGCCGATGATCAACAGCATCAAAAGCATACCGATCGCACCTACAAAATTCCCTACATGTGTCAAATGATAGTCTTTTAAAAGATTCCCTAAAGAAGTCAATCCAAGGATCAACCCACAAATCGGGATCGGAACAATCTTCAAGAAATGCTTCATACATTACTCTCCTTTTTTATTGATAATCAAGGACAGACTCGTTGCAACGATAAGTAGCCAACGATGAAAACTGCTTGTTACGAAGAATAGTAAAGTTTTTCAATGGGAAAAAACAAATCGCATGGATGCTTCTCCTTATCGTTGCAGTAAGCTGTCTGGAAGGCTGTGAGGTGTGTGTAACTGAAGGTCCACAACCTGTTCCTTACACTTTTCATTATAGAGTCTTTTTGATATATTTAAATCAAATAGTTATTATAGTTACTATAAAAAAAGATAATGGAAGTGGTTAGATGTTTAAATTATTAACAACCTTTCGTGTCGTTTATGAAACAAGAAATTTTTCGCGAACCGCTGAATTACTCTATTTGTCTCAACCTGCGGTGTCCAATCAAATCAAACAATTGGAGCGGGATCTTGGGGTGGAACTTTTCCAACGTAATGGACGACAAGAGATGAAACCGACAAAACAAGCGGATTTGCTTTATGAACGAACATTGGTTTTATTGGAAGAATGGGAAACAACACAACAACAATTAGCGGATGAAAAAAATGAAGAAGAAGTGTGCCGGATCGTCGCTTCCCATACATTTGCGGTGTATTTATTGCCTCAATTGATGAAAGAGTTGATCGTGCGTTTTACAAAAATCAAGTTTTCGATTGCTTTTGCGAATTCTCATGAGAGTTTGGAGCAAGTGGCAAAACATGAAGCTGATTTTGGTTTTATCGAAAAACCTTTAGAAACAACCGGAGTACAACGCTTTTCTTTACTTGAAGATGCGTTGGTCGTTGCAGGTGATCCTAAGAGTGAGCTATGGCTAGTCAGGGAATCTTCTTCAGGTGTGTTCCATTACACGCAACGTTATTTTGAAGAAAAGAATATCCAAGGGAAGAAAATGCTTGTAAAAAGTAATGAAGTCATTGTGGCGATGTTGAAAGAAGGAATCGGACGATCCATATTATCCAAACGAGCAGTACCAAAAGGGATACACGTTGAACCTTTAGCTGAATCTCGTCAGTTCTATTTGATCCAACGGACCCATTTGACCTCTGAACGGTTATTAGAAGTAGGAAATGAGATCTTGGATTTCTATAAAAAGGAAAAGAAAAAATGAAAAATATCAGACGGAATCAATAGAACTTCTCCCTTGAATAAGCGTTTTTTTCGTTTTTATCTTAAGAAAGGATAAAGAGAAATGAATAAGATTAATTTTTCGCAAATCTCATTTGCTTTGGCTTTCATTTATAGAAGGAGACAGCTATAATATAGGGCAGTATGGTTTTTAGGAAAAGGGATGAAAAATGGAAAAAAAAATAAAAACTTCGAATGATAACCGCATTGATTACGGAGTCATTCTACCAGTATTTTTATTATGTTTGATTGGGATTTTATCCTTATACGTTGCATTGACACATGATCCAAACGGTCCTTCTGTGACAAGAGGTGTCGGGATGCAGATCATTTGGTACCTTGTGGGAGCAGTAGCGATTGCAATCGTCATGCGGATCAATTCAAAATGGATCTGGAAATTGACACCGTATCTCTATGGACTAGGATTGCTTGTCATGGGGTTGCTCTTACGATTTTACGACCAAACTCTGGCGGCAAGTACTGGTTCAAAAAACTGGTTCCGTTTTGGAAGTGTCACATTTCAACCAGCCGAGCTGATGAAGATCGCTTATATTTTGATGCTGGCGTTGATCGTAACGAAGCACAATACGCAAGTCAAAGTTCGCACAATCAAATCTGATTTTTGGCTGATTGCAAAGATGTTGATCATTTCGATTCCTGTGATTGCGTTAGTCATGGCGCAAAAAGACTTTGGGACGATGCTCGTCTTTCTGGCGATCTTTGGTGGCGTCTTTTTGATGTCAGGGATTTCTTGGAAAATCATTGGTCCGATCTTTGCTTTAGCATTTATTGTGGGGGCAGGAACGATTTTCCTTGTGACCACAGAATCAGGAAGAGAATTCCTATATACTGTTGGGTTCAAATCTTACCAATTTGCCCGAATCGATTCTTGGCTCGATCCATTTCATGATACGTCGGGCTTTAGCTTCCAACCCGCCCAAGGGATTTTAGCAATCGGAACAGGTGGGATGTTCGGAAAAGGCTTTAACGTCAGCAACATTTACGTGCCAGTCCGAGAATCGGATATGATATTCACTGTCATTGGCGAGAATTTTGGCTTTATTGGTGGCGCATTTGTCATTTTCTTGTATTTTGTATTGATTTATCGTATGATACGTGTCTGCTTCGATACGAACAATGAGTTTTATGCCTATATCGCAAGTGGATTGATCATGATGCTCTTATTCCATGTCTTTGAAAACATTGGCGCAAATATCGGCTTACTTCCATTAACTGGGATTCCATTGCCGTTTATCAGTCAAGGGGGTTCATCGATCTTAGGGAATATGATTGGGATCGGATTGATCTTATCTATGCGTTATCAAAATGAAGCACCGGTAAAAAATTCTAGGAGGTAACGTAAGTTGTTTACTTTTTATGAGTACCCAAAGTGTTCCACTTGTCGAAAAGCCAAGGCTTGGCTCGACAATCATCAAGTAACGTATCAAGCGGTCGACATGGTCAAAGATACGCCTACGGCAGAAACGATCGAATCATGGTTGAAGCATTCCGATGTGCCGCTTCGACGTGTCTTTAATACAAGCGGGATGAAGTACCGTGAACTTGGTCTAAAAGACCAAATCGATGAATTATCCCTCACAGAAGCAAGTCAGCTGTTATCTACGGACGGCATGTTGATCAAACGTCCATTGATCGTCAAAGACAATCAACTGGTCACAATCGGTTTTAATGAAAAAATATACGAAGGAGCATTCAATTAAAATGGCTGGGAAACACTTAAAGAAGAAAGATAACCTTTGGATTTTATTTAATGGAAAAGAATACTGTGTAGGTTTGACAAAAGAAGCGCAAGAAGATCTAGGTGAGATCACGTTTGCCAACTTACCAAAAATCGGTAAAGCGTATCAAGCAGGCGATGCACTAGTTGAAGTAGAAGCAGAAAAAGCAGTCACTGAATTTGCAAGTCCTTTATCTGGAACAGTCTCATCTGTGAATGAAAAAATCAGTGAGAATATCGCTGTTTTGAACGATGAAGATGAAATGACTGCGTGGTTATTGAGTTTTAAAGATGTCGATGCAGCAGAATTCGACGCACTTTAAGAAACACGATGTTCAAATAAATGTTTGACACTGATTCTTGTAACTGCTATAATCATAAACAATCATATTGAAAGCTTTGATAAGAAGAGTACATGTCACAGATGTTTCAAGAGAGCCCGGTTTGCTGTGAAAGGGTAACGGAAATGAGATGGAAGATGGTCTTAGAGCAGAGTGAGTGAGCGCAAGCAAACTGACTACGGGAGTGCCCGTTATAGCACAGCAGTATGCGACTAGCGTCAAGTACTGAACGAGGTTGTTATTGTGAAATAGCAGCGAATCAAGGTGGTCACACGGAAGTCTAAACTTTCGTCCTTTTGCTAAACGCAAAGGACGAAAGTTTTTTTGTTGTCTAAGAGAAAATAAGTAAAGAAAGATGTGAACGATATGTCATTGATCCAATTGACGAATGTTAAGAAAACATTTGGCGGGAAACATGGGACGATCCACGCTATCAACGACGTTTCACTACAAGTGGAACAAGGCGACATTTACGGCATCGTCGGTTATTCCGGTGCTGGTAAGAGTACGTTAGTCCGTTTGTTGAACGGCTTGGAATTACCTACAGATGGTCAAGTAATTGTCAACGACCAAGACATTACTAAATTAAAAAATAAAGAATTACGCGTTTTTCGTAAAAAAATCGGTATGATTTTTCAACATTTCAATCTATTGTGGTCACGTACCGTACTAGAAAATATCCAGTTCCCTTTGGAATTAGCCGGTGTATCGAAACAACAACGGAAAGAAAGAGCAGAAGAATTGCTCCGTTTAGTCGGTTTGGAAGGACGAGGACAAGCTTATCCGTCCCAATTATCCGGTGGACAAAAGCAAAGAGTCGGGATTGCTCGTGCGTTAGCCAATGAGCCAGAAATCCTCCTTTGCGATGAAGCGACAAGTGCATTGGACCCACAAACGACAGAAGAGGTCTTAGATTTATTATTAGCAATCAATAAAAAGTTGAACTTGACGATTGTTTTGATCACTCATGAAATGAACGTTATTCGCAAAATCTGTAACAAAGTGGCAGTGATGGAGCGTGGGCAAGTCGTAGAAGAAGGCGATGCGTTGACCGTTTTCCGTCATCCGCAACAAGAAGTCACGAAACGTTTCGTCCAACAAGACATCGAACCAGAAGCTGAATCCACTGAATTATTGGCAGAGTTGATCAAAGAAAATCCAGACGGTCGCTTAGTGACATTGACCTTCAACGAAACGAACGCCAACGAACCAGTGATTTCTCAAGCCATTCGTCGTTACAATGTGGATATCAACGTCGTATATGGGAAAATCAAGCAAACTAAAGAAGGCTCGTTTGGTTCACTGACTACCTTGATGATCGGAGAGGAAAACGAATTGGACCAAGCAGAAAACTTCATCAAAGAGCAAGGCGTCGGAGTGGAGGTGATCCATCATGGATAAAAGCTTCACAGAAACCTACCTTGATTTCAGCCAAATCAACATGGAGACGATGCAACAAGCCATCATGGACACGTTATACATGACGTTGATCTCCATGGTCTTAGTAACCATCATCGGTTTGATCCTTGGTTTGATCCTTTACTCGATCGGTCGCAAAAACAAACCGTATGCGCGGATCATTTACGGCATCGTTTCGATCATTAGTAATATTTTCCGATCGACACCATTCATGATCTTGATGGTCTTGATCATTCCTTTTACCAAAGCAATCGTGGGAACGATGTTAGGCGCACAAGCAGCGATTCCAGCTCTCGTGTTGTCCGCTGCTCCTTTTTACGCTCGACTTGTAGAAATCGCGTTTCGCGAAGTCAGCCCTGGGGTCTTAGAAGCCGCAGATGCGATGGGGGCGAGCTATTGGGAAATCATTTGGAAAGTCTTGATACCTGAAAGTGTCCCGGCTTTGATCTCAGGTTTGACTGTAACAACGATCTCGATGATCGGTTTTACTGCCATGGCAGGTGCAATCGGTGCCGGCGGTCTAGGTGGCTTGGCTTGGCAAGAAGGCTACCAACGTGGTAATTTAACAGTGACTTTTGTCGCTACCTTGATTATTTTAGTCATTGTATTTATTGTTCAAGGAATCGGGGATTTCTTAACGAAGAAAACAGATAAAAGATAGTAGGAAATAGGAGGATATAGGATATGAAAAAGAAAATTTTTGGATTTGCAGCAACGCTTTTACTGACAGTTGGATTAGCCGCATGTGGAAACGGTGGAAGCAGTAGTGACTCATCAAACGCATCAGACGACGATACAACCTTGAAAATCGGCGCATCACCAACACCACATGCGGAAATCTTAGAACATGTGAAACCTCTTTTGAAAGACGAAGGCATTGATTTGGAAATCGTCAAATTTGACGATTATGTCTTGCCAAACCAAGCATTATCAGAAGGCGACATCGATGCGAACTATTTCCAACACATCCCTTACTTGAACAAAGAAATCGACGAAAAAGGCTATGATTTTGTCAATGCGGGTGCTGTCCACATCGAACCAATGGGCTTGTATTCAAAAAAAATCAAAGACATTTCTGAATTAGAAGATGGCGCAACGATCATTACTTCAAATTCAGAATCTGACTGGGGACGGATCATCACGATCTTGAAAGACGCTGGTTTAGTGACAGTCAAAGACGGCGTTGATTTAGAAACAGCCACATTTGATGATATCGATGAAAATCCTAAAAACTTGAAATTCAATCATACGATCGATCCAGCATTATTGGCTTCTACCTACCAAAATGATGAAGGTGATCTAGTAGCTATCAACGCGAACTTTGCTTACGGCGCTGGATTGAATCCATTAGAAGATGCGGTATTACTAGAAAAAGATAACTCACCATATGTCAACATCATTGCGACACGTAAAGGTGACGAAGACAGCGACAAGATCAAAAAATTGATTGAAGTCTTGCATCAAGAAGATGTTCGTCAATGGATCGAAGAACAATGGGAAGGCTCCGTAAAATCTGTCGATGCGGATGCAAAATAAAACCTGTAAAGTCTGGGAATGATTCCTAGACTTTTTTTGAGAAAAAACGAACAAAACTATTTTATTCAGTTTATAAAGATTATCAATTGAAAATGATGTTTTATTTGCAATAAATCAAAATTATGACATTTTTAACTGGTCGGGGCGTTGCGCTTCATTCTCAATTAGTCTAAAATAAGTGAGAACGAATCAGAATATGGAGGGGAACTACATGTCTGTCTTAGAAATAAAAAACCTACATGTGTCGATTGAGGACAAGAAAATCCTTAAAGGCGTGAATTTAACAATGAAAACAGGGGAAATCCATGCCATCATGGGACCAAACGGAACAGGTAAATCGACCTTGTCTGCTGCAATTATGGGAAATCCGAATTACGAAGTAACTGAAGGAGAAATCCTTTTTGATGGGCAAAATGTGTTAGAGCTAGAAGTAGATGAACGTGCACGTTTAGGTCTGTTTTTAGCCATGCAATACCCAAGTGAGATTCCAGGAATCACAAATGCCGAATTTATGCGTGCAGCGATCAATGCGACACGTCCGGAAGATGACAAGATTTCTGTCATGTCATTCTTGAAAAAGTTAGATGAAAAGATGGCACTTTTGAACATGCCAGAAGAAATGGCTGAACGTTATTTGAACGAAGGCTTTTCTGGTGGAGAGAAAAAACGTAACGAGATCTTACAACTCTTGATGTTAGAACCAACGTTTGCGATTTTAGATGAAATCGATTCTGGTTTAGATATCGATGCACTGAAAGTCGTGGCAAAAGGCGTGAACGAAATGCGTGGCGACAGCTTTGGTGCCTTGATCATCACTCATTACCAACGCTTGTTAAACTACATCACACCTGACGTCGTCCACATCATGATGGAAGGTCGTGTCGTGATGACTGGTAGTGCAGATCTAGCAAAACGCCTAGAAGCCGAAGGATATGCTGGCATCAGTAAAGAATTAGGAATCGACTACAAAGAAGAAGAAGCGTAAGGAGGAGCACATCTATGAAAGACATTAAATGGCTCGATCATCTTGACGCTGTTACAGATTTTTCATTCAGTAAAGGTGAACCGGAATGGATGACGACGCTTCGTCAAGAGGCGCTGAAAAAAGCAGATGAACTACCATTGCCCCATATCGAACGTGTGAAATTCCACCGTTGGCCATTGTTTTCAATCAATGAGTTGACTGATCAGACACCTGAATCTGGAAATGTTGCGGCATTTGATGCGATGAAAGACAATCCATTAGTCGTGCAACAAGGCACCTTGACTGTCTTTGAGCAATTATCCGCAGACCTTGCAGAACAAGGAGTGATCTTTACAGATCTATTTACTGCGATGCAAGAATACCCTGAATTAGTCCAAGAATATTACATGACGAAAGCTGTTGAAATGGACGAAGATCAATTGACTGCACTTCATGCCGCATTCATGAATAGTGGTTTGTTCTTATACGTACCAAAAAACGTGGTCATCAAAGAACCGATCGAATCCCTGTTTATCCAAGAAGGCGCATTTTCGCAACACTTCTTTAAACACGTCTTGATCGTCGCAGATGAACACAGTGAATTCTCTTACTTGGAACGATTCCAAACAACTGGAGAAGAATTACAAAAAGTCTCTGGGAATATCATTGTTGAAGTCATCGCCAAAGCCGGTGCCAAAGTCAAATATGCAGCAGTCGATCAATTAGGCGAAAATGTCACAGCATATATGAACCGTCGTGGACATATCTTACGGGATGCTTTTGTGGACTGGGCAATCGGAGTGATGAACGATGGGAATATCGTCGCTGATTTTGATTCAGATCTTGTCGGTGAAGGCGGACATGCGGAAGTCAAGATCGTGGCAATCAGTTCAGGAAAACAAACGCAAGGAATCGATACCCGGGTGACAAATAAAGCCCCACATACGATTGGACATATCTTGCAACATGGTGTGATCCGCGAACGTGGTACGTTGACATTCAACGGTATTGGACACATCTTGAAAAAAGCCAAAGGTGCCGATGCCCAACAAGAAAGCCGTGTCTTGATGCTTTCAGATAAAGCCAGAGGCGATGCCAATCCGATCCTCTTGATCGATGAACACGAAGTTACAGCAGGACATGCCGCAAGTGTTGGACGTGTCGATCCGGAAGAAATGTATTATTTGATGAGTCGAGGCTTACGAAAAGAAGAAGCAGAACGTTTAGTCATTCGTGGCTTCTTAGGGTCTGTCTTAACTGCGATCCCAGTTGAAGCGGTGCGCAAAGAACTAGTGGCAGTTATTGAAGGGAAGTTAAATGTATGATTTCTCCAGAACGTATCCGTCAAGATTTCCCGATCTTATTTCAGGAAGTCAATGACGAACCCCTGGTGTATTTAGACAATGCAGCGACTACGCAAAAACCCAAACAAGTGTTAGCGACTATGACGCATTATTATTCCGCAAACAATGCCAACGTCCATCGAGGCGTGCATACATTAGCTGAGCGAGCAACCCATGATTATGAAGCTGCCAGAGAAAAAGTTCGTCGTTTTTTAAATGCTCAAGAGACCGCCGAGATCCTTTTCACTCGTGGAACGACCACAAGCTTGAATTGGGTAGCACAAAGCTATGGCGATGCCTTTGTCAAAGCCGGTGATGAAATCGTGATCTCTTACATGGAGCATCATTCGAACATCATCCCTTGGCAACAGTTGGCAAAACGAACTGGCGCTACTTTGAAATACATCGAATTGACCGAAGAAGGCTTTCTTGATCTAGAACATGCCACTTCGATCATTACAGAAAAAACCAAGATCGTGTCGGTCGCCCATGCCTCTAATGTATTAGGTGTCATCAATCCGATCCAAGAGTTGGCGACGATCGTTCATGAAAAAGGCGGAATTTTGGTGGTGGACGGTGCACAATCTGCCCCACACATCAAAATCGATGTCCAATCTTTAGACTGTGACTTCTTTGCCTTTAGCGGACATAAGATGTGCGCAACGACCGGAACAGGTGTATTATATGGAAAACGGAAATGGTTGGAACAAATGGAACCCGTTGAATTCGGTGGAGAAATGATCGACTTTGTTGGCCTACAAGACAGCACATGGAAAGAACTTCCCTGGAAATTTGAAGCAGGCACACCAAACATCGCCGGTGTGATCGCACTTGGCGCTGCCATCGATTATCTTGAATCGATTGGTCTAGCAGGCATTCATCAATATGAAGAAGAACTTGTTGGTTATGTCTTACCAAAACTGCAAGCAATCGAAGGCTTGACGATCTATGGACCAAAAGACCCGACCCAACGTACAGGTGTGATTTCCTTTAACTTAGAGAACCTACATCCCCATGATGTAGCGACTGCTCTTGATATGGAAGGCGTCGCCGTTCGTGCCGGTCATCATTGTGCCCAACCATTATTGAAGTATCTAGGGGTTGCTGCGACAGCTCGTGCCAGCTTTTACATGTATAACACAAAAGCAGATGCCGATCGTTTCGTCCAAGCAATTCTCGCAACAAAGGAGTTTTTCCAACATGGCGCTATCTAAATTAGATAATCTTTACCGTCACGTGATCTTGGACCATTCATCCCATCCACATCATCGTGGCACGTTGACGGAATCAACGAATAAAATTGAAATGAACAACCCCACCTGTGGGGATGTCATTGAATTACAAGTCGAGATCAAAGACGGCAAAATCAATAATATCGCCTTTGACGGCAGTGGTTGCTCCATCAGCACAGCCAGTGCCTCAATGATGACCGATGCGGTCATCGGCAAAACAATTGCAGAAGCAGAGCAATTGACGGACGACTTTTTACTACTGGTCCAAGGAAAAGAAGTCGCAGAGCTTGAATCACTAGGGGACGCTGCCATGTTAAGTGGTGTCGCAAAATTCCCCGCGCGTATCAAATGCGCAACACTTGCCTGGAAAGCACTAGGCAAAGCAATGGAAGAAGACGGTACTGCAACCGTCCATCATGAGCACAAGGAAAAGGAGTGAGCAAATGGGCGTACCAGAATTAGAAGAATATAAATTTGGCTTCCACGACGATGTGGAACCCGTTTTTAGTACAGGAGAAGGCTTGACCGAAGAAGTCGTTCGAGAAATGTCACGAATCAAAGAAGAACCAGAATGGATGTTGGAGTTTCGTTTGAAATCTCTGGAAGCATTCAACAAAATGCCTATGCAAGACTGGGGACCAGACTTATCTGACATTGATTTCAATGCCATCAAATATTACCAAAAACCAAGTGACCGACCTGCTCGCGATTGGGATGACGTACCAGAAAAAATCAAAGAAACCTTTGAACGAATCGGTATTCCAGAAGCCGAACGTGCTTATTTAGCCGGCGCTTCAGCCCAATACGAATCAGAAGTCGTATACCACAATATGAAAGACGAATTCGAAAAACTCGGCATCGTCTTTACCGACACAGATTCTGCATTGAAAGAGTATCCTGAACTATTCAAAGAATACTTTTCAAAACTCGTGCCACCAACAGATAATAAACTAGCCGCACTAAACTCAGCCGTTTGGTCTGGAGGTACGTTTATCTATGTACCAAAAGGCGTCAAAGTCGATGTCCCATTACAAACCTACTTCCGAATCAACGCCGAAAACACCGGCCAATTCGAACGTACGTTGATCATCGTGGACGAAGGCGCCAGCATCCACTATGTCGAAGGCTGTACTGCACCAACCTATTCAAGCAACAGCCTACACGCAGCCATCGTGGAAATCTTTACCCGTAAAGACGGCTACTGCCGCTATACAACGATCCAAAACTGGTCCGACAACGTCTATAACCTCGTAACTAAACGAGCAAAAGCCTACGAAGGCGCGACCGTTGAATGGATCGACGGCAACTTAGGAGCCAAAACAACCATGAAATACCCAAGTGTCTACTTAGACGGACGAGGCGCACGAGGCACCATGCTATCCATCGCATTTGCCGGAGCCAACCAAATCCAAGACACAGGCGCAAAAATGATCCATAATGCACCAAACACTTCAAGCTCGATCGTCTCAAAATCAATTTCAAAAGACGGCGGCGAAGTAAACTACCGAGGCCAAGTCACCTTTGGAAAAGACAGCGCCGGCTCGATCTCCCATATCGAATGTGATACCATCATCATGGACGAATGGTCCAAATCTGATACCATTCCATTCAACGAGATCCACAACAGCCAAGTCTCGTTGGAACACGAAGCAAAAGTCTCCAAAATCTCAGAAGAACAACTTTACTACCTCATGAGCCGCGGCTTGACCGAATCTGAAGCCACAGAAATGATCGTCATGGGCTTCGTCGAACCATTCACAAAAGAACTACCGATGGAATATGCGGTAGAGTTGAACCGGTTGATTAGTTATGAGATGGAAGGCAGCGTTGGTTAAGGTTAAATTACCAATGATTTCAAGCTTTTCATGGGGTGGGTGATTGACATTTGCCACAAATTTGCCACAAAAATAATAAAAAAATTTAGGAGTGCTCTTTGAGTGCTCCTTTTTCGTTCATATAGTTTTGGTAGAGTTTTAAAGAATCATCTTCGATTTTTTCTGTAATGTGCATATAAATGTCAGCAGTCACACTTATAGTGCTGTGCCCAAGTCGAGTACTGACATACTTTATGTTTGCCCCGGATTCTAGTAAATGAACTGCATGGCTATGCCGCAAAGCATGAGGGGAAAGTACAGGGACATTCGCACGTTCACATGTTTTATAGAAAAATTCTCTAACAACTGAATGGCGCAAATAGTTGCCGTTTTCGTTTGAAAATACCATAGATTCATTTATTGGGCTATCGTATGACCGATACCTCAAAATACATTCATTCTTGTTTATTTTATGTTTTTTTAGCAGGTGAACAAGACGATCATCAATTTTGATCGTACGAATACTTGTTTTTGATTTAGGTGGCGTAATTATGGAATTGTTATGATCATCGTAAGATAGTGATTTGTTTACTGATAATTTATCTCCGTCAATATCTGACCACTCTAACGCCAAAGCTTCGCCTAATCGGAGACCAGTACTCGCTAACAGGTAGAATAAGACGTAATATTGAATAGAATGAGCGTATTTACCTAATTTATAAGAGGATAAGTATTCTAACATTTGAGCAAGCTCATTTTTAGAATAGAATTTCAATTTCTGTTCTTCTTTAGCGGTTGGGAGTTTTATTTTTTTTGCAACATTTTTTTCAAGATAGTTGAGTTCATAGACTGCAGTCTCTAATGCATCGTGTAACACATTTAGATTTGATCGAATTGTGTTTCTTGTTTGTTGTTTTGTGGTATCTAGGTCATTTACCCACTTAACAATATCTGTACGGGTTATTTCCTTTAAACTCATCATTCCAAACGTAGGTAATATATGAAGTCTTATGGAACGTTCTAACCTAAGATAAGTTGATTGTTTGATATTTGGTTTTTTGTAAACTTCGAGCCAATCCTCCAAATAGTCGGCCATTAATATGTTATTAGCTCCAATCTGAACACCGTTATTATATTGTCTTTCAAGTTCATTTGCCGCAGCTTGTGCATCTCTCTTTGTTCTAAACCCACTTTTCGAAACTTCTCTAAATTTTCCGTTATCTTTATATCGAATACGAAAACGCCACTTTCCGTTTTCTTGTTGCTTGATACTAGCCATGATAATCAACACCTTTCTTAGACATTCTAGGACTCTAACACTGCTAACTCTTTATCTTGAAAGCCTGTTGTTTTTTTACTAACGCAATATCTCCTTCGGATATTTCTATTTGAGACAAAACATCATTTGTTAGTATTAAATTTAAGTAGTTATCCATGTCAATATTAAATTTTGCTTCATTCTGTAGTAAAAAACCGTTTGGTATAGTCAAATTTTTTTCGGACATAATGAATCCCTTTTCAAGAATGTATGTTCGTTTTTCAGGCAAAAAAATAATAATTAAACTGCAACTTCGTTTCTTACCATTTCTAAAATAAGATTTCTGATAGTAGATTCGCAATTGTAATCTAGTTCATAGTAGTCCATAAATGAAAAAATGTTTATTTGATATGGATCGATATGACATTCAGATAAAAAATCGTAGAGTAAATTCTCAATCATAAATCGATCAGCTTCATATTCCATTTTAGTTCTGAAATAAAATATCTTGTAGAGCTCAATAAATTCTTTGTGATCTACAACATGCTTTATTTCATGATAAATTGTTTTTCTTCTGTCTTCTTGCGAGAGGCTGCAGTTAACGAAGATAGTATGCTCTTCTTCGATATAGCAGCCATCTGATTCCATTTCAACATAAGCAATACCTACGCCACATTCATCAAGTACCTTTTCTAATAACTGCATACACTCACCTCACTTCGAACTTTGTCTACCTTCTATATAAGCGCGAATTGCCGCTCTGTCTATCTCGGTCAGTGGTTTGCCACCAAAAGTCATAGCGTTGTCGAGCATCTTGTCTAAGTCGTCAGGCACACGCTCCTGTGTCGAATTAGGGTTGTCTGTGCGTCCTAGTAAGTAATCAATTGATGTGTCGAAATAATCTGCTATTTTTTTTAACTTATCTGTTCCAGGTACTCTTTTTTTCCATTGATAAATCGTGTTTGTCGGGAGGCCTACTTTGTTTTCAAGTACTGAGACACTAATACTTCTAGATTTGCAGAGCTGCTTAATCCGTTCCACTAAAATTTCCATTTTAATCACCTTTAAAGCTCAGATAGAATATAACTAATATTTTTATTAGTTATCAGTTGACAACTAATAAAAATATTAGTATACTTCATTCATAAGCTAGTTATTTAGCTAGAAACAAAACTAAAGAGAACCAATAAAATTCAAATTTTCGAGGTCGGCAAACTTAGAAATATTGATTTATGGCTTTTTAAAGTCTTATTTAGCTATACCTATATACTAATATATTTATTAGTTAAATGTCAACGATTAGTTTAATTTCTAGCTATATTCCTAGGTTAAATATATGAGAAATGAGGTGACGTTATGGTCATTGAAGATTTTCATGAAATGGTCCTGATTCAAATGAAACGTCAAGATAAAACCTGGAAATACCTAGGAGAACTAATCGGAACTTCACCGACATACGCCAAGCAAATTGTAGAAGGTGTTCAAAAAGGTCCTAAAGCCCAGGAATACAAACGTATAATTGCCAACGATTTACAGATTGTAATAGTAAAGGGGGTGTAATTGATGTTTCCACAACAAAAACAGTCAGTGACGGTGGATATTCAGGTTGATGACGCTTACTGGAAAGAATATGCAGACTCATACCTCAAAGAATTGTTCGAACACTATTTACGACCACAGTTTTTAACTATTGCTGACATGGAAAAAATTACTCGTAGAAAACGAGCGTGGATAATGGAATACATTGTCGATGACCCATATGTGCGGAAAAACAAGTTAGCTAAAAAAGATACAGATGGTAAATGGATTTTTGATGCCGAGAATATTCGACCGTTTTTAAAACGATTATTTGATAATTTACCAGATTATTAGAGAATGGAGGCAACATAATGAATCAACCACAAATTTTTTATTTCGAACAAAACGAAGTTCGAACAATCTTAGTAAATGACGAACCATATTTTGTAGGTAAAGACGTTGCAGAAGTCTTAGGATATAGAAACACTCAAAAAGCAATCCTAAATCATGTGGATGAAGAAGACAAGGGGGTAACGAAATGGGACACCCTTGGAGGAAAACAAAACATGACAATCATCAACGAATCAGGGTTATACAGCTTAATACTTAAATCCAAGCTTCCAAACGCAAGAAAGTTCAAACGTTGGGTAACGAGTGAAGTTCTACCAACAATTAGAAAGAACGGCGCATACCTAACCGATCAAAAAGCGTATGAGATTACACACAATCCAAACTCACTAGCAGATCTGTTGTTACAAGCAGGTGAACAATTAAAACAAAAAGATTTGGTTATCCAAGAAATGCAACCTAAAGCATTATTCTCAGATGCAGTAAGAGGGAGCGTTAATTCATGTTTGATTAAAGAATTAGCCACGATTCTAAAACAAAACGGTATAAATATTGGGCAAAATCGTTTGTTCATTTGGTTAAGAGAGAATGGTTATCTTTGTCGAGACGGACGACGTAAGAATCAACCAACGCAACGTTCTATGGATTTAGGAATTATGGACGTGAGGGAGCATGTACGCACGAATTCTCAAGGTGAGTTAGTGACAAAGTTCACGCCTCTTGTTACTGGTAAAGGACAGCAATACTTTATAAATAAATTTTTGAATGAGGATGTATAGGAGGTAAGTTGATGACTTATACAGTACAACAAGAACATCAAATTCTCAATCTTATTAGGCTACGTAGAAAAGAATTACAAGATGATCGTGCAGCGCTTAGAAAAGCCGATGAGCTTTCAGATAGACAAGCAGAGCTGATTGCGACTGAGCTTGAAGATTTACGCAAGTTTAATGGTTTTGATGAACCTATTAGATTCCAAGGAAAGGAGAACATATGAAACGAAAAGAAGCTTTGAAAAAAGGAAAGGTGATTGCTGATCGATGGTGGTATGACAATAAGTCAACTTTCTTAAGTCAACAGGTAATCAATAAACAAAAGAAATGGCAGGAGATCAAATGAGACTAAGACAAAAATTAAAAGAGTATCTATTTTACAGACATGTTTTTTATTGTCCGGATTGTCGCTACACATTACGTTTTAACAATAATTTACTACAGCAGTATCATCCATGGGATGGACCGTATTGTCCAAAGTGTGGAGAAAAGATACAAAAAAAGTGACTCAGCCGACCAAAGCAATGAGTCACAATCTAAACATATCTAAGGAGATTTTAGCATATGAATAATGAACTTTCCACTTTAGATGAATATTTAACTAATCCTGATTGGGGAAAAATGAATATCAAAGAAACAAATAACCGAAAAATAAGACGAAATCTTTTGACGGATGAAGAACTAGCATGTGATCAAGATGATCTGGGAAATTTTGTGAGTCTTTGGGATCATATCTATCTTATCCATCTATCAAAACATTCAAATAAACCTGAATATATTTACGTCATCGAAGACGGCTTGATTGATGCGCTTGAAGAGTACGAGAGAGGAAATTTGATCGATATCTCATACTACGGGCAAGGAAAAAAATATATCGCTGATATGGAGGCGAAGTTTTATGAGTGAAGCAAAAAATATCACGAATTTTGAAAAACTATCAAGTAAAAAGTTAGATAAAGTTTTAAAAAAGAAAGGACAGTTTGATTATTTATCGTGGGCACGCGCTTGGGAGATCATGAAAAAAAGTGATCCAAAATCAAGAGTAACGATTAACGAATATAAACACTTTAGTGTTGTTTCAGGAACCCATCAAGATTTTCTTGTGGAAGAGTTTAAACCCTATTTATTAGATGAAACGGGTGTCTATGTTTCGGTGTCTGTAACGATCCATGGAATCACAGAAACTGAGCTTTTTCCAGTAACTGATTATACGAACAAAGCGGTCATAAAACCAAATGCTACTCAGATAAATAATGCACTTAAACGATGTTTTGTTAAGGCGTTAGCGTTACATGGTTTAGGATTGTATGTCTATCAAGGCGAGGATATACCTGCACCACAGAGAATCGACATAAAAAAATTAAATATGTTGGAAGAAATCCTAGGGATATTCAACGAAGAAATGGGAGAAGATATGACTCCGATGTTAATTGATTTTGTAAACGAGCAGACTGCGAAACTAGGGCTGATTGCTGACAATGTGGAAAGTCTTGAACAGTTATCTTATGAACAATGTGGGCTGTTGGAAAGAGCAATTGCTAAAAAACGAAATGAATTAAACAAGAAGAAGTGATGTAAGTGTTTAATTCATTAATCGATTCCTATTCAGCAGTTCTTAGAAAGTTCAATAGAAAAGACATTGCCGCAACAATCAACGAAGAAGTAAACATTGAACGACTTAAAACGATGTACGAAGGCTATGAAGGTGATCGGATCATTGAAATTCGCTTTATTGATCCACGTCGCTTCACGATCCAACAAAGAAATTTCATCTATGCGCTCATAGGGGATATATTCATCGATACGGGCACACCAACGGACTTCTGGAAGGAATTCTTCTATTTCCGTTTTGAAGGTGTCACAGGGCGCAAAATAAGCCTGAAAGATGATTCTAGTACAACCGTGAGCGATGCGAATATCTTAGCGAACATCATTATAGATTTTATTTTTGAACATCATATTCCATTCAAAGAAGGCTATGAAATCTTACCAGCGAATCAAGAATACTACTTCTACAAGTGTATTACGAAAAGAGTCTGTTGTATTTGTGGAAGAACAGGAGCTGACATTGATCACTTCGATAAAGCATTGGGTAGACGAAAACGTAAAAAAATTGATCATTCAGAATACACTTACGCAGGACTTTGCAGAATACACCACACAGAAAAACATCAAATCGGTGTAACTAATTTTAAAAATAAGTACCAAATCAAAGGGATTAAGTTAAATCAAGAAACGATCAAAAAGTTAAATATTGGAGGATAAAAAGTGGATCACAGAGGATATTACGCTATCATACCTGCAAATGTTAGATATGACGATTCATTGATACCTAGTGCAAAACTTCTTTATGGAGAAATCACAGCTTTGTGTAATGAAAAAGGTTATTGCTGGGCTAGTAATGAATACTTTGCCAATCAATACAAAGTAAGTAAGCCAACAATTCAGAATTGGCTAAAGTCACTTGAAGAAAAAGGCTATATCTACCGAGAAGTTAAGTACAAAGAGGGTAGTAAAGAAATCGAGGCTAGGTATATAAGAATTCTTGGTGGGGGTCACCAAGAAAATTTGGTGGGGGGTCACCAAGAAATCTATCAAGATAATAATACATCTATTAATAATACATTTAATAATACAAAAGAATATATAAGAGAGTTACCGCCTTCGAAAAAATCGAAGGCTAAGCCCATCCGTCATAAATACGGGGAATATAAAAATGTTCTCTTGTCAGATGACCAAATGGAGAAACTCAAAACAGAATTCCCTAATGATTATCAAGAAAGGATTGAACGGTTATCCGAGTATTGTGAATCAGCTGGTAAAACTTATAAAAATTACTTGGCCACTATTCGAAGCTGGGCAAGGAAAGAAAAAAGTGAGCCTAAGAAGATGAATAGTAGCTACAAGCGCACAGGAAGACGAGAGACACTTCCTGAATGGGCAATCGACCAAGAAGCCTATCAAAAGAAAAAAGCGCTAGAACGATCAAATAAGCCTCGATGGGATGAAGCGTAAGGGGGAGAAGATTTGGATATTAATTTTGACTACTTAGGATTAATTAAAGAAATCGCTAAGTACAAAAAAGATGAGGAGTATGACATTTTAGGAATCGTACATGATCAACTGGCAGCAGTTAATCTCGAACAGATCAAAAATGATCGTAGATGTTGGGCGAAATTACGTCATTATTATGCTTTTTACATTGATCGTACAAAACTAAGGGAAACAGCTTATATGAAATTGCTTTTTTGGGAATGTATCAAAGGATTAAAAGCACATTTAAGAGAACTCGAAAGACAAGGGTACTGTCATGGAAATTAATGAGTTGAAAGCTCAAGTGGAGCTAATGCACAAAGAAGCGATGAGGCAAAGCGCTTCGTATGAAGACAAATGGTTAAATACATTTCACGGCGGACGTGAGAGTGCACTTGATCAAGTACTCAAATTATTGAAAGGAGACTGTCAGGATGGATAAGAAAGCAGCAATGAAACAAATTGCTGAATTAA
The DNA here is from genome assembly GCF_051714165.1 of Enterococcus sp. AZ156. Classification (NCBI taxonomy): domain Bacteria; kingdom Bacillati; phylum Bacillota; class Bacilli; order Lactobacillales; family Enterococcaceae; genus Enterococcus; species Enterococcus sp. AZ156. The sequence goes on along the minus strand of NZ_JBIORI010000001.1, from coordinate 2,395,078 downwards.
CCAGTGCGGAATCTTGGCAAGAAGATGAAAAAATCATCGTAGAAGTACAAAAGCTTGGTAAAAAGATATGGACTGAGAAGCTTAGAAGAAAAACACCGAGGAAAATTGCAATTTGGCATGGCGACAGAATTCTAATTACAGGCACAGCTGAACAGTTAACAGAAATTACTGGGCTGTCAAAAAATATCATATGGAGCAGAGCGAAGCATATGGATATTGATTCTAAGGGTCGTCAATTTAAATACATGGAGGAAGAAAAATGAACGAACTAACAATGAATATTGAGAAATGGGCTAAAAATAAAGGATTGGATCAGGCTCAACCAGAGAAGCAGATGTTGAAAGTAATTGAGGAACTTGGAGAGGTCGGCGCTGGCATGGCTCGTGGCAATTTAGAAGCCGTAAAAGATGGTATCGGAGACACGCTTGTTACTCTTATCATTTCAGCTATGCAGCATGGGTTGACTGCTGAGGAGTGCTTAGTATAGGCTTAGAACGAAATTAAAGGACGTACTGGGCAAATGGTTGATGGGGTGTTTGTAAAGTCTTAGTGATCTGGAGGACAGCAAATGAAAAAACTAATTATGCTCATTGTGACTATAGGAATGGTTTTTAGTTTATCGGCACGTCGTTAATTTACAAGAGTTTCTTGAAAAGTAAGCCAAGGGATAGATAATCTCGCTGCCATTCTCATCTGTTAGAGATTAGCAATTATTGTAAAGGAAGTCGTAAAAGGAAAATTTACCGTATTTTGCTGAGATAGAAAAGCCCCTTTCTGAGTAGAGGCTAATTAAAACTCACACTTTGCTCTTTTAATTGTTTAATTACTTCAGCAACATAAGTTTCTTGAAATTTTTTTTCAAACTCTTCTATAAATTTTTTTGATGTTAAATCAAAATTTTTTTCTGAATACTCAATTAGTTCATTGGGTGTATCGAATTCTGCAATAATTGAAGCACTGTCAAAAGAATCTGCTACTTGTAATGAGACAGTTTTCATTATTGATACAATATCAACTTGTGTTTTTAGCATAAATTTCACTCCTTTATATAAGTTTAACACATAATTGATGAATAGTAGTGTGTTTTATAATTCTATACATTCATTGTGAAATAAATGAGATAAAGTGAATGGGTCTCCGACGATACTGAGGTTAAAAACCGTAGTGAGATTCTTTGGATGATGCCAATCTATATGAGTTTACACAAACTGAAAGAGACTCACGGAGACAACGAGTACGACAAACAATACCTACTGATCATCGGACTTGCCAAGTTGCGGTTTGGGGTAGAGGCCAGCAAATGAGTGATTGGGAAAAGGATAATGAAAAGAGTAATGATTAGCAAAGCCATACGTCGCTTAAGAAGTTACCTGTACACTTAAGCTACAAAAGATGCAGAGAAAGCTATTATTATTTTTCAGAATATGGAGGAAGACAGCAGATGATACTGAAGTTTCGGGCATGGGATAAGAAAAACAAGTCAATGCATGAAGTTGAATTAATAGATTTTAGCGATAATATAGGCTATTTATCCATAGAAAACGGTAGAGGTGATTGGTACAGCTTTGAAGTCGATACCATACTCATGCAATCCACAGGACTGAAAGATAAGAACGGTGTAGACGTTTATCAAGGCGATATTATCAAATGTACTAGCGGTTGTCCTCATGAAGTCATTTGGTTAGAGGAGTATGGCGGGACGTTTATCGGTGGTATGCCAGCATGGTATCTTTCAGGACTAAATAATGGCTATTCTTGGACGGGTGAAGAAGAGGTAATCGGGAATATTTGGGAGAATAGTGATCTATTAGAGGAGTAGACGTAAGAAACCAGCCATATAGACTGGTTTAGTTGTTACTTTTTAAAGCGATAGATTAGATATGCGATAAAAGTAACAACTGCGAGAAATAGGCCAATCAAATATCTAATAAAAACAGATAACGATTGATCAAGTCCATAGTTAAATATTTTAATTATAAAATAAAAAATCGGACATGCAAAAAGAAACATTGTGTAACATTGAGCATTACATTTTGCAAATCTACAAATAACTAGGACGAAAAGAATAACTATCACCCAAAAGATAACTTTTGCAGTTATAAACAAATGAGCCACCCCCTAAATCCCCCACAAATTAAAGCTAACACGTTAGAGATTTAGAGACGAATAATAAGATTGAAACTCAAACCAAAATCAAGTAGAGATGTAATTTTAGGAATCTATAATCACTAATCAATAATTCACAAAGATTAATAACTAGCGACAAAAAACAGTCCAAATGGACTGTAAATCTTATTTTATAAAGAAAGCTATAAAACCAAGAGAATCATACACGAAATGGCAAATCCAACTAACCCATATACTATCAGATTTCTTCCAAATATAATTTAGAGCAAGTCTTGCAGGCATCAAAGTTATTAATAATTGTAGGGGATGAAAACCATATGCAGGGATATGCCATATAGCAAATAGGAGGCTACAAATAATTGTTGACCAGAAAAAAGATAATCCTCTTGTTTGAAGAGCTAAAAGAATATTTGTACTTAATAATTCTTCTCCCAAGAGCATAAAAGGTATTTGTAAAAATATCATTGCCAATGAGATGGTTTCACCAATGGAATTAGTTGTAGGTTTACCGAATAAAGAAGAATAAAGCGAGGAAAATAATATGCCAGAAATCATAATTAATGGTATTCCCCAAAGTAAAACTTTGAAACTGAAGTGTTTAAACTGAGATAAAAACTCAGTCTTCAATAAGAAATAACCCGCTAAAGCAGCTAACAATAAATTCCAAACAGTTCCGAGTAAAGATAGAACGTTATTGCCCAAACCTGTATAAGGAAGGAACGAGTAAGAGAGGCCAATAATTATGGTTATAAAAAATAGAATAGTAGATGATTTCTTTTTCAATATTATCACACCTTTAGATTTGATAAGAACAAAGTAAGTATATAGATAAAAATTAAAAAAGCAATATAAATATTCATGTTGTTTAATTATTTATAAGCAAGAGACAAGGTACATGGCATGTGACAAATTCTGTTATATGAACAGTGTAGGCCTTGGATAGGATGATTTTCTATGATGAGAAGGAATCATGATGGCAACTAAAAAAACATATACAGTCGAAATTACATGTGATGTTTGTAAAAAGAAATTATTCGTGAAGGTGAGTCAAAAAGCTTTTTATCTGTTAATTGTGCTGTTAGAGAAATAGGATTTAGAGACGAGTACGGAAATTTTCACGAAGAAAATACGCAAACATTATTAGTTAAAGATTTATGTCCTGAATGCAGAGAGAAAGCTTATGAAAAGATAATTATTAGAATCTCTCAAATGTTTTCTCTAGACTATTATTATTCGTTTTTCAGTAATGAAGAACAGGAGGAAACAGAATGAAACTAAAAGACGAATTTTACACTGATGCTTATGGAATTGGTGGCTTGATGATGGATCTACCAACTAAAAATCCTATTAAGCAAGTGGAATCAGAAATTAAAGTTGGCGATATGGTTCGTTGTACAGCGGAAGAGTTCATTTATCCAATCAGAGGGTATGTAGAACGTGTGTATAATCATTCAGCAGTTATTCGTATTGAGAATACGATGGACTGTGACAAAGAACTAGCGAAGAGCAAAGCGAATGTTGCAGTGGCTCGATTAGTGGATATGAAGACTATATAAACAGCGAAAGAATGTACTTCTAAGAGAAAAATTTATTTTCTATAAAAATAGGAAAGTATCATTATGAAAAAGACCACAGAGATAAATAAACCTACCACATAAAAAATGAATATTTCTTGCGATTCAATATAGGTATGTTTAACAATTTGTACAATAAAAAATACTATAGGTAAAAAAGATAACATGAGGAGCTTATTTGTTCTAGAGTGTTTGACAAAGTAACAAAACGCGACAACACCAATACAAACGGGAATCCAAAATAACAGCATGCTCCACATAGTCACTCAACCATCTCCTATACGCTTTATTATCAATAGATAATATCATTTTTCGTAATAAAGATAAAAAAATAAGTAAGGCTTCTCATTAAATATAAAAAAGACAGCCGACCACTGGCTGTCCTTAGCAGAATATTGAAATAGTGAGCCATCTGTTTTCCGCCAGATAGCTCAACATGTATATGGGTAACGAGTGCAACCTCGCTACTTGAAAAGCTTAGCATAAGCATGGGTATAAAAAAAGCCGGATTCCTCCGACCTTAATTAATAATTCTGACACAATTATTATATCATAAATGGAGGAATCAATGGATGGTACTTTTCGATGTAAAGAAGTATGAGACACCAGAGGCAAAAGATGTGGATATGGATCGCACAAAACATAATGTTGGTGTTTTCCTTTCAGCATATCTGTCAGCTAGATGTAGGGTAGGTCAACCTCGTGAGCCTAAAGTAACAGCATCTTACTCCTTGGTTCCACCTTCTACTGCAAATAATACATTTGAAGCAGAACGAATGATGATTGAGAAAGAGGAAGCACAACAAGAATTTGAGTACTTGCACAAATTATTTATTCGTGGCTATTCAGCAATTCAGCATCCGCATAAACCTGATGTAACAGAAAGACGGAAAAAGATATTCTATGATCGTTATATCAACGGTATGTCGATTTATGTAACTGCTCAAAGAAATAATACGAGCGAGGAATCTGTAAAAGCAGAATCGAACAAAATCATCATTCAATTTGCTTCTTCATTAGAACTGGTTGCTTTTAAGTAGCCAGTTTTTACACTTTTTATACCCATTTACTACCCAGAAGCTTTCCTTTTTATACCTTTTTTGTACCGATCAACTACCTAGCAAATGATTTATTATGATAGTGTCGAAAGATTAGGAAACAGGACTTCGACAAAAACAATTTGAAGGGAGGAAATCTCCCTCATCGTTGTAATTAAGCTTCGATAGACAGCAGCAAATAAACTAAAGGATGTGGGGTTCAGCTCCTGCGGATAGTTCATATGTTGCTGTCTATTCTTATTATGTCGCTGTGGCGGAAGTAGGAGACGCAACGGTCAATGTGAATAACCTCGTGAGAACCTAGTAGGTTCTTGTGTGTAGTGCAATCCCACTCCAGTGACTTTGGGAGGACTTATTTAACACTGGTCAGTGTAATAAGTATCTGACCCATAACAATAGCAACTGAGGCTGTGGTAGGGAAGAGAAGCGGTTGTCAGGCTTGTGTAAGGTTGTTGGATTTGTTTGTATCTACAATATGAACATGCTTTACTAATTATCAAAAATTGTTTATCCTGTATGGAAAATGTTCTCAGAGGTGAAACGATTTATGTTAGAAACTAGTGAATTGAAAAAAGATGGCATCTACATGGCTAAAGTAGTCGGAGAAAAAGAACTTTATAAAATCAAAATTCGTAATATTTTAGAAAGAACAGCAGTCGTCGAGTTAGTGGACGACAGCAATAAGGTAGCTGTAGTTAAGTTAAAAGATATTAGAGAAGCTGTCCTATAAAGGATAGCTTTTTGTTTTGAGAAAAAAATTTGCCGGTATCAAATCTGGCAGATTGTAGGGCCTATTTACTTATAATTCGAGTTTTGCAACAAAAGCTACAAAATAAAAATTCGTCTGAGGGTCTTTTTAAGCTAATAGAGAGAAGAGCATCATTATGTTCTGTATGATACCCGATAGCAGTGATTTCATCTTTTTGTTTAATACGATGGCAAGTGCATTCGTGAATGACGAATCGATTATTCGATATTTTTAACTTTTTCTTTTTGATCACATAGTAAGGCATTTTACTTACCTCTCTTTTTTACTCTATTATACAGCGAAAGGATAAAAAGTCATGAAAAAGTTAAATCAGATGAATGATTAGAAGGGACAAGGTAAAGACTCGTAAGCAATACAAGCTACATTTTTTTACAACATTTGATCAAAGTGTATTGTCTAGGGAGGACTGTTTACACAAGTCTGTCACTTAGAATGTATGAGATAAACTTGGATGTTACAGAGTCTTGCTACCAATATCTTAGGAGGGAATTATGAAAACGAGGCAAATAATTTGGAGAAAGATTACACGCTAATCCAAGATGCGTCAGAGGCCAATAATCAAATTATATCAAAAAAGCCTATACTAGTTTCCGCTAGTATAGGCAAATGACTATAGTAAAAAACAGTTTACAAAAAACGAGCATTAATGTCTAGTGAAATCATTATTGCCCATTTATAAGAAAATCAAACACACTTCTCTGTGTAGTTACATAAGATCGCTCGTTGAGAGGTCTTTTTTATTTTGTCTTAAGGAGGAATGAACTCATGAAACAATACACTGATAAAGATTTTGAGGAAATGAAACAATTAAAGAAGGGCTTTGAAGAAGTTGGTCAAGGTCAAGTATTTACGATTGGAACTATTCAACGTAGATTACGTGTTGGAAAGGAACGAGCTACTGCTCTTTACAATGATTTGATCTCAGATAGAGAGAAGGCCACGTGATGAGAAACTACTGGTACGTATCACTATCTAATAGGTATCCACAGCCGAATGAAGGTGATCTAGTTAGAGTCGTCCAGTCAGTTCAGATCAAAAAGAAATACTCCATTGTAGAAATGACCAGAGAAGCGACACCGAAAGAAATTGACAAATATAATCTTCGATACTGTGGATATGGCTACTTTAATGAATCACATATTGAAGAAAATATTAACAAGAATTCGAGGGATACAAATGCAAATTGAAGTAATGAAGTTACAGGACTTAAAGCCTGCTGATTATAATCCAAGAATTAAGTTAGAACCTGGTATGGCCGAATACGAGAAGTTAAAACAGTCCATTTTGGAATTCGGCTTTGTTGATCCACCTATTTTTAACAAACGAACAGGAAATCTCGTAGGCGGTCATCAACGGGTTGCTGTGGCTAAAGATTTGGGCCTATACGAAGAGATAGACGTATCTGTCGTTGATTTACCACTTGATAAGGAAAAAGCTCTTAATGTGGCTCTCAATAAGATTACTGGGCATTGGGATGATGAAAAGCTTTCTGTTTTGTTGAAAGAATTAGAAAATGAAACCATTGTTTTAACAGGGTTTGAATCGGAAGAAGTAGAAGAATTACTTACTGCGTTTGAGTATAAAGAAGATACCGAAAAGCCTGTAATAGAAGATGGATTCGAAGTGAATGAATTTATAGAAAATCATTCTGATCCTAGAACTAAATATGGTCAACTATGGAAGCTGGGTAAGCATTATTTATTATGTGGCGATGCTACGAAAGCGAGCGACGTCGAAAGATTGCTACAAGGTAAAAAGGCGAATTTAGTTGTCACTGACCCACCATATAATGTAGCGGTGAAATCTGATAATAAAGAATTAAATGAATCTGGACGAGAAAAAATTATGAATGATGACATGAGTGATGAAGAGTTTGATCAATTTTTAACATCTATATTCCAAAACTATGCTAATGCAATGGAAGACAACTCGGCAATTTATGTCTTTCATGGATCTTCTTATCAGCGAGAATTTGAAAATAGCATGAATGCCGCAGGAATTATAGTTCGGTCGCAGTGTATTTGGGTTAAAAATAATGCAACATTTGGTTGGAGTCAGTATCGTTGGCAACATGAACCAGTTTTCTATGCACATAAGGACAGATATGCACCTACGTGGTACGGAGATAGGAAACAGACAACGGTTTGGCAAGACGACTTACTAGAAGATTTACCAGCAACCATTTGGAGAGTTCCCAAAGATGATGTGAATGCATATTATCATCCGACGCAAAAGCCATTATCACTTATTGCTATACCAGTAAAAAATAGTTCTAAAAGACAAGATATCGTTTTAGATTTGTTTGGTGGCTCTGGTAGTACATTAATGACCTGCGATCAGTTAGAACGTATTTGTTATACTCTCGAATTAGATCCTCTATTTTGTGATGTAATTATTGAAAGATGGGAACGAGCAACAGGGAACGAAGCGATTTTAGTTTAAGAATAAAAAAGAAGCCGAGTGCGCTAACACCCGACTACTTCAACAAGGACCGTAAGCCCCCGAAGACACAGAAACCACACGCGCGTGCTTTCTAGTCAGTTCTGTGTCTTTTAGCATTTTAACAAATGCGGGGTGCTTACACAATGGAAAACAAAAACTTTGATTTAGATTATGAGATTGAAAAGGCAATGGAGAAAGCAGAGTCCATTCAAGAATATAAAAAGATCATTCGTATCGCTTTGGGGAAATGGTTAAAAAATCTCCAATCAGGACAAATCAAGTTAGATAAAGTTTCCGACTTAAAGATATTGATTGAAGCGGATTTGATGCTAAAGGATATTGATAATGATTAACAAATTTCATAAAATTCTTGATATACTTTAAGTAAAGTGTATTGGGAGTGTTTTTATGGAATGGTTAAAATTATGGATACCTTTTGTTGGAACTATCTTGGGTATTGGTGCTAATGTTTACATTAGTTTTAGGCAAAGTAAAAAACAAAACGAATTTCAGAAGAAATTGAATCATCAGCAACAAGAATTCCAAAAAGAAATGACTCAAAAACAAATAGATGCTAATTTAAAAGCAAAAGCAAGAATAGAATGGATAAATGAAGTAAGGTCGCTCTCAGCTAGCATTATTTCTGGCTTTGCAGAAATAAAAAAAAATAATACTCATTTTGAAGATAGATATCTAGAAATTAGTAAAGATGCAGAACTATTAAAGTTGTATTTTGGAGCATTTGAGGAAAGTGATTCTAAAAAAATTGATGAAAGTATTCTTTTAAATAAGACAAGCAACAAGAATAAAAATGCCCATATATTCAAATTTATTGACTCAATGCTAGATGATTACAGTGAATTTGGCATAAAAAAATATAAGTTTAATTTAAAAGAATATAGTAAATATCAAGATGAAATTAAAAGATACGAAGAACATATGATGGAATATTGCACTGTAGAAACTGATGAGTTTGGAAATTTAGAAATTGTGCCAACTGACGAAGGTTGGTTTGCTCATAACTTTTATTTTGGAGAAGTTCAAGAACTAAAAAGGAAAAGTACGAAATACTATTGGTATATGAGAGAATACGATAGTAAAATCACAATGTTTGAAAAGATTATTTCTATATATTTAAAACTAGAATGGGAGAAAGCCAAAAAAGGAGAATAGAAAAACAAAACTCAACCTAATCAGATTGTGAGGTGGTGTATATTGAATGGCAAGAAAGCGTGATCCAAGACGTGATGAAGCTTTCGAATTGTTTAAAAAGTCTAATGGAACAATAACTAACCGAGAAATTTCTGCAAAGTTATCTGTCCCAGAAAAAACTATTTCAGCATGGAAATCACGTGACAAATGGAATGAAGTACTGCAAAAAGATGAATGTAGTACTTCAAATAATCATTGTAGTACTGCAAATAAAGGTGGCGCACCTATCGGTAACCAGAATGCCATAGGGAATAAAGGGAATAGCAGAGCATCGCCGCCATCAGGTAATAAGAACGCTTTGAAAACTGGCGAATATGAAACAATATTCTTTGATACGTTAAGTGATGATGAGAAGGACATCTATTCAAGTTTGGATGATGATCCTTCTTTTGTTTTGTCTGAAGAAATACGGTTACTGAAGATTAGGCAGCTACGAATGATGAAAAGAATCAAAAAAGCCGAAGAAGGGCTAAATGAGGAAGAAGTTGAGCGACTACAACAGCTAAGAAAAATAAAAACTCCCATAGAAAAAGATGGCAAAAAGCTAGAAATCAAACGTGAAGCAATGCAAGATATCCAAGTAAGTAGAAAAGTATACCGTAAAATTGATGATATTCTTTCAATTGAAGATTCGCTAACTCGGATTAGTAACCAGTTGACAAAATCGATTAAACAACTAAATGAATTATCTCTATTAGGAGGAAAAGTTGTATTAATGGAAGAGCAGAAACGGAAGCTAGCCTTTGAAGCGGATATTCTCGAACATAAAGTCTCTAAACTTATTCTGAAACAAGGTGAGCAAAATAAAGTACAGGGCCTTATCGATATCGGTCAATCGCTTATTGGCCCAATAAAGAAAGATGAGGAGAGTGATGCAGATGAGCCGGTTGAAACTATCGACTAAGCAACAAGAGAATATTTTCCAATCGCTCAAGGGAATTCGGATGGAATTGAACGAGGGAACGATTCGTTCGGGAAAAACGATGTCAGATGCACAAAAGATGGCGCTGATCTATGCAGGACATCCCGACACCAATCATCTTGTACTTGCTTACAACCAAGAACAAGCTTACAGAATGTTTATGGATTGTGAAGGGTTCGGACTGGAACATATCTTTGCCAGCTGTGCTGAAATTCGACACGATGAACATGGAGATCATTTATGGATCAATCTACCAGAGGGAGAAAAGCGGATCTATTATAAAGGCGGCGGAAAAGTCAATGCTGTCGGCGCTATCACTGGTATGTCATTTGGAACTGTCACTTTTTTGGAATTCAATCTGCTTAACAAAGCGGTCATAGAGGAGGCTTTTCGTCGGACTAAAGCTTCTAGTTTTCGTTATCATCTCGCTGAACAGAATCCGCCAGCACCAAATCATCCGAACCTAGAAACTCTTAAACCCTTTATAGAAACTGGGTCTTTTAAGTTTCGTCATTGGCGACCACAAGATAATCCTATTTTAACGAAACAAGCTTTGAAAGAATGGGAAGCGGAATGTAAAGTCTCCGAGTATCTTTACAAACGAGATTGGCTAGGTGATCGTGTGATGCCTGAAGGTGTGATCTATTCAATGTTTAACGAAGATACTCATCTGTCGAAGGGAATCATCGGCAAGCCTGTAGAAGCATTCTTTAGTGCAGACGGCGGACAAAGTGATGCAACTACCTGTTCCTTAAATCTCGTTACATGGAAAGACGGAAAGTATTATCTCTATCGAATGGCCAACTTCTATCATAGCGGTACTGATACAGGGGTAACAAAAGCAATGAGCGAGTATGCCAAGGAAATTAAGCAGTTTAAAGAATGGTGTTATAAAGAGTGGTCATGGCTGCCTAAGCATTCAAAATTCTTTGTCGATCCAGCCTGTAAGTCATTGAGTGAGGAATTACGTGTGTTAGGAATCGTCACAACAAAAGCAGACAACAACTCAAAAGACAAAGTAACCAGCAATGGCACTAAAATTGAAGTAGGGATTGAACGAACGCAAAGCGCCTTTTCAAAAGGACGCTTTTTTCTTTACGATCATGATGGCAAGTATGGTCACTATCATTTCATCAAAGAATTAGGAATGTACGTTCGGAATGATTCGGGCTACCCAGTGGATAAAAACAACCATGCATTAGACGAATGTCGTTATGCGATTAATTACTTTACGAAACGCTATGTTCTTTAGCAGGAGGTGATCAGGTGTCATTTTGGCAAGCAATAAAAAGAGTTTTTGGAAAGGGGGCGGTTGCGATAGGAGCGAAAAAAGAGTTACAAAGTATTTTAGATCATCCAAAGATTCAAATGAGTCGTGAAGAATATGATCGTATTCAAAACAGCTTGCTCTATTATCAAGGGTACACCCATTGTAATTCTGATCAGAGGGCAAAGGCGAATATCAATATGGCCCGCAAGGTTGCTTCTGAATATGCGAAGGTAATGTTCAATGAACAGGCAGAAATCACGATCGGAAAAGACGATAAATCAAAAAAATATGATGAAGCTAGCGCTTGGATAGAGTCTGTGTTTCAACATAATGACTTCAAGCGTAATCTCAGTAAGTATCTTGAACCAGCAATGGCTCTTGGTGGCTTAGTTGTGCGACCTTATTTCAATGATCAATCAGGACAAGTGGAATTTTCATGGGCGCTCCCGGATGCTTTCTTTCCATTGGAAAGTAGTACAAATAAGATCAGTCAGTGTGCAATGGCATTTAAAACGATCAAAACCCAAGGGAACAAAACGTTCTATTATACCTTGTTAGAATTCCATGAGTGGATCGATGGTGAGTATTGGGTCTCTATGGAACTATACGAAAGTGAAAAATCTAATGTGTTGGGGATGCAAGTATCTTTAAACACATTAAAGCAGTACGAAGAGTTTGAGGCGGCTGTTCATGGTGAAGAAATTGAACGTCCAATCTTCTCTTATTTTAAGACAGCAGGTTTTAACAATATCAACCCATACTCACCACTTGGTGTTGGTGTGTACGATAACTGTAAACGAACACTTGATCGATTAAACAAAGCACTTGATGCGTTCGATCATGAAATTGACGTAGGAAAGAGAAGAGCGGCCTTTCCTGAATCTATGCTAAGTGGAATTCCTGACAAGGGAACAGGCGAAACGAAATTAACCTTTGATAAAGATGATGACTTCTATGTCATTGTTCCTGGTACGGACCCTGATGAATTTAAAATTACTGATTTAACTCATGATATTCGAACAGAACAATACATCGGAGCAATTAATCATCGCTTGCGACTTCTAGAAATGGAAGTGGGGCTGTCGACTGGTACGTTCGTTTTCGATGGTGCCGGGGTACGTACGACGAATAAGACGGCAACTGAGGTAATCAGCGAGAACTCGCAAACGTATCAATCAAGGAACCAACAAACAACCGAATTAGAGGAATTCATTCGGGATGTTGTACTAGCGTTGTGTGAGTTAGGGCGGGCCACAGAAGTTGATGGGAAACCACTATTTAGTGGTGAATCTCCAAATCGTGAAGAGATCGGTGTGAACTTTGATGATGGCATCTTCTTAGATAAAAAGTCAGAATCTGATTATTATCGTGAACTGAAAAATGATGGGCTGATTCCCGGATGGTTAACTTTAGCCAAAATAATGAAGTTGCCTGAAAGTAAGGCAAAAGATCTTTACCGACAAGCGCAATTAGATATAGTTGATGAGACTACTGGTAAAATACGAGATTCTGGATACGAAGACTTCGAGGAGTGATTGAATGGCCATTACACCCAACCAGCTAGATATTGAGGCTTCTTACATTCAAGATGCTTATATGGCGATGGAAGATGAGATCATGAGGATGCTTGTCCGCCAGTTAAACAAGCCAACGAGAACACCGCTCACAGAAGATAATGTGCTTCGATGGAAGCTTGAAAAGATGCAGCAATTAAATTTGTTGAATCAACAATCTTTGCAGCAAGTGGTCAATGAAACAAGTCATTATTCTTATGATCAGTTACGTAAAATCATCGTGGATATGGGATTTGAGGTCGTTTCAGATCTCGACAAGAATTTGGCTAAGCAAACCGGAAAAGAATCGCCACCACGAACGGAGATCGACAATGTGATGGAGTCATATTTCAATCAGCAATGGCGAGAGCTCGACAATCATGTCAATCAAACGCTGATCGACACTAATTATCCGAATAATCCACTGGCTAAGATGTATCAACAAGTTTTAAACGATACTGTAGCCAAAATCATTGGCGGCACTAAAACGCCACAACAGGCGCTTAGAGAGTCGATCTATGCGATGGTGGAAAAAGGGGTGATGACGACCTTTGTCGACAAGGCAGGGCGTGAATGGAGCCTTGAGCGGTACGTTCGGATGGTTTTAAAAGCAACCACTCACCGTGTTTATCAAGATCTGCGACTTAAGCGAGGCTTAGAGCATGGCATCGTCACTGCTTTAATGAGTAGCCATGTGGCTGCACGACCACACTGTGCCCATATTCAAGGTGGATGGGTATTGCTTGTCCGTAAAGAGGATGCGCCGGAAGAATTACGGCACATTCCATCGATCTATGATCATGGATACGGTGAGCCTGACGGAACCCAAGGTATTAATTGTCGACATCGATTGTACATCCAAATCTATGATCCGGATCTTGATATTCACATGAAGCAGTATGATCCAAAGCAAGCGATTGACAATGCAGACTTGGTTGCCAAGCAACGACGCATGGAAGTCGCTATTCGTCGTGCCAAGCGGCAGTTGAACGGAGCAACGACAATGGACAACAAAGAAGATGTTCTGCACTTCAAACAACTGGTCAGACGACGTCAAGCAGCACTGCGTACTTTTATCAATGAGCATGATCAATTGTTACGTCGGGATTATTCGAAAGAGCAAGTGTATTCATAGAAGGAGAAAGTATGGTGGAGGATTAAAGCAAATTGAGCTTATCTGAAATCTTACTAACATTTTATGAAATTGGTCTTGCTTTGAAGTTTGAGGATTTTGGTTTGTTTAGTCTAGCTTGCTAGGCTTTTATTTTGTCCTGAATATGACATTAAACTGTTCATCTACCGAGTGAGCGGTATAACTCACACTCTAAACTGGTACCAACCAGAATAAAAAGGAACGGAGAATGAATCATGGAATGGATCAAAGAAATTTTATCAAAACACGTCGGAGAGGATGGGAAGTTTGATCTAGACGGAGCGACAAAAGAAATAAAATCAGAATTTCCGAAAAATGCTGTGCCTAAAGCTGATTTTAACGATAAGTCTCAAAAGCTAAAAACTGCAAACGAAGATTTAACCGCCGCAAATGCGCTTGTTGAGCAGTTGAAAGCATCAAACAGTGGAAATGAAGATCTGCAAAAACAAATTGATGACTATAAAAATCAGTTAGAAACCGTAACCGCTGAAAGACTAGCAGATCGTAAGAACGCTGCGATCGAATTAGCTTTAACACAAGCTGGAGCTAAGAACATTACAGCTGTGAAAGCTTTGTTGAAGGCAGATGAATTGGAAATGACTGACGAAGGAGTCAAGGGATTAGATGATAAAGTAGCCTCACTGAAAAAAGATGAAGGCTATTTGTTTCAATCAAGCGATCCTGCACCACAGCCAAAGAAAAAGCAGTTTGTGGCTGCTGGTAATACAGGTGGTGGTGAGCCACCTAAAGAAAAAAGCTGGAAAGATAATCTAGCAGAGAATATTGCAAGAACAAAAAATAATTAGGAGAGTGGTTTAAATGCCAGTAATTTTAGACAGTAAGGATTTAGCGAAAATCGACAAGGAATTTGCAGCTGAGTCGCAAGTATGGGAAGTATTGACACAAGGCGCAAAAGATATTACAGAAGCTGATTTTGTGGGGACTCATGAAGTTCGTGTAAATGAAATGCAAGGATTTACTGCTGCCGATTATAAGCGAAATAAAGAAAATGAACGGAACAATATATCAGTTGAGAAGTCAACTTTAAAATTGGAAAAGGAACGTTGGATGGGCTACGACATGGATCGCTTAGATCAATCGGAAAATGCAGCCTATCAAGTAGGTGCTGTCATTGAAGAGCACACTCGATTGGTTACGATTCCTGAGAAAGATCAAACCGCTGTTGCTCGTTTGCTTGAAGCTGGATTTGATACTTCTGATAAGATTTACAAAGGAAAAACGGTCAAACAAACAATCACTAAATCTAATATTTTAGATAGCTTCGACGATGCTGAAGCGTACATGACTGACACAGAAGTCATTGGTCAGTTTGTGGCATTTATGTCTAGTGATGCCTACAAAGCATTGAAGAATGCAGATGGCGTTTCTAAAACTTTTACCACCAACACTGTTCAATTTAACGGTATCGATCGTCGTGTCGAGATGCTTGATGGCACGAACATCATCATCCAAAAGGTTGCTAAAAATCGGTTGCAGGTCGATGAAGACAAGCATATTAATTTCATTATGACGCCTATTACCGTTGCTAAGCCAATCGAGAAGTACAATACGATTGATTTGGTCCCTGCTGACCAGGATCGTGGCGGTTACCGTGACACCATCAAAGGGTTGGATTATTACGATTGCTTGGTACTTAAGAAAGCACGTCCAGCAATCTATATCTCTTATGATGACCCAAAAGCATGACCCCGGAAGAACCGGGGAAGTCTGGGGTAGAAGGTAAATCATTTGTCATCGATGACATGAAAGTTGATGAGCTTAGAGCTGAGTTAGATCGTCTTGGCTTTGAGTATCCATCTACTGCCAAGAAACCAGAATTAATTGAGCTGTTAAAAGAGAGTGAATAACCACTCTCTTTTTTCATGGAGGTGAAAAACCATGGAACGAATAAGACGTAAGCCGTTGAACGAAAGCTTTGACGATCAGGAGAGCATCGAGCCATGTGGCTACCTGTCTCTTAAAGAGTACAAGCGACTCGTGGATCGTGACACGGAACTGACCGAAAAAGATTTCCGGAAGCTTCTGAGAAAAGCCAGTGCATTGTTGGACATCCAAACGAGACGTTTTTATCAGCGGAATGATCTCGAGTCAGATATTCCGATGCGGCGCAATGCCTTTAAGTTGGCTATTGCCTATCAAATCGAGTACATGCATGAAGTAGATGCCACTACCACGTTTGGCATGCAAGAGCCTGACAGTTGGTCCATCGGACGGATGAGTGTTTCTAAAAGCAAAGGTGTTTCGTCATCGACAAACGAAGTATCCCTGCTTTCTGGGGACGCTATGCTGCAGTTATCTGGCACAGGGCTGTTATATCGTGGGGTGAGTCGATGAGAATGCGAATGCCACCTAAACGTTTTTTCCCTCATGCGATGATCTATCGCAAGAAAAACGGAATGGGTCCACGAGGTGAGCCGATTTTTGAGGATGATTTAGCCATTGAGCATGTCCGCTTTGACGACACAGTCAAATTTGAGCCAAGGGATATTGATGGGAAAGTACAAACGCCAAATGCATTGATTTCTATGGTGAAAAAATACACTGGACCATTACCGGAGTTTTCAGTTGCAGATCAAATTGAAATCTTTGGCGAACAATACACAATCACAAAAATCGTTCCGTTGCTTGCTGATTCTCCTGAACCATTCGCTTATGAATTGGAGGTGGTTTAATGGGAGCATCTGTAAGAATTGATTTAAGTCGAGCAAAAATAAAATTAAGTCATTCATCTATACAAAATGGACGGCACGAAATGGCAAATAAAGCTCATTTAGATATGAATGAAAGATTTGTTCCTATGAGGAGCCAACACTTGAGAGATATGTCTTTTGTTGAAAGTAATGGAGAAAAGATTACTTGGAATGCTCGATATGCTTTGGCTCATTATCACGGAGGGTTTACAAATAAGTTTGGAACACAGGTAATATTTTCTAATTATACTACACCGGGAACTGGCCCATATTGGGATAAAGAAGCAAAATCTATATTTATGTCTAGTTGGTTAGAAGCATTCAAGAGGGGAGCGAATTGGTAATGGATTTTATTGATCAGTTGCTAGAAGTATCGAACCAAGTACCAGTACCAGTCCGTATTCACTCTTTAGATAAAGACGAGTCGATGCGTCTAACCGCATTACCTGGAGGTAAAACGGTCGAAACTTTTATGGATGGATCAAAACAAAAAGAACTAAATTATGAATTTGTCTATAAAACAAAATGTGAAAATGCAGATCGGATAATGATTGAACTAGGTGAGTTACTAGAAGAACAAGAAGATATTCCATCTAGTAACAATAGTTATCAATTTGTTGGAATAACTATTGTAGATGAACCTTTTTTTACAGGTTATGACGACAAAAAATTTCTGTATTATCGATTAGCAATCAAAGCAACATTATATTTTGATAAATAGGAGGAATATTATGAAACGAAAAAAAATTGCGCTAATTGGATTTGAAATTCAAAAATTGAAAGATGGAAAAATTACTGAAGATGGTTGGGTTCGCTTAAAAAAAATCAAGAGTGTCTCTGATGCCTCACAAGAAGAAGTTGATGATGGAGACGGTTTCTTTGATGGGTCGGGAGAACCAGAACAAACGATCACCTCTCATCGACTAGGCTATAGTTTTACGGGTGAATACTTTGAGGGTGATGAAGCATCCGAATTAATTGATGAAATGATTGGTTTATTTGGAGATGATCGGAAAATTGGTTTTCGAGTAACAGATGATCGAGATAATCCCAAAAAGAAAAGGGAAGGAATTGCAACTTTATCAAGTCCTCAAACGAAAACTGGAGGGGCTACTGAATTTGGTAATATTGAATTTACTGTTCTATATGATACTACACCTAAATGGGAACCTTATTCAAAGCAGACAGCCAAGAGCCAGAGGAACTGAAAGCTACTGGGCTAACTATTCCAGAATTAAAACAAACACTTGATAGTAAAAATATAGAATACCCGTCAAACACTAAGAAAGATGAACTAACTAAAATATTGGGGGAGGCTTTATAGCCTTCTCTTTTTTATATGGAGGTAATTATGAAACAAACACTTGATATCGATATTGAACTCTCTGGCTTTCCAGTAGGATTTACAAATCCAATTACTGGTGAGCGTGTTGAAATCTGGTTTGATAGCTCATTGGAAAATTTAAAACGAATTATTGTAGAAGAAAACTATGAGGAATTCGACATATACGAACAAAAACTTAAAGAAGATTCTATCCACGAAACTAATGTTGAAACAGTCATAGAACATGCTAAAGGGACTCTTGAATATCAATATGATTTTTTCTTTGGTAAAGGAACATTTGAAAAATTATATGAATGTGTACCAGATTTTGATGCACTTGAACGTGCTTATGAACCAACTATCAAAGCTATTGCTAAAAAAGTCGAACAACAAGCAAAAAAAAGACAAAAGGATAGAGAGATTGCAGCAGAAAAGCTAACCAAGGAGTTTCAGAATAAGAAAAAGCAAAAAGTAGCAAATAAAAAGTAGGTGGTGACATGAGGTTAAATGACCCAGAAGTCACTTCCTTTTTTTATAAAGAACGTGAGTATTTGATTAATTTGTCATTTGATATTGTATTAGATGCTTTTGATGTGTTAAACGAGGCAATATTCACTGATTATGAGAAAGCTTGTCTATGTCTAGACTTATTAATTGGTGAAGGTTGCTATCAATCTGAGGATGCACTTAGTCTATGGGTATTTATTTACGACCAATTTATCCATAAGGAAGTTCCACCGTTCATTAAATATAGTTTTTACGGAGAGCCACTTTCTGTGGAAGAGCACGAACAATTAATAGATATATCAGCGGATGCAGAGACTATTTACGCTTCTTTTATTCAAGCATATAACATCGATTTAATTGATAAACAGGGAATACTGACTTGGTCCAAATTTAGAGCTCTTTTACATAATCTGCCTTCAGACACCCCACTTAAACGAATTATGCAGATTCGAGCTTGGAAACCAGGAAATAATGATTCAGAAGAATATAAGCAAGATATGACAGATTTACAAAGATACTATGCCTTAAATACTGATAGAGAGGAGGAAGATAATGACTAAAGATGGCAAAATAAGTATTCTGATTGATGTCGACGCCAAGCAGGTTCCTAATGTAATAAGTTCAATTGAAAAAAACTTTGGACAGTTAGGAAAAAATGCTGATGATATTACAAAAAAAATTGGTAATAATATGGGTGCCAATACTGAGACAGGAGCGAAAGTTGCTAATCAAGCAGTGGATTCAGTTGAACAGTCGATGACTGATTTGGGAAGATCGACTGATACGGCTACTGTCAAAGCTGGGAAATCATTAAGCGAAAACTTCGAAGTGGGATCTAAGGCCGCTAATAACGCAACAGATAGCGTGGCTAAAGGAGTGACGGATCTAACCGCCACGACGAGCACTGAACTAGCTAAGTCAGGACGTATCATGGGTGAATCCTTTGATTCTGGTGCCAAAAATGCCAATCAGGCCAATGACAGTGTCGTTAAATCAGTCACAAGCTTGGTTTCTTCTGTGGAATCTTCTGCACCTAAAATTGGTAAAGAGCTTGGTGGCTCCTTTCAATCTGGTGCCAAGGAGGCGACTAGCGCTTTAGATGGTATCGGGAAATCAAGCAGTAACATGTTAGCCAGTATTGAAGCGACGTCACCTAAGGCAGGTAGAAGCATCGGTAATTCGTTTGAAGCAGGTTCCAAGCAAGCAGCTAGCGCTCTTGGATCTATAGAAAAGTCCTCTGCGCAGATGGTTCCTCCTGTTGAATTATCAGCAACTAAGGCAGGAAAGAGCATTGCGACTAGTTTAGAAGCTGGTTCCAAAGACGGAGCAAAGACTGTCAGTGATGCGGTTGATGCGATGAAAAAGGATCTTACGTCATTGGGTGATGAAGCAGAAAAGTCTGGTGCTAAAATGAGTACCTCCTTTTCTCAACCAGAGCCAAAAGCCAATTTGTTAACAGGCTCTGTGGGCAAACTAAGTGCAGCGATGTTGATCACAAAAGGAGCAACTACAGCACTATCGATGGCTAAAGGTTCATTAGATGGTGCATTTGGTCGTATTGATACTTTGAATAACTTTGAAAATACGATGACTCGATTAACTGGCAGTTCAGAAGAAGCGGCTGCAGGGATGGAAGGCGTTCGAGATGTCGTTGTTGGTACAAACTACATGCTGGATAGTGCGGCTCAGACCGTTCAACGTTTAGTGATGCAAAACGGCTCACTGGAACAATCGACAAAAAGTTATCAAATCTGGGGTGACGCTGTGGCTATGTATGGTGACGGTGCAGCGGAGACAATGGATAACGTAATGGATGCCATGATCCAAATGAGAGCCACCAGTACCGTAAATATGGCTCAAATGGATCGAATGGTCCGTCGTGGTGTTGATCCTTGGAAAATCTATGAAGATGCAACTGGCATGAGTATGCAGAGTATTCGTGATGCGTTGCGTGATGGTGAAATTAGTGCCAATCAGTTTTTTGATACGGTTGAACAGGCGATGCGTGATGGTGGGAATGAATTCACATCGGTTTCTGGGATGGCTCAACAAGCTGGGGATACTTGGGCAGGGTCGTTTGCCAATATGGCTACTGCAACAAGCCGAGGAACAGCAAATATTATCGCATCTATGGACGAGGCATTCTCAGAAACACGTTTTGGCTCGATGAAAGAAAACATCCAAGGATTTGGTAAAACATTTGAAGGTGCGCTAAATGGGATTGCTGGTGTAATCCCTCCTGTTGTTTCGGCTGTTGATACGATGACCGGTGGGGTTATTGCTGTGAAGGACGCAGCTGTGACAGCTTCACCCGTGATTATCGGATTAGGAACTGCATTTGGTGGACTACTTATTGTACAGAAAGCAGCAGTTGCTACAGCATCTTATGTTCAGATGTTGAAATACCTGACCGGTGCAACTTCTGGTGCGACGATGGCTAAAAAAGTTGATGCAGTTGCTACAAAACTAGGAATCAGTCTCAACTTACAGAACGCCACCACCACTAAAGCGGTTGTTGCAGCAAACATTTCCAATGCAGCTTCACTAAAAGGTGCAGCAGCCGCCCAAAAAACCTATGCGATTGCTGCTGGTGCTTCTGCAGCAGCGAAGAAGGCACTGGCAGCAGCTAGCATTCTATTGAATCCAGTAGTCGCGGGTACAGCAGCTGTTTTAGGAGCAGCTGGTGTAGCTGCAGCCATAATGGGAAAAAATTTTTTAGATACACGTAAAAAGACCAAAGAATTAGCTAGTGAATTAGATGGATTAAAAGACGATCTAGATAATGTCGGAAAGTCAACCCAGTCCAGTGCAAAAGAATTTGAGTCACAAGCTAAAGTGATCGAGTCGAATACAGAAAGAAACAAGGATCTAGCAGCTGAATTACAAAGGCTTTCAGCAATTGAAGATAAATCGGCTGCGGATAAAAAATTGATGGCTGATACAGTTGATGAACTGAATAATTCAGTGACTGGTCTAAATCTCTCTTACGACGAAGAAACAGGCTTGCTTAATGCAACCACAGAAGAAATAAACAAACGGATTGAAGCTTCTAAAGGAATGGAAGAAGTCAATCGGCTAACCGAACGACAAAAGACGTTGAATCAAGAAGCTGCAGACATTGAATCCTCATTAACTGAAGTAGCCAAAGAACGTATGAGATTGGAGCAAGAAGCCTCAGAATCTGGCGTGGATGGAAAGAAAAAAGTCAAAGAATCACTGGAAGGACTGTCCCAGAAGGAAGATGAACTTCAAGGTTTACTTGTTGAAAATCAATCCGAACGAAATCAATTGTACACGGAGGAGCAAGAGAAAAGACGAGCAGTCGCAGAGACCGTCTCAGAAGCTAATTCTCAGATGATTACTTCATGGAATGTTCTATCTGATGCACAACAAGCTGCCTTGGAATCAATGAATAGCATGTACAAAAAGCTGGTAGAAGAATCAGGGAATGCTTTTAAGCAGATTGAACAACAAGAAGCAATCAGCTTAGATCAAATGAAGGAAAATCTACAAAAAAATGCTGAAGCTATGAGAACGTGGTCGACCAATGTTGCCATTTTGGCGAAGGCCGGTGTAGATGATGGCATTATTATGCAACTTGAAAAACTAGGCCCGGCGGGTGCGCTTCAAACACAGCAAATGGTGGATGAGATGGGGCTGAATCTTGGTTCATTAGCGGAGTTAGGTGGAGAACATACAAAAAGCCTGCTGGAACAAATGGGTCTTCATATGGAGGACCTACCAAAAATGTCAGCTGAACAATCGGCGTGGTTTGTTGAAAATTTAGATCTTGAATTAGGTAAATTACCAGAAACAGCACAACAGCACATTAGTGATTTAAATGGGACTGCGGATGCAACGATGAAGCAAGCGATGGCGAGTATGGGGAATATCGTTGGTGAAGAAACGGAAACTGTTGCTGAAAAATTTGGATTAATTCCAGAAAAAAGTGAGGCATCTTTACGGAGAGGAACAGAGGGGCGAGACTTTGCACAGTGGGGACGTCAACCTGTCGAAGAAATTGGGGATGGGATGGTAGAGGCAACCGCCAAAGTAGAGGAAGCAGCAAAGGAAGTTGCTCAAACGCCAGAGAGAGTTATGGGCCCTCAACTAGAACAAACAGACTACGCCTCAATGGGTGCAGCACCACCAACAAAATTGGGGCAAGGAATTTTAGATAATATTACTTCAGTAGAAGAAGCTTCTAAAGAAGTAGCACAAACTCCAGAAACAATGTTTCAGGAAACCATACAAGCAAATCGTTATATTCCGACTGGTCAAGAAACAGGTAAAGGATTAAGTGAAGGAATTAATCAATCTAATGCCGATGTTGAGTTAGCAGCCAAAGCTATAGGAATGATACCAGAAAATACTATTCAAGCTGAGATGACTACAGAAAAAACTAAGGAAAGTGGAACAGAGGTAGGTCGAGGTGTAGCACAAGGGATTGATAGCAGTCAAGAAGCTGTGCAACAAAGTGCTAAAGCTGTCGCAGACACTCCAAATAATGAACTATCTAGCCATATGAACCAAGGTAACTATGCTGAGTACGGACAAGCAGTGGGAGAAGGTCTTGCAACGGGAATCGCAGCCACTAGTCCAATGGTTGTTGCGGAAGTAAATAAGTTGGTTGACCAAATGGTAAAACAAACTGACATTGGTATCAAAAATATGACAGTAAGTTTTAATCAAGTTGTTCCTAATGTAGCTAACGCGTTGAGTGCGCTTCCTATGGTAGCTTCCAATAGTATGAATTCTATGAATATGAGTTTCCAAAGTGGATCGCAAGTACAATTAGCTACTGTGAAAGCTTTGAATAGCAACTTGATACGGACCTTTACTAATACGCCAAGTGAATTTCAATCGATCGGTCGAGATATTATGAGTCGATTGAATTCTGGAATGATGGCAGAGTCGAGCAGGGTTGTCGCAACTTCCAGAAATATATCAAATAGGATTGTACAATCCTTCAATCAGTTGCCAAATCAGATGCAAATGGCAGGTCGCAACGCAATTAGTTCATTAAATAGTGGAATGAATTCATCTGCAAGTCAGCCTGTTTCAACTGCATCAAGAACTAGCTCGGCGGTTGTATCTGCTTTTTCAGGATTACCTAACCAGCTAAATGGAGTGGGTCGAGATGCTATGGCTGGATTGAATGCTGGATTAAATGCCGGTACAGCATCTGTATTGGCAACCGCAAATAGAATTGCCAATCAGGTTGCTAATACAATGAAACAAGCATTAGATATTAACAGTCCATCTAGAGTGATGGCATCAGAAGTTGGTCGATGGATACCAGAAGGTGTAGCTGTGGGAATTGATAAGTATGCAGATGTAGCATATCAATCGATAGATAATTTATCAAAAGGAATACTGAGGATCACTACCCCAGAAATAGCTTTAGGCGCTTCAAGTATGGGTATGGAAGCTAGAGGTACACAAATTATTAATCAATCATACAGTACGCAATCCCCATACACCTCCAAAATTGCACAAGCTTTAACAGATTTGGCAAATAAAGAACAGATAGTAATGATTGAAGACACTAATGGACTGACAAAAATAATCGGTAAGACGATGGCGAGAGGAGGATTTTAGTGCAACATCTATCAATTGAAAACAGTCATGGTGATACCTGGCTCATAGATAATACGCACTCTTTAAGGGCTTCTAATGTAAATGGTTTAGGAATAGGTTTTGAAACTGATTATTTGAGCGAAAATGGGCATTCTAGAATTGAAAAGCACGTATTGAAACAACATCAGTTTGAAGCTTATTTTCATTTTGGACGTCGTAAAAATGAAAATGCCTATCAAGTATATTATTCTTTTGTAGAATTTTTATCCTTTAGTCCACTTTATTTAATTTATACTACTGACGCAGGCCAAAAAAGAGCACTGATTACAGTTTCTATGTTATCGAAATCTTCTATACAACAAGGCGGATTTTTAAAAGAATCAATTATAATTGACCGATTATCGCCTTGGTATACAGTGAAGTATGCAAAAATTCATCAAAAAAATATAAATGTTAATGCCCATGGAAAAGTCTATAATTATGTCCGGCCGTATGTCTATACTCAAAATGCACATGAGAAAAAAGGGAACTATCGAATTAATAATCGTTCCTTCTATTTATCTGCTGAAAAAAATCATCTGACTCCGCTAAGAATAAAAATAACTGGTTATTGTGTAAACCCTCGTTGGGAAATATTCCAAGGTTCAAAATTAATTAGCTCAGATGGTTATTTTCTAACTTTACAAGAAGAACATCAGTTGGTTGTTTCTAGTTTATTTCAAGAAAGGACTGCTATATTAATAGATCAGAATGGATTACAGTCTTCGGTCTATCAACAACAAGATATAACTAAAAACGGGTTTGTTCATGCGCCTGTCGGAGAATCAATAATAGTATTTCATATCGGTACTGCAGAAGTAGAAATAACGATTTATGAGGAGGCTGATCTGTTTTAATGATTATATCTGTTCATTTATTTCGTTGGGATCTAACTCCCTATCCTAGAGAATATATATGTGGAGAGTTCGACTTTGGTATTGATGAAGTTAATCGTGAACTGACCAGTGAGTTCACCTTAACAGAAGATATAAAAATTGAAAAAGGTGATTGGCTAAGAGCAAAGTATATACCTAGTGGAAAATACGCTTATTTTGGGATAGTCGACTCTCAAGATAATAAAACAATCCGTTGTCGTGGGTTGATGGGCCTTGGAGATAGTTATTTCCCTACTTATAGAACAAGTGGGAATAGCTTTGAATCTCATGCTAAATCAATCATCACTAACTACCTTTTAAATGACCGTACAAAGAATTTAAATGGAACATTAAGTATTGATGTTGAAAGTGATACAGCTCATAGTTATCAAGCAATTGAATTAAATTCTCGAAGGATTAATAGCTATTTGATTAATGGATTTAGGAAATACAACGTAAAGTGGTATGTTAAAGCAATCTCAGGAGGCAGAATACAGACTGGTATAAAAAGAATAGAAAAAAGTATTCAAATAATGGATAATTCTTCAGAATTTAGTGACTGGGATTATTGGGTAAAAAAGCCAGGAGTTGGTAATGAGAATGCATTGTTAATTGTTGATAAAGCAACTAACAGTATGGACCATCCAATTATCTTAGCTACCTACTATTTAGAAAATGATAATAATGTCACTAACAATCCAAACAGCAATAAAATTATTAGACCTACTGTTAATACGGTATATATATATGATCAGGATTTAGAAGATAAACCCACATATTTAGAAGTTGCAAATAGTGAACTAAAAGGAAATGCTTATTCACATGAAATCAATTGTAAAGTTATGTTTCAAGCAAAAAATATTGATGTTGAAGAAATTGAAACTGGATTATTAGCGAATGTAAGAATAAAAAATACAATTTATCAATCAGTTCTAACTGCTTGGCGAGTAAATAGTACTGAGAACAAGATGCAATTAACATTTGGTAATATTCGAAGTCGATTAAGTGAATATTTTGATGAATAAAAGAAAGGTAGTGGAGTAATGGAGCCTATTGAACTTAAATTAGGCGGTAACGGACGAAAGCTCTCAAAGTCCATTATTGGTCGAGTTGGGGATAATCGATTTATAAATTATCCCTTTAAATTATTAGATCCAGACGGATCAACAATAAATCTCAATGGATGTACAATAGTTTTTTATGGAACAAATGCAAATGGCACATTCACAACTGGCGTGCCCACAATTTTAGATCCTACTGAAGGTGAAATCAGCTATAAATTTAGTCGTGAAAATTTTAGTGTCCAAGGTGAGTTCAAGGAAGCGTTCTTTCGTGTGACGAGAGAAAACGGAGAATGTTATGCAACACAGAGCTTTCGAATAAAAGTTGAAAATGATGCCGATATCAGTCAAGGTCAAGCAACGCTTTATGTGTCTTTGCTAGATGAAAAACTAAAGGATTTTGATAATCGTTTCCGATTATTTATTGAAGAAAAGGAACAAGAGTATAAGGGTATTGAGAACGTAGTTAAAGAGTTAAACGAACAAGTTCTAAATTTAAATGAAAAAGTCAACGAGACAAGCAAACAAATCAACGAGCTAGGTAATCTAAAACGGATGTACTCAAACAGTATTGATTTCGGTAATTACGACTACTCAGGGAATGCCAATTTGCTACCAAAGATTACAGCTGCTCATTTTACATCGGGAAATGGAGCTACGGTTGAAGATGGACCAGATGGCGAGATCATTTTCACGTTAGATGGATCTGCACAACTAACTAAATTTAATACAAGCATGCGTTTACCCGCTCTTAAAAACGGAAAGAGATACACAATTAGCGCTGAGATTATGTTACATGAAGGTTTAGAGGGAGATGCCTCTAATATTCGATTAACTAATACCTACGTACCAGGTGGAAATATTATGTTATCTACAGTTAGACCTCTCCCGACAGCTACTAATATCTGGCACACGATTAGTGGTACGCAAATAGCCACTTATGCGACTACACTGCCTCAACAGTGGTATGTAGTCTTACAAGATGTTACAGCATCAAGTCGAATTAAGGGTAAAATCTCTCTTCGAAACATAAAGATAGAAGAAGGATCGGTTGCTACGCCTTATCAACCCAATCTACTTGTTGAACCGTATCACATTTCCAAGGTTCCATTGAACGAAAATCTAGCAAATAAAGAACAAGCTTTCCCGATAAGTAGTCGACAATATTTAGTATATTCTGCTGAAATGATTGAACCATTTATTGCTAATCAAACGTATACATTAACTTTGAAAGGAACCAAGCTAGGTACACAATCATTTAGGGTATACACGACTGGTCCGAATAGTACCTCTAATATTGGGGACATGGAAATAGTAGAAGGTTTAGCAGATACTTGGCGACTGACATTCACTCCTTCAGAAGTAAATTTGAATGGGAGTGTTTCTCCTAGCACATTACAAATTTACCAATTCCCTCAAGCAACAATGGGGCAAGTAACGATTGAATCATTAAAAATAGAAAAAGGTGATATAGCCACTCCGAATATTTTGGAATATAAATATTTTGGCGAAGGTTTGAAAGATAGTAGTAACCCAAATGATTATAGCTGGGATATCACCGAAGAGTACTTGGATTCTAAAATCTTACAAACAGTTAGTCTAAATGAGCCACAGCAGGTCCCAGGATTTAAAAACTTTTTAAGCGGTTTACAGTCTAATGGTGTAAATATAGGTGTTGAGTACGCGAAAGCAGTAGCGACTGATAAATATAAAAATCATGGTGCGGTGTATTTAGGTGGCTGTGTGTGGCTTGCGTGGGAGACATTAGAATTTTCGAATTCAATTGGTTGGGCAAGAGGAAGTACAATTCGCGTTGGAAATGATGGTCATCCGGGCTTCACTTATCCTGATGTTCCGAATATTTTTGGCGGATATATTTGGATTGGTGGCTCCTGTTTACCAGACTACACAGACGGCGGATTTGGTTCTTATCATATTACTGTATCAAACAATTTTGATGATGCTCGTAAACCGATTGTCCGTTTTATTGATTCGCCAACAACATTAGTGAAGAGACTAGCAGTTCGAGGTCATGCATTAGTTTTTGCACCTGCACCCACAAACAATAGTAAGGTTGAGGAGGTATGAAATGAAAAAAATTTGGCAGTATGGACGTACTGGTGGAAAAGAGCTAGAAGTCTCAGATGATTTCCCAATTCAGGTCCCTTTTACTGATGTTCCACCGATAGAGGAAATTGAAATAGCCAACCAGTTTTTTGTTCCAACAGAAAATCGCTGGCAAGAGTTAGAGAATAGTGTGCTTAGTGAGCAGGTTGATAATCTTCAAGTACTTTATAAACATTTAGAAAAAAATGTAAAAAGACAAGAAGAGCAACTAACAGAAACTCAGTTAGCTTTAACAGAAGTATATGAATTGATTCTAGGAGGAGGATAACTTGATAAAAATATATATTGAATTAATCAACAAGGGGTTAAAAAAATTGAAGATGTACCTAAAAAAATCCAGAAAGAAGTCAAAGCGATCTTATCTCAACAGGCTGAGATGTAGGATTGTCTTTTTTATTTTAAAAAAGGAGTATAAGACAATGGTCATTGTATATGCAACGTTAATCATAAAAGAAAAGAAAAAAATTGAAGATGTTCCAAAGATCATACGTGAACAAGTAAAAGAAGTTTTGGTTGAGATGGGATTACCTGAACTGACATTTAAAGAGGTGGACTGATGGCTGGAAATATAGATGGATATCAATTTGACAATATAAAAATCAGTGCTGAAAATGATGCGAAAATGTACCATGCTTTAGCAAGAAAAAGAAGTTATGTGATTTCTGGTTATGAACAAGGATTAGAATTATCTTCCAGTGGTTTGGATGTAAGAGTTGCCAGTGGTAGTGCGATTATACAAGGTAGAATGGTATATGTGAAAGAAGCACAAAGTATTACTCTTCCAGCAAATTCAAGTGGGTATGTTTGTTTAACGATTGATTTAAATGAATCGGTAATTCCAACTGATGATTTTCCAGCAGATAGTGAGAATTACTCTTGGACAAATAATCAGGTTCGTTTAGAGGCAGTTAACCATTTAATTAATGGAAATACTTTAGCAGGGGATAGGGTAGTTACATTCCCGTTGTGTAGTTATACAACTTCAGGAACTACTGCCATTATTACAAAGAACACAACAAATTATAATGATTCGCTCATTGAAAGTCTTCCCCTTTGGACAGGAATATTGACTATGAATACGAGTCACATCATAAGACTTTCTAAAAAATTCGAGGATCTTAATTCAGGACTATTACTGATCTGGGCACCTTACGCTAACGGTTCAGCATGGAATTATGATTTTACGACACAATTTTTACCTAAACGAGCAGGTTTACATGTGAGTCAAGTATTAAATTCTAGTAGTAACTGGATCAATAAGAGAATTCAAGTGGATTATTCTTCTAATTCAATTTGGGGACATGGTGGGAATGTGAGTTCTGAAGGATTAAAGGCTGTTTTACGGGAAATTCGAGAAGTTTGATATAAAGGAGGTTACTTATGGAGGGAATTACAATCGGGGAGTGGATCGCGATTCTTACACTCGGTGGATCATTAATGGTGGGTGTGGCGAAATTTTATGCGATGTTCACGAAACTTGATCACACGTTAGGAAAGTTAGAAAAGACGATCATCCGCGTAGAAAAAAGTCAGATTGACTATGGCAATCGGCTTTCAATTATTGAAGAACAAATCAGATCTATTTTTAAGCAAATTGGAAAGGGGAGAAAATAACATGACAGAAATCTTAGCTGCTTCAAGTATTATTACACCACTAGTCGTTGGTGTCACAGGGTTAATTAAAACACAAATGAAGGAGTACAAACTCTTACCCGTGATCAATGTGATTGCGGGTATTTTGTTAGGGGTGCTTTATGCAATGACCCTAGCACCACAAGATTTAGCAATCTACGCATGGGCTGGGGCTGTATCAGGATTAGCCGCTGGCGGATTATTTGATTTAGGAAACAGCATGGTTAAACCAGACGTTGATCCACCGGATTATGGTGATGGCCAAGAAGGTACAGAAAACTTAATTTATAAAGAACAGGATCAGTCGAAAGGCTGATCTTTTTCTATTAAATATTTAGGAGGTAAATACGATGAGAAACAAAGAAAAATTTTTAGAAGACTACAACAAAGTAGTCAAACCGGAGTTTCAAAATGACGAGAACACGATCGAGGATGCCGCACACACTCTTAACAATATCGAAGGAACGACCGTGACCGTGGCAGCTGAATTTACAGAAACTGGCAAAATGGAAGCATTTGATTTTGAGCAGAAGCAACGACCCAAAACAGATGATCCGGATCAACAGATGCTGGACTGGTATTACGTAGGAAGAGGTGAAGTAAAATGACGATCAGATCAAACGGTGCCGGACACGGAGGAAGAAAAAATGGCTCCAACTGGATGGATCCAGGTGCAGTAGGAAACGGGCGACGTGAAGCAGATGTTGTACGAACAATCACCCAAAAGATGCAAGCAATTGCAAGTGTGCGCGATTCTACAGATAACGTTGGCGCAACTGTTAACCAAAACTTGCAGAACCAAGTCACGGTTATGAATGCGGCGGGATCAGGCGTAGCAATCACGAGTCACTTGAATGCCTTTAATGGTCAGGCAACTGGTGTTGAGGTTTTTTATTGGGCTGGTAACGAACAGATGCGTATTTTAGCGGCAGCTGTATCAAAAGTGATTGCGGATACGTTGGGAATTCCGAATCGTGGAGCAAAGCCTACCACAACGTTCTTCGTACACCGTAACACTAATCCGGGCGTCAATGTATTATTGATCGAATGGTGCTTTATCGATAATGCAAATGACATGCGACGATTAGACCAGAATATGGATCAAGCAATTCGTGCGGTGATGAGTGTTCTTGGCTATAATACAAGCGGAAGTGGTAGTATTCAAGCGACACCACAGACACATGATCAAATTATTTTAGCGAGCCCACCAAAAACTGTTGGTAATTATGTAGGTAAGTTAGAAGTGTTTAATGAGCTATCTCTTGGTATTTTTCGAATCGGTGCTTGGTTGGTTCCGCAAAATGGTGCAGCTTATTTAAATCAAGGATATATCTTCTGGATGGATGCCGACAATCCAAATGTCGAAATTGGACGTTGTCGATCAGCAGGTATTATTAGAAATGATGTGAATGCAGCCTATGGATTACCTAGTGGTTTGCGATTTGGTTTAGATGGCACACTAGATATCCGTAAATTTGCAGGGAAAAGAGTCTTTCCGATGTTACGACGAACAAACGATCCTAATGGAAATACGATCAATGGACAAACAGTCGACATTCGATTCCCTGAGTATGTTTTAACGATTCCTAAACGATGAAAAATAGCCCCTCGATGAGGGCCGGTACTTGGAATCATATATAACAGTTTTGTTACAAATTCAACGGCATGCAAATCATAAAATATCGTTTTAATGTCATAAACGTTTGGATTGAACTTACGTTCCCTATATGTTAAACTTATTCCATAATCCTCAAAGATTATATCTGCTAATAAGCCCGAAAGCTATTGTCTTTAGGGCTTTCTTTTGTTTTAATTATATTATGCAGATATTATTTTTTGAGAGTGGGAATATTTAATGAATATTGATGAGATTAGAAGATTCATGCGTGATTTAGATACCGCTAATATTGATAGTATAACAATGAAAGTGGTACAAAAAGTTGGTAATGGTATTGATATTTATACCCCAGAAATTATTTTAGAGATGCGAGAAAACTTAAAAAAATTTTTTTGTGAGAGTTTAAACAATAATTTTTTTGATTTAGAGCAAAGAGCTTATGATCCGAGTGTGGTAGTTGAAGGTACTTTACAAATCTCTGATTTAGCAACGGCTCACATAAATGAAGTGTTAGCAGATCTACGAAATAGTGATAACTATGTTGGAGATGTTAAAGATATAGATATTGAGCGTGTAAACTATTATGTTTTTGAATTTTCTAATAATGGGAATAATTTGTTAATCTTTAGAAGATTTACTAAAATGAAAAAAATTAGAAATGGTTTCTTGGGACGTTTTGTAGATAACAATTTTAGAAAAATTGAAACAGATGATTTTTTTGGAATCGATAGAGATATAGATATAATGATTTTTGATAATCAGGCTTTGATAGTGAATAGATTCGCATTACAAACAATTTTCAAACTAAATGATTATTTTAACCAACAAGCGCAAATAGCATTAAAAAAAATTTCTGATGCGTGTGTGATAAGCAACTTTGATGAATTTTGTGAGGATTGTCTTAATGATAAACTTGCTGCAAGAAGAATGACTAAGATTTTGAATACGCCTGGTAGATTAAGCGGTTTTTTTGATCATGTAGAACATTTACCAAAAGTTATTGAGCACTTCGAGTTGGATATAATTTTTGAGAATAACCAAATTACTTATAATTTAAATAGGGATTCTAGGAACCATATATTAGGATGTATCTCCGATGGATATTATCAATCATTAATTCAACAAAGATATGGGGAGGAACTCTAGAAAAAGGAGATAGCAAAGTGAGAACGATACAAAAATTTCTTTTTTATATGTCTTCATTCATGCCCCTTTATTTGCTGTTATGTGTGCAAAATATTAAGGTATTTGATAAAAATAAGAAGTTATCATCTGATGTATTTTGTAGTCAATTTAACTTCTCCAATATTCCACAATCTATTTTTTGGTGGGGCTTAATAGTTTTTGTTTTTATTTCTTTTTTTGGGTGTATATTGTTTTTTTTTATCTATACAAAAAAAGATGGGATTACTTCCAAATTAGAAGATGCTGAGTTTGTTAGGGAAGATACGATGGGATATATTGTAACTTATATTGTTCCACTGATTACGATGGATATTTACAGTCCGAGAAGCTTGATCGTTAATTTTATTTTATTTATAGTCATAGGAACTTTTTATGTTAAAAACGATCAAATATTTATGAATCCAGTATATAATCTTTTCAGTTACAATGTTTTTTCAACCGAAAAAGGTATTTATATTACTAAAATATCTAAACAAAAATTACGGTCTATATCTAAACATGGATTAGAGGTAAGAAAAATAAATATTTTAGCAGATATTTATGTCTTAAAAGAAGCAGATAATAAACCAATAAGTCAGTTTTAACCATTGAATTGTTTATGTAAAATATGGCAATCAAGAAACTTATTTTTTCAATTGCTCAGTTTGGTTAGAGCAGACGGCTCATAACCGCCCGGTCGTAGGTTCGAGTCCTACAGGGTACATAGTAAAAAACTCAATCATTCTTGACTGAGTTTTTTTATCAATTGTTGCAATTCTTCCAGATCCTCAATCAGTATTTATCACATTATATAGAACGAGCAGATCTGTTAGTAATTGCAAAGCACATGACTTGAACAATAAATAAAATCATAGTACCCTTAAGTTATCCTCAGTACTAAGAATTCGTTTTTTAATACCCGCCCACTCTCCGGAGTGGGTCTTTTTTTATGGGAAAATCTGAAAAAACATAAAAACAAAACGCTTGCAATAATTTTAGGTCAGCCTTAAAATATCCGTAGGCGCCATCATAAAAAAGAGTATCAATAACTAAAAACTTTTGGGGAAGTGTATAGCGTGCATATCGATACTCTCTTTAATAATTATATCATACGTATTTTAGACAGCAAAATGATTATATCAGTTGAATAATAGATAAAAAGATAGTAATCTTATTGTATCACCCTAACAACATTGCTTTTTTCACATCCCGCTCATTGGAGCGGGGTACATAAAGAACATATTATTTGAACATAGCCTGAAATGGTAGTAAGCTTTACTTAGCTTCACTAATGCGGATTGAATCCTTTAGTGGCCCGCTCTTTACGAGCGGGTATTTTTTTGTTTAAAATAAGATTCGATCAAAGTTTAAGAATTCTCAGATTAAGACAAGGTACTTGCAATAATCACTGGTTACCCATAAGGTGTGAATAGGAATCATTCTAAAAAAAGAGTACCAATGGACAAAGTTTTAAAAACTTGGGGAAGTTTTCAGCGTGCGCATTGGTACTCTTTTTATGATTCTATCACATGTGTTTTAAACAGCAAGGAAAGCGTATTACTTGAATGCGGGGTCAAACTCTAGTAATGTGAAGCTGACCAAATAATTCCCATATTAACGTACGTGCCACTCTTCGGAGTGGTATACATAAAAAAACATATTATTTGAACCTAAATTAAAATGATAGTAAAGTTTAATTATCCACATTCAGAAGATTCTTTATCCTAAGACTGCCCGCTCTTATATGAGCGGGTGTTATTTTGTCTAAGTGAATCTGATTTGATTAAAATAATCTAAAATGAATAAGCAACAACTTATACTAAATCGATATCTCTAGGATTGATAAATAATCATTTTTTATTACATCTACATGAAATCCCGTTTGCTTCTCAATAGTATTGGTATGTAATAAGATTGAAGAATGTGCAATTGTTTGTAAAGTTAAATTAAGGAATAATCTGTTACATTGACAATAACAAAAATTGTTCGATACAATTTGGCTATAACTATTTCATTATTTATATTTACGATTATATATATTTAAGTCATAGTGACAAGAAGATTGTTACCATAATAAATAAACTATCTACCAGATAATAGTTCTGACGACCCTTTTGACAATAATTTGTACCCTTAGCTCAGTTAGGCAGAGCATATGGCGAGTTATTAACCGTCCGGTCGTAGGTTCGAGTCCTACAGGGTACATAGTAAAAAACTCAGTCAACCATTCTTGGCTGAGTTTTTTTATCAATTGTAGCAATTCGTCCAGATCCTCAATCTTTATTTATCGCATTATATAGAACGAGCAGATCTGTTATAAATTCCAAAGCACATGACTTGAACAATAAATAAAAACAATACTTCCGAATAGTCATTGTCAATGTGTGAAGAGTGTTAAATATAAGGAAGAGCAGGCATTATCCAAGTACCCATGATTGCAACGCCTAGTACTAATAGCGAAAATAGGATACAACATATCATGAATATGCTCCAATTCGATTGATCAACATCAAGTTTTTTCTGATGAATTATCCAACCGGTTATATAACATCGTGAAACTTAAAAAGTATAGAATAAAAATCCAGAAAATAAAAATCACCTCAAATAATAATATAACAATATTTTACAACTTATGGTTAAATTATCTCAAATTTCATATAAAATTCTTAAATCTATAATATTATTTGAATGTATAAGAGGAGGTGCGTGCTATTGAGTATTCTAAAATCGGCAGTGAAATATAAAGTTGCAAAAAAAGCTACAAATAAAGTAATGGGCGACGGTTTGTTATCAAGCGTTGTTGCTGCAAAAGCAGTGAAGAAAAGTAATCAGCGTAGTAAGCAAAGAACAAAAAAATAAAAATACTAGAAGTCCTGTCCTTAGTTAGAAAGGGAATTTTTGTTTTTTTAATCGATTGTAGTAACTCGCTCAAATCTTCAATCGGCACCTAACCATTATAAGAGAACAAGCGATAAAAAAAGCATATGACTTGAACAATAAATAAAATCATAGTAATTTAAAAGTGTCCTTGAAACCATTGATTAGGATATTATCATTTGCCCACTTTTCTGAGTGGGTCTGTTTTATGTTTCATAATCTAGCAAAACGCTTGCATTATCATTAGGTTAACCTTAAACTAACTGTAGGCGTAATTATGAAAAGAGAGTATCGATAGCTAAAACTTTTGGGGAAGTCTATAGCGTGCATATCGATACTCTCTTTACTAATTATAACATACGTAATTTAGACAACAAAGGAATTGTACAATCCTAACCATACTGTTTTTTTTAATTGCCTACTCTGCGGAGTAGGTCTTTTTTCTATAATGATATAGTTAGTTTTACAGAATATATAATGTCAATTTGACTATACGTATATTTTGAATTAGCTTTCTCACTCACATTTGTCAATGGAAATTGACCATTCATTTAAAGAAAAAATAGTAGACAAATGATTGGAAGTGAAAAAACTAGATTTAATAGGAGTAAAAATATTGAATCTGATTTCAAGTTATTTTGTTTAATATTTATTAAGAGCATAACAACTGGAAGCGTGATTGTAAGAACAATTAGAACCAAATATATTTGATTGGCTGTAAAAAATTAAAGATTAGCAGCATATACTGATAAGATATGATAAAAGTTATAGACATGTATTGGCATCGACGGTTCCAATATTCCTACATTAAAAACTAGAAAATCAGCTAGATTGAAAAAAGAAAACAGAGTACCTAATCCACCGATAAAAAATAAGATGATCGGTGTAGACGAAGTATTTAATCGATTAGCGTTCAATACAATAACCTCCTAATTTTCTTTATAAAAGTTTAGAGCTAATGAATCATTTCGGATAGCAAAAAAACTAAATTTAGCGAAACTATTTAAAACAAAAAAATTTCATAAAAAGTTCATATTTTGTAAAGAGATGAATTTGTTTACTTCTGCAAAGTGCTAAATAGAAATATTCTTAATTATTTAAACATATCTATGGATGTTTAAAAAGTAATGTGACAGTAATGTAAGCGTTTCTTATTAATGGTTTAAGCAAATAGGCATCGTTTAATTTATTCTTTTTTATACACTCTAAGTGTACCAAAAAAAATAATAGGAGTGGTCAATATGAAGAAATTTTTATTAGCATGTTTAGGAATTTTAGCGACAGTTAGTTTTGCAGCGTGTGGTCCTAAAGTGTCAGAAAAGCCAAAGAGCCATTCGCCAAAGCAATCACAACAGATCCCAAGAAAAAAACAAAGTAGTGACACAAATGGTACTAAGAAAAAAGAAAAATCTAATAACAAGAGAAATGAACAGGAGAATAAACAGTCAAGTGATAGTAAAGAAAAGAAGAGCCAAAAAGTAAAACCAAAAAATGAAAGCAATTCTCAAAATAGAAAAAAACCAAATATTACGAACAAAGAATCAAATCATAATAATCTAGCAAATGTAAGCTAGATTAGCCTGCGATGATCTAGTAACCCAGCATTGCCAAAAAAAAGAACATCGATAACTGAGTATTTTTGTTATCGATGTTCTTTTAGCGAGATTAATGACTTGAACTTGCTGTTATTGTTACATAATTAGAAATTAAGTAAAGACAATCCTTTTTTGTAATATTGAGCCATTTCTTCTTCTGGAACCATATTACCACCCGTTCCCCAAATTATGTGTGTGCCAGACTTTATCCAAGTTTTTTTCAATGCGAATGCTCGATTTATATTCACAAATGATGCAATCCCAGCGGCGGATGAAGGTTCCACATAGATGTTTTCACTATCCGCAAGCAATGTTAGATATTGATATAATCTTTCATCTTGAACAGTAGAAGTAGCATATAAAATCGGTTCTATGATCTTGCCGACTAAATGTGAGGGGCGCCCGACGGCTAATCCATCAGCAGCTGTCTTACCATCGATTGCAATATCTTGCACTGAAATTTTGTCGTGTAATCCTGTGTACAGGCCAAGTAACATTGACGGAGCGTGAGTAGGTTCTACAAAAAATATTTTTACAGCATCACCAAAAATGCAGGACAATCCAAAGGCAATTCCACCTGGACTACCACCTACACCACAAGGAAGATGGACATATAGAGGATGATCTTCAGATACTTCAATATTTTTTTCTTTTAATTGAGTTTGTAGTCTCAGTGCAGCTACAGAGTATCCTAGAAATAAATCTTTTGAAGCTTCATCATCGATGAAATAACTGTGGAATTTGTTTACTGTTTCTGCTCGCCCTAAAGCTACAGCTTTGCTAAAATCACCTTCGTACTCTTTGACAACAACGCCTATTTCTCTCAACAAACGCTTTTTCCAGCTTTTTGCTTCATTAGACATGTGGACAGTCGTCTGAAACCCTAACTTTGCTCCCATGATTCCGACACTAAGACCTAAATTCCCTGTAGAACCCACAGCGATTGAATAATTAGAAAAAATATTTTTGAATTCATCATTTGCTAGAATAGCATAATTACTATCAATTGTTAGTTTTCCAGAATCCAGCGCAACTTTTTCAGCAAACGTCAAAACTTCATAGATTCCACCTCTGGCTTTAATTGAACCAGATACAGGGAGATTATTGTCACATTTAAAATATAGTTTACTGTTTGTTTCGAAATGTTCTTTTTCTTTTATTTTATCCAACATGTTAGGAATCTCAACTAATTCTGACTCGATGATACCACCAGTAGCTTTAGTCTCAGGAAAAACTTTAGCAATGTATGGAGCAAACCTTTGTAGCCGTTTAGAAGCGTCTATCACATCATTTAGGGTAAAACATGAAGTTTTTCTTTCTCCAAAATTTGGATTTATCCAGCACACTTCTTGATATGATTGCAATGCTCTTAATAAACGATCTGTTTTATTAGTCATTTTGGAACCCTCTTTCTATTTCTTAATTTGTGCTAACAATGGAAGAATTACTGATTCATCCCCCATGCAACGAAGAAATAAAAGAGTGTAGGGAGAGAAAAAAGTAAATTTATTCCTAAAATCCAAATGGAAATCAATTTATTATTATTAGTGAAGATATTGAAAAATAATCCAATAATTGAAAAAATGATAAATAACGAGAGAGATGATAAATAAAGATTGTCGGAAGAAATGTGAAGGATAGATGAAGTAGCAGAAGCAAATTTTTCAAAAGATCCAAACAGAGGGATGTTCGGATCTGCAACACCCATATGAAAGATATAGATACAAGTGATGTGCAATACCGATATAGCTGTGCCAAGAGCACCGATTACTAATAAAGAGATTGCTTTTAAAGGATTAGCAGATTTGAGTATTGGCATATAAATACCTCCTAATTTTGATACATTTAATTATCTATAAAAAATTTTTTTCTAACCATTTTTTTGTCCAATTTATTCATTACATTTTCGTAAGGAATTAAAAGATAAAGAGGTCTGTATGATTGGAAAGCTTCATTTGAGAGTCACTAGAATTGTTATAGCTTAAGACAATTTACTTATCTCGAAGGTCTTAGTTTTCAATGAGATAGCTACTTTTCAGAGTGATTGTCTTTTAAAAAATAGATACAACCACTGAAAACCAAAACAGTTGAATAATAATTAAAATGATAGTAATCTTATTGTATCACCTAACAACATTGCTTTTTCACAACCCGCTCTTTTCGAGCGGGTGTTTTTTGTGGACTAAAACAGCCACCAATGTTTCTTGACTACGGCAAAGGCATGTAGTCATAGTGACTTAAAATGAAATCAATAACATTATTTTTGCCACAAATTTGCCACAAAAAAATATAAAAGTAAGTAAATAAAGGGGAACGTATTTTCTGTTTTGGCATAAAAACTACTGTTAAATAGGGACTTTTATTAAATTGAAATCAATTGATATTACCTATATATATTTAGTTATGAGATGGAAGGGTCTGTGGGTTAAGTAAATGAATTATGCGGTCTCTTTGTCAATAAGAACTGCTGATGCGTTCAATCAAGTAAAATAGTGTGGGACAATCATCAGAAAATATCTGATGACTGTCCCACTTTTTTTCTTTTTTTTTAAATTTAAGGAACGAAAATTTTTCTAACTCATGATAAAGTTGAGAAAGAATGATATCGTTGAGATCAGCTAAATATATGAAATAATGATCATTAAAAAAATGTTAAAAGGTTTATTCTTTTTATCAAAAAACTAATGCAGAACCTTGTGTATGAGAGTTTAAGCAACTCGTCAAGGAACGTTTGGGAATCAGTCATTGTTGATGTCGTAATGGGATACTGTTGCGTATCAAGTGAGTATTCTTGGTAACAAGAGGAAAGCCAGTGTAAAAGCATTGGAGCGCAAAGAACGTGTGCAAAGTGTGACCAAATGTAAGGTAGCGAACTTGTCGGGACGACAATAGAAAGCTAAGTTGA
This sequence comes from Enterococcus sp. AZ156, assembly GCF_051714165.1. Classification (NCBI taxonomy): domain Bacteria; kingdom Bacillati; phylum Bacillota; class Bacilli; order Lactobacillales; family Enterococcaceae; genus Enterococcus; species Enterococcus sp. AZ156. The sequence goes on along the minus strand of NZ_JBIORI010000001.1, from coordinate 2,354,983 downwards.
TAAGACTTAGCCTCCCTGTGAAGAGATTTGCTAAGGGATTGGCATTTCACACTGATGGAAACATCCAAAGAAGTCCTTCGCCGTGAAGTGATTAGAAATAATCTATAAGACAAGAAACGCGTGAGAGTAGCAGAAGGCGGTATATGTTGATACTAATCATAATCAAAATATACCGAATGCCCTTGTGGAATTTGTAGGCTGTCATGCCTGACCACATCTCGTAAAGCTACAATATGCCAGTGGTCGCTCCGACTGGTACGGTATTGTAGAATGTGTGACTGAACAACATTGCAATCGGATGGCGTAGAGAGAGACTCCGCATAGTTTTTTGGTAAAGGGCGTAAGCCTTTTTCTTTTGCAATTTTTTATATTTAAAAGAACAGTTACAACGATTTGCACGATTATGATATCAAAACTACATTTTATGAGATTTTTCGTTTTTCGATTTATATATTTGGTAAGCTTTACATAGAATGCGCTTTCTTTACAAAGATCAATAGTGATACGATTTATATCTTGGAAGTAGCGAAACGTTCTCTAAAACGGTAAAAATCATTACTTCTAGGTAGATTCAAATCAAATGTATGATATGGAATGGAGGTAAGTAAATGAATGGTGAAATGCTAAAAAATCAACAAGAAATTGTCAAAGTAGAAAAACATCAAGAAAAATTATCGAATGAAAAACGTGTATTAGAAGAAAAACTGCTTCAGTTGCAAGATGTACTTCAAAGAGGTTTTCAACAATTAGCTGAATCAAACCATGAGGCATTGCAACGAGGTTATACCTCAACACAGTGGTTACATAAAAATAATGAAACAAAACAACATATTTTTCAACGTCAGTTAAGACAAGCCAATGAGGAATTAAATCATACATATAATAAAGCCATTCAGAAATTAGAAACGGAACGAGAAGAATTACAGGCGCAAAGGAGAAACCTCTCATGGGATTGATTTATGTCAGTAGTGAATCTTCAGACTTTATGTCTGCGCTTAAAAGTAATTTAGAAAGTGGTAAAGAAACTGTAAGTCAATTGAAATCGGGTAGTCAAAAAGTTGTCTCAGCAGTAGATGGCAAGCAATTATCTGGTGCGGCGTATACAGCAGGCAAAGGCTTGTTTGCGGATTTGATCATTCCAACGATCACCCGCACAACAAATGCCATTGAACAGATTGAACAAGAATTGAAAAAATACCAAAATGCCGATAAAATAGTGGCAAGTGAAGGCGAATTGAATGAAGATAAGTTAAATCAACAGATACAAGTCACACGTACAATGAAAAACTCAGTAGACAAGACCTTATTTTTCGTCCGATTACAAACGACACTGAACCCAATCGCAAGTGTACTAGATACCTTGTTGAATGTTGAAAGAGATTTGCAGCGAATGACTGATAGCTTTCAACAAGCTATCGATCATTTACAAAATCAACTAAGAAAACTACAGGATTTCAATACACAAACAAGTGGTTTATTTGCTAATAGTCTAAATGAGTTGAAGATAGCGATGCAAGGTGTATTGATATTAAATAATACGACAATCAAAAGTGATGGCTCATACTCATTACCAAAAGGTACAAATAAAAGTTATTTTGAGAAAATAAAAAAAGACGTATCTTTGGTTATTGAATCAGGCGATCAAGAGATTGAGTTAATCAAAGAAACAGATAGTCTAGAAGAAATCAATCGCAAAACACTTGGTTGTGCGAATATAAGAATCAATCCATACACAGGAAAGAAAATCAGCCAAGAAGAAGCGAATAAATTCAAGTACGCTGCATGGTCAGGAACATTTACGAATATTGGCGACACAGTGATGGGGGCGTATTATGGAAATAAAGGTGCTTCGAGATTAGATGGCATCGATGATGTTGGGAGTGTCAATAAAAAGTCGTTTAGTGAGAAAGAGGGAGGAGCTACAGTCTTTAAACTTGAAATTCCGGAACAAAGTTTGAAACATGCTGATGTCGGAGATTTTACTGTTAATCCTTCCACAGGAAAAGTTTCCAAAATGAAGGGTGGGGGACATGGCCAAGCTAACATTGACTTTCTAAAGGAAAATGGGTTTGAAGTAAACATTGACAAAACTTACTCTAATGGTGTCAGAGCTGGAAATGTACCACACCACAAGACACCGTCGAAACGTATAGGCACAGGTCAATCTTGGTTTCCTGAAAATTGGACAAATAAAGAGATAAAACGTGCAGCACAGCATATTGCTAACCAATCAAATTTTGTAGGTGCTCAAAATGGGGATGTTATTTTTGGGGATTATAATGGTGTACGAGTGGGTGTAATAAAAACTGATGGGAATATTGGAACCATTTTTCCAGATGGCACGAAACAACCATAAATAACTATTTAAAGGAGAAAAAATTATGGATATATTTAATCAAATAAATAAAAACTTAGAAGAACGAAGAAGTTTACATGAAGAAGACGACTTTGGACTTGAAAAAAGTTGGACAGAATTAACCACTATACTATCTATGAGTGAAGATAAAACAATTAATTATTTGAAAAATTGTTCTAAGGAAGACTTATTATTGATTAGCTCAGTTTTTGCTGATGTTTCTGAAAAATTACAAAGTAAAAGATTCATCTCTTGTTTAAGGGAACTTGATAAAAAATATCCTGATTTGAAGCTAACCTTTTTTATTTCTGATGCTGAAAGTTACATAAAAAATTAAAATAAAAACCAGTACAGCATTTCCAGAGAGCTGCATTGATACGAAAATCATTGAAAGTTCAAAGACTATTGGTAATAGCAATCTAGTTAACTAGTGATGGTGCTACATGGTATGGAAGTATTATTTGTGGCGTCAAAATTGATGTAATAAAACAAGGAGCTAAAATAATTAGTGCTTATCCTACTGGAACAGTTAATGGACCTCCTCCTATAGGATTTAGTAAATAAGGAGTGTTAAAATATGTATGATGAGTTAGATAAAATATTATCTGAAGATAGTTCAGAGGATTCTTGGTATGATGATGGATGTATCTATACTGAAGAATTACTAGGAAATTTTACTGAGAGCGATTGGAGAGCGTTAATGCAATCTGTAAAAAAAGAATGATAGATATAAAATTAGATTAGCTTATTCTATTGAAGAGGATACTGGTATGAATGGCTTCAACTTGTTGTTAGAGCTAGTAAACGATAATGCTGAGGTTGCTGAATATGCTTTAGATTCGTTGCGTTCATTCGATAGAGAACCATATAAAACCATGATTATTTCCAATGTAGCAACAATAAAAAAAGCAGAAAGTTTATTAAAAAATGCCAGTTTGTCGGTAAAGCATATTTTAGAAGCCTTTTTACAACAAAATAAATAAAAGGATATACAATTTTATTTTAAGATCCAAATCCAATACTGAAAAGAAGCGATTAAAATTTATCGTTTCTTTTTCTAAATATGAAGTTATTACACACTTATCAAGAAAAATGATGAAGTGGAATTAAATTACATAAAACAAATCTTTGGCAAAGAAATCCAGTATTTAGGCAAGACCGAGATAATTGTTAAATCAGAAGAAAAATTAAGAATATATTTAAAAGTAGAGTATAAAATATCTAATTCTCTATGTATATTTCTTCTATGTAAGGCTCGATTTTTCTAATAACCATAAGTAGTAAATAATTCATTTGAAAATACACATAGTAAGTAAATGAAGGAAAAAATGACAATAGTGAATAGTTTGGCATTAAGAGATGATGTTTATCGTTTTCTTGAAGAACATGATCATATAAAAACTTATGAACATTGTATATCAGTCGGTGATTGTGCGGAGAAACTTGCTGTAAATTACAATATCAATGGCGAAAAAGCCAAAATAGCGGGTTATTTACACGATATATCCGCAATTTATCCAAACAATCGTAGAATTACTATAGCAAAAAAAATAGGGATAGAACTAAATCAAGAAGAGTTGGTATTTCCAATGATCATTCACCAGAAGATCTCAAAAAAAATGGCAGAAAAGATTTTTGGCATCACTGACAACGAGATTTTATCCGCAATTGAGTGTCATACAACTTTAAGGGGGAGGTATTCTCAACTAGACTTAGTTGTGTTCGTTGCAGATAAAATAAGTTGGGATCAAGATGGAATTCCTCCGTATCTAGACGGTTTATTATCAGCACTTGAATGTTCTTTAGAAAGTGCTGCATTGTATTATATTAAATATCTATTAGATCAAGGCGTCAAAGTTATTCATCCATGGCTAAAAGAAGCACATGAATCATTGTCTAAGGCAGTTAGTAAAGGAGAGGACGGGAGAGATATATGCCAGAATTTATAAATTTACCAAACTTTTATCATGACAGTGAAATTTTAAATAATGTTGATTTACCTGAAGAAGACCAATCTTTACAAATCCAAAGAACTTTAAAAGAAACAGAGAAAATACAAAAATCCGTTTCTTCTCTGGAAGATAGTGAAGAAAAAAGAAAAAGAAGAAAACAACCGACCTTTCAAAAAGAACAGTAATAAGTTTCGAAACGGTATGGCTTCATCTATGTTGACTTGGATGATGAAGGAAAAGGCACCGGAAACAGATACAAAAAGAAATCGTTTGATTGGTATAAAAGTGTGATTGAAACAAACGGAATAGGATGATAAAAAGCAAAAAACCCAAAAATTGGAAGAACAATTTTTGGGGTTCTTATTTTTTTTATAGAGGAATTGTTTCTAAGATATTAAGCTTTAAGCATTAACTAAAAAATGTATTAGCGAAAGCAATAAAAACGACCAATACAGGAATCATCCATGAAAAACCATACGTTTTATCAAGGATTTTGTTTGACGAATGATTGATCATTCTTGAGATGACCTCAATCAGAAAATAACCTAGAATCATTCCTAGTACATTTGAAATTAAATCATCAATGTCTGTTGCTCTAGCTATCGTAAATAGTTGGCTTATTTCAATCAACAATGAGGTACCAAATCCAAGTAAAAGAGAATAACTGAATTTTCTATACTTGTTGCTAATTAACGGACACAAGAACCCGATGGGTATAAAGCAAAGAATATTAAGAATATAACCTGCATTTATTCCATCTATAAAAGGGATAAGATTGATATTCGGATTGAAAATACTCTCACCAAATCCACTGATCCTATTCAACTCACGAAGCGTAGGAACACCGAACACATTGAAGAATGTGAAACTCATATAATAAAATAGTAAAAGTGCTGATAGAATGTTTATCAATTTAGAGGAATCTTTATTTTTTCTAGTGAGCCAGAATAAAAAACTTGCCAAAATCAGTAGACCTATCAAGAATACTGGTTTTAAAGTCAAGATATCTACTATGGATTCCCAGAACCCGATTTGTTGCGTCATATTTTCCGCCTTCTTTCCTTAAGTTAATGGGTAATTAGTAAAGTTAATAATCTCATAGAAGGAGAATCGATCCATCAGCCTGTAGACTTATTTTAGAAATTATTTGAGTATAATGCCAAACTGGTAAATGATACAAAGTGAAGTCGATTGGTTAGTACTGGATAATAATTATGGCAGGTAGAAAAGATAGCCCAAAACTTGGATCTCGGCATCTATCTCAATGTAATCTTTGACTTTATTATTAAAATGAATCGCCTTAATCTGATAAATCTATTCTTTTTTCTAATGAATAACATAGGAAATTTTTGCATGGTTTTTAGCAAATTCTTGTCCTTTTATCTTACACTTACATGATAGGAATGACTATCAATAGCTTTGTTTTATTAAAATAAAAAACGTTAGATAAATCAACGAATGATACAGTGTCGTCAGTTTTTATAGTATAAATGAATACCATTTTAAAAAACAGAAAATAATATATTTTTGTTGAAATTCATGTATTTTGTAGCTCTTTTCGCTTGATTTTCGTCTATCTTTTATGAAATCCATATGTTAAAGTATTGGCGGAGATACTTTTGTTGATAGAGCTAAAATTTCCAAGAGATAAATGAGTGAATAAAAGTGAATTTAAAATAAAATAGTCGATTAGATGTCAGGGAAAGAGGTGAAAGTCCTCTACAGACCTACCTACTGTAAGGTGGATGAAACCAATAGGACCACAGATAATTCTGGAAGGGTTGGGAGTAAATGGAAGCCAAGTCAGGAGACCGGTTTAACGGCAATCATGTTCTTTTGTAGGAGAAAGATCAAGCGTTTTTTTGTGTGATCAATCAAACTGTCTTCTCCTGTAAAAGGAAAGGCAGTTTTTATTTACTTTTAAAAAAAGTTGTTTGATAAGAAAATGGAAATGAAAGGGTTATCGTAAAAAAGTAATCACTGGGAAAAGTAAAAATGAGTCAAAGAAAGTGGGAAAAGATGATGAAAAAATTATCGAAATTAGTTGCTGTATTGGGATTGAGTGTAGTCTTTGGGTTGAGTGCTTGCTCAAATAATAACAACGAAACAAGCGAAACAGCAGAAACAACGACAGCTTCAGAAGTTGCTTTGCCGACGAAAGATCGTGGCGGTGAAGAAATCGAGATTCCTGAAGAAGTGGATAAAATGGTTTCTTTAGTTCCTTCAGTTACACAAGTGATCGATGATCTAGGACGTAAAGATCAATTAGTAGCGGTTGACACACAAAGCCCAGCAATGACAAAAGATATTGATGAGTTGCCACAAATTGATATGATGGCTGTGGATGCAGAAACATTGATTTCATTGAACCCACAAGTGATCTATGTTTCAGATATTAGTCTGCATGGCTCTGAAAATGTTTGGTCACAAGTAAAAGATGCAGGAATTACTGTCGTGAACATTCCAACAAGTAATACCATTGAAGATATTGCTTTAGATGTCCAATTTATCGCGGATACTTTACAAGAGCATGAAAAAGGACAAGAATTAGTCGATACAATGAACAAAGAGATCGATGAAATCAAAGAAATTGGTGAAACGATTACGGATAAGAAAAAAGTATTGTTTGAGATTAGCGCATTACCTGAAATCTATAGCTTTGGTAAAGGCGTTTACTTGAATGAAATGATCGAACTTGTAGGTGCAGAAAATGTCTTAGCGGATCAAGAAAGCTGGATTCCAGTAACAGAAGAAGCAGCGATTGCTAGTAAGCCAGATGTAATTTTGACGAACGTAAATTACTTGGATGATGCAGTGCAAGAAATCTTAGATCGTGGAAGCTGGAAAGACGTTCCTGCGGTGAAAAATGAAGCAGTATTCTATATCGATAACGCTGCGAGCTCTTTACCAAACCACCATATGACAAAAGCCTTAAAAGAAATGGCATTAGCAATCTACCCTGATGAATACCAATCGTTGGAAAATGAATAAACAAAGTCGGTTGCTGATAGCAGTGGTCTTAAGTATCATCGTGGTATTCTTTGGGATCAAAATCGGGAGTGTATCCATTCCTTTTGATACCTTGATCCAAGCATTATTTTCAAGAGGAGACAAACAGCTAGATGAAACGATCGTCACCATTCTTTGGCAGGTTCGCCTGCCGAGAGTGGTTTTGGCGTTTCTTGTAGGAGCTGCTTTGGCTGTTAGTGGAACGGTCATGCAATCCTTATTAGGTAATCCGTTGGCTTCTGCTTATACGCTAGGTGTGTCATCAGGGGCATCACTTGGCGCTGCGTTGATCATTGTTTCAGGAATCACTTTACCGTTGTTCCCGAATTTCACATTACCTCTGACAGGCTTTATTTTTGGTTTAGCAACTGTGTTTATTGTTTTGGCGATGAGTCAAAGATTGGATCAGCAATTATCGAACCAAACAGTTATTTTAGCGGGAATGGTTATGACCTTATTTGTGGGCGCAATGTTGACGATCGTCACGGCACTGTTCAAAGATCATTTGCAGCAATTAGTCTTCTGGCAAATGGGTAGCTTTTCAGGAAGCACGTGGGCAAAAATCCAAATCTTTTTACCTATCTTACTATTTGGAACAATCGCTCTTTGGTTCTCTGCTAGAAGTTTAGATGTGTTATCTTTAGGTGAAGAAGAGGCGTTAATCTCTGGTGTAGATGTTCGAACGATCAAGCTATGGGTGATGGTTCTTGCGGCTTTACTTGCAGGAAGTGCGGTTTCATTTGTCGGCGTGATCGGATTTGTTGATTTGATTGCCCCCCATGTCATCCGACGTTACTTCGGTGCCAGTCATCGTTGGGTCATTCCAGGAGCAGCACTGTTAGGTGGCAGTATGATGGTCGTCGGCGATACGATTTCTCGAACGCTATTATCTCCCCAAGAAATCCCAATCGGCGCTGTTACAGCACTGATTGGTGCGCCCTTTTTTGCCTATGTTTATTTCAAACGAAAGTGAGTGTTTTACAATTATGAAAGATATTTATCGAAGTCCTTATGAGGCTTATCCATTTTTAGCAGACGATGCAGATGATTTACGCTGCGATTATGAATTACACACCGATCGCTTATCTTCAGAAATCGGGCTATTACGCGCAAAGTGTGAAGATTCTCCTTTTTACAAGGAGTTAGAAAAAATCGGTGAATTGGTTTACCATGCAAATGCGTGCGTGCGTACAAAAATGACGATCACGCAAGAAGAAGTCGACTGGTTAAAGAGTCGTGTCGATGAATTGAATGCAGAAAGAACAAACCAAAGTGGACCATTCTTCTTACCTCAAGGAAGTGAACGAGGTGCATTAGCTCATATTTTACGTGTCGATTGTAAAGTAATCGTTCGTTTGCTGTATCGCCATCTTTATCAAGGTAAAAAAGTCGATTCAGGCTTGCTAGACTTTTTCAATTTATTGTCGGGTTACTTCTTCATGATTGCGCTGAAATTCAACCGAGAAGATGACGTAGCAGAAATTCCTTTTGTCAGCAGAAATTACCGCTAAAGGAGGAAAAGTGATGACATTGAAGCTATCGCAAGTCAAAGCTGGCTATGGCTCAGTAAAAATCATCAAAGAAGTTTCCTTCGAGCTGAACAAAGGTGAGAACCTATGTATCCTAGGACCTAACGGCTGTGGCAAGACGACCGTATTGAAATCAATTGCAGGCATCCTTTCCTACGAAGGATCGATCACGATCGATGGAAAAGAAGTCCGCACGATGAAACGCAAGGAAGCCGCACGCAAAGTTGCTTTACTCAGCCAGTTTTCAACTATTGCCTTTGATTACACCGTCTATGAAACCGTCATGATGGGCCGCTATACGCACATCAAACAAGGACTATGGTCAGTCACCACAGCAGAAGACCGAGAAAAAGTCATGGAGTGCCTGACACTAACCAATTTGTTGGAATTGAAAGACCACCCCGTCAATCAACTTTCCGGTGGCCAAAAGCAACGCGTCTTCCTAGCTAAAGTACTAGCCCAAGACCCAGATATCTTATTACTAGACGAACCCAATAACCATCTCGATATCAAGCACCAGCTCGAACTCATCGGCTATTTAAAAGACTGGGGCAAGAACCAAGACAAAACAATCATTGGCGTCTTCCACGACATCCGTTTAGCCCTGTCATTAAGTGATCAAGTCCTATTCATGAAAGCAGGCCAAGTCATCAAGCAAGGCCCATTTTTGGAAACAGCTTCAAGGAAACTACTCAAAGATATCTTTGATGTGGATTTAGTGAAGCATTTTCAGGAGCAGAGTGAGATTTGGGAGAAGTTGGGGGAAGGGTTATTGTAAATTACTAAATAATTATAGAAATCCTGAGATTAATTGTAATAAATCTCAGGATTTCTTGTTTTATATAACGATTATAGAAGAAAGTTATGGCTATCTGATCGCCTCTTTTGTTAGAGACAAAGATGCGATCCAAGCGGCGGTATTATTAGCGGAAGCTGCGTTAGATCGCCATTTATCAGGGCAGGATTTGATCGATCGCTTACACGAACTTTATAAAGAATACGGCTACTACGAAGAACATTTGGAAACGCAGATTTTTTCTGGGAAAGATGGAATCATCCAAATGAATCAACGACTGGATTGTCTGAGAGAACAATCATTTTCTCACTTAGGAGAGTTTGTGCTTTCCTGTACAGAAGATTACGCTACTTCACTAAGAACGACGCCAAATCACCAATCATCCACGATTGACCTGTCTACTTCCAATGTCTTGAAGTATTTATTCACAGATGGTTCATGGTTCTGTCTACGACCATCAGGTACAGAACCAAAGTTTAAGATTTATTATTCAGTGAAGGATAAATCTCAAACTTCTGCACGTGCGAAATTGCTTCGCTTACAGAAGGAATTTCAGAAATTGTTGGATCACTTATAAATATACTAAACATACTAAGATTAGTGGGTAAGATATTTGACGAAATATTTTACCCACTATTTTTTTGTCATCAAGTATAGTAAGAGTGAAAGAAAGCTCGGACATGACCTCACGGACTTTGAGTCCGAATCATAAAACGAGCTTCTACACTACCATTCTAGAATCTGTTTTAAGTATGTTGGTAATCCGTGTAAAGATAAGTTGAATCGGGATTAATCAGTGAAGGTTTTTCAATCAAATAATAAAGGAGAAGTCGCATGTCCTTTATTTTAGCTTTTGACGTATCTAAAGGAGTAAGGTGCAAAGTGCCCTACCATGATGATTGCTGTCTCACTGAAGGGAAAGACCCTCACAATCAATAAGGCTTCCGCTAGTTATTATGAAGAAATCACCGCACTACCAGAATTACCTGAAATTTTTTTGTAGCCACCGCAACTTAGATGGTTATCTACTCTATCTTTTTTAGCGATAGCAAATTTAGCAGAGGCCGTCCTCCAAATAGATGAATAGCAATATTTGGAGGACTATTTTTTATAGATTGTTCGATGCTACTCTGTTAAAAAAAGGGTGAAATAGTAATGTCAAGTTCAAAATTTGCACTAAAATATGAAAAAATATGGACTGCTTAACTCTTCTTATTCCTGTTAAAATGAATTATAATAAAGTAAAAGTCTGTCGTATTATCTCAGTGTTCGCTAGATATTTTCACTTAACGTTTGTTATTAGTAGTGGAACGAAGCATAAATATGAGATAAATAATTGTTATTACTTTATAAAAATTATTATTTTTTTAACAAAAAATTCATAACTAACATGTATCTTAAAAATAACTAAAGAAAAGGATGTAAGAAAATTGAAAAAAAAGTCTACGTATAAATTAGTTTCATTTGTATTTCTTTCACAAATTTTACTAACTACGCCTTTACAAGTATTAGCAGATGAACAAGTTTTTTCTGCGGACCAACCAGTAACAGCGGAAGCCCAAACAGAAACAACGACGGATTCGTCTGATACCACAGGTGAAGATAACACAACAGATACAACAACAGATGGTACAGAAGAATCAACGCCACCGTCTACTGGTGATTCAAGTGAACCAACCACACCTGATACTTCAGAACCGACAGAGCCAAGCACACCGGAGGAAACAAAACCAACGGAGCCGACAAAACCAACAGAACCGACGAAGCCGAGTCAGCCACAAAAACCAACGCCACCATCAACTGGCGGTTCTACTGGAGAAACACAACCAACTACACCACAGCCGAGTCAGCCGACACAACCAGTGACACCACCAGCTGCACCTGTGGCACCAACGCCTGCTCCTGCAGCGCCAGTTGCTCAAGAGGTACGTCAACCTTCTGCAACTACACCGATCCAAGATCTTGTACCATCAAGTCAAGAAACGGATGAAGGATCGATCCATTTTGAAAAAGATGAATCAGTTGAGAGCTTCATTCGCAAAATCGGTGAATCTTCTCGAGAAATCGGGCAAGAACATGATTTATACGCATCAGTGATGATCGCCCAAGCGATTTTAGAATCAGCTAGTGGACAAAGCCAGTTGGCGCAAGCCCCTAACTACAATCTTTTTGGGATCAAAGGTACACACGAGGGCAATGGTGTGACTTTTGCCACACAAGAAGATGCTGGTGATGGTACATTGTATACGATCCAAGCAACATTCAGAAAATATGCCAACTATGAAGAAAGTCTTGAAGACTATGCTAAATTAATGACTGAAGGATTGACTGGAAATAGTGAGTTCTATTCAGGTGCTTGGAAATCCAATGCAGAAACTTATAAAGAAGCAACAGAATTTTTAACAGGCCGTTACGCAACAGATACAAGATATAACGAAAAACTAAATGGTCTGATCGAAACTTATGATTTAGAACAATATGACAAAGAAGTTGCCGGACCTGAAGTGAATAAAGAAGGATATATCGTGCCATTAAGAAATTATACGATTTCTAGCCCATTTGGTCCTCGTGGTGGTGAATTCCACCGTGGATTAGATTTTGCGGCACCTCAAGGGGAGCCAATCTATGCTAGTAAAGCGGGTACTGTGATCAAAGCAGAATTCCATCCTTCATGGGGAAATTATGTTGCCATTGAACATGAAGATGGCACAACAGCGCTTTATGCTCATCAACAAGAATACGTTGTGAAAGTTGATGATGAAGTTGAACAAGGACAAATCATTGGGTTTGTCGGTTCTACTGGTAATAGTACAGGCAGCCATCTGCATTTTGAGATCAGTCGTGACAACAGCTTAGCTCAAGCGCAATTGATTGATCCAGCAACTGTTTTGTTTTAATTAGTGATAATGAAAAAATGCCATTGGAAGAGTTCTCTCTTCCAATGGCATTTTTATTTGACTCAATTAGTGATTCATCGGCCGATCAGCCAACAAAACGAATTTGAATGAATCGACTTGATGCCAACTTTCTGTGTATTGAAAGTGGGTATAATCAGTCAAATATGCCCAGTTCCTAACAACAAAGATGTTTTTGTCATGTTTTCCTAAATCTAAATATTGTGCGATCGAAGTGGTGATATTCTCAACAGAAATTTATTTTTTTGAACAGTTCAATTTCAAATGTAATTGGTACGAGCCAAGAATCATCCGATTCAGACACGATCAAACAAATTGTGATCCAAAATAAAATTTGTGGTGTGGATATCCAACATATCGGGGATGCCGGCTACTCGGGAATCGCTCCGGTAGAAAATATCATGGCGATGAGCCGTGCGATCCGTGGAAACCGTCATACGATCGCGATGATGTCACGCTCGATCGTGCGTTAGAAATTTAAGTGATTAAATGGACACTACTTTCATTTTAGATATATTCTAAAAAGTGAAAGTGGAGGTCCTTTTTTTATTACTATTGTTCAAGCAACTAATTAACAATATATACAATTGGTATAGCGGCAATTTGCTTTGTGTTGTGATTTCTATCAGTAATCACAATTTTATAGACTATCTGAAGTTAAATTCAAAAAAAAGTTTTTAGGAAGAAATTTGAAGTTAACTTCAAATTTTAATATAAGTGTGATGGATTTTACTATTCACATAGTTAGATGCTAAGATTTATTTTGACAAACTTGAAAGAAGCGATTACACTAGTGAAAAGAAGCACACAACGATGTGTGCGTATGAATACGGCAATGACGCCTAAAAAAGTAGAGCTTTTTCTGCTTTTTTAGGCTTTTTTTATGGAGGAGAGGTAAATGAGGAGAATCATTTTAATGGGTGCGATTGGCTGTGGAAAGACCACTCTTTGTCAAGCCTTGCGAGGAGAAGCGATCGTTTATGATAAGACCCAAGCGGTAGAATTTCATCCTGAGATGATCGATACACCAGGGGAATTTATTCTACATCGCCAATACTACGCTGCTTTGACTGTAACAGCAGCAGAAGCAGATGTCATTGGTTTGGTGCAAAGTGCATTAGACCAAGAACAGATTTTTTCACCAGGATTTGGCCACATCTTTCCAAAAGAAGTCATCGGGATCATGACCAAAGTTGATCTAGTGAAAGACGAGAAAGAGTTGACGCGTGTACGTGAACAATTGCTTGCAGCTGGAGCAACGAAGCTGTTTGAAGTCTCATCAGTCGAAAAAACGGGACTAGCAGAATTGATTGAGTACTTAGGAGGAGAATCATGAAAATCTACACAAAAACAGGCGACAAGGGAATGACAAAATTAGTTGGCGGTCATAGTGTATCGAAAGATTCAGATCGTGTGGAAAGTTATGGAACGATCGATGAATTGAACTCATGGTTGGGCTATACGATCAGTCAATTGTCAAAAGAACAAGAGGTTTTTAAGAAAGAATTGGAAGAACTACAACAACTTTTATTCGATGTAGGGACTGATTTATCAACGGTCTTGGAAGATGGACGACCGCTGAAAGTCCAACAAGAGAGCGTTACTTGGTTGGAAGAACGGATTGATTTTTATACACAGCAATCGCCGGATATCGAACGATTTATTTTACCAGGGGGCTGTCAAGGAGCGAGCATGGTCCATGTGGCGCGAACAATTGCTCGTCGCGGGGAACGACATATCGTCCGTTTAAGTGCGACTGCGGCGATCAATCCTGAAGTGATCGTGTTTGTGAATCGCTTGTCTGACTATTTTTATGCGTTGGCGCGTTATATGAATGTGCAAATGGGGCAAGAGGATGTTTTTTATACAAGAGGAGAGAAGGTCTTCCATAAGATAAAAGAAGAAGGTTTATAAAAAGTGTTTGATTTTTCACAAACAGTGTGGTAAAGTGCTGTTAGATTAATCAAATGTTTATGAGAGATACGAATGGAAGCCAGTGAGATGCTGGCACGGTCCCGCCACTGTGATAAAGCGTTCGAGCTTTTAAGTCAGGTCTTTTCTTATTTTTCATTATTGGGCAAACTGTTTCGAGGCAAAACAGGGTGTTGCTAAAAAAATGACGTTTTTTGAAAGTCAGCCCAAGAATATTTGATTCAATCCCACACATAGCACGATGATGTGTATGGGAATATTGGGCTGGTCTTTCAATGGGGAAAGAGATTTCAAGTACAATGGCGTACTGCTGATTCCCAGCGCATGTGTTGATTAATAATTACAGAATAGACACCATACACTGTTGTATGGATTGTAAAAGAAGCAAAGGGGCTTCAGACAAATGGATCTTGTGATTTCCATTGGTTTGAAGGCTCTTTTATTTTGGTTTCAAGGAGGAATGTTCGTGGAAAGTATACAATTCTCGACACAGATCATTGTGGGAGAAGATGCGTTACAAAGTCTTGAGAGTGTCAAAGATAAGCGTGTTTTCATCGTTACTGATCCCTTTATGGTAGAAAATGGTCTGGTAGAAAAAGTCAGGACTTATTTAAATCAGTATCACGTATTTAGTGATATTGTTCCTGATCCACCACTTGATAAAATCGTTTCAGGAATCAAAGAAATGGAAAGATTTCAAAGTGAAGTCATCGTAGCAATCGGTGGCGGTTCAGCCATCGATGCAGCGAAAGCAATGAAATATTTTGGGCAAAAGACAATGGATCTCTTGACTGCCCAATTTATTGCAATCCCAACCACCAGTGGGACAGGGTCTGAGGTGACAAACTTCTCAGTGATCACGATCAGTGAATTGGGGTTGAAGATCCCTTTAGTAACAGAAGAGATCCAACCGGATATAGCGATATTAGACACTGGACTAGTCATGAGTGTCCCACCAAAAATCACTGCCGATACGGGAATGGATGTGCTGACCCATGTGATTGAATCCTACGTTTCTACAGAAGCAAATGGGGTAGCAGATGCCTTATGTGAGAAAGTGGTTGCTTTAGTTTTCGAATATTTAGAGCGAGCCTACAAAAATGGGCAAGACAAAGAAGCAAGAGAGCAAATGCACTTAGCCTCTTGTATGGCAGGGATGGCGTTCAATTCAACTTCATTAGGGTTGAATCATGGAATCGCTCATGCAGCTGGCGCTCGTTTACATGTGCCACATGGACGGATCAATGGGATCTTACTGCCAGAAGTGATTGCTTACAATAGTGGTTTAGAAAATGGTCAAGTGACTGAAATCAAAGTGGCTGAACGATATGCGGCATTAGCAAACTGCATAAGCAATACGCAAACGAAAAATCCTCGTTTAGGTGTGCAGAATTTGATTCGTATGATCAAACAGCTGCGAGAAAAATTAGAGATGCCAGCGACGTTGAGTGAATACGGCTTGTCTTCAAAAGAAGTATTAGTACAAGAAGAAGCAATTACCACCTCTGCCTTAGCAGATGGTTGCACGAGAACGAATCCTCGTAAGGCAGATGAAAAAGGCGTTAGAGCAATATTAAAAGCCATTTTATAAAGATTGACATCGTGAAAAGGTTAACATATAATGAATGAGCACAACGGAGTGCTTCAAAATTTAAGAGCAATGGGGCCCTTAATAACAAGCGTAAAGTGAACACTTTATGGCTTATTATTGAGGATTTTTTATTGCTTAAAATGAAGGAGCGAGTCTTGTTTGGAAGAAAAACAACGAATGATCCAAGAATACGTCCCAGGAAAACAAGTCACTTTAGCCCACATCATTGCGAGTCCCGACAAGGAAGTCTATACAAAATTAGGATTACCGGCAGGCACAAGCAATGCGTTAGGGATTTTGACGATCACGCCAAGTGAAGCCGCAATCATCGCTGTGGATATTGCAACGAAAAGTGGCGACATTACCATTGGTTTTATCGATCGTTTCTCTGGTTCAGTAGTTATTTCTGGCGACGTGAGTTCTGTTGAAGCAGCATTACATGCTGTATTGGATGGACTCAAACAGATTTTGCAATTCTCTGTGACGTGTGAAATTACAAGAACTTAGTTCGGGGGAGACAAAGCGTATTGAATATGAAGGGCAGAATTGTGATAGTAGACGATGAACCAATCACACGATTGGACACTCGAGATATTCTACTGGAAGCTGGTTATGAAGTTGTTGGGGAAGCCGCAGATGGATTTGAAGCAATCGAAGTTTGTAAAGAGAACAAGCCGGATCTCGTATTGATGGATATCCAAATGCCGATTTTAGATGGTCTAAAATCCGGTAAAAAAATCATCCAAGATCAGTTAGCAGGGAGTATCGTGTTTCTTTCTGCTTACAGTGATCATGAGAATACGGAGAAAGCGAAGAAATTAGGAGCAATCGGTTATCTGGTAAAACTATTAGATGCAAAATCATTGATCCCGACCATTGAAATGGGGATCGCTAGAGGAAAAGAAACCCAAAACTTGCTGCAGCAGATCGATAAACTACAGTTGAAATTGGAAGAACGAAAAGTTATAGAGAAGGCAAAAGGGATCTTAGCAAAAGAAAATAATATTTCTGAAGAAGAAGCTTATCAGATGTTGCGCGCATTAAGTATGAACAAACGCGCACGGATGAGTGACATCGCAGAATTGATTATTATGGATGATGAATAATGGAACGGATCAATACATTATGTCAGCGTTATACCAACTTAACCCAGTCAGATATCCAAGAGCTTTGTCGGACGAGTGCTTATTTAGCAGAGTCTAAGCATTATGAGATGGCAGATGTGTTCATCGATGTTTTTAATGAAATGACGAAAGAAGCATTAGTTGTCTATCACAAAAAGCCAAAATATATTCCCTCATTATATAAACATGAAGTTGTCGGAAAAGAAGCGTTATTAAAAAATGAACCTGGCGTTTTACGGACCATGGAAACAAGCTTGAATAGCATTGGTTTGTTAGCAGTCACGCAAGAGAATCGCTTGATCAAACAAAACATTTTTCCGATTCGTAATGAACAACGAACAATTGGTGTGATCATCGTAGAAGAGGGAGTCGAGCAACCGATTGGGGCAGTTGAACGACAAGAATTACAGTCAAACGAGCAAGGGACAATAGCAATCGAATCGACAGTTGATCCTCTAATCATGGACCAGTTAGCCGAAGCGGTCTTGATTTTTGATACGACCACAGGAAATTTGGTCTTAGCAAATCATCGGGCCAAAGAATTATACCGAAAACTAGGCTATCGCGAAATGATCAACGATTTACACTATGACAATCTCTCCCTTGATTATACAACGTTCGAATATGTTCTTTATCAGATGAACGATCAGACCAAAAATCGGTTGATCGAATTAGAGACAGCGTATTTAAATTATTACTTTAATATTCGAAAAGTTTGGATTGATGCAGGATCGAGAGTAGCAATGATTATTCAAGATAATACAGAAGTGAAAAAGAAAGAAGATGAAATCGTCTCAAAATCGGTGGCGATCCGCGAGATCCATTACCGTGTCAAAAATAATTTACAGTCCGTCGTTTCGTTATTGAGGATCCAAGCACGCCGTACCACTAGCAAAGAGGCTAGTAAAGTACTAAAAGAAAGTGTGAACCGGATCATGGCGATCGCGATGACACATGAATTATTGTCGAAGCAAGTGGAAGATAATGTTTCCTTGCGACAAATGCTTGAGGCAGTGATGTACAATTTCCGGCATATTTTCAATCCGGAGAAAGTGCGATTGAATCTAACCGTTGATCCGACGATCACTGTTTCTAGCGATCAAATGGTTTCCATTTCCTTAGTCGTTAACGAATTACTCCAAAATATCTTTGATCATGCCTTTGAGGCAGATCAAAATGGCGTAGTTGAAGTCAGCGGGGAAATCGAAAATAGAGTCATTACGATCACTGTCACAGATAATGGCAATGGCTACGATATCAACCGAAACAAAGAGACCAGTTTAGGTTTGATGATCGTGAATAGCTATATCAAAGATAAGCTAAAAGGAAAAGTAAAAATTGAATCATCCAATAAAGGAACAAAAACTTGTTTCTATTTTGAACAGAACACCAAAGATGTTGTTCGGTGAAAAAGCAACGATGCTTAAAGATGCGTAGAAGAGATTCTAGGCTGTCTTTAAGCATTTTTTGTTTGCAGAAAGGAGAAAAAAGATGGCAAAAGAAAAAATTCTTACTGTAGGGATCGATTTAGGTACCTCGACGACTCAGCTTGTTTTATCTGAGTTGACGATCGAAAATTTCGCCTCTGCGTTTTCTGTTCCTCGGATCACGATCTCAGATAAGGAAGTGATCTACCGTAGTGAAATCATCTTCACTCCTTTGATCAATCAGACAATGATTGATGATGAAGCAATCAAAGCGTTTGTTTCCCGACAATATCACCAAGCAGGGATAGAAAAGCAGCAAATCCAAATGGGTGCGGTGATCATCACCGGTGAAACAGCTCGTAAAGCCAATGCGAGCAAAGTATTACAAGCACTGAGTGGCTTTGCTGGAGATTTCGTGGTCGCGACAGCTGGCCCAGATCTTGAAAGTATCATTGCCGGAAAAGGGGCAGGCGCGCAAGAGTATTCGACAAAGCGTCATGCTTCGGTCGTCAACATCGATATCGGCGGCGGCACGAGTAATTTAGTCGTCTTCACCGATGGGGAAATCGATGATACCGCCTGTTTTGATATCGGTGGTCGGTTGATCAAGGTCGACCAAGCAGGGAATATTTCGTATATTTCACCAAAGATCACAGAAATGGTCGAGCAGTTGAGATTACCCTTGAAAGTTGGAACAAAAGCTTCTGTTACTGCCATCCAACCAGTGATCGATGAGTTAGTAAAAGTTTTGGCGAATAGTGTGGGTATCGGAGAACGAAGTCCCTTTTATGAGTTATTCATTACGAACCGAGGATTACGGCTAGATGGCGAACTACCAATCGTCACTTTTTCTGGTGGCGTAGCGGATTGCTTGATCGAAGAAGTGACAGATATATTCAAGTATGGGGATATCGGTCTGTTATTAGGTACGGCTTTACGAAAATCGCAAATTTTTGTTGAAAAAGAAGTCTTACAAAGTAATGAAACGATTCGGGCAACGGTGGTCGGTGCAGGTTCCCATACCGCTGATATTAGTGGCAGTACGATCGCTTATCATGAGCAGATCCTGCCAATCAAAAATATTCCGATCTTGAAAGTTTCCCAAGAAGATGAGTCCTTGCCTGCGGAAGCAATGGGTGAGCGAATCAATGAAAAGCTGGCTTGGCATCGTTTGGAAGAAACACCGCAAATCGCTTTAGCGATGAAGGGGCTCGTGAATCCGACATTCGCAGACGTCCAACGATATGGGGAAGGCATCGTTCGGGGGTTATCTGCCTTGATCAATGAAAATATCCCACTAGTCATCATGGTGGACGAGGACATGGCAAAAGCATTAGGTCATGCATTATATGCGTATTTACCGGGGAATTATCCGTTCATCTGCATTGATTCCGTCAAAGTAGAAAATGGGGATTATATCGATATTGGTCAACCTGTTGCCGAAGGTGCAGTGTTACCGGTAGTTGTCAAAACATTAGTATTTAATTAAGGGAGCGACAAGAAAAATGATTTTAAAAACAAAATTATTTGGCAAAACCTATCAATTTTCTTCAGTCAAAGAAGTATTGGCTAAAGCAAATGAAGAAAAATCAGGAGATAAATTAGCGGGTGTGGCAGCAACTTCTGCGGAAGAACGAGTGGCAGCCAAAGTCGTGCTATCTCATCTGACTTTAAACGATTTATTCAACAATCCAGTGGTTGATTATGAGGAAGATGAAGTCACACGTATCATCATCGACCAAGTCAACATGCGTATTTTCGGCATGATCAAACATTGGACAGTTGCCGAATTAAGAGAATATATACTTTCAGACAAAACAGGAGATTTTGAAATCAAATATCTCTCTCGTGGATTGACTGCGGAAATGATTGCGGCAGTCTGCAAATTGATGTCAAATATGGACTTGATCGTAGGCGCAAAAAAAATCCACATTGAAAAAACAGCCAACACAACAATCGGTCGCGCAGGTACTTTCTCCAATCGTCTACAACCAAATCATCCAACAGATGACGTAGACGGAATCATGGCTTCTGTAATGGAAGGATTATCGTACGGGGCCGGCGATGCACTGATCGGATTGAATCCAGTGGATGATTCGACAGAAAGCGTGAAACGTTGTTTAGATAAATTTGAAGAATTTCGTAGCGAATGGGAGATTCCAACACAAACCTGTGTCTTGGCTCACGTGACGACCCAGATGGAAGCCATGCGTCAAGGCGCACCGACTGGTTTAGTTTTCCAATCCATTGCTGGATCAGAAAAAGGAAACACTGCGTTTGGTTTGAATGCGGATATGTTAGCTGAAGCGCAAGCATTAGCATTGAGCAATGGCCAAGCAGCTGGACCGAACGTGATGTATTTTGAAACTGGTCAAGGTTCTGAGTTATCATCTGAAGCTCATTTTGGTGCAGACCAAGTAACGATGGAAGCACGTTGCTATGGATTAGCGAAGAAATTTGATCCATTCCTTGTGAATACTGTTGTCGGCTTTATTGGACCAGAATACTTGTATGATTCAAAACAAGTCATTCGTGCAGGCTTAGAAGATCACTTCATGGGTAAACTAACAGGTTTATCAATGGGTTGTGACGTATGTTATACAAACCACATGAAAGCAGATCAAAATGATATGGAAAACTTAGCTGTGTTACTAACATCAGCCGGGTGTACGTATATTATGGGGATTCCTCATGGGGATGATGTGATGTTGAACTACCAAACGACAGGTTTCCATGAAACAGCAACAGTCCGTGAATTGTTCGGTTTACGTCCAATTAAAGAATTTGAAGGTTGGATGGAGAAAATGGGCTTGATGGAAAATGGGAAATTAACAAGCCTAGCCGGCGATGCTTCAGTATTTATCAAATAAGTGGGGTGCAAGAAAAAAATGAACGAACAACAATTGAAAGAAATGATCACTTCCATGCTAAGTGAAATGGTAGCCGGTGAAAAAACAATAGAACAACCGAAAGCACCAGCCGCAACAACAAATACGATGACAACAACCATGCCAGTAGTAGAAGAAGGGATGATCGATGACATCACAGAGTTAGATCTGCGGAAACAGCTTTTGGTCAAAGATGCAAAAGACGAAACAGGATACTTGCGTATGAAGGCATTTACACCTGCTCGTATCGGAGTGGGACGTACAGGCACTCGCTATATGACTGATTCTACCTTACGTTTCCGTGCGGACCATGCAGCAGCACAAGATGCCGTATTCTCTGATGTTGATCCGCAATTGGTTGAGGAAATGGGCTTCATTTCAACACAAACGATTTGTAAAACAAAAGACGAATACTTGACTCGTCCAGATTTTGGTCGTCAATTTGACGAAGAAAATAGCACAAAAATCAAACAACAAACGACCGCAAAAGCCAAAGTACAGATCGTTGTTGGGGACGGATTAAGTTCTGCGGCTATCGGAGCAAATATCAAAGAAGTACTACCAGCAATCAAACAAGGCTTGAAAATGTATGGCTTAGATTTTGATCAAGTCGTATTCGTAAAATATTGTCGTGTACCATCAATGGATCAAATCGGCGAAATCACCGATGCAGAGGTCGTTTGTTTATTAGTTGGTGAACGTCCTGGGCTTGTAACAGCAGAATCGATGAGTGCGTATGTTGCTTACCGTCCAACTGTCGGAATGCCAGAAGCTCGTCGTACAGTGATCTCAAACATCCATAAAGGTGGGACACCAGCGGTCGAGGCCGGTGCATATATTGCGGAATTGATCAAGAAAATGTTAGATAAGAAAAAATCTGGTATTGAGTTGAAAGAAGCCGAATAGGAGGAGAAACATCAATGAAAAATGATCGTTTAGGCGCAAACGTCTTAAGTGTTCAAGTCATTCCTAATGTAGATGCTGCATTAGCGGAGCAATTTGGGTTGACACCAGGGATGCGCTCATTAGGTATCGTGACATCAGATTGTGATGATGTGACTTATGTGGCTTTAGATGAAGCAACAAAGGCAGCGGAAGTAGAAGTTGTTTATGCAAAAAGTATGTATGCAGGAGCGGCGAATGCCTCTACGAAACTTGCGGGTGAAGTGATTGGGATCATTGCTGGACCAAGTCCGGCTGAGATCACCAGTGGACTATCTGTCGTGACACAAGTCATTGAACAAGAAGCAAGCTTTATCAGTGCAAATGACGATGACAGCATCGTGTACTTTGCCCATGTGGTTTCTCGTTCTGGAAGATACTTATCAAAAGAAGCGAACATTCGTGAAGGCGAAGCAATTGCTTACTTGATTGCGCCACCTTTAGAAGCGATGGTTGCACTAGATGCAGCATTGAAAGCGGCGGATGTTGAAATCTGCAGTTTCTTTGGACCACCATCTGAAACAAACTTTGGTGGGGCGCTTTTAACGGGTAGTCAATCAGCATGTAAAGCAGCTTGTACAGCTTTTGAACAGGTCGTTCAACGGATTGCAGAAAATCCGTTGAGCTACTAAGGGAGTGTCACGAATGAATGCGATTGGAATGATCGAAGTTCGCGGATTTTTAGGCGCTGTCAGTGTCAGCGATGCTGCGTTGAAATCCGCAGATGTGACCTTGTTGAATGCGGAGATCATCAAAGGTGGACTAACCACTGTCCAACTAAGTGGTGATGTTGCTGCTGTGAATGCAGCAGTCGATGCAGGGGTCGTCGTAGCGAAGGCGTTGAACTGTCTGATCTCACATCATGTGATTTCACGGGTGGATGAACAGACGCACATCCTTTTTCAACAACCGAAAACAGAAGAACGTGTCACTGAAGTAACACCTGATCGTTTAGAAGAACCAGCCGAGCCGACGAAAGTCGAAACGAAGGTTGAAGCCACCCAGATCAGTGAAACAAACGATCGTCGTGCGGAGTTACAAGCAAAACGTGTCGCAGAGCTACGAAAAGAAGCTTACAAATTGAATGTGAAACATTTAAAACCATCAGAAATCAAATCTGCAAGCAAACAATCATTAGTAGAGGCGATCATGGCAGAAATTAAAGGAGTGACCCATCGTGGATAAAGATTTACGCTCGATCCAAGAAACCCGTGATTTGATCGAAGCTGCAAAAAAGGCGCAAAAAGTATTAGAAACATTTTCGCAAACGCAGATTGATCAAATCGTCAAAGCCGTTTCAGACGCTACATTTGCACAACGTGAACGTCTAGCGAAAATGGCGAATGAAGAAACTGGCTTCGGCATCTATGAAGACAAAATCATCAAAAATGCTTTTGCTTCAAAAATCGTTTATGAAGAATTCAAACATACGAAAACAGTGGGTGTCATCAATGAAGACCCACAGAAAAAGGTAACGGAGATTGCCGTACCTGTTGGCGTAGTTGCTGGGTTGATCCCATCGACAAACCCAACTTCAACAGTGATCTACAAAGCATTGATCGCATTGAAAGCTGCGAATAGTATCGTCTTCTCCCCACATCCCAACGCATTACAATCGATCCAAGCGACAGTGGAGATCATTCGTTCAGCGATCGAATCTGCGGGTGGACCAAAAGAGAGTGTTTCAGTGATCACGACACCAACGATGCAAGCAACAAAAGAATTGATGACCCACAAAGATACAAACTTGATCTTAGCCACTGGTGGCAATGCGATGGTCAAAGCTGCGTATTCTTCAGGAACACCGGCGATCGGCGTAGGCCCAGGCAATGGTCCAGCATATATTGAACGTAGCGCATTGATCCCAATGGCGGTGAAACGGATCATGGATTCTAAAACATTTGATAATGGAACGATCTGTGCATCAGAACAGTCGATCATCGTGGAAAAAGTCAATCGTGAAGCAGTCAAAGCTGAATTGATCAAACAAG
Organism: Enterococcus sp. AZ156; assembly: GCF_051714165.1. NCBI lineage: Bacteria > Bacillati > Bacillota > Bacilli > Lactobacillales > Enterococcaceae > Enterococcus > Enterococcus sp. AZ156. The sequence goes on along the minus strand of NZ_JBIORI010000001.1, from coordinate 2,330,531 downwards.
GTGCTTACTTCTTGAGTCCAGACGAAGCAGATAAATTGTCTCGCTTTATCTTACGACCTAACGGCACGATGAACCCACAAATCGTTGGACGTTCGGTTCGTCATATCGCTTCATTAGTTGGGTTGAATATTCCATTTGATCGTCGTCTGATCGTGGCAGAAGAAAGCAACGTTGGCATCAAGTATCCATTCTCAAGAGAAAAATTAGCACCGATCATTGCTTTTTACACGGTAGAAAACTGGCAAGAAGCTTGTGATCTATCGGTAGAAATCTTAAAAGGTGAAGGTGCAGGACACACAATGTGTATCCATACTGAAAACAAAGAAGTCGTTCGTGAATTTGGCTTAAGAAAACCAGTTTCTCGTCTGTTGATCAACACCGCAGGTTCATTAGGCGGAATCGGGGCTTCAACTGGCTTAGTTCCAGCGTTGACACTAGGGTGTGGCGCCGTTGGTGGAAGTTCTACATCTGACAATATCGGAGTAGAAAACCTATTCAATGTTCGTCGTGTCGCTTACGGTGTCACTGATCTAGCGGACATCCGTCAAGAATTTGGCGCTGGCGCTCAAATGCCAGTCCAAGAAACAAACAACCAAGGGGGCAACAAAGATGAGTTGATCGATACACTCGTTGCCCAAGTATTAGCTCGATTACAATAATATGTAATATATATTAATTGAAAACACACACAATAGGAGGAAATTATAATGTCAAGTACAAACGCTTTAGGAATGATCGAAACTCGTGGATTAGTAGGTGCTGTTGAAGCAGCAGATGCAATGGTAAAAGCAGCAAACGTAACATTGATCGGCAAAGAACAAGTAGGTGGCGGCTTAGTAACAATCATGGTTCGTGGTGATGTTGGGGCTGTAAAAGCAGCAACAGATGCAGGTGCAGCAGCAGCTGAACGTGTTGGCGAATTATTATCTGTACACGTGATCCCACGTCCTCACACTGAAGTAGATGCGATTTTACCAAAAGTGGCTGAATAATCATCGTTATAGACATCTAAAATGAAACAAGAGGTTGTGACAGAAGGGTTCAGCTCCGAGAAATAAGGGCGAAAAGCCGAAAATATTTTCTCATATTTTTGGCTTTTCGCCCTTATTTTTGAAGGAGTTGCTTCTGGAATGCCGTTTATCTATGTTGTGGAAGTAAAGTGGATATTATTGTTATAGGCTTGTTTCCAAGACGAGATCAATGCTTGGAAATAATCCATTGGAGAAAGGAGAGCGTCCTATGAGTGTGATTACAGAAGACCAGTTACGGCACATGTTTCGGAAAAAAGAAATACAAACAGGAATCACTTTCGTTGTGCCAAAGGATTGTCTTTTGACTCCCGCAGCTTCTAGCTATTTACGTGAGCATCATATTCCGCTTATGCGAGAAAACCTCGTTTCTTCTCCAATGGAGAAACCTAAGCAACCTATGTTTGAACAAGAATCGTTGATGCCCAGTGTGCGACGAAAAATCTGTTTAGAAATAAAAAAACTGAAAAATCTACTCTTCTTTCATTTATTGGAAGAAAACGATATTTATGCCGAAGGTTGGTTGTATTTAGAGTATCAGCAAGATTGGTTAGTAAGCTTTAGTCGATTGGATGGGGAAAAGCTCTCAACTCATCCAAAACGACTTTCAGGAATGATGTATCGTTCCTCCTTGTAAAAAAGAACCTTGCGCTATTCAATCAATGAGATCGAGTATCAAATAGAGAAAATCAGTCAATTGTTAGAAGAATTTCCGACAGATTTAGCTATTTTTATGTTATGGGCAGAAGAATTGCAACGTATGATTCAACTGCCGAAAAATGAGTAGGAGATGAACCGATTGGATCATTTAAATGAAATTATCAATGAAGTGGTACAACGTATCCAGTCACAACAACATTCTTTCGAAGTAGAAGCTTCAGGAAGACACGTGCATTTGAGTCGCAAAGATATCGACGCATTATTTGGTCCAGGATACCAATTGACCAAAGTAAAAGAATTGTCCCAACCAGGTCAGTATGTCTGCAAAGAGCGGATCACTGTCGCAGGTCCCAAAGGCTTATTCCAAAATGTGGTTATTTTAGGCCCAGAACGTGCGGAGTCACAAGTCGAAGTTTCGATGACGGATACACGTATTTTAGGCAGTCGCGTGCCTGTCAGAGAAAGCGGCAAAATCGAAGGAACACCAAGTGTGGTCTTGATGAACGGTGAATCAGCTGTTCAATTAGATAAAGGGTTGATCGTGGCAAAGCGCCATGTCCATATGACGCCAGAAGATGCAAACAAAAACCAAGTAGTGAATGGTCAAACGGTGAAAGTACGTGTGGAAGCAAGTCGTCCGCTGATCTTTGATGATGTGGTTGTCCGTGTCAGTCCAGATTTTGCGACGTATATGCACATTGATTACGATGAAGCAAATGCGTGTGGCTTGAACAAAGGAGATCGTGGTTACATTTGTAAATAGGGAGGGGATTTCGTGAAGGTAACGGAGATTGAAAAAGTCATTCAGCAAGTCACCGAAATGCTGATGAACCGATTGCCCGCAGCTGACTATCAGTTAGCATGGATGGACGAAAAAGCAAGTTATCCTACAACGTTATTCGCTGAACGATCGATGGTCGATTGGATAGAAACGCAAGATCCAACGAAAAGCGATGGCTTAGTCGTCCAACATGTCAGTTTTCCTCAATTGGCCGCGATTGCTCAGTTGCTACCGACTGATCGTAAAACGGTGAGTATCCTTTCTTTTTTGTTCGCAGGAAAGCCTGTCTTGGTTCTGCAAACAGAGTCAGTGAACAGTCCAAACAAAATGAAGTACCATCTGAAAAAGAAAATCACTGAATCAACAGTGCAATGCCAACGTTATGGGATGTATTTTTTCGAAGAAGAAAATGCAAGCTATGACTCATTTTTAGCGGCTTGCCGAAAAAAGGTGTTAGCAAATGAGTTGCCAAAGCGAAAGTATATCACAGAGAAGCAATTGATCCAGCGACTACAACAAACAAATGGAATAGATTTAATGAATCAGGAACGGTTGACACCCTTAGCAGAGGAGTATGCGCTAAGAAATCGTTTATTCAAATGAGGAGGGATCACAGATGCTATTAGGTGAAGTGACTGGAAGTCTATGGTCGACCAGAAAAGATGAAAAACTAAATGGTTGGAAACTACTGATGGTCGATGTACTAGACGAGAAAGAAACAAAAATTGGATTTATTGTCGCAGCAGACAATGCCGGTGCCGGAGTTGGTGACAAGGTATTGATCAGCAAAGGACAAGCAGCCAGAATTTCAGCTGGTGATCCAGATACACCCATTGATGCAATGATTGTCGGTGTGATTGATTCAATTGAAGAATAAAGGAGATTTACGATGAGTATCAATGAAATCATTATGTATATCATGGTTCTTTTTATGGTTATCGGCGGGATCGATAAATGTATCGGGAACAAATTAGGTTTAGGGGAACAATTTGAAGAAGGCTTGATGGCGATGGGTTCATTAGCTTTGTCAATGGTCGGGATCATCACATTAGCACCTGTTCTTGCAACAGTTCTTAGCCCAATCGTTGTACCTGTGTATGAATTCTTAGGTGCGGATCCTTCGATGTTTGCGACGACTTTGTTAGCAAACGATATGGGTGGCTTCGCCTTAGCACAACAAATGGCACATGATCCACAAGCTGGCTTGTTTGCCGGTGCGATTCTAGGTGCAATGATGGGCCCAACATTAGTTTTCACGATTCCCGTTGCCTTAGGGATCATTGAAAAAGAAGATCAACAATACTTAGCAACAGGTGTGCTGAGCGGGATCATTACGATTCCATTAGGTTTGTTAGCAGGTGGCTTAGTCGCTGGTATGCCAATGAGTATGATCTTACCAAACTTATTGCCGATCGTGATAAAGGATTCAATGTCTTTGGTAAAGGTGTAGTAATCGTCGCAATTGCTGGCTTGGTCATTGGTGCAATCCAACAATTAGTTGACATCACATTGATTCCAGGAATTGCTCCGGTGACAGAAGGTATCGAAGTAGTGGGTGACATTGCGTTGACATTAGCTGGCGCATTCTGTTTAGTAGCTGTCATCACACGAGTGTTCAACAAACCATTGATGAAATTAGGAAAAGTTTTAGGTATGAATGAAATTGCAGCTGCCGGCATGGTGGCTACTTTAGCAAACAATATCCCAATGTTCCAAATGTTAAAAGATATGGACCGTCGTGGAAAAATCATCAATGTAGCATTTGCAGTTTCTGCTTCATTTATTTTAGGTGATCATTTAGGCTTTACTGCGGGCGTGGCGAAAGAAATGATTTTCCCGATGATGGTTGGAAAAATCGTTGGTGGGATCACTGCAATCTTTGTCGCAGTATTCATGGCCAATCGTTTATTAGGAAAAGAAAAAGAAGTAACCGTAAGTGAGCAAACAACAACGAAAGAGCAAACGATCGTAGAATAGGAGCGTGGCGAAAATGGCAGAATTAGATCGTCAAATGATCGAAAACTTAGTACGACAATTAGTGATGGAAAAATTGATGCCGGCAAAACAGGTCGATCCTAGTGGTGTTGCTTCCATTAGACTAGCAGAAATGACTGTTTCTGAGGAAGATCGCCTTGATACAGGTAACCCTGCTGACCGTGTGTATACAAAAGATCTTTTTTCATTACAAGAAAGCCCACGTCTAGGTTGTGGCATTATGGAAATGACCGATACGACTTTTGATTGGACGTTAGAATATGATGAAATCGATTATGTGATTTCTGGTCAGTTAGATGTATTGATCGATGGACGCAAAGTCTCTGCAAAAGATGGCGAATTGATCTTGATCCCGAAAAGTACGAGTATCCAGTTCTCAGTAACTGGTGAAGCACGCTTTATCTATGTCACTTATCCAGCCGATTGGCAATCGCAATAAACAAAGTATTTCGGAAGTACCGGTTATTTGGTTTTATGGCTGGTCGGGCTTCATGATCTCAGGTAACAATGAATAGGTGCAAATAATCAATTTAAGTGAGTGGCTATTTTTTATTTCAAGTATCGTTACATGAGAGTGCGGAAGAAGGTCTAGAATGTACTAAAGCCGAATAACCGGTGCTTCTGAATAGTTTAGGTTTAATGAGTCAAGTGGCACGTTTTGAAGCGGCAGTATTTTTTGTCGCATAAATGATCTGAAAAGTGAAGTGGTAAATTCTGTTGATTCAGGATTTACCGCTTTTTTGTTGCTTTTCCCAATAGCATCATTCCTTAGAATTTTCTTGTTTTATGTTATTGTAAGAGAAAGAACAAACAAGAAAGGAAGAAATCGGATGAAAAAAGCGTTGTTGATCGTTAACCCTAGTTCTGGAGGAGAAAAAGCAAAAGAATATGAAGAAATGGCAGAAAATAAATTGCGTACCATTTTTGAGGAAGTCCAAGTCTTGCACACTGAAAAAAGTGGCGATGCAACAAATTTTGCTCGTGAAGGGGCGTTGGAAAAAGTCGATAGTGTCTTTGCGATGGGCGGTGATGGAACAGTCAATGAGGCAATCAGCGGTCTCGCAGAGCAAGAGGAACGACCAAATTTTGGCTTCTTTCCTTTAGGAACGGTCAATGATCTAGCCCGAGCATTGAATATGCCGATTGATCCAGAAGAAGCCATCCAACAATTCTCGATCGACCACACGAAACCGTTAGATATCGGGAAAATCAATGATCAATACTTTATGAACGTCGTTGCCATTGGAACGATTCCAGAAGCGATCAATGACGTTGATCCTGAAAAGAAAACCAAACTAGGAAAGATGGCTTATTTTATTTCTGGCTTCAAACAACTGACGAATACCCAATCCTATACGTTCCGTGTGGAAGCTGATGGCGTAGAGGAAGAAATCGAAAGTAGCACACTGCTGATTGGTTTGACAAACTCAGTCGGTGGTTTTGAGACGCTCTTACCAGAGGCAGAAATCAATGATGGCAAGCTTCATTTTGTATATTTAAAAGACCGCTCATTTTTTGATACCTTAAAAGCAGTGCCTGATTTGATCAAAGGGGTCGATGCGACAACGGAGAATCTTGCGTATCAGATCGCAGAAAAACTAGTGATTTCTTTAGTGGACGAAGAAGAACTGGCAACAAATATCGATGGAGATGAAGGAACAAAACTTCCAGTAACGATCGAAGTATTACCGTCTCATCTATCCGTTTATTGTTAGAATCAAATTAAACAAAATCAACTAGACCAACTACCTAAAACCACGAATATGAAAGATAAAAATAGAAAAGGGTGACTCGATGATGAAACAAATCAACCGAGTCATCCTTTATTTTTTGCGTTTTTTTGTAAACATTGGATGAATTTGTTAAGAGGATTTTTTATGGTTTTCATTTATTTCAAAAAAAGACGCAGATGTACCAAGGTGTTGGTTGATCAAAGAAAAGAACCCTTGTTTTACAAATGATTTACAATCTTCATCTACTCCTATCGCGAAGTCCATTAGAAATTTACATTGAGTCCATAAAATGGAAGATGTACCAAATAAAAAACAAGGGAGCTTACCACACATGTTTTGGAATAAAAGACGATTGAAACTTATTAGTGCGATGTTTTTCATGACCGGTTTATTTTTATTAGCTGGGTGTAATTCTAATGCTCAAGCGGATGGCGAAAGTCAACATTCTTCTGAGCCAATCAAGATTGCTTTTTATCCCAATGAATCAGCAAGTGAATTTGAACAATCAAGAAATGAAATCCAATCGATCGTATCAGAAGCAACAGGTAGAGACGTCGAAATCGTCATAAGTACGGACTATAATATCGTGATCGAATCCATTGCCAACGGACAAGTAGATTTGGCATATATGGGGCCCGATGGCTATATTGAAGCAAATAGAAAAAACGAAAATGTTCAAGCGATTTTAACAAATTCGGGTGCAAGTGGCACTCTGGAAGATGCCGTCTATTACAGTTTTATTGTCGTCAATGAAGAAGATACAGCGGAGTATCAAGAGGGTGATGCCTATACGTTGGAACCGATCGAAGGCAAAGCGTTTTCCTTTGTCTCTAATTCTTCGACTTCTGGGTTTAGAGTACCAAGTCAAGCAATCGTTGATCAGTTTGGACTTGGTAGTTCGGATGAATTGATCATCGATGGCGATTTCTTCAACAAAGTACTTTTCGGAGGTTCCCATCAAGGCTCTGCCGTCAACTTGCTTAAGGGAGATGCGGATGCAGCAGCATTTATGAACATGGCTCAATATTTTGATGTCGTGGAGGGGGAAGAAAACAAAGCTGGTGTCGTTTACCAAGTAAAAGCTGATGCAGAGGCACCATTTGATACAGTCAGAGGCGAAAAAGTCCGTGTGATCCATTCGATCCCAGTGTTAAATGGACCATTTGTTGTCAACAAAGATAATCTGGATGAAGAAACAGTCGATAAAATCACTCAAGCCATGATGAGTGAAGAAGTGACGAATAATGAAGCGATCTTTTCACCAAAAGACTCAGAATCTGTGGGTCTATATCAGAAAGAAGCCGATGAACAATTTGTAGAAGTCACTGATAGTTTCTATGACCCACTTCGCTCGAAGTAGAAAGGACGAGCCATGCTATTACAAGTAGACTCGATTTCAAAAACCTATAGTAACGGGAAACAAGCGTTAAAGGACATTTCCTTTCAACTAGAAAAAGGAGAATTTGTTTCGATCATCGGACCATCTGGGGCAGGAAAATCCACGATTCTACGTTGTATCAATCAGTTGATTTCTGCCAATGAAGGGGCTGTCTTCTTTGAAGATGAGGACATGCAACGTCTAAAGAAGAAGTCTTTGCGCTTAAAAAGAAGAAGAATCGGTATGATTTTCCAGCATTATAATTTAGTCAGTCGCCTCACAGCTGTTGAGAATGTCCTTCACGGTAGACTTGGATACAAGTCTGCCGTGAAAGGCTCGATTGGTGTCTACAATGAAGAGGAAAAACAGGAAGCCTTCGATTTGTTAGAAAAAGTCGGATTATCAGAGTTTGCTTACACACGTTGTGATGAATTGAGTGGTGGACAAAAACAACGTGTCGGGATTGCTCGAGCGTTGATGCAACGTCCTGCGTTGATCTTATGTGACGAACCGATTGCATCTTTAGACCCCAAATCTTCGAAAGTCGTTATGGATTACTTACGGCAAGTGACGAAAGAATTAGATATCGCTTGTCTAGTGAATCTTCACCAAGTAGAGGTTGCGATCGATTATTCCGATCGGATCATTGGCGTAAACAGTGGCAATGTCGTGTTCTCTGGGAACCCAGATGAACTGACAACAAATCAAATCAATCAGATTTATCAGTCTGATGAATTGTTAGTATAGGGAGGGCTTGGATGGATAAAAAACTGAATCAAGATCTCTTTCGTAAAAAGAAGCAGTTTTTATTTGTGACACTCTTTAGCTTTGTTGTCGTGTACGTTGCCTTTTCACAATTTGTTGGCTTTCAATTTGGTGCAGCTATTGCGGCGATTCCCCAGAGTTTTGTCTGGTTGTTCACCAATTTTATCCCAACGGAAAATTCGATCCAATCCTTGCCATTGATCTTATCTAAATTACTTGAGACGGTTTTGTTGTCGATCACAGCAACGATGACTGCCACAGTATTTTCATTGATCACGGCAATCATTGGTTCAGAGACAACTGGCCTGAATAAGGGAACAAAAACAGTGGCACGGGTCTTTGCTAGTTTTTTTAGAAATATCCCGATCGTGGTTTGGGCAATGGTCCTACTGTTGAGTTTCAAACAAAATGAATTTACTGGTTATTTAGCCATCACCTTTACAACGTACGGTTACTTGACACGCTCGTTTATGGAAACGATCGATGAAGTGGCAGGAAGTATCACAGAAGCGATGACGGCGACTGGTGCTTCTTACTTTGCGATCATTTTTCAAGGCGTCTTACCGATGGTCTTTGGTCAGCTGATCAGTTGGATATTGTTCATGATCGAAAACAACATCCGTGATGCAACATTGGTCGGCATATTGACCGGAACGGGGATCGGTTTTCTATTTGACCTCTATTATAAGAAATTTCGCTACGATATGGCAGGAATGGTCATCTTGACGATCGTTGTCATCGTGATCGCACTGGAACTTTCGTCCAATAAAATTAGGAGGATGATTCATTGATATGGTCCAACGACAAAGTGAACTTGAATTAGCGGTGACAGAAACCGTCTTAGCCCAACCGACAAAAATCAGACGAAATGCTAAAAAGAAAATCCGTATTCGCGTGTGGAAAACCTATCGGATCGTCCCTTGGGTCTTGTTTACGCTACTGACTAGTATATCGATCTACACCTTACTCACGATGGATTATGGCGAGGTTGTATTGCTGGATGCGACGCGACAATTTTTTACAGACTTGCAACGGATTTTTCTCCAGCCAAGACTCTCTGGACGTTTTTCTTTTGAGACATTGCTCCAAGCTTTAGGTATGACGGTAGGTTTGGCGGTGATCACCACATTGCTTGGAGGTGTGACAGCCTTCTTGATGGCGTTATTTACATCAAGAAATATCAGCCATTCAGGCCCATCAAACGCGATCCGAACAGTGATGTCCTTCATCCGTGCGGTGCCAACGATCTTGTGGGTCATGATTTTCTCGATCTTGATTGGATTGGGTGCGAATGCGGCAATCATTGGCATGTCTTTTCACACGATTGCTTACCTCACAAAGGTCTTTTCTGAGAGTATTGAAGAAATCGATTCTGGTGTGATCGAAGCATTGCGTGCATGTGGGGCAAGTTGGTGGCAGGTGGTGTTCCAAGCAATTTTACCTTCTTGTATGACCGCTTTGCTTTCTTGGTTGTTCATTCGTTTTGAGATCAACTTTACTAATGCGATTGCCGTAGGTGCCGCCGCAGGAGCGGGTGGTTTAGGGTTCCAACTTGCGATGACAAGTAGTTTTTATTTTGATTTTCATGAGATCGGCGTATTAGTGTATATGATTTTAGCAGTAGTTGCGATCTTAGAGGTCGTGGCGATCAGACTACGAAAAAAATATATCATTCACGCTTGATTGAGATGAAATTGACTGGAAAAAAGGAGAGGAGAACGTCGAGTGAAAGCAGATTTGCATGTCCATAGTTACTTTTCAGATGGTAGCAGTTCACCAGAAGAACTACTCAAATTAGCATTGAATCATCACATGAATATCCTGTCCGTCGTAGATCAAGATACCTCGGCGGGATTAGCTCACATAAGACAGGTCTTCGCTCCTTCCCCAATCAATTTTATTGAAGGCATCGAAGTGACCGCTTATGATTTCAAACGCCGGCAACAGGTACATATCTTGGGGTATAATTTACTGAATTATCAGTATATCGAACAGTTATGTGAACCGTTGCGTGCGGCGCGAACAAGAAATACCTTACGTCAGTTGAGACGTATCCAAACTGAAGGATTTCGTATCAAAGAAGAGCAAGTAAGACAGTTTGCGAAACAGGCGACCGCTCTTTACAAACAACACATCATGTCTGCGTTGATCAAAGCAGGATACGATACATCGATTGATGGACATCTTTACCGTAAATTATTCAAATATAATGATTTTGGTCAAGAAGAGGCAGAGATGATCGATGTCTACGAAGTGATCCAAGCAATCAAGCTCGGCGGCGGGATGTCCGTCGTTGCCCATCCGGGAAAGCTCGACAGTTTCGAGTTGATCCCTGAACTGGCTTCGTTTGGTATTGATGGTATCGAAAAATATCATCCAGAACATAGTTTGAAAGATCAACGAAAAGTACAGGAATTAATTGATCGTTTCAATATCCACTGTTTTGGAGGATCTGATTTTAAAGGGAAGAACGGGCCAGATTATTTTGGTGAGTGTGCCATGGCTAATGTTCGTGAATTTCCTGACGAGTTATTACTCGATGCACATATGAAAGCCAACTAAATTTTTTTCTTTTTTATCCTATATTTTATTTAGCCCCCTGGCTGAAAAGACGGTCTTTCCATTCGTGCGATCATCCTTGCACGTGTTGAAAGACCGTTTTTTGTGTAGGTAAAAAGTATCTAGTACGCCATTACTGTCTAGAATGGAATAAACGGAGTTCAAGAAGGGGCACTTTAATAATAAGAGGGTACTTCTGTTCCCGCCGTTTATTCGGTTATAGGTGGGGGAGGTGAACGAATGTCCCATTTCCTGATCAGTGTGAACCGTTACTTCAAGACAGTGGTTTTTTTGTTTTCAAGTGTTGTCAATCTAACGCAGCAACAAATCGTTGCGTGATCTCTTGTGGGCGGGTAATGGCGCCCCCAACCACGATACCAGCTACACCTAACGCTTGGATTTCCTTGGCTTGTTGGGGCGTGTGGATCTTTCCTTCTGCAATCACGCACACATCTGCTTCAAGAAGGCGTTTGATCAACTGCACATCAGGCCCTTCTGTTTCTTCACTTTCTTCGGTATAGCCGCTTAATGTCGTCCCGACAAAATCGATCCCGGCTTTATAAGCATTGATTCCTTCTTCAAAGGTCGCAATATCTGCCATGAATAATTGATGAGGATATTTCGTTTTGATTTGTTCAATGAATGCGTTGATCGATAAGCCATCGTGTCGTTTACGCAGGGTACAATCAAGTGCAATCACTTCTACGCCAGTGGCGACTAATTCATCCACTTCTTTCATCGTTGCAGTGATAAACTGTTTTTCAGGTGGATAGTCCCGTTTGATGATACCGATCATCGGTAAATCAACTTTCTCTTTGATCTCTAAAATATCTCTGACTGAATTTGCCCGAATACCGACTGCGCCAGCTTTCTTTGCAGCTAGTGCAAAATAAGGCATCAAGCCACCTTCTTCTGAATAAAAAACTTCGCCAGGTAATGCTTGGCAAGAAACGATCAATCCATGACTGATTTGTTCTAAAAATTCTTGTTTGTCCATTTGTCAAAAACTCCAATCTGAAAACAATAGTAAGCAATTTCTACCAAGAAATATAGCATCCGCTTTCATGCGTGTAAAGAGAAAGGGCTTTATTCACAGCACCTTCCATTGGAAAAATCATTCGTTTACAAAAGAAGGATCAAAATTTTTTCGCATATACTGAAAAAGTTCTTGATTTTTTCTTGGATTTTGGATATGATTTTAACAATTTAGGGTGATTTAAAGAAAAGGGGAAGAAAAATGACGAAGTATCAACGAAAGGTATTATTATCAACATCGGCGGGTATTGCTTTAGAAAATATGGATATTATGTTTTTAGCTTTTTCATTATCTTCAATGATCGCAACTTTTAATATTAGTGGAACGCAAGCAGGGTTGATTGCAACGATCACTAATTTAGGGATGCTCGTTGGAGGTATTTTTTTTGGATTGATGGCGGATAAATATGGGCGAGTCAAAGTATTTTCGCAAACCGTCATTTTATTCTCGATTGCTTCTTTACTCATGTATTTTGCTTCGAATATTTATCTTGTTTATCTGTTTCGTTTTATCGCAGGAATCGGCGCTGGCGGGGAATACGGCGCATGTATGTCTTTGATTTCTGAAAGCTTTTCAAAGAAACAAATTGGTCGTGCATCTTCTGTCGCTGCAATCGGCGCACAAGTTGGTGCAGCTTTGGCCGCCATCTTAGCAGCAGTGATCATTCCTTTGTTTGGCTGGAAAATGCTTTATGTCATCGGTGTCTTGCCGGTCTTGATGGTTTTGTTTATTCGAAGAGGGCTAAAAGAACCAGAGGCATTTGAAGAAACAAAAGAAACTGGGAAAAAGACAAAGCTTAGTCATTTGTTCCAAACGAAACACATGGCATGGCAAACGACAGGTCTTAGTCTGATGGTTACTGTACAGATTGCTGGTTATTTCGGCTTGATGAATTGGTTGCCTTCAATCATGCAAGCACAATTAGGTCTATCAGTATCGGGTTCCTCTTTATGGATGATCAGCACGATTTTGGGGATGTCATTAGGGATGATGACGTTTGGGATCATCATGGATAAAGTTGGTCCAACCCTCGCATTTGGCTTGTTTCTGATTTGCTCCTCTTTGTCTGTCTTTTTACTCGTACTTGCACACAGTCAATGGAGTTTAGTTGCTGCAGCAGTAGTCGTAGGTTACTTCATCAACGGAATGTATGGTGGTTATGGAGCGATCATCAGTAGTTTGTATCCAACAGAGATCCGTGCCACAGCGAATAACTTTATCATGAACCTAGGACGAGCAGTAGGCGGTTTTTCATCGATCGTGATCGGCTTTCTAATGGACCATTATAGTTTGACGGCTGTTATTCTATTTCTGAGTGGAATTTATTTAATCAGTTTACTCGTCTTGATGACTTTATCAGGCGTAAGAGATCTGAAAACAAGTTTACAACAATAGTAAATGGATCAAAGCGATATTCTAACATATGATTAAATTGAGGCTGTGACAGAAGCGTTTGTTCTAAGTTGGAGAAGACGAATGTCACAGCCCCAGTTTTACATAAAGCACCGACCAACCAATCCAAACGATGAACTTAGCGTGGATGAGACGTAAATGAACCTTTTCCTTGATTTAAAACCGGCGATAAGATATTTCTTTTTTCTGAAAAATAGAACAGATTATTAAAATAAGTCTAAACTATTTTTTCGTTAAACATGGTATGATTAATGTAACTTGATTTAAAATTAGGAGAAGATCAATGGAAAAAAGCATGGAAAAAATCAATCAATTTAGAGATGATCGCAATTGGCGGCAATTTCATAATGAAAAAGATTTAGCAATTTCGATTTCTTTAGAAGCCTCAGAATTATTAGAGTTATTCCAATGGAAGCAACCAGAAGAAGTCACCACCACTCAGCTTGAACGAATCAAAGAAGAACTAGCAGATGTGTTGATATACTCTTATATGATGGCCGACAATCTAAATTTAGATATCGATACGATCATTGAAGAAAAATTAGAAAAAAACAATCAGAAATACCCAGTAGAAAAAAGTAAAAACAACAAAGAAAAATATACAGAATTATCATAGGAAGATAAGCGTGGAAGGTGGAAGATACATGAAAAAAAAAGGAAGAGTCAAAAAGTGGCTGGTCAATTTCCTATTGTTTCTACTATTATTAGTAGGATTAGCCTTGATCTTTAATGAACAGATCAAAGATTTTTTTGTTAAAAATACAGGAGATGCGTACGCTATCTCTAATGTGACTCGTGATGATATTGTCAAAAATAATCAAAAAGAGGCAAACTTTGACTTTGATTCAGTTGAATCAATGAGTTCAGAAGCGGTGTTAAGAGCCCAATTGAATCGACCAGATCTACCAGTCATTGGAAGTATCGCCGTCCCATCCGTCTCGATCAATTTGCCGATTTTTAGAGGGTTAGATAATGCAAACTTATTGTACGGTGCCGGAACGTTAGACCCAAATCAAGAAATGGGGAAAGGCAACTATGCCTTAGCAAGTCATCGTGCCAACAATCCGGAATTACTTTTTACTCCATTAGAAAATCTAAACTTAGGGGATAAAATCTATATCGTCGATTTGGAAAACGTCTACACGTATAAAGCGACATTCAAAGAAAAAGTCGACCCTTCAGCAACAGAATTATTGAACATCGAAGAAGGAAAAGAATTGATCACCTTGATCACTTGTGGTGATATGGATGCCATTACACGCCTAGTCGTCCAAGGAGAACTCGAAAGTATCACACCAATGAAAGAAGCCACCCAAGAAATGAAAAACGCCTTTGACATGCCAATGAGAACGTTTTAGAAGAGGTTGTGAGAAAAACGTTTTGATCTGAGCAGTAAGATAGAAAATTGAAAAATAGCTTCTCATATTTTACAATTTTTTAGCTTAGTGATGAAGATCAGTTTTTCGATCACCGTTTATTAGAGGTTGTGAAAAAGCCGTTCAGCTCCAAGTAATAAGGGTCTCCCTGAGAAAATAGTTTTCTATATTTTCTCAGGGAGACCCTTATTTCCGAAGAGGTTACTTCTGTTCCCGCCGTTTATTCGGTTATAGGTGGGGGAGGTGAACGAATGTCCCACTCCTTTTTTGTTACTCTCATCGCATGTATATTGGATTCAGTGTTACAAAATGCTAAAAGTTCTTCTCCTTTTGAAAAAATAAAAACCATGAAAAGGGTTGCATAACGAATGTAATAGTGATATAGTAAATGTAGTTAAACAACGGATTGTTACTGTTCGGCAGGCAAAACCAGAATTCAGCTAGTAATTACGGGCGGGTTCTAGGTTTTTTTATTTTTTAGTTGGGAGGTCGATGTAGATGGTCATAGAAAAAGTCTTGAATAATAATGTCGTCATTTCAAAAAATGAATTAGGCGAAGAAATCATCTGCATGGGAAAAGGTCTTGCTTTTCAAAAAAAATCAGGCGATACGATCTCTGAAGAATCGATCCAAAAAGAATTTGTGTTAAAAGATTCTTTTACTACGCATCAGTTCCAACAATTGATGGCAGATGTCCCATTAGAAGAGGTCGAGCTGGTGAAGCAGATCGTCGACCTTGCCGAAGAACAACTAAACATCCAATTATCGCCAAACATCTATTTGACACTGACCGATCATATCCATTATGCGATCAGTCGAGCAAAGGAAAACATCGAATTACCGAATCCTTTATTATTTGAAACAAAAAAGTTTTATCCTAAAGAATATCGAGCAGCCAAACAAGCCCTTCAACTTGTTGAAGAAAAGCTTGGTGTGACCTTACCAATGGATGAAGCAGGCTTCATAGCCTTTCATTTCGTCAATAGTGAACAAGGAAATGGCGACATGCAAGTAACGATGGCGGCAACGAAAATGGTGCGAGATATCCTAAGTATCATCAGTAAATTTTTCGGCATCGCCTTTGACGAAGATTCCTTGAATTATCAACGAATCATCACACATTTACAATTTTTCACACAACGATACTTAAAAGATGAAGCTTCGGATGAGAAAGATGAATTTCTTTATGCGCTTGTCCAAGGAAAATATCCAAAAGCGTTTCGCTGTGTGGAACGGATCAATGAATACCTGATACAAACACAACAAAAAGAGATGGGACCAGGGGAACAAATCTACCTGACGATCCACATCCAACGTGTAGTAACAGAAAAACAAACCCAATGATAAGGATTGTTACTGGATCAAGCAGGCAAAACCTAGATTGAAAATATGGACACGTCTCATCACGTGACCGTTTTTTCAATCTAGGTTTTTTATTTTTATCAAAAAGAAAGAAGGAAAGAATATGGATAATCAAGCAGTAGGACGGAGAGTCTGGGAAGCCGTAGGTGGAGAAAAAAATGTCAATAGTTTAGTGCATTGTGCGACAAGATTACGTTTCAAATTGAAAGATGAATCGATTGCCGACACTCAGAAATTAAAAAATGATCCAGATGTCATCCAAGTCGTTCAAAGTGGCGGACAATACCAAGTCGTGATCGGCAGTAATGTGTCTGATGTCTATCAAGCAATTGTGGATGAACAAGGCTTGGGCGAAGGGGTAAGTTCAGAAAGTGAGGATACAAGTAAAAATCCTTTGAATCGCTTGATCGATATTATTTCAAGTATTTTCACCCCGTTCTTAGGTGCTATGGCAGCTGCTGGGATATTGAAAGGTTTCTTATCACTGGCGACAGTTCTCGGTTGGTTGGCAGCAGATAGTGGTACTTACCAAATCTTGTTTGCAGCAGCAGATGGAGTCTTTACTTTCCTACCAGTGATGTTGGCCTTTACAGCCGCAAAGAAATTCAAGACCAATCAATTTTTGTCCGTAGCAATCGCGATGGCATTAGTTTATCCAACAATCACGCAATTAGCAGGATCAGGTGTTGCAGTTGATTTCTTTGGTCTTCCAGTGATCTTATCTCAATCAGGCTATACTTCTTCTGTTATTCCAATCATCTTAGCGGTTTGGGTACAAAGTAAGTTTGAGCCACTTGTGAAGAAAGTTATTCCACAATTTTTACAAATGATTTTTGTGCCAATGATCGTCTTGTTAGTCATGGTGCCTTTGACTTTCTTAGTATTAGGGCCAATTGGAACCGTTATCGGTAATGCCTTAGGTGGGTTGTTCAATTCGATTTATAGCTTTAGTCCATTAGTTGCTGGGGTCATCATGGGTAGCATGTGGCAAGTATTAGTGATGTTTGGGATGCACTGGGGCTTTGTGCCAATCATCTTCTTGAATATCGAACAATATGGCTTTGATGTTTTGATGCCAATGCTTTTGCCAGCAATTTTGGCACAAGGTGGTGCAGCATTAGGTGTGGCTTTACGTACGAAAGATTCAAAATTACGCTCATTAGGGATCTCTTCAATGATCACTTCGTTCTTTGGAATCACTGAACCGACTGTTTACGGTGTGACTTTACCTTTGAAAAAACCATTTATCGTTGCCTGTATTTCCGGTGGGATCGGTGGAGGAATCATCGGGTTTGCTGGCGTAAAAGCATTCTCTAGTGGTTTGATCAGTTTACTGACCATCCCAACATTTATTAGTACCGATCCAGCGCTTGAATCAAGTGTAACTATGGCGATCATCGGTACAGCAGTTGCTTTTGTTCTTGGGTTTGTCGGTACTTACTTGATTGGTTTTGATGAAGAAGTTCAAGATGAAAAATTAGAAGCAACAGAAACAACCACAGGGGATACGATCAGCACAGCACGTCACAATTTGAAAAGTCCATTGACTGGAAAAGTCTTACCACTGACAGAAGTACCAGATAAAGTCTTCTCTTCTGGGGCAATGGGAAAAGGGATTGCGATTGATCCTGAGAAGGGGGAATTAGTTGCTCCGGCAGATGGCGAAATCACGACGATTTTCCCAACAGGTCATGCAGTAGGTTTGACAACCACAGATGGTGTAGAGATTTTGATGCATATCGGGATGGATACTGTCGAATTAAATGGTGAAGGATTTGCAACATTTGTCAAACAAGGAGACAAAGTAAAAGCAGGGGACTTGCTTGTCCGCTTTGATATTGAGAAAATAAAAGCAGCAGGCTATAGCGTGATCACCCCTGTGGTCGTAACGAATACCGATCACTTTGCAGATGTGTTAGAACTTGATCAACAAGAAATTATTGCTAATGAAGATTTTCTGGCAATTGTAAAATAAAAGGAGGAAAACAAACATGACAGCACGATTCAAAAAAGACTTTTTATGGGGTGGCGCAACAGCCGCCAATCAATTAGAAGGTGCTTTCGACCGCGATGGGAAAGGCTTATCTGTCGCCGATGCAATGCCTGGTGGTAAACAACGTTTTGCAATCATCGGGAGTGAAGAATTTGATTGGACGATCGATGAGGAGAAATACCTTTATCCGAATCATCGTGGAATCGAACATTACGATCACTTCAAAGAAGATATTGCTTTATTTGCAGAAATGGGCTTTAAAAGTTATCGTTTCTCCATTGCTTGGACACGAATTTTCCCTCAAGGTGATGAGCAAACACCAAATGAAGCGGGCTTAGCTTTTTATGATGAACTGATCGATACGTGCTTGAGCTATGATATCGAGCCAGTCATTACGATTTCTCATTATGAAATGCCATTACATTTAGCAAAAGAATACGGTGGGTGGAAAAATCGTCAGTTGATAGAGTTTTATGAACGTTTTGCTCGTACAGTGTTAGAACGTTACAGCAGCAAAGTGAAATATTGGATGACATTCAATGAAATCAATTCAGCTTTCCATTTCCCAGCATTGAGTCAAGGATTGGTCAAAAGCAATGGCGCAAGTGACTACCAAAATATTTTCCAAGCATGGCATAATCAGTTTGTCGCTAGCAGTAAAGCGGTGAAGATCGCACATGATTTGCGTTCGGATATCCAAGTAGGCTGTATGATCATTTATGCAACGACCTATAGTATTGATGCAAATCCGATCAATCAAGTGGCTACATTGATCCAAAATCAAGAGTTCAACTTCTTCTGTACAGATGTGCAAGTTCGTGGCGAATATCCAGCCTATACAGCACGTACGTATAAGAAATATGGAGTTGACGTCGCAAAACTAGAACAAACAGAAGAAGATTTCCAATTATTAAAAGAGTATCCAGTAGATTATATCGGGTTTAGTTACTATATGTCATCAGCTATCGATGAAACCAATCCAGATGCCGATACATCGAATGGAAACCTACTAGGCGGCGTGAAGAATCCATTCCTTGAGGCAAGTGAGTGGGGCTGGCAAATCGACCCTGAAGGATTGCGCGTGGCGTTGAATGAATTATATAACCGCTATGAAAAGCCACTGTTTATTGTTGAAAATGGCTTGGGTGCGATCGATAAAGTGGAAGAAGATGGCTCAATCAATGATGATTATCGTATCGATTACTTGCGTCGTCATATCGAAGCAATGGCTGAGGCAGTTGCTGATGGGGTCGATTTGATGGGCTACACACCATGGGGCTGTATCGATTTAGTCAGCGCATCTACAGGGGAAATGAGTAAACGCTATGGATTTATTTATGTCGACCTTGATGATGAAGGAAATGGGACGTTAGCACGTACCAAGAAAAAATCTTTTGACTGGTACAAGGCAGTCATTAAAACGAACGGCGAAGAATTAGGATAAATAACGACTGGGCCATTTTTATAGAAAGGCCTTTCACCACAAAATTCCTTACAAATTTAATGATTATTTGAAATTTCTGATAAAATTCTCCTTGTTTTTATAATCGGTAATTATGTTATTAAAACAAGGATATAACAAAGGTACGAAAAAAGCAGGGTAATAAGCTTAGACGTTTTGTTATGTCTAAGCTTATTATTTGTACATAGGTAGACCAATTATCAATATTTCTATTCTTTTTTTTGTTTATTTATGTTATTCTTTTACTAACATAAAGGTGAAAGGTGAAGCTATGAAAAGAACGCGTGTTTTATATTTAGAAGTAGCAGACAAGATCAAAGAGGATATTTTTTCAGGAAAGTATCCGGTGGGGAGTATGTTACCGACTGAAAATGAGTTAGAAGAATTGTTCCAAGTGAGTAAAATCACTGTGCGAAAAGCCATCGAGTTATTAGCTACAGATGAATATGTCGAAAAGAAAAGTGGTCGGGGAACGACAGTATTAAGCAATCGTCCTTACAATCGTTTATCTAAAGCCGAAAGTTTTACTCAGATCTTAAAAGATTCCCAATATGAGGTTCGCAAAGAAACGATTGGTTTAGAAAAAATCAGTATCAAAAAAGATCATCCATTATATTCGATGTTTGGTTCAGCTGCGGTATGCTTCAAGCGTTTGTACTATTTAAATGACCAACCATATATCTATTTTGTTCACTATTTACCAAAAGACATGAATAAAATGAAACAAAAAGAATTTGATAAAGAATCTTTGTACCGATTGCTCACACAGAATAATCACATTATCGACTCTTTTTCAGATGACTTTTCTGCCACGTTTTTAACAGATGAAGAAAAAGCACTATTAAAGACGACTTCAGAAATCGGGATCAAGCGTGTACGTCGATCAACGACGGAAGATCGAGAAGTGGTCGAGTATTCAGAGGCAATTTATCATACGGATCTACATCCTTATCATATCAACTACGAAACATAGACAATCGCAATGAGGTCGGGGCAGAAGTGTGTAACCTCGAGAAATAAGGCGTCATCCATGAAAATTGTTCTTCAAATTTTTGTGGATGGCGCCTTGTTTCTCGAAGAGGTTACTTCTGTTCACACCGTTTATTCGGTTTCAGGAGGTGGGAGAGGCTGGGTGTCTCAGTCTCTTTTTGTCAGAATAATCATATATTTTAATGAAAATGTTTACATTATATCGTTGATATGTTATCTTTTATTTAAACATTATAATGTTTAAATAAGGGGGAGTAATAAATGGATAAATTTGTAGGGTTGATCGAACAAAAAATCATGCCTGTTGCGAATCGGATTGGTACACAGCGTCACATGACAGCGATTCGAAAAGGAATCATTGCGACAATGCCATTAACGATCGTTGGTTCATTTTTTACGATATTATTGAACATCCCGATTGCGTCGGTCGCAGCAGTCATTGAACCATATCGGGCAATTTTAGATATCCCATTTCGATATACAGTGGGGATCTTAGCTTTATATGCCACATTTGGGATTGCCTCTTCATTAGCAAAGAGCTATCGTTTAGATTCATTAACTGCTGGTATTTTAGCTTTGATGTCCTTTCTGATCGTAGCTGCGCCACCAACTCAAGTGTTGGAAGATCTTGAAGGGATAACCGCTGGACGCTATATCAATATTGCAAATCTTGGTTCAGGTTCTTTGTTTGGGGCAATCGTAACAGCGATTTTGACTGTAGAGATCTATCGTTTCTTTATTGAAAAGAAAATCACGATAAAAATGCCAGATGGTGTGCCGCCAGAAGTGACGAATTCTTTTGTCGCATTGATCCCAGGAGCAGTGATCTTGATTTTCTTTTGGGTCATCCGTCATTTGCTTGGCTTTGACTTGAATGGTTTCTTGAGTCAATTGTTGATGCCACTTAAAGGCGTGTTAGCAGGGAACAGTTTATTTGGTGGACTACTTACGGTTTTCTTGATTTGTTTCTTCTGGGTATTAGGGATTCATGGACCAGCTATCATGGGACCGGTGATTCGTCCGTTTTGGGATATCTCGATTGCTGAAAATATCGACGCATTCAATGCAGGAACCAATGCACATGATATGCCAAATATCTTTACAGAACAATTTTTACAATGGTTTGTCTGGATCGGTGGGGCAGGTACGACCCTTGCATTAGTCGTACTGTTCATGTTTTCCAAATCCAAGTATCTGAAAAGCTTAGGACGTCTGTCGATCCTTCCCGGTTTATTCAATATCAATGAACCAATGATTTTTGGTGCACCGATCGTCATGAACCCAGTATTAGGCATCCCATTTATTGTCGCACCCTTAGTAACGACAACAATTTCTTATGTCCTTACGGTAAGTGGTTTAGTGCCAATGATGGTGGCAAGGCTGCCTTTCGCGATACCAGCGCCATTTGCGGCTTGGATGAGTACCAATTGGAGTGTCGCTGCGGGTGTCTTAGTCGTGTTCAACTTCTTTATCACTTTGGCGATCTATTATCCATTCTTCAAAGTATTTGAGAAACAACAGTTGGCACAGGAGAAAGCAGAACAAGCAGAACAAGCAGAACAAGCCTCTGTCCAGATCACAGATGGTATCACGAACGAGTAAATAGAAAAGAAAGCAGGCGTTAATATGAAACGTTCACTAGGAATCTCTCTTTATCCTGATCATAGCAATCCGCAAGAAGATCGTGCCTATCTCGAAATGGCACATAAATATGGGTTTACTCGAATTTTTATGAGCATGTTAGAAGTGACTGAGGAAACAGAACAAATCAAACAGAAATTTCAACAATTGATCGAATATGCTTCATCACTTGGCTTTGAAACGATTTTAGATGTCGCACCATCGATTTTCGAACAGTTGAACATTTCTTATGATGACATGAGTTTTTTTCATGAACTAGGTGCAGATGGGATTCGTTTAGATTTAGGCTTTGATGGTAGAAAAGAAGCGCTACTGACTTACAATCCTTACCAGTTAGCAATTGAATTGAATATGAGTAATGATGTGGCCTATTTAGAAAATATTTTGAGCCACCAAGCGAATACCCCGTTTTTATACGGGTGTCATAATTTTTATCCTCAAGCAGGAACTGGACTTCCTTATGAATTTTTTGAAACGTGCAGTTGCCGATTTAAACGCCAAGGCATCCGTACCGCCGCTTTTATTACCTCTCAAACGGGAACAATCGGCCCTTGGGATGTAAACGATGGCTTACCAACATTGGAAATGCATCGCCAGTTAGGTGTCGTTCCAGCGGCTAAACATTTATTTGCGACTAATCTTATCGATGATGTCATTATCGGCAATGCGTATGCTTCAGAAGAAGAGTTGCAAGCGTTAGGTACAGTTGATCGATACCAAACTGTTTTTGCTATTGAGTTTCTTCCTCAGACCCATGAAGTCGAACGAGGAATCGTTTTGAACGAACAACACGTTCGCAGAGGAGACATTACGTCGCAAGTGATCCGTTCAACAGAAGTGAGAAAAACGTATCAAGCAGATGCTAATCCTCCTCATGACAATGAAGAAACGTTTCAAGTGGGTGATGTCGTCATTGGAAATGATTCTTTTGGGAAATACAAGAATGAGTTACAGATCGTATTAACGCCACATCAAGATCCAAGAAAAAATAAAGTGGGTGCCATTGTGGCGGATGAACAACTGTTACTATCCTTCGTCCACCCTTGGTCAAAATTCAAATTTAAAGAAAAGTAGGCGTTTGTCATGTTTGATTTAATTATAAGAAACAGTCAGGAGTTAGGCAAAGAACCTGTTGATATCGGTGTGAAGAACGGCAAGATCGTCTTGATCAGTAAGCATATCGAAGAATCTGGGAAACAAGAACTGGTACTTTCAGATGAACAGTATCTCTCCGCAGGGTGGATCGATGATCATGTCCATTGTTTTGAAGAAATGACATTATATTACGACTATCCCGATGAAATCGGTGTGGATAAAGGGGTAACCACGGTCATCGATGCTGGAACGACAGGTGCGGAGAACATCCATACATTTTATGAACATGCAAAGCAAGCAAAGACAAATGTTTTTGCTTTATTGAATATTTCAAAATGGGGGATTGTGGAACAAGATGAGTTGGCAGATTTATCAAAAATCCAAACAGATCTGGTTCATCAAAAACTAACAGAATTGCCTGATTTTATTGTAGGGCTAAAAGCTCGGATGAGTAAAACAGTCGTGGGTAAAAATGGGATTACGCCTTTAAAGTTAGCAAAAGAAATCCAAAAGCAAAATGCTGGATTAACATTAATGGTCCATATCGGTTCTGCGCCTCCACGTTTAGATGAAATTTTAGCGCATATGGGAAAGAATGATGTGATGACTCATTGCTTCAATGGAAAGCCTAATGGCATCATTGATCCAGCGACCAATGAAATCAAATCCTTCGTCAAAAAAGCCATTGCTGATGGTGTGGTGTTCGACATCGGACATGGGACTGATAGTTTCAATTTTGATGTGGCAGAAACTGCGCTCCATGCGGGAATCAAAGCCGATTCGATCAGCACAGATATCTATATCAGAAATCGTAAAAATGGTCCGGTATATGATTTAGCAACGACGATGGAGAAACTCTACGTTGTCGGTTATTCTTGGAAAGAAATCCTTGAAAAAGTGACCAGCGCACCAGCGAGACAGTTCAACCTAGCGACAAAAGGCAACATCAAAGAAGGCTTTGATGCAGACTTTACGATTTATAAGTTTCTCGATCAAGAAAAACAATTGATGGATTCGAATGGCAATACACGAACGACCACACAGCAAATCATCCCTGTAAGCGTTATTATTGGAGGTGTCAGTTATGACTGTGAATCATGAGAAATTTGGCTTGAATGAAGTGATCAATGCTTCTGGTCGAATGACGATCTTAGGCGTGTCCACCTTGAGCGAATCGGTGTTAGAAGCCCAGCGTTTTGGGGGCGAACATTTTTTTGAAATGGCTGAATTGATGAAGAAAACCGGTGCATACTTGGCAAAACAATTAGAAGTAGACGATGTTCAAATCGTTTCTTCCGCATCTGCTGGAATCGCTCAATCCGTTGCTGCGGTGATCGGTCAAGGATCGATGTACCATGTGCATCACCCTTATGACGAAACGATCAAACGCAGAGAAATCATTTTACCAAAAGGTCACAATGTCGATTACGGTGTGCCAGTGGAATTAATGATCCAACAAGGAGGTGGGCATGTCATTGAGGCAGGGTATGCCAACCAATGTACACCTGACCACATCGAGGCGATGATCACCGAGCAAACAGCAGGTATTTTGTACATCAAAAGTCATCATACCGTACAGAAAAGTATGTTGGATGTGGCAGAAGCGGTAAAAGTGGCTAATCACTACGAACTGCCTTTGATCGTTGATGCAGCAGCCGAAGAAGACTTACTGAAATATACCGCATTGGGCGCTGATCTAGTGATCTATTCAGGTGCCAAAGCGATTGAAGGTCCAAGTGCAGGGATGGTGATTGGTAAAGATCCGCTCGTTTCTTGGGTTCGTCTGCAATCACAAGGCATTGGTCGATCAATGAAGATCGGCAAAGAAAATGTTTTAGGCTTTGTCCAAGCAGTCGATGATTATTTGATACATGGTAGTGAATCAGGTGAATCGATGAAAAAAAGAGTTCAGCCATTTGTCGAAGCACTGGAAAAGTTGCCAGGTATCAAGGCTAAAGTCGTCCAAGATCCAGCTGGGCGAGAAATCTATCGTGCCAGCATCCAAGTCGTTACAGGCTCTGCCAGGACGATCATCGAGCAGCTAAAAGCAAAAGCCCCAGTCATTTATACCAGAGAGTACCAAGCGAACAATGGGATTATTGAGTTCGATATTCGCTCAGTGACGCAAAAAGAGATGGAACAGATCATCCAACGTTTAAATGAAATCTTACAACCAAAGGAGTAATCATGATGTCATTGACCCCAAATTATCTTGAAGATAGAATCTGTTTGAATGTGCTAGCCAATTCTGTCGAAAATGCAAAAGAATGTTATGAAGCAGCCGAAGGGCATATCCTACTAGGTGTTTTATCTAAAAATTATCCGAGTGATGATGCAGCTATCACAGACATGAAAAAATACCAAGAAGCAACAAATAACGCCTTATCAATCGGCTTAGGTGCCGGCGATCCAAAACAAAGCCAGATGGTGACTCGCTTGGCGAAAGTATTACAACCCCAACATGTCAACCAAGTTTTCACAGGTGTTGGCGCTTCTCGTGCGGTCTTAGGACAGTCAGACACGATCGTCAATGGTTTAGTTTCTCCAACTGGAAAAGAAGGATACGTCAATCTTGCCACTGGTCCTTTAAGTAGCCAAGGCCCTGCTGCGATGGTACCGATCGAAACAGCTATTCGTTTGTTACAGGATATGGGTGGAAGCTCGATCAAATATTTTCCAATGAAGGGATTGGCGCATAAGAAAGAATATGAAGCTGTTGCAGCAGCTTGTGCAGCGTTTGATTTTTATTTAGAGCCAACAGGTGGAATCGATTTGACGAATTTTGAAGAAATCGTTCAGATCGCATTAGATGCAGGAGTCAAAAAAATCATTCCCCACGTCTATAGTTCGATCATTGATCCAGAGACAGGTGACACTCGACCACAGGAAGTCCGTCAGTTGTTGGAAATGATGAAAAAATTAGTGAAAACAGGTGAGTGACCATGAAAATCGGTGCATTTGGTGAAGTGATGTTGAGGCTGACACCTCCTGAATATCTGATGTTGGAACAAACACACACTTTGCGTATGGCTTATACTGGAACAGGTGTGAATCTAGTTGGTAATCTAGCACATTTTGGATTGGAAAGTTACTTGTTGACGGCACTACCAGCCAATCGTTTGGGAGATGCAGCGTTAGCTAATTTGAAGAGTTTAGGCATCAATACCTCCTATGTCATTCAAAAAGAACAACATATCGGTACTTATTTTGCTGAGATGGGCTATGGGATCAGACCAACAGAAATCACCTATCAAAATCGTAAAAACAGTTCTTTTGGCTTAGCTACAGTGGCTGATTATGCCATCGAGGACTTTATTGAAACAGTTGATTTAGTCCACATCTGTGGCATCAGTTTGAGTTTGAATGAGCATTCAGCGGAAGTGGCGCTTGCTGTAGCAAAAACAGCGCATAGGAAAGGAAAAAAAGTTTGTTTTGATTTTAATTTTCGTCCGAGTCTAAACCAAGAGCCAGATAAAAAAAGAGTGATGAAGGAACGTTATCAAGAAATACTGCCCTATTGCACGGTCATCTTTGGTTCTGTTCGTGATTTGTCTGAATTATTAGAGAGGCCGATCGACCTTTCCAGTCGTTCTGCCAAGATTCGTTCGTTCCAAGAATTTTTAAGTGATTACCAAATTGACTGGTTTGCTGGTACGACACGGCAATCAACCAGTGAAAAGAAACAACTAAGTGGCTATCTGATGACTTCGACAGAATGGATCGAAACAGAAGCTTATCCACTGGATAGTTTAGATCGTATCGGAGCAGGTGATGCCTTTGCTGCGGGGATTTTATTAGGCTATAGTGAGGAATGGTCATTGGATCGAACCGTCCAATTTGCTTTAGGTAATTCACGCTTAGCCCACACGATCCAAGGGGATGTGCCACTGACGACCAGAAAGCAAGTGGATCAATTATTGACGCATCCAACGATTGATTTAAATCGATAAAATAAGTTATACAAAAAAATGGGCGAAAAATGGTACAGTTTTTCGTAGCTTTTCAGATTCGCTTGACTCTCCATCTGGGAATCAGTATCATAAATGGCAGATAGAAACAGTCAAATAAAAAAGGCCCCCCAATTTTTAGTGGCAGCTAAAAATTGAGGGCTTGAGTAGTCAACGCATTGACCAATCAAGTTTGCCATAGTCAATGGAAACCATCGACCGAGTTCATTGTATCGAATCTTAAAAGAGATTGCTAGGTTTTTTGTCGATTAAATGAATAAAATGTATGGGCTTTTATTTACTGTGCCAAAAGAGGAGGGACAATCGTTCCCTCTTCTTTTTTTGTCCAACACGTATACCCAAGGACGATTGATCAGAAGTAAGATCGAAAGAATAAGTAATGATCCACAACATCGTTTATCGCTTTTTCCGAACCCTTATCAATGATCAAGGCAAGTCATGCGTACTGACCTCAGCCATGTTTTGACTGTTTTCTATCTTCTAACGGATCAGCCATTGAGAATTTGTTGATCGATACAAATAAAAATAACAAAAGAAATAAAATAGATTTCTTTCTTCAACAGAAGTCAAATGTTATTCGCAAGAAAGTCGAAAGAAAGAGAATATCACAAAGTAAGACCATACGTTTTTTTAGTTTTTAGTTATTTAAAAAATAGTATTAAAACATAATCTATTGAAATGCTATCCTAAGACAAAACACTATATATAGTGTTTTTTATTTTGCATAACACTAAAATACAACTAAATCTAGTCTTTTATTTTAAAAAAACAAGAGTAGAATAAAGGTAGATCGATTAGTAAGGATGTGTTTTTTTTGAAGTTGACTATTTTTTGTGGTTCACGTTTTGGACAAGATCAGAAGTATATTCTGTTAGCTGAAACGATTGGAAAATATATGGCAGAAAAACAAATTGAATTGGTTTATGGTGGCTCAGATTCGGGTATCATGGGTGTTTTTAGTCGCACGATCTTACAAAATGGCGGACAAGTAACAGGGATTTATCCAGTCGGGCTGTTTTCTGAAGAATTACCAAAAACAGATGTGACGACGTTTATACCAACAGAAACGATCGATAAACGTAAGGAACTATTATTCGAAAAAGGGGAAGCAGTGCTGGTTTTTCCTGGAGGACTAGGTACACTTGAAGAATTTTCGCAGCTACTCTCCTGGATGGCGATCGGCTTGGTACCAGAAAAACCAATTGGTATCCTTGATGTTCATGGGTATTATTCAGGATTGAAAGAATTGATTAGGAATTTTGCAAGAGAAGGATTTATGGCTGAGAAATGGCTCAATCATCTTTATTTTTCAAATGATCCTTTTGAGCTGATCGATCAATTATGTGCAACAGAAAAACAAACGAAATCAATGATGCAGGAGATTAAATAATGAGTTATATTTATTTAGCAGGACCTTTCTTTTCAGATGAACAAATCGAGCGGATTGCTCAGGTTGAAACGGCATTGACTGCCAATCCAACGGTGGATAGTTTCTACTCACCAAGACACCATCAACACAGTAATTATGAGATGTTTAGTAGCGGATGGGCGCAAGAAGTCTACGAGAGAGACATGAAAGAACTTGCCTCGGCAGAACAAGTTGTAGCAATCCTAGACTTTGAACATCAGACGATCGATCCTGGCACTGCCTATGAATTAGGCGTCGCCACGATGATGGACAAACCGATCATCATTTTTCAAGAAGAAACGGTACCTACTAATTTGATGATCACCCAAAGTTTACATTCATATGTAAAAACGTTCGAAGCGATCCAAGCATATGATTTTAAGATGTTACCCAAAAGTGCTTATAAAGGCGAATATTTATAGAATGAGAAGGGATTAGATGTCAGTGATATTGATTTCAGGAACAATTGGCGCAGGAAAGAGTAGTTTGACCGATATGCTTGCCAAAAAGATTGATTCAACACCATTTTATGAAAATGTAGAGGACAACGAGGTACTACCTTTGTTTTACTCTAATCCAGAGCAATATGCGTTTTTATTACAAATCTTTTTTTTGAATAAACGATTTTTAGCTATGAAAAATGCACTGAACCATGATGATAACGTATTGGACCGTTCAATTTATGAAGACAGTTTATTGTTTCATCTAAATGCTGATTTAGGTCGTGTGTCAGATATTGAAGTCCAACAATACGATAACCTCTTAGATACGATGCTTCATGAATTAGATGATGTTGCACCTAAAAAAAGACCCGATCTACTCGTGCATATCAAAGTCTCTCTTGATACGATGTTGGCACGAATCAAAAAACGTGGACGAGACTATGAACAATTGGATAGTGATGAAACGCTCTATCAGTATTACCGCTCGTTAAATGAACGATATGATCAATGGTACGAAGACTTTGATGTTTGTCCAAAAATCCAAATAGATGGTGATGCCTTTGATTTTGTTGAAAGACCTGAAGATGCACAAGTCGTGATTGAGCAGATTCAAGCAAAATTGGCTGAATTAGAAGAACAGCAGTCTGGAAGTTATTATACTGACAATCAACATGCTAAAGGGCAGCAATTAGATTCGTCTGGTGCTATGTAAGGCGAGACAAAAGCAAAATTCACTGATTGTTTTCAACCTGTAACTGAATAAACGATGGTGATAGAAGTTCTCTCTTAAAAAAATAAGGCAACAACTACAAAAAGTGGAAGAATGATTTTTGTAGTTGTCGCCTTATTTTTAGAGACTAAACATTTCTGTTCCGCGCTCTTTTTTTGTATTTTTAACTATTTGTTTCTTTGTTCGACTCTTCTCGGCTTGTAAAAAACTCAAAAGGTTGATTCGAACCCTCGATCATTTTATGGCAATGGTCACAAAAATTGGCTCTTCCTTGGTCGTTGATCTCTGTGTGTACATTTTGATTCGTCGTACAGGTACAGTAATCTTGAGTATTTGCTGTCTGCATATTCTTTCTCCTTAGTATATCAAGTGCTTCTTTACTATAGCAGAAACACAGGATAGAAACAAAATTAATTAAGAAAACTTAGAATTTTTAGTGATGAGCATGTATCAGAAAATTGACTCATCATTGTGAGCTTTCATAGTGAAAAACGGCTAAAAGATGCACGATCTAATGAAAAGAAACATGAGTGGGAAAGCATATTTTAAAACTGAATAAACGTCGAAATAGCAGTAACCGCTTCGAAAAATAAGGCACCATCCACAAAAATTAGGAAAACAATTTTCGTGGATGACGCCTTATTTTTCGAGATGAAACATTTCTGTCTCGACTGCTACTTTTATGTTATGCACTCAAACTATAACGTATAGATATTACCTTCATCATCTTCTATACGAAAATTACCGATTTTTCTAAAATGAAAAGTCTGAGTCGAACCGTCTTTTTTACCAACGATCGTATACTCCTCATTTTCAGTTGTGATCTTGACATCGGTTAACACGATTTTATCTGGAGACGTGCTTGCTGTATCAGTTTCAGACTCAGCATATGTTCGTGTCCATTCCATCGTGTCGTCTTTAAATTTGATCTCTGCATTGGCAAGGTCCATGTTTTTTCGGACCTTCAGTGTATAGGTGCTATTTGTTATATCAGATTTATCCGCCTGAAAAGTGGTCGTATTCGTTGTTTCTTCCGTTGAGTGATTTGATTGATTACAGCCAGAAAAAGCGAATAAGGCAAAAATCAACGTAAAGTAAATCAATGTTTTTTTCAAAATAATGCCCCCAGTAGATTGGATAAAGTGATTATACCATTGAATCCAGCAACATGAAATAAATGGCTACAAAAAGTAAGTTTTTGAAGCGATTGATGTTTTAGAGTGGTTCCAGGAGAAGTTTGCTGGGAAGTAAAGTAAACATTTTTAGTCTTATTGGTTCGATTTTATTATTTATCCTAATTGGTCTAGTCTTTTTGGAGAAAACGGTTTATAATAATGGTTGTAAGCGGAGAAAACGTTTGCTGTATTGAGATGTGCGACATAAAAAAACATAAATGAAAAGAATCAACGAGGTGCAAAAATGACAACATATCAATTTCCAGAAAAATTTTGGTGGGGTTCTGCAGCAAGTGGACCACAAACAGAAGGTCGGGTACCTGGCGATCATAAAGGAGACAATATTTTCGATTATTGGTTTTCCAAAGAGCCAGAAAAATTCTTTGATCAAGTCGGTCCGGAAAAAGCGTCGCAAGTCTATACAAAATATAAAGAAGACGTTCAGTTGATGAAACAAACCGGACATAATTCATTTCGGACATCTATTCAATGGAGTCGCTTGATTCCAGATGATACAGGTGCAGTCAATCCCCAAGCAGTCGCATTTTATAATAGTTATTTTGATGAACTGATTGCACATGGTATTGAGCCATTTGTTAACTTGTATCATTTCGATATGCCGATGTACCTTCAAGAAAAAGGTGGTTGGTTCGCCCGTGAAACTGTCGAAGCTTATGAAACGTATGCCAAAACTTGTTTTGAATTATTTGGAACCAAGGTAAAAAAATGGTTCACGCATAATGAACCAATCGTTCCTGTCGAAGCTGGTTATTTATATCGTTGGCATTATCCTGAAGAGTCGGATATGAAAAAAGCAGTTCAAGTTGGCTATCACGAGGCATTATCTTCTGCGTTAGCTATCAAAGCCTATCATGAAACAAAACAAGACGGTAAAATCGGGATCATCTTAAATTTAACACCTAGTTATCCAAGAAATGAGAACGATCCTGCCGATGTGAAAGCTGCGCAAATCGCCGATGCCTTTTTCAATCGCTCATTTTTAGATCCCGCTGTTAAAGGAGAATTTCCACAAGAATTGATCGAGATCGTAACTGAGCTAGAGATTCTTCCGGACATGCAGGAAGAAGATCTAGCAATTATCAAAAATAATACGGTGGATCTTTTAGGAATCAATTATTATCAGCCACGCCGTGTCAAAGCTAAAGAAACAGCAATCGATACAACAAATGGCCCAATGCCCGAAGATTACTTTGATAACTATGAAATGCCAGGACGTAAAATGAATCCTTATCGTGGGTGGGAGATTTATGAAAAAGGTATTTACGATATCTTGATCAATGTTCGAGACAACTACGGCAACATCGACTGTTTTATCTCAGAAAACGGTATGGGTGTTGAAAATGAAGCCCGCTTTATTGAAGCTGACGGAATGATCCATGATGATTATCGCATCGAATTTGTC
Source organism: Enterococcus sp. AZ156 (assembly GCF_051714165.1). Lineage (NCBI taxonomy): Bacteria > Bacillati > Bacillota > Bacilli > Lactobacillales > Enterococcaceae > Enterococcus > Enterococcus sp. AZ156. The sequence continues at coordinate 2,298,117 of NZ_JBIORI010000001.1, read as the reverse complement.
CAAGAACACTTAAAATATGTGCATCAAGCAATCGAAGAAGGTGCGAACTGCTTAGGCTATCACATGTGGACGTGTATGGATAACTGGTCATGGACGAATGCGTATAAAAATCGCTATGGCTTTATTTCAGTCGATCTAGCTGATGGCAAACGGACGATCAAAAAATCTGGCTACTGGTTCAAAGAAGTAGCTGATACAAATAGTTTTTCTGTTTGATTAGAAATTTGTTCTTTTTTGAAATTTTTTAATTTAAAAAATGATCCCGAGATTCACAATGATCTCGGGATTTTCACTTTCCTACATCATCGATATGCGTTATTTTTTATCTTTTTCTTTAATTTCTTCGCTTAAAGTTTCATTTTTTGTATATAATAGATTAGGTAAATTTGAATGGGAGTGGAAGAAGGTATGCGAAAAAAAAGGCCTTTTCTTCTCTTTTGGTTAATTGGCTTTTTTATAATACTTATGTTATCCGCAGTATTTTCTGGTAAAATGACCGCTGATCTTGCGCACAAAGAACCAGAAACAACCATTGCAAATAAAGCTTCAGTAGATGAATTCAAAAAAGAATTTTCAACCTATTGGTGGGCGGACTACGAAGTTGTAGCGAACTATGAAAAGGGAGAATTAGAGATTTATCTGCCAAAAGACAAGGAAAAAAATCAATTCATCAATGTCAATGATGTATTAAGTGCCATTTCAATCAGGCAAGTCCAACACGGGGACAAGCACTTGAGCGTGCTGCTTTTGACCGAAGATAAACAGAAAGTCGCACGGTTAAAAAATGGAAAGGTATCTTCTAGTTATTCTGAAAAAGTAGACCCAGAGATGGTCAATCAACGCTTGACTGAATGGCGGAAGACGACAGAAGAAATCCAAGAAATAACTGAAACCACCACCTCTTCATCCGAAGAGACGTCCAATACGACTAATTCTAGTGTAGTAACTGGACCGTAACAGCAACAAGCGCATAAACAAGTGAAAAAAGTTCAAATTTTCTAACATAAAAATATTGAGATCAGCTAGTTGAAGAGTTGGGGCAAGAAATGTTCAGCTCTGATCAATAAGGCGGAATCTAGGCAAATTAAGACAATTTGCCTAGATTCCGCCTTATTTTCGAAGCAGTTACTTTCCGGAAAGCAGAAAAGCAACGATAGAACACCAGTTATTAATTTATAAAAAAGAGTAAAAAAACAGATTTTTTTAGCAAAAACTAAATGTTTAGGAGCAAAATAGACAGGAACAATAATTTAGAGAGAAGTGGTGACTTTGACACAACTAAAAAAAATTGGCCAACATCAAGTACTCATCGTTTTGATTGCTGGCTTTTTCTTTTGGATGAAAACGATTTTTGCCTACTATACTGATTTTTCTTTAGGCGTAGAAGGAAGCATCCAAACGTTTATTTTATGGATCAATCCAATAGCGACAACGCTATTGTTTTTTGGGATTTCTTTGTATTTTAAGAAAGTCAGAACAAGTTTGATCGTTTTATTTATCATCGATTTTTTAAACACGTTATTGCTATATTTGAATATTATTTTCTATCGTGAGTTCACAGATTTCATTACCGTTAAATCAGCACTAGGTTTCTCCAAGGTTTCCCAGGGATTGTCTGGTAGCTCTTTTTCTTTGATGAAGCCTCATGATATCCTTTATTGGATCGATATCGCCGTCTTTGCTTTTCTGCTGATTCGCGTATTTATAAAAAAAGTACCATTGAAAGCACCCCCTGTGCGTAAGCCAGTGGCGGTTGCGGTGACTTGTTTGTCTGCGTTGATCTTTTCTGGCAATCTGGCAATGAGTGAAGCGAATCGCCCTCAATTATTGCAACGGACATTCGATCGTTCTTATATTGTCAAATATCTTGGACTTGATGCCTATACGATTTATGATGGGATAAAAACAGGGATCACTAGCAGTGTCAGAGCGCATGCAAGCAGCAATGGCTTAGATGAAGTCCTCGATTACACCAAATCTCATTACGCTGTTCCTGATCCAGAGATGTTTGGACTTGCAAAAGGAAGAAATGTGATCGTATTGCATTTGGAAAGTTTTCAACAATTTTTGATCAATATGAAAGTAGATGGACAAGAAGTCACTCCTTTTTTAAATAGTCTCTTTACCGATCAGGGAACAATCAGTTTTGATAACTTTTTCCATGAAGTTGGACAAGGGAAAACCAGTGATGCTGAGAACATGTTGGAAACCGGGACGTTTGGGTTACCCCAAGGTTCGTTGTTTACAGAATTAGGTTCAGATAATGTGTTCCAAGCTGCTCCAGCCATCTTGGATCAGACACAAGGCTATACCAGTGCGGTTTTTCATGGGAATGTCGGTAGTTTCTGGAATCGTGATCATGTATACAAAAATCTAGGGTATGATAATTTCTTTGATCGCTCATATTTCGATGATTCAGATGAGATGCTTGGCTATGGTATTTTAGATAAAAATCTATTTCGAGAATCCGCAAACTATCTCGAACATTTGCAACAACCATTTTATGCGAAGTTTCTTTCTGTCACGAATCACACCCCTTATTATACAGATGACAAAAACTTTGATTTTCCTTCGTTAAATACAGGAAATAGTACCGTTGATAATTATGTGCGAACGGCCCATTATTTAGATCAGTCGCTCAAACAGTTCTTTACTTATTTGAAAGCTTCTGGGATTTATGACCATTCGATGTTCGTGATTTACGGGGATCATTTTGGTATCTCAAATACGGACAATAAAGACCTTGCTTCAGCACTAGGAAAAGATCCAGAAACATGGGGCGATTTTGATAATGCGCAGATGCAAAGAGTACCGCTGATGTTCCATATTCCAGGTTATACAAAAGGAACAGTCAAACATGAGTATGGTGGTGAAATCGATGTATTACCAACTTTACTCCATTTATTAGGAATCGAGGACAAAAATTATATCCATTTTGGTACAGATTTACTTTCACCTCAACATGATCAAGTCGTGGCATTCAGAAATGGGAATTTTGTCGCGCCGGATTACACCGTATTAGGTGGAAAAATCTATGATACGAAAACAGGGGCATTACTTGAAGAAAACCAAGCAGCGGAACAAAAAGTCGCACAAGAACAAAATCAGGTAAAAACAGCTTTGAGTCTTTCTGATAAACTCAATCAAGAAAATCTTTTGCGATTCTATGTGCCAAGTGGATTTACGACGATCGATCCTGCAAAGTATGACTATAAGAATCAAGTGCAACGGAACCAACAAATTGAAAAAGAAAAAGGTGCAGCCTCAACAAGTGTCTATTCTAAAAATCATGATCAAACAACAACCAATCTATACCCTGCAGAGGATGGATCGGCGGACAAACCATAGACATGGCTAGATGTCGGTGAAGGAGCAAGCTATCTGAAGGCTTCTTTCACAACCTATGATAAACGGTGTTCAAGTAGCTGACCTTCAACACTAAACAGAAAAATCAAAAAATATCAGGAACTATTTTCTGCCTTTTCATCTTACTGTTCAGGTCAAAGCGCTTCTTTCACAACCTTACTAAACTTCTAAAAAGTTGTAATTTCACTTTTTAGAAGTTTTTTTATTGTTCTTCAAATATTTTTTTTATTTATGCGTACTTAATTAGTGAATGCAATAAATATTTCGATAGTTATTTCTCTTTTTCGGTTGTTGTTCTGACGAAGAGGATCTTATTGGAAAATGCACACACTAAAGGAGGCGTATTATGCACGATGGAGAATTGATCAAAAAATTACGGGTAAGTCGCAAGTTGACACAGTCACAATTGGCAGAAGGGATCTGTTCAAAAACTTCGCTTGTGGGGATCGAGAATCGTACGATCAAAAAAATTTCTTTTTTAACACTGATGGCATTTCTTGATCGGTTGAATATCACACTTACTGAATACGAATCGCTACGAAATCAAGTGGAAGAACCACGGAAAACGAGAAAAACACGTAATCTTTTGAATAAAGTTCAGGAGGATGATTTTGATCCCTACAAAGAAATTGCCGACAATCGCAAGCAATTTAAGCGAACGGCTGATCTTTACTATCTCGTACTGAATATACATATGTATTGGAAATCAAGTGTGAAGCCAGATATCCAATTGGAATTTTTGGGATATGAGATACGAATGATCGAAGATTACTTTATGAAACTGAAAGAATTTGGTCGATATGAACTAGACTTATTAGCAGAGTTCCCCTTTATTTTCAGCGATTCCTTTATCGAAAACAATTATTTGAAAATTAAAAAACGAATGCGTAAAGCAATGAAGTCAGGTTATGATCAGTGTTTGTTTCTTTTTTTAAAGAATTTGACTATCTATTATATCGACAAAAAAAGATATAAAAAAGCACGAAGCATCAATGAAGATATGTATCGTTGTTTAGGTTTGAAATCAAAGACAGCAGTCATTTACGAGAGTTTGATGTCCGATTATTATCGTCGATTGATCGCCACCGCATTAGGGGAACCCATCAAAAAAGAGGAGTTTGAGTCATTATTTGCAGTGATCGAGTATACCTTAGGCAAAGAAGAGCGAGATGAATTAGAAGAAAAATTATTGTCTATCCAAGCACAACGCTAGAGATTTGCTGAAGGCGGCTATTTAGTGGGCATTTGACTTAATACAAAAGGAAAACCAGTCCCTCTAGTATTGAGTCAATCCTCTCACTAAACGTGTGGAGCATGACCTCTAACAGAAGGACTGGCATATCAATAAGATGATCAAAAATTTATGCACTCAAAAAGTCAGTGAGCAAAAAATTTATTTTTTCGCATCTTCTACTTTCTTTGTATCGAATGGCGGAAAGAAACGTGTGATCTCAGTATTGGCTGCATCTCGTGAATCCGAAGCGTGAATGATATTTTCTGTACCAGGTAAGGCAAAATCGCCTCTGATCGTCCCAGGAACGGCATCCGCTGCTTTTGTTGCACCGACCATTTTGCGTACGAGATCGATCACATCTTCACCTGTTAATACCAGATAGACGACTGGGCCAGAAGTCATATAGTCGATTAAGTCATCGAAAAAGCTTCGATTAGATAGATGTTGATAGTGTTCTTTTGCTAGTTTTTCAGTCATCGTCGCGAATTTCATTTCAGCGATTGCGAATCCTTTTTCTTCAAAACGCTGGATGATTCGGCCAATCAAATGACGTCTTACCCCATCAGGTTTGATAATAACAAGTGTACGTTCCATATCCTTCACTCCGATCTGTTGTGATAGGTTCATTATACCTAGAGAAAGAAAACATGACAAACGAATCCCTTAGAGTTTCAATTTTTTTGAAAATGTGTTTGACATTCCAGCCAATAGTTGTTACATTAGGTGAGGGAAAACTGAATAAGATTTGTTAGGTGAGGCTCCTATACAAACATAGGCTACTGCCCAAAAATGTCGAGAGACGCCAATGGGTAGAACAGGAATTGTCGAGATAAGGCTTTTCATAAGGTAGCTAAAAGCGCTTTTGCTTTTTACGTTGTATAGTGCCAAAACTCAACGAGTAGATCATCCATGCTTTTTTTTGTGCACTTTTTTGACCTTTCGCTGAGTTTTGGCGAAAGGTTTTTTGTTTCTCACCAATCTGTTTTTTCAAATAAAAAGGTGTTAGAGGGTGATCAAGTTGGGAAGTTGAAGTATCCAGTAGTCGGCCAAGAAAGTAATTTAAGTAAACGAAAGGAGATGAGAACAAATGGATGAAAGTCCGGTGTACAAGGAGACAAAGCGTTGGTATGTTGAGACTATTATCTATCTGTTCTCAGCGCCTTTAGAACACTCTGTCTCCGTTGATTAGATAAACGATCAAGCGCACAACAGATATCAGTGTGTGCTTGATAAGATCAAAGGAGGAACACGAGATGGAAAAAAAGAAAGAAACAAAAAAAGTCTACGCTGGTTTTGCTAGTAAAAATAAGCAACAGTTATTTGACTTATTTCAAACAACACAAAAAGGCTTGTCTTCAGAACAAGTAGAAAATTTAAGAGAAACTTATGGAAATAATAGTATTTCATATGGAAAGAAAACGCCGTTTATTGTAGAAGTGATCAAGGCGTTTATCACCCCTTTCACATTAGTATTGATTGCTTTAGGAATTATTTCTTTTATCACCGAGTATCTATTAGCTGCTCCAGCAGATAAAGATTTGTTTGGTGTAATCATAATTTTTGCCATGGTGTTAGTCAGTGGCACGATGACCTTGATCCAATCCGTACGTTCGAACCAAGCTGCTGAAAAGTTGAAATCATTGGTGAAAGTAACAGCTGCCGTAAAACGAGATGGTGAATACAAAGAAATTCCTATGGAGGAAATTGTTTGTGGCGATCAAGTTCGTTTGTCAGCGGGAGATATGATCCCAGCAGACATGCGGTTGCTTTCTGCTAAAGATTTATTTATCTCACAAGCGGCATTAACGGGTGAAAGCTATCCCGTTGAGAAACATGCGACTGTGTGCTCTGGAAGAACACAAAGCGAAACGAGTTATGAAAATATTGCATTCATGGGAAGCAATGTGATCAGTGGTAGTGCAGAAGGTATCATCATCTCTGTTGGGAACGACACGATGTTTGGACATGTGGCACAAAACTTATCACAAAAACCGATAAAAACAAGCTTTGAATTAGGCATCCAAAAAACATCCATGTTGTTGATCAAATTCATGGCATTGATGGCACCAACTGTGATCGTGATCAATGGATTTACAAAAGGAGACTGGTTAGAAGCATTCTTGTTTGGTTTATCAGTCGCTGTTGGGTTAACACCAGAAATGCTACCGATGATCGTTACGACAAATCTGGTCAAAGGTGCCAGTGCTATGGCAAAAAAAGGAACAGTCATCAAAAATCTAAATGCCATTCAAAATTTTGGTGCGATCGATGTCCTTTGTACAGATAAAACAGGTACATTGACTCAAGATAAAATTATTTTAGAATACCACATGGATTGTGAAGGAAATGAAAATGACCGAGTACTGCGCCACGCCTACTTGAATAGTTACTACCAAACTGGATTAAAGAATCTTTTAGATGTTGCCATTATCGATGAAGCAGTTGAGACGTTAGATACAGAGAAGATTCGTTATCAAAAAGTAGATGAAATCCCCTTTGATTTTGAACGTAGAAGAATGAGTGTCGTGGTGGCTGACCCAGCTGGAAAAACGCAAATGATCACAAAGGGTGCAATCGAAGAAATGTTAAGTATCTCTTCATACATCGACCTTGGTGGTGAAGTCAAACCATTGACTGCTGAACAAAGAGAAACAGTTTTGGCGAAAGTGAAGGACTTGAATGAAGATGGGTTGCGTGTGATCGGTGTCGCGCAAAAAACGAATCCAAGTGTCGTTGGAGAATTTTCAGTGAAAGATGAGTCAGAAATGGTCTTGATTGGCTATCTTGCTTTCCTTGATCCACCAAAAGAAACAACCAAACAAGCATTGAAAGCTTTGAAAGATCATGGTGTTGCTGTAAAAGTATTGACTGGTGACAACGAGTTGGTCACACGTTCTGTTTGTCGACAAGTAGGCTTACAAATCAATGAATTGATCACTGGCGAGAAAATCGCTGAGATGTCTGATAAGGAATTAGGAAAAGTTGCTGAGGCACATGATGTCTTTGTCAAATTGAATCCGCAACAAAAAGCACGATTAACCACTGCCTTACGTAACAATGGTCACACAGTAGGTTTTTTAGGCGATGGTATCAACGACGCACCAGCAATGAAAGTCGCAGATATCGGTATTTCAGTAGATACAGCAGTAGATATTGCAAAAGAATCAGCGGATGTTATCTTGTTAGAAAAAGATTTGATGATTTTAGAAAAAGGATTATTGTCAGGTAGAGAGACTTTCGGCAATATTATGAAATACATCAAAGCGACAGCTAGTTCAAACTTTGGCAACATGTTTTCTGTCTTAGTAGCTAGTACATTCCTTCCATTTTTACCTATGCTACCGTTACAAATTTTATTCTTAAATTTGATTTATGATGTATCTTGTATCTCTTTGCCATGGGATAGAATGGATAAAGAATATTTGCATGAACCAAAAAAATGGGAAGCATCAAGTATTGGCAAATTTATGGTGTACTTCGGACCAACGAGTTCCGTTTTTGACATCACGACCTATCTATTGATGTACTTTGTGATTTGTCCAGCAGTGGTTGGTGGAAGTTACCATACATTGACTGGCTCACAACAAGTTCTATTTATCGCATTGTTCCATGCTGGTTGGTTTGTTGAATCTTTATGGACGCAAACCTTAGTGTTACATGCGTTACGGACACCTAAAGTGCCTTTCTTGCAAAGTAATGCCACTTTTATTATGTTTTCAATTACAACATTAGGTATTCTAGTAGGTTCTGTTCTTCCTTTTACTAATTTTGGTGAAGGACTAGGATTGTTACCATTACCAGCTAACTATTGGATTTGGTTGATCGTGACTGTTATCGCTTATTTAGGATTAGTTACATTCATGAAAAAAATCTATATCAATAAATTTGGAGAACTATTGTAAAAGAAAATCTTTTCTGCACTTTCGTACGAGGAATTTGAGCATCCTTCAGGTAAGATTTCAATAAAAAAATAAACTTCATTTAATTGGTTCGCTTATTCTATAAAATTTTAGTGAATCGTTGCATCGTTCCATCAATAGTAAAACGCTGATAGATTAGGTATTTTAAATACCTAATCTATTTTTTTTCTGCGCTACTAAAAAAGTCAAGTACTCGCGTAAGTTATATTTAAATAATTTTTCAAAAAAGAATAAATTATATTTAAATATAACGGAAACAATCGTTATACAATGTGTTCGAGCGATTGTTTAAAAGCAATCTATTATTACCCGTTGCCAGCTATTGTTATGTTGGATAAAGAAAATCTATGATTCAAGTAAGACTCAAAATGCTTGATTTTTAGAAAAACTAGATAACGATAAACCACTGATATAGCAGTTCGATCAAACATTGAATCAAATGGATCATTTGTCTCACTTCTTGACTCGCAACGGGATAAGGGGGCGAAGAATGGATCAATTGAAGCAATCCGACGGGGAAATACTCTTGGGAAATACGATCATAAGAGTATGCTGGGAATCGTGGCTTCAATAGAAGCGGGAATGATATATTGTCGTAGTTACTCTAAGTAGATTTAAGCGAATAACTAATGATAAGTGAGTGTAGTTAGGGTTACGGTCACGGTCACGAATAGTTGCGCTATCGTTTATAAAAATAGCTGTTTGTTTAGATCGGTAGCTAATAATGTTGAGACAGGTAGATAAAATTTTTGTTACAGAGGTTTGAGTCGAAAATAGTGGAGTCTAAAATTGATCCTTTAAGGTCGGAACATAAGTGTTCAAACAAATAAGCCATCATTCATGAAAAATTGTATTTTACAAATTTTTATGAATGATGGCTTATTTATGAAAAATGGTGTTTGGGAATAGAATGTATTCATTTTTGAAGGGATTACGCATGGTCATTCGATGAGTATAAACAAAAAAATAAGATTATAATGCAAAACTCGAAATAAAAAAACAACAAAACGCACTCGGAAAAATAGCCGTTTAAAAAAATGACTGGTTCTTTACTATAATATAATTCATGAAAATTTCATTCGTTTTTCATGGTAGAAAATTAAATAAGCAGAAAATGGGTGATAAAGCGAATTAGCGACACATGATTAACGTTGATATAACAGCTTTTTTACTTTCAATTGTTTTTTTGAAATCGCTTGTTATTTTTTAAAGTCAAATAAAATGCTCTGAAAAAAATTAATCGTTTTTCAGTAATAAAGAAATTTTTTTTAAAAATAACTGGATTTAACATTATACAATACAAAAAGAATCAAGCAAGCAATAATAATTATCAATAAGTTAATTTTGTTGTATGAAGCAGAAGGGAAGATAAGATGAAAAAAAATATTGTTATGTGTGTTGCCGCAATGCTTCTTTTTTCAGGAATAACTTCTCCATTGTCAACCGTCGTGCAGGCAGTGGATGCTGAAAATGACTCAGTCACTCTATCACCCACAACTCAAACAGAAGAGTCGATTGATCAAACCATGCAAAGTGAAGAGACAGTCACACAGACAACAGAATCAGTAAAAGAGGAGGTGAAACAGTCAGAGGCGCAGACACAAGAATCGACGACTGAAGAAAAACACTTTACTTTAACTTTTATGACAGATAGCACTCATTTATTCGAATCAGGAGCGGAAGTTAAAGAACTGACAGTGAAGGAAAACGAAAAATTAGCAAGTAATGATATTCCGAGTTTTGCGGATGATCAACCATTGAACGGTTGGGAAGTTGAAGGCAAACTCTATACGAATGAAGAAATCAGCCAATTAACAGTGACGAAGGATCTACAATTAAAAGCAGTATTTAAACAACAGGCGTTCCGCTCTTTGAGAAGTACAGATGCTTCGATCAAAGATACGATTGCTACCGCGGATAAGACGAAAGTACTTGTTGTACCAAATCCCACAGATAGCACGCAAGCTTACCAGACATATGCTGCATCAGATGCCGGAGTAAAAGCGGCATTAAATGATTTGTATCATGCGGGCAATATGCAAGATTACGTTATGTATATTGGATCAAACGTCACATTAACAGCTGCAACAGTCGCTAACAATATTCCAAGTACGGTCGATGCAACTAATGCTACGTTTGCCTCATTAAAAGATAAAGTAAATAAACTAGTGATCACTGGCCATTCAGATGATCCAATCACACAAGATTTAACGGTACCATCTGGTGCAAAAACACTTGCTTTTACTGCGAATGCTTACTTTGGTTCAACGATTACTTTACGAAATATTAGCTATACCGGCTCTTACTTCTATATGAATGGACACAGCTTGAATTTGAATGGGGGAGCAAACGGTAATGGTATTTCAATCTATGGTGGAACCAATTCAGGAGATGTCGTAGGGAATCCGGTAATCACCATCAATACGACAGGTTCTTATACATGGAATATCTTTGGTGGTAATCAAAATGGCGGCACGCTGAAAGGGAATACGAGTATCGTTATCAACAATACGAATAATGGGGGAATCAATACATTAGCAGGAGGAGCTAATATTGGTACCGTTGATGGAAACGTCTCTACGATTATCAATAATGCGGGTGGACGAATCACGAATTTGTACGGTGGTGGAAATGGAACCAGTGCGACCAATACAGCAAATGTTACGGGCACTGTATCTACAACTATCGGGATTACAAATAGTGCAACAGGGTTTCAATTAAGTACCTTTTATGGTGGTGTCATCTACGGGAATATTGGTGGAAAAGTAACCAATAACATTTCAGGTTATGGTCGTTGGTACGGCGCAGGGGAACGATTCATCGGTGGGTCCTCTCGAGGAAATATCGGAACCAATCGTTCAACTGACGGAATCGAAACAAATTTGGATAGTAGTTTATACAGTGCTGGACGGGCAGAATTTGAAGGCGGCAATCGTTATACCGGTACGGTCACTGGGAATATCACGAATACGGTCAAAGCAGGAACCCCATCTGCCGGTGGAATCAATGACTTCAATGGGGGCGCCGGCAATAACGTGGTTAAATTCAATAAAAGTGGGATTGGGGCATCAAATGAAACAACCTATGATGCGTATACACCACAACAAAGAGCGGATTTAGCCAAAGCTGCAGCAGAGTTCAAAGTCTTCGGTAACATCACCTCAAAATTAGTCAGTGGTTCATTCAATAATGGTGCAATTTGGACAACAGCAGCAGGTCGCGGTGGCTACATCGAAGGTAACACAACGATTGAAGTTGGAACGGCTAATGCAGATGGTTCAATCGGCGGAGCTGGCTTTGCCTATTCCGGATCAATGCCAACCGATTTAGCCTATTCGACCACGAAGAAAAATCGTGGGGAAGCTTCTGATTGGGACGTTGTAGGTGGAGGTGGTTATCCTGCTTCAAATGATACATGGGACATCTATATTAAAGGAGATACACAAACAGTATTAAATAATACTGTAGCGCGATGGACTTATGGTGGTTCTTATTCAGGGGTTATTGAAGGAAATAGCTCAAACATATTAAATGGTGGAATCGCTGATACGTTAGAAGGTACAGGCTATGCAGGTACACGTGTGTATGGTAACGGACAAACCATCGTCAATGATGGTCAAGTAGACTGGTTCCTATCTGGTGGCGGATGGGATGACAAAAAAATTGTCGGAAACGTAGGAGTGACCGTTTATGAAGGCGTCATTAATGCTTCTATGGGTGCATCCTATGGCGCAAGTGGTGGACATACTGTCACTGGAAATTCAGATAATCGCATCTATGGTGGGAACTTCTCTGGTACTCCACGAACTGGTTCTAATGGCTTTTCTGGTGGTATCACAAACTATGGGTCACTACTTGGAAATGCTAGTTTACTCATCGATTTACGAAACTATGACGGTGAATTCAAGTTGCCAGGTAATACGTATATCACAGGTGGACGACCATATGGACAAAACACGAATTTGGGGACATCTGCAGACAATACGATTACGTTGAATATCTTTACCAAACCAGGTGTGGATTCATTAAATGGTGCGAGCATTTATGGGGATGGTGGTAGTAATGCTGCGTACACCAAAAATGGCTCGATCCAGATGAATATCCAAGCGGAGGGTTCTAGTATTGGTAATCTGTATGCTACACAGTATTCCAATATCAGCAGTGGGAAAATTTTGCGTAATGTTACTGCTAATGTTCAAGGAGCGGTCAGCATCAACGGTTTATCCGGTGGTTCAGCGAGTGATAACTTTACGAATACGATCGCTAGTGCTAGTACAAACAAAGTCGTGTTCAATTTTGGTGAGACTGTCGATGGTACAAACAACTATCAAACTGATCCAATCAATCTTACTGGACTAGGCATCGTCAATTTCACCGAATTAAATGTAACAAACGGATTGAAATTAATGGCAAATGGCGGAAATATCAAAAATGGTTTATCTGCGACTGCTGCCAATCATGCAATAACCTATCATTCATTTGGGGACATCCATCTGTCAAAAAATGCTGGGATCGGCGTTTCAACTTCTAGTAACTTAATTTCAGCAGCTAAGTTAACTATAGAGGATGAAGCCACTTTAGAAACGATTCCTGGAACAGGAAAAGTCAATATTTCAGATGTCGAGTTTCCTGATCCTGCAAAAGATGAATTAGTCTGGATCAAGTCAACTACTGGAGATTCAGCAACGCAAGTAGATAGTACCGGTACATGGTTCGGTGCAAATCAAGCCTATCAAGTTTTGACAATCAATCCAACGATTGCCAATGCAACAAAGCTAACACCTTTGAATTTCAGAGGAACTGAAAAAGCAACTGGGAAAAGCTTCATCGGAGATAACGATGTCTCAAAATCCGGTAGTGGTTATGGTATCGCCATATCTGGTTCAGTTATCGATTATGAAGTAGAAAATCCTGGGATCGCTCAAGGCAAAGGAAGTATTTTTCATGACGTCAGTGAAGTGAAAGAAGGAAATGCGCCATTAGTCCTGAATGCATGGGGAACAGAAACTGCAGGTACAAAAGTTCAAAAAGGACGCTTGGTGATTCCATCAGGAAAAGGTATTACACCAAAATTAAGCTTTGAACCAGAAACACAAACAACTGGTTCATGGTTGTACCAAGCAGAAATCATCAGTTCAAAAAAAGGAGATACCCCGACAACGATTGCTGAACAAAAGGATTCTTCAACGATCGATTGGCAATCGCCAGATAGCGAATACAGTTATGAAGTCAAAGTGAAGTATTCGAATGCAGCTGAGCTTTCTGCTAAAAATGTGATCATTTCTGAAAAAGAAGCACAAGATTTAGTCGATAAACAATCGATTTTAACATTGATGGAGGCGAAGGGACGTCCATTCTTTACGGATTCGATCACCGCTGATGTGATGGACGAGATCAAGCAACCACTAACTGCAGATGAAGTTTCCAGAAAATATGTCATTGATTACAAAGTCGGTACGACAGGGAATGAAAAGGAACAACAAGCAAACTTGATTGTTGTAAAAAATGAAGCAACGATTTCGACGGATCGCAGTTTTGCAGTCTATGCAAAAGATGTTCGGATGAGTTTATCTGATGCCAATGGGTTGACGTCTCAACAAGAGTTGAATCAACGAACACTGGCACAAGTGATCTTAGCCGATGGCAGTGCGAATCAAGTACCAACGTTGACAGACGCAACGTTTTCAGCAATCAAGAATGCGACAGAAGCGGAAGTTTTAAAAAATGTTTCAACGACGTATAGCTATCAACTAAATGGAATAACAACTGAAAAAACAATCAATGTAGCAATTACAGGGACATTAGAGCTTAAAGAAGTACCAAATACGATGAATTTCGAGACACAAAAAGTTAAGACAACGACTCAAACGTATTGGCCATTGATCGAAGGTGATTTGATCGTGAAAGATACAAGAGGTTCTGAACGGGATAGTTGGCAATTGACAGTCACTGAAAAACAACCTTTGACTTCGGGGACAACCCAACTTTCTAATACACTTTCATTTACAGACGGTACAAAGAATACCGTACTCGGCCCCAATGCAGTGATCGTGGAAGAGAAGACACTGACGACAAATGGTGAATATCTTGTCAATCAAGAGTGGGGACAAACGAACAACAAAGGAATCAAGTTAACTGTTCGTCCGGAAAAACAAAAAGTCGGAAGTTATCAAGGAACATTATCATGGTCATTGGTTGCAGCACCTGGTAACCCATAGAAAACACGACGATAGAGAATAGGTGGGAAAGATGAAGAAAAAAAGGTGGAAGATCCTTGTGTTGTTAGGACTTCTTTTTACTCAAACGCCAATTGGTCTAGCCGATGAAGAGCAATCGTTCAAAAGTGAGGGTGTTACAGGATTTTATGGCACCTATGAATATCCTGAAGCAGGAAGTAGCAGTTCCGAAGAAGGGGTGGGTGAGCCAACTTCCCCCAGCTCTACTCAAGAGGATCAAACGTCCTCTGAAAAAAATGGAGCAACTGTGGAACAGCAAGAGGCGATACAAGGGGATAGCAAACAGTTACCAAAAACTGGAGAATACAGAAGTAAACAATTTACGATTATTGGAAGTTTCCTTCTTTTGATCGTATTGATAATTATTGTTATAAAAAGGAGAAGAAGAGAAAAATGAAAAAGACAACGTTGTTAACAGCTGGAATTATTTTATTTAGTACACTAGTAGGAACAAGCACAGTATTTGCTGCGGATGAAACTGCAAGCTATGAGACAAATGGAGTGATCGCATTTGAAGCAGATACCGATCCAACAAACCCGGTTGATCCAACTGATCCAACAAGTCCGGTAGAACCAGTAGATCCAACTGATCCAAATGGACCAAATCCAGGGACGAACGGACCATTATCAATTGATTTTGCTTCAAGCTTCCAGTTTGGGAAACAAAAAATCACTACTGTCACAAAAGACTACTATGCACAGATCCAAACATTCAAAGATGGAACAGACGGACCAAACTACGTCCAAGTAACAGACAAACGTGGAACACAAGAAGGATGGAGCTTATCTGTCAAGCAAGACAGTCAATTCAAAACTGATGCTGATGAAGAGTTATCTGGTGCAGTACTATCCTTAAGTAACGGTGCAAGTGCATCGATCATGGATGATCAATACAAACCAGATCTAGTAACACAAAACACATTGACTCCTGGAAGCGAATCAGTCTTGATGACTGCTGACGCGGGTAAAGGCATGGGAACTTGGATCTACAAATTTGGTACGGATGCCACACAAGGCGCAACTGCTGTAAAACTTAACGTACCAGGTAAAACGGTCAAATTAGCGAAAGAGTATAGCACCACATTGACATGGAGCCTTAAATCTACTCCAGCACCATAAAAGAAAAAGGCAGAAAATGAATCACTTTGGGGGATCGTATGAAAAAAACAGTAAGTGGTTTAATGATCATTAGTCTTTTGACAGGAGTTACGGTTACCGTCCAAGCAGTCGATCAAGCAAAGTATACAAGTAACGGTACGGTCAATTTTATACCTGATACGGAACCAACCGATCCAGTCAATCCAATCGACCCTGATCCAGACAAACCGGTTCATCCAACTAATCCAGATGGAACCGACCCAGAACCAGGTACAAAAGGGCCACTATCGATCGACTTTGCTTCAAGTTTTGATTTCGGCATGAATAAGATATCGAATAAAACAGAAACCTATTATGCCAAAGCACAGACTTATGTAAATGACGATGGCACATTTTCGGATCTAGTCACACCAGATTATGTCCAAGTGTCTGATCACCGAGGAAATAATGCTGGTTGGACATTGAAAGTATGTCAAAACGGTCAATTTAAGAACGATGACACATTAAACAACACGTTGACTGGCGCGGTAATCGAATTGCAAGATCCGGTAGTCAAATCAAATGCAGAGGGTGTGGCTGCACCGACTGCGACCACTGAAATCGCCTTAGATCCAAACGGTGCAGAATCGATTGTTCTAAGTGCAGGACAAGATGCAGGTTCTGGCACGTGGATCGAAGCGTGGGGGGATAAAGTGGAGACAATCACAATGAAAGACCAAAAAAATAAAGACGTATCCTCAATGGTTACAAAAAGTGTTTCATTGACCATCCCGGGTAAAACGCCGAAAGATGCAGTCACGTACTCAACAACATTAACTTGGAATCTATCTGATACACCAGGAAATTAAGAATGGAGAAAATAAAAATGAAAAAATCACAAATGATCTTATTATCAACAATGTTATTAGGCGGAGTATTTAGCACAGTTAGCGTAGCAGCAGCTGATGGTGGAGAGTATACTTCAAATGGTGTCATCAATTATGTGCCAAATACAGAGACGACTGATCCAGTTGATCCACTTGATCCAGAACAACCAGTGACGCCAGTTGATCCAACAAATCCTGATGGTAAGCCAAATCCAGGTACAAATGGACCATTGTCGATCGACTTTGCTTCAAGTCTAGTCTTCGGTGAACAAAAAATCACGTCTAAAACGCAAACATACTATGCTGCAGCACAAAAATATAAAGATGCAAGTGATGTTGAAAAAGAAGGACCAAACTTTGTTCAAGTATCTGACAACCGCGGAACTGAAACAGGTTGGACATTGAAAGTAAAACAAAATGCACAATTCAAAACAGCGGAAGACCAAGAATTGACAGGTGCAAAAATCACATTATCAAATGGTAATGTCGTGACTGGTTCACAATCAGCAAAACCAACAGGCGTTGCAACTTTCAGCTTAGATCCAAGTGGTAGTGAATCATTAGTGATGAGTGCGAAAAATGGTGAAGGTGCTGGAACGTATTTGATGGATTGGGGAAATTCAGTGGATACCGCGAAAAATAGTATTGCACTAGAAGTACCAGGTTCAACGGCAAAATACGCAAAAGCTTATCAAACAACGTTCACTTGGACGTTAACAGATGCGCCAGGAAACTAATCGAATACAATCTGGTCAAGGCAAAAATGAAAGAACTTTTTGTCTTGACCTCAAAAAAATTGGTGCAACGCAGTGATATTAGTTACCTTTGAAGGGATAGAACGCTTCTGTCATAGCCTCGCCAACATCTAATTTATCAGGGAGTTAAAAATATTATGAAAAAAAGATTTATCCTTATTGTCAGCCTCATTGTTGCCATGCTAAGTATGGTTCCAGTCCAATCAACTTTTGCATCAGAATTTAATTTTGCGGTTACCCCAGTGATTCCTGAAAATCAAATCGATAAAGAAAAAACATATTTCGATCTATTGATGGAACCTGACAAACAACAAACAATCGAAGTCCAATTACGCAATGACACAGACAACGACATCACGATCGAAACCACGATCAACAGTGCAACAACTAATTTGAATGGTGTGGTGGAGTATGGTGAAAATAAAATTGAACCCGATAATAGTTTGGTTTACAATTTAAAAGATTATGCGAAAGCAGAGCCAGAAGTGACGTTACCAAAACATTCGGAAGTGACAGTGCCAATCACAGTCACGATGCCAGCAGAAAAATTTGATGGTGTCATGGCAGGCGGGATCACTTTTAAAGAAAAAACGGATGACACTCAGGACTCTTCTTCCGAAGATAAAGGATTAGCCATCAAAAATGAGTACTCTTACGTAGTTGCATTATTGATCCGTCAAAATATGACAGCGATCAAGCCTGATCTCAAAGCAACGAAAGTGGAACCCGCACAAGTCAATGCGAGAAATGTGATCAATGTACATTTGCAAAACCCTCAAGCGGTTTACTTGAATCAATTGAATGTAGCAACAACGATCACGAAAAAAGGATCAGCTGAAGTGCTGTACGAAAGCCAAGCCGAAAGTATGCAAATGGCGCCAAATTCTCACTTTGCTTACCCCATTTCTTTAAATGGTGAAAAGTTGGAAGCAGGGAAGTATACGATGAAGATGACTGCTTACGGCGAAAAAGCTGAAGATGGAGAATACAAAGTCAAAACTTCTAATGGCTCTGAGGAAACCTATAAATATAAATGGGAATTTGAAAAAGACTTTGAAATCAAAGGCGAAGTTGCTAGGGAATTAAACGAAAAAGATGTGACGATCGAACAAGACAATACTTGGATCTATCTATTATTCGGTATCCTATTATTATTGATTCTTTTACTTCTATTTATTTTTTGGAAAAGAAAAAAACAAAAAGATGAAGACGAATCTGAAAATAAATAATATCAATCCCTGATAAAAAAACGTCTGACTGATCAAATAAATAAGATCAGTCAGACAATTTTTGCTTGGAAACGAATGGTTTCACTTACTTAAAATGTCTAATCAAAAAAGGGGGAGAAAAGTGAAAAGACAAAAAATCGCCATATTAGGAACACTTTTGTTCGCGGCAGTCTATTTTGAATCTTCCAACTATATATATGCAGAAACGATCATTTATGATCCGTTGAATCCAACAGAAGAAATCCAAATTCAACCAGTTACTCCCCAACGGCCTGTAACGGATGAGAAAGAAGCAAAGGTTGAACACACCGAACAATCACAAGATACTGCAATTATAAATAACGAAAAGCAGAAAGTTGAAGAACAACCACCAGCCGAATTACCGTATCAAGATTCTTCAATTCCTAAAAAAAAGCGACCAAACAAAACAAAATTATTAGATAACCAGGGCGATATTATTAGCCAGATTGCTAGTACATCACGTAAAATAACCTTAGATGATCAATTTTTTTCTGATGATCACTCTCATAGCCAAGTGATGTTGCCACAGTCGAGTGGTTCTGGTTCTGCTAGTTCAGATAATAGTCAGATGGCAGCAATGAGCTACTTATTTTCAGGTACGATACTCTATGGAGAAAAACCAGAAGGTAGAGGAAATCAAAATGTTCAAACTATTTTTAGATAAGCCAGCGCAACGAAAGTTAGAGTTGCTACGTTATTTGGAAACAAAGCCACTTTTAATTGAAAATCATGAAAAAGTGCTGGAAGAATTGGATATCTCTTATTTTTTGCTGAATAAGTCAATGGAAGAATTGTCACATGATTTTGTGGACTATGGGCTAACGGATGAATTTCAACTGTTTTTCGAAGGAAATAACGTCCGACTGATTGAGAGTGGTCGAGGGAATTCGACAATTTTAGGTGAAATGTATGTCCGCCATTCCTTTGGTTTTTTGATGTTACAAGAAATATTTTTTGAAACGTTCGAATCTGTCAATGACTATGCAATCAAGAAATATATCAGTCATCCCCTCGTCTACCAAAAGCTGAAAGACATGCGTACGAGATTAGCAGACAAAGAACTTACAGTCACAAAAAAATTCTTACTAAGTGGGGAAGAAGGCTCTGTACGTGGATTGGTGACGTTTTATTTCACCAAATTATACGGACGGGCTTATTCGGTTTATCCAACAGAGATCACGAAACCAGTGGAAGAATTGATTCGGTTGCTTGAACCGAAATTCGCTGCTTCTTTTACAGGTTTTAGTGAAACAAAACTCCAACATTTTCTTTCAGTCAGCTTGATTCGAATAAAGCAAGGTTGGCGAATGTCCGAGAATAAAAAAAGTCAATTGACATTCAATAAAAAAATGTTAGAAACTAATGATTTCTTTCGAAGCATATTTTCTTGGCTTGAAAAAGAGGCAAAGATCGATACGGAAAAAGAGCTATATAGCGAAGCGCAACAGATTTTTGCTTATCTTGTTGTCGAAGGCGCAATCAATGAGCCGGAACTTATTGAGGGAGTGACACTAAAGGAAATACTTGCCTTGAATGACTTATTTCTTGAAGAACTTGGACAAGCATTTATTCTCTCAGAGAATCAGCTAAAAGAAATCAGAAGACAGCTGACGGTCTTGCATTTGAAGATCAAATATTTCAAAGAAGAAAATATTGATGACAATAACAACCTGGATGTCACTTATTTTTATGAAATGTATCCAGAATATTTTTTGTTTTGCAGAGATTACATCAAAAAACAAAAAAAGAACAAGCAAATTTGGCTCGCAAAAGAATTTTTATTTTTTCATTATGTGTTAGTGATGATGGATATATTACCCATCGATCAACAATTGAAACCGCTCCGTATTTGCATTGATTTTTCCTTTGGACCACAATTTAATGCGTTGATCAAAAATAATATCCAGAAAATCTCTGACTTGAATATCATCTACCAAACGAAGGCAGATGATGAAACAGATCTACTTTTGACAGATAAAGAAATCTGTTCTTTTGGAGACTTGTTCCAAATCATTTGGTTAGTTCCTCCAAGGGCAGTCGATTGGGCTAATTTTACGAATCAATTATTAAAGATTCGTAGAAATAAAATAACTAAAATGAATCCGAATAATTGAGTACGGAGGGTGAGTGTAATTATTACTCATAACAAAAATGCTTGAGATCCCATTGGTTTGAATGAAAAAACATGATACACTACAGATATTGTTTTTTTGAAAGGATCAGTGGATATGAAGGGTGCAATATTTGACTTAGATGGACTATTAGTTGATACAGAAAGAACTTATCGTGACGGTTGGCTATGGGGATTCAAGCAATTTGATATCGAAATACCTCAAGAAATCGTTGATACATGGGGTGGAAAAAATTGGAAACAAAGCTATGATTTGTTGATCAAAATGGCGGGAACACCGGAAATGGTACAAAAGGTTCGCGAAAAACGAGAAGAATATTTTTATCAACAACTGCATAGTGGCGCTATCCAATTAAAACCTCATGCAAAAGAAGTATTGAAAGAATTGAATGACCAAAAACTCATTCTTGGTCTCGCAACGACGACGGTAACAAAACGAGCAAACAATATTTTGGATCAATTTTCTTTGAAGCCTTATTTTCATACATATACCTTTGGGGATGAAGTGTCTGAAAATAAACCTTCACCAATTCCTTATCTAACTGCGCTAGAGCGGTCGGGATTGACAGCGTCAGAAGCCTTTGCAGTGGAAGATTCTTTGGTTGGTGCGACCGCCGCATCACGAGCAGGAATGGGTGTTGTTTTGATTCCAGATTCAAGCTTTGATCGGGCTTATACCGAAAGAGAAAAAGCAGATTTATCGATCTTAGCAGAAGGTACCGATCTTTTGATCGTGTTGGAGATGTTAGAAAAACAAAAAGGAAAAAAATAAACGGCTGGAAATCCAGTGCCACCAACGATTTTTTTATTGATCAATCGACTGAGTGCATATTTTTTTAAATTTCTTGCTTGACTTTTTGTTTTCACTTAGATAAAGTGTTCTCAACAACAAAATATGGATTCGTTGATAAGGAAAGTAAACTTGGAAACTTCAAAGAGAGGCTCTGGTTGGTGGAAAGAGTCAAGTAAGAAAAGTTGAAAAATGGCCTTGGAGAATAACTTGTCGATAAGTAGGCAAGTTCGGAAATGTCTGACCGTTAAAACGGACAACCAATCTCTCGTAAAGAGATGTTGGATCGAGGGAAGGAAACTTCCGAATAAAGGTGGTACCACGATACGTCGTCCTTTTATCAGTAGATTTATGCTGATAAAAGGATTTTTTTTATATTTTTTGCGTTGAAATAGTAAGTACAAATACAAAAACCTTTAACAGAGAGCTTCGGTAGCTGAGAAGAAGCAAGGCGGCATGTTTGGAAAATGGCTATTGAGCAATTCACCCCGAGCAAAATTGTGAGACGGTGACGGTCGCAACCGTTAGCTTGCTAGAGTATGATTGTACTCGAAGAGGAGTTACATGTAAGTGTAACTTGAACATGAGGTGGTAACACGCAAAAAGGCGTCCTCAAGAAAGTGATGAGTCATTTTCTTGAGGATGCCTTTTTTTATCGTCAAACCGAAGGAGGAGTAAAAATGATTGAATTACAAGCAATAAATGTTTCTTTCCAACAAAAAGAAAAGACGATCCAGGCAGTGAAACAGGTGGATCTTTCGATTGCTAAAGGGGATGTTTACGGAATCGTAGGTTATTCAGGTGCTGGGAAAAGTACGCTGGTTCGTGTCATGAACCTGTTACAAAAACCAACAAGTGGCAAAGTCATCATCAATGGAACAGAGCTAGGAAAACTATCCCCGAAAGAATTACGAAAAGAACGAAAATCGATCGGGATGATTTTTCAACATTTTCACCTAATGGAAAGTCGCACGATTTTTGACAACGTCGATTTCTCGTTGAAATATACGAAAAAATCGAAACAGGAGCGTCGTCAAAAAGTTAATGAGCTTTTAACATTAGTCGGGTTAGAAGAAAAAGCTACTGCGTATCCAAAACAACTTTCAGGAGGACAAAAGCAAAGAGTTGCTATCGCTCGTGCATTAGCCAGTGATCCGCAAGTATTACTTTGTGATGAGGCAACGAGTGCCTTAGATCCAAAAACGACCCATCAGATTTTAGCTTTATTGAAAAAACTGAATCAGCAATTAGGGTTGACAATCGTTTTGATCACACATGAGATGCAAGTCGTTAAAGAAATCTGCAACAAAGTAGCTGTGATGGAAAACGGGGAAGTGATCGAACAGGGAAGTAGCGTTCAGATTTTCAGTGCACCAAAAGAAGTTTTGACGCAAGAGTTTATCCGAACAGCCACCCACGTTGACCAAGCATTAGAAACGATTCGCTCGCATCGTGCTTTTGCAGATCAGTTGACCAATAAATGGTTAGTGGAATTGAGTTATGTGGGCACACAAACGAATGAACCGTTGATCGCACAACTTTATAGCAAATACCAAGTCAGTGCGAATATTTTATACGGCAATGTAGAACTATTACAAGAAACCCCATTAGGACGATTGATCGTTACTTTATCAGGAGAGATCCATCAACGAGAAAAAGCCTTGGCTTATCTTATTGAATCCGGTGTACAAGCAACGATTTTACAAAAAAATGGCGCAAGTAAGGAAATGAAAGTGATTCAAGGAGGACGCTGATATGACCCATTTCTTAGAAACCTATTTACCTAATGTCTATTTGATACCCGATGAATTTATTGAAGCGACGAAACAAACGTTGTATATGTCTTTTTGGACCGCGTTGATCGGAGGTGCGATCGGTCTTGGTTTTGGGATCGTATTGGTTGTGACACGGCCCCAAGGATTGCTTGAAAATCGCTTGCTTTATGAGGTGCTAGACAAGGTCATCAATGTTGTCCGCTCGATTCCCTTTATCATTTTACTTTCTTTACTGGCATTGACGACTCGCTTTTTAGTCGGTACTACGATCGGCGCGAAAGCTGCTTTAGTCCCTTTGATCTTTGGTGTTGTGCCATTTTTCGCTCGACAAGTGGAAAATGCGTTGTTAGAAGTAGATCCTGGAGTGATTGAAGCAGCCGAATCTATGGGAACCAGTCCAATAGGGATCGTTTTTAGAGTCTATTTGATCGAAGGCTTGCCAGGGATCATTCGTGTCTCTGCATTGACGATCATCAATGTCATTGGCTTGACTGCTATGGCAGGAGCAGTTGGGGCAGGAGGATTAGGAAACCTAGCTATTTCTCGTGGGTATAATCGTTTTCAAACAGACGTGACTATCGTCGCCACTTTGTTGATCTTGATCCTTGTTTTCTTAAGTCAATGGATCAGCAATTTATTGATCAAAAAAATATCACATTAAACTGGAGGAATCATCATGAAAAAACTCATTCGTTATACAGTACTTGCTTTTGTTGCACTTATTTGGTTGGCTGGCTGTAGCCAAGGCAATGCCGAAACAGACACAAAAAAACAAACGACAGTAAAACTTGGGATTATTGGAGAGGACACTGACGTTTGGGATGATGTCAAGGCACGTTTAGCAAAAGAAGATATTGACTTAGAATACGTGAAATTTACCGACTATAATCAACCGAATGCTGCATTAGCAGATGGCTCGATCGATCTCAATGCTTTTCAACATCAATTCTTTTTAGACAATTACAATACGGAACACGGAACGGATCTAGTCTCGATCGGCAACACAGTGAATGCACCTTTAGGGATCTATTCCAATACGATCCAATCCATTGATGATATCAAGGATGGCGCAAAAGTAGCTATTCCAAACGACGTCACAAATGGCGGACGGGCGTTGCTATTGCTACAAACAGCTGGTTTGATCAAAGTTGATCCAGCGAAAGGCCAAACGCCGACTACTTCAGATATCACTGAAAATACAAAAAACCTAGACATCTCTGAACTGGATGCCTCACAAACAGCTCGTGCATTGAATGACGTGGATCTTTCAGTGATTAACAGTGGTGTGGCAGTCGATGCAGGATTGAACCCAACGAGTGATGCTATCTTTTTAGAACCTGTCGATGACAGTGCCAGACCATATGTCAACATCATTGTAGCAAGAAAAGAAGATGAAAATAACGAAATCTATCAAAAGATCGTTGACACCTATCAAACGGAAGAAACAGCAAAAGTGATCGAAGAAACATCAAAAGGATCAAGCGTACCTGCCTGGGAAACATTTGGTGAAAAATAAAAAGCAAACTGGAGGAAGCCAATATGACAACATCTACTTTAACAACACATTCTTTTAAGGAAGCAATCCAGCAACGATTAGCTGAATATCAAGCATTAGCACTAGATATCCATGACCATCCTGAGGTAAGTAATTATGAGTTTTATTCCTCAGATGCTTTGATCAAACAATTAGAAAAAGAAGGATTTTCTGTCACAAAAGATGTTGCTGGTCATCGAACAGGATTTGATGCTCGTTACGCTTCAGGAAAACCAGGACCAACGATTGCTTTTTTAGCAGAATTTGACGCTTTACCAGGAATCGGTCATGCTTGTGGACACAACTTGTTTGGTACGTATTCTGTCTTAGCTGCCAGTGTCTTGCGCGAACGAATTGCTGAGATTGGTGGAGAGATTCGGGTATATGGCACACCTGGAGAAGAGGGAGGCGAAAACGGATCAGCTAAAGGAAGTTTTGTACGGGAAGGCTTCTTTGAAGATGTGGATGCGGCACTTTGTGTCCATCCCGCATATCGTTACGGCAAAACGACAGAATCATTAGCGAATGACCCGGTGGACATCAAGTTCCATGGTGTTGCTTCCCATGCAGCTGCCGCACCAGATAAAGGAGTGAATGCCTTAGAAGCGTTGATTCAAGTGTTTAATGGAATCAATGCGTTGCGCCTGCAACTGCCAAAAGACGTCAATATCCATGGGATCATCACGGATGGGGGAGTCGCTGCGAATGTGATTCCCGAATACGCAGCAGGTCGATTCTACTTACGAGCAAAAAATCGTCAGACATTGAATGAGGTGTATCAAAAAGTCGAAAATATCGTGAAAGGGGCGGCTTTGAGTACGGGAACAAGTTATGAATTTGGATTGTTCCAAAATTCTGTCGATGATGTGATCGTGACGCCTTCATTTGATGCGCTGTTCTTCAGTCATGCGAATGCAGCAGGTGTACCTGATGAAGAAATCGAAACAAAAGAACAAACAAGTCTAGGTTCTTCTGACGTTGGTAACGTGAGCCATGTGATTCCGACGATCCAACCAACCGTCTCGATTGCTGATGAATATATCGCCGGTCATTCGGAAGAATTTAAAGCAGCTGCTCGTAGTGAAAAAGGACTAGCTTCGATTGCCATTGCTGCTGAACTATTGGCAAATACTGCATTAGATCTATTTGGAAAGCCAGAACTTCTAGATAAAATAAAGCAGGAGCATCAAGCAATCCTTGCAAAAAAATAACGGAAAATGATGGATGGGTGAAAGGACTAGATCGTTATGAATCAAAACATTTGTTTTCAGAAAAAATACATTTAGATTGACAAATTGGACAGATGCAGGTAAACTTCATGAAAGTTCACTTTTCACCCAGTAGTAGTTTTGGTGTTTTGTTCAGAAAGTCGGTGGTTGCTGCGAACCGACCAAGCCAATTCTATGAATTACAGGAAAAGTTTTAACAATTAAATCATTCAAATCAAAGTGAAAAACAGATCTGTTTTTAATTAAGGTGGTACCGCGGAGAAATTCGTCCTTAGTTGAAAACAGATCTTTTTGTCTTTTTTTAGGGAGGAAACGCAGATGAACTGTGGCGGAGTCATTCGATATCGAAGCTTTTTTAAGACGTAACAAACTTAAAAAAGGAGAATGGATATGGAAAAAATAAAAAAACCTAGTTTTATAGAAGCAGTGAGTGTATTAATAATTATCGTTGCAACGATAGCAGCCGGAGTAGTTGGCTTTAAGATTTCACCGAATATCGCGATTTTGATTGCTATTGGTATGGTCATGGTCTACGCAGTAGTGAAGAAACAGCCAACCGATCGATTACATGAAGGAATCATCAACGGTCTCAAACCGGGGATCATCCCGATCTTTATCTTTATTTTAGTCGGCGCATTGATTGCGGTCTGGATCCAAGCTGGCATCATTCCAACGTTGATGGTCTATGGCTTTAACATCATTAGTGTCCCATGGTTTGTGCCTTCAGTTTTTGTTGTGTGTGCCATTGTCGGCAGTGCAGTCGGTAGTGCCTTTACTGTCATGTCAACCATCGGTATCGCCTTTTTCGGTATCGGCACAACGTTGGGATTGAACCCCGCATTAGTTGTCGGTGCTATTGTTTCTGGGGCAGTTTTTGGAGATAAGATGTCGCCATTATCTGAATCGACAAATCTGGCAGCAGCCATTGTTGATGCGGATCTATTTAAACATATCAAACATATGATGTGGTCAACACTTCCGGCATTTATTGTTTCTTTGATTTTGTTTGCATTTTTAGGACATACAGATAAAGGTGCCAGCTTGACAGAAATCCAAAATGTAACAACTATTTTAGAAAACAACTTTACGATTTCGATCTGGTCTCTAATCCCTTTATTCTTGATGTTGGTTTGTGCTTGGAAAAAAGTTCCAGCGATCTTAACGATCCTGTTGAATATTGCCGTAGCAGTTGGAATGATTTTTATCCAAGATCCAAGCACTTCCTTCTCAGGACTAGCGACAGTCCTCGAATCTGGTTTTCTATCTGAAACAGGAAACACGCAAATCGATGCGTTACTTAGCCGCGGTGGGATCGAAAGTATGATGCCTACAGTTTCCTTGATTATTCTGACGCTTTCATTAGGCGGTTTATTGATCGAATTTGAGTTGATCTCTACAGTTATGGAAGTGGTATCGAAGAAAATGACGACGATACCTAAACTGATTTTTACGACACTAATGACAAGTATTGGTGTCAATCTGTTTATCGGTGAACAGTTCTTATCTGTGATCTTACCAGGAAATGCGTTCAAAGAAACATACAAAAAAGCAGGACTTGATCCAACTGTTTTGAGTCGTACCTTAGAAGATGGAGGGACAGTCATCAATTACCTTATTCCTTGGGGGATTGCCGGTAGTTTTGTTGCCAGCACGTTTGGAATACCAACGATGACCTACTTACCATTCGTATTTTTCAGTTTGCTTTCTCCCGTCTTTTCGATGGTCAGTGCCATTACTGGTTTAGGTACTGCAAAAAATAATGAAAAGCAGGAACAATTGAACGTTGTGAAGGAAACGATATAAACTCAAAAAAATAGTCACCCAATCAGCGGGGGGCTATTTTTTTTTGGATAATCAATGGATTGACTTATCAAGTGAACGTATCGATGAAGTGAAACAACATCTGTTCAAGTGTCGTTGCAAAAAAACGAGGGGGATCTTTTTGGACGAATGGTTCATTCAGGCTCAAAGTTCTCTAAAAAGATTAATAAAAACCAGCTAGAAAGCTCAAAGATCCATCAAGTGATCTCGTATTTTCTAGCTGGTTCATGGGGAAGTTTTAGTTATCTATCTTTACCATCAATCATATCGAAGAAAAAGGCTCATTTTTTATCGTAAAGACATCTTTTTTCTTTTGATAGCTAAAGAAAATCACCGCATATAATAAAGCTGTCAAGACCGTTACACCAATTGAATTTGTCATGAGTATCCCAATCAAGATCAAGCTTAACGCGATCAAAGCAAATAAATTAAAACTTTTGGCTTGCCAAGTGCCTTTCTTCAATGCTAAACGAAAAGCGGCAGCGCTGATCATTAGCCAAATCACGAGTACCGTATAAGAAAGAGAACCGGCTAAGTAACCGAAAAGTTTGTCACCTACGAAATAGGAAAGGATGACCCCTAGATATAGCACGCTGGTACAAAATAATACAGCACGTTGTGGCACATAATGTTTGTTCAACTTTGCCAGTTTCTTGGCGGTGCCTTTTTTGTCTTTCAAACGGAAAAACAAGAGACGAGAAGAAGCATAAACGCCAGAATTGATCGATGAAAAGAGTGCCAAGACAATGACGAAGTTCACGATATCACTAGCAAAAGGGATATTCATCTGTTCAAACACCAAGACGAACGGGCTAACCGCAGAACCAGCTAAAGTATTCCAAGGGAAAAGAATCAGCAATAAGAAAAGCGGAATAATATAGAAGGAAACAATTCGGCCCATGACCCCTTTTATCGCTTTTGGTATGGCTTTTTTAGGATCGTCCGCTTCACTGACAGTAATTGCAATCAATTCTGACCCACCATATGAATAGATAACGACAAGTAATGAACTAATGACCCCTTTTAATCCATGGGGAGTAAAGCCACCGTGATCAGTCAATTGACTTAATGTAGGAAAAATTCCAGTTCCTAACATTTGTTGTCCGACGAGATATAACCCGAAAAGAATCATCAAGATAATGACACTGATCTTCGCAAAAGCCAACCAATATTCGGTTTCAGCAAACAAGCGGACAGAATAAAGATTGATCAGAGTCGTTAAAATAGCTAAAAGTAAGATGAAACACCATGCAGGAACATGCGGAAACCATAATTGTAAGAAGGAAGCTGCTGCTACAGCCTCAGCGATGATATTGATCATCCACATGGAATAATAGACCCAGTCGACGAAATCCGCAGAATGATTACCTAAATAAGGGCGAATCAAGCCAGATAATCCATGTTGTGTATCCCCACCGTCTAAAACTAACTTACCCAGACCACTCATAACAATAAATAAAATACCACCACCGATCAAAAAAGCAAGCAAGACCGCAGGACCAGCGATCCCAATGGCTTCACCACTTCCTTTGAATAAACCAGCACCAATTGCACCACCCAAAGCAAGCATCGTGATGTGTCTGGAGCTTAGCTGTTTTTTTAATTTTGTTTGTTCTGTACTTTCCATCAAAAACCCTCTTTTCTAAAAACATGAATGAAAAAACAAATAGGTTATAAAATAATATTCTCTATAATAACAAATTGTCTGACAATTACAACTATTCTGAAAACTTTTTTGTAATTTTTAATGAAACAATCATAGAACTCTTATCTGTTTTGATAATTATTGTTATATTTCTATAAAAAATAACTTGAAACGAAAGCGTTTCATTCGCTTTTTCCTTTCATGCAGGGCTATTATAAGAGGAAACCCATAATTAATAGGATTGTTTTGAGTAAGTAAAAATAAGGAGTTGATAACTATGAGCCAACACGAACGATTGCTTATAGCGAAAAATAAGGCGTTATATTTTTTCCCATACGTACAAACAATGGACGTCATCTCAGCAAAAGATTTGATGGATGATTTCTTTATGTCATCGTTCCAACAGCAACTCGATCAATATAAACTAATTATTTTTTTAGATTATGGATTTGATGTGGCATTTGCTTCTCGTATTCGACCGTACACAAATGCGAAGATCATCCTCTTCTTTTGGAACCATTTTAAAGAAGAACACCTTCAATTATTGAAGAAAGCAGAAGCAGAACCAGCAATTGATGACATTTACCATTTTGATATTTTAGAAGCAAAAGAGTTAGGGATTAAACACAATAGTTCTTTTTATTCAAAAGAGATGGAATTACCAAAAGCTGAAGTCACGACTGATCTGTTCTTTGGAGCAACTGATAACGGCAGAAAACAACGAGCAGATGATTATCAAGCCGCATTTGAACAGTTAGGTATTTCAACAAACTTTTATATTTTACCAAGTCGTGGAAATGATCAAGAAGGGTATCTGACCTATACAGAATATTTACAAAAGACGAATGGTTCGACCGGTATTTTGGAATTGTTGCGAGAAGGTCAAAGTGGTGTGACTTTACGAACATTTGAATCTATTTTCTTCCAAAAAAAATTAGTTACTGATAACAAAGCGATTTCCGGGTATCGTTTCTACAATCCACAAAATATTTTCTTGTTGGAAGAAAGGAATTTGGATGAACTTCCTGCCTTCTTAGATAGCCCTTATCAAACCGTCGATCGTGAGATCATCGAATTTTTTGATGTAGAAAATTGGTCACAGCGGTTTATCGATTATGATCCTGAAGTATTTTCTATCTATGAATATAGCGGTATTGAAGCACGTTAGATATGATATAGTTAAAGAAAAACACGTTGTTCAATCATCGCAGAAAAAGGAGTCTCAGAATGAAATTACTTGCAGCAATCGATTCGTTTAAAGGTAGCGCATCGTCTATTGAACTCAACCAAGCAGCATTGCAAGGCTGGGGGGAGGCGGAACAAACAGTCAATCAACCTATCGCAGATGGTGGCGAAGGAACTGCTGAAGTGATTTACGCTACTTTAGGTGGGGAATGGCGAACACTTTTTTGTCCAGATTTGCTCTTTCGGGAAAAAGCATGTCGTTATTTACTGACACAAAAAAAGAACCGTAAGTTAGCCATCATTGAATCGACGGAAGTCATTGGATTGGACTTGTTGACCGAACCGACAGATCAAACGATCCGGTTAGCTTCAAGTTTTGGTTTAGGAGAGTTGATCAAAGATGCTTTGGATCAGCAAGTAGACGAAGTTATCGTAACATTAGGTGGTAGCGGTTGTTCTGATGGAGGCTTGGGTTTATTGCAGTCATTAGGGGCGAAACTAAATGGCGTTACAGAAGGGAATCCTTTGTTATCCATCGAGACAATCGACGTCTCTCAATTAGAGCGAATCGAGCAACGATTAACGATCGCAGCGGACGTTACGAGTCCTTACACTGGCAAACAGGGTGCGACTCAACTATTTGGGAAACAAAAAGGTGGTTCACCAGAAACTCTAGCATATTTGGAAGCCCAAGCAGAAAAGATCGTTGAACAAATCAAAGAAAGCACAGCAATTGATTTGAATAAACTCGCTGGCAGTGGCGCAGCGGGTGGAATCGGAGGCGCTCTAGCCATTGTCGGGGCTACGATGAAAGCAGGTTTTATGACTGTCTCTGAGTTAGTAGACTTAGAAGATAAAATCAAATCAGCCGATATCGTGATTACAGGAGAAGGACGGATCGATCAACAGACAATTCATGGGAAAGTGCCTTATGGTGTAGCTTCTTTGGCAAAAAAACACAACAAAAAAGTTGTAGCGTTCTGTGGGAGTCGGGAAAAAGATTTAGGTGAATTAACGACGATCCTTCCTAGTGTATTTAGTATCCAAACTGGCCCAACTTCTCTTGATAAGGCATTGGATCATCAAGAAACACTAGAGAACGTCAGACTGCTTTCACAGGCAATCAGTGGCTTGTTTCAATAATTTATTGGTTGACAGTCTTAAAACACCTATGGTAACCTAGTGGCAAATAAAGACAAAGTGAGGGATCCGCGCATTGAAAAAGTAAGTCAATTTGTTGAAGCTGCATTTTAACTATACCTTGTTCGTTCAAGGGGATAGTATGCAGATTTTCAGAATTGGCTGTTTTCAATGAGTGGGTCTCTTTTTGTACTCATCTTCTTTGACCAGTTCTGAAAATAGGACTGGTCTTTTTTATAACGAGGTGAAGATAAATGTCTAAAATCGAAATCAAACAATTGACGTTTGGCTATGACAGCCAAGACGATCTGTTATTCGATCAAGCAAACTTAAATATTGATTCCACATGGAAATTAGGACTGATTGGTCGAAATGGTCGTGGCAAAACGACGTTATTAACTATTTTGCAAAACAAACTACCTTATCAAGGACAAGTGACCCATCAACAAGAATTTGTCTATTTTCCACAACAGGTCAGGGAAACGAATCGACTAACCTATGATGTGTTGTTAGAAGTTTCAGATTGTGAGTTATGGGAGATCGAGCGTGAGCTGATGTTGATGCAGGCAAATCCGGAAATTCTCTGGCGCTCTTACGATTCCCTTTCCGGCGGAGAAAAAACAAAAGTATTGCTGGCTCTCTTATTTACCGATGAGCTGCATTTTCCACTGATTGACGAACCAACAAATCACTTAGATGTGATTGGGCGTCAGCAAGTAGCTGAATACCTGAATAAGAAAAAACAAGGGTTTATTGTTGTCAGTCATGATCGTCAGTTTATTGATGAAGTCGTTGACCATCTTTTGGTCATCGAAAAAAGTCAATTAGTGATCTATCAAGGAAATTATTCCGTCTACGAAGAACAAAAGCGTAGAAAAGATGAATTTGAGTTAGCACAAAACCAAAAAATCAAAAAAGAAGTCGGACGTTTGAAAAAAACCGCAGCTGAAAAAGCGGAGTGGGCTAACTCTCGAGAAGGAGACAAAACAAAAAAACGTGTTGGCTTTATTGATACCGAAGCACGGCGTGTCAATCGTGGCGCAATTGGAGCGGATGCTGCTCGTACAATGAAACGTTCAAAAGCGATCGTCAATCGGATGGAAACTCAAATTAGTGAGAAAGAGAAATTATTGAAAGATCTAGAGTCGATCGATTCATTGAACATGTGCCCAAATCAGTCGCATAATAAACGCTTATTGACAGTAGAAAATCTACAATTAGGCTATGAAGAGATGTTATTCGATCCTATCAGCTTTAGCATCGAGCAACAAGAGTGTGTGGCAATAACTGGACCTAATGGTAGTGGTAAATCATCGATCATCCAGTATTTACTTGGGGAATTTACTGGTCAATCCAAGGGAAATGTCACACGTCCGGCAACAATCAGCATCAGTTATGTTCGCCAAAACTATGAAGATAACACCGGAACATTAACAGATTTTGCGCAAAAGAATCAGCTAGACTTGGAACTCTTTTTAAATAATCTTCGTAAATTAGGAATGGAAAGAGACGTGTTTCATACCTCCATTGAAAACATGAGTATGGGGCAAAGAAAAAAAGTGGAATTAGCCAAATCATTTGCACAATCCGCAGATCTTTATATCTGGGATGAGCCATTGAATTATCTGGACGTGTTCAATCAAGAACAAATCGAGCAGCTTTTAGTACAAGTCAAACCAGCGATGTTGATCGTCGATCATGACCAGCGATTCTTAGAAAAAGTCGCAACGAAAAGAATCGACTTGAGAAGAAGAGAAACACACATTTGAATCACTAAGGCTAATCGAACGTCGTCGACTCCAAGCAGATGATCCATTTGGACTGAAATTGTATGATAAAATTGAAAGAGCATAAAATAAAGGAGAGTTATCTAATGTTATATATTACTAGACATGGCGAAACGACTTGGAATGCTCAAGGCTTAGTTTGTGGCCATGCAGACATCGAATTAACAGAAAAAGGTAAACAACAAGCAGAAAAACTCGCTGAAAAAGTTGCAAACTTGGAAATACCGATCACCAAGATCATACATTCCCCTTTGCAACGCGCAAGAGATACGGCACAAGCGGTAGCCAAAAAAGTCAATCTACCTATGACAGTGGATGAACGACTGATCGAGATGGATTTTGGGGATTATGATGGGCGTCCTAGCGAAGACGAAGACTTTCAACGTGCACGCCAAAATTTTGCGGTACGTTTTCCAAATGGGGAATCGGTTTTAGATGTGTATGCACGGATCACTCCTTTATTGAAAGAGTGCTTAGAAGATGAGGACAATGTCTACTTGCTTGTTTGCCATAATGCACTGATCCGAATCATCAATGCCTATTTTCATCCGATGGCAAATGACACATTCTTTGACTTTTTTGTTGAAAATACGGAATTAGTTACCTTTGACTAGCTGTTTTTATTCTTGGCGTAACAAGAATAACTAGAGGATGTTATCGTAAATTTTCTACTATATAAAATATTTTTTCTTTTCATGAAGATTATTTCACATAAGTACGCTTTCATGGTATAATTTCATAGGAATACAAAAAGAGAGGAAGAAATTTAATGTTATCAAAAAAATTATCTTTATTAGGTTTAACAGCAACAGCACTTTTGGCTTTAGGAGCTTGTGGTGCTGACAACAATGATTCATCTAATTCTAGTTCAGCTTCATCAACAACAGAAGTAAGTACAACAGAAAGTTCAGCAGATGTTGTATCAACAGCTTCAATCAGTGATGATCCAGCTGTTTTAGAAAAAGCAATGTCAGCTGACGGTAACTGGATCGTTGCAGCAACAGGTGATGTGACATTCTCAAATGATGTAACTATCGCAGGCGAATTCCATGACAAAGATGATGCAAGTGCAGATATCTACCGTAAAATTGCTTTGTACTCACAAGACGATGACCGTAACGTAACTGCTGAATACACAATCACTGTTCCAACATTGATCGTTGAATCAGAAAACACAAATATCGTTCACGGAACAATCAAAGGTGACGTACTTGTAAAAGCGAACGGCTTTGTATTAGACGGAGCAAAAGTAGAGGGTAACGTAACATTTGAAAAACAAGAATACCAAGATTCAGCAAAACTTGACGAAAACGACGCATCAGTAACAGGCGACGTAACAGTTAGCGAATAATCTTATAGTCATAAAGACATCTAAAGCAGAAATCCTTCTGTTTTAGATGTCTTTTTTCATTAAAAAACATCCGATATCAATCCTTAGTGATACGACCATAGGCATAGTGAGAAGTTTTACATAAAAACAATTGAGTGAAAAAACGTATATAACAAAAAAGAGAGTAACTCTATGATTGAAAATAATATGAGGGAACAGATATTCATAGATAAAGGAGCGTATATGAAGAAACGACTTTGGTTAGGTGTATTAGTAGTAATTATTTTAGGAGGAATTGGAGGAAAAATGTATATGGATAAAAGAGAAGGAGATCGTCAAGAATTGCTGGAAATACAGAAAGATCTGGCGAATTATGTATATAATAATTATCGTCTCTATGTAAACAATCGGGAGAAAGAAGAAGAAATTTTCAGAAAGTATGACCGCGGACAAGGTGAAATGACAACGGAAGAATATTTGAAAGCATTGTTGGAGGTCAGAGAATATGAGGAGATAACTAAAATTGAATTTACTGGATATTCCATTGATCCAATGAATTCATTAATTATCTATTTCACAGTTAATGATGTCTATCAAGAAGAAGTATGGTTAGATACAAGGTCAGCAGAAACAGACAAGTTCATTTATACAATAACTAATAGTACAGGTGAGGGTCCCTATTATATCACTGAAAAAGAAGCAAAAACTCAACTTGTACTCCCTGATGATCAAATTATATACTATAGGGGAGGGATAGACTAATGGACCAAAATAGAAAGATATCTAAATTTGTATATCGTATCGAAAACGGTCTAGTAAAAATCGGTAAACTAGTAAAAGGGACTCAATTTATCGTTATAGATACAATAGATACAAATAAAGACAAAATCGGCAATGAATCTAAGCCAAAGAAAAATAGTATGCAAGCAATGGTAGTTGCTAAAATAAAAGAGGAATATCTTGGGTACAATGAAGAGCAATTAAAAAAAGTACCTGGCTTCCCTGACTCCGTCATCACCAAAAACCTTACGATTGCCTATGCTGGCACGACTTCGCTCAAAGATTGGCATACTAACCTTGAGGAAATTGGTCGAAGTAATAAACACTCAAATGGTGCATTTGCTTCTGCCTTGAACTATGCCCGTGAAATTGAAAAGCAGTATCCCAAATCAGATGGCTATACGATCTCAACGACAGGACACTCATTAGGTGGCGCTAAAGCACTTTTTGTCGCAGCGATCAATGGTTATGATAGTGTGACGTACGGCGCGGCAGGACCAGGGCTTGCACAAGCCTTATTCGATAATCACAACGGTACCCTGATCAATATCTACGACACTTCGGATGTCGTCACGAGTGGGCTTTTCACTGGTGGGAAAGAGATGCTTCCAATCAATAGTTTTGGGATTGATAACCCGGGGTGGCAAACAGCAGGGCATTCATTGGATCAATTCAGGGTTGATAAAGAAGGAAATTATATCGATAAGCATGGACAGATCATCGTATACGTCGATGGCAATGGGGGGATCTTGTTAGCCCCAACTTTGTGGCAACAAACGCTTTTGGAAAACGAAGCAATGATCAAACTACTAGCAGTCAGTGGCGAACATACGCTAGATGAAATCAAGCGTTTGAAAGAAGAAAATGAGTGGCTCAAGGTTCAAATCAAAGAATTCTTGACCTTAAAAGAGTTAGGTAAGAAGCTGACTGCAAGTGGCGGCGGACTTTCTCAATCAGAAAAAATTTATTTAGAGGATAGCCAAGCATTTGCTGTAGTACGGACCGCAGCAAGTAAATTTGATGAGGCGATGAGCAATGTTCGCGTGATTTACCAAAACGGGATCACGGAGTTGGAAGAGTTATGGAATGACTGGTTGGGAAGAGTACGCAATTATACGCCACATTTGACGTACAACGAGGTAATTGAAACATTAGCCGAAGTTAATTGTACAAAATGGGAGATTGTCGATGAGCCAACACAGGAATTTAGAGATAAAATCCGCCAGATCGATCAGATGTCGGAACAGTTTCAAACGCTCGCCGATGAAATCACCCGAAAAATCAATGAAATGGTGACAAGTGACAAAGAATTAGCGAATCAATTGTTTGGTGTATAAAAGGAGGAGAGGAAAATTGAGTCAGGAAATACAGCTTTATGAAACATATCAAGCAACGAAACGAGGGTTATCAGAGCAAGAAGAAGCATTGATTGCAACAGAAAGAAAAGTCCATGAGCTAGCGGAAGCAACTTACAAAGATCTCCGATTGATTTTGCACTCTTTTTCTGAACCACAAGAGGCCTTTGACTATGGACGTATCATGATTTCTCGTTTAGAAGAGGATCTGTCGACGGAATTGCGCCATCAACGAAAGAAAATCCAGCTTGACCTAGAAGATAACGAGCAGGTCTATCGTAAGAAACTGGCACAATTGGATTAAAAAGAATGGAGGTTTTGAGATGTTTGAAATGATTGAAACGATTGATCAATGGTGGGAGAAATATCAGAAAGATATGGAGAAATGCTTAACTCGTTCACTTGGAATCGCGCTGAAAAGTGAGAAGGGATTGAAAATAAGAACGACAAATCAATCTGGGAAGAATGAGACAAATAGAGCAAAACGCACGATTTCTTCAGCAGGTACAGGATTGAAGGAGACCCTCAAAGGGCAATTTGGCAACAAAGTGTCGCTAGCTTTAGACGAACAAGAAAAAGCCTTAGACAAAGGTTAGTCAAAGAAACACAAAAAACTTATTCTTACATAAATTGATTAAAGGATTCTGTCAGAACTGATCAACTGAATAATCTATAAAAGCCGAAAATAGGTTGGACTATTTTCGGCTTTTTTGGATTAGTTGCTTAGATGAATTCATTGATTCGTTTTTTTTTACACTATCAAGAAATGAAATTTAATATATTTTATATTTATGTTGAAAAATTATTTCATACGAAGTATAATCAATTTATAAATGAATGCGGATACATGGTAAGGGGGAGAGTACATGTTTGGTTTTTCTGTATTTATGAATCAAGAGTTGTCCGAAGAAACGAAAACGTATATCCATGAAATGGCAGAGAAGGGATTTATTGGTATCTTTACATCCATGCATATTCCAGAAGATGATCCTTCAGCTTATAAAAGGCGTTTGACTGAACTTGGCCAAGAAGCAAAAGCAACCGGATTAGAGTTGATGGTAGATATATCGGGTAAGGCATTAGAGTTGGCAGGGTTCTCCTTAGAAAATCTTGAGCCATTAAAAGAGATTGGTGTGACAGGTCTGCGGATGGATTATCACCTGTCGAACCAACAGATTGCGAAGTGGTCTCATCAATTGAAAATCAGTTTGAATGCAAGCACGATCACTGAACAAGATGTGCAAGAATTAAAAGAAGCAGGTGCTGATTTTACTCAGATGGAAGCTTGGCACAATTATTATCCGCGCCCAGAAACAGGGTTAGACAAATCGTGGTACCAAAGAAAAAATCAATGGTTAGCAGAACAAGGATTTACGATTCAAGGATTTGTACCAGGAGATGAAGTGTTGAGAGGGCCTTTATACAAAGGACTTCCAACATTGGAAGAACATCGTTACCAACATCCTTTGGCAGCAGCGCTAGACTTAGCTTCATGTGGAACGGATCTGATCTATATTGGTGACGGTGGGCTATCGCTGACCACGCAGGAACAATTTTCGTATTATAAAGAAACAGGTGGTATCTTATTGCATGTGACATTGTTGGACCCAACATTTGGTCCAATCATTTTAGGTACACATACGAATCGACAAGATGAAGCTAAAGCTGTGGTACGTAGTGCAGATGCACGATTTAGAGAAATCCCTCCTATTCCTGCTCGACTAACAGATGAACGGAAAACAGGTACGGTCACGTTAGATAATGAAGCGTATCTTCGCTATATGGGTGAAATCCAACTAATGAAAGAAGATTTACCAGCAGATGAAAAAGTCAATTGTGTGGCACGAGTGATCTCGGCTGATTTGCCATTGATCCAACAAATCCATGCAGGAATGATTTATAAATTTAAATGTAAAGAAGGAATTGAGAAATGACGATCGATTTAGATAAATTAACAACGGAACGTAGAAATCAAAAGACATTTGGTTTGGATGAGATGAGTGTTTCTGAAGCCGCTCGCTTGATGAATCAAGAAGATCATGAAGTGGCGGCAGCTATCGCAAAAGAACTACCAAGTATTGAACCAGTGATTGAAGCCGCGATTGTTTCTTTCAAAAAAAATGGACGCTTGATCTACATGGGCGCTGGCACAAGTGGACGATTGGGTGTACTGGATGCAGCCGAGTGTGTTCCTACATTTGGTGTAGAGCCTGAAATGGTCGTTGGTTTGATTGCAGGTGGTGAAGCGGCTATGACTGTCGCAGTTGAAGGTGCAGAGGATTCACTTGAGTTAGGGAAAGAAGATTTGATCCAGTTGAACTTGACGGAAAATGATTTGGTCGTAGGTATCGCGGCTAGCGGTCGCACGCCTTATGTGATTGGTGGCTTAGACTATGCTCGTTCAATCGGCGCAAAGACGGCCACGATTTCTTGTAATAAAGAAGCTGAAATCAGTCAACATGCTGATTTTCCTATTGAGGTAGATGCCGGACCAGAATTTTTAACAGGTTCGACACGTTTAAAATCTGGAACTGCACAGAAATTGATTTTAAATATGATTTCTACAATCAGTATGATCGGTATCGGAAAAGTATTCAATAATCTAATGGTCGATGTCAAGCCAACAAATGACAAATTAGTCGAACGTTCAAAGCGAATCATCATGGAAGCAACAGAAGTGGATTATGAAACAGCAGAAAAATACTTTTATGAAGCGGAACAAAATGTTAAACTAGCGATCGTTATGTTATTGACGAATAGTGACAAAGAGACAGCAAAAAGAAAACTAGCTGAGGCAGACGGCTTTGTAAAACGAACGTTGTAAGGGGGAAAAGGAAATGGCAAAAAATGAATTGACTTTGACAGAACTGGCAAAACAAATTTATGCTGGGGCTGGTGGCATGGGCAACGTAGACAGCGTTGTCCATTGCATGACACGGGTTCGGATGAAGGTCATTGATGAATCGTTGGTCGACGTAGCGAAATTGAAAGCGATACCGGGCGTGTTAGGGGTAGTTGAGGACGAACAGTTACAAGTCATCATCGGACCAGGGAAAGTAAACAAAGTCGCACAAGAAATGGTTGACCAAGCAGGAGTCAAACTAGGTGAAAAAATTCCTGGAAACCCTAATGTTACAACTGGTTTATCAGGGAAAGACAAGGTCAACGAACGTGCCCAAGAGATGAAGAACGTACAAAAATCAAAACAAAAACCGTCAAAAATCAAATCTATTTTAAAAGATATCTCGAATATATTTGTCCCAATGATTCCAGCTTTTGTTGGTACAGGGATCGTTGCAGGGATTGCCGCAGTATTGACAAACCTTGTGACAGCCGGAACCATCGATGGCGCATCATGGCAACAGTA
The DNA here is from genome assembly GCF_051714165.1 of Enterococcus sp. AZ156. NCBI lineage: Bacteria > Bacillati > Bacillota > Bacilli > Lactobacillales > Enterococcaceae > Enterococcus > Enterococcus sp. AZ156. Next base: position 2,257,523 of record NZ_JBIORI010000001.1, on the reverse strand, counting down.
CATCGACATCATGAACATTCTTAAAAATGGGATGTTTAGTTATCTTGTCATCTATACTGGGATCAATGCCGCTCAAGTATTTGGCGCAACGCCAACACTTGGTGGAGTAATCGGTGCGGTTGTCATGTTGACAGGGATGAATCCAGAAGCTCCTTTGACGAACCTGTTTACTGGAACCCCACTTGCTGCCGGACAAGGTGGGATCATCGGAGTGATCTTTGCGGTCTGGTTGCTTTCGATCGTTGAAAAGAAATTACACAAAATCGTTCCTGATGCAGTAGACATCATTGTGACACCAACACTTTCATTGATTGTCATCGGGCTGATCGAGATTTTCTTGATCATGCCATTAGCTGGTTTTATCTCAGATGGTATGGTAGGAGGGATCAATTGGGTACTTAGTGTGGGTGGTGCCTTCTCAGGATTTGTATTAGGTACATTATTCTTACCGATGGTCATGTTTGGTTTGCATCAAATATTGACTCCGATCCATGTGCAAATGATCGATGAAACAGGACGTACATTATTATTGCCTATTTTAGCAATGGCAGGAGCTGGACAAGTTGGTGCTGCGCTTGCTTTATGGGTACGTTGTAAGAAAGACAAAGAATTGACTGAAATGATCAAAGGTGCGTTACCTGTAGGGATTTTAGGGATTGGTGAACCATTGATCTATGGGGTAACATTGCCTTTAGGTCGTCCATTCATTACTGCTTGTATTGGAGGCGGTATCGGTGGTGCGGTGATTGGCTTGATCGGGAATATTGGTGCCATTGCTATTGGACCTTCTGGCGCAGCGCTGATTCCTTTGATTTCAGATGGCAAATGGTTTGGCTACGTCCTTGGATTATTAGCTGCTTATGCGGGCGGATTCTTAGCTACTTTCTTTTTCGGGATTCCTAAAGAAGAATTAGCGAAAGAAGAATTAGCAGAAGAAGCACCTGTTTATACAGCATCAAGTACTGACTCAACAAATCAAACACAAGCCGTTCAATTATGTGCAGTAGCAGATGGTACAGTGCAATCAATCGAACAAGCGAGTGATCCTGTATTTGCTCAAAAGATGATGGGAGAAGGGTATTTTGTTGAACCAACGAATGGTCATATCTATGCGCCAACTTCTGGGATCATCAGCTCTATTTTCCCAACGAAGCATGCCATCGGATTAACAACAGCTGATGGGTTAGAGCTATTAATCCACATGGGAGTCAATACTGTGGAACTAGGTGGGACGCCATTTGATATAAAAGTGAGTGAAGGACAAGCTGTCACAAAAGATACGATGATAGCGGACGTGGATCTAGCTGCGATCAAAGAGGCAGGAAAAGAAACCGCTATGATGGTTCTCCTGACAAATATGGAACATGTCCTAACGTTTGTTTTAACACATACAGGTGAAGTAACAGCAAAAACACCCGTGATGGATGTGGAAAGTGTAAAATAATAAAAAGCGCAAAATCCTTTGATTTTGCGCTTTTTATTAAGCTCTATATCGTTGAACTAAGGCATGGTAGATTCTTTCAACATCTATTGGTGTACCACGTAATTCATAATCTTCTATCATAGGAAAGCCGAATTGTTCAGCATATTGTTTCGCTGTCAAACAATATTGATAGTTAAAATTTTTATTTCCGCTACCGACAACACCAAGACAAAGCGCATGATTTTCTTGATATTCCAAGTATTCTCGCATGGTTTCTGTCAAAATCTCTTGGTCACCACTGTCAATGCCATTGCCTCCTTCTAGATAGGTTGGCACAAACACAAAGAAAGGTTTAGTTTCTTTTTCAAAGTCGCTATTTTCATGGATCTCTTTCAGGTGGACTAAGGGAAGTGAAGCATCTTTTTCATGTTGTTCCACAGCAAATGCTGCTAATTTTTTGACGAATCCTCGGGTGTTACCAGAAATTGAGATATATAAGATATTCATGATATCGTCCTCCAATCATTCTTATCCAGTATAGCATTTTTTTGTTTTTTGGGTAGATAAGAAGAGGAAGAGAAGCGGTCGCTTTCCTTGTATAATTAGAAAAAAATAGTTACAATTAAATTTCAATTAGAATTTTTTAGAAAAAAATAAATGAAACGAAGTTTTGCTATACTTTGCATAAAAGCGGTTTATTTTGGAGGATGCGTACATGGACACAGAGCAACAGAAAAAAGGTATTGGATTGATCCCACTAGCGGCCTTAGTGATTGGGTCAGCGATTGGAGGTGGCGTTTTCGGTATTATGACCGACATCTCAGGATCGGCTGGTGGCCCAGCATTGTTCAGCTGGGTATTAGTTGGGACGTCCATGATGATGCTCTCTTTGTCAATCAATAATATCAATAAGAAACGTCCAGAATTAGAAGGTGGTATTTTTAGCTATGCCGAAGCTGGCTTTGGTCGATTTTCGGGATTCATCAGTGGGTGGGGCTATTGGCTGACCTGCTGGTTAGGAAACGTGGCATTTGCTACGCTATTGATGAGTGCGTTGGGCTATTTCTTTCCAGTATTCGATGGGGGGCAAAATGTCGCCTCGGTCATCGTCAGTACTATATTTTTGTGGGGATATGCTTGGCTCGTCAATCGAGGAGTCGAAAATGCCAGTTACGTCAATGCAATCGTGACAATTTGTAAATTAGTTCCGCTATTTTTATTTATCATTGTTGCTATCAGCACGTTCTCATTGCAACAATTCATCAATAATTTTTCAAGTGATATCATCTTGAATGCCAATGGACAGCCGATTCCTTTCTCAAGTCAAATCCTAAGTTGTATCATGGTGATGCTTTGGGTATTTGTTGGAATTGAAGGTGCATCTGTGGTTGGTTCACGAGCAAAGAAAAAATCAGATGTCGGAAAAGCCACGATTTTAGGAATTTTTGGATTGATCGTGATCTATGTTTTAGTTTCGATGTTGCCTTACGGTACAATGACGATGGAAGAACTCCAAACAATCCAAACGCAACCAGCAATGGGCTATGTGTTTGAGATGATGGTTGGTAAATGGGGAGCTGTCGTGATCAATGGTGGACTGATCATTTCCTTGGTCGGTGTATGGTTATCTTGGACGATTTTACCCATTGAAACGATGCGCAATATGGCGGATGACGGCTTATTGCCAGCGCGTTGGGGAAAAGTCAATAAAAAGGGCGCACCGACATATGCGATCGTATTAACGACTTTATGTACAAATGTCTTTTTGCTTTCGCTACTGTTTACAGATAGTGCCTATAACTTTGCTTATACCCTCGGAACAGCAGCGATCTTCTTTACGTGGTTATTCTTAGGATTGTATCAAATGAAACTATCTTATCAAAGAAAAGAATGGGTCCAGTTCTTGGTTGGCTCATTAGCAAGTGCTTTTCAAATTTGGGCAATGCTATTTGTCGCTTTCAATGAAGTGATGCTCGTTCTTGTATTATTTTTACCAGGTATCTTATTTTATCTCAAAGCAAGAAAAGAAAAACAGCAAGCTGTTCCACAGACAAAACTTGATTATTTATTGCTTTCGTTAGTATCGATTTTTGGAGTAGTGGCATTGGCATTATTTGCAACTGGAGTATTGCATTTATAAAACGCACAAAAGTTGAAACCCATTCTTTTGTATCACTCAAAAAGCATCTAAGAGATCGACCCGATTCAGGTTATTTCTTAGGTGTTTTTTCATGCTGCCTATTCTCTGATTGTTTAGTAAAAACGATACGTGACTTTCTCACAACGTTTTTCCGCGATTGTTCATTTAATTTCAGTGAAGAGGAATGGTTACGTTGTCACATTTTGATACATTGAGGCAGATTTTGTTTTAATGATGATCCAAACAAACAATTTTGTAAGAGAAAAAGTTGAGAGAAAGATGGTCGAAATAGGTAGTGATTGCCTATACTTATTCCTTGAGGCATAAAAAAATGGAGGGAATATATGAGAGTGAAAGGGTTGACGAGCTATCAATTGAAATGGATAGCAATTGTTTTTATGGTCGTTGATCATATCAACAGTTATTTCGGGATGCAATTAGGGTTACCAAGTTGGGTCTCGTGGTTGGGACGTTTTGTTGCGCCATTATTTGTATTTTTATTAGTTGAAGGTTTCAAGTATACGCATAGTAAATATCAGTATGCGAAACGATTAGGAATAGCTGCATTCGTAGTAGCGATTGGAAATATCATCTATCATTTATTAACAGGAAATTACATCAGTGAATATAATCATCAGCCAAACTATTATTTATTTTTAGGTCCACATAATATCTTTTTGACATTATTTTTGCTGTTTTGCTTGATGTGGCTTCTTTCTATAATAAAAGGAAAAACACTTTGGAGAAAAGGAATGCTCGTAGCAGTAGCACTTTTATTGGTCATGATCACGATTGCTTTTTCAGAAGGTGGTCTGTATTTAGTTCCAATGTTGTTGCTGATGTATTTCTTCCGCGAGAAAAAAGAACGAGGGAAATTGGTTCTAGGTATTTTTGTGTATACGCTGATTTTATTTTGTCTAGCAATTTTATCCTACACACAAATGCCTGATTATCAATCATTGTATCAATTTTTAACGTTTGATAATGAATTTATGATGGTCACCGTCATCCCATTTATCATTCTTTATAATGGAAAACTAGGTGGAACCGGACGCGCATTCGACAAATACTTTTTTTACTTGTTTTATCCGTTACATCTATGGATCATTTATTTGATTTTTTCTTTTATTCATTAAGAAACAAATGAGGCGAGGTCTGGACAGAAATGTTCAGCCTCAAGAAATAAGGCACCATCCACAAAAATTGTTCTTCAAATTCTTGTGGATGGCGTCTTGTTTTTTCGAAGAAGTTACTTCTGTTCTTGTCGTTTATTCGGTTTTAAGGGAGAGAGGACTAATGTCTCAGAAACGTCTCATTTGTTTTTATGAGTTGTTTCAAACATTACAGTTTTGATCCCTTAGTTAGATGTAAAGAATGTTATGTAGTTCAAGAAAATCGGCAGTATAAATAAGACTTCAAGTCATTTGTTGTTATGGAATTGACAGAATTTTTTAAATATATTATTTTTTTTGTAAGAATTCTCTATATTTTCAATCAATTTTATTTTATAATGAAAAAATATCATGTAATTTTTAGGAGGAAAACAGATGGAAAATTATCTTAGCCTGTTAGGCGTACTGATTGTTATTCTTGGTTTTGCTTTCAAGTTAGATTCGATCTTGATCGTTATGGTTGCGTTAGTCGTGACCGCATTTACTGGTGGATTAGGACTTGAAGGTATGCTGGAAACTTTAGGTACAAGTTTTGTAAATAACCGAGGAATGGCAATTTTTATTATTATTATGTTAGCAACTGGTACGTTAGAACGCAATGGTCTGAAGGAGTCTGCTGCAACGTTGATCAAACGTTTCAAGAAGGTATCCGCTGGAATGATCATCGATATTTATGGTGTTTTCCGCATGATCTTTGCAGCTTTCAATGTCAGTTTTGGTGGGGTGGCCGGCTTTGTACGTCCAATCATCATGCCAATGGCGTTAGGTACCGTTGAATCAAAAGGATTAACCGTCAATCCCGAACATGAAGAGGAATTAAAAGGAATGTCTTCAGCGATGGAAAATATTTGTTGGTTCTTTGGTCAAGTATTATTTATCGGTGGGGCCGGTGCTTTGTTAGTACAATCCACATTAAAAGACTTAGGCTACGAGGTAACTCTTGGTCAGTTGGCACTGGTGCAAATACCAGTCGCAATCACAGCTTTAGTCGTAGCGAGTGTCTATTTTTATCTAAAAGAAAAGAAATTAGCGAAGAAATACTATTCAGGAAAGGAGGAATAAGATGGATTTTTTGAACTTTTTTTCAAATTCTGAAATATTGTTAAGTGAAAAATTATTGGAAATCTTATATATCTTGATGGGACTAGTCTTGATCTATACGGGCCTTCGTAATGCCTTTGATAAAAGTAATCCTCATCGATTTGGTTCTGCCTTTTTCTGGACAGTTTTAGGAGTCGTGATTGCTGCTGGACGTTGGATATCTCCAACTTACAACGGAATCTTGATTTTCGCGATGACGATCCCAGCAATCACCAAAAGAGTGAGTAAAGGTGCAAGTCGTTTGCCATCAAAAGAATACATGGAAAAAATGTCAGATAAATTAGGGATGAAAATCTTTATTCCGGCATTGAGTATTGGGATCTTTGCCATTTTATTCGCACTATTCACTGATTTAGGTGCTTTAGTCGGTGTAGGTGTTGGGGTATTTGTAGCGATGTTGATCTTGATGTTCTTTTCAAGAGATAATCGACCAACGACTTTCTTGGATGATGCTTCAGACATGTTAGGTACAGTCGGTCCTTTAAGTATGTTACCGATGCTCTTAGCTTCATTGGGTGCGGTCTTCACGAGTGCAGGTGTTGGTACCGTGATTTCTAGTGCAGTCGGTACGATCGTTCCAGAAGGAAATGTCAATATTGGTATCATCATCTATGCGCTAGGAATGGTTCTATTTACAGTGATCATGGGGAATGCTTTTGCGGCAATCACCGTCATGACAGTCGGAATCGGTGCGCCTTTTGTCTTTAGTCAAGGGGCTAATCCAGCATTGATCGGTATGGTCGCGTTGACATGCGGTTTCTGTGGAACGTTGTTGACACCGATGGCTGCTAACTTTAACGTAGTACCAGTGGCGATGTTAGAAATGAAAGATAAATACGGCGTGATCAAGAATCAACTATTTGTTGCTGTATTCATGCTGGTTTTCCAAATCATCTATATGATTTTATTTAAATAGTATCTTGAGCGAAAAAGAATCAATGATTTCCATAAAATATGGAGAAGATTGATTCTTTTTCTGAACAGCTAAGCATTTCATTATTGACTGTTTTTTGTTAAAATAGATAGATACTGAGTCCTTCTAATAGGAATGACTTACTGAAAGTACTAAATACACGAGTGAGAAACAATCAAATTTTAATGTTTAGTTAAATCTTTGAAGGATGAATTGAGCGCATCATTTTATAGAATAATGGAGGAATGAAAAATGAAAGTACTCGTAACTGGTTTTGATCCATTTGGTGGAGATAAAGTAAATCCTGCCTATGAAGCAGTCAAAAAAATGCCGTCTGAGATTGCCGGTGCAGAAATCATCAAATTAGAAGTTCCCACTGTTTTTGGTAAAAGTGGTCAAGTCGTAAAAGAAGCAATCCAAGAACATCAACCTGAAATCGTGATTTGTGTTGGTCAAGCGGGTGGACGTTCAGCGATTTCTTTTGAACGCGTAGCAATCAATCTAGCTGAAGCACGTATTGCAGATAATGAAGGTAACCAGCCATTTGATACGCCGTTAGAAGCAGACGGCCCAGCTGCTTACTTTACTTCATTACCAATCAAAGCAATGACAAAAAATGTCCATGAACATGGTTTACCAGCCTATATTTCTTATACAGCTGGTACGTTTGTTTGCAACGACATCATGTATCGATTGTTACACTTGATCGAAACAGAGTTCCCAACGATTCGTGGAGGCTTTATCCATGTACCATTCTCACCAGATCAAGTCATCGATCGCCCTGTAGGGACACCGGCAATGTCACTTGATGATATTGCGGCTTCATTGACTTATGCGGTAGAAGCAGCAGTCAACAACAAAGAAGATATTTCAGGTAACGCAGGAACAACTCACTGATAGTTAGCTGAAGCGCAGCAAGTGCAAGACACTCCTGTCACAACCTCAGCTTCACGTATGAAAAAAGCGAAAAGTCGAAAATAGCTCACATTATTTTCGGCTTTTTTGTTGCTCTTTGAATGTATTTATTTTTACTCTCTTAATTTAGAAAGGCAGGTGAAAGGTATGAATGAAAGTTGGCAAGCAATTTTTGACGAATGGTTCCCAAAAGAAATCAAGCAACGCTACCCAATAAAAATCTCCAAACAATATACAAGTAGCCAACGATGGGAAATCTATGAACGATTGACGAAACAACAACGAATTGTCATGGATCAACATCGTCGTTATTTGATCCACTCACAGTTTTTGGAAGAAAACTATTTAGTAGCAACGGATTGGATTTTTTCTGACTTTAAGATCAATCCATTTTATCGCACATCACGTAGGCAACAGAAACTTTATTGTGAATGTGGCCGTGAACTGAAAGTCCAATACATCGTTCGTTCCCCTAAAACGGGTAAGGAATTAAAACTAGGGATCAATCATTTTGCAGAACACTTGCACGTTAGTCCAACAGTTGCAGCGTCGATCAATCAGGGAATGACTAAAGTGGATCTAGCGCTGGATGAGATCCTCTGGCTGAAACAACAAAATATTGCCTTTCCTGAACGACTCTGGCAAGAATATTGTCTAATGTTGTATCATAATCGCCGGCTGAAACAACCGATTTTACCAGATAAAAAGCTGACTAAACGACTCACTGAATTTCGTCATGCCCAGTTACCGATTTATCTGGCAGACTATCAAGCAATGGAAAAGTACATCCAACAAGTGAGCTATCAGGCAAAAGAAAAGCCGAAAAAAATCCTTGAGAAAAAATCATTATTTGAGGATTTTTCAGAAGATTTGACTAAAGATGTTGAAGCGTTCTTGACCAATTATCAACTATTTCTTCGAAAAGATTGGTCATCTGTTTCAATGGCTGAGACAAGCCAACCATCTGTCGCTTTTTTTGCAGAGTTTATCGCTAATCTGCGAGAAGGATCGAAGAATGAAGCTGTAGACGTCGATCGATTAGCAAAAGAACAGCGTTTTATCCAACCGCAAATTTATCATTTTGTTTGGCAACAATATCAGCGTTATGGATTTACAACTGGTTTTTTCGATAGTATCCCTCGGGTGATGAGGAATGGTTTTCTAAAGATTTTACGCAAAGAACGTGAAGAAAAACAGCAAGCTATAACAAAAACTGTGACAGAAACTGAATGGCAAGAACTTGCAAAGAAAATCAAAAAACAATCAGTCGCCTCTTTGATCCAAGAATATGAACAAGCAGACTATGTATTTACTTCAGAACAACAGCTTGCATTAAAAAAATTCCAAGAATTGGAATCAGTGATACAAACGATGGATGAAGACATTAGAATGTTGCTCAAGGATTTGATTTAGTTGACTGGAACCGCTGAGAGAATCTTGGTATGACGATACCTAGAAATAAGCGAGAAAAGTCCCATCCTATTTTGGGTGACTTTCTCGCTTTAGTAAGAGGTTTGAAAAACAAACCAATTTCTAGTACAAGTTTATTTATTGTTTTCCATCAAGAAACATGGTGCGAAAAATATTCTGCTTCCATGCGCTGCATGCGCGCTCTTTCTTTTTTGTTGTACCAAGGAGAGACAGTAAAGGCTAATAAGTCATTGATCAAGTAAACAGAGCTATTGATAAACATAGCTAAACTAGCAGACCCATGGGTATAGGAAACATACCATAAGACCATTTGTGCAAGACCAGAAGCAAGCCACCAATAATACTGATTGTTGTAGCGAAGGAAGCTAATGATGCCGGCAGAAAGACTGATCGAAAAAGCAATGGCATCGATCCAAGGACGAGGGTCGTCTGTATACGTACCAATCAAATAACTTGAAATCAAGTAAACGAAAACAGTCCCGGTTAATGCAATCAACCAACTTTTTCCACTAAATTCTCGAATTTTAGAAGCCATATTATGATTCCATTCTTTACTTAATAAAACTGGGATATCCAATGTGACCATATAAGCAATTTGTTCGCCGATACTTAAATAGTTTTTGGCAGAAAAGCCAACGACGATAAAACAAATAGCAGAGAGAATTCCTAGAATACCGTTGACTGATTTAGCGGCATTGATTGATAAAATACATAACACCCCTAGATTTGTCCCGATAAAGGTAATGATCGATAACCAAGTGATTGGCTGATTCACAAGTGTCATGACTTGGCAACCTAGGCTAAAATAGAATAGATAATAATTTTGTTGAGGCCAACCTTTCAATTGATGAATCAAAAATCTGAAATAATTACTCATAATAAAAAACTCCTTGAAACACAATATATAGTGTCTGTTTATTTTAGAGACACAAATTATTGTATTCCTTTTAAAATTTATTTCTAGTCTTTCATTTTAAAAAAATATATGTTATTATTCGATTTGATTGTTTTCTGAGAAACATTTACTTTCAAACGATGAAAAGTAGGAGGCCATTTGATGTGGTCTCTCTTTTTTTGTGCAGCGGGAGAAAAATCTATGCTATGTCTAAAAGTATTGATAAGATAAAGGAAACAAAAAGATTGGAAGTGTGAGAATGAATTTAACAACCGTTCACCATGTTGCGATCATTGTGTCGGATTACCAAAAGTCACGTGCTTTTTATGTTGATTTGCTAGGTTTTGAAGTTATTCGTGAAAATTATCGAGAAGACCGTGGCGATTATAAGCTAGATTTAAAACTAGGAGATATGGAGCTTGAGATTTTTGGCATCAAAGACGCACCTAAAAGACCGAGCTATCCAGAAGCTTGTGGTTTGAGGCACTTAGCATTCAAAGTGGAACATATCGAAGAAACAGTCGCGGAACTACAAGGATTGGGGATTGAAACTGAACCAGTCCGTATCGATACCTTTACAGGCGAAAAAATGACTTTCTTTTTTGATCCGGACGGATTGCCGTTGGAGTTACACGAATAAAGGTAACAAATTTGTCACTTTTTCTTCCGTTCATTCGATTTTTTTCTTTCCTATTTCTTGTTATTCTAGAAAAAAACGGGGAGAGAGTGGAATGAAAAAAATAATCATTGCAGCATCGATTGCTATCATTGTTAGCTTAGCGGCTTCGTTAGGACTATTGGATGCAAACTTTTCTTTTGATGACATCAGTGACCAAGAATATCAAATCTCATTGCAAAAGGCAGTGTCTATTTTGCGAGATGAGTACCATGAAGAGAAAGTCAGTCGTATCCAGTTCAACCAATTAGACGAAGAACAAAGTAATAAAAAGATGTATGAATATATTTTTTATACTCCCAATCGAGTGATCACAGTGAATCCAATCTCAGGAAAGACGATGGTTGTTGATGAAAGCCGAAACGAACCAGGGCAATACTTTCACTTGAAAACGATCCATCAAGTGAAACATCCACAGGCAGCAATGAAAGAAGCAGTCCATAAAGTCGGAAAACATCACGGGAAAGCAAAAAGTTGGGAAATCACGACAAAAAGTGGTCAATTGTATTATTCTGTAGCCGTCGATGGAACGAATCATGTAGAAGATGTATTGATCAGTGCTTGAAAGAGAAGTGGTTTCACTTCTCTTTTTTTATAGATAAGAGTAATCTAAAAGTGTAAAACAAAGAAGGGATTGAGGGAATCATGCAAAAAATGGTTTGTCCAAACTGTGGAAAAAAATTCACTTATGAAGAAGTAAATCATATCGTCGAACACGTAAAAAAAGAGATGCCGATTGTTTGCCCCTACTGTCGTTTTGAAGCAAAAACAATCGTTTCGAATGGTTATTTCGTGACACAAAAAATTGAAGATTATTTGAATTAGCTGTTTTGCTCTGAGATTTCATTATGGTAAAATGAAAAAAAGGAGTGTCAGAAATGATTCGTAATGCAAAAAAAGAAGATGCGGCAGCTATCGCTCCGCTTATTTTAGTTATATTGAAAGATATGGACTTACCGTTTCTTTTAAAGTACGGTGAAGAAAAAACATTAGAAGTATTGGAAGAAGCCATTACAGACCCAGACTATCGTTACAGCTATACAAGAGGGATCGTTGATGAGCGAGAAGGCAAGGTAGCAGGAATCGTTTACGGTTATACAGACGAAGAAGAACCAATCATCGACCAGCCGTTAGAAAAAATCTTACAAAAGCATGGCATTTATGAGCAAGTAAAAATGTTTACGGATAGAGAAACATTCCCTGATGAATGGTATTTAGATTCTATCTGTGTTTCAGAAGAATTTAGAGGACAAGGAATCGGTTCCTCTTTGTTAGAAGCATTGCCACCAATTGTCAAAAAACAAAACCGCGATGTCATTGGACTAAGTTGCGATAAGCAAAACCCGCAAGCTAGAAAATTGTACGAGCGCCATGGGTTCAAAGTAATCGGGGAACGAACGATTAGTGGACATCTGTATGATCATATGCAAAAGAAAATCGTCTAGTGAGTTTTTATTGCTCAATCAAGCTTACCAGATTAACAAAATGCAGGCATACCTGAAAAGGTGTGTCTTTTTTTATTAATAAAAAAGTGAGGAATATCACATAATTCAAAAATAATTGTGAAAGTATATAAATACTATACGTTATGTTAAATGAAGAATGTATGAAATTAATGTAATTTTTCTATATAATTTCAGAAAAATATGTATTTTATCGATTTTTAGGAATATAATTACGAATGTTTTTATGTTATGAAATTTTATATATTGATGAAAAGAGATGAAAAAATGTTCAAAAATAAAGTTGTGAATCTTTCCCTAATGTCTGTTTTGCTTCTCCATTTATTTTTTCCAATCCAAGTAATTGCTGAGACATTTCTTCCACAAGATCCAGGAAGTGTTTATGATGATTTGACTGGTGATTATGGGGTATTAGGGATTGCTTCTCAGTTCCATGTGTTCGCAAAAGAAAAAACGACCATCAATGCGCATACAGAGGGGAATGTAGCAACGAGTGTTTTATCAGCAACGAATAACTTCGGTACATCGATCAGTACAGGGGATTTAAATAAAGAGATCAATTATGCACAATCCGTTGAGACAATCATTAGCTCAGCAGAAACTGCGGCTTCTGTTAAACGATCGAATAAATTTATTGTGGGACCAAACAATGTGATCACGACGGAAAACGATAAAATAATTGTCAATGGAACAAGATTGGATCATTTATCAGTGGATGAGTTCTATCAAGATCGAGAAGATGCTCAATATATTGATTTCAACAAAGAGTTTGAAAATTTAATGCTGACATCAAATATGTTGATGTCATTAGATCCATTAAAAACATATACGCCAGATGATTTCCCTGATATGAATAATCGTGTGATTGACTGTACAGATCTGGTTGGGGACCAGCCCTATGTCATCAATGTTGCTGCTTCTGTTCTGGCAAAGAATACCCCCTTACGAATCAACAATCCTGAGGGAAAAGTGCTTATAATCAATGTTGTCGATGCACCGACTAATTTTTCGGTACAATCCCAGATCCAATATAATAAACGTTCCAATCATCAAACAGAAGATTTTTCTGATGCCAATATTTCTTGGAATTTTGGTAATCTAACAGAAAAATTAGAAATCAATGCGCCTTTCCAAGGAACGATTATTGCACCTTGTGCGGATATTACAGTCAATCAAAGTCAAGATGGAACGATCATAGGGAAAAATGTGATCTTGAATGCTACAACAAATCGTTGGGACCCAAATGAAATTTTTGCTGTACCAAATACGCATGATGACACGACAGATACAACAAGTAGCAGTACAGAACCAAGTACGAGTGAAAGCAGTACAGAACCAAGTACGAGTGAAAGCAGTACAGAACCAAGTACGAGTGAAAGCAGTACAGAGCCAAGTACGAGTGAAAGCAGTACAGAGCCAAGTACGAGTGAAAGCAGTACAGAACCAAGTACGAGTGAAAGCAGTACAGAACCAAGTACGAGTGAAAGCAGTACAGAACCAAGTACGAGTGAAAGCAGTACAGAGCCAAGTACGAGTGAAAGCAGTACAGAACCAAGTACGAGTGAAAGCAGTACAGAACCAAGCACAAGTAAAAGCAGTACAGAACCAAGTACGAGCGAAAGCAGTACAGAACCAAGCACAAGTGAAAGCAGTACAGAACCAAGTACGAGTGAAAGCAGTACAGAGCCAAGTACGAGCGAAAGCAGTACCTATCCAGGTAAAAATGGAAAGCAATCAGATACAAGTACCACAACAAGTAGTGCTAGTAGTGTTTCATCAACAAACGAGTCTGACGAGTCTGTTATCAGTGGAGAAGGAACAGTTGAAAGCGATGGATCAGGTACGATGCAAATGAACGATAGACGTGAAAATAAAGTAGCGCTAGCTGTTGAATCAAATACCAATAATGATGATCCTTCGACTAAGAATGTACAATCACAAAATCAACAGCTTTTCCCTCAAACAAATGGGGAAAGAAATAATTTGTGGATCATGGTAGGTGCAGTGCTTATCTATGTAGTGACACTTCTTTTCTATAGAAGAAAACAGGTGTAAAAGAAAAAACGAAGCTGTGACATCGATTGTCTGATCCCTTTAAACCTGAATAAACGGTGTTCCAGAAGTAACTCCTTTAAAAATAAGCCAGAAAACTCCAAAAATTTGAAAGACAATTTTCGGAGTTTTCTGGCTTATTTCTCGGAGCTGGACATTTCTGTCACAACCTTATTTTTAGTTGACATCAAAGCGATAAGAAAGAGGTGTTTCTTTGTCTTTGTTTTTTCGATAGAGCCAGTAATCAAGGACAGCAGCGATACAGATACAGATAGGCGCATTTTCTTCACAAGGGATATCAAGGACATAATAATCACCGGTAAAGAGGGTTGCTTTGTCCATTTCCATGATTGGTTCATTGAAATGCTGGATCTGATAACGATGATTATAGATATCTCCTTGAACAGTCCAATGTAATCGGCGAATATAATAAAAATCTCCTGGCCAATTGAAAATCTTTTGCATCGTACCGACTTTTTCGAAATCTTTATAAAGTTCAAAGCGTGTCCCAAATGTCAGACTGATTTGTTTGATATGAGCGACTAGATCTCCATTCATGGCATAAAGAGATAAAGCATCTCCTTTCGTTCCCCAGCGGCCGACCATCAAAAAAAGTGATTTGCCTTTTTCGTCTTTGACGATTGTCCGGGTCGCACGACTCAGCTGTTTTTCCTGAATGAAAAATTCTGACATATTTGTTCCCCTCTTTCTTCAAACAACTATAGATTTTCGTTGATTGCGCGTAAGATGGCTTTGCCAACACCCGATTCAAGGTTCGTGTCTGTTAAGTATTTAGCGTAATCTTTGACTTCGATCTCTGCATTTCCCATAGCGAAACTAACGCCGGCGGTTTGCAACATGCTGACATCATTGAAATTATCACCGATCGTCATGACTTCATCTAAAGTGATCCCTCGTTCATGAGCGACATGAGCAACTGCGATTCCTTTTTGAGCATTTTTATGGTTGACTTCAAGATTATTTTGACCAGAAGAGGTCACTGCCAGTTCGCCTAAATTACTGATTTCTTTCCCTACAGGGCCTAAAATACGTGGACCTTCAGTATGGAAACAGATGATTTTTAGGACTTCAAGTTTATCATCAAGTAGTAATTCGCGAATGCTGTCAACATAAGTGATGTGTAAGAGTTCAAGATTAGCTGAAGCCATGGCGATCGCCATTTTGTAAGTCAAATGGGGCATATGGGTCGCAATGGAAGAAGCAAAGCTTTCGATTCTTTTTGGTTGGCTTTCCGAATACAATCCTTGGTTTGTCGCTACCTCGTAATAAATACCATTTGCATCTAAAATATCCATAACTGTCATGGCTTGGGGACTTGGAATTGGTACTGTAAAAAGCGACTTACCGGATCTGTCAAAAACTTGCGCGCCATTCAAAGTGATCATCGCACAATCGATTCCTGCTTCATCTAAGGCTGCTCGTGCTTCTTGTGCGTTACGTCCAGTAGCGACCATAAATTCAATACCCAGCTCATTTGCCATGCGGATTGCTTCAGTATTTTCTGTTGAGATACTCATATGTGCATCGAGTAAAGTGCCGTCCATATCAGAGGCAATTAATTTGATCATGTGATTACCGTTCCTTTCCTTTTCTCCCTCCTAGTTTAACATACTAATGCGAGATAAGATGGAAGATTTTGACTTGTTAACAAATAATTTGTGAGTTATTCTGGAAAATAGGAGGTGGGAAATTTGAAGAAAATCATCCACAATAGTTGGCAAGAAGTATTAGCTGATGAATTTGAAAAAGATTACTATCAGCAGTTGAGAATATTTTTAAAAAATGAGTACGCAACTCAAAAAATCCATCCGGATATGTATCATGTTTATGAAGCGTTAGAGCTGACTCCCTATGAAGAAGTCAAAGTCGTGATTCTAGGACAAGACCCTTATCATGGAGTAAATCAAGCGCATGGTCTTTCTTTTTCCGTACAACCAGGAGTAAAAACACCACCGTCTCTGGTCAATATCTACAAGGAATTGAAGAATGACTTAGGGATCGAACCAGTTTCTCATGGGAATTTAGTGACTTGGGCCAAACAAGGTGTGCTGCTGTTGAATACTGTACTAACTGTCAGAGAAGGGCAAGCTTATTCTCATCGCGGAAAAGGCTGGGAACAATTGACGGATGCGATCATTGAAAAGCTGAATGAACGAGACAAACCGATCGTATTTATTCTTTGGGGGAAACCTGCACAAGAAAAAATGAAAATGATCGATAAAAGTCGACACATTATAATAACAGCCCCACATCCAAGCCCATTATCGGCGCATCGTGGCTTTTTTGGTTCAAAACCATTTTCAAAAACGAATGATGCGTTGCTTGCTCTGGGTGAAACACCGATTGATTGGCAACTGCCTAAAACAGTGTAATGATACAGCGCTTTCCTGTTATAGTGCAGTTTTTCCGGATTATGTGAAAAACTTAATTATTATCCATTATTTGACTGATACAGAAATTTAAAACTGTTCTTTTTTTTGATAATAGTGTATCATGGTAGTTAATAAAAATAACTGGGGGTCATCTTGTGGAATTGTTTGATAGTTTAAGATTTAAAATTGTACGTCGCGGCATCAAAATCGTGTTTCCAGAAGCAACGGATGCAAGAATTTTAGGAGCAGCAGCACGTTTAAAAGCAGAAGAATTAGTTGAACCGATTTTGATCGGCAGCAAAGAAGAAATTGAAGCAGCAGCAAATGCACGTGGTATCCAAACATCTAACTTCACGATCATCAATCCAAATGATTATGAAAAATGGGATGAAATGGTCGAAGCTTTTGTTGAACGCCGTAATGGAAAAGCAACAAAAGAACAAGCAGAAAAAATCTTAAAAGATGTCAATTACTTTGGAACAATGCTTACATATATGGGCATTGCTGATGGTATGGTTTCTGGAGCGATCCATTCAACCGGAGATACAGTACGTCCAGCACTACAAATCATCAAAACAAAACCAGGTGTAAGTCGTACAAGTGGTGCTATGATTATGGTTCGCGGTAGAGATCAAGAAAAATATGTCTTTTCTGACTGTGCGATCAACGTGAATCCAAACGCACAAGAATTAGCTGAAATTGCTGTGGAATCAGCAAAAACAGCTGAACTATTCGATATCGATCCAAAAATCGCATTGATGAGCTTTTCAACAAAAGGTTCTGCAGCAGCTCCTGAAGTAGATAAAGTGGTTGAAGCAACAAGAATCGCGAAAGAATTAGCGCCTCAATATACGATCGATGGCGAATTACAATTTGATGCTTCTTACGTTCCAGCAGTCGCACAATTAAAAGCCCCTGATTCTAAAGTGGCAGGTCAAGCAACAGTCTTTGTCTTCCCTGAATTACAATCAGGAAACATTGGCTACAAGATCGCTCAACGTTTTGGTAACTTTGAAGCAATCGGACCAATCTTACAAGGATTGAACAAACCAGTAAGTGACCTTTCTCGTGGTGCTAATGAAGAAGATGTCTACAAATTAGCAATCATTACAGGTGCACAAACATTATTAGATTAATCGAACAGTAGATCTAAAAAGAAAAGGGCTAGGGAGCTGAGGATTCCTGACTCTTTTCTTTTTTTTTGTTGGATTACACGTTATACTGACAAAAAAGAATGAGGAGAAATGATGATGATTGAATTAACAAGTGTGGCGATGACAGACCAATTAGCAGAAATCATTGGAAAAGTCGCTCATCCGGGAGATAATCTAGTGTTAACTGGCGATCTAGGTGCTGGTAAAACGACTTTGACAAAAGGAATTGCAAAAGGATTAGGCATCGTTCAAATGATCAAGAGTCCGACCTATACGATCATTCGGGAATATACACAAGGAAAAATGCCTTTGTACCATATGGATATCTATCGTGTCGCTGCTAGCGGTGCTGATTTGGGATTAGATGAATATTTTGAAGGTGATGGACTTTCAGTCATTGAGTGGGGAAATCTATTAGAAGATGCTTTACCTGAAGATTATTTGGAACTGATTATTGAGAAAAGTGATACAGAATTAGAAAAAAGATATGTGAAATTCCAATCATACGGACCGAATAGTCAAGAGTTTGAAAAACGTATCTATGAAGCATGGGCGAATTCTCATGGCTAATGATGTTGAACTGACGTTAAAAGAAGCGGAGAAATCAGATGCTGAAGGATTGTTAGTGATGCTACGCCAAGCGAGACAAGAAACGGATTATTTTGTTGTTGAGGAGCGTTCACTCAATAAAAGTAAAGAGGTACTTGCAACTGAATTGTCTCGAATAAAAGAAAGTGCAGAACATTTATTATTTTTAGCCTGTGTCAAAAAACAGGTGGTAGGTGTTGTTTCTGTTGCTCCCAAACCTGACTTGCCCCGTCATGGCGAAATAGGGATCAGTATCTTGAAAGAATATTGGGGAATGGGGTTAGGTACGATTCTTTTAGAGGAGGCAATCATTTGGGCTACAGAAAATGCGCGATTTAGTACGTTGGTTCTTGACGTATTGGCGGGCAATCAACGAGCCATAAATCTTTATCAAAAAATGGGGTTTCAAGAGGAAACCCAAAGTGTTGACTCTTCGAGAAGACAAGGTCAATCATTGGCGATAATCAAGATGAAACGAACGATCGAGCATAAAATAAACTGATTTCAAAAACAAAGAACCTGAAAAGTAGTTGTCCACTTTTCAGGTTCTTTATTTATCATCATCTTTGATTCTTTCGTACGAGGGAATCAACCAATAGAAATGCAAGAATTAGCTTATTTTAGCTAGTTGAACTATTTCACTGTGACTAATTTTTTCAATGGGTCTGTCCCAAAATATTTTTCCTGATATAACAAGATTTCCGCACATGCTCGACTATCTTCTAACGCATCATGGTGATTTTTCAACGTGATATCCAAATTTTCACAAACTGTATTCAAGCGATGATTTGGCATTTCTGGAAACAAGCGGCGACTTGTTTTGACGGTACACAATGAGAGATAGTTCGGTTGAGGCAACTGATAATAATCTAAACAACCAGCTAATACTTTTGTATCAAATGCGGCGTTATGCGCAACAACTAATCGGTTTTTTTGGAAATACTTTTCGATTTTCTGCCAAACATCTGGAAATTTAGGTGCCTGTTGGACATCTTCGGGTCGGATACCATGGATCTGGATGTTCCGCCAGAAAAATGGCGTTTCCGGTTGGATCAAGGTATAAAATTCATCGACAATCTGACTGTTCTCCACTTTGACAAGGGCTAAGGAACACGCACTATGAGATTGGTGGTTCGCAGTTTCAAAGTCCATCGCGATAAAATTCATTTTCAAATAAGCCTCCTTTAAAAAATAAACCATAACATAGATTTGTATGAAAAGAAATAGCTTTTTCAGACTATGTATCAAGTAAATATGGTGCCAGTGAAGAATCAAGGGAAGAAAATCGGGACAACCCAATTTCTTCCGTTGCTATCCTAACTATTCGATAATTAATTCGACAGGGCAGTGGTCACTACCTAGAATCGATGTATGGATTTTTGCATCAACCAAACGAGGTGTCAAATCTTCACTCGTCAAGAAATAATCGATACGCCAACCTGCATTGTTTTTTCGAGCATTGAAACGATAACTCCACCAAGAATAGACACCTTCTAACTCTGGATAGAAGTAACGGAAAGTATCTACAAAACCATTATCAAGTAAATGAGACAATGCGTTTCGTTCTTCGATAGAGAAACCGGCACTTTTTTGATTCGTTTTCCAATTTTTCAAATCGATGTTCTCATGGGCAACATTTAGATCCCCACAAACAATTACCGGTTTTTGTTTTTTCAACTCTTCTAAATAATCATAAAAAGCAGATTCCCATTCTAAACGGTAATCGAGACGTTTCAATTCATTTTGTGAATTTGGTGTATAGCAAGTGACTAAGTAAAATTCAGGATATTCTAACGTGATCAATCGGCCTTCTTGATCATGGACATCAATGCCCATTCCATAAGAAACGTTCAATGCAGGTTCTTTGGCGAAGATCGCTGTACCTGAATAGCCTTTTTTGACTGCATAATTCCAATATTGATGGTAACCTGGTAAATCCAAGTCGATTTGACCTTCTTGTAGCTTTGTTTCTTGAAGACAGAAGAAATCTGCATCAAATTCCTTAAATGTTTCTAGAAAATTTTTGTTGACGATGGCTCTTAAACCATTGACATTCCACGAAATCAGTTTCAAAAAAAACACGCTCCTTTTTCTATCAAGTCTGTGCGATTATATTGTACCTCATTTTTATTAAAAATAGTGTAAGATAAGAGTAATAACAGATAGCAGGAGGGAAACCATGAAAATTGGCGTAGTAGGAGTAGGTAACATTGCCGAAAAAGCATATTTACCCACATATGCAGGGAAACAAGGAATGGTTGATTTTTATTTTGCGACACGTAATCAGGTAACGAAAGATCGTCTGAAGAAAACCTATGGATTTGCTCATTTGTATGAGTCTTTGGATGACTTAATTGAAGAGGAGATCGAAGCATGTATGATCCATGCGGCAACAAGCGTTCATTTTCAATTAGCTAAAAAATGTTTGGAACATAATATCCATGTTTATATCGACAAGCCTTTAAGTGTCGACCTAAAAGAAATCCAAGAGTTACAAGAATTGGCAGAACAACATCAAGTGATTTTAATGGTGGGCTTCAACCGACGATTCGCCCCAATGGTCGAAGAATTAAAAGCGATTCCAGAAAAACGGTTGATCCAGTTACAAAAAAATCGCATTGCGGCAAAAGAAGCAACTGCTTTGGTCATTTACGATCTGTTCTTGCATCTGGTGGACACGGCTGTTTATTTATTAGACGAACCAGTGATCAAAACAACTTCTCATATCCGAGAAAAGGAAGGATCTATGGAAGTAGCGATGTTGCAACTTGAAACTGCGAACCAAATGGCAATTGTGACGATGGATCTTGGAAGTGGTGCAAATACTGAAACCTATCAAGTAACGAGCAAACAAGGAACCTATGAATTGAGTGATCTGACAGAATTAGTCATCCGTAAACCAGATACGGTGGAAATAAAGAAATTTGGTGATTGGGAAACCACGCTGAGCAAACGTGGTTTTGTGCCAATGGTTGAACGATTTTTTGAAGAAATCCAACAACCGACGCCAAATAATGAAAAGTTAAAACAAACCAACATTTATGAGAGCCATGCACTTTGTGAGGAGATGTTGAATAATCTTTATCGTCATCAGCTTTGAGCAAAACTGGCAAGATTGTTTTAAGCGTGATAGAATGATGGGGACGTTTGAAAAGAAAGGAAAGTCCTCAGTGAATAAAGAAGATATCGTTAAAAAAAATCCAGAGTTGAATCTGTTGCTTGATGAACCGTTAAGTCATTATACATTTACCAAAACCGGTGGACCGGTAGATGTTTTAGCTTTTCCCAAAACCAAATCAGAAGTCAAACAGTTAGTTGACTATTGTCGAGAAAACCAAGTGCCATGGTTGGTATTAGGAAATGCAAGTAACTTGATCGTCCAAGATGGTGGGATACGCGGCGTGGTCATCATGTTGACAGAGATGAACCAAATCAGCGTTGAAGGCACGATGGTGATTGCAGAAGCAGGTGCGAAACTGATCGATACGACGTATGCAGCCTTAGCAGAATCTTTGACAGGATTCGAATTTGCCTGTGGGATTCCTGGAAGTATCGGCGGTGCAGTCTACATGAATGCAGGAGCTTACGGTGGGGAGATCAAAGACGTGTTTGCAGAAGTCGATTTATTATTAAGTGATGGGACGATCCAAACTCTGTCAAATGAAGAAATGGCCTTTTCTTATCGCCACAGTGAATTACAGAAGATGGAGGCCATCGTCTTAGAAGCTCGTTTCCAATTAACACCTGGTGATCATGAGATGATCAAAGGTCGGATGGACGAATTGACGGAATTGCGTGAAGCAAAACAACCATTGGAATACCCTTCATGCGGTAGTGTCTTCAAACGACCTGAAGGACACTTCACAGGACAACTGATCCAAGAAGCAGGCTTACAAGGTTTGAAATGGGGCGGCGCACAGATTTCGGAAAAACATGCCGGCTTTATCGTCAATATCGACCATGCAACAGCAACTGATTATACAGAGTTGATTGCCCATATCCAAGAGGTGATCAAAGAGAAGTTTGATGTCGCATTAGAAACAGAAGTACGGATCATTGGTGAAAAAAGAAGCTAAAGGAAAGTAGGTGGCGTGATGTTAGATAAGCAATTGCCCTATGCAGAGATTTGGATGACACGCCCACTCAATGAAGAATTGCCTCCTTATCCCTTGAATCAGCAGTATCGCTTTGAAAAGTATCAACCAGGCGCAGAGCAGGATTGGGCAATCATTGAAACAGCAGTCGGTGAATTTGACTCTGTGGAGGAAGCACTGGTTTACTTTGACCAAGCTTTTGCCCCTTATCCAGAAGAACTGGCAAAGCGCATGTATTTTGTGGTCAACGAACAAGGTGAACGCATTGCCACATGCACTGCTTGGTGGAAGCTTCGTGAGAAAGAATATCCGCTTTTTCATTGGTTAGCGGTCAAGCCAGAACATCAAGGAAAAGGGATTGCCAGAAGTTTGACGATCGAAGTGCTCCGTTGTTTTCAGCAAATAACGACACAAAGTCCAATTTATTTACACACACAGACATGGAGTCATCCAGCAATCAAACTTTATCAAAGTTTAGGTTTCACGTTCATCCCTGAGAAATTTGATGGTAGCGAAAATCCCGATTATGAAATGGTGATAGATATTTTATCATCGAAAATTAAAAAAGGCACCTAAAAAATAGGTGATGACAGAAGTATTCAGCTCCGAGAAATAAGCCGTGAAACCCGAAAATTGTTCTTCAAATTTTTGGGTTTCACGGCTTATTTTTGACGGAGTTGGCTTGCGAATACCGTATACACGATTTTAAGGATAGAAACAAAAAGGAATTTCATTTTTTTCCTAACGCTTCAAATTGCTTCAATGTTAGAGAATTATTAGGTTGATCGCTAAGTGGGAAATCCTTCACTAAGGTATTAAAGTTATTAGTTCATATACCAACGTTATTTAAATATCAAGAAATAATAGGTCAACTTAGAAAGAGGTTTGTGTGTATAATCCTGTTAATAAAAAAACAACAAATCGTCCAGATGATTTAGTTATAAGAGTCAATTAGATACTCGAGATAGTTGAATCACCAAAAAATGCAAGGTGTTTTGCTAAAATACTACAAAAATTTCGCATGGAAAAGAACCTCACGTTCATTACTTGTCCATTTCCAGCGTAAAATAGCTTATTAGGATTCCAAGCAGGTATTTCTGCCAAATCTAGCAATTTATCCTGATCGTTCGAATGATTTAGGCCATTCATTAGATAAATATGTCAATCATTGTTTTTGTGACTGGTTTACAACAGACAAAAAAACAGAACTTCAAAAGGTCATGGCTATTGATCCTACAAAACAAAAAAAGGTGGGACAGAAGTGTTTGGTCACGAGAAATAAGGTGTAATCCCCAAAAATTACTCTTTGAATTTCTGTGGATTTCACCTTTTTTCTGACTATTATCGCTTATGGTTCAGCCGGTTATTTGGGCTTGAGGTCAAAAACTAAAATCAAATTTACTTTTTCTCCAGCTACTCTTTTTTGTTTCCAGCAGTATCCATCCGTGTGGTCACACCTTTTTTTCTAGGGATGAAGTTCCGGATGAACGTAAATTTCCGATAATCGTTTCGTGTATAAAGATAGCCGAAAACGCTGAAGACAAGGGCTCCGATAAAATTGACGAATAAATCTTTCATCGTATCTAAGATCCCGATGTCCAAGTACCCATCTGCCATGACATACTCTTTGGTTTTGCCATGCTCATCTTTATATGTGACGGTTGTTTGTTGGATATCTTTGATCTTATATACGGTGTTGCCATCCTCACTTAATTTGACACTGTTGATCTGATCAACATAGTTATCTTTTTGCATGTCCATCTGCAAGACTTGATCCGCAGAGAATTCGATAAATTCCCAAAAAACCCCTACGGTCATGGAAAAACAGAAAGAGACTAGAGCGACTAGTAATGGCGTCAGATTCATTGTTTTCGTGTTTTTGTTCAAAAGATAGACAAGAGAAAAACCGACACCACCTGCTAGGAAGCCGCTTAGTGCGTGTAACGCTGTGTCCCATAGTGAAAAGTAGCCATAAAAGTCACTTAATTCACCCAAGACAGTGGCACTGAAAATAAAGGATAAGATGATGATTTCCAGTGTGTTAGGGATTTGGATCTTTAGTAATTTTTCTAGTAAATAGGGGATTTCAAACAATAATAAAGTTAATAATAAGAGCATGATATTCCCCATGTTCCGGTCGATCAATTGGTCGACGAGCATGACCACCACAATGATACGTAAAATGATGTAAATCGCATGAGTGACCTTCCCAGCAGACTTACTCCCTTTTGAAAAAAAATGTTTGATAAATTTCATAAATGAACTCCTTCGTGTTTCATATCGATTATACTTGTCTAATGAAAAAAGCCCAAATCTTCTGTTTGGATCAAAAAAAAAATTTTTTTTTGCCTGACTATTTATTCAAGAAACTCGACTGTTTTTCGATAGTTACTAACGAAAACTTGAAAAATTTGGAATATTAATGGTTATTTATAAAAGAGTGAGATACCAGTAGTACGGAAAATGTAAATTGTTGGTTGAATTTGTGAATGCTATCACTTATGATGGGGTAAGTGTTAAATTTTAGGAGGACAACTATGAAGAAAACAATTAAAGGGTTACTGACAGTTACAGCAATTTTTGCCTTAGGTGCCTGTACGCCTGATGAAAAAGAATCTGCATCCAGTAGCTCTTCCACAAAAGAATCAACAGAAGTATCATCCGGAGCGTCTGCTCAAACTTACACAAATCCAGCTGATATGAAAGAAGAATATGATTTGATCATCGTCGGCGGAGGAGGAGCTGGTATGGCAGCTGCAATCGAAGCAAAAGATGCAGGCTTGAATCCAGTCATTTTTGAAAAAATGCCAGTTGCTGGTGGAAATACATTAAAATCTTCAAGTGGAATGAACGCATCTGAAACAAAATTCCAAGAAGAAGAAGGTATCACTGATTCGAACGACGCCTTTTATGAAGAAACATTAGCAGGTGCGAATGGCACAAATGATAAAGAAATGTTACGCTATTTTGTCGATCATTCGGCTGCTGCAATCGAGTGGTTAGATGAAAATGGCATTAAATTAGATAACTTGACGATCACTGGTGGAATGAGCGAAAGACGAACACATCGCCCTTCTGATGGTTCTGCTATTGGTGGCTATTTAGTCGATGGGTTATTACGAAATGTCCACGAACGCCAAATCCCGATTTTTGTAAATACTGAAGTGACAGATATCCAAAAAACGGGAGATACAGTTAACCAAGTAACAGTCCAAGTCCAAGGGGAAGAACCAAAAGAAATCACTGGTAAGGCTGTAGTTGTTACAACTGGTGGATTCGGTGCGAGTGAGCAATACATCCAAACTTACCGTCCAGATCTGGAAGGATATGTAACGACGAATCAAGTGGGATCAACAGGCGATGGTATCAAGATGATTGAAAAATTAGGCGGTCAAACGGTCGATATGGATAAGATCCAGATCCATCCAACGGTTCAACAAGATGAAGGATTCTTGATCGGAGAAGTGGTACGTGGTGAAGGAGCGATCTTAGTCGATCAAGATGGCGAGCGTTTCGTCAACGAAATGAATACACGAGACAAAGTATCAGATGCAATCACTGCATTGCCAGAAAAATCTGCTTATTTGATTTTTGACCAAGGGGTACGCGATCGCGCAACAGCAATTGAGTTTTATGATGAAAAAGGTTATGTAACTGCAGGTGAGACGATTGAAGAATTGGCAGAGAAAATCAACTTACCAGCAGAAACATTAGCACAAACAGTAACAACTTGGAACGAAGAAGTTGCCAATCAAGACGATACAGCATTTGGTCGTACGACAGCCATGGAGCATGATCTGTCTAAACCAAACTACTATGCGATCAAAATCGCACCTGGTATCCACTATACGATGGGTGGAATCAAAATCAATACGAACACAGAAGTTGTGGATAAAGACGGACAACCGATCACTGGACTTTACGCAGCAGGTGAAGTCACTGGTGGCTTACACGGTGAAAACCGCATCGGCGGAAACTCTGTAGCGGAAATCATTATTTTTGGACGTCAAGCAGGACAACAAGCAGCAAAATTTGTCTCTGCACAATAATAGAAATGATATAAAAAGAGAACCTAAGGCGCATGCCCTAGGTTCTCTTTTTAAGTTTCACTGACTGTCAAAATGATTTTTCCAACGTTTTTGTTGGCTTCCATATATTCATGGGCTTCTTTTGCTTCTGATAATGGAAAGGTTCGATCAATGATTGGACGGATCGCTCCGGTTTCAAAATAAGGATCGATGTTTTTCATAAACTCTTGAGTCAGTTTTGCTTTGTATTCATCACTTCTTGGTGTCAATAGCGTACCAATCAATTGGATTCTTTTTTGCAGCAAAACGCTTAAATCAAGAGACTCGACTGTTGTGCCTCCTAGTGTGCCAATCAAGACCCAGCGACCATCTACAGCAATCGATGCCAGATTTTTTTCCCAATAAGAAGCACCGATGAAATCTAAGATGACATCAACGCCATGCCCATCAGTTATCTTTTTTACTTCCTCCGCGAAATCTTGCGTTTTATAGTTGATTACTTCATCTGCGCCTAATTCTTGGCAAAAGGCTAACTTTTCAGCTGAACCTGCGGTAACGATGATGCGTGCTTGCGAATATTGTTTGGCTAATTGGATCGCTGCAGTACCAACGCCACTTGCACCAGCATGAATCAAGACAGTCTCATTTTTTTGGAGTTTTCCTAACCAATACAAGGTTTGATAGGCAGTCAAGAAAACTTCAGCGATACCAGCGGCTGATACGTAGTCAAGGGAATCGGGCAAGAGGATTGCTCGATCTGCTGGGATTACGGCATATTCTGCATAGCCACCTAAATTCACTAGACCATAGACTCTTGTTCCAGTTGAAAACTCAGAACGGTCACTTGCGTTTTCAATGACTTCACCAGCAACCTCTACACCTAAGATCGGGTAAGGCGCTTGAAGTGCAGTATTTTCGCGACGCATGATATCCGTACGATTGACCGCAGCGGTGTGGACTTTTAACAATAACTCCCCAGCTTTTGGAATAGGTCTAGGGACATCCACTTCAGTCAAAACGTCTGCTGAACCGGGATGTTTCATAGAGATTCCACGCATGATCAAGCCTCCTCAACAAGTTGTTTGATGGCATCCGATACTGTAGCTGATCCTTCAGATAGAACAACAGTTGTTTTTGAAATGTTTGGTTGATCCACTAACGCTGCTAAAACTTCTGCTACCGTTTTTCTTGTAATCGATTGAGCTGGTTTTTCGTCTGGTTTGGTCAATTGGATCGAAGTGACCTCCTCGTCGTTCGTCAAAGCTACAGGTTGTAGTATGACATAATCTAATGATGTCTGATTTTTCAACCATTCGTCTGCATAATATTTGGTAATATAATAATCAGTCATTGACTCAGGCCATTTCTCACGGTTATCCGCAAAAGCTGCACTGATCATCAAATAACGAGAGATATTTGCTTGCTCTGCTGCAATCATTGTTTTGATTGCGCCGTCTAAATCAACTTGTAAAAGATTTTTTCCTTGAGAACCAGCAGCAAAGATGACGAGTTCACTCTCTTGAAAGGCTTCCGCCATTTTTTCTGAAGACCAAGTTAAATCAAAGGGAACATAAGCGATATTTTCTTCATCATAAATCGCTTGGTTGGCAACATCTCGCACACCCGCGTAAACTTGATGTTCGGTTGTTCCGAGTTTTTGGATCAAATGACGCCCAATTTGTCCGTTTGCTCCTACTACAAAAATATTCATTTTCTTCATCCTTTCGCTACATATCTGTATCAATCATGGTAACACCAAAAGATAAAAAATTCAGGACTAAACACTTATCAACAAAAAAACCAAAAAAGAGCTAACATACCGCATCACTCTTTTTTGGTTTTTTAATCCGATCATTAACGAAACATTCGTAGTAAAACGGTAGATACCGCAGCTGTGACTAAACCAGCGACGATTGCTTCTGGTACGCCACTAGTAAAGATGACCGCTAAAACTGCTGAATAGACTGCATTGATATTTGTCCCAAGAACCTGTGCATAATCTTGTTGGAATAGAAAATAGATCAAGTTCATCACTAAGATCGTATTGGTCAGAGAACCAGCGATCCCTGCGAGAAACAATGAGAGCGGACTAACTTTGTTTTTTGTCAATCGCTGTATTCCTTTATATACGAAATAAGGAACAACACCGATCAGGATTCTAGGTATCAAGGCAATGATCAAGGCTTTCCAGCTTCCTTGATCTGTGCCGATCACCGGAATAAACGGTGAGAAAACAAAAGACAACGGTGTTGGTATGAACGTACTGCGAATCAGACTGATCAAACCAAATGTGCCACCGAGAAAGGCACCTAGCCGAGGACCTAAAATAATTGAAGCGACGATGACAGGGATATGCATCGTTGTTGCGTTGATCGGCCCAATCGGAATAAATCCGAGAGGCGTGACAGCGAGTAAGATCATAATTGCTAAAAACATAGCAGTTAAAGTAAAGTTTTTGGTATTTTTCATCATAACTCCTTAAATACTAGACCGACCTCTGATTCAGCAGAAGTGTGACTTGGTCGATAATGATTTGGTTATCCGCTAAAGCACCTTTTCCGTAATCGCCACAAGCTAAGAGGGATTCTCTAGGTTCAATCTCTTGATAACCGATTTCTTTTAGCGTCATTAAATTTCTTTGATTGATCGGATGTTGGTACATATTAGTATTCATCGCCGGTGCAATCAATTTTGGTGTTTCCGGTAAAAGTGCCATGGCAACAGTCGATAAGAGATCATCCGCTAGACCATTCGCTAACTTGCCGATAATATTTGCAGTGGCTGGTGCAATCAAAAACAAGTCTGCTTGTTTGGCTAGCTCGATATGGTTGATCACTGAAGGATCGTTTTCTTGCATAACGTCTGTATGGACAGCACGTTTTGAAAGGGATTGCAATGTTAAAGGTGTAATAAATTTGGTACTACTTTTTGTCATGATGACATCGACTTGATAACCGAGTTTGACTAGTTGATTTGTGATATCTGCACTTTTATAAGCAGAGATACTGCCCGATACGCCTAATAGGATTTTTTTCATCGTGAATTCCTCCTTATTTTAAAATCGCAGTGACGATACATTTTGCAATCTCTTGCTTGGTATCGGCTTCTATGACCTCTCCATTTTTTGATAATAAGTATCCATGATGTTGTGTTTCACTGACTTGGGTCAAGTCATTTGCTAAAATATAGTCGGTTTGATTGGTGATCAAGCTATTTTTAGCTACTTCCAATAAGTGTTCTTTCGAGACATCGACTAATAATTTAAAACCAACGATGACAGCATTTGGTTGCCATTGGCGTAAAGAACGAATAATCTTTGGTGTTTTCTTCAATGTCAAAAAGAGATAGTCCGTATCAGATGAAATCTTGGCTTCTTTACTAGCGGTTCGTTCTGTTTCTGCAAACCATGCCGGCAGTGAATCAGGGGTCAATGCCTCTTTACTCAAGCGCTCAGCAAACTGTTGTTCAGAAAGACTGAAAGCCGGTGTGAAATCACTAACTGCCATGCTATGGATAATGGCATCATAGGTATTTTCTTGCATCAATCGTTCTAATGTAGTCAATAAGTCTTGAGTAGATTCGATGAGATGGATCTTCAAATGCTCAGAAGCAGTAGGCTTTACAGCAGAACGTGTCGTCACGTAGTCGATTCTCACCGTCTCGTGAGCCAGAAAGACTTCTGCGATGGCTTGACCTAATCGTCCAGTCGAATGGTTTGTGATCGAGCGGACTTGGTCGATTCGTTCGCTTGTGCCACCGGCTGTGATCAATACCTTCATATTGTTTCACCTACAGTGACAAGTGTTCTTCCTTGGTGTGTCCCATCAAGGATTTTTTGGGTCGTTTCTTCCAATTGATCTAAGGTGATCTCATTGACGACTAAATGATCTGTTACAGATAGGTCTGCTAGTTGTTGCCAGATATTCAAGCGTTTCTCATGTGGGACATTGACTGAATCGATACCGATCAACTGGATATTACGTAAAATAAAAGGTAACACTGTTGTTGTCAATTTGATGCCCCCCGCATTGCCACAGAGAGCAGCTGCGCCATCATAAGCAATCAAAGGCAATAATCGTGTGAGCTGTTCGCCCCCAACAGTATCGATCACATAATCGACTTGTTGTTTATCTAACGGTTTATTTTTTTCTGGTAGAAAGGCTTCTGGATGAACGACTTGAGTCGCCCCTAGTTTCTGTAGCCAAGTCTTTGCTTCTTCTTTACGAGAAAATGCGGTGATTTGCTGAAAGCCCATTTTATGCAACATGGCAATTGCCACACTACCAACTCCGCCAGAGGCACCAGTGACGATCACTTTGTCCTCTGCTTTCATTCCTTGGGTAAGTAAAGCATTCACGCAAAGTGCAGCAGTCAAACCAGCGGTGCCTAAAACCATTGCCTGACGTAGGGTCATCGTTTCTGGAAGAGGGATGAGCCAATCTCCAGTTACTTTCTGGTAATCGCTATAGCCACCAGGTTGACTAACACCCAACCCATAGCCGGTTGCTAGAACTTGATCTCCTGGTTGAAATCGTTTGTCCAAGCTTTTCATGACGACACCAGAAAAATCAATTCCGGGAGTCATTGGATAATGACGAATCACTTGGCCATGTTCACTACAAGCTAACGCATCTTTATAATTGACATCTGAGTAAGCGATTTTTACCCAAACTTCATTATTAGTCAGCTCAGGAAATTCTTTGTCAACGATGCTTGTATGAAAAGTAGGCTCGTTGTTTACTTGAAACTGTTTGAATGTATTCATTAGATAGAAGATACTCCTTTCGAAATTTTCCTTAATCATACCATAAAGCGTTTCATTTTCTAGTAGTTTGCTGATTAATTTCTTCTAAAAAAAAGTCGAGATAACCGAAAAAGTACAAAGGAAATTCAAGCAAAAGGGTTGTTTTTTCAGCGGAAATTTGTATACTAATACAGGTGGTAGTAAACTTGGAGTTTACTATTAGAAAACTTCGCATAGGGGGACAGTGACAAATGGAAATTGGTGAGAAGTTACGAAATCTGCGTATCCAAAAAAACTTGACACAAGAAGAATTAGGGGAGCGGACAGATTTATCAAAGGGCTATATCTCACAACTTGAGCGGGATTTAAGTTCGCCATCGATGGAAACATTTTTCTCAATCCTTGAAGTATTAGGAGTTACCCCAGAAGCTTTTTTTCATCAAGAAACACCTAACCTTCAAATCGTTTATACGAAAGAAGATCGAACGGTCTATTATGATGAGGAAAATGGTTATGAACTGGAATGGTTAGTGACAGATTCCAACGAAAAAGAAATGGAACCAGTTTTATTGACATTCGATACAGCTGGTGAATATAAAACCTTTGAACCTTCACTCTCAGAGACATTTATCTTTGTCTTAGAAGGGGAGATCGCGCTAAGCTTGGGTGAGCGAGAGTATGTAGCAAAAAAAGGTCAATCGATGTACTATCAGGCAACGACACATCATCAATTACGCAATCATCAAAACAAACAAACTAAGGTATTGATCGTCGCAACCGAATCATACTTGTAATATAGGGGGCAGAAAAAGTGGGAAAACCAATCATATCATTCGATCAGGTCGTAAAAAGCTATGATGATGAAACAATTTTGAAGAATGTCAGTTTTGAGATCGAACAAGGGAAATTTTATACATTGTTGGGGCCTTCTGGTTGTGGGAAAACAACGATTTTACGAATCATTGCAGGATTTACGGAAGCAACCGAAGGAGATATTTATTTTGAAGGAAAGCGCCTAAACGATCTACCGGCAAATAAGCGCCAAGTCAATACGGTTTTCCAAGATTACGCCTTATTTCCTCATATGAATGTATTTGATAATGTTGCATTTGGATTGAAAATCAAAAAAATGCCTAAATCAGAAATCGAAAAAAAAGTCAAAGACGCATTACGTATGGTGCAATTACCTGGATATGAAACGCGGGAGATCAGCGAGATGTCAGGGGGACAACGCCAACGGGTGGCCATCGCGCGAGCTATCGTCAATGAGCCGAAAGTCTTGTTATTGGATGAACCGTTATCAGCCTTGGATCTAAAGTTACGTACTGATATGCAATATGAGTTGCGCGAACTACAACAACGTTTAGGGATCACCTTTATTTTTGTGACGCATGATCAAGAAGAAGCGTTAGCAATGAGTGATGAGATTTTTGTGATGAACAAAGGGAAAATCGTCCAAAGTGGTACTCCTGTGGATATTTATGATGAACCAATCAATCATTTTGTGGCAGATTTTGTTGGTGAAAGCAATATCGTCAATGGCGTGATGATTGAAGATAACTTGGTTGAGTTTGTTGGCAAACAATTTGAGTGTGTCGATGGTGGGATGCGCGTCAATGAACCAGTTGAAGTCGTACTTCGTCCAGAGGATTTAACGATCACAACACCGGATAAAGGGAAATTAGTCGTGACAGTTGACACTCAGCTATTTCGTGGTGTCCATTATGAGATCATTTGCTATGATGAGCAACAAAATGAATGGATGGTCCACTCAACGAAAAAAGCGCGCGAAGGGAGTCAAGTCGGCTTAGCCTTTGAACCAGAAGACATCCACGTTATGCGTTTCAATGAGTCAGAAGAAGACTTCGATGCACGTTTGGAAAGCTACGAAGAATAGGGGGAGAGAATATGAGAACAATGCGTAGGATCTATTCCATCCCTTATGTTTTGTGGCTTGGATTATTTGTGATTGCGCCTGTTTTGATGATCATCTATCAATCTTTTTTTGATATGAGTGGTCAGTTTACATTAAGCAATTATGCTGCGTACTTTACTTCAGGAACTTACATCGCCATGACGATCAATTCGGTATGGTATGCGTTCTTGATTACATTATTCACATTGTTGATCAGCTATCCAACAGCTTATTTTTTAACGAAATTGAAACATAAGCAATTATGGTTGATGTTGATCATTTTACCGACATGGGTCAATTTATTGTTGAAGGCATATGCCTTTATCGGGATTTTCAGTATCCATGGAAGTGTCAACCACTTTTTCGAGTTTGTCGGCATTGGCCCACAACAGATTTTATTTACTGATTTTAGCTTCTTATTCGTAGCGACATATATCGAGATTCCTTTCATGATCATGCCGATTTTTAATGCTTTAGAAGAAATGAATCCTTCATTATTGAGTGCTAGTAAAGATCTAGGAGCAAGTAATTTTGAAACATTTCGCCGAGTGATTTTTCCTTTGTCATTGAACGGCGTGAAAAGTGGGGTACAAGCAGTTTTCATTCCCTCACTATCACTTTTTATGTTGACACGTTTGATTGGTGGAAATCGAGTGATCACGCTAGGTACAGCGATCGAACAGCATTTCTTAGTGACGCAAAATTGGGGCATGGGTTCAACGATCGGCGTGATTTTGATCATCGCTATGTTCGTTGTGATGTTACTAACTGGTGAGAAGAAAAAAGGAGGTCGCTCATGAGAAAAAAATTCAAATGGTCGTATCTCTATCTAACAGTTGTCTTTCTATTATTGTATTTACCGATTTTTTATTTGATTTTTTATTCCTTCAATGAAGGCGGAACGATGAACAGCTTTACCGGCTTTACTTGGGAGAATTATCAAGCGGTATTTGAGGATACACGACTGATCATCATCGTATTGAATACATTTATGCTGGCGTTCTTATCGGCTTTGATTGCAACGATCATCGGGACATTTGGCGCGATGGGGATCTATTACACGAAAAAACGTCAAGCACGAACGGCGCTATTGAGCATGAACAATATTTTACTTGTTTCTCCCGATGTGATCATCGGTGCGAGTTTTTTGATTTTCTTTACGCTAATCGGCTTTGGGTTAGGCTTTCAGAGTGTCTTGCTTTCCCATATCGCTTTTAGTATCCCTATCGTTGTTTTAATGGTCTTACCAAAATTGCAAGAAATGAACGATTCGATGGTGGATGCTGCGAGAGATTTAGGAGCGAATAATTTCCAAGTCGTAAAAAATATCATTTTACCGTTTTTATCTCCAGGAATCATTGCCGGTTATTTCATGGCGTTCACATACTCTTTAGATGATTTTGCGGTCACTTTCTTTGTAACAGGAAACGGCTTTACTACTTTATCCGTTGAGATCTATTCAAGAGCACGACAAGGAATCAGCTTAGAGATCAATGCGTTGAGCGCACTTGTCTTCCTGTTCTCGATGGTGTTAGTGATCGGCTACTACTTTATCAGTAAAGAAAACCGACCAAAACGATTGAAAAAAAATCGCCGCAACCGTGAGGAGGTGGCTCGTTTACGATGAAAAAATTACAATCTTTGCTGATCGGTATTATCTTGATCATTGGTGTATTGCTTGTCAGTGTTAGACAATTAGAAAAAGCGAGCGGAATGAGTGGAGCGAAAATCGTGACCATTTATAACTGGGGAGACTACATCGATCCTAGTTTGATCACGAAGTTTGAACAAGAATCCGGTTATAAAGTCAATTACGAAACATTTGACTCGAATGAAGCCATGTTTACCAAGATCCAACAGGGCGGAACCAATTATGATATTGCTATTCCTAGTGAATACATGATCCAAAAAATGATTGAAGAAAAACTTGTCATGCCTTTAGATCATAGTAAGATCAAAGGCCTGAACAATATTGATGATCGCTTCTTGGATTTGGATTTCGATCCTGATAATAAATATTCGATTCCTTATTTCTGGGGAACACTGGGTATCGTGTATAACGATAAAGTGTTCGACGAAGAAGAAATCAAGCATTGGGATGACCTTTGGAAACCAGAATTAAAAGACAGCTTGATG
Organism: Enterococcus sp. AZ156; assembly: GCF_051714165.1. NCBI lineage: Bacteria > Bacillati > Bacillota > Bacilli > Lactobacillales > Enterococcaceae > Enterococcus > Enterococcus sp. AZ156. The sequence continues at coordinate 2,222,290 of NZ_JBIORI010000001.1, read as the reverse complement.
TTGATTGATGGAGCAAGAGAAGTGATGGGCTTATCTTTGAATAGTTTAGGGTATTCTTTGAACAGCAAAGACATGACCGAACTGAACGAAGCAGCACAAAAATTGAATAAAATGACGCCAAATGTCAAAGCAATCGTTGCAGATGAGATCAAAATGTATATGATCAACGAAGAGGCATCAGCAGCTGTGACTTTCTCAGGTGAAGCAGCAGATATGATGTATGAAAATGAACATTTACATTATGTGATCCCAACAGAAGGCTCAAATCTTTGGTTTGATAACATCGTCATGCCAAAAACAGCTAAAAACCAAGAAGGCGCCTATGATTTTATCAACTTCATGCTCGATCCGGAGAATGCCGCTCAAAATGCAGAATATATCGGCTACTCTACACCAAATAAAGCAGCCAAAGCATTGTTACCAAAGGAAATCTCCGAAGATGAACAATTTTATCCATCTGATGAAACGATTTCGCATCTTGAAGTTTACGAAAATCTCGGTTCAGAATACTTAGGAATCTATAATGATTTATTCTTAGAGTTTAAGATGTATCGGAAATGATGGTAAAACTCAAGGATCAAAAAACTTTGTTTTCGTACTTTTAGAAGCTCAGTTTTTCAAATTTCTACCAAAAGCGCCTTTTTAGGCGTTTTTTTTTTGTTTTGATTTAAGGATAGCAATATAGATTAAAATAATAGTCTTTAATTAGCGTAATTGATTGTGTAAAGGATAAATCAACCATGAAAAGAAGGGAAAAATAAACATGCAATTTTGATTTGCCTAAAGAAAAAAGTTTTTAACAAATAGTAGAAAAATATAGCTAATTCGCTATATAATGATATGATTACAAGGAAATAAGTTGAATCATCCTAAATTTAAGTGGGACGATGATTTTGAAAGTTTCCTTGATTCATTGAGTGACAAGGAGGCTGCAAAAATTTTATCAATCATTGATAAAATTGAAAAAACAGATATACATACAGCCATGCGGCAAAAGTGGGTAAAAAAACTGGAGAGCAATCTACATGAAGTGCGAGCAAGTATAAGTAGTAATGCTTTAAGAGGGATATATTTTCAAAGAAAAGGGAATGAATATTTTATTACTCATGGGTTTCGAAAGAAAGCAAATAAGCTTTCCAGACGAGAGTTAGAAAAAGGTAGAAAGTTGCGAGACAATTTTGTAAGTAAGAACGAGAGGTGGATATGATGAGTCAAGTACAAAATTATATAAAAAAAAGAGCGGAAAAAAGTGAAGAATTTGTGCATCTAATGGAAATTGAAGAAGATAAATTAGATGTTGCGTTAAAACTAGCAGAATTAAGGAAAAGTGCTGGATTAACACAAAAACAATTAGCGCAAAAAATTGGGAAACCTCAATCAACCATTTCACGAGTTGAAACAGGTGAAATGAATCCTAGTATTGAGTTAGTGATCGAACTAGCACAAGGATTGGATAAAAAGCTTGTCATAAATTTTGAGTAATCATTTTTTAAGTCGGAATCTATTGGTCCAGCCAATTAGTTGTCTCCATAAATCCTTCTTATATATCAATCAGAATTGAAGAAGAAGCCGAAGTTGTGCTATAATAAAAACGAAAAAAGGAACTGCGTCAACAGTTCCCTTTTGACAGCACCGCTAAACCCGGTGACAGAATTTTATTCTAAGTTGGAAATAGTCGTCTCCGGGAAAAAGTGACGGCTATTTCTTTTTGTCATTTTTGTTGGTCAAGGCTAGGATGCCAAAGATCAAAGTAGCGGTAAATGAACCGAAACTGATCATTAGCCCTAACGCTGTTTCAACAGACAAAAGGCTTCTCCTTTCTTCGATTTCAGTACTTATCTCCATAAGCACCACCACCTTTTTTGAAGTCGCCACCGTCATTCAACTTTACTGTCCCAAAAAGTATAGCATATCGCCCTAGATAGAGTCCTTGAACTTTAGATAAACACGGATGTTTTTTTGAAAAATTTGTATGTTCACTTAAAATACACTGAATCAGGAATCAGAATTGAAGAAGAAGCTGGAGTTGTGCTATAATAAAAACGAAAAAAGGAACTGCGTCAACAGTTCCCTTTTGACAGCACCGCTAAAAGCTAGTGGCAAGTGTAATAGTTAACTCAAAGAGAAGTAAACCATCGGCTCGCTAAAGTGACGGTTACTTCTCTTTGTCATTTTTCAGCATCGTAACACCCAAACCAACTAAAGCAACGGTAAACATACCGAAAGCTATCATTGTTTGGATTGTTTCATATCAAGACAAAAAGGTCAGTTACTTAGAGTTAGAAAAATGACACTATCAATTTAAGCGATTACGTCCTTTTCAATGGGCTCATATTTTGAATATCTAAAAAATAGTTAGTTGTTTATCTGTATCTGCGTAAATCAATTGCTAAGAAAAAGAAAGCAATCAGAAAATACATCCGTGTATTTTCTGGTTGTTTTTCTTTTTTTCTTATTTTTGTCAGTTAAAAGATCCGAAAATACTATCAAAATAAAATAACAAAAAAAATATTTGTTTTATGATTGATCGAATCATCATTCATGGGGTTATCGGACACCTTCGCTTTTGATTGCCTGAATTAACAATGATTAACCTTATCATTTTATGAGGAGTAAAATTTACAATGTGCAAGTTGGCGGTTGTTTTTTCTATTTTTAGGAAACATTATAATTATCATTCTATGAAACGAAGTAAGAGATCGACAAATTAGTAATTAAACTGGAAGCCGTTAAGAAGATATTGAAAGTTCTCTCGATTCAGAGAGGGACATACTTTTATTTTAGTGGAAAATAAAAAAGATTTTTTTTGCATAACAATGTTTTAATATCTTGTGTTTCCTTATTGGTAAAAAAGTAATAACAAGAAGTTTCATGAAGTAAACATGAACTTTCATATCATAAATAAAAAAACATTTAGTTATAATATAATTGGAGTTCTCTAATTATAGGTGCTGCTTAGATAGTAAAAAAAGTTCATTTATCAAATTTTTTATGAGATAATTTGTATATAAATTAAAATATGGTTAGAGAGCGAAGGGCGGACATATTTATGATTAAACTGAACAAGAAAAACTTATTGCAAATATATTTTTAAGTTCAATGGTGTTAACGCAAACAGTACCGACTTTTGCAAACGTTCTAGAAGATATTGATCCAGTAAGACATACAGTTATTGAAGAAGAGCCAATAGACGAAGAAAAAGAAAGCTTTGATGATGAAATCATAAATGAAAAAGTGTCTTCCGAGGAAGTCGTGGTTCTGGAGGATGATCGTCATGTGGTGGTAACTGAAGAAGACGACCATGTAACACTCGAGACAACCGATCAACTGGTTGAAGTGCAACAGACAGTGATGGAAGAAATGGAAGCGCAAAACGAAACGATCATTGAATCGTACTTTTCTGGAGCAGGTGATGGTTCTCTCACCTCGCCCTTCCAAATCACCACTGAAGCTGAATTGAATGAAATGCGAAATGATCTCACGGCGCATTACCAATTGATGAATGATATTACACTCACTTCAGATTGGATACCTGTTGGATATGGGACAACTTTAGCAACAAAATTTACTGGAAGTTTTACAGCTGAACCTGGAACAGTGATCCGTAATATGATAGTGAATACTGGGGTACAACTTGGGGATCTGCATAATCGTGGGTTCTTCGGTGTGACAGACGGTGCAAAGATTTCCGAGATCACATTAGAAAATCCTCGGGTTGTGGGAGGGCTCTACGGAAATAATGTTGGGGGATTGATTGGTCAAATCAATGACCTATCTAAAGGACCAACGACCGTCACTGATTCTACTGTTATTGGTGGAAGTATTGAAGCAAGTGGGAATAACATTGGTGGACTAGTTGGTTATATGGCGAATACTGTCGCAGGTACTACGATTGCGCGCTCATCTTCTTCAGCAACGATAACAGTTAATGCCAATCCTTACATGTATCCTCAAGCTGTTGGGGGGCTGATCGGAGTAAATGGAAATACAGTTGTAGATAGTTATGCCACAGGAAATGTCACAGCGAATACAACCAATACTGGAGGACTAATTGGTCTGAATAGCTGGGGTAAAGTCAGCCGCTCGTATGCTACTGGGAACATTGACAGCCCGGAAAGTGAAAACGTGGGAGGTTTGATTGGTGGACACGACTTCTACAGTACAGTAGTCGATTCCTATGCGACAGGCGATGTTATTGGGAGAACGAACGTTCGGGGCCATTCATCCATATGCGATTGAAGTAGCACGCAACTATAGTACAGGACATGTAACTGGCATTGAAGCTGTTGGCAGTTTTGTCGGTAATGCCGGCTCTTTAACAATCAAAAACAGTTATGGGATGGGGGATGTCACTGGAGAATCCGATGTCGATCATTTCGGTTTAGGTGGAACGAATATCAATAATTACTACTATAATAACTCTGAAGCTTTATACGGCGGGGTTCCAGTTGGTGGTCAAGTGATCAAAGATGTCATTGAATTGCGCACGCAAGCGACTTATGAATCAAATGGTTGGGATTTCGGTAGTACTTGGGTGTGGGATACTGCGACAAATTATCCGAAGCTAGGACTAGGTAACGAGATGGATACTTTACCGATCAATGCGTTAGGAGAAACGCTTCAAGTGCCATATGGTGGAGCAGAAACAAAGATTCCACTTACTGATGTCTTTTCTTTATTCGGACGAGGTGGAAATCCAGATGATTATCTTTTTGAGACAAATGCGGATGGGGTAAGCATTTCAGCCGATGGTATGGATTTGATCTTGGAAATTTCTAGTGTTGGGATTTATGAAGTGACTGCTACACCAATCAGTCGTATCACTACATTAGAACCTGGACAGAATTGGAATAAAGCAATGATTGAAGTGACTCCGGCTGAGATCATTCTAGAAAAAGGGACAGTTTTTGCTCGTTCATTCAATGGAACGACTGAAATTGATCATTTCGATATGCCGACGTTAACTGGGGTGGCACCTGGAGATGAGGTGATTTGGCAATAAGCAAGCTTCCAATATACGAATAGTGCTGCTGGAACGAATACGATCGAAGGAGCGAACTGGACCATTGATTGGGGCACGGTTAACCTTTCCAACTATGAGGTTACCGGCTTACCGACTATTGGGAATCATGAGTATCTGGTCACAGATCTCTTTGATGTCGAAGCAATCACGAAAGCAGCCGGTGCATTTCTGAGAATAGATGAGGAATTAGCAAAACAAAACAATACAATACCCATGAAGTGATCACGATTGCGGATACTGCACTTCTACACCATGACGACACCCCAAATACACCAGGCGAGCACTGGTACCATGACCATGCGGAAGAATTGCTGCAAGATGTGACCTACCTGATTTACGACACAGATCCACAAGCCACTCCGCTTGCACGAGTAGTAGCTTATGCGGATGGTGTAGCAGCGGTAGATGGGGTTTTTGTAGGATTAAGTGCCAACACTACCTATTGGATCACTGCAATTTCAGATGAGAGCGACAACTTTTTAGCAGGGGAAGAGTCTGAACCCATTATGCTTACTACAGCACAGTCGGGAGGCACTGGGAATACTGGAAATGGTGGGAATAACATCAGCGCTCCTTCTGGCAACAATCAGTCAGGCAACAATCAAACCGGCACGACTCCAAATGGTGGTAGTGGCAGTGTAGCGACAAATGTTGCATCAACAAAAAATAATGGCAGAGACAGCAATCTACCGAAAACTGGCGAAGTAGCTAGTACATTCGCATTACTTGGTTTTGGCTCGGTAGGTACAGCTTTAGCTAGCTGGCTGAAGCGTAAGAAAAATAATTAAGTGGTGACATAAAGATTGAGCTAATTGTGTATAGTGTCAAGAAATATTTTTATGAATCTAGAATTTGTTTTTCGGATTTTTAGGTTTTGGACTATTTCTGAGAACTAACATGATTGTCTCAATCTTTTTTTCGTTGATTAAAAAAGAATAGGGAAGATCAGTGAGTAGTCATTCGACAGACAATCGTCGCCTACGGGCTCAAACTTCTATTTGCTGATTCTTTCGAGTATACTATAAGAAAAGATCAAGTACGAGAGGCAAAAGAAATGAACTCATCAAAAAAAGATAACACATGCAAAGACTACTTTGTAAGTAGAAGCCAACACTTTTTGATTTGATTGCTTGTTACTCCTACTTGCTCAAAATAAAAAATGGAGAATCACTATGACAAACATTTTATTAGTAGATGATAGTGCACTGATTACAAGCGGCTTAAAAATCATTTTAGAAAGTACAAACGATTTTCAAGTAGTGGGTATTTGTCATGATGGGCGTTCAGCTATTGCTTTTTGCGAAAAAAATCAAGTCGATCTTGTATTGATGGATGTCCGAATGCCGGGAATGGATGGCGTCACTGCTACGCAACAGATTACGGAAGAATATCAGATACCTGTCATCATTTTAACTACGTTTGATGAAGATCGTTACATAGAGGAAGGGATACGCAACGGTGCAAGTGGTTACTTGCTGAAAACAACTCCTCCTGAAGCGGTGATCCAAGCAATCAAGAGTGTGTTACAGGGACAAACGATCCTTTCGAAAGAAATCCTCGTGAAGGCAACGCAACAATTAGGTAACAAGAATGATCAAGAAGCAGATCTCTCCTTACTGACGGAACGAGAGCAAGAAATAGCCTACCTCGTCGCAAAAGGAATGACAAATAAAGTGATTGCGCAAACACTATTTTTAAGTGAAGGAACTGTCCATAACAATCTTTCAATGATTTTAAAAAAATTGAACTTGGATCATCGTACGCAATTAGCGATCTATGTTCTCACAGGTGAGGTTATGACGTAGATGCAAACAATCAAATTATCGATCAACTTGCTATCGATCATTGGTTTGATCGGGTTGATGATCTATCAAACATCCGCTACCATTTTGATGTTTGTCATTAGTTTAAGTATGGTATGGTTGACATTTTTTTTCTTAGGCGAAAGTTTTCAGAAACATCGGCCTTGGTTTGTTGCTTTGCAATTGATCAGTGTTCTATTGAGTTTGATTTTTGTCGAACAAGCGATTTTTCTATTGTCACTTTCCTTGCTGCAAGGTTATTTTTGCTTCCAAAAATCATGGTTACTTTTAGTCGTAGCCTTGATCAATTATAGTGTTGGCAGCTTTTTTCTCTCTGATTCACTTTATTTTCTCTTTGTACTGTGGGTAAGTGGGATGATCAGTATCGTTTGGTCTGCGGAAAAAATGATGAAACAACAAGAAGAGTTAACTACTTCTTCCGATTTTTTACGGATTGAACGAAACAAATTATCAAAACTCTTTGCACAAAGCACTTTGAATGCTGAAGCGATGCAAAAAGAAGCAACGTTAGTAGAAAGACAACGGATCATTCATGAAATCCATGACCATCTTGGGCACGACTTAACGAGTTGCTTGATCCAAATAGAGGCGGCAAAGGTCATCAATCGAGAACAACCGGAACAAGCGCATCAATTATTGAGTCAATCTGCTGGTCGCTTAAGAAAGTCGATCAACGAAGTGCGCAACGTGTTACATGACGAGCGACCAAAGAATGAAACCTTGAACATCAATAAAGTAAAGGCTGAACTCCAACGTTTCTCCGAGACTCACCAGATTATCGTGGATTTCCAATATAGCGGTTCCTTAGATAAAATCAGTCGTTTTCATTGGCAAGTATTAGCGGCGAATTTGAAAGAGTTTTTGACGAATACGTTGAAATATAGTGAAGCTTCAACGGTTACGGTGCGTTTACATGTGTATCAAAAATTTTTACGATTTGAATCGAAGAACAATGGAAAAAGTGCAATAGACTATCGTAAAGGTCTGGGGATCGTAGGAATGGAAGAACGAACAGCCGTATTGAGCGGCAAATTGTTGATCGATGGCACGGATGGTTTTCACATCACCACGATATTACCTTTTGATGAAGAACATGAGATTTCTAATTCGTAAATCATGAGAAACTGTACTATTACAGTTTCTCTTTTTTTTATAAAATAAAGAAAAGGAGTGATTGAATGAATATACTCAGTGTGCAAAAATTGACAAAAAAATTTGGACAGAAAATTGCTGTGGATGGTGTGTCATTTGAAGTACCAGAAGGAACGATTTTAGGGTTACTAGGTCCAAATGGAGCAGGAAAGTCAACCGTTATCAATATGATTACTGGTTTATTGAATAAGACATCTGGAACGGTTCAGTTGTTTTCAGAAGAGATGAGCGAGCGAAAAAGAGAACTTAGGCGAAAATTAGGCGTTGTTCCGCAAGAGTTAGCGATTTATTATGATTTGTCTGCTGAAGAAAATGTCCGCTTTTTTTGTGGGCTATATGGACTCAGAGGGGAAGAACTAAAAAAGAATGTAGAAAAGGCATTGAGAACGGTTGATTTGTATGAACGAAGAAAAGAGCGACCGAGTGCTTTTTCTGGAGGAATGCAACGACGATTGAATATTGCAATGGCGATTGCCCATCAACCTGCTTTACTGATCATGGATGAACCGACAGTGGGGATCGATCCACAATCTAGAAATTATATTTTAGATGCCATTGAAAAAATGAAAGAAAACGGTACGACGATCATCTATACGAGTCACTATATGGAAGAAGTCGCACGTTTGGCGGATGAAATCGTCATTATTGATAAAGGTCAAGTGATTGCTATCGGTAGTGAAGAAGAATTGGTGAATCTCGTCACGGATAAAATCAATCTGCAAATCACTGTGGAGAATCCAGAGGCACTGGATTTAGAAGAAATCAATAATATTAACGGGATCATCAATGTTTCACTCGACAAACAGCAAGTACAGATCGTGACGGTGCTTGAGAGCAAATTGTTGAATCAAATATTAATGATACTGATCAAGCAAGAAGTTAGCGTAGTCGATGTACTGCAACAAGCTCCAGATTTAGAAACAGTTTTTCTTAGTTTGACTGGACGTAATCTACGTGATTAGGAGGAGTGAGTATGAATGAAAGAATAATTATCCGGACCCTGATACAAAATTTTCGTGAAAAATCCAATTACATTTATTATCTCGCTTTTCCGATCACGTTGATGTTTATTCTAGGGGCCGTCCTCCAAGGTGTATTCAATAATGACATAACCTCTGATATGGAGCCATTGACGGTACAATATCAGGTAGACGATCAAGAAGTTCGTGAAATATTCCAACAAGTAAGTTCTTTTGCAGAAGGTGCTATTCATTTTGAAGAAGTGACAAATTAAAAGGAAGGATTAGCGAATATAAGACAACAAGAAGCTGATGCTTACTTACATTTTTCCGATCGCATCGAAGTGCAGAGTCGGGAATTGACCAATGTAGAAAAAACAATCCTACAAAGCTATCTAGTAGAAATCGTACAGGAAATCAAACGACAAAGTTTCATTATGGAACAGCACTTGCCACCAACTACTGGCCTAGTTTCAGCAGAGCAGTTTACAGAGGCGATTGTCGTCGATCAAGAAAATCAACGAGAAAGCGCATCTTCCTACCAATACTATGCGATTGCTATGATTAGTCTATTTGTTTTATATTTTTCTGAAATTGGTCTGAGCATGTTTCGAGAAGCACGACAGCATGGAACGGTGCAAAGAGAATTAGTCACGCCACTTAGCCGTAAAACAATCATTTTTTCGACATTTTCTGGACACTTCATATTTGGCATGTTGGTAGTGTTGGTCTTGATGCTCATCTCTCAATTTTTATTTGATGTTCCATGGTATTTAAGATTTGGCTTTTCTTACCTAAACTTAATCGCACTTATGGGCAGTTTTCTCGCACTCGGTTTATTTTTAGAAACCATTGGAGACCGTGATGAAAAAAGAATTGGTTCTGGCATTACCCAGATATTTATTCAACTCACTGGATTTTTAGGTGGTGCCTATTTTCCAACGAATGAAACAATGATGGGATTGTCACCATTAGGTTGGGTTTTAGCATCTGTAAGAGAAAGTTTGTGGACCAACAATTCCTTACAAGGGTTAGGTATCTATGGAAATTTTGGGTTAATGTTTGTTTTACTCATGTCGTCAGTCGTCATTTTAGATAAAAGGGAGGTATTCTAATGAGAGATATCTTTTGGATCGTTAGAGAACGGTTGGTTCTTTGGAGAAATCGACCATTGCAAATCTTGTTTCTTTTAGGAATTCCTTTCTTGAGTGTCGTCCTTTATCTTTTTGCTTATGGAGATCAAGAAACGAATCTACTGACGATAGGGGTAGTTGATCAGGACCGCTCATCCTATAGTGAATTGCTTATTGAAAGTTTGGAAAAACGAGTCAGCGTTCAGGAAATTGGTTCAGTAGAAGAAATCGATCAGGTTCTTTCCCGACAACAGGCGGTGGCAGTCATCACAATCCCTAAAGGTTATCAAGAAAATGTTTCTGAAAATACGAAACTCTCTCTCCGAACATTCCAAAAAGGGGAGCTGTTGGAGAATATCGACCGATTGACCCAACGCGCATTGGCAGAAGTTTCTAGTATCCATCTGTTAGCAGAAGCTGAAGGGGAGGACGAATCGCTGGAACGCTTGAAAGAATCGACAGAAATCGAGATCAAGCAAGTAGATCAAAGCACAACGACCGAACGAATGTCAGTGCAAATCGTTGGCTTTTTGTTGATGATGTTTCTTTTCCAAGCAGGTAATTTTGGAACGACGACGATTCAACAAGAACGACGAAATAAAATTTATACGCGTTTGATGACGACTTCGGTAGCTAAAAGTACGTATTTTATCGGGACAACGATTTTTGCGACATTCGCTATGCTGATCCAAGTAATGTTAGCAGTTATCGTCATGACAAGTCTATTCAACATCGACCCAGGGTTAAGCGCTTTTGATTTGATTGGCCTACTAAGTCTATTTAGTTTATTAGCGGTAGGTTGGTCGATCGCGATTGGTGTGCTTGCACCAAGTACAAGTGTGGCAGCGGCTTTGCAAAGTATTTTGATTACCGTCACAAGTTTACTATCGGGTGCTTTGATCCCCCATGAGGTGATGCCAGAATTGATGCAGAACGTATCGATGATTACTCCGCAATATTGGGTCTTGACGATTATCAAAAACCTTCAATCCGGACAAACATGGGGAGCTAACAGTAGGGAAATACTCATCTTGGTCATTTATATTCTATTCTTTCTAAGTTTGGCGATATATGGATATACGAGAAGAACGAGGCAAGAAGTATATAGCTGAGCAAAAAAGCGTGAGGTAATTTATGATGGATACGCCACATTAAAAGAAAAACAAGAGACCGATACAGAAGTATTTAACCTCGAAAAATAAGGCGTCATCCACGGAATTTGTGTTTCAAATTTTTGTGGATGGCGCCTTGTTTTTGAAGAGGTTAAGTTCAATAAAAACGTCAAGTCTTTTTTTTGCATGTATAAGAAAAGAAAGGCGAACGAATCGATTTACAAACTGTATACTCATTTTATCAACAGAAACAAGGAGGAATATTATGGGAATCAGCCAACGTATCAGGAATATCTTTAGTCAAAATCAGGAACCAACCTTGACGATTGAAAATCAACAAACTTCTTTTAATGAGTTTGACAAAACGGTCAAAGAAGAAGTAGAGAAAATTCTAAAACACCAGATACCTGACGGGGCTTGGTCAAGTAAGGAAGCTGCCATCATTCGCCTCCAACAAGCAGAAAAAATTGCAATCAACTGCAAAGACAGTGGACAAAATGAGTTGACTAATCAAATAACTAAGTATTACGATAAAAATTTCTATTTATCGGATTATATACATTTATGGTTAAGTATCGATAAAGAAAAACTTGAGCAATTTCAGCAACAGAAAAATCGAACAATCGATGCAAATGTCGATGCTAGTGTGCTTACGAGATTAGTTCAGTCATTAGAAGAAACCGTTGATATACGAAAGGGAATCCTTCAGTTCTGCTTAAAGAATCCAAAGTACAATCGACTGCTGAAGGATGAGGTAAGAGAAGAAGTGAGCCACCGAGCGAAACCTAGCTTTTTTATGCTTGATCCGATGATCCAAGAATATTTGAAAGACATGGACAAGCAAGAAGCCGCTATTCCATCAACGAATGTTCAAGAAGATTCATTGACTAACCTGTCATCAGAGAGCGTATTAGAAAAAAATAATCGTCTGAAACAAGAACAGGATGCTAGACGAGTGGGTGTATTTGAAACGGTGATGGTTCAAAATAGAAAAATGACCATCCTAGAAAAAAACAAAGAGCCCCAAGAATTAGGAACAGCGTCATCAAAAGATGATCAGAGTCAAAAAAAACAGTTATCATCAGTGCTAGATGCGAGCAAGAATAGCGCCAGACAAAAAAATAAGAAGGCTATTATCATCGCGAATAGGAAAGTAACCATTTATCAAAAGAAACAAAAATCAATGAATAATAGAAGAAGATTCGTCTTTATTCGGAACCAACTAAGAAAACTTAATTTCAGAAATCGAAAAAAAATAAGTTTCTTAAAGCAACAAGCAAAAGCAAGCAAGAAAGTAAGAAGTAGACGAACCGATTACTTTAACTACCTTAGATAAGGGGAAAACAAGGTGTAAAGTTTATCCTATGGAATGATTATCTTGTTACTAAGTAACTAAAGGACTTAGCATTTTACTTTTTCTTAATGAATTATCCTAACAAAAGACAAATATTATAGTGAAAATTCTTCAAACTTTTCTTCTATTCTATATACATACCAACCAACAACCCTATACTTTTTCATTTTTACTCCTCAAGTAAAAATAAACTCCTAGACCGCGGCCACCCACCGCGGTCGCTTTTTTGTCCTATGATGAATTCCTGTGAATCTGCCACCATTATCCTTATTTTTTGCTATTGTAAACGCTTGCTTTAAATTGGAAAATAAAGAAGTAAGAACCAAATGATAATTGCTAGGGTCGAGCAGATCGAACAATCAGTGAAAGGGGAATAAAAATGATCAAAAAAGCAGTAAAAATGAAGTTGTACCCAGGATACGAAGCAGAGTACCTCAAAAGACACCATGAATTGTGGCCGGAGATGCGTGACATGTTGGCTGAACATGGTGCGCGCTCTTATTCGATTTTTCTTGATCCAGAAACAAATACTCTTTTTGGGTATCTAGAGATTGAAGATGAAGAAAAATGGCGCCATGTACCAGAAACAGCAATCAATCAAAAGTGGTGGGTGTTCATGGAAGATCTGATGGAAACAAATCCAGACCATTCTCCAGTAACTGTCGAATTGAAACATGTTTTCGATTTATATCAACAAGTCTAAAGTAAAACCGCTGAAAGCAGGATATAAAGCCAGCTTTCAGCGGTTTTGTTTAAAAAGGATGACAGGAGCGAGTCTATTGATTATTTTCGATTTCTTCTAACTCAAGACTCAAGTTTTCCCATTCAGACAACTTTTCTTCTTGTAGTTGATGTGCTTCATCAAGCGCTTGATTTAATTCATTCAATTTGACATGATCATCTAATACAGCAGGAGAAACCATCTGTTGTTCGAGTTCATCCACTGTTTCTTCTAGTTGAGCCATATCTTCTTCGATTTGCGTGATCTTACGTTGCAAGCTCCGCATGATCTTTTGTTGCTCTTTGCTTTGGAAGTAAGTGGATTTGTTTGTTGAAGGCGTGCTGACCTCAGGTTGTTCAGCTGCTAACAGTTCCGCAATTTCTTCTTCTTCTTTTTTCTTTTCTAAATAATAATCATAGTCCCCCAAGTAGACTTTGCTTCCGTTTTCTGAGAGTTCAATGACTTTAGTGGCGATACGATTGATGAAGTAGCGGTCATGAGAGACAAAGAGCAATGTTCCTTCATAGTCGATCAATGCATTTTCCAACACTTCTTTATTGTCGATATCTAAGTGGTTGGTTGGCTCATCTAAAATCAAAAAGTTCTCTTGATTCATTGCTAGCTTAGCTAACGCGACACGTGCCTTCTCTCCACCACTTAACAAGGGGATCGTTTTTTCAACGTCTTCACCAGAAAATAAAAAAGCGCCTAAAATCGAACGGATATCTTTTTCTGGAACGGTTGGATGTTCATCCCACAATTCAGCTAGAATCGTTTTATTAGTGTGCAGTTCCGCTTGTCCTTGATCGTAATAACCAATGCTGACATTCGTACCAAGTGTTTCTTTTCCACGGATGAAAGGCAGCTGTTGGATGATCGATTTTAGTAAAGTGGATTTACCGATTCCATTTGGTCCCACTAATGCGATTGCTTCTTGACGACGGATATCCAAGTTGATTGGTTCAGATAAGATGGTGCCGTCATAGCCAATAGCGGCATCTTCTACTTGCAACACAACATTTCCCGAAGGTTTCGCCACGTTGAAGAGAAAATGAGCTTGTTTCTCATCTCCTTGTGGACGGTCTAACCGTTCCATTTTTTCTAATGCCTTTCGACGACTTTGGGCACGTTTTGTCGTTGACGCACGGACAAGATTTCTGGCAACAAAATCTTCGAGTTTATTGATTTCTGTTTGTTGTTTTTCATAGGCTTTCCAATCAGAAGCTAATTGTTCAGCTTTCATATCTAAATATTTGGAATAATTTCCTTTATAGTGACGCATCTTTTTCCGACTTAGTTCATATACCTCAGTCGCCACTTTATCCAAGAAATAACGGTCATGGGAGACAATCAGAAGGGCACCAGTATAACTTTGCAAATAGTTTTCCAACCAAGCAAGTGTTTCGATGTCCAAGTGGTTGGTTGGCTCATCCAGGATCAAGATATCTGGATGTTGTAAAAGCATCCTAGCTAAAGCTAATCTTGTTTTTTGACCACCAGATAACGTATCGATTCTTTGCTCGTAAAACGACGGATCAAATTTGAATCCATGCAATACAGAGCGAATTTCATTTTCATAACTATAGCCGTTCTTATCAGAAAAATCATGCTGCAATTTATCATATTCTTTCAAGAAGGCTTGATAAGCCGGCGTGTCAGGAGTGCCTTCACTGATAAATACTTCAAGGTCACGCATCCGCTGTTCCATCAAGCGCACTTCTTCAAATGCTTTTAGCATCTCATTCCAGACGGTTTCAGTGGAATCTAATCCTGTATCTTGGGCCAAATAACCAAGGGTAGCTGTTTTATTTTTTGCGATATTACCTACATCTGGGGCTTCAATGCCAGCAATGATTTTTAATAATGTCGATTTACCGGCGCCGTTACGTCCGACTAAAGCGATACGTGCGCCCGTTTGGATCTCTAAGTGGATATTTTCAAATAAAATCTCAGCGCCAAAATGGCGAGCGATTTGATTGGCTTGTAATAGTATCATCGAATCCTCTTTTCTACTTTGTGAATTATCCTAGAATTTCATGGACTTTTTCTATTGTAGTCTACCACAAATTCATAGTTACTGCGAGGTTCTGAGAAGCTAGGAAAATGAGAATAAGAATAAAAATTCACAATATACAAGCAACGAAATTGATTTTTTTGTGTAAGTACTGATATGATGTATAAATCGAGAAGAAATACAGTGGAGGTAATGAAGTGAAAGACCATGTAATTCCAAAGGCAACCGCAAAACGCCTGCCTTTATATTATCGTTATTTAAGAATCTTGAATAACGCAGGTAAGAAAAAAGTTTCATCAACTGAACTAAGTGAAGCAGTCCAAGTAGATAGTGCGACGATCCGTCGTGATTTTTCCTATTTCGGCGAACTAGGAAAACGTGGTTACGGTTATGATGTAGAGGACTTGATGCATTTCTTTGCAAAAACCTTGAATGATGACCAATTGACGAACGTTGCATTGATCGGGGTCGGTAATCTAGGAAGTGCTTTGTTGAAATATAAGTTTCACCAAAGTAATAGTATCCGTGTCAGCTGCGCTTTTGACGTGAACCCAGAAATCGTGGGTCGGATCGTTGATGGTATCCCCGTTTATCCAATGGATGACATGATCGAACAAATCAAGATCCAACAAATCGAAGTGGCAATCTTAACGATACCTGCCGAAAAAGCACAAGAAGTAGTGAATCGTTTGACAGAAGCTGGTGTCAAAGGGATATTAAACTTTACATCTGCTCGACTAAATGCACCATCCGAAGTATTGATCCAAAATGTCGATTTGACGAACGAGTTACAAACGTTGATCTACTTCTTGCATTCCGATGCGTCCTTGCATGAGCATGACGACAACGAATAACCGGAAATAAAGAAAAGTTAAACCATCAATGACAAACTATTTTTCTATTCACTAGAAAAAATAGTTTGTTTTTTTATGATCTTTTTTAGAAATAGATAAAAATAAGTGATATTTTCCTTCATTGGCGTCTCTTCAATTAGGAGGCTGATAGGTGAACAACTGAAAGCTTCGAAATTTATTATAGTGATACATTGTTTCTGTGTTATAATAATACTTCACCAAAAAAATCGATGGAATACGGGAGGATCAGCAATGCAGGAATATATCAGGATACATAATGCCAGACAGAACAATCTAAAAGGGTTTGATTTACAAATCCCAAAAAGAAAGATCACGATTTTTACAGGTGTCTCCGGTTCGGGAAAATCTTCCATCGTTTTTGATACGATTGCCCAAGAAGCGGGAAGACAACTCAATGAAAATTTCTCTAAATTTGTGCAGAATTTCTTACCTAAGTATAGTCAGCCAGAAGCAGATGCCATCGACAATTTATCTATGGCAGTCGTTGTAGATCAAAGCCGTTTAGGTGGGAATTCGCGTTCAACACTAGGAACGATCACAGATATCAACCCACTGATCCGCTTGCTTTTCTCTCGTATTGGCATTCCCCATTTAGGCCCCGCTTGGAATTTCTCATTCAATGATCCTCACGGCATGTGCCCAGCGTGTGAAGGGATTGGTCGGATCGTTGGATTGAATCTAGACAAAGCGTTAGATTTAGAAAAATCGTTGAATGAAGGAGCGATTATACTTCCAGGCTACAAAGTCGGATCTTGGTTATTGAAGTCTTTCACGAACACAGGTTTTTTTGACAATGATAAGCCATTAAAGGATTATTCAACAGAAGAAATGGAAAAGTTCTTGTATGTTTCAGGAGAAAAAATCGATTCGTTGTATATGGAAGGGATGAGTTCGACCTATGAGGGATTAGTTGCACGTTTCAATCGTTCCAATATCAAAGGGGGCAATGAGAGCTCTGCCGCGACCCAGAAAAAAATCGCAGCGTTCATGGATGAACAAAGATGTCCAGAATGTCAGGGAAAACGATTCAATCAAAAGGTTTTGGGCTGCAAGATCAACGGATATTCAATCGCAGATTTCTTAGCGATGCAACTGGATGAACTATTAGAAATCTTACCGGGGATCACAGATGAAATGATCCAACCAGTGTTGAAAAATCTCCAATCACGACTACAAGATCTGATCAATATTGGGTTAGATTACGTTTCTTTAGATCGCGAGACAGCGACTTTATCTGGAGGAGAAAGCCAACGAGTGAAAATGGTCAAGCACTTATCTTCTAGTTTGAATGACGTCATTTATATCTTCGATGAGCCTAGTATTGGGTTACATCCACGAGATGTTCATCGGTTAAACGAACTATTGATCAAATTGCGTGATAAAGGAAACACGGTCATTGTTGTAGAACATGATCCAGATGTCATCAAAGTAGCAGATCATATCATTGACGTTGGACCAAAAGCAGGAAAAAATGGTGGGTATATCACCTATGAAGGTAGTTACGAAGGATTACTGGCTTCAGATACATTGACAGGAAAAGCTTTTGGACAAATGACAGATTTCAAACAGGAGCCAAGAAAAACAGACAAGTTTATTGAAACTTCAAAATCGACATTGCATAATCTTAAAAATACTTCTCTCAGAGTACCATTAGGTGTTTTTACAGTAGTGACCGGAGTAGCTGGTTCAGGAAAGAGCAGTTTAGTGAATGGTGTGTTTGCGAAGGAGTACCCGGAAGCAATCAATATCGATCAGTCAGCTGTTGCAGGGAATATTCGTTCTAACCCAGCGACTTATTCAGGGATCATGAACGATATCCGCAAGGTCTTCTCGTTGGAAAATAATGTTTCTGCCGGACTGTTCTCTTATAATTCAGAAGGGGCATGTGAAACTTGTAAAGGACATGGTCATATCAAAATGGAATTATCTTTTATGGATTCTGTAGAGGTCCTTTGCCAAGTCTGTGGCGGTAAACGATTCAAAGAAGAAGTTTATCAGTACAAATTAAAAGAGAAATCGATCGATGAAGTATTAGCGATGAGTGTGACTGAAGCGGTGGCATTTTTTGAAGAAAAATCGATTCAACGAAAATTGAAACAAATTTTAGAAGTAGGGCTAGGATATATGACGTTGGGACAACCGTTAAATACATTGTCAGGAGGAGAATGTCAACGGTTGAAACTGGCGAAAGAATTAAGTAAAAAAGGCAATATCTACATTATGGACGAACCAACAACCGGTTTACACATGGCAGATATCAAGAGTATCTTAGAAATCATCGAGCGGTTGGTCAATAAAGGCAATACGGTCATCGTCATTGAACATAACCTGGAAATCATGAAGGCGGCAGATTGGTTGATCGATGTAGGGATCGATGGGGGAATTCGTGGTGGCGAGATCCTTTATGAAGGAACACCAGAAAAAATCGGTACTTGTGAACAGTCGATCACAGCTCGTTATTTGATGGATGTTTAAATAAAAAGAGCGACAAGTCATTGTTTGTAGAAAATGACTTGTCGCTCTTTTTTCTAGTGATCAAATAAAGTATCGTAGCCGATTTGATCACTTGATTCATTTAATTGATCTAAATGCTTTGTCAGTTGTTCAAATTGAATAAAGCGGGCTTGTCGCTCGACTTCTTTTCCAAAATGGAAGAGCAAGATCACTGGTGCAGTAAATGCTTGGAATGTGCCAGCTACTTCCGGCATCTCGAAGGCATCTAAATGATACGCTGGGAAATTATAATGAGTCAATAATTGTTCCAATTTTGGCACTACTGCATGACAAACACTACAATTGGGGGTGGAAATCGCAAGCACGACAGTCGGTTCTTCTTGGATAGTTTTTAAGACTTCAGTTAAATCATGGGTTTCTTTCATGGTGATAACTCCTTAAGGTTACTTTTAGCACATCGCTAATTCGATGGTGAAAAAGTATTCAGTCGTATACAGATAGAAAATAGGCAAATGACTCTCTTCTTTTTACCTGAATCTTCATCTTAGCTGTGCTAAAAGTAAATCCTTATGACGGAGATGTCAATAAAAAAGCTTTTTTTGATTTCTTAAACTTATGAAAAAAATTTAAGCTTTCTTGTATTTTATTGAAGAAAAGCGTATATTGATGGGCGAATGAAGTTCAAATGACAAGGAGAAATTATATGTTTTCGTTTATTCCAAATTCGGTATCGCAGATGGGAACGATTTTTTTATCGATCGTTATCGAAGCCTTGCCGTTTGTTTTATTGGGATGTATCATCTCAGGTGCTTTACAAGTATTTTTGACCCCCGAACGTGTCAAACGATGGTTACCTAAAAATCGCTTTTTATCGATTATTGTTGGGTCTATTTTAGGTTTTTTCTTTCCTTCATGTGAATGTGGGATCGTTCCAATCGTTCATCAGTTTGTAAAAAAAGGGGTTCCTGTCCACACAGCATTTGCGTTTATGCTCACTGCGCCAATCATTAATCCAGTCGTGATCTTTTCAACTTTTATTGCATTTGGCAATACTTGGAAAATGGCGGGACTGCGTATGTTAGGAAGTTTTATTGTCGCACTGATCGTAGGTGTCTGGTTGGCCTATATCCAAAAAGGCACAATCTTGAAGTCTTCATTTGATTCAGCGATGGTTGAGCCTAACTCCCATACACATGAGCATGAGGAAGTGGAAGCAATCGCACCACAGAAATGGGGATATCGAATCCTCCATGTCTTGACTCACTCGATTGATGAGTTCTTCGATACGGGCCGCTATTTGATCATTGGCGGTTTGATTGCTGCAGGGATGCAAACCTATTTACCTACGAGAGTGATGTTGACGTTAGGTTCGACAAAGCTATTAGCCATTTTGATCATGCTAGTATTGGCATTCACGATGTCTCTTTGTTCCGAGGCGGATGCGTTTATTGGTTCCTCTTTGTTAAGTCTTTTTGGAACAGCGCCAGTTGTTGCTTTCTTAGTTTTTGGACCAATGGTGGATATCAAAAACCTATTGATGATGAAACGTTACTTCAACACACGCTTCATCGTTTCATTGATCGGGCTGATTGCCTTAAGTGTTATCGGCTTTACACTATTTATTTAGGAGGAGAATCATGCTGCGATTTTTGATTTTATCTGGTTATTTTGAAATGATGATGTATCTTCAAGTTTCAGGGCGTTTAGATCAATACATCAATGTCCATTATCGTTATTTGGCAGTATTATCCATGGTTTTATCTGCCTTACTAGCCTTAGTTCAGTTGTATCTTTGGGTAAAAGCAGATGGAAAAAAAGGAGTCCATGAGTCCCATGATTCTCATGATCACGGATTATCAAAACCGTATCAGCGTTGGATTGCTTATCTCTTATTAGCCTTGCCGATCGTTGTAGGAACACTGTTTCCGACAGTTAGTTTAAACACAACGATCGTGGAAGCGAAAGGGTTCAACTTTCCACTAAGCAAAGAATCTGTCGGTGATCCACAAGTGCAAACGCAATATTTGAAACCAGATACGAGTATTTATTTCAATAAATCCGACTATCAAGATCAAATGAATGAGTTAAAAGACAAATACGAAGATGAACAAACGATTGCGATCACAGACGATAATTATTTAGAGATCATGGAATTGATCTACAACTATCCAAGTGAATTCATTGGTAAGAAAGTCTCTTATGAAGGCTTTATCTATCAGTCGAAAAATGACAAGGCTACTGATACCTTTCTCTTTCGATTTGGGATCATCCACTGTGTTGCTGATTCCGGGGTTTTTGGATTGTTGACGCATCTGCCAGAAGGAATGACTGTGAAAAATGATGACTGGTACAAAGTCGAAGGAACGATCCAAACCGATTTTTATCAACCTTTCAAGCGAGAGATTCCTTCAGTCGTAGTGACGAAAGTAGAAAAAATCACTGCTCCTGAAAATCAATATGTGTATCGTGCATTTTAAATGAACGAAATAAAGTTGTAGTCATGTACAACACAAATAAAAAAGTGATAAGAGATGAAACTCGTAAGAATTTCATCTCTTATCACTTTTTTTATTAAAGCTTGCAAGAATCCCACAGTATGATTGCTCTGTACAAAAAAGATTAAAGCGAGAAACGCTCATTTTTTCTTTCTTCTCTTCAATACAATCGCTTCACGTTTCAGTTTAAAACTACGGATATTGTGGTTGAATACTTCTGATATCACTAGACCTAAGGCAATCGCTCCAGCAATCATGATCGCTTGAACAGTGAAAAATGCCGCATCTTGATAAGCACTTGTAACTAAACTGCGAACAGCTTGATAGGCTAAGCCTCCAGGAACCAGTGGTACCATACCGGGGATATTGAAAATCGTGACGGGCATTTTTAGTTGTTTAGAAAAAAGATCACTAGCAAAAGCAACGCCTAATGAACCTAGTAATGAACCTAAAGCTGCACCGCCACCCATAGCTAGACACAACCAATAGATCATCCAACCTACGGCACCAGCTAAACCACACCAAACTAAGGCTTTCCTTGGCACATTAGTGATGATTGCAAAGGCAGCGGTCGCTAAAAAGCTAAAAGAAAATTGAATCAATACATGCCACATGGCTAAAGTCCTTTCTTAGTAGAAGATTTGAAAGATAAAGGCGATTGCAAAACCAATCACCGCCGCAGTCATCATCGCTTCTGCTCCACGAGAAACACCAGAAACGTAGTGCCCCGCTAATAGATCACGAATCGCGTTGGTGATTTGAACACCAGGAACCAACGGCATGACACAACCAATGATGATCAAATCCTGATTGAGACCGATTCCTAAACGCACACTTAAAATAGCGGCAATGCCGATAATCAAAGAGGAAAGGAATTCAGCTAAAAACTTGATTCTAAAAAAACGCAAACTGCAAAGATAAACAATGTAGCCCACTCCACCAATCGACAATGTGATCGGTAAATCTTTCAATTCGCCACCAAATAAAATCATGATCGTCCCGCTAATGATAGCAGCGCTGATGATTTGTAGCCATACTGGGAACATCCGACGATCTTTCTCGACTTCTTGTAATGCGCTATATAGTTCTTCCAAAGTCAATTCATTGGCAACATATTTTCTTGAAAGATTATTGACCTTGACTACTCTTTCTAAATTGATCGTTCGATTGGTGATTTGTTCCATGCGGATCGTCGAAGTCCGATCAAATCCGATAAATAGTCCTGTTTGGGTCACGTAGCTAACTAAGCGATAATTTCCAGAAGCAGAAGCGATCCGACTCATCGTATCTTCTACACGGTACATCTCTGCATTACTTTCCGTCATTATTTTTCCCGCCAATAAACAGGTATTAAGCAATAAATCTAAATCTCTTTCTGGCATGGCATTTTCTCCAATAGTTGTTTTCTTGTATTTATTTTACTACAAACAAATTGGAAAACGTATAAAAAGAAAACTTGAATCAAAAAAATAAGCAGTGAAAGGTAAAATAAGATCCAAGTGAGAACAATGCAGAATAGATCCAAGTGTTAAGTCAACAGTTAGGCTAAATCAAGCTTTTTGGTTAATTGTTGACCAATCGTTCAATAATGTGGCATAATTAAGTTATGGGAAGAACGAGAGAATTTAATGAAGAGAAAGTTTTACTAGAATCGGCAAAAATATTTGCCAAAAATGGGTATGCAGGGACGTCGATCAGTCAATTGGTAAAAGCGACTGGCTTGCTTCGAGGAAGTTTATACTCTGCTTATTATAGTAAAGCTGGTTTATTTACGACTTGCTTTAACTATATAGCTGAAGATGGAGTGACCGATAATGGGTTATTGATTGATTTATTGATCATCGCATTATTAGAACGTACGGCAGATGACAACGAAGTAAAGAAAGTCGCACAGAAGGTAATCACCGCTTTGGAAGAGAAAAACGAAGGTTCGATTGAAACGATCATTGCTGATCGAGTCATGCGTCGAGCGGATCTTACGGACAGGGGGAAGTAGAAAATGGCTAAAGTTGAAATCCAAAATGATCGATTGATCATCAGTATGGAGGGCGTACGAAAACTGTGGGCATTGAAAAATGAAATATCCACACCATTATCCAATGTATTAGGCGCAACTGTGGATGCCGATGTCTGGGAAGATACACCGAAATTTGGCGAAAAAAGAATGGGAGTTGATGCCTATGGACATTATTTTGCCGGAACATTCGTCCAAGATTCAAACAAGGTATTTTATGACCTCAAAAGAAAAGAAAACGCAGTCGTTATCACACTAAAAGATGAAGAATTCAATCGTCTCATCATTGGAGTAGAAGACCCAGAAGCAACAGTCGCGATGATTGAACAGGCAATGAACAGAGCAAACTTTGTAAAAGAAACTTGAAATAAGAATCGATGTTGAGCGCCTAATTGTCCTATCGGAAAACGTATTTACTTGGTGATAGAATAGATAAGAAGATCAATCGAATCGAGTGATGAAGTTTTAGTAACAACCTAGATTTCCTTTCACGTGGAAATTTAGGTTGTTTATTTTAGGAAATAGACTAAACATGCGTATATAATTTTTGAAGAAGGAATTGTTGAAAGAATTTAAATACTTCTTTATTTTAAAAAAGGGGAACATATGTTAAGATTTATGAAGTTCGACTGAATAAAGGAGTAGATACATGAACAAAAAAACAACCAAAACAATCATAGGAGTCGCAGTTGCTCTTTTAGCTGGTGCATTAGGGATTTCAACGACGCAAAAAGACTCTGATCTCGTTCAACAACTGACAGGTTTATTTGATTCAAAACCTCAAGTCTCACAAGTGGCGAATGTTCCAGAATACGACGGCACGCACCAAGAAATCGAAATCAATCAAAATAAGCCAACTTTTACAAAAGAAGAACTGAGCTTAGATAAAGGAACATGGGAAAGTTATTCCGATATCGATCGACTGAATCGTGTAGGTCAAGCCAATGCCATGTTAGGAAAAGAGATGTTCCCTAAAGAAAAACGTGAGTCTCTTTATATCGATCCTACAGGTTGGAAACAAAAAAAATTGAGTGACGGACAATGGCTTTACAATCGAAGCCACTTGATAGGTTTTCAGCTAACTGGTCAAAACAATAACATCAAAAATTTGATGACAGGGACTCGTTCGTTGAATACCCCTCATATGCTGGCACATGAAAATGATATTGCCGCATACATCAAAGAAACCAATCATCACGTTCGCTATCGGGTAACACCACATTTTGAAGGGGAAGAACTAGTAGCACGAGGTGTTCAGTTAGAAGCCCAAAGCATTGAAGATAACCAAATCTCGTTCAATGTGTTTATCTATAATGTGCAAGACGGTTATACGATCAACTATCAAACGGGGCAAGCTAAGAAAACATGATCCATAGGCGTTCGTTATTTGAATATTTTGTGAATTTTTTGAAAAAACAGAGAAAAGACTTATTTTTGATTAAATATCACGTATACTGTAAGAAAGTGTACTCATAAATGTTGGAATCGATACAATCAAATAAGAAATCATTATTATTTTTATATTTCCAGCGAAGTTGGAATATTTATTTGTAGTTTTACCACATTTCGAGTAAAATAAAGGGTGTAGAGGGTAATTTGACTACCCTGCGGAAAGAGGTGTAGAATCATGGGTTTTACAGATGAAACCGTACGTTTTGGTTTTGATGATAGTCGTAAAAAAGAAGTCAGCGAAACATTAGCGATCGTTTATCGGGCTTTGGAAGAAAAAGGCTACAATCCAATCAACCAGATTGTGGGCTACTTGCTTTCTGGAGACCCGGCCTACATTCCTCGTTATCGTGATGCAAGGAATCTGATCCGTCGTCATGAACGCGATGAAATCATGGAAGTGATCGTCAAAGACTATCTCTCAAATCATGGAGTGAATCTATGAGAGTGATGGGCTTGGATGTCGGCTCAAAGACTGTAGGTGTCGCTGTTAGTGATCCTTTTGGCTGGACTGCACAAGGCGTAGAGATCATTCGTATCGATGAAGATAAAGAAGAATTTGGATTTGAACGATTGGCAGAACTGGTCAAACAGTACGAAGTAGATCGTTTTGTTGTAGGCTTGCCGAAAAACATGAATAATTCAATCGGTCCGAGAGCAGAAAGCTCAATGGTTTACGGAGAAAAGATCAAAGAAATGTTTTCTCTACCAGTCGACTATCAAGATGAACGACTGACTACCGTCCAAGCAGAACGCATGTTGGTCGAACAGGCAAATACGTCAAGAGCAAAAAGAAAAAAAGTCATCGATAAGCTTGCTGCGGTGATGATTTTACAAAATTATTTAGATGGTTCGGGAAAACAACTATTTTAAAAAATGAAAAGAGGGGTTCTAATGGCAGAACACAATCATACACATGATCATGAAGGACATGAACATATCACATTGGTCGATGATCAAGGAAATGAAACATTATACGAAATCTTGTTAACAGTCGATGGACAAGAAGAATTTGGTCGTAACTACGTATTGCTTTATCCAGCCGGCGTACCGGAAGATGAAGATGTAGAATTACAAGCCTATGCCTACGTTGAAAACGAAGACGGAACAGAAGGCGAATTAGAACAAATCGAAACAGATGCTGAATGGGATATGATCGAAGAGGTCTTCAATACATTCATGGCTGAAGAAGAAGAATAGTATTAAAATAGTGGAGAAACCTTGAAATGACAAGGTTTCTTTTTTTTTATCATTCTTTTGATCAAGGAATTGACCATGGTTCATTTCGATAGAAAAATCCATACTATCTTTAGCATAGTACTTAACCTTAGAGAAGAAAGGAAGAACAAAATGATCAGAACTGCTCGTGTGGAGTATGCAGAAACCATAAACAAGCTAAATAAGGAAGAAATAGGGTATGAGATGCCACTTTCGGAAACAACGAAGCAATTAAAATGTATCTTGGCACAGCCAGAGATCTATGTCATTGATGTTTATGAGGAAGAAGGGACGAAGAAAGTATTAGGATATGTCCATGCCCAAAAGTATGCAACATTGTTAAGTCCAACGTTGTTCAATATTTTAGCATTAGCAGTTTCTTCAAAAGCGCAACATCAAGGAATTGGCAGACGATTGATGGAGAGTGTTGAGAAGCAAGGAAAAGAACGTGGCTACTTTGGTGTTCGACTAAACTCTGGCGAACATCGCAACGAGGCACATCGTTTTTATGAACGTATCGGCTATCATTCAACCAAATGGCAAAAGCAATTTCAAAAAAGATTTTCTAAATGAATGATGAAGGTCATCGCAAAAAAACTTCTCGAATAATGATCGAGAAGTTTTTTTACATTTATTCGAATTAAGAAAATAGTTGCATCAAAAATCCTGAAATGATCAAGACGATCGCTCCACCTAAACGATTGCCCATTTGAGCAAAAGCAATCAATTCCATGCGGTTTGATGCGGATAAGACGGCAACATTTCCTGTACCACCCATTGAATTGTTACATAGTCCTGCTGTAATCGTTGATTCGATCGGATAAAGTCCAAATAGACGACCAACAAATGCAGAGACAAGGGAGATGACGATGACACTTGTTAAGCAGAGTACGACGAATTGCCATGTTAAAGCAGAAGCTAAAACATTCAAGTTCAATAAAGCAATCCCGATACCTGCTAAAACAGCTGCCGTTAAGTTTTTAACAATCAAGTTATTGAACATGATTGCTGCATCTTCGTAGTATTCAGGAAGAACATTGGTGATTTTACAGATGACCACAATAATGATCATGAAAGCATAAGCATGAACTTTTGGTACAAAGAAATTACAGATTTGGCCAAGAATAAAGAATGTGATCGAGACCATTAAACCAACACCTAATTGAGGGATAGAAGGTTTCACATTGCGTGGTTTGCCGTCACCTAGATCGCCTTTTTCCATCAGTTTCCCATTACCATTCAATTTTGGCATGGATTGTCCAGCACGAGCCACTAAAGCGGCTCCGATAATGGCTAGCACATTTGTCATTGCAGTTGCAGGGATCAAACGTGAAATAATAGCAGAAGCATCTGTTCCTAAGACGTTTGCATAAATAGTTGATAGTGGAACAGCGCCAGCACCTACACCACCAGCCATGGCAGGTAAAGAGATGTATAATACGGAATTAGCGAAGCCATTCCCAATCAACATTCCCACAAGTCCAACTGCAAAAAATGAAACAACCATAGAAATAAGTGCAACAGGGATAAAACGAACGGAAGCCTTCATCAATAATTTGCGGTTCATTCCTAGAATACTTCCGGTAATCAAAGCAGCGATATAAAAGTCTAAAAAGCCCATATTATTGACAAAGTTTTCAGTTGATTTCACGACATAATCAGGTAAAATACCAAAGGTTGCGATAGCTGCGGAAGCGAAGATCGCAAAAACAGAACCACCACCTAAATAACTTTTGACGATTGGGATTTTTGTCCCAATAAAATGGAATAGATTCCCAAAAATGACGAGCACGGCGATAGGACCGATCATATTTGTTGGTAATTTACCTAATGCCATCGCAACGATCAAAACGAGAACCATGATCAAATAGATAGGTAAACTGACCCCACTGATTTTTGTTTCCCAAAAACCTTCTTTGTTTGTCTTAACGACTGTAGAAGTCGTTTGTTCTTGATGTAACATTCTTACAGATCCTTTCCTTGATTAACGTAAGAGGAGTTCCCTATGAGTTGGAAAATAATCTAAAGCTATTCCTCAACTGGCTCCAGTATTTCTTGGCAAAAAACACCCCTTGGATCAATTCGTTGAAAAATAGTTGGTTTTCCTATTTCTCGGTGAACGAATGATCCAAGGCTTCGATGTTTACCATGCGTATTTTTTACTTTAAGTCTCGTTTTGCTCAGAACTGTTTAGTAACGAATTATTGTGAAAGAGACTAGCGTGAATTAAGCTTCTAAATCTTGATATTCAGGCACCCATTTAGCTGCTTCGACAGCTGCTTTGATGTCAGTGATTTCTTCACGATTCAATTGTTGATCCACGACTGATTGAGCGACTGTTTCAGCAATCGTTTGTGAGAATTCAGTGATTCTTGCAACTGGTGGTAAAATAGCTGCCCCTGGTTTTGTGACATCAACGATACCACCTAATGCACGACTTGCTTGTGAGATGATCTCAGCGTTGACACGAGTAGCTGTTGAAGCAATCAAACCAAGTCCTAAACCTGGATACATCAATGCGTTGTTTGCTTGTCCGATTTGATAAGTCACGCCATTGTATTCCACATCATCCGCAGGGATACCTGTTCCGACTAATGCTTTTCCATCTGTCCATTCAATCAAATCTTTTGCCTTTGCTTCTGCTAATTTTGTTGGGTTAGACAAAGGCATGATGATTGGTCGTGGTGTATGGCTAGCCATTTCTTTGACGATTTCTTCTGTGAATGCCCCTGGTTGAGTAGATGTACCAATCATGATCGTTGGGTCAATTGCTTTGACAACAGCTTCTAAATTAGTCAATTCTTCACTATTGGTAAATTCTGAACGTTTACGTGCAAAAGGAATTTGTCCAGGTGTCAATCCTTCAGTATCTTCGAATAATAGTCCTTGTTTATCCACTTGATAGAAGTGTTTACGTGCTTCTTCTTCTGGTACACCTTGACGGATCATTTCATCTAATAAGATATTCGCGATGCCGACTCCAGCTGTTCCAGCTCCGAATGTTAGGATCGTTTGATCTTTCAAGGATTCACCAGAAATATTCAATCCGCCGAGTACACCAGCTAGTACGACGATCCCTGTTCCTTGGATGTCATCATTGAATGTCGTGATTTTGTCTTCATATTTTTCTAAGATCGTTGCGGCATTGCCACGACCAAAGTCTTCCCAGTGTAACAATAATTCAGGGAATAGTTCTGTAGCAGATGAAACGAATTGGTCGATGAATTCATAGTAAGAATCACCTTCGACACGCGCATGTTTGTTTCCTAGATATAACGGATTATTCAATAACTCTTCATTGTTTGTACCAGCATCGATCGATACAGGTAATACTTGCGCTGGATTGATACCAGCAGCTGCTGTATAAACCATTAGTTTTCCAATTGCGATGTCAACACCATTAACTCCCCAGTCACCCATTCCAAGGATACCTTCTGCATCTGTAACAACGATCAAACGAATATCACGACCAGCTGCGGCATTTTTCAAACTTTCTTTGATCAGTTCTGGTTCATCGATCGAAAGAAATGCAGCATCTTGTGGTTTTAAGAAAATTTCATTGTATTGTTCGATTGCATCTGCAACTACTGGATCATATACTACCGGCATAAATTCTACTAAATGTTGTCCCATCAATTTATAGAAAAGTGTGCGGTTTGTATTGAATAAGTTCATTAAGAAAATACGTTTTTCTAAATCAGTTTGTTTGCTTAGGTATTGGCCATATGCTTGCACAGATTGTTGTTCTAATGTTTGGACTGTGCTAGGAAGCATTCCGGCAATCCCGTATTTTTTACGTTCTTCTTTTGTAAAAGCAGTTCCTTTATTTAAAAATGGATTATTTAATAAGTTTAACCCTGTTAGCATGAATGATTCCTCCTAAGTTTTAATACATACGAAGTATAGGATTCGCTCAAGGCTATAGTCAAAATAGGTAGTTATGATAAATTTTATTTATATGACAATAGAAAAAAGAGGAGCCTATGATTAAAAATAGGCTCCTCCTCGATGGGGATTCGAGCAGTTAAAAACAAAAAGAATGAGTTGGATCATTTTGATTTTATATGATAAGTCATCGTTGAAAGTACACGATTTCTTTCTTGACGATTTCAAGTCCTTTCGTTAATACTTCCAAAGGATTAGAGGA
Organism: Enterococcus sp. AZ156; assembly: GCF_051714165.1. NCBI lineage: Bacteria > Bacillati > Bacillota > Bacilli > Lactobacillales > Enterococcaceae > Enterococcus > Enterococcus sp. AZ156. The sequence goes on along the minus strand of NZ_JBIORI010000001.1, from coordinate 2,192,347 downwards.
TAAAGCAATTCGAATAAAAGGATCATGTTGCGGTTGTGTCGTAAAACGATGTGAATGATAGACACGAATCCCTTTATTTAAAAAAGCTTGTTCGATCGTTTTCGGAGACAGATCATTTCGAACAGGGAGATTTCGATAAAAAGGAAGTGGATTGGTCGGTCGAGGCAAGTTGAAAAGTGTATCGAATCGTTCATTTGCTTGTTTTGTATAGCTGGATTTTGTTTCGAGTATGTCCTGTGCGGTTTCTGAACATAGGATTTGCGTGACAATCTCAGCATCTAAACTTGAGGTTTTGACATTGATATTGAAAATCGCCTGTTGGATGTTTTGTTTGTACTTATCGGGAAATACTAGAAAGGCAACACGCATGCCTGCACAGATAAACTTGGTCATTCCGGCAAGATAAATGGTTTGTTCAGGAAGTAACTGCTGGAATGGGGGAATGGGTGCTTTTTGATTATAGGTAGTCAAAAAAGAATGGATGTCGTCTTCGATCACGATCAATTGTTGCTTTGTAATGACTTCTTTTAGCTGTTGCCTCCGTTTTGCAGATAGTTGAAACCCAATAGGATTGTTACATGAAGGCATCAGAAAAATACCGTGGATTGCTTTTTTCCGACATTCTTGCTCAAGTAATTCTGGAAGCATACCCTCCGCATCAAAATCAATCGGCACGATTTCCATATGGTAAAGGTGAGCAAGCTCAATGAAATTCGAATAAGTATAGCGATCGACTGCCAAACGATCTCCTGGAGAAAACAAAGCAGCTAGCGTGATCGCCAAGCCGTTTTGGACACCTGAAACAATAGCAATCTGTTCCCTTGAAGCATAGACACCTTGTGTTTCCAACCATTTTTTGGCAATCGTCAATTGATAGGTTGTCCCTAATGGTTCACGGTAGCTAAGAAGTCCGTTAGTCGCATGATTTTGTGAAACAGCTTGAATAAAAGGAGTGATCATTTCGTTGCATTCATCAAATGAACTGACTAACCCAAAATCAATGACATGATCAGGTACTTGATCAGAAGAAATAGTGATGGAGGTAAACGCATTTGGGGAAACAAATGTCCCACTCCCGATACTTGTATAGAGTAACCCTTTTTCTAGACCCAACTTATAAGCTTGACCAACTGTTGTGAAATTGATGTCTAAAAAATCAGCTAGTTCTCTTTGGGAAGGTAACCTTGTATTTTTTTGTAATTTATTTGATAAGATATCAGCTTCTAGCTGCGTGATAAGTGATTGGTAGATTGGGCGATGTAACTTTTTTTTATCTGGACGCCAAGTCAGTGGATAATTCTCATAAGAGTTGATCGACATACTCGTTCCTTCTTTCAAAAATTGTATTCCATACAATTATATCATTGAATGTATTGTTTTCGGGCGCTAGGATAGAAAAAAGGAGGGGAAATATGCAAATCATCGATAGTCATAAAGTAATCACCCATTTTAGTTTTACAGAAGCAATCAACGTAATGGAACAGTGTTTTAAAGATTTTCAAGTCGGAAAGATTTCTCAAGAGAATCGAATGGTCCAACAATTACCAGATGGCGAGAAACAAAATGTATTTGCGATGATGCCCGCTTATTTGGGAAGAAACCGGTACTTTGGTTCAAAAATCATCACGGCTTTTCCAAGCAATCACAAACAAAAGCTACCATCACATTTGGGTGAAATCATGCTCTTCGATTCAAAAAACGGGCAACCCGTCGCAATGATCGATGCGAATGCCGTGACTTGGATACGAACAGCAGCAGTTTCAGCATTAGCCACAGATTATCTAGCAAAGCCATCAGCAGATACACTCACATTGATCGGAACTGGACAACAAGCAGTTTCACATCTAGCCGCAATTACCTGTGTCCGAAAGATTCACCGTGTATATGTCTATGATTTAGATGAAACACGACGAAAACAATTTATCCTAGAACAGCAAACTAATTATCCAAAACTGCGTTTTATTGATTGCTCGACATTGGCTGAAGCGACTATAGAAGCAGATATTGTCTGTACTTTAACACCTAGTAAACATGCTTTTTTATCAAAAAAAGAGGTTAAACCAGGCACACATATCAATGCAATCGGTACATTTACACCAGAGATTCGTGAATTAACGAGTGATTTGATGGCATCTGGACAATTGTATGTAGATGATTACCAAGCGGTCAAAAGGGAAAGTGGCGACTATTTGATTCCCTTGTCAGAAGGGAAAATTGATCAGACAAACATCCTCGGTTCTCTAGGTGAATTAGTCACCCATCAGAAAACAGGGCGTACAGACGAACAAGCGATCACGATCTTTGATGCGGTTGGCTTAGCAGTGGAAGATTTATGTTGTGCCGAATATATTTATCAAAAAGTAAAGGAGTAGTTTATAAATGAATTTACCCTATTATGTAGTTGACGCCTTCACCAATGAAGTGTTTAAAGGAAATCCTGCTGCGGTCTTTGTGTTAGATGAATGGCTACCTGATGATACCATGCAAAAAATCGCCATCGAAAATAACCTATCCGAAACAGCCTTTACCGTTAGAAAAGAGAAAGGTTATGAATTACGTTGGTTTACCCCTGATCGTGAAATCGACTTATGTGGTCATGCGACCTTGGCAACCGCATTTGTATTGTTCCACTTCTATGGTATCAGTGAATCCATGATTTCATTTTCAACGCAAAGTGGGAACCTAGTTGTCACAAAAAAAGAGCAAAAATATGCGATGGATTTTCCAAGTATTTTACCGCAACCAATTGCTATATTACCAGCATACGAACAAGCAATCGGCACAAGAATAAAAGAGGCTTATCTGGCAAGGGACTTATTTTTTGTATTAGAAGACGAAGAGACAGTGGCAAAGCTGACGCCTGATTATACTGCAATGAGGGAATTAGAAGAAGGCGTCGGCGTGATTGTCACAGCCAAAGGAAAGAAAGAAGATTTTGTTTCTAGGACCTTTTTCCCAAAACTAACGATCAATGAAGATCCAGTGTGTGGCTCGGCTCATGCGAATTTGATTCCTTACTGGGCACAAAAGCTTGGAAAGGACGACTTGGTTGCTCAACAACTTTCTGCCAGAGGTGGGTTCTTGGCTTGCAAGTGGTTAGGTGAACGCGTGATGATCAGTGGCGAAGCAACTTTGTTTGCAAAAGGTGAAGCGTACATTTAGAAAATCCATCCAAACAGATAGGATACAGAGTGCAATAAATAGCATACAGCTCTGAAAAATAAGCAAGAAGACCCGAAATTTATTCAAATTTTTGGGTCTTCTTGCTTATTTTTAAAGGCTTTTTTTGATGTTCGTTTATTTGGATTCAAAAGTGCGAAATAATTATGGAAACTGCGCTTGTTTTATTTGAGATTTTCTCAATTTAGAAGAAACGATTTTCCCGTAATGTCACATTTTTGATATCTTCGATGGTTTGCGTCCCAGCTAATTGCATGACCATTTCTAATTCTTTTTTGAAGAAGTCGAATACTTGTTGGATGCCTGTACTTCCACCGAGAGCTAAACCGTAAATGGCAGGACGACCGATCGCGACTAGATCGGCACCAGAAGCAATGGCTTTAAAGACATGCTGACCACGACGAACACCACTATCAAAGACGATAGGGACACGTTTGTCGACGGCTTCTGCTACATATTTCAAAGAATCAAAGGCTGCTGGCCCACCATCTAATTGACGACCGCCATGATTCGATACCCAGATGCCATTTGCCCCCGCATCTAATGAACGATAAACATCGTCTTCTGATTGCACACCTTTTACATAAACGGGTAAGTCAGAATGAGCGGCAATAAATTCCACATCTTTTGGACTTAACTTTTGTTTGGAGGATTTATAAACTGCGTCCATCGTTTGTCCGACCCCTGATTGATAGGCTTGAACGATCGGCATTGGCAATGGAAAAGTGAAGCCATTGCGAAGGTCTGTTTCTCGATTCCCACCAACGGTTGCATCAGCTGTCAAAACGATTGCTTTTGCGCCATTACGTTTGGCCATCTCTAGAATATCTAAATTGATCCCATTATCTTTACTCATGTAAAACTGGAACCATTGTGGTGCATCTGGACCACCGGCCTCACGGATTTCTTCTAATGTACAGGAAGCGTAAGAACTCGCCGTATAAATCGTATGAAAATCGGCAACTCCTTTAGCTGAAGCTTTTTCTGCATGTGTATGAGCTAAACCATGAGCTGCAATAGGCGCCATGATGATTGGAGCAGTTAATGTTTCTTGGTCAAAGTAAGTCGTTGTATCTGGAATTTCCACGTCTTTTAAAACATGAGGAATAATCAATTGATGATTGAATGATTGCACGTTTTCTTGATACGTAAAGAGATCTCCAGCACCACTACTGATATAGCCGTATCCGCCAGTAGGAATCACTTGAGCTGCCGCCATTTCTAAGTCTTCTGTATTGATAAAACTGATTTGACCTTCTTGTGAGCCAGCTTGATAAATCATTTCCATAAAACAAACCTTCTTTCGTAGTATCGATCAATAAATAATATTGAATTTGTCAGCGTTTACATTTTTATACTACGCCTTGTTTTTAAAACAGGCAAATAATCTGTTTTATTTTATTTAACTGAACGGAGAGTTACCGCTATGCAAGAGTATAGTCACGCTTTGAATACTCGACTAAAAGAAGAAAATCGAATCATAGCTGTTTTTTATCTGTTAGCAACTTTGATGAAATTTACTTTCTTTTATAAACTTACTCGAATAACAGTGACACCTAATTGTTCAATTTTTTTGGCAAGTTTAGGTGAACAATGCTGATCGGTGATCAAATAATCAAAGGCAGAAATATCGGCAATCTTAAACTGTGAAGTCCGGCCAATCTTACGATGGTCTGCAACAAGAATACGACATTTGATACTCTTTTTGATCATCCATTCGTTGATTTTAGATTCGTTTAAAATTTTTGTCGTCACACCATTCTCTAAATCTACTCCGCTACATCCAATAATACAGACATCTGCATTCATATCTGCTAATGTGCGAGCGGCAATATCTCCTACCAAGACTTCTTTCGGTACGCGTAATTCGCCACCAGTGAGTATATACGTATAATTACCTTGTCTGACACAAGAAATGACCTTTAAATTATTCGTTACGACGGTGACGTGATTCGATTCTAAATAATCGAGTGTAGCTAAGGCAGTGGAACTTGAATTGATAAATACGGTGACATAGTCTCCAATATATTGACTAGCACAACGAGCAATTTGATGTTTGATCCACGTTGGTCCTGAAAGATCGAAATTTGTTTGATTGTCATAGTTGAAGAGGCAATAGCCATATTCACGAATAATCTCATTTTTTTCTTCTAATAATCTAAGGTCTCGACGAATAGTGCTGAGTGATACGTGAAGCTTTTCAGACAGTTCAATCGTGGTCATTTTTGTGTACCTTTGTAATAGATCAAGAATTTCATTACGTCTTTTTTTAATCGTCAACAGAGAATTTTTCATTGTTATCCTTCCTTTTCAATCAATTTGTTTCTCTATATGACTAATTATAGCTAAACGAGCATAAAAAAATGGAAACGATCACATAAAGTAATAACAGTCATATAAAGCTATTCCAATCACTTTGATAGCGCTTTATCATTTATATATACCTAATAAAGAGGAGGATGGCACATGAATATAACAGAAGTAACAAAGGAAAGTTGGTTACGTTCGACTTTTCCAGAATGGGGAACCTATCTGAACGAAGAAATCGAAATGGAACAAGTAAAAGAAAAAAGCGTATCTATATGGTGGCTAGGATGTACAGGTATATGGCTGAAGTCACATGAAGGTACAAATATCCTTTGTGACTTATGGTGTGGGACAGGAAAACGAACACACGGGAATGGACAGATGAAAAAAGGCCACCAGATGATGCGTATGAGCGGTACAGAAAAGATGCAACCGAATTTACGAACGCAACCTTTTGTGATCGATCCATTTGCGATCAAAAATGTGGATGCATTAGTGGTGACACATATCCATTCCGATCATCTGGATATTCACACTGCCGCAGCTGTTCATCAAAATTGTCCGGAGGCACTATTTATTGGCCCCAAAGCAGTAGTGGAGACATGGCTCTCTTGGGGGATACCAAAAAAAAAGACCCAAGTAGTCAAACCCGGCGATATCGCTTTGATCAATGAAGTAGAGATCGTTGCGCTGGAAGCCTTTGATCGGACGGCATTGATCACACATGATGATCCTAATGTGCAATTAAAAGATCAGTTGCCACAAGAAATGGATACGATCGCTGTCAATTATCTTTTCAAAACATCAGGAGGGAACATCTATCACGCAGGGGATTCGCATTATTCCAACCTTTTTGCCAAACATGGCAATGAACATCAAATCGATGTTTGTCTAGGTGCATATGGTGAAAATCCGCGTGGCATCACTGATAAGATGACCTCCAGTGATTTGTTGAGAATGGCAGAATCGTTAAGAGCTCAAGTCGTGATCCCAGTCCATTATGATATTTGGTCCAATTTTATGGCTGATCCTAGCGAGATCACTCAATTATGGCGCATGAAAAAAGATCGATTGGCTTATCAGTTTTCCCCTTATATTTGGCAAGTGGGTGGGAAGTATACGTACCCAGATAATAGAAAAGACTTGGCATTCAATTTCGATCGTGGCTTCCATGATGTCTTCACCCAAGAAAATGATACGCCGTTTCCATCATTTTTGTAGGAGCCCAAGAGATATATGACAATAAATCAGCTGAGCTGAGAATTTTTTAACAAAAGCAAGAGCGAGGAGGGAGAACGTATCAAAGCAAGTGAACGTAAGACAAAGTCATCTCTTGATAAGAATGCGCTATTGTCAAACAACGGGTTGACTGCTTGATACTGTTTGTAAATATGTTGAGATATTTCTATGAGAATGACTTAGTCAATTATGTAGAAACTACGATAAATGATTGGCGAGTAGCAATCGAGGAGAGCAGTCGTCACTTATTAGAAAAAAGAATCATTGATCATGTATATGTAGAAGAAATGATCCGCAATGTCGAAGAACATGGGGCATATATCCTGATCGCCCCACACGTTGCGATGCCTCATGCCATGCAAGGTGGCTCACATGTTTTCGATACGACGATTTCATTTACCAAAATGAACGCACCAGTTCCTTTTGAGGAAGGGTCAAAGTCTGCCAGCCTTTTCTTCACCTTAGCTGCTAAAGAGCCAAAGCAACACTTAGAAAATATTCAATCATTATCAGAATTACTGATGCAAGATGGGTTGATCGAAGAATTACTAGCGACAGAAACAATCGAAGATTATCAAATGGTCATGGAGAAATACGAGCCACTATAAGGTAGAGGTAGTCTTTTGCTTGCTAGGTATGGCCAGTGAGGACCATTCGGTACAAAGCAAATAGACATAAAAGATAAATTATCAACTAAAAAATACGAGGCAAGGGAGGGAGTCCGTTTACATGAAAACCATGATATCTCGCATCGTTTGAGGAGTTGTTCTGGTTTTTGGTAACGGAAAAATATGGGAGCTATCTTGATGGAGATATGGACGTATTTTGCGACAAATATTTTAACGCAGCCGGCTTATTTGATCGGTTCGATCGTTTTATTAGGGTATATACTTCTTGGCCGACCATTATACGAATGTATAGCTGGATTTTTGAAAGCCACTGTAGGTTATCTGATTTTAGTTGTTGGTTCAGGTGGATTAGTAAACAATTTCCGACCGATCTTAGTTGGTTTAAAGGATCGTTTTGATCTTGAGGCGATGGTGACTGATCCCTATTTTGGTCAAAATGCTGTAGATGCAGGATTGATGGATATTTTTGGACGAACGTTCAGTGATGTGATGATTTTATTATTGATTGCATTTGTATTGAATATCCTGTTAGTTCGTTTCCAAAAATATACGAAGTTGCGAGCTGTTTTTACGACAGGAAATGTCCAGATCCAGCAAGCAGCTACAGCTTTTTGGATCTTACTTTTCTGTTTTCCTGAATTAGGAAGAGTAGAAGTATTAGTATTTATGGGGATCATTTTAGGGTGTTACTGGGCAGTTGCTTCTAATTTAACTGTTGGTGTGACACAAGAATTGACAGACGGAGCTGGTTTTGCGATTGCGCACCAACAGATGTTTGGGGTGTACCTATTTTCTACCTTAGCGAAGTGGTGGCAAAAGAGTAGTCGTAAAAAAAATGGGAATAGAAAAGCCGATAAAAAGCTTGAAGATATGGAGCTTCCGGGTTTCTTATCCATTTTCAACGAAAACATGGTGGCGACTTCTTTATTGATGCTGTTCTTCTTTGGCATCATCTTATTAGTATTAGGACAGGAGTACTTGATTGAGGCAGAATTTATGGTGGCAGGACAAAGTTTTCTATTCTACGTACTGACCACTTCTTTGAACTTTGCTGTGTATTTAGCCATTTTACAGCTTGGTGTCCGGACCTTTGTGGACGAGTTGACACAATCTTTCCAAGGAATCTCAAATACTATTTTACCAGGAGCTGTGCCAGGGATCGATGTGGCTGCAACTTTTGGCTTTGGATTACCAAATGCAGTCACGATCGGGTTTTTATTTGGTGCATTAGGACAATTCTTGATGATCATCTTATTGATCGTCTTCCGATCACCAACGATCGTGATCGCTGGATTTATCCCACTATTTTTTGATAATGCGGTCATCGCTGTGTTCTCTAATAATCGGGGTGGGTTCAAGGCAGCATGTTTGTTCCCTTTCTTATCTGGGCTGATCCAAGTCGGTGGTTCTGCACTCTTTGCGACATGGATCGGGTTATCTAGTTACGGAGGGTACATTGGTATGTTTGATTGGGCGACTGCTTGGCCAGTCTTTACTGTTTTGATGAAATTTTTTGGTTATGCAGGTGTTGCACTAGTGGTCGTCGGTTTGTTGCTAATTCCGCAACTACAATATCGAAAAAATCCAGAAGGATATTTTTTGATTGTGGAGGATTATCAAAAATATAAAGAAAAGTTTGGAGACAGTAATTAATAGGAGGGAAAGTAAATGAGAATTTTAGTTTCGTGTGCCAATGGTTCTGGTACAAGTTTAATGATGATGCGTAGTGTAGAAAAGGCAATGAGAAAATTAAATATTACAGTGAGTAAAATCCATCATTGCCCGATCTCTGAAGGTAAAAGTTCGGCAAGTCAATATGATGTCGTCTTTACGCCACTCAATTTTATGCCGATGTTCATGCAAGCAATTGAGCGAGGTGTGACGGTCGTGGGGATCAAAAATGTGATGTCACCTACTGAGATCTGTGAGAAATTCAAAGAAACATCAATGTACAAAGAATTGAAATCAAAGGAGAATTAGATGAAACGACCAAAATTACAAATTGCACTGGATCATAACACGTTAGCGTCTGCATTGGCAGATGTGAAAAAAATTGGAGAAATCGTCGATGTGATTGAAGTAGGCACCATTCTTTGTCTTCAAGAAGGAAGCAAACCAATCGAATGTATGAGAAAAATGTTTCCAGAAAAAACGATCGTTGCGGATACAAAATGTGCCGACGCAGGAGAAACTGTGGCTGGTAATGTAGCGCAGGCTGGGGCAGATTTCATGACAGTGATCTGCTGTGCCTCTCTAGCTACCATGCAAGCCGCACAAAAGAAAGTCAAAGCACTTCAAGTAGAACTATACGGAGAATGGACGATGGAACAAGCAAAAAAATGGCGAGAAATTGGGATTTCTCAGGTCGTCTATCATCAAAGTAGGGATGCCTTGTTAGCTGGAGAAGTTTGGGGAGAAAAGGATCTGAAGCTCGTCCAACAATTGATCGATTTAGGTTTTCAAGTCTCAGTAACTGGTGGGCTGTCAATTTCAACGTTAGCCTTGTTCCAAGGGATGCCGATCTTTCATTTTATTGTCGGTCGAGGATTGACGGCGTGTGCAGATCCTATCATACAAGCCCAAGCATTCCAAAAGGAGATCAAGCGACTGTGGGGAGAATGAGATGATGAGAATCGGACTTTATGAAAAGGCACTGCCTAGCGGATGGTCGTGGCAAGAGCGGTTAGATGCAGTAAAAGAATTGGGGTTTGATTTTCTGGAAATATCGATTGACGAAAGCGAGGAACGATTGGCTCGTTTAGATTGGACGAATGAACAAATCGCTGAGTTAAAAGAAGCGATAGCGGTTTCAGGGATTGCTATCCATTCGCTTTGTTTAAGTGGGCATCGCCGTTTTCCATTCGGCTCAGTAGATGTCAAAAAACAAGAAAAAGCCTTATCTATGATGAAAAAGGCGATACAGCTTGCGTATCGGTTAGGTATCAGGATCATACAAGTGGCGGGATACGATGTATACTATGAAAAAAAATCAATAGAGACAAGAGAAGCGTTTATCAGAGGATTGCGTGCCAGTATCAAAGAGGCAGCACAGTTTGGGATAATCTTGTCGATTGAAGTCATGGATGACCCATTTATGAATTCCATTCGTAAATTCATAGAGATAAAAAAACAACTCCCTTCTCCTTATTTACAAGTGTATCCTGACTTAGGAAATCTATCAGCGTGGCCAGAAAATAATGTGGCGATTGAACTTGAACAAGGCATCGAATATATTACTTCGATCCACCTAAAAGATACGCAACCAGTAACAGTTAGTAGTAAGGGTAAGTTCAGAGACGTTCCGTTTGGTCAAGGTTGTGTGGATTTTTCTGGCTTATTTAAAACATTGAAACGTGTAAATTACGAAGGGCCATTCTTGATTGAAATGTGGAGTGGTCAGGATAAGGATTATGAAAGTCAGATCTTACAAGCGAAAGAATATCTATTGCCAAAGCTAAAAGAATCGGGATTTTAACCTCAATTTTTTGATGAAACTTAGAAATAAACGACTGACATATTCCTTATTGAATATGATCAACTCAATTGTTTTTTCTTTTATTGATTATTCTGAGCAGATTATTCCTCTAAAAATTTATCAAGTGATAAGATATATTTATCAGTTGATAAATTTTTAGGGGGAATTTTATGTTTTTAGCATTAAATGAAATCATTCATTCAAAATTACGCTATGCCTTAGTGACAGGCGTCATGTTTCTAATTGCGTACCTTGTCTTTTTTTTGACAGGATTAGCCTATGGGTTGGCACAAGACAATCGAACTGCTGTAGATAAATGGGAGGCAGATACCATTGTTTTATCAAAAGACGCCAATACAAACTTAGGGATGTCGATGATCACGAAAAAGATGGCAGAAGAAGTGAAAGGTGATCAAGTCGCTTATTTAGCTCAAACACCTGGAGTAGTCACGAGTTCAGATCGTCCAGATGCTGATAAAGTCAATGTTAGTTTTTTTGGAATCGATCAAAACCAATTCATCATGCCGAATATCGTGGAAGGAGAAGAATTCCAGTCAAATGATGAAGCAGTCGGTGATATTAGTTTAAAAGAAGAATATGGCTTAGACATTGGAGATACGATCAAATTATCAGGAAGCGACAAGACATTTAAATTGACTGGATTTACTGAGAATGCCAAATTCAATGTCTCTCCTGTCGTCTATACAACGATCAATGCGTACCAAGAGATACGATTTGAGAAACAAGATGCAACTGATAATGCTCGTATCAATGCAGTGGTCGTGCGAGGAGATGTGGATAGCTTACCGGATGATCTAGAGAAAATCAGTATTTCGACATTTATCAATGAACTACCAGGGTACAATGCACAAGTATTGACGTTTGGTTTCATGATCGGCTTTTTGATTGTGATTGCAGCAATCGTGATCGGCATTTTCATTTATGTATTGACCATGCAAAAAATCAATATTTTTGGTGTACTTAAAGCCCAAGGCGTTACTGGTGGATTTATTGCACGTTCAGTAGTTGCACAAACGTTCTTACTTTCATTTTTCGGTGTCGCTCTTGGATTGTTTGGAACGTTCGTTACCTCACTTGTTCTACCAGATGCTGTACCATTCCAAAGTAACTGGTTGTTTTTCGGTGTGATTAGTGTAATGATGTTGATCGTTGCTATTTTAGGGGCACTTTTCTCTGTTAGAACGATCGTAAAAATTGATCCATTAAAAGCAATCGGATAGAAAGGAGAATGGGAAATGAAAGCAATTGAATTTATAGATGTTGAAAAAAGTTTTAAAGATGGTGATCAAACCATCCAAGCATTGAAAAAAACAAATGTCAGTGTCGATAAAGGGGAGTTTGTCGCAATCATTGGACCATCTGGTTCTGGAAAGAGTACCTTCTTAACGATTGCAGGCGGTTTACAGACACCAAATAAAGGAACCGTCAAGATCAATGGAGAAGATTTCAGTGAACAACCGGAGAAAAAACGAGTAAAATTACGGTTTAAGGAAATCGGATTTATTCTTCAAGCTTCCAATCTAGTTCCATTTTTGACCGTCAAAAAACAATTAGTACTGGTCGATAAGATCAAGCATGAAAATCGACAAGAGGAGGCAAAAGAACTATTCCAACAACTTGGGGTGGATAAACTCCTTAATAAGTATCCAGAAGATCTTTCGGGTGGTGAACGACAAAGAGTGGCAATTGCTCGAGCGCTATATAACGATCCTTCGATTATTTTGGCAGATGAGCCAACAGCTAGTTTGGATTCAGAAAAAGCAGTAGAAGTTGTAGATATTTTAGCAAAAGAATCCAAGGAAAAAAATAAAGCAATCATAATGGTCACTCATGATACCCGACTTATTGACAGATGTGATAAAGTATTTATGATAGAAGATGGTGTCTTTCGAGAAAAAAAATAAGTCAGAGGGTGTAAAAGTTGGTCCATCGATACAATAAGGATACACAAGAGAAAATTTTAAAAGAAGCCAATCGTTTGTTTATGTCAAAAGGTTATCAAGGAACTTCAACACGTGAGATTGCTAAAAATGCTGGAATCACGCAACCAAATCTTTATCATTACTTTAGCGATAAAGAAAAGTTATATTGTGCAGTCTTAGAAGAGCATTTGAGTACTGTAGGTACAGACTTAAGAGCAATCTTAGAAGAGAACAAACTTGATTTTAAACAATCTTTGACTAAAATGACGAAGTATCTGATCGATACCCATCTTTTAGACCTATTTATGATGCACCATGATTTAAAATCAAACCTTTCTGCCGAGACACGAAATCATCTTTTTACCTTGTGGAAAAAAAGTTATCGTGAACCATTTGAAGTGATTTTTTCGACAAATCAATCTTTGATGCGCGCTCATGTTACGACAGAAATTGCTGCAAAGCACTTTTTTCTTCTGTTAGCACCATATATCACCGAATCTTCTAATTCACTTGAAAACCCATTTAGTGTGGAACGACTGATCGATTTATACCTTCATGGTGTCGTAGCTGATTAAATGCGGTGGGGACAGAAGTGTCCAGCTCCGAGAAATAAGCCGAGAAACCCAAAAATTGTTTTTCAAATTTTTGGTTTCTCGGCTTTTTATGAAGGAGTTACTTCTGGAACTTCGTTTATTTGATTTTTAAGATTAGAAACAAAAATCAATTTAATTTCTTGTCCTCTACGCCTTTTTGTTATTATATTTTCTCAAATTGTTATTTTTTAATTAAAATAATGAGGGATATTTAATTTTTCTAGCAATTGAGAAAAAGAGGTGAAAAGCAAGTGATATAAAGATTTTTAATAATAACGATTATAAAACAGGTAAATAACCAAGGTGATTTAATTTGTTTTTTAAATAATTTTAGGAGAACGGTTGAAAAAGCCATTTTCAGGTGATAATATTCTGTTAGCAACAAAAGTTTCACTGAGTTTAACTCACTATTTTAGAGAAATAGAGGGGGGATGAATAACATATTTTCGTGTTTATTTTGTTACATAATTGTTTTTTGAAAAGTGAATAGTGTAAAAAGGGGAGAATTTAAAAATGAAAAGTATTAAAAAAATTGGGTTGGCAGCGATGTTATTTTCTTCTGTTGTCTCAACGGCGCTTCCGACAATTGGGGAATTGTCTATCGTCAATGCAGAAGAAATCCAACAAACAGAACAACAAGCAACTTATAGAAACGTAATGTATTATGGTGACTGGTCGATTTGGGGCGGCGAAGGTAACTTTTATCCAAAAGATATCCCAGCAGATCAATTGACTCACTTGAATTTTGCCTTTTTAGATTTTGATAGTAATGGCGAACTAGTCTTTACTGATGCAGACGCAGCGACAGGCGCACCTGTAGGATTACCGGGCGTACAATGGAACTCTGCTAGTTCTGGTATCTTAAATGCGATTCAAGATTTACGTGGAAAAAATCCAAACATGAAAATTGGTGTTTCATTAGGTGGTTGGTCTAAATCAGGAGATTTCTCTGAAGTAGCAGCAAACCCTACGAAACGTAAGAACCTTGTAGATAATGTAGCAAAATTTATTAAATATACAAATATGGACTTTGTCGATGTTGACTGGGAATTCCCGGCAGATGTACGTCAACCAGATCTAGTGGATAACGTAAATGACGAAGGAACACCAAATGCAAAACCTGAAGATAAAGAAAATTACATAAAATTATTAGATGAAATTCGCGAAACAATTGATAAACAAGGCGAAGAATTAGGAAAAACATATGAACTATCTGTTGCATTGCCAGCAGCTCAAGGTAAATTAGATTCAGGTATCGACGTGAAACGACTATTTGATGTTGTCGATTTCGCAAACATCATGACTTATGACTTAACTGGTGCATGGTCAGATACAAGTGGTCACCATTCAGCACTTTACGGGAATCCAGCTGATCCTAATTATGATGAAGGCTTCTCAGTAGATCAAACAGTAGAATACCTACGTGAGAAAGGTGCGGCTTCAGAAAAAATCGTTATTGGAGCAGCATTCTATACTCGTGGATGGAACGAAGTGGCAAAAGGGGATAATGAAGAGGCACCGGGATTATTCCAAAAAGCAGAATTATCAAGTCAAGATGCCGATCAAACACCAAGTTATGGAGCGAAAAACAAAAATCCATTAAAAGTAGGTGACGGTGGACGTGCCAGTGGTGTATGGCCATATCGAGATATTGAAACGTTACTTGGTAATACATCTGGATTGAAAGAGTATTGGGATGACGTAGCGAAAGCACCATTTATGTACAGCGAAACAACTGGTGAATTCTTTACTTACGAAAATGAAAAATCAGTGACTTATAAAGCTGAATATGTAAAAGAAAACCAACTTGGTGGAATCATTTCATGGCAACAATCACAAGACAAAGAAACAACTGGAACAAAACGTGATGAGTTGACCAATGCAATCAAAGAAGGATTGTTAGGTAGTGAGAAACTTCCAGAGTTTGAAATCAAGAGCACACCATTGAATGTGGATGTTGAGATCTCAACTTATACACAATATGGCGTTAGTGGTTACGACGTAAAAATTACCAACAATGAAAAAATGGAAGAAACTTCTTCTGTATTGAAATTAGTTGAATTTTCACAAGAAACAATCAAATTACCTAAATTAGTGATTCCAATGGCGACAAATGAAAAGCTTGGCGCTGGTGATTACAAAGCAGGTACTGTAACAAATGTTGATGGCGCTGCAATCGTTGATTTGTCTTCTGTATATGATGGCAAAGAAATCGCACCAGGTGCATCTTATGAGTTCAGATTGAGTTCAAATGCTGCTGAAGCAGATGTCGCTGTTGACAATATCGACTCAATCACATTAAGCCAAAGAATTGGTAACGAAGGTATTGAAATCAATAAACAAGTGATCTTTGGTGAAGGTTCAACGACTGAACCAGGAACACCGGATACAGAAGCACCTTCAGTACCAACAGAACTAACAGCTTCAACAATCGGTGAAACAAACGTTTCTCTATCATGGACAAAATCAACTGACGACAAAGGGGTCGCAGGATACTACGTTTTCCGTGATGGCAAACAAGTGGGTCAATCAGCAACAACTTCATTTACTGACGCTGGTTTAACTGCAGATACAGAATATTCATATACAGTAAAAGCATTTGACCGTGCCGGAAATGTTTCAGAAGACAGTAAAGCATTAGTTGTTAAAACGTTAGAAAAAGCACCAGTAGATACAGAAGCACCTTCAATTCCATTAGACTTGAAAGCTTCAACGATCGGTGAGAAAAATGTATCATTGTCTTGGACTCGTTCAACTGACAATGTTGCAGTAGCAGGATACTATGTTTTCCGTGATGGCAAACAAGTGGGTCAATCAGCAACAACTTCATTTGCTGATGCTGGGTTAACAGCGAATACGGAATACTCATATACAGTAAAAGCGTTTGATGCAGCAGGAAATGTTTCAGAAGAAAGCAAAGCATTAGTTGTCACAACTTTAGAAGAAACAACTCCGCCAGCTGAAGGCGAATGGGATGCGAACAAAGTCTATGATTTAGGTGATGTAGTAACTCATAAAGGAAATACTTATCGTGCGAAATGGTGGACACAAGGTGATGAGCCAGGAACTGAACAATGGGGTCCATGGGAACTAATTGGTTAATTTAAATAAAAAAAGAACAGGGCAGATTGCCTTGTTCTTTTTTTATAATGTTATTCTGTCATTGTTATTTATCTTATTTACTCGAATTCACTGAAAAAAACATGTTAGTTAAAAAATAAACAAAATCATATGGTTTAAAAATAACTTGAAACACGAAAATTGTAATCGGTTGCAATTAGTTGCGTTAAAAATAAATAAATGTTAAATTCATATTTGTAAGATTTTTACAATTAAAATTTATCTGATTTCTAATTTTTAAGGAGTGATAAAATAACTTTTAACCTGTGATTTGGGCGCGTTTGTTTTTTCGCAAAAAAACTGAAAAAAAAAGGAGATGAGATTGATATGAAAAGAATTAAGAGTATTAGTTTAGTTGCTTTGTTATTTTCTTCGATTGTTGCAATGACTTTACCAGCATTTAATGAGTCGCCAGAGGTTCATGCTGAAGAGGTGCGAGAAACTCAGGTCGCACCTTATCGCAATGTCATGTACTATGGCGATTGGTCGATTTGGGGTGGAGAAGGAAATTTCTATCCTAAAGATATTCCAGCTGATCAAATCACTCATTTGAATTTTGCCTTTTTAGATTTTGATAGTAATGGCGATTTAGAATTTACAGATACGGATGCTGCTGTTGGTGCGCCTGTAGGACAAACAGGGGTTCAATGGAATTCAGCAAGTTCGGGTATATTGAATGCGATCCAAGATCTACGTGGGAAAAATCCTAATATGAAAATTGGTGTCTCTTTGGGCGGCTGGTCTAAATCAGGTGATTTTTCTGAAGTAGCGGCTGATCCAGTGAAACGACAAAATCTAGTGGAGAACGTTACCCGCTTCATCAAATATACGAATATGGATTTTGTTGATGTCGATTGGGAGTATCCTGCAGATGTTCGACAACCTGACTTGGTAGACAATGTTAACGATGAAGGAACGCCAAATGCAGTACCTGAAGACAAAGAAAATTACATCATTTTACTAAATGAGATTCGTGAATCGATTGATGAACAAGGCGAAGAACTAGGCAAAACTTATGAATTATCAGTTGCGCTGCCTGCATCTCAAAGTAAATTATCTTCAGGGATAGACATTGATGGTTTATTTGAAGTTGTTGATTTTGCAAATATCATGACCTATGATATGAACGGTGGTTGGGGTGACCGCAGTGGACATCATACAGCACTTTATGGGAATCCTGCTGATCCTAATTATGACCAAGGACTTTCGGTAGATCAAACGGTTCAGTTTTTAAGGGATGAAGGTGCGCCAGCTGAAAAAATCGTGATTGGGGCAGCTTTTTATACTCGTGGTTGGCATGAAGTGGCAGAAGGCAATGATCCATTACTGCCGGGATTGTTCCAAACGGCTGAACAGAGTAATCGAAATGCTGACCTAACGGCAACATACGGTGCAAAAAATAAAAGTCCATTAGTCGTTGGGGATGGTGGTAGAGCCGGAGGTGTCTGGCCATATCGAAATATTCCAGATTTGATCAGTGCAACGAGTGGATTGACTGAGTACTGGGATGATGTAGCGAAGGCTCCTTATATGTACAGTACAGAAACAGGCGAGTTTTTCAGTTTCGATAATGAACGTTCAATCGGTTACAAAACCCAGTATGTGCAAGAAGAAGAACTGGGTGGTGTGATTTCTTGGATGCAATCACAAGACAAAGAAACGACAAGTACAAAACGTGATGAATTGACGAATGCGATCAAAGAAGGATTATTTGGGAATACGCCATTACCACAGCACGAGATCGTTAGCACACCGTTAGATATCTCTGTAGATATTACGCCTTATACAGAGAATAATGTAAGCGGGTACGAAATCACTTTGACAAATAATGAAACATTGACAGAAACGTCTACTGTACTAAGCGCTGTGGAAGCTGCCCAGAAAACAGTCAAATTGCCTAAACTTATGCTGGAGTTGAATAGTAATGAAACGTTAACTTCTGGTAACTTCAAGGCAGGGGATGTGACTACCACGAACGGCATGGTAACTGTTGATCTAGCCACCGTTTATGATGGCAGAGAACTTGCTCCAGGAGCTTCTTATGATTTCCGTTTACAATCTGATACGTCACAGGTTTCGGTTGATCATATTGACACGATCACTTTAAGTCAACGAATTGGGACTGACGGTATTGAAATCAATCACCAAGTGATCTTTGGTGTAGAAGCGCCAGACCCATCAGATGTTGAGGCACCGTCAATTCCAACAAATGTGGCAGCAACCACGATCAATGCGACAGAAGTGACGTTGAACTGGACGGCTTCAACCGATAATCAGCGAGTAGCAGGTTACTTTGTTTACCGTGATGGTCAATTAGTAGGGCAACCAAGAACGCCATCATTTACAGATACGGGATTAGCACCTGATACACAGTATACGTATACTGTAAAAGCATTCGATGCCTCAAACAATGTTTCGGCAGCTAGTCAACCAGTGATCGTTCGAACCTTGGAAGACAGTGTGCCTGGATATGCGGCATGGGATGCCTCAACAGTCTATCTTATGGGTGATAGAGTCACTCATTTAGGAAATGCGTATCGGGCGAAATGGTGGACACAAGGCGATGAACCTGGTACTCAACAATGGGGACCATGGGAATTGATCAATTAGATCGTTTTAATATAAACAGATTCAGCGGTGACCATGTACTGACAACTGGTTGCTGATGAAATGGAAGAACCTTGTTGGTCTTGATGAAACATCAATACCTAACGAGGTTCTTGCGTTTAGAAAAAAATTACTGATTGAAATAAGTGAGTAGCGCTTGTGTGATCGATTGCGCCAACTGTTGTTGATAGTTAACAGTAGTCAATGTAGCTAAATCTTCGTCATTGTTCATATAGCCCATTTCGATCAAGAGGGATGGCTGAAGGTTTTCTCTTAACACCTGATAGTTCCCTGTAGCAGTTCCACGAGATGTAATGAGCAGATCCGCCAGTTCATCAGAAACAGTTTCCGCTAGACGTTGCTCACTATTGTAATAATAATAAGTGGTTGTACCAGTTGCTTCATTGGCTGATTCAGTCGAATCAGCATGTAAGCTGATAAAAAGGTCAGCTGATTTTTCTTCGCTAAATGCACAAATGTCATCTAATGAAATGTAGTCATCTGTTTCATGTGTCAAATAAACCGTTGCGCCAGCGGCTTCTAAACTCGTTTGTAACTGTTTTGCAACAGCGAGTGTCACTGTCTTTTCTTCTATATGTCCATCTATGCTAAGCGCGCCTGTATCGTCGCCTCCGTGTCCAGGATCTAGTACGATCACCGCTTCTGATAGGTCACTCGGTAGCTCTTGTGTCGAGCGAGTCAGTGATGAGCCATCCGTAAGTGATAAATAGCCAGTTTCACCATCATTCGTGGTAATTTTGTAGGCGTTGTCTGTAGTTGAAAGAAGCGTGGCCAGTTCACCAGCATTGACGGAAATTAGCGGTTCACTTAATGACGAGTCTGCATACAATGTAGCATCTTCTTTTCCGATTTTTATGAGGGCCTCTGAATAAGAATCAGTTGATTGTATGATGCTAGAGACACTATTGCTTGTCTGTTGTCTCGCATCTGTTTCTTGATTGCTAAGACCAAATTTGAAAAGAGCAATGATCCCGATCAGACATATAAAAATAATAATTCGCATTTTTTTCATCGTTTTCACCTCTTGAACATGAGGATAAACAACAAAACTTAAATCGAACTTAAAGAAAAGCGGAACAAGCTAAAACGGATAGTTAGTTGACTATTTTTTTGGCTTTTTCTGTGTTCGCAAAATGCAATTTTGCATAGTTTGCTAACAAGGCTTCGCCACCTTTTTTTAAAATCGTTGCAGCGACTTGGTCGGATTTTGTACCTGCACCAGAAGGAAGCGTGAGACCAAGTTCAGCAGATTCTTTGTCCAACTCTTCTAAAAAGCTTGCGCGACTAATGATCGAAGCGGCAGCAACAGCTAAATGATATTGTTCACCTTTTGTCACAAAGTAGAGTTTTTCGGTGAGTTGATTTTTTTCTAAACGAGCGTATTTTTTAAAGTTGGCTTCCGGTGTGAACTGGTCGATCAAAATAGCATCCGGCTTGACTGGTGCTATTTTTTGTAACAATAAATGGATAGCTTGATTGTGTAAAGCGACCTTCATTCTCACTGCATTATACGTAGGTTGGATCTCATTGTATTTTTTTGGTGGCAGAACCAGTAATTGATATGGGATCGTTTCCTTTAATACTTTGGCTAATTGAATGATTTGTCCATCTTTTAATTCTTTTGAATCTTTGACGCCTAACGTGCGTAATTCTTTCAATTGTATTTGATCGACATAGGCAGCACAAACAGTCAGTGGGCCAAAGTAACTACCGTTGCCGACTTCGTCACTCCCTAAAACAGATAGTGTTTGTAGATCTTTGGGTAAGGAAGAAGAATTAGTTTGTGTCGATTTTTTTGCTGTAAGTGGGTTTCCCCATTTCGCTGCTTCTTGTTCAGCGCCGGTACCTTGAAACATCACTTTTCCAGAAGTATAGGCAGTGATCGTTGTGCCATTTTTTTTAGCGGAAAAATGCGTATATGGAATCGGCTTTTGTACTAAAAATGGGCGATATGCCTCTTTCATCATGTTCATTTGATTTGTTGTTACCTTTAAGATAATGTTACTCATGTTTTCCTCCTATTGCGATCCAGTCGTAAGAAAAGTTGTATTTGACTAGATCTAGCTGATTTGAAATCAATGCACACATAGCATTTTTGCAAAGTTTATCATATAATAGTAAAGTATTTATAATGAAGTTTTTCGTGTACGGTTAATTGCTTAACTATATGGTACACTAGTTAATATTTTTGGCAATAGGAGGAGACAGATTCATATGGCACATGAAAAAACACGCTATAAAGCGGTGATTGCGGACCAAACGTATACTATTATCGGGCAAGAATCAAAACAGCATATGGATATGGTCACAAAATTAATCAATGAACAATTAGCTGAACTGAAAGAATTGTCCCCTCAATTAGACAATGAACAAGCAGCTATTTTATTAGCAGTCAATGCATTTTCCGATCAATTGAAAAGACAGGAAAAAAATTTGAATTTAATAAAAGAAGTCACAGAACTGAAACAAAAAATGGTGAGATTCACAGAAATGGAAAATCGGATCAAACGAATCGAAGCAATTGAAAATGAAGCACGAGCAGTATTGAAAGAAAATGGAAGTGACCATGAAATCAAGAATCATGTGGAAGCACAACAGATTCTAAATGAAAAACGAAAAGGTCAAATCAAACAAAGATCTTCGAATTGATATTATTATAGAAGAGAAAGGAAGAATGTATGCTTAGTCTTTTGATTTTATTTATTTTGCTGATTGCATTTTTTTCTGGAGCCAGTCGTGGTTTTGCGCTACAGGGAATTTATCTGGTTGGCTATTTTGTCTCATTTCTAGCAGCACAAACCTATTACAAAACATTAGCCAATCATCTGCAATTATATATTCCTTATCCTGCGGTAACCGCCAATTCTAACTTAGTTTTTTTTGATCAAGCTTTTTCATTTAAACTAGATGAAGCATTTTATGCAGGGGTGGCTTTCTTGATCATTTTATTTGTTGGTTGGCTAGTCACACGATTCATTGGGGTATTCGCTCATGGGTTGACATTTATTCCTGTACTAAAGCAATTAGACTGGGTGGCTGGAGGGGTTTTATCCGTGATCATCACCTATATTTCGTTGGTTCTAGTTTTACGTTTACTAACATTTATTCCGGTAGGATTTATCCAAAACCAATTTAGTGGCAATAATCTTGCAACATTTATGGTTGAACGAACACCTATTTTAGCAAATAAAATATATGATCTATGGGTGACACAAGTGATTAACTAAGTAAGAGATGATTTTTTGTCAATGACAGAGGCTATGAAGATGTTGGTTAGTCTTGAAGACTGCTTAGCCATCTATCGGCCTCTTTTTTAGTGAAAGTAAGGTGAAAAAAATGAACAAACGCATTCTAGAAACATTAGAGTTTGAAAAAGTAAAACAACAAGTACGACAGTTTGTGATCACAGCACAAGGGCAAGAAGAATTAGCCCAGCTTGTGCCAGTGAATGAAGCAGAGACGATCAGATATTGGTTGGAAGAAACGGAAGATGGACTAAAAGCCCAACGATTGCGTGGCGGCATCCCAATCCCCAAAATAGAGAATATCCGCCCACATATGAAACGGATCCAAATCGGTGCGGATCTTAATGGGGTCGAGTTAGCACAAGTTTCTCGTGTCTTATCTACTACTAGTGAGTTGCGACGTTTTATTGATGATTTAGCAGATAGCGAGATTGAGTTTGCGCGTCTTTATTTTTGGACAGATCAATTAGTCGCTATCCCATCCTTGAGCCGTCGTTTGAAAGAAGCAATCGATGATGATGGACGAGTGACGGATGATGCCTCTCCAGAGTTGAAGACGATCCGCCATAATATCCGTAGAAGCGAACAAGCAGTCAGAGAACAATTAGATGGGATCGTTCGTGGGAAAAATGCCAAATACCTAAGCGATGCCATCATTACGATGAGAAACGACCGCTATGTTATTCCAGTAAAACAAGAATATCGTGGTGTGTTTGGCGGAGTCGTCCATGATCAAAGTTCTTCGGGACAAACACTATTCGTTGAACCAAAACAAGTCGTGGAGTTGAACAATCGCTTGCGTCAATATCAAATTGCCGAACGCAATGAGATCCAACGTATTCTAAGTGAGTTGTCGGCGGAGTTGGCTCCTCATCGCCAAGAAATCATCCACAATGCGTATGTCATTGGAAAAATGGACTTGATGAATGCGAAAGCACGCTTTGGGAAAGAACTAAAGGCAATCGTACCGACGATCAGTATAGAAAACATTGTTGATTTGAAGCAAGCCAGACACCCATTGATCGATCAAGAAAAAGTCGTACCAAATGATATTTCGATTGGGGAAAACTATCAAGCGATCGTCATTACTGGACCAAATACTGGTGGGAAAACCATCACGTTGAAAACACTGGGCTTATTGCAATTGATGGGGCAAGCAGGGTTACCGATCCCGGTGGATGAAGAAAGTCAGATCGGGATCTTTGAAGATATTTTTGCTGATATCGGAGATGAACAATCGATTGAGCAAAGTTTATCGACCTTCTCCTCACATATGACAAATACCGTGGATATCCTTTCCAAAGTTAATGAAAAAAGCTTAGTTTTATTTGACGAACTAGGTGCAGGGACTGATCCTCAAGAAGGAGCAGCGCTAGCAATTGCTATTTTAGATGATCTAGGAAAGAAATCTGCCTATGTGATGGCAACAACACATTATCCTGAACTGAAAGTGTACGGCTACAATCGTTCGAATACCATCAATGCAAGCATGGAGTTCAACGTTGACACCCTTAGCCCCACATACCGCTTGTTGATCGGCGTGCCAGGTAGGAGTAATGCCTTTGAGATTTCAAGTCGTTTAGGATTAGACAACCAAGTCATTGATGAAGCCAAGCAATTGATGAACGATGAAAGTCAAGACTTGAATGAAATGATCACTGATTTAGAGAATCGTCGAAAAATGGCAGAAACAGAGTATTTAGAGATGCGTCATTATGTCGATGAAGCGCAACGTCTGTACAATGATTTGAAAGAAGCTTATAGCTACTTCTTTGAAGAGCGCGAACAAGAAATGGCGAAAGCCAAACAAAAAGCCAATGCACTTGTTTCTGAAGCAGAAGAAAAGGCAGAAAAAATCATCGCAGATATTCGCAATTTACAAAAACAAGTGGGGCAAGGTACGGTCAAAGAGCATCAATTGATCGATGCCAAATCACAGTTAGCTAACTTGCATCAAGAAGAACAATTAAAGAAAAATAAAGTCTTGAAAAAAGCGAAAGAACAGAAAACATTGAAACCAGGTGACGAAGTACTCGTGACGACTTATGGGCAACGTGGAACATTGTTGCGCAAAAATGGCAACCAATGGCAAGTGGAGATCGGTATCTTGAAGATGAACGTTTCGGAAAGTGAATTGACACCGATCGCTCCCCAAAAAGAACCACAACAACGAGTGATCCATACGGTTCGCTCAGATGCGCATTCGACAGTCTCCAATCAACTTGATCTTCGAGGGAAACGTTATGAAGAAGCATTAAATGAAGTCGATCTATATTTAGATGCGGCAATTTTGGCTGGCTACCCTCAAGTGACGATCGTTCATGGAAAAGGCACAGGCGCACTAAGAACCGGGATCACCGATTATTTAAAAAATCATCGTAGCGTCAAGAGCTTCGATTTTGCTCCTGGAAATCAAGGGGGCAATGGTGCGACAATTGTTAAATTTAAATAAAGCTTACTAAAGGTAAGCAAATAGCTCGAATCTAGGTACCAATAGTGCTATACTTAGAATAGACTAATAAATGGAGGTCTTTGATATGGCTCAAGTAATTACAGATGCAACATTCAACGAAGAAACAGATAAAGGGTTAGTTTTAATCGACTTTTGGGCAACTTGGTGTGGACCTTGTCGAATGCAAGCGCCAATTTTAGACCAGTTAGAAGAAGAATATGACGAAGACGAATTCAGAATCGTGAAGATGGATGTTGATGAAAATCCTGAAACACCACAACAATTTGGGATCATGAGTATTCCAACATTACTTTTGAAAAAAGACGGCGAAGTAGTAGAAAAAGCAATCGGTGTTCAATCAAAAGATCAATTACGTCAAATGATTGCCCAACACTTATAAGATTAAGTAACTAACACATCAGACTGAGACAACAATCATATGGATTGCTGTCTCGGTTTTTTTGCGACTAATCAAGTCATGAAACTGAACAGAGAAGTGGAACAAAAAAGTCATAGATGAAGAGAATAGTATCTATTTTTGGAGACAAGATACTTAAAAATTTATACAATAAACTGCGCAAAATTTTTCTTATGTCTCTTCGCTTGATACTTCTCTCTCAACCTCTGTTATAATAGCGATATCAGAAATATAAAGGAGCAGTCACCATGAATGAACGAATAAAAAATAAACTTGCATTACTTCCTGATCAGCCTGGCTGCTATTTGATGAAAGACAAAAACGGCACGATCATTTATGTGGGAAAAGCCAAAGTCTTGAAAAATCGCGTGCGTTCCTATTTTACTGGAAGTCATAACACGAAAACGGAGCGATTAGTCAGTGAGATCGAGGACTTTGAGTACATTGTGACAGAATCCAACATTGAAGCATTACTGCTAGAAATCAATCTGATCAAAAAGAATGATCCAAAATACAATATCATGTTAAAGGATGATAAAACTTATCCTTTCTTAAAAATCACGAATGAAAAATATCCTCGTTTGGTGATCACTCGTAAAGTATTAAAAGACAAAGCCTTTTATTTTGGCCCTTACCCGGATGTTGGGGCTGCGAATGAAACAAAAAAGATTTTAGATCGTTTATTCCCATTACGGAAGTGTAAACCAAGTCAGACAAAAGAACCTTGTCTTTATTACCATTTAGGTCAATGCTTATGTCCCTACTATTTTGATGTAGATCCAGCGGAATATACAAGTATTGTGAACGAAGTCAAACGCTTTTTGAATGGTGGTCATGAGACGATCGAAGCTGAAATCAAAGAGAAAATGGCTAAGGCTGCAGAAAATATGGAATTTGAAAAAGCAGCAGAGTATCGTGATCAAATCAGAGCTATTGAAACGATCATGACAAGACAAAAAATGACAAACACTGATTTGATTGATCGAGATGTGTTTGGTTATGCCATTGATAAAGGCTGGATGTGTGTCCAAGTATTCTTTGTACGTCAAGGAAAGCTGATTGAACGAGATGTATCGATCATTCCTTTTTATAATGAAGCAGAAGAGGATTTCTTAACATACATCGGGCAGTTTTATCAGGAAAATGAACATTTCATTCCAAAAGAAGTGGTGATCCCTGATACGATCGATCAACCGAGTGTTGAGGCGTTATTATC
Organism: Enterococcus sp. AZ156; assembly: GCF_051714165.1. NCBI lineage: Bacteria > Bacillati > Bacillota > Bacilli > Lactobacillales > Enterococcaceae > Enterococcus > Enterococcus sp. AZ156. The sequence continues at coordinate 2,165,902 of NZ_JBIORI010000001.1, read as the reverse complement.
GACAAAAGTCATCCAGCCCAAACGTGGTGAGAAGAAAAAATTAGTCGAACTAGCCAATAAAAATGCAAGGGTGGCATTGAACGAACGCTTTGATTTGATCGTGAGGAAACAAGAACGAACGATCGGAGCGATCGAGCGCCTTGGTAATGCGATGAACATTCCAGCACCCATTCGGATCGAGTCTTTTGATAACTCTAATATCATGGGAACCGATCCAGTAGCGGCGATGGTGGTATTCATCGATGGAAAACCAGCAAAAAAAGAATACCGTAAATACAAAATCAAAACGGTCGTTGGACCAGACGACTATGCTTCGATGCGAGAAGTCATCTACCGCCGCTACGCACGTGTGATACGAGAAGAACTGCCCTTGCCTGATCTGATTTTAATCGATGGGGGGAAAGGGCAAGTCGATGTAGCGAAGGATGTACTGGAGAATCAATTGGGAATCGATATCCCTGTCGCTGGAATGGCTAAGAATGATAAGCATAAAACCAATGAGTTGTTATTTGGGAATGAATTAGAAGTGGTTCCGCTTGAACGAAATTCACCAGAATTCTTTTTACTGCAACGTATCCAAGACGAAGTCCATCGCTTTGCAATCACGTTTCATCGTCAGTTACGTAGTAAAAATAGTTTTGCGTCGCGCTTAGATGAAATTGAAGGGTTAGGGCCAAAACGAAAAAAAATGTTGTTGAAAGAGTTCAAATCGTTAAAAAACATCACCGCTGCGTCAATTGAGGAGTTACAAGAAATTGGTCTACCAAAAAATGTCGCACAAAATGTTTTCGATAAACTGCATAAAAATTGAACTGAGGGCGCTTTACAAAACCTGTAAAGTGTCCTATCATTTTCATATGTACAATAAAAAATAATAACATAAGTTCTTATGTATAAGTTATTTTATATCGTACAGTAAAGGATAGAGGAATTTAGGGTGAAGGAGTGAGAAAATGCTAGAAGTAAAGGATTTGGTTAAGACATTTGGCAGTTATACAGCTGTTGATCATGTTTCTTTTCAAATACCTGATGGGAAAATCATGGGATTGATTGGGCAAAACGGGGCAGGAAAAACAACGACTTTTCGTTTGATTTTAGATTTTTTGACGCAAGATCAAGGAGAAGTACTATGGAACGGCCATCATTTGAGTGAAAAAGATTATGACATCATTGGGTATTTACCTGAAGAACGAGGGCTTTATCCCAAGGTATCGATCCAAGAACAGTTGATCTATTTTGCCGCATTACGGGGAAAAACAAAAAAAGAAATTGAACCTAAGATCGATTTTTGGATGGAGAAATTTCAAGTAAAAGGGAAAAAAACAGATAAAGTTAAGTCCTTATCAAAAGGAAATCAACAAAAGGTACAACTGATTGCAACACTGATCCACGAACCCAAGTTGATTATTTTAGATGAACCTTTTAGTGGGTTGGACCCAGTGAATGCTGAGCTACTTAAAGACGGGATCATCGAATTGAAGAAAAATGGCTCTTGTGTCATTTTTTCTAGTCACAATATGGATAATGTTGAAAAGATTTGTGACCACTTGATCATGCTTCGAAATGGGGAGATGGTACTAGATGGGAAAGTCCACGAGATTCGAGAAGCATTTGGCAGAACAAAGCTATTTTTGGAGTCTGGATTGTCACAACAAGAAGTAGAGGAAATCGCTGGGGTCCAAAAAGTGGTTCTTCGTGAGGATCAATCGTTGGAAATCACGTTGGATCATCCAGATGTAGGGAAAGAAATTTTTACCCGTGCGACACAATTTGGCTATATTCCAATGTTCAATCAACAACCGCCTACTTTAGAAGAAATCTTCAAGATGAAAGCAGGTGAACTACATGGGTAAATTTTGGATCATCACAAAAGATGTCTATTTGAAAAATGTCAAATCGATTTCTTTTATTATTATGATATTAGTCCCGTTTGTTTTGATGGGTGTGATTTACTTAGCAGGTAATTTTGCTCAACAAAACAGTGAAACAGATAAAATCGGTGTGATTGCTGAAGACCAACAAATCACTGATTATTTGAGTCAATCCGATATGGGGGATTTCCACTTTGAAGCTTTTTCATCGGAGGATGAAGCCAAAAGTAAGTTATCTGACGAAAAGATCGATGCGTACATGGTAGTCACGACAGATAATGGAGAAGTATCCGGAGAATTATTTAGTGAAAACTCATTAGGCCAAGCAACACAACTGTTGATCCAACAGCAGTTGACTGGTTTACAGTCAATGATGCGGGCAAGTAGCTTAGGGATCTCTCCTGAAGAAGTGGCTGCATTAAGTCAACCGGCTGGATTTTCACGACAAAAAGTCAGTTTTGACGCCAATGGTGAAATGACGATAGGAGAAGATAACTCAGCTGTTCAATATGCAGTCAGTTATGTCGCAACGATCATTCTATTCATCATCATCTTGACGTATGCACAGATCATCGCGCAAGAGATTGCTTCAGAAAAAGGGACAAGAATCATGGAAGTGATCTTGTCTAGTACCACTGCACAAAAACATTTTTATGGAAAACTAACAGGAGTTCTGCTAGTGGCAGTCACTCAAATGGCTTTATACGGTATCATCTTTGCAGTAGGATTCAACCAGTTCAAAGATATGGAAATCGTTAAAAGTGTACTGGATGGGATTTCTTTGGATAGTATTTTCGGGCCATTCTTATGGTACTCTTTACTATTTATGTTCTTTGGGATCTTGATCTACGCCGTGTTAGCTGCCTTATGTGGCTCACTAGTCAACAAAGCCGAAGATACAGCAAAAGCGATTTTACCAGTGACGTACCTTTCTTTAGGTGGTTATATGCTAGGATTGATCCTTGGTGCATCTGATCCGAATAATATCGTGATCCGCATCACTTCATACATTCCATTCCTATCTTCATATATCATGCCGATCCGCTTGGCAAATGAAACGGTTGAAATAAGTGGCGTATTGATTTCTTTGATCGTTCTAGTGATCATCACATTCGTATTGATGTTCATGTCCGCAAATATGTACAAATCAAACGTGCTTGTTTACAGTGAAGGTGGTATTTGGACGTCATTGAAACAATCGATTTCAATCATGAGAAATGAACGCAAAAAGAAATAAATGTTGAAGTTGTAACAGAAATATTCAATGATGAGAAATAAGCCGAGACGCCCGAAAGGTGAAGAACAATTTTCGGGTGTCTCGGCTTATTTTCGTAAGAGTTGCTTTTAGACGTATACCTAGAGTGCTTTTGTTTGATTTGAAAAATCCACGATTTTATATGTACCTATTTTTTATTTAGTAAAGTAATTTTGTTGTAAATATCCATTGTGTGTCCTATAATTTTAGGTATACCAATTTTGGAGGCGTTTGGATGGATCAATATTTAGAATTATTGTCAGAAAAATTCCCAACAAAAGAAGAAGTCATTACGGAGATCATCAACTTAGAAGCAATCCTACAACTACCAAAAGGAACCGAATTATTTTTAAGTGATATCCATGGAGAGTTTCCAGCATTTGATCATATATTGAGAAATGGTTCAGGGAATCTACGAGAGAAAATCAAAGATTTATTTCAAGATTGTTTAAGTGAAGAAGAGATGAAACGATTAACGATTTTTGTTGCATATCCGGAATACGCATTAGCGACTGACTGGTACAAAAAACAAGACAAAACAACGTTGATCCATCAATTGATCGAGTTACTGCGATTCACTTCTGTTAAGTATACGAGATCAAAAGTAAGAAAAGCCTTGCCTAAAGAATATAGTTATATCATTGAGGAATTATTGTATGTCGATGATCGTGTGCAAGGGAAAAAATCTTATGTGAGTAAAATCGTTGATCAGTTGCTTGAGATGAATGAAGAAGAGCGCTTTTTAAAAAAGTTAGCGCAGACGATTCAACGAATGGTGATCGATCATGTCCACGTGGTCGGAGACATCTTTGATCGGGGGACACAAGCCGCCAAAGTGATGGACCGCTTGATGGAGATCCATTCAATCGATATCCAATGGGGCAACCATGATATTTTATGGCTGGGGGCATATTGTGGCTCGGAAACTTGTTTGTTGACCTTATTGCGTATCGCTGCGCGGTATAATTATTTATTCGAGTTGGAAAAAGAATACGCGTTGAATCTGCGTTCCCTTTGTTCGTTTGCGACAGAAACTTATCAAACAAACCCTTTGTTTACACCTAAGAATAGCCAAGACGCAACGGAACGCGAGAGAGAAGAGATGGAGAAAATCCATCAAGCGCTTGCGATAATGCAATTCAAACTAGAATCGCATTTACTGAAACGACGACCAGAATTTGAGATGGCGGATCGGGATATGTTAGCGAATATCGATTATGAAAAAAATGAGTTGTTTCTGGATGGTCAAAAGTATACGATCCATCACCCATGTTTCCAGACGATTTCTGCGCAGGAACCGGATCGTTTAACGGCAGACGAACGACGAGTGATCGATATGTTGCTGTATTCTTTTCAACATTCACTCCGAATGCAAAAACATATGGATTTCCTTTTAGAAAAAGGTAGGATGTATCTTGTCACGAACCAAAGTATCTTGTTTCATGGCTGTATGCCGGTAGATGAACATGGTGAGTTTCTAAGTTTTAAACTTGGGAGTGAGACGTATCAAGGGAAGCAATTGATGGCATTTTTTGAAGAACAGATTCGTGAAAGTGCTAAATCACTGAAGAAAAAAGAAGACCTAGCGACTGATTTGATTTGGTACGCATGGAGTGGGCCTTACTCGCCGTTGTTTGGTAAAAGTAAGATGGCTACGTTTGAGCGTTATTATTTAACAGAAAAAGAAATGCATGTGGAAGTCAGCAATGCTTACTATCGATTACGAGACAAAGAATGGTTGAGTCAAAAAGTAAGGCGTGAGTTCGGTGTACCTGTCTATGGTTCAGTGATCATCAATGGACATACACCAGTCAAAGTGAAAAAAGGGGAGTCACCAATCAAAGCGGACGGAACAGTTTTCGTGATTGACGGTGGTTTATCAAAGGCCTATCAACGAACAACGGGTATTGCAGGGTATTCGTTGCTATGTAACTCTTATGGCTTTCAAATCGTGACCCACTACCCATTTTTAGGCATCGAGGAACAATTTGAAACAGCCAATGGCTTGGCAGAAGTCAAAAAGGTCATTGATCAACAGTTGCCACGAAAATTAAATCGTGATACGACAAAAGGGAGCGAATTGCAGCGACAAATCGAGCAATTGAAACAGCTGCTTGAGTATCGTAGAAGTTAACTGCAGATCGATGTTCCTTGCATAAAATGAATGAAAGCCCGTCTAGCTGAAACAACATGTTCCTGCTAGACGGGCTTTTCATTTCGTTTATAACGATCATAACGATTGTACAAAATAATCAAATAATTTTTGATCGAGTGGATTTTTTTGGTGAATAAGCTCAGGATGCCATTGAACACCAAGTATTCGTTGGTTGGATCCTTTACTTTCAACAGCTTCCACCAATCCATCAGGAGAATACGCTGTTGCTTTTAGTGTAGGAGCAAGATCCCTGATTGCTTGGTGATGATAAGAATTTACAAAATAAGAAGTAGGTAATACTTCGTGGAGGATACTATCTGGTTCGACTGTGATTTCATGCGTAGCAAATTGTGGGGGAGTTGGTTGTTGTTCATGTTTCACTGACCAATTTGGATATAACGTAAGGTCTTGGTAAAGATTCCCCCCTAACGTTACATTCAATAATTGCATCCCACGACACACAGCTAAGATCGGTTTATTTTGTTTTAATGCTTCATTGATCAACGCCTGTTCAAATAGATCCCGATTCAGGTTTGTTTCTGTCAATTTAGGGTGAGGCGCTTCGTTGTAGAACGAAGGACTGACATCCTGACCGCCAGCTAGGAGTAGCTTATCGACGAGCTGAATGTAGTCACGAGCGCTTTCTGTGGAAGAAATAGGGAGAAGCAAAGGCAAGCCCCCTGCTTGCTGTACCGCATTAACAAAACCTTGCGGGGTGTAAGTGACTTGATTTCCTTGAAATGTTTCTGTAGCCCGCAGTAATTGATTGGCCGCGATACCAATTTTTTGATGCATACGATTTCCTCCATTCATAAACTACTTCTATTTTAGCAATAGTTTAAAAAAAATTAAAATATTTGTTTTGGAAAACGTACGTAATTATATAATAGGTAGAATGTTTCTAAAGTTGCTCATTTACTGTCAGTTATGAACTTTCTGAAAGGAAAAAGGGATCTGTTAGTTGAAATTTTACCTGAATTTGTTATACTTGTAAGTAAGAAATATATAAATGGTTGGGCGCAAGCTTCAAGGATCTAGTTCTTCAAGGGGTGAGAAGAACATTTTTTTGAAAGTGCCTAGATTATCTGAAGTTATTTTTAGAGGGACATACTTTCAATGAAAAAAGAAAGGATGTCCCTCTTTTTTTAGAGAAAGGAAGTAGGGAATGTGCTAGAAGCCTTAGAAAAAATCAAACAAGCTGAAAAAGAAAATGAACAAGCGATGAAAAAGCTTCAGCAAGAGTTAAAAGATTATAAAGAAGCAAAAGCGGTCGAATTGGATCAACTTCGTGCAAGTCAAAAACAACATTTGGAACAGTTGCTTGAAGAAAAAAAACGAGCGGAACAGCAAAAAGCGATTGCTGAAAAAAATAAATTGAACGAAGACGCTAGACGATTGCAATCCATCGTACAAGAACAATATGAGAAGCAACGTCAGCAAGCGGTTGACGCGATCATTGAAAGGGTGAAAGAAACCTATGGCCGTCACTAAGATGGAAAAAGTGACTCTTATTTCCGATAAACAAAATCAGGATGCCTTATTACAAGCAATCCAAGGCATCCAAAATGTAGAGATTCGCGATCTTTTTCAAGAAACGACAAATAACCAATGGGTGGATACTTATTTTCCTAAGGCAGCGATTTTTGAAAAAGAACCGATCGTCAATGCGCTTACTAGTCGGATCATGCAAACAAGAGAAGCTGTTCAGTTCATTGATCATCATGGGGACAAGCAACAAAAGAAACAACACCTCAAACGAAGAGAAGTGACCTTGCAGGAACTAGAAGCAAATTATTCGGAAGAAGATTTTACGAAGCGTTTAACTGAAATATTAGGCTTGAAGAAACAATGGGAAACATTAGCAGAACAACGAGAACAACTGTCAGAGCAGGAAGACTGGTTGACACATTGGGCAAATCTGGATGTTATACCGCAAAGCTTTAGTAGTCACCAAACAACAGTTGAGATGGGAACGATCAGTGTTGCTAATGCGACAGAATTTAGAGAAGCATTAGCAAAAGTTCCAGAGGTCTATGTGGAAGAAGTCAGCGAAACAGATCACTTCGTTTACTTGACTTACGTGGTGCTCAAAACTTCAGCATCTATTGTCGATGAGATTGCTACTCGTTATGGTTTTGTCAAAGAAGCATATCCTTATGAGCAAACGCCAAAAGAACAGCTACAGGAAATCAAGCAAGAGTTGCAAGCTTGTTACGAAGCACAAAAACAATTAGCGATCAAAATCGGTCGTTGTAGCAGTTACATCCAAGAATTGGAATGGGCAGAAGAAATCCTCTTGGCAATGGCAGAACGAGAAGCAGTGAAGGATCGATTTGTCATGGCGCCTTACCTGATCGTTGTCCAAGGATGGGTCGGCGAGGACGAAAAGCAAGAATTGATCCAGCAGGTAGAAAATACGTTGTCTGCTGATGAAGTCTTTCTTAGCTTTGAAGCGCCCACCGAAGAAGAGATCGATCAAGAAGTACCAACGAAATTGAAGAACCATCCAATCGTGGCACCTTTTGAAATGCTGACGGAAATGTACAGTTTACCTAAGTATCATGAAATTGATCCGACACCATGGATGACGCCATTTTATCTTGTCTTTTTCGGGATGATGGTGGCTGATACTGGTTATGGTTTACTCATGCTTATAGGCGCAATCATTGCGCAAAAATTGTTGGTATTACCTCGAGGGATGCAGCGATTTGCTAAGTTTTTCGAAATCTTAGCGATTCCGTCGATCATCTGGGGATTTATTTATAGTTCCTTCTTTGGACAAGCGTTACCGACCGAAGTATTAGGTATCCACTTACCCTTCCCGTTGTTGTCTACAACAGATGATGTCAATACGATTTTAGTCTTGTCTGTCATTTTTGGGCTTATCCAAATCTTAGTAGGATTGTTTCTTGCAGCAAAAGAGCATATCAAGCGCAAAGATTACGTGGATGCGATCAATGATGGATTTGCCTGGCAAGGGATTTTAGTGGGAGTCGTCCTTTTATTACTTGGTAGTATGATCGTCAAGAACCCGATTTTTGTTTACCTAGGTGCAGGATTAGCGATTTTATCAGCGCTATGTATTTTGGTCATTCCGATTTTCCAATCTTCATCCAAAGTCAAAGGTGCTGCAAAAGGAGCCTATAATTTGTATGGTTTGACTGGTTATATCGGTGATCTAGTGAGTTACACACGATTGATGGCTTTGGGGATCTCTGGTGGGAGTATCGGCGCTGCCTTCAATATGTTGGTTGCTTTCATGCCGCCAGCCGCGCGCTTTAGTGTCGGGATCTTATTGATCATCGCTTTACATGCGTTGAATATGTTCTTGACCTTGCTTAGTGCCTACGTGCATGGCGCGAGATTGCAATATGTCGAATTTTTCGGCAAGTTTTATACCGGAGGCGGACGGGCCTTCGATCCACTGAAAACAGCGGAAAAATATGTCAATATCAATCATAAGAAAAAGTAAAAAAATTGGAGGAATTTTTAAAAATGATGGATTACTTAATTGCTCAAAATGGTGGAATGGTGTTTGCGGTATTAGCGATGGCAACAGCCACGATCTTTTCAGGGATCGGATCAGCGAAAGGTGTGGGGATGACTGGTGAAGCCGCAGCTGCATTGACGACAAGTCAACCGGAAAAATTCGGACAAGCGTTGATTTTACAATTACTTCCCGGAACACAGGGACTTTATGGCTTCGTAATCGCCTTCTTGATCTTTATCAATTTAAATGCAGATATGTCGGTTGTCCAAGGGCTGAATTTTTTAGGCGCATCTTTACCGATTGCCTTTACAGGATTGTTTTCTGGGATTGCTCAGGGGAAAGTATCTGCTGCAGGTATCCAGATATTAGCGAAAAAACCAGAACACGCAACTAAAGGAATTATCTTTGCCGCAATGGTTGAAACTTACGCAATCTTAGGCTTCGTTATTTCTTTCTTATTAGTATTGAATGCTTAAACAAGGAGGAAAAACAATGAACGCCATTGATAATATCATTCGTCAAATGAATGAAACAGCTGAAGCAGAACGAGCGGCGTTTGAAAAAGCAGAACGTGAAAAAATCGATCAGCAGTTCAAAATCGAGCGTGCGCGTTTAGAAGCAGACGATGAAAAGCAAAAATCTAAAGAACTTGAAGAAATCGAAAAGAGTTACCGTCAATTAAGAAATCGCCAACAGGTGGAAGTGCGTCAAGCAACACTCAATGAAAAACAAGAATTTTTACATCGTTTGTTTGCTGAAGCACGCCAAGAATTAGAAAGTTGGCCAGCAGAAGATCAACTTTCATTGATGTTCAATATGGTGCAGAATTTATCCTTATCTGGTGAGGTTACTTTATTAGCCGGAGAAAAATCTGCTGCCATTTTAACCAATGAAGTAGTGACAAAGTGGAACCAACAGTTGCCCTTCACCTTGCATATAAGTGATCGAAGGATTGCCAAAGAAGCAGGATTTTTGATTGATGACCAAGGGGTACAATACAACTTTGTCTATAGTGATCTAGTACAAGAAGTGCAAGAACAAATGCGCTTTGAAATTGCGAAACAACTATTCGAGTAAGGAGGGATCGGTGAATGGATTATCATGAATTAAATCCCTTGATTCGTGGAAGAGAATTAGAACTTTTATCAAAAGAAGATTTTGATCGCATGATCCAGACGAAATCATTGGACGCATTAGGCGAAATGTTAAAAACAACGATTTATCATCCTTATATCTACGAAGGTTTTGAACGGGACTTTGAGGAAAATCTATTGGCTGAGTCGGGCAAACTATTTACCTGGTTGAAAGAATCGGCGCCAGAACCTGAAGTCGTTTGGGTCTATACGATGCGGTATACGTTCCATAATTTAAAAGTCCTGACAAAAGCCGAGATGACGGGTAAAAATCTGGATCACCTGTACCGTAATGATGGTTTTTATTCATGCGAAGCGTTAAAGCAAGCAATCCATACACAAGGCTCTACAGAATTGCCTTCGCAGTTGATGGATAGTATTCGTGAAGTCCATGAATACTGCGAAGAATCCTCTGTGTTACAAGGAATCGATGTTATCTATGATCGCTATTTCTTGACAGAGCAACGCCGTCTTGGAGAGAAACTTGGGTATCCGGAATTACTGGAAGAAATCATTGCGTTTATTGATTTGACTAATATCACGACGATGGCACGCGGTATCTTGCAACAACGATCCAGTGGTTTTATGACTGCAGTACTTTCAAGTTCTGGCAGTATCCCGAAAGAAACGTTTTTGAGTTTCGTCAAAAGCGAGTTGGATACCTATTTGAACTTTCTGCAAACAACAGATTATCGTCAATTGATCGAACCTGCAATCCATGAAGGAGAACTAGATTTTGTTCGATTAGAACAAATCAAAGACGATTACTTATCTTCGCTGTATGAAGCCGCACAAACGCAGGCTTTTGGCCCGTTGCCTTTACTTGCTTTCTTGAATGCAAAAGAAATTGAGAGTAAAAATCTTCGGCTATTAGTGATCGGTAAGAAAAATCACTTTGATAATGAAACGATCAGAGAAAGGGTGAGACAAGTCTATGACGCATAAAATCGGTGTCGTTGGCGACAAAGATTCTGTTTTACCATTTAAATTATTTGGGTTTGATGTGCACTATGCGACAGAGCCACAAGAAGTGAGGCGCGCAATCGAACAAATGGCAAAAAGCGCCTATGGAGTGATCTATATCACAGAACAATCGGCGGCGATGACACCTGAGACGATAGAACGTTACAAAGAATCGATGACGCCAGCAATTGTCCTAATCCCTAGCCATCAAGGAACGATGGGGATCGGCGTAGCAGAGATCCAAAAGAGTGTGGAAAAAGCAGTTGGACAAAATATCTTATAGAATGTAAAGGAGATAGTGCATTGCAAATTGGAAAAATCATAAAAGTCTCCGGCCCTCTCGTGATGGCAAAAAATATGTCAGATGCAAGTATCCAAGATATGTGCTTAGTGGGAGAGCTAGGAGTCATCGGCGAAATCATTGAGATGCGCGGAGATGTCGCATCGATACAAGTATACGAAGAAACTTCAGGGATCGGCCCTGGTGAACCCGTTCGTTCAACAGGTGAAGCGTTGTCTGTTGAGTTGGCGCCTGGGATCATTTCACAAATGTTTGATGGGATCCAACGGCCATTGGATACGTTCATGGAGATCACGCAAAGCAACTTTTTAAGTCGTGGTGTCCAATTACCAGCGTTAGACCATGAAAAAAAATGGTGGTTTGAAGCAACTGCTGAAGTCGGGCAAGAAGTCAGTACCGGAGATGTTCTAGGTGTGGTGGATGAAACAAAGATCATCCAACACAAAATCATGGTACCTCATGGTGTCAAAGGAAAAATCAAAAAAATCGAAGCGGGATCATTTACGATCGATGAAGTGGTTTGTGTCATCGAAACAGAAGACGGTTTGCGAGAATTGACGATGTTGCAAAAATGGCCTGTTAGACGGAGTCGTCCGATCAAAGCAAAATTGAATCCGGACGCGCCAATGATCACGGGGCAACGTGTTATCGATACCTTTTTCCCAGTGACAAAAGGCGGAGCTGCCGCTGTACCTGGCCCATTTGGTGCTGGTAAAACAGTTGTTCAGCACCAAATTGCTAAATGGGCAGATGTTGATATGGTCGTTTATGTTGGTTGTGGTGAACGTGGTAATGAGATGACGGACGTACTGAATGAGTTTCCAGAACTGATTGATCCTAATACAGGTGAATCATTGATGGAACGTACCGTATTGATTGCCAATACATCAAATATGCCAGTAGCTGCACGGGAAGCATCGATCTATACAGGGATCACTATTGCGGAATATTTCCGTGATATGGGATATGATGTGGCGATCATGGCAGATTCCACTTCTCGTTGGGCAGAGGCATTGCGAGAAATGAGTGGACGTTTAGAAGAAATGCCTGGTGATGAAGGCTATCCTGCATATTTAGGTTCTCGTTTAGCTGAATACTATGAACGTTCAGGACGTGTCATTGCTTTAGGTAATGAAGAACGTGAAGGAAGCATTACAGCGATCAGTGCGGTCTCACCATCTGGTGGAGATGTTTCTGAACCAGTGACTCAAAATACGTTGCGTGTCGTGAAAGTTTTCTGGGGATTAGACTCCAGTTTGGCGCAAAAACGTCATTTCCCATCTATCAACTGGATTCAAAGCTATTCTCTTTATTCGTCAGAAGTGGGACGTTACATGGATCAGATCCTACAAGCGGATTGGGCAGAGATGGTGGCAGAAGGAATGCGTATCTTGCAACAAGAAGAGCAATTGAATGAAATCGTGCGTCTTGTTGGTGTCGATTCACTTTCAGATAATGATCGCTTGACGCTTGAAGTAGCAAAGTCCATTCGTGAAGATTACTTACAACAAAATGCGTTTGATGAGGTGGATACATTTACTTCTAGAGAAAAACAATTCAAGATGTTGAAATTGATCCTATCTTTTGGTGAAGAAGCACGTCAGGCGATTTCATTAGGTGCTTATCTCAGTGAGATCATGAAAGGAACTGTGGGATTGAGAGAACGAATCGGTCGTAGTAAATTCGTGCCAGAAACAGAATTAGAGAAATTAGATGAAATCCAAGCGAATATCAAACCAACGATCCAAGCAATCGTTTCAGAAGGAGGAATGACCGATGATTAAAGAATATCGAACAATTGGTGAAGTGGTCGGTCCTTTGATGGCGGTCGAGAAAGTCGCTGGGGTGAAATATGAAGAGTTGATTGAAGTTCGTATGCAAAATGGCGAGATTCGTCGTGGACAAGTACTTGAAGTACAAGAAGACAAAGCGATGGTCCAAATTTTTGAAGGAACTAGTGGGATCAATCTGAGAGATTCAACGGTCCGCTTTTTAGGGCATCCATTAGAGTTGGGAGTTTCTGAAGACATGATCGGTCGTGTATTTGACGGGTTAGGTCGTCCAAAAGACAATGGGCCAGAAATCCTACCAGAAAAATACTTGGACATCAATGGAGAAGTCATCAACCCGGTGGCTCGTGATTATCCTGATGAGTTTATCCAAACAGGTATCTCAGCAATCGATCACCTGAATACTTTGGTCAGAGGACAAAAATTGCCGGTATTTTCTGGCTCTGGTTTGCCACACAAAGAATTAGCTGCTCAAATTGCGAGACAAGCGACGGTGTTAGACTCTTCTGATGATTTTGCAGTTGTTTTTGCTGCCATTGGAATCACCTTTGAAGAAGCAGAATTCTTTATGGAAGACTTCCGCCAGACGGGAGCAATCGATCGTTCGGTGATGTTCATGAACTTAGCGAATGACCCAGCCATCGAACGGATCGCAACGCCTCGTATGGCATTGACTGCGGCTGAATATCTCGCTTATGAAAAAGGGATGCACGTGTTAGTCATCATGACAGATATGACTAACTACGCCGAAGCATTACGAGAAATCTCTGCTGCCCGTCGTGAAGTGCCAGGTCGTCGTGGCTATCCAGGGTATCTTTATACGAATTTAGCAACTTTATATGAACGTGCTGGTCGAATCCGAGGATTAAAGGGGTCTGTGACACAAATCCCGATCTTGACCATGCCAGAAGATGATAAGACACATCCCATCCCTGATTTGACCGGCTATATCACAGAAGGACAAATCATTTTGACGAGGGAATTGTATAAGAGTGGCATCCAACCACCGATCGATGTCCTGCCTTCGCTTTCACGTTTGAAAGATAAAGGGACAGGTGAAGGGAAAACTAGAAAAGATCATGCAGCGACGATGAACCAATTATTTGCGGCGTATGCCCAAGGTAAACAAGCCAAAGAATTAGCTGTTGTCTTAGGGGAGTCGGCGTTGTCAGACGTGGACAAAATCTATGCTAAGTTTGCGGAACGTTTTGAAAAAGAATATGTCAATCAAGGATTTTATACCAACCGCTCAATCACTGAAACGCTGGATCTAGGATGGGAACTTTTAGCCATGCTTCCACGAACGGAATTAAAACGGATCAAAGATGATCTGCTTGACCAGTACCTGCCAGAAGGGGAGTGAGTGTCAGATGGTTCGATTAAATGTTAATCCGACACGAATGGAATTGACACGACTCAAAAAACAATTGACGACTGCAACAAGAGGACACAAATTGTTGAAGGATAAGCAGGATGAATTGATGCGTCAATTCATCCTACTGATCCGTAAGAACAATGAACTGCGCCAAGTAGTAGAAAAAGAAATGACAGCAGCTATGAGCGATTTTGTCCTTGCGAAAGCTTCATTACCTGAAGCCTTCATTGATGAATTGTTTGTACTACCGGCTGAAAATGTCGAGTTAGCTGTTATCGAAAAAAACATTATGAGCGTCAAAGTACCGATCATGAATTTTGAATATGACGAACAGCTAGGCGAAGCACCGGTGGATTATGGCTATTTGAATTCCAATGCAGAATTAGACCGTTCGATCGATCGTTTTACCTCATTTCTGCCTAAGCTCCTTGAGTTGACAGAGATCGAGAAAACCTGTCAACTGATGGCCGGTGAGATCGAAAAAACACGGCGCAGAGTGAATGCGTTAGAGTACATGACGATTCCACAATTAGAAGAAACGATCTATTATATCAAGATGAAGTTAGAAGAAAATGAACGTGCGGAAGTTACTCGCTTGATCAAAGTGAAAAATATGGGGAACGCTGATTAGCTAAGTCATCTGAGCAAATTAGTAACGTTGTTCGTTCATCCGAGCTACAGTTCTAAGCTCCGAAGAATAGGCCGTAAATGTCGAAAAATATCTTTAACTAATTTCGGATGTTTATGGCTTATTATATGGAGTTTTTTTTTTTGTAGAACTCATTTGAGCGTTCCTATTGTTTGTTCGAAAGCATGTGTATCAAACGAACAGGTATAAGGGAGGAAAAAGACTCAAATTCTTTGCTGGAAGAAGAAAAACAGGGTAAGATAAGGGATGAAAAGAAAGCGAGCGTTTGGCGGACTTACTTTTACATCCGTGAGAGCAATAGCTACTTCATTTGTTCGTTGCGAAGGTAGCTAACGGTCTTAGAGGAGTGATTCGAATGAAACAGAGGATAACAAAACAACTGTCACCAGTTCAATTGATTGCTGTTGGCTTTTTTCTTTTGATCTTAGTTGGTGGCAGTTTACTTACTTTGCCTTTCTTTAGTAAAAGTGGCGAACCGACGAATTATATTGATGCATTATTTACTGCAACTTCAGCCGTCTGTGTCACTGGCTTGACTACATTGAACACTGCGGCGCATTGGAATGAAGCCGGTCAGTTTCTGATCATGGTTTTGATCGAGATCGGTGGTTTAGGTTTTATGATGATCCCCATTATTTTCTTTGCAGTAGCGAAGAAAAAAGTCAGCTTTAGTATGCGGATCTTACTAAAAGAAGCATTGAATCTTGAAATCATGTCAGGTGTTATGAGTTTGATGCTCTATATCTTGAAATTCGCAATGGTCATCCAAGGGCTGGGAGCACTTGCCTTGAGTTTTACATTTGTGCCGACTTACGGATGGACAAAAGGGATTTGGTACAGCATCTTCCATGCCGTATCAAGTTTTTGTAATGCTGGGTTTGATTTGTTAGGGGATAGCTTAGCAAATGATCAGCCAAACATCTATCTCTTAATGGTGGTCTCTGCGCTGATCATTGCTGGTGGGTTAGGTTTCATTGTTTGGCGGGATCTACTTAGTTATCATAAAGTAAAGAAAATCACTCTCCACTCAAAAATTGCATTGATTGTCACTGGTGGCTTATTGGTGGGCGGTTTTATCGTCTTTTTCTTTACCGAACAAAATGCGATCCATCTAGTTGAAGGAACTTATCTTGAACGTTTAGCAAATACGTTCTTCATGAGTGTCACACCAAGAACAGCTGGTTACTACTCCATCGACTATTTACAAATGAGTCATGCCGGCTTGATGTTGACAATGATCTTGATGTATATCGGTGGAACATCCGGTTCAACAGCAGGTGGGTTAAAGACCACTACTTTGGGCATCCTATTGATTCAAATGCATGCGACATTTAACGGGAAAACCAGAGCTGAAGCTTTCGGACGAACTATTCGCCCAGCAGCAGTACTTCGCGCACTGACATTGTTTTTCGTTACATTGTCTTTATGTATGTTGGCGATCATGGTCTTGTCTGTGACTGAGACGATCCCAGAAACTTCAGGCATCGAATATATTGCTTTTGAAGTGTTCTCAGCTTTTGGAACAGTTGGGTTGACAATGGGGTTGACGCCAGATCTGACAGAAGTCGGGAAACTGATCATCATGTCATTGATGTATATCGGACGTGTAGGGATTTTAACCGTCTTTTTCTCTATTCTTGTAAAAGGAAATCAAGTAGGGACGAAGTACAAATATCCAGAAGAGAGCGTATTGATCGGTTAACAGTAAGTGGTTTTAAGAACAGAAAAAAACAGAGGAAGTTGACACGCGGTGTTCACATCCTCTGTTTTTTAGTATTGCTCTATTTATTTTGTACGAATGACTTCGATTTTGTAACCATCAGGATCGACAACGAAGTAATAAGACGGAGCTGTTCCTGGCAGTCCTTTCAAGTCAGTCACGTTGAAGCCTGCTGCTTGATGTTTTTCATGAAGTGCTTCTAAGTCTTCAACTGAAATAGCGATATGACCGTAGCCGTTTCCTAAATCATAGCCTTCATGATCATAGTTGTAAGTCAACTCTAATTCGTAATCATCTCCTGGTAAAGTCAAGTAAACCAGCGTGAACTTGTTTTCTGGAAAATCGCGACGACGACTTTCTTCAAAGCCGAATGCTGTTTGATAGAATTTTAAAGAAGCGTCAAGATCTTTAACGCGGACGCAAGTGTGAGCCATTTTCATAAGTATATCTTCCTTTCTTTTTTACCTTTTCCACATTATCATATCAAAAATTTCAAGTACGCTATGGGTTTGTGCTTGTTTATGAGAAAACTCTCATGTAGAATAGAAAGAAAAAGATGAAGGGACAATACCTATGGAAAACCCAATGTTTGGCGAAAAAGACGAGTCTGCAAATTACCAAGACCGTTACGCAGCGTATATCATTGTCGAAACACATGGGAAAATCGCAATGATCGAAGCGCCAAATGGTGCCTTTTTTTTGCCAGGCGGTGAAAAAGAGGGACAGGAAACAAATGAAGAAGCGATTTCTCGTGAATTACTGGAGGAAATGGGGATCAGCGCAGAGATTTCTTTTTATCTAGGGGAAGCAGCGGAATATTTTTACTCAAACCATCGAAAAACTTACTTCCACAATCCTGGCTATTTTTATGTAGCAAAGAGTTGGCAAAAGGTAGGGGAACCAACCGAAAAAGACCAATCGATCTGGTGGGTCACTCCTGAAACTGCCTTAGAAAAATTAAAACGAGGAAGTCATCGTTGGGCAGTGGAAAAATGGCTAGCGATGAAGCAAAATTGAACAAAAAAACAGCTCATAAGAAAGAGCCGATACTTCGGACTTTAAAATGAGCTGTTTTTATTCATTACTTTTACAAAACATATTTTTTGATTGCTTCAGCCACACCGTGTTCATCGTTGGTTGCAGTAACCACATTAGCCGCTTCTTTTATCAACGGAACGGCATTTCCCATCGCCACGCCTAATCCAGCGTATTCGATCATCGACAAATCATTTTCGTTGTCACCGATTGCCATGATCTCCTCTTGTTTGATTCCTAGATGTTGGGCTAAGTTAGCAACAGCAGCGCCTTTACTAGCTTCTTTGTTCAAGATCTCAAAGTAGAAAGGTGAACTCTTGACAGTTGTATATTTTTCGCGGAAAGTTTGTGGTAAACGAGCGATGGCCGCATCTAGGATCGCTGGTTCATCGATCATCATCATCTTCACGATACTCATATCAGGTGTCATTTCATCAGCTGTCCGATATTTCAATGGCATGTTGACTAAAAAAGCTTCATGGACAGTATAGGGACTGATATCACGATTCGTTGTATAGATCGTTTGATCATCGATCGAATGCAAATGACTCCCCACACGTCTGGCCATGACTTCGATCTCCAAGAAATCTTCATAAGTCAAGCCATGACGAGCAATGATCTTGCCGGATTTTGTTTGCTGGACTAACGCACCGTTATAAGTGATCACATAATCGTTGTCTTGGTATAATCCCAATTCATTCAATTGGTTTTTGACTCCTGGAAGCGGACGACCTGTACATAATACGATTGCCACGTTTTTTTCCACAGCGCTTGCAATTGCTTCTTTTACTTCTTGTGTGATTTCTCTTTTTTCGTTTAACAGGGTGCCATCGATATCGATAGCGACTAATTTGATAGACATAAAATTCTCCTTAGTTAGTTTATTTCTTCAATCAATGCGCCATTATGGATATGACGCGCAAATTCTTGGTAGGTTTCATCAAAAAGATCATAGTGATTACGCAAGGTAGGATCGACCATTTCTTTCGGAAAGAAGAAGCGTTCATCTCCTTGTTCTTGCCCTGCGAGTGCAGCAACTAATTGACTGACCTCTGATAATTCTACCAAAGTTCCGTCATTTCGCAAGATTTCAATTTGTGTGCGATGTCTGCCTTCTTCTGGACGGTAAAAATCATAAGGCAGGTCATAGCTTGAATTGATGGCTGTATAATAGTTTGGATTGTAGCCCACTTTTTCGACCAAAGAGGTCAATTCAGCAATCAGTGGTGAGTAACGATCACCAGAAAACATCGCTGATTTCAATGGTTTACGATTTAAGAAGCGTTTGGCTAAGTCACTAAGGATTGGATCAGATGAATCCGTCCATTGACTGAAACACGTATTCAAGACGCCATCATCCAGCTTTAAGTACTCATCTAAACTAAATGTGCCATCTAAAAATGGCAACAGTAACTGTGAATAACGTGCAAAACTATCATCATCTTGGTGATAAAGTTCATGGGCACGATGCAATAGATGCTCCAAGACGACTTCCATTCCTCGAGAAACTGGATGAAAGTATACTTGAACATACATCTGATAGCGACTGACGATATAATCCTCTACTGCGTGCATCCCATTCATGGAAAAAGCGATTCCACCTTGATAGGGGCGAATCACACGCAAAATCCTTGTCAGATCGAACGTTCCATATTCTGTACCTGTAAAGTAGGCATCACGTAAAAGGTAATCCATACGATCGGCATCGATTTGGCTAGAGATCATTTGGACGACTTGTGGATTTGGATATGTTTTTTGGATCACACTAGCCACTTTCTCAGGAAAACCTTCTTCGACACGATTCAAAATCTGATAGACTTCCGTTTCTGGCGAAGTAATGATCTCTACAGTGATTGCTTCATGATTGGTCTGGAAAATATGTTCAAAGGTATGTGAATAAGGCCCATGGCCAATATCATGGAGTAAGGCGGCACATAAAGTCACGAGACGTTCCCGATCATCCCAACCAGAAGGACCGATTTTTTCAATGGAGAAATTTCTTGAAAAAATGTCACAGATGCGTCGGGAGATTTCGTATACACCGAGTGAATGAGTGAAACGGCTATGCTCTGCGCCATGGAAAGTAAATGACGAAGTACCGAGTTGTTTGATCCGTCGTAATCGCTGGACTTCTTTCGAATTGATCAAGTCTAAAATCACTTGATGTTGCACGTGGATGTAGTTATGCACTGGATCTCTAAAGACTTTTTCCATTGGTAATAGTTTGTATTTATAAGGTGTTGTCATAAGCCAGCTCCTTTAGTGCATTTCGTTGGGTCATACGTTCAATTTGTCCGTGCCATTCATCTGGCGAAACATTCGCTTCTTGCCAAATGTCAGACCCCATAGAAATACTTGTTGGATAAGATGTAGTGAACGCTTGGATAAATGAATCTTTTACTTGAGCAACGGTCAACGGTGTATCGAATAACTTTTCTAGTGTCGCCATGCTTGTAGGTGCCACCGCAGGATAGCCGTTTGTACCGAATTGTTCTTTCAATGCTTGTTGATAAAACTGTCGCATCAGTTCGCCTCGTTTTTCTTGATCCCCATTCACGCTCAGATACATCATCACAGAGATCCCGTTTTTGATCCGCCGTTGTGCGATCCCGGCAAATTTTTTACCATTGATACTGAGATCGTAGGTACCAGGACAATAAGAATCTTTGATTTCATAGGCTTCTATTTTGTCTGCATAAACAGGAAAAGCCTGACGAGTAAGAGCGAGCATCTGTTCATATCCTTCATCGATCGAGATCTTGTTCTCATCTTCTTGTGGGAAAATCAACGAGATATTCAAAATCCCTTGGTCTGAAACGATACCTAGTCCACCAGCATTGCGGATCACCGGTGTAAATCCCGCATCTTGGATGACCTTGATCCCTTCAGATAAAAAAGGGGTTCGGGTATCCTTCATACCGAGGATGATCGTCTGTTCATATTGCCAAAAATGTAGAAAAGTTTGTTGATTTTTTTTGGCATACTCTGTTAAAATATCCGTTAAAGCAAACGGAGAAAAATCATTTGTTTGGTAGACTTCTTGATCCAAAATGATGGACGTCATGTACTCAACTCCTATTTAAATCTGCTTGAGCAGCGATTGTTACAACCTCAACTCATTCTAATATACAGGAGTATCACTCCTTCTTTCTTCATTATACTCCAAAATAAGAAAGAAGAGATGAAAAAAGTTATCTGTTCTCTATACCTGTCGGTTGACAAATCAGTGGAAAGTGGGAACAATGTAGCTATGAGAAAAGGAGAATGTCAAATGGAACGATCTGGATTACCGATTTCGATACAATTACGTACAAAAGTGAAACAACAAGGAGAGCAACAAGATTTTTATTTTGATCTGAAAGGACAAATGGTCAAAATTGGCGATACCTTATACATACGCTATAAAGAGATCCAAGAAGGACAAGAAGAAATTCCTGTCACAATCAAGATCATGCCAGATGGTCACGTGCAATTGATCCGTGCTGGTGAAATGCGTATGCGTCTAAAATTTGCCTATCGGGAGCGTCTAGAAACCCATTACCGCACGCCTTATGGAATGATCCAAGTCGACACATACACAAAAGAACTACATGTCAGTCTAAAAGATCGTCCAACGGCTGGCAAAGTCATGATCGATTACGATTTGTTCATGGGTGTCGAAAAAATAGGCGAATATGAGATGGTCTTAGATTTTACTGCATAAATAGCAAAGAAACGTTTGATTTTTTACCTGTGATTTTGTATGATAAGGAGTAGACTGTGAAAGGACGTGTCCTGATTGGAAATTAGTGTATTTGAAGGTGCAAACAAAAACGAATTATCAATGATCGAAGTCGCACACGCGATCTTAGAGCAGCGTGGTGATGTGATGGACTTTTCTGATTTAGCAAATGAGATTCAAACATATCTTGGCAAATCAGATAGTGACATTCGTGATTCACTCGCACAATTTTATACTGACTTAAATATCGACGGTAGCTTTATTTCATTAGGCGACAATCGTTGGGGCTTGCGTTCATGGTATGCCATCGATTCGATCGATGAAGAAGTCAACCATGGAATCGACGAAGAAGACGAGGATACACCACGTCGTCGTAAACGCAAAAAAGTCAATGCCTTTATCAATGATGACGAAGATGCCATCGATTATAACGATGATGACCCAGAAGATACTGATCTGTCTGACGAAGACGATGATGATCTTTTTGAAGATGAAGATGACGATGATGAAGAAATCGCTGCATACAATTCAGACTTACAAGAAATTGGTGCAGATACT
Organism: Enterococcus sp. AZ156; assembly: GCF_051714165.1. Lineage (NCBI taxonomy): Bacteria > Bacillati > Bacillota > Bacilli > Lactobacillales > Enterococcaceae > Enterococcus > Enterococcus sp. AZ156. Next base: position 2,143,886 of record NZ_JBIORI010000001.1, on the reverse strand, counting down.
GGAGACGACGAAGAAGAAATCCCAGGAAACATCGAAGAAGATCTAAGCATTATCGAAGACGATGACGAAGAAGACGAAGAATTTGAAGACGAAGATTTCCCAGAAGAATAAGTAAGAGAAATCACAAAAAACTGCAAGTTACTTGTAAAAGTAGCCTTGCAGTTTTTTTGTATTAGAATAAAAGAAAAAGTCCTAGAGAGTAAGGCAGAACGTCAACTAGAAACCAAAAGTGTTTCTCCTTAAGGATGAAGGCATATTTTTGTGGTTTATAGAAATGTTTCAGAGAAAAGCATTAGGTGATGTCAGCGAATCTTTTTTCATTTGTTGTAAAAAAGAGTATGATGAAAGTGAAACTGAGACATGACAATCAAATATAAAAGGAGACGATCGATATGTTAGATGATCAATTAAAATGTCCCAATTGTCAGACCAAATTCTATTATAATGAAGTACGTCACATTGTGAAGCATCGAGAAAAAGAAATGCCGATCCGCTGTCCTGAATGCAATGAAGTAGTCGAACGGAAACTTTCTCATGGCTATTTCGTGACATACAAAGAAACAGATTTTTCAAAGTTGGATCAAGAAGTGGAGGAAACACCGAAGCAATACAAAAGCTTGAAAACCGGTGCGGTGATCAGTGCAGATGAATACCGGGAAATGATTGAACGTCATGATTTATCTTTAAACGGACCAATGAGTTCGGAATTGATGGGCGGTATGAACTATTTTATTGAAAATGAAGCCTTGAACAACGAAGAAAGTTACGAAGATTATGTTCCTTATGATTGATAAAAAATGAAAGAGAGTGGGACAATAATCCTCTCGCACCATTTAAAATCGAATAAACCGCGGAAACAGAAGTAACTCTTCGAAAAATAAGTCGCCGTCCACCAAAATTTGAAAAATAATTTTCGTGGATGGTGCTTTATTTCTCGTGGTCAAACACTGCTGTAGTGACTTCTTGAGGAAACAGGTTATAGAATCAAGTCGGAAAATAAAAAACGATTGTTTTTTATAAAAACTCTTTGCTTCATTGGCTATTTCTGATTATGATTATAGACAGAAGAATAACAAATAAATAGGAGTAATCAATGAAAAAGTCAATACGAATAAAAGTAATCGGTTTTCTTGTGATTTTATTTGGGTTGTTTCTCTTGGTCCATTCATCACCAAAAGAGCAAACCTCTTTGAATCTTTCAACGAAAAATGAAGAAAATACATATCGTACAATGTCCAGTAAGTTGGACTTTCAGCAACTGCTTCGTGTCATTTCGAGAGAATATCAACTAACCGAAGAAGAAGCTAAAAAACAGCTCGGCTATACTGAGCAAATGGTGCAAAGCGCAATACATAATGGGGCAATCTACCGTATCTTTTCTCAAAACATAACTGTCAACAGAGTATACCAACCAAATTTATTGTTATACTGTGAAACGAGCGAAAGTGGAAATTTCCGAGCAATCAAGTCAATTTTATCCGTTCAGTTGAAATCCGCTGATCAAGGATTGGAAAAACACTTTACAGGGGATGTATTTGCTTATTTAGAGGACCCTAACCGAATATTTTATCTCATCAATGGTGATTTTTATGATCAAAAAACAGCCACTTTAAGAAACGGTTTAACGCTTCGTCAAGGTGAGGGTGTGACAGAGCGCTATACTCCTGGACCTTTAACGAATCATTTCTACTATAGTTACATAGAAGATTGGTTTACTTTTTGAAATCCCATGAAGAAATCAAAAAAAGCAGTTTTCCTAGATAGGAAAACCGCTTTTTTTCTTAGAAATTTGAAAGCAAAATCTTCACAAATATGCTAAGATAACAATAGACGCGTCCTGAGGGAATCGAACCCCCGTCTCAAGAACCGGAATCTTACGTGATATCCACTACACTAAGGACGCAAGCACTGCAACAATTGTATCGAAATCAAAAATAAATTACAAGGGGAATGGACAAAAAAATGAAATTTGAACAAAATTTTTCACAAAAACAACAACAAACACAAAAACTTGCCATGACACAACAGCTCCAACAGTCCATCCAAGTCTTGCAGTATAACAGCGAAGAGCTACTGGCTTTTGTTGAAAATCAGGCGTTGGAAAACCCCTTAGTAGAAGTGATCGAACCGGATTGGCAACCCGATTACCAAAAACGTAATGCCAGTTATGAGGGAGAAGAGACGAGCTACTTGAATCAAATTCCTGATACAACAGGCTCACTTTTTGAATCATTGATCGAACAAGTCCATTTGAATTACCGAGATACTTTCTTACGTAAGTTGATTTTATATTTGATCGAATATATCGACCTGAATGGTTTTTTGACTATTTCTTTAGAAGACGCCATCCAACAAACGAATGCGACACCGATCCAAATGCTTGACGCATTGACGCTGATCCAGCAGTTAGAGCCAGCAGGTGTTGGGGCGCGAAGTTTACAAGAATGTTTAATGTTACAAACCGAAAGAGACGATTATGCGCCCGAATTGGCTTACATCGTCTTGGAAGAATGGTTTGATCAATTAGTCGAACGCAAATGGAAAGAGATCGCCCAACATTTTGCGATTCCATTAAGCGATGTACAACGGATCTTTGACTATATCCAAACCCTTAGTCCAAGTCCTGGACGAGTCTTTGACCATAGTAGCGGTTTGTATATCATTCCCGATGTCAAAGTTGTCGTAATAGGTGAAGAAGTCCAAGTCATCTCAAATCGAGGCAACCAGCCGAATGTACGTTTTCAAGAAGCCTATTTTCAACAGATGCAAAAAAAAGCAGATAAAGAGACTCAAGCCTATTTGAACGAACGAAAACAAGAATTTGAATGGCTGCAAAAAACGATTTTGCAACGCGGTGATACGATCATGCGCGTGGCGCAAATCATTGTTTCTCGGCAAAAAGAATTCTTTACAAATGTCGCACGACCGATCCGCCCATTGACCTTAAAAGAAGTCGCAGAAGAAATCGACGTCCACGAATCAACGGTCAGTCGAGCAGTCAATGGCAAGTATCTTGAAACCGATTTTGGTGTCTTCGAATTGAAAAAGTTCTTTACGACGAGACTCCAACCTACAAATGCAGAGAGTACTGAAGACCTATCAGCAGATACCGCAAAGAAAAAAGTCCAAGAACTAGTGGATGCGGAAGATAAAAGCAAACCATTATCTGACCAAAAATTAGTAGAACTACTGAAAAATGACAAAATTTCGATTTCTCGACGAACAGTCGCCAAATATCGTGACTTGTTAGGAATCCCTAGTTCATCGAAAAGAAAACGGTATGATAGATAATTGAATGAAAGACTGGAAGAATCTTAAACATTTTTCTAGTCTTTTTTTGTTGATAAATACGGACAAAACTGTTAGACTATGTCATGTGAGGTTGAGATTTTCCTAGTAGAAAACGTGCAAGTTGGAAAGTCCGATTTATTTTTTTAGATCACATGGGTCGTTTTGAGTCTACATTGGACGAAAAATGTCCAACTAAGGAGATCGCTATGTTAGATGAATTGAAACTGATTGAAGCTGTTGCGCCAGACATCATGGATGTTTTGCAAGAACGCTATAAGATTTTGCGCAATATTTACTGGATGCAGCCAATTGGTCGTCGTAGTTTATCGGAAAGCATGGGCATGACCGAACGTGTCTTACGAACAGAAACGGATCTGCTCAAACAACTTGAACTGATCAACGCCTCTAAAAGTGGTATGACGCTGACGAAAAAAGGAGAGGAAGTCTATCAAAGCCTCGAAGGCTTTATGGACCAACTTTTAGGAATGCATCAGATTGAAATGAAACTATCTGAGTATTTTGGAAACCAGCGCTGTATCGTTGTTTCTGGAAACAGTGAACAACAACCAAAAGTAGCAGATGCTTTTGGCGAAGCCTTAGACGAATCACTGAATCTACTACTTCCTGAAGGTGATAATATCATCGCAGTCATGGGAGGAACGACGATGGCGATCGTTGCAGAGCAATTGACTAGCTTAGAAAACAGCAAGCGCCATAATTTGTTTGTTCCTGCGCGAGGTGGGATCGGTGAGGCGATTACTGTACAAGCGAACTCAGTCAGTGCTAGAATGGCTACAAAGGCAAATGGAAAACACCGAGCACTATATGTGCCGGAACAATTAAGCTTGGCTACTTACAATTCATTACTCAATGAGCCGTCTATACAAGAAGTTTTAAACTTGATAAGTCAGGCAAATTGTGTTATTCATAGTATTGGACGGGCGTTGCATATGGCAGCGCGACGAAAGATGAATGAAGAAGAATTGCTGATGTTGAAACAAGCCAATGCCGTTGCGGAATCTTTTGGCTATTTCTTCAATGAAAAAGGAGAAGTCGTTTATAAAGTCCCACGAATCGGCATCGAATTAAAAGACTTAGCTAAAGTCCCGATCATTCTTGCGGTTGCAGGAGGGAAAGCCAAAGCCAAAGCAATTCGAGCGTATATGAATAATGCACCAAAACAAACGTGGCTCATCACAGATGAAGCCGCTGCTAATGAGATTTTAAAAGGGGTATCCCTTTAAAATAAATATTTTTTTGATTTTCATAAGGAGGAAATCTTAAATGACAGTTAAAGTAGGTATTAATGGTTTTGGACGTATTGGACGTCTAGCGTTCCGTCGTATCCAAGATGTAGATGGAATCGAAGTAGTAGCAATCAACGATTTGACAGATGCTAAAATGTTGGCACACTTGTTAAAATACGATACAACTCAAGGACGTTTCAACGGAACAGTTGAAGTTCACGAAGGTTCATTCAACGTAAACGGAAAAGAAGTTAAAGTATTAGCTAACCGTAACCCTGAAGAATTACCTTGGGGCGAACTAGGCGTAGACATCGTTCTAGAATGTACTGGTTTCTTCACTTCAAAATCAGCTGCTGAAAAACATTTAACAGCTGGTGCTAAACGTGTTGTTATCTCAGCTCCTGGTGGAGACGATGTACCAACAATCGTTTACAACACAAACCATGAAACATTAACTGGTAAAGAAACAGTTATCTCTGGTGCTTCATGTACAACTAACTGTTTAGCTCCTATGGCTAAAACATTGAATGACAAATTTGGTGTTGTTGAAGGATTAATGACAACTATCCACGCTTACACAGGTGACCAAATGACTCTTGACGGACCTCATCCTAAAGGTGACTTCCGCCGTGCACGCGCTGCTGCTGCAAACATCGTTCCTAACTCAACAGGTGCTGCTAAAGCAATCGGTTTAGTAATCCCTGAATTGAACGGTAAATTAGACGGAGCTGCTCAACGTGTACCAATCGCAACTGGTTCATTAACAGAATTAGTTACAGTTCTTGATAAAAACGTAACAGTTGATGAAGTAAATGCTGCAATGGAAGAAGCAGCTAACGAATCTTACGGTTACAACACAGACGAAATCGTTTCTTCAGATATCGTTGGTATGACTTACGGTTCATTATTTGATGCTACTCAAACAAAAGTAATGACTGTTGGCGACAAACAATTAGTTAAAACTGTTGCTTGGTACGACAACGAAATGTCATACACTGCACAATTAGTACGTACTTTAGAATACTTCGCTAACTTATAAGATAAATCGTACAAGTGTAACCTATATCCATGTACACTTAAAAGCGGGGAAGCAATCGCGCTTCTCCGCTTTTTTTGATAAGATGTTTATTTTAGGAGGAAATCAAATGGCTAAGAAAACAGTCAAAGATATTGATTTAAAAGATAAAAAAGTCCTTGTCCGTGTTGACTTCAACGTTCCTTTGAAAGACGGCGTCATCACTGATGATACACGTATCAAAGCTGCGTTACCAACAATCAATTATGTGTTGGAGCAAGGCGGAAAAGCGATTCTTTTCTCTCACCTTGGACGTGTGAAAACAGAAGAAGACAAAGAAGGAAAATCTTTGGCACCAGTTGCAAAACGTTTAGGCGAATTGCTAGGTAAAGAAGTAACTTTCGTTCCTGAAACTCGTGGTTCAGAATTAGAAACAGCAATTGCTGACATGAAAGACGGAGACGTAGTTGTTTTTGAAAACACTCGTTTTGAAGACATCGACGGCAAAAAAGAAAGCAAAAATGATGCTGACCTAGGTAAATACTGGGCTTCTTTAGGCGATGTATTTGTCAATGATGCATTTGGTACGGCTCACCGTGCGCATGCTTCAAACGTAGGGATCGCTTCAACAGGTATCCCAACAGTTGCTGGATTCTTGATGGATAAAGAAATCAAGTTCATCGGCGAAGCAGTTGAAGAACCAAAACGTCCGATGATCGCGATCTTAGGTGGAGCGAAAGTTTCAGATAAAATCGGTGTCATCGAAAACTTGATTCCTAAAGCAGACAAAATCTTGATCGGCGGCGGAATGACTTACACATTCTACGAAGCAAAAGGCATCAAGATCGGTAACTCTTTAGTTGAAGCAGATAAAGTAGCTTTAGCAAAAGAATTGATCGAAAAAGCAGGCGACAAATTAGTTTTACCAATCGACAACGTTTGTGCCCCTGAATTTTCAAATGATGTAGAAACACAAGTCATCGAAGGAGATATTCCTGAAGGCTTGATGGCATTAGACATCGGTCCTGCTTCAGTTAAATTATTTGCTGATACATTACAAGGTGCGAAAACAGTTGTATGGAACGGACCAATGGGTGTATTCGAAATGAGTAACTTCGCTAAAGGTACGATCGGTGTTTGTGAAGCAATCGCTAACCTTGAAGATGCTACAACGATCATCGGTGGCGGTGACTCTGCAGCTGCTGCGGAACAATTAGGTTTTGCAGACAAATTCACTCACATCTCAACAGGTGGCGGTGCAAGCTTAGAGTTGCTTGAAGGGAAAGAATTACCTGGACTAGCTGCAATCAACGACAAATAAGCATAAAATCAACGAATAAATAAAATGGTGAGAGGACCATCTACAGATTGCTCAAATCTGTAGTCCTCTTACATTCTGAATAGGAGTGCATATCATGCGTAAACCAATTATCGCTGGTAACTGGAAAATGAACAAAACTGCATCTGAAGCAAAAGCTTTTGCAGAAGCAGTAAAAAACAAGATCCCTTCAAATGATAAAGTAGATTCAGTGATTGGATCTCCTGCATTATTCTTACAAGAATTAATGGCTTCAGCTGAAGGTACAGAATTGAAAATCGCTGCACAAAACTCTTACTGGGAAAACTCAGGTGCATTCACTGGTGAAACATCACCAGCAGCTTTAGCTGATCTAGGTGTACAATATGTGATCATCGGTCACTCTGAGCGTCGTGAATACTTCCACGAAACTGACGAAGATATCAACAAAAAAGCGAAAGCAATCTTCGCAAACGGTATGATCCCAATTCTTTGCTGTGGTGAGTCATTAGAAACATATGAAGCAGGCAAAACTGCTGAGTGGATCGAAGGACAAATCACTGCTGGTCTTGAAGGCTTAACAGAAGGTCAAGTAAGTAATCTAGTTATTGCTTACGAACCAATCTGGGCAATCGGTACAGGTAAATCAGCAGATGCTGAAATCGCTGACGAAATCTGTGGCGTGGTACGTCAAACAGTTGAAAAACTTTACGGCAAAGAAGTATCAGAAGCAGTTCGTATCCAATACGGTGGTTCTGTAAAACCTGAGAACATTGCTGAGTATATGGCAAAAGAAAATGTGGATGGCGCATTAGTTGGCGGAGCTAGCTTAGAAGCGGATTCATTCTTAGCATTACTTGATGCTGTAAAATAATTATTGAAAATTTGTGAAAAATGCAAGAAATGTTTGCACAAAGACACAAAATTAACTAAAATCGTATATGAGGGAAATCCCTTAGGAAAAAACCAAACTCAAAGGAGAGACAAAACATGTCAATTATTACTGATGTTTACGCTCGCGAGATTCTAGACTCACGCGGTAACCCAACAATCGAAGTAGAAGTATACACAGAAAGCGGTGCTTTCGGCCGTGGAATGGTTCCTTCAGGTGCTTCAACTGGTGAATACGAAGCAGTTGAATTACGTGACGGAGACAAATCTCGTTATGGCGGTAAAGGTGTAATCAAAGCTGTTGACAACGTAAACAACATCATTGCTGAAGCAATCATTGGCTACGATGTACGTGACCAAATGGCTATCGACAAAGCAATGATCGCTTTAGACGGAACTCCTAACAAAGGTAAATTAGGTGCGAACGCTATTCTTGGTGTTTCAATCGCTGTTGCTCGTGCAGCTGCTGACTACCTAGAAGTACCTTTATACCACTACCTAGGCGGATTCAACACAAAAGTATTACCAACTCCAATGATGAACATCATCAACGGTGGATCACATGCGGATAACTCAATCGACTTCCAAGAATTCATGATCATGCCTGTTGGCGCGCCAACATTCAAAGAAGCACTACGTATGGGTGCGGAAGTATTCCATGCATTAGCTGCAATCTTGAAATCTCGTGGATTAGCAACTTCAGTTGGTGACGAAGGTGGATTCGCTCCTAACCTTGGTTCAAACGAAGAAGGTTTCGAAGTAATCATCGAAGCAATCGAAAAAGCTGGCTATGTTCCTGGTAAAGACGTTGTTCTTGCAATGGACGCTGCTTCTTCAGAATTCTACGACAAAGAAAAAGGTGTTTACGTATTAGCTGATTCAGGCGAAGGCGAAAAAACAACTGACGAAATGATCAAATTCTACGAAGAATTAGTATCTAAATACCCAATCATCTCTATTGAAGATGGATTAGACGAAAACGACTGGGATGGATTCAAGAAATTGACAGAAGTTCTAGGCGACAAAGTTCAATTAGTGGGTGACGACTTGTTCGTAACAAACACTGAAAAACTTGCTGAAGGTATCGAAAAAGGAATTGCTAACTCAATCCTTATCAAAGTTAACCAAATCGGTACTTTGACAGAAACTTTCGAAGCAATCGAAATGGCTAAAGAAGCTGGTTACACTGCAGTAGTTTCTCATCGTTCTGGTGAAACAGAAGATTCAACAATCTCTGATATCGCAGTTGCAACAAACGCTGGCCAAATCAAAACAGGTTCTCTATCACGTACTGACCGTGTTGCGAAATACAACCAATTATTACGTATCGAAGACCAACTTGGTGAAGTTGCAGAGTACAAAGGTTTGAAATCTTTCTACAACTTAAAAAACAAATAATTAAATGAATGTAAAAATGCCCTTCTTATGTCAATGACATGAGAGGGGTATTTTTTTAGGCAGATGATTAATCAGAAAAAATATTTTTAGTACTTACAGAAACGAATGATAAAAACAAATCATAGATTCTTATGAATATAAATAAAGATCATCATTCCTCATATTTTTATTAGGCACAAAATCGATTAATTAGCTTTATCCAAGCTGTTCTTAATTCATCGCGTCTTTATCATGGATGATGAAAACGAGACGATTGAGAACAAGAATGTACCTCCTATAAACTTGAAGATCGACAACTATGTGGGCTTTCTTTTTATTATATAGTGTGTTATAGTCTATTGATTATCTAAACGACGAACGATTCCGAAGGATTTCTTCTTTATCATTTGCTTCTCTTACTTCCTCAAGCTAACCACCAACTCTTTTGACGTCATCACCATATGTTGCCATATAAACAAAACCCGCATAGTGTTCGGTTCCAATATAAATAAGTTGATTTTTGATGAATGTAAGAGAATAAGTTCTCATGGAAATTTTTTTGATAACCGGACACGGATTTGGTCGAAATATCACGCCTAAAAGGTCTAATAACTCTGATCAAAGGACAAATAGGGAGCTTTTATAGAGTTAAGGAGTGAGCCTAGTCCATCTTTCCGGACAAGTTTCTATCATGTAGCAAAGAACGTGGTGAAAGATTATCCTGTTTTTAAAAAAAGAGTTGAATGTTCGGATAAACCCTATGAGGGAATTTAATGTAAACTGATTTTGTGAAAAAAATATTAAATTCCGGAGGCTATCCAACAATGAAAAAAAAGGTATCCACAACAGTTATGCTATCAACTTTGTTGTTAGTAGGTAGTAACCCAAGCTTAGTAAACGCATCCGAGACAGTCAGTGAAAAACAAATACCGATTGAAGTCCAAGATGGAAAACTAGATATCACTTTCAATGAAGGAACAACAAACAAAGTCGATTTCAAATTATCTGATTTTGACTTAAACTCAGATATGCGTAAACAAACGAAGGTCTTGAAAGCAACTGCTACAGTAAATAATACAAAATCACAGGATGTTTTTGTGAATATTTTTGCAAAACTTGACCAATATGGAAATGGACTAGACATTCAACCTTCAAACCCACATCTTCAAGCACAACAGGTAATGCGAATGAGTTCGGTACAGATCGAAAAAGATTTCGATGTCATTTTAGATGCAAATGATTACGTATGGCGATCAAACAGAGATGATAGTGCCAAAATCATCTTGACAGCACAAGAAGTAAATAATCCTTGGTGATAATACTCCGGACTAAAAAATAGTTTTTTTCAGTTGTGAAAGGCTTGACAGATAAAAAGAGTTAAGTGTGCGAAGATTGACAGAATACGATGGATCATAATATAGAATGCGTAGATCTATCCGTCTGTCCTATAGAATATTCAAAGAAGAAATGCTGATCCAATCAATGAAAACTACTCTTGTTGATTGCCTGATCAGTGTTCCTTCTTTTATTCTTTCGCGTAGTTGCAAGCTTCTACTGTCGCTGGTTGGTCCATCAGATTTATGAATCTAGTAATGCAAACAGAGAAAATTTTAATCAATAGAAATTTATTAGAAAAAGTGAAGGTGTTTAGATAATAATTCCGTAGAAAGACAAATATACATGATCAAAGCTTCACTACCTTAGTAATCAAGTCAAAATGTACAGGCAAGACCAATACAACAGCCATGCAAGTTGAACTAGGAGACATCGGTATAGTTCGCTGAAAATAAAAAATGAAACATTCTGACTAAATGAATTCTTCTTAGTATAGAATCCTCTAAAAATGAAGGTTGGTAGAAGAAATGGAATATATAATGGATACGTTTAGTAGCCGTTACTTAACAAAAAAACAAAACGAAATGTTGCAACTGTTTACGGTTCTAGTGACAGAAAAATATTTGTCATTGAATAAATTAAGTGAGCGGTTAAACTTAACGATGTATCAAACGAAAATATTACTGGTTGAACTCGAAGAAAACTTCGAACAATTGAATTTTACATTTTCATCTTTCTTTTTACTAGAAAAGGGGACGATTGGTTTAATTGAAGGTGTTAATCAGGAACTGTTGCTTCAAGTATTTGTTAATTTGAAAAAAAAGTTTTTTAATGAATCACCTTATTTTCAATTATTGCTCTATCTCTTGAAACACCGAAAAACTCGTGTAGTCGATATTTCCGAAAAGTTGATGTTTAGTAAGTCTTATAGTTATAAATTGATCAGCCGACTGAAAGATATCTTTCATTATCAAAAAATACCAATAACTATTAATAGTAATTTTGAATCAATTTCTTTGGAAGGCAATGAGATGTCTATCAGAACATATCATTACCTGGTACAAATCATGGCCTATAATGTTTTCGCAGATAGCCAAACAAGAGTGAATATTGACCTAGTAGGTGGACACTACGAGAGGTTGAAGACAACAAAAGCAAAGCATGACATTCTATTCTCAATACTTGAAAATGCTGTGTCACGTGGGTATATCATACAAGATTTGGACAAAACAGCGATAGAACTATTCGCTGATATGAAAGAACTATATGAAGAGAACTCGCTAACAAAGTTGATACCAACTCGAAACATGGAAGATAGAGAAAAAGAAGTTGCATTCTTTTATTTTTGTAGACAACTTCTCATCCCTGAAACGACAAGCAAGCAGGACAAGATAGTCTTAGGCAAAAAATTCAAAGAGCATAGACAGAACGAAATCGTTGATTTTTCTATGAATGTCGTCGAAACATTATCAGAAAAATATAAGATAAATTCCGATGTGGAACATGTGATTTTATATGAAAGTGTCATCAATAGTTGGGCATACAAAAATATTTATTTCGAGAATTTAAAAGGAGTGGCTAATCAAAATAGTCCCAATAGTAGAATCCATGAAGTGAAGCAGCTACTATTGGGAATAGTCAAAAACAGGAATTTTCAAGTTGGTGATAGACAAATATTTGCGAACAAGTTAGCACATATCCTTTCGTATTATTTGCCTATCCAAAACAATGAAAGAGTGACTATTGCTATATCGATGTTGCATCATCCGGAATATGTACCAGTTATCGAAAGTAAATTACTAACGATATTTAATAAAAAAATCATTCATTTCACTTCTGACTTTACTGATGCAGATATTTTGGTGTCTGATGGGATTGTGTATCACGAAGAGTCCCAAGATTTTGCTTTTTTTAGAGACATTCACAATAAGGATCATTGGGACAATTTAAACGCGATTGTCCAAGCAAGAATTATCTTAAAGTTAGAGTAATGAATTTAATAAATATAAATAATAAAAAAAATCTCTAAGGATACTTATTCTTTTCAATTTGATCAGGAAAAAGTGAAACATTCTGATGAATCAAAATACAAAGTATGATGATAGGATAACTACTGTTGTGAAAAAAGAGGAATAAGAATGATCAAGAAAAAATATAGAGATTTAAGATACTTGATAGGAAAATGAATAGGAGAAATAATGACAAAAAATAGCCAAGCCAAAGAATACAAGTTAGTTGACTTCTGTTCGCTTATTTTCGTTTTATTGATGGGATGTTTTTTTTACATACAACCAGTAGAGGCGTCCGAGGAAGATACTGCATCGATCCTAGTGGATGTGCAACCCAAAGAATATGAGATCAGAGATAGCTATCTGCAGTTTACTCCAGAACTTAATAAGAACTATGAGTTCACTGCTACGATTACAAATATAGGTGACAAGGACTTAGATGTTACTGTCTATCCATCGGTTGCTATATCAACGATGGGAAGTGTCACTTATGTTGAAAATACAGAAAACCTTTTAGATGAAAAGTATGACTTTAGTAAATACGTGAAGATAACTGATGCTAATGGCGAACTAGAAGACGGGAAAATCAAAGTTGAAGCGAAACAAAGTGAAACGATAGCAATTTTGATCAATGTGACTGAGGAACTTGATGGAGAAGTTTTAGGTGGGGTGAATTTCTCTCAGACATTAAGTGAAGAAAGTCATGAAGATGCTGTAGATATCGTTCATGTCTATGAGAAAGTAATCCTATTTCATCTCAAGATGGATGAAATAGAGGCTGAAAAAGAACAAACTTATGATGAGTTTGAGTTTGTGAGCTCACAGGATGCGATAAGGCTTGATTACTATATAGCCAACAATGATCCTGCAGTAACTTTTGCGGAAAGCGGCTCGTACAAAGTAATCAATCCAAACGGGGATATCATTTCTGAAGGAGAAATTGAAGAAAGCTCAATTGCATTGACTCCAATGACTAAAACAAAGCTAAATCTACCGTTAGTTAGTGATGCAGAATTGATGTTTGGGGAATATCAGTTTATCCTAACTGTTGATGGCAAAGAAAAAGTAACTAAATTTAATTATACAAAAGAAGAGCTGGAAGGGTTGATAGAGCAAACAGGTGGTTCAAACAAGATTATCGTCAATCAAGGAAGTAATATCTGGGTGATCGGTTTGTTGCTTGTTTTTTCTGCTCTGTTGATCATCACAAGTGTAATACTTTATCTTAAATATAAGAAAACGAGAATCGACAGCTAAGGCTTCGATTCTCGTTTTGCATTTCAGTCAGATGATTTTTGAAAAATTATGTGGTTTCTTTATTAGGTAAAAGTCCGAATGTATAAATGATTAACAATGTCAGGAAATAAATTCCAGTACCAACAAAGCCAAAACACATATCAATAAGATCAGGTGTGTTTATGAATCCAAAGACAGTTTCACATAGTGCATTTACTACGAGTAAGAGTAAAGAAAAGATGACTACATAATTGAATTTTATCCCCATCAATAACCAAAAATATGGAATCAAACCTAAAATCAAACTAATTGAAAAGTTTGAGATATGAAGATAAAAATCAGGATAGATAGAGGTGAAAATCGTAACATTCCAATACTTTGATAAATACATGAATGAGCCAATAGCAATCACCACAAGATATAAAATAGAAGTCCATAACTTGGGTAAAAATTTAAAAGCGAGTTGGTTTTTCATGAAGGGTCACCTCCGAATGATGTTTGAGTAATGAATATAGTGAGTTTTATTATGTATACACTGGCTTTTTATTGTTAAAAAAAAGGTGGTCAACTTCATTATAGCCTATGTAATACATCAAACAGTAAAGGACACATCCATATCAATAAAGACAATACCAAGACATGTCTGGTATCGTCCATAAAACAAACAATGCTTTATTCTTTTTGATTTTCCAAAATAAACAGAGACTCTTCTGACTGCTCATAATACTTTGGGGTTAATTTTATATCCACGTGGGAGTTATTTTTTCGAACGATCGATAATAGCATCGGGCTAAAACCTAAAATTGCTAGAACAATAGAACCAACTACTAAGCTTGTTTTTCTTAACATAATTGCTCCCTCTGTAAAAAGGTTAGACGAAATAAGCATTTCTCTATGATCGTATAAGACTAAAACGAACCGTATACGACGTATATGCGCCTTATCCAGTAAATTTTAATTTAAATAGGCAAAAATTACGTATAGTAATAATGAACGAAGTAGATGAGTAAAGAGTAGTACAAATAGAAAATACTAGAAAGTATTGATGTGCTGACAGAACTTACACAAAAAGTATCCGAGAATTTGAAGAGTAAGGAATGAGGGATAATCATTTGGGAAAGAAAAAGTGGCTGATTCTAGTAAGTATAGGTGTATTATTAGTTCTTTTGATGACGATAGAAGTGAAGAAGATGAGCGAACCAACAGAAAGAGAGAAACAAATTGCTTTTTTGAAAGAGCATGAAAGTAAAATGACAGAATATATTAATCAATACAAAGGTGAAAAAGTAACAGAAATTAATTATGATTGGAATAATGTTAATCGAGTGGTTATCGGAAATAGTCTTCCTAGTGGGGCTGGCAAAAAAATTCAAATTTTTGGATTTGTAAACCATAATCCACATATGGATTTCAGACTGGATATAGAATTAAATCAAAATAATATGCCTGATATGTCAACTTTACATTATGGACAACAAATAAGTGATGAGGAACTTAATAGCTGATATAGAGAATCAAGATATATCCTGATTTTAGGCGAAGCTTTTATACAGGTTGTGGTCATAGCGAAAACCTTGGTCTAGTAAAAAAGAAATTAGCTAACTATGATTACTATAGTTGCAGCCACAGAAGGGAGAAGTTCTTGTGAGGAAAAAGGAAAAAATTATTGTAGTTAGTTTGACTATTGTCTTGGTACTTTTAGGCACGTTAGGAGTGAAAAAAATAATGGAACCGACAGAAAAAGAAAAACAAATCGCTTTTTTGAAAGAACATGAAGAAGAATTAACAAAGTACATTATAAAGAGAAATTCAAAAGCTAATATAAATATTGTCAAATATAATTGGGAATCGTTTAGGATAGAAGATAGTGGAGCGTTCACCAAAAAGATGTATATAGTTGATATTGAATTATATGGAATTGATAATAATGAAATAGATGCTGGAGCAATTCAAGTGTTACCAAATAATTTACAAAAACCTACTAAAATAGAAGAGATAGCAACAAATAATTTTGAAGAAGCATTGGAGGAATTTAAATAATGGCTAACTTAGGTAATTCATATAATGTTTATGCTAACTTAGCACAAAGTTCATACAATAATAGAAGAAACAATGCTGGAGTTACGTATAATTTTGTAAATGGTATGACAAAAAAAGAAAAGAGAGCTTTGGAAAAAGGTAAATCTATTCGTTTCAACTTCCCAAATGCAAAAGATGCTCATGGAAATGATTTAAGTACAGTCTACCTCCAACCCGACACCACCGTAAAAACAGTCAAGGAGTTAGGAAACAGCCGAGTGCCGAAAGTAAACGGAGGCTATGAAATACAGAGCTATGTAAAAAACACATATAAGCAAGGACTCTTGACGGATGAAAAAGCTGGATTCAATGCTTATTATGTGACGGATACGCCTAAGTTGTCGATAGAGACTAAGCATACTTATTTTGTTACTAGAGGCAGTGATGGTATTTCTTCAAGTAATTTGAATCTTAATGACTGGTGGCATAATAACCAGGCATTTACAACAAAAAATGCTTATATTCCGCAAGCAAAATTAGCAAATCAAGCCATGCACCAGAAGATAACGGAAATGACCACACAAGCACCTCATGCTACAATGTCTGTCACAGGTCATTCTCTGGGAACGATGGTGTCGATTCAGGCTGTGGCGAATCTCCCTGAAAAAGATATTGCTAAAATCGACAAAGTGGTTTTGTTTCAAGGACCTGATGCGCGTGAAAGTATCAATAAAATGTCTGAACAGGCACAAAAAAATATCCAGAAGTTGGAAGAGGATGGGAAAATCGATTATTACGTCAATGCTTTTGATATCGTTTCCATGTTGAATAGAAATAAGCCTGGAGTAGATGAAATCGGGAATGTTCGCTATTTACTACCGAAATCTTTTAACACGACGTTTGATATGGAAGATCAAAACGGCTCTAGCCATGACTTTGGACAGTTTCAAATAAATCCTGATGGCACACTTCAGGAAGCTAATTTAAAGGAACATGGCTACATTTTTGCTGCGGGGATCAAGGTTTCCCATTTGATCGATAAATATTTGAATCGTGTAGTAAAAGAAAAACCAGAAGGTGGGTTATCTTTTACAGAAGTCATAAAACTATTGTTATCTGGAGAGTATAAAGATTTTGAAAAAGAATACGCTACGATTATTGCGGAAGCAAAAGTTGCTAGTGAATGGAACGAGACGGTCAACGAATTACATAAAAGAATTTCTAATGCTTCAGGTTCTAAAAAAATCACTTTACAATCGGAGTTAGTTCAATCGATCATCCAAAAGGCGAAAAATATAGGCGAAGAGTACGAGATCATCTTTAAAAATGCCCAAAAAGAATTTGAAGATGAGATTACGGCAATATCAAAAGAAATATTGGCTGGTGCGGGAGCAATCAAAAACTATTTGACTTATTGGGAAGTACAAGAGATGGTTTCCCCATATGAAAAAAATAATTTATGGGACAGCGGACAAGCCTCATTAAATACGAATCAAGTGAAACAATATAAAGAGAAGCTGGAGGAATTTAGTAATAAACTGGCGGTAGTAGCAAATCATCTTACAGAGTATGACAGACAGGCAGGAAATATTTTGTTCAAAAACAAGTGAAAGGAGTTTATCCATGGAAGATAGAGAATTGCAAGAATTTCTAGAAAGACTTGGACAAGAACAAAAGGAACGGGAACGAGTAGCCATACAAGCGCTGATTCTGGCAAAGGAAAGTCGTATTGCTCAGGCCAAGTTAACTTCGATCGAATCCTTAAAAGAGATCTCAGAAGGAATGTATCAACAAACGAATAGTGTCTTACCATCTACTTTGAAAGGCGCTTTAGAAGGGGAAAGTGCCGTTGCAGCAGAACAGTATGTCAAACAAATGAAACAACCAACATTGCTCACACCTGTGAAAAGGGGATAAAGAATGGGGACAGTAGAGAAACAACGTAAACTACAAGATTTAGAGGAGCGATTTAATGAAAACAAACGTCAGATACACCGTCAACAAGAAGAAATCGATCATCAGTTAGTAAACTTTAGGAAAGAAACAGGTCAATTGGTACAAAAAATCATGTATTTGTCGAAGAATGATCATTGGGATAACCGACAATTCTATCATCAAATGGAGGCAATAGATCGTAACCTGATCCATACGGCTCAAAACTATGAACGACAATTAGAAGAAAAAGAGCAAGAATTAACAAGATCCTATCGAAAAGAGATAGAGCGAATTCACGAAACCAATTACTAGAAAAAAACAGTCACGATCTTTCACAAATCTCTCTTCCTTATAGAAAATAGACTCTCTGTTATAATACATGTAAGCAAATAAGATAATAGGGGGAGAAAGATGAGCGAAGATGATGTGAAACAGATAACCAATACAGGGTTGCCAGACGATGATATGGACTCTAAAGTAGTACACGCACGAAATCATGCTTTGAGACAATGCAGGAGATATAATTTTCTCGTGAATTCAGAAAATCATTATAAATACCCCATTTTACGGGCGCTATTCGCTTCAATGGGTGAGAATGTCTATATCGAGTCGAATTTTCAATGTGAGTTTGGATTCAACATTTCTATAGGAAATAATGTTTATTTGAACCATGATATGATCATTCTTGATTGTCATGAGGTGACGATCGGAAATGATGTTTATGTAGGGCCGAGAGTTGGTTTGTATGCAGCCAATCATGCAGAAGATCCATTTGAACGTGCTGATCATGTCGTTTATGCGAAGCCAATCCATATTGGCGATAAAGTTTGGTTAGGAGCGGGAGTCCATGTTCTTCAAGGGGTAACGATTGGTGCAAATAGCATCATTGGGGCAGGAAGTGTCGTAACAAAAGATATACCAGAAAATGTGATTGCTGCGGGAAATCCATGTAAAGTGATCCGACCAATTACGTATAAAGATCGAGAAAAAAATATTAAAGTCCAGGATAGTGCCTTGTTGATGGAACGATAGCATACTGGATTTAGGAAAGTCTCTTTCAGTCAAATAAGAGACAAAAACTTTTGGATAACAAACAATACCCGAACGATGGATCATTCCTTCTCATAGAGATGAGAGAAATTGATTCGACGTTCGGGTTTTTGCATTTAGTGATTAGCTATAGTACAAATACGCATCAACGATTTCTTGTCTTTGCCACTACTTGGTTTGGTAATTTCAACACAACGAGTGAAACGACAAGGACCGATAGTAGCCGATCTAAATAATCTGTCGCTGCTTGAACAATCGTGACACTTACAGCTTGGTTTAGTCCTAGTCCATAAAGAAGTTGGACAATGGTACTTGAACCTGATGAAGTGATACCACCAAATAATTGGATCGTGATGATCGAGGATAGTATGGTTCCAGGCGCTGAAAGGACAAACGTCCATGCGAATAATGAAAGTTTACTCTTCAAACCTTGCGCCTGTAATTTCTGTGGTAAAATCAACCCCGCTAATAACCCAGTGATGATTTGTATCGGGGAATAATACAAAGAGAACATATCCATCGTCACGCCACTAAGTAAGCTACTACTCAATCCTGTCAAAATCCCAGGAATTGGTCCAAGTAAGGCACCTGCAAAAATCGTACCGATCGAATCAAGATAAATCGGTAAACGGAGCCATAAAGCAATCGTTCCACCGAGAAAGTTGATTCCGATACTTAGTGCCATGATTGTGATCATTCTTGTCGTGATTTTCTTTTGTGTCATCTTTTTTCATCCTATCTTTAATCTTTCCAGATCATTTTTTATCAATTCTTCTTGTGCATGTAAAAGAACGGCTAAAAACTTCCGGAAAAAAAGAGAGGTGTCGACATCTGTCATGATTAGACTGTTTGGTTTTTTCTGCCAAAAATCATAACGATCAACCAAGGTTTGTCCGCGGCTGATGCCTTGTGTTTCAACAGCAGTATAGCTAGTGAATCCTTGGCACAGTTGTTCATCGATGAAATATGCAACTGCCAAAGGGTCATTGATGACACAACCTAGGACGCGTTCTTGCTGCCAATGAAAGTCAAAGTAAAAGCGTGTGATTGCTTTTAAATAGTTGCCTTCTTCGGGCGAAAGTTGGCAACAATATTCTAGGATCGTTGGTGTAAAGACGATTTCTCGTGTCACGTCTAAACCGACCATCTCGATCATTTGACCAAGATGTTCAAATACATAAGCTGCGGCATCAGGGTCACACCAGTAATTGTATTCTGCTACTGGTGAACAATTGCCGTGGCTTTTATACGTGCCGCCCATCGAAACAAATCGATCCATGTGCTTTCCTATTTGTGGATTCTTTTGTAAAGCAGAAGCGACATTTGTTAGCGGCCCTAAAGCAATCACTGAAGTATCTTTTTGTTCAGCAAAATAACTCGCTAAAAAATCAACAGCGTGGATCGTTTCGGCTTGCTTGTCTGTTACTAATGGGAAGTTCGTTTCCCCTAGACCGTCCATGCCGTGAGTATCTTGAGCGCTGATAAATGGCGTGTTGAGTGGCGTTGCAGAACCTTGATAGACAGGGATGTCTAAACGGTCACAACGTTCCAAACAACGGATGACATTTTCAGTTCCCAAATGTACGGGGACGTTCCCACAAACGGTGGTGATTGCGACAACTTCGATTTCTGGTGATTTTAATGCAAATAATAGCGCTAATGTATCATCGATACCGGGATCGCAATCAATAATAACTTTTCGCATTATTTCCAATCTCCTTTCTTTAGAGACACTTAGTTTTTTATCCTGGGAAGTTTCCGAACCAGTCCAAGGGGTCAACCCTTGATTCCAATGCACGGCATTAGTATACTTATTTTTATGAAGAATGTAAATGTTATGCAAACAATTCATTATCTCTTATGAGTGTTAGAAGTAGGAAGAGAAGATCGTTTGTAAGGAATAAGGTGTTTAAAATTACAGCTGGTCAATGGTTCACTGTCTGCCTCTTTGGTAGAACGTGGTACAATAGAAATGAACGTTGAAATACGTAGGAGAATGCTAGAGCACCATTTAGCATACTTGAATTTTTGTTTCAATCACCAAGTAGAAAGTGTGGGATGCAAGTGATTGTTTTTTATAGTTTATTAATTATGTTATTAATGATCGGTAGTTATCATTTTATTGCTTATCTGTACGCAAAGAAGTTGATCAAAACTGGATTACAACGTGGTTATGCTTGGTATGAAGAGACAGGTCATCAACTCATGGACCCTGCCTCTTTGACGACAGTCGAAGAGCAACGCCAACGTTTAGAAGATCTAGCAGAAGATTTTTGGCAACAAGGAGAACCCATTATGACTAAAAGTCAAGAGGGGTTAAAATTGAAGGGGAGGAAATTCTCTACTTATTCGAACAAAGGTAAATGGGTAGTCTGTGTCCATGACTATCGCAGCACAGGAAAAAAAGACATGTCTTATATCGGGAAAAAGTATGCAGAAAAAGGATTCAATGTCTTGATCCCTGATTTGCGTGCCCATGGGGAAAGTGAAGGGGAGATCATTGGGATGGGGTGGTTGGATCGATTAGATCTGATACTCTGGATCAATGAGATCTTGCAACGAGAGCCAGAGGCTAAGATCATCTTACATGGAGGCTCAATGGGGGCTTCTACGATCATGATGGCTAGTGGCGAGAAGTTGCCGAGTGCTGTCAAAGGCTTGGTCCTTGATAGTGGCTTTGTATCCGTTTATTCAGAATTTCGTTATATGTTAAGCAAATTGACAGTTTTTCCCAAAAAAATCATTATGCGACATGCGAATCGTTACGCACAAAAATATGCAGGCTATTCTTTGAAACAGGCATCAGCAACGAGACAGTTAGGGAGCAATCATTTACCCGTTCTGATCATCCATGGTGAACATGATCATTTTGTTCCGATGGAAGCAGCTTATACGATCCAAAATGCAACGGCAGGAGATAAAGCCTTACTGCTAGTGCCTGGAGCAGAACATTTAGAAGCAGTCAGTAAAGATCCAGAGACCTACTGGACAGTGATTTTTTCATTCATTGAGCAAAGAGTGGGTCTATAAGTACAAATGATTGTTTGAAAAAAATAGGACTGGTAAAATCAAATTGAATAAAGAAACTGTTCGTTATTTTAGGGTTGGGAGAGTGAAATGATGGAAATCAAAGAAGAAAAGAATCGCTTAGTGTTATTGGACGATGAACAAAATGAAATAGGAGAAATGACGTGGTCTGATGCTGGTCCTGATATTATGATCATTGATCATACATTTGTTGATCCTGCATTTCGTGGACAGAAATTAGCAGAAAAATTGGTTGCTACAGGAGTGGAAGTAGCCAGACGTACTGGCAGAAAAGTTATTCCGTTATGCCCCTACGCAAAAGCGGAGTTTGAGAGAAAAGCTGAATATCATGATGTTTGGCGGAAATAAGCGTTAATGGTTAGCAAAAAAGCATTGATTTTAGAGGAGGATACAGGTGGATCGTTTGTCACAGAACCTGAAAAAAATCGATGTAAAAAAGCCTAGAAATGTTCTTTAAAACATCGCCCATCTTATGAAACACTGTTGTCACAAGACGTGTTATGTGATAAAGTTAGAAGGACGATATTTTGAGAAAGGAGGCTGTTTGATGTATAATATTATTTTAGGGATCGTCATTGTCATCTCGATTATGATGGTCATTGCGATCATGATGCAACCAAGCAAACAAAATAGTGCAGCAAGTGCATTTACAGGTGGCGCAGATCAATTATTCGGAAAGCAAAAAGCACGTGGATTTGAAGCAGTAATGCAACGCTCGACAGCTGTTATGGGCGCTGTATGGATGATTCTGTTGTTCGTACTTGCATTTTTATCTTCTAAATAAATCGTTCGAAACTAATGATCAGAAGTGATCATTTGCTTCATTCAGATTTTGAGGATACACGGATGGTTCATCGATTGTTCAAAAAAATAGAAGGTCTGGGAAACGAAATGCTCCCAGACCTTTTTTGTTGAATAGAAAAAGAACCGTTATATAAGAAGGTATTTGCTAACTATGGTAAAATAAGGCTAATGAGGTGAATAAAATGAAAAGTCTACCACAACCTATTTATGAAAAACATGGGAAGCGTGCAATCCTCTTATTGCATGCGTATTCAGGTAGTCCAAATGATGTACGGATGTTAGCCCGTTTTTTAGAGAAATCAAACTATTCGGTCTATGCCCCAATGTTTACAGGACATGGCACGCTTGCTCCAAATGAGATCTTAGAACAGGACGCTGAGACGTGGTGGCAAGACACGAAACAAGCAATCAAGTTTCTCAACGATGAAGGATTTTCTGACATCGCCGTATTAGGATTGTCGATGGGTGGCATTTTTGCCGTTCGAGCATTATCAGAATTTCCGATGATAGGAGGCGGATTTTTTTGTTCGCCAATTTCTCCAGTAGAAAATCATGTGCCGGAGAATTTTGAGAATTATGTACGCCAGGTCTTGAAAATTGCCGGTGAATCGGAGTCGATGATCGAACAAAAAGTCGAAAGCTTTCGGCCACGAGTACAGCAACAATTAATAGATATTCAAGAGCAAGCAGCAATAACAGAAAGTAAGTTATCAGATATCCAAAAACCAGTATTCATGGCTCAAGCGGGTCAAGATGAAATGATTGATCCTTATGGTGTCTACGAGACAGCAAAAAAACTTACGCAAACTGACATTTCCTTACACTGGTATCCAGAAAGTAAGCATGTGATCACAGTAGGAATAGCAAGAAAAGCGTTTGAAAAGGATGTATTGGATTTTTTAGAGAACTTACCTTGGAATGAGGAATAATAATGACAAAAGAAACATTAAAAGAAAAAATCATTTTCTTTATTGAAAGCAGTCGCAAGAAAAGTTTTTCGATGGAAGAAATCGCTGAAGGTCTTGGCTTTCAAAAAAGCGAAGATTTTAAATTACTAGTGCAAACCATCGCACAGATGGAAAGAGAACAAAGTATCGTATTTACCAAAAAAGGAAAAATCAAACTGCCACTTCAGCCTATTTTGATTGAAGGAACGTTCCGCGCAAATGAGCGAGGATTTGGGTTTGTCACGATCGATCCTGAAGAAGATGATGTGTATATCCCTAAAGAAGCGACTGGCTATGCGATGGACGGGGATACTGTTGCAATAGATATCGTCAAAACGGCGGATGCCTTTTCGGATCGTGGAGCCGAAGGAAAGGTCGTTGAGATTCGTCAACGCGCAACCACACAAATTGCCGGAGAGTTCATCGCTTATACAGAAGATGAAATGGCAGAAACGGATCTTTATGGAGTAGTCATTCCAAAAGATAAAAAAATGAATCAATTCAAAGTGTACGCCGCAGCAGAAGGTGTCCGTCCAGTAGATGGAAGTATCGTGCTGATCGAATTGACCCATTATCCAGAAAAAAGCTATGCAACGAGTTTAGAAGGAATCATCAAACAAGTCATTGGTCATAAGAATGATCCTGGGATGGATATTTTATCGATTGTCGTAGCCAATGGAATACCGACCCAGTTTCCGGATGATGTATTAAGCGAAGCAGATGCTGTACCAGATAGTATCAGTGACAAAGATTTGATTGGTCGCAGGGATTTACGTGACCAATTGATCGTGACGATCGATGGCGAAGATGCCAAAGATTTAGATGATGCAGTCACAGTTAGAAAGTTAGATAATGGGAATTACTTTTTAGGCGTCCACATTGCCGATGTTTCATATTATGTGACAGAAGGCAGTCAATTAGATCGTGAAGCCTATGAACGTGGAACAAGTGTGTATTTGACTGATCGTGTGATTCCGATGATCCCGCAACGTTTATCAAATGGTATTTGTTCGCTGAATCCTAAGGTTCCTCGTTTAACGATGAGTTGTGAAATGGAGATCGACCCAACAGGGAAAATCATTTCTCATGAGATTTTTCCAAGTGTGATCCAAACAACAGAGCGAATGACTTATACAGCAGTCAATCAGATCTTAGAAGAGCAAGACGAAGAAACTATGGCTCGCTATGAACCATTGGTTCCTATGTTTCAAGCGATGGGTGAGTTGCATGAGATCTTAGAGACGATGCGTATTCGTCGTGGTGCGATCTCTTTTGAAGATCGGGAAGCCAAAATCATGGTTGATCCAGACGGTCACCCTCAAGATATCCTCTTGCGGAGTCGTGGTGTAGGAGAACGTTTGATTGAATCCTTTATGTTAGCAGCCAATGAAACGGTGGCAGAACATTATTCACGTGCGAATTTCCCTTTTATTTATCGTATCCATGAGCAACCAAAAGAAGAGAAAATGCAACGATTCTTTGATTTTGCATCTGCTTTAGGGATTTTAGTCAAAGGAACGAAGGGCACGATCACACCTAAGGACTTACAAAAAGTGATCGAAGATGTTGAAGAAAAACCGGAGTCAGCAGTGATCAATACCATGTTGTTAAGAAGTATGCAACAAGCACGCTATTCTGAGGATAATTTTGGTCATTACGGATTAGCAGCAGAGTACTATACACATTTCACGTCACCGATCCGTCGTTATCCAGACTTGATCGTGCATCGTTTGATTCGTTCATATGGTCAAGATCCAAGTGAAAGCAATCAGACGCATTGGGAAAATGCACTGCCTGATATTGCCGATCATAGCTCGAAAATGGAGCGACGTGCAGTTGAAACAGAACGTGAAGTGGACTCAATGAAGAAAGCCGAGTTTATGATGGATAAAGTGGGAGAAGAATTTGATGGGATCATCAGCTCTGTGGTGAAATTCGGGTTATTCATCGAACTTCCAAATACAGTAGAAGGTTTGATCCATATCAATGAATTGAAACAAGATTACTTCCACTACATTGAAAACCATCTAGCGCTCGTTGGTGAGCGGACAGGATTAACTTTCAAGATCGGACAAAAAGTTCGAGTAAAAGTAGTCAAGGCTGATCCTACGGAGCGAGCGGTTGATTTCGAATTAGTCTCCGCAGAGGAATTGGCACCGTTGGAAGCGCCAAAAGGAAGAAGAAAAGAAGCCAATAGAGGTTCTTCAAAACATTCAAATGGACGGCAAACGGACAAGAAAAAACGTCCGAAGAAAGCCGATAGTAAATATGGTCCAAAAAAAGAAAAAGGGAAAAAAGGGAAAAAACCTTTTTACAAAGGCGTCACCAAGAAGAAAAAGAAAAAATAAATATAAAATGAAAATGAATTGGGGGAATGTCCAATGCCAAAAGGCGAGGGAAAACTGATTGCGCAAAATAAAAAAGCTCGCCATGATTATTCGATCATCGACACAATGGAAGCAGGAATGGTTTTACAAGGTACAGAGATCAAATCTATTCGCAATAGTCGTATCAACTTAAAAGATGGATTTGTTCGTGTGAGAAACGGCGAAGCTTTTTTGCATAATGTCCATGTCAGCCCTTATGAACAAGGGAATATCTTTAATCATGATCCACTAAGAACTAGAAAATTGTTATTGCATAAAAAGCAAATTGCGCGTTTATTGAATGAAACAAAAAATACCGGAATCACGATTGTTCCTTTGAAAGTCTATATCCGAGATGGCTATGCGAAAGTCTTGATCGGATTGGCCAAAGGGAAAAAATCGTATGATAAGCGAGAAGATCTGAAGCGAAAAGATGTGGATCGACAAATTGATCGTACATTAAAAAATTTCTCTAGATAATTTCATTATCCTTTTTCGCATATTCGGTGCTTTTAGATTTACTTAATGATAAAATTTGTTAGCATTTAATCTGATGAAACATGATTATCACAGGTTTTTTCTGAGTTTCCTGGCATCATATCATCCATGTTTTTGATGATTTTTAGACTGAAATAAAAAAGTGTCTAATTTTCATGAAAATACTTTGAAATTTCTATTTCGTGGTGGTATGATACCGTTTGGTTAGAAACCGATAAAGAAAAACCAGATACACACATGAAATTGATTTTATGTGAAATTCGGGGAAAAGAGGTGAAATGGATTGGATGAACGCTCGCTAACGTTCCACATTGGACCGGTTTGGTTTGATGGGACTGTTTGTTTGATGGTGTTGTTAACTTGTTTGATCGTTTTCTTTTTAGTTTACTTCTTTACAAGAAATCTAAAGATGAAGCCAACTGGGAAGCAAAATGCACTTGAATGGGTCATTGATTTTACACGAGGGATCGTTACAGATAATGTGCCTAGAAAAGAATTGAATAATTTTCATTTATTGGCATTTACCTTGTTTCTCTTTGTTTTTGTTGCGAACAATATCGGTTTAGTTACAAAAATCGTCTTACCTAGCGAAACGACACTTTGGAAAAGTCCGACAGCAGACCCGTTTGTAACTTTAACATTGGCATTTATTATGATCACACTTACTCATCTATTCGGGGTGAAGAAGCTCGGCTTCAAAGGTTACTTTGTCAACTCGTTCCTAAAACCTTATAGTTTTATGTTTCCAATGAAGGTGATCGAAGAGTTCACAAACTTGTTAACACTTGCTTTACGTCTTTATGGGAATATTTATGCGGGAGAAGTATTGCTAACTTTAATCGCAAAAATGATGACAAGCTTAGGCTGGTTCTCATTGCCTTTAGCAATTCCGTTAGAGATGGTTTGGATCGCGTTCTCATTATTTATCGGAAGCATCCAAGCATTTGTCTTTGTCACTTTATCAATGGTATATATGAGTCACAAAATCGAAGTAGAAGAGTAAAATAACTAGATTTAATTACTATTTAAACTATTTTAGGAGGAAGTAAATTATGAATTATATCGCAGCAGCAATCGCAATCTTAGGGGCAGCTATCGGAGCTGGTTACGGTAATGGTCAAGTAATTTCTAAAACAATCGAATCAATGGCACGCCAACCTGAAATGTCAGGTCAATTACGTACAACGATGTTCATCGGGGTAGCCTTAGTCGAAGCCGTTCCTATTCTAGGTGTTGTTATCGCCTTGATCCTAGTTTTTGGTGTGTAATAAAAATGCTGAGGTTGCGCGATAGTCAAAAAAGCTATCTACTATTTTATTAAATACGCAATCTAAGAAAACTGGATTCTCAGAGAAAGGAAGGCTAACCTATGCTGAATCAATTGGCAATTGCAGAAGTTGGCAATCCGATGTTAGGTAATATCATCGTTGTCAGCGGCTCATTTTTGATATTAATGGTCCTATTAAAACACTTTGCGTGGGGACCGATCAGCGATATTTTGAAAAAACGTGAAGATAAGATCGCCAATGATTTAGATTCTGCAGAACAATCTCGCATCAAATCAGCAAAATTAGAACAAGAACGTGAGCAACAATTGTTGGCTTCTCGCTCTGATGCTGCGGATATCATCAAACATGCGAAAGAAAGTGGAGAATTAAGCCGCCAAAATATTTTGAAGGAGACGCAAGAAGAAGTTGCTCGTCTAAAAAGTAAAGCTCAATCGGATATCACGATGGAACGTGATACGGCATTGAACTCAGTCAAAGACGATGTAGCTGAACTTTCTCTTCAAATCGCGGAAAAAATCTTGAATAAAGAATTATCTCCAGAAATGCACGAATCTTTAATCAATCAATATATCGAAGGTCTAGGTTCGTCAAATGAAACTAGATAAATATACAGTAGGTAGACGTTACGGAAAAGCATTATTTGAACTGGCGATCGATTCAAATAATACAGAAGAAATTTACCAAGAACTTCTTAGTCTACGTAAAATCTATGCTGATGTTCCTGAATTAGGGAGTATCCTTAGTGATGTTCGGTTGGAACCTCATGAAAAGCGATTGATCATGGACAAATTAGTCAGTGGTTATCAAGGAATCGTAAAAAACTTTTTAGAAGTCGTGTTCATGTACAATCGGATGAACGATCTACCTTTGATGATCGACGAATATGAACATCGTTACAATGAAAATAATGGTTTGTTACTGGGAAGTGTGACTACAGCAGTCCCACTTTCAGCGGAACAATTGACTAGACTTGAAGAAAATGTCGCTAAAACAATGAACTATCAAACGGTCGAATTGAAGCAACAAGTTGATTCTACGATCATTGGTGGGGCAATTGTAGAAGCAGATCATCAAGTGATCGACGGAAGCATTCGGACGCAGTTGGAAAAATTGCGTAATCAATTAAATAGATAGTACAAAGAGGTAGGTGAATCGAATGGCTATCAAAGCAGAAGAAATTAGTGCCTTGATTAAAGAACAAATTGAACATTATGAAAACGTGCTTTCAGTCGAAGAAATCGGTACAGTCACTTATGTTGGTGACGGAATCGCACGTGCGCATGGACTTGAAAATGCCATGAGTGGTGAACTACTTGAATTTTCGAACGGTTCATATGGTATGGCACAAAACTTGGAATCAAATGATGTCGGAATCATTATCTTAGGTGATTTTGAATCCATTCGTGAAGGGGATAAAGTAAAACGCACAGGAAAGATCATGGAAGTACCTGTAGGGGACGCAATGATCGGACGTGTCGTCAATCCTTTAGGACAACCCATTGATGGGCTAGGAGAAATCGTGACGGACAAAACACGTCCAGTTGAAGCGATGGCACCTGGTGTTATGCAACGTAAATCAGTCAACGAACCAATGCAAACAGGGTTGAAAGCGATCGATGCGTTAGTTCCGATCGGACGTGGACAACGTGAATTAGTCATCGGTGACCGTAAAACAGGGAAAACATCGATTGCAATCGATACAATCATCAACCAAAAAGGTCAAGATATGATTTGTATCTATGTAGCTATTGGACAAAAAGATTCAACGGTACGTACACAAGTAGAAACATTGAAAAAATATGGCGCAATGGATTATACGATCGTAGTCAATGCGGGCGCTTCTCAACCTGCACCATTGCTATACATCGCACCTTATGCTGGAACAGCTATGGGTGAAGAATTCATGTATAACGGCAAACATGTATTGATCATTTTTGATGATCTATCTAAACAAGCTGTTGCCTATCGTGAGCTTTCTTTATTACTTCGTCGACCACCAGGCCGCGAAGCCTATCCAGGGGATGTTTTCTACTTGCACTCACGTTTGTTAGAACGTGCAGCAAAATTAAGTGATGATCTAGGTGGAGGGTCAATGACTGCTTTACCATTTGTTGAAACACAAGCTGGGGATATCTCTGCTTATATTCCAACAAACGTCATTTCGATCACTGATGGACAAATCTTCTTAGAAAGTGATTTGTTCTATGCAGGAACTCGTCCAGCCGTAGATGCAGGGTTATCAGTTTCTCGTGTTGGTGGTTCAGCACAGATCAAAGCAATGAAAAAAGTTGCCGGAACATTGCGTCTAGACTTAGCAAGTTACCGTGAATTAGAAGCATTTACGCAATTTGGCTCTGATCTAGATGCGGCGACACAAGCGAAATTGAATCGTGGTCGTCGTACAGTAGAAATCTTGAAGCAAAAATTACATGCACCTCTTGCAGTGGAAAAACAAGTAGTCATCTTATATGCATTGACACACGGTTACTTAGACAGTATCCCTGTAGATAGCATTTTAGATTTTGAACATGAGTTATTTGAATATCTTGAGACAAATCATGCAGATCTCTTTGAAACGATCCGTACAACGAAAGATCTTCCTGAAGAAGAAGCGTTGAACCAAGCAATTCAAGAGTACAAAGATATCTTTATGGCAACAAAAGGAAATAATTCTTCAACAGAAGACAAATTGAAATCCATTCAAAATGCATAGTGAGGTGAGATGAATGGGCGCTTCATTAAATGAAATCAAGACACGAATCGCGTCAACGAAAAAGACGAGCCAAATCACTCGTGCCATGCAAATGGTCTCAGCCTCTAAATTGACAAAATCTGAAGCTTCTTCACAGAAGTTCCAGATTTATGCCAATAAGGTGAGAGAAATCGTTACGCATTTAACAGCAACACAATTAACTGACATTGCTTCGGCTAATCCAAGAGGAGATGTCAATTATAATAGTATGCTGATCAGTCGACCAGTTAAAAAAACCGGTTATATCGTGATCACAGCTGATGGTGGGTTAGTCGGTGGCTACAATAGTTCCATATTGAAACAAACCATGTCCATCTTGGAAGAAGACCATCAATCACCAGATGAATATGTCATGATCGCCATTGGTGGTACCGGAGCGGATTTCTTTAAAGCTCGTGACATCAACTTAGCGTATGAACTGCGCAATTTGTCTGATCAACCTAGCTTTGATGAGGTTCGTAAAATCGTGAACATGGCAACGACCATGTATCAAAATGAAGTATTTGACGAATTGTATGTATGTTATAACCATCATATCAATTCATTGACTAGTCAATTTCGTGTAGAAAAAATGTTACCTATTTCAGATTTAGATCCGGGAGAAGCGAAAAGCTTTGAGCAAGAATATATTTTTGAACCTTCAAAAGAAGAAATCTTGACTCAACTGTTGCCGCAATATGCCGAAAGTTTGATTTATGGTGCGATCGTCGATGCGAAAACGGCAGAACATGCCGCGGGAATGACTGCAATGAAAACCGCAACAGATAATGCTGCGAACATCATCGATGATTTGACGGTTTCTTATAACCGTGCAAGACAAGGGGCGATCACCCAAGAAATTACCGAAATTGTTGCCGGAGCATCGGCACTAGAATAGCAAGGAGATTGGAGGAAAAAAGATGAGTTCAGGCAAGATTGTTCAAGTAATCGGTCCCGTTGTCGACGTGGAATTTTCTTTAGACCAATCCTTACCAGATATCAACAACGCATTAGTTGTTTATAAAAATGATGAGCAAAAATCAAAAGTTGTTCTTGAAGCAGCATTAGAATTAGGTGACGGTGTGATCCGTACGATCGCAATGGAATCGACGGATGGACTACAACGTGGAATGGAAGTCATCGACACAAGTAAAGCGATCTCTGTACCAGTTGGAACAGAAACATTAGGTCGTGTGTTCAACGTGTTAGGTGAAACAATCGATTTGGAAGCACCATTTCCAGAGGATGCCCAAAGAAGCGAGATCCACAAGAAAGCACCAAATTTTGATGAATTAAGCACAAGTACAGAGATTCTTGAAACTGGGATCAAAGTCATTGACTTATTAGCACCTTATTTAAAAGGTGGGAAAGTTGGATTGTTTGGAGGTGCCGGTGTTGGTAAAACCGTACTGATCCAAGAATTGATCCATAATATCGCCCAAGAACATGGGGGAATCTCAGTGTTTACCGGTGTTGGTGAACGTACCCGTGAAGGAAACGATCTGTATTACGAAATGAAAGATTCAGGCGTAATCGAAAAAACAGCGATGGTGTTTGGACAAATGAATGAGCCACCAGGTGCTCGTATGCGTGTCGCACTAACTGGATTGACGATTGCGGAATATTTCCGTGATGTCGAAGGACAAGACGTGCTCTTATTTATTGATAATATTTTCCGTTTCACCCAAGCAGGTTCGGAAGTATCTGCCTTACTAGGACGTATGCCATCAGCGGTTGGTTATCAACCAACCTTAGCGACTGAAATGGGACAACTCCAAGAACGGATCACTTCAACGAAAAAAGGTTCGATCACTTCGATCCAAGCAATCTACGTGCCAGCGGATGACTATACTGACCCAGCGCCAGCAACGACATTTGCCCATTTAGATGCAACGACAAACTTGGAACGTAAATTGACCGAACAAGGGATCTATCCAGCCGTTGACCCACTTGCTTCTTCATCAAGTGCGTTATCTCCTGAAATCGTAGGAGAAGAACACTACAAAGTAGCGACTGAAGTACAACATGTATTACAACGTTACCGTGAATTGCAAGACATCATCGCTATTTTAGGGATGGATGAATTATCAGATCAAGAAAAAATATTGGTTTCACGCGCTCGTCGAATCCAATTCTTCTTATCACAAAACTTCAATGTAGCTGAACAATTCACAGGTCTTCCAGGTTCTTATGTACCAGTTGAAGAAACTGTCAAAGGCTTCCGTGAGATTCTTGAAGGTAAATACGATGACCTTCCTGAAGAAGCATTCCGCAGTGTCGGCCGAATCGAAGACGTTGTCGAAAAAGCGAAAAAACTAGGCTACTAGAAAGGGGTGCCCCATGGATCAATATTTAACTGTTAATGTGGTTACTCCCGATGGTTTAGTTTATGATCACCATGCGGCAATCGTTGTTGCACGCACTACTGCTGGCGAACTTGGTATTTTACCACAGCATGCGCCAATCATCGTGCCTTTAACGATCGATGAAGTTCGTGTGAAGCGGACAGATTCAGATACACACGTTGACTGGATCGCTGTGAACGGCGGCATCATGGAAGTTCGCGATAACTTAGTTTCAATCGTCGCAGATAGTGCGGAACGTGAACGAGATATCGACGTCACTCGAGCAGAACGCGCAAAACAACGTGCTGAACGCCAAATCGAAGAAGCCAAACAAAAAGAAGATAAGAATGAACTGAAACGGGCAACTGTTGCGTTACACCGCGCAGTGAACCGTATCAATGTATCAAAACATAAGTGATTACTATAATTGACAAGTAATTGAATTATGGCGGGAGAACAACTCCCAAAAGAAGAGATCGGGACAAACACTTATGGGTGCTAATGCAGCCACGTGTGTTTCCCGATCTCTTCTTTTCTTTATCATTCATTGTTAGGATAAAATTTATTTTTTTGGTGTAAAGAAATGATATTTTTCATCCATTTTTCAGAGTTTGTCAAGAAAATTACAGAGATTTATCATTTTTACAACCAATAATTTCTACTTTTATAAAATTTATGGTATCATCAGTGTGTTAGTTATCAAAAACATTTGTTAGAAAGGGCGTAATGATGCAAGTATATGGTATTGATGCAATCATTCGGATCGTTAGTCATTTGGCATTTATTTACTTAGCCTTTTGGTCTTTGCGTTCTTTACGCGTTGACGCTTTTTTTCGTTCAATGCATACGACACAAATTAGAATGGCAATTGTCCTTTTTTCAATTTTTTTAGGGTATACAGCGAGCAGTTTTTTCTTAGAGATCATTGCGCTATGTCGAAATCTTTTCGTCAGCCTATAATTTTAAAAAAAGGTACTATTTTAAAACAAGAAGTGATATAATAAAAAAGATTTTGAGCGAATGTATACTCAACGGATTTTTTTGGGGGGAACAACATGGAAGAGATCATCGTAAAAGGTGGCAATCAATTAAAAGGAACAGTAAAGATCGAAGGAGCAAAGAATGCGGTATTGCCGATTTTAGCCGCAAGTTTATTGGCTGAAGAAGGAACGACCGTTTTAGATAATGTGCCAATTCTTTCTGACGTGTTCACTATGAATCAAGTGATCCGTCATTTGAACGTAGATGTAGCGTTTGATGAAGAGAATAATCGTGTGACACTTGATGCATCGAGAGAATTAGAAATTGAAGCACCTTATGAATACGTAAGCCAAATGCGTGCGTCAATCGTTGTGATGGGACCATTATTGGCTAGAAATGGTCATGCAAAAGTTGCAATGCCTGGTGGATGTGCGATTGGAAAACGTCCGATCGATTTACACCTAAAAGGTTTTCAAGCCTTGGGTGCAAAAATCATTCAAAAGAATGGTTATATCGAAGCAATCGCCGATCAACTGATCGGAAATACGATCTATTTAGATTTTCCAAGTGTTGGTGCGACACAAAACATCATGATGGCTGCTGTCAAAGCAAAAGGCACGACGATCATTGAAAACGTCGCACGTGAACCTGAAATCGTTGATTTAGCGAATATCTTAAATAAAATGGGTGCGAATGTTTATGGCGCTGGTACAGAAACGATGCGTATCGAAGGCGTTGATCATTTGCATGCAGTCAACCATTCAATCGTCCAAGACCGTATCGAAGCTGGTACTTTCATGGTAGCAGCAGCAATGACTGAAGGCAATCTATTGATCGCTGATGCGATTTCTGAGCATAATCGTCCATTGATCTCTAAATTGATCGAAATGGGTGCAACGATCACTGAAGAAGACGGTGGCGTTCGTGTCATCGGACCAAAACATATTTTACCAACAGATGTAAAAACAATGCCACATCCTGGTTTCCCAACGGATATGCAAGCACAAATGACTGCTATCCAGTTGGTTGCAGAAGGTACAAGTGTTGTGACTGAAACAGTCTTTGAGAACCGTTTCCAACATCTTGAAGAAATGCGCAGAATGAATGCACATGTAAAAATCGATGGCAACATTGCAATCATGGATGGTAATCACGAATTACAAGGTGCTGAAGTCTATGCAACAGATCTAAGAGCAGCAGCAGCGCTCGTATTAGCTGGTTTGAAAGCAAATGGAATCACACGCGTTCGTAACCTAAAATATTTAGATCGTGGCTATTATAATTTCCATATTAAATTGCAACAATTAGGTGCAGATGTGGAACGTGTAAATGTAGAAGAAACACCAGTCGAAAAAACACCACAAACAATCGCTTAAGGATGTGACGAGAGATGACGAGTCCACGCTATATTTTGATAAGTTTGGTAAAAATTTTAGCTGTCATTTTACTTGTACTCCTATTATTCATCATTGGAACAATGATCGGATATGGTTTGATTGGCGGTGGAAGTCCATTCAAGGTCTTTCAACCGAGCTTATGGTTGCATATCTTCGATTTCTTTAGTTAAGTGTGTACACTAGGTAACAGATAAGATAAAAAGAGGTTGTGGCAAAAGCGTACAGCTCCGAGAAATAAGCGCCAAAATCCGAAAATAGCTTTTCATATTTTTGGGTTTTGGCGCTTATTTCTGTAGGAGTTGCTTTTAGAACACCGTTTATCCGGTTATAGGGGATGGTAAGTGGATGTATGACCAATCCTCTTTTTTATGGAGATGAGAATATGAAAAAGATTTTAATTTATTTAGTTCGAGGATATCAGCGTTTTATTTCACCTGCGTTCCCACCAAGTTGTCGGTATTATCCAACTTGTTCTAATTACATGATCCAAGCCATCCAAGTACATGGTGCGCTCAAAGGAACCCTAATGGGAACAGCACGCATCTTTCGTTGCCACCCATTTGTGAAAGGCGGTATCGATTATGTGCCTCGTAACTTTCGTTTGACGCGTAATAAAGAAGATCAATCGATGCCAGACTATAAAAAATACAAAAAATAGAGTCATTGATTTTTATTAGATGGGAGAAAGCGATGTTTCAACAATTGAACAAAAGTGACTTACCATGGGCATTACTACTAGAAGCCGATCCTGATAAAAACAAAGTGATCGCTTATGTGACCAATGGCGATGGATTTATCTGGAAAGAGCAGGATGAAGTGATTGGTGTGCTTGTTTATGAAATCAGAGAAACGGAATGTGAGATCATGAATGTTTCTGTTGCTGATGCGCATCAAGGAAGAGGAATCGGTGGCAAGCTGATTGACCATGCACTCGAACAGTTTAGCAAAGAATGCAAACAACCAACAAAAATACTGATCCGTACAGGAAGTATCACGAATCCAGCGTTACATCTTTATCAAAAAAAAGGCTTTAAAGAAGTATCAAGAGAAAAGGATTACTTCATCAATAACTACCCAGAACCGATCTATGAAGAAGGAATACTTCTGAGAGATCAAGTCACTTTATCCAAAGAATTATAGAATAAAAAGAAAGCGTTTCATAGTGGAAATAATGATGAAAAACTATCGAGGAGGAACAAATAATTATGGGGATTTTAGCATTCGATTTTGGTGGTTCAGCTGTCAAATATGGTTATTGGGAACAAGAAACACTTACACATAAAGGTCAGTTCACAACGCCAGCTACATGGAAAGAAATGAAAGCGCAATTATCATTGGTATTCCAACAATTATCACAAGAAGTAGCAATCAGTGGGGTCGCCTTTAGTGCACCAGGTGTTGTGAACAGCCAACGACAAGTGATTGAAGGTATCAGCGCGATCCCTTATATCCATGGGTTTGATATTTATACTGAATTAGAGGAATTATTTGGTCTGCCAGTTGTTATGGAAAATGATGCGAATTGCGCGGGAATGGCTGAGTTTTATGAAGGTGCTGCTCGTGGCTATAAAAATGTTGCTTTTGTAGTAATTGGTACAGGCGTAGGTGGTGCGATGTTCACTAATGGTGAATTGAATAAAGGCGCTCATCTTTATGGCGGAGAATTTGGCTTGATGTTTCTTAATGGGGAGCATACATTCAGTACATTAGGAACGGCAGTCCAAATGGCGTGGCGGTATTGTGAACGCAAAGGATTAGATAAACATACCTTTAGTGGAAAAGAAGTCTTTGAATTAGCAGAAAATGGTGATCCGCTCGCACAAGAAGAAGTTGAATCTTTTTATGATTATTTAACAAAAGGGTTATTTAGTATTCAATTTTCTTTTGATCCAGAAGTGATCTTATTGGGTGGCGGAATTTCTGCAAAAGAGGGATTACTGACAGAAATCAATCAACGGATGAAAAAATTGACGAATCATTTTGGGTTGAATGATTTTGATCCATTGATCACCCTGTGTGAGTATCGCAATGATGCGAACCTGATAGGGGCAGCAGCAAATTATCTAGCGCAACACGAAGCAGGAAAATAAATTATCAAATAGAAGGCACGCAGTGAATGTTTTCTGCCGTTAAATGTGATAAACTATTGAGGAGGTGGGAAATAATGTCAAAAAAGAATAAAGATATTGAAGTGCGTACCGAAGAGATCAAAAAAACGATCAAAGGGAACACATATGAGGTAACGCAGTTATTTATTGGTAAAAAAATGATCGGTGAAATTTTAGCGTATGGCCCAAAAGAATTTGAGATTTTCTTGGGAGAAGAAGACTTTGGCAAAGAAAAAAGTCTTGAAAATGCGATAGAAACAGTAATTCGTCATTGGAATTTACACGAATAAAAAAATATCAAAAAAATTTTCAATAAAGGGTTGCAATCACTTGGAAAATTAGGTATTATAACTAAGTCAGGTTGATACAAACCTTTCGGAGGAGTAGCGAAGTGGCTAAACGCGACGGACTGTAAATCCGTTCCTTAGGGTTCAGTGGTTCGAATCCACTCTCCTCCATTTCATTGGGGTATAGCCAAGCGGTAAGGCAAGGGACTTTGACTCCCTCATGCGTTGGTTCGAATCCAGCTACCCCAGTTCCTAGAGTGATCAGTTGCAGATCACTCTTTTTTTTGTGTAAAACACCTTGTTTCTTGCTGATTTTGCTATTATAGGCTAGAGTAGATATAAGAAGAAAAAAAGGAGGCGGCACAAATGAAGTGGAAACAAAAAGTAGATGAAACAGCAGAAAAAATTTACGATATGATCAAATCGGAGAAGTACAATGTAGAGATCCATGTACCGAAAAAATCAGAAAAATTTGTCCAAATCAAAGCGAAACGTCCAACAAATCATACCAAAAAATGGTTGTCTAAAAATCGTTAAGAATAACAAAAGCTCTGAAGTTCACATAATCTTGTGTTCTTCAGAGCTTTTGTTATTTTTCAATCTCGATCCCTAAGACGGTCAAGTGACCATTTCCCACTAATTTGATGACTAAAGTAGCTAACTGCTGTGGTGTCATCTCGGTATCACTAGTGACCCACCAATGTAAAGTACCGGTGAAAATGGCAGTTATGTATTCTGTGATAAAGTCAATAGGTACTTCTAGTTCGTTCTCTGTGATTTTTAGACGATCAAAGATAGTGGCGTATTTTTCTGATAAGAAAATTTTCAACTTTTTCCTGAAAAACTCGATCGAAGTGCCGTCCAAAGTCGTAATAAATATGGCTTTGTTCTCAGCCACCAATTGGTAAATTTGAGTTAAGGCGCGGTTGACCCGTTTCAGCTTCAATTTATTGTCTTCCATCAAGGGTTCCAAATCTAAGATCGAGGTAAATGTCTGGATAGCGATATGGAATAAATGCTCATAAAGATCTTGTTTATCTTTGAAATGAGCATAAAAAGTCGCACGATTGATCATTGCTTCATCGGCAATTTCTTGGATCGTGATTCGCTCTATACTTTTTGTTTCTAGTAAACGTAAGAATGCTTCAATAATCATTTTATTGGTACGTTTCACTCGAAGATCGTTTTTCTTCATCATAAAAATCTCCTCACTTTTGGTCGACAAATCGCACACGATTGTTGTTTATCTCACAAACTGACGATTATTGCTTATTGAAATCGCTCTAAATCGTTTTAAAATAGATATATGTAGTATAACAGACGGTTTGTTCAATGTTAAACAAAGCGTTTTTTTAAGAGGGTGGCGAGACGATGAAAATGTACGGAGGTATCGATGTAGGTTCAACGACAGTAAAATTAGTGATTCTTGATAACCATGGCGAAACTCTTTTTGCTAAATACGAACGACATTATGCAGATATCAGAAAAGCAACCATCAACATATTAGAAGAAGCCAAAACAACCTTACAAGATCAGGGGATTGCTTTTGCCATCACTGGTTCTGGCGGTATGGGATTAGCGGAACATCTACAATTACCTTTTATCCAAGAAGTGATTGCATGTACAAAAACGATCGAAGAAAGGATTCCCGAAACAGATGTAGCAATTGAATTAGGGGGAGAAGATGCCAAAATCACTTTTTTTGGTTCTTCTTTAGAACAACACATGAATGGTAGCTGCGCGGGAGGGACAGGCGCGTTTATTGATCAGATGGCAGCACTATTGAAAACCGATGCAAATGGGTTGAATGAACTAGCCAAAGCGTACCAACAGCTTTATCCAATTGCCTCTCGCTGTGGTGTATTCGCTAAAACGGATGTACAACCACTGATCAATGAAGGAGCGGCGAAAGCCGATATCGCTGCTAGTATTTTTCAAGCCGTCGTCAATCAAACGATCGCTGGTTTAGCAGCAGGCAGAAAGATCAAAGGAAAGGTCGCCTTTTTAGGCGGCCCACTTTACTTTATGTCCGAATTGCGCCAACGCTTTATTGAAACGCTTGGTCTATCGACAGAAGAAGTGATTTTTCCAGAAAATCCGCAACTATTCGTAGCATTAGGGGCAGCTTATCACGCAAAAACTTCAAAGGAAAAAACACTCAGTGAATTAATCCAGAAATTGAAAAGCCAAGAGCAAGAGTTGCTTCATCCATCTCGTTCTTTAGCGCCACTGTTTCAGAACGATCAAGAGTTAGCTGATTTTCGCAGTCGACACGAAAAAGCGAAGGTGCAAGAACGTGCGCTAGCTACCCATCAGGGGGTGGCTTTTCTAGGTATTGATGCTGGTTCGACAACGACGAAAGTCACCTTGATCAATCAATCAGGAGAGCTATTATTCTCGTTTTATGGAAACAATGAAGGACAGCCTTTAGAAACAACCATCAACGTATTGAAAAATATGTATCAGCAAATGCCCAAAGGCTGCTTTATCGGTAAAGCGGTAGTGACTGGATATGGTGAAGCGTTGATCAAGAGTGCGTTGAAAATCGATATTGGTGAAGTCGAAACGATGGCGCATTATAAAGCAGCAAATTTTTTTCAACCAGGTGTCGATTTTATTTTAGATATTGGCGGACAAGATATGAAGGCAATGACGATCAAGGACGGCGCATTGTCCTCGATTCAATTGAACGAAGCCTGTTCTTCAGGTTGTGGTTCATTTATCGAAACATTTGCTAGGTCATTAGGTTATGGAATCCAAGATTTTACGGTTGCTGCTATTTCAGCCAAGAACCCTGTGGACTTAGGTTCCAGATGTACGGTCTTCATGAATTCAAAGGTCAAGCAAGTCCAAAAAGAAGGCGCTTCTGTTGGAGACATCTCGGCTGGTCTATCTTATTCTGTGATCAAAAATGCGATCTACAAAGTGATCAAAATCAGAAAACCAGAAGATCTAGGCAATAAGATCGTGTGCCAAGGTGGAACCTTTTACAACGATGCAGTCTTGCGAGCATTTGAAACAATCAGTGGAAGAGAAGTTGTTCGTCCTTCTATCGCAGGATTGATGGGTGCATATGGGGCTTCTTTGATTGCTTTGGAAGAATATCAAAAAGGGGAAATAAGTGAAGTACTCTCATTCGAAGAATTGTCTCAGTTGACGACAGAAAAAGAATTGACGCACTGTGGGTTGTGTGAGAATAATTGCCTATTGACGGTCACTTTATTTTCTGATGGTCGGAAGTTGATTTCTGGTAATCGTTGTGAACGTGGGGCACAGATCAAAATCAAAAAAGCCGATAAGAAAATCAATTTAGTGGCTGAAAAATCTCGGCAATTATTCCGTTACCGTCCATTACGAAAAACAGAATCTGTCAACGGGGAAATCGGGATTCCAAGAGTATTGAATATGTATGAAAACTTTCCTCTTTGGCAGACTTTCTTTCGTACTTTAGGCTTTCGAGTAGTCTTATCCCCTCGTTCGAGTAAGGAAATCTACGAACAAGTAATCGACACGATTTCAAGTGATACCGTCTGCTATCCAGCGAAACTGGTGCATGGCCATATCCAGTCACTGATCGATGCTGGTGTTCCCTGCATTTTTTATCCGGGCGTGATCTTTGAGCAA
The DNA here is from genome assembly GCF_051714165.1 of Enterococcus sp. AZ156. NCBI lineage: Bacteria > Bacillati > Bacillota > Bacilli > Lactobacillales > Enterococcaceae > Enterococcus > Enterococcus sp. AZ156. The sequence goes on along the minus strand of NZ_JBIORI010000001.1, from coordinate 2,102,759 downwards.
AAGGAGAACAACCAAGCGGACAATCATTTTAATTGTCCCATCGTTCAAAGTTATCCAGATGTCATCAAAAATAATGTCGATGCGATTCGGGAAGGAAGGATCGATTACCGTCAGCCGTTTTTGAATCTAGCGAACGAAGCATCAGTGGCAAAGACGTTACACCAAACATTTTCTGACTATGGATTTTCAGAAGATCAAATAAAAGAAGCCTTACACCAAGGATATGAAGCATTAGCCGATTTTAAAAAAGAAATTCAGCAAAAAGGAGAAGAAACCTTGAGGATGCTACATCAAAACAATGAACGTGGCATCGTCCTTGCAGGTCGTCCTTACCATCTAGATCCGGAAATCAATCATGGGATTGCAGAATTGATCACACAAGAAGGCTTCCATGTCTTGACAGAAGATAGCATTGCTCATCTAGGAGATGTGGGGCAATTACGAGTAGTGAATCAATGGGTCTATCAATCAAGATTATATGCAGCTGCCCGAGTCGTCGCCAAATCTAAGGAGTTAGAATTAGTGCAATTAAACTCTTTCGGGTGTGGTATCGATGCGGTGACAACTGATCAAGTGGAAGAAATCATGGCGCAATATGGCAAGTTATACACTGTCCTAAAAATCGATGAAGGTGCAAATTTAGGTGCCATCAGGATACGCTTGCGCTCATTAAAAGCGGCAGTCAATGCACGAACCAAACAACAATTTCGCCCAACGAAACAATTTCTTACACCGGAAAAAATCACCTTTACCAAAGAAATGAAGAAAACACATACTTTGTTATTGCCGATGTTAAGTCCTATCCATCAATCTGGTTTAGTTGATGTTGCTCTAAAATCCTCGGGATATCGAGTCGTTTGTTTGCCAAGTGAAAGTGGCAGTGCCGTTGATGTTGGGTTGAAGTATGTCAACAATGACGCGTGTTATCCAGCAATCATCTCGATTGGGCAAATAGTCGAGGCATTGGAAAGTGGCACATATGATTTAAATCATACCAGCGTGATGATGACCCAAACAGGAGGTGGATGCCGAGCGACTAATTATATCCCACTACTTCGCAAGGCGCTTGATGAAGCTGGCTTCCCACAGATACCTGTGGTTTCTGTGTCTTTCGGCAATCAAGGGGTAGAATCTTCTCCTGGTTTTACGTTCACATTGCCATTGTTGAAACGTTTAGCTGTTGCTTTTTTATATGGCGATCTATTTGAACGAGTCGTTTACCGCACTCGACCGTATGAGATAGAAAAAGGCGCGATTGATGAAATACACCATCAATGGCTTGAACGAGTGGAACGCAATGTCAAAAATGGTTCTTTGACAAATTTCAATCGAAATATGGCGAAAATCATCCATGATTTTGACACGGTTCCGCTAACGAACCAAACGAAACCTAAAGTAGGGATTGTTGGAGAGATCCTAGTCAAGTATTCACCGACAGCCAATAATGATATCGTCCGATTATTAGAAGAAGAAGGAGCTGAAGTCGTTGTACCTGATATCATGGGCTTTATGAATTATTCGATATACAATCAAATCTGGAAATATGAACATTTAGGTCATTCGAAAAAAAGTAAATGGGTCGCGCAGTTTCTTATCCGCTTGATTGAATATGTTGTAAAGCCAATGGATAAAGCATTAAGGAAATCACAACGCTTTGATGGAATAACACCAATTCATCAATTAGCAGAGGGAGCAAGCCAGATTTTATCAATTGGCAATCAGACCGGCGAAGGCTGGTTTTTAACCGGTGAGATGATTGAATTGTTGGAAAATGATGTGCCTAATATCGTTTGTATGCAACCATTTGGCTGTCTACCGAATCATGTCGTAGGCAAAGGGGTATTCAAAGAGCTTCGTCATCGTTACCCAAAAGCCAACATTACGGCAATCGATTATGACCCAGGTGCTTCCGTAGTCAATCAATTGAATCGAATCCGTTTGATGATGGCAACGGCCATGAAAATACTGGATCAATGATTAGTTGGGTGAACTTGAGCCAGCCTTTTTTGATTCTGTCGTTTCCGAGCAAGAATAGTAAGGGCTTGTTACTTTAATTACTTATTGAATAAGAGTGAATGATCATAGGTCTATATCCAAACGCTATTATATCGGAGGGCAAGGCAGTGGAATGAACAGCATGATGGGCTCTTTTTTGTTGAGAATTAGGTATATACCAGTTATAATAAAATAGAAATGAAAGGACGGGTAGATGTTATGTCGAATCAATTACCGGTATATATACAAATTCACGATCAAATCAAAAGTGAAATCGAGCAAGGCGTCTGGAAAATTGGAGATCGTCTTCCTTCAGAAAGAGAATTAGCCATCAAGTTTAATGTTAGTCGAATGACTTTAAGACAAGCAATCCAAAACTTAGCCGATGAAGGAATCCTTGAAAGAAAAATTGGATCAGGTACCTACGTGGCACGAGAAAAAGTCCAAGAAAAGATGTCTGGTGCAACCAGTTTTACCGAAATCATGGAATCACAAAATCGTGTACCATCCAGTCGAACGATTTCTTATTTTCTCACGTCACCAAGTTCGAGTGAAATGGAGAAATTGCAACTAAAAAAAGATGATACTATCTTACGAATGGAACGTATTCGTTTTGCTGATGATATCCCTATTTGCTTTGAGATTGCGAGTATTCCGCAAAAAATCATCGACGGATACAGCAAAGCAGAAATTACGGAGTCATTGTACCGAACACTCGAAGAAAAAAGAGGAAACAAGATCGGTGCGGCGAAACAAACAATTTCAGCAGTCTTAGCTTCAGAAAAAATTGCTGAATATTTAGAGGTCAAGCGAGGAGATGCTGTTTTACGTTTAAGACAGATTTCTTACTTTGAAGATGGCACGCCATTTGAATACGTACGTACCCAATATGTCGGCGACCGCTTTGAGTTTTATTTAGAAAGATGATCGTTCATATTGAATAAAAAGACCAGAGAATAGTCATTGGCATAGCTGCCTTCTATTCTTTGGTCTTTTTCTCTATGATCAGGCTCATTCTCTTGTTTGAATGAGTTGTTCATGATAAGAAACAGCGCCTTCAGTAAATGTCACTTGACCGCTTAAAAGTTCAATGATTGCTTCTTGGAAAGCAGAGACCTCTTTTTCATTGATCATGCAAACAACGATGACTTTTTCTGTATAGCGGATTTCTTTCACATTCACCTGCTGGAGTGCCAAGAAGTTTTCTATTTTTCCTAGCTGGGGATAGGCAATATGAATCGATAATTCTTGTTGCAATGTCCCTTCAACGATGCCAATTTCTTGTAATGCGTGGGAAACCGAATGCGCATATGCACGAATCAAGCCGCCTGTACCTAATTTGATCCCGCCGAAATAACGAGTCACAACAGCCGCAACATTGATTAGTTCATTTTTTTTGATTACTTCTAGCATCGGCACGCCAGCAGTTCCACTCGGTTCACCATCATCGCTACTTCGTTGAATCTCATTTTTTTCACCAATCACGAACGCACTACAATTATGATTGGCTTTCCAATGTTCTTTTTTTGTTTCTTGGATAAATTGTTTTGCTTCTTCTTCCGTTTCAACTCGTTTCAGTGAGCAGATAAAACGTGATTTTTTTATTTCAAGCTCACTTTGACCATTTTCTTTGATCGTGTAATAACGTTCTAACATCTGTTTCACTACTTTCATTGTTTGTTCTCGTCTCTTTTCAAGTATAGAGAATTTTTTTCTGCATGACAATTATGTTAATAGTTGCTTAACGAAGGGAATATGGGATAATAAAGAAAAGTGAGGTGCGTAACATGAAAGAACGAGTCAAAAAGTATGATGCCATCACTCATTATTTAAAGACAAATGGTGGCTCTCAAATCACGCTGACATTTACTCAAATCGATGAGTTGCTTTTTCCAAGTAGTGCCTTGCCCCGTTCTGCACGAGAAAGTACCGATTGGTGGGCGAACGACTATAAACATCCTGAAAAAGGCGCCTATGGCTGGATCAATGCTGGCTATGAAGTGGTGGTCATCAATTTAGAAAAAGAATTTATCGTATTCAATCAATTAGTCAAATCCAGTTGGTTGTTTGACGAATAACTATTTTTCTAGCTGTTGATCCGATCCCTCGATTCAAGTTCAAATTTAGGTCTAGCTACATATATCAGTATGATCTGAGTCCGAAAGTTTCTGTTAAAGAAATGGCCCGCTGACTCAGTTTCATACTTTTTTTGTTTTTCATTGAAATCATCACGTTCGTTCGTCCGCTTATTAGCTGATTTTCTAATTGGATCAATCCGATTGATTCTGCATGAAGAATTTCTTTTTTGGCGTATCTATTTTGCGAAGGGAGAGAAGTGCACATGCAAGCGGAAGATTTTTTTGGGCGGCGATTATTAACTAAAGAAGTATATGGGAATGAACATTCTTATGAAAAATTGAACTATGTAGTGGTCGATGCAATCACAATAAAAAAGAAGCAGCTTTATTGCAATCGTTGCAGTCAAACGACCCCTTTGCAAACTGCAAGGCTCAATGCGTCTACCTACTACTGTCCCCACTGTCTGTTTTTGGGGCGTTGCGATACCCTGCAACAGCTCTACTTATTCGAACAACCAAATGGAAAGAAGCGTCATATAAATCAATGTTGGGAAGGTCAATTAACAACACTACAACAGCAAATTTTGGATGACCTATGTGAACGATCGGGTGAGCATTTGGTTTGGGCAGTTACCGGTTCAGGCAAGACGGAGATGCTTTACGCCAGTATCCGAAAGACCTTAGCTAAAGGTAGGAGAGTTGCTATCGCCTCACCAAGGATCGATGTTTGTCAGGAATTATACCTACGACTTAGCAAGGTCTTCCCAGAAGAAACGATCCGCCTGCTTCATGGGAAATTAGACGAACCTGATCGCTATGGTTCTTTAGTGATTTGTACGACGCATCAGTTGTATCGTTTTTACCGAGCATTTGCTCTTTTAGTAGTAGATGAAGTGGATGCTTTTCCATTTGTGGGGGATCAAGGGTTAGCTTATGCAGTGGAAACCGCGCTACAAAGAAATGGCCAACTGATATATTTAAGTGCGACACCCGATGACCAGTTATTGAAAAAAAGCCGAACAGCTATGACTGTTCATCAGTTGGCTTTACGCTTTCATCAACGATTATTGCCAGAACCGAAACTGCTTTTTTGGGATCAGTGGGCTAATCGCTGTTTACACCCAAAAAAGAATCAACGATTGTGTCGCTTGATCCAAGAGCTAGTCAAAGAAAACCATGTGCTATTGTTTTGCCCGAGTATCTCTTTAATGGAGCAATTGGAGAAACAATTAAAAAAACAATTGTCTTGTCGTATGACATCCGCCTCATCAAAAGATGAAGCACGTAGTAGCAAAGTCCAAAATATGAGAGAGCAACATTACGATGTGTTTTTGACAACGATGATCTTAGAGCGCGGGGTGACTTTTGAACGGATCTCAGTCGTTGTTTTAGGCGCCGACCATCCGGTATTCAGCAAATCATCACTGGTCCAAATTGCTGGACGTGCCGATCGAAAGGGAGGATTCACCAATAGTCAGGTCTATTTTTTCTATGAAGAAAAGACACGTGCTATCGCAAAGGCGTGTAAAGAAATCAAACAAATGAATAAAAAAGGAAAAGAGCAACGAGATGAGATGCGTATACTGTAAGAAAACATTTAGTAGAAATATAACAATTAGTGAATTGCTTGGACTGAAAAAAATAGCGAGACGTTGCCAGGAATGTCAATTTTTATTCCAACGAATACAACAGGAGAGTAGCCATCAGTGCGAAGGCTGCCAAAAAGTATGGACGAAACAGGCGATTGATCAACCTGACTATTGCCGAGATTGCTTGCATTGGCGTACGCGTTATCCTGACTATCGTTTTTGTCATCGTGCGTTCTTCCGCTATGATCACGCGTTCCGTACTTGGCTCAAACAATATAAATTCATGGGGGATATCCTGTTGGCACACACATTCAGCTTAGAGTTACAAGAATTACGAAAACAATATAAGTCGTTTGTTTTTTGTCCGATCCCATTGTCTACAGAAAGGATCAGCGAAAGGGGATTTAATCAAGTGAGTGAACTATTGAGAGCTGCTGGGCTTCCTTTTCAAGAATTGCTGATCAGAGAAAAACACCATACACCGCAATCTAAAAAAACAAGAGAGCAACGTTTGATTACGTCCCAACCATTTGTTTATCAGCCATCTACACTTAAAATCAAAGGGGAAAATATCTTACTGATCGATGATGTTTATACGACTGGCCAGACGATGTTCCATGCAGCGACCTGCCTATTGGCGCAGTCACCCAATAAAGTACAGACGTTCTCACTTGCTAGATAAGCTTTTTGTAGAAACAGCAGTAAAATGACAGCGATTTAGTTTGCAAATGCTTACGAGTTCGATATAATAGAAGTAAGAAGAGGGAAAGAGTGGTCCTTCTCCTTCTTGATTGTGGTAGATGAAAGGGGTAGTTTTTATGTTTAGATATAATGTACGCGGCGAAAATATCGAAGTAACTGAAGCGATTCGTGACTACGTAGAGAAAAAAGTAGGAAAATTAGAACGTTATTTCAGCGATGCTCCCGATGCTACGGCGCATGTGAATTTAAAAGTTTATACTGAAAAAACAGCAAAAGTGGAAGTTACGATTCCATTACCTTATCTCGTATTACGTGCCGAAGAAACTTCACCAGATCTATATGCAAGTATTGATTTGGTTGTTGATAAATTGGAACGTCAAATCCGCAAATTTAAAACAAAAATCAATCGCAAATCTCGTGAAACTGGTTTGAATACAGCAAATGCGGCGGTTATGTTCAATAATGAAGACGAAGAAGAAAATGAGTCTGAATTAGATATCGTGCGTACAAAACGCTTGTCATTGAAACCAATGGACAGCGAAGAAGCTGTTTTACAAATGAATATGTTAGGCCATAACTTTTTCATCTTTGAAGATGCAGAAACGAATGGTACAAGCATTGTTTACCGTCGTAAAGATGGCAAATATGGATTGATCGAAACTGATTGATAAATAACGAAAGAATAACATGAGAAAAACTTGCAGTGGTCTCTAATGACTACTGCAAGCTTTTTTTTCGGATTGAATAGATAAAAAAGAATATGAAATAATTATGAAGATATCACTTTAATTGTCTTAAGTTATTTCATTTATCCACAACTAATGATAAAATAAGAAACAGAGTCTACATAGTTTGGATATTATATAAAAGGAGATTAAACAACGCATGGCCAATTTTATTCGTTCGATTATCGAAAATGATAAGAAAGAACTAAAACGTTTAGAAAGTATTGTAAAAAAAATCGAAGCTCATGCTGATGATATGGCAGCATTAACAGATGAACAATTACAAGCAAAGACAACCGAATTTAAGGAAAGATATAAAAAAGGGGAAACATTAGATCAACTTTTACCAGAAGCTTTCGCAGTCGTTCGTGAAGCAGCAAAACGCGTATTAGGATTGTACCCTTACCCTGTGCAGTTGATGGGGGGGATCGTACTTCATGATGGAAATATTCCAGAGATGCGTACCGGTGAAGGGAAAACCTTGACTGCTACGATGCCTGTTTATTTAAATGCTTTGACGGGAGAAGGCGTTCACGTAGTTACTGTCAATGAATACTTGTCTACCCGTGACTCCAATGAGATGGGTGAGTTATACAACTTCTTAGGTTTGACAGTTGGTTTGAATATCAATTCAAAATCAGCAGATGAAAAACGTGAAGCCTACAATTGTGATATTACGTATAGTACAAACAACGAGCTAGGGTTTGACTATTTGAGAGACAACATGGTCGTTTATCGTCATCAAATGGTACAACGTCCATTGAACTATGCAATCGTCGATGAAGTCGATTCGATCTTGATCGATGAAGCAAGAACGCCATTGATCATTTCTGGACAAGCAGAAAAGTCAACTGCGTTATATACGCGTGCTGATAACTTTGTCAAACGATTGAAAGAAGAAGAAGATTATAAAATCGATGTTCAATCAAAAACGATCAGCTTGACTGAAGCGGGAATTGAAAAAGCCGAAGAAACTTTTGGTTTAGATAACTTATATGATATCGAAAATTCTGCTTTAACGCATCATATCGATCAATCATTACGCGCAAACTATATCATGATTTTAGATATCGACTATGTGGTCCAAGATGGAAAAGTAATGATCGTTGACCAATTTACTGGTCGTATCATGGATGGACGCCGTTATTCTGATGGCTTGCACCAAGCGATTGAAGCCAAAGAAGGCGTGGAGATCGAAGATGAAACAAAAACGATGGCATCGATCACATTCCAAAACTATTTCCGTATGTATAAGAAATTATCTGGTATGACAGGGACAGCGAAGACAGAAGAAGAAGAGTTTAGAGAAATCTACAACATCCAAGTCATTCAAATCCCTACAAATCGTCCGGTCATTCGTGATGATCGTCCAGATTTGTTATATCCGACATTGACAAGCAAGTTCAATGCAGTCGTTCAAGATATCAAAGATCGTTACCGTAAAGGACAACCTGTTCTTGTAGGTACTGTCGCTGTTGAAACGTCTGAATTGCTTTCTGATTTATTGAACCGAGAACGCGTACCTCATGAAGTACTAAATGCCAAAAACCACTTTAAAGAAGCCGAGATCATCATGAATGCTGGTCAAAAAGGAGCAGTTACGATTGCAACGAACATGGCTGGTCGTGGTACGGATATCAAGTTAGGTCTAGGTGTTCGTGAGTTGGGTGGATTAGCCGTTATTGGTACAGAACGTCACGAATCAAGACGTATCGATAACCAGTTACGTGGACGTGCCGGTCGTCAAGGAGATCCAGGGATGTCACAATTCTACTTGTCTCTTGAAGATGACTTGATGAAACGATTCGGTTCAGAACGAATCAAAGCTTTCTTGGAACGCATGAAGATCGGTGAAGAAGATGCAGTGATCCAAAGTAAGATGTTGTCGAAACAAGTTGAATCTGCGCAAAAACGTGTAGAAGGAAACAACTACGACACACGTAAAAACGTTCTTCAATACGATGACGTGATGCGTGAACAACGTGAAGTCATCTATAAACAACGTCAAGACGTCATCATGGAAGAAACAAGTCTATCTGAACCATTGATGAATATGGTCAAACGAACGATCAGTCGAGTAGTAGATGCACATACTCAACTTGAAAAGGAAAACTGGAACCTTGAAGGGATCGTTGACTTTGCTGGTAGTACACTTGTTCATGAAGACAGTATTTCATTGGCTGATCTAGAAGGCAAGACACCGCAACAAATCAAAGAATTCTTAAATGAAAAAGCACAAGAAATCTTTAATACGAAAGCTTCACAACTAAATGGACCTGAGCAATTACTTGAGTTTGAAAAAGTCGTGATCTTACGTGTTGTCGATTCAAAATGGACAGACCACATCGATGCAATGGATCAATTACGTCAATCGATCGGACTACGTGCTTACGGACAAAACAATCCACTTGTCGAATATCAAACAGAAGGCTACAAAATGTTTGAAGACATGATTGGTGCAATCGAATACGAAGTAACACGTATCTTTATGAAAGCAGAGATCCGTCAAAACGTCCAACGTGAACAAGTGTCTCAAGGACAGCCTGTTCAACCAACAGAAGGCGGCGCGAAAGAAAACAGTCGATTGAATGTGAAATCACAGCCTGTCAGTGTCAATAAAGTTGGTCGTAATGACCCTTGTCCATGTGGCAGTGGTAAAAAATTCAAAAATTGTCACGGCAAGAATGAAATGTAATCTTTCCTATTGAAAGAAATCGTTCATACTGAACAATAAGATTTGATCAATTCAGAAAAGGAACTCCCCTCATATGAGAGTGATCGTTCCTTTTCACAAACTAAAATAGATAGGGAATCTTAAAGCACTATTTTTTGTTTTATGACTTCCCTGAGGTCAAGCAGTACTGAGCCTCAAGAAATAAGGTGGAATCCGCAAAAATCGTTCGTTGAATTTTTGTGGATTCCACCTTATTTCCGAAGAGGTTACTTTTGGGACACACTACCATTAAGAACGGAATGAAAAAGGGAAAGTGGCAAGCTTGTCGCATCTTATTCTTTCTGTTCGTTCAAGATTCTGGTAGACTAAACAATGAAGATTAGACAGAAAGAAGGAAATCGAAATGGAAATTTCTGAAATTCGAAACCTCCTAACCGAAATGCAAGAGAAAGTCACAAGTTTTAGGGGGTCTCTTTGACTTAGATCAGCTGGAAGAAGATATTGCTGAAGCAGAAGCAAAAATGGCTGAACCAGGTTTTTGGGATGATAGTGAAGCTGCACAAAAAGTGATCAATGAAAATAATGCAAACAAAGAAACCTATGATCAGTTCAATGAACTCGCACAAGAGCTAGAAGAACTAGAATTGATGGTGGAAATGTTACAAGAAGAGCCAGATGCGCAAATGCAAGAAGAAGCACAAGAGCGAATCAGTGCGTTAGCTGAAAAAATGACGACTTACGAATTAGCCATGTTACTAGACGGACCTTATGACCGCAATAACGCCATCGTCGAGCTGCATCCAGGTGCTGGGGGAACAGAATCTCAAGACTGGGGAAGTATGTTGTTACGAATGTACACCCGTTGGTCAGAGCAACACAACTACCAAGTGGAAATGTTAGATTACCAGGCTGGTGATGAAGCTGGAATCAAAAGTGTGACATTATTGATCAAAGGGAATAATGCTTATGGTTATCTGAAATCAGAAAAAGGCGTTCACCGTCTTGTTCGGATCTCGCCATTTGATTCGGCGAAACGCCGACATACGTCATTTTGTTCGGTCGATGTCATGCCAGAATTAGATGACATGATCGACATCGAGGTCAATCCTGATGATTTGAAGATCGACACTTACCGAGCAAGTGGAGCGGGTGGACAGCATATCAACAAAACAGAATCTGCTGTACGGATCACGCATTTGCCAACAGGAACGGTCGTTGCCAGTCAGGCACAACGCTCACAATTAAAAAACCGTGAACAAGCGATGGGGATGCTGAAAGCGAAACTTTATCAATTGGAAGTTGAAAAGAAAGAACAAGAAGCAGCTGCATTACGTGGGGAACAAATGGAAATCGGCTGGGGCTCACAGATCCGTTCTTATGTTTTCCATCCGTATTCGATGGTCAAAGATCATCGGACCAATGTGGAAACTGGAAATGTCCAAGCGGTGATGGATGGCGAGTTAGACCCATTCATCGATGGCTATTTAAAAATGCATATATAGTATGCTTACGATTAGTAGTAAATTGAAATAAAATTGTAAGATTTCGAAAGCAAGCTGAAACATTCCCATGCTATAATGACTAAAGACTGAAAAGATATGGAGAGAACGCCATGATTGAAATGAAGGATGTAATGAAGAAGTACTCAAATGGTACCACAGCTATCCGAAATCTCTCGATCGTCATTGACCAAGGAGAGTTTGTTTATGTAGTAGGACCATCTGGTGCTGGTAAATCTACATTCATCAAATTGATGTACCGAGAAGAAAAAGCAACGAAAGGAACATTGAACGTTGCTGGCCATGATCTGATAAATATCAAAGATCGTGAAGTACCTTATTTACGTAGAGAAATCGGAGTAGTTTTCCAAGACTATAAATTGTTGCCTCGAAAAACAGTATATGAAAATGTCGCATATGCGATGCAAGTCATCGGTAGAAAACCTCGTGACATAAAAAAACGTGTCATGGAAGTTTTAGACTTAGTCGGCTTGAAACATAAAGTACGTGTTTTCCCAAGTGAATTATCAGGTGGGGAACAACAGCGTGTTTCGATTGCTCGAGCAATCGTGAATACACCAAAAGTATTGATTGCAGATGAACCGACAGGAAACTTAGACCCGGAAAACTCATGGGAAATCATGAAGTTATTGGATCGGATCAATGCGCAAGGAACGACTGTTGTTATGGCTACACATAACAGTACGATCGTTAATACAATTCGTCACCGCGTAATCGCCATTGAAAATGGCCGGATTATTCGTGACCAAGCGGAAGGGGAATATGGATACGATGATTAGAACCTTTTTCCGTCATTTATTAGAAAGTATCAAAAGTTTAAAACGAAACGGTTGGATGACCATCGCATCAATCAGTGCGGTGACGATCACACTGACTTTGGTTGGTGTATTTATGGCAATCATCATGAATGCGACTAAATTAGCCGAAGACATCGAAGGTAACGTAGATGTTTCTGTGTTCGTTGATATCGGGACGAATGAGAAAGATATGAAAACACTCGAAAAAGAATTGAATGAACTTGAACACGTCAACAAAGTTGAATTTTCAAGTAAAGACCAAGAATTAAAGAAAATCCAGGATCAAATGGGTGATTCTTGGAGTTTGTTTGAGGGAGACGGCAATCCGTTATACGATGTATACGTTGTAACAACGACACAACCTTCTTATACTAAAGAAGTTTCTGAAGAAGCCGCGAAGTTGAAAAATGTTTTCCGTTCGGATTATGGTGGCACTTCGTCTGACCGAATCTTTGATATTGCTGCGGCAGTACGTACATGGGGATTAGCAGCAGCTGCCTTGCTATTATTTGTCGCGATGTTCTTGATCTCAAATACGATTCGTATCACGATCATTTCACGTCAAAGAGAGATCCAAATCATGCGTTTAGTTGGTGCCAAGAATGGCTATATCCGTTGGCCTTTCTTCCTTGAAGGAGGTTGGATCGGCTTGATTGGAGCCATTATTCCTGTATTGATTTTCACATTTGGGTATCAGGAAATCTACAAATTGCTCAACCCAACCTTGTTGCGTTCAAATTACTCATTGATACAGCCACAGGATATCGTTTGGAAAATCGACGCATTGATGGCCGGTATTGGTGTCATTATTGGTTCATTAGGTTCGATTATTTCAATGAGAAGATTCTTGAAATTTTAGTCAAAGATATGAAGCAGACCAGTGGGAGCGATCCTGCTGGTTTTTTTTTGTAAAAATTTTCATTCTCGAAAAATCTATTTTATAGAAAAATAAACTTACTCTTTCCTGTCTATCTATAGTATTCTAAGGAAGTCGGTTTTTCTGGTAGACAAATCAGTGGTTTTTCTTTACTTTAAAAAACAACTTCGCTATCCTAAGGAGGATAGCCGGATAAGAGGTGAGGCAATGGATATTATTTTTGACAATTTTTCGACGATCTTACTGCTTACGAACACATTATTATCTTTAGTGATCGTTTTTACCGAAAGAAAAGAAACTGCTCAAACTTGGGCATGGTTACTTGTATTGACTTTTATCCCGATACTAGGTTTTTTCCTTTACATTTTCTTTGGACGTGGGATTTCAAAAGATAAGATATTTGATTTGAAGATTCAAGGAAAGATCGGTAAGAACTTAGAGATCGAAGAGGATCGACAGGCATTGATGCGGGGATTATACCCACATCCTCCGACTGGACAAGTGGATGTCAAACAGTTGATTTATATGTTAACTGTTGGAGAAAGCACACTGTATACCACAAGCAATGATGTGACGCTGTTCACCGATGGCAGAGAAAAATTTGACCGGTTGATCGAGGATATTGAACAGGCAACTGACCACATCCATCTACAATATTATATTTATCGCAGCGATAGCTTAGGGATCGAGGTCTGCCAAGCATTAACTTCTGCTGCTCGCAGAGGGGTACAAGTAAGAGTTTTACTGGATGCGTGGGGATCGACGGAAGTTTCAACCAAGTTTTTCCATGAGTTAAAAGAAGCTGGTGGAGAAGTTGCTTTCTTTTTTCCGCTTTTTGTTCCTTATCTGAACCCGCGAATCAATTATCGTAATCATCGAAAGATCGTAGTAATCGATGGGAAAATTGGTTATACAGGTGGATTCAATGTGGGAAATGAGTATTTAGGTCTCGTACAAAAATTTGGTTATTGGCGAGATAATCATTTGCGTATCTATGGTGAAGGAGTCTATGCGCTACAAAATCGCTTTTTGATGGATTGGAATTCTCAACATACAAAAGAAGTGCATTATGCGGCGCGCTTTTTCCCAAGTATTGCATCAACCGGTGAGATTGCCTTACAGGTCGTGACGAGTGGACCAGACTCAGAACATGAACAAATCAAAATGACGTACCTTAAAATGATCTCACTGGCCAAGCGGGAGATTTTGATCCAAACGCCTTATTATATTCCAGATGAATCAATCCATGAAGCGTTGAAATTGGCATTGCTATCCGGTGTGAAGGTCCATTTGCAGATTCCCAATAAACCAGATCACCCATTAGTGTATTGGGCAACGTATTCTTTTGCTGCTGAATTGATCGAATATGGTGCTGTCATCGAAACTTATGAAAATGGATTTATTCATGCGAAGACAATGATCATCGATAGCGGAATCGTTTCCGTAGGTTCAGCAAACATCGACGTTCGTTCTTTCCGTTTAGATTTTGAGGTCAATACACTGATCTATGACGAACGGCTCGCAACTCAAGTGCGAGGGGCATTTTTTGAAGATGCAAAAGTTTCTGAGCGTTTGACAAAAGAACGTTACGAGGCTCGGGGCTGGATGATCAAGCTAAAAGAGGGATTGGCTCGACTTGTTTCACCACTCTTGTAAAAAACTGAACAAAAAAGGACATGAAATAGACTCATAAGAGCAGATTTTCATGTCCTTTTCTATCGGGGCCATTTCTGTAGTTTTATTACAAGAAATGGAGAAAGCGTCTCGCAAGAGCGGGGATTAACTTTTGGGGTATTTCTTGTTTTTTGGGGAAAGCAAGAAATAAGTTAATGCTTGCTTGGTACAGAGACACATTTCAATGCCAGTATAGCATAGAAAAATTTATTGAGATAGTATTTTTTTTAATTAAATTAAATTATTTGTTATTTAATAAAATCAATTGATTTTCAAGTAATAGTGAAAATGTTAAAATGGAAATACTTTAGGATTGAAGGAGATTTCTAATGAAAAAATTACGATTATTAATACCAATGATAGCACTATTTATAACAATGTCTGGGTGTTCAAACCTGGTCGACCAAGGTGAATCGATCACAGCGGTGGGATCATCCGCTTTACAACCTTTAGTTGAAACGGTTGCTGAGACATATCAATCAGAAAATCCCGGCAAATTTATCAATGTACAAGGTGGCGGAAGTGGTACTGGTTTATCGCAAGTCCAATCAGGTGCTGTTGAGATCGGTAATTCTGATTTGTTCGCAGAGGAGAAATCAGGGATCGATGCGTCCGCGCTGATTGACCATCGAGTAGCAGTAGTGGGCATTACACCAATTGTCAACAAAGAAGTCGGCATTGACAACATTTCGATGGAAGACTTGAAAAAAGTATTTACTGGTGAACTGACGAACTGGAAACAACTAGGTGGGAAAGATCAGCCAATCGTGATCTTGAACCGTGCAGCAGGTAGTGGAACGAGAGCAACTTTTGAAAAATGGGTCTTAGACGGTGAAACAGCGATTCGTTCCCAAGAACAAGATTCTAGTGGAATGGTCCGTCAAATCGTTGCGGATACCCCAGGAGCAATCAGCTATGTCGCATTCTCTTATGTATCAAAAGATGTGGATACACTGAAAATCGACGGAGTCGAGCCAACAGACAAGAATGTCACAACAAATGATTGGACGATTTGGGCTTATGAGCATATGTATACGCGAAAAGAGACAAGTCAATTAACGAAAGACTTTTTAGCTTATATCTTATCAGATGAAGTGCAAAAAAATATCGTTGGAGATTTAGGCTATATTCCAGTGTCGAGTATGAAAGTTGAACGCGATTGGGAAGGTAATGTGGTGAATTAACCATCTTTACACAAAATTTACAAAGTTAGCAAAAAATTTACATGTTATTAAAATCAAATTGATATTCGCTTAGTAGACTGTATAGGTATGTTAAAGGACCAAGGAGGAATCATCTGTGGAAGATGTAAAAAAAGCACTAGTAACTAAATCCAAGCGCTCGAAAATGGAACAACGTGGAAAGTTTATCAGCTTTTTATGTATTGCATTGATTGTAGTGGTTGTTTTAGCAATATTTTATTTTGTTGCCAGCAAAGGGTTAGCGACCTTTTTTGTTGATAAAATCAATGTTTTTGATTTCTTATTTGGAACAAATTGGAATCCAAGCGCACTCGGGCCGGATGGAAAACCAATGGTAGGAGCTCTACCAATGATCGCGGGTTCGTTTATCGTTACTTTTTTATCTGCGATCATTGCAACACCTTTTGCCATCGGAGCAGCTGTGTTCATGACAGAAATCTCTCCGAAAAACGGAACAAAGATTTTACAACCGGTCATTGAACTACTTGTAGGTATTCCTTCAGTTGTTTATGGGTTTATCGGTCTATCCGTCATCGTTCCATTCATTCGCGGCATTTTTGGCGGAACGGGTTTTGGTATTTTAGCCGGAACATTTGTGTTGTTCGTAATGATCTTACCAACGGTTACGACGATGACAGTCGATGCGTTAAAAGCCGTACCAAGACACTATCGTGAAGCTTCTCTTGCATTAGGAGCAACGAGATGGCAAACCACATATAAAGTAGTCTTACGCGCAGCAATTCCAGGAATCTTGACAGCTATCGTCTTTGGGATGGCTCGTGCCTTTGGTGAAGCCTTAGCGATCCAAATGGTTATCGGTAATGCGGCATTGATGCCAACAAGCTTTACCACTCCAGCTGCAACGCTGACATCGATCTTGACGATGGGTATCGGAAATACGATCATGGGTACCGTTGAAAACAACGTGTTGTGGTCTCTAGCCTTGATCCTACTCTTGATGTCATTATTCTTTAATATCGTTATCCGCTTGATTGGTAAGAAGGGAGAATTGAAATAATGAATGCAAAACGTTCTGATAAAATAGCAACAGGTGTCTTATATGTGATTTCAGGCATCATCGTCCTGATCCTCGCTGCGTTGCTTCTTTATATCTTAGTTCGCGGTATTCCACATATCTCTTGGGCATTTTTGACTGAACCGTCAAAAGCGTATCAAACTGGCGGAGGAATTGGAATCCAATTATTCAACTCTATCTATTTACTGATCATCACAATGATCATCAGTTTTCCGATTTCACTGGGTGCAGGAATCTACTTGTCTGAGTATGCAGGTAAAAACTGGTTGACAGATGTCATCCGCACATCCATTGAGATTCTTAGCTCATTGCCTTCTGTCGTTGTCGGTCTCTTTGGTTTCTTGGTTTTCGTTATCCAATTCCAATATGGGTTCTCGATCATTTCAGGTGCCTTGGCATTAACCGTATTCAACTTGCCTTTATTGACTCGGACAGTCGAAGAATCTTTACAAGCAGTTCATTACACACAACGCGAAGCTGGTTTAGCTCTAGGATTGTCTCGTTGGGAAACAGTGCTTCGTGTCGTTGTTCCTGAAGCGACACCAGGTATTTTGACGGGGGTCATCTTGAGTTCTGGCCGTATTTTCGGTGAGGCCGCAGCGTTGATCTATACCGCTGGTCAAAGTGCGCCAGCCTTAGATTTTACTAACTGGAATCCATTTAGCATTTCCAGCCCGATCGGTATCTTCCGACAAGCTGAAACACTAGCTGTCCACATTTGGAAAATCAATACAGAAGGAACGATGCCCGATGGGGTTTCCGTTTCGGCAGGAGCTTCTGCAGTATTGATCATCGCTGTGTTACTATTCAACTTTG
This sequence comes from Enterococcus sp. AZ156, assembly GCF_051714165.1. Classification (NCBI taxonomy): domain Bacteria; kingdom Bacillati; phylum Bacillota; class Bacilli; order Lactobacillales; family Enterococcaceae; genus Enterococcus; species Enterococcus sp. AZ156. Next base: position 2,085,074 of record NZ_JBIORI010000001.1, on the reverse strand, counting down.
GTGCTCGAGCAATTGGAAAACGTCTGCACCGTAAAATGACTTCAGCTTAAGGAGAAGAAGCAGAATGAAAGAATATAATATGAATGAAACCAACATCATCAAAATGGGCGCTGAAAAAGATATCGCGCTATATACAGATGATTTGCATGTATGGTATGGCGATAACGAAGCCATTAAAGGTGTCAATCTTGAATTTGAAAAGAATAAAATCACTGCATTGATCGGACCATCAGGGTGTGGGAAGTCCACTTATCTACGTTCATTGAATCGAATGAACGATGGGATTGCAAACACGAAGATCACTGGAAAGATCATGTATAAAGAAGTCGATGTCAATGCACCACAAATCGACGTTTACGAAATGCGCAAACGAATCGGCATGGTGTTCCAACGTCCGAATCCTTTTAGTAAATCAATCTATGACAATATTACGTTTGCCTTGAAACAGCATGGTGAGAAAAACAAACAAAAACTAGATGAGATCGTCGAAACTAGTTTGAAGCAAGCGGCATTATGGGATCAAGTCAAAGATAGTTTGAATAAAAGTGCTTTGGCGTTATCAGGTGGACAACAGCAACGTCTTTGTATCGCTCGTGCAATCGCGATGAAACCAGATATTTTATTGCTTGATGAACCAGCGAGTGCGTTAGACCCGATTTCTACTGGGACTGTTGAAGAAACGTTAGTCAACTTAAAAGAAGATTATACGATTATTATTGTGACTCACAATATGCAACAAGCTGCCCGGATCAGCGATTACACTGCGTTCTTCTATCTTGGAAATGTGATCGAGTATGACAAGACGAATAAGATATTTACTAGACCTAAGATTCAGGCAACTGAAGACTATGTGTCCGGTCATTTTGGTTAAGACGGAGGACTTGCTATGACAAAAGAAATTATCTCATCAAAAGATCTTCATCTGTATTATGGGGAAAAAGAAGCCTTGAAAGGCATTGATCTAAGTTTCAATAAAGGCGAGATCACTGCAATGATCGGACCATCTGGTTGTGGGAAATCTACTTATTTACGTTCATTGAATCGTATGAATGATTTGATCCCAGGTGTAACGATCACTGGTAGTGTCGTTTACAAGGGCAATGATATCTACAGTCCTAAAACGGATATCGTTGGACTACGTAAAGAAATCGGTATGGTGTTCCAACAACCAAATCCTTTTCCATTCTCCATCTATGAAAATGTCATTTATGGGTTGAAAATCAAAGGTGAAAAAGACAAAAAAGTGTTAGACCAAGTAGTAGAAGAGAGCTTGAAAGCAGCATCTGTTTGGGAAGATGTCAAAGATAAATTGCATAAAAGTGCGTTGTCTTTATCAGGTGGACAACAACAGCGAGTGTGTATTGCCCGTGTGTTAGCTGTCAATCCAGAAATTATTTTATTAGATGAGCCAACTAGTGCCTTAGATCCAGTCTCTACTGGTAAAATAGAAAGTATGTTATTAGAATTAAGAGAACGCTATACGATGATCATTGTGACTCACAATATGTCACAAGCATCACGTATCTCAGACAAAACAGCTTTCTTCTTAGATGGCAATTTGATCGAGTTCAACAATACGAAAAAAATATTTATGAATCCTGATAAAAAAGAAACGGAAGATTATATCTCAGGACGATTCGGATAAGGAGGAAAGAGGATGTTACGAACACAATTTGAAGAAGAATTATTGAACCTTCATAATCAATTTTACGAAATGGGAATGATGGTTAGTAATGCCGTGCATAAATCAGTGCGCTCTTATACAAAACACGACAAAGTTCTTGCAAAAGAAGTAATTGAAAATGACATTACAATCAATGATATGGAAACACGATTAGAGAAAAAAAGTTTTGAAATGATTGCTTTGCAACAACCGGTGACAACTGATCTACGAACGATCATCACAGTCATGAAAGCAAGTTCAGATTTAGAGCGTATGGCTGACCACGCAGTATCAATCGCCAAGTCAACGATTCGTCTTAAAGGAGAAACAAGAATTCCTGAAATCGAAAAAGAAATCTCTGATATGTCTGATTATGTCAAAAAAATGGTAGATAATGTCTTAGTCGCTTACGTTAAAACAGATGAAAAGGATGCACGTACGATTGCAAATATGGATCATCGTGTCAATGAATCATTCAATCGGATCTACAATGCAACGATCAAAAATATGCAAGCAAATCCCGAAACTGTTATCAGTGGAACGGACTATGTCAACGTAGCAAGTTATTTAGAGCGGATCGGTGATTACGTAACAAATATCTGTGAATGGATCGTGTATCTAGCTACAGGTAAAATCACTGAGTTGAACACAAATCATAACGAAGAGACTAATCAAAGATAAAAATCATTCGCTGATTTTTGTCAAATGCTGATCAGTATTTCTGAGAAATAAGCGCCAACTTCCGAAAAGAGAGATATATTTTTGGAAGTTGGCTTTTTTATTAATATAGAAGACAATTATTCGAGATTTGGCGATGATTAATTGTTTGTTGTTATCCATTTCATAAATTTTAAGGATCGGGTACATTAGATATCCTGTTCCTTCTAAAAATGAATAAACGGTGTTCAAGAAGCAACACTTCGGACATAAGTCAAAAAAAAAAAAAAATGAAAAAGCCATTTTCGATTTTTCTGCCTTATGCCTTAGTACTGACCGCTTCTTTCACAACCTTAGAATAAACGGTGTTCAAGAAGTAGCTCCTTCAGAAATAAGCGTGAACCCCCAAAAATTTGAAGAACAATTTTCGGTTCTTCACGCTTATTTCTCGGAGCTGAGCACTTCTTTCACAACCTTAGAAAGGAAGGCGTATGTACAAAAAAAATCGATTATTGATCAAATGTTTGATTCTTTGTAGTTGTTTTGTGGCCGCATGGGTAATCCAACATGCCACTGAATGGTACGAAGACCCAATCATGCAAGTACAGCAAGTATCGCTAGAAAATGAACAACAAGTAATCAAAGGAGAATTGATGAATACGCAAGCGAAAGGAACAGAACTCACTCTGTTTATTCCGCACCAAGAAAATCAGATCGAACATGCAAAAGCTAAGACGAATCAACTTTATCTCGTACGGAAAATCGGGGATGAATGGCAGATACTCAGCAAAAAAAATGACGGCTGGTTATTCCTTTTTACAAGTTTATTTATCTGTGCGCTCTTGTTCGTAGGCGGAAAAGCAGGCATATTCACTTTGATCAGTGTAGGACTCAATCTCTTGTTATTGATTTTACTTCTTCAGGGTTTCACGCAGATCCAAGGGATATCTTTGGTGATGACGAGTGTCCTTTTTGTCTTTCTAGGAACGGTCATTTGCGTTTTTGCCTTAGATGGTTGGCAACAAGGTGGACTGATAAAAATCGTCGCAACCATGACGAGTGTAGGTGTAGCTTTTCTAATTTGTTTGTTCGCAATGGATTATTTGAACGATCAAGGATTACGTTATGAGGAAATGAGTTACTTGACTCGACCGTATCGTTCCGTTTTTTTAGCTAGTTTATTAGTAGGGATGACAGGTGGGGTATTGGATACAGTTGTCACAGTCACGACAACTTTAGATGAGTTGGTGAATAAAAAACCAAAAATAACGATGAAACGATTGTGGCAGTCTGGTCAAATGGTAGGACAAGATGTAATTGGCTCCATGACGAATATCTTACTATTCGTATACGTCAGTGGGACGATCCCGATGTTACTTGTTTACTTTAACAATGGTTGGCCCTTGAGAGATGCGATTGAGCTACATCTCTCGTTGGAATTGCTACGTGTGATCAGCGGAAGTCTAGGCATTGTCCTTTCGATTCCCATTACACTTTTATGCTATTTAGGCCATTTGAAGTATCGGAGGGCGATTTGATGAATGTACTTTTGCTCTTAGCACTTCTCTTAGTGCTATTGATTTTACTGGTTGGTGGGAAAAATGGGCTCTATACGATCTTAGGTCTGTTCATCAACGTCCTGTTGTTTTTCCTTCTATTACTCCTCTATCATTTTCGGTTGCCAATATTACCAAGTGCCATCGTGATCTTTTTATTGATCACTAGTGTCACATTGTTTTTTGTTAATGGCTATAATCTCAAGATGAAAGCAGCTTTTCTTAGTGTATTGCTTTTTTTAGTGGCTTTCTTAGTGGTGACGCCGTTTCTTTCTGAATTAGCGATCCAAGGGTTTACAAGGATTGAATTAGATGAACTGACAGGGTTCGATTTGCATGTACCCTTGGATTTTTTCGCATTGACGCGAGCAATTTTATTGATCAGTGTGAGTGGAGCCGTATTAGATGCAAGTGTGTCCATCGCTAGTGCGACGTATGAAGTATATCTGACAGATTCATTACAAAGCTATCGGGAATTAGTAAAATCGAGTATACGGATCGGCAGAAAAATTTTAGCTACAACAGTAACGACCTTGGTTTTTGCTTTTATGGGAAATTGTTTAGCCCTGATATTGTGGTTCATTGATCTAGAATTGTCTTTTGGCCAGTTGATCAACGAAAAAACTTTCGTTTTGGAGTATGTAACTGTAGTAGTCACGACAAGCGCAGCGATCCTTGTTTTACCGATAACATCAGTCATTTCTTCAATTTTATTTACTCGACAGAAAAAATCATCCTAAGAATGAGAGAAAGTTACAACTTAAGTCCTATGACTTTTTCTTCAAATCATTGCATAATATGTATGTAAGGAAAAGCTTGCAAACAATTTTTGCTATAAGGAGGCAATTTCCATGAAAGAAAGAGAACGTATTTTAGAATTAGTTAAAAAAGGCATCCTTTCAACTGAAGAAGGTTTAGAACTATTGGAGAGTATGGCAACTGAAAAAGATGAAAAGCAAATCGCAAAAGAGGCAGATCGTGTACATGCTGATCGTAAAGAAAAAGATGAAGCAAGTCGTTTGATCGATGAACTTGAAAATGGCAAAGCTGAACGTGAAGCAGTAGAACCAGATCCAAGACAAAAAGAGCAAGAAGACAAAGAGAATCTAGAAAAAATCTTAGATGAATTGGCGACTGAAGCGAACAAAACTTCTGCTCACTTAGATGAAGTCAACGCAAAACTTTTTGAAAATAAAATTGCACGCAATGAAAAACAGGAAACATTGATGCAATTGAATACAAAAGAAGAGTTGGATCAACTAACAGAAGAAGAATTGACACAACGTCAACAATTGGAGCAAGAAGTCAAAGAACTTGAAGCAGCCGGAGATCTCTTATCTGAAGAGCGGATCAAGCTTGAAGCTGAATTAAAAGATATCCGTAAAAGCCAATGGTCTGAGAAAAAAGACACCTTTGCTGAGAAATTTGACTTGCCAGAGGATTGGAAAGAACAAGCAAATGACACATTGAACCAAGTCGGCGAAAAAATGACTGAAGCTGGGAGTCAACTAGGTAAATTCTTAAAGAAAACCTTCCAAAATGTTTCCGTAACAGTGAATGATAATATGGAATGGAAAGATGTCAGTTTACGAGTACCTGGGATCGCTACAACTAAATTTGAACACGAATTTTACTATAGCGCGCCACAAGCAAGTATTATCGACATCAAAGCGGCTAATGGGAATGTCACCTTGAAAACTTGGGATAGCGAAGACGTAAAAGTCGAAGCGAAAATCAAGCTTTATGGAAAAATGGGTGCAGAGCCTTATGAAGCTTTTGCTGAACGCAGTCAAATCGAAGTCAATGATGAACACATTTCTTTCCAAATCCCGAACAAACGTGTACGTGCCGATTTAGTCTTCTACTTACCAAAACGCACGTATGACCATACAGCAATCAAATTACTCAATGGTAATATTGTAGTTGAAGATTTAGATGTAAAAGATATTTATATGAAATCAACAAACGGTAATATCTTGGTTGAGCAAATGGCTGCAACGATGCTTGAGATTGGTGGAGTCAATGGGAATATCGATGTCCGTAATGGAGATATTTTAGATTCAATCATTGAAACAGTCAACGGTACAGTTACTTTTGGCGCAACACCAGAAAACTTAGCAATTTCATTAGTCAATGGGGATGTTCGTTTGACAGTGAAAGAAGATCGTTTGAAGAAAATCGAAGCAAGCTCAGTCAATGGTAACGTCAAAGTTGCATTGCCAACAACCATCGGTATGGACGGTCATGCAAAAACAAGTCTCGGCAGTATCAATAGCCGCCTGTCTGATTATGAAGTGATCCGTGAAAAGAAAGAGCGCACGAATCAAATGTTAGAATTCCGTCGCGTTTCTGAAAATGAAATGGCGAAAATTGAATTGTCTACTACAACTGGTAGTATCTATTTAAAAGATACAGATAAATAATTTTTTCGCTTCGACCTTCTGAAAGAGGAAGGCGAAGCGAAAATCATACTTATAAGAAACAAACAATAGGTTTATTATTTCAATAAATCTTCCGAAGTAAGATTGTTTTAGCATCTTTCTTCAATTAAAATAGGAGAACAGAGGTGAAAGAAAATGAAAAAAAAGTTGACAAAATCAAATAAAAATATTGTATTGACTGGTACTTTAGCTGGGATTGCTGAATATCTTGGGATTGATCCAACAGTTGTTCGTGTCATTTACGTCTTCTTAAGTTTAGTTGCATTCGGAAGCCCAATTATTTTATACATTCTGTTGGCTTTGCTTGTGCCTTCAGGAAAGAATAATCAACGTCGATATGGACATGACAACGACTATTATCAAAAAAACAACTACAGAGAACAAACGAATAAACGAAAAGAGGCAGAGAAAATCAACGATGACGAATGGAGTGACTTTTAATGTCTTATCTTCAACGTATTGTTGTTAGTACGCTGACGTTTATCTCTCTGGCAGTTATTTTTCCAAATATGATATTTGTGAATAGTATTTGGACCGCAGTTGTGGCGAGTTTTGTTCTTTCTGTGCTGAATCTATTAGTCAAGCCATTCATTATGTTTTTATCGATCCCCTTTACCTTGTTGACGTTTGGATTATTCACTTTTGTGATCAACGCATTGATTTTACAAATGACCTCCTTCTTTGTCGGAGCAGCTAATTTTAGCTTTTCGTCATTTGGATCAGCTATAATGATTGCAGTGATCATGTCATTCGTAAATATCATCGTTAGCAATCGTAATATGAACAGGAATCGTTAGAAAACAATGCAAAGGACAATAAAGCACAATCAAATAAGTGGAAAGAGGAAGTGGCAATTGTCGCTTCCTCTTCTTATTTCTAAAGAAATGACAGCGATTTCTTGATCGGTGCTTGCCATAAAAAACGAGTGTAATGAAAAGGATATCCCTTGTTTTTTTTATTGGTAGTACTTTTACCGATAGAATGATAAAATAAAAGAGAACAGTTTAATAGAAATGAGGTATACGAATGGCAGAAATGGTAAAAGTTAGCCAATTAGTAGAAAAACTATCATTAGAAATCGTCACTGGTGACGAGCAAAGTTTAAATCGTGTCATCGTAACCGGTGATATCTCCAGACCTGGACTGGAATTGACCGGTTATTTTAATTATTATTCGCATGATCGACTACAGTTATTTGGGAGCAAAGAAATCAGCTTCGCAGAACGGATGATGCCGGAAGAGCGTTTGATGATCATGCGTCGTTTATGCAGTGAAGACATGCCAGCCTTTATCATCTCTAGAGGTTTAGCTGCACCAGAAGAAATGATTCAAGCAGCAAATGAACATGGCATGGCCGTTTTGCGTTCGCCAATCTCAACCTCACGTTTACTTGGTGAGTTATCAAGTTATTTAGATGGACGATTAGCACCTAGGACAAGTGTTCACGGCGTCTTAGTCGATGTCTATGGACTAGGTGTCTTGATCCAAGGAGATAGTGGTATTGGGAAGAGTGAGACAGCGTTAGAACTGATCAAAAGAGGCCATCGATTGATTGCAGATGATCGAGTGGATGTGTATCAACAAGATGAGCTAACTGTTATTGGAGAGCCACCAAAAATCCTTGAACATTTGATTGAGATTCGCGGAATCGGGATCATTGATGTGATGAATCTTTTTGGTGCCAGTGCAGTCAGAGGATCGATGCAAGTCCAATTAGCTGTCTACTTAGAAGCTTGGGCAAAAGAGAAAAAATACGATCGTTTAGGGTCTGAAGATACTTCTGTTGAAATTGCGGAAGTAGGTATCCCCCAAATCAAAATACCTGTGAAAACTGGACGAAATGTCGCGATCATCATTGAAGTTGCTGCGATGAATTTCCGTGCGAAAACGATGGGATTCGATGCAACGAAGACATTTGAAGAAAGATTGAGCCGTTTGATTGAAGAAAATTCAAACGGACAATAGCTAGGAGTGAAAGTATGATTGCACAAATCAATCGGGTCGCTTTTGACCTTTTAGGAGTTCCTATTTACTGGTATGCATTGATCATTGTTTCAGGCATTATCATCGCCATGTGGTTAAGCAGTCGAGAAGCAGTAAGAGTAGGAATGAAAGCAGAAGACGTCACTGACTTTATGTTATGGGGATTACCGCTATCGATCATTGGCGCACGCTTGTATTACATCTTGTTCGATTTACCACAGTATATTGCAAATCCGATCCAAATATTCAATATCCGTTCAGGCGGTCTAGCGATTTATGGTGGTCTGATTGCAGGCGGTATCACATTATATTTTTACACGAAATATCACTTCATTGATGTCTGGACGTTCTTGGACATTGCTGCACCTAGTGTTTTATTAGCACAAGCAATTGGGCGCTGGGGAAATTTCATGAACCATGAAGCATTTGGACCAGATACAACAAGGAGTTTCTTAGAAAGTCTATATTTACCGAATTTTATTATTGATAATATGTATATCGATGGGATCTATCGACAGCCAACTTTCCTTTATGAATCAGTATGGAGCCTTATTGGCGTGATCATCCTCTTATTACTACGGAAGAAAACGCATCTTTTGAAAAAAGGGGAAATCGCACTGCTTTACTTGATATGGTATAGTTTTGGTCGTTTCTTCATCGAAGGAATGAGAACGGATAGTCTTTACTTTTTAGATACGATCCGTGTGTCACAGCTTTTATCTGCTGTGCTATTCATTGGAGCAATCGTTCTATTCATCTGGCGTCGGAAAAAAGGCAACTTACCAGATTACGACCGATCTTTAGGGAAAAATCAATTCATTATCTAAAGTCCAAGTCGAAAAAAATGAAAAAATTTGCAGGAGTGGTAAAATGAAATATAGGGTAGCGGTTTTAGGTGCTGGCTCGTGGGGAACAGCATTAGCACAAGTGCTTGCTGAAAATGGTCATGACGTTCGACTCTGGAGTCACCGTGCCTCACAGGTTAATGAAATCAACCAAAAGCATATCAATGAGCATTATTTACCAAAACACCAATTGCCCAAAACGATCATCGCATACTCGGACATGGCGAAGGCTGTTTCGGATGTAGATGCTGTTTTGTTCGTTGTACCGACTAAGGCGATTCGTTCGGTATGTCAAGAACTCGTTGAGGTCTTGCAAACAAAACCAGTGATCATCCATGCAAGTAAAGGCTTAGAACAAGGAACACACAAGCGGATCTCAGAAGTCCTGGCAGAAGAGATCCCAGCAGAAAAGAGACAAGCAATTGCTGTTTTATCGGGTCCAAGTCATGCAGAAGAAGTGGCTCGTCACGATATTACGACGATCACTGCTGCAAGCACGGAAGCAGATGCTGCTAAATTTGTTCAAACACTATTTTTGAATCATTATTTCCGAATCTATACGAATCCTGATGTTATTGGGGTCGAAATGGGTGCCGCTTTAAAAAACATTATCGCAATCGGTGCAGGTGCAATCCATGGCTTAGGTTTTGGGGATAATGCAAAGGCAGCTATCATGACAAGAGGATTAGCAGAAATCAGCCGCTTAGGTGTTGCTATGGGAGCAAATCCGTTGACCTTCATCGGACTGAGCGGTGTCGGTGATTTAATTGTCACTTGTACAAGTATCCACTCGAGAAATTGGCGTACCGGTAATCTGCTTGGACAAGGCCATGAATTAAGCGAAGTCTTGGATAATATGGGCATGGTCGTGGAAGGTGTCCAGACCACACGAGCTGCTAAAGAGTTAGCTGAGACCATGGGGATCGAGATGCCGATCACTCAAACGATTTATGAAGTGCTATATGAGCACAAGAACATAAATGAAGCAGCGACAGAGATCATGTTGCGCGATGGCAAAAAAGAGAATGAATTTCACTAACATTTTTAAGGGAGAGAAAAAAATGAAAGTAAAAAAAGCAGTGATTCCAGCAGCAGGTTTAGGAACAAGATTTTTACCTGCAACAAAAGCGATGGCAAAAGAAATGTTGCCGATCGTTGATAAACCAACGATTCAATTTATCGTAGAAGAAGCGTTAAAATCAGGGATTGAAGATATTTTGATCGTCACAGGGAAAGCAAAACGCCCAATTGAAGATCATTTTGACTCAAATATCGAATTAGAAACGAACTTAGGCGAAAAAGGAAAAACTGAATTACTAAAATTAGTGGAAGAAACAACGGATGTAAACCTTCATTTTATTCGTCAATCGCATCCTAAAGGGTTAGGACACGCTGTGTTGCAAGCAAGAGCATTCATCGGAAATGAACCGTTTGTTGTCATGTTAGGCGATGACATCATGGAAGATGAAATACCATTGACACAACAACTGATCGACGATTATGAGCGTACACATGCTTCAACGATCGCCGTGATGCAAGTACCTCACAAAGATACATCTAAATATGGGATCATCAATCCAGGAGAAGAACTAGAAGACGGCTTATTCAATGTCAAAGATTTTGTTGAAAAGCCTGAACCAAGTAAAGCACCAAGTGATTTAGCAATTATTGGACGCTATTTATTGACACCCGAAATCTTTGATGTCTTAGCAGAGCAAAAACCAGGTGCAGGTAATGAGATCCAATTGACCGATGCAATCGATACATTGAATAAGACACAACGCGTATTCGCACGTAAATTTACGGGTAAACGTTATGATGTCGGCGACAAATTTGGTTTTATGAAAACAAGTATCGAATATGGATTGACACATCCAGAAGTGGGTGGACCATTAAGAGAATACATTCTATCATTAGGCAAGTCTTTAGCAGCAGAGACGCCTTCATCTTTCAATCAATCAACAGAAACTTCTGAACCAACTAACAAAAAGTAAACAAACGAGATGCTTCAGCTGCTGATCAAAATGTAGGTAGTTGAAGCTTTTTGCTATTTTTTATTTGTTTAAAAAATATGAAAATGCTATCCTTATAGCAAGAAGAGGAGAAGGAGGCTTGATTATGACAGTTGGAGAAATTGCTGGCTTGATTGCAGCAATTGCTTTTGCAATACTTGTGGTCTTTCTAGTACGTGTATTGATTCGATTAGCAAAAACGATTGAAAAAGCAGAACAAACAGTAACAGAAGCAAACACAACGATTGAAGTCGTTACCAAAGATGTTGATCTTTTATCGAGACAAGTCGAAGGCTTGTTAGTGAAAAGCAACGAATTGTTGAATGATATCAACGGAAAAGTAGCAACGATCGATCCTTTATTTACAGCTGTCGCTGATTTGAGCGAGAGTGTATCAGAATTGAATTCTTCAAGCAAACACATCGTTACAAAAGTTGGTGGCATCGGTAAAACAACAGCAAAAGCAACTGTTGCCAGCAAAGTCGGTGGGACTGCAGTGAAATTCTTTAAACATAAAAAACCAACAACAGATACGACAGGAGGAAAATAATCATGGCAAAAAAAGGTGGATTTTTACTAGGTGCAGTGATTGGTGGTACAGCCGCAGCAGTGGCAGCATTGCTACTTGCACCAAAATCTGGTAAAGAATTACGTGATGAATTAGCAGCACAAGCGGATGATTTTCTAGATATGGCTTCTGATTATACAGAGATGGTAAAAGAAAAATCAACTGAATTGACAAGTATCGCAAAAGACAAAGCGCATGATCTTTCACAACAAGCAGGCGATTTAGCTGGTAATGTCAAACAAACAGTCTCAGACGCAACAGCCGACGCAGGAGACGAATCAGAAGATATTTTAGTGACATTGAAAGAGCAATCAGCTGATTTATCTGATCGTTTCAAAAAATCAGCTGCTGATTTAGGCGACACAGCAGCTGCTGCGAAAGAAGACATCATGATCGACATCAAAGATACAGCAGACCAAGCAGGTAGTACTGTAAAAGAAGGCATTGACGAAGCTAAACCAGTAGCTGAAGATGCAAAAATCTTGTCTGAGATGGCAAAAGAAGATGCAGCTACTGCGAAAGAAGATTTAAAAGATACATTTAAATAAGCAACACTAAAAAGTGAGCAAGAAAAGGCACGATCAGGAAACAACCTGATTCGTGTCCTTTTTTCTCTAATCTTACGTGGAGAGGATATTGTAAATGATTGAGATCAAGAAAAGCGATTCCGAAGAAACAGAAAAGAAAATCATTGGTCTGCTGAACGAACAATATATGCAATCATTTTCTACAAATGAACACTTAACAACTCAAACCATTTCAATCAGTGCATCTAAGGATGAGAAGTGGATCGGTGGCGCAGTAGCATCTTTATTTGGTAATACCTTGCATCTATCATTGCTCGCCGTAGATCAATCGTACCGTCACGAAGGCATCGGATCGCGATTAATAGAAGCGGTTCAACAAACAGCATTGGAAAACCAGTGTTTGTATATGACCGTCAATACGCAAGATTATCAAGCTCGAGAGTTCTACGAAAGGCATGGCTTTGAGGTGTTTGCTTCGGTGGAAAATATGCCTTTTGTTGGCACAACGAAATTCTATTTAAAGCAACAAATAGCAAATGAATAGGTATCGACAACTAACGGATATCAGAAAAAGCAACTAAAAAAAATAAGCGATAACCCGAAAATAGTTTCTACTTTGGGGTTATCGCTTATTTACAGGTCAAAACGCTTCTTTCACAACCTATGATAAACGGTGTTCAAGAAGCAACATTTCAATAATAAGTCAAAAAAACCAAAATGAAAAAAGCCATTTTGGTTTTTTTGCCCTTATTACTCAGTGTTGAGCGCTTCTTTCACAACCTCGATAAACGGTGTTCGAAAGCCAGCTCCTTCAATATTAAGTCAAAACTTGAAAAAATGTGAGAAGCTATTTTCTCAAGTTCTGTCTTAATACTCGGAGCAGAACGGCTTTCTCACAACCTCGATGAACGGTGTTCAAGAAGCTGACCTTCAACATTAAGCTGAGAAATCAAAAAATATGGAAAGCTATTTTCTGATTTCCCCTCTTACTGCTCAGGTCAAAACGCTTCTTTCACAACCTTACTCCACCACTAATAATTCTTTTGGTGTTGTTGTAAATGGGATGCAACCGTCACTTGTGACATAGACGCAATCTTCGATTCTTACGCCTACTTGATCAGGGATATAAATACCTGGTTCTAATGAGAAGCACATGCCTTCTTCGATCACTAGATCATTGCCTGCCACTAGTGAGGGATATTCATGAACAGTTGTACCAATACCATGACCTAGACGATGATTGAAGTATTCGCCGTAGCCGTAGCTTTCAATGACGTTACGTGCGACTTGATCAAGTTCAGCGGCTGTGACGCCTGGACGAACAGCTTCTTGAGCTGCTAATTGGGCTTCAAGCGTGATTTGGTAGATTTTCTCTTGAAATTCTGTCGGTTTTTGGAAGGCAACTGTTCGTGTCGCATCACTACAATAGCCATCCCATACGACGCCTAGATCGAACAAGACAAGTTCATTTGGTTGGATCGTAGTACTTCCAGGTGTTCCATGAGGGCTTGCTGCATTTGTCCCCGCTAAAACTAGCGTGTCAAAAGACATTTGAGATACCCCTTGTTTTTTTAGTTGATATTCGATTTCAGCAATAATCGCTTGTTCCGTTACGCCTTCTTTGATGGAGCGAAAACCAATTTCAAAAGCTACATCTGCCCATTTTCCTGCCGCAATCAATTGCTCTTTTTCTTTTGTTGTTTTGATCAATTGCAGACGTTGGATGACCGGAGTCAGGTCAGCAAATCGGACACTGCTTGTCATTTGTTGCGATAACGCGTCAAAGCGATCAACCGTCAATGCATTTTTTTCGATCCCGATCGTTTTTATTTGTGGATAACGGGTGCGGATCTCTTGCCCGATCAATAGCCAAGGATCTTCACTATCAAGATAACCTCGGACATCATAGGCCCAAGGACTATTTTGTGCATCTTCTACTTCTAATGCAGGTGTAAACAAGAAAGGATCTTGGTCAAGTGGAAGAAATAGAGCTAGTACACGTTCATGGGGTTCACTTTTATAACCAGCAAAATAGGCGATATGACCTGGATCACTGATATAAGCAAGGTCGATTTCTTTTTGAGCCATCCATTGGCGTAATTCATTGATTTTTTCAAGATTCATTTGGACATCCTTCTTTCACATTTATGGCATGTTTCGATAATTCATTGTACCACTCTTGTAAAAAAAGACCAATTGACTAAAAGTGAAAAAGGTGATTTTTTTCATGAAAACGCTAGTAAAACGGTTGCAATTTCTGTCAATCTTTGATATCCTGTTTTAGAAATGTAAATCGTATTTTCAGAAAAGATATAAAAACAGAATAGGAGAACAACGATGGAAAAACAAACTATCACTATTTATGACGTAGCGAGAGAGGCAAATGTTTCGATGGCTACTGTTTCACGTGTTGTCAATGGGAATCCAAATGTAAAACCAGCTACAAGAAAAAAAGTATTGGAAGTCATTGACCGCTTAGATTATCGCCCAAATGCTGTAGCTCGTGGTCTTGCAAGTAAAAAAACAACGACGGTTGGGGTCATCATCCCAGATGTCAGCAATATGTTCTTTGCTTCATTAGCACGTGGGATCGATGATGTGGCAACGATGTACAAATATAATATCATTTTGGCAAATTCAGACGGAAATGACCAAAAAGAAGTCAACGTACTGAACAATCTTTTAGCCAAACAAGTTGACGGTGTGATTTTCATGGGGCATCATATCACAGATGAAATCCGTGGCGAATTCTCACGTTCAAAAACTCCAGTTGTTTTAGCTGGTTCGATCGATCCAGACGAACAAGTAGGAAGTGTCAATATCGACTATACTTCAGCGACAAAAGATGCAGTAACTAAATTAGCTAAAAACGGCAATAAAAAAATTGCCTTTGTAAGTGGTGCATTGATTGACCCGATCAATGGCCAAAACCGTTTGAAAGGCTACAAAGAAGCGTTGAAAGAAAACGGACTGACTTATAGTGAAGGTTTGATCTTTGAATCAAGCTATAATTTTAGAGATGGCTTGTCATTAGTAGAACGTATCCACAATAGTGGAGCAACTGCTGTTTATGTAACGGATGATGAACTAGCAATCGGTATTTTAGATGGCTTGATTGACCGTGGTGTCAAAGTACCAGAAGAATTTGAGATCATCACAAGCAACAATTCTTTATTGACTGAAGTTGCTCGCCCACGCTTGACAAGTATTACGCAACCATTATATGACTTAGGTGCGGTATCAATGCGTCTATTGACAAAAATGATGAACAAAGAAGAAGTAGAAGAAAAAACAATCATCTTACCATATGGAATTGAAGAAAAAGGTTCAACGAAATAAATCGATTGAGATAAACATCAAGCGATTGATCAAATAAAACGATAATTAAAAGTAGCTGAAATGACAAAGAATAGTCGTTTCAGCTACTTTTTTATGGAAATAACAGGGGTAAAGCTTCACCAAAGATAAGTAAAAACGAATAAAAAATGAGCCGGATCTTGATATCATTTATCAAGATCTGACTCATTTTTTTTTGAGAAAGAGTAGTGGACTCAAATTGTTTTTTTAATCGTCGTCTTTGTCATCCTCTTTGTTCTGTGGATTTTCACGTTCGAATGTTCCGACAGTATTCCAGTAATCTTTGTAATTTTCATCTGTTCCACCTACACCAAATTTGAAGGTGCTTTTCTCAGGACCATTTTTTGCCCAAAGTGACTCGACAGTTTTGCTAGGTGTATTGATCGATCTTCGGTCAACGGTCACTTTTCCAGGTAATTGTCCTGTGAAGGCAGAAACGTCTTCTTTCTTCACATCAGAAGCAAGTGTGAATTTCTGATCGGTACCAAAAATCGTTGGGTTTACTTGATACACTTGATTGATTAAATTCGCTAAATATTTGGATGAACGCAATCTTGCTTGGGCATCCATTCCGGTATTATCATCGTGTCCTGCCCAACTACTGATCGTGACAGAGGGTGTGGAGACAACTAACCATGAATCTCGGTAATCATTCGTTGAACCAGTTTTACCGATCCAGTCCGCTTGACCTAAGCTGCCATTGAGACTAGTGATATCATCTTTGAATGGTGTGGTGATCTTTTCATTGATAACGCTACGCAACATATCATTGACGATCGAAGCTGCGGCTTCGGAAAAGACGCGCACTGGTTTAACTTCGTGTTGATAAATGACATTCCCCTCGTTGTCAGTGATTGCATCAATGATATACGCTTGCTGGAATTCGCCATTATTTGCTAATGCCTGGAAGCCATTGGTTTGTTGAAGAGTGGTGACATCGACTGTTCCCAGTGGTGCCGATTCAACGCCCCAGTTGGCATTTGCGGGATAGTTCATTTTTGATAGATACGTTTCGTAGGCGTATTGTTTTGAGCCGCCATTGTTCAAAACATCTTGATATAAATGGTAAGCAGGGATATTGTTCGACCATTCCAATGATTCACGAACCGTTTGGAAGGTATTTGATCCTTTATTCGTCGCATTGACGATGTCTTCTCCCGCATTTGAGCCTTCTTGCCAAGTAGTTGCATAGTCAGAAACACGTGATTCTGAACCAACTAAGCCCATATCGATCGCTGGACCATAAACCAACATCGGCTTGATCGATGACCCGGCTTGTCTTTGAGTATCAAAGGCATGATTATTTTGGTTCAGCGCATAATTACGACCACCGACAAATCCATAAACTCGACCGGTTTTATTATCCATCAGAACGTTACCAGTCTCAACAGGTGTGCCTTTTCCGTCATCAAGTAAGTAACCATAATTGGCAACACCTGCTTGCATCGCATCATAGATGCCTTTATCGATCGTTGAATGAATCGTGTACCCTTGATTTTGGATCGTTTGTTCTGCACGTTGATAGTAGGCATTGTAGACGTCTGTATCGGATAGATCTGCGTTATCTTTTTCTCCCAATTGTCTAGCAATGATATCGGTCGCGGCATTCATGACCGTGTAATATAAGAAGTCACGGTCAGTTTGTTCTGCCACTTGTTGACCTAAGAAATCTTTTGTTAAGTCATAGGCTTTTGCTTCTTCATATTGTTCTTTTGTGATTTGGTGTTCACGGTACATGCTAAATAGCACGATGTCTTTTCTTTCTAAGCCGGCAGTAAGGTCTTCTTTCAATGCACCTGTATTGGTATAAGGGCTATAAGTGATCGGACTTTGTGGTAAACCTGCGATAAATGCCGCTTGTGGTAAGGATAAATCGCTCGCATTGACTCCGAAGATCCCTTGCGCAGCTTCTTGGACACCGGCAATATTTTGGCCTTTATTGTTTCTTCCGAAAGGTGAAACATTCAAATAAGTGGAGATGATTTCGTCTTTTGTAAAATGTTTCTCGACTTGAGCAGCCAATAAGATCTCATTTGCTTTACGTTTAAAGGTTGTTTCATCGGTCAAAATCTGTTGCTTGACTAACTGCTGGGTCAGTGTTGATCCTCCAGATGAGCCGATCCCGGTTGCTTCAGAGAAAAGTGCTCGGATCACCGCTTTAGGAACATAGCCTTTATGTTCTTCAAAATATTCATCCTCTGTGCTGATGATCGCAGATTTTAAATAAGGCGACATTTGATCTGAAGGGACGGTTGTCCGCATCAAATCAGTTTGGATCGTCGAGATCTCTGTATTATCGGCATAAACAAGTTTTGATGTTTCGGTTATATTGCCTAACTCAGATTGTAACTCAGATTTGGAAGGTAGCTTTGTATCTTCAACTAGATACGCAAAATAGCCGGCACCGACTCCCACACCTAATGCAGCGAATAGAATGATAAGAACCATGATAAAAACGGTTAATGATTGAAAAACGCGAAAAATGACCTTAGGAACAAACCACTTTTCTTTTGTTCGTCGTGCTTGTTTTCTTCGTGTATTATTACGTGGCAAAGGTTTCACCTCAACTAATGGTTTTATTTCGCTAATTATAGCAAATAATAGAACAAAAAAACAGACATGGCTTTTTTTGTGTCTTATTTGACCTTTGGTTTTGAGAAAACATTAAAAATTCTTCTAGTTATTTTGTATCTGCTCGGATCATTGGACAGATTTCAAACTTTTCTTTCAAATCCGTTTCAGTTAAGATAAAAGGAGAGTGAACAAATCCATTCACTGAGTGACTAGCCGAGAGGGCTTTATAGGAGGAGTAAGATGTTATTAGGTTCACATGTCAGTATGAGCGGTAAAAAGATGTTACTAGGTGCAGCAGAAGAAGCAGCCAGCTATGGTGCTTCTACTTTTATGATCTATACAGGCGCACCACAAAATACCCGTAGAAAACCAATTGAAGAAATGAATATTGAAGCTGGAAAACAATATATGGAAGAAAATGGATTGAAGAATATAGTGGTCCATGCACCGTATATCATTAATTTAGGAAATACAACGAAACCAGAGATGTTTCCTTTTGCTGTACAGTTTTTAAGAGAAGAAATCGTTCGAGCGGAAGCATTAGGAGCAACTCAGATCACATTGCATCCAGGCGCACATGTCGGTGCTGGAGCAGAGGCAGGGATTGCAAGGATCATTGAAGGGCTAAATGAAGTCTTGACGAAAGAACAGACCGCACAAATCGCCTTAGAGACAATGGCAGGAAAAGGTACAGAGATCGGCAGAACGTTCGAAGAGTTGGCACAGATCATTGATGGAGTGACATTGAATGAAAAGCTATCAGTCACCTTTGACACGTGCCACACGAATGATGCCGGCTATGATGTAGCGAATGATTTTTATGGCGTCATTGAAACGTTTGATAAAGTGATTGGTTTAGATCGCTTAAAAGTACTACACATCAATGATTCAAAAAATCCACAAGGTTCACATAAAGACCGCCACGCCAATATCGGCTTTGGTACGATCGGTTTTGATGCATTGAATAAAATCGTCCATGAACCAATGTTCAAAGATGTTTCAAAGATTCTTGAAACACCATATGTCGGAAAAGATAAAAAATTAGCTTATGCCCCTTATGGGAAAGAAATCGCGATGTTCAAAGCTGAAACCTTCAACCCAGAAGTATTCCCAGAATTATTAGCAGATGTAGAAGGCTAAGTAAGTCATATTCTTTATTAAATAAATTGATTTTTAGGATCGAATGACTTGAGGTCGGGACAGAAGTGTTCAGCCTCGAGAAATAAGGCACCATCCACGAAAATTGTTCTTCAAATTTTTGTGGATGGTGCCTTATTTTTTGAAGAAGTTGCTTCTCTTCTCGTTGTTAACTTGATTTTAAATTAAAAAGATAAGGTTATGTTTATTTTGAAAGAAACGGATGATAAAAGAAAACCAATCAAATAAAGAAAATTTGTTGATTATCATTTGCCTTGGAGTTGACTTTAGGGTTTATGATAACCTATATAAAAGTGGAGGGTGATGGAATGAATATAAAAAAAGCAGCTGACATGTTTGATTTGAGTGTGGATACACTCCGTTACTATGAACGTGTAGGAGTCATCCCGCCGGTTAGTCGTAATGAGAGTGGGTATCGGGATTACACAACAAATGACCTAAATTGGATTTATTTAGCAAAAAATTTACGTAACGCGGGTTTGTCTGTAGAATCTCTCATTGAATTTGCTCACTTGGCTCAATTACGCGAAGCACAAAACGTGGAAAAAGCGCAAAAGCAGATTTTAGTTGATCAGTTAGAAGAACTAGATAGAAAACTAGAGGAGATGCAGGAAGTGAGAGAATTGCTGGTTTATAAGATCGAAACGTATGATGAACATATTGCGAAGTTCAAGGCTGGGGAAATGACTCCAGATAAAGTCGAAAAATTATGGGAACGAAAAAAGTAAAAATTTTTTCTTGCTATGGATCTAACTTCAAGGTTTAGGATAGAAAAGGTAAAGAAGAAAAGGAGGAAATAACATGAACACAATAAAATTGAACAATGGTGTAGAGATGCCTCAACTAGGATTTGGGGTTTATCAAATTCCACTAGAAGAAACAGCAGAAGCGGTTTATCAAGCCATCAATGCAGGATATCGTTTGATCGACACAGCATTTATTTACGGAAATGAAAAAGAAACTGGTGAAGGAATCCGACGTGCGATCGCCGAAGGAAGTGTAAAGCGTGAAGAACTTTTTGTCACTTCTAAATTATTTATTCTACAAACTCCAGAAGAAAAAGCAACTGAAACGATCGAACATTCTCTGGAGGCAATGGGGTTAGAGTAT
Source organism: Enterococcus sp. AZ156 (assembly GCF_051714165.1). NCBI lineage: Bacteria > Bacillati > Bacillota > Bacilli > Lactobacillales > Enterococcaceae > Enterococcus > Enterococcus sp. AZ156. The sequence goes on along the minus strand of NZ_JBIORI010000001.1, from coordinate 2,064,623 downwards.
CTTGATTTATATCTAATTCATCAACCCTATGGAGATATCTATGGCGCATGGCGTGCAATGGTTGCTGCTCAAAAAGCAGAGAAATTACGTGCAATTGGGATTTCCAATTTCAAATCGGCTAAAATGATCGAATTTGTTGGTTTGAATGATGTGAAACCTCAAATCAATCAAATAGAAGTAAATCCTTGGAACCAACGTGTAGAAGATCAAGAATGGCATGAAAAATATGGCGTACAAATCGAAGCTTGGGCACCATTTGCTGAAGGTCGTCACGAGTTGTTCACAAATCCTGAATTAGCAGAAATCGGTAAAAAATATGATAAAACAGTCGGACAAGTTGTTCTTCGTTGGTTGATGCAAAGAGGGATCGTTGCTCTAGCAAAATCTGTTCGACCAGAGAGAATGGCTGAAAATATTGATATCTTTGATTTTGAACTTTCGAATGAAGATGTTGAAAAAATAGTCGCTTTAGATATGAAAGAGTCTGCCTTCTTTGACCATGATGCACCACAACAAGTGGAATGGTTTATGGAGAGAATGTTGGCTACAGAAAAATGATAGAAAACTATTGATCTGTGAAAAGGATAAAAGTTTAAAAGAATCGAATGTGAAAGGACGAAATAATAAAAGCAATAGAAAGAAGTTAGGAAATTTGAAGAGAGAAAAATTTGGTGTCATTTTACCAATTACTTTATTATCCTATTTTTTGATTTTAATGGATAATTCTATTATTTTTACAAGTTCTATGAAGATAGGAGAAAGTTTAGGTTTATCTGCAAGAGCACTTTCATGGGTATCAAGTGCATATACGCTTACTTTTGGTGGTTTTTTACTATTAAGTGGTCGCCTTTCTGATTTATTTGGAAGAAAAAAGATTTTTTTAGTTGGTTTATTTATTTTGGGATAAGTTCACTGCTTATTGGATTATCACAAACAGCAGGAACGTTGATCATGATGCGTGGTGTCCAAGGAGTAGGTAGTTCCATTATTGCTCCGACATCTTTAGCACTGCTCATGGATGCTTATCAAAATAATATGAGGCAACGTGCGATCTCTTATTATGGAGCAACGGCGGGAATTGGTTCAAGTATTGGTTTGTTAGTTGGTGGGGGACTGACTAGCTTGATTTCTTGGCGCGCTGGTTTCTTAATAAATGTGCCATTTACTCTTTTGTTAGTGGTTTTAACATTGAAATATGTGAGACCTTCGGAACGTCGAAGGGAACGTATTGATTATTTAGGAAGTTTATTATCGATCCTCGGATTGATAGGAATCATCTACGGTCTTACTGAAGGAAAAAGTAACTTTTTATTCATAGGTATCATGTTTTTAGGTTTGTTTATTTTATGGGAGCGAAGGACTTCTTCGCCAATGCTTCCCCTCGAACTTTTTAAAAATAAGATACGTTCTGGTGCCTATGCTACTCGTCTCTTATTTATGATGGCGATGCTGCCATTTTGGTTCTTTTTACCTCAAATGATGCAAAGTCAATATGGATTCTCAGCGTTACAATCAGGATTTGCTTTTCTACCACTAACGATAGTTAATTTTATTATTGCGATGCAGTTGCCGAGAATGACTGCACGATTTGGAAATAATAGGATGTTGTTTGTTGGAGAAATAATACTAGCAATAGGGGTGATTTTACTGGCGGTTTCGAACCCGTTTAATGGTTATTGGCAAACGATCTTTGTTCCTATGATGATCCTTGGATTAGGACAAGGAATGATTTTAGCGCCAGTGACATCTGCTGGTATCCATGAAGCACCTGACGAATTAGCAGGTATCGCAAGTGGTTTGACGAATACCATGCACCAAATTGGTGGACCAATTGGTTTGTCATTGATTGTCTCGACTACTACTAATTTTCAAACTGAGATCTGGTGGATGGTTACTTTTACAATCATAGCTATTGCCGTGGTAGCTATTTATCTTCATGATGAAAAATAGAACTTTCTAATTTAGTAACCACAAAAAAGAAGCATAGGTCAAAACCTATGCTTCTTTTTTTCCTGCTTAGAGGGGGGAATGGCTCACGACAACTCTTGTAAACGTTGTTCATAGCGTTTATTTCCCTTGTAAAGATCAACGATCGTCCAAGCGAGTAAGGCGAGAACTGCAACGATGATGATGTAAGCGATCCGATCAGCAAGGGCGATTGACGCAGTAGAAGCTTGATCGCCGAAGAAAGCTTCGATTTGTCCAGGGAGTCCGCGCAAGTTTAAATACGTCAAACTGATGACAGAAAACCAACCAAGTATTTTGACGATCAGTGAATTTTTGAAACGGGCGCCCATTTCTGCTTGGCTGTTGGTCATCATCAATAAAGGAATCATTGAAAAAGGTAAGGCAAAAGCTAAGAATACTTGGGACTCATTCATTAGATTATTAAGTGCTGTATGTTCTTCGATCGTGCCTTTGGAGCTAGTGAACAAGACACAAAGTAGTACTGGAATGACGGACAATAGTCGAGTGACTAAACGGCGTAACCAGATCGGCATGCGCATATGGATAAAGCCTTCCATAATGACTTGTCCAGTCAATGTACCGGTAATCGTTGAATTTTGACCAGAAGCAAGCAGTGCTACTGCAAATAAGGTTGATAAAATGCCTGATTTTGCTACGGCGATCAAGACGCCGTTACTCATCGCAGATGGATCGGAAAGTGCTTCATATAAACCAAAGAAAGAGGGATCTTGAACTGCACCAGTTTTAAAGACGGCAACCCCCATGATCAATAGAAGTGCATTGACAACGAAAGCCATCGTTAATTGAATATTGGAATCCCATGTTGAGAAACGAACCGCTCTTGCAATATCTTCTGGATCTTTTCGATCGATCTCGCGGGTTTGGGAAACAGCAGAGTGCAAATAGAGATTGTGAGGCATCACAGTTGCACCAATGATCCCTAAAGCTCCAGTCAATGGGGTTTCTCCACCGATTTTTGGTTCTTCAGCAAATGTTTGGCTATTAGGAATAAAGCCTTTGAATAGACTGCTCCAATCAGGGTTTGAAAGCGCCACTTGGTAGACAAAGACAAATAGGATAACGAAAATCAAACAGACGACTAACGCTTCGATTTTACGAAAACCGATCTTTGTCAAAAGAAGCAAGACAAAGACATCCAAGACGGTAATAAAGACAGCAATTGCCAAAGGAATATCAAATAATAAATATAAAGCGATCGCTGCACCAATGACTTCAGCGATATCTGTCGCCATGATCGCTAATTCGGTCAAGATCCAAAGAATGACCCCTAGCGTTTTACTCGTACGAGCACGAATCGCCTGTGCCAGATCCATTTGGCTGACGATCCCAAGTTTGGCCGCCATATATTGTAGTAACATAGCAATCAAGCTGGACATCAGAATAACTGACATCAATAAGTATTGGAAATTTTGGCCACCGGTGATCGATGTTGACCAATTACCTGGGTCCATATAGCCGACTGCTACGAGTGCACCAGGTCCGGAATAGGCAAGTAAGGTGCGGAAGAAACTTTTTCCTTTTGGTACTTTAACCGTACCGTTTACTTCTGAAAGGGATAACCCATTAGTGTGTTCAATCCATTTATGTTTATTCTCGTGATTATTCAAATGAAAACCACCCTTCTATTTCTTTTCGAATTCATTCTACACCCAGAGACGAAAAAATAAAAGAAAAAAATTCGGCTAACCTAAAAATTAAATGTGGCTCACTTTCTAAATAGGTGTTTTTGTATAATCATGAAATAAAAATGACTTTTTTTACATATTCTTAAGAAAACGCCTTTCTTTTTTTTGTAAGTTTTAGTAAAATGAATCATTGAGAGCAATTAGGAAAAGGAAAGGAGAGATTTACATGGTATCAAACGGAATCGTTGTACTTATTGCAGTTATTGCATTGTTAATCGGCGCAGTCGGTGGATTCTTTCTTGCGCGTAAATATATGAAAGATTACTTAGAAAAAAATCCTCCCGTTAATGAGGAAATGTTAAGATCAATGATGATGTCTATGGGGCAAAAACCATCTGAAAAGAAAATTCGTCAGATGATGCAACAGATGAAGAACCAAGGGAAGAAGTAGGTTCTTATTCGACAACATCAAAAAGCGGGCTGATTGATTTCAGCTCGCTTTTTTCTTTTTCTCCATTTGAGAAAAGCGCATTCATGCCGATCAATGATTATTTTTTATAAATTGTATAACGATCATATTTTTTCGATTGTGATCAACGATATCTGAGGATGCAATTCAACCTCGGAAATAAATGAAATTTTTAGGAGTTAGAAGGAGGAAATATATGTCGATTTTCAGAAAATTGGGTTGGTTTTTTAAACAAGAGAAAAAGCACTATTTGATTGGCGTATTTTCTTTGTTCGCGGTGGCAATAGTGCAGTTGATCCCACCTAAAGTCATCGGGATCATTATCGATGAAATCGCCGATCAAAATATCTCGATGCAAATCATTGCATTGTGGATAGGTGTATTGATCATTGCAGCTTTTTTGCAATATCTTTTTCGCTATATTTGGCGAATGAACATTTGGGGCAGTGCAGCTAGACTTGAAAAAGAATTACGCCAGCGTCTATTTGCTCATTTTACGCGAATGGATAGTTTGTTCTATCAAAAATACCGGACGGGTGATTTGATGGCTCATGCAACGAATGATTTGAACGCGATTCAAAATGTAGCTGGTGCAGGAATTTTAACATTTGCAGATTCAGTGATCACTGGAGGAACGACGATCATTGCGATGGTTCTATTCGTTGATTGGCGGTTAACGTTGATTGCATTGATCCCATTGCCATTATTAGCGGTTACTTCAAGGATCTTAGGCTCAAAATTACATGATGCGTTTCGTGACTCACAAGAAGCCTTTTCAAGTATCAACGATAAAACGCAAGAAAGTATCACAGGTATCAAAGTCATCAAAACATTTGGTCAAGAAAAACAAGACTTGGAAGATTTCCAAGAAAAGATCGATGATGCCATTGAGAAAAATAAGCGAGTAAACTTTTTAGATGCGCTTTTTGATCCATTCATCACATTGATCATTGGCTTGTCATATGTGGCGACAATTATTTTAGGTGGACGTTATGTCTTGGATGGTACGATCTCAATTGGACAGATGGTTTCCTTTATCAGTTATATCGGTATGCTTGTCTGGCCGATGTTTGCGATTGGACGTCTGTTCAATGTACTAGAGAGAGGGAATGCTTCGTATGATCGTGTCAATGAACTATTGCATGAGAAAACACATATCGTCGAAAAAGTAGGAGCAGAAATGACACCAGCAAAAGGTGAGTTGAATGTGGCAATCACACAATTTACCTATCCAGACGATGAACAGCCAGCATTAGAACACATCAAATTTGCGATCAATGAAGGTGATACGTTAGGTATCGTTGGTAAAACAGGTGCCGGTAAGACGACGATCATCAAATTATTGATGCGTGAGTATGACCATTATCAAGGAGAAATCAAATTTGGCGGACGAACGATCAGAGACTACTCACTAGATGCCTTGTTGCGCTCGATTGGTTATGTGCCACAAGATCATTTCTTGTTTTCGATGACGATCCTAGATAATATTCGCTTCTCCAATCCACAGAAATCACCAGAAGAAGTGGAAGAAGCAGCGGAATTGGCGTATATCAACACAGAAATCAAAGGACTGCCAGAAGGGTACCAGACAATGGTCGGTGAACGTGGAGTCTCCCTTTCTGGTGGACAGAAGCAACGGTTGTCGATTGCTCGTGCATTGATCCAAAGTCCCGAATTATTGATTTTGGATGACGCATTATCCGCTGTTGATGCTAAGACAGAAGAAGCAATCTTACGTAACCTTAAAGCAGAACGGAAAAACAAAACCACGATCATTGCGGCCCATCGTTTAAGTAGTGTCATGCACGCCAATGAAATTATCGTCATCGATCATGGTCGGATCATTGAACGTGGCACACATCAAGAGTTGTTAGCTCTTGGCGGTTGGTACGAACAAATGTGGCAGAAACAACAATTAGAAGCAAAAATTGAAGGAGGTGGCGAATAATGGAAGATCAATATCAGTCGGAATGGTCAAAATCCATGACCTATAAAGAACAAGCTTCGATCATTAAACGGTTGATGCAATTTGCTAAACCCTTTCGCTCGACATTCATCATTGCGATTTTATTTGCTTTAGTATTATCAGTCATCAATGTGCTATTGCCAAGGATCATCCAAACATTCATGGATGAGCATCTAGCGAAGCAGTCAGCAACGACACAAGTCATCCTTTTCTTTGCAGGGCTTTATCTATTTGGGGTCATTGTCAAAAGTATCATCTGGTTTTTCCAATGGTATCTATATTCGATGGCGTCATTGAAGACCTACCAACATATCCGTGTAAAGTTGTTTGAGAAACTTCATACACTAGGAATGCGGTACTTTGACCAAACGCCAGCTGGATCGACTGTTTCTCGTGTGACTAATGACACAGAAACACTGTTTGAATTTTGGTATGTCTTTCTGATGGTTTTAACAGGAATTTTTGCCGTGATTTCTTCATTTATTGCGATGTTTCAAATCAATCAAAAAATCGCGCTATGGTGTCTGATCTTTTTACCGATTTTAGGAGTAGTGATTTGGTATTATCAAAAATTCAGTTCAAGGATCTATCGAAATATGCGTGAGCGCTTGAGTCAATTGAACACAAAATTAAATGAATCGATTTCTGGGATGCGGATCATCCAACAATTTCGTCAAGAATCGCGTTTAGCAAAAGAATTTGAGGAAGTCAATGAAGAGTATCTAGCGACTCGCTATGCCATGATCAAGACAAATTCGATTCTTTTGAGTCCAATCATCAGTTTTTTATATGCTTTAGCAATTGCCTTGACTTTGACGTTGTTCGGACTCGACGCGTTACATTCACCAGTTGAAGTCGGTTTGATCTTTGCCTTCACCACCTATGTTCAAGGATTCTTTAATCCGATGTCGCAAATGATGGACTTCTTGAGTGTCTTTACGGACGGAACAGTCGCAGGAAGTCGTATCTTGAAAATCATGGATACGGAAGAATATGCACCACAGCAAAAGGAATCAGCGGATCGGACGATCACTGCTGGAAAAATCGAATTTCGTAATGTCAGTTTCTCTTATGATGGAAAAAACAATGTATTGAACAATATTTCATTTGTTGCTAATCCAGGAGAAACTGTCGCATTAGTCGGACATACAGGAAGTGGGAAAAGTTCGATCATCAATGTGTTGATGCGTTTTTATGAGTTTTACGAAGGGCAGATCTTGATTGATGATCATGACATTCGTGAATATCCGATCGCTGAATTACGCAATAAAATGGGTCTAGTATTACAGGATGCGTTCTTATTTTATGGGGATATCGCTGGAAACATCCGAATGATGAATCCAGAGATCACAGACGAACAAATACGTGAAGCCGCTGAGTTTGTCCAAGCGAATCAGTTCATTGAAGATTTACCGAAAGGGTATCATTCAAAAGTGATTGAAAGAGGGGCAAGCTATTCAAGTGGGCAACGCCAATTGATCACGTTTGCCAGAACGATTGTAACTGATCCTAAAATCTTAGTTCTGGATGAAGCAACGGCGAATATCGACACAGAAACAGAAGTGTTGATCCAAGAAGGACTTGCGAAGATGCGTCAAGGTCGGACAACGATTGCTATCGCCCATCGTCTGTCAACGATCCGTGATGCAGAGTTGATCCTCGTATTAGATAAAGGACATATCGTGGAGCGCGGGAATCATGAAACACTTTTAGCGGAAGAAGGGCTATACGCAGATATGTACAAATTACAAAGTGAGTAACAGGGAAGAATAAAGACATCTGTTTTTGAAACACTTGTATCGTAAGCCGTGATAAAAATAGTTAGCCTCAACTCATAAGTCTTGAATCCCCAAAAACGTGCCAACTTTTGGGGATCAAGGCTTTTTTTATGACTTGATTGATAGCGGTGTGATTCAAATCAAAAAAGTCAATCGGCTATTCTTACTGTCTAGTTAATGGCTGTTCTGGGGGAGTGGTAGTTTCCATGTTAACGTGAAAGAATTTTTTTAGAAATATAGGAATAATACAAAAGAAAGCGTTGACATTTTAAAATTGTTTCGCTACTATGAAGAAAAGAACATACTGTTGGATAGTGATTGCATCACGCAAGCTAAACCTAATCAGTCACCATGAATCGATTCCATGGCTGACTTTTTGGGTTTTTTTGTTTTTTTAGGAGTGACAATCATAGAAAGGGGATATTATGCGGATTGAAAAAATTCTAAATAATAATGTCGTTGTCACAAGGGACAAATTAAATCGAGAAATGATCGTTATGGGAAAAGGATTAGCATTCAAAAAAAAGATTGGTGATGCTATTTTAGAAGCGGGTGTGGATAAAGAATTTCATTTGACAGATGATCGACTGTCGAGACATTTTCAAAAATTAGCGGAGGATATCCCGATGGAATACCTCGAACTCTCCTACGAGATCATTGAGTATACGAAAGAAAAGTTAGATGTGACATTGAATGAATCCATTTATATTTCATTGACCGATCATTTATACAATGCGATCAAACGTTATAAAATCGGCGTTGGATTACCTAATGTTTTATTATATGATATCAAGCAATTATTTCCGAGAGAATACCAAATAGGTAAAAAAACGATTGAAAAAGTCCATCATAAATATGGATTTGATTTATCCGAAAATGAAGCTGGATTTATTGCCCTTCATTTAGTCAATGCACAATCAGAACAAGATAGTATGAACAATATGTACCAGTTTACGAAAACCATTCAAGATATTTTGAATATCGTTCGCTATTATTATCAAACACCCTTTGATGAAGAATCGCTTTATTTTTTCCGATTTGTCACGCATCTTCGTTTTTTTCTTAGCCGTGTGATGAACACGTCCCTTACCCAAGAAGGTGAGGTCGAGGAGGAATTGATCCAGATGATCCAGCGAAAATACCAAACGGCTTCTGGCTGCGTGGACAAAATCGCTTTATTCTTACAGGAAACATTTAATTATCATATGTCAGACGATGAAATTGTCTACTTAACGATCCATCTGGCTCGTTTGGCAGATAATAATCATTAAAAAAATCACTAAAAGGAGGGCCGTGGATTCAACGAATGAGTACCAAAGGATAGTGACATTGAGTTGGCTAAACCTTCAATCAAACAATTGGAGGAAAAGAACATGGGAAAATACCAAGATTTAGCAAAAGAAATCGTGAAATATGTTGGCGGAAAAGAAAATATCAGTAGTTTGACGCACTGTGTGACTCGCTTGCGTTTTCGGTTAAAAGACGAAAGTAAAGCAGATGACGAGACATTGAAGAATATGGATGGTGTCGTGACCGTCATGAAAAGCGGTGGGCAATACCAAGTAGTCATTGGTAATCATGTACCAGACGTATATGCAGATGTATTAAGTGTAGCAGGGATTTCAGAAGATGCGGAATTAGCCCCTGCGAAAGGCAATATATTTAATCGTTTGATCGATATTTTAAGTGGTTGTTTCCAACCCTTCTTAGGAGCTTTAGCAGCTGCTGGGATGGTCAAAGGATTGAATGCATTATTTATCTTTTTAGGATTTTATGAGCAGACTTCCGGAACTTATATCATGTTAAATGGGATCGGTGATTCGATCTTTTATTTCATGCCAGTTATTCTAGGGTATACAGCAGCTAAAAAATTCAAATTGAATCCAATGGTCGGCATCGTCATCGGTGCAGCCCTTGTCTATCCGACCGTGCAAGGTCCCGCATTACAAAGTAGTTTTGAAGCAGCCAATCAAGGTGCTGCAGCGCCGCTTAGCCTTTTAGGATTACCTGCATATGAAAGTTTCTTGGGTATTCCCTGGGTAGGAGCTTCTTATACATCAAGTGTCATTCCTGTCATCTTTATCATTGCTTTTGCCGGACAAGTCCAAAAATTTGCGAAGAAGATCGTTCCAACAGTTGTCCAAACATTTGTTGTTCCTTTTATGGTCTTATTGATTGCTCTACCGATCGGCTTTTTGGTGATTGGCCCAATCGTTAGCTTGTTAACAGAGTGGTTGAGTGCAGGTTTCCAAGCATTGATGGATTTTTCACCAGCATTATATGGTGGGGTTCTAGGCTTCTTCTGGCAAGTATTAGTTATCTTCGGTCTACATTGGAGTATCATTCCTTTGGCGATCATGCAGTTGGCACAAAATGGCTCAAGTCAAATGCTTGTAGGTGTTTTTGGGGCAAGTTTTGCACAAACCGCCGTGGTATTAGCAATGTACTTCAAGTTTAAAGACAAGAAAATGAAAGCCTTATGTATGCCTGCCTTTATCTCAGGAATCTTTGGTGTGACAGAACCAGCCATCTATGGAATCACTCTACCTAAAAAGACCCCGTTCATTTATTCAATGATTGGTGGGGCAATCTCTGGTATCTATTTGATGATGAGTGGTACGACAAGTTATACAATGGGTGGATTGGGCATCTTCGGAGTGGTCAACTTCATTAGTGGTAGCGATGCAAGTGGCATGTACAATGCCTTTATCGGTATCGCAATTGCAGCAACGATCGGTTTTACTTTGACTTTCTTGTTCTGGAAAGATACCGAAGAAGTAGTGCCTGAGAAAAAAGAAAGTAAAATCAAAGAAATCGTCAAAACACCGATCCAAGGTGGTATTGCATCTTTAAGCGAAGCAAAAGACCAAGCATTTGCTAAAGGCGCGTTAGGACGAGGAATCTTGATCTATCCAGAAAAAGGGGAAGTCGTTGCACCATTCGATGGGACAGTGATGACGTTATTTCCTTCAAAACATGCGATCGGTTTAGTTTCTGAAAGTGGATTAGAACTGTTGATCCATGTTGGGTTAGACACTATACAATTGGAAGGGAAACATTTTGAGTCTTTTGTGAAACAAGGGGATAAAGTGAAACAAGGAGACGTCTTATTGCGATTTGATATCAATGCGATCGAAAGTGAAGGCTATAGTGTAGAAACCCCTGTCATCATTACCAATTCAGCAGATTACCTCGATATCGTCGAGAATCAATCGAAGATCGTGACGAATGGGGATGAGTTGATCACAGCGTTGACTTGATGAGTTCAAAGCCCTTTAGATCAAGGTTTTAGAAAGTTAGCTTAGTGTTAAAAAGCATTTTTCCACAGGAGAATGTTTCTAAGTACCTGATTCCAAAAAAAGTCGTAACATCCGAGGGTTTCCTCTCATATTTTGGATGTTACGGCTTATTTTCTTAGAAGTTCAGCTATTTAATTAGAGAGTAAATTTCAAGGAGCAACTTTGTTCTGAACGAATCTTTCTGATCGTTCCCGCTATAAAAGTAGACTAATCGCCATCTTCGATTGAATCGGTAAATAGTTCTTCTTTCATAATGGATGAACTGATCTGCCGTGTATCGACTTTTTGCCCAACTTCGATCAAATAATCGAGGTTCTCACGATAATGTTCAGCAAAGACACAACTATATAACACATCCAACAAATAGGAGATCGACGTATTGATCGTGAAACTACTGATTTTTGAGTACAATCGTTCACGTGTTGTCAGGCGTAATACCACATCGCTCGCTGTGGACAAACTGGACTCACCGATGCTCGTCAACGATAAAATCGGCACATTTTTTTCTTTCAAAATTTCAGCAGTCCGAAGCATCATCTGATTTTCTCCCGTATAAGAGATCAAGATCGCACAGTTTTCAGGCTGACAATTGTAGGCATCGTAATAGGACTCGCCAGATGTGGGCACGATGGTCACTTCTTGTTTGATCCGATTCATTTTCAATTTGAATGATTGAGCAATCAATGTGTTGGTATCACTCGAAAATAATACGATTTTATTCGATCGCAGCAGAAGTTGCTTTGCTTGTTGGAGATCGTCGTGCATCAACAAGGATAACGTATCTTGGATCGTCATACGTTCAAGTGCCGCAATCCGATTAGCGATCGTCATGATGCCTTCATTTTCGGAAAAAGGGAGATTGGCGTCCACTTCTTGAAAGTTTCCTTGTAGATATTCTGTTTCAGCAATGAACGCATCTCTAAAATCCACCCATCCGTGAAAACCCATTTTTTTGGCGATCCGAATCAAAGTAGAAGGATGGACATAGCAAGTTTCAGCAATTTGTTGAATCGTTCGATCGGCCAGAGTTGTTTCATTGGCTTGGAGAAAACGGATGACTTCGCTTTCTGAAGGTGAAAAGTTGATTTGTTTAAGCTTTTCCTTTAATAGCATAATTCGATCCTCTTTTTTACGTTTTTAGTTAAAAATATGTAAAATAATTGTAAACGGTATTATTTAGTGTGTCAATGAAACAAAAAAAAGAGAAGTAATTCCTTTACTCGTTTATTTTGATTGAAAAATTAGGTTTTATTTGGATTTTCTCATTATTTTTCTTTTTGTTATGCGCAATAAATTTACAAAAAAATGCAAGAATATCGATCATTTTGTAAATGGTTATTCAAATTGATCAAAAAGTATTGTGACTTTTATTTACAAAAATGATAATAGAGTTGTAAAAAAGACGAAGGAGTGAGTGTATGAATCAAGGAATCAAGATCGCGACAATTGGTGGCGGAAGTAGTTACACACCGGAACTAATGGAAGGATTCATCAAACGTTACGATGAATTGCCGATTCGTGAAATCTGGTTAGTCGATATCGAAGCTGGGCGTGAAAAACTAGCGATCGTCAGTGAAATGGCCCAACGGATGTGGGATGCTTCTCCATATGACGTGAAAATCTATGCCACCTTAGATCGCGAAGAAGCATTGAAAGATGCGGACTTTGTCACTACACAATTTCGGGTCGGTCAATTGGATGCTCGTGTAAAAGACGAACGCATTCCAGCGTACTACGGCATGTTAGGCCAAGAAACCAATGGAGCTGGGGGAATGTTCAAAGCATTTCGTACGATCCCAGTCATTTTAGCAGTAGTTGAAGACATGAAACGCCTCTGTCCTAACGCTTGGTTGATTAATTTCGCTAATCCAAGCGGTATGGTGACTGAAGCAGTCGTTCGTTATGGGAAATGGGACAAAGTGATTGGATTGTGCAATGTACCAGTAATGGCAATGATGACAGAGCCAGTCATGATCAGTGAAAAGAAAGAAGAGTTGATTTATAAATTTGCTGGGCTGAACCATTTCCATTGGCACAAAGTAGCTGATGCAAAAGGAAATGATCGTACAGAAGATTTGATTGAACAACTTTATGCGGAAGATAACGGGTTGCCAAAAAACATATTCGATGTGCCATTCTTTAGAGAACAACTCGATCAGATGAAAATGATTCCTTGTGGCTATCACCGCTATTACTATCGTGAAGAAGAAATGTTGGAGCATGCGTTGGAAGAATACCACACGATCGGAACGCGAGCACAACAAGTCAAACAAACAGAAGCGGAATTGTTTGAGCTATACAAAGATCCGCAACTCGATCATAAACCAGAACAATTACAACAACGAGGTGGTGCCTATTATTCGGATGCTGCGTGTGAAACGATTGCTTCGATCTATGGCAATAAAGAAACTCAAATCGTTGTCTCAACGAAAAACAATGGGGCAGTGCCTGATCTACCAGCAGACTGTGTCGTTGAAGTAACAGCGTATGTAGGCGCGCAAGGAGCAAGAAGTGTTGCTTTTGGTTCATTACCTACAGCAGAACGTGGCTGGTTACAAGTGATGAAAAATATGGAGTTGTTGACGATCGAAGCAGCTGTCACAGGTGATTACGGGACGGCGTTACAAGCATTTACGATCAACCCATTAGTTCGTTCTGGTAAAACAGCAAAACGTATGATGGATGAATTATTTATTGCTCATCAAGAGTATTTACCACAATTTAAAGAAGCCATCGATCGCTTAACAGCAGAAGGCATCGAAGTGCAAGATGAATTAGCAAGAGAATTGTCAGAAAAACGTGTAGTGGAAGGAGTATAACAACGATGGGATTTAGAAAAGACTTTTTATGGGGTGGCGCAACAGCTGCCAATCAATGTGAAGGTGGATACGACGAAGGAGGGCGCGGCTTAGCCAATGTAGATGTCGTGCCGATTGGTCCAGATCGTTTTCCAGTGATTACCGGTCAACAAAAAATGTTTGAGTTTGATGACGAACATTTTTATCCAGCAAAAGAAGCGATCGATATGTACCATCACTATAAAGAAGATATTGCCTTATTTGCAGAAATGGGCTTTAAAACCTACCGTCTATCGATTGCCTGGAGCCGTATTTTTCCATTAGGTGATGAGAAAGAGCCAAACGAAGAAGGGTTGAAATTCTATGAAGATGTCTTTAAAGAATGTCAAAAGTATGGGATCGAACCCTTAGTAACGATCACCCATTTTGACTGCCCGATGCATCTAGTCAAGGAATATGGGGCATGGCGTTCGCGTGAATTAGTCGGATTTTATGAAAACCTTTGTCACGTGATCTTTAACCGTTACAAAGGATTAGTAAAATATTGGTTGACCTTTAATGAAATCAACATGATTTTACATGCACCGTTCATGGGCGCTGGCTTGTATTTTGAAGAAGGCGACAATGTAGAGCAAGTCAAATATCAAGCAGCTCATCATGAGTTACTAGCGAGTGCGATTGCCACAAAAATCGCGCATGAAGTCGACCCTGAGAATAAAGTCGGCTGTATGTTAGCTGCGGGGGCTTATTATCCTTATTCATGTAAACCAGAAGATGTCTGGGCTTCACGCCAAGCAGACCGTGAAAACTACTTCTTTATCGATGTGCAGTCAAGAGGAGAATACCCAGCATATGCACTAAAAGAAATGGAACGCCAAGGCATCGAGATCAAAATGGAACCAGGAGACTTAGAGTTATTGAAACAACATACTGTTGATTTTATTTCATTCTCTTATTATTCTTCTCGTGTTTCAACAACCGATCCAAAACTATTAGAACAAACCGCAGGAAATATCTTTGAATCAACGAAAAACCCTTATTTAGAAGCAAGTGAATGGGGCTGGCAAATTGACCCATTAGGTTTACGGGTAACCTTGAATGATATTTATGATCGTTATCAAAAACCATTGTTTATTGTCGAAAATGGTTTGGGCGCGGTAGATACTCCGGATGAGAATGGCTATGTGGAAGATGACTATCGCATTTCATATCTTGCTTCACACATCCAAGCGATGAAAGATGCAGTCGAATTAGATGGTGTTGATCTTTTAGGTTATACGACTTGGGGATGTATCGATCTAGTTTCTGCTGGAACTGGTGAAATGAAGAAACGCTATGGTTTTATCTACGTTGATCGTGACAATGAAGGCAATGGTACATTGAAACGAACAAAGAAAAAATCATTTGATTGGTATAAACAAGTGATTGCCTCGAATGGTGAAAATCTAGCGAACAAATAGGATAGAATAAGAATGTCTATTGTTTTTGTCTATCGATTTCGAGTATAATATATCTATTCGAAACTCGTAGGCAGAACAATAGACTTTTTGTGTGATTGGCTGTAAAGTAGGCTTACTTGATTTTAAAACGGAGGAATCTACATATGTATGATGTAATCGTAATTGGTGCAGGACCTGCTGGCATGACCGCTGCTTTGTATGCTTCAAGATCAAACTTATCAGTAGCGATGATCGAACAAGGGGCACCTGGTGGGCAAATGAACAACACCGCAGAAGTAGAAAATTATCCTGGATTTGATTCGATCATGGGGCCAGACCTTGCGTATAAAATGTATGAAGGTGTTTCACGATTTGGAACTGAAAATGTCTACGGTATCGTCCAAGATATCAAAGATCATGGCAACTATAAAGAAGTCATCTGTGAAGACAAAAGTTACGAAGCGAAAACAGTTATCATTGCAACTGGTTGTATCCATCGTAAACTAGGAGTACCAGGCGAAGAAGAATATGCTGGACGTGGCGTTTCTTATTGCGCGGTTTGTGACGGTGCATTTTTCCGTGATAAACGCTTAGTCGTGATCGGTGGTGGCGATTCTGCAGTAGAAGAAGCTGTGTATTTGACACAATTTGCTTCAGAAGTCGTTATCGTTCATCGTCGTGATGAACTAAGAGCGCAAAAAATCATCCAAGATCGCGCATTTGCGAACGAAAAAATCTCATTTGTTTGGGATACGATCACTGATGAGATCATCGGAAATGATATGGTCGTTACTGGTGTCAAAGGGCACAACGCAAAAACAGGGGAAGAAATCGAATTAGCAGCTGACGGTGTGTTCATCTACGTTGGACTAGATCCATTAACTGAACCTTTCCGCAAAGCAGGACTCACGAATGCTGCTGGCTGGATTCCAACAGATCAAGATATGCGTACGAATATGCCTGGTGTGTTTGCTATTGGCGATGTGCGAGAAAAAGATCTACGCCAAATCACCACAGCAGTAGGCGATGGCGGGATTGCTGGACAACAAGTGTATAAATACTTGGAAGCATTAGAAAAAACGCCAAACGCTCAAGGATAACTAATGATTTAAAAAACGAAAGGTGTCTGGGACATTAGTCCTCTTGTGCCACCTAAAACCGAATAAACGGCGGGAACAGAAGTAACCTCTTCGGAAATAAGGCGCCATCCACAAAAATTTGAAGAACAATTTTCGTGGATGGCGCCTTATTTCTCGAGGCTGAACACTTCTTTCCCGACCTCTTTTTCTTATGCTTTGCTATCTAAATAGAGAATGCTATACTTAGAAAGGAATATATTTTTAGAAAGAGGTGTCAGCTTCATGTCTTGGAAACAAGTTTACGAGCAATGGGCAACTGAAGAATCATTAGAAGAAAATTTAAAAAAACAATTAAAAGAATTAAGTGAAAATCCTGAAAAATTAGAAGATGCGTTCTACGCACCTTTGGAATTTGGTACAGCAGGAATGCGCGGGATCTTAGGACCTGGAATCAATCGAATGAACATCTATACTGTACGTCAAGCAACAGAAGGGCTTGCACAATTTATGGATGAACAAGGAGCAGAAACAAAAAAACGTGGGGTAGCGATTGCTTATGATTCACGTCATCAATCGCCAGAATTTGCGATGGAAGCGGCAAAAACTTTAGCGCAACATGGTATTCCATCTTTTGTATTTGAAAGCTTACGACCAACCCCAGAGCTTTCATTTGCGGTTCGTCATCTTAACGCATTCGCTGGGATCATGGTTACAGCTTCTCATAATCCAGCGGCATATAATGGCTATAAAGTCTATGGCGAAGATGGTGGACAAATGCCGCCTGCTGATGCAGACGCATTGACAAAATATGTACGAAACATCAGCAATCCATTAAAAGTAGAAGTTTTAGCAGAAGAACAAGCAAAAAATAGTGATTTGATCACGATCATCGGCGAAGAAATCGACCAAGCGTACTTGGAAGAAATCAAAGCAGTGACGATCAATCATGAATTAGTAGAAACATTAGGGAAAGAATTGAAGCTAGTCTTCACGCCGTTACACGGAACAGGCAAAATGTTAGGTGAGCGTGCGTTGACTCAAGCGGGATTTGAACAATTTGTCTTGGTTCCTGAGCAAGCAGTCGCTGACCCAGACTTCACCACAGTCAAATCACCAAATCCAGAAGAACACTCTGCTTTTGAATACGCAATCCGTTTAGGCGAAAAAGAAGGCGCAGATCTATTGATTGCTACTGATCCAGATGCCGATCGTCTAGGTGCAGCTGTACGCTTGCCAGACGGTTCATACAAAGTATTGACTGGAAATCAAATCGGCGCTTTGCTTGTCCAATATATCCTAGAAGCTCACAAAGAAAAAGGAACACTGCCAGAAAATGCGGCGGTCTTGAAATCAATCGTTTCAAGTGAACTACCGACAGCAATCGCTAGACATTATGGTGTAGAAATGATGAACGTTTTGACTGGCTTCAAATTTATTGCTGAAAAAATCCAACAATTTGAAGAAACCAAGGCGCATACATTCATGTTTGGTTTTGAAGAAAGCTACGGTTATTTAGTCAAACCATTCGTTCGCGATAAAGACGCGATTCAAGCACTATTATTATTAGCAGAAGTTGCTGCATTTTATAAAAAACAAGGTAAGACCCTTTATGATGGGTTACAATCGATTTTTGAAACGTATGGCTATTATGCAGAAAAAACAATTTCAGTCACAATGAGTGGGCAAGAAGGTTCAGCGAAAATTGCAGCACTGATGGAGAAATTCAGAAAAGATGCACCAACTGAATTTGCCGGAGAAAAAGTTTTACAAACAGAAGATTTCAAGGCACTGACAAAAACAGATGACCAAGGAAATGTAGAAAAACTAACGACTCCACCTTCAGATGTATTGAAATATACACTAGAAGAAGACGGTTGGATCGCGATCCGTCCTTCTGGAACGGAACCAAAAATCAAATTTTATATTGGTGTCAAAGGTGATTCAAACCAAGCAGCACAAGAAAAAATTGCTGCACTTGAAGCTAGCATCAAATCAATGACAGAAGAATAAACAGTTGAGACTGACGAAAAAAGTGGTACACTTTAGTAGTCAGTCTTTTTTTGGAGGTGAATCGTTTGTCGGGGAATCAAAACATTAAAGTAGAAAAAGTGAGTCAATTATTCAAGGTATTAAGTGATCCGACACGTTTGAATATTTTACTTTATTTAAAAGATGGTGAAAAAAATGTGACGTCGATCAGTCAATCTGTTCAAATGGAACAATCGGCTGTGTCTCATCAATTACGGTTGTTACGTGAAAACCACGTGGTGAAATCACGACGTGAAGGAAAAACGATCCTTTACAGTTTAGATGACTTTCATGTATTAGATATTTTAGAACAAACGATCAAACATGTAGAGCATCAAAAAAGCTAACTAAAGTCATTAAAAAAGGATTTGAAAGTGTCTGGGACATTGGTCCTCTTGTACCACCTAAAACCGAATAAACGGCGGGAACAGAAGTAACCACTTCGGAAATAAGACGCCATCCACAAAAATTTGAAGAACAATTTTCGTGGATGGCGCCTTATTTCTCGAGGTTGAACACTTCTGTCCCGACCTCGATCAACTCCTATTTTTATCATTTAAAAAGATAATAAAAAGCTATTTCTCTTCCGAAGTTTCTGTGCCGTAATAGCTATGGTCTTCCAGCTCTAACTCATTCAATATCAATGATGCTGTTTCTTCAATGGAAAGAGAAGCAACATTGATGACGACACACCCTAATTTTTCATAAAGTTCATTGGCAAATTCCAATTCTGCACGAATTTTTTCGATATCGGAGTACGCAGTATCTGGATTCAGGCCATATGAACGCATGCGTTCTTTACGAATGTTATTTAAAATATCAGGGTTATTTGTTAATCCAACAATCTTCTTCGGATCGATTTCCCACAACTGTTTAGGGATATGTGCTTGAGGTATCAGTGGGAGATTCGCTACTTTTAAATTTTTATTGGCTAAAAACAAACTTAATGGTGTTTTAGAAGTTCTGGAAACACCAAGTAAGACGACATCGGCTTCCAAAAAACCTCGAGGATCTTTTCCGTCGTCATATTTCACCGCAAACTCCATCGCTTTGATTCGTTTGAAATAATTTTCATTCAATAAGTGAAGTGCCCCTGGTTGACGTGTCGGTTTGATGCCAGTCAAGCGCTCGATTTCTGCAATTGGCGGGGTCAATACATCAAAGCTGTATAATTTGTTTTTTTGACAAAATTCATTTGTTAAATCCACCAATTCTTGGTTGATCAATGTATGGAGAACTAATGCTTGTTCTGACAATGCATCATTTAGTGCGCGTTGCAACGTCTCTGGATCAGTCACAAAAGTTCGTCGAAATAAACTAAATTCGATGGATGGATATTGCGCCATTGTGGCTTGGGCTAATTTTGTTGCTGTTTCACCTGCAGAGTCTGAAATGACAAAAAAGGTGACGACTTCATTTGATTCGGCAGTCATAAATAAAAAACCTCGCTTGCTTTTTTTTTAGGTTTATTATACCATACTCGAGTGTACATACTTCGTAATCATTTTGATTTGGGGGATAATGATGAATAAACAAACATTGATCGAACAATCTTTAGAAACATTGAAAAATAACGGGTTCAAATACACGAAAAAGCGAGAAGCATTACTCGCATATTTAATCAAACGAAATCGTTACGTCTCTGCAAAAGAAGTCTTTGACTATATGAGTCAGGAATTTAAAGGAGTCAGCTATGATACGATCTATCGTAATTTACATGACTTTTCAGAGTTAGATCTTTTGGAAGAAACGGATCTAAATGGAGAAATGAAATTCCGTTTTCATTGTTGTCAAGGCGAGATTGGGCATCATCACCACTTCATATGTACCGTTTGTGGGACGACAAAAGAAATCCATATGTGTCCAATGAATTATTTTGAAGAACAACTCAGTGGGTGTACCATTGAAGGGCATCGCTTTGAGATATTTGGTCGCTGTGAGAGCTGTCAATAATAATTTTCAATAAAATAACAGGTGATTATTTAAAAAAATCATAAGATTCTCTTGACGGTCAAAACTGCTTTAGCTATAATGTTTATAGAACAGTCTTGTTTCTTGAGATTAACATTTCAATAACAATTACGGTTACTTTTTAAGCTCGGAGGGAGGGAATTAATATGTCAAAAACAGTCGTTCGCAAAAACGAATCACTTGACGATGCTCTTCGTCGCTTCAAACGTTCCGTGTCAAAAGCGGGTACTTTACAAGAATCTCGTAAACGTGAATTCTACGAAAAACCAAGTGTAAAGCGTAAGAAAAAATCTGAAGCAGCTAGAAAACGCAAAAAATTCTAGTTCTTTGATGAATTGGAGTTGGTAGTGTGTCACTACTAAGTAGATTGAACGATGACATGAAGACAGCGATGAAAGCTAAAGATAAAGAATCTTTACAGGTGATTCGTATGATCAAGTCATCTATACAAAACGAGCAAATTAAAGAAGGTCACGACTTGACAGAAGAAGAAGAACTAACAGTGTTGTCTCGCGAAATGAAACAACGCCGTGATTCTTTGCATGAATTCGAGGAAGCTGGACGTGACGATTTAGCTGAAAAAGTGAAAAGTGAAATTGTGATAGTCGAAAAGTATATGCCAGAGCAACTTTCTGAAAAAGAAATTCGACAACTTGTTCAAGATGCGATCACGCAAACAGGTGCTTCATCTGCAAAAGAATTTGGTAAAGTCATGGGAGTTATCATGCCTAAAGTCAAAGGAAAAGCTGATGGAAATCAAGTAAATGCTATCGTAAAAGAACTATTGCAGTCTTAATCTTAGCAAACGAAACTACGGACGCGAAAGTGTCCGTAGTTTTTTTGTGTTCATTAAAAGAATAGTTTTTTGATCAATATTTTTTTGTTTAAAAACGTTTGTTGTTACTTGACAAAAGATTCATAGATTAAAATAAATCGGACAACTGATGATCAAAGTCAGGTATCTCTGCTAGTTACTAAATGATTAGGTTGTTTTAGTTGAAGAACGTTTTGTCTCAGTAATCCAAATTAAAACTTTTTTCTCAAGTCGTCTAATTTTATTCGCTATATAGTTTTTCATGATTATGGTAGAATAGGTAAGAACGATTTGAAATAAAGGAGATGTCTATTTTTGACAGAAGCGTCTAGTTCTTTGGATATTAGATTAACAGCAACTGATGATATCAGTATGCTTTTAGGGTCACATGATAAACATATCAAACTGATCGAAGAAACAACTGAAACGACGATCCACACAAGAGGTGAAGTGATCCAGATCATCGGGGAAGAAACCGATATTTCTTTGGCTGCTTCCGTCATCCGAACGTTACAAGAATTGATCAAACGAGGGATCCATATCAGTATGCCTGATGTGGTCACTGCCTTGAAAATGGCTCAAAAAGGGACATTGGACTATTTTGTTGAGATGTATGAACAAGAGATCGTCAAAGATCGCAATGGCAAACCGATCCGTGTCAAAAACAGCGGACAAAAAAAATACGTCGATTCTGTCGCCAAACATGATGTGGTCTTTGGCGTAGGACCAGCTGGTACTGGGAAAACATTTTTGGCTGTCGTATTAGCGATTGCTGCCTTAAAAAAAGGCGAAGTCCAAAAAATCATCTTGACTCGTCCAGCCGTCGAAGCAGGTGAAAATCTTGGATTCTTACCTGGAGATCTGAAGGAAAAAGTCGATCCATATTTACGACCAGTTTATGATGCACTGTACCAGATTTTTGGGTTGGATCATACCAATCGTTTGATGGAGCGAGGAATCATCGAGATTGCACCACTTGCATATATGCGTGGTAGAACGTTAGATGATGCCTTTGTGATTTTGGATGAGGCGCAAAACACAACAGTCGCCCAAATGAAAATGTTTTTGACTCGGCTTGGCTATCAGTCAAAAATGATCGTCAATGGGGACACGAGCCAAATCGATTTACCAAAAGGGACAATGAGTGGATTGATCCATGCAGAACGAACACTCAAACAAATCAAAAAAATCGATTTTGTGAATTTTGAAGCTAGTGATGTCGTTCGTCACCCTGTCGTGGCAGAAATCATCAAAGCTTATGAAAAAGCGGATCTTCATCAAGAATAGCTTTTTTAGGAGGATTACCACATGTTGAACAAAATATTGCAGCAGCTTCAAGCGAAATTAGGGAAAGCTGCAGCACCTTTTCTCTTATTGCTTTTCTTTCTATTGATGTGTGGGATCACGTTTAGCAGTGTGAAGCAAAAGCCCAATGATTTTAGAGAGGGACAAGTAGCGGAAGAAAGTATCCGTGCCAATAAAACGATTGAGAACACGGAAGAAACCGAACAAAAAAGGAAATTAGCAGCTGAAGCAGTGACACCTGAGTACACCTACCAAAGTGACCTAGCTTCGGAACAAGATCGTCGGATCAATCAACTGTTTGTTTTGATCGATCGTGCGAATGACACGATCGACAAACAATACGAAGAAAAAGTCAGTAAGGCAAAAGAAGATGAAAATGTTCCAAAGCCAACAGTAGAAGAACGGATAGCCGCATTGAAACGAATATTCGAAAGTTCAAATGCGGATGATGTCGCGTTCTACCAAAAATTACCAAATAGTTTTTACTCAACGATCATGAATATGTCAGAAAGCGAGATTACGACGGTTCGTGATGAAAGCTTGAAATTGATCGACGAACAAATGAGTAAGCAAGTTCGAGAAAGTGATTTAGATAATTTCAAACAAGAAGCAAATGATAAGATCCAGTATTTGAATGTTTCGGCAGAACAACAAGAAATGATCCGCTATTTAGTCGATCAGGGCATTGTTGTGAATGATGTGCTAAATGAAAAACGAACAGAAGAGTTGAAGCAAGAGGCACGTGACTCCATCCAACCCGTCATGATTTTCCAAGGGGAGATCATTGTTCGTGAAGGGAATCAAATCGATGCAGCTGCTATGAAAAAATTAGAGTTGTTAGGTTTGACGAGTCAATCTACTTCGATTTTTCCTCTTGTCGCTATGATTCTAGCGGTATTATTGCAAATTGGTGTGTTATTCTACAATTCACTACAGTATAAAGATCTATTCAAACGAACAGAGTATATTCTTTTCTACGTAACAGCGATGTCCATCAGTATTTTATTGATGAAATTTTTCCAAGTCTTTCAAACAGAGCAAGCGACGTATATTCCGTTACTTTACCCAGCAGCGTTTGTACCGCTTGTCTTAAACTTTTTCTTGAATCGAAGAGCGGGTATCATGGCTGCGTTATTCCAAGCAGTTTCAGCGCTATTCATTTTTTACAATTCGATCGGTACGAATTTCTTGACTGTGATTTTGGTCTCGTACCTATTTGCCGGCTTTTTAGCAGCCATTTTAAAACGGCAACGTATTTCAGAACAATGGTTCCCAGCAATCATGTGGGTCGTTGTCTTTCCGTTATTGATGGATGTCGTTTTAGTGGTTTATCAAGGCATGAGCTTTAGTGATGGCACCACTTGGTTAACACTTGTATGTGGCTTCATGGGCGCATTTCTGTCGTATTTACTGACGATTGGTCTGCACCCTTATATTGAGCTATTAGTGAATGACGACAGTGTGATCGTTCTAAATGAATTGAGTAACCCGAACCATCCATTATTGAAGCAATTGCTAGAAGAAGCACCGGGAACGTATCATCATAGTATGATGGTTGCGAATCTGAGTGCGAATGCAGTTGCTGAAATCGGTGGGCGTTCATTGTTGACACGTGTGGCTTGTTATTACCATGACATCGGCAAAATCAAACATGCCAGCTTTTTCGTGGAGAACTTACCTTCTGGTGCGGAAAATCCCCATAACTTTTTACTTCCTGAAGATAGTAAACAAATTATTTTTGGGCATGTGACGGACGGTGCGAAGATTTTAGAAGAGTACGATATGCCACAAATGGTGATCGATATCTGCAAGCAACATCATGGGACGACTTTGATGCGTTATTTCTATATCAAAGCAAAAGAACGTAATCCCGAAGTAACAGAGGAACAATTCCGTTACCCTGGCCCTAGACCGCAAACACGGGAAGCTGGGATCGTCAATATTGCGGATAGTTGCGAAGCCGCTGTGCGAGCGATGGATCATCCAACCAGTGAAAAAATCGAAGCTTTTGTGCATAATTTGATTGAAGAACGGATTTCTGATGGTCAGCTTGATGATAGTGGATTGACACTCAAAGAAATCCGCAAAGTTGAAAAATCTCTTGTTAGTGGATTGAGCAGTACCTTCCACTCAAGGATTAAATACCCTAAAATGAAGTCTGAAGCAGAAAAAATGAAACAAGAAAAAGAATAGCAAGAAGGAAGCGATGACTAATGGATATTACATTTATCGATGAAACAAACACTGTATCTGAAACGAAAATCAAAGAAATTGAAGAATTGCTTCAATTTGCGGCAAAAAAACTTTCTTTATCAGATGAGACGGAAATGTCGGTGACCTTCATGGATAATCCGTCTATCCAAGAAATCAATCGTACGTACCGTGGCAAAGACGCACCAACAGATGTGATCAGTTTTGCGTTAGAAGATGAAGGTGAAGACGAGATCCCAGTGATTTTTGAAGAGGACGATGAGCCAATGCCTCGTGTATTGGGAGATATCATGATCTCAATCGATCGGGCAAAAGAACAAGCTGAAGAATATGGTCACTCCTATGATCGCGAACTAGGCTTCTTAGCCGTCCATGGATTTTTACACATCAACGGCTACGACCATATGACACCTGAAGATGAAGCGGAAATGTTTGGCTTACAGAAAGAGATTTTAGATGCTTATGGACTTAAAAGATAAAAGAGAAGAACAAAAAGTAGATAAAAACAAACATTTTTTGATGTCAGTGGAGTTTGCTTTACAAGGAGTCAAAACCGTTTTTGATGAAGAAAGAAATATGAAGAAACATGTGGCTCTTGGGATCATTGCTCTGATCATGGGGTTCATCTTTCAATTGGATCGAATGGAGTGGCTATGGTTGCTCCTTTCAGTCTTTCTCGTATGGATCGTCGAAATCATGAACACTGTGTTTGAGAATGTAGTGGATATGTTCACAGACTTCCATTTTCATCCCATTGGGAAAAAAATCAAAGATATGGCAGCTGGGGCAGTGTTATTGACTGCTTGCTTCGCTGTAATCGTGGGGATCATCTTATTTGGTCCAAAAATCTATCAACTGTTTTTTAATTAAAAGGAGAGTAATTATGTCAGAACATAAATCTGGATTTGTAGCAATCGTCGGACGACCAAATGTTGGTAAATCGACGTTGCTCAATCGGATCGTTGGTCAAAAAATCGCGATCATGAGTGATAAAGCGCAAACGACAAGAAATAAGATCCAAGGAGTGTATACGACTCCTGAAGCACAATTGATCTTTATTGATACACCAGGAATCCATAAACCCAAACATCGCTTAGGCGATTTTATGGTAGAAACAGCTTATAGTGCTTTACGTGAAGTTGATGCGGTATTGTTCATGATCAGCGCCGATCAAAAAAGAGGAAAAGGCGACGATTTCATCATCGAACGCTTGAAAAATGTCCAATCACCGGTACATTTAGTGATCAATAAGATCGACAAAGTCCATCCAGATGAGTTATTAGGGATCATTGAAGATTATTCCTCACAAATGGAGTTTGCCCAAGTTGTTCCGATCTCTGCGACAGAAGGAAACAATGTCGAACGTTTGATGGAGGTCTTAGTGGACGAAATGCCTGAAGGCCCGCAATATTTCCCAGACGATCAAGTCACTGACCATCCGGAGTATTTTATCGTTTCTGAATTGATTCGGGAAAAAGTCTTGTTTTTGACACGAGATGAAGTACCCCATTCAGTCGCAGTAGTCATCGATACGATGAAACGTAATGAGAATAATAAAATCCATATCCAAGCTACGATCATTGTCGAGCGGGATAGTCAAAAAGGAATCATAATCGGTAAAGGCGGTAAGATGCTGAAAGACATCGGAACAAAAGCACGAAGAGATATTGAGAATCTGCTAGGGGACAAAGTCTTTCTAGAACTTTGGGTAAAAGTCCAAAAAGATTGGCGAGACAAACGAGTCTATTTACAAGACTTTGGATATCGTCAAGACGAGTATTAAACAAGGTTGTGAGAAAGCCGGTCAGCTCCGAATAGTAAGGCGAAACGTGGGAAAATAGCTTTCCATATTTTTTCACGTTTCGCCTTACTATTGAAGAGTTGCTCTTGAGCACCGGTTATCCAGTTACAGAAGTTAGAGGACAACTAAGTCATGGAAGCAATTAAGAGTCTGGAATAAAAGTAATAGTTACTTTTGTCTCGACTTCACGGATGATCGCATGACTTTTTCCTTCTTTTCAATTTAAAAAAGCAATTTACGTTAAAGTCAGAGGAGGGGTGACGATGAGTCAGCTTGCAGAATCAAAAGGAATCATCCTTTCTAGTCGCAACTACAAGGAAAAAGATAAATTAGTCAAGATATTTACAGAATCGGCAGGAAAAATGATGTTTTATGTCAAGGGGATCCATCGTCAAAATCAACCGATTGCACCCGCATTGTTGCCTTTTACGGAAGCAATTTATATTGGTCATTTTCATAATGAAGGCTTGTCCTTTGTTAACAGTGTAAAAGATGTCCACTCGTTTCGTAAGATACAAGAAGATATTTTTCTTAGCGGTTACGGGACTTATTTGTTGAACTTAGTGGATGCGGCGATCGAGGATCGGCAATATGATCCGAATCTATTTCAATTCACACACCAAGCATTGCAACGCATGGATCAAGGAGATGACCCAGAGATCATTACGAATATTTTTGAGATTCAATTATTGCAACGTTTCGGGATCTCGCCAGTTTGGACCCACTGTGCAGTGTGTGGAAAGACGCAAGGAAAATTTGATTATTCATCCAAATATGGTGGCGTCTTATGTGAAAATCACTGGGAGTTAGATCATTATCGGTATCACGCGGACCCACGTGCAGTTCACTTCGTACGGCTCTTCTCAGCAATCTCGTATGATCGCATCAGCGGGATCGACCTCAAAGAAGAAACCAAACAAAAGATTCGCCAATTGATTGATCTGTTATATGAAGAATACGTAGGCATCCATTTGAAAAGTAAAAAGTTTATTGATCAAATGAAAAGTTGGGAACATATCATGAAACCGACCAATGAGGCAACGAAGGAAAATCCTGCAGAAGAATGAAAAAATGTTTGA
Organism: Enterococcus sp. AZ156; assembly: GCF_051714165.1. NCBI lineage: Bacteria > Bacillati > Bacillota > Bacilli > Lactobacillales > Enterococcaceae > Enterococcus > Enterococcus sp. AZ156. The sequence continues at coordinate 2,036,972 of NZ_JBIORI010000001.1, read as the reverse complement.
AACAATGGATTTTTTTCAAAAATATTTGACAAAGTACTTGGTTAACGTCTATTATAAAGCCTAGATAGTAACTATTGTTTTTTCAATAGACGAATGTCATTTATAAAGGATATTCAATAATCACATACGTACGATGATCAAGATCAGTAGAAAATCAAGTGGCACAAGCGAGTTCGGGAGAGTGTGAGCCGAATGCTAACGGTTTTTGAAGAGGCACTTGTGAGTACGATCAACGAAGCTGCCGAGTCGCTCGGAAGTAGGGTGGAACCGCGAAGATATTCGTCCCTATGTTTGTTTACGCAAACATAGGGACTTTTTTTGTTACTATTTTTGATTCTTGGTTAAGATGAAAGGGGTAATTATATGAGTAAGAAGCAAACAGTTCAAGAAATGATTTTGACATTACAAAAATTTTGGTCATCGAACGGTTGTATGCTGATGCAAGCATACGATACAGAAAAAGGGGCAGGTACAATGAGCCCTTACACGTTTTTACGAGCAATCGGTCCAGAACCTTGGAATGCCGCTTACGTTGAGCCATCACGTCGACCAGCTGATGGTCGTTATGGTGAGAATCCTAACCGGTTATATCAACACCATCAATTCCAAGTGGTGATGAAGCCATCACCAGAAAATATCCAAGAACTTTACTTGGAAAGCTTGCGTTTGTTAGGGATCGATCCGTTAGAACATGATATCCGCTTTGTTGAGGACAACTGGGAGAACCCTTCGATGGGTTGTGCCGGTGTTGGTTGGGAAGTCTGGTTAGATGGCATGGAAATCACGCAATTTACGTACTTCCAACAAGTCGGCGGTTTGCCATGTAAACCAGTCACTTCAGAAATCACTTATGGGTTAGAGCGCTTAGCTTCTTATATCCAAGAAGTGGAAAGTGTGTATGATCTTGAATGGTCAGCAGGTGTCAAATATGGTGAGATCTTCAAACAGCCTGAATATGAACACTCAAAATATTCATTTGAAGTGAGTGATCAAGAATTATTATTAAGTAATTTTGATCGTTTTGAAAAAGAAGCGAAACGTTGTATTGAAGAAAATCTGGTCCATCCAGCATATGATTACATTTTAAAATGTAGTCACACCTTCAATCTATTAGATGCTCGTGGTGCAGTATCTGTGACTGAACGTGCTGGCTACTTGGCTCGCATTCGTAACATGGCGAAATCTGTGGCGAAAATCTTTGTTGCAGAACGTGAAAAACTTGGATTCCCATTGCTAAATAATCAATCAGAAAATCCAACGACTGTTAAGGAAGGTGAATAAGATGGCAAAGGACTTATTATTAGAAATTGGCTTGGAAGAAATGCCAGCGCATGTTGTGACACCAAGCATGAAACAATTAGAAGAAAAAACAGCAGCGTTTTTAACGGACAATCAATTGACTTACGATGCAATCGAGACATTCTCTACTCCGAGACGTTTGGCGATCAAAGTAACAAATGTACCAGAACGTCAGGCTGACAGTGAAGAAGAAGTGAAGGGACCAGCGAAAAAAATCGCATTAGATGCTGAAGGAAACTGGTCGAAAGCAGCTCAAGGATTTGTTCGTGGGCAAGGATTGACGACAGACGATATCACCTTCCGAGAAATCAAAGGTGTGCAATATGTCTATGTGACGAAATATACTCAAGGAAAACCAGCAATCGAAGTCTTGACAGGATTGATCGATGTGATTAAAAGCATGACATTCCCTGTGACAATGCACTGGTCTTCTTTTGACTTTGAATATATTCGCCCGATTCATTGGATCGTGGCACTATTTGGAGAAGAAGTGATCCCGTTTGAATTTTTAGATGTGAAAACTGGACGTACTTCTCGTGGGCATCGTTTCTTAGGTGAAGATGTGACATTTGCTCATCCAGCAGAATACGAAGAAAAGCTATCTGAACAATTTGTAGTTGCTTCGCCACAAAAGAGAAGAGCAATGATCATGGAACAAGCGACTCAATTATCAACAAAAAATGATTGGCACATCGATTTTGATGAAGACCTACTTGAAGAAGTCAATAATCTAGTGGAGTATCCAACTGTCTTTGCTGGTGATTTTGAAGAAAAATATCTATCTGTACCGGAAGAAGTACTCGTGACTTCCATGAAGGAACACCAACGTTATTTTGATGTTCGAAATGCCGAAGGTCAACTCTTACCACATTTTATCGCTGTACGAAATGGCGATCGTGTGAAGCTAGATAACGTTATTCGTGGGAACCAAAAAGTACTGACTGCGCGTTTAGAAGATGCGGAATTCTTTTACAATGAAGACAAAAAATTCCCAATCGAGCATTATGTCAATAAGTTGAAATCAGTGACTTTCCATGAAAAGATCGGTAGTATTTATGAAAAAATGCAACGTGTGCAAGTGATTGCATCTGTTATCGGTAAATCTGTCGGTTTATCGGGGGAAGAACTAGATGCATTACAACGTGCCGGCGAAATCTATAAGTTTGACCTAGTGACGAACATGGTTGGAGAATTTCCAGAACTTCAAGGAATCATGGGTGAAAAATATGCGTTGTTGCATGGAGAAGATCCAGCGGTTGCGACAGCGATCCGTGAACATTATTTACCGATCGCTAGTGAAGGTGAATTGCCAGAAACGACGATTGGTGCAGTCTTAGCCATTGCCGATAAATTAGATAGTATTTTCTCTTTCTTTACTGTAGGAATGGTGCCAAGTGGTTCAAACGACCCTTACGCATTACGTCGTCAAGCATATGGTATCGTTCGGATCATTGAAGCAAAACAATGGGCTTTCCCATTGGCACAATTACAACAAGAAGTGAATGCTGCAATCAATGAAAATCAAGAGCGTTTCGGGTTAGCTTTCGTTCAAGGAACTGATGTAATCGACTTTATCAAAGGTCGTTTGCGCCAACGATTGATGACAAAAGCCATTCGCCACGATGTGATCGATGCTGTCTTGAATGCGAAGGAAAGTAATTTGACAACCGTTTTTGCAGCTGCACGTCTGTTGAAGGAACGTTTGCAAGATGAAAACTTCAAACCATCGATGGAAGCTTTGACGCGTGTGATGAACCTAGCGAAAAAAGCCGAAAGAACAACGAATGAGATTGATACAAGCCTGTTTGAAAATGAAGCAGAGCAAGCATTGTACGAAGCAGTTGAGAAAGTGAAAGCTCAGTTTGCGGAACGTACACTTAAAGAGAACTATGAGCAATTAGTCAGCTTAAGACCAGTTATCGATCAGTATTTTGATCAAACGATGGTCATGGTCGAAGATGAAGCTGTCCGTAACAACCGTTTAGCACAGTTGCAACAAATTGCTGATATGGCATTAAGTATTGCTAGTCTGGATCAAATCATTACAAAATAAGACGGATCAAGTAAAAGCTTGAAACAAAAAAGGTTTGGGATGCGAACATCCCAAACCTTTTATTTTTTACGTTGCTGTTTACCGGCATTTCGACCGTTAGCATTTTTCTTGGTTGCTTGTGTATTGATTTTTTTCGTTGGTTTCGTCGCTTCTTCAGGTGTCACATCTTTTCGAGGTGTCACGACTTGTTTCGGTGGATTTTGTTTCAATTCTTCTGCGACTTGAGCTTTTAAGCGTGGCTTCATGATCACATTGGTGATAAATGTTTGTAGACAACTAAAGATACCACCGACTACCCAGTAAAGGGTCACTCCTGCAGGAGCACTGATCGACATGAAGACGATCATCGCAGGTGAAACGATCAACATGGTGCGCATCGTTTTTTTCTGTTCTTCAGGAATACCGATCGTTGAGATGTACCCTTGAATTAGGTAAGCAATCCCGGCAATCGCAACTAAGACTAAACTTGGATTTCCTAAGTCGATACCATAAAAAGTCGATTCACGGATACCTTCTGTATAGCGAGCAGTAAAGTACAGCGCTGAGAAGATCGGCATTTGGATCAATAAAGGTAAACAACCGATTCCACCAGTCATACTTAACCCATTTTCGCGATACACTTGTTGCATTTCTGCTTGTGCAGCCATTTGTTCTTCTCGGGTCGTTGCCGCTTTTAGTTTTTCTTGGGCGGCACTGACTTGAGGTTTCAATGCTTGCATTTTTTCAGATTGGATCATTGTCTTTTTCGATTGACTGATTCCTAAAGGTAAAATGATGATTCGTACGATCACAGTCATCAAGATAACAGCCCAACCGTATGACCAGTTGAAATTCTGCACGAGATATGTAATCGCTTGTCCCATAGGTTGTACTAATACGCGATAGACGATTCCAGATGTATCAGGGTTTCCTTCAGCATCCATTCTGACACAACCAGATAAGAAAAGTAAGAGTGTTACAAGACCAGAACCTAGTAACCAATTTTTCCATTTATTCATAAAATACTTCCTCTTTTAAAATTTTTACACAAGCTTAACTATACTAAAAATATGAGAATAATTCAATGAACTTCATAGAAAATTCAAATAATTCCCTTAAGTTTAACCGATCATGGGAAGGACAGGGAAGCGCACATAAAAGAACAGAGAATTGAAACGATCATCTTCCAGTAGATGGCAACAACGACTTTCTTCATATGTGCTTTCAAGAAGAAACATTTAGCCGATCACATCAAATTTCTTTCGTTCTTCCATCATCGGATGTTCTTGCAAGTCGACATATTGGACACGGCCACTGGGACTAGGGGATAGCTTGACTTCTTTGATGAACTGATCGATGGTTTCCTCCTCACCAGCGGCTTCGATCGTCACCGAACCATCTTCTTCGTTTTTAACTGTTCCTGTCACGCCCAATTGATCAGCTACTATTTTTGTCATATAACGAAAACCTACACCTTGGACACGCCCTTGCACATTCATTTTAACTTTTTTCATTTGAAGCACCACTCTTTCCTCTATTTGATAAATTTATGATAACGATTTTTTATAAAACTAACAAGCCCAACGATTGATTCCATGCTATAATAAAGTGAGGTGGAAAACGTGAAAAAAATTCAATCAGCAAAAAATCCTAGAATCAAAGAAATAAAAAAATTACATAAAAAGAAGCACCGCGAAGAAGGACAGGAGTACCTGCTTGAAGGGTTTCACTTGATCGAAGAAGCTGTGAATGCCAAAGTCATACCTAAAGAGATCTTTCTGACAGAACGAGGCTGGTCAGAATGGGGGACATGGGTCGAACAACACGCATTGGATTGCTTTTTAGTCACTGATGAGGTGATGGCGGTGATCTCTGATCTACCAACACCACAAGGAATCGTGGCAGTGATGCCGCTAGAAGTTAGCCAAGTGTCAATAGATACAGGAGGCTGGTTGCTTTTAGACAATGTCCAAGATCCTGGAAATGTCGGAACGATGATCCGAACAGCAGATGCGTTTGGTTTAGCAGGTGTGATCTTAGGGAAAGGCTCAGCTGATATTTATAGCACCAAAGTTTTAAGAAGCATGCAGGGAAGCAATTACCATTTACCAGTTATCTCACAAGAGTTAGACGCGCTCATTCCTGAATTGAAAGAAAAAGGATTTGCGATATACGGAACAGAACTCAATGAAGAAGCTGTTTCTCTTCCAACCGTCGTACCAACAAAAAATTATACGATCATTATGGGAAATGAAGGGCAAGGGGTGCGATCAGAATTATTGGCGCTAACTGATAAAAATATCTACATCCCGATGAATGGCCATGCTGAGTCATTGAATGTCGGCGTAGCTACCGGCATATTGTTGTATCATCTTTCTTCTTGATTAAGGAACTATTAAGCTTTTTGGATTTTTAATCAACCTCACTAGAATATTCCGAACATGAATGATATACTATGTACAATTTCAACGATAAATGAAATTCAAAAAGGTGGCAGATCGAAAATTATGACAGAAAAATGGCGTGAAGACGAAGAATACATGTCTTATATCGAAGATCTATTAGAAACAGAAGCAGTACAAAAATTAGCTGATTATATCCAACATGTACATTCGACAAGATTGGAACACTCAATCAGTGTTTCTTATTACAGTTACAAATTAGCAAAAAAATGGGGTGGAGATGCAAGAGCTACTGCACGTGCAGGACTTTTACATGACCTATTCTATTATGACTGGCGTACAACAAAATTTGATGAAGGCACACATGCGTATGTGCATCCTAGGATCGCTGTGAAAAATGCAGAAAAGATTACTGAACTTTCTGATTTAGAGCGCGACATCATCTTGAAACATATGTGGGGAGCAACGATCGCTCCACCAAAATACAAAGAAAGCTATATTGTGACATTTGTTGACAAGTATTGTGCAGTGAAAGAAGCGGCGCAACCAGTAACGGATACAATGAAACAAAAATGGCAACGATATTTTGGAAAAGAACAGTCGATCTAACTATTTGACCAGCCGAACGGAAACAGTCGAAGGTCCCGATCATGGGAAACCTTTGACTGTTTTTTTTTTGCGAAAGTAGTTGACGAAATAAGATTTATAAGGTTAACTCTTTATTAGTGAATGTACATAGATGAAAAAAGCATAAAGGGGGTGATGATAAGATGCCATACGTATCTTATTTAGCAGAGTTCAAGGACTTCAGTTATTAAGCTAACTTTGTTGAAGGACTCTTTTTTCTTCAAAGTAGCTACTTTTGAAAGAAGAAAGGACTCAAAAAATCATGGAAACAACAATCAAAACGTATCAATATTTCTTTATCAAACGAGAAATCGAGCAACTGTTAAATGTCTATCATTCAGTGAATGATAAAAAAACTGTCGCAACCGTTCAAGCATTAGCCACAGAAAGAATCAATGAGGTAGTAGAAAATGATCCACAAGTAATCGCCTTAGTTGAACCATTTGTGAAGCAAGTTATGGATACAAACTTGAAAAAAGAAAAAGCGACAGAATTGCTCGAACGTTTAAAAGAACATGTTGCGCCATTCAAGCAACCATCAAAAATCCAAGTGGAAAAAATATTCCGAAAAGTAAAAAAGTTGAAACACCCAGATTGGCAAACATTGGATCTTAAAGAGCATACTTATGTGGGCTGGAATGATCCAGGAACACAGAAGAAATATCTGCTTTATTATGCAGATGAGCGGCTACAAGGTGTCCATGGCACACTTTCTCCGACGATCATCAAAGGAGTATGCGCGATTTGCCATAAGACTTCGAGTGTTTCGATGTTTCTTTCCACGACAAAATCAGGATCAGATGGCACGTATACTAAAAAAGGAAATTACATTTGTCATGATAGTGATCAGTGCAATCAGCAACTAGTAAAGCTGGCACCATTTTATGAATTTACAGACATCGTGAAGAAAGAAAAATAGCGCCATTGTTTTTCTTGAGAATGTATGATAAACTTTCTGTAAATGAATAGGTGATGGTGTTCGCCTTTAAATGTCGATCGATAGATGACTAATGACGCCTACTAAAAATCGGAGAATCCGTTTTTTTAGTAGGCTTTTTTTGTGGGGAGGAATAGAAAAATGGATCAACGGTTACTTAGTCCATTCAAAATAGGGACATATATGGTGAAATGGTTAGTGATCACTGCTTGTTTAGGCGTACTAATGGGAGGACTTTCCGCTTTTTTTCTAAATAGCTTAACTGTGGTGACGGATTTACGAGAAGCACATACTTGGTTATTGTATCTATTACCTGTCAGTGGGGCATTATTTGCGTTTCTTTATCAACGATACGGTGGGAATGCTAGTCGTGGGAATAATCTGGTCATTGATCAAGGGAATGGTGGGGAAGAAAAAATCCCGCTCCGATTGATTCCTTTAACGCTTTTCGGTACGATCACGACGCATCTTTTTGGCGGTTCTGTCGGTCGAGAAGGAACAGCAGTCCAAATGGGTGGCGCTTTAGCTGAAAATCTAGCAAGGGGATTAAAATTGAGTCCTATCGAGCGAGAGGTGCTGGTCATCAGTGGGATCAGTGCAGGATTTAGTTCAGTGTTTGGGACACCTTTAGCAGGCACATTGTTTGGACTTGAAGTACTAGCAATCGGAAAGATGCGTACAGAAGCGATCTTTCCCAGCTTTTTTGCTGCTTTATTTGCTAACTTCGTAACCGAAAGGATTGGTGTCACACATATCCTTTATAAGATGGGAGAAATTCCAGGGTGGAGTCCTGCACTCTTTGGCAAACTGATGGTGGCGGGTATCGCTTTTGGGATTATTGGTTGGGTTTTTAGTCGTTCAATCGTCTTTTTGAAAAAGTGGTATCTGAAATGGTTCAAACATCCAATCACTAGAAATTTTATAGGTGGAGGAATTGTCGTAGTTGTGGCAATGATTTTACAAACACAACGCTACTTAGGACTTAGCTTGCCTTTATTGCAAGATGCGTTTGCCGGAAAAGCACATGCCTATGATTTTATCGGTAAGTTAGGATTTACTGTCCTTTCTTTAGGCGCTGGCTATCAAGGTGGGGAAGTGACCCCTTTGTTTGAGATTGGTGCAACTCTAGGGGCAACTTTAGCGCCCATCCTGCATGTTTCGATTCCTTTTCTAGCTGCATTAGGATTTATCGGTGTGTTTTCTGGAGCGACGAATACACCCATTGCTTGTTTTGTCATGGGCATCGAATTATTTGGAGGAGAAGCAGCTAGTTTCTTTTTTATGATTTGTTTGATCAGTTTCATGTGTTCGGGAAATAACGGAATCTATTCCGCACAAAAAGTAATGATCAAAAAAGGGATTTTATTTTTACCAATGAATAATGATCAGAGAGAATAGTTTACTGATTGAAAGAAAAAAAGAAGTTGCATGAAACGCAACTTCTTTTTTTAGGCAATAAGTGTGATCAAAGCTAACAATGCAGTCAGGCCAAGGATGATACCACATACGATCATGTGACGTTTTTTATGCAACATCAAGATCGCGATATATTCTCTAAGAAAAGCATTTGGCAAATAATAAAAGGCTGTTTTTGCACCAATGCCATTGGCTTTTAACTGTGCTTGCTTCGCAAAGAGTCCTGCACGGAAAATGTGGTAATTATTTGAACTGAAAATCGCACGATAAGCGCCACCGCCAGATTCACGATCCATTAATTCTTTGGAGAAACGCATATTTTCTAAAGTGGTTGTTGAATTTGTTTCAACTAAAATGTCCCGCTCCGGAATCCCTTTTTCTAAGGCATAGTTTTTCATGGCAATTGCTTCTGGTAACTTTTCATCTGCACCTTGACCACCAGACATCAAAAGAATCGGTGGATTGAGCGTAGCATGACTCTGGGCCCAATAAAAAGCAATTGCTTTGTCGATCCGTTTGGCTAGGAGGGGAGAAACACGTTCCCCGTTGATCAGGCCTGCGCCTAACACGATAATATAATTCTGGTTGTAACGTGGTCGGTTGAACTGATATAAGAAAGAGACAGTCATAAAATTATAGAAGACAATAAACAGATAAATCAAGATGACTGCTATACCAGAAAGAAGAACATTGATCCACGCTGGTAAGTAGTTGATTAAAAATACAGTGGCAATTAAATATAGCGTTAAGGCAATCCCTAGCAGTAAAGTCAAAAGATTAGCTAGTGAACGTGATTCTCTTTTTAAGACGATGATGCCATTCCAAATGAGAAAGACGACCAAAATATATATGCCAAATAGTAAAATCAAAAAAGCTGGTACTGCAATCAAAGCAAAAATCCCACCAATAAAGATATTCTGCGTCTCAAAAAGTAAGAGTAATAAATAAGCGCCGAAACTAATCAAAAATAAATTGAAGATCAAACCATTCAGTAGTCGCCTTTTTTCGGTAAAGTAAAAAAAAGCAAAGATACTGAAAAAAGCGAGAGGGATCAAGAAATAAAAACTCGCATAAAAAATCTCTAATACAACGAAGTACGTAAGCATCAATGTGAATGTCCAAGTACCACAATAAAAGAATAACGCGGGATCTTTTTGTTTCCTGCGCCAGGTGATGATCCCAACCATCCCTACGATATAGAGAATCGAAAAAATCAAATCTCTTGTTAAATTCATAATACCAACTCCTTTTTCTAATCGTGGAGTCATCACTGCGAATGAAAAGGAAACAGCTGATTAGCAGACTAGTGATGATTATTCAACACGAACTGATAGTGTTACTCGCCCCTCATAGACCAACCCTACAAGTAACAATCTACCATCTACAGTATAACGAAAAATTTGTAAAAATGCTGTTATAAAAAAAAGAAAAAATAGAAAATACATTTATTTTCTGTAAGAAGCAGAAAAATACCCAAACAGTAAAGGTTGATGGCGTCTCGTCGATTCGTGAAGAAGAGCCAGCATTTACTGTTTGGGTAAGGAGTGGATGTAACTATTTGGAATGTTTATTTAGAATAGATTACTGAAAAAATTAGTGACATTGCGCCAGCCGATCACAAAGATATTCGCTTTTTCAACCGAACTAGCAGTGATGATGTCTGTGCTTGGAGAGGCACCATCTTCTAAGTAACCTAATTGATCATCAGCTAAAGTGATAGTGGCTGTGCCAACCTTTGTGCCTCTAACGATCGGTGCTTCAAGTTCATTATCCTTTACTTTTGTCTCATCGATCTTAGGTGTGATCGTCAATTGACCCGTATCCATATCATTTCTGACCCAGACACTGACTGGGCTTTTTAGTACGACATTGACAGAAGTTTCTTTTCCGTTTTTCACATCGATCGATTTGAGTGAAGGAATGCTTGCGTTTGCTTTACCGATTTCTTTGACTGACCAGTTATCATAGCAATAATCCATCAAGCGAGCCGTTTCGGTGAACCGAACGCTTGGGTTTTGCTCATGACCTTCCGCATTCAATATGACTGTAATGATGCGTTTGCCGTCTCGTTCGATGGTACCGACAAAACAAGCACCAGCAAAATCAGTTGTTCCAGTTTTTAGTCCATCAACGCCTTCTTTGAAGTTGATAAAACCTGGAAGCATCCAATTCCAATTGACCATTTCAACCGGCGATTGTGTGTTTTCACCAAACATTTTTGTTGCAGTACTCGTCACTTCTAGTACCTCAGGAAAATCGAGTAACAGGTGACGTGCGATGATCGCTACGTCTTTTGCGGACATTTGATTTTCATCTGCTTCGCCAGTACCTTCTGGACGATTTGCGCCGAGGTAAACATTGTTCAACCCAGAAACATTGACGATCGTTGCATTTTCAATGCCCCATTCTTTTAACTGGTCATTCATGACAGTCAGAAATGCTGTTTCACTACCAGAGATCTTTTCAGCTAAAGCGACCATTGATGCGTTGGCTGATTGGATAAAGGCAGAGTCAAAAAGTTCTTTTACAGTATAGGTATTCTCCTTATGTAAGGGAACATTCGATAAATTAGGTGCAATGCTTAATGTTTCAGCATAATCGGAGATTGCCACTTCATCATCCCAGGATAATTTTCCTTCTTTGACTTGGTCAAGTACGATGTACAACCCGATGATTTTTGAGATTGACGCGATCCCCATTGTTTTTTCTCCGTCTTGGTCGTATAAAATTTTTCCGCTTGTTGCGTCCACAGCAAATGCTGCTTGGGAATTCACAGAAAATGCTTCATCGGCCTGTACGGATAAAGTTGGCAAGAATGATCCTAACGTCAAAAGAAGCGTTGCCAACAGTAAAGCGAAATGTTTTTTCTTAGTGCCCATGTCCAATCCCCTTGTTTTCTAATTTGATTTGCTACAAATTAAAATTTTATCAGAGAGTGTGCGTAGTTTCAATCTTTCTGAAAAAAACTTTAGATAAACCAAACGAACACAAGAGGATAGTTAGCGTTGATTCTTTTTGACTCGTACAGGTTGAGCCTCGGGTTCATTTAGACGAAAGGCAGTGAATACAAATAGAGCAGTCATACATAATAAACTAAATATCATCAATAATTGCATATAAACACCTCGATTTCTACTTTTCTCTATGTTATCAGTTAGGTATGAATAATTTCGCTGTGAAATGTAACGAATCATTGATGAAATTTTGAAGAATAGTTGAAGAAAACAATCCTTAGTCAGAGATGGGATTGTAAACGATTTTTTGTCTAGGGACCATTTTGTTTTATGGATAAAAATGGTTGTGGTAGACTTTAGTTAGTAGTATTGAAGAAATGATTTTTAGGAGGGGTACGTTTATGGCGAAAAAGGATAGAGAGTTACTGTCACAACTGACTTCAGAAGGTGTCAAAGGACCATTTATTACTATTATGCTAAACACTCACGTTGCACATCAAGATGTGGAAAAAGATCAGATCAAATTCAAGAACTTTGCAAAAGAAGCAAAAAAACGTTTTGAAAAGAAATATGCGGAGCATGATTGGTCGAATTTTCAAAAAAAAATCGATCAACTACTAGAAGATGCTTCATTTTGGCGCAGTGCCACTGCGAGTGTCGCGGTGATCTTGTCTCCTGAAAGTACCATTGTTCATCGTTTGAGCATTGCAGTAGATGATCAATATTATGTAAGTGACCTACCTTATTTATTAGCGATCATTAAAAATGGACATTTTAACTACTCGTATTATTTACTGGGATTGAATCGTGATTCAATGAAGCTTTACGAAGTAAGCAACAAACAAGTAAAAGAAGTTGATCTACCCGAAGGAGCACCTACAGATGTGGTGACAGCTTTAGGATCTGAGTTGACAGGTGGAGGTATCAACTACTCGTCAAATGGTAGTGAAGGCTCAACATTCCATGGGGTGAATCCTAAAGACGAAGAAGTTGAAATTGACTGGATCAATTATTACCAAGCGGTCGATGAATTTCTTAAAGACAGCTTGGATAATCCTGAAAAATGGCCTGTGTACTTGTATGCTTTGCCTGAAAATCAAACAATGTTCAAAAAAGTGGCGAAAAACCCTTATTACCGTTCGGATGTGGCGATCTCAGCTTCACCTGCCCAATTATCTTTAAAAGATATCGAAGTAGGTGCGAAGAAACTTTCGGATGAACTGGCAGCGAAGGAAGCAAGTAGCTACAATCAATTGTTAGATAAAAAATTCTTGGATCAACTAGTGGACATCGTGCCAGCAGCGAAAGAGGGAAAGATTTCTCACTTATTTATCGCAACCTCTAATCTGGCTGACGGATTTGGTGAAGACCCAGAAACAGAGTACGACCGTCGACAAGTGTTGAATCAACTAGCTGATGATGTGATCACCAATGGCGGACAAGTCTTTATCTTGGATCAAAAAGATGCGCCTGACGAAAAGAGTTTGACCGCGATATTGCGTTATTAGTCTCTAGGAACAGTACCTAGAACCGATTGATCATTCATTTTATAAGAAAGGAAAAGCCATGTAGATCATTTATTTGATTTCGTGGCTTTTTCTTATTTCTCAGGGGAGAAAGATCAGAAGATCATCAAGTTTAAAAGTGAATTTTTTTTTAAGCGTAAATTAAAAACGTTCGTTTTTTTTGGAGAAATAAGCAAAAGAATGAAAAAAAAAATAAAAAAAGTTCAAAATTTACTAGCTAAACTGTAATTAATGTGCTACAATAACTATGTAGTTTTTGTTCGGTAATCTTGGTAGTTTGTTTCAAATAAACATCTTCCAGATATTCACCATTCAAGTAATTGCAAAATATGTGTTTGATACACAAGGAGGATTTTTATTATGGAAACAGGTACAGTGAAATGGTTTAACTCAGAAAAAGGTTTCGGTTTCATTACAGCAGAAAACGGCAACGATGTATTCGTTCATTTCTCAGCTATCCAAGGTGATGGATTCAAAACTTTAGAAGAAGGCCAAACAGTAAACTTCGATGTTGAAGAAGGTCAACGTGGCCCTCAAGCAACTAACGTTGTTAAAGCTTAATTAACCCACTACTAAATAAAAGCTCAGTCTGCTAGTTCCTAGCGGTCTGGGCTTTTTTGTGTTTTCTTTTCATATGCTTTGATTCTCTACACCTAAGAACATCGCCTTACATGGTTAGATGAGTGATAACGAGAAAAGGAAGGGGAGAAGTAAACTTACTGTTTCTCTCAGTAGCAAAGATAACAACAGACGTATGCTTTAGGTTGATTTCCTAAGAATTTTCAAGTGATTTGTAGTATAATTTCAAAAGAAGACTAGAGGGAAGAGAAGAGGAAGATATGTTGAAACCGAAAACTTATGCAGTCGTCGATATTGAAACGACTGGGACAAATCCAAAAGAAGATCGCATTATCCAATTTGGATGTGTCATGATCGAAGATGGGCGGATCACCTCTCGTTATTCGATGGATATCAACCCTGGGCGAAAAATCTCAAAACAGATCCAGCATTTGACAGGGATCACCAATCAACGTGTCCATCGTTCACCCTATTTTGAAGATGTAGCACAAACGATTTACAACCTTCTAGCGGATACCATCTTCGTGGCGCATAATATTTATTTTGATTATCAGTTTTTGAACCATGAATTGACTCGCTGTGGCGTACCTAAATTACAGATTCCAGGAATCGATACAGTCGAGTTGGCCCAGATATTTTTGCCGACTGAACCGAGCTTTCGTTTAGCTGATTTGTCGGAAAGTCTGGGGTTTATCCACGATAATCCCCATCAGGCAGATAGCGATGCGGAAGTGACAGCACAGTTGCTTCTACTGATTGAAGAACGGATGCGTCAGTTACCTTTAGTGACGCTTGAACAGATCGTGAAACTGAGCAATCATACAGGGATGGATACTAGATTATTCATCGAACAAACCACCAACGAACTGAGAAAGCAGCCCCCACCTTTATCAGATGAACTGGAAATCATCGAGGGAATCGCCTTACAAAAAAAAGAAGTCGAACTGTTTTCAGAAGTTTACTATGGTCATAAAGCTTATCCAAGAAAAAAACAAGCGAAAGAGAAAATATTTGGAAAAACGTTGATGTATCGTAAAGAACAAAATCGTTTGATGAATGTTGTCTATGATCATTTTACCAAAGATGAATCGAAAAATTTGATGATCGAAGCAGCGACTGGTATGGGCAAGACGATTGGCTATCTATTGCCTCTTAGCTATCTGGCCACACCGGAGAAGCCGGCAGTGATCAGTACGGTATCGCTTGTTTTACAAGAGCAGATCATGGAAAAAGATATTCCTTTGTTGAATCAATTATTCGACCAACCGATCCAAGCGACGATTATCAAAAGCTACCGCCATTATCTCGATTTGCAACGGTTCAAAGCCACACTCCTTGAGCCAAAGGAGCAAAAACAATATGCACTCTATCAAATGACAGTTCTTGTCTGGCTGACGCAGACGAAAACAGGAGATTTAGATGAATTGCATCTAACGAATTTGAATCATGCCTTTTTTACAGATGTTTCGCATCGCGGGCTTGACTTTTTAGCGAAAAAACAAGCGTTCTATGAACAAGATTTTATTCGATTTTTGCATCGACAAATCAAGCAAAGTAACTTCTTGATCGTCAACCATGCTTTTTTAGTCCAAGAAACACAAAGAAAGACACCGTTGTTGCCTGAAAGTCCTTATTTATTGATCGATGAAGCACATCATTTACCTGAGATTGCTGAAAAAGTCAATGATCAACGATTCAGTTTGAGCTATTTTAACAAGGAAGTACAATTATTCGAAGAACCTGATCGTTTGTTCGATCGCTTCAAAGGCTATCTTCCAGCCAATCATGAGGGGCAGCGCTGGCTTGATATCTACAAAGAAGAGTTGTCTGCGCTTCGTGAGGCACAGCTTTGTTTAGCTGAAGGGTTACTTGAGATCATACCTCAACAAAAAAGACAAACTTACCCGGAAGAAGTCATGATCACGAAAGAGGACTTAGATAAATTATCTTTTGAAGCAAGTACAGCCATTGACCATCTTCATCTTTTTTACCAAGAAATAAAGGGATTACAGTACAGGATCCGTTCAGGCTTAGAGGTGCTTCAAGAAAGTTGGACGAAGCAAATGCGTGTCGATCTTGCAAGTCTGTATGCTTTGTTTGATCGTTTAGATCAACAAGCAAGTTTTATGGAAGAATGGTTGGAGAATTGGCAAGAAAGTTTAGTCCATTGGTTTGTTCCGGGTGCCACCCCTCAGCAGACGATGTTCCATCTCCACGATTTTACTGCCGCACTGATTCCCAATACAGTTTGGTATCAGCGCTATGAACGGATTTTATATATAGGAGGGACATTGAAAGTGGGCCCAGATCGTCAATATTTGGCGAAACGATTAGGAATTGAAGGTACTCCGCTGAAAGTCATTGCCTCTCCTTATGATTACGAAAAACAAGCACGGATCTTCGTGCCAAAAGAAGCACCAGAGATCAATCAATTAAGTGGTACAGCGTATGTCGACTATCTAACGGATGTGTTATACCAGTTGATCAGACAAGAAAAAAGACCGATCCTAGTTTTGTTTACTTCTCATGATGTTTTACAAAAGGTGTATCAACGAATGCATTTGACAATGCTTGAACAAGGAAGAGAGATTTTAGCTCAAGGAATCGGTGGCAGTCGTGAGAAACTATTGAAGCGTTTTGTTCTTTCTGATATGAGCGTGCTATTCGGCGCAGATAGTTTTTGGGAAGGCGTCGACCTGCCAGGAGATGCGTTACAACTAGTCGTCATTACGCGGTTGCCATTCGATCATCCACAACGTCCAATGGTCAAAGCGAGAAATGCGTATTTGGAATCGGAAGGCATCAACCCTTTTTATCAAGAATCCTTACCAAAGGCAGCACTGAAGGTCAGACAAGCTTTAGGTCGTTTGATTCGTTCGGAAACGGACAAAGGTGTCTTGCTGATTTTAGATCGACGATTAGTGACCGCAAAATATGGCGCGAGGATCATTCATGCCTTGCCTAAAAAGATGCCTGTCCAAGAGGCGCCTTTTGAACAAATTTGTGAAGATATCCATGATTTCTTAAACAAAAACGAAGAAATTAAGCCATAATCGAGGACTATTTTCACCTCGAAATCTGTTATAATGGACATCAATGAAAAAAGAAGGAGCGACAGTCCTTGAAGAATCAGACAAACAAAGAACATACGATCAATCGCATCTTGCTGGGCTTGATCATCGCTTTATTAGCAGTAATCGTGATCAGCACGATTTTTTATCTGCGTGCGACACGCCCAATGACGCAAGCGAAACAAGAGGCGACAAAACTAGCTGAACAATATGCAAATCTTGAGGAAGTGGACCAATTCTATTGGTTTACTCGGGAAGCCACTTATTTTTCATTAACAGGCCAAAATGATAAAGGACAAGATATTGCAGTGATCATACCTAAATCGGGTGAGCGTGTGAAAGTGTTAGAACAAAAAGCAGGCTTGACCGAAGAAGCTGCCCGCCAAGAAATCAGCAAACAACATCCCGATCAACAAGTGGAAAAAGCTTCCTTAGGGATGTACAAAGATGAACCGGTATGGGAAGTCATTACCAAAACGTCAGATGACCAGTTGAATTATTATTTACTTTCTTTTAAAACGGGAGAGGAAGTCAAAGTCATTAGCGGGGTATAGAAAAGACGGATGAAAGGATAGATTGGATGAAACAGTCAAAAAGAGTGGAACGCTTAGAGCCTTCCGTAACACTAGCAACTGCAGCAAAAGCAAAGGCATTGAAAGCACAAGGGAAAGACATTATCAGTTTGACCGTAGGAGAGCCTGATTTTGCTACACCTGAAAATATCCAAGAAGCAGCGATCGCAGCCATCAAGAATGGAAAAGCAAGCTATTATACGCCAACAGCGGGTATTCCAGAATTAAGACAGGCAATCGTTTCGTATCTGGAAACCTATTATGGCTTGACTTACGATGCTTCTCAGACGATTGTGACAGACGGGGCGAAATTTGCCCTCTATGCCTTATTCCAAACAATCCTAGATCCAAAAGATGAAGTCATCATTCCAGTACCTTATTGGGTGAGCTATGGTGAACAAGTCAAGTTAGCAGAAGGTGTCCCTGTTTTTGTCACTGGTCAAGAAGTCAATGATTTCAAAGTGACCCTCGAACAATTGGAACAAGCACGTTCTTCCAAGACAAAAGCAGTCATTATCAATTCTCCTTCTAATCCGACAGGGATGATCTATACAAAAGAAGAACTACAAGTTATAGGTGAATGGGCAGTAAAAAACGATATTTTAATAGTTGCTGATGATATTTATGGCCGATTAGTTTATAATGACAATGAGTTTACTCCAATTGCAACGATTTCAAAAGCAATACGTGAACAGACGATAATCATCAACGGTGTATCAAAAACCTATGCAATGACAGGCTGGCGTATCGGATACGCGGTCGGCGATCAAAAAATCATTGATGGGATGATTGCGATTGCATCACAATCAACTAGTAACCCAACTGCAGTCAGTCAATATGCGGCTGTTGAAGCATTACAAGGGGAACAAGATACCGTTGAAGAGATGCGCAAAGCATTTGAAGAACGTCTAGACATCGTATTTCCGCTTGTTGCTGATTTGCCCGGGGTGTCGGTCAAAAGACCACAAGGCGCATTTTACTTGTTTCCGAATGTGAAAGAAACGTTAGCGATATGTGGCTATGAACAAGTGACGCCGTGGGTCGAAGATCTACTAGAAGAAGCAGGGGTTGCTCTAGTTACAGGTGAAGGTTTCGGCGCACCGGAAAATGTTCGTTTGAGTTATGCGGCGAATCTAGCAACGTTAGAAGAAGGAATCCGACGAATCCAACGTTTTATTGAGAGTAAAAGTCAAAACGAATAGAAATTATTATAGGACAAAGGAGAATTTTACGTGGAACAAATTCAAATCATCGATTCAAAAAAACATGTAGGCGAAACAGTAACGATCGGTGCTTGGGTCGCTAATAAGCGTTCAAGTGGGAAAATCGCCTTTTTACAATTACGAGATGGGACAGCATTCTTCCAAGGAGTTGTCGTAAAAAGCGAAGTGCCTGAGGAAGTTTTCCAAATGGCAAAAAATCTTTCTCAAGAAACATCGATCCTTGTGACAGGTGAGATTCGTGAAGATAGCCGTTCTAAATTTGGCTATGAGATCGGGATCACGAACATTGAAGTAGTGAGTGAAAGTCATGATTATCCAATCACACCAAAAGAACATGGAACAGATTTCTTGATGGATCATCGTCATTTATGGTTACGCTCTTCACGCCAACATGCAGTGATGCAGATTCGAAATGAAATCATCCGTGCAACCTACGAATTTTTCAACAACAACCAATTCGTTAAAATCGATCCACCGATCTTGACTGGCTCTGCCCCAGAAGGAACCACCGATCTATTTGAGACAAACTACTTTGATCAAAAAGCATATCTGTCACAAAGTGGTCAATTGTACATGGAAGCTGCTGCAATGGCATTTGGTAAAGTATTTTCATTTGGACCAACTTTCCGTGCTGAAAAATCAAAAACACGTCGTCATTTGATCGAATTTTGGATGATCGAACCTGAAATGGCGTTCACGCATCAAGAAGAAAGCTTAGAAGTACAAGAACAATATGTTGCTTTCTTAGTTCAAAGTGTATTAGATAACTGCGAGTATGCTTTAGACGTCTTAGAACGTGATAAAGAAGTATTGAAAACTTATACTAAATTACCTTTCCCACGTATCACGTATGATGATGCCATCGAATTATTGAAGAAAAATGGTTTTGACGATATCGAGTGGGGCGATGATTTCGGTTCACCACACGAAACGTTTATTGCGAACTCATTTGAACAACCAGTCTTTATCTTGAACTATCCAAAAGCGATCAAACCATTCTACATGAAACCACATCCAACAAGAGAAGATGTCGTGATTTGTGCAGATATGATCGCACCTGAAGGATATGGCGAGATCATCGGCGGAAGTGAACGTGCGACTGACTATGATTTCTTACTTGAACAAATCAAGAATCATGGCTTAGACGAAAAAGAATACTCATGGTACCTAGATCTACGTAAATACGGATCTGTTCCACATTCTGGTTTCGGCTTAGGCTTAGAACGTACAGTGACTTGGATCTCAGGGATCGATCATGTACGTGAAGCAATTCCATTCCCACGTTTGTTAAATCGTATTTACCCATAAGAAATAAGACGCGTTCCACGAAAATCGTTCATCGTATTTTCGTGGAACGCATTTTTTTTAAGAAGTTATTATGAAATCACTATTGTTCCAATTCCTTCTTTCTTTGGCTAGATGTGTGTGGGATAATAACGTAAAAGTGGCAAGGAAAGTAGGGTGTGTGATGGAACAACGACTTTTATTCATTGGAGATAGTATCACAGATGCGGGTAGAGGAACTGACGATCTCGGTCAGGGCTATGCACTGTTAACAGCGGCAAAATTGGCTGCGAGTGATCCAGAAAACACGTGGACATTCGTCAATCGCGGAATCGGCGGAAATAAGTTAGCAGACCTAAAGAAGCGCTGGCAAGCAGACTGCATCGATTTGAAACCTGATATGGTCTCGATTTTGATTGGTATCAATGATACATGGCACAATGTAGGCGAGCCTGCAGCATTTGCGACAAAAGAATCTTTTGAGCGTTTTGAAGCCGATTATCGGTATTTACTTGATCGTTTAGTGGAAAGTGGCATCAAAAAAATCGTCTTGATGGAACCATTTGTTTTGCCAGAGCCTGACGATCGTAGAAGTTGGCGTAGTGATCTTGATCCAAAGATCCACTTGATTCGTCAACTAGCAAAAGAATATCAAGCAGTTTTTGTCCCGTTAGATGGAACGTTGAATTCTTTAGGCATCTCATATGGCTATGAGAAATATACAGGGGATGATGGTGTCCATCCGACACTACTGGGTCATGAAACGATTGCCAATATTTGGATAGAAACGGTCAAAAAAAGAAAAGAGTGGTTTGAATGATCATTCGCCCAGCAACCGAAGCAGATCTACCGATGATCAATAGGTTGATCAGGCAACAAGAAAATCGATTCTTGGAGGAACTAATGCTGCCAGATATAAACGATCCATTGAATATATCCTTTATAGCAGCACATGATGACGCAGAAAAACAAATGATTTTCGCTTTTGGACAAGCGAGACAAATCGAAACGACTGAAGCAGATCAACAATCAGGTGAACTGCTTCAAACGATTTTTGTGGCAGTCGATCAAGAAAGAACAGTAGCCGCTCAGTTTATGGAGCAGTGGTTACTAGAAGCAAAAAAACGTAAAATCAAGAGAGTCGATTTCAATGGTTTTTAACGTAAGACTCTTATTAGAATGGAGAAAGAAACAATGAGTTGTATTGGAAATATTATTTGGTTTATTTTTGGTGGCTTACTCGGAGGACTGAGTTGGGCGGTAGCAGGTGTATTATGGTGTATCACAATTGTTGGTATTCCGGTCGGGCTACAATGTTTCAAACTAGCTTCTTTATCGTTTGCACCCTTTGGAAAAGAAGTCATTTATACAAACAATGGCGTGTCTTTGATCGTCAATATCATTTGGTTGATCGTGTCAGGTTTGCCGATTGCTTTAGGTCATGTCATCAGTGGGATTTTACTTTGTATCACGATCATTGGTATTCCTTTCGCAAAGCAATCCTTCAAACTAGCACGCCTAGCGTTGATGCCATTTGGGGCAGAAATCGTTTAAATAGTGACTAAATATAAAAGTAACTCTCTTGCACAGTTGGTTGTCTGTCCAAAGAGTTACTTTTTTTACACTTAGCGAGTGATATCTGTATGTTTTTTAGGTATTTGCTTACTCAAAAAATTCGATTTGTTGGTTGCGTCTACTACGCGATGATTAAAATTCGCTTGTGTAAAGGACGTTTGTGTTGGAGAAGTTGGAAGTGTCACGTCTGTGGTGTTACTTTTAGAGGTCTGTCTATCAGAAAAAATCCTATCTTTGACTGTTTTGACTGTTCCCCCAAACCGCTGGCTCTTAACTTTTACTTTTTGGCGAAATCCCTCTTTTAATGGTTGATCCGTTCCATCGATGATTGCGTTGATGTGAGCATCCAATGGTTTCAATCGCCTGGAATCATCATAAAAAACATGATAATAATAAGGTGCAACCTCGACGGATTGATTTTTGACAAATTTTTTAGGTGTTTTAGGATCTTCGTAGACTTTCTTTACGAAATCATCCGAAATATCAACGAATTCATCTCTGGAGATAGTTTCTTTTAGACCAGTGATTTTTTTTCGCTGTTCGTAATGTTTCCATAATTGAAAAAATTTTTGATCGTGTTTTAAATTTTCACCTAAAAAAGTCTGAAAGAACCGCTCACGAAACGCAAACGATGAGCAGAATTTAGGTTTCACTTTATCTTCAATCAATGGTGGAGTAAAAATAGCTTCCTGACAATTATGAAGAACACTTCGGAAAGTGACAAGCGGTTCTAAAATCGGGCAGTTGGGAATCATTGCATACCCTCTCATTTCAAAATTAAGGTTTTTTGCAGGCTTATCTGAGAGTCTGGTGATTTCATTGATGAGGTTGATCTTAGACTCACTGTGGTGTTCAAGCTTTGTCGCAAATAGTATTTTACTTAATTTCCCCAACTGATCCGCTGGGATTTTTAGCAAATGATTCCCCATCTTTTTATTTGTCTCATATTTATCTAATTTCGCGACAAGATAGTCATTATCTTGCTTATAAATTACTAAGCCATAAATATGATTATGATAAGAGTCAGGGGTCACTGAATAAGCTGGAAAAATCATAAAACTGGCTGGGTCATCTTTTTTTAAATGTCTGATTTTCTCTTCCAGTTCAGTCGGTTTTTTCATATCGTAGTAGACGATCGTATTTCTTAAAGACTGGATCACTTGATTTTTTTGACTTTCATTGATCAAGGTACCAGCAACATCATTTTCAATCATTTTGATAAATCTTGAAAATAAAAATTGATAATTTTTTCTTCCGCCTGAACCGACAACTTCAAATGCCGCCGCATTTCCTAATCTTAAAGCAAGTGCCAATTGGTGGTATTGTCCATCAAAATCAAGCATAATAACTCTCCTTATTTTTTATTTTCGTGCAATAGTCCCACCATAGAAAGGATAGGATAAATTTACTTGGCAACTGTTTTTCGCTTTATCTCAATTTCGTAGGAAAACAGTTATCTTTGTATTGAACAGACTTGGCGCTCTTTTTTTGAGAGAAAACTAATGGAGGTAACGTTATCTGATGAAGTAGAAGCAATACTATTACTTGGTCTAAAATATTGAGAATTCTCATTGTTTTTATGTTGAGATTTATCAGTTGTTATGTTCTTTTTATTGGTTATATGACTTATTTTTGTGTGCAATGTTTCCAATTTTTTTGACCTTGAATGAAATACTTTATAATTTTGTTGACTGGCTTCATTTGTTTGATTTCTCTTAAATTCTATTGGAACGGCTGGATCATTTAAGACTTTATTTAAATATTTAATAGAAAGATAGCGGATTTTTCCTTTGTATTCTTTATCAACTAATTGAGTTTCTGCTTTTCGCATGGTGTAATAATGCCATAATATAGAAAATTGTTGATTATGTTGCTCATTATCGGTTAAAAACGTTTGATAAAATCGCATCCGAAGCTCCTTTGAAGGCCATAGTTTTGGATTGATCACTTTCTTCTCCTTGATTTCGGCAGACGAAATTGGCTTATTGCAATTGTAGACAGTCCATTTTAATGCTGTTAACGGTTCAAGTATCGGGCAATTTGTAATGCCTGGATAACCACGCATTTCCACATGTAAAGCAGAGGGTTTTTCAACAGCTATTTTTTTTAGTTTTGAGAATATATCAACAGATATTCTCGTCTTTCGATACTCAAACTTAGAATAATAAAGAATATCGCTAAGCTTATTTAAATTTTTTTCATCAATTTTAAGCTGGAAGTTCGTAGTCATTGACTCTAATTTATTGATCTTAGTAACAATGTAGTCCTTATTTTTGTGAATGATCAAGCTATATATGTGATCATGAAATAATCTTATAGTAGTAGAGTAAGAGGGAATGATGACAAAGCTAGTTGGGTCATCCTCTTTTAAGTTTTCCATGATGTGCTGAATGTCTTCTCTTTTTTTGGCATCGTAATAGTCAATTGTATGTTCAAGAGAGTGTATCAAGTCATTTTTTTTGACTGTTTCAATAAAAAATGAATCTTGATCATTTTCGATCATTTTTATCAATTTTGAAAATAAAAATTGATAATTTTCTTTTCCTTTCTTTCCGACTGCTTTGAAGTTGGTAGCTTTTCCTAGTCGCAAAGCCATAGCTAGTATATGGTATTGATCGTTGAAATCAATCATGTATTTCCTCCTTTAGTGTCTTATGTAAAAGTTTATCATTCGTCACTTTTACATAAGAAACTTCTTTTACACCTTGCAGAAATAATGATTCTCCCGAACGATACTTTAATCATGATCTGTTATTACTATGATTTGACATATGAATAACTATTCATGTATAATAACTTATGAATAGATAGTCATATGTTTAGTAAGGAGGGACTTGAAATGAAAAGTTATCAATTAGAAGGTTTAGATTGCGCAAATTGTGCGATGAAAATCGAAAAAAAAGTACAAGCAATACCCGGCGTAAAAGAAGCATCAGTCAATTTTGCGACTGGAAAAATGATGATCGATGCAGATAAACCGGTCATTGAAGCGATTGAAAAGCAAGTAACAGAAGAAATCCATCAATTAGAACCAGAGGTCAAAGTAATCGAAGTGAAAAACCAGATAAGTGAAAATCATGAACCAGAAAAAGAAAATAAAACAGCGTTGTTACGTATCATCATAGCGTCACTTAGTTTACTTTTATTGTTTTTATGGAAGCCTGCTGAGCCAATTCGTTTCGTTACTTTTTTCGCCATTTTTGTTCTTATCGGCTTTGATGTGATCAAGCAAGCGGTTGTCAATATTCGTAAAGGACAAGTGTTTGATGAAAATTTTTTAATGTCGATTGCAACGATTGGTGCAATGATGATCGGTGAATATCCAGAAGCAGTTGCTGTCATGTTGTTTTATCAAATCGGTGAGTATTTCCAACATTTTGCGGTCGATCAGTCTCGTCGGTCCATTCGTGAGTTGATGGCGATCCGACCGGAAGTTGCTCATGTGATCACTGAAAGCGGCTTGGTAAATAAGCAACCAGAAGAAGTGCAGATCGGTGAGTCGGTCATGGTCAAACCAGGTGAAAGAATTCCTTTGGATGGAACGATTTTGAAGGGACAATCCCTCGTAGATACATCTGCATTAACAGGAGAATCATTGCCTAAAGAAGTGATGAATGGTGAAAATGTATTAAGTGGTTTTATCAATAAGACCCATCCTCTAACCATCGAAGTTAAAAAGAACTATGAAAATTCGACCATCAGCAAATTATTAGAACTAGTGGAGACAGCAAGCAGTAAAAAGGCACCTGCTGAAAAATTCATCACTAAGTTTGCTCGTTACTATACGCCGATCGTCGTAGCGTTAGCTGTTCTTTTAGCAACTGTCCCACCCTTACTCTATGGAGGAGATTTTTCTGAATGGATTTATCGAGCATTGACATTCCTAGTGATCTCTTGTCCATGTGCATTGGTCATTTCTGTTCCACTTAGCTTTTTCGGAGGAATCGGTGGAGCTAGTAAACGGGGGATACTTGTCAAAGGTGGAAATTATCTAGAACTTTTAGCTCGTACAGAAACAGTAGTATTTGACAAAACAGGTACCCTGACCAAGGGTGATTTTGCCGTACAAAAAGTTGTTTCTACCATTGACGAGAAAGCATTTATGAAATATGTGGCGAGTCTAGAAAATGTATCGACACATCCAATCGCCAAGGCGGTCATGGATACCTACAGTGGCCCGTTATATGAAATTGAAGAACCTGCAGAAATCGCTGGAGAAGGAATCAACGCCCAGGTCAAGGGACAAGAGGTACTTGTCGGAAATCAAAAATTATTGGCTCGCTATGGAGTCGAGCAACCAGAGAATCATGAAATAGGAACATTGATCTATTTAGCGATCGACAGTCAGCTCATGGGCTATTTAGTTATTGCGGATACGATCAAACCAGATGCAACATTTGCTATCGAGACATTGAAAAAAGTCGGCGTCAAAAAGACAGTGATGTTGACAGGTGATGCCCAAAAGATTGCGGAACAAGTCGCAAAAGAGGTCGGAGTCGATACAGTCTATAGTGAACTGCTTCCAGAAGATAAGGTAGAAAAATTAGAAGCATTGATGAGCGAAACGACTCAGAAAACTGCCTTTGTCGGAGACGGGATCAATGATGCACCGGTATTAGCTCGAGCAGATGTGGGAATCGCCATGGGTGGTTTAGGCAGTGATGTAGCCATTGAAGCAGCCGACGTCGTCATCATGAACGATGAGCCATCAAAACTTGCGGAGGCGATTGAAATTTCAAGAAAAACGTTGAAAATCGTCAAGCAAAATATTGCGTTTGCTATCGGAGTAAAAGTAATCGTATTGGTTCTCGGAGCTATTGGCTTTGCTTCTATGGGAAATGCAGTCTTTGCCGATGTGGGTGTGACCCTGATAGCAGTTTTAAACGCCATGCGTGGGCTATCTGTCAAAAAAGTCAAATAAACAGTCAAAAAAGCACCGTTAAACCACAGAAATCATTTATTTGAGGACTGTGGTTTTTCTGTGATTAAAATAACTGTAAGATTTTAATTGTTCTGAAAATTCCAAAATAGTTAGAAAATACTTCTTGTTTGTTCGCCTTTAAATTAGGTGTTAGAGGGTAAAATGAAAAATAAATGTAAAAACAATGTGTTTTACCTAAAATAATCCACAAATAAAATAACGAAGTGTTGTAAACATTATGAAAATTGAATATGATAGTCAATGAATAATTATTAAATATTTATAAAGGAGAAATCAGATGAACGAAAAACAACTGCGCTGGTTTACAGTAGCGTTGATTGCATTCAACATGGTCTGGGGTATGGGGAATGTCGTCAATAACTACGCGCAACAAGGAATCTCAGTAATCACTTCATGGTTATTGATCCTAGCTATTTATTTTATCCCCTATGCACTGATCGTCGGTCAATTAGGATCAGCATTCAAAGATAGTAAAGGGGGCGTTAGTTCTTGGGTAGAAAATACTACTTCGAATAAACGCTTAGCTTATTATGCTGCCTGGACATATTGGGTCGTGCATATTCCATACTTAGCACAAAAACCACAAGCGATTTTGATTGCAGCTGGTTGGGCAGTTCAAGGAAATGGCGATATCGTCAATACGATGTCTGTCCAAATGGTCGCAGTGATCTCCTTGATCATTTTCTTAGCTTTCTTGTATCTATCAACAAAAGGCTTATCAACGTTAAAAGTTATCGGTGGTTTAGCAGGTACAGCGATGTTCGTCATGTCATTATTATTCATTTTACTTGCTGTTACTGCGCCATTCATCAATCCAACGATGGAATTTGCGACAGCAAATATGAACCAAGTCAAAACGTATATTCCTAAGTTTGACTTTAGTTACTTTACGACTGTTTCAATGTTAGTCTTTGCTGTAGGAGGCGCTGAGAAAATCTCTCCTTATGTTAATTCTACACGTAACCCGGCAAAAGAATTTCCAAAAGGTATGATCTTTTTAGCAGCAATGGTCGGTATCTGTGCTGTTTTAGGTTCTGTGGCAATGGGTATGTTATTTGCAAGTGACAATATTCCGAAAGATTTAATGGCAAACGGTGCGTACAGTGCCTTCCAAATCTTAGGTAACTATTATGGTATCGGTAATGCATTGATGATCATCTATGCATTGACGAATATGGTCGGTCAAATTTCTGCCTTGGCATTTTCTATTGATGCGCCATTGAAGATCTTGTTAGCCGATGCAGATCCAGAATTTGTACCAAGTTGGTTACGTAAACGTAACCGTAAAGGAACGTTGGTCAATGGTTACATGTTAACTGGTATCTTAGTCGGTATCATCATTCTATTACCGATTATTGGTATCAAAGATATGAATGAATTAGTTAAATGGTTGACGAACTTAAATTCAGTCGTTATGCCAATGCGTTACTTATGGGTATTCCTAGCCTATATGATGTTGAACAAAGCATACAAAAAATTCACGTCAGAATATAAGTTCGTGAAAAATCCTAAAGTTGGATTCATCTTTGGTGCTTGGTGTTTTGCTTTCACTGCGTTTGCATGTATTTTGGGAATGGTACCAAAAGTGGAATACGCTGCTGATCCACAAGCTTGGTGGTTCCAATTGATCTCAAACATCGTCACACCGATCATTTTGATTTTACTAGGTATGATCTTACCAGCAATCGCGCGTCGTGATAATAAGAAAAATCCATTGAAAGAACCAGTTTCTCAACTTTAAAATAAGATTTGACCGAATCAGTCCAACGATTGGTTCGGTCTTTTTTTGCGTTATTAAGAATAAGAGGTAAAATAAAAAGATGACCATTCGAAGGAGGACAAAAAATGAAAATAATGATTATTGGACAGTCGGGTGCAGGTAAGTCCACACTTGCAAGAAGCTTACAAGCAACGTCAGGAAGCCCTCTTTTAGCACTGGATCGTTTGTGGCTAACAACGGACTATGGAAAAGCAGCTAAGCAATGGTTGTTAAAAGAACAGGAAAAATTTATGGCTGAGAACAAGGATTGGATCATCGAAGGGAATTATCTATCGATTGCAAAAGATCGAATTGAACAAGCTGACTTGATCCTGTTACTTCGCTTGCCGAGACACATCGCGATGTATCGTGTGGTCAAACGTTCGATTAAACGAAAATTAGATAAAAGTACCCGTCCAGATGTTCCAGAAGAATTTATAGAAAAATTCGACAAAGAATATTTGGACTTTTTACTTTTTGTTTGGCGTTTCAAGAAAGAAAGGGAACCCTTAGCAATCAAAAAAATCTATGAACAAGGAGCAGAAGGAAAATTAGTCATTCTGAATGGTTCACGACAGCAAAAAAAATTTCTAGAGCAATGGCGAAGTAAAAGTAGTTGACACGTTTCGTTTACAAGTGTAGTCTGTATTTAGAATTCAAGTTTACATTTGTAAACGAAGAGGAGAGTGATACATATGGAAGAAGTGAAAAAGCCAATCAAAATCAGTGACTCAGAATGGGAAATCATGCGTGTCGTCTGGACATTAGGAGACACCACAGCTCAGGAAATCACACAGATCCTTTCTGAATCAATGGGCTGGAAAGCAGCAACAGTCAAAACGTTATTAGGACGACTTGTAAAAAAAGAAGCGATTTGGACAGAACAAGAAGGGAAAAAATTTATTTATCACCCAGCGGTGTCTGAAACGGACACTGTGCAAAGTGCTGCTGAAAATTTATTCTCACATATTTGTGCGAAGAAAATCGGCGAGACGATTGCAGATCTTGTCTCAGAAGCAACTTTAACACATGCAGATATTGACCAAATCATGGCAGAACTAAAGAAAAAAGAGCCAGTAACAGATATCCAGTGCAATTGCATTCCAGGACAATGTCATTGCCATCAAAACAACTAGGAGGAAAACAGGGATGAAAACAAAAGTAACGATCAAAGGAATGAGCTGTAAACATTGCGTTGCAAGAGTGGAAGAAACGGTCAATGCGCTACCGGGTGTAAAAAAAATTAATGTCAACTTAAAAAAAGAGATCGGAACTGTGTCATTAGATGAAACAGTGATCCAACCATCTACGATATGTCAAGCAATCAATGATTTAGGCTATCAAGCAGAGGTGATTTAAATGGAGTATCCAGCTAAAAAAGACACACTCGTGATTACTGGAATGACTTGTGCCAATTGTGCTGCACGAATCGAAAAAGAGTTGAATGAACAGCCCGGTGTATTATCTGCGACTGTTAATCTGGCAACAGAAAAAGCGACGATCAATTATCAGGAAGTATCAATTGAAGAACTGATCCAGAGTGTTGAAACCATTGGTTATGGTGCGATTTTATATGATGAGGCCCATAAGCAAAAAATTGCAGAAGAAAAGCAAACTTATTTAACAAAGATGAAGCGAGATGTCATCATAGGTGCTATCTTGACGCTTCCTATGATGATCGCGATGATTGCAATGATGTTAGGCTTTCACGGAACGCTTGTCCATTTTTTCCATGATCCATGGGTCCAACTGATTTTAGCAATCCCTGTCCAGTTTTATATTGGTTGGCGCTTTTATGAAGGAGCGTATCATGCCATCAAAACAAACGCACCCAATATGGATGTGTTAGTGGCAATCGGTACGACCGCCGCATTTGCGCTTAGTGTATACAATGGTTTTTTCAGTACACATTCATCGGACTTATATTTTGAAAGTAGCAATATGATCATCACACTGATTTTGTTAGGAAAATATTTGGAACACACAGCCAAAAGTAAAACCGGCGATGCCATCAAGCAGTTGATGTCTCTTCAGAAAAAAACAGCACAGGTCATAAAAAATGGTGAAGAAAAGACCATACCAATCGAGGAAGTAGAGATTGGGGATATTTTACTCGTCCGACCGGGAGAACAAATCCCAACAGATGGGAAAGTCATCAAAGGAGATAGTGCGATCGATGAAGGAATGTTGACTGGAGAAAGTGTGCCAGTTGAGAAAAAAACGGGGGATCTACTCTTCGGCGGAACCATCAATTCCACAGGGATTCTTGAAATGACGGTGACCCAAGTAGGAAAAGGAACTGTCCTCTCACAAATCATCCAAATGGTGGAAGATGCCCAAGGAAGTAAAGCACCGATCCAAAAAATTGCTGATAAGATTTCTGGTATTTTTGTTCCTATCGTTTTAGTCATTGCTTTCTTTACCTTAATAGTCACTGGACTCATCAGTGGCAACTGGGAACTGGCAGTGATCCATAGTGTTTCAGTGTTGGTTATTGCTTGTCCTTGTGCGTTAGGACTAGCGACACCAACTGCTATCATGGTTGGTACAGGATTAGGCGCACGAAAGGGTATTTTGATCAAAGGCGGCGAGGCATTAGAAGCTGCAACACATCTAGACACGATCCTTTTAGATAAAACTGGTACGATCACACAAGGTAAAACAGTGGTCACAGACGTTATTGGTGACGAAGAAATGTTAACGATCGCCACCACATTAGAGCAAGGCTCAGAGCATCCTTTAGGCAAAGCCATTGTGACTTATGGAAAAGAACAGGCGATCGCGACTTTGCCTGTGGTTCAAGCAAAAGCACATCCGGGTGCTGGGATCAGTGGGGTAATAGATGGAAAATCTTATTTTATTGGTACGAGAAAACGACTAGTGGAGCTGAACGTTTCATTTGAAGCGTATCAAGAACAAGCGTTACAATTAGAACGACAAGGAAAAACCGTGATGTTTCTTGCAGATGACAGACAGGTATTGGGGATGATCGCTGTGGCTGATCAGATCAAAGAACACGCACGATCAGCAATCCAACAATTACAAGCCCAAGGATTGGCAGTTTATATGGTCACAGGGGACAATCAATCAGTTGCAACGACGATTGGACAAGAAGTTGGTATTCCAAAAGAACACATCTTTGCTGAAGTATTACCTGATGAAAAAGCAGGATATGTCGAAAAATTGCAAAAAGAAGGAAAACAAGTGGGGATGGTCGGTGATGGTATCAATGATGCCCCCGCCTTGGCTTTAGCAAATGTCGGTATCGCCATGGGGAATGGCACCGATATCGCTATGGAAACAGCAGATGTAACGTTAATGAATAGTCAACTCTCGTCGATTGGACAAACGATCGAACTTTCAAGTGTGACCTTGAAAAAAATCAAACAAAACTTATTTTGGGCATTTATTTATAACACGATTGGCATTCCATTTGCTGCGTTTGGCTTATTGAATCCAATCATTGCCGGAGGAGCGATGGCCTTTAGCTCAATCAGTGTGTTACTCAATTCATTAAGTCTAAACCAAAAAATGAAGAAATAAACGGTTCAACAAAGGAAAGG
This sequence comes from Enterococcus sp. AZ156, assembly GCF_051714165.1. Lineage (NCBI taxonomy): Bacteria > Bacillati > Bacillota > Bacilli > Lactobacillales > Enterococcaceae > Enterococcus > Enterococcus sp. AZ156. The sequence goes on along the minus strand of NZ_JBIORI010000001.1, from coordinate 2,005,211 downwards.
ACAGAATGAAAATGAACGAGCAAAAAAAACAAACGATGCACGAGCATCATCATGATGAAATGAAGCAACAAACGAACATGACACACCATAAAATGGATCATACGAGTATGGACCATACAAAAATGAACCACGAGAGCATGGCACATGAGCATCACTCAATGGACCACAGTTCAATGGATCATCATGACCATATGAGCGGCGGGATGGATCATTCGATGCACATGGGGAATTTTAAACAAAAATTTTGGTTGTCCTTGTTGCTAACGATTCCGATCATCTTGTTTTCTCCCATGATGGGCATGGAATTCCCCTTTCAAGTGACTTTCCCTGGCTCTGATTGGCTCGTCTTGATCCTGGCGACCATCTTGTTCATCTATGGCGGACAACCCTTTTTAAGTGGCGCTAAAATGGAATTGAAACAAAAAAGTCCAGCAATGATGACCTTGATTGCTATGGGGATCAGTGTCGCCTATGTTTATAGTGTCTATTCTTTTATCGCAAATCTCATCAATCCCCATACTCATGTGATGGACTTCTTCTGGGAATTGGCGACGTTGATCGTCATCATGCTATTAGGGCACTGGATCGAAATGAGTGCCGTTTCTAATGCAAGTAATGCGTTACAGAAATTAGCAGAATTATTACCGGAAACGGTCAAACGATTACGAACAGATGGGACAGAAGAGACAATTTCTTTAAAAGAGGTCAAAGAGGGCGATCATTTAGTCGTTCGAGCAGGAGATAAAATGCCAACGGATGGGAAGATCCTGAAAGGTGAAACGATCGTGGACGAATCTGCCGTAACTGGCGAATCCAAAGGGGTCAAAAAGCAAACATCTGATCCAGTGATCGGTGGTTCGATCAATGGAGACGGTACTATTGAGATCGAAGTGACTGGAACTGGTGAAAATAGCTATTTAGCAAAAGTCATGGATATGGTCCGTCAAGCACAAGGTGAAAAGTCAAAACTAGAATCTTTGTCTGACAAAGTAGCCAAATGGTTGTTTTATGTCGCATTGATCGCCGGTCTATTGGCATTTGTTGTGTGGCTCTTTTTAACCGATTTACCAACTGCTTTAGAACGGATGGTCACCGTCTTCATTATTGCCTGTCCTCATGCGTTAGGTTTGGCGATTCCTTTAGTTGTTGCACGTTCGACATCGATTGCTGCTAAAAATGGGTTGTTGCTCAAAAGTCGTCGCGCCTTAGAACAAGCCAATGAGTTAGATGTCATCATGCTGGATAAAACAGGTACGTTGACGGAAGGAAAGTTCACCGTCACTGGTATCGAAAGCTTAGACGATGATTATCCTCAAGAAGAACTATTGAAATATCTAGGTGCCTTAGAAGCGAACGCCAATCATCCTTTAGCCATTGGGATCATGCGTTATTTGAAGGAACAAAATATTTCTCCTTATCAAGCAGAGAATCAAAAAAATCTTTCAGGGGTTGGCTTAACTGGCACAGTAGCAGATAAGAATGTAAAAGTAGTCAACGAAAAAGAAATCAAACGTTTAGGACTTGAAATTGCAAAGGAGCGATTAACTCCTTACGAAGAACAAGGGAATACTGTCAGTTTTCTATTGATCGATGATCGTTTAGTGGGATTAGTGGCTTTAGGCGACATCATCAAAGCAGAAGCAAAAACCTTTATTCAAAGTCTCAAAGAAAGAAATATCACTCCGGTTATGTTGACTGGTGACAATCCACATGCAGCAGAAGTGGTCGCACAATACTTAGGTATTGAAGAGTATTATGGCGGACTTTTACCAAATGACAAGGAAGATATCGTCAAACGTTATCAGGAACAAGGGAAAAAAGTCATCATGGTCGGTGACGGAATCAACGACGCCCCAAGTTTAGCACGTGCGACGATCGGGATGGCGATTGGGGCAGGAACCGATATTGCGATCGACTCAGCGGATGTGGTTTTGATCAACAGTGATCCAAAAGATATCTTGCATTTCTTAGATCTAGCCAAACAAACGAGAAAGAAAATGATCCAAAACCTATGGTGGGGAGCTGGTTACAACATTCTTGCCATTCCTTTAGCAGCAGGGATTCTTGCACCGATCGGGATTTTGTTAAGCCCAGCGATTGGAGCTGTCTTGATGTCATTGAGTACCGTAGTTGTAGCACTGAATGCGTTGACGTTGAAGATCAAAGAATGATCATTTTTAGTAAATAATTATTGAATAAAGAGTGAATATGACTATGTCAATGCGGTCGGGACAGAAGTGTTCAGTCTCAAGAAATAAGGCGCCAGCCACGAAAATTGTTTTTCAAATTTTTGTGGCTGGCGTCTTATTTCCGAAGAAGTTACTTCTGTTCCTGTTGTTTATCCGGTTTTAGGTGGTGGGAGAGAACGAAGGGCTCACTTCTTTTTTGTCGTTGGTATGATTTACACAAACGAGAGACTTTGGATTAATTTCTGGTTAATTTTGTAAATTAGTAAAATAATAAAAATAAAAAATATTTCTTTGCGTACTTTATATAAGAGACATTTTCAGAGTATTGATGAACCACTCTGGAAAAACTATTGATAGAGTGAGGTTAAGCAATGAATTGGCAAACATTACTAACAAAAAATGCACAGAATATCTTTTTACTGATCAACCAAATGAAAGATCTGACATGGAAGAAAAGCGACTTAGCAAAAAGGATGGATGTCGATGTCAAAACGATCGATCGTTATTTGAAGCGATTGAAATCAGAGGATTATCCCTTAGAACTAGCGTATGACAAAAAAGAAGTCCAACTGGTTTATCATCAAGCATACAATGAGCCATTTCTTTTGTTTGAATTTTTGATCCGATCGGATTCGTTCTGTTTATTACGGGATCTGATTTTACAAAGGGAATACTCCTTCGAATACGATCGTTCCGCACAAGAACGATTGAAAAAATGGCTAGGGGATTATCATCTTTCTTTTTCCTACAAAAAGCGACAAATCTATGGTTCTGAACGAAAAATCAGATATTTACTTTTTTGTTTTCTCAAAGAGTTCCCAACTTTTTTTAAGGAAGACCATGATCAAACATTTTCAGAACTATTCATCCAACTTCTAGACCAACGTCCCAAACATACAGATATTGAGATTTTTACAAATCATCAATTGTTCTTCTATGAGATTTTTCCAGAACTACTCTTTCGCTCTGAACAAAAGCTTCCGACAAAAGAAAAGAATTATCGGGCTATCCTGCGACTGAATAGCCATTTGATCACAGACAAGCGGTGGGAAAGGATCGAAAAAACCTCCGTCTATCAAAAATTATCGATCGTTACTGAAAAATTAGATTCATTATTTTGGTTGACGAATGATTTTGAAAGTTCCAACAAAAAGAAAATAACAAGAGTACTATTCCAAGAGTGGTTAAAATATTCAATTGGTATTCATGATCGCTTTATCCATGAAGAAGCTGTTGCCTACCAAGCATTAGCAGACACGATCCCTAATTTTATTGAAAAATCAAACCAGTTTCGTATCGCTTTGCAACAAGCTTTGTTTCAGCCAACCACCGATTGGGCAAGGATGTTGCTGAAATTATTAAATGAACGAGGCTATCTGGAGATGTATGCACCGGAAGTTAAAATCGTATTCTTTTTTCGCTATGACCATGAAGAAGCTAGACGACTTGCAGCAATTTTAGATAAAACGTTACGTCATCGCAAACGCACATCGATCCACGTATGTACCAGGAGTAAGCCACCTAGTTATGCTCAACTTGTCATCACAGACCATTTTTTTTCTGCTAGTCTCACTAATGATCAGAAAACTTATTTTTATCAAGACTCACTTGGAATCGAAAAACTATTATCAGACATCGATTATTGGATCAACACAAAGATAACTTTTACGAGTAAACGAATCATCGAACGCTAGAATATGCTATAATGGACTGGAAAAACAAAGGAGGAAAATCCATTGGAATTAAAGAAACTAGAAGTACCTACATCTTCAATTACAGAAGTGAAAAGATCGCCGATGGATGTGTTTGACCAAGCTAGAAAAGCTGAAACAGGCGTATATATTTTTAATCGTGAAAAAGTTGCTGGTGTGATGTTGACCCAAGAGCAATATGAGACGTTGTTGCAAGAATTAGCCACGCTTCGCCAACTCGTTGCGACAGAAACAGAAGAGGCAAAAACAAATGGAACTGGGACAAACGAACCATTCACAAAAAATCGCACGGCCATCGTATCCACTTCTGAATCGTTAGATGAATTGGTTAGCGCCTTAAAACAATATTTAGTTACAGGTGTATCTATCTCTGCTAAAAATCTTGATGAACGAATGGTGGCATTGGGATTCATTACGAAGAAAACTGGTTTTGGCGGGGTTGTTGATATGCTCAATGAATTAACAGAAACGGGTAAAATCAATTACCAATTAAGGAAAAAACCAAATGGTAAAATCGTGATCGCAGAGATCATCGGTGAACAAGATAGTCAATCTCAACTATTCGATAAGCTGATCATCAAAAAAATCTATTTACATGAAATATAAAAAACTACGAAGTGTTGCCTTGATTGCTTCGCTAAACATCGAACCTAGGCCAAAAAGAATATAAAAATAAAAGTAAAGCCCTCTAACGACCACTAGCCGTCTCTGGGGGTTTTACTTTTATTTTGCTATCTAAAAAAGTGAAAGCTTATTTTACTTGCTTACGCGAATAGGCAAATATACTACCCCAAATGATCCCTAATAACTGTGGAAATAAGTAAATACCAGCGAGCAGTAAGATGATCTGTTCAGGGGGAAAAGGATGATATAAAAAATGCCATTCAGTACATTTAGCAAAACATAAATAGGAGGTGATCGTAGAACAAAGATTGCCAAGAACCAATGTTCCTAAACGATTGGCTCGTCTCAACGTAAAACCAAGGAAAAAAGCCCAAAATATCAATAGTATAAATAGGATGACTGAATGATAATAATAATCAAAAAGTAGAGCAAGATAAAAATAAGGCACACACATCAATAAGTAGATTGTTTTTTTTATGTAGAATAATTGCAAAGGTCCATTCCTCCAAATCAGTTCTCCTTGGTTTTAATTGTAAAATCAAACAATGAATAATCAATTCTTTTTAGAAATATTCTGAATAAAATGAATAAACTCTCATTGCTTTATTCTTAAAAAACTAGTCTTTCCCCTCAGTTTTTTTAGAGAAATAGAATATATTATGATAGATGGAGTGTCTTTTGGGAGGTTTTGTATGAAAAAGAGAATAAAACTAGAACAATTGTATTTGTTTCTTTGGTTTTTCCCAATTTTTCTTTTGCCTTTTACATGGGTGAATGCAGTGGTACAAGGTGCTGAGATTCTTGGCATCATCAATGGAAGTGGCTTTATTATTTCCAAAAATTTTCCGACATTGACCCTTTTTTATTTTTTGATCAGTGTGAATTTGATCGTTTCAAAAACATTTATAAAAAAGTATAATTGGCATTTGATCCAGTTTTCTTCTATGCTGGTCTTTACATCTTATTTCTCGATATTACCGAGGATCATCATCGGTCCGAATGGATTAAGTGAAAGTGGACTAAAAGATACAAGCTATTCTGCGATGTATTTTTTGACCATCAAACCTTGTTTTTATGTAGCGATTGCTTCCTTTGCGTTAGCAGTCGGCCTATTCTATTATACAGAGATCCGTGAACAATCTTTACTTATAGAAAAGATATAGTTTTTTGTAGGACGTCCATTTTCGGACGTTTTTTTGTTTTACGATATATTTACACAACTTAACAATAACTTTACATATTCAATATCTAGGATTTACAGTACCCTGATACAATCAATTTGTAACTAAGAAAGGGGCATATAAATGAAAAAAGTTTTATTTTCTTTAGGAGTATTAGGTTTTATCTTAGCTGGATGTGGTTCTGGTTCAGGAAGTACGGATGGATCAGCCAGCAACTCGGCTAGTTCAGATGATCAAGTAAAAATCGTAGCGGTCGGTTCAACCGCTTTGCAACCTTTAGTTGATGCTGCACAAGAAATGTTTACCCAAGATAACCCCAACTATCAGATTTCTGTTCAAGGTGGCGGAAGTGGAACAGGTCTTAGTCAAGTAGCGTCAGGTGCTGTAACAATCGGAAACTCTGATGTATTTGCAGAACAAAGAGATGGAATCGATGCAAGTAAATTGGTAGACCATCGTGTAGCAGTTGTTGGAATGGCACCAATCGTAAATAAAGATACAGGCGTTGAAGATATTACAAAAGAACAATTGATCGACATCTTCACTGGTAAGATCACTAACTGGAGTGAACTAGGCGGAGCAGATCAAGAAATCAACGTCATCAACCGTGCAAACGGAAGCGGCACTCGTGCAACCTTTGAATACTGGGCATTAGATGGCGCTGTACCAATACAATCTCAAGAACAAGATTCATCAGGAACAGTTCGTCAAATCGTTTCACAAACACCAGGTGCGATCAGCTATTTAGCTTTCTCTTATTTAGATGATTCTACTCAAGCGTTGAAAATCAACGGTGTAGAACCAACTCCTGAAAATGTCTCAGACAACAGCTGGGAAATTTGGTCTTATGAGCATATGTATACAAATGGCGAACCTGAACCAGAAGTGAAGAAGTTCTTAGACTTCATGATGACAGATGCCGTTCAAGAAGGAACAGTACAAGATTTAGGCTACCTACCGATCAGCATGATGAAAGTTGAACGTGACGCAGAAGGTAACTTATCATAAGATTGAATACATCTTTCAATCACATGTTTATTCAAAACGACTACCATTGATCATTAAGCTTAGTTCCTCGTTGAGGATCTAAGCTTTTTTAGTTTATTGCCCACTCTACGGTTTCGTTTTTTTTCATATGACAGTTTTGAAAGAAGAATATCAGTTATATCTGAGGATTTATTGGACGAAATGACGTATGGTTAAAGAGTAGAAAAAAAGTTGAGGGATTAGCTATGAATAAAAAAGAAAAACAACGAAAAAAACAGATGCAGCAAATGTTGGCACAATTAGAACGCATTGATCCTAACAAAAATGAAGGGCTGACAGACACACAGGTACAAGAAAGAATACGTGTTGGCGCTGTCAATCAAGCAACGAGTCCTACATTTAAAACGAACAAGCAAATCGTGATGGAGAATGTCTTTACTTATTTCAATCTGATTTTTTTAGTCTTAGCGATTCTATTATGTGTCGTCAATTCCTATAAAAATTTGACTTTTTTACCTGTCATATTGGCAAATACGGGCATCGCAATCTATCAAGAGATCCATTCCAAGAAAATTTTAGATCAGTTGAGCATGTTACACGCCGCAACGGTCAAAGTATTACGGAATGGTCAAGAACAGAAGATAACTATCGAAGAGTTAGTGCTAGATGATCTCGTCATTCTAAAAACAGGAGACCAAATCCCCGCAGATGGAAAGATCATAGACGGCAATCTACAAATGAATGAAGCGCTATTAACTGGTGAAGCGGATGAGATAAATAAGGAAATCGGCGACGAACTAATGTCGGGAAGCTTCATCGTCGCGGGTAAAGCGAAGGTTCAGTTGACACGAGTCGGCAATGAATCTTATATTGCCAAATTAACGATGCAGGCAAAAGAAATGGGTACTGGAGAACAATCAGAGATGATTGCTTCGTTAGATAGGATCATCAAATGGGTAGGGATCATCATTATCCCCATTGGATTGACCTTATTTTCTCAAAGCTATTTTTACAATGGCAATACGTTGAGGGAAAGTATTGTTTCGATGGAAGCTGCGTTGATCGGTATGATTCCTGAAGGACTGTACCTACTCACGACGATTGCTCTAGCAATGAGTGCGACACGCTTAGCGAAACAACAAGTGTTGCTTCATGACATGAAAAGTATCGAGACGTTAGCACGAGTGGATGTATTATGTGTCGATAAAACAGGAACAATCACTGAAAATTCAATGGACGTTCAACGTGTGCTGATTCCTGAAAATCCTTTAGCAAAACAAACAGCAGATCAGTTGGATGAATTACTTGGTGACTACGCACAGGCAATCGAAGCTGACAATGAAACGATGCAAGCAATCAAAAATTACTTCACAAAGCATTCTGACAGAGAGGCAACAGCAAGTTTACCCTTTTCTTCTGTGAGAAAATATAGCAGCGTGACATTTACAGATAAAACGTATGTCCTTGGAGCACCAGAGATGGTCTTACGTGAAGCGTTCACGAGTTATGCTTCTGAATTTAGCGCGTATACGGATCAAGGCTATCGGGTATTAGTTTTCGGTGAATACCAAGGGATACTGTCACAAGAAGACTTGGAAGAAGCCGTTATCCCGTTAGGTTATTTATTGATTGCTAATCCGATCCGTCAAGAAGCGAAAGCGACGTTTAATTACTTTAAGAAGCAAGATGTTGCTATCAAAGTGATTTCTGGTGATAACCCAGCGACAGTTTCTCATGTTGCCACACAAGCGGGTATTTCAAACGCGGAGCAATATGTGGATGTCTCCTCGTTAAGGGAAGAAGAATTTCCAGAAGCCATGGAAAAATATACCGTCTTTGGCCGTGTCAAACCAGAACAAAAAAAGGAATTTGTTCGTTTACTAAAAGAGAAGCATACAGTGGCGATGACTGGGGATGGGGTAAATGATATCTTGGCGATGAAAGAAGCCGATTGTAGCATTGCGATGGCATCAGGGAATGAAGCGACGATGCAAGCTGCACAAGTGGTCTTGTTGGAATCAGATTTTTCTAAAATGCCAGAGATTGTTGGCGAAGGACGGCGTGTCGTAAACAATATCGAACGTTCTGCCAGTCTTTTCTTAGTAAAAAATATTTTTTCATTCTTATTGTCTGTTTTTTCTGTTCTTTTTGCATTCACTTATCCATTAGAACCTTCACAAATCACATTGATCAGTTTATTTACGATCGGGTTACCTTCCTTTTTATTAGCATTGGAAGAAAATGAAAAGCGAATCAAAGGCCGATTCATTGAGAACGTCTTGGAAAAAGCCATTCCGGGTGGTCTGACCGATATGATGGTGGTAGGCGCTTTAGTCGTGGGTGGTTCAATTTTAAATCTGAACAAAACCGATACGTCGACAGCCTCTACCATGTTGCTGATCGTTGTTGGCTTTTTAGTCCTTTATAAAATCTGTCAACCATTGAATCAATTTCGAACACGGATCATACTATTTTGTGCAAGTGGAATCGTCTTTTCTGTTGTCTTCTTGCATAAACTATTTTCAATATCAGCCATTTCGCCAGTGTCTATCTTAATGGTGGTCATGCTCTTTTTCGCAGCAGAATCCATCTTTCGTCAGTTGACCTTTTTCGTGGAAAAATATTTGCATTTAGATAAGATCGATACGACACGTACGAAAAAACGTTGGAGAAAAGTATTTCCATTTTTCAAGAAATGAGCGAAGAATTGTTGGGTACAAAGAGATAGCGTCAACCTCCTAAAACAGAAATGTTCTTGGAGGTTGACGCTTATTTCATTTATACCTATCAGGTTCACGATAAATTGATTTTAGGGATCTTCACAATAAAGGTAGAGCCGATACCAGGGTGACTCTCGATCTCCACCGTACCATGAAGTAAATTCACGTATTCTTTCACGATCGACAATCCTAATCCTGTACCACCTGAATGGCGACTACGCGCTTTATCTACACGATAAAAACGTTCAAAGATGCGTTCTTGATCTTCGCGATCGATACCAATACCAAAATCTTGTACAGAGAAAATCAGCTGATCGTGGCTTTCGTAGCGAATGATGATCTCACTTTCTTCTTTTGAATATTGGATCGCATTTTCAAATAAGTTTTTGATGATTGGGTAAAGCAAATCAGGATGTGTCGTAAAGGCAGTATTTTCTCCAATCAATTTGATCGTCAACTGTTTTTTCCGGATCATTGGTTGATAGCTTTGGATCACTTGTTGGAAATAAGGCTCCATATAGATCGTTTGGGTTTCATGTAAACTCTCTTCGTCTTTTGATAACTGAATAATTTCTCGGATCAGCTTATCTAAACGAATCGCATCTTTTTGCATGATCAATAGAAATTCAGTAAGTGTGTCGGGGTCTTCTTTTGCACCGTCCAGTAAAGTCTCAGTAAACCCGATCAAAGAAGTGACAGGTGTTTTTAATTCATGTGAGACATTGCCGACAAAATCTTTTTGCATTTTTTCTAAATGTCTGACTTTTGTCAGATCATAAGCAACACCTAAAATTTGGCCAGTATCCTCTGAACTATTGAAATAACGCAAGCTGATATCCAGTGTTTGCGTACCGTCAGCAATCGTGACTTCTTGATGAACGATCGGTTCAGTCGGAGAAACTTGATGGATCAATTGGATCAATTTTGGTTCGCGGATCACTTCTGTGTAATGTTGATTTTCTTGATAATCTTTCACACCTAGATGGACTTGCATTTTTGGATTAAGCAGACGCAGTGTCGCATTGGAGTCAATCAGAAAGACACCGATCATCAATTCATTCAACAAGCTGTATAATTGCTCTTCCGTCGTTGTATAGGCGCGATACATTTTGGTCATCTGTTCACTCAAGCCATTGATCGTCTGGTATAATTCTTCCCATTGATCAGAAGTCTGCATAATGATTTCCGTTTGTTCCGGGCTCTTGACCATCTTTTTCAAAACAGGAATCACTGTTTTGAGTGGTTGGTTCCGTTGGTAAATCAGATAGTAAATCATAAATGTCAATAAAAGAAAGAAAACTAAGAAGAAACCAAATACCCAACGGCGAAAACTTTCCGTGCGAGGAAGAAAGCCACTTGTAGGTTCAGCGATGCGAATGATCGCTACTAATTTCCCATTGACTTTTATAGGCAAGGCGACATAAAGTAATTCTTCGTTCAATGTCGTACTCTTACGAAGTGAAGTGCCAAGCGTACTGCCTTCTAAGATCGCTTTGATTTCCGGACGTGTTTTTCTTTGTTCATGCAGAGAAGATTCTTCCGTGTCATAAATGATCGTGCCAGTTTGATCGATCAACGTCACTCGTTCATTGGATTGATGGACAAATTCATCCAGAACTGCTTTATTACTAGCAGAAGCAGGATTCTCAACATCTAGTTGACGAGCCAATAACTGCGCTTTTTTAGTCAAATAACTTTCTTGTTGTTCAATGATCTGTTGTTGGAAATAATGGGAGATGATCTGCCATCCGCCAAAAAATAAGCCAAGCAACAAGACGAGGAAAAATAAGCGCTCGGAGAATTTTTTCCATTGTTTTTTCATCGTTTTGGTTCCTGGAATTTATAACCAAAGCCCCGAACAGTCAGTAAATATTTAGGATGTTTCGGATCACGCTCGATTTTTTCACGTAAATGACTGACGTGGACATCAACAATACGACTTTGTCCAGAAAAATCAAAATTCCAGATACGATCCAACAGTGTATCTCGATCGATCACTCGATCTTTGCGTTTCATGAAATAAACAAGCAACTCAAATTCTTTCGGCGTAAGTTCGATCGGTTGGTCCTCGATCGTCACTTGATAATTCGTCAAGTCGGCTTTGATTTGTCCAATGGATAAGTATTCTGGTTCTGCCTCATCAGATTGAGTTTTACGGGGTTCGATCCGACGAAAGATGGCTTTCATCCGTGCAAGGACTTCCCGAGGGCTGAAGGGTTTCGTCAAATAATCATCCGCACCGATCTCCAGTCCAATGATTCGATCGACTTGATCATCTTTAGCTGTTAGGATCAATATAGGTGTGTCATTTTTTTCTTGACGGAGTTTTTGTGTGATCGCGATTCCGTCGATCGAAGGAAGCATCACGTCTAAAATAATGAAATCATATGAATGTTCCAATGCAAGATCAAGACCTTCTTGACCATCTGCAGCACTGGTTACTTTATATCCTTCTTTTTCAAGATTGAATGTCAGTAATGTTACAATTGAGGGTTCGTCATCAACAACTAGTACTTTTTTCATAAATTCTCCTTTTGATAAATTTCATCTCCTTTATTTTAGCACAGAATCGGGGGCAAGGACTATTTAACCAGCTAAATAAATGGTATAATATAAAAGCAATTTGCTCAGCTAAAGGAGAAAATGTCCGATGATCGGTATCAGTGCTTGTTTAGGTGGCGTGTCATGTCGCTATGATGGCCGGGAACAAACAATCCCTGCCTTAAAAAAACTCGTGACAGAAGGTCAAGCAATCGTGATCTGTCCAGAAGTAGCAGGAGGTTTGCCCATTCCAAGAGAACCAGCAGAAATCGTTGGTGGTGATGGGTTTGATGTCTGGGATCATCAGGCTAAGGTCATGACGATCTCTGGAAAAGATGTCACAGAAGCCTATAAAAAAGGTGCGATCAATGCTTATCAAGTGCTAAAGGAAAAGCAGATCTCAACGTTGATCTTAAAAGCAAATAGTCCTTCCTGCGGCTCATCAACTATCTATGATGGTAGTTTCACTGGTAGTCTGAAAGAAGGCATTGGCGTAGCTACCGCCTATTTTCTCCAACAAAAAATCAGTGTCTGCTCAGAAGAAGAGTGGATGGATCAACGAGGTGAGTTGAATGGAAATTGAGAAAACCAATCGGATGAATGCTCTTTTTGAATTTTATTCGACACTGTTGACTGAGAAACAAATGAATTATATGGAATTATATTATGCAGATGATTTCTCACTTGGAGAAATCGCTGAAGAATATGAAGTCAGTCGCCAAGCAGTTTATGATAATATCAAACGAACGAGCAAGATCTTGGAGAATTACGAAAAAAAACTCCACCTTTTTTCTGACTATGTCGTTCGTGAACAGTTGTTGACAGAATTGACGAACTATATCAATGAACAGTATCCTGAAGATCAAACGCTACAAGGATACATCAAAAAAATTCAAGAAATCGAAGAATAACAAAAAGGAATGAATAAAATATGGCATTTGAAAGCTTAACTGAACGCCTACAACAGGCGATGTCAAAGTTACGAAAAAAAGGAAAAGTCTCTGAAGCTGACGTCAAGGAAATGATGCGCGAGATCCGTTTTGCGCTATTAGAAGCCGATGTCAACTTACAAGTAGTCAAAGATTTTACGAAACGTGTGCGCGAACGTGCAGTTGGAGCAGAAGTACTTGATAGTCTTTCTCCAGCACAACAAATCGTAAAGATCGTGGATGAAGAGTTAACGATCACTTTGGGTTCTGAAACAGTTGAATTGACTAAATCTCCTAAAATCCCGACTGTCATCATGATGGCTGGGTTGCAAGGGGCAGGTAAAACAACGTTTACTGGTAAATTAGCGAATTATTTAAAGAAAAATGAAAATGCTCGTCCCTTATTGATTGCAGGTGACGTGTACCGTCCTGCTGCCATCGACCAGTTAAAAGTTTTAGGACAGCAATTGGATGTTCCGGTTTTTGATATGGGAACAGATGTGAGTCCTGTAGAAATCGTTCGTCAAGGGATGGAACTCGCAAAAGAAAAGAAAAATGATTACGTATTGATCGATACAGCCGGTCGTTTACACATTGATGAAACATTGATGGATGAATTAAAACAAATCAAAGACTTAACACAACCTAACGAAATCTTACTCGTTGTCGATGCGATGACTGGTCAAGATGCCGTCAACGTTGCGGATAGCTTCAATCAACAATTAGGGATCACCGGGGTCGTCATCACAAAATTAGATGGAGACACACGTGGGGGAGCGGCGCTATCAATCCGTTCAGTGACAGGCGCACCGATCAAGTTCATCGGTTCTGGTGAAAAGCTGACTGACTTAGAAGTCTTCCATCCAGATCGCATGGCAAGTCGTATCCTTGGTATGGGGGATATGTTGACGCTGATCGAAAAAGCGCAACAAGACTATGATGAGAAAAAAGCAGAAGAGCTTGCGCAAAAAATGCGTGAAAACTCATTTGACTTCAATGATTTCATTGAACAATTGGATCAAGTCATGGGTATGGGCCCAATCGAAGACTTATTAAAAATGATCCCAGGAATGAATCAAATGCCAGGAATCGAAAATATCAAAGTTGATCCGAAAGATGTTGAGCGTAAAAAAGCAATGGTTTATTCAATGACACCTGCAGAACGTGAAAACCCAGACCTATTGAATCCAAGCCGTCGACGCAGAATTGCTGCTGGTTCAGGGAACAGCGTAGTGGAAGTCAATCGTATGATCAAACAATTCAAAGAATCCCGTAAGATGATGCAACAAATGTCTAAAGGGGACATGAATATTCCTGGCATGGACCAAATGTTCGGTACCGGTGTCAAAGGTAAGCTAGGAAAAATGGCGATGAATCGCATGATGAAGAAAAACAAAAAGAAAAAGAAGAAAAAGAAATAAACAGTAATCAAGTGCAAAAAAGCTTCGAAGACGTATTTAATTTTGTCTTCGGAGTTTTTTCATACATTGTTTGAAAATCCTAAAAGGAGTGAGTCGATGAAACGCTGTCCATGGAGTGAATCAACTGAAATGATGCGTGAGTACCATGATACGATTTGGGGGGTACCTGAATATGAAGATCAACGACTGTACCGTAAATTAATGCTTGATATCAATCAAGCAGGTCTCAGCTGGCAAACGATCTTGAACAAGAGCCAAGCTTTTGATGAAGCTTATGACCAGTTTGAACTCGAAAAAATTGCCAAGTATGATGAAGAAAAAATCGAAGAATTGATGAACAACAAGGGGATCATTCGCAATCGTCGAAAAATCGAAGCGGCAATAACGAACGCACAAGCTGTTCTGGCAATGCAAGCCACTGGACTCAGTTTTTCGGATTATCTCTGGTCTTTTGTGGATGGCAAAGTAGTAACCGGAAACTACCAAGACCAAAGTGAAGTGCCAACTACTAGTGAACTCTCTGATCGTATCTCAAAGGACTTGAAAAAACGCGGCTTCAGATTTATTGGAAGTACGACTATTTATGCCTTTTTAGAAGCGGTAGGGATCATCAACGATCACCTGATCACTTGTTTTCGCCACCAAGAAGTCAAACGCTAAAGGAGAAGGATAATATGTCTAAGATCATTTTTTACGGAGCAATCAGTATGGATGGCTATCTAGCAACAACTAATGATGACTTACAATGGCTCTTCGATACGCCTACTGGGGAAAAAACAACCTATGATGCGTTTTATCAAACCATCGATACAACGATCATGGGCAGAAAAACATATCAAGAAGCCAAAAAATATTTAGATACAGCCAAGATCTATCCAGAAAAAACCAATTATGTCTTTTCAACAGACAAAGAATTGAAGCTGGAGGATGCTAGGGTCGTTCACGAAGATCCCGTAAGCTTTCTCAAGGGGTTGAAGGAATCAAGTGAACAAAGGATCTGGGTAGTTGGTGGGGGCAGTTTGCTCAAACCAATCATTGAACAGCAACTGATCGATGAATGGTACATTCAAATTGCGCCGGTTTTACTTGGGAATGGGATTCGTCTTTTTCAAGAAGGGGATTATGTACAGCGGTATCAATTGGTGGACACGAAACGCTTTGGCGAGTTCATCGAGCTACACTATCGTAAAGAAGAGCACAAAGAATAGTAGGTCACACAAAAAACCACGAAACAACATGCTGTTTCGTGGTTTTTTGTAAAATTAGCAAGACATCAAGCGTTCAATTTTCCCGCGAAATCTAGATACGCATCTAAAATCGTTTGGAAGAAATCAACGGTTCCTTGGATAATGTTGCCCTCTTCATCAAGTAAGTTAGTGATATTTCCGATATACGCTTCTGGTTGTTGTAATGTTGGGACATTTAAAAAGACTAATGATTGACGTAAGTGATGATTTGCGCCAAAACCACCGACTCCACCAGGAGAAGCAGTGACCACTAAACCAGGTTTTTTATCCCAAACACTTTGACCATAAGGACGAGAACCAACATCCAAGGCATTTTTCAATACAGCTGGCACTGAGCGGTTGTACTCAGGAGTTACAAAGATCACGCCGTCTAGATCTTTGACTTCTTCACGGAAACGTGTCCATTCTGCAGGTGTTTGCTCAGGTGTTTCGATATCTTCGTTATAAAAAGGAAGGTCATCGATTTTTACAAATACGCTCTCGTATCCTTCCGGTAATAAGTCCGCAAAAGTTTCTGCAACTTTCTTATTGTATGAATCTTTTCTTAAACTTCCGATGAAAAAACCAATTTTTTTTGTCATAAAACAATTCCTCCTTCAATCTTTCTATATTTATCTTACAAAAAATAAGTAAACTGAGCAAATAAAAACACTTGGGTTATTTTAATGTGTGATTGAAAACATAGGAAATGCTTATGGATAGGGGATTTACAAGCTTCCTATGTTCAACCTTGATGATTCAAAAAAGTAAGAAAAAATCCGTAGAAAAGGAACAAACTACTTAGAGAAAGAATAAAAATAGAAAAAAATCAGACTGTAAAGAAAAAAAGCTTTACAGGGTAAAAAAAAACTGGTACACTACATCTTGTGAATAAAACAATGGAGGTGGAAATATATAATGGCAGTTAAAATCCGTTTAAAACGTATGGGTTCTAAAAAGAGTCCTTTTTACCGTATCGTCGTAGCTGATTCACGTTCTCCTCGTGATGGACGTTTCATCGAAACTGTAGGTACTTACAACCCTTTGAAAGACCCTGCAGAAGTAGTTTTAAAAGAAGATTTAGTACTTGACTGGTTATCAAAAGGTGCACAACCTTCAGATACAGTACGTAACATCCTTTCAAAAGAAGGCGTTATGAAAAAACATCATGAAGCTAAATTCTCAAAGAAATAAGGTGACCGGATATGAAAGATTTAAGCGACTTAGTCTTAACAATCGTTCGTCCGTTAGTTACTTATCCTGATCAAGTCCAGCTAGAAGTCGTTGAGTCGGAAGATTTTTACGAATACAATCTAACTGTGGCTCCCGAAGATATCGGTCGTATCATCGGTAAACAAGGACGCGTTGCGAAAGCAATCCGCACAATCGTTTACGGAGTACGAATCAATGCACCGAAAAAAGTGCGTTTGAATATCATCGACAATAAAGAATAAACTGTTTCGTTTTCGCGAAACAGTTTTTTTGTGTTCTTTAGAGATCATATTTGGCAAAAACAGGTACAAAGCGTATCCTTAATAGTAAGAGAGGAGTGTTTC
This sequence comes from Enterococcus sp. AZ156, assembly GCF_051714165.1. Taxonomy (NCBI): domain Bacteria; kingdom Bacillati; phylum Bacillota; class Bacilli; order Lactobacillales; family Enterococcaceae; genus Enterococcus; species Enterococcus sp. AZ156. Next base: position 1,988,125 of record NZ_JBIORI010000001.1, on the reverse strand, counting down.
GAATGAAAAAAATAGGTTTGATCAGCTTATTCGCAGTCGCTTTACTCGGTGCCTGTCAATCACCAAGTGAAACGAGTCAAGAAACGACAAATGAAACAGTTCGTACGACAGAAACAAGTACTTCAAAAGAAGAGATAGGGTCATCTTCCGTGAGTAGCAATGAGACAGCCTCATCAGCTGAAACAAGTACGAGTACGCAAGAAAATTCGACGCAAACTGCCTTTGAGCAATTGCAAAAAGAGTATCCAGACACACCGATGCCCAAAGAGATCCCAGTTGGGTCATCTAACTTGAACATCGCAGCAACGATGACAAAACAAGGCTTTTCTGTCTTATACTATCAATCAGAACAAGCGCTACCACTAAACGACGCCTCATTGAACCAAGCAGAACCAATCGCTTCTTACCTTTATCAAGATGACTTTGCATCTTCCCAAGAAACACTGAACACGATTCAGCCATTTACGGTCGATACTGGAGGAAGACAAGTCGATCTCGGTTATAACATTGTCGGTTATCAACAAGGTGCTGCTGGTTCTTCGATTCTTGAATGGCAAGAAGGAAATTGGCGGTTACGAATACGTGCCAGCAATATTGACGGACAAGATCCTGTACCTTTGGCGAAACAGATCGTGACTTACTTGGAGTCTGCCCGCTTACCTGCACCGGAAAAAGTCGGAACGATCGAAATCAATATGACCGATGGCACGAATCAAAATACTCGAATCATTTGGCAAAAACCAACCACTGTCTATACCATCACGAATCAAGATTCGATGAATGCATTAAAAATGGCTGTTTCCATAGAACAACAATAAAAGAAGACTAGAATTGCCAAGAACCACATGCTAAAATAGACAGGAAACGATAGAACACTCTGAGTCCAAAAGCAAATCGGGACCAAGCAGAGTGACAAGAATCATGAAAGAAATGAGGACAAAAGTTGACTGAATATCTAAACGTTGGCAAGATTGTCAATACCCAAGGAATCAAAGGTGAAGTCCGTGTCATCTCAACCACAGATTTCCCTGAAGAACGTTACAAAAAAGGTGAAGTTTTGACACTCTTCCAAGAAGGAAAAGCTCCTGTAGAATTGACTGTAAAGAGTCACCGTAAACACAAAAACTTTGATTTACTCAGCTTTGAGAATCATCCTTCCATCAATGACGTTGAAAAATACCGTGATGGTATCTTACGTGTATCAAAAGAAAACTTAGTTGAATTGACAGAAAATGAATATTACTACCATGAAATCATTGGCTTGAAGGTCATTGATGAAAACGAAAAAGAACTAGGAAAGATCAAAGAGATTTTATCTCCAGGTGCAAATGACGTTTGGGTCATCCAACGACCAAAGAAAAAAGATGCACTGATCCCGTATATCGATTCCGTCGTTCAAGAAGTCGATCTTGAAAATGGCTTGGTTCGTGTGACATTATTAGAAGGATTGATCGATGATGAAGATTGACGTGTTGACTCTGTTTCCACGAATGTTTGAAGGTCCGATGGGGGAATCGATCATTGGTAAAGCAGTAGCAAAAGAATTGTTAGAAATCAATGTTTCTAATTTTCGTGAGTATTCGGACAACAAACACCAAACAGTCGATGATTATCCATATGGTGGTGGGGCAGGGATGTTATTGAAAGTCCAACCCATCTATGACAATATCAAAGCCATCGAAGAAAAACATCCAGAAACAAAAAAACGTGTGATCTTGCTTGATCCAGCTGGTAAACCATTTAATCAAAAAATGGCAGAAGAATTTTCGGAAGAAGAGCATCTGATCTTTATTTGTGGCCACTATGAAGGCTATGATGAGCGCATCCGTTCACTCGTAACAGATGAAGTCTCATTGGGAGATTATGTATTGACCGGTGGTGAGCTAGGCGCCATGGTGATGATCGATGCGACCGTTCGGCTATTGCCAGATGTTTTAGGTAATCAAACATCTGCCCAAACAGACTCGCATTCTACTGGCTTGTTGGAACATCCTCAATATACAAGACCAGCAGAATTCAAAGACATGAAGGTACCAGAAGTATTGACCAATGGTAATCATAAATTGATTGAAGAATGGCAACTAAAAGAATCCTTACGCCGAACATATCTTCGACGTCCAGACATGTTAGCAAAATTAGACATGACACCGCAAATGGAAAAAATGCTAGCGGAGATCAAAAAAGAAGAAGCTTGAGTTGCAACAAATAAATGAAAATTTTCTTTACACTCACCATAGAATATGATAGTATTCTATGGTGAGTGTAAAAACACTTAACTATTACGATGTTCCGCTGTGAGAAATTACTCATAAGAATGTTTGGAATAAGGAGAAGAAAACAATGAATCCATTAATCGAAGAATTAACAAAAGAACAACTACGTTCTGACATTCCAGCTTTCCGCCCTGGTGACACTGTACGTGTTCATGCGAAAGTTGTCGAAGGTACTCGTGAACGTATCCAGTTATTTGAAGGTGTTGTAATCAAACGCCGTGGTGCTGGAATCAGCGAAACTTATACAGTACGTAAAGTTTCTAACGGTGTAGGCGTTGAGCGTACATTCCCATTGCACACACCACGTGTTGCAAAAATCGAAGTTGTCCGTTACGGTAAAGTACGTCGTGCGAAATTGTACTACCTACGTGCATTACACGGAAAAGCAGCTCGTATCAAAGAAATCCGTCGTTAATTTATTGTTATCGAATGGTAAAAGAACTCTTGTTAATTCAAGAGTTCTTTTCTTTTTTATGTTATATTGATATTCCTTTAGCTGATTGAAATTTTAATTTAAATAGTGATGAGGGGCAAAAAAGGGGCAAACTTTTATAAAAGCTCAAGATCACTCTGTAATTTTTCACGCATTCCTTCAGTAACATGAAGATAAATTTGTTGAGTTAATTTACTGTCCTCATGTCCAACTCTGTCTTGAATGACATACATCGGTGTTCCTATTTCAGCAAGTTTAGAAATATGAGTATGCCGAAAAATATGAGAGCTTAAATTTTTAGATTCATCGATTCCCATTTGTTTCCTATGAGTTCGTAAATAAGTGTTTATTGCATTTATCAAAATTGGAGTACCATGTTTGGTTTGAAAAAGGAATTCTCCTTGTGGATTTAATTCGAGAAGACGTTGGTAGATGGTTAAAGTTTTTTTGGATAAATCAATGGTACGCATTCCAGCAGCAGTTTTTGTCCGATTAGACTTTTTCATTTCTTTTACTCTACGTTCACGATAAAGTAAAGTTCCGTTTATTGTTACTGTTTTCTTCTGAATATCTATATCTGATTTAAGAAGAGCCGTAGCCTCGCCTGGACGCATTCCTGTGAGATAAAGCCATTGGAATAGTAAGCCATATCGTTCATTGTGAGCCATTGAGAAATCAATTATTTTTTTATATTCTGTATCTTCAAGGTACTTGTCCTTTATTTTAGCTGTTCTAAATTCTTTTTTATAATTAATTTCTACTTTATCCATGGGATTCACATGGATATATTCTTTTCTTACAGCATATTTTAATACAAGATTGATTTTAGCTTTTATAATTGCAACGTACTTATTTGATAAATTTTTATCGTATAAGTATTTATCAAGAATATCATTTAATAATCTAGCATCAATTCGTGAAACCAGTGTATTTTTTCCAATGTCTTGTTTGACTGCAGTCATTAAATTGTTTGTGGATAAATAGGTACTTTCAGCTACTTGTTTTTTATAGTGATTAAACCATTCGCTATATAATTCAAGGAATGTGATTTCTTTAGTAGCGGAATCAATTTCTTTAAGTTTTTTAGCAATTTTATTATTAAGAATATAAGATGCTTCTTTTTGTGTTTGTCTAGTTTTATTACTTTTAACGATTGATACTCTTCTTAGTTTACCAGTTAAAGGATCAGTATATCGTTCTACATATTTATACTTTCCACTAGAAAGTTCTTCAATCCACATTACATTTATCCTCTCTTTCTTTCGAATATATGTTCTTATTGGTTGTAAAAGAAAAGCCCGAAGGCTTTTTACTTTATCGATTTATTCTATTGAGCTAATTCATCTATGAATTCTTGTCTTTTTGAAAAAGGAATTACTTTAATTCGCTCATGTTTAAGCAAAGAAACGATATCAGGTCTAACTTCTTTTTCAGCATCATTAATGAAAGTATAAAATGTCGTTGGTCGACTGACTATTTCGCTAGTATTGTGTACATCAGCAGTCAAAGCCTTTGCATACATTTCATTATTTGGAACATTTAATGTTTTTATTAGCTTATCAGGTATATCTCTAATTCCTGGAATTGAAAATTCAAATTTATGACTCATTCCAGAAAGTCCTACGTAGGAAACGTTTTGACTTGCCCTTATATTATTATTTTCTAAGAAATTTGCTATGTCTTCAAAAAATACATTTGAAGTTTGTTTTTTCCCTAGCATAAACATATCGTTAGTGAAAAGCATTGCTTGTAACAAACGATGCTTATCATTTGGGAAATTTGACAAATTAGTATTTAATGATAATGAGTTATCCTCTAAATTTATAGAAACACCATATGATAGTAACTGTCTTGTTAGTAGATTTTTTCTTTGTGGTGATCTCAAAACATAGATTCCACTTGCCTCTAAATCATCTATAACATATCCTCCATCAGTTAAGATAATATTTTCTTTATCTTTCACTTGAGCATAAAGAATTAAGCTATCATTGTGCCTATCAAAAAAAGGTGTATCAATTCTAATAAATCCAGTTTCCAAGTTTTTATAACTAAATTTTTCCGAAACCCAATCATTATAGATTTTTTTTAAATTAGAACTTTCAATCATTATATTCACCTCCTAATTTGGATCTTCTTGAATATTAGTATACAGTAAAAATTGTTCTAATACAGAAAATATCGATTCTAGATCGGTAAACTCTGTTGGTAATGGATAGGCAAACGCATCTTTAGCATACTCCGAATCTTTATATATATGAATATGATTGTTTGATATAATTTCGCCATCAGGATTTCTGTGAGATCCATTATTTATATCAATACGTATTAAATGATCATTGGTTTCTTTAAAACGTAAATGTATGCTAAATCTTTCCTTTTCCAAAGGATGTCGATACCTATGCAATTTGTATTCAATTCCATCACTCATCCCTAAAACTAGTGTATCATCTTTAATTTTTCCTATAACTGGCATTTCAGAAGGAAGTTTTTCTTTCATATATTTAAGAGAGTTTATTAAATTTTTAACTTGTATATCTATCAAATGATTCAATATATTCATTTATTTTCTCCTTTGATTTCAACCAAATGACTTTGTCTGGGATTTGACTTCTGAATATATAGAAGCAAATTTTGCTAAGGAAACAGAGGTGGAAACAAATACTAATAATATTGCAATGCTAATTGATGACTTAAGAGTAGTGACGGCGAATGTTGTTTGGATGAAAAATAATACTTATGTTCTAGGGGAATGGCAAGATTTATCACTAACAGAAGGTTATCAAGGAGGAGACGGAACTAGTCCTAAGTATCGAGTTGACACAATAGATGGTCATAAAAAACTATCATTTAGAGGTGCGGTAACCACAACAAGTAATACATTGCCTAGTCAAACACAACAACATATTATTTCTACATTGCCAGATGAACTCACCCCTTCTGATACTAAAATGGGCTTAGGGACAACTAATTCATTGAGTACTTCATGCAGAATAGCTGTCACTAGCGCAGGAAATCTATACGTAGGAAATGACAGTGGCAAAGATGTTAAATATTGTTATTTAGATACATTTTCATATTGGTTAGATTGAAGAAAATAAAATCATTTAGTAGCGTGCTCAAATGAGTGCGCTTTTTATTTTTATGAAAGGAAGAAAATAAGTGAATACAATGATAGAACTGTTGAAAAATCAACTTTTAAAAATGAGTCATGACGGTAGTTGGGTATTCGGTGCAATTGGTGGAGGAATTTCTTTTGTGTTTCCTGATTGGATTACGTCAAAGAAATTAGGCATTGAGCATGCAGTTGTTATTGGAATATTATTAGCAGTTTTTCTTATGGAATGGGCTGTGGGTTCTAGTTTAGCCAAATTATCGACAAGTAAAAAGAAAAATAGTACGACTCTGATCGATTCAGCTATTCGAGATTTTGTAATCTTGGTGATTTGCATGATTGCCTATGGCTTTGATTATTTGTTAGGTACTGGTTCCATTATTTTTTGTTTGTTTATCTTCGCTTTTATTTACCATAATTTCTATAGTTTGATGGCCAATATCGCTGTTTTAGGTTGGGAAGATAAATTTCCAATGTGGCTAATTAAGTGGCTAGAAGATGAAATTGAAGTAAAAAAAGAAAAATATTTCCCAACAAATCATTTACAAGGAGACGATGAAAATGAGTAAACATTTAGTAGTATTTGGACATGGCCAAGGTGATCCCGGAGCACTGGGAAATGGCTATCAGGAAGCAACGTTTACCCGTAATATTTTAGGACCAAAACTAAAAGCATGGGCTGCAAAACTAAAAAATAATCAGATTGATTTTTACAATGAATCGCTAGATATGTATCAACAAACAAAAGCTGGAGGTGGCGCGTATGACGTAAATGGTTATGCTTCGGTGACAGAGTTTCATTTAGATGGATCAAGCAATCCTAGCGCTGAAAATGGTCATGTGATTATCAATGCTCGATTTAAAGCGGACAGTAATGATCTTGCGATTGCAAAAGTGATTGAGAAATATGTTGGATTGTGGGGATCATCAAAGCCAACAGGAACATTTGGACGTTCAGATTTGCTAAACTGCAATGTATTTTCTAATCGTGGAATTCCATACCGCTTAGTTGAACTAGGATTCATCTCTAATGCAAATGATGTAAAGAAATTAGTTGATAACATTGATGCAGTAGCGAAAGAATTAATCGAAGCAATTACTGGTGAATCTTTGGGAGTATCTTCTTCAAACAATACAAATGCCAATAGCTCATCTAAGCCAAAAACACACGATGAATATGTGACAGAAAGCCCGATTCAGAAAGCAAATGGGCAAGAAGCCAAACTAGAATTGATGAAAGAAGTTGAGAAAGGGATTTTAACGATTCAAGGCTGGCAAGGAGCAGGGAATCACAGATACGGTTATATTTTCTTAATGGATAAACAAACAGGCAAAGAATTAGCTAGAGTTGCGACTCCTGGAATCGTTCGAGAAGATGTCAACAAACACTTAGGCGTTGCCAAGGGGTTAAAATATGGGATGAAAGGTGAGTTTGACATGAAAAAATTTGTCGGAAAGAATGTTTATATTATGTTTAGACGAACGAATGATCCAGCAGGAAATACAAAGGGTGGCCATCAAGATTTCCACTTCAAAGATTTAGCGTTGACGATTCCAAAACGATAAAAAATAGCTCCTCGTTGAGGGGCAGTACATACAAAATCAATTTTAAAAGCATTAAACTTGAATATCACGTGTTATTTATAATATTTTATTTATAATTCAAATGATAGGATGTGTATGCTATGGAAAGAAAAATAAAAGAAACTAAAATTTTATTTTGTATCATGTTTTTGTTTTTTATGCTTGTTCCTAATTCTACTGTTCTAGCTAATGAGAGTTTTAAAGAATTTACAAATGCTCAAGAAGCAACAACTTGGGGGATCAATCATTCAGGAAATTATTTATTTTCAGATGAACAACGACAAATGTTCAAAGATTATACCTATAATTCTCGTCCATTTAATAGTAATTTGAGAAAAGGAATACCTTTTTCAGATTTAAGCATAGAAGAACAAAAAAGAATTTCCATATTAGATGAAGCAGTTGTTTATCCGCTTATTACAGAAAATATCATTGTTTATCGATATGCGAATATAGACTTTTTTGAACGACTTGGCTATTCTTTGCAAGAAATAGAAGAAAACATATGTAATAATTATTTTCAAACAGTATTGCCTACTGCAGCAGATTATCTAAAAAATACAGGAATAGTGGGAAAGATATATCAAGATCCAGGTTTTTTATCAACGACTTTGGTGAGAAACTCTGTATTTACTCATCGACCAATCGAATTAAGAATAAAAGTGAGGAAATGGAAAAACGCTACTTTTTTAGGATATTATGGAATGAGCTTTTACCCACAAGAATTGGAGTTATTATTTCCTAGAGATGAAAAATTAAGAGTTGAAAATATTAGTTTATCATCAAATAATAAAATTGTTATAGAAACACAAATGCTAGGACCGTATTTTTTCTAGAATGAAAAAATTGTTGAATATGAAGAACGTCTTAGTTAAATAGTAAGATCTTGACATTAGTGAAAAATGTTCGATAAAATAATTGTGTTATCGCATGTAACCATTATCTCTCTTAGCTAATACCAACTTAAATTTATGCGATAACAGGTTTGTTGCCACTATAATTCTTCCTTAAAACAAAAATGTCCATGATGCTGTGACAACAACCTGTACCCTTAGCTCAGTTGGTTAGAGCAGGCGGCTCATAACCGTCCGGTCGTAGGTTCGAGTCCTATAGGGTACATGCGAACTCCTTACTTCTCATTATAGGAAGTAGGGATTTTTTTATGTGCCAAATAATTTTTTTATTGTTCGAGTTGTTTGGTGGCTTTGATTAGAAAAGCTTTATTTAGCAATTAAATAGAATTACTTATAGCTATGATTAGTTCTCCTAAAACAGCTCCAAAACCTAAATTAACTAAGGAGTATATACAGAAATTAAAGGAGGAGACTTAAAAAAATAAAGAGGCTAAAGGAAATTTAAATAATAAAAATAAGAATGGATATTTATAACTATTTAAAAGTTAATAATTAGTAAAACAGAAAAAGATATTTATCTTTTTCTGTTTTACTAATTCTAGTGACAAAATAGTTTAGGTGATACAAGAAAGAATTAGAAGTGTTACCTGGTTAAGGATTTTTTCATGTTTTCGATTTACATAAAATTATGATAGTGAATTTAACCACCGTAAAAAGGTACATAGTTATTATAGCTAAGTACTAATTGTCAGTTATATTTTTTAGGTAGGCACAAAGAGGTAACATTAGTTATATTAACGATCTATATATTTTAAACTACGCTTAAACTTTTTTTGTTTATTTTTTTTTACTTTATTTATTTCTTTTTCTAATAAATCAATATTCTTAGGTACTATAGGTATTCTATTTAATGATCGCTTAATAAAGTGAATATTACTAATATTCATACTAATAACATCAGCATGAATATTAGTATAATCTAATTTTGGAATATACAAATCTTGTTTTTTATAGAAATTATTTGTTAGATACATTTGTAATTTTTTTGATAGTGGGTGATTGATTCTGCAATCTTTAAGATAAGAATAAGTATTGAAGATATTTTCCATAATTTCTTTGGTTATAGAAATATCAAATTTTAAAGTTTCCAATCTATCTAACAATATAGCAATTAATGCCCAATATATTTCTTTAGTTGAATTTATATGTGGTAATTTATAAGTAGACAAATATCTAGCTTGAATACTTTTAAAAGAAAGAGAATATTTTACTTTAGCTATTTCACATTTTTTCTCTTCTCCTAGTGCAATTTTTAAAGCAATATCTAATTCTTTAATTAGACAATTTCCAACGAGATTTTGATATGTGCTGACAATTTCTCCGTAATATTCCTTTATTGCTAATTTTTTGATTTTTGAAAAAAAAATTTCTGAGAAATCTGATTCCATATTATTTGAATCAGATTTCTGCATTTTTATTTTATTTGATAATTCATTTCTTTGTTTTCTAATATCTACAGTACCCAAGCACAGAACTGTAGATAGTTTTTTTACCGATTCGTTAGGGATAATATAGTAGTAATTAATAATATCTCTTTTATTACGTTGGATAGGATGAGGATCCATAGTTATTGGTTTAAAATTATTTCTTAATGAATAGAATTGGTTAGCCTTATCAAAAAATTCTAACTGAATAAAATTATTTTTATTTTGTATTCTACAACTAATTTCATGGAATCGCCAATCTTCAATAGAAAAATCATAATAAGCTACTGTTATTGGTAGTATTAAAAAGCTCTCTTTTGTATTAGGAATTAAATTTTTAATTTCAAAAGGTAACAGCTCTGGTACAATCGAAGCATTTATACTATTTTCTAACGAAACTTTTAGTAATTCTATATTTTGAGATTTAAAATCATTTACGTTTAGATCCAAATAATCTTTATATAAAGAAATTAATTCTATGTTAGGCTTATAGGATTCCATTTTTGATAAAGAAATTCTGTTATCCATTAGATTGAGTAATTGTAAAATTATTTGCATAGAAAAGAAAGAATATTCTTCGTCATTCATGAATGCTGTTCTTTTAGATTTTGCGCATTGTACTAGATGGGTATAGTATTCTTCTTCTTCTTGATTCATATTTATCCCTCGTCTTATTATAGAAATATAATTTTCGTTATTTCAAATGAATTTATATATTTTTTACCGGTTCTTATAATTGACAGTAATACTTTCTTTCCATTTTTTTCTTTTATAAAAAGGTTGTTTTTTTATTTCTGCGTTTAAATTATCTAGACTTTTAGGATTAAAATATCCGTGTATTAATGCTTTTCTTATATTTTTTATATAGTCCAAATTCATATTAGAACTATCTATAGAAAGATTTGTTCTTTTGGTTTTTGAAATAACTAGATTAGAATTACTGTATAGTTGATTTGTTAATTTAGTTTGCAATGTTTTTTTAAACGGACTATCTTGACGACAATTCTTTAAATATTTATAAGTATTATATAGTTCTATGAGATTTGTTTGATAGTCTTCTTTCATAAATTTTAGAGATTCAAAACGGTCCATCAGAATAGCAATTAAAGAAGCATAAATGGTACTAGTAGACTTAATATTAGGTAATTTATATTCTGAAAGTGAAGTATAAGAATTAAGCCTATCCATAGATAGAGGTTCTAAATAATTACTAGGCTGTATTTTACCTAATGCTACTTTTAGTGTGGTATCTAATTCCTTTGAAAAACAATTTCCTAGTGCCTGGTAACTACTAATTTTATTCCCATAATGTTCTTTGTTTGAGATAGTACTTAATTTAGTAAAGAAGTAATCTCTAATATTTGAATTAGAAAAATTAGGAAATTCATGTGTGAAAGGCAATAAAAAAACACTTTTTTTTTGTGTTTCTAAATTATTAATTCCTAATGATAATAAATCAGAAAGTTCTGAAATTCTTTCAATTGAAATATAATAATGATAATCAATAATTATTTTTGGAGGAGTATTTTTATGATTTTGAGACCAGACATAATCTGTTTGTTTTGCACGAGAAGGTATAAATAAACCAGATTTATCGATAATCTCTACTTCAATCAGATCTGATTTTTTTCTTATAATAGAGCCTACTTCATGACTAATCCATTCATTTTTTGATGAGTCATATTGAAATATACTTAATGGTATTACTAAAAAACTATCTTCTTCATTTGTAATTAAATTCTGCATTTCATCTTGTAATAATCTAGGTTCTAGGGTACTATATATGCTATTTTCTAATGATTTTTTTAAATTCAAAATATCTCTATGTTTAAAGTCAGATTCATGTAGTGTTAAATAATCATTATAAAGAGATATTAATTCAACATTGAATTTATAAGGTGCCAAATCTTGATACTTCCAAGAATTGTCTTTTAAATTTAGTATTTGTAGCATGATATCAGTCATTATTGAGGCATAATCATTGGAGTTTAAGAAATCTTTTCGTTTTGTTTGTGCAAGTAATTTTAAAGTTTGGTAAGTTTCTTCTGAATTCAAAATAAAAATCCTTTCTAATTAGCTTATAATAATAAAAAAAATGATATTTATGTTTCAAACACTTTAAATAAATATAAGAGAAATAGATTTATCTTATATTTATTTATAAATTAGCGATGTTTTAGAGTGCAATAGTTTGTATAAGATTATCTATTTAGTTACAAATATTATTTATATTCTTTTCGTTACATTCTATACTGTAAGTTAGGTGAAATTCTCTAATGAACCTATTATTATTTTTTTTTTACTAAAATGGAAAAAATTCAGATTGTAGATAAAAGTAATAGTTGATATATTAGTTTTCAGTCTTTTAATAACTCTAAATAGCGGAGTGCCTTGAGGTATTTTTTTGAGAAAGGGGAAGAAAAGGGGCAAAAATTGACTGATGATTGGTTTTTTATGACAATTTTTGAATAGTCTAAGACATCTAAAATGTTGATATGAAAGTGTTTTGGAGCTTTTGATGTATATTTAAATAGTCTTTGAATCCCTACGTGCATTACACGGAAAAGCAGCTCGTATCAAAGAAATCCGTCGTTAATTTCTTATTATCAGACAGAGGAAGAACCCTTGAATTTTCAAGGGTTCTTTTTTTTGCTTTACGACAAGTAGGGTTCGTGAATTTAAATTAAATGAATATCATCGAGGATCAATCGAAATGTAAATCCCCCTTTTTAATGGTGGTTATGTTTTTACTGTTTTTTGATAAACGTATTGATTTGTACAGAAAGTTCTTTAGTCGCTTTTTTGATTTCTTCTTTTGCTAGGATCGCTGAAACCACAGCAAAGCCTTGGACGGGGAAGGTTTTGAATTCTGCAATCGTGTGTTCGTTGAGACCACCGATCAAAACAACAGGGATCGAAACGTGTTGAAGAATCTTCTTGAGTTCATTTTTTGATACGATGATGGCATCTGTTTTAGTAGCGGTTGGAAACATCGTCCCTACACCTAAATAATCTGCCCCAGCTTGTTCAGCGGAAATTGCTTGTTCGAGTGTTTGGACGGAAGCGCCGATGATTTTTTCAGGGCCAATCATTTTTCTCACCACAGCCACAGGTAGATCTGTTTGACCGACATGAACACCGTCTGCATCACAAGCTAACGCAATGTCTACTCGATCGTTGATGATCAATGGAACATTGTATGGTTTAGCTAATCGTTTCAATGCGATCGCTTCCTCATAAAAATCTCGTGAATTGGCTTTTTTTTCTCTCAACTGTAAGACGGTAATACCTCCTTCAAGAGCTTGTTGCACTGCTTCTTGGAGGGGCTTTTTTTTCAGCAGTGACTGGTCTGTCACTAGGTATAAGGAATAGTTGATGTCATTTTTCAAAGTAGTTTCCTCGCAGTAGTAATGTTTCCCGATCAATACGGCTGATTTCATCAATCAGTGCGATCCGAAAACTTCCCGTACCAGCCGTTTGTTCCAACGCAAGCTCGCCAGCAATCCCCATGGTAAGAACAGCTGTAGTTGCTGCATGGAAAAGATGTTCAGGAGACCCCCCACAAAAGCTAGCAATCAATGAAGTGAGCATACAGCCAGTGCCAGTGATCCGACTCATTTCAGGACAACCATTGTGCACTAAGATTTTACGCCGCCCATCAGAAATCACATCTGTCGCACCGGTGATCACTACGATACATTTGTGAGCGGTTGCTAATTGATCAGCAATCCGTTGGGCTTCTTCAATGGAGCTTGCATCATCTGCCGAGGCATCGACACCTTTCGTCTTGCTTGCGATTCCCGCTAAAAAGCGGATTTCTGAAATATTGCCACGAATCACTGCACATTTCAAGTTTTCTATGATCGTTTTCGCTGTTTGATTACGAAACTGTGAAGCCCCTGCACCGACTGGATCAAAAATGATCGGGATACCTTTTTCGTTGGCTGTTTGCCCAGCTGAAAGCATCGAAGCTACGGTACGTTCATTCAAAGTACCCATGTTTAGTACCAATGCCTGTGACATTGCTGTGATTTCCGCTACCTCTAACGCATCATCAGCCATGATCGGTGAACCACCGATCGCAAGTGTGACATTCGCACAATCATTGACCGTTACATAGTTCGTGATATGGTGGACCAAAGGATTTTTCATACGGACCGTTTCTACAGCTGTTTTTAAAAATGTATTCATTGACTTTGTTCCTCCTTAAGACCATTGCGATAGAGTGAATAGAAATGATTGGTTGGGCCATGACCTTCGCCCAATTCTAGTGAATGTGCGATTGCAGTAGTGATATATTTTTTAGCCTTGGAAATTGCTTGGTCTAATGGTACGCCCAAAGCGAGTTGTGAGGCAATCGCTGAAGAGAAGGTACAACCAGTGCCATGGGTGTTTTTTGTGACGATTCGTCCAGATGTATAGGAGTAAATATTTTTCCCATCATACAATATATCAGTGGCTTCACCTGTGCGATGGCCTCCTTTGATCAAAACTGCAGCGTGACATGTTTCATAAATAGCTTTTGCTGCTCGTTCCATTTCTTCCAGGGAAGTAATCGAGCGATCTGCGATTTTTTCTGCTTCTGGAATATTTGGGGTGATCAAAGTAGCTAATGGTAAGACGTTTTTGATCAATGTGTCGATTGCTTCTGGCTCCATCAAGGCATCGCCATTTTTCGCATACATCACAGGATCTAGTACAATATTTTTAGGTTGCCATTCTTGTAGACTGCTTGCGACAGCTAACATCGTATCTGCACACGACAACATACCGATTTTAACTGCATCAGGATAGATGTCCTCGAAAACAGCTGTCATTTGTTCATTGATAATTGTTGGTGCGATGTCTTGGTATGAGATCACACGAGCGGTATTTTCAGCGACTACTGAGGTGATCACAGACATTCCATAAACACCATGAGCGGCAAATGTTTTTAAATCGGCTTGGATACCGGCGCCACCGCTACAGTCTGAGCCAGCAATACTTAGTACTTTTTTCATCAAATTCCTCCTTAAATTAGAAAAAAGACATTCTTCCAGTATAGAAGAATGCCTTGATTGTTTCGATTTCGCATCAACAAAAAGGACATTTGCTCCCTACGCTGGTATCAACCAACAGGTTCAAAGGGTCAGGTTTTACCTTCTCAACGCGATAACGTCCCCCTGCAAACAAAATCATATTTAGTTACGAACCAATGATATCTGAAAAAAGCAGAAGATTCAAGTTTACAGGAGCAAGCCTACACTGAGTAGCTAAAAGCAACAGTTTACTTTCTTTCGAAGTAGCGTTCTTATAGGAATTGCTAGTGCGTTTCTCAAGATGGTATACTAAAGAAAAACGATAGAATATTCTAAGTGTACGATGCAATATATCAAAGCCAAACTTTTGGAGGGAATCTTATGACAGAGTTAAGTAATCTACCGAATATAGGGAAAGTATTAGAAGAAAATTTGCGAAAGATTGGTGTGACAACGGAAGAAAAATTTAAAGAAAAGGGAACGGAACAGATATTTTTTGAAATTCGTCAAAAGGTGGACAGTGGCGCCTGTCTGCATATGCTATATGGAATTGAAGGAGCGAGAAAAGGCAAGCCTATGCAAGCTTTGACAAAAGAGGAAAAAGAAAAGTTAAAGCAATTCTATCGAAGCCTAAGCTAAAATAATAAGCAATGAAATCCGGAAATTGTGGCTTGTTCCGTATTTCGTTGCTTATTTTTGTATAATTTTTAAAAAAAAAGTTCATTGCTATCGATGGATAAGCAATCTTTGTTTTACTTTTCTGATCAAAATAAGCGATGAAGATAGAAAATACGAAATTATTAAAGAATATTTTTGTGTGAATTTAATAACAATATTTAGTTTTTTTATAACTTTTTAACAGAAATATATATTGCTAGGAAGAAGCGATGAAGTTGATTGGATTTGAAAAAAAGAGAACTTGAACAAAAAAATAGAATATATTTAATTACTGGTTTACTAGCATTATGAGGATTTGGTATGCTAAAATCCATGCAATTTTAATTTAAAATTTGTTATGATTTACTTGAGATTAAGTGAACTTTCATTTTTGTAAACCACTAAAAAATAGCTAATAAACAAAAAAATATAACAATTTTGGTGTATGATCGCAGGCTTTTATATTTTTATAATTTTAATAATAAATTAAAAGCGAATGAAACATTATAACTAAATAGTAAGGTAGGAGATTAAATTTGTGATCGAATTTACTATCATTACTTTTTTCAAAAAAAGAGGGTTTACAAAACGGAAAACATTCATTTTTTTATTGATCATCATTGAGCAATTTAATATGCAAAGGGAATGTGATTTTTGACTTCATGTCAGAATGGAGGATCATTATGAAAAAGATAGTCGCTTGTTTTATTGTTTTACTGGTATTTTTAGGTTTCAATCCAACTATTTCTGCGGCAACTCTAGGAATCAATTCAGAAGTGTCGTATTCTGCAAATGGCATTGATTATTATGATGTCGGGGAAGATGCAATGATCCCATGGCGTTTTAATGGTGCACAAATCAATCCTGGAAGTTCTCCAGGGATATTTTCAACACAAGTGAAATTGTTATCTCAAAACCAACAAAGTGGCAGAGCAATGGTCATGGTTGATCTAAGCACGCTAGATAATACTGATGAGGAAAGAAGAAATCCTAGTGAGATGGAGCTGGAAGTTTTTCTAAATGGGACCTCCTTAGGAAAATATCAGGTCGGCGACCTATTCAGTAATACTAGCCCGTACCTAGATCCAAGTGTTCGTATGATCGGCGTCCCATTTACCATCGAAGGTGAAGTCGGTGATATAAATACACTTGAAATTCATGTCTCGCTACCAGTAGATGCGTCAAATGCTTCTCGACTAGCATCAATTACTGTAAATGCTTCATTCACACCAATTGAATCGTTTACAGTGAGTTATGCAGATGGTGTAGAGAATGACGTTGTATTTGAGGATAAAACTTTCAAACGTATTGAATCTGGAACTGCTACACCAGGTTTTGGTGCAGAACCAACAAGAAAAGGTTATACATTTGCTGGTTGGAGTCCGACTGTCAGCGAGACAGTTACAACCGATGCGCTTTATACAGCAACATGGGAACCAATTCCAACGTATCAGGTCAACTATACAGACGGTGTACCAGATGAAGAGATTTTTGCAGATCAAGTCTTTAACAATTTAGTCGCCGGTTCTGCGACACCCATATTTAGTGGGCAACCTACAAGAGCTGGGTATATATTTAAAGGATGGGATAAAGCAATAACTAATACAGTGACTGGTGATGGCACTTATACGGCCATTTGGGAACCTGTGATTCCACAAACTGTCACTTATCAAGTGATCTATACAGACGGTGTTGCAAATCAACCCATTTTTGAAAACCAAGTATTTTCAAAATTGATTAAAGGCATAGCAACCCCTGTGTTTAGTGGAACACCATCAAGAGAAGGCTATAAATTCATCGGTTGGACGCCAACTGTCAGCGAGTTTGTGGAAGGTAATATGACTTATACCGCACAATGGGAAAAATTACCGCAAATCATTGAACCGGTGATACCATCGATCCAACAACCAGAAGGAAACAAAGTGTATGAAACAGTAAAAACAACTGAAACAACTAAAGCAATAACTAAAGTAATGAAAAAAGATAAAGTTACGTATAGTACACCCATAAAACAACCTAGAAAAGTGAGTCATCTTCCAAAAACGGCGGAACAATCGATGTATTCGACTAGTATGGTTGGCTTGGGTATGTTTATAGTCTTCGTAATAGGAATATGCTGGTTAAAACGTTCGAAATCAGAAGGTAGCCGATAAAACTGAAAGATAATCCTCACGTAAAAAAATATTATAAAGGAAAGAACTAGTAAATAAAAAAAACATCACTCATAAAAAGACATTAAGTCAGATTTTTTTTGGAAATTCAAAAAAAGTCTGACTTAATTATTTTCTTCTACGTAGCTATACTGAAAGCGTAAACAAAAAAAGGGGGGATAGCTTATGACAAATTGGCTGAACATTGAGGGGAAAACGATTATTGTAACCGGAGGATCTTCTGGTATCGGGAAAAGTATCGTAGAAAGTCTATTGGAACAACATGTCAATGTAGCAAATTTTGATATTAAAGATTCGACACTTAAACATCAACGATTATTATTTGTAAAAACCAATATAACATTACGACAAGAAGTAGAAGCTGGAGTTGCAAAAGTAAAGGACCACTTTGGTACGATAGATGGTTTGGTCAACAATGCAGGCATCAACATTCCACGCTTATTAGTGGATAAAAAGCAAGCGCATGGGAGATATGAATTATCCGAGGAAGTATTTGACAAAATCATCGCAATCAATCAAAAAGGATTATATTTGATGACTCAAGCAGTAAGTAGAATCTTAGTTGCTAAAGGAGAAGGAGTAATCATCAATATGTCTTCTGAATCAGGACTTGAAGGTTCAGAGGGGCAAAGTGCGTATGCGGCAACGAAAGCCGCTGTCAACAGCTTTACTCGATCTTGGGCAAAAGAGTTAGGAAAATCAAATGTTCGGGTAATTGGGATCGCCCCAGGAATCATGGAGGAAACCGGACTACGCACACTTTCTTATGAAGAAGCCTTGGCCTATACTCGTGGCATCACGATTGAAGAGCTTAGAGCAGGTTATGCCAAAACGAGCACGATTCCATTAGGTCGAAGCGGGAAATTAAAAGAAGTCGCTGACTTAGTTAGTTACTATCTATCTGATCGTTCGAGTTATATCACTGGAGTAACCACAAATGTGGCCGGAGGAAAAACTAGAGGATAAAAAGTGGGGGAAGTAAATGACGGTGGTGAACAGATGGTATCAAATTCTACAATTACTGGTTACCCACAAAGAAATGAGGATCGGCAGTTTGAAACAACAGCTGAATACAAGTACGCAAACGGTAAAAACCAGCATTGAATCTTTAAACGAAGAATTGATTGGAATTGCAGAAATCGTTCAACATAAGAATGATTTTCATATCGAAATTGAAAATTTTGAAAAATTTGATTTGATAATGAACGGCAGTTTGAGGCGGAAGAGCGATTTTAATTCTTGCAGTAAAAGAGTTTTCTTTATCGTCAAGAAGCTGATCGAGCAAAAAGATTTTTTGCTGATCGATGATCTGTCAGAAGCATTAGGGGTCAGCCGAAGTACTGTCGTTAAAGATCTACGAGTGATGAAAAAACTGATTTCCTCTTTTAATGTCGAAGTGATTGGAACGCCGAATCGTGGACTGCGTATGCGTGGAGAAGAACTGGATCTACGACTGTTACACCTTCATTATGTACAAGAATATTTTGCCGAACGTCCATTATCAGAACGCACACAAGATTTCGTAGAACACGTAGTTCAAAAATTTAATTTACCTAAAAATCAGGGCTTTCTTTTGAAAAAAACGATTTCTATTACAATGAAACGACTCCTTAAAGGAAATATACTGGTAGATTTGCCAAATGAATATATGGACTTTATGACGAGTCATCCTGCTTTTGTCGAATTGATCCATCATTTGGAATATGAATATAGCATCACATTAAGCCAAACAGAACAAGCTTTTCTCAGTTTTCCTCTTAATATAAGTGCTATTGCTGGCATGGATAAGTCTACTATTGATGAGCAAAAAATCGAACAGTTATTTCAACAAATGATAGAGACAATTCATCAAAATTTACTAGTAGAATTTGATGAAACCTTCTTAGTCCATGAAATAAAAGAGCACTTCATTTACATGCTCAATCGTTTGATTTTTCGAATAGAGCTTCAAGATCTGTTCTATGGTGAAATCGAATCCCAATATCCTCTAGCCTATGAACTGGCAAAAATTGGTCTACAGCAGATCGGGGAGCAGTTACAACGAGTGGTTCCGACTGTTGAAATCAGCTATATTGCCTTTTATTTTGAACTTGCATTGAGGAAACAAACCAGTAACAACGAACACAAAGAAATTGCAATCGTCTGTAATACCGGAAAAGGAACAGCCTTGATTATTCGCCGTCAATTGGAACGGGTTTTGGGTCCGCAAATCAGCATGGTCCATTTTTCTGAGGAGGAGTATCAGCAGGAAGACTTAGACCAATATTTTGCTGTTTTTACAACCATTCCGCTGAAAAATGTAAAGAAACATACCCCAATCATTCGATTGATCAATCTATTCAACGAAACTTGGTTGCAAGAAGAGTGGCGTAAAGCAGAAAAGTTGAGAGCCGCAAACGTTCATCACTTAAAATTAGATTTTGAGATTTTAAATGAAAAGAAACCCTACAAACAAAATCTTGATCATATGCTTGAATCTCTTGAGAGCAAAGGCTTAGTCGATCAAGAATTTAAGGAGCAACTGTTTATTAGAGAAAAGTTAAGGAGTACGATTTTTGAATATGGCATTGCTTTTCCTCATGCTATCAATAAAAAATCGGCTGAAATTATTTTATCAGTGGGTATCTTTAGGAAAGGAATCTCCACGATCAACGGACAAGTACAAGTCGTCTTGTTGTTAGCCATTCCACAAGATCTAACGATGGAAAAAGAAAAAGAATTGCTAAAACTGTATGATCAGCTTTTTGCTGTTATTGGCGATCCTGAATTTAGAAGTGAACTATGTCGTTTGGATGATTTAGTTGGGTTACAAAATTGGATGATACGAAAGGGGGTCATAACATGAATTTCATATATATATTCGGCGCATTTGCACTTGTTGCTTACGGACTGCAAGTAATATTTGGAATGAAACAAATCAAGCACTTTAATCAAATCTATCTAGAAATGCGCAGAAAAGGGAAGGTGGCTATCGGTCGTCGATCTGGAAAAATCAAAGCAGGAACGATCGTCATGTTTGCTGTCGATCAA
Organism: Enterococcus sp. AZ156; assembly: GCF_051714165.1. Lineage (NCBI taxonomy): Bacteria > Bacillati > Bacillota > Bacilli > Lactobacillales > Enterococcaceae > Enterococcus > Enterococcus sp. AZ156. The sequence goes on along the minus strand of NZ_JBIORI010000001.1, from coordinate 1,967,509 downwards.
AAAGGGATCATTATTGATGCGCGAAAGATGCAGGGCGTGACTGTTCTAGCAAAATTTCGTCTATTGCCACAATATATCGGAACAGATATCCACTACATCGACAACTATCATCCTTTGGTACGAACAGAAAATAAATTGGTGCAACAAGCAATGGCAAATGCCAGAGAAATCTATTTGCGGGTAGAACTAGGCAATTATCAAGAAGAATCGCTACCTTCCCCACTTACGATGCTTGGCATTCAATTCAGTTTATGGAAAAAACAATACCTATCAAAAAAAAGGAGTGTTGAATAATGGAATATATCACAAAATTTGCGGAAGGCTTCATCGGTTTATTTGAAACGGGTGCGGAAACTTTTATATCTTGGATGACTGGTATCGTCCCTGTAGTGTTGATCCTAATGGTCGCAATGAATACACTGATTGCTTTCTTAGGTGAAGAACGAGTAACTAAAGTTGCCAAACTATCAACGAAGAATCCCGTCACAAGATATTTGATCTTACCTTTTTTATCTGCCTTTATGTTGGGGAATCCGATGTCTTTTACATTGGCTCGCTTTTTGCCTGAATATTACAAGCCAAGCTATTATGCTTCTCAAGCACAATTTTGTCATACGAGCAATGGCGTCTTTCCCCACATCAATCCGGGTGAATTATTTGTTTGGTTAGGAATCGCCCAAGGAATCACAACCTTAGGATTAAATTCAATGGAATTAGCTGTACGTTATATGTTTGTCGGAATTCTTATGAATTTTATTGGTGGTTGGGTGACAGATTTTACCACCGCATATGTTTGTAAACAACAAGGGGTTACCCTGAGTAAAACAGTAGAAACAGCGACAGAATAAGGAGGAAGTGAGAAAATGAGCTATCATAGTATTCGAATTGTTAGAGGAACTGGTGGGTTCGGAGGGCCATTAGTGATCACACCAACAGAAGAAAAACACAAATTCATTTATATTACTGGTGGGGGAGAAAAGCCAGCAATCGTCGATAAAATTGCTGAATTGACAGGCATGGAAGCAGTCAATGGCTTTAAAACTTCTATCCCAGATAATGAAATCGCTTTAGCAATCGTTGATTGCGGAGGAACGTTGCGTTGTGGGATCTATCCAAAAAAAGGAATACCTACGATCAATGTCGTACCAACAGGAAAAAGCGGACCATTAGCACAATACATTACAGAAGACATTTACGTCTCGGCAGTAGGGATCAATCAAATCACACTGACTACTGAAGAAGGCACAGTCGGTCAATCTGATAACATAGAAAATAAGCGTGTAGCAGCACGTGAATATAAATACGATACAAGCAAAAAAATTACTGAACAAAAAGCTGAACAGCAGAATTTTATTGCAAAAATCGGCATGGGTGCAGGAAAAGTAGTGGCAACTTTTAATCAGTCCGCGCGCGAAGGTGTACAGACGATGATCAATACGGTCATTCCATTCATGGCATTTGTTTCTTTGTTGATCGGGATCATACAAGGATCTGGTATCGGTAATTTCTTTGCCAATATTATGGCACCTTTAGCAGGGAATATTTGGGGGTTGATGATCATCGGTTTTATCTGTTCTTTACCGTTTCTTTCTCCATTATTAGGACCTGGGGCAGTAATCAGCCAAGTCATCGGGACACTGATCGGGGTGGAGATCGGAAAAGGCAATATTCCACCACAGCTTGCTTTACCTGCGTTATTTGCCATCAATACTCAAAATGCTTGTGATTTCATCCCTGTCGGATTAGGCTTAGAAGAAGCAGAGGCTGAAACAGTAGAGGTTGGCGTACCTTCCGTTTTATATTCACGCTTTTTAAACGGTGTACCTAGGGTGTTAGTCGCATGGATAGCAAGCTTTGGAATGTATAGTTGAATCTAGGAGGAAAAAAATGTCAGTTTATTCAACAAAAGTCACTTCGATTGGCGCTGAAGCTACGCTCTTTAAAGAAGAGAAGCTCGTGATACTATTTGGAAAAGATGCACCCGATATGCTATCAGCCTATTGTTACCATATTGAACTTCAGCCAATCCACGGAGAGATCAAAGTAGGACAACAGCTCTTCGTCGATGAGACAAGCTATCGCATCACGTCTGTCGGAAGTTTGGTCAATGATAATCTAAAAGAGCTTGGACATATCACAATTAAATTTGATGGAGCGGTAACACCTGAACTTCCAGGTACTTTATACGTCGAAGGAAAAGAAATCGTTGAGATTGGTATCAAGACTAAAATCAGTATTAAGTAAAATACAGAGCAACATATCTGTTGAAAGGATGAATAAAATGGAATTTATGTTAGATACGATCAATATTGAGAAAATTAGTTATTACCAATCGATCCTTCCGCTATCTGGAGTAACGTCGAATGCTTCAATCATCAAAAAAGAAGGAAAGATTGATTTGTTTGCTCACTTGAAAGAAATCAAGAAGCTCATTGGAAAAGCAAGTTTACATGTACAAGTAGTTGGAGAAACAACGGAGGAAATCTTAACTGATGCCCAAGTAATCATGGATCACCTTGGTAAGGATATCTTCATTAAAGTACCAGTAAACGAACCAGGACTGGCTGCCATCAAACAACTGAAAGCCAAAGGAGCATATGTCACTGCAACCGCTATCTACTCTGAAATGCAAGGATACTTAGCAATTGCCGCAGGTGCCGATTATGTGGCACCTTATTATAACCGTATGGAAAATCTGAATATCGATGCTGTTGCTATTATCAAAGCATTAGCAATGGAAATCGAACGAACGCAATCTCAGAGCAAGATCTTAGCTGCTAGTTTTAAAAATGTTGCACAAGTCAATCATGCTTGTCGCCAAGGGGCGCACAGTATTACTGCGTCACCAGATATTTTTGCACAAGTATTCGGTATGCCTTCCATTCATAAGGCAGTGACAGATTTTAGGAAAGATTGGGAAGAGACATTCGGTGTCAAAGATGTGAAAGCATTAGCAGCAACAGGGGCGATAAGTCCTACTAAATAAAAAAGAATAAAGAGTCATGGAATGGTTGATCGATCCGTTCTATGGCTCTTTTTTAAATAACGTTATATTTATTATATTCATCCATAATCAAATAGTCACCGTGTAGTTAAACCAACAATGGAATGGGAACTTCATATGTCCGTCTACATATAGTTGATATCGTAAAAAATTATTTTTTTATGACATTCAACAAATAAGCATATCTACTTTATGACTGGATGTTTACTAAAAAAATGAACGGTATATTTCATCCGTTGAAGCAAGAAAGATTATATTCTTTAATATACCGATTTGAATAAATGGAAGAGGAAATAGTTGCTTCATTGCGTCTTAGTGGTTAGACCTTTATAACTGACAACTAGTCTTTCTAAGTGATATAATTTATATAAATAGTAGATTAAAAATAACCTTATGTATATTTTATAGCATGCTTTTATTAATGAAGGAGGCAGTTGATGAGGATCATAATTGTTGGAGGAAACCACGCGGGGATTGCCGCAGCACTTCGTATTCGTGAGGAATATCCAGACGATGAAGTAATCGTATTTGAAAAAAAGATGAAATAACATTTGTCTCCCAAACAATCCCATTATTTTTGATGGGACATCAAGATATCCACTCCCAAGCAAATTATGCAACACCGCATGAAATTATTGCTCAAGGAGTGGATTTACGCATTCAAAAAGAAGTAACCAACATCGATGCGAAAAAGAAGACGTTGAATTTTAGAAATGTGTTAAGTCAACATGAGCACGAAATAACTTATGACCGATTGATCATGGCTGCGGGCTCGTATCCCAACCTTCCTCCAACTGGCGGAAAACTGAATGAGACACTTTTTCTTTTGAAAGAGCGTAAGGATGCTGAAGCAATTGAAAAATTTATATCAGAAGCCCATCATGCGGTAGTGATTGGCGCTGGACTGGTCGGTGTAGAGATTGCTCGTATCTTAGCTCAACGAAAAATGAAAGTCACTTTGATCCAATCAAATGCAAGAATCCTTGACAAATATTTGGATGAGAATGCCGCAATCGAAGTAGAGAAGCAACTAGAAGAAGAAGGTATCCAACTATTACTAGGTACTAGAGTGACAAGCTACCATACAATTGATAAAAAAATCTGGAGTCGACCTAAAATCGAAGTTGAAACTTCTTCTGATTTGACTATCCGTGCAGATGGCGTCTTTGTTTCTGTTGGCTTCCGACCAAATTCGTTCTTATTAGCTGGACAAGTCGAAACCGGTGACCGTGGAGCAATCGTCGTTGATAAGTACATGTATACAACAGATGATTCGATTTTAGCGATAGGGGATTGTTCTACGACTTATATGGACTTGACCAAAGAAAATATTTATAATCCTCATGCTTCCGATGCTTTTCGTCAAGGACTGATCGCTGCTGTCAATATCCACGAGAAAAAGCAAGAAGTAGCAATGACCACAGGGACTTATAAATTCAATATGGATGGATTTACCATTGCGAATACTGGGATTACATTGAATCAAGCAAGAAAATTCGGATATGATGCAGAAGAAGTACACTACCAGAATCGTTATCTAGAGCGTGGCGGACAGCTTGTGCATGAATCGATTGTCAAATACTCACCAATTGAAAAAGGCAGAAAAAATCATTATTCAAGTATTTATCTAGTTTATGAGAAGAAAACAAAAAAAATCTTAGGATTGCAGGTTCTAGGAACAGTTGATATTTCTCAATATGTCAATATCATCAGTTTAGCAATCCAAAAAAATGTGACCGTGCCAGAAATTGAATTTACGGATTTCTTTTATGAACATGGCTACAAGAATCCTCTAGGTTTTACAAAAATATTAGCCTCTTTAGTTAGGGAAAAAGAAAGAGAGAGTGGTCGTGATGGCAAAGAAGAAAGATCAAATGAAATTAAATAAACCAGATAAAGAGATGTCAAAAAAACAAAAGCGAATGATTGAAGCTGGCGCACTGTTGACAGTAGGTGCTGGTGCATTTATCGGTGGCGTCACGATTCCAAATCTTTCTGCCTCTGCAGACAGTTCCTCTTTGTCCGAAAAGCGACTTGTTGAAGATGAGACCATCCAAGATATTGAACATACTTCTGTGGATGAATTGAATCAATCCTTACAAAAAGGTCAAAGTAGCAGTGTGAAGACAAATACTGGCTTTGTAGCTAAGTTAATGGATCAACTACCAAGTAAAGAAAAACTTTCTTCTATGTATGAAGGAGAAGGGATCAAAGTCAGTGATAGTCATACGGCATATGATATCCAACAAATTCTAGGAATCAAAGATGCGGACGTTTATTACCAAACTTCCACTTTATCTACAAGTGATGCGCAAGTAATGAAAATGTCAAGCTATCGGCAATTGATCCAAGCAAATCCGAATGTGAAGGTAACTTCACAAGATAATTATAAAACGGTCTCTCCTCATTTATATGAATCCAAAGAAAAGGCTTATGAAGATTCTGCAAACTGGAAAGATTCAAAAGTAGTTGCAAGTACGAGAGAAAAATCCTTAAGTTTCTCATCTAAAACGAAACCTGAAAGCACCAACTTTACCGCGGATGATGGTGCAGTATTAGGAAATATGAAAATCGATACAGGCTTTTCTTTGAACGTGAAAGCAGAAAATGGCCAAGCAAAATTAACAGATGAAATCAAAAGCGATTTTGAAGATGCAATGGAGAAGAATTTTTCCATCACTTATGAAGGTAGTACCTATTATGCAGTTTATCATGATGAGTCTATTTCTACCGACCATGGTAAAAATCAAGCAGATGGTTATTTCACATTTTCTTCGTCGACACATGGATTGCCTTTAGAGATCAATGGTCATTACTTGGTCTCATCTGTTCAGTTCGGTAGTACAGTTGACAGCTTAAAAACGTCTTTATCCTTGCACGGTGTACGGAGTTTTGAGAACACAGATTCTTGGTTAAATACAGATGAATCCAATATCAATGTAAAAGTAAATTTCGTTGATCAATTAGCGGATGAAAATACAACTTACTATGAAATCCAAGCAAAAGATCAAGTGATCGAGTCATTGAAATATGAATATGTGACCGTTAGTTTAGATGAGCAAAAAGCCACTGATTCAACTACAGCATACGCAGATGAGATGTCGATGCCAACGTATAGTGGTTCTCAATCAGGTATTAGTCCTGGGGGAGCAGTTGATGGTAATCTCGCAGAAGACGCAGCTGGATTAGCAGGATGGAATCAGACAGCGACGTTTTCTGGTGGTGGATATGGCGGACACACGATTACAGCGAATTCGGCAGTAACTGTGAAAACAGGACAGGTTTCTCAGACAAACTTTTCTTCAGTTATAAGTACGGTCAATATAACAGTAGACGGTGTGTCTTATAATCAGTTTGTTGCTCAACCAATCATGGTCAATGGGGTTCAGTATGCTGGTTATTTAACTGGTGCAAACGGAAGCGGCAGTGATTTTACGATCGTTGTGAAAGATACGAACTTTAATATCTACCAAATCGGGGGAGAATTTGCTTATATTTCTTCCTCAATGACGGATATGGCTTCACCAGATGCAACAACACTGGATGCAACCAACCCACAAGTGACCCCAGGAACAACTACACCAGAAGTCGATCCAGGCACAGGTGGCGGAGAAACTACTGATCCAGGCACAGGCACGCCAGAAGTCGATCCAGGCACAGGTGGAGAAACCGATCCCGGAACGACAACACCGGAAGTAGACCCAGGCACAGGCGACGAAACCGATCCCGGAACGACAACACCGGAAGTCAATCCCGGAACGGGCGGCGAAACTGACCCAGGTACAACAACGCCGGAAGTCGATCCCGGAACAGGTGGAGGCGAGACTGATCCAGGAACAGGCGGCGAAACTGATCCAGGAACAGTCACACCAGAAGTAGACCCAGGCACAGGTGGCGAAACTGACCTCGGCACAGGCACACCAGAAGTAGATCTCGGAACAGGTGGCGGCAAAACTGATCCCGGAACGACAACGCCGGAAGTAGACCCCGGAACAGGTGGCGGCAAAACTGATCCCGGAACGACAACGCCGGAAGTAGACCCCGGCACAGGCGGCGAAACTGATCCAGGAACAGTCACACCAGAAGTAGACCCAGGCACAGGTGGCGAAACTGATCCAGACACTGGAAAGCCGGAAATAGATCCAGGAACGGGCGGAGACGAGACTGATCCAGGAACAACTACGCCAGAGGTAGCCCCCGGCACAGGCGGCGAAACTGATCCAGGCACCGGAACGCCGGCAGTAGATCCAGGAACGGGCGGAGGCGAGACTGGTCCCGGAACGACAACACCGGAAGTAGCCCCCGGCACAGGCGGCGAAACTGATCCAGGAACAGTCACGCCAGAGGTAGACCCCGGAACAGGTGGCGAAATTGATCCAGGAACAGGCGGGGAAACCGAGCCAGGAACAGGCACGCCAGAGGTAGACCCAAGTACAGGAGGGGAAACCGATCCAGGAACAGGCACACCAGAAGTAGACCCAAGTACAGGCGGGGAAACCGATCCAGGAATAGGCACGCCAGAGGTAGACCCAAGCACAGGCGGAGAAACTGACCCAGGAACAGGCACACCAGAAGTCGATCCAGGTACAGGAGACGGCGAAACCGACCTAGGCACGACAACACCAGAGGTAAATCCAAGAACCGGTGGTGGAGGAACTGATTTAAGTAGTACCACAACAACTGAGACTACCGATACAGATAATCAAATTGTAAGAACCCAAGTACTAAGTGATAACAGCTCTAACGATGGATTATCTAGTAATAACCAAACGAATGACCAAACGACTAACACACAAGGAACAAGTGACTCTGAAGATGTTTCAGGTAAGCAATTACCTAAGACTGGTTCAACTTCAGGGATTTTTGGAAAATTTGTTGGTGGAATACTTGTTGCTTTTGCGGGATTCTTTGGACTATTCAAACGTAAACGTCGTGAATTACAAAAGGATGAAGATCGTGTCGAACGTGTGATCAAAGAGGAAGATGAAGAACAAGAAAATAAAGAGGAAAATAAGGATAAAAAGTAGAAGATAAGATACAATAGAGTACTTTTACCTCGATAAGCAAGAAATCGAAGCATAAGTGCTTAGCCTCGAAAAAAAGGCACCATCCACGAAATTTGTTTTAGTGGATGGTGCCTTATTTCCAATGATGTTACTTTTGTTTCTGCTGTTTATTCGGTTTTAGGTGTGTGATAGGACTAATGTCCAGACACTTTATTTGGAAGTGGTCATTTTGATTCAACTCATTCCAACTAAAGAATGGATAAAATAAAACGATAGAAAACAACCCATGAAACCCCGAAAATAGTTTCCTATTTTTGGATTTCATGGGTTGTTTTCTAATAGCTATTAGTTACAATGCTTATTCTGCTAGATTTTTATTAGGTTGTTCATCTAGAATAGGCGAACTCTCATTCACTAAATCAATCGGCTTAATAGCTAAAAATTGAGTTTGAAATTGTAATAGTTTTTTCATGAAAAATGAAATGAGATAAATAGAGATGGCAGAGATAACCGCTTGTCTTATCCCAAGAATCACAAGGTTTAGAGCGATGATCACGGTATTTGTCAGTAAAACGCCTAGAGCATGTTCGATCCCAAAATATTTTTTGAAAATCAATGGGGGAACCGTAACCCCGCCGTTTGACGCGCCGATTTGATAAAGAATGAATATTCCAAGACTAAATAGAAAACTGCCAGCGACTAAGGCGATTGGGAAATGTTGGGTGATTACCAAAGCCGGTGTGTACGCTAAAATAATCGGAAATATCAAACTACCTATCAGAGTTTTAAAAAAAACTGCTCTTTCCAGAAAGATAAAAGCTAAACACAGCATCGCTAGATTGATTGCCCAAACAATCAATGTCCGGTCGATCAGCAAGACCATTTCTAGAAGAAAACCAATTGATCCTACGCCTGCTGAAGCAATTTGATGTGGAAGCAAAAACATATTTAGTCCCACAGTAATACTAATGATTCCAACAATAATCACAGGTAATTTCTTTATTTCTGCTTTCACACGCGTATTCCTTTCTTTTTTCACTATTTCTATAATTATAGCAAGTAGTCCAGTTAAGAAAGTAACAACTTTTTCAGACTAAACTGAAAAAAATACTCCGCGACTTTGTTGCTTATTTGTTGACTAGATAATTATTTTCTTGTAAAGAATGTGTACGATTTTTTTTCATTTTTCGATACTCTTTTGGTGAGATTTTTTCTTTTCGCTTAAAAATAGAACTAAAATAATTTGGATCATTGTATCCCACTTCTGAGGCTATGACAGATAGTTTTGAATTGGTTTCCCGCAAAAGTCGCCTAGCCATGCTCAATCGTTGTTCAGTAAGATAGTCAATAAATGTTTGTCCTATTCCTTGAGAAAAAATCGTACTGAAATGTGAGCTGCTCAAATGGACATGATTAGCCACTTCTTTAAGAGAAAGCTCTGGTTCAAAATAGTGGTTTTCAATATACGTGATGGATTGTTCGAGTACTTCTTTATATTGATTCATGTGATTCTCAAGTACCATTTCTTTTAAAAAGTAAATCATTTGTTCAAGGTATTGGATGAAGAGAGGCCTCTCTGACAGAATGTTCGGAATTTCCTCTGTAGTGGTAAAAGAAACGACTTGATTGGTTTGGTTTTGACGTATCGTTACTAATTCATTCAACTCATTGATGATCAGATGCCTAACGAGAAGTGGATCGGCATGTTGATTGGTCTGTTTGACCAACTTCTCAACAAACGAAGAAATTTCGCTTTTTCTTAGTAAACGAATGGATTCTTTTAGATCAAAAGATTGTCCGTAATTGCCAAGCTTTTTTTCATAATCTAAATAAGAAAGAATTTTTATTTTAGGATCGATCTTCAAGTAACTGAGCAAATGAACAGCAGTCTGATAACTATGTGGAATTTCGCTGATTCGTTTCACAGGATATCCGATTGCAATAACTAAATCATCTGTTGTATGCCCTAATGTTTTGTGAGAAAGCAATGCAACCTGATTTGCTTTTTTTTGTAATAGATCTTCATTTGGATCAAAAATCAATAGTTTGATAAATCGTGAAGAAAGGGAAGAAAAAAGTATTTGTTTATCGTGATCGAATAGCTCAGCCATCTTTTCATGAAAAATATCATAATCTGAAAAAAATTTATTTGTATGATTTGCGATCAAAAGAACCATATATTTATTTCCGGCGATTTCACGTTCAAGTTTTCGACCTTCTTCAATTGCTTCTGAAAGTAGTAACTGATTATTGAACAGGGCATTCAAGTAGAAGTTTTTTTGTACTTCTAAGGAATAGCCATTTGTTTCTTTAGACTGTTTCAATAAGGAGTCAGCTTCTAGTTTTTGAATGATTTGTTCTAGGCTTTTTTGTAGTTCATTAGGTTTGATCGGTTTTAACAGATACTCGGCTACTTGAAGTTGAATCGCAGCTTTTGCATACGTAAATTCATCATATCCACTAATAAAAATGATTTGGATATCAGGCAAAAGTTTTTTTACTTCATTGGCTAATTCAATCCCATTCATAAAAGGCATACGAATATCTGTCAATAAGATATCTGGTTTCTGCTCGGCAATCATTGATAAAGCAAGTTCGCCATCGCTGGCATCTTCAATAGAGCCCAAAGGTAAAAAGGTTGAAAATTCAGTGATCATCCTCTTCAATGATTCGCGAATCAAATGTTCATCTTCTGCAATAAAAATTTTATACATTTGCTTCATTCCTATCTATATTTTTTGTAGGGACAACGACATGGATGAACGTTCCATGATCGATCCGACTAGTAATCTTGATACTTGCATCGGTTCCATAGTATAAAAGCAAGCGTTTGTTGACATTAAAGAGTCCATATCCTTTATGGAAATTAGTATCTAGACCATCTGCGAGTTCTTGGTTGATCTCCTCTAACTTGGTTTCAGTAATCCCTTTTCCGTTATCAATGATCCAAAAATGGATAAATTCTTCTTGGTCTATATACGCTTTTACGATGATTTTTCCTGGCCGACGTACCAATTTGGTTCCATGATAGACCGCATTTTCAATCAATGGTTGAAGAATCATTTTCAATATTGGATGATTATTGACTTTTGGATCAATGGTTAATTGATAAGATAATTGGTCTCCATAGCGGATTTGCAAAATCTTCAGGTAATTGTCGCAATGTCGAATTTCCTGTTCGACTGGTATCCAGTCTTTTCCTTGGCTTAATGAAATGCGGAAAAAGTCAGATAAGGCATATGTCATTTCTTTGACTTTTTCAATTTGACCCATTTCTGCCAAGACCAAAATGGCATCTAAACTATTATAAATAAAATGGGGAATGATCTGAGCTTGTAGTGTCCTGACTTCACTTTGCGCAAGATTATATTGTTTCAACGCATTTTCCTCTAACAAAATCACTAAGTTATCAGCCATATCATTCATGCTATTACTTAATTTTTTCAACTCATTATTTTGTGGAGTTTTGATCCGATGATTTAAATGTCCTTCTGCTAAAGCATCAGCCATTTTGATCATTTCATCCATAGGCTGTTGAATTTGGTACATCATTTTCATGTTGAACTTTCTTGTCATTAGGAAAATCAGCGCGATAATAACAGCCTCGATGGTGGAGAGAATCACCAAGGAACTGCGAACTTCTTCACTTTTTACGGAAGCTGTATCGATTTCGATTTTGACAAAATCTTGTAAGATGTCATGGGCAAGTTTGACCGCAGATTCAACATGTAACATCAATGCTTGATTCTCTGCGAATGTTTCTTTTTGATGGATATTTGCAATGATTTTGTCTAAATAGTCAGAAACATTATCAAGGGAGCGCAAAACGATATTGAGTGTTGCTAATTCTTGTGAGTTTTGAGTGCTGACCTTGATTGCACTGATTTCTTCTTTGATGCGATTGATCTGGTTGCTCTTTTGGAATTCTTCAGGTGTGATCTGTCCATAAGTTAATCCAAGAGCTTCTTCGATGATCGTTTCTTCTACATTACTGGCGATTTGATTAGCAATCGAGATATTATGGATACTTTTTTCATAGGAAAAAAGATAATGTGTATAAAGTGCAATGCTAATGATCAAAGGCGTGATTGCTAAAGATAACATGAGCCAACTTGTATGTCGAAGTAGTACTTTAATGCTTTCGTTCTTTTTCATTTTTCCTCCTAATATCCCCGCGGTGGGATCGTTGAAAAATCATTTTGATCTGAGAACACCGTATCAGAAACGTAGATGTCTTCTGGAATCGCTTTTTTTTCGAAGTAGCGTTTGACTGTATTGGCTACTAGTTCACCCATAAAAGGATTGCATTCTACCACACAGTTGACCTTTCCTTTTTTTAATTGATCAATCATCTCTTTTTGTGCATCAATGCTGACAATCACAAAATTCTTTTCGAGCTTTTTTTCCTTGATCGCATCTAAGGCACCTAGTGTCATTTCATCATTGTGAGAATAAATGACATCGATTCCCTCAAGTTTTCCCTCATCAATGGCTTTTGAAAATTGTTCTTTGGCTTTTAAGCGAATATAGTCTCCGGTGATCACTAGCCTGACATGGATTCTTGGGTCGCGACCGATAGTTTCTAAAAAGCCGTCTGATCGCAAACGAGTGGGAGATGTGTTTTCTGAACCACGTATCTCAAATACTTGGATCGATTCTTGTGTTTTTTGCTGGTAATGATTGGTGACGTAGAGGCCAGCTCGACTACCTTGTGCTTTGAAACTTGAACCAATATGGGTCAAATAGAGATCTTGTTTTTCCGTTGTGATGTTACGATCAACGATGATGACTGGGATATTCGCTTCTTTGGCTTCTTCCAAAACAGAATCCCAGCCAGTTTCTTCGATAGGAGATAACACGATCATATCGACTTGATAGGCAATAAATGTCATCACATCTTGTATCTGTTGTTTTGGATCAGAGTAACTATTTCGGTGAAGGACTTGGAAATTTTGTTTTTCCAGTGCTTTTTTGATGGACTGATTTTGAACTTTGCGCCAATTACTTTCAGTGCCAGCTTGAGAAAAACCAATAGTCAACTCATTTTTTGTAGGCTCAGTAGAGTTGAAAGCACACCCAGTCAACAACAGGCAAAAAGCTGCCAGAATAAAAAAACTTTTGTTCTTCATAATGAATCTCCCCTTTTTCTATATCATATAGCGTTTTCAAATTTCATATTAGCATGTTTGTCAATTTCGTAAGAAAATCAAGAATCGTCAAAAGAAAATGAAGAAAAATCAAAAGTTTACATAAATTTGCGAGGGAATTTATAGAAACACAGAAAAATAATCAATGAAAGCGTTTTATATTTCAACTATGATAAATTCATCAAATAAGTATTTGGAGGGACACACATGAAACGAGTTGGGAAAAATTGGTTGGTAGCAATTGTTTTTTTATTAATGTCAGTGACAGTATTTGCTGGTTGTAGCAATGGCAGTGCAGCCGGAGATGAAAAAGGCTTCGTAGGTATTTCGATGCCAACAAAATCTGCAGAGCGTTGGATCGCAGATGGCGACAATATGGTCAAGCAACTAGAAGAAAAAGGCTACAAAACGGATTTGCAATATGGAGAAGACAAAGTAGAAAACCAAGTGGCGCAAATCGAAAATATGATCACAAAGGGAGTGGATACGTTGGTCATTGCTTCGATTGACGGTTCAGCATTGACAGATGTCTTAGAAAAAGCACATCAGGCGGATATCAAAGTCATTGCGTATGACCGTTTATTGATGAACTCTGAATATGTCGATTATTATGCAACATTTGATAATTTTGGTGTAGGTGTTTTACAAGCTTCTTATATCGAAGATAAATTAGACTTAAAAGATGGTGCTGGCCCATTTACGATCGAATTATTTGGCGGTTCGCCTGACGATAACAACGCATTGATCAATTACAATGGTGTGATGTCGATTCTTCAACCTTATATCGACAGCAAACAATTGAACGTCTCATCAGGTCAAACGAAATTCAATCAAATCGCGACGCTTCGTTGGGATGGCTCAACTGCACAAGCACGTATGGATAACTTATTAAGTGCTAACTATACAGATGACCAACTAGATGCAGTTCTTTCTCCTTACGATCCAATTAGTTTAGGGATCATTTCTTCCTTAAAAGGAGTAGGGTATGGCTCAGCCGACAAACCACTTCCAGTTATCACAGGACAGGATGCAACGATTGCTGGAGTGAAATCCATCATTGCAGGAGAGCAAACACAAACGATCTTTAAAGATACACGGGTGCTAGCTGATAATACGGTAGAGATGATCGAAGCAATCAACAATGATAAAGAAGTGCCGGTCAATGATGAGGAAACCTACGATAACGGTGTGAAAGTCATTCCGACTTATCTAGCTAACCCAGTTTCTGTAGATAAAGAAAATTATAAACAAGAGCTGATCGATACTGAGTATTACAGCGAAAGTGATTTAGGCCAATAAGAGGGCTTTGGAACATTTGTCCTCTTGTACTCCTTAGAACCGAATAAACGGTGTTTAGAAGCTGACCTTCAATATTAAGCAAAAAAACGGGAAATATAACCAACTATTTTTCAATTTTCTCTCTTATTGCTAAGTTCAAAACGCTTCTGGCACAACCTCAATAAACAGTGTTTCAGTAGTAGCTCCTTCAAAAACAAGCGTGAGATCTCAAAATTTGAAGAACAATTTTCAGTTTTCGCGCTTATTTTTCGAAGTTGAGCGCTACTATCACACCCTCGATTAGGAAGTGAAAAAATGGCAGATTATATTTTAGAAATGAAAGAAATCATCAAAGAATTCTCTGGTGTTCGTGCGTTGAACAATGTCAATCTCCGCATCAAACGTGGAGAGATCCACGCCCTTTGTGGCGAGAATGGTGCAGGAAAATCCACGTTGATGAATGTGTTGAGCGGTTTGTATCCTTATGGCAGTTATTCAGGCGAAATCATGTATGACGGTGAGGTATGCCAATTCAAAAATCTTAGAGATAGTGAAGCGAAAGGGATCGTGATCATCCACCAAGAATTAGCCTTGAGTCCTTATCTATCCATCAAAGAAAACATTTTTTTAGGGAACGAACAAACAAAACATGGCGTGATCGACTGGAACTTGACGGAACGAAAAACAGAAAATCTACTAAAAACAGTGGGCTTGAAAATCAATCCAAATACCTTAGTTTCACAAATCGGTGTCGGGCATCAACAGTTGGTGGAAATTGCGAAGGCTTTTTCTAAAAATGTTCGATTACTCATATTAGATGAACCGACAGCAGCACTGAATGAAGAAGAAAGTGCCAATCTTTTAGCCTTGATCAAGGAGTTTCGCAATCAAGGGATCACTTCGATCATCATTTCGCATAAATTGAATGAAATCGTTGCGGTGGCGGACAGAATCACGATCTTACGAGATGGCCAAACAATTGAAACGTTAGAAAATACAGCAATCAGTGAAGAACGGATCATTAAGGGGATGGTTGGTCGTGATTTAACGAATCGTTATCCTGATCGTCATCCTGATATCGGCGAGGTTTATTTTGAAGTCAAGGATTGGACGGTCCATCATCCATTGACCACCGACCGAATCATCAATGATCATATCGATTTTTCGATTCGACGAGGAGAAATTGTTGGTATCGCCGGATTGATGGGGGCAGGACGAACTGAATTTGCCATGAGTATTTTTGGTCGATCATATGGAAGCAATCTCAGCGGTAAGATTTTTAAAGATGGAAAAGAATTAGTGATCAAAGATGTTTCTCAAGCAATTGATCATGGGTTGGCGTATGTGTCCGAAGATCGTAAGTCTGTTGGCTTGAATCTTTTGATGGACATCAGAGAAAATACGACGATTGCTAGTCTCAAAAAAATTAGTCGAAGTGGTATTTTAGATCAAGAAAAAGAAGTGATCGAAGCAGAAAACTTCCGGAAAAAAATGAGGACCAAAGCCACTAATGTGTTCCAAAACGTTGGTAGTTTAAGTGGTGGGAATCAACAAAAAGTCGTTTTAGCTAAGTGGTTGATGACAGAACCGGAAATTTTATTTCTGGACGAACCGACTCGTGGTATCGATGTCGGGGCAAAGTATGAAATCTACACGATTATCGAAGAAATGGCTGCCTTAGGAAAATGTGTCTGTATCATTTCTTCTGAACTACCTGAGATCATCGGTATGTGTGATCGGATCTATACCATGAATGAAGGGAAAATGACGGGAGAAGTGCTTAGAGAAGAGGCAAATCAGGAGTTATTGATGAACCTGATGACAAAAGAAGAGGAGGCAGTGGGCTGATGGAAAATGTCACAAAAAAAAGTCAGGAAAAAAAAGCTTGGAATGTAAAAGAAAAGATATTAGATATCTTTAGTAAATATAGTATGGTCATTATTTTGGTTGCTTTATTGATTGCTTTTCAACTAATGACCGGCGGGATCTTTTTAAGACCGCTGAATATAACGAATATCGTGTTGCAAAACAGCCATATTTTGATTTTGGCTGCGGGAATGTTGTTGGTCGTGCTTTTAGGCTACGTGGATCTATCGGTAGGTTCAGTCATGGCATTTGTTGGAGCGATGGCCGGTATGTTGATGGTCAACAACAACATCAGTCCATGGCTCGCCGTTCCTTTATGTTTATTAGTCGGTGGGGTGATCGGCGCATGGCAAGGCTTTTGGGTCGCTTATGTAGGGATTCCGGCGTTCATCGTGACACTTGCCGGTCTATTGATGTTTCGTGGTTTGACACAGGTTGTCTTAGGAGGGCAATCTTTAGCGCCTTTCCCTGGAGGTTTCCAAAAAATCTCGACGGGGTATTTACCAGATATCTTTGGTGTTCCTGGAATGCACTTATTGACGTTGATTTTAGGTGTCGTATTAGCTGTTAGTTTAGTATTTGCTCAATGGCGTGCGAGAGCGCGAAGAAAAGAAAATTTATTTGAAGTACCATCAATGAACGCATTCTTGATCAAAGCGGCATTGACGATCGTTCTTGTCTTAGGATTAAGTTATATCTTTGCTTCCTACCAAGGATTTCCAGTAATATTGATCATTTTAGGTGTGATTGTTGGGATATATGGATTTTTGACCAATCGGACAGTTGCGGGACGACAAATTTATGCCACAGGTGGTAATTTGAAAGCTGCTCAATTATCTGGGATCAAGACGAAGAAAATCACTTTTTGGGTATTTGTGAATATGGGCGTCATGGCTGCTTTAGCAGGACTGATCTTAGCCGCACGTTTAAATGCTGCTACCCCACAGGCAGGGACTTCGCTTGAATTGGATGCGATGGCTTCTGTCTACTTCGGAGGAGCTTCCACTTCTGGAGGGATTGGAACGATCACTGGAGCAATCGTCGGTGGCTTAGTCATGGGCGTGCTGAACAATGGGATGTCGATCATGGGTGTTGGAGTAGACTGGCAACAAGCGATCAAAGGCTTGATTTTGTTGCTTGCTGTCGTATTGGATATTTACAATAAAAAACGCAAAATTTCTTAAGGTGGTGAACGGATGGAAACGACAGAGGAAAAACGGATATTATTGATTTGCACCGCTGGGATCACTTCAGGTCTGCTAGTAAAAAATATCCAAAATGCAGCAAATGAAAAAGGTGTACCTCTACATGTATACTCTGCACCAGCAATCGTGGCAGAGCAGGCGATCCAAAACCAGCAGATTGACGGACTGATGATAGGTCCACAATCAGAATATGAAGTGGAACGATTAAAAGATTTTCTAACGGTGAAAGCTGTTCCTTACAAATTGATTCGTAAAGAGGATTACGAAACATTTGATGGAGAATCTGTCTTAGCAGATATCTTACAATTCTTTTGAAATCACTTGAACTAAAAGCTGAAAAAAAGCAGTTGTTCCTTACAAAGCGCTAATAAAAAGAAACTCGTAGATATTTTTTCGTGTTAACAAGCCTTTCCAAAACAAGTTGTGCTACAATGATATCAAATAATTGTTCGGACAACTTACGTCGGAGTGAAAGGATTGGCAAAGTAACCATGGATAAAACAAAATATCAAATGATCGCAGATGAGATAAAGGATAAGATCATTGACCAAATTTTCAAACTAAATGAACCGATACCACCTGAACTCCAATTACAAAAAGACTATCAAGTCAGCCGTCATACGGTAAGACAAGCGATTGGACTGTTAGTCAATGAAGGGTATCTGCGTAAAGAGAAAGGCTCTGGAACATATGTCGATGACGCGTATAAGAAAACATCAGAAAGTAGAAAAAACCAAAAAACGATTGGCGTCATCACGACGTATTTATCGGATTATATATTCCCCTCGATCATCCGAGGAATTGAAAAAGCGTTGAGTGAACAAGGCTATTCCCTCTTACTAGCCAGTACGAATAATGATCATCAACAAGAAAAAAACTGCTTGGAAAAAATGTTGCAGTTTGGTGTAGATGGCTTAATCGTAGAGCCGACAAAAAGTAATGAATACAATCCGAACCTTGCGCTCTATGTCAGATTGAGAGAACAAGGGATTCCGATGGTCATGATCAATGCTGTCTATGAAGAATTAGCGGTCGCCTCGATTTGTGTCGACGATGTAAAAGTTGGCTTTAAAGGGACGGAGTATTTGATCCAGCAAGGACATCAGCGATTACTGTTCATCACGAAAATCGATGATTTACAAGGGAAATATCGGATGAAAGGATTTATTCAAGCGTGCGAAGCCTACGGTATCCAATTTTCGCCGGAAGATATCATTACCTACACGACTGATTCACGTGGGAAACTAGGTGAAAAAGTCCTCTTACAGCTAAAGGAATCGGCAAGCACCGGCATCATCTGTTACAACGATCAAGTTGCTAGCCAGTTGCTTGATGAGGTGATCGCAAAGGGTTATCAAGTACCTCAGCAATTGTCGATCATCGGAAATGATGATTCCTCGTTGAGTCAGATGGGCGCAGTGAAACTGACCACTTTAACTCATCCAAAAGAGCGGATGGGGAAAGATGCAGCAGAATGGATCATTCACACGATCCAAACGGGCAATCAAGGAGAAAATATCGTCTATGAACCTAGTTTGGTGATCAGAGATTCAGTAAGTGCAACAAAGAATGGCGAGTAGCTGAGGGAAAACGATAAGTGTACCAAATACGATAAAAATTTATTTAATGAACATTAGTCAATGTCTAGCAAGATTATTTGCTCTTAAAAAGGTAAAGAGGAGGAATTTACTCTCTTTGCCTTTTTTATATGATAAATGTGAATTTATCAGGAAAAAGAAAAAGGATTTATGTACGAACAAATAACTATGTTTGCGTTGACATGTACGTACAAAAAGTTTTATACTGTAACTATCATAAAGAGAAACTAAGGGGGCGTTTGACATCGAAGCGAAAGAAACTAGGCTGAAACGAATAGAAGCGATTCGCACAGGGCAAACAGCACTAGGTATTGAGCTAGGTTCGACGAGAATCAAAGCAGTGCTGATCGATCAACACTATGAGCCGATTGCAGCTGGAAGTTACGATTGGGAAAACCAGTTAGAAAACGGTATTTGGACCTATTCACTTGACGATATTTGGAAGGGGTTACAATCGAGTTATCAGCAATTAGTCGATGTGGTTTCTGAAGAGTATGACACGACACTGACTACGATAGGAGCGATCGGCTTTAGCGCAATGATGCACGGTTATTTAGCATTTGATCAGCACGATGAATTGCTTGTTCCTTTTCGCACGTGGCGCAATGCCATTACCGCAGAGGCAGAAGAAAAATTGAGCAAAGCCTTTCATTATACGATTCCACAGCGTTGGAGCATTGCCCATCTATATCAAGCAATTTTAAATAAAGAAACACATCTAAAAGATCTTAGTTACTTTACAACATTAGCTGGGTATATCCATTGGCAGTTGACCGGACAAAAAGTATTAGGAGTTGGAGATGCTTCAGGAATGTTTCCGATCGATCGTCAAACGAAGGGATATGATGCACAAAAGATTGCTATTTTTGATCAATTGGCACAAGCAGAAGGTTTTATGCAACCTTTAGAAACGCTTCTTCCAGAAATTCGTTTAGCTGGTGAGGTTGCAGGGACGCTGACTGAAAAGGGAGCCAAGCTCTTAGATCTATCCGGTAACTTATCTGCAGGGATTCCTGTTTGCCCACCAGAAGGGGATGCCGGCACCGGCATGGTCGCAACGAACAGTGTGGGGCTACGCACAGGGAATGTTTCAGCTGGGACATCGGCTTTTGCAATGATCGTGTTGGATAAAGAGTTAGTAAATATCCATCCAGAAATCGACCAAGTAACAACACCTGACGGAAGCCCTGTTGCAATGGTGCATACAAACAATTGCTCATCAGAAATCAACGCATGGGTCAAGATTTTCAAAGAGTTCAGTGAGAGTCTTGGCGTGACGATCGATACACAGCAGATTTATGAAACCTTATTTTTGAAAGCGCTACAAGGAGAGAGTGACTGTGGAGGATTACTCAGCTACGGGTACCACTCAGGAGAAAACATCACAAAAATGGAACAAGGTAGACCATTATTCGTGCGACAGCCGGATAGTAAGTTTGATTTAGCGAATTTTATGCGGATGCACCTTTCAAGTGCTTTTGGGGCGATGCGTCTAGGGATGGAGATTCTTAAATCCGAACAAGTCACGATCGATCGTTTAGTCGCACATGGCGGGATCTTTAAAACGCCGAAAGTTGCTCAAACGATTTTAGCTTCAGCAATGGAAGCACCTGTCACAGTCATGGAAACAGCCGGAGAAGGAGGCGCTTGGGGGATTGCCTTATTAGCTGCTTATCTCCGATCGGCAGACGGTATGACTTTGGAAGAATTTTTAGCAAAAGAGGTATTTTCAACTAGTGAAGGTCTGACGATCGAGCCTAAAGAGGCAGATTTAAAAGGTTACGAAAAATTTATTGAGCTGTATGAAAAAGGGTTGCCTATCGAAGCATCCGCGATCGTATCAATGGAAGAAGGAGTGAGAGAATGTTAGAAAGTCTGAAAGAATCTGTTTATCAAGCGAATTTAGATTTACCAAAACAAGGACTGATCAAATACACATGGGGGAATGTGAGTGCATTTGATCGGGAAACGGGTTATTTTGTCATCAAGCCTAGCGGCGTGAGTTATGAGGAAATGAAAGCAGAAGATATGGTCGTTGTTGATTTGAATAATCAAGTCATCGAAGGTGAACTAAATCCATCTTCCGATACACCGACACATGCGGTT
Organism: Enterococcus sp. AZ156; assembly: GCF_051714165.1. Classification (NCBI taxonomy): domain Bacteria; kingdom Bacillati; phylum Bacillota; class Bacilli; order Lactobacillales; family Enterococcaceae; genus Enterococcus; species Enterococcus sp. AZ156. The sequence goes on along the minus strand of NZ_JBIORI010000001.1, from coordinate 1,946,299 downwards.
CTCTACAAACATTTCCCGGAAATTGGTGGGATTTGTCATACGCATTCGACGTGGGCAACGATCTGGGCACAAGCGGGTATCGATCTACCCGCCATGGGTACGACTCATGCAGATACTTTTTATGGGAGCGTTCCTTGTGCAAGATTTTTATCACAAGAAGAAATCGATGCTGGTTATGAACATGAAACCGGCAATGTGATCATTGAGACATTCCAAAATAGAAATATTGATATCATGGCAATTCCAGGAGTGTTGTTACATGGCCATGGACCATTTACTTGGGGGAAAGATGCTTCCCAAGCGGTGATGAATGCCGTTGTACTGGATGAAGTGGCGAAAATGAACTTATTTACTCGCCAATTGAATAGTTTTTCTGAACCATTGCCCCAACGAATATTAGATAAACATTATTTACGCAAGCATGGTAAAGATGCGTATTATGGCCAAAAAAAATAAAAAAATAGAGGAGTTACAATCATGTTAGCAATCAGTAAAAAAGAATTTTGGTTCGTCGTAGGTTCACAACATCTATACGGGGAAGAAGCGTTAGCGCAGGTCAAAAAGAATGCAGAGACGATCGTTACGGCACTAAATGATCAACAAACGTTGCCTTATCCGATCGTACTAAAAGAACTAGCAGTAACTGCTGATACGATCACCTCGATCATGAAAGAAGCGAATTACCAGGAGCAAGTAGCAGGTGTGATCACTTGGATGCATACTTTCTCCCCAGCAAAAATGTGGATTCGTGGCACGCAGTTATTACAAAAGCCTTTGTTGCATTTAGCTACGCAATTTAATGAGAGTATTCCTTGGGAAACGATCGACATGGACTTTATGAACTTGAACCAAGCAGCCCACGGGGATCGGGAATATGGTTTTATCAATGCACGACTCAATAAGAAAAATGAAATCGTGGTAGGTCATTGGCAATCCGAAGATGTGCAACGTCAGATCTCAGACTGGATGCACGTGGCTGTGGCTTATAATGAAAGCTTCTCGATCAAGGTTGCTCGGTTTGGAGACAATATGCGTAATGTGGCTGTGACCGAAGGAGACAAAGTAGAAGCACAGATCCAGTTTGGCTGGGTGGTCGACTATTATGGGATCGGCGATTTAGTCAAAGTGATCGATGAAGTCACTGATGAAGAGGTAGCGTCATTATTTGAAGAATATAAACAACTTTATGATTTTGATTATGCACATTATGACCATGACACTTGGGAAGCACATGTCAAAGTACAAGCAAAACAAGAAATCGGGATCAGACGTTTCTTGGAAGCGGGCAATTATAATGCTTTCACAACAAACTTTGAAGATCTTTACGGTATGCAACAATTACCTGGCTTGGCAGTCCAACGGTTAATGGCAGAAGGCTACGGATTTGCCGGTGAGGGGGATTGGAAAACAGCTGCTTTGGATCGGATGTTAAAAATCATGGCACAAAACAAAGACACAGGTTTTATGGAAGATTACACGTATGAATTGACGCCAGGAAAAGAAGCAATTTTACAATCTCACATGATGGAAGTAGATCCGACATTGGCGGTCAATCGACCAAAAATCGTTGTTTCGCCATTATCGATGGGTGATCGAGAAGATCCGGCTCGTTTGGTGTTTGACGGTAAAGCAGGCGATGGTGTCGTGGTTTCCATGGCAGATTTTGGCACGCATTACAAATTGCTGATCAATGAAGTGGAAGCCTTCGAACCAACAGAAGAAGCCCCACATTTACCAGTGGCACGCGTACTTTGGAAAGTCAAACCGAATTTCCATGAGGGAGTAGGTGCTTGGATCCGCACAGGTGGCGGACACCATACCGTTGTGTCATTGCACCTTACTACTGATCAGATCCAAACATGGGCGCGCTTGGTTGATTTAGAAGATATCGTCATCAAATAAGTGAAATGATCAATTGAAGAACTTTGGGACTTTAGAAAAACTTACGTCAAACACTCTTTTTCAAAGAAGTAGAGCGTTATGATGTCATTTCTTAGAGATTCAAGTTAAAGTTAAATAAATACCGTAATGTTATCAGCTGATTAAGGGATAGCACATACGAGCAGTCGAAAGAAGCGACGAAGATGAGTCTGGACACTCTGGTAAAGGCCAGACTCATTTTTTGTTCTTTCGTAGGACTAGCAATGATTAAAGGGGTGTTCGATATGACAAACGTAGACAAACAAATAGAATTCGAACAATTAGATGCTTGGTGGCGGGCTGCAAATTATATTTCTGTTGCTCAAATGTATTTAAAAGATAATCCATTATTACGCCGTCCATTAACTAAAGACGATGTAAAGACACATCCTATTGGGCATTGGGGAACGATTGCTGGACAAAATTTTGTGTATGCACATTTAAATCGTGTCATCAATAAATACGATTTGGATATGTTTTACATAGAGGGCCCTGGTCATGGTGGACAAGTGATGGTATCCAATTCTTATATTGATGGCAGTTACAGTGAGATCTATCCTGAATTTACAGAAGATGAAGCCGGATTGGCACATTTATGTCGGGTGTTTTCTTATCCTGGCGGGATTGCATCCCATGCTGCGCCGGAAACACCAGGATCGATCCATGAAGGTGGAGAACTTGGCTATTCACTTGCCCATGCGACAGGTGCGATCCTTGATCATCCGGATGTGATCGCGGCGACAGTTGTAGGCGATGGCGAAGCAGAAACAGGTCCATTAGCTGGCGGTTGGTTTTCAAATGTCTTTATCAATCCGGTCAATGACGGTGCGGTGTTACCAATTTTGAATTTGAATGGCGGAAAAATTTCTAATCCAACCATCCTTGCCCGCAAGAGTGATGAGGATCTTCGAAAGTATTTCGAAGGAATGGGTTGGAAACCATATTTTGTTGAGGGAACAGATCCAGAGGTTGTTCATCACATCCTGGCTTTAACGCTAGATACAGTGATCGAAGAAATCAAAGAAATCCAAAACGAAGCAAGACAAGCACCTGCGGAATCAGCCACGATGCCAAGATGGCCCGTCATTATTTTTCGGACGCCAAAAGGCTGGACAGGACCAAAGACGTGGGAAAATGAACAAGTGGAAGGAACGTTTCGTGCGCATCAAGTACCGATTCCAGTCGATTCTGAGCATATGGAACACGTCGATCATTTGATTGATTGGTTACAATCTTATCGTCCGGAAGAGCTGTTTGATGAACAAGGAAGAATCAAACAAGAAATCAAAGATCTTTCACCGAAAGGCAATCGTCGGATGTCGACAAATCCAATCACAAATGGCGGAATCGATCCCAAACCGTTAGTTATGCCTGATTGGAAAAACTATGCCGTGGATACTGCAACACCAGGAGCTGTTGTTGCGCAAGATATGATGGTCTTTGGAGAACAAGCCAGAGATGTAATCACGAAGAACCCAACCAATTTTCGGATCTTTGGCCCGGATGAAACAAAATCCAATCGCTTGAATAAAGTCTTTGAAGTGACAGATCGACAATGGTTGGAACCTAAAGATGCTTCAGATGAGTGGCAGTCTTCTGTAGGAAGGGTCATTGATGGACAACTGTCGGAACATCAAGCAGAAGGATTTTTAGAAGGGTATGTTTTGACAGGGCGACACGGGTTCTTTGCTAGTTACGAATCTTTTTTACGTGTGGTTGACTCGATGTTGACGCAACACTTCAAGTGGATGCGTAAAGCTAGTGATCAGCCTTGGCGGAAAAACTATCCTTCATTGAACTTGATTGCCACATCGACTGTTTTTCAACAAGATCACAATGGGTATACCCACCAAGATCCTGGTGTGTTGACCCATCTAGCAGAGAAGAAAGCAGAGTTTATTCGCGAATACTTGCCTGCAGATGCGAATAGTTTGATGGCTGTGATGGATCGTGCGTTGCAAGAAGAGCAAGTCATCAACTTGATTATTTCCAGTAAACATCCACGTCCGCAATTTTATTCTGCAACAGAAGCAGAAGAACTAGCCAATGAGGGGTTGAAAATCATCGAGTGGGCTAGTACGGTTTCTGCGAATGAAGAGCCAGATCTAGTGGTCGCAGCAGCAGGCACAGAACCAAACCTTGAAGCACTTGCGGCAGTCTCGCTATTGAATCAAGCATTTCCACAACTAAAAATCCGCTTTATCAACGTGGTGGATATCTTGAAGTTAAGACACCCATCCGTTGATCGGAGAGGACTAAGTGATGAAGTGTTTGACACGTTCTTTACGAAAGACAAACCAATTCTGTTTGCTTTCCATGGCTATGAAGGCATGATCCGGGATATTTTCTTCTTACGGCACAATCACCAATTGATGGTTCATGGTTATCGAGAAAATGGCGATATCACTACACCGTTTGATATGCGTGTCTTTAGTGAGTTGGATCGTTTCCACTTAGCGCAACATGCAGCGGTAACTGTGTACGGTGAAGAAGCAACAGCTTTTTCTGAGGAAATGACGCAACAATTGAAAGCACATCGAGAGTATATTCGGAAAGAAGGTCATGATCTGCCAGTAGTGGAAAACTGGAAATGGACGGAGTTAGCTCGGGTGAAGGAATAATAACTAAGAATGACACTAGTAAAACGCGGATCTATCTGCCTTTACTAGTGTTTTTTTAGCAATCGTAAATTTAGTTGCTTTGCAGAATTTTAGTGTGGGGAAAATCAAAGCAACCTATTAGTTGATTAAAAAAGCGAGTCGTGCATACAATGAGCATCGTATTCATTGTTTGTTCATAAATATTAATATTTTGTGATTGCGTTTCCAACTATTGGTATTGAAGTGTTTTATTATAGTTATCGTTCTCTAAATACATAATGTTATAAGCATAAAAATTCATTTAAAAAATAAAGTATGTTATTATTTTTTTGATGAGAGATATCGTAAGAGAATAGTTAGATTATACATAGTTTTATTTTTTTATTTTGGGTAACTCGCTTAGTTCCTCCGTTGTTTTTACATAATAGTCTTTGATAAATTTTCATTTTCTAGTGAAATCTAGTAGAAATGGACCTGATCTCAAAGGCTATTTGAAAAAATGATAAAAGTAACGACTTTTTAAAAGTCTTCTATATTCAAATTGCGATAGTTTGGACAAAGGAGGTAAAGTTTGTGGGGATAAGGAATGGAATTCAAACCAATACGCGACCGTTTTTTATAACGTTCATTATTATTGTGGTGTTCTTTATTGGAGGCGTTTGCTCTTCTGTTTTTGCTGATGTCAATCAAAGGCAGTCAAAAAATGTGTTGGTCGATAATGGAGAAGTGGCGTTATCACTCGAAGACACGAATAAAGGGGTGCGTTTTAAACTAGAAAAAAATTCATCTGAAGCGTTACAATTTTCCGTAAATTTGATTGATTCTAAGGGTGAAAAAATCCCACTTATGATAGATGATCAATCCATTACTGAGAATCAGGTGTTGACAGAAGAACAATTTTCTACCCTACATTTTACCAAACCAACTGAACCTGTTCGATTATTTGTCAAGTACAAGTCCGCAAATGGAACACTGACGGATCTGACACCACCTGAAGGAGAAATTCTTCCACTTGTTGAACCAGAAAATAATGATCAATCAGGTACTTCAGGGAGTCAACCAACCGAAGTAACGAGCGGTACCATTGAAGAAAATAGCGAAACTGGAGAAAATCAGGAAACAACCGAGACACAGCAAGCAACCAGTGAAGCGAAAGTAGCGGAAGAGCAAAGCTCGACGTCTTCTGACTATCAACCACCCCAGGCACGAGCAATCCAAGCTTTTGCAACAGGTACAGGTTCTCAATACGTACCGCCGGGAGCTATCCCTATCAGTGGCGCTTTTGCCGCACCAAATGGTGGGGCTGTCGTTTCAAATGTCACGAATACAAATGACAATGGCGGAAAACCATTTTCACAAATCTCTCTTTCGGGGAGTAATAACTGGACGTCGATTTGGTCAAATGACGCGTATCGCTTGGATTTCACAAAATCCTTTTCGCAACGTGTCTACGTCAATTTTGGCACACAACAAGCAGATGGCGTGGCGTTTGTCATGCATAACGATGCAAGAAAAACAACGGCCATTACGAACTCACGAGCGGTAGGTGTCGACGGTCAAAACTTGGGTGTCTACGGAGCGACTGGCGGCTACTATGAGTTATTGGCTCAGAGAACGCCAGAAACGACAGCTATTCGTAATTCATTTGCGGTTGAATTTGATTTATTTGCCAATGAAGCAGTAACTGGTAGAGCACGCTATGACGCACAGATTCCTGCTGGAAGTACGCCACATATGGCGTATACCTTTCCGGGTAACCTAAGCCGAACGTATCAACCAATCAATGCAGTGAATGGTGATTTAGGAGCAAATGAGTGGTTCACTTTGACCCTCGCCAATCCCGGACGGATCAAACACAACAGCTTGATCCCACTTAATGGAGCTGTCAGTACCAATGTCCAAGATGGAACATGGTACGAGTTCAATTATAGCTTTAATAGCAACACACGGAACTTTACGTATTCATTTAGAAATCCTGTCAATGGAGCAAAAACTGCTGACACAACGATACCTTGGGGGGATTTGAACTCGGAATTACAATTAGCGACCAACAACAATCGAGCCTACTGGGGATTTACAGCGGCCAACGGTAGCGTATCAGGACAAGTTCGTTTTGCTTTTACTCAGCCGCCGATACCGATAGGCGCGACAGTGACGAGTAATGTATTGGACAACGGCAATACATCTGTGACTGTTCCAAGTATAGATACAAGTAAAAGTAAATATTTGATGAGTGAGCAGCCAGCTAAGATCCAATCAACGATCAAGGTAAATACAGGTGAAGCAGCCTTGAATACTACGAGGTGGACGACGGTACTTGATGCGAAAGCAGTCAATTTGGCAACAAATGCGACAGTCACACCGACGATCACGAAAACGACTGCTGCAGGGGTGACGTCAACGATTGCCCCAGCAAATTTAGCAACAGTCGTGACAAATAATACAACGACTGGCGTGATCACAGTGGTCACGACAATAGCCAATAACGCGATCAATCTCAATCCAGGAGATTCAGCGACACTGAGTTATTCAGCACCAACAAGAACATTGTCAGCGGATGCACTAACTAGTTACGGAAGTTCAGTCTTGGCAAATCCAGTGGGAACGACACCAAATGATACAACAAACATCATCTACTATGGCGATACCGTGTATTATTGGGTTCGAAAAACGGATCAATTTACTGCTTTGTCATGGGAAAATGTCAATACGGTGACCAATTTTAGTGAGACGTTGGATATCTCTGCGAATCGCGATCCTGGGTACAAAAGAACATTTTATTGGAAAGATTTAGATATCGGCGATCGATTGAGTTTCAAAGTGAGAAAAGGAACGAATTATCTCACTGATGTTCCATTCTCTGATGTCACGACAACAGGGGCGACAAATTTTAACGCAAATACACAGTTAATGATCCCAACAAAATATTTTGATTATGGTGAGAATAAATTTGTCATTGAAGTCTACTCCTCCGGAAAAATGACGAAACCTGAAGAACCGGCAGCGTCATTGAATCTGACGGTAAACTACACTGGAGAATTAAGACTTGAGCAGGCACCAAGTACATTCAAATGGACGAATCGAAAGGTTCGTCAAAGTAAAGGGATCTTGGATCGTGATGCGGGCAATAGCTTAGAATTAAAGGTATGGGATTCGAGAGATCCACGAACAACAAGAAATTGGTCAGTTGGACTTTCGATCACGAGTGGAACGAACGCACCTTTTTCTTTCGTCTGGAAAACAAGTCCTACGAGTGCGGTTCAAAATCTGGGTAATTCACCAATCAAAGTGTTTGATTCTGCGAGTGTGACCCCGACTGGTTATGTTTATACGCTGAATATGAGTGAAAATGCGGGTGTATTGTTAAATAGCTCAAAACTGTTGCCTGTAGGTGATTATAGTGGACGAGCAACAGCCAATTGGAAGCTATATAACACGGCTACGATCGAATAAGGAGGCGATGAGATGAAGAGAATAACTATGAATCTTTTGTTCCTGCTTAGTGTTGTTTTGTTCACTGGCTTTGTGCGAGTCGCTCCTACGTTTGCCGACGAGGTGATTGCTTCCGATCAGCAAGAAATCCAGTTTGAATTATATGAAAAAGACGAAGTGAGTCCCATAGATAAGGGTGAAAGTGGAACGACCAAACCGCAAGCGGAAGGGATGCTTCCGCAAACAGGTAGTTTGTTGTATGGAACGTCTGCATTTCTCGGTACATTGCTGATTGGATTTGTCGGACTGATGTATCGATCAAGGAGGCAGAAGCGATGAAGCCTAAAATCAAATGGTTGCTACTATTTATCTTGCCCCTGATGTTTGTTTCTCCTTCAAAGATTCGAGCGTCTTCTGTTGGTGAAGAGAAAAAATCAGCAGTGAATGTCCAAATCATCGAACCTGCTATTTATTTAAAGAAAGTAATACCCCCAACTTTTGATCGCTACCCAGTCCCTGAGACGGACATTGAAGTACCAGCAAAGCAAGATCTAGTGATCGAAGTGGTTGACAATCGTTCTGGAACAAACGGGTGGAAACTCGATTATTCATTATCTGCTTTTAAAAATCAGCAGGAATATACAGCAAAGCTTTCTATGAAAGATGGACAGTTGACGACAGAAAAAAACAGTGTCTATCAAGTCAATGATATAGAATATATCAGTCATGGTGAAACGCAAGAACTCGTCAAAGTCAGTCAAGGAACGAAACAAAACTTTCGATTGATCATCCCGAAAGAAAGTATTAAGTTGAGTGTTCCTGCTAATAGTCCAAGTGGTACCTATAAAGCGATACAGACGGTCAACCTCGTAAATGTGGTTGCCGATGTAGATTAATTGAAAATCAAGGAGGAATAAAAATGAACCACAAAACAAAAACATTAAGTGCAGTATTCGCAGGGTTGATTTTAGTAAATATAGGTGGAGTAGCAGCATTCGCAGCAGAGGTACCAGGACAAACTGGAAGTACACCAACGACTGTAACGATCACCGATGCTACTTCAGGAGATTTAAGACTCGATGCCGTTCCAGCGACTTATGCGTTTGAGACGGAAATCGAAAATGGCACGTATTCACTTAGTACTGGAACGATCGGTACACCAGGAAATATCGTTGTTTCAAATGATAGTATCGCTCAAGCATGGTCTGTGAGAGCAACTGTTGCGAATAATCAATTGACACGAGCAGCTGCACCAGCCACATTTGATGTGAATTCATTCCAAATCAATGGCGCACAATTAGTTGGTACAGGCGCAACTGGGATTGTCGCTCGATCAGCGACTACACCAGATGCCGGAAATAATACCGGTCAAATCACCACTCCGGTAACATCGATCGCAATTGGTTTTACCGATCCGAGCAATGTCTTACAAGTAAATAATGTCTTGAACGGTACGATCAATTATCAATTGTACAATACGGCAGATGCTTCTTAATGGCTGTGTTCAAATTGAGAAGATTGGAGCAATCGCATTCAGCGATTGCTTCAATTCTTTCTATAGGTTTTTGTTCATGATCAAATCTCTGGGAAAAACCAAATGAATCGATAAATGAGGTGTAGTGATGCGGAAAATAATTTTAATCATTTGTTTCATGTTTGCTTTTTGCTTCCCCTTAGTCACCGAGGCAGAGACTGAGAGTGAAGTGGGCTTTCATATCAAAGCAATTATTCCAGAAAATCAAGCCGATAAAAAATTAACTTATTTTGATTTACAATTAGAACCTGGTCAAAAACAAACGATCAAGTTCCTGATAGAAAATACATCGAATGAAGAGTCAACTTATCAGGTTGCAGTAAACCAAGCCTATACGAATGATCAAGGATTTATTGATTACACGCAACCAACTGATGAATCAGATATACCGGAGGAATTTCAAATCAACAACATTGCGAAAGTCCCAGAAAGCATCACTTTAGCTGGTGGGAAGTCACAAGAAGTTAGCGTTGACCTCACAATGCCGGAAAAAGAATTTGATGGACAAATCTTGGCAGCCATCCATGTCATGAAAATAGGTCAAGCGGAACAAGAGGGCCAAATCATTAACAATTATGGCTATGTCTTAGGATTGAAATTAACGAATAATACGAATGAAGTGCAAAGAAAGGTGGAATTAGAAGGCGTCGAACCAGCCATTTCATTTGGGAAAACAAGTGTGGTAGCAACTTTGAAGAATCCAACGATGGATGCGATCGGTCATTTGAAATATGCAGCTGAGGTGAAAGATGCCACAGGGGAAGTCATAAAAGAAGTATCTTATGATAAAGAGATGCAAATGGCGCCCTTGTCAACGTATCGATTTGCAATCGATTGGGACAATGAACGACTGGAAGCGGGAGATTATTCCTTACATTTGACAATCTCAGATGCAAAAGACAACGAATGGGTATTCGATCGCGATTTTTCAATCAGTGAGAGTGATGCGAAAGAAGTGAATAAGGTAGCAATCTCTAAAGTGAATCAGCAGTCAATCCCAACTTGGGTCTATGTAGTTGTGGGTGTCTTACTTGGGATCATCCTTCTATTGATCATTTATTTTCTATTCATACGTAAGAAGAAAAAAGAAGAGTAACCAAAAGGGGTTGTGATCCTTATGTTAACACGAGTCTTAGCATAGGGATCACAATCTCTTTCTGTCAGTTAGCGTTTTTTATAGAAATAATAAAGCACACTGATGAAAAAAATCACAGATATTAGAAGGCCGATTTCGTAATATACAAACACCCTCAGAGAATCGTAAAAGTAATACGCCATGATTTTAGTGATAAAATAAATCACTGGACATGCAGCTAGGAACACCAGGAAAGTGCGCTTAGTTAATTTAAAGAAATAAAAAAATGCTAGCACGGCAATACTTAAAGGAAACCAAAATAAAAACTTGCTTAACTGAACCAACATCATTCACTCCTCTATAATCTTCGTAATCAAATAATACCATTTTTGTGTTATTTTTAAAACTATTAATAGTATCATAACAAAATATTTTTTTTGATTTTAAAATAAAAATAAGTGGTTTTTATACATGAAAGCTTGATTTAAAGATATTTGTGAAAAGGTGTTCATGCGGAACGTTCGTTTTTTAATAACATTTAAAAAAGTGAAATTAGGTTCCTTTGTTATATATCGACCATTTTTTTAAAATGATTTTAACAAGTTTGTACGGATGAAATGTAAGATCATTTCAGTGATCCAAGGACAGTCTTGGCGACGCATACTGAAAGGTTGGTAACCATTATAGCGATAGATATATTCATTTTTCCAACCTTTTGTTTTGGTTTGCTTCATTTTCAATAACTCGATCAGTGGGCGTAATGCCGCTTGATCAAGATCTGGAGTATGAGAAGCGATGTAGATAAGATCGGTCAAGGATAAAACGTAGCCTTGTGGAAACATATTTTCTGTAATGTGTGCAGAAATGGGCTGTCCATTCGATAAGCGTTTGAACCATTGATGCTTTTCCATATACATCACACCATCAGTGATCATTTTTTTTACTTGTGGGTCAGTTTGATCCACCATTTTTTGATAAGTGATCAACGCACGAACAGTTTTTCCAATGCCGATGTAACAAGGGGTTTTTCTTAAGCAACCGCCATGTTGACAAATACCACGTCCTGTCCATGAGGTTGTTTGATTCCGTTCAAAGAGCTAATAATTTTTGATCCACATGAGTGCTCGCTGTGCAGAAAGTTTTTGCCCTAAACCGAGACGAACATAGGCTTCCAGTAACATTGCATTGTAGCAAGGAACGATATCTTCTGCTTTTCCGGTATAAGAAAAACCGTCTGACGTCGCAATCGTTTTTTCTACATACTGGATCAATGACTGGGTAACTGGTAATTGACTTGCATAGGGGATTTCGGCTAAACCAACCAAAGCAAAAATTTTTCCTAAAGCGGATAGATTCTCTTGTTGTTCATATTTTTTGACGATCTGTGATTGCTCAAGATCGATCATGGGATCTTCAATCGGTTCATTTTGATCTATTTTCATTTTTAATCGATAAGCTGCATCCATAAAAGCATGACTTCTTCAATTGCTTATTGTGAGTATTTGGTAAGGGTTTCACAAATCAAGTATATCATCAAATGGCTGTTCCATGATGGAGCAGCCATCAAATCTTAGCTGGAATATTTTGATGTTCCTTTTTTTTATTTCCGAAAAAATTATGATACTGGGAGATTTCTAATAATTGAATGTTCTTTTAATAGAAATAATCAATGACGAATATTTCTAAGTTATTGGTGTTTATTTATATAATAGGAAATAATAAGCACGATAACGCTAATGAATGGTGTTATTATTCTTGGTTAAAGGATGTAGATTGTTATTTATTTGCAAAAAACCGCTAATAAAAAGGGACTATGAATGGGTGAAGAATCTATCCGTAGATAATTGGTGGGTAAAATTTCCTTAGGAGGATGATTTACATTATGAAAAAAAGAAAACAATGTGTCCGTTGATGTTGCTCGCTCTCTCTGTGTCGACAACAATGGTGACAGTTTCCCATGTGTCAGCAACAATTCAATCAGTAGAAAAGAGGAAGGGGAATGATTCGATACAGACGAGTCAACGCAATCAGTCTTGACTAGGATCGATCACTTCTAACCGAGAACAAATCAATCGTTTAGAACAAAAGTATGAGTTAGTCGCTTATGATGCAACTGTCTTGCCTGAAAAAATTGATCCTAAGTCACTCTTAGTGGCTGCAGATGCGAAAGTTGTTGATGGAGAAGGGAACCTCTAAGTGATTTTACGCCTTATATCAAAGCAACAACCGTTGAATCAAATCCAGGAGAATACCAGATAACCATTGGCTTAAAAGAAGGTGTCAGTGTGGAAAAAGTAGTAAAAGTAACAGTTTTAAATGAGAAATAAGAAGAAACAAAATATACGATTTTAGCAAAAGACGTGACTGTACTAGTAGGACAAATACTCCAGGAGAATATGAAGTGACGATTGGTCTTGAACAAGATGAATGTGTGGAAACAACAGTGAAAATCACAGTTGTTGGGGAGCAAGTTCCACAACAAGAGTACATTTTAAATGTAGCGGATGCTGCTGTGACTGTCGGACAGACGGATGATCAATCAATCTTAACGGCAGTCGGGCCACTGTGACAGATTTATCTAGTCAACCAGTCGACGCACGACCAGTGATCAAAGCATCGACAGTCAAAGACGAAGTCGGTTACTATGATATCTCACGGATACCACAAGAGGTGGGAATAAAAGTATTCAAGCTCAATAAATAAGGCGACAACCATGAAAATCGCTTCTTAAAATTTTTGTGGTCGTCTTTTTTTGAAGATCGTACTTCTGTTTCCGCCGTTTATTCGTTTCTAAGGCGCGCATAGTCTTCTTTTTATTTTAGGTAAATGTTACACTTGTGAAAAGAATCCAACGATCATCAAAGGAGAAAAAAATGAAAAATCACTGTCTGATTTACCGAGCGTTTGGCTTGCCACAAGAGGTTGTGCAACTAGCAGAGCAACCACTCTCTTTAAGACAAGGAGAAGTCTTGGTCAAAATGTTAGTGGCTCCAATCAATCCTTCTGATTTGATTCCAATCCACGGCGCCTATGCACATCGCATCAACTTGCCACAAATTGCTGGGTATGAAGGTGTCGGGAAAGTGATCCAAGTCACTGATCCTCAGGATGAACAAATGATAGGACAATACGTTTTACCTCTACGAGGGGAAGGAACTTGGCAAACCTATCACACAGTACCCAAGAGTGAATTAGTTATTGTTCCCTCTTCGGTCGATCTTTTGACAGCTGCCCAGATGTACATCAATCCTGTAACCGCCTGGTTGATCTGTACAAAAGAATTGAACCTGAATAAAGGAGATCATATTTTGCTCAACGCAGGAAATTCTTCCATTAGTAGAATTTTTATCCAATTGAGTAAAATTTTATCATTTAAAGTCATTGCAATCGTTCGCCACGAAAAATATAAAGAAGAGTTAACTGAACTAGGAGCAGATTTGGTCGTTCTTTGGGATGAAGAAACAACGTTGCCGCAAATTTTAGCATATACAAAGGGGAAAGGCGTAAGGGCGGCGATTGATCAAGTAGGTGGGAAAAGCGGTGAAACCATGGCGCGAGCGATTCAACCGTATGGGAAGTTCGTTGCGATCGGGTTACTCTCTGGTCAACAAGTTGATTGGGCGTTTATCCAAACATTGCCGATCCAAGCTAAAGTCTATCATCTAAGGCATTGGGCGGATTCGGTTTCCAATGAAGAATGGCAAAAACAATTTCAACAACTATTCCGTTTGGTTGAAGAGGGACAATTGAATCTACTAACTACCGCTCCCGTATATCCAATTTCTGAGTACCGCCAGGCTTTAGTAGAAGCAGAAAAGAAAAAAAGGAAAATATTTTTAAATTTCAATGTTCCATTAGAGGGCTGAGACAATCAAAAGAGAGTGTGATATTCGTCCTCTCGTACCACTTAAAACCGAATGAACGGCAAGAATAGAAGAAACCTCTTCGCAAAATAAGGCGCCACCCACGAAAACTTGGAGAACAAATTTCGTGGGTGGCGCCTTATTTCTCGAGGTTAAACACGTCTGTTTCGACGTCTTTTTGAGATCACGGCTAAAGGATAGGGAGTGTTTTTCCTTTAGTTAGTTTCTGAATACGCAGGCAAAGACAAATAAGTGATCGTCTCCATTAAAAGACGCCAATCCGCTATCGTCGGTACATTGGAGATTCGATGGATGCGACAAACCTGTTCATCAATCAAATGAAGATCGTAATTACAAACTACGAGATCAGCTTGGTAGGTTTCGATCGATTCTTTTGTGACAGCATGTTCAATTTGAAATTCGACCGTTGACCGTTGCATAAAAAGTGTCTCGATCTCATTCAGGATATAATCATCTAAAGATGGCGGTCCTTGGATCGTAAACAAAATGCGTAAAGGGCGATACGACTGCTTCATCAACAGCGAAGCATGAAACGTTGTCAACGCAGCTGCAAGATAGTCGATATGAACAAAACCAAATAATGGGTTATTTTTTAGAATCGTCAGTTTTTCAAGCCATACTTGGTAGAGCTCAGAATAACGTACCTTCATTTGTGTCACCATCGTGGGTGAATGTAATTCATAAGTATGGCTCATTTTAGAAAGTAAACGCGCATTGACCAAGTAAGCTTCCATTTTTTCTAGTGTCCCGTCTTTGATCATGTGTTCCGGGAAAACAGTCGCTAGAAAACGTTGGATCGCTTCGATGACACCCGGGCTTTCTTCTCGATAAAATGCATAGGAGCGACCATCGTCCAAATTACTTTGTCGTGTGTAGGAAATACAATGAAGTGAGACCAAGTATAACCACATCGTTTCATTTAATGAGAGTGTTTCATTGGAGCGTGAAAGATAGTAATCCTGTAATAATGGCTCAAGTGAAGAGAAGCCTTTGCTGCTTTTGATCAACACTTTGATACTTCGATTTAAGTTGCAAAGTTTTTTACACTTCCAACGTGCTTTTGCAATCGACAGCCATAAAGCGGCACGAAAATGGCTAAAATGTAAAAAGGCATGATCTCTTTTATGGCCTTCGTCGACTAAATACTGTGCATCGATTTCACTATCTGAATCAATGATCGTACTATCGCCAAAGCTTGAGTAAAAGGCAAAAAAACAAAAACGAATATCTTCTTCTCTACCTGATAAACTCAATGGTCCAGTGGTGATCGTCACACTGAATTCCTTCAAGATATTATTCATATGACGGATCGTTTTAAAAATTGTACTTCTAGAGACCATCAAGGCATCGGCTAATTCATCGGTTGAGTAAGTTACATTATGAAGCAATAGATCCATGATCTGGTAGGTGATGGTCCTTTTAGCTAATAAGGTGATCATTGAATCGATCGTCATTACCTTTTTGTAGTGAAACGATAGTAGTCCTTTGTGATCAATCTTTAGTGAAACGCACTGCTCATTCAGCGCATGGTTGATTTCCTCGATGTCTTTTTTTAGTGTTGGTTTTGACTTCTCTAAGTTAAGAGAAAGATCATTGAGCGTTAACTGGTTGGTTTTATTTTTATGTACTAAATTTAAAATTTGATATTGTCGTTTAAACTGATTATCAAGTTGTAAGGTGATGGGTAAATTTTCCATTATTCTGGCTTCCAATCTTTATTTTTCTATAAATATGTAAGAAATATAGTCTCTCTTTAAAGTTAAAACACATAGTTAGATAGGCTCAGGGAAAGATGTGCATATTATAAGTATACAAAAAAAACAAACGTTTGAAATAAAAAATCATTATAATTTAAAAATAATCTGTTTTAAATTAAGGGGAAATAGTTGGAATTGCCGTGTTTTTTATCGAATAATTGTTTTTTGAATAATTATGTTATTTTTTATAAGTGAAGATATTTTGTTTTTTCAATAAAAAGTATACAAAAATTTCTTAGGTGTATAGTGTGATATTTTTTTCTGAATAATAAAAAAATAGTTTTGGCTATAGGTATATGTATTGCAACCAATGACTATTACTAGAATTACAGAACTTATAGAAATAAGGCAGTGCTTTATTTTTTTTGTTCGAAAAAAAAATAAAAATAAACAAAGGGTAGATTAGTGTTATTATAATCAAAAGATGAAAAAATAACAGCTTTGTTACGTCGTTATTTAATATCGTAGTTTCATCTGGGTTAAGAAAGGGGTGCAGCTATTTAATTAGTCGAACATATAACTAGCGATATCTAAAAAAGTAGGCATGTTCTAATGTAAAGAACAGTTGTTTAGGAAATCAATCGTGCAATAGAAGACACTAAGTAGAAAATGAATCACTATAAATTAGTACATTCCATACATTGAGTATAACTTTTTGCCAAAAATCAGCAGATTACGTCACGTCAAATAATACGTGTAGAGTAGGAGGAGGAAATGACTCATTTTTATAAGAAACAAAGTTTACATATTATTGTAATTATCTTGCTGCTTTTCTCGTCATTAGGAAATAGTATCAGTGTTATAGCAGAAACAACAAAAGAGAGCACTGCTGGACAAATAAGTG
Source organism: Enterococcus sp. AZ156 (assembly GCF_051714165.1). NCBI lineage: Bacteria > Bacillati > Bacillota > Bacilli > Lactobacillales > Enterococcaceae > Enterococcus > Enterococcus sp. AZ156. The sequence goes on along the minus strand of NZ_JBIORI010000001.1, from coordinate 1,929,253 downwards.
AATCAACAGATGATGATTCCCCAACAGAGAACGATGAACTTTCAAGAGAAGTACCTGTAGAGAGCGGGGACGCCCAAAAGACCTATGCTTCGGAAGAAAAGACCCAGGGGGATAAGGGGGTAATAAAATTAGATCCCGGTCTGCGGAATGTACCTAATTTACTCACGAGTCTAGATCATCATTTTATTACTAGATTTTTACAAGGCAATGCGAATGCACCCGGCCGTACGCAATTCCCAACGACATATGCTAATTTCTTTGCCAATGATAGCCGTGCAAGGGTATCGTGGAATGGTAGCGATCAATTAGGGAATAGGATAGGGGATAAGATTGAAGGCACGGTTAATTTGCCGAGGCAGTATTTGTATAGGGATAGCGCAAATGATAGTATAGGCTCGTTGTTACAAGCGGGGGTTTCTTTCTATTCGATGCCTATTCGAAATGACTATCAATTTGGAAATGCAGTTATTGAACATAACCAAGGGGACTTTTTAATTACAGTTCGAGAAAGCTCGCCGTACAATATAAAGTCGGCAGTTGTATCACCACCTACAGATGTTAGAGAGGGTGTATTGGCAGACTTTCATGAGTTTAGCATTGTTGTGGAACGAATTAGAGCTGCGTCAATTACTAGTGCACGAACCAATTCATTTACGATAGATCTAGATTGGATTTTTAATACGTACTTCTATATGAGAACCCTTCCTGCACATGCATATTATCCGAACTACACAGCGACAGTTCGTCAGGCAATTCGAGGGAGCTTTACTGAACTACCAATTACACTTCAAACATTGACCTTAGGACGTTCTCCGGAAGCAGAAAGTGCAGGAAACCCAACAGCGGGAGAGACAACTCTTCAAATGGGAGAAACAACAACAGTGACTGCGGCGGCCCCAGCGACGGGATATCAATTTGCAGGGTTTGATGTGAGTGGTACAGGAAGTTCGATCACGAATGTGAATATAGCTAATCGCACAGGCACATTTACTATGGGATCACAAAATGCGACCGTTACCGCATGTTATGAGTTGAGTAATCGAAACTTGACTCTGGCACATTCGCCACAGGCCGGAAGTGCAAGTAATTCAGATGCACCAACGACTACTCTAGTAGTAGGTGCAACGACGACAGTCACAGCAGGCGTACCTTCTCCTGGCTATCGTTTTGCTGGTTTCAATGTGACAGGTAATGGTACGATCACAAATGTTGATTTAGCAAATCGAACAGCAACCTTTACCATGGGAACTGAAAATGCGACAGTCACAGCAGAATACGCCTCAACGATTATCCGTAATGCCGATGATCTCGGAAAATTTTTACGAAGTGAGTCTCCTTATGATGCAAACGACCAGACTTACACGATCGAACCAGAATCAAATCAAACGATCGACATGTCAGGAGAAGGTGATTTTTCAGGACGTAGTCAATTTTCTGGTCATCTGATCGGAAATGGCACGATCATTAAAAATCTCTCATTAGTAGATTCCGGCGTTTCTCTTGGATTGATCCAAACGTTAAACGGTGGCAACCTTTCACGAATCGAGAACTTGAAGTTAGAAGGAGTACTCGTCAATGATACGAGGACGCGGTCTAACGTGGCTGGAATCATCGGTCAAGTAGTAAGAAGTAAGTCAGTTGAGCTTGAAAATATCACGCTCGATGAAAACAGTCAAATTACTGCTAGTCAACCCGATGGAAGTGCAGGATTGATCGGGAACAACCAAGGTTCAGCATTGATCAAAAACAGTGAGGTTTCAGGAACGTTACATTCCAACACAGCTAATGGACTAATGGGTGGACTCGTTGGTAAAAATGACGGTTCATTGACCATTGAGAGTAGTCTTTCTCGAGTTACTTTTACTGGTGGTGGTTCATATACATTAAATATCGGTGGACTAGTGGGCGAAACCAGCAGTGAGGTAACAATCACTGATTCTGTGAGTGAAAGCCAAACAGCAATCAATTCATTGAGCGGGACATATCGAGGTGGAATGATTGGTCGAGTGACCTTCTCAGGAGATGTCACGATCCAACGAAGTATCAATGCCAGTGATATGCGAGGAAGTAGCAGTTATGTGGGCGGATTTATCGGAAGGATGTCAGGAACTGCTAAAATCGAGGAAAGCTATCACAATGGACATGTTCAAGGAAGTACAAGTCTAGGAACTGCTGGGTTCATTGGTATGACCGAAGGCAATGGCGCACTTGGTATCATGGATAGTTATAGCATCGGCTCCTCCAATAGCAATGGTGTGATCGGGATCAATCAATTAACGGATCGAGTGACACTCAGCCAACTATTTGTTGCAGGGTTTACAGGGGGACAACCCATTACCTCAGATACGATGGGTATCACTACGACCAATGTGTATTATGATTCCAGTACAACGAACAAATCAACTACGACTGGAGTAGGTGAAGCGAAAACTACGCTAGAGTTGATTGAGTCAACAACTATTGCGCTAGGTTTCGGGAGTCGTTGGCGAACCGACTTTTCAGTGGCTCAACGCACGAATAAAACTTATCCATACTTGAGTTGGCAGACCCAAAATACGCAACCATCTATGTTTTTTGACAGCATCGATCCAATGGTCGATCGTCAAGTAACGGGTAATCAAGTGTTGGTAACGTTAGATCTACAAAACGAGCCATTGAAACTATTCAATCCATATAGTTCTGGCTTAGCTGGTGAAGCGACAGCAGGAACCTTCACTTTCAATCGTGGATCTATTGCAAGAGTGTCGATTGGTGTCATCAATCAGCAAGGAGTCGTGGGCTTTACCGCACGGCGAATGAGTTTGACACTGGTCCGTGATCCCTTGGCAGGGAGTGCAGCTGATCCAAACGCTGACCAAACGAATTTTATCGAAGGGGAAACAACAATGATTCAGGCAGCTGAAGCAAATACAGGGTATCGTTTTGTTGGATTTAGCGTGACAGGCACAGGAAGTACAGTGACAAATGTTGATCAAAAAAATCGAACGGCTACTTTCACGATGGGGACAGAAGATGCAACAGTGACAGCAAATTATGTGCAAACGGTCATTCGTACATCAGAAGATCTAAGTCGCTTTTTGAATAGTCAAGCACCTTTTGATCCAGACGATGAAAACTATTCGATTGAACCAGAAGATGGGATAGCAATCGATATGGCAAATGCAGGTACTTTTTCTGGCAGACAAGGATACGGAGGGAAATTGATCGGTAATCATGCGGTCATCAAGAATTTGACTTTGACTAGTGGAGAAATAGACTTAGCCTTTATTCGCTCAGTCGGGAATGATTCTTTACGAATTGAGAATCTGACATTTGAAAACTTGAGAGTGACGAATACTAGAGAACAGTCATATACCAACTATACAGCCGGGGTGATTGCTCAAATCGGTACAGGAAATATTGTTGAACTTGAGAATATCAGGATGGACAGTAACAGTAGCATTGTTTCAAACCAGTCAAATGGAAGTGGAGCTTTTATTGGAGAAAACAATGGACAACTAACGATTACGAATAGCCAAGCATCAAGTAATCTTCACTCGAATACTTCGAACGGTCTATTAGGTGGTCTCGTCGGTCGCACGACGGGCGTGCTTACCATAAATCACGCTAGTTCAAAAGTGAATTTTACTGGTGGTAATAATTATACCTTGAATCTAGGCGGGCTGGTCGGTGAAGTATCTGGTACAGTTACGATCATCGATACACATAGTGAAACTCGCTCGACAGTTAATTCTTTAACTGCTAGCTATCGTGGAGGATTGATTGGCTATGTGACAGAAAATGGTCAAGTGCAGATTGAGCGAAGTATCAATTCGAGTGATTTACGAAGTGGAAATAGTTATGCTGGCGGATTTGTTGGTCGTTTAGCAGGAAATGTAACGATCAATGAGAGTTATCACAATGGCTATATCCTTGGGAATGTTACTAGTGGATCTGGTGGTTTTGTCGGAAAGATCGAAGGCAATGCTCAGTTAGTGATGACCGACAATTATAGTGTTGGTTCATCAAATGCACAAGGGGTGATCGGAGCGATAAGTGCAACTGCTACCGCACAACTTACGAATTTATTCGTCGCAGGATTTACTGCTGGAGAACCAATTTCGAATACTACCACAGGAATTACAGCAATCAATGTTTATTTTGATTCAAGCACGACAAGAAAAACAACAACGAATGGTGTGGGTGAAGCACGTAGTACTACAGGATTGATCGATAGAACGATAACTGAACTTGGGTTTGGTGAGAAGTGGTTCACAGGTTTTGCTTTGGGGAGCAATGCCAATCGAACTTATCCGTACTTGAGATGGCAGACGAATGGAGCGCAAACAGCCGAGTTCTTCCACTCGATCCAACCAGAAGTAGATACAGCTGTCTCAACCAACCAAGTAACAGTAACTTTAGATCTTGCAGGACAACCTGTTCGCTTATTCAATCCATATCAAGCGGACTTGGCTGGAGAGATCACATCAGGTACATTCCAGATCAATCGGAATAATGCCGAACGCTTTTCAATCGGGGTCATCAATGAACAAGGCATCATTGGTTTTACTGGTATCGGAAATTATACAGATATCCAGCCAAAGAACCAAGTTTTGAACTATGGATATGGAGAAACGGATTATCAGGCAAAAGACTTTGTCACAGTCTTCAAAGATCAAACTGAAACAGAGGATTATGATGCACGTTTTGTAAGTTTCCCTGATTCACTGAATGGTCAAGCTGCACGTGTAGAGGTTTCAAAAAATGGCACAGTATTAGCTACGATCGATGTTCCTGTCACTTATCAGTTTGGTCATTCGCTAAATGTAAGAGGCATTAGTTTTCAAGGAACAGACCTACGAGCAGCAACTTTAAGCTTGAACAGTGATCAAACACAAATTGTTGCGACCTATAATAGTGCATTAGCTGGAACTTCGGTTCATCCCTATTTTGGAGATGATATGTATTATCAAATCAGGCACTATAACCAAGCAATTGTTTCTAGTGGTCCAATGAATGCACAAACGCCAGATTTCGATTTTTCTGTAAATGGCAATCAAAGGTTAGACACATTGAATGGTTTTGGAACAAATCGAAGACTATCAGTTACGAAAGGCGATATCGTGGAAATTTTCCATGCAGAAGCCAATGGCAGACTGGACAACTTCCAAGATAATGTGGTGCAGTCAAGGATATCGGATAATCGAAGTCGTTATCAAATCACTGCGAAGGGGTTTGAACGAATAAACATCGATCGTTTAAATCCAAGGGAACAAAAAACAGTGTTAGGAATGTCTCGTGAAGATATGGATCGTCAAGTTGGGCGATATTTAGATATCAGTCAATATCCAACCTTGAAAATTGAAGGTTTCACTCAATATCCTGATACGTCAAAAGAAGGAGCGACGATTGGTAAGATCGTTGTCAGCGAGTCATTGGTTAATGGTGAAACAGCCACATGGGAATATACCGTTCCTTTTGTGGTGGAAAGTGATCCAGCGATCCATGTAACGTTACCGGTTCGGATGGCTTTTGATGTCTTAGACGATCAAGTGACTAGTGATGATTACGAGGTGGTCAATCATTCGACAACGACAGAACTGACAGTTTCCTTCCATACCAAAAACGATGTGGAATTAGCAAGTACTTCAAATATTGTCTTTTTAGATTCATCAGAACAAGAGACGACGAGCGAATCGATGTTTTTATATTTACAACGAATCGGTGCGGCACCATCTGAAAAGCCGTTAGTTGGACAAGCAAGTACTTTTGCTGGTACTCAATGGGCGGAATCAGTGCCGTCAGATTCCCGAATGTCGCTTGGTTTTACAGGAAAATATTTTGGGGATACCACACAAAATAATAAAGTAACAGGCAAGTTAAATTTACACCTTGCTGCGAAGATAAATTGAACACACACAAGAAGGTGAACATGATCACACAGGAAACACAGAAAATAACTGAAAAAAATGAACAACAAAAGAAAAAAAGATTACTGACGCTTCTTTTATTATTGCTTGCGTTTGTTGCGATTGGTTGGTATTGGTATGTCAATATCCAACCAACGCAGATTTTGTCGGACGATTTTCCGGAAATCAAACATGCGGAAAAAATGACAGGCGATCAACTGAAAAAATATGCCAATCAAGCGGTAGACGATAGTAATGTAACTATCAATGTGTATCCAGAAGTCAGTGTCAATGCGGATGGGAAAACGGGCAATATCTGGATCCAAAACTTGCCGACCAATCGTTATGGGCAACAAGCCATATTGTCTATGAAGGATTCTAAAGAAACATTATATGAAACAGGCTTATTGGAGCCTGGATATGAAGTAACCGAATTGACATTAGCAAAAGAGTTAACGACAGGCACGCATACAGGAGTAGTGGAACTAGAGTTTTATGATTTAGAAAATAAAAAGCTTATGGGTAAAACGACGGTTGACGTGACCATCAATGTCAATCAATAAAGAGGGAATAAAGCAATCATGCTTTAGGATATAAAGACATAAATAAAGGAGAAAACAAAATGAAAGCAAAAAATATTCTAGCAACAGGTTTGATGTTCGGCACGATTTTAGCAGCAGGGGCAAGTGTTCAAGCTGATATTGTCATCAACGGAGATGATCAAACGATCGATAATTCATTAGGTGGATCGATCGATAAGACTGCAGATGTGGCGATCGATGGAACTTTAGGTTTTGATAACACAGATCCGGAAGCGCCAGAACCAGGAAATCCAGATAAATGGTTGAATGTGACGTTACCTTTAAAAGCGGTCTTCTTCACTGAACCAGAAGACTATAAGACAATTCTAGGTGGAGAGCATACGATCACCAATCATTCAGGTCGTCCAGTAAAAATCACTCTAGGAAATTACGCAGTTTCATCTGGTGATATCTCAGCAATCGATCGGTTAACATTGGTTGGTAGTTTAGGAGACAGCAATCTTTTGATTGAAAATGGTTCGGTGAATTCAACCTTATCACAAGACTTTATGACTTTAGCTTCACCGAATGCACGTCCTGGTGATTTAACAGGAGCAAGCACAGCGACGTTTACTTTTGAAGGGGATGTTGATACTGATGTTCTTGATTTTCCAACGGATAAAGGATCAATCTCAATTGCAAGTACGTTGACATTGAATATTGAAGCGCTAGATGAAGCTGGAGATCCTTATCCATAGTTCAAATCGTGAGGTGATTGGATGAAACAAAAAAAACAAACAATTCTTTGTTTGTTCATGGCTTTAAGTCTATTGATCGTTGGATTGCCACAAACGCACATAGAAGCTAGTTCTAATACCATTGAAGTCACTGGAGAACTAGAGTTTGATTCAAATGCGACACAAGAAACAAGCCCCACAAAGCCGAACACCGATGATCCGAAAGAATCAGTGACACCAAGCGCACCGCCTAAAAAGAACGTTTTACCACCATTGGGAGAACAAATACAAGTATTGTACGTTTTGACAGGTGTGATTTTGATTTTGATCGTTCTTGTTAGTTATCAAATTATTCGTGACAAGCGACGAAATCCAAAAAAAAAAATGGGTAAAATCATTGTGAACTATTCATCGAATAAATAAATAAAAACCGTAGATTGAAGGATCTACGGTTTTTTTTTTATAAAAAATAGCTTTATAACAGCAGGTTCAACATTTTCGCAAATCAGAATTATTTGTTAAAAAAATCACTTGACTTAGAGTTCGGTTCAAGGTGTATGATTAAGCAGAAATAAAGGAGGGAAATTCATGTTATTAAAACAAATAAAAGGTCCTCAAGATCTAAAGAAATTGAAGCAAGAAGAGCTTCAACAAGTGGTAGAGGAAGCACGTGCCGCGTTATTGCAAAAAATCAGCCAATATGGTGGACATAATGGCCCCAATCTAGGCGTTGTTGAAATGACGGTAGCGCTACATTATGTGTTCGATTCACCAAAAGATCAATTTGTTTTTGATGTCTCACACCAAACCTATGTGCATAAAATGTTGACAGGAAGAGCGCAAGCGTTTTTGGACCAAGCACATTATCAGGAAGTCTCAGGTTACACGAACCCATTAGAGAGTGAACATGATCTCTTTACGATCGGACATACATCGACTTCATTGTCTTTAGCAAATGGTTTAGCTAAGGCGAGAGATTTAAAAAACGAAAAAAATAATGTCGTTGTAGTGATTGGCGATGGGTCTTTATCGGGAGGTTTAGCCTATGAAGGTTTGAATAATATTTCTGAACTAGGCACCAATACAATCATTATCGTCAATGATAATGACCAGTCGATCGCAGAAAATCATGGAGGACTTTACAAAAATCTCAAAGAGCTAAGGGAAACGAATGGTCAGGCCACGAACAATTTCTTTAAAGCATTAGGACTTGATTATCGCTATCTTGACGCAGGTAATGATTTAGCTGCTTTGATCGAGTTATTCGAAGAAGTAAAAGATCAAAAAGAGCCAGTTGTGTTGCATATCCATACCGTCAAAGGAAAAGGTTTCTCCTTTGCAGAAGAAAATCGCGAAAAGTTCCATGCGGGTGGACCGTTTAGTCTCGAAACAGGTGAGTATCTGCGATCGAAAGGAGCAGAAACCTATAGCGGTCTAACAACAGACTTCTTATTGCGCAAAATGGCGGATGATCCAACAGTTGTGGCAGTAAATGCAGGCACACCGATGATTTTATTTACACCGGAACAACGTCAACAAGTTGGCGCACAATTTGTTGATGTAGGGATTGCCGAAGAACATGCGGCGACGATGACTGCTGGTTTAGCTAAAGGCGGGGTAAAACCTGTATGGGCAGTCCATTCACCATTTTTACAAAGAAGTTACGATCAAATTTCTCATGACTTAGCGTTGAATCGTTTATCAGGTACGATCCTCGTGACACTTGCTTCTGTAAACGGAATGAATGATGAAAGTCATTTAGGGATCTTTGATATTCCATTTTTGAGTCATATCCCAAATCTAGTCTACTTAGCACCGACAACTAAAGAAGAATACTTAGCGATGCTTGAATGGTCGATCGATCAAACGGATCGATTAGTGGCAATCCGCGTACCAGTCGGCCCAATCACTTCTTATGGTAAAGTAGATCGAACAGATTACAGTCAGTTATATAAGAACAAAGTCATCCAAAAAGGCGAAAAAGTAGCAATCATTGGTGTAGGTAATTTTTATGGTTTGGCAGAAGAAGTCGCTGTTGAATTGAAGAAACATCTCCAACTAACTGCTACGGTGATCAATCCAGCGTTCATCTCTGGTTTAGATACTGAATTACTGGATGAACTTAAAGATACGCACGATATAGTAGTAACACTTGAAGATGGTCTCTTGGAAGGTGGCTACGGTCAAATGGTCGCTGGCTATTTAGGAAATGCAACGATTCGTGTACAAACTTACGGCTTAGATAAAGCTTTTCATGATCGCTATGAAGCATCAGAACTATTAGCGGAAAATGGGCTGACAGTAGAGAATATCGTGAAAAATATTAAAGAAACACTTGCCGAGCAACGATAATCAAGTCGAAGAAGTGCTTATTTCCGGAGAACGATTTGGAACGAAGCGAGCTTACACTTGAACCAAATTTACATCAAATAGATAAATAAAATGATCTAATAAGTAATCACTGAAACAGTGGTCTGCTTTCAATGCTGAGGATAGCGCATTGAAGCAAGCCACTGTTTTTTTATAGAAATACTTATCTGAAAATGATTATAAAATTTACACAAAAAATATATATTCCTACAAATAATTTACTTAAAGTTAATCAGAAGTAAAAAGTGATTTTCTACAATTAGCAGTATAGAAAGAACAAAGGAGTGAACGCATGTTAAAGCTAGATGGTATTAGTAAGACGTTTAATCATCATGAAGTTTTAAAAGAAATCAATGTATCGATCGCTAAAGGTGAGATCGTTTCGATACTCGGTGCTTCGGGTTCAGGAAAAACAACTTTATTGAATATCATCCTTGGATTGGAGCAACCAACAAATGGTCAACTACTTTATGATGGCGAAGATATCACAAAACAGGTCATGGAAAAACGACCATTTAATATTGTCTTTCAGGACTATGCTTTATTCCCTAACCTAAGTGCCTATGAAAACTTGGTGTACGGGTTGCGAAAACAAAAAAATATCACTTCCAAAGAAGAATTGCAAGAATTGATCGATCTATTGGATTTGAATGATCATTTGGATAAACGCATCCACCAACTATCTGGCGGGCAAAAACAACGGGTGGCATTAGGTCGAACTCTGGTGATGAAACCCCAAGTATTGTTACTTGATGAGCCCTTAAGTGCATTGGACGGTGTCATCAAAGAATCGATCAAAGAACGTATCCAATTGATTGCTAAAAAACTGAACTTAACGACGGTCATCGTTACGCATGATCCAGAAGAGGCATTGACCCTTTCTGATAAAATCATGGTTTTGAAAGATGGTCGAATCGCACAATACAGTACACCAAAAGAAATCGTGACGAATACGATGGAACCCTTTGTACAGGCATTTATTGTCGATCAGCTAAAAATCAAACGACGTAATATTGAACGGATCTTTACTCAAGCAACCGGCGTAGTTCATGAAAAAGTGGTTCGCTTCTCATGAGAAAGATGAAAATAGAAGCACTACTGCCAGCGTTCATCTTGTTTGGTTTTGTCCTCGTATTGTTTTATCCCTTAGCGAATGTTTTGAAAGAAGCGTTGACTGTTGAAGGCGGATTTTCCTTTGAGTTGTTCAGGGAACTAGCAAGGAACTTCGATTGGCTAAATGCGTTAAGTAATAGTTTGCTCATTGCTGGGCTCACAGCACTTTTTGCCACCTTTCTTGGCTTCTGGTTTGCTTACGGGATGCATTTTACGAATCTACCTAAGGGGTTCAAGTGGATGATTGAGAGATGCTTTATGTTGCCAATGTTATTACCGACCATCACATACGGGTTTGTGTTGATCTATTCTTTTGGCCGTCAAGGATTGTGGACACGTCTAGTCGGTCAAGAATTGTTTTCGATCTATGGAAAATCAGGTGTGATCTTAGGATTACTGATCTATACGATCCCAGTGACTTTCTTATTGATGAATGACGCCATGAATTATTTGGATAAACGCTATTTGACGGTGTCGAGATTGATGGGAGACGGATTTTTTAGAGGATTGAAAATCACAATCCTGCAACCTTTGGGCAAAACATTTGGAGTTGCTTTCGTCCAAGCCTTTTTCATGAGTTTTACGGATTTTGGTATACCTGTAGCGGTGGGGGGGCGAGAACCGTTTATCACGACTTTATTGTATGAGTACTTTATGGGTTCGATCCCAGACTTTAATCGAGGAGCCGTCATTGCATTGATCATGTTAGTTCCTTCGATCGTTAGCATTCTGTTTTTGCGTAAGATCCAAAAAAATGATCATGCAACCCCCGGGACAAATACGTCAGTAAAAAGCAACCCTGTCAGAGATTTATTCTTTGGCGTAGGACTGACAGTTGGTGGTTTATTTATTTTAGGAGTCTTCCTCGTGATGTTTCTTCTTCCTTTTGTAGAAGGGTGGCCCTTTGATATGACTTTTACTACACGTCATATCGAAGCGTTCCTACAAACGTCTGATTTAAGAAGAACTTTGAATACAGGGATATTCGTTGCCTTATGGACAGCGTTGTTTGGAACAGTTATTGCTTATTTGGCAGCCATTTTTACCGCTAGATCCGCAAAACAAAACGTGATCCTGAAAATGATCGATAGTCTTGCTTCTGTCACGAATTCGATTCCAGGAATGGTTTTAGGGATTGCCTATTTGCTGGTGTTTAGCGGAACAACTCTTCAAAGTACGATCAGTATTTTGGTGATTGCCAACATGGTGCATTATTTTGCAACCCCTTATCAGTTAGCGAAAAGTGCCTTATTAAAAATGAATCCCAACTGGGAAAACACAGCGAAGATGATGGGGGATAGTTGGCTTGATACAGTGGTTCGGATCATTCTTCCAAATTCAAAGCGGACGATCGTGGAAATGGCTTGTTACTATTTTACAAATTCGATGGTTACGATCAGTGCAGTGGTGTTTTTGACAAGTGCCCGAACGATGGTGATCACGACTAAAATCAAAGAATTACAACATTTCGGCAGATTCACTGAGATCTTTATCCTATCCATCTTATTATTGTTGATCAATCTAACCGCAAGAATACTTGCGCAATCTATCATGAGGAGATTTGAAGCAAATGAAAAAATTAGTCAAAAAAGGGTTCATTTATCTGTCTTTCGCCAGCGCTTTAGGAATTTTAGGGGCGTGTAGTACGTCAAACGCAAGTGAGAATGCCAACGGTAACGAAGAAAAAGTCATAATATACACGAATGCAGATGAAGAGCCGGTTCAAATCATCAAAGATGTTCTTGATTCGAATGGATTTGAAAACCAATACTTGCTACAATCCTTCGGTACTTCGGAATTGAGCGGTAAACTCTGGGCAGAAGGCACAGATATTGAAGCGGATCTAGTGACAATGAGCACGTTCTATTTGGATGGTGTCCAAGAAAATGAACCGATATTCAAAGAATTGGCATTAGAAGTCCAACCAATCGATGATCTGCCAAATTACCAAGTACCGATGACGACACAAGAAGGGGTCATTTTCTACAATACTCAAGCAATGGAAGAAGCAGACTTGCCTGTACCGACAAGTTTAGCTGATTTAGCTGATCCGATCTATGAAGGGCAACTAGCGATTTCTGATATCAACCATTCCTCAACAGCTTGGTTATTGTTCCAAGGATTGATTGATCAATATGGAGAGACAAAAGCACAAGCGATTTTAGCCGATATTTATGACAATGCAGGCGACCATATTGAAGCGTCTGGTTCGGGTCCGTTGAAAAAAGTCCGCGTCGGTGAATTGGCGTTGGGTTTTGGGTTACGTCATCAAGCACTCAAAGATAAAAAAGAAGGATTGCCGATCGATTTTGTGGAACCAAGTGAAGGAACATATGCTTTAACAGAATCACTCGCGGTGATCGATAAAGGAGAAGCGACGAATCCTTTAGCCGAAGAAATGTTGAATGTGATCCTTAAAGAAGGTCGGGCAGATTTATTACAATTCTACCCAAGTAAACTTTATGAAACAGATGATCTAGCGGGGGTTGAAACCGCCAAAAATCAAAAAGTTTTCCCGGAAGCATTAACCCCAGATCTGCTAAAAAAACATGCCAGTCTAGTTGAATAGGAGAAAGAAAATGAGTGGAAAAACAAAGGTGATCGAACATTATGAAAAAGAAATCAATCACAGTAAAATCAATTATAAATTACTGACACCAGGTCCTCTGACCACGAGTCGTACAGTGAAAGAAGCAATGCTTGTCGATCATTGTACATGGGATGATGATTTTAAAGTCATCACTCAGGCGATTCGACAACGATTGCTTGATCTTGCTGGTGTCTCCAATGAGGCTTATACAGCTGTTTTGATGCAAGGAAGTGGCAGCTTTGCAGTTGAATCTGTGTTAAGTTCAGTTGTTGGCGCGACCGATCGTTTACTGATCTGTACAAATGGTGCTTATGGCGAACGGATGGTGCAAATGGCTCAATACCATGGCATTGATCATGTGATTTATCAAGTGGCTGAAAATGAAACACCACAAGCTGAAAAAATCGAGGAACTATTAGCGTTGCATCCTGGTATTACTGCACTTGCAATGATCCACAGTGAAACGACTTCTGGTATTTTGAATCCTTTAGAAGAGATTTCAGCAGTGACAAAGAAACACAAATTATGTTTTATCGTCGATGCGATGTCAAGCTTTGGCGGCATTCCGATCCCTGTTGGCGCGTTAGGAATCGATTTTCTAGTTTCAAGTGCAAATAAATGTATCCAAGGAGTACCTGGATTTGGTTTTGTGATTTGTCAAAAAGAGCTATTAAAAAAAAGTGCCGGACAAGCACGCACGTTGAGTATGGATCTGTATGATCAATTTCGTGTGATGGATGTAGACGGGAAATGGCGTTTCACTTCACCAACCCATACTGTTCTCGCATTTTGGCAAGCGCTAGAAGAGTTGGCGGAAGAAGGTGGTATCGATGCTCGCTATGACAGATATCAGATGAACAATGAGCGTTTGCGTGAACGAATGGCAGAAATTGGGTTTGAAGCCTATGTTAGTGAGAATCAGGGACCTTTCATCACGTCATTCAAATATCCTGAGAACATCCAATTCGAATTCCAAGCATTTTATGACTATTTAAAAGCACATGGCTACGCGATCTATCCTGGGAAAATCAGTGATACTGATTGCTTCCGGATTGGGAATATTGGTGAAATCTATCTGGAAGATATCGAAAAAGTAGCTGGGTTGATCCAGCAATATATGGAGGAGCGAAAAAATGATTAATGTGGTCATCTTAGATTGGGCAGGAACAGCAGTCGATTTTGGTTGTATGGCACCGGTGTCGGCGTTTCGCGAAGCATTCAAACATCAAGGGATCACTGTGACTGAACGAGAAATCAGAGAGCCGATGGGAATGAAAAAAATCGAGCATATCCAAATGATGCTAGAAATGCCTCGTATTGCTGAAAGTTGGTTAGAAACTCACGGACGTCAGCCTGAAACTACTGATATCGAGGCAATCTATGAAACATTTGAAGAAGTATTATTCCAGCAATTGGCAAATCATGCAGAAGTGAAATCGGGTGTACTTGACACCGTCGCAACTTTACGTAAGCGAGGAACCAAAATCGGCAGTACGACTGGTTATACGAGTGAAATGATGGCAATCGTTGTTGCGAAGGCGAAAGAACAAGGGTATCAGCCAGATCACATCGTCACACCAGATGAAGTAGACGGCAAAGGGCGTCCCTCTCCAGAGATGTTATTAACGAACTTGAATTATTTTAAACAGGAAAATAGACAAGAAGTGTTAAAACTAGGAGATACGATCTCTGATATACTCGAAGGGAAGAATGCAGGAGTTCTTTCTGTGGGCGTAATTGAAGGAAGTTCACAAGCTGGTTATTCCTTTGACACGTATCAGCAATTATCGTCTACTGAAAAAGAGAAACTTTTTGAGCGGGTGCGGCAAGAATTTTTAGAAGCTGGCGCAGATTATGTGATCGATCGGTTTTCTGATTTGCCAAGACTCATTGAAACAATTGAAGAGAAGCAAGCTGTTATGAATTGAATCAATCAACCATCAAGAGGTCGAGACCGAAATGTTTAGCCTTGAAAAATAAGGCGCTAGCCGCGAAAATTGTTCTTCCAATTTTTGTGGCTGGCTCCTTATTTTTTTCGAAGAGGTTACTTCTGTTCCTGCCATTTATTCGGTTTTAGGTGGTAAAGAATTAGTGGCCCACTTATTTTACGAAAAAAACAGCAAAACATTGCAAAATAATGCAAAATAGCGTATCTTAGATGAAAGGAGTGAGCGGTCATGTTGAAGGAAGAACGCATCCAACGTATTAAAACAATGATTGATCAAGAAAAAAGTGCTTCGATCGAAGATTTAGCAGATCGCTTAGATGTGTCTAAAGATACGATTCGTCGGGACTTGATCCAGTTAGCAAAACAGCGCCAAATCAAACGGACCCATGGCGGTGCTTTAGCGATTCAAAAAGAAGCAACGATCTTTGATTATGAGCAACGGTCAACGATCCTAAATGATGTGAAAAAACAAATGGCTGAGCAGGCGCTTGAAATAATGGCAGATCCTTCCTCGATCATCTTTGATTCTTCGACCACAGTGGAAGCAGTGATTAGAGAACTGCCGGACAAAAAAATCCATGCGGTCACCAATTCTTTATCTCACGCTTTATTACTAGCCCATCATCCGAAAACAGCTATTTCCTTATTACCTGGTAGATTACACAAAGAACAGTTGTTTTTATTTGGAACGGAAACAGTGGAACAGTTGAAAAATTATCAAGCAGACTACACACTACTTGGAGTATTTGCGTTGACAAGCGAAGGACTGTTCATCCATACAGAGGAAGAAGGCTTAGTGAAACGTCAGATGATCCAACAAGGACGTAGGGTGATCGCGCTAGCGGATCATACCAAACTAGATAAAACTGGTTTTTATAAAGTCAGCGACTTATCAGCGATTGATTATTTGATCACGGATCAAAAGCCTCCAAAAGCATTAGCCAAAGCACTGACTCAGAACCATGTAGAACTCATAGAAGCGAGGAAGAATGAATGAAAAAAGAAAACATCCAGTTAACAACTATACCAAAACCAGCGATTTTTCCAGATGTTCCCCCTGTCTTTTTGACGGAGGACACGATCACCGAACGGATCAACAAAACGATCGAACGCATGAAAGACGAAGCGATAGATCTGTTGGTGATATATGCAGATAAAGAGCATGGTGGTAATTTTGAATATTTTACAGGCTTTATTCCGCGATTTGAAGAAGGATTATTGGTGTTAGATCAATCGGGCAAATTCACGATGATTCTTGGGAATGAGAATCTAAAAATGAATGCCCATGCGCGGATCACTGCGGATTTGATCCATTATCCAGCATTTTCTTTACCGAATCAACCAATGGACCATGAACAAAACCTGTCAGCTATTTTTGCATCATTAAAGGTGGCAGATAGAAAGAAAATCGGGTTAGTCGGTTGGAAGTTGTTTACGTCTATGACACAAAACAATAGCCAATTGTTCGATGTACCATTCTTTATCGTAGATGCGCTAAAACAAGCAATCACTGCGGAAACTGCTATCGTCAATGGCACTCATCTATTGATTGGTGAGGAGGGGGCGCGTGTCACGAACAATGCAAATGAAATCGCACACTACGAATATGGGGCAAATCTTGCTTCGTCTTGCATGCTACGTGCATTAGATGCCATTGAGCTTGGTGTGAAAGAATCCGAGATCGGAGAGTTGTTGCACGGACAAGGACAAGCGAATACAGTGATCACGATTGCTGCAACTGGACGCCGTTTTGAATTTGCGAATCTTTATCCGACAGCAAAAACGATCCAATTCGGTGATCCGCTGTCATTGACGACAGGCTTCAAAGGTGGCTTATCCAGTCGTACAGGATTTGTGATCGAAGAAGAAGCTCAACTGCCAGTAGAACAAGCCGATTATCTGGATCGAGTAGCAAAACCTTATTATGCAGCTATCGTCAGCTGGCTAGAAGCTATCCATATCGGAATGAAAGGGGCTGATCTCTATCAATTGATTGAAACAGTCTTGCCACAAGTGACCTATCACTGGCATTTGAATCCAGGACACTTGACGGCGGATGAAGAATGGTTAGCCTCGCCCATTTATTCTGGTTCGCAAGAAATCATCAAGAGTGGTATGATCTTCCAGTTAGATATTATTCCTTCTGTATCAGGATATACTGGAGTAAGTGCAGAAGAATGTGTGGCACTAGCAGATGAAGGATTGAGAAATGAACTGAAAGAGCAATATCCAGACATGTGGGAGCGGATCGTTAGACGTAAGCAATATTTAGCGGATGACTTGAAGATTCATTTAAGTGAAGAATTGCTGCCTTTATCAAACACTGTCGGCTATCTCCGTCCGTTCTTTTTAGCCAAAGAAAAGGCATTCTGTGTAGATTCAGTTGAATAAGCAACCTCCCTTCTTAACGATCGAGTAATCTGGTTGAGAGGGGATTTTTTTATTTAAGTGCAAAAGAGTATTTTCGTTGGGCCTCCTTTATTGTATAATATGTAAACGATTTCTTTTTGTGGAGGTAAAGATGAAAAAGGTTTTATTGATTGATAATGGCCGTAAATATTTTTCGAAAGAACAATTGATCCAGATCATAAAAAAAGCAAGTCAATGTCGATACACGGCGATTTCTTTTGCGCTGGGAAATAACGGATTACGCTTTTTACTGGATGACATGACGCTGACTGTCAAAGGGAAAACTTATTCCAGTCAATCAGTCAAAGAAGCATTGATTGCAGGAACAAAACAGTACTATGAGGATCCTAATGGTACTTATTTGACGGAAACAGAAATGGCAGAGTTAGCTAGTGTGGCTAAGGCAGAAAACATGGAAGTGATCCCGCTTATCAATACCCCTGGCCATATGGACGCGATTCTAACAGGAATGCAACAATTAGGCATCGAACACCCTTGTTATCAAACGTCGATTCGAACACTTGATTTGGATAATCAAGAAGCGGTCGCTTTCACCAAAGCACTACTTGAAAAATATGTGAGCTACTTCTCAACGATCACTAATTCCTTCAATATAGGTTGCGATGAATTTGCCAATGATTTAACTGATGGCGGATGGCGAGGACTCCAGCAGTCTGGGAAGTATCGCGATTTTGTCACTTATACCAATCAATTGGCTGAACTGGTCAAAACCTATGGGATGATTCCGATCGTATTTAACGACGGCATCTACTACGAGGAAAAAGAACAATTTGGTCGATTCGATCAAGACTTAGTGATTGCCTATTGGACAGCAGGGTGGGACAACTATCACGTCAGTTCTGCCGAATTTTTACTTGATCAAGGGCATCAAGTAGTGAATACGAACGATCACTGGTATTGGGTCATCGGTCGAAAAACAAGTGAACAAGGACATTACTCCTTTGATACAGCAAAAAACGCACTAGCGACAATTTCGACATCCACTGTAGTCAGCAATACCGAATTACCAGTGATGGGTAGTATGGTTGGTATTTGGGCAGATGAGCCACAAGCAGAGTTTGTACTAGCCGATCTGTTTGAACTACTAGAAACAACTGTAAAACAATAGTAAAGACAAAAAACTGTCATTCGATGGCGTACGTAGTTGCCTGTTGAAAATCAGTTTTTTGTTATTTTTAATTGTTTAAAATGAGTATCCATTCATTTGAAGTTATTTTCATTCGTTTTTTTATTGACAGTAATTCGCTACTAGCGTATATTATATTTTATAAATCGTAATCATTACTATTTAAAATTTGAGTGGTTTGATCGAAGCTGAAAATAGGGCAACGATTGAATTGCTAAAAAAGAGTGAGAGAAGGAGAAAACATGCGCCAAAACATTACATTAGAATGCAAAGAAACGGGTGAACGAATCTATCTGACGAGTAAAAACAAAAGAAATACACCGGAACGATTAACGTTAAAGAAATATTCGCCAAAGTTAAGAAAGAAAATGCTATTTACAGAAGTAAAATAAGGTGAAATGAATGTTCTAGAAAATGGGGGGATAAAATGGAGAAGCAAGACCTTTCAAGCGCATATAGACGATTGAACAGCCCGAATATCAAAACACGAAAACGTGCGCTCAAACTCATTCAACAATCAAAAAGATTGAAGAATAAACACTAATAGTAGTAATATCATTGGTTTCGATACAACTCTTTTTTTTGCTGTATAACGATGATAAAAAACGTGTTATACTATTCAAAAATAAAGGGGGCGAAATCAATCGATATCAAGTATACCTATGCAACGATCAAGGATCTACCGCGAATTGTGGACATTTATAATCAGTCTATCGCATCGAAGCAAGCAACAGCGGACCTAGAACCGATAACGGTTGACTCGAGGGTCCCTTGGTTTGAGGCGCATCATGCTGATTCTAGACCGCTTTGGGTAATGCGTCATGGCGATCATATCGTCGGTTGGATCAGCCTTAGTGATTTTTATGGTCGGCCTGCGTATCAACAGACAGCGGAAATCAGTATTTATCTAGACCCAGTGACACGTGGTCATCATTTAGGTAAGGCCGCACTTGCCTTTGTGGAAACTCAACTGCATCGTTTAAAAATCCAGACAGTGCTTGCATTTGTTTTTGATATGAATCAGGCAAGTAAAAAGTTATTTCTCAAAAATGGATATGCCGTTTGGGGACATTTGCCAAAAGTTGCCAATATGGGCAATCAAGAAAATGACCTGATCATTCTAGGGAAAAAATATCAAAATCAATAAAAAAGATGTACATTTTGTCCATGTGACAAAAATGTATGTTTTTTTTTTTGCTTCTTACTACACAAATGACTCATTAAGTGCTAGACTAATAGATGAAACAGGTATGAATATCTGTATTAATATTATTTCTATTTATAATGTAATGATCATGTAAGTAGCTTTGAAAAGGAAGGTGTCTCATGTTGTTTAAGGAAAAACAAGGTGTAGGAACTGTATCAGAAGAAGTAATTAAAGAAAAACAAGGTGACGAAACTGTATCAGAAGAAATGATTAAAGAAAAACAAGGTTCAACAACTGTAGTAGAAAGTTTAATCAATCATCAAGTTGATTACGTATTCGGTATTCCAGGAGCGAAAATCGATGGAGTATTCAATGAATTAGAAGATCATGGTCCAGAGTTGATCGTGACGCGTCATGAGCAAAATGCTGCCTTTATGGCGCAAGCAATTGGTCGTATTACGGGAGAACCAGGTGTGGTGATTGCGACAAGTGGGCCAGGTGCGAGTAATCTAGCAACCGGACTAGTCACAGCAACAGCAGAAGGTGATCCCGTGTTGGCAATCGCAGGGCAAGTAAAACGAAGTGATTTATTAAAATTAACACATCAAAGCATGAACAATGCTGCGTTGTTTGAACCAATCACAAAATATAGTGCAGAGATCCAAGATCCTGAAACAATTTCAGAAATTATCGCTAATGCCTATCGAATGGCAAAGAGTTCGAAAAAAGGCGCTAGTTTTATCAGTATCCCTCAAGATGTGGTGGATGCACCAGTCAAAAGTGAGGTCATCAAACCATTACAAGATCCTAAATTAGGCTCAGCATCTTCAGGAGATATCGACTATCTGGTTGAACGGATTCGTGAAGCGAAGTTACCTGTATTGTTAGTTGGAATGCGTGGATCTAGTAAAGATGAAACAGCAGCCATTCGCCAACTTGTTGAAAAAACAGGATTGCCTGTGGTAGAAACTTTCCAAGCAGCTGGTGTGATTTCTCGTCAATTAGAAGACCACTTTTTTGGTCGAGTAGGTCTATTCCGCAATCAACCAGGAGATATGCTGTTAAAACGGAGTGATTTAGTGATTGCAATTGGCTATGATCCAATCGAATATGAAGCGAGAAACTGGAATGCTGAAAAAGATGCTAGAATCATCGTCATTGATGAAACACCAGCTGAAATCGACAGTTACATGCAACCAGAACGTGAACTAATCGGGGACATTTCTGCAACATTAGATTTACTGACAGAGTCATTAGAAGAAACACAAGTATCGGCAGATGCGCAAGAATATTTAAATACGTTGCAAGAAAAGTTGAAGGCACGAGATATTTGTGAAACCAGTAGTGAAGACGGGATCTTACATCCGTTAGAAGTAATTAATACACTGCAATCGAAAGTAACGGACGACATGACTGTGACAGTTGATGTAGGTAGCCATTACATTTGGATGGCCCGCCACTTTAGAAGTTATGAAGCGCGTCATTTGCTATTCAGTAATGGCATGCAAACATTAGGCGTCGCACTTCCTTGGGCGATCTCTGCTGCACTGGTTCGTTCAAATACGCAAGTAATCTCTGTGTCAGGAGACGGTGGCTTCTTATTTTCTGCCCAAGACTTAGAAACAGCTGTACGTAAAAAATTGAATATCATTCATTTGATTTGGAATGATGGTCGTTATAATATGGTCGAGTTTCAAGAAATCATGAAATATGATCGAGCATCAGGGGTTGATTTTGGTCCAGTTGATTTTGTTCAATATGCCCAAGCTTTTGGGGCTAAAGGTCTGCGAGTAAGCAATGCAGAAGAATTGGCATCTGCCTTAGAAGAAGGATTTGCTACAGAAGGGCCAGTCATCATCGATATCCCAATTGATTATCGAGATAATGAAAAATTAGGTGAAACGATCTTACCAGACCAATTTTATTGAAAAAATAGCGTGATTTGTGAAATATCAAAATTATAAAAAAGAAGTCCTTGAACCTCTAAGAGTTCAGGGATTTTTTTTGTGAAACATATAAGAAAAATTCTCAATGGAATTTGTGAAAAATTGCCAATAATTGCCGAATAAAATGCCCTTTTTTCTCCAAGAGGATGCTAGAAACTATTCAGATGCTCTTGTGAGAGTATGCACAAAAATAATGAAAGAGAGCGTATTACTGCTTTTTAAAATCTACGCTAGTATGGATGAAGACACAAGCGGTTTAAAAGATAAAAATTCATCAAGTGTTTACCACAGTTTACATTGAGCTGGAAAAAAACTGGATTATAATACTCTCTGCCCGTAACTAGCCAAATAGAATTTAACTTTTTGAGGTGCATTGCAACTACTACGTTAAAAGAGATTTGGCGAATAATACTTTTTTTGCGCGATTCCAAAAAAAGAAGTACTTGGTCAATTTGACCAAGTTAGGTTTTGTTAGGTGGAATTTAGTGTATAAATAGATGTACAAAATTTTTTCAAAATCAAAAGTAAGGAGAAAAATTATGGGAACTAAAAAGAGGAAATGTTTTAATTTGGTTGCTGTAGGTTTAGCACTTGCGTCTGGCTTGGTGCTAACAGGTGCTAATGGAACCGTTGCTAGTGCCGATAGTGTTAAGACAGGTTATAAGTCTTCAGATGACTATTTGGTACAGCATGGTATTTATACGCTTGGTGCGACAGATGCAACGATTGAGGTTGGTTCTGTGAACGCAACTTCAATTTTATCTGCTACACATGCTATTGCTACGAATGTTCTTGCAAGTGAAATTCCGATGCAGTCACCGAATATACAAGTTATTCTGAAGCAAAGCAACGTTAAAGATGTACCTGGTCAATATAAGGTTACATTAGGCATTGCTGAAGATCCAGAGTTAGAAAAGACTGTGACAATTACCGTTGTAGATGAGAAAAAGGATGTTGGTCAAAATGGTATTTATTCATTAACTGCGAATGATGTAGTTTTTTCTATCGGGCAGGCAAATGAACAAACTATTATTGCTCAATCAGGAGCTCAAGCTAAGACTACGGCAGGGATTCCTCTAGAAATAATTATTAAAAAATCAGATGTTAAGAGTTCAGAGGTTGGAGATTACAAAGTTGTATTAGGTATAAATGAAGATCCAACTATTAGCATTACAATTAACGTGAAGATTGTTGGAACAGAAGGTGAAAAGCCTAGCACAAAGGTGATTCGTGCTTATGATGCCGTGGTAGAGGCAGGGCATATCGACGATAATTTGATTCTTTCATCTGCGAATGCTGCGGTTATCAATCCAGTTACTGGAATGGAAGTAATAGAAACCCCAGTTTATATCAAATCAAGTACAGTCGAAGATAAAGCAGGAGTCTACTCTGTCGTATTAGGAGCGAAAGGTGATTCGTCAGTCCCAGAAAAAACAATTCAAGTAACAGTCCTTGGCAACTCATCTGGAGGTGGAGAAACAAATCCGGATACACCAATCCCTAGTCCGTGGATGATTCGTGCGTATGATGCTACAGTTGAAACAGGTCAAATTGATGATAATAGCATTCTTTCCGCTGCAAATGCTATGGTCATTAATGCGGTTACGGGCATGACAATTGATACTCCCTATATTAAATCAAGTACAATTGAAGACAAGCCAGGAACCTATACAGTTGTATTAGATGCAAAAGGCGGATATTCATCAGTCCCAGATAAAACAATTCAAGTAACAGTCCTTGGTAACTCATCTGAAGGTGGAGAAACAAATCCGGATACACCAATCCCTAGTCCATGGATGATTCGTGCGTATGATGCTACAGTTGAAACAGGTCAAATTGATGATAATAGCATTCTTTCCGCTGCAAATGCTGCGGTCATTAATGCGGCTACGGGCATGACAATTGATACTCCCTATATTAAATCAAGTACAATTGAAGACAAGCCAGGAACCTATACAGTTGTATTAGATGCAAAAGGCGGATATTCATCAGTCCCAGATAAAACAATTCAAGTAACAGTCCTTGGTAACTCATCTGAAGGTGGAGAAACAAATCCGGATACACCAATCCCTAGTCCATGGATGATTCGTGCGTATGATGCTACAGTTGAAACAGGTCAAATTGATGATAATAGCATTCTTTCCGCTGCAAATGCTATGGTCATTAATGCGGTTACGGGCATGACAATTGATACTCCCTATATTAAATCAAGTACAATTGAAGACAAGCCAGGAACCTATACAGTTGTATTAGATGCAAAAGGCGGATATTCATCAGTTCCAGATAAAACAATCCAAGTAACAGTCCTCGGTAACTCAGGAGGAAGTGGAGGAGCACACCAACTTCCAAATGAAATTTTTTAAAACTTTGGAAAAAACAATGATGTTATTTTTTTCAGAGCCTTGAAAAGGAAAAGGAAGAGGTATTTACAAGTATGAAAAAAAATATTTTAAAAGCGGTAGTAGGAGTTGGAACAGTAGTCTTCATGGGGTGTGGCATGAGCATGCCTGTAGTTAATGCTGATGGGCTTACAGGAAATGTGACTCTAGATCCAGGTAGTAGTGGGGAAAGTAATGGGAATGATGGCAATGAAGTAAATGATATTCAAAGATATTTTATTTACGCAGAAAATGTTGCTCAAATTTTAGTAGGCAAAACAAGTGATCAACAGTTAATTGAAGCTGCTAGTGTGCAGGCTATGAATTTAATTGGAGGTAGTGCGGGAGTTGTTGTAAAAAATACCACCATTCATCCGAATAAAACAGGCAGTTATGAAGTAACTTTTGCTGTAGCGGAGGATTTGACTGTTGAGACAACTGTTAAAGTGAATGTTGTTGAAGAGCTTACTCATGCTGGTGAAGATGGATCAACTGATTTCCCGCATTCTTCTATGACAAGACCAGATTGGAGTTTCCAATAATTGAAGTGAAGAACGGTTACTCAAAAGGAATTTAATACGAAACTGTTAAGTTCTCACTTTTGATAAAAAAAGATAGAGTTACCTTCTATTTAGTTTATGGCTTCCAGCCACTTGTTTCAATAGGAATAGTCAAAACCACCCGTATAACGGGTGTTTTGACTTTATTATAATCTCAGATAATATCAATAAAAAAGAAAAGAAGAATCTTAAAGCCTATGGCTAGAAGGATTACTGGTATTTTAATATGTATTGTCGGGATTAGTTGTTTGGTCAGCACACTTAGATGATATCATTGTAGTTTTCGTTGTATTAATTCTAATACTTATTCCCAGGGTGTTTGATTATAGTGTTTGAATAGCTTTCCTCAGAGCTAATTTCATTACTGAGGGAATTTTTTTAGTTTTATCGTATAATATATAATAACCTTTACATAGGTACAATTTCAGGATTTACAATTCGTGCAAGAATGAGAGAATAGGACAAAATGATGTATGAGCAAAAAAAATTGGAAGAATACAAAAGCTTGGGATATTATTTAGAAAAAATACGTAAGGGAAAGCACATCCCATATCGCGTTTTTAAAGAAAATGGTTTGTCTGTTTCTACATACCAAAGGGTTGTAAAAGAAGAGGCTGATTTAAAGCTATCTGACTTAGCAATCATAACAGAGGTACTTTGTTTATCGCCATTAGAAGTAAACATGGAAGCAGAAAATGCCTCGTTGACAGTAAGTTATCGCAAACGATTCATACAATTTCTGGAAACTGGGGAGTTTGAGGAGGCACAAAGAGTTTATAAAGGATTTAGGGAGTATATTGATTCTACCTCCTTTACATTAGGAAAACTATCAGTCATGTATATGTTCCAAGCTTTATTACTCTTGCATCATCCTCAGACTATAGTTACAAAAGAGGAAGCATTAGCAACTGAAAATGAAATTTTAAAGCGACTAGAAGAAGCAGAGGTTTTTACGCTTTTTGATATTGAATTTTTGGCCTTGCAATATCAATTAAATTTACAACGGATGGATTCCAACCTTTTCTTGAGATTACTCAGAGAAACAGATATCCAAATGACTGATTTTAGAACCAAATTAGTTCTTGATAATTTTTTTATTCAATTTACGCTGACAGTATTAGAACAAAAAAGGATGAAAGAGTTTAACGTTTTTAAAAAAATTATTAGCGATAAAGAATTCTTTCATTCGGATTGGTTTTTGTCAGTATTTAAAAGGACACTGGATACTCTAGAGAGAGGTTTTGTTTATGGACAAGTAGAGAAAATGAAAATCGAACTCTCAAAACAAAAAGAGGCTTTAGAGATAATATTAACTCGAGAAGAGTATATGAAAATTGCAGAGTTTTTTACCAATTTACTAAAGCTAAGTAAAGAATTGTAAAGCACGAGGGGCAAGTCCTCCGTGCTTTTTTTATCCTCAAAGTGAGACATTACCGAGAAATATAGCAGTTTCATACATACGCGATTCCTCAAAAGAAATATTTGGTCAATTTGAACAAGTTGTGCGCAGAGGGGGGAGATTTTTGTAAAATAATATTGTAAAAAACAGTATGTCTTGTTTGTGTTCTCTGGTGTAGTCTTTTTCGTTCGTGGGGCCTGTATAGACAAATAAGACAAACTACATTTAATTATAAATACTAGGAGAGTTTTTTATGAAGAAAAAACAGAAAAAAGTTTTGAATCACTTGCTTGCATGCTCTGCACTGCTCGTTTTGGGTGGTCCAGTTGTTGGTCAAGCTGTAATCAATGTTCCAGTTGCCCATGCAGATACAAATGCAAATCCAGTTGCTGATAAGACAACAATGCGTTCAATTACTGGTGTTAGTATCAAATCTTAGACATCTTTTCTTAGAGCCAGAAATAAATTAAACTTATCTACGAGAGGATGGATTTTATGACCCGATACGAAGAAAATTTCAAACAGATGATTGTTGAGCTGAATTAAACTGGACGTTCTGTTCGAGGATTGGCGAAAGAATATGGCTTATCTGAAGCAACGATTTACAAATGGAAAAATTTATATTTACCAAATCAGTCCACAGGACTGACCGGAAAAGAAGCGGCTGATTTGAGAAAAGAAAATGCTCGTTTGAAAGAGGAACTTGAAATATTAAAAAAAGCCGCAGCCATATTCTCTCGAAAGACCTAAAGTCACTTGTTCGATTCATTGAAAAATGGTGTAAGGAGTACACTGTTTCTTTGTTGTGTCGGTTATTAGAAATTCCTAGAAGTGTCTACTATTTTTATAAAAATAAATCGTTAACAGCTACAGAAGTCAGAAATAACCAATTGAAAAAGAAGATTTCAACGATCTTTTTTGATCATAAACAGAGATATGGTGCAACAAAAATCCATCAAGTGTTGCTAAAATAAGGAATTTCAGTATCTCTTAATCATGTAAAAAAACTGATGAAACAATTAAATCTAAGGTCAATTGTGGTTAAGAAATACAGACCTCAACGGCCTGTTCAGCCGGTTTTTTTAAAAGAGAACATCTTAAATCAGGACTTTTCTACTAAAACTATCTGTGAAAAATGGGTAGCTGACATCACCTACATTCCAACTAAGAAAAATGGTTGGTGTTACTTATCTTCGATTATGGATTTACACATGAAAAAGATTATTAGCTATACATTTTCTAAACGAATGACTGTCGATTGTGTGTTACAAACATTCAATCAAGCAAAGCAACGGTACTACATTCCAGAAGGAATGATTCTACACACTGATTTAGGTAGTCAATATACAGCAATCGAAGTGGAAAATTGGCTTGAAAACAATAAAATAAGGCATTCCTATAGTCGCAAAGGAACACCATATGATAATGCAGGAATTGAGTCCTTCCATGCATCATTGAAAAAAGAAGAAGTATACACAACGACTTACTCAGACTTCGAAGAAGCGAATCGATCTTTATTTAGCTACATTGAAGGATTTTATAATCGTAATCGAATCCATAGTTCGATTCATTACTTAACTCCACAGGAGTTTGAAGATTTAGAAACAGAGAAAATGTCTTAGCAGTCTCTACTAAAATATGTCCAAGATATTGACTCAAATCCAATATCTATCACAAAATGATTTATTGGTAAATCATTTTATTGGAACTTATTTGAAAAAAATGAAATAAGTAATAAGCTTAATATTATTTAGGAAAAGTAAATATTTAGTATAATTCTAGAACCTATGATGAACAGTGTTTTCATTTTTGAATTTTGTAATGATCGAGAATATTTAAACTAACCATTTCTTTTAACTGTTATGTGTTTTTCGAATAGATGACGGGAATCTTAAGCTAAAAAATGCTATAATCAAAGAAGAACATAAGGGAGGATAAGCTAATGACTTTAGATGTAAACAAAGAAGAATTGACTATTATGGGCGTGAAATTCGATAGTTTTCGACTATTCAAAAGTGTTTGGTATGCAATCAGTACAAATATGATTGAAGGTTGTATTCCCAAAGTAAAAGAGGTTATTCGATTGCGTGAAGAAGCCATTGTATTAGGTATTTCATAATGGCTAGAAAACAATATGAAGATCCTGATAATATTTATACTTCCCCAAATTCAAAAGTATCAATAAATAAACTTGATGAGTAAGACTTTGAAAAATTGCAACAAGCAGAATACAGAATGGTTGCTTCTCAAATCTTAAAATTAATTGCACAACCGATTGAAGTTCATTCAATGAAAGATATACTAAAAATTCATGAGTTTCTTTTTCAAGATTTGTACTAGCGGGCAGGGTAGTACTGGAAAGGGAACATTTCAAAACAAGAGCATGCTTTTATGGCGATGCAATCGTTTGGAACAGCTGAGTCATATATGAACTCTTTAATTCAAGATTATTATAAGAATGCAAATACAAGGGACAAAGTTATTAGGCATTTAGCGTCAATATTAGCTAATGAAAATTATTTGCACCCTTTTCGTGAAGGAAATGGGAGGACTCAGCGTGAAGTGATTCGATCCCTAGGCTTAGCTAAGGGTTATGATTCGGAATTTAATGTTGAACTTGATGATGAGATTTATAATTTATCTCTGGATGGGACTGTTCATTGAGATATCAAGAAGTTGGAACAATTGGTCGATAAAATTTTAGTGAAAATCAACTAATTTTAGAAACTTTTAGCAGACCTTTCAAAAATATAGGAAGAGTATATCTACACCAAACCTCAAAATTAGCTTGCCCATACTTGTCAAAAAACCATGCTCATTTCATACTCATATTCGAAAATAGACAAAGATATGGCAGAAAAACGCTGATTTAATCGGAATCAGAAACGAATTAACATTACCAGACCAATTTTACTAAGGGGATGTTCAGATGACAGAGAAAGTATTATATCAACATGGTACATTAGGTGCGCTAATGGCGGGACTGATGGACGGGACTACTTCCATTGCGGGGGTCTTGAAGTACGGTACACTAGGTCTTGGAACATTACATGGGTTAGACGGCGAAGTGATATTTTTAGACGGTGAAGCCTATCAAGGTAGATCAGATGGTGCATTGATCCATTTGTCCGGAGAAGAGTCCACTCCTTATGCGGCAATCACTGCATTTTCAGCGGACCGTTCATTTACAGTCCAACATCTATCTAGCGAAGCATTAAAAGAAAAAATCCTGAAGGACGAAGCAGGGAAAAATCTCTTTTTAGCAGTCAAGATCAGCGGTTTATTTAAAGATATGCATATCCGGATCATGCCAAAACAAGAAAAACCATATCGACGCTTAGCGAAGATCTCAGAATCCCAGCCAGAGTTTCATCGATCAGATATTCAAGGGACAATTGTTGGGTTTTATACACCGGAATTATTTCAAGGGGTGGCTGCTGCAGGCTTCCATTTGCATTTTATTGACGATGAGAAAACATTTGGAGGGCATATCCTCGATTTTACTGTGTCGCAAGGAACAGTAGAAATCAGTCAAATGGAATCTTTGGTGCAACATTTTCCGACGAATGATCCGACTTTTATCCAAAATGAAATCGACTATGCAGATCTAGCTGCTGAAATCGAGCAAGCAGAATGATCTAGTCATTAAGAAACAAAAATAAAACCATAGCGTTGCTCCTTGAATTAGGCTATAATTTTGGGCATAGAAGGAGTGATTTTGGATGTTATGGACAGAAAAAGAAAAAAGAGATGCTTATGAAATTTTGCTACTCCAACAAAAAGGACTTTTAGAAGCAGAAGACAACTGGTTGGCCAATTTAGCTAATTCCTCTGCATTATTGAATGAAACATTACCTCAAACAGTCTTTGCCGGCTATTATTTATATGATGGACAAGAATTGATTTTAGGCCCTTTCCAAGGTAGAGTGTCATGTACCCGTATCAAAATGGGAAAAGGTGTTTGTGGCGAAGCAGCAGAAAAACAAAAAACATTGATCGTTGCGAATGTGAAAACCCATGAAAATTATATTTCATGTGATTCAGCCGCACAATCTGAAATCGTAGTACCTATGATCAAAGAAGGTCGATTGATCGGAGTACTTGATATCGATTGTGGTGTGACCGAGGGCTACGATGCTTTAGATCAAGAATTTTTGGAACAATATGTTGAGTTATTGTTAGGTGATTCTCCTGTAAATGTTATGAAATAAAGTGAAAAAGAGTTGAAAAAAGGTGTTTAATCACTTTTTTTCAACTTTTTTTTAATTTATTGAATATTTTTTGTTTTCATAATCTAATTTTAATGTTATTATCATTTTATAAAATATTAAAGAACCAAGAGGAGAATGAGTTATGACAAGCGAAACAATCGTTTTAGGACAAAAATATGTATGTTATCCAATCGGCATCAAAAATAAAGTAGTCGGAGAAGTAATTGGAAAATTAGAAAACTGTGTGATTATGAGTGTAGAGGAATATGATCGTACAGATCACTTAGATATTCTAGAGAAATGTGGGAAAGTTGTCGCAAAATATACAGATATCTTTGAGTTGAGTCCCGTTGAACAGGTCTTTCAGTCACCAACCAAGCTGTACACACAAGCAATGGTATCTTAAAGTGATGAATACGCCTATCGCCTAGCAGGAAGTCTGATTTGAATAAGCTATTGTTAATTATCAGACTTCCTTTAATTTGCATACATAATAGAAGCAATTGAACATTCATACATAATCGTTAAGAAATAGAATACTCGAATACAGACAGTTGAAGAAGGGGCAAGTTAAAAGGGAAAATAACTTTTAACTTGCTTCTTTTTCTTTTTACTTTACAAAAGGAAGTAAATGATTTATATTATTGACAAGTCAATAATTGATTAGTCAAAGATAGTAGGAGGCAACATTATGGAGCTGAGAAAGTTAAGTCAATTGCTTTATCAGATAAAAATCATCAGTCAAGAAGGAACAGCTTTATTTGAAAAAGAAACTGGATTTAGTTTAACGAGGTACGAGATCTTGATGTTCTTACAAGAAAACGGGGAATGTTTGCAAAATAAGTTACAGAGCGATTTAAAAATCGATTTGGCAGCTATTTCACGTCATCTAAAGATATTAGAACAAAAAGGATATGTGATCAGAAAAAGAAATGAGAACAATAATCGTGAAGTATTCGTTTCTTTGTCCGATAAAGCAGTGAATGAATTGACCGAGTGTGAAAAAAATCATCAAGAATCAGATGACTCCCTGTGTGTTTCGCTATCAGATGAAGAAATCGATCAACTGACTAAATTACTAGATAAATTATACTAAAAATCAAAACGAAGAAAGAAGCGGTTAAGTAATGAATAAAACTCTAGCAAACAATGATTTTTCTGATATCGTCTTTGGCAGAAAATCAATCCGTGTGTACGATGAAAATGTGAAAATCCCTCATGAAGAAATGTTGGAAATGATCCAAGAAGCAACAACAGCACCATCTTCTGTGAATCTACAACCTTGGCGCTTTGTAGTAGTTGAAAGCGAAGAAGCAAAAGCGAAATTGAAACCATTGATCCGTTTCAACACAAAACAAAATGATACATCATCTGCCATGGTCTTGATTTTTGGTGATATGAATTGCTATGAATACGGAGAAGAAATCTATGATCAAGCTGTGGAAGAAGGCAAAATGCCAGCAGAAGTTCGTGACGAACAACTAGCAGCGATCATTCCTTATTACAAAAATTTCACACGTGAACAAATGAATGACGTAGTGAAGATCGATTCAAGCTTAGCAGCTATGCAATTTATGTTAACTGCACGTAGCCATGGATATGATACAAATCCAATCGGCGGATTTGAAGCAGACCAATTAGCCGAAGCTTTCGATTTGGACAAAGAACGTTATGTCCCTGTAATGATCTTGTCAGTTGGTAAAGCAGTCGATCAAGGCTACGAATCTGTTCGTTTAGCTTCAGAAAAAATCACTTCTTTCAAATAGAAAGAAAAAGGAGACGGACGAATGATCATCATCAATGCAAAATTTACCATCAAAGAAGCAAAACGCGCTGAATTTTTAGAAGAAGCGACACAATTGATCGAAGCGACTAGAAAAGAAGATGGCTGCTTGAGTTATCAATTGTATGAGTCAACGGAACAAGTAAATGTCTTTGTGATGGTTGAAAACTG
The DNA here is from genome assembly GCF_051714165.1 of Enterococcus sp. AZ156. Lineage (NCBI taxonomy): Bacteria > Bacillati > Bacillota > Bacilli > Lactobacillales > Enterococcaceae > Enterococcus > Enterococcus sp. AZ156. The sequence goes on along the minus strand of NZ_JBIORI010000001.1, from coordinate 1,896,935 downwards.
GCGTGACGAACAAGCAATCGAAGGACATAACCAAAGTCCATTGTTGCAACAATTGTTCAAAAATATGCCTGAATATGCAGAAAAAGAAACAGAATTGAATGTCGCGAAAACACTTGCTTAAAAGGATTCGCTGACACGTTCTTTTGCGATCGAAGCAGCTAAAGTAGAAAGAACGTTCACTTTAAGAGGGAGCAAGAAAAGTCTGATGTCTATTCATCCCTAAGACCTTTCTTGCTTCGCTCAAGAAGTGAAGCATCTACTCGAAAAGCAAACAACCATATTGAAAAAAAACTACATATATGGTATATTATGTAAGTATCTTGAAAATACCGTAACCCATTTTATTAAGGGGACGTTACGGATTCGACAGGCACAGTTCGAGCTTGAATTGCGTTTCGTAGGTTACGTCTACGCTAAAACGTTACAGTTAAATATAACTGCTAAAAACGAAAACAACTCTTACGCTTTAGCTGCCTAAAAACAGTTAGCGTAGATCCTCTCGGCATCGCCCATGTGCTCGAGTAAGGGTCCTAACTTTAGTGGGATACGTTTCAACTTTCCGTCTGTAAGTTGAAAAAGAGAACATCAGACTAGCGATACAGAATGCCTGTCACTCGGCAAGCTGTAAAGCGAACCTCTAAATGAGTTGACTATGAACGTAGATTTTTAAGTGGCGATGTGTTTGGACGCGGGTTCGACTCCCGCCGTCTCCATTCGGAGAAATCACACGATTTAGCTGAACGCTAGAATCCTTTTTATGAAGGATTTTAGCGTTTTTAGTTTTCAGTTTTCAGTTGTTCTTGCTTTTATGAAAATTTATCTAGGTCAAAATCCAGGTCAAAAATGTTTTTATATTGTATTTTCTTTTTTGAAGTCGGAAAATCACCGTTTCTTTGCGTATAATAGAGTTGGAGGATGAATTGTGATATTATGATCAATTACTTTTTTTACTTGAATAAGTAAAATACAGGTCATAGTGTATTTTTTAACCTATGGATGCTCTAGGCAGGAGGAAAGAAAATGAGAAATGAGAAGATATTGGCGATCGATGAAGATCTAACATTTAGAAGAATGATTTGGAAGGCCTTACAACCAGCTGGTGTATTGATCTATCAAAGTGATTGCGTCGAAAAAACACTGGATATCATGTCTAGAGTGACTTTTGATCTATATCTCTTAGATATTCGTTTAGCCCATCAAACAGATGGCTACCATATTGTTCAACTCATCCGAGAGCAAGACAGTCTTTCTCCCATCGTTTTTTTTACCGAACAACAAAATGAGATTGAAATTATCACTGGATTGGAGATGGGAGCAGATTATTACATCACTAAACCATTCAATCCGACACTGCTAAAGGCGCAAGTTCTCGCTATTTTGGACAGACACAAGGTACTTAAAGAACAAACGACAAAGTGCAAAAAAAATAAAATCAGTATAGGTGATTTTTGCTTTGACAAAGCGCTTTATCGTTTATATAAAAAAGGCAAATCCATTGAGTTGTCTTCAAAAAAAATCAAGCTGATGCAATTCTTTATAGAAAATCCCGAACAGGTTTTTTCAAAGGAACAAATTTATCAAAGTGTTTGGAATGACAGTGAGCTGGATGCCAATACCATTATGGTTTTTATCAATCACTTACGAAACAAAATCGAAGATGATCCAAAAAATGTCCAGTACCTCAGAACGGTTAGAGGACTTGGTTATATTTTCTTACCCTCTGGTAAAGAAAGTAATCCTTCTAATTGAGCGAAAAAAATACCTAATGAAAGTAAATCTGCTGCACCACCAGGACTTAGATTGCGTTTGGTCAATCGTTGATCATAGATCGTTAATTCATCAAGTAGCTGCTTCCGTGGAAGCTTTGCTTGATGAATTTTTTTTGTCTCTTGTTGTACTTTTTGCCACTCCTGAATACCGCCTCGGTGAAGTATATTCCCGTCTTCGATTTCGCTCATCAATAAAACCAAGGCACGTAGAAAGACTTCATCGGGCGCATGATAGTTTGCTGAACGTAAGTAGGGAAGAAGAATGGAAGCAAGACTGGGATAACACTGAGCAGCTTCGCCACGAATACCTGAAATACCATGCACCAAAAAAAGCTCTTCCCCATGTGTACGCTGTGTCTTCCGCGCTAAATCATGAAAATCCTCTTTGATCAAATCATGGGTCAGTTCTCCGGTAAGCTTTAAAATTTGCTCCGTCTGTTTGGCGTTTAATGGAAGTCTTTGGATAAAGCACTGTTGCATGTGCCAACCGATCGCGCCCAAGATGACAGCAAACGAAAAATTCGCTCCTTTATGTGTGTTGATGTCATTTGTTGCGTCAAGCATTGCTTGCTCTGCTTGATATCCAGTCTGCCTTAGCTGTTCAAATAATGATTTCGTGTTTCCTTTATGGGTAAGACCTAATGCGATATATTTTTGAAAAAAAGGTGTTAAGGTTTGGATACTTATTTGAAAAGTCTGAAAATCCATATCTGTATGCGCACCATTTGAAATAGGATCGACTAATCCTGGTTTTGGACTTAATGCTACTTCGTAAAACAAAGCATGCTGTGCAGCCTGTGCGATCGTACCGATCAGTTTGTAGTCAGTCAATTTTTCTACGCTCCATTTCAGCTAAAATAAATTGTAATGAACGATCTAAATGCTCGTGGGTGATCAAAGTGATTTGTTCTGCATTTTTTGTTTGCATCCCGCGATAGATCAGCCAATGTTCTTCAAGGGATTTATCCCTGCGTCTGGATGAACGAATGGCGATATCGCGAAAATAAACGAGGTAAGCTTGTAACTCTAAGACAATGGATTTTAAACGGAGCATTTGGCTTTTTTCATAGATGAACGTATTGAAGTCCGAAAAATTTTGCAAGACTTTTTCTGTTTGATCTGCTTGATTATAGCTTTCGCCTCGTAATAATAGTTCTTTCAGCTCAATGAAATCTTCTTTTGTCATCTGATTCATTGCTTTGATCGTGGCAAGTGTATCTAAAGATTTACGGATATCATAGATTTCGTAAGCGTCTTTTATGCGGATACCTTTGACGACGATGCCGATTTTGGGTACGTGTTCAACCAATTTTTCATTGACTAATTGTTTCATTGCTAAGCGAATAGGTGTACGGCTGATATTCAATTCTTCGGCTAAGACTTTTTCGTTGATCCGCGTATTGGCAGGGATATCGCCAAGAATGATCGTTTTACGAAACGCTTCATAAATAAGCACATTCAATGTCTTATTTTGTGTGAGGTCCAAATTTTTACGTAATGCTTCAACAACCTTGTTCATTTCTTCTCCCCATTTCTACTTTTGCTATAAAAAACTAAGTCAATGAATAAGTCTATCATGCTTTATCCTTCGCCTCATGAGAAATGACTAAAATGTGAGTGACTTTTATTTTACAAATCGGAATAAAGTGTCCGTTTGGAAATCTCTGAGAAATTGTTCCGTAACATCGAAAAAGAGAGGATCAATTGTTTTCTACTATTACGGAGCACTTCTCAGAGTGGACATCTACTTTAGACGGTTGTTTTTATTGGGAAATATAAAATGGCATATAGCCAAAAAGAAAAATTGTGACGACAAAAATAGTAAAAATACCCAAGGCATATTTTCCAGCTTCTCGTTGCCATTTCCCCATATCCAATCCGGTCAAACGTAACAAAAGATAGATAAAAGCGACTAAAGGACTGAGCAAATGGAAGGCTTGACCCATCAAAGAGGCGAGAGCCATTTGCATATTCGTAAAGCCATAGGTATGTCCGGCTTCTGCTAAAACGGGTAATACACCGAAATAAAAACCGTCATTTGAAATAAAGAAAGTACCGGGCGCTGAAATCAACGCAATGACTAATCCCCAGAATCCTGCTAGTTGTTTTGGAATGAGATAAGTAAAGCTATTCGCGAGTGCTTCAGCCATACCGGAACCTTGGAAAAGCCCCATGAAAACTCCTGCTGCAAAAACTAAAATCACGACTTGCACTGCATCGCCACCATTTGCACCAATACGGGCGGATTGATCTTTTAGATTAGGGTAATTGACCATTAAGGCAATGCATGTTCCTACTAAAAATAATAAAAGAGATGGTAAGGCAATCGAAGAGATAAACGAGCTTGCAACCAACCAGGCAATCAACACGATCGTGAGTATCCCATTGAATACAAAATTTTTAGGACAGCGCATTTTGACTGTTTCAGGATCGGTGATTTTAGTGATTTCTTCAATTTCCTCATTTGATAATTGGGTAATACCTAAACGGTCACGTTCTTGTTTTCCCATCCGGCGTGCAACGAAAAAAATGACATAAAGCAAAGACAAGATCATTCCAGGAGCTAGGTAAGACAAGATATCCGCATCGACTTCCAATACTGCCATCGCTCGAGCGGTCGGTCCACCCCAAGGTAATAGATTCATGATGGTATTTTGAAGAATGATCAATACCCCTAAGTTCATCATTTTCATGTTTAATTTTTTATAGATAGGAATAAAAGCGGAACAGCAAATCAACGTAGTCGTTGTCCCATCGCCATTCAGCGAAACGGTTGCGGCAACGATCGCAGTTGCCATTAAAACTTTCATCGGATCGCCTTTGGCAAAATAAATCATTTTTTTAGTGATTGGATCAAATAGACCAGCGTCTAACATGATTGAAAAATATAAAATGGCAAATAATATCATGATTCCTGTATTTGAAGTTGTTTTGATGCCTTCTAATACAAAATCGCCAATATTTCCTTTCTTTGAAGCACCAGAAATCATTGCAATTAAGGTAAATAAAAGTGGAATAACCACAAGGGAAGTAAAAGGGGACATTTTCTTTTTCATGATGACATACATGAAGATAATGATCATTGCATAAGATAAAACGGTTAGTAACATACGCTTCTCCTTTTCTGATTGCATTGTTTGTAAGCGGTATCAAAATTAGATGGGTAGAAAATTATTCTTAGGACAGAAAGAGTTGTGTGTTTCTAAAATTGACGCCTCCTTGACGACTCTAGGATAAGCAATATTTTAAAGGGAAGATAGATGAAGTAAGAAAAAAGAACATGAAAAAAACAATTTGGTCTACCTAATCTTATCGAATGCTTAATAGTACCTTAACAGAACATTAATTCATCGGAAAAAGCTTTTATATCAATGTTTGTATTGCTTTTTTTGCCTGATTCAAGAAAAAGAAACAACAAAAAAACAATCTTATATCAGTTTGGAAAACATAATTGGTTGAATCATCCTATAATAAAAATAAGGACAGAAAAGAAGAAAGGAGCAAGAAGTATGTGGCTGTTTACAAAACGAAGAAAGAAGCAACAACCAGCAGTGAAGCCCAATCCCACAATAGTAGAAAGAGACAATGAAAAGCCAGAAAAAATGAAACCGGTTCCTGCATATATTGATGCTGCGCCAGCTGATATTCAGCTTGTCAGCGTGGTAGCTGCAAGTTTAGCAGCAGAATATGATCCGGAGAGTCGATTCATTATCAAAAAAATCAAGCAGAGAAATCCGGAAGCAATTTTGGTTTCACTGATTGCTACAGGTGTAGCAGCGGGAGTCAATCCAAATAGTCAGTTTATTATACGAAAAATAGCCAAAAAATAAATGTTTTGGAGGAGAAAAAATGTTGCGGAAATTCAAAATCTCAATTGATGGAAAAGAATATTTAGTGGAAATGGAAGAAATCGGTGGAAGTCCGCAAACGAATCCAGTTCCAACACCAGAACGATCTACACCAGTTGAAGCGGTCATACCATCAGAGGTCTCAACAACTGTACCAGAAACGAAATCCTCAGTCGGAGCGGGAGCGGATGCGATGACTTCGCCGATGCCAGGCACGATTTCTCGTTTATTAGTTACAGTTGGGGAGGTAGTGGAAATCAATCAACCTTTGATGATTTTAGAAGCGATGAAAATGGAAAATGAAATCGTTGCTGGAAAAGCTGGTCAAGTGACTGGAATCCATATCAGTCAAGGAGAAATGGTGAATCCTGGTGATCCACTTATCACGATTAGTTAAATGTTCGCTTTGAGAGTAGAGTCATTTTGGTGACTCTTGGTATTCAGTATTAAGTAAAAGGAAGTGACATCTGTGGAAACACTTATTGAAGGAGTTATTGGCATGGGGCAAGAGCCGGGACGCATCGTGATGATGGTGATTGGCGGAGTCCTCATGTACCTTGGGATAAAAAAAGAATATGAACCAACGTTACTCGTACCGATGGGGTTAGGTACGATCTTAGTTAATTTCCCTAATTCAGGTGTGCTGAGTGCCGGTGGTGAGGCCGGCGCGTTCCAAATTTTGTTTGATATGGGGATTACGACGGAGCTATTTCCGCTCTTATTATTCATTGGTATTGGTGCAATGATCGATTTCGGTCCCTTGTTACAAAATCCATTTTTATTACTTTTTGGAGCCGCCGCACAATTTGGGATTTTCTTTACGATCATCGTAGCGATCCTATTAGGTTTTGATTTGAATGATGCAGCTTCTATTGGCATCATCGGAGCAGCGGATGGACCAACTTCCATTGTTGTCGCGAACACGTTGAATTCGAAATATATGGGTGCCATCATGGTGGCTGCCTATTCGTATATGGCCCTCGTGCCAATCATTCAGCCAGTTGCGATCAAAGCTGTGACGACTAAAAAAGAGCGACGTATTCGAATGAATTATCGTGCAGGGGAAGTGTCGCAAACAGCAAAAATCCTCTTTCCTTTAGTTATTTCAGTCGTCGCTGGTTTGATTGCGCCTGTCTCTCTGCCACTTGTTGGGTTTTTGATGTTTGGAAATTTGTTGCGAGAATGTGGGGTATTGGATCGTTTGTCGATCACTGCTCAGAATGAGTTAGTCAATCTCATCAGCATATTATTAGGGATCGCCATTTCGGTCAAAATGCAGTATGAAGAATTTTTACAGATCGATACGTTGATGGTTATCGGTCTAGGGCTGGTTGCTTTCATTATGGACTCGATCGGTGGAGTATTGTTGCTAAATTGTTAAATTTATTCCGAAAAGAGAAAATCAATCCAATGATCGGAGCAGCAGGAATCTCTGCTTTTCCAATGTCTAGTCGCGTCATTCAGAAAATGGCAACAGAAGAAGACCCACAGAACTTTATTTTGATGCACGCAGCTGGAGCCAATGTATCTGGTCAGATTGCTTCAGTGATTGCCGGCGGCTTATTGCTCGCCTTATTGGTATAAGAAAGGAGAAAAACGATGTCAGCAGAGTTAATCAAATCTCTTGAACTACTAGTTTTAGGATGGGGTGGCGTATTCGTTGTTATCTTGATCATTTATCTTGCTTCGATGCTATTGAGTCGCTTGTTTCTAGTAAGAAAATAAAAAGAAGGTCTTGTACATGTATACAATCAAAAGATTATGGTTGGAAAAGGACGCTCAAGTCTATCAACAATGGCTGGAGCTGATCGAAAAATCCGGTCTCACATTGAATGAAAAGGTTGACTATACCGTTGGGATCTATCAAGAAGAGCAGCTGATTGCCACCGGTTCTTATGAGCGTAATATTTTAAAATATTTGGCTGTTGCGAAAGATTTCCAATCAGAAAATTTGTTGACGAAGCTCGTTCAGCAATTAATTGATCATTTATCCGAAGAAAACAAAAGGCATTTCTTTGTCTACACAGATCCTAGTAATCACTCCATTTTTCATGCTATGGGATTTAAAGAGATCATTGCCACTGAAACCATATTGTTTATGGAACAAGGTACACCTGACTTTCAAGATTATCTTGCCATGTTGAAGGCAAAAAAGAAAAAAGGTACAGGCTGTGGGATTGTGATGAATGCCAATCCTTTTACAAAAGGACATCAGTACTTGGTGGAGTGCGCAGCCAAACAAGCAGACCAAGTCTACCTTTTTATCCTTTCAGAAGATTGTTCAGAATTTTCCTTTTCCGAACGGTTCGAAATGGTCAAGCAAGGGGTCGCGCATGTAAAAAATGTCACGATTTTGCCGACTGAAGATTATCTGATTTCTTCCGCCACATTTCCTGCCTATTTTTTAAAGGAACATGCTACAGAAGAAGCGGCAAAAGCGCAAGGTACTTTGGATGCGCTACTTTTTAAAGAAAAAATCGCATCGATACTTAAAATTGAAAATCGGTTTGTCGGTGAAGAACCCTACTCTAAGGTAACTGAAATCTATAATGAAACGTTGAAAAAGGTATTTGGAGAATCGCTTTCTTTGATCGTCCTACCACGCAAACGTATCAAAAGAGTAGCAATCAGTGCAACAAAAGTCCGAAAAGCCTTACAAGAAGATGACTTGCAGACATTACAAGCGTATTTGCCTGCTTCGACTTATAACTATATCAAAAATCATAAACGTAATAGAGGTGACAGGAAGTGAAAATTTATCAAAGTGCAGTGGCTGGAACAATTGAATCCAGTGATATCATGATCACGATCGATCCAAAGATAGAAAAAGGCATTGAACTTTCCTTGACAAGCAATGTCGAAAAACAATTTGGTCACCAAATCAGAAAAGTCATTATGGACACCCTTCAACAGTTAGGCATTGAAGCCGCCAAAGTAACAGCTGTCGATAAAGGTGCGCTTGATTGCACGATCCAGGCAAGGACGATTACAGCAGTCCATCGAGCTGGAAAGCAAGAGCGCTATGATTGGAAGGAGATCAATTCATGGAACGTTTAAGGAGAACGATGATGTTTGTCCCTGGTGCAAATGCAGCGATGCTGAGAGATGCGCCATTATACGGTGCAGATTCACTCATGTTTGATTTGGAAGACGCCGTATCCTTAAAAGAAAAAGATTCGGCACGCTTGCTCGTTCATATGGCATTAAAAACATTTGACTATAGCAAAGTAGAAACGGTCGTTCGAATCAACGCATTGACGGCTGGAGGTGACCAAGACATTGAGGCAATGGTATTAGCAGGGATCGATGTCATTCGCTTGCCAAAAACAGAAACCGCACAAGACATCATCGAGGTTGATCAGGTCATCACTTCAGTGGAAGAAACCTATCAAATCCCAATGGGAACCACAAAAATGATGGCAGCGATCGAATCTGCAGAAGGGGTATTGAATGCAAGAGAAATCGCTAAAGCTTCCAAACGGTTAGTTGGCATCGCGTTAGGTGCCGAAGATTATGTGACCAATATGAAAACCCAACGATATCCAGATGGGCAAGAATTGTCTTTTGCCCGAAATATGATCCTTCATTCAGCCAGAGCTGCTGGTATTGCAGCAATCGATACTGTCTATTCAGATGTTGAAAATTTTGAGGGATTTCAAACAGAAGTTCGTCTGATCAAGCAACTAGGCTTTGATGGGAAATCAGTGATCAACCCACGTCAGATTCCATTAGTCCATGCTATTTATGAACCAACAGAAAAAGAGATCCAAGCAGCGAAAGAAGTGATCTGGGGTATCCAAGAAGCGGAAGCAAAAGGTTCAGGCGTGATTTCTGTGAATGGCAAGATGGTGGACAAACCAATCGTCGAGCGAGCAGAAAGAGTGATTGCTCTTGCAAAAGCAGCGAAGTTGATCAGAGAGGAGGAAATCTAGAAATGGTTGTAAATAAAGTTGGCAAAGAGATTCCACAAACAGCAACAGTTGCTCATCGTCTGTACGAAGGTGAGTTGGACCATATTGAACCATACAAGGAAGCCAGTAGAAACATCCATCCTGTCCGACCAAATGAGAAAAAAATAGTGGGAAGTCTCAAAGAAGCCATTGAAAAAACAGGGCTGAAAGATGGAATGACGATTTCTTTTCATCATCATTTCCGTGAAGGAGACTTTGTACTTAATAAGGTCATGGAAGAGATTGCCTCGTTAGGAATCAAAGATATCACGATCGCACCAAGTTCAATCGCAAATGTCCATGAACCTTTGATTGATCATATAAAAAATGGCGTTGTGACAGGAATTACCACAAGCGGTTTGCGGGATAAAGTAGGTGCAGCGATTTCGCAAGGAATCATGGAAAAACCAGTAATCATTCGTTCCCATGGTGGACGAGCGCGAGCAATTGCATCCGGTGATCTGCATATTGATGTCGCTTTTTTAGGGGCGACGAGTTCAGATGAATATGGAAATGCCAATGGAACCACTGGAAAGACCATTTGCGGATCACTAGGTTATGCCATGGTCGATGCAAAATATGCGGATCAAGTGGTCATCCTCACAGATACATTAGTTTCTTTTCCTAATATCCCAATCAGTATTGCACAGACGGATGTCGATTATGTTGTAGAAGTGGAAGCGATAGGTGATCCCGAAGGCATTGCCAAAGGTGCGACACGCTTTACTAAAAATCCTAAAGAACTTTTGATCGCAGAGTATGCAGCAAAAGTTATCACTCATTCGCCTTATTATCAACAGGGATTCTCCTTTCAAACTGGCACAGGTGGTGCGGCACTGGCAGTTACCCGTTTTTTACGCGAAGCAATGTTGAAAGACCAAATGACTGCTAGTTTTGTTTTAGGTGGAATTACAAATGCGATGGTGGAATTACTGGAGGAAGGTTTAGTAGAAAAGATTATTGATGTCCAGGATTTCGATCATTTATCTGCGATTTCTTTAGGTGAAAACAACCAACATTATGAAATAGATGCAAGTATTTATGCTTCTCCAGCAAGTAAAGGTGCTATGGTAAATCAGCTAGATACAGCCATTGTGTCTGCGCTAGAAATCGATACGGCTTACAATGTCAATGTCATGACTGATTCAGATGGAGTGATTCGTGGAGCTGTTGGCGGGCATCCAGATACAAGCATGGGTTGTAAAATGAGCCTGGTGATCACGCCACTCGTTCGTGGACGGATACCCACTGTTGTTGATCATGTCAATACGGTTGTGACTCCCGGAACTAGCATTGATGTCTTAGTTACGGAAGTAGGTATCGCCATCAATCCTGAACGTCAAGATCTGATCGAGTATTTTAAGGGTGTAGATATACCGCAATATACGATTGACGAGCTTAAACAAAAAGCATATGCCATCGTTGGCGAGCCTTCAGCCATCCAGTATGGCGAAAAAATCGTTGCCTTGGTGGAATATCGCGATGGCACATTGATCGACGTGGTCAAAAATGTGTAGCAAATTATTCAATGGACCAATTGTGACGCATGAAGAGATCCTTATCGCAAGAGAGGCCCGTGCTAAAAGACAAAGAAAATTATTGGTAGCAAATCCACAACATGTGTTGCTTTCAGCAACTACGAATATACCAGGTCCTGTCAAAACGTCAGAAGAAATCGCACAAGTCTTTCATATAGTGGTCGAAGCTATAGAAGAATGTGTTTCAGAAGTCACTCCATTGGTCCAGTTGTACCGTAAGAAAAAAACAGGTTACGAGTATTTTTTGCTTCTTCCTTTAAGAAAAGAGCTACTAAAAAAGCGCATGATCGAACTCGAAGAAACATGCCCCTATGGTCGATTAGTTGATCTTGATGTACTTTTTTGGGAAGAAGGAAAGATGCAGCAGTTGAGTCGCGAGATGCTGGGATATAACCAACGGACATGTTACGTGTGTAACGAAGTAGCCAAAGTTTGTAGTCGCGAACAGAAACATTCCCTTCAAATGATACGCACACATATCCAGCAACTTGTTGAGAAAGGAAGGAAGTAAATGGCAAAAAAAATCCAAATGATGGAAACCGTTTTGCGTGATGGGCAACAAAGCTTGATTGCCACAAGAATGAGTACAGCAGACATGTTGCCAATCCTGAAAACAATGGATCAAGCAGGCTACCATTCATTAGAGATGTGGGGTGGCGCTACCTTTGATGCGTGCTTACGTTTCTTAAATGAAGATCCATGGGAGCGTTTGCGTATGATTCGTTCACAAGTCAAACAAACAAAGCTACAAATGTTGCTTCGAGGACAAAACCTCCTTGGGTACAAAAATTACGCAGATGATGTAGTCAAAGAATTTGTCGAGAAATCGATCAAGAATGGCATTGATAGTATTCGTGTGTTTGACGCATTGAATGATGTCCGAAATTTACAGACTGCTATTGTGACAGCTAAAGAAGCTGGTGGTCATTGCCAAACAGCTATTTCTTATACGACGAGTGAGATCCATACGATCGATTATTTTGTAAGGTTAGCAAAAGAAATGGCGGATACTGGAGCAGATTCGTTATGTATCAAAGATATGGCGGGCGTATTGACCCCGCAAACGGGTTACAAATTGATCAGTCGAATCAAAGATGCTGTTCCATTACCATTAGAAGTCCATACCCATGCAACAAGTGGGATCGCTGAAATGACCTATTTAAAAGCAGTTGAAGCAGGGGCGGACATCATCGATACGGCTATCTCTTCTTTTGCGGGTGGAACGAGCCAACCTGCAACTGAATCAATGGCTTTGGTGCTTGAAGAAATGGGCTATGAGACAGGGTTAGATATGAAAAAAGTAACAAAAATAGCAGAATACTTCAATCCGATCAGAGATCGTTTTCGCGAAGAAGGGATGTTAAATCCTAAAGTCAAGGACATTGAACCTAAAACATTGATTTATCAAGTGCCTGGCGGTATGTTATCTAATTTATTAAGTCAGTTGACGGAACAAGGATTACAAGAGAGATATGAAGAAGTATTAGCAGAAGTGCCAAAAGTTCGAGCAGATCTTGGCTTTCCTCCACTCGTTACTCCGTTGTCCCAAATGGTAGGAACGCAAGCGTTGATGAATGTACTTTCTGCTGAGCGATATAAACTCGTCCCAACTGAAATCAAAGAATATGTTCGAGGGTTGTACGGCCGTCCTCCAGCACCAATCGCTGAAGCCATCCAACAAACAATCATTGGCGATGAACAAGTGATCCAAGAGCGACCCGCAGATTTACTAGCACCTCAATTGCCGCTACTCAAAAAAGAAATCAGTGAGTATGCAAAATCACCAGAAGATCTTTTAAGCTATGCCTTGTTCCCTCAACAAGCCAAAGATTTCTTAGGGCGTCGCGAAGACCGCTTCTATGACGTACCACTGCAAACGGTTGAAGTGATGATCGACATGGACTGATGTCAAAACAAGGATTCGGTTTTTAGCCGCAGTTGAGAGATAGTAAAATAAAGGTGGATATATGTCATTTTAGAGATGTTGAGTAGATAAAATTCCCTACTCATGGACTTAGGGGCGATGTCTGAATCCTCAGTCTTGGGCGAGATTAACAATAAAAAAGGAACTGCTTGAACAGTCCCTTTGGAAAGCGCCGCTAAAAAAGGCGCCAAAAATTTCATTCGGTATAGTAGAAATAGTCGTCCTCTGTTAAAGTGACGGCTATTTCGTTTTGTCATGTTCAAGCAGTTCCACAATCAAATCAATTCAAAATGCTTCAATGCGTGAACGATCCCGCCTTCGGTATTTTTCTTCGTAATGAAGGTTGCAAGTTCTTTTAACTCATCATAGGCATTGCCCATTGCGATTTTGTGATCGCAAGCTTCGAGTAAGGCAAAATCGTTCGGTCCGTCACCAAAACCAAAAGTCGGAACATTTTCCAATTGTAACGTTTCTTTTAAGTGTTTGACGCCTGCACCTTTTGAAATACCCTTTCTGACCGTATCAATCGAATAAGGACTATTGCGGTAAAAAGTCATGTCTGGGAAACGTTCATGATAATATTCATCACCTGATTCGGAAAGAATCAGCAACATATTGATCGGATGATCCTGAAAAGCGGAAGGATCGATTGGTGGCACATCTGAATGGATAAAGCCATAAGCTTTTCTCATGGTCTCTGTGTGATGAGTACTCCAAATGTTCTCTCTATTATAAAAACAAAGGGCATGACCTTGCTCTTCGATATGGTCACGCATTTTTTGACATTCTTCTTTAGAAAAGCGTACAGAATAAATTTCTTCTCCCTCTACGCTAATGCAAGAACCATTCATTGTTACAGCGGAAGTAATACCCGCATCACGCATGATTTGTTTGATTTCCATTTCTGTCCGTCCAGTAGCGATAACAGGTAGGATATCATTCTCTTTTAATACTTGGATTGCTGTGGCGATCTCAGGAGTTATTTTAGAATGTCCATCTAATAAAGTTCCATCGAGATCGAAAAATGTGATTGCTTGATAGTTTGTCACAAATAAAACTCCTTTTTCATTTGACTATCTTTATCTTATCAAAGAATGAACAAAAGACAAACGTTTCGTGAAGAATTACTGAACTTATTGGTTCAGCAACCATTTTAGAGTATACTATAGACAGAGATTGGAGAGTGAAATCATGATTTTTTTAACAGTTGGTCTTTTTTTGACCTTGATAGGGCTCTTATTTTTAATTTTGCCTTCTAAAGGTAATTTACCTTTCTATGGTTATCATTCAGAACGTGCCACAAGATCCGACGAACATTGGCGGATTGCCCAACGAACAAGCGGAAAATATTTCTTGATTTTCGGATTATTGATGACCTTGATCGGCTACGGATTAAAAATCACAGGACATACCAATTTTTTTATTATTGAAATGTTGGTCTTAGTGTTTCCGATCATGCCGATTTTTATATTAACAGAAAAAAAATTACAAACTTACGATTTGATAAATGGAGGAGACGAGCATGAACATTTTAATGATTGAAGATAATCAATCCGTATCTGAAATGATGCAGATGTTTTTTTTGAATGAAGGATGGGAAGCAACCTTCAAATACGACGGAAAAGAAGGATTAGATGCGTTTTTAGAGAATCCGCAACATTGGGATATGGTCACGTTGGATCTTAATCTTCCGACAATGGATGGCATGATGGTTGGACGAGAAATCCGAAAAGTTTCTAGTACAGTACCAATCATCATGTTGACCGCCCGAGATTCTGAAAGTGATCAAGTGATCGGTTTAGAGATGGGAGCTGATGACTATGTCACTAAACCTTTTAGTCCCTTGACATTGATTGCACGTATGAAGGCATTACACCGTCGTAGCGAATTGGTAGAAACAAAAGAAGAAAATCCATTATCTGATCAAAATTTTGACATCCAAACCGATCACTTCAAGATGAATACGAAAACGCGTGAAGCCTACTTGAATAACCAACCGATCGATGGATTGACACCAAAAGAATTTGATCTTTTATTTACATTAGCAAAAAAACCAAGACAAGTGTTTTCAAGAGAACAGTTATTGGAACTCGTTTGGGATTATCAATATTTTGGTGATGAACGAACCGTCGACGCCCATATCAAAAAACTGCGTCAAAAAATCGAGAAAGTAGGCCCACAAGTGATCCAGACCGTTTGGGGAGTAGGCTATAAATTTGATGATTCAGGTGTTGCCTGATGCGCTATTTATACCAACAATTACTGGCATTTTGTGGGATGATCGCGATGATCATCTTGATCGTCGGTATTTCTTTTACGCAATTGACCAAGCAGACCATCGAAGAAAATAATTACCAACAACTTTTTGGTTATGCCGAGTCGGTGGAGAAAACGACCCAAACCTTTGCGGATACGTTTCCTCAATTCAATCAAGATCAAGCATTCCAAAATGCGTTGGAACTGACTGAACAAGTATTAACTGAACAAAATGTCAATTTTATCTTTATTGATAAATATGAGCGAGTGATTTATCCAACTGCTGGGGTTTACTTGAATTTTACGATTACAGCAGATCAATGGGAAAGTTTGAGAAGCGGTCGCCAAGTCAAGTTTACTTCAAATAAAAATATCTCAGGAGAGAATCAAGCCACATCCTATGCTTTGGTTCCTTTCAACTTGAATCATGAGTTTTATGGGGGATTAGTTGTAAGCCAACCAGCCAGAAACATCGACAATAGCGTGCGATCAGTCACCTTGAATCTCTTCAAAGGCTTCATCTTCTCAAGTATCATTGCAATCATCGCAAGCTATGCCTTTGCGGCTTTCCAAGTCAAACGGATCAATCGTTTGAGAAATGCTACAAAAGAAGTCACGAATGGCAACTTCGATGTGCAATTACCTGTAAATGACAAAGATGAATTTGATGAATTAGCAGATGATTTCAATAAGATGACCAACTCACTGAAAGAATCACGAGCAGAAATCGAGGAACAAGAGAATCGGCGCAGACAATTCATGGCAGATGCTTCCCATGAAATGCGGACCCCTTTAACAACCATCAATGGCTTGTTAGAAGGCTTAGAGTATAATGCCATCCCAGAAAACCAACGGGAAAATGCCATTAAATTAATGAAAAATGAAACTGAACGTTTGATTCGTCTAGTCAATGAGAATCTAGATTATGAAAAAATCAGAACGAATCAAATCAGTATGGTCATCAAAAAATTTGATGGGACAGAAACGTTAAAAAACATTGTTGCTCAATTGGAAGCAAAAGCAGAAGCTGCGGGTAATCAATTGATTTTAGAAGCACCTGAACAATTAGACGTATACGCTGATTATGATCGGTTTGTACAGATCATGGTCAACATTATTCAAAATGCGATCCAATTCACTGAAAATGGAACGATCACAGTCACATTAGAAAAAGGTTATCTTGAAACGATCATCAAAGTGACCGATACTGGTATTGGTATGTCAGAACAACAAATGAAAAGCATATGGGATCGCTATTACAAAGTTGATCCATCTAGAAAAAATACAAAATATGGCGAATCCGGCTTAGGGTTACCGATCGTTCAACAATTAGTTCGATTGCATAAAGGAAAACTCGACGTAACAAGTGAGTTAGGAAAAGGAACGACATTTACTGTAAAATTACCAGATGTTGAAATCGAATGATAACTAAATCAAAAACCGTTAAAACAAGGCTTCTCTCTTGTTTTAACGGTTTTTTTATGAAGATCAACAAGCACAAGTCAACTCGCTTCTTTACAATCAGTGACATATGGGCTTTCGGCAATCGAAAGATCATGAGTCAACAATAAGATCGAAAAAGAATGATCGTTGACTAAATCGCAAAGATTTGTCAAAAGATCTTGAATCTCGATAATCGACAAATCATCGATAGGGTCTTCGATGATCAGTTTATTTTTATCGGCGAGGATCGCATGCATCAGTTGCAATTTGATTCTTTCATACGTGCTCAATTCACTTACTGATTTTTTGAGCAACGAGGAATCTATCATTAGCTTATCTTGCGCTTGTTCCTGTTTGGCTTTTTTTTGTTTTTCGGGGATGTCCAAAAATACTTGTTCTTTTAAATTAAGATAAGGGAAGAACGGCCAATTTTTTTGAACGATCATCAGATCAGTTCGTTCTGAAGCAAGGAGTTGTGCTTTGATCTCTGTGAAAATCACCTGTTGTTCGGCTTTCGAACCGATCAGAACAGTAAAACCGCTAAATGATATCAGTGAATCATGTTGGTTCATCAATGATCAGCTTCTTTCTTTTTAAAAGTCGATTTGAAATCATGAAAAGACAGGTACTAAGTAATGTGCTAATACTAACTAAACAAATGATCGTCTGTCCGATCCCTTTTAAGGTATCTACTAAAAAGTTATCGCTAAAAAAATCGATCATGAAAAAACTATTTTGATCAATCGAGATCGATAAACCATTTCCAGAAGAAAAGACACTTGGTAAATTCGGTAGTTCGAAGAAATCTAACAGAGCCAAATTGATTTTTTGGAGTAAAGCTTGATAGCCATTTTGGAAAGCAAAAACGATCAAAAGAACGCCAAGACAACTCAGAACTAATGGAATCAAGGATTGCCAAAAAACAAAGAAGAACATTTTTGGTTTGGAAAGACCCGCTAATCGCCAATTGATGATTTCCATACGATGACGATAGAGTGAGAGTAAAAAGAAAAAAAAGAAACACAAGGCAAACAGTGCCAGTATACAACTGATCACAACCAGATAGGCTTGTTGAAGCGTTTCTGATGAAGGCAAGTTTTCTTTGACATCAGAAGCATCAAATATCAACACCCGATCTTGGATTTGTTTGTGTAAAGTGGTTTGTAGATTATATAAGTTAAAGCTGATCAATAATAGAAAAGCAGAAAAGCTTGAAAACAAAGTATATAGAAATGTTTGTTTTTTGTAATAAAGTAATCGTGCGGTAGAATAACGGATCATATTCATACTTTTCACCTCAAGAATAGTATAAAAAATGAATATGAATAAAGTATGAAAATCATTTAGTGAAAAACCGAAATAAAGGAAGGCTTGTCAAGTAGGACAAGCAAAAGGAACCTGAAGGCGTATAAAAAACTTCTTTAGTGACGCTATTCTTTTGGTCCTACTATGAGATCCAGTGCAAAAACTAATAGGGAAATGTATCAATTTCAAGATTTATGAACGAGCGATGAGTCCCCAAGAATCAAATGATTTGTCTGGGATCTTAATCGTTTCAGACTTAGAGTATGTATGAGGGGACAGAGATGCATCGAATATGATTAGTAGCATCTCTTTGCACTTTCAATCGTGCGGGTAAAAAAAATCACTGAGTAGAAATAAGCAAATCTATTTATATCGCTAGTTATTAGATCAAAAAAAGCACCCGAAGAAAGGATTTCCTCGAGTGCTGTTCGTTGAGTGATAACATTCGCTACTTATTCTCACGTTGTTCATTCGTTGTTTTCTACTGCATCTTCACTATCCGTAGGTTCCTCGGTAGGAATACCATGGATATCTTGGAAAGTTTTTGTTTCGTAAAGATTTTGTGTCGTTTGATTGTTGTTCTCACTGAAGACGCTTGTTGATTTGTCACCAAGTGAACGCTCGGCATCATTTAGATGTTGCAAGCCATTTTTGTAATCAAACTTAGAAGTATCAAGTGGTTCTAAACCACTTTCTGTATAAAATCGAAGTAGATCGCCATTGTTGATCTGGTCTGAAACGGCGAGTTGCTTGCTGACTGCTTCACGTAAGGCAGTAACTTCTGCTTGTTGTTCTTCAGTCATATCGGATAGGACTTCACCTGTTTGGGTATCGTAGACAGCTCCACCATAATAGGTATATTTAGGTGAAACGAAGTCACCATCACGGAAAGCGACTAACTGGTTATTATCAGGTGAGAAAAGATCTTGTCCTAATTGGATATAATTTTTTGAATCAACACCTAACAAATGAAGCAATGTCGGTAAAGCATCTACTTGGCCACCGTACGTATGATTGATTCCACCTTTTGTTTGTCCGGGGATATGGATCATATATGGCACGCGTTGCATCGCTGCATTGTCAAAATTTGTCCATGTCGAACTTGTTTTACCAACTAATTCAGCTAAAGATTTGTTTCTTGTATTAGAGATCCCGTAGTGGTCACCGTATAAGACGATGACTGAGTTTTCATACAAGCCACTTGCTTTTAAATAGTTGAAGAATTCTTCTACCGCTGTGTCTAAATAGTTAGCTGTCGCAAAGTAACCATTGATTGTTTCATCGTTCGTATTAGCTACTGGGAATCCAGCTTCCTCATTCGTGAATTTTGAATAAGGGAAGTGATTCGATACAGCAATGAATTTTGAGTAGAAGGGTTGTTGCATCCGTTCTAAATATTGGACGGATTGTTCAAAGAATGGTTTATCATGTAAACCGTATTGGAATGAGTTATCGTCATTCACGTCATAGTATGAAGCATCAAAGAAGTAATCATATCCAAAACTCTTATAAGTTTCGTTACGGTTCCAGAATGTACCAGCATTCCCATGGAATGCTGCACTGGTATAGCCTTTTGTTTGTTTTAAAATATTTGGTGCTGCTTGGAAAGTATTCTTACCACCAAGTTGAGTGAATAGCGATCCTTGGTTCAAACCGAATAATGAATTTTCCATCAATGTCTCTGCATCACTTGTTTTTCCAGCTTTTACTTGATGGAAGAAATTGTCAAAACTAAATGTTTCATTACTGTGGAATAAACTATTCAAGAAAGGTGTTACTTCGTGTTCTACGCCATTTTCGTCTTTCAGTTTATAATCGATCACAAACTGTTGTAAGCTTTCTAAATGGATATAGATAACATTCTTACCCTCAGCTAATCCATAGAGATCTTGGTTTGGTTGCGCATAATGTTCTTTGACGTAAGTTGCTACTTCTTTCATATCATTTGGACTTGCTTCAGCTCGTACTTGGTTCGTTTGGTAAGTTTGGATACCGTCGTATACCATGAACGCGTTCAGTCCAAGATATTTAACTAGATAATCACGAGAGAATGTACGTGTCAATAACTCTGGGCGATCTGCTTCAGCTAAAAATAGATTTCCAGAGAAGATCATCACTGCTAATGTAGTAAAAGCAAACGCCATTCGAGCGCGTACAGGACGTGGGTCCATTTTGATTTTTTTCGTTGCTAAAAGTGCAATGATCAAAATGATATCGATCCAATAAAGGACATCATAAGGACGGAATAACCGTAAGGCACTTTCGCCTAAACCACTTGCGACTTTTCCGGCGCCTAGGATCGCGTTGATCGTAATAAAATCAGTGAACTCACGATAATAGATGATGTTAGAAAATAAGAGCAAGGTCAACAAGAAATAGATGACTAGCATCGTGATATACGCTGCTTTCGTTCGTCTAACATATAAGGCAATCCCTAAAAGAAGGATAGTCGTTGCGATTGGGTTGATGAACAAGATAAAATATTGGATGCCACTCTCGATCCCTAAATGGAAATCAAATAGATAAGTAGCAATCGTTTTGACCCATAACAAAACTGCTAGTAAAGAAAAAAATCCGAGCCTTTTATTTAAAAAAGCGGGTGTTTTTATTTTCAAATTAATCTTCCTTTCTGCACTCTTACATAAAAAAAGAGTGACATGAAACATACTCACGACTCACATACTCCTAACCATTTTACTAGTAGACCAAAATAGTGTCAATTGAAAGTACAAATCAAGCTTGATAGATTAAGATTTTCTTTAAGATCGCTAAGTTTTGTACAAAAATCTACACATGAATAGGGAGGACAAAAGTGCGCAGCACTGAGAAATCATCATGGAAAATCGGAAATCATTCTTCAAATTGTCGTTTTTCAAATTTTTTTCTGAAAGAGCTACTTTCGGAACACTGTGCATTTCGTTTTAGTGGGAGATAAGGAGTTTTTATTTTAGCTCTTTTCTAAGGGAAACTACCTATAAGACAAGGAATCTCTAAGACAAGAAGCGTGTTTTTTGTTATACTAAAAGGGAGAATGAAAAAGCAGGTGAGCCAATGAAACTAACAATAAAAAAAAGAGCAGTCAAAAAATTTTTAAAAGGCTATCCATTGATCCAAGAAGAAGATCTAGTCCAAATGAAAAAAACGACGGAATGGGTAGAGTTAATTGATCAGCAAGGAAAATTTTTAGGAAAAGGCTATTTAGGAAAACAAAACAAAGGGATTGGTTGGGTACTCAGTCAAAAGGATGAACCATTTGATCAATCATTTTTTGAACTAAAATTTCTGACAGCTAAAGAAAAAAGGACAAGCTATTTTAATGATGAGCAGACAACAGCTTTTCGTTTGTTCAATGGAGAAGGGGATGGGATCGGTGGTTTGATCATTGACTACTACGATAGCTTTGCTGTCTTTTCTTGGTACAATGAAACCTTATATTTGGCTCGTGAAGTTTTATTAAAAGCTTTTCAAGCTGCTTATCCTGAAATTGTCGGAATCTACGAAAAAATTCGCTTTGAAACAACGCGATTACCGGAGAGCCAGCATGTGACTGGAGAAGAGGCCAAAGAACCACTACTTGTCCAAGAAAATGGAGTGACTTATGCCACTTATTTGAATGAAGGTCTGATGACAGGAATTTTCCTTGATCAAAAAGAAGTCAGAGGGGCATTGATCGATGGCTTAGCTTTAGGGAAATCAGTACTGAATATGTTTAGCTATACCGGTGCTTTTTCTGTAGCTGCTGCTATGGGTGGGGCAACAGAAACGACAAGTGTCGATCTAGCAAAACGAAGTTTGAAAAAAACTCGTGAACAATTTGAGGTCAACGGGTTGACACCGGATGCCCATAAAATCATCGTCATGGATGTTTTTGAATACTTTAAATATGCCCAACGTAAAGGTTTCTCTTATGATGTAATCGTTTTGGATCCTCCAAGTTTTGCTCGGAACAAGAAAAAAGTCTTTCGTGTAGCCAAAAATTATGGTGAATTAGTGAAAGATAGCTTGTCGATCTTAGCCGATGAAGGAATCCTGATTGCCTCAACAAATGCAGCCAATGTGTCGATTGATCAATTTCAAGCAATGATCGAAGATGAACTAATCTCTGCAGAGTATGAATACCAAATCAGCGGTGTTTATCGTTTGCCTGATGATTTTCAAACCATTGATTCTTTCCCAGAAGGAAATTATTTAAAGGTATTTGTTTATGAAATAAAAAAATAGAGAGGGCGTGAAGTAAATGTTTCAAGTAAAAGGAGTAAGATTTGGTACTGGACGTCCAAAAGTCTGTGCGCCCTTGACTGGTACAACTCGCGAAGAACTTCTGAGAGAAGCAATCCTGGCGAGGGAAGCCGGTGCTGATTTGGCTGAATGGCGTCTTGATTGTTATCAGGATGTCTTCAACAAAGAACAACTAAAGGAAACGTTAGTACTGATCTATGAAATGTTAGAAAGACTTCCATTGCTTTTGACTTTTCGAACCTTAGAAGAAGGTGGAACGCAAGATATTTCAATCAAAGACTATCACGATCTGTATAAATTTTTGATCGACACAGAATTAGTGGAAATGCTAGATATTGAGTTGTTCAAAATCGAAAGTATGGAAAAGGATCTGCTCCATGATATCCACCGCCGCCAGATCCCACTGGTCATCAGTAGTCACGATTTTAAAGAAACACCAGCAGATCCGGTCTTGCTGTATCGTTTGAATATGATGGAACATTTTGGTGCAAGTATCGGCAAAATTGCTGTGATGCCAAATAATGAACGTGATGTTTTACGGATGATGGAATTGACTCGTCGTGCACATGCGTTTGTGTCAATGCCTCTAATCACTATGTCAATGGGTGAGCTTGGCATGGTCTCTCGACTTGCAGGCAACGTGACAGGTTCAGCCATCACTTTCGGTGCGTTAGATGCGACACGAGCTTCTGCACCTGGCCAATTACCAGTTAAAGAATTAAAACAAATCATTAGTTTACTCAATGAAAATTAAGCTAGACGAAGGTGAAGATTTTGGCAAAGAAGAAACCAGTAAAAACGAATGCTATACGTATGGTAGAACAAAAAAAGATTGCTTATACAGAACATGAATATGCTTGGGATGAAGCACATATCAGTGCCTCATCCGTTGCTGCTCAGTTGCCAGGAAGTGAATCACGAATTTTTAAAACATTAGTAGCAGTGGGGAATAACACAGGTCCGATCGTTGCCGTTATCCCTGGAAGCACTGAACTTGATTTAAAAAAACTAGCAAAAGTCTCCGGCAATAAAAAAGTAGAAATGCTCCATCTCAAGGACTTGGAAAAAACGACCGGATATATTCGAGGTGGCTGTTCACCAATTGGTATGAAAAAATTATTCCCAACATTTATTGAAGAACAGGCAAAAGAATATGACCAGATCATTATTTCTGCTGGAAAGCGCGGATTGCAAATGGAACTTGCTCCAGAAGCAATCGCTGAGTTGACCAATGCAACATCTGTCGATATCAAAATTTAAAAACCACAAACAAAAAGCAAAACAAATGCTGAAAGATCGATCCATGAAAGGCGAACGACACGCGTTGCCTTTCATGGATGTTTCATTCAAGCAATGTTTTGCTTTTTTGTCTCTTACCATTGACTTTGCATGGCTGCGTGCATCCCTGAAACACGCCCCGTAGCAAAAGCTGCCGTGATATTAAAGCCACCTGTATACCCATTTACATCAAGTAATTCACCGCCAAAAAACAATCCGTTCAATACTTTACTTTCCATGGTTTTTGGATTGACTTCTTTTAATGAAACGCCACCACCAGTAACAAAAGATTTCTCGATGGGAAATGTCTTATGGATCAATAGCTCAAAGTTTTTACATAATTCAGCAAATTCTTGGATTTGTTTTTCGGTTGTTTGGCTACCAGTTAGTTCGGTCATTTCTAGACGTTCAAGATAAAATTGGAGTAGACGTTCAGGTAGAAAACCACGCCACGCATTGATCAAATTCTTTTTCGATTCCTTACTTAGTTCCACTAACTCCTGTATCAGTTCTTCGACTGATTTCGTCGGGAAGCAATCTAAAGAAACAGTTACAGGTGCCTGCGTTTTTTGTAGTTCATTGTTGATGAAGCTGGAACACCTTAAAGCTGCTGGTCCAGAGATCCCAAAATGGGTAAATAAAAGATCCATCGTGTGTTCCGTGATCACTTTTCCTTTTTGGTTCAAGACACGTAACGTGATATCTTGTAAAGAAAGACCTTGCAACACTTTATCCGCAATAAATGATTCCTCAGAAATCAAAGGAGACTCTGTTGCATAAAGTGGTGTGATCGTGTGGCCTACTTTTTTGACCAATTTATACCCATCACCCGTTGCACCAGTAGAAGGATAGGTGCGTCCACCAGTCGTCAAAATGACGCATTTTGCTTTAAATTCATCAAATTCAGTACGCACACCATAGATTTGGTTGTCCTTATGGATCAATTTTTCTACACGTTCACCAAAAAACATCGTGACGTTCAATTCATTCAGACGATGAACCAGTGCTTCAATGATCGTTTTAGATTTATTAGTCACTGGAAACATTCGTCCATGATCTTCTTCTTTTAAGTGAACCCCTTGTGTTTCAAAGAATTCCATGATGTCAAAATTGTTGTATTGAGAAAACGTACTATATAAAAATTTACCATTTCCTGGGATATGCGCAATCAAATCATCGACAGGGCGATTATTTGTGACATTACATCGACCGCCACCAGTCATCAATAATTTTTTACCTGCTTTTTTATTTTTTTCGATCAACAAGACACTGGCACCATACTCGGCTGCACTGATTGCAGCCATCATGCCACTTGTTCCTGCGCCAACAACAATCACGTCATAAGTTTTTTCCATTTTCTCACCTCACAGAGAGTGTAGCATATTTGAAGACGATTCGCAGAAAATGTTTTGACCTATGATTGAAATAAGCTAAAATAAAGTCAGATGAATAAAGGAGCGTGAACCTATGTCAAATGCAAAAGAATACGTACAAGCGATACAAGAAAAACTTCACCAAAAAGATGACGGCCAAATCGAGTTTCTGCAAGCGGTCGATGAATTTATGCCTACGGTCATCCAATTTTTAGAAAAAAATCCAGAATACATTGAAAAAAATATTCTAGGGATTTTAGTAGAACCAGAACGAGTGATCCAATTCCGTGTTCCTTGGCAAGATGATCAAGGAAACTGGCAAGTGAATCGTGGGTACCGAATCCAATACAATTCAGCCATCGGACCATATAAAGGTGGCTTACGTTTTCATCCAAGTGTCAATTTGAGTATTTTAAAATTCTTAGCATTTGAACAAATTTTCAAGAACAGCCTGACAGGCCTACCAATCGGTGGCGGTAAAGGCGGAAGTGATTTTGATCCAAAAGGAAAATCGGATAATGAAATCATGCGCTTTTGTCAAAGTTTCATGTTGGAACTGGCAAAACATATCGGACCTTCAATTGATGTACCGGCAGGCGACATCGGTGTAGGTGCTCGTGAGATCGGCTATATGTATGGTGCCTATAAACGACTGAAACAATATGATGCAGGCGTTTTGACAGGGAAACCTTTAGATTTCTGGGGAAGTAAGATCCGAACAGAAGCAACAGGTTATGGCTTAGTTTATTATGTGAAACACTTATTGAACGAAGAACAAGATTCATTTGCTGACAAAACAGTGATGGTTTCAGGCAGTGGGAATGTGGCAATCTATGCAATCGAAAAAGTCCATGAATTAGGAGGGAAAGTGGTTACTTGTTCTGATTCAGGTGGCTATATCTATGACCCAGAAGGTATCGATCTTGATCTATTAAAAGAATTGAAAGAAGTCAAAAGAGCCCGCTTAACAGAATACGTCAAAGAACGCTCATCAGCTGAATACCACGCAAATGAATCGGTTTGGACTTTGAAACAAGCGGCTGATATTGCTTTACCTTGTGCAACGCAAAATGAAATCGACGGACAATTGGCAGAGATCCTTGTAGAAAATGGCGTGAAGATCGTCGCAGAAGGTGCGAACATGCCATCCACATTAGATGCTGTTTCAGTCTATGAAAAAGCAGACATCTGGTATTGTCCAGGAAAAGCTGCCAATGCTGGTGGTGTAGCTGTATCTGCGCTAGAAATGAGCCAAAATTCACAACGATTGGTGTGGGAAAGCAGCCAAGTTGATGCGCAACTTGATGAGATCATGGCAACGATCTATCAAACATGTCGTCAAACTGCCAAAGAATTTAGTAACGAAAAAAATCTTTTGCTTGGTGCTAATGTGGCAGGTTTTGAAAAAGTCGCAAAAGTAATGGCTATGCAAGGTTTAGTCTAAAAAATGGAAGTTTCTTGCAAATATTAGAAGCTTCTCGCATATTTGCTTGAAAAATAATAAAAAAAAACGTAAAGTATATCTGTAGATTGAAACTTTTAAGGAGGAACAAAAATGGCACACATTCATTTTGACTATTCAAAAGTTGCACCATTTGTCAATGAACATGAGTTAGGCTATATGCAGAGTCAAGTTACTGCTGCAGACAAATTATTACGAGAAGGAACTGGCGCAGGTAGCGATTTCCGAGGATGGATCGACCTACCTACGAACTACGACAAAGAAGAATTTGCTCGTATCAAAGCTGTTGCTAAGAAAATCCAATCTGATTCTGAAGTCCTTGTGGTCATCGGTATCGGTGGTTCTTATTTAGGTGCTCGTGCAGCAATCGATTTCTTACAACATACCTTCTACAACTTGTTGGGAAGCGACAAACGCCAAACACCACAAATTTTCTTCGCTGGAAACTCAATCAGCTCAACTTATCTTGCTGACTTGATCGAAGTGATCGGCGACCGTGACTTCTCAGTAAATGTCATTTCAAAATCAGGAACAACGACTGAGCCAGCCATTGCATTCCGTGTATTCAAAGAATTACTTGTTAAAAAATATGGTCAAGAAGAAGCAAACAAACGCATCTACGCTACAACAGATAAAGCAAAAGGGGCTGTTAAAGTAGAAGCAGACGCAGAAGGATGGGAAACATTTGTGATTCCTGATGACGTCGGTGGACGTTTCTCTGTATTGACAGCAGTTGGTTTGCTACCGATCGCCGCAAGCGGAGCAGATATCGATGCCTTGATGCAAGGTGCTGCCGATGCAAGCAAAGCTTATTCAAGCGACAAACTTGAAGAAAACGAAGCTTACCAATATGCAGCAATGCGTAATATTCTTTACCGTAAAGGCAAAGTTACTGAATTGTTGATCAACTACGAACCAGGAATGCAATACTTCTCTGAGTGGTGGAAACAATTATTCGGCGAATCAGAAGGTAAAGACCAAAAAGGAATCTACCCTTCAAGTGCAAACTTCTCAACAGACTTGCATTCACTTGGACAATACATCCAAGAAGGACGTCGCAATATCTTCGAAACAATCGTAAAAGTTGAAAAACCACGTAAATCAATTACAATTCCTGAACAAGCAGAAGACTTGGACGGACTTGGTTATTTACAAGGAAAAGAAATTGACTTTGTAAATACAAAAGCTTTTGAAGGTACATTATTAGCTCATACAGACGGCGATGTACCAAACCTATTAGTTAAAATCCCTACAATGGATGCTTACACATTAGGTTACACAATGTACTTCTTTGAAATTGCTGTCGGCATTTCAGGTTACTTGAATGGCATCAACCCATTCGACCAACCAGGAGTAGAAGCTTACAAGAAAAACATGTTTGCTTTACTAGGCAAACCAGGGTTTGAAGACCTTGCGAAAGAATTGAACGAACGCCTGTAAGATGGGGGTTAGAGAAGATTCTTAGTAATGAAAACGACTAAACATGTAGGTGCCATTTTATTTTAATGGTACTACATGCAGAAAAGACAGCCGATTATTGGCTGTCTTTTTTTTGATGTAAATTGGACCAGTTGACCAGATGCTTTTTATCTTGATTGTTTAAAAAATCATCTGATTTACTTACAGCACGTTCTTTGACAAGGAGAGAGAGGTGACCATATATCTGGGGGATAGATACTTCTTTGTATCTAAGTATAATTGGAGTGAGAAATATATTTATGGAGGTAGTATAGTTTGATCAAGGTTTATTGACAAATAAAGCATACTAAATTTTTTTGTTAAAAAATTAAACTGCGTTTCCGTATGCATCAGTTATTGTGATCGTTCCTTCCTTAGAAACTCAATAAAAACCTACCGATCCTGATCCTCCTTGTTCAAGTATTGATTTACTTTGTGCATTGAATAGATAGTCTGATTCAATCATTTATAGAAAGTAACCACGATATCCTCATTTTGTAATTCAGGAGAATCACTGATAAGTACTTGCAATGCTCGTTCCTGAGAGGTTATTGCATTACCTACAAGGGGCGAAGAAGCAGCCGTTGATTCCGTTGTTACCTCAGATGATTGAGTAGAATTTATAGCTTCTTGAATTTGTGAAGGTTGAAATATTGATGAATTTTCTTGAAACGAACTCTTTTCATTTATTGAATTTAGTTCGATATTACTCGTTGAACTTATAGATTGGTTATCTGACTCTGTATTTTTTGAGGTAGTTGTCTCACAAGCAGCGAGTAAAAGAAGACTAGTTACTATACCAATAAAAACAATTTTTTTTATTATAATTTCTCCCATATATATTATTTATTTATCGTACACTTTATATATATATTGTAAAAAGATAACGCATCCAAATTAGCGTGATAATAATAATTACTTACATTAAACTTGTTTTGACTAGAGATAGGTATCATAAACTCTAATGATGTTTTGCGAGAGTTATTATTTGTGTTCTTAGCTGATACGTGCTATATTAAACAAGTAATCTAATTTGAAACGTAATCTGAGCGATATATTCACACTATAAAAACTCCTTTTACCAAGTAATGTTAATTGCAATAAAACACGTATGATTTACGTAATAGGAGGAAATATAGATGAATAACGGTACAGTAAAATGGTTTAACTCAGACAAAGGTTTTGGATTTATCACTGGTGAAGATGGACAAGATGTATTTGCACATTTTTCAGCCATCCAAGGTGAAGGCTTTAAGACTTTAGATGAAGGTCAAGCAGTTACTTATGATATTGAAGATGGTCAACGTGGACCACAAGCAGTAAATATCAATAAATAATTCAATAGACGAATTTGAACCATCTCTTTGTGAGATGGTTTTTTTGTTATTTGGAATAGATATGAAAATTTTGGAAACATTTGAAAAATCAAGTAAACTATTATTTAATAATCAGTAGGTAGAGATCGCAAGAATCAAATGCTTTTAAAGTAATTAGAAAAGAGGAAAAGTATATGGAATATGTCATTACAACCCAAGAACATTCTGATTGGCTTTCAGTAGCTAATTCTATCCGTCAATTTGAATGGAAAGCAGCAAAGTATATAGCAGAAAAAATGGAAAAACAAGAATTTACAGATTGGGAATCCGTGATTATTGCAAAAGATGGAAATCATGTTGTAGGATTTTGTACTCTTGTAAAAAAAGACATTATTGATACGAAGGACTACACGCCTAACATTGCCACTGTTTTTGTCGCGCCAGAATATCGAGGGAAGCATATCAGCCAAAAATTAGTTACAACAGGTGAAAATAAACTAAAGGAAATTGGTTTCGGCAGTGTATATATAACAACTCAACATGAAGGGTTATATGAAAAATGGGGATATCGGGAAATAACTAAGGAAAATGATCGGTTTGGACGATTGATGCGGGTATTAAAAAAAATTTGATGAATGAAAAATCCGAATGAATAGGAGCGGCTCATACTAAGCGATTAATCAGTTATTTGAATAAGTAAAACAAGTATGCAGACATATTTGTTCGTATTTATTGAACATTGGTTTGATGTTTTCATAAGCTCATTCTTAGTAAAAATCAAGGGAAATTCAATATGTTTTTCACAGATTATTTGTAAGATTAAGCGAATTCAAAAATACTGATAGGAAAATTTTTTCATGAAGAGAATTTTAGTAATTATTTTAGGTATAACAGTTTTATTAAGTGGGAGTATGTTTTGGAATAGTAGAGATGCGGCAGCAAAGGAGCAAGGTGGCACTTATCTTCTAGGCTGTACCATGAGAATAGAAGGAAAACAGTATAAATGGAGAGAAGCGTCATTTGGTGGTACGAACAGAGGGTATGAAATCAACCCAGGGAAATATCGCTACCAATTAAGTCCAAATCCACATAAAGATCCTTGGTATAATAAAAACCAAGTGAAGTTTTATAACCAAGGTGCTGATCAAATCGAAAAACAAGCAAATGAAGAGAAATGGCAGAGCAAGGGATGGCCTGATACTATCAAAAATATTACGATCCATGGTATTGAGTACAAATTGACAAAATAAAAATATTAATGGTACAAACTTATACTACTAAAATGATAAATCAAAAGAATAAGCGTAAATATTTGTATTCTTAGGTAATACATGGTATATTAAATAAGTAATCTAATTTGAAACGTAATCTGAGCGATATATTCACACTATAAAAACTCCTTTTACCAAGTAATGTTAATTGCAACAAAACACGTATGATTTACGTAATAGGAGGAAATATATATGAATAACGGTACAGTAAAATGGTTTAACTCAGACAAAGGTTTTGGATTTATCACTGGTGAAGATGGACAAGATGTGTTTGCACATTTTTCAGCTATCCAAGGTGAAGGCTTTAAGACTTTAGATGAAGGTCAAGCAGTTAGTTATGATATTGAAGATGGTCAACGTGGACCACAAGCAGTAAATATCAATAAATAATTCAATAGACGAATTTGAACCATCTCTTTGTGAGATGGTTTTTTTGTCTTTTTATCAAATAATAAGATTTGGAAAGAGAGTTAAATAAAGCTAATTTATGATATATACTAAATCATGTAAAAGGGTATACTTAGGCTTATTGAGATTTAAAATTTAAAACAGTATGTACATAAAAAGGAAAATGTATTGTAAGATTTTTAAAACTAGAACAGAAAGCATCAACGGAATGAAGATACACCAAAACAACGGCAGTTACGCCGCATCAATGTGTTGGTAAAATAATGTCAGCAAGTGATCTGTACTATTGATGCGTATGTTAGATAACGCTAGTCAATAAAATATATATAAGGTAAGCTGGAGACAAAGCTAACTCTAAATATTCTTTCTTCTCCTAAAACCGAGTGAACAGTGTAAGTAGAAAAGATTATTTGAATAGACAACAAACTCATAATGAGAAGGTGTTATAAATAATAGCGCTTTCTTTTTAGCGGTTATAAAAATTTATTTACCACGTTAATCATTTCTTTGGATAGGTTATAGATATCCATTGGTTCGGATAGCTCATAAATCGTCTTATTATCATCGTTCAATTCGATTTTCATACCAGATGAATTAAAACGAACACGTAAAATCCATTTTCTAATATTGTCGTCTAATAGGATATTAAAATAGCTTCTATTATCTCTATAAAATAGTCGGTTTAATGGAATGGTATCTTTTAAGACAACTTTGCAAATGGTATAAGCTTCTAGCTCTTCTGGAGTAGTAATAACTTCACTGTCACTTTCATCTGTTGTGTCTGATTGAGATTTAGCTTCATTTTCATCTGTAATAACTGATGTTTTCAATGCTGCACTTAATTTGTCATTTACTTTTTCAGCAATAAATTGATTCATTCCTTTTTTTATGATAGGTTTAAATTTTTCTATTGTCTGTTTTGTTTTCATCCCCTCATAAATTTCGCCTAATAGATACTTAACGAAGTTATCGGAAGGCTCATTTAATTCAGAAGTAAGATAAGATTTTAATGAACTGAGATACTTTAATTCTGCCGCAGAGCTTGTGATTTTATCAACGTCAAAATTATCTTTATGAAATTTTGCTAATTCAGGAATCTGGTTATCTTTAATTTTTGTGATATTTATAGTTAAAAAAGGTGTCAAATCCATCTTATTAGGCTCGTCTAAATCAGTAAAAAATTTATATTCTTCGCCATTTGTTAATATTCTAAACTTAGATGTTGTTGTTCCAAAATATCTGAACAATTGAGAATCATGTTTCGTTAGCTGTTGATTGATTGACTTTGCTTCGATTAATATAGTGGGTTTTCCATCTAAGACAATAGCATAGTCAACTTTTTCTCCCTTTTTTATGCCAACATCTGCTGTAAATTCTGGTACAAACTCTGTGGGGTTAAATAAGTCATAGCCCAAAGTTGCAAAGAACGGCATGATCAAAGATGTTTTGGTTGGCTCCTCTGTACCAATACTATCTTTTAGCTCAATAACTCTTTTACCTAACTGTTTTAAATTATCTTGAAACTTTTCCAATTCCATAATAGCCCTCCTGATAGTTTCTTACTCCCATTTAACTGCAGGTAGTAGTAGTCGCCAAATCTATATTATCGAGGACTTACCCCACTAAGTCCTAAATAAACATAATAGTACACTCATTAAATCAAAAACCGATAACAACTCTCTGGAAGACCATAAAGTCTTGTCAGTTCTTCCACTTCTCTTGGGTAGGTTTCCGTATCTTCTTTGTACAAGGAAACGATCAAGTTCGAAGCAAAGCAGTTAGCTTCGCTTTCAGACTTGCTTCTTGAATTTCTAGAGGATACATAGTAACTAGATATTTCTCGATGGAACAACGCGTGTCCAAGTTCATGGGCACAAATGTAAAAACGTTCTTCTGATTCTTTCAGTGAGTTGTTCAATAAAATAATAGGGGAGCCTAATAGTTCTTGAAACTGTCCTTTTGGATTATCGAGAAAAGAAACATATCTGATTTCTATTCCTAATTTTTCAGCAATCACAAAAGGATTGGCGGTATCATAGGTACGCTTCAGTTCGCTTACTAGTTTGATAATATCCATCTCCATATATGCTCACTTCTCTTTGCCACGTTTTCGAAATTCCCAGAAAAGCCCCGTCAATACATCTTTCACACGTTGCTTTTCTTGTTCTGTCAATGTTTCTCCACCATACGCCATATTGACATTTGAATTGAGCATTTTGTCTAACTCAAATAAATCATCTTTATTTGCCCATTTTGGCGCTTGGTTGCTGCCCAATAAGAAATCAGTTGTTACCCCAAAATAATCCGCTACTTTTTTTAAATTTTCCGACTTGGGTGAAACACGATCCCATCTTCGGATCTGGCCATTAGAGATTCCTACGGCACGTTCGACTTCAGCAAAGGTTACTTTTTTTTCTTCTGCTAATTGTTTGATTCGCGCAACTAGTGTCATAAGGAACCACCTTTCTTGATATTTAAATAGCATAAAAGTCATTATGGTTGACAATTAGCTTTTAAGCTATTATAGTTTGCTTATACACTGATTCAATTGTTCGAAAAGTTAAGAATACAGTTACTTAAAAGTTCTTTCAATAGAGCATGCTTAAGATAAAGCGTATTCTTATGATTTCTATTGACTTTATAATAGCTTAAAAGTTATTTTGTGTCAAAGATGATGAACATTGAATTGTAATCAAATTGAAGTAGTCTGTCGGAATAGGTAAGATCAAACAAAGGTTAGGTATTCCAGAAAGTGGAGGGTGAGCAAAATGATTGTAGAGAATGATGTGGTATTGAATGAGTTTAGAAATCTTGTAAGTAATGTGTACATTCAAATTTTTGTATTGATTCTGTGTCTTGATTTTATTAGTGGTATCTGTCTGAAAACAGGAAAAAAGAAACGATTCAAACGTTCTGTGGTAAAAGATGTAATCAAATATTTGTTGATTTTACTTATTGTTTTGATTGCTTATCCCTATCTCAAAATTACAGGTTTTGAAGCAATTGGTATTGCTTTGGTTTTTTCGTATTGTGCGATCTATGGTTTGTCCGTTATTGAAAATCTAAGGAACCTAGGAATACCTGTACCTGATTTTGTTAAAGTACGTTTGAAAAAATGGCGTGATTTCTCAGAGGAGCAGGGGAAGTACAAAAAATGATCGATAGGATTTTCTTAAAAGTGCTGCTAGGATATTCTTCTTATTTGGAGCAAACAAAAAAGACGTTTCTATGGCTCGTTTAGCCAAAAACGTCTTTTAATTCTCTATAGAATTATCAGCTGACATGAAAAGGGAACACTCCTTAGTTAGATTCGTGTAGCGCTTTTACTGCTTGCTCAATGGTGATCCCATAAGCGATGTGTTGTTCGTTCATTGCATCGATTGCCATGAAGCGATTCGTTGAGCTATCAAATGCTACACGATAGCTGATGCTTGTTTTTGTGAATGTCATAGATATTTCTCCTTTCATCGGTATTTGTGTATTCATGAAATTTTTCATAAAACTTCCGAATACACCTTAAGTTTAGCACCATTCTAATATTTGGGCAATCAATGTGCTATAAGATAGCTGTTGCTAGTTTACTTGAAATTAATTCTCTGAGATTCCCATCAATAATCCAATCATTAATAAAATAAATATACCAGTTTGAATGTAGACCATCTTTATTCACCTCTTTAAGATTAATGTATCTCTTTTTTGGTTTGGACTCACGAACAGTGGGGGATAATGTTCAAACAAAATTGTCATATTTTGGGTTGAAATGACTAAAATAATAGCAAAACAGGCATCAAAATAGTGAAAGTTGAAAGCGTCGAGCAAACACTTGCTTTGAGATATTTCGCAAACTTCATTATAATAAAAGAAAGGGGGCGAATCGCTATGCAAAAAAGAAAAAATTCTGGTAAACTAAGCATTTTTCTAGCAGTTATATCTGCTATCCCTGCTGTTTTAGCAGTCGTTCGAGCTATTAAGGAATCAAAGCAAAGATAAACTAAAAAAAACGTGTTGCTTACTTATCCGGTGGGATAGTGAGCAACACGTTTTTATATTAACCAACACCAAGAACAAAGTTTAATAACTTGTCAGAGTAAGTAATTTCTCCTTCAGAATCTTTGATCGTATCATTCAACGCTTGCATATCATCTGTGATGATACCATCTACACCATAAAACATCATCCGGCTCATATCGTCTGACTCATTGGGTGTCCATACATAGACTTTTTTGCCATCCTGATGAGCAGAATCAATGAAATTACGATTGATCGTACTGTACTCCATGGTCAAGAAGTCGGCAGGTGTTACTGGAGGGCCAACTAGATTAAAAGGCAAAATGTAGCCAACGTAAAAATTAGGGTTTTCCGCTTTTAAATCTGACACTGTTTGGTAAGTCAAACTTTGTAAAATATGTCCATGTGTTAAAATAGTTTCTTCGTATTTTTTAACAAAATTTTTAACTAAATCATCCGAGTCTTTTCGAGTCGTTTTGATTTCGATCAATAATTTTTGGTTCAGTTCATTTGCTCGGTTTAAATACGTATCGAATGAAACCAATGGCTCTTTGGCACCATTTTCAGTCACAGTCAATTTTTCCAGTTCTGCTAAAGTTAGGTCTTGCGGTGCTTTATTGACTCCAGTCAAATTTCTTAAATTGAAATCATGCATGACCACGAATTGACCATCTTTGGTTTCTTGGATGTCCATTTCTACATAATCTGGATGATAATCTTTGCTCGTCTTTTCTAGTGCAGCAATCGTATTTTGTGCGCTGTTTCTTAAGCTAACGCCACGATGGGAAATCGTTAGAGGTTTTGTTTCAGAAGCAGATGTCAGGTAATTCATATTGTAAATACAAACACCGACACCGAAGAAAACAGCAAATAAAGTAAACGCAGTATTTTTTAAAGCTGTGTGTTTTTTGGGCACTTCTTGTGAAGAGAACCAGCTGGGAATATCTGGTAAGAAACCTTCATCATCCATAAAATCTACAATGACGTAAAAAATTCCGACGGTAGACATCACAATATTGAACAAAAGAACGCCTTGTAAGAGTGTCATGGCAAAAACAGCACTAATCAATGAGTAATCGGAGAAATATTCCTCAACAAAGATCTGACCTGACAAGATCGCCAAGTAACTGATTGTTGAAATCAATAAAATCGTACCACTGATCACTAAAAATTGACCTGAAATCGCAAAAAAACGTGCTTTGGTCAAACGCCAACTCTCACGGATCGCTTCACGAAAAGGGCGATCTCTTAAAATCATTTCAGGTAATGCAAAGATTAAACGAATCCCGATATAACCGAGGAAGACATAGACAAGTAGAAAAGAACTTACGATGATCCAGCGGTTAGTGAAAATAAAATCCATAATAAATGCAGGAATTTTTATTTTAGAAAGTAAGTCCGAATTAAAACTTAATCCACTGATCGGTAAAATCAAAAAAAAGTAAGCTAAGAAAAATAAAAAAATCATCGGACGAACTTTTTTTATTTGTCGGATGGTCAACTGCAATAATTGCTTTAATGAAATTGGTTCTTGTTTTTTGATGAAATAAACACTCATTAGCAAAAAAGTAAACTCAAAATAGACTAAGAGCAAAATCAACAATAAGACAGCGATCAAGGAGAAGAAAACTCCTGGATGTTGCGAAATCAGTGTGGGGATATTATCCGTTGAAAGATAATCGATCGACCCACGTTGTAAAATCAAGCGTGTCATACTACCAAGCAAAGGCAAACAAATAAACAAAATAAACCCATGCATCAGAACTACATCACGAAAATAAGCTTGTGTTCCTTTCAGGAAGTCCCAAGCATTTCCTAAACTTCGTTTTAAATAAACGATCATTATTATCACCTACTCCTAACATTATAGCGCAAAAAACATAAAAAAGGAGTACTGCAGGAATCTTTCATTGCAGTACTCACAGTGTATCTATTAAGAAATCATCCTAACAAGCCAGTCAGGAAGTTACCACCATAAATCAATGCCATGCTGTACAAAAAGATCGATAAGGGTTTAGCAATCAAAATAATCAACGTGTATTTTTTGACTGAGATATTTGTCAAGCCAGCCATTAAACACAAGGCATCGTCTGGTGCTACTGGTAAGAAGATCGCTAGCGCGAAAAGCTTTTCAAAACGACTTTGGTTTTCTAACCAACCAATATATTTGTCATATGTTTTATCACTAATCATCGACAGGATAAATGGTTTTCCATATTTTCTACCTAATAGGAAAATAATGATCGAACCGATACAAATACCAACATAATTATAGATAAAGCCAGCGTAAGGACCAAAAATCAGGACACCTGCTGCGGTGCTGATCCCTCCAGGAATGATCGGTATAACGACTTGCAGTATTTGGATCAAGATAAAGATTATCGGTCCTAAAATAATTGAATCACCTACAAGACCTCTTAATGCGTTCAAATCTTTAAAGACGCCTAGATTAATAAAATAAATCGTGAGTGCAATTGAAAAACCAATACCGATGATCGATATAATATTCATTAATTTACGTGATACTGCAACGTTCATCCCTAGTCAACTCCTTCGAGGTTTTCATCTGATAATTGTATTTTACCTGAAAAGCGCAACTGCGCGCCACTATTTCAAGTGAGAAACAACAAACAATTTTGTAAGTTCAAACCAAGTATAGAGGATGGAACAAAATAAAACATCCATCTAGAGTCTTATTTACTTAATTTTATGATCTATAAAAGGATCATGGCTATTTCACATTTAAATCCGGCGAAAAATCTTGATGTTCAAAATTGGCGAATCATACATGATTTCCACATCATCGATCAGATTCCCAAGTAATCGATAGGATTCTTGGCCATGAGAAGGGGTACCTAGCAACTCGTGGTAATAGATCTCCATACTAGGATCTCTAGGTGTATTCAACAGTGAGGCCAATCTATTCAAATCTTTTGGCGGATTTTTCGTTGTTCCTTGAAATTCGATATACAGTCCTTCATCTGTATATTCTAAGCCAATACGAATCTCATTGATCTCGTGTTCGTAAAAATACGTGAGAAATTCATCAATGATCCTCTTTGATAGTTCTTTTTCCATTTCCATGTGCGTTCTTTCCCTTCCCGGTAAACGTAAAATTTTCTAGGATAGGCACTAGTATACCAGCAATAAATCCCGTTGAAAACCCACTATTATATAGATTCAATCCTCCGTGTAATGTGCTGAGATTATGGACAAGAGTAATATGTAAAAAGCCTGCAATCACTCCATAAACGCCGCCATAAAATCCACTGATCGGGGCAAGCCCTGTACCGAAAATCGCAGCTACGAGCATGGTTGTTTCGGTCATATCATGCATCGTCCCTAATATTGAGGCAATGTAGATACCAATCAAAATCGGAAAACAATTTTTAACATGACTTCCAAATGAGCTGAAACCAGCCACTGAGATGATTCCTCCCACCACAGGTCCATTTAGCACACCACCGATCAGCAAGACGTAAGACATCAATAACAAGCCAACAAAGCCCATATTGATCAAGGTGGCGCCGATACCTGATGTGCCGATGAAATCTGTTGTAAGTTTTCCAGAAGACTCAAAGATTTCACGTAATCCTTTCAATTTGAAGGCATTAAAGAAGAAGCCACAAACAGCGGTTGATAAAAAGAATAAAAAAATGATCCAAGTCAATTCATGGTGGTAATCAGTCGAAAGAATCGAATGTACTTCGATCGAATAACTAAATTGTCGAAGGATACCTGTCACCAACATAGCAATCAACCCTGAAGTAAAACCAATATTATAAAGTGTAAAACCACGATGAAAGGTCAGAGTCTGAACAGCTAGGATCGGCAATAAAAAGCCAACGATCAAACCGGCTAAATTACCCAGGAAAGCACCTTGAAGGATTGGTAAACCCATCCCGAATGTAATATAGCTGACAACAGGGGAGAGTGCACTACCAAATAAGCCAATCATTACATATTGAGAAAATGGTTTGTGCATAAAATAGGCATATAAATAAACACCGAGGATAATGGAGATGGAATTGTATAGATTTTTCCCAAAGAATGAAAAACCCGAGACAGTCAATATGGAAGCAAACATTGCACCATTCAACGTGACTTTATGGCGATAGGCGAGTAACACAGAAGAGAGTGTAAGTAAGCCTACATTCATAAATGCGCTTCCAAATCCACCTAAAGCAATATAGTCGGTCAAAAGATTACTGGGGGAGGTCATGATGACCATTAATCCCACGAGGTTATTTGATAAAGAATCGCTAAGCAATCCAATAATCAAAAAAAACACGCCTGTAAAAATAAGGTAAAAATAGTTTTTCCTTTGAGAAATGATTCTTTTTTTAGGATGAATATAAATAACGTCACTTTTATTCTTCATTACACACCTTCTTTTCCTTTTTATTTAACTATAACTTGAAAGAAAACTTTAGGTCAACTTAAATTCAACACAAAATAAAAAATTGTAAGGGGAAACAAATTACACAAAAAAATATTTAGAAAATTGAGAAAATCAATAAAAAAACACATATATGCTTTAAAATATAACAATTTAGGTATATTATTTGCAAAAATTGATCAATATCGGTTAAAATAAAAGAACAGAGACTGTAGCATGGAGTGGGGGAGTTTATTATGAGAAGAAAAGTCTATACGAAGGATCAAATTCTGAAAGCTGCATATGAAGTTGTTGCTAAAGAAGGATTTAAAGGTTTCACTGCACGAAATATCGCGAAGAAGATGGGGATATCTACCCAACCGATTTACTTAGAGTTCAAAAATATGGAAGATTTAAAAAATACGCTATTAGATGTCATCTTCCAACAGTTAGAAGAAGAAGTGTTTCCTGTAGAGCGTACAGGCGATAAAATCATTGATTTAGGATTGAATTATATTTATTTTGCTAAGAAAAACCATAGCCTTTATATGGCTTTATATATCGATGAGCATGGAAATGGTCAAAAGATGCATGATTTTTCTTATAATTATTTCCGCAAGTTATTAAAAGAGGACGCCCGCTATAAAGATTTATCGGAAGAGTATATTGATGCGCTTCATACTGGTACTTGGGTAACCATCACTGGTATTGCTTCATTGATGTCTTCTAGTATTATGCATCCGACTGAAGAGCAAATCATTTCGATCATCAAAACGACGGTCGATTCTGTACTTGCAATTGAAAATCCAGAAAAAATACGCTAATTACAACAGCATGAGGTCGAGACAGAAGTGTTTAGCCTCTAGAAATAAGACGCCATCTACGAAAAATGTTCTTCAAATTTTTGTGGATGGCGCCTTATTTTTTCGAAGAGGTTACTTCTACTGTTAACGCCGTTTATTCGTTTTTTGGTGGTGCGAGAAGACGAATGTCCGTAAGCTATTTTATTCCAATCCTGTAATTTGAAAAGTGTTTTCGGATTTAAACATAACAGTTATGGTATTTAAATGACCAGTTTACAAAACAAATAAGATGAACTGGAGTGCATAATACCTCTTGACATTTGTAGAAAAAAGATTAAAAATAGTAGGCATGGAAGGTTGGCAGAGTGGTAATGCACCGGACTCGAAATCCGGCGAGCCGCAGAAATGTGGTGCACGGGTTCAAATCCCGTACCTTCCTTATATACCAACGGTTAGACACGATTTAGGTCGTGTCTTTTTTGTTGTATTTTTATCTTAAATTATTCTTTGACTCCCCTTTTGGTACTCCTTTTATAATTTTACATACTCATCTCATGTGATTTGTAAATTTACAAACACGGTCTATTTTATGTATAAAGAAAGATCTCTGTAAAAAGAAAGAAACAACAAGGGACAGCCTAGCTATCCCTTGAAAGTCAACCGTTATGGCAGTCTTTGCAACAGTAGCGACATCCATCGAAACTTTTGGATGTGTGGGTTGTGCTTGCTTTATGTAGGGCTTCTTCACATGTAGAAAATACGCCAATAAAAAGTACATCCTCTGGACAATGCGTACATGAGATCACGTGGACTTCGTGATTTCCTCGCGCATCTGTTTTTTTGTTAAAATAATAAATTGCCATCTATATCTACCATCCTGATTTATTTCAACGTCTTGCTCGTTGATACTTAAATTATACGGGAAGGTTGAGTGAACATGAGGAATATTTTTTCGCTATGATGGAAGAGGTTGTTTTAAAATACTCTTGCAATAAAAAGGATGTAAAAAAAATTCTTATAAAAGTAGCGATTGCTAATTTTGATTTTTTTATGATTGAATCTCAAGTTCTTGCTCTTTGTTCCTCGTAATGGGGCAATCATTAGCTTCCTATCCTGAGCAATAAAAAATTTTATTTACAAGAAGATAAGCGCAAAAATCTAAACGACGGTGTAGTCTTTTTTGGTTTGTGCGCTTGTTTTCTTGTATTCAAGTAATCTGTTCTCTTTTTTAGATAGATTTTCTATTTATCTGAAATCAACTAATATAGCCATGATTTTTTAAGGATTTTTGATGTTCGCAAGGTGTTCCAACGATTGTAAAAGGAGTTATTTTAGTTGTCGTCGTTTGGCCATTCCATTCATAGGCGTAATTTCTACGGCTCCAATTCGTGTCGCAAGCGAAGCAGTGGTATTCTACCTCTATTCTTCCAGTTGCGTCTTCTGCTTGAATCCAGCCGATAGACTGAGCGGTGCCGTTCGTGATATTCGCTTGATTTAAATCCCAATCATAAGGATCTGAGCTAAAGGCGCTCAATGGTGTAGCAGGTGTATTTAATGCCTTTTCCAAAATTGGATCTGGGGTTTGTCCTTGTGTAGGTGTTTGATTTACCAGCTGTTGATCATTTGGGCTTGTTGTTTCTGTTGTGGTTAATGAACGTTCGGTACTTTTTGCCTGTGAAGTATTTGTGGCTTCTTGAATTGTCGTGTTTTGGATTTCTGGTGCAAATAACGGGAATAGCATGATACCTAATATAAATGCCCCAATAATAGTTGTTACCCCTAACAATATCCCTAATAGTACTTTTCCGATTTTCATGTTCATCCTTCCTAACTTTAAAATAAAATATGTTCTTAAATTGAGCATCTCCGAAATTCGTTTTTTCGTCAAGTGATTTGATAGCAGGTTACAGTTATTGTATATTGAATTTTATTTATTGAAATTTACCTACTCTGTATAGTGAAGCAGGTAGTACAAAGAGATACTTAGTTATTTTCAAATGTAATAAGAGGCAAATAAAAAGTTTTTTTAATATTGTGCCGAGTAGTTCTCGTTTCTACCAAACAGAATAACTGACTTTTTTTCTCGCATGATGATTTTCTTACATGCCGACGTAAAAGACAGTGATGGATAAAAGGTATCCTATCAAAGCGCAAGTAAAGAAGATTTTAGATTGAAATAAAAAATGAAATCGCTTGTTATTTTGAAGATATACGTCTACAAAAATCTCCCTATTTATGAATAACATGAAATATTTGTAAACTATAGGAGAATCCAGTAGCTTCCTAGGATAAAACATGTTAAATTAATTGTTGAGTCTACTTTTTTTAAAGATAGAGATTTTTCATTTTATTTGTTTTCATGTGACGAAATTGTAAGAGTGAAAATCATTCATTCTGGATGCCTTCCTGTGATAAGATTCATGTGGACATAATAATGGAATAGTAATTTTAGTAGGATGTGAAATAAATGTGCGGAATCGTAGGATTTGTTAATGACAAAGATAATAAAAAAGCAATCATAAATGACATGATGGATCGCATCATTCACCGCGGACCGAATAGTTCAGGTGAATACATTGATCGTGATGTGGCTTTGGGTTTTAGACGTCTAAGTATTATTGACTTAGAAGGGGGCACACAGCCCATTTACAATGAAGACCAAACAAAAATCATTATTTTTAATGGAGAAATCTACAACTATCAACCACTTAGAAAAGAATTGATCGATGCAGGTCATATTTTTAAAACCCATGCTGATACAGAAGTTTTATTACATGGCTATGAAGAATGGGGAACTGAGTTATTGCAAAAAGTACGTGGGATGTTTGCTTTTGCGATTTGGGATAATGAGAAAAAAGAATTATTCGGTGCAAGAGATCATTTTGGGATCAAACCGTATTACTATGCTGAAATGAACGGAACTTTGATGTTTGGTTCTGAAATCAAGAGTTTTTTACCACATCCAGACTTCAATAAAGAATTGAATCGGGAAGCATTGAAACCATATATGACGTTCCAATATTCTCCTTTAAATGGGGAAACATTCTTTAAAGGCGTCTATCGTTTACCAGAAGGTCATTATTTCACTTACAAAGATGGCCACATGGATATCCAACAGTATTGGGATGCGAACTTTGAAGAAAAAGGCACACAAAGCCGTCAAGAATGGATCGATCAAATTGATGAAACTGTGAAAGCATCGATCGAAGCACACACGATCAGTGATGTGGAAGTTGGCTCGTTCTTATCAAGTGGGGTCGATTCAAGTTATGTGACTTCTGTTTTGAAACCAGACCATTCATTCTCAATAGGCTTTGATGATAAAACCTATAATGAAGCAATCGAGGCACGTAAATTAACAGAAATGCTTGACTTGGATAACACCGCAGCTGTCATTGATGGAGACATGTCGTTTAAGGCTTTCCCTTTGATCCAATACCATTTAGATGAACCAGATTCTAATCCATCTTGTGTACCGTTATATTTCTTAGCGAATCTTGCGGCACAAAGTGTACGAGTGGTCCAATCTGGTGAAGGGGCAGATGAATTATTTGCTGGCTATCAATCATATGGCTTCCACACAAATTCAAAATTTATCCGAGTGATTGCTCAAGGATTGAAAAAATTACCGAAAGGCACTCGCTATAACTTAGGTAGAAAAATCGGTAAGATGCGTAATTTCCATGGTAGGATTCATCTATATGAATCTTTAGCGCCTGCCAAAGAATATTTTATCGGACATGCACGGATCTTTGAAGAAAACGAAGCGGCCAACTTGTTGACGCCAGAATTTCAACAAGCCCCAACAGTCAAAGAAATCATGGCAGAACATTATGCGAAAACGGAAGGAATCCAAGACGAGATCAACAAGATGCAATATGTTGATTTACACCAATGGATGCCAAAAGATATTTTGTTAAAAGCCGATAAACTTTCAATGGCAAGTTCACTGGAAGTGCGGGTACCACTTCTTGATATCGAAGTAATGAAATTAGCGCAACAAATCCCAAGTAAGTATTTATTGAATCAAAACAATACAAAAGATGTCTTTAGACAAGCTGCGAACAAGCATCTGCCTGAAGAATGGTCAAATCGTGTAAAACTTGGTTTCCCTGTACCGATCAAAGCTTGGCTGAAAGAAGAACATGGCTATCACCAAGTAAAAGAATTATTTGAAGCTGATTTTGCGAAAGAGTTCTTTGATCAAGCGAAGATCATCAAATTACTTGATGACCATCATGAAGGTAGAAGTGAAGAACAGCGTAAGATTTGGACGATTTTCAGTTTCTTGACGTGGTACAAAGTTTATTTTGTGGATGAAACGATTCCTCAAGCTGAACCGATCCAATATGTAACAGTTTAGACGATCCAACTATGTTTCTATTGAACGCAAAAACGAAGAGTGCCGATCCATAATGGGCAGACTCTTCGTTTTTTGCCGTAAATCGGACTAGGTTGATTTTTTATTCAAAGGTACGATAGTATACAATCAGTAATGGACTTCTCGCTCAAATGTGCCATCTTTTTTATAGATCATCAAGGATGTTTCTTTATTACGAGCTACTTCTTTTCCTTTTTCAATGGCGTCTTCTTTATGATCGAAGTGATTGCTTGCTTTTTCAGCGCCTTTAGAGCGAACGATCCAATGATCTTCTTCGAATTTGACTTCGACTGTGGCGTCTAATAATTTGGCTGCTCGCGGATTGCTATCATGCTTGTCATTTTTTTGTGGATTTTTCTCTTTTGAGAAAGCTTTCTTCTCTTTCTCATCTGCAC
This sequence comes from Enterococcus sp. AZ156, assembly GCF_051714165.1. Classification (NCBI taxonomy): domain Bacteria; kingdom Bacillati; phylum Bacillota; class Bacilli; order Lactobacillales; family Enterococcaceae; genus Enterococcus; species Enterococcus sp. AZ156. The sequence continues at coordinate 1,852,132 of NZ_JBIORI010000001.1, read as the reverse complement.
TTTCAACCCATTCTTTCGCTTGACTGATCGCAATCGGGATTGCACGATCATCAGGATAGCCTTCATCTAAAAGCGCATTGCCGATATCGATTGCTTTCTTTTTGGTCAATTCTTCCAAGTTCTTCATGGCTGGTGGAAAATCTTTCATATTCCAAGGCATAGTTAACTCCTCCTAAAAGAATAATTGATTTTACTACTATAACAAGTGTAATCTCAACTTGGTAAAAAGAAAAATCATCTGTTTCAATTTTTGCTATGCTTATTTTTTGCTCGTCAAGTAGAACTACTTAACAAAATCGTGAAAAAGGCTAGCAATCTGATAAAAATCATGGTAAGATAATCAAGTCTGAGAGTCATCTTAGAGGATTCTAGTATAAATGGGAGGGAAAATCATGCGCGTAAACATTACTTTAGAGTGTACTTCTTGTAAAGAACGTAACTACCTAACTAACAAAAACAAACGTAACAATCCTGATCGTTTGGAAAAGCAAAAATATTGCCCACGCGAACGTAAAGTTACTTTGCACCGCGAAACAAAATAATATGTCTAAAAAAGTTTGGGTCTGTACCCAAGCTTTTTTATTTTTAGTATAATCAAGTAGTAGATGAAAGGAGCGAGTCAAAATGTTTATTTCCATGTGGGCCCAAGACAAGAATGGGTTGATCGGTAAAGATGGGTTATTGCCTTGGCGTTTGCCAAATGATATGCGTTTTTTCAGAGAACATACGGTGGATCGTTTATTAGTGATGGGGCGTAAAACATATGAAGGCATGGGCGACCTATCTCTTCCTTATCGCCACATCATCGTGTTGACTACCCAAGAAGATTTTGAGGTCAAAGAAAATGCAGAAGTCATGCATTCGATCGATGAATTATTGGCTTTTGCGGAGACTGTTTCAGAAGATATTTATGTTTCTGGTGGAAGTCGGATCTTTCAAGAACTATTGCCCCAGACTGGGATTATTTGGCGAACACTGATCGATGGTGAGTTTGAAGGAGATACGTATATTGGAGAGATCGACTTTAGTGATTTTGAACTAGCAGAAGAACATATCGGTATCACGGATCAAGAAAACCATTATGCCCATCGCTTCCAAAAATGGGTAAGAAAGTAAGCTCTGATCATTGATGCATAAAATGGAGGATTGAAAGAAATAAAGGGAGATGTTCAAGATCATGGGAGCATCTTTTTTTTGTCTTATTTATAGAGAAACAGCTAAGTCAAGCGAGCGTTGCTCCTTAAGGTTTAGCTGTTTTTTTGTGTTGTATAAAGAACATATAAAGAAATTTCTTGAATATTAACACTATCTTTATAGTCCTTTGTCTATGATGAAAACAAAGGAGAGGAAGAAAATGATCTTATTTTTAGGTTGTATCAGTATTATTTTGTTAGCTTATCTATTTTGGTTTTTATTTAAGGGGGAAGAGCAATGATGAGTGCAGTATTTCAAGGGTTGTTTTTCTTTTTTATTCTACTCGTTTTAGCCGCACCTCTTGGGTGGTACATCAAGTTGATCATGACAGGGGAAACACCAAAATATGTACGTTTCATCCAACCAATCGAACGCTTTTTTTATCAATTGATTGGTCCTGAGAGTCAAAAGAAAATGACGGCGAAGCGCTATTTAGCGCATGTGTTGGGTATTGGAATCTGTTCTTTGCTATTTTTAACCGGATTATTGATGGTCCAAGGTTGGCTTCCTGGCAATAATGGCGTGGAAAATCTGTCATTTGATTTAGCCGTGAATACAGCTGTTAGTTTTGTGACAAATACCAACTGGCAAGCTTACGCAGGAGAAGTGACACTGTCGAATACGACGCAAATGCTTGGTTTGACTGTTCAAAATTTCTTGTCAGCAGCTGTAGGTTTAGCGGTTCTTTGTGCATTGATCCGCGGCATCATCCAAAGGAAATCAAGCCAACTGGGCAATTTTTGGCAAGATCTAGTACGCAGTTTGCTTTACATTTTTTTACCACTTTCATTAATTACTGCTGTACTTCTGATTTCCCAAGGCGTGGTTCAAACGTTTAGTCATGGGATGTCATACACTGGTCTATCTGGAGAATCTTTATGGTTGTATCTAGGACCTGTGGCCAGTCAAGTATCCATCAAGCAATTAGGAACCAATGGTGGTGGATTTTTTGGTGCAAATTCCGCTCATCCATTTGAGAATCCGACGATTTTTTCTAATTTCATCGAGAATCTCGCCATCTTGTTGATACCTACTGCATTGATTTTTGCTTTTGGCTATTGGGTCAAAGAATGGAAACAAGGTCGAACGATTTTGATCGTTTCGTTTGTTTTTCTTTTTGCAGCTTTTGTAGGTGTAGCAATTAGTGAATATCATGGGCCCGCTTTTACGGATGTTCTGGGTTCACTGAATATGGAAGGAAAAGAAGTACGTTTTGGTGTGGGTTGGTCAAGCTTATGGGCTGTTAGCACAACAGCGGCATCGAATGGATCAGTCAATGCGATGTTGGACAGTTTTACGCCTCTCGGTGGTGGTATTCCGCTTTTCTTGATGCAATTAGGGGAGATCATCTTTGGTGGTGTGGGTAGTGGATTATATGGCATGTTGGCATTTCTACTACTGACGGTTTTTATCGCTGGGCTACTTGTCGGGCGTACGCCAGAATATTTAGGCAAGAAAATCGAGGCTTTCGATATCAAGATGGCTAGTTTAGTGATTTTGACGCCAGTATTATTGACGTTGTTTGGTACGATGGCAGTTTCACTGCATCCTGATGTTTTAACTTGGTTGACCAATAAAGGGCCTCATGGATTTAGTGAGTTGCTTTATAATGTGACTTCTCTAGCAAATAATAACGGGAGTGCATTTGGTGGGTTGACGGCAGATAAATCGTTTCTAAATCTTTTAGGAAGTGTCTTGATGTTGTGCTCTCGCTACATTCCGATCGTTGCTATTTTGTTCTTGGCTGAAAACATGGGAAGGAAGAAAACCATCGCGATCAATGATGGAACACTTTCAACAACGAATGGCACATTCATCTCCATGTTGATGATCGTTATCCTTGTTGTCGGAGCATTGAGCTTTTTACCAGCGTTGGCATTAGGTCCGATCGCTGATCATTTTACCTTAAGTTAGAAGGAGTAAAATCAAATGAAAACTATTTATGTATGGGCAATCAAAGAAGCCTTTGTCAAATTAGACCCAAGACAACAAATCAAAAACCCAGTGATGTTCATGGTCTACATCGGAGCGATCTTAGCGACGATCCTTTGTTTTGAACAAACAACCGTGCCTTTATGGTTTACTATAACGATCACCTGTTTGTTATGGATCACTTTATTGTTTGCAAATTTTGCCGAAGCAGTGGCAGAAGGTCGCGGAAAAGCGCAAGCAAATAGCTTGAAGCAAGCAAAAAAAGAAGTAGTCACTTATAAGATCAATCGCTTAGAAGACATTGAAAACCAAGAATTTATTGAAATCAAATCTTCTGATCTCAAAAAGGGGGATCTGATTTACGTAGTATCGGGTCAACAAATTCCGGCGGATGGTGATGTAATCGAAGGAGCTGCTTCAGTGGACGAAAGTGCCATTACAGGGGAATCAGCGCCAGTAATCCGTGAATCAGGGGGCGATCGAAGTGCCGTTACTGGTGGGACGACGGTGGTTTCTGATTACTTGGTGATCCGTGTGACATCCGAAAATGGACACTCCTTTTTAGATCAAATGATTTCAATGGTGGAAGGGACACAACGAAAGAAAACCCCGAATGAGATCGGGTTACAAATCTTTTTGATCACGTTAACGATCATCTTTTTAGCGGTCTCTGTTAGTTTAGTTCCTTTTACCGAATTCAGTAGTCAGCTGTCAGGTAAAGGGGCGCCGATTGCGACGATCGTTGTCATTGCTTTATTCGTATGTTTAGCGCCAACGACGATCGGTGCATTGATTTCATCGATCGGAATTGCTGGAATGAGTCGATTAACGAAAGAAAACGTGATTGCAATGAGTGGTCGTGCCATCGAAGCAGCGGGAGATGTTGATGTATTACTGTTAGATAAAACAGGAACGATTACTTTAGGAAATCGTCGGGCAAGTGAGTTTTTACCGGTCAATGGCGTCACAGAACAACAATTAGCTGATGCAGCACAACTTTCATCTTTAGCAGATGAGACGGCAGAAGGCCGCAGTATTGTCATTTTAGCTAAAGAAAAATTTGCTTTGCGGGAACGTATTTTTGAAAAATCTGAAGTGAAATTCATTGATTTTAGTGCGCAAACCCGCATGAGCGGCATGGATTATCGTGGCGATCAGATCCGTAAAGGTGCCGCAGATACGATCAAGAAATATGTGCAGGCACGTGGTGGACAATATCCAGAAGAATGTGATCACATCGTTGCAAAAGTTGCCCAAGCTGGCGGAACTCCTTTGGTGGTTGTAAAAAATGATCAAGTGATGGGGGTCATTTATCTCAAAGATATTGTAAAAAATGGCGTACAGGAAAACTTCGCAGATATGCGTAAAATGGGGATTAAAACTATCATGATCACAGGAGATAATCCTTTGACAGCAGCGGCGATTGCGGCTGAGGCGGGGGTCGACGACTTTCTCGCAGAAGCAACACCTGAAAATAAAATGGATCTTATTCGTGACTATCAAGAAAAAGGTCATCTTGTAGCAATGACAGGTGATGGAACGAATGATGCGCCAGCATTAGCACAAGCGGATGTGGCAGTGGCGATGAATACAGGGACACAAGCAGCAAAAGAAGCGGGCAATATGATCGATTTAGATTCTAGTCCAACGAAGCTATTGAAGGTCGTACGTATCGGTAAACAATTATTGATGACTAGAGGTGCTTTGACCACGTTTAGTATTGCAAATGACGTCGCTAAATATTTTGCTGTGATCCCAGTCTTGTTTTATGGGATCTATCCCGAATTGGCCCAATTGAATATCATGGCATTAGGTAGTCCTCTTACGGCGATTTTATCGGCTGTTATCTATAATGCAGTGATTATTGTCGCATTGATTCCTTTAGCGTTAAAAGGAGTCAAGTATACAGAAAAACCTGCCAGTCAGATTTTGCGGCATAATCTATTGGTCTATGGATTAGGTGGTTTAATTGCCCCATTCATATTCATCAAACTGATCGATCTCGTTTTGAGCTTTTTCTTAATATAAAAAGAAAGACATTTTGCAGAAAGAAGGAATTCACCTATGAAAAAGATCCTTAGAGCACAGCTTAGTTTTTTATTCCTCAGCATCCTACTCTTCGGTGGGCTATACACCGTCGCTGTTACTGGTATCGGTCAACTTTTCTTTGCTCATCAAGCCAATGGTAGTCAGGAAGTCGTTTCAGGGAAGGTGGTTGGCTCTTCGTTGATTGGACAATCCTTTCAACAGGCAGCTTATTTTAGTGGAAGAGGGCAAGACGTGACCCAACTTTCACCAACCTCATCGGAGCAAAAGAAATTAGTAGAAGATAAAACGAAATTGGCACAACAAAGCAATCAAACTACGGAGATCCCAATCGATTTAGTCACAAACTCTGCAAGCGGTGTTGATCCGCATATCAGTGTGGTAGCCGCAGAAAGTCAAGTCTCTCGTATCGCTAAAGAGCGGGGAGAAGAGGTTACTAAGATTCGTGCTATAATACAGGAAAAAGCACAAAAAGATTGGTTTTCAGATCGAATGTTTGTCAACGTGCTTGAATTGAATCTGTCACTTGATAACATGTAGGTGGCAGAGGGGTTAGGAGAAACAAAGATGGAAAGACAGGATGTTTCAGAAATGTTACACCAGCGTGAAAAAAGCCGAGGACGTCTACGGGTGTATTTTGGTTTCGCGGCGGGAGTCGGCAAGACGTATGCAATGCTGGCGGAAGCACAAGAGCTGAGCGTACTAGGTAAAGACATTGTGGTAGGCTACATCGAACCTCATGATCGCCCGGATACGAACCAATTATTAGAAGGATTACCACAGATTCCTTTAAAAGAAGTGACGTATAAGGGGCTGACTTTGAGTGAACCTAATATCGATGCCATTATCAAACGTCAGCCAGAGATCGTTTTGATCGATGAATTAGCCCATAGTAATGCGCCAGGATCAAGAAATCGCAAGCGATATCAAGCTATCGAAGAATTATTGAATGCAGGAATCAATGTCCATACGACGATCAACGTCCAACATATTGAAAGCTTGAATGATATCGTTGAAGAAGTGACTGGGATCGAAGTAAAAGAAACGGTTCCGGATACGTTTTTCCAACAGGCGACATTGAAGGTGATCGATGTGGAACCAGATGAATTGATCGATCGTTTAGCGCAAGGGAAAATCTATGCTGATGAAAATGCAAAACGCGCCTTGCAGCACTTCTTTATTCCTAAAAAATTGGAACAGTTACGAGGTCTAGCGATTCAACGGGCTTCGGATCATATCAATCGTGTGATCGGTAAAACAAATGGTGTCCAAAGTAAATTGATCACGATCGTTCAAGATGCTTTCCCTAAAATGGCTGAGAAAAGTATTCGGTGGACTGCTCGGTTAGCTCAAGGCTTGGGGGCAGAATGGATCGTGCTATACATTCGTTCCGATGATCGTTTACAAGGGACGAATGACTTAGCGGAGAAACTTGGCGCAGAAGTCGTGGTAATCGAGGAGGACCATTCATTTGAAACGATCGTCGAATATGCTAAACTGGTCGGCGCAACCGATTTGATCATCGGTAAAAATTTGGCGAAACCGTGGACGGAGCGATTGTTTTCAGAAGAGCTGGATGTACGACTGCTCAAACGATTGCCAGAAACTGAACTTCACTTGATTCCTTATAAAGAAAAACGTTCAACCATCCTTTCCCATTCCAAGAAACTAGTGGAAGGGGGAGGAAAAGATTTTGCGATTTCATTGATCTGTGTGTTCGTAGCAACGCTCTTGACTGAAGTGATGCAATATCTTCACTTTGGAGAACAAAACTTGATGTTGGTGTACATTTTCTTTATCTTACTTGTTGCCCGTTTGACCTCTGGCTATTTTTGGAGCGCATTATCTTCTATTTTAAGTGTCTTAGCTTTCAACTGGTTTTTTGTCGAGCCGCTGTATTCCTTGACCGTATATAAACAAGGTTATCCGATTACTTTAGTCATCATGCTGATCGTTGCACTGATGATCAGTAATTTAATGGTTCGTCTGAAAAAACAGGCTGTCCATGCCAGAGAAAAAGAACAACAGATGGAAATTCTGTATGAACTGAACAAGCAGTTTGTTTTAGCAGAAGATCAGCAACAAATCGTTGAATTATCTGCCACTTATTTAGGTAGACTATTGGATCGGGAAGTGATTTTCTTTGATAAACATGCCATCAAGCTAAGCCAATATACACCAAAAGATGCCCCATTTTTACTCGATCATCCAGAAGAGGCAGCAGTAGCTTATTGGACGGCTAAAAATCAAAAAGACTCAGGTTATGGAACGGATACATTAAGTGGCGCAAAAGGTTTTTATTTACCGATTGTCGCAAATGGTAAGACGTTAGCTGTTTTAGGGATTCGTCGCAGTCGCGGGCTGCCGATCGAGGATAGTCAATTGAATTATTTACGGTTAGTGTTGACCCAGCTTGCTGTTATCTTAGAGCAAACAGAGCTTAAGAATGAAAAAGAACAAATTGAGTTAGAAAATGAACGTGAAAAAGTTCGCAGTAATTTATTACGTGCGATCTCCCATGATTTGCGTACACCATTGACTGCGATTTCTGGGATTGCAGAAACACTCTTGCAAACAGATGAAGAGCTGAAACAAGCAACGCGCCAAAAATTGCTGACCGATATCCAGACAGAATCCCAATGGTTGATTCGAATGGTGGAGAATCTGTTGTCGATCACACGGATCAATATGGACACGATGCAAGTGAAAAAAACAACAGAACCGATTGAGGAAATCATCGAAGCAGTCTATGAACATGTCACAAAAGTTTATCCTGACAAGGAACTATTGGTTCATTTACCGACAGCGGTTTTATTTGTCGAAGTTGACCCTATCTTGATTGAGCAAGCGATGTTCAATCTGGTGGAAAATGCGTTTCGTCATGGATCGACACAAGGGCAAGTAGAAGTTAGCGTGTTTCAAGAGGGACAACAGGTCATTTGCGAAGTGAAGAATGATGGTGAAATCTCATTGAAGCAATATGAAAAAATCCAGATGAATCTATCTAATGAAGAAGAAGTACCAATCGATTCAAAAAATGGTCTTGGCATTGGATTAAGTATTGTCAAAACCATCATCCATGCCCATAATGGGAAATTAGAGATGGCTGTATCAGAAGGGAAAACAGTGGTTCGCATCTATTTGAACAAGAGTGAGGAGGTGACGTTACATGAGGAAAGTACTATTGATTGAAGATGACCCAACGATCACTGATTTTATGGAAGTCGTGTTGGCAAAAGAACATTATCACGTTACGATTGCCACAACAGGCATGGAAGCTTTGCATGTGTTCCAAGAAGATTCCTTTGACTTGATTTTGCTCGATTTAGGTTTGCCAGACATTGATGGCATCGAATTATTGAAAATCATTCGTAAACGACTGGCTACACCGTTGATCGTGATCTCAGCGCGAAACAACGAGCATGAAAAAGTCAAAGCCCTTGATCTCGGTGCTGATGATTACGTCACTAAACCTTTTGGGATGAATGAATTACTTGCTAGGATCAGAACCGCTTTTCGTCATCGTAAACAAGAGGAATTACCTTCAGTCATCACCAATGGTGAATTGACTTTGGACACAGAAAGCCAACTGTTAACCAAAGCAGGAGAACCGATCCATCTCACTAAGAATGAATATCGCATTTTGCTCGTATTATTCCAACACCTTGGGAAGGTCGTCACTTATCGCGTATTAACATCAGAAGTTTGGGGGCCTTATGGAACAGATTCCCAAGTGTTGCGAGTGAATATGTCAAACATTCGGAAAAAAATCGAGAAAAATACCATTCGTCCAGAATATTTGATCACTGAGATCGGAGTTGGCTATCGGTTACGTGATTACCGAAATTCTTAGTAAGCGACAAACAAATTGAATATCGAAAAAAACGACAATCACCGAAGAATTTTACCTCTTGGTGATTGTCGTTTTTCGATGTGCTGTTTACCAGCTAGCACATGGAACACTTCTTTTATTTACAGCGCAAGCCAAATTGTGGTTTTCACGTTTTTACTTTAGCTCGCCTTTGATATCATCGATCATTTGACGACTAGCGATTGGTCCATTATATAACCAGCTAGAAGTTGGACCAAATTCGAACACTTGACCCGCTTTGACTGCTTTCAAATTTTGCCAAGTGGGTTCGTTGAACATCGCTGCTTGTTCATCACTATTGACTAAGATGATGTAGTCTGCGTCTAATTCAGCTAATTTTTCTGATGAAACAGCTGACCAATCAGAGGTTGCCTCTTTTGATACTTCTTCTACTAAAGATGGCACACCAAATTGTAGATCTTCATAAACGATGCGACCGCTTGAACGATTCTGGCTGACCATAAAGGCAGAGTTGTTCGTGACCCATAAGACAGCCGCTGTTTTCCCATCGATCTGATCACTCAATTCTTCTCGTGTTTCTTTCGCGTAATCTTGATAATCTTGAATGATTTCCTCTGCTTTGTCCTCTTTATTCAATACTTTGCCAATGTCTTGCAACTGTTCTTCCCATGTGACATCGGTACCATTTTTAACAACATAGGTTGGAGCAATTTTACTATATTGCTCGTATTTACCACCTTCAACAGTGGCTGAAGAAGAAATCAATAATAAATCAGGTTCAAAACTTAACACATTTTCATAGGGTAGATCATAGGAGATAGTTGGGACATCTTTCAGATCATCTTGTAAATAATCTTGGATCGAACCACTGCCGACTGTCCATTGAGCAACCGGGGTTTCACCTAACGCAACAAGATAATCCTCTAAATAACTGCCGATGATCCGCTTTGGTTGGTTAGGTATTTCAACTGAATGTCCTAATGTATCTGTCAAGGTATGCGTACCATTATCAGCAGTAGTCGATGATGCGGTTGTCTCTTCGGTTGTAGATGAGCCTGGCGAGCAAGCGCTCAGTAATCCCACCAAAAGTAATGCACTAGAGATTGTGAATAGTTTATTTTTAAGTCTCATGTCTTTCCTCCAAACGTAATTGAGAATGTTTCTCAATTGCTATTATTCCCCAAGAAAAGGGCGCTGTCAACTCTTTTTACTAACGTAAATGACGAAATTTGTGCTTGACGAATTTGTGAAGTACCGTCATAATTGAGAATGATTTTCAATGAGAGGGGGAAGTATATGTCTAGATTAAATGCAGTTGAAATTACTACCGGTTACCCCAACAAAACGATAATTGAAAATTTGTCTGTCGCTATACCAGAAGGGAAAATCACCAGTTTGATTGGCCCGAACGGCAGTGGTAAGTCTACATTATTAAAAAGCTTTACCCGCATACTTCCTGTAAAAAACGGTAAAATATTAGTCAACGATCGTGACTTGACGACCTATCATTCGAAAGAACTAGCTCGGAAACTTGCCTTACTAGCCCAAACGAGTGAATACCCATTAGGAATGACAGTCGAAGAAGTCGTTTCTTACGGTAGATATCCTTATCAAAAACTATTCAGTGGCATGGATGATCAAGATCTGCAAGCCATTGAGTGGGCATTGACAGCGACGGATCTGATCTCGCTAAAAGATCGAGACTTAGCTAGTTTATCCGGAGGTCAAGCCCAACGAGTCTGGATTGCGATGGCGTTAGCTCAAGAAGCAGATATCTTGATTCTTGATGAACCGACAACTTTTTTAGATCCGGCGCATCAACTGGAAATCTTAGATCTGCTGAAAGAAATCAACCGAATGAAAAAAACAACGATTTTGATGTCGATCCATGACATCAATCATGCCTCCCGCTTTTCCGATTATTTAGTCGCAATGAAAGAAGGGCGATTAATTGTCAACGGGACTCCAGAACAAGTCATCACGAAAGAATGGATGAGAGAGATTTTTGAGATCGAAGCACAAATCGTTCAATTACCTGAAACAAATAAACCTGTCTTTTTAACATATGATCTCATCAAGAAACCGGAGGGAAAATGATGAGGAAAGGGAAAAAAATAAATATCCTATGGCTGCTTCTGTTATTGGCAATCCTTGTCTTCTTTTTTGCTTTGTATAATGGTGCTTCTGAAGTTAAAGGAAATGAAGTCTGGCAGGCGTTGTTCCATTTCGATCCAACTGATCAAGCCCAGCAGATCATACGTAATATCCGTCTGCCTCGGGTCATCGGAGCATTTATTGTGGGTAGCTGTTTCGCCCTCAGTGGCGCTTTGATGCAAGGGGTAACGCGAAACAACTTGGCAGATTCAGGATTGTTAGGGATCAATGCTGGTGCCTCGTTAGCCATGGCATTTAGCTTTGCTTTTTTACCTAAAGCTTCGCCGTTTTCAATTTTTCTGCTTTCATTACTTGGTTCGTTGATCGTGACGATGATCGTTCTAGGTTTTTTCAGTTTTTCAAAAATAGGACTTAGTACTATGCAGATGATTTTAGCCGGTGTGGCAATCAGTTCTTTTTTTACCGCAATCAGCCAAGCACTGACCCAGTTATTTAATCTACAACAAGATTTGACTTTTTGGTTTGTTGGCGGTGCGGCGAATATTACTTGGCAACAGTTACTCGTTCTTTCACCTATCTATCTAGTGGCGGTTATTGGCTCTTTTCTATTAGGGAAGTCGATCTCCCTGATCCATTTGAGTGAATCGCATGCGATCGCCTTAGGAGGACATCCACAGCGCACACGGGTACTGGTTTTCATCTTTGTTTCGATCTTAGCAGCGTTAGCTGTTTCTTTAGTTGGGCCCGTCTCTTTTATTGGTTTGATGGTTCCACCTGTTGTTCGTGGCTTTGTCGGTACGGATTATCGGTATGTCTTGCCAGCTTCATTTATCGCTGGGGGGATCTTAGTTATGTTAGCAGATTTTGTGGCACGCATGGTCAATCCACCATTTGAAACACCTTTTGGCTTAGTCATTTCCTTGATTGGTGTCCCTTTTTTATTGGTACAAGTTAGGAGGGAACGCGTGTGAAAAAAATATATTGGGGGATTGGCCTGTTACTATTTTTATGGTTTGTGACTGCGGGAATCAGTTTAATGATCGGTACACCGTTTCTTTATATTGATCAATTGATCGATGTCGCACTTGGTAGAGGAACACAGGTCCAACAATTGGTTCTGACAGAATTTCGCTTGCCACGCCTATTGATCAGTTTATTCGCAGGTACCTGTCTAGGAATCGCAGGCTATCTTTTGCAAGGAGTAACTAGAAACCCATTAGCTGATTCAAGTATTCTAGGTATCAACTCCGGCGCAGGATTTTTTGTGATGCTATACTTAGGTTTTTTTACTAGCCATGCGTCACCTTTCTTGTTGCTTTTCGTTGCCTTTTTAGGCGGCACGCTTGCTGCATGTCTAGTCTATTTTGTTGCCTATCAGCGTTCTGGACAAGTAGCGATGAATCGCTTGCTCCTTTCAGGTATCGCTGTGAATGCGGGCTTTTCTGCGGCAATGCTTTTAAGTACGATAAAAATCTCAAAAGAAAATTATGGCTTTGTGAACGCTTGGTTAGCAGGTTCAATCTGGGGGGCTAGTTGGCCTTATGTCACTGCCTTTTTGCCATGGGTACTTATTCTGATCCCTTTAGCGTTTTTCTATAGTCGCAGGATTGGTCTTTTATCCTTTGGCCCAGAACGTGCGCAAAGCTTAGGGTTGAACGTGTCACGAAGTCAGTCAGTTTTATTACTGCTTGCAGTTGGTTTAGCCTGTGGCAGTGTTGCTGTGGCAGGCAGCTTGTCCTTTGTGGGTTTACTCGCACCGCATGCTGCCAAAATCATTGTACGTAAAGAAAATCAGTGGACACTCCTATTCAGTGGTTTGTTCGGAGGATTATTTGTCAATATTGCTGATATTCTTGCGCGCATCATTTTACCAGATGGAGAAGTTCCTACAGGGATCTTGATTGCCGTCTTGGGCGCACCGTATTTTCTTTATTTATTATTTTATATTCAAAAGAAACAACTATCTGTCTAGGATAAGACCAGAATGTTGGGATCGGGAAACACTGAAGGAGATTTTGTCTTCAGTGTTTTTTTACATTGAACAATACTTTCAACAATCAGATAGGAGATAAAGTAACGATGCCTATCTAATGGGATTTTAACCCACTAGTTGATTATATATTGTTATAATATAATATGTAAGCGTTCTATTCGACATATATAAACTGAGGAGGAGATCTATGGTCACATTCAGCAGTAATTTTCAACAAGCCCAACAGTCCACTTCAAGAATCACCAGTGCAACCACCCCTTTAAACCAAGCATTATCGCTTCAAAATGACACACGCACCACGCTAATTGGCAATCAAGACATTCAAAGTAGCATAACGTCCGCCAAAAACTTAGCCAATCAAATTGCCTCAGCTATCTCAGGCGCTGCTAATCAATTGCAAACTGCTGCTCAAGGTTTTTCTACACTAGACACTCAATTAAGTCGAGATCTTTTCAAGGAGAGACGCTAATGAATCAATGGACAAATCTTGATACCGAGGAAACGTTGCTGCAAGCAAAAAAGAGAAGAACAGGAAAAGAAAATGAAACAACTTGATGCCTGCCGTTCAGATTACCAGAATCACTTTAAAGAAATCGGAAACTTCTTATTTCAATTACAATTGTCTTACCAGAAATCGAATATCTTTACGTCCATCGAAACATTCACCTCGGAGTTTTCACATCAAAGTAGGCGATTGATGAATGGCTTTGATGAATGCCAACATCACGAAATGATCCAACAACAAAGAATCACGAATAAACTCGAAGAAATTGCTTTTGAGAAAAGAAAAATCATGTCGGAGGAACAAAACCTATGAGTATCGACATGTACCTAAACGACTCCTTAACACAAGCTACGAGCGCCAGTCACTTCTGCCAAAAACAAGTCACTGATTACCAAAATCTCCAACAAGCCATCACTCAATTCACTTTACAAACGCCCAATCTCCAAGGGAAAACCTACGACGCTGCGAAAGCCTATTTTTCCCAAGTACTATACCCACTCGTGCAAGGAGGAATCTTACTCTCCGAAGCGGTCGAAAAAGTAGCAAAACGATTTCCACAACAGTACATAGAACAAGTCGACTCCATTAGCTTGAAACAATCCGAATTAGAAGCGCAAATTCGTCAAATGAATCAATATATCATCCAAGCCGAGGGAATACGGCAACTGCTTCTTTCACCACATATGCCAGAAGAACACCAAGGCTTTCAACTCAATCAGAATACGTTGTTACTCATGATGTATCATGACTTGAAACACAAACTGGAAGAAAAACTCCAAAAACTCTTAGCTTACAATCAAAGTTCCGCCCAATTTTTTACAGAAATCAAAAGTATCGAACAAGCAGTCAATCAAGGACTCGCTCAAACAAAAACAGCTTGGAACAGTCAAAAAAAATCATTCTCTATCCCGAAAGATTTGTCGTGGACAACCACGATCCAAGACAAATGGCAACATGCAGAAAACGAGAAAAAAGGCATCGATCCAACTAAAAATAAAGAACTAGAAAAGTACAACGTCTATGCTCTCATTATTCACGATAGCGAGGTCAACCCACGTGTCTTTTGGAAAATCGAAGACAAGCAATCAGGCTACGGCATCGTGAACCCCGAGCTGTATCAATATGTCACGAAAGTAGGTCACTACTTAGAACCTGAGCTGATCCAATTTATGACGTACGATACCTACCAAGAGAAAGTCAATGCAGCATGGCGTCAAGGCGTCAATTACGAAACCGGCGAAAAACTAGACCCACTTTTAGGCAGTATCGTCTCTACCTCGCAATACGTCAAAGACGGCTACACATGGATCAACGAATCCGAACTCGGCCAAGCCCTGATGATCTTAGGCTTTACTTATGCATCTTACAAAGTATTGACGACTACTGGTGTGAAGCAGGTGGAAAATGCTAAGATTGAGGAGGTGGGTGGTGGAAATATACCAAAGCTATCCACGCTAACTGAAGCAGAGAAACTTAAAATTGCAAATCAATATAAGAAAACAGCACCTATAGATATTCCTGATAACGTAAAAATTAATGCCAAGACAATGAATGCTGGTTATGAACAGATTACTTATAAGTGGAATGATGGTGAATTTAAGTATGAAGTGAGGTGGCATACAAGAACTCCAGGAGCACCTGTTGAACAGGGCAATACATGGGTCATCCAAAGAATACTACCTGGAAATGGAGGGAACAAGCCCCAAAATTTTTTCAAAATTGGTGATAATGAATGGGTAGAAGCGTATAAATGGTATGATGCTATAAATGCAAGAAAAAAAGGAAATGCTACTACAGAACAAATTATAATTTTGGAAAAAGGTCATTGGAAGGAGTGAATGGTATGATTGACAATAAGTTTTATGAAGGTTTCGAAGGAGAAGCAGAGCTTTCTTTTATAGCTGATGGCAATAAACTTATAATTTGGAACGGGTATTTTGATACAATTTTAGATAACTTATTAGATTGTAATTTAGAAAAAAAGGGGATTTTGAAAGAATACTTTCATCATGAGGGATGGTATGATGATTCACCGTGGTTAATCAAAGATAAATCCCTTATTATTGAACAATTAAAATGTTTTAATATCAACAAAATAAATCAAACCTCAATGAAAGATAGCTTGGAAGAAGTAGTTCAAGCAATTGTTTTATTTTTAGAACACAATTACTTAAGTAAAATCTATATCAACTACGAATAATAAAAGATAGAAATTATAGATGGTAAAAAGTCTCTATTCATGAATTGTTAAGTTGAAAATTGAAAAACAAATATAAACAAAAAAATCATTCGCATCACTAGTTTTCATCTAGTCTGTGAATGATTTTTCTTCTGTCGTATACATCAAGAAAGAGTAACCTTTATTCATCGATTCCACATAAACTATAATGCTTTTCAGTGTTATCTAACGAATGAATGATTGACGATTGTTAACATCAAATGGGGATAGATCGATGTCCTAACTAAAATTAGACAGAACAAATCCAAAAATCTAAAAAGTTAAATTGCTATTTTCTCCGTTTTCCGCTACCATTTTAACAGAAGGTAGGCAGGTGATTATTTGGGACACGAAAAGCAGAAAAAAGACCAGCTCCGTCAATTTGGCATTAATGAACTTAAAAAAATTGCTGCAAGTGGCTACAAAAAAGAAAAAGAACAAAAAATCTATAAGCAATTGTTTGCAACCGAGTATTGGAAGCAGGCGCAAGTCATCGGTATAACTCTTTCAAATGAATTTGAAATAGATACACGACCGTTGATCGAACAAGCGAGAGCCTCAGGGAAAATCGTTGTGATCCCCAAAACATTGCCAAAACGTCAAATGGCATTTTATGAGTTCTCTGAGAACACAGTTTTAGAACGTTCAAGTTTTGGTGTGTTAGAACCTGTTTCAACGCATTTTTATGAGGCAACGATGATCGATTTATTGATCGTCCCAGGAATCATCTTTCATCCAGATGGGTACAGAATCGGCTTTGGTGGAGGGTATTATGATCGCTATCTGAAAGAGTATTCGCATCAAACGTGCAGCTTGACTTTCAAAGAGATGATTCATAATGATTGGGAACCAGAAGACTTTGATAAGAAAATCCAACATTTATTGAACGACTAAAAAAACAAGGGGGTATATATGAAAGTAAATCGGCAGCAACAATTCAAATTAAAATCTTGGCTCGATGGGCCATTTTTAACACAGATATTTTTAGTGATCCAAACAATCATCTTTTTCGCAATGGAGGTATTACCTGGTAATAGCGTGGCTTTTGGACTAGGCATGTCTGGCCAGCATATTGCCTACCTACATGAATGGTGGCGTTTGATCACACCAATATTTATCCATTTTGGGATGATGCATTTTGTACTGAACTCTGTCGTTTTGTATTTTATGGGTTCACAAATCGAAACGGTATACGGTCATTGGCGCTTTTTCTTGATTTATTTACTTAGTGGTATCATGGGAAATGTGACCAGTTTTGCCTTCAATGAAATGAACGTATTATCTGGTGGGGCAAGTACATCACTTTTTGGTTTATTTGGTGCGTTATTTGTTCTAGGTATTCATTACAAAAATGATTATGTGGTGAAACAGCTTGTACGCCGTTACATGATATTCATTGTTTTTTCTTTTATATTCGGTATATCAGATACCTCAGTAGATATCTGGGGACATGTTGGTGGCTTGATCGGAGGTTTCCTGATAGGGAATCTATTAGGATTACCAAATCGATCCAATGATTACTCGATCCATCATCGTATTATATCGTCGATCGTTTTTCTCTTTCTTTTTATAATATGTGTTTTAGTGGGTTTAAAAAATTATGGAATACTTGTATAATGTGAAGGAAGTGCTTTAAATGGAAAGCTTATACGACGTACAACAGCTATTCAAGAGATTTGGTATCTTTATTTATGTGGGAGCACGGATTTATGATATTGAATTGATGACGATCGAATTACGCAAGCTTTATGATAATCATTTGATCGATCACGAAACATATATGACTGCGTGGCACATCTTAAAAAGAGAACACCGAATCGAAGAGAGCAGAAAGAAAGGAATTTGATCATGGACAAAAAAATTATTGGGATTGATTTAGGTGGAACAACAGCAAAATTTGCGATCTTGACACCTGACGGAGAAATTCAACAGAAATGGAGTATCGATACCAATATTTTGGATGATGGCAAACACATTATTCCTGAAATCATTGAATCTATCAATCATCGTCTGAACTTATACGGTATGAAAGCGGAAGATTTCATCGGTATCGGTATGGGGACACCAGGAACAGTCGACAGCGAAGCTGGTACAGTGATTGGTGCGTACAATTTAAATTGGCGCGAGCTTCAATTTGTCAAAAAAATGATTGAAGAAGGAACGGGCATCAAATTTGCCATCGATAATGACGCCAATGTCGCAGCATTAGGCGAACGTTGGAAAGGTGCAGGCGAAAATGATCCTGATGTCGTATTCATCACTCTAGGTACAGGTGTTGGTGGCGGTATTGTGGCGGATGGTCATTTACTTCATGGGGTGACTGGAGCCGCTGGAGAAGTAGGACACATTACGATCGATCCAAATGGATTCGAATGTACTTGTGGCAAACGTGGCTGTTTAGAAACTGTCTCAAGTGCGACAGGTGTCGTTCGAGTGGCCCGTCATTTGGCAGAAGAATATGCCGGTGATTCACGCTTGAAAGCGATGCTTGATAATGGTGAAGAAGTAACAAGTAAAGATGTTTTTGAATTAGCAGAAGCAGATGATCCATTTGGTTTGATGGTGGTCGATCGTGTCTGTCTATATCTAGGACTAGCTTGCGGGAATTTAGGAAACACGTTGAATCCATCAAGTATTGTCATCGGTGGAGGCGTATCAGCTGCGGGAGAATTTTTACGCAGTCGTGTGGAGAAATACTTCAAAGAATTTACCTTCCCACAAGTGAGAGAATCAACAAAAATCAAATTAGCTGAATTAGGAAATGAAGCAGGCGTTATCGGTGCTGCCTCATTAGCCTTGAAATATGCTGAATAAAGTGGAGGCACGACATGGTTTTATGGATTATTAACATCATTTTATTACTGATCATCTTAGCTATCGTATTTTGGGAAGTTTACTTACGAGTAATGGCTAAACGTTCTGCAACAATGCTTGAAGAAGAAGAATTTCGTGAAGGAATGCGTCGTGCACAAGTCATCGATGTTCGTGAAAAAGATGTCTTTGATGCGGGTCATATTTTAGGCGCTAGAAATATTCCTTATACAGTACTAAAAAATTCACTTGGTTCGATTCGTAAAGACCAACCGGTTTATATTTATGATCAAAAGAAAAGTTTGAGTATTCGTACAGCTAACCAACTGCGTAAAGCAGGTTACCAAGATATCTATATCTTAAAAGGCGGCTATGATGGTTGGTCAGGTAAAATCAAAAGTAAAAAAATCTAACGAGGAGTCTTGTACTTCTTATGTCACCTTAGTAGCAACAAGAATAAGAGTGGTTATTCGCTCTTTTTTCTTGTTGTTTTTTCTTATTGCAGAAAAATTATGCTATGATGGAATGAGAGAATATGACAAAGGTAGTCATCACAAAATATTTTCCTAAATTCGTTTTTTTGATTTACGGATGTTATTTGGAAATCAGTTGGTCACAAAATAAAGAACATGAAGAACTGTTGCTCCTCAGTGAGTTAGCCAAGTAAATCATTGTAGCGTGTATTGAGTGGAATCAAGAGAAAAGATGCGTGACAATCAAGCAAATACATATAGGTAGGTGGATAGATGAGAATTGGGATCATCGGGGCAGGACCTCGTGGACTTAGCATGTTAGAGCGTTTACTCTATAATCAACAACAAGAAGATATTGAGATCCTCCTTTTTGATCCAAGTGGGATCGGTGGCAAGGTTTGGCGAGTCGATCAGCCAAAAGAAGTACTGATGAATTCATTGGCGTCACAAGTGACGATGTTTACGGATGAGACATTAAGTAGTGGAGGCGTGGTCGCTAACGGAGTGAATCTTTATCAATGGGCGAAAGAATTTGCCCCTTCTTATCTTAGTCAGACAACTATCAAAGAAAAAGAAGCGTTTTTGTGTGAAGCAGCTAATTTATTAGAAAATCAACCAACAAGTCGTCGCTTCTTTGGCGTCTATCTCCAATGGTTTTACGCGCGCCTACAAGAACGATTTTCTGATCGTTTCGATTATATACAAGAATTAGTTATCGAAGCCACCAAGAAAGAGAAACAATTCATTCTGCGAACTAAAGAAGAAGCCTATGTGGTGGATCAACTGATCCTAGCAACGGGTCATTGGGAACATGAACAAACGTCAGAAGAAAGCCAATTAAGTGAGTATGCGGCTGAGCATCACTTATTTTACCAAGGACCAGCTAATCCAGCCGATGTTGATTTATCGATGATTCCTGCCCAAGAACCGGTGTTTATTCGGGGGTTAGGACTCTGTTTTTTTGATTATATTGGTTTGTTGACACAACAACGAGGCGGTCGCTTTGAAGAATTGGAAGGTCGATTGGTTTATCGTCCGTCGGGAGAAGAGCCAGTCGTCTATTGCGGCTCTCGGCGAGGCTTACCTTACTATCCCCACGGACGCAACCAGAAAAAAGTTGGCGAGGTGGCACAACCAGTCATTCTGACGCAAGAACGATTAAATATGTATTATCGTACTAAAAAACTGACTGGGGAGGATTTTTTTACTGACTTAAAAAAAGATCTCGAATTGTTTTATTATAAAAAAGTGATCGAGGAACATGGGTTGTCGATTGCTCTCAGCGAATTTCAAGAAGTCTTTCTTGGGGCTACAGAAAAGGAATGGCTGCGAAAATATCCTGAATTATCAAGCCACTTGTGGTCATGGGACTTACTGGATCACTTGATCGACCACATGTTGCCGTATCAACAAATGAGTCGGAGGTATATCGAAGATCAAATCAATGAAGCGTTAAAAGGCAATGTGAGTGGTCCATTGATTGCGACGTTGGATGCATTGAAAGATTGGCGAAATATCGTGCATCAAGTGATGCTATGGGAAGTTTTTTCTGCAAAAGAATATAAAGAAATATTGTGGCAATGGTTCAATACGTTTGATGCGTTTTTTACTATTGGTCCGCCTTTACGAAGAACGCAGGAATTAGCAGCATTGATCGATGCAGGAATTTTCCATTTGGTGGAACCTCCTTTTACTGTTGTAGGAAAGGACAAGAGATTTCACCTGGAACCAGAAGGGCTTACAAGTAGCTATCTAATTGAGGCACGATTACCAAAAAATGACTTACGAACAACAAGAAATCCAGCCTTGATCAGTCTACGTGATGCCCAGATCCTTCAGCCATTCCAGTTGCATGATCCAAGTGGCGATTTCGTTTCTGGTGCGGTAGCAATCGAACGAGAAAATTCACGTGTGATCGATGCCCATGGAGAAGTACAAAACAATTTGTATTGTATCGGCATCCCAACTGAAGGGGTAGAATGGTTAACAGCCTCCGTTCCGAGACCCCATGTCGATTTTTGGAATCTTAGACAAATTGATCGTATCGCACAACTGATTTTAGCAGAAAAATCATAAAAAGAACGTTCCTTTAGGAGAGAGGGACATTAGTTCTCTCCCACCAACTAAAACCGAATAAACGGCGGGAACAGAAGTAACCTCTTGGGAAATAAGGCGTCATCCACAAAAATTTGAAGAACAATTTTCGTGGATGGCGCCTTATTTCTCGAGGCTAAACACTTCTGTCCTGACACTTGTAAGAAAGTTCTTTTTGGATAGCATGAGGGAGATAGTGGAAACACAACTGTGCTATTTGTCAGCTTCCATTTCTATCGTAACTTAAAAATGCGAGTTTTAGAAAAAACTCGGTAGAAACAAAAAAACCCAAAAAATTGAAGAACAACTTTGGGTTTTTTGTTTTTGAAGCTGAATGCTTCAATCACTAGCTCTTATCGTGATACACGTTTTCTCATTGCTTTTTTACGATTTTCTTCAATCATTGCTTCTTTTTCGTCGATTGGGTCGATGACTGTTTTCTTCACAGAAGTTACTAAACCAGCCACAGCTGCTACAGTAGCCAAGCTACCTACTAAGATACCTGATACAAATTTTTTCATAATGATTCACCTCATTTATCTATTTGACACTTCTATTATGAAGCAAAACAAGGAAAAACGCTAGTCTTTCGTTTTTTTATTTGAAACCCTTTACAATAAAATGTTGAAAAAATTTACTAAATGTTTTATTATAAATTTACTAAATAAAATGAAAGAAGGTTTTGTCAAAAAAAGTCCCTGTTTTCTGGTCATCACTTTTGTTAAAATAAATAACGAATATAATTATATGGATAAAGGAGTCTTAACATGACAATTTTAGTATTAGGCGGAGCAGGCTATATTGGTTCCCATGCCGTCGATCAATTAATTGAAAAGGGCTATGATGTAGCAGTCGTGGATAATCTTTTGACAGGCCATCGTCAAGCAGTTCATACTGATGCACGTTTTTATGAAGGCGATATTCGTGACAAAGAATTTTTACGTGGAGTTTTCCAAAAAGAAACAATTGAGGGCGTCTTGCACTTTGCAGCGAGCTCGTTAGTCGGTGAATCAGTTGAAAAACCCTTAGTCTACTTCAATAATAATGTTTATGGCATGCAAGTATTATTAGAAGTAATGCACGAGTTTGATGTGAAACGGATTGTCTTTTCTTCAACAGCTGCGACTTACGGTGAGCCAAAAGAATCGCCAATTACAGAGGGGTCACCAACGAATCCGAAAAATCCTTATGGCGAAAGTAAGTTGATGATGGAAAAAATGATGAAATGGTGTGACGAAGCATATGGCATGCGTTATGTGGCTTTACGCTATTTTAATGTAGCAGGAGCTAAGAATGATGCGTCGATCGGCGAAGATCATACGCCCGAAACTCATTTAGTGCCGATCATTTTACAAGTAGCTTTAGGCCAACGAGAGTCATTAGCAATCTATGGGGATAATTATGATACGCCAGACGGAACATGTATCAGAGATTACGTACAAGTAGAAGATCTGATTGCTGCGCATATTTTAGCTTTAGAATATTTAAAAGCTGGAAATGAAAGCAACTTCTTCAACTTGGGAAGTAACAAAGGTTATTCAGTCACAGAGATGCTAGAAGCAGCACGAGAAGTCACAGGCCGTGATATTCCTGCGAAAATCGCACCACGAAGAGCAGGTGATCCAAGTCGTTTAGTAGCGTCAAGTGAAAAAGCGAGAGCAATCCTTGGCTGGGCACCTGAATATACAGATGTGAAAGAAATCATCAAAACTGCTTGGGCATGGCATGAAAGCCATCCTAACGGGTATGAAAAGTAGGTGGAAGAAAATGACGATTAGTCAAACAATTGCAGATTTTGTCACACTAGCAATCGCGTCTGGTGGTTGGATGGAAATGGACCGTATCTACTTACAAAATCGTATTTTAGGTCTTATTGGCGAAGAAGCCGGCGACTCTTTTGAAGTACGTCCAGTGCAAGAAGAATCGGTCGATCTATTGGATCGTTTAGTTGAACAAGCAAAAGAAAATGGCTTGGTGACGGATGTAACAGCTGACCGAGAAATATTTGAGGCACAATTGATGGATTTCTTGACGCCACCACCTTCTGTTGTCAATGCTTTTTTTGCTCAACATTATTCAAAAAGTCCAGAAGAAGCAACGGATTATTTTTATCAGTTGAGCCGCAACAATGACTATATCAAAACACGAGCCATCGCAAAAAATATCGTGTATACTTATCCGTCTGAATATGGGGAGTTGGAAATCACGATCAATCTATCTAAACCTGAAAAAGAGCCAAAACAAATTGCTGCAGAAAGAAAAGCGATACAAGTCAATTACCCATCGTGTATGTTATGTATGGAAAATGAAGGGTACAAAGGAAGGTTGAATTACCCAGCACGAACCAATCATCGAATCATCCGAATGAACTTAGACGGAGAAAGTTGGGGATTTCAGTATTCGCCTTATGCCTACTACAATGAACACTCGATCATTTTATCAGAAGAACATCGACCAATGCGCATCACTAAAGAAACGTTTGCTCGGTTGTTGAAGATCACTGAAGTCTTACCACACTATTTCGTAGGTTCAAATGCTGATTTGCCGATCGTTGGTGGATCGATCCTTTCACATGACCATTATCAAGCTGGACGTCACGAATTTCCGATGGCAAAAGCGCCGATGGAGAAATTGTTCAAGCTAAGCGAGTATCCGCAGGTGATTGCAGGGATCGTCAAATGGCCGATGTCGGTGATCCGGTTACAGTCGCCCGATAAAGATTTATTAGTAGAAGCAGCAGATGCGGTCTTAAACAAATGGCAGAACTATTCAGATGAATCAGTATCAGTCATCGCCTATTCAGCAGATGGTACGCCACACCACACGATCACGCCGATTGCTCGTCGAAAAGATGATTACTTTGAAATCGACTTAGTATTGCGCGACAACAATGTGTCCGAAGAATATCCTGAAGGGATTTTCCATCCTCATCGTGATATCCAACATATCAAAAAAGAAAACATTGGCTTGATCGAAGTTATGGGGTTGGCTGTGTTGCCACCACGCTTAAAACCAGAATTGGAAGAAGTGAAGCAATATCTACTGGGTGAAGAAAATCAAGTCGCGGACTACCATCGTGAATGGGCAGAACAGCTAAAACAAGCAAATCCTGATTTGACTGAAGAGACTGCGACAGTTGTTATCCAAAATGCTGTTGGGCAAGTCTTCGCCAGAGTTTTAGAAGATGCCGGTGTCTTCAAACGGGACGAACAAGGAAGAGCTGCGTTCTTGCGCTTTACTGAAACATTATAAGCATCGGTCACTTACAGGAGGGGAAACGAATGGCCACAATCAAAGATATTGCTCAGTTGGCGGGAGTTTCTCCTGCCACTGTCTCAAGAGTGCTGAATTATGATGAGAAATTGTCAGTAGGAATGGAAACGAAACAAAAAATTTTTGAAGTAGCTGAACACTTGAATTATAAAAAACATCATAAGAATCTAGCCTCTGAAAAACAAACGATCAAATTGATCCAATGGTATGATACACAAGAAGAATTAGAAGATCTTTATTATCTTTCTATACGCTTAGGAATCGAAAAAAAAGCGGAAGAAGCGAATATTCGCCTGATCAAGGAAACATGGGATGCCATCAGTGAGCAATCTGCAGATGGAACGATTGCTTTAGGAAAGTTTGACGAAGAGCAATTGAAAGAATTGAAACGTACGCAAGAGAACCTTTTACTTGTCGATTCAGATGGCACAAGATTTGGCATCGATTCATTAGTCGTTGATTTTGAGTCGAGTCTTCGCTTAGTGATGGATCATTTCTTACAAGAAGAAGTCAAACAACTCGTGATGTTAGCCGGAAAAGAGTACACGAAGCAACACCGAACACCGGTGACTGATCCTAGAACGGCAATTTTTCAAAAACTGATCAGTGAAGAAAAGAACCTCACAGGAAAGATCATTGAAGCGGATTTTTCAGTGGAGGCAGGATATCAAGCTGTTCATGATTTTTTATTGCAAGAAAAGGAATTACCGGATGCGTTGTTTGCTGCGAATGATGCATTAGCAATTGGTGCATTGAAGGCAATCAAAGAAGCAGGATTGACTATTCCGCAAGATATCTCAGTGATTGGCTTCAATGATATCAGCGTGGCAAAGTATGTCTCACCACCCCTCTCTACAGTCAAAGTGTACACCGAATGGATGGGGGAGTTGGCAGTTGAGACATTGACCCAGTTAATCCATAGTACTGCACCGGTTGCAAGAAAAATCACGATCGCGACAGAACTAATTTTACGAGAATCAACAAAACAATCTACGATCAAATAGACGATTATCAACCTAAGTATAGGGGTGGAAATTTCGACAGCGGCGAGAGCCAAACTTGATTTTTCCTCCCCTTTTTTACCTCGAAGTATGCTACAATGATAAACGACATTAGAGTAGTAGAAGGGAACGGTCAAATGATTACATTAGGGATCGATACAGCAAATCAAACCTTAGCTGTTGGCGTATTGGAAGACGAAACAGTGTTAGGTCAAATCCAAATCAATAGAAAGAAAAATCATAGTCTGACGTTGATGCCAGCGTTGGATCAATTGATCTCAGATTGCCAACTCACACCAGAACAAATCGATCGAATTGCTGTGTCAAGTGGTCCAGGCTCTTATACAGGATTGAGAATCGGTGTCACAACTGCCAAGACATTAGCATATACTTTAAATAAAGAATTGGTTGGTGTTTCCAGTCTTGCTGTACTTGCAGCAAATTGCGTAGGAATCGAAGGAATCATTGTACCGATATTTGATGCGAGAAGAAAAAATGTTTATGCTGGTGCCTATCGCTGGCATCATGGAACATTAGAAAACGTTCTAGAGGACAGACATATTGCTTTCGTAGAATTAACCGAAAAATTAAAACAAATGGATGGATCGATCACTTTTGTCGGTAGCGATTGCCACAAATTCAACTCAGAAATCGCTGAATCAATACCTGATGCTAAGCGTAACTCCTTGCCACTTTGGGATATTCCTAGTGGAGTTGTCGTCGCGCAATTAGGGGCTTCAAGTAATCCGGTCAACGATATCCAAGCCTTTTTACCACGTTACTTAAAACGAGTGGAAGCAGAAGAAAAATGGTTGGAGACACATACGCCAGGAGAAGAAAGCTATGTTGAAAAAATTTAAAGCCTATCTACGGACCATGCTTCAAGAAAAAGCAGATTATCCAGAGAAAACGGTCACTGTAGGCGAAAAGCAATTTCAAATACGGGAACTGACAGTTGATGATGTCAAGGCGTTGTTAAGTATCGAACGGGAAGTTTATTTGGGGGAATTACCTTGGACAAAAAGTGCGTTCATCTCAGAGCTGACTTCCCCATTCATGACTTTATATTTAGGGATATTCGATCGAGAAGAATTATTCGGCTTTGTTGGATCCAGAGTATTAGGACTCGATTGCCATCTCACAAACATTGCGGTCAGTCCGAGTTACCAACGGCAGCGTGTCGGTACCTATTTAATCAACGAGATCGAGACATTCGCACGGATGAATCAATGCGAGACCATGTCATTAGAAGTACGGATCAGTAATCAGAATGCCCAACGCTTATACAGAAAACTAGGCTTCCAATCGAGAAAAGTAAAAAAAGGGTATTATACAGAAACGAATGAAGATGCCTTAGATATGGTAAAACTATTAAAAGAAGAGTGAAATAAAGTGATTGAAGAAAAAACAGCTTTCAATGATACAAAATTAGCCCAAGCGCTTTGGCAAGTCAGTGACGATGCTTTTTTAAATGGGTCACCTTGGACAAAAGATCAATTTTTGTCTGATATCCAACAACCACAAACCAATTATTTAGTCGTTCATCAAGCAGAGGAAATCATTGGCTTTATTGGATATGCCAAAGTACTTGATGAAGTAGAAGTGACGAATCTTGCAGTTCTGACTGCTGAACAACACAAAGGTGTAGCAAGACAATTATTACAAGAGATGCTGCAACGAGAAAAAGCTAACCAAGCGCATAGTGTTTTTTTAGAAGTACGACAGTCAAATATTGCTGCCCAACACCTTTACGAATCAGAAAAATTCCGCCAAGTAGGTAAACGAAAAGCCTACTATCATGATCCGGTCGAGGATGCGGTCATCATGTGTACAAAGCTAAAAACAGAGGTGATGAAACCATGAATGAAAAACAAACAGAATTGATTTTAGCAATTGAGTCAAGCTGTGATGAAACAAGCGTAGCGGTCGTGAAAGATGGGCAAGAAATCTTATCAAATATCGTTGCCTCTCAAATCAACAGCCATAAACGCTTTGGCGGGATCGTACCTGAAGTGGCCAGTCGCCATCATGTAGAGCAAATTACTTTATGTCTTGAAGAAGCGTTGGTGGAAGCAGGCGTGACCGCCGAACAACTTACCGCGGTTGCTGTCACAGAAGGACCAGGCCTTGTGGGGGCATTACTCATCGGTATTTCAGCAGCAAAGGCTTTTGCTTGGGCAAATCATCTGCCATTGATCCCTGTCAATCATATGGCAGGACATATTTACTCCGCCCGCTTCGAAAAAGCGTATGAATTTCCATTGATGGCGTTGTTGGTCAGTGGAGGGCACACGGAGTTAGTTTATATGGAAGAAGATGGCGCTTATGAGATCATCGGTGAAACAAGAGACGATGCCGCTGGAGAAGCCTACGACAAAGTAGGACGTGTTTTAGGATTGAGCTATCCAAGTGGAAAAGAAATCGATGAATTAGCCCATCAAGGGAAAGATGCCTACCACTTTCCTCGGGCAATGCTTCGCGAAGATAACTATGATTTTAGTTTCAGTGGCTTAAAAAGTGCATTTATCAATTTAGTCCACAACGCGGAGCAACGAGGGGAAGAATTAGATCGAGCAGACCTTGCTGCGAGTTTTCAAGCCAGTGTTGTCGAAGTCTTGGTAACAAAAACGATACGTGCTTGCAAAATTTATCCGGTGAAGCAATTAATCCTTGCAGGCGGTGTTGCTGCTAATCAAGGACTAAGAGAAAGTTTGAGAAAAAATTTAGCCACAGAATTACCTGAATTGGAACTGATCGTACCACCATTACGTCTTTGTGGGGACAATGCGGCAATGATCGGAGCCGCTGCATCTGTCGAATGGCGAAAAGAGCATCTTGCTGATTATCGACTGAATGCAGAACCAGGTTTAGTGTTAGGTGAGTCCTTGGAAAATGTCAGGTAAATCACCTGACATTTAACCTAGATATTCGCAAACAAAAAGATTATATGAATATAATCTATGCTGTGGTAAAAATTGCTAGGGAATGGGAATCTTATCCTTTTTTATACACTTAATATCAACATGGCTGATAGGCCCAAAAAAACATAAATTTACTTAGGTTATATAAATTGTGTCAGCTAACTCTATGTGATAGTATAAGAAATGTAGAAAATAAAATGAATAATGTTATTTTCTATAATGTTTTATCTGAAGGCTGAAAGCCTTCACAATAAAATGCAAAGGAGGTCGAATGGATGAAAAAGTTTGTCGGATATTTAGTTGTATTTTTCACTGCATTATTGTTCACTGTTCCTGTAGATGCCGCTGGCGCGATTTCTGCGAATGAGCAACAGATCCTAGACTTGTTAAAAGCACCAGTAAGTATTCAAGGAAAAGAATTCACTGTCCCTGATACTTACATTACACAAGCCGAAAACCATTTGAAACAAAATGATTTAACGGATGCACAAGTAGAAACTGCCGTTACAGGTATTCAAAATGTGCGTAATCTGTTAGGTTCAGTAACAATCGATATGACAGGAATCAACACGCTTGATGATTTGATTCGTGCTTTACCGCGGGATATCATCATGCAAATCCAACAAGAGGTAACGAGAGTTGCTGACGCGTTGGGATTAGTTGTACT
This sequence comes from Enterococcus sp. AZ156, assembly GCF_051714165.1. Taxonomy (NCBI): domain Bacteria; kingdom Bacillati; phylum Bacillota; class Bacilli; order Lactobacillales; family Enterococcaceae; genus Enterococcus; species Enterococcus sp. AZ156. Next base: position 1,823,057 of record NZ_JBIORI010000001.1, on the reverse strand, counting down.
AAGTTGGAATGGTAGCGATATCCAAATCGGTGCAAAAAATGCTGATGGAACAACTTCACCAGCTTTTAGCACTAGTTCTCCAATTAAACAAACAGGTGGTAATTATACCGCTAGTGCAATGGCAATTGCTTCATTACTATTAGTCGCAGCAGGTGCGGTTGTAGTAGGAAGAAAGACAAAGATTGCGTAAAAAGCGCAAGCTGCTTAAGAGACTAGGGGCAATGCTTTTTGTCCCTGTCTTTTTTTTGGCAGCTGGTTATTCTCTAATGTACGTCATAGGAAGACCTGTCATTCATTTTGCCACTTCTTCTTTAAATTTGTTTTTACTTTCAGATGTTCCAACATTCGAAACGCAAGAACAAAGCTTTGAAGCTGTAAAAGAAGAAGATGTCGCTAAAGATGAGAACAATGAACTGGCATCTAGCAGTATCGCTTACCCTAGAGGTGGCGAACGCTATGGTGACATCATGGTAGATTCTTTAGATCTGAATGTGCCTTTGTATTTTGGAGATACCGATGAGATATTAAGAAAAGGTGCCGGACAATATATGGGTTCTGTCTACATAGGTGAGACTGGAACGTCACTAGTCGGTGGGCACAATGTTGATGGGTTTGGTAAGCTAAGCGGTATTCAAACAAATGATATCGTGACAGCTAAGACGACCTATGCGAATTACCGCTATCAAGTAAAAGAAATGGTGATTCGTCATAAAGATGATCCGGAAATCAATGAATTGATCAGTCAAAAAGATAAACCAATACTGCTTCTTTATACATGCTATCCTGTTGATAGTTTAGGCATGACGGATGAACGACTTTTTGTTATCTGTGAGTTAGTTGAAGGTCCGTTGATCAATCCTAATAAATAGGAGGAAATCATGAGTAAGCAAAAATTCATGCAAAAAGGGTCTCGTTGGCTACTTACTTTTATTTGTTCTTTGAGTTTGTTTGCCGGCATGACGTTAGTTGTATTGAGACTAACGTTGTTCAACCAACAGTTTATGGAAAAAGCCATGGAAGAAGCCAATTATTCAGAAACGATCACCTCTGAGATCAATCAAAGAATCAGCGATCTAGGTCGAGGAAGCAATATTCCTGCAGATGTATTGGCAGACACTGTTCCTCAAGCTTATGTACAATCGAATGTTGAACACTATATTCGCACCATTTATACAGACATTCCTTTTTTGATTGAACGGACAGAGGATGTAGACAAAATCATCCAGAAAAAAGTCGAAGACTATGCGAAAGAAAACAATTATGAAATCAATGCAGAAACGCAACAATCGATTGATAATCTAAAAAAATCTGCCATCGAAACCTATAGTGAATATATTGAGATCCCTTATCTTTTGACCTATGGGAAGCAAGTGATGGGGTATAAAAGAACGCTGACCTTATTGATCTTCTTTACAATGACAGTTTCTGCATTATTAGTGATTGCGATCATTGCAATCGACACACGTTTTTTCCATCGTGCGTTACGCTATTTAAGTTATGCAGTGGGTGGCGCTGGTCTAATGCTTTTAGCGTTACCTCTTTTTGTGTACCTTTCAAAAATGGTCGAGCGTATCGGCATCAATTCAAAGTCGCTCTATCATTTTTTAACTACGTATCTAAGCAACTTTATTGTAACATTTATCCAATGGGGAATCGTGCTCATTATTTGTAGTTTCATCATCTGGATGTTGAGCGAACTATTAAGAAGACGAAAAGTTAAGAAAAGATATTAACGATAGAAAGTGGAGAAAACATGGAAGAAACGATTAGTCTAGGAGAATTATTTGAGATTTTAAGAAAGCGTTGGTTGCTGATTCTTGCGACCACGCTTGCCGGATTTGCATTAGCTGCTGGAGTCACGTTCTTTTTGATTACACCTAAATACAGTTCATCAGCTGAGATGATCGTTCAGTCAAAAGCAGAAAATACGAATACGAATCTACAAGATGTCAACGCTAACGTATTGTTGATCAATACTTACAAAGATATGATTTTAGGCGATGTTGTCATCAATGATGTTCAAAGAGAACTTGAACAAAATTATGGACAAAGTCTTACAAAGGGTGAGTTGAAATCGGTGATCAGTGTCAATCAATCACAAAACTCACAAATGTTCCAAATCGTTGCAACTGTTGATAATCCAGATCATGCGACGGATATCGCCAACGTCACAGCACAAGTTTTCCAATCAAAAGCAACGGACGTATTGAATGTCAATAAAGTGACGATCACTTCTGCAGCACAAAGCAATCCTACACCTGTTTCACCAAATAACATGTTGAACGTAGTTATTGGTGGGTTACTTGGCTTGATGATTGGAGTCGGATTAGCCTTTCTTCTAGAGTTGTTAGATAAAACAGTTAAAGATGAACGTTTTGTCACAGAAGAATTAGGATTGCCGATACTTGGAGATGTCAATGAAATGACGAAGAAAGAACTTGAAAACGGCCGTATGTTTCAACCAGCAGAAGTCGAAACGATTGAAACAACTGAACAAAGAGAAAGCCGTCGTTCACGAAAACGTGTATAAGGAGAAGTATTTATGAAGAAAAACACTATTTTACCTGTTTCACTCCTCAGCATTACCGATAAAAATGCCATGGTTTCCGAACAATATCGGACGATCCGTTCAAATATCCAATTTGCTTCTGTCGATCGTGAATTGAAGACGATGGTCGTGACTTCATCTGGTCCAGGTGAAGGAAAATCAACAACAGCTGCTAACTTAGCTGTCGTATTCGCAAATAGTGGCAAAAGAGTTTTGCTGGTTGATGCTGATTTGAGAAAACCAAGTGTAGCATTGACTTTTCAATTGCCAAATGTCAATGGATTAAGTAATTTCTTAGGCGATCGTGAAGGAAGACCGGAATCATATTATCATACCAGTTCCGTCGAAAATCTTTGGGTCATGACAAGTGGACCGAAACCACCGAATCCATCCGAACTACTTGATTCGAAACGAATGGAAGAAGTGATCGAACAACTAAAAGCATTATTTGATTTGATCATTTTTGATTTACCACCCATTGCAACAGTCACTGATGCTCAGATCTTAGCCGCAAAAACAGATGGGACACTTTTAGTCGTCCGAGAACGCAAAACAATGAAACAAGAATTAATCAAAGCGAAAGAACTGCTAGCCATTGCACAAGCAACGATTTTAGGTGTTGTTTACAACGGTGCGAAGAAGAATGCAGATTTTAATTATTATTACTATTGATGAGGAAGTGAGCAAAAATGATTGATTTACATTGTCATATTTTACCTGGTATAGATGACGGACCAAAAACGGTCAAAGAATCGATCGCCATGGCAGAAGAAGCTGTTCGACAAGGAATCACCCACATTTTATGCACCCCTCATCACAATCAACGTTTCACCAATGAAAAAGCAGATGTATTACTAGCTGTCGAAGACTTGCAAAAAGAACTCGATCGACAGTCCATCCCCCTAACTTTATTTGAAGGACAAGAAGTTCGAATAAAAAGTAATTTAATAGATGAAATTAAAAGTGACAAGATTCTTTTTGCAGATGTCGCCGATCGCTATTTGCTAGCTGAGCTACCAACAAACAGCATTCCCGAATATACAGAAAGTTTGTTTTATGAATTACGTCAGATGGGGATCGTACCAATCATTGTCCATCCTGAGCGGAACCGCGGTTTCCAAGAAAGTCCTAATCTATTATTACCCTACTTGAATATGGGGTGTTTGGCGCAGTTGACTGCACCGAGTATTGCAGGTGTTTATGGCAAACAGATCAAGAAGTTAAGTGAGGAACTGGTTCAACATCGGCTTGTCCAGATGATTGCCTCAGATGCCCATAGTCGAAAAGATCGGGATTTTTATATGGAAAAAGCATATAGTATCGTAGAGAAAAAATTTGGATCTACAGTCATCGAAGAAATGGATCAAGTAACAAGAGACATCATCAATGGGGAGCAAGTGCATGCAAAAGATTTTCGACCTATTGTATAAAAGTTTTAGGGGGCGCAGGGGTTGTTTGAACTTACTAGAAGAAGAAAAGTAATCATTTTAGTTTTGGTTGATAGTTTTTTATTAGGCATCTCTATATTATCAAGCTATTATTTTATGACACCATTTGTTGGTATCGATCAAGATTACTTAGCCGTGAATTTAGGCGTATCACTAATTTTTTACATTGGATATGGCATGCTGTTTAAAACATTCACGCGAATCAATCGATATACGAATTTAAATGAGATGGCAGCTATTTTTTCAGCCATTACTTGTACCGTTATTTCATCATTTATCATCCAATATTTGTTTATGCAAAAAATCAGCCTTAGATTACAATTATTAACTTACATCTTATCTATGTTTCTCATCATCAGCAGTCGTTTATTCTGGCGTATATATATCGAACATAAAACACAGCGTCAAGAATCGCCACTAAACAAACACAGAACACTAATTATTGGAGCTGGCGAAGGCGGACGTATTCTATACAATAGTATTCTTAGTTCAAAAGCAATCAACGATTTGGAAGTGATTGGCTTTGTGGATGATGATCCGAACAAATATAAAACATATTTGTCTGGGATAAAAGTCGTAGGGAATACTAAGGACTTACCAAGATTGATCGACGAATTGTCGATCGATATGGTGACGATCGCGATACCTTCCTTGCCACGAAAAAGAATTCGTGAAATTTTCCATCTTATCGAATCAAAAGAAGTCAAGATGAATACCATGCCTTCGATTGAAGAAATCGCATCAGGGAAAATCAATGTTTCTCGCCTGAAAGAAATCGACGTGGTCGACTTGTTAGGACGAGAAGAAGTCAAATTAGATTTAGATAAACTAAAATCACACATCTCAGAAAAAGTCATACTTGTTACCGGAGCTGGAGGCTCTATTGGTTCAGAGATTTGTCGTCAAGTACTTGCTTTTTCGCCAAAAAAATTACTCTTATTAGGACATGGTGAAAACTCGATCTATTTGATTCATCGCGAACTATCAGGAGACCCCTCTTATAATAAAACAGAAATCATTCCAATTATTGCAGATATCCAAGACCGTGAAAAGATCTTCCATATCATGAAAGAACATCAGCCGGATATCGTCTATCATGCAGCAGCACATAAACATGTGCCCTTGATGGAATATAACCCAAGAGAAGCAGTAAAAAACAATATCAAAGGAACAAAAAATGTAGCAGAAGCTGCCAAAGAAGCGAATGTCAAAAACTTTGTCATGGTGTCCACCGATAAAGCCAATAACCCACCAAATGTGATGGGAGCCACGAAGCGAATCGCAGAAATGATCGTCACAGGCTTAAATGAAGAAAACAGTACCAAGTTTTCGGCCGTAAGATTTGGGAATGTCTTGGGCTCTCGCGGAAGCGTAATCCCTGTTTTTCGAGAACAGATCGCAAAAGGCGGACCCATCACGATCACCGATTTTCGGATGACCCGTTACTTTATGACAATCCCAGAAGCAAGCCGTTTAGTCATCCAATCGGGTGCATTAGCAAAAGGAGGCGAAATCTTTGTCTTAGATATGAGTGAACCAGTCAAAATTTTAGATCTTGCACGAAATATGATCCGCTTGAGTGGTTACACTGAAGAAGAAATCGAAATCGTCGAAACAGGCATCCGACCTGGCGAAAAATTGTATGAAGAACTGTTGTTGGACAAAGAACGAAATGATGAACAGGTGTATGAAAAGATTTTTGTAGGGAATATCAAAGGTTACCCGATCCAAGAAGTCATGGAATTTGTAACAGGTTTATCCGACGATGACAAACAACTAGCAAAAGAAGTCGTAGCATTTGCAAGGGCTTCGAGTAAATAGGGGGAGTGTCATGAAAGCAATAATTGTTGGTGCTGGAGGATTCGGTAAAGAACTCGCCTTTTTATTAAGTAGACAGTCCGAATATGAGTTAATTGGATTTGTTGATGATGTCAAGCCGGTAGATGAAAAGATTGTTGGAATACCAGTGCTAGGAAAAATAGAATTATTAACAAAAATGGAACTAAAGATTGCTGTATTTATAGGAATTGCTAATCCGCGTATTAAGGAAAAAATTTTTTTGGAATTGAAAGGTAATAATCATCTGACATTTCCAAATTTGATTGATGCTACTGCTTTAGTAGGATTGAATGTACAACTAGGTATAGGGAACATTTTGATGCCTTACACAACTTATACAGCCGATATAACAATAGGTAATTTCAATATGTTCAATATCTATTCAACAATTGGGCATGATTCAAAGATAGGAAACTATAATTCAATCTATCCAAATGTAAATCTGTCTGGTTATGCACTATTAGGCAATCGAAATGAAATCGGAGTCGGAACTAAAGTGATACCAGAAGTCTCGATTGGCCAAGGAAATATTATAGGCGCAGGAAGTGTAGTTGTTAAGGATATTCATAACAATACAAAAAGTGTGGGAGTGCCTGCAAAAATAATAGAAAGTTGGGATTAAGATGGAAAATGAACGAATACTCCTAGCATCACCACATATGAGTGATGAAGGATACGAACAAGAATACGTCAAGGAGGCATTTGACACCAACTGGGTTGCTCCGCTTGGTGCAAATGTCAATAACTTTGAAAAAGAATTGGCTGAGTATGTAGGGATTGACCATGCGGCTGCATTGACTTCAGGTACAGCAGCCATCCATTTAGCATTAAAAGCAGCTGGGGTTGGAGAAGATGATATTGTGATTTGTCAATCATTAACATTTTCAGCTACTGTAAACCCTATCGTCTATCAAGGTGCAAAACCAGTGTTTGTAGATAGTGATAATGAAACTTGGAATATGGACCCTAAACAACTTAGAATCGCTTTAGAGAAATATCCTGAAGCAAAAGCAGTAGTTGTCGTTCATTTATACGGTTTATCTGCAGATTTAGATGAAATCATCAAGATATGTAAAGAATATCAAGTGACCTTGATCGAAGATGCGGCAGAGTCACTAGGTACAACATATAAAGGTCAATATACTGGCACATTTGGGGAATATGGTATCTATTCTTTTAATGGGAATAAAATAATCACCACATCTGGTGGAGGAATGGCTGTTTCAAATAATCCAGAAAGAATTGAAAAAATTCGATTTTGGTCAACACAATCCCGGGAACAAGCACGTCATTATCAACATAATGAAATAGGCTATAACTATCGTATGAGCAATATTGTAGCAGGGATCGGCAGAGGACAGCTAAAAGTATTGTCAGACCGAATCAACAAGAAACGATATATTTATGATTATTATAAACGTGAACTATCTGACATTCCTTCCATTTCCTTCATGCCTGAAAATGAATGGAATCAACCTAATTATTGGCTAAGTGTGATTTTGCTTTCAGATGTGGATACGAATATGCTTATGGATGAATTGGATAAAGCAAATATCGAAGCACGTCCTGTCTGGAAACCAATGCATCTACAACCAATTTTTGCAGAATATGATTATGTTGGAAATAATGTTGCTGAAACATTATTTAATACTGGTGTGTGTTTGCCATCAGATACGAAGATGACAGATGAAGATTTGTCTCGAGTCGTGAAAACAATCAAGCGAGTGTTGCAACATGAATAATAAAAGCGTATATCAGAAATGGGGAAAAAGAGCATTAGATATATGTTTCTCAGCTCTTGCTCTTGTTGTCTTATCGCCTGTTCTTTTAATCGTAGCTCTTTTAGTAAAAATTAAATTGGGCTCTCCAATCATATTTAAGCAAAATCGACCTGGAAAAGATGAAGTCATTTTTTCCATGTATAAATTTCGTACAATGACGGATGCAAAAGATGCAAATGGAAATGACTTACCTGATAATGTTCGGTTAACGAAATTTGGACAATTACTACGAGTAACTAGTTTGGATGAACTCCCTGAACTTTGGAATATCTTAAAAGGAGATATGTCGTTTGTGGGGCCAAGACCATTATTAGTTGAATATTTACCATTATATAATGAGGAACAACGGAAACGTCATAGCGTCCGCCCAGGATTAACGGGATTAGCGCAAGTCAAGGGTAGGAATGCGATTAGTTGGGCAGAGAAGTTTGAGTATGATTGCTACTATGTAGAAAACTGTACATTTATGCATGATATTATAATCTTTTTTTTAACAATCAATAAAGTTATTAGACACGAAGGTATTAGCTCAAATTCTAGCGTAACGATAGAGAAGTTTGAAGGGAATGATACAAACTGAAAATCTTATATGTAACGACAATATCCAATACTTTAAATGCATTTCTTATCCCACATATTGAAATGTTAATTAATGAAGGGCATGAAGTAAGCGTTGCTTGTTCAATCGAGCAACCTCTAAAGCCTTTTTTTCAAGATTATGATATTGAAGTTTATCAAATCCCGTTTAGTAGAAGTCCATTTTCAAAATATAATTTATCTGCATACCAAAGTCTTAAGAGTATTGTTAATGAAAAAGATTTTGACATCGTTCACACCCATACACCTATAGCATCTATGATTACTCGATTAGCATGCAAAAAATTGAAAACTAAAGTATTTTATACTGCTCATGGCTTTCATTTTTATAAAGGTGCAAGTACAATAAACTGGCTTTTTTACTATCCAATTGAAAAATATTTGTCTAGATATACAGATACGCTGATTACTATAAATCAAGAGGATTTTCAACGTGCATCAGATCATTTTTTTGCTAAGAACGTCTATTTAGTAAATGGTGTAGGGTTACCTCTTGAAGCATGTAATAAACCTATTGATCGAGTGAAAAAAAGAGAAGAATTGGGGATTGATGGAGAAGCGAAAGTTATTCTATCTGTAGGAGAACTTAATGATAATAAAAATCATAAAATTGTAATTGAGGCATTGAGAGATTTCAAAAATGAAAATTTCAAATATTTGATTTGCGGAATTGGCCCGCTAAAAAATGATTTGATCCGTCAAATAAACGAAGCTGGTCTATCAAAAAAAATTGAGTTACTAGGATATAGGAATGACGTTATTGAAATAATGAAAATTAGCGATTTATTTGTATTTCCTTCAAAAAGAGAAGGGCTTCCTGTTTCAGTTATGGAAGCAATGGCTAATGGAGTTCCTGTAATGGCATCTAATATAAGGGGAAATATGGATTTGATCACTCAAGGAGAAAATGGAATACTGTTCACCGATAATATAGATTTAATAGGCTCGCTAAGTGATTTCTTCTCAGAAAATATTCCGATAAAGAAATATGCTCAAATTGCAAGCGAATCAATAAGGAAATATGGTGAAGAGATAGTTATAAAGCAAATAAGTGATATATACAGTGAGTAACCAACATCCTTTTAGGAGGAAGATAATGGAATTTACAGATATTTCAACATCATTGGAAGAAAAAAAAAGCGAAAAATTAGTTATTGATAGATTTATTTTTTTGATAGGATTCACAATAAATATCACACAGATTTTTCTAGGTATAAATGTTTCTGTCAGTGATGTTTTCATGATTTTTTTGATCATATTATTATTTTTGACAAAGTCAATCTATTTAACAAAAAAAACAACTATATACTTTATTATACTCTTGAGTTTGAGATTCTTTTCGACTATGCAAATATCAAATTGGTTGAATATTTCAATATCATTTATACCTATATTTATTACTTTTCAAAAGTTTATAATCAGCTTGCTCTATTTTATTCTTTTTATTTCTGTTTTGACCATAAATCCAAAAACAAAGGAACTTTTTTTTAAAGGATTAAAATATGGAAGCCTGATTTTAGGTACTTTATCATTAATAATTTATTTTATTGGCCCAGCTGCTCTACGGTCTATTGTATTGTTTGGTGAGATACGTATGAGAGGGTTTATGAATGATCCTAATTATTTCGCTTATATGCAAATATGCGGGTTTTGTATTTGGTATCTCAAAGGATTCAAACGAAAACTAACAAATTTTTTGGCAATGATTATCTATCCTACGACAATTTTGCTATCGGCTTCAAAGACTGGTCTAATTGTTTTTATTTGTATGTTAAGTGTACTGAGTTTAAAAAAATTTTTTACAAAAAGTAAGTCACCTGCTAAGTTAGCAACTTTGTTCTTAGTAATAAGTGGAAGTTTGACTATGTTTTATGTATTCTTCGATTCAATCATGACAGATTTACTGGCATTTACACAATCAGTTCCTCAACTGGAACGAATATACATTGTATTTGAAAATTTTAGTGGTGCAATTACCGAGGGTGGTTCAGGGAGAGTAGACGCATGGGAAACAGCTTATAGACTTATTATTGATACTCACTTTATGGGGATAGGTTTTATGGATTACTCAAGTGTAGCCAAAGTAATAAGTGGTAGTCCAACTATAGCGCATAATACCTTTTTACAATTAGCAGTGGAGTGGGGAATTGGTCCGTTAGTTGTTGGTTTAATATTCTTAGTAAAACAAAGTATTATTGAACTTTTTAATAAAAACTGGATAGTTGTTGCATTAGTTCTTGGAACAATATTTTTTTCCTTCAGTATATCTCTGCAAAACTCGAGAATACTATGGATTCTATTAGCAATGTTATTTTCAAATAAATCAGTTTCTGATTATTCCAAAAATTCAAGAGTTAAATAAAATGTTTCATTTTATGTTATTAGCTAATTTAGGAGAGAAAATAAATGATAAGTGTTATTGTACCCACATTTAATGCGGAGAAATCAATTAAAAGAGCTATAGACTCTATTTTAAAACAAACTTACCAAAATTTTGAAATCATTATTTGTGATGACTGCTCAACAGACGGTACATGGGAAATATTAAAGGAACTGGAAGAAACAGATTCAAGAATTCAAATTTATCAAAATGAAAAAAATTCTAAAAGTGCCTATACGCGTAATAAAGCAATAAAAAAATCTTCTGGAAAGTATATCATGCAACTAGATGATGATGACTATTGTCACGAGGAAAGAATGGAAAAGCAAGTTCTATTTTTAGATAATCATCCTGAATATGATTTTGTTGGAAGTAATGCTTATCTTTGGGATCAAGATGGTATATATGGTGAGTTGATAATTAAAGATAAACCTGAAATTAATGACTTGCTAAAAACTAGTCCATTTATTAATCCATCAGTAATGTTTCGAAAGGAAGCATTAGAGAGTGTTCAAGGCTATAGGGTTTCTAAAGAAACTGTGAGAGGTCAGGACTATGACTTATACTTGCGATTGTATGTAAATGGATTTAGGGGATTCAATATACAAGAAAAGCTTGTTTATTATTATCAAGATAAGAATTACTATAACAAGATTTCTTGGGAAAATAGAATTGGTGAATTCAAATTTAGATATAGAAATTTTAAGAAACTCAAGCTATCACCAACACAATATATTTATATTATCAAACCTTTAATTGCATTAATCGTACCAAGAAGAATCTTATCATTGAAACAATCAAGGAGGAATAGAGCTTGAATATCTCAGTATTCGGTTTAGGTTATGTTGGCCTAGCAAATGCACTACTTCTAAGCCAAAGCGAAGCAGTCAAAGCATATGATATTGTAACAGAAAAAATAGACCAGTTGAATCAAGGAATTTCTCCTATAGAGGATAAAGAAATTAGTGAATTTTTAAAAAAGGATAATCTAAAAATTAATTTTATCAAAGACTTTGAAGAAGCTGTGATTTTCGGTGATTACTTAATTATTGCAACCCCAACAGATTACGATGAAAAGAAGAATTATTTTAACACTTCATCAGTTGAAAAAGTAATCGAACAAGCTTTAGCAATTCGCTCAGATGCTACTTTTATAATCAAATCAACCGTTCCTGTAGGGTACACGGAAGAATTAAAGAAAAAGTATGGAACGGAGCGGATAATATTCTCACCAGAATTTCTGCGTGAGGGTAAAGCACTATACGATAACCTTCACCCATCAAGAATCGTGATTGGCGAAAACTCAGATAGGGGACAAGAAATTGCTAATCTTTTTAAGGAAAATGCTCATGATAATGATGTCCCGATACTATTGACGAATTCAACAGAAGCGGAAGCAATCAAATTGTTTTCAAATACCTACTTAGCTTTAAGAGTTGCTTATTTCAATGAGCTTGATACGTATGCTGAATCGAATGGTTTAGACAGTAAGCAAATTATCGAAGGTGTCGGACTAGATCCTAGAATTGGTTCGCATTATAATAACCCATCATTTGGCTATGGAGGGTATTGTTTACCAAAGGATACTAAGCAACTGCGTGCAAATTATAGTGGTGTCCCAAGCAATTTGATTGGTGCAATCGTTGATGCAAATGCGACGAGAAAAGATTTTATCACTGAACAAATTTTAGCTAGAAGTCCCAAAGTTGTAGGGATTTATCGCTTGACTATGAAAGCTGCTTCAGATAATTTTCGTTATTCTTCAATTCAAGGAGTAATGAAAAGACTGAAGGCGAGAGGTATTTCTGTTATTGTTTATGAACCTACTGTAGATGAGAAGGATTTTTCAGGTTTTCCGGTGATACCTGAACTAGCAGATTTTAAAAATCTAAGTGATGTAATCATCTCCAATCGATTTGATGAAGAATTGGATGACGTTGAAGAAAAAGTTTATACTAGAGATATTTTTAGAAGGGATTGATTGAGTGAAAAACATAGCTCGTAATTTCATTTATCAATCCATATTCCAGATAATGAAAATCGTTATTCCAATTATAACCATACCTATAGTATCTATGGCGTTAGGTCCTGCTGGAATAGGGATCTTCAACTATACCAATTCAATCGCACAATATTTTGTACTAGTTGCTAGCTTAGGTGTAGCTATGTATGGGAATAGAGAAATCGCACTTGCGTATAATCGACAAGAGGACATTTCTAAATTATTTTGGGAAATTGTTGTATTTAAAGCGATATTGACATTAGCAGTATTTTTTATCTACATTGCTGTTGTCAGTTTCTTACCTAACAGTAATTATTTTTATTTTCAAAGTTTAACCATTTTAGCAGTGCTTTTTGATATATCATGGTTCTTTATGGGAATTGAAGATTTTAAGTTAACTAGTGTATCGAGTTTATTCGTTCAAATAATTACTTTTGTGTTGATACTGCTTTTTATTAAAGATTCAAATGATGTAGGTATCTATATTTTGATCCAAACAGCTGGTATATTTGTTTCACAAGTGTTAGTTTGGTTCTTTATCAAACCTTATATAACATTTCAAAAAATAAATCTAAAAAAAAGTTTTAGTCACATCAAAGGCTCGTTTGAATTCTTTATACCCCAAGTAGCGATTACCTTATATACGAATTTAAATAAGACCTTATTAGGCTTATTCATAGGGGCTTCAGCAGTTGGATTTTATACAAACTCACTCACCTTAAATACAGTGTTTATAACAATCATCACTACACTTGATATTGTTTTACTTCCACATATGAGTGGTTTGTTTGCTAAAAAAAATGTTGAGCGAATTGTAGAGCTGATGGATAAAACGATTGATCTACAGTTGTTTTTTAGTTTACCGATCATGTTTGGGATGTTAACTGTATATGATAAGCTTGTTCCATGGTTTTTTGGGGAAAAGTTTTTATTTATTAATAATGTTATCCCATTTTTTACTCCTTTAATAGTAATTATTCCGCTAGGTATGGCTGTTTCAAGACAGTACCTTATTCCTATAGGTAAAGTTAGAGAATATAATAAATCTGTGATTATTGGTGCAGGTATAAACATTATCAGTAATCTAATCTTACTACCAACTGTTGGTTTTTTTGGAGTTGTCATTTCTAATTTATTGGCTGAATTCTTTGTTACTGCAGTAAGAGTGCGCTCGTTTCTCAAATCTACTAACTTTTCTTTTAATTTTCGGCGAATAAGTATTTATTTTATTTCAGCACTTGCAATGATGATTATCACCAGAATATTGACTAATTCTATGCAAGCAAGTTTAATAACTAATATAGTACAAGGTTTAATTGCTATTACCCTGTATTTTATCTTTACAGTAGTAATGAGAACAAATCCTATTGTTTCATTTATTCAAGAGAGAAGAAGTAAGTGACTGATTACTTACTTCTTTTTATTTATCAAAAAATGAGCCAAAGGTAGTGGATATTGTCAAATACCTTTGGCTCATTTATTAATATTTATAGTAGAGGATGGCAAAGAATCACTCCCGCCATCCCGGTGTCACTGCCTCCTTACAAAACGTGAACCGCTTCTTGTCATAATTCACCAAGCCGGAGTCTTTCAGCTGTTTGATCACCTGTCCGGCGGTTTCACGAGTGGTACCACTATTGACTGCTAGTTCTTTCAACGTGATCGGATAGGGTATCGATATATGACCGTCTTCTGTAGGGATTCCTAATTCTTCTTTTAAAACAAATAAGTTTTGTTTCACTCGGTCAAATGCACTGGAGGTCAAGCCGATTTGAATGCGTAGTTCGTGCATCTGAACGACTTTTCCTAACTTCTGGATCATGTAAATCAATTGATTGGGGTTGTTTTTGACAATTTTTTCATAACAAGCTACAGGAAAATAAAAAGTCTCGATATCTGTCATGGCTTGTGCTGTATACGTATAAGGTTCTTCTTCAAAAATACCAGACATTGGAAAGAGATTATTTGCTGTGACATAATCATAGTAGTAATAAGTAGCACTTTCGTCATAACGCTCTAAACGGATCAATCCTTCTGTTAAGACATAGAAACGTTGCCGCTCATCTCCTTCATCAAAAAGCACTTGTCCTTTCTTATATGAACGTAGGACAGTCTGCTCTTTGATTTCTTCAAATTCCTCATCAGTAAAGTGTTCAAAATCAGGTTGATATCTGAGTTTAGAAAAATGATAATCGATTTTATTTACACGCATGAACATCCCTGCTTCCTATAATTCTCTCCTTCTATTGTGACTTCTTTTATTTCTTTTGTAAAGCCATAATACATTCCGAGAAAAGCTATATTTTGTAAAATATTAATTGCGTTTGTTATTATGTAGGATTTATACAAAACAGATGAATATAATTTGATGAGTGATCATAAAAGTGTATAAAAAACAAATAATATACATAAAGTAAACGCTAACAACCTTAATTTAAATGGGATTTAAAAATATACAAAAAAATTTTTTTGATGAATAAAAATTTTTTTGAGAGAGTTTTCAGTATAAAAAAAAGAGAAATTATTAATAAAAGATGCAAAAATGTGTAATTATTTAATTAAGCTTTAATAATGAGAGATTCTTCTCTTTTTAAATGCGAGAAAAGCATGAAAGTGATTACAAAAGCAGTTTATTCTAAATATGTAATCAAAACGAAGGAGGCAACACAACATGGATAAACCGATTCACGTTTTCTCTGAGATAGGAAAGTTAAAGACAGTATTATTAAAACGACCTGGTCAAGAAGTGGAAAATCTAACGCCTGATATTATGGATCGTTTGTTGTTCGACGACATTCCGTATCTACCGATTGCACAAGCTGAGCATGATGAATTTGCACAAGTGCTCCAAAGTGAAGGCGCTGAAACATTATATTTAGAAAAATTAGCGGCTGAAGCAATCGATGCAGGTAATGTCAAAGAGGAATTTTTAAATAAAATGTTAGATGAATCTTTTATTGCATCTAATGCTGTTAGAGATGGTCTTCATGAGTTCCTTCTATCAATGGAAACTCAAGATATGGTAGATAAGATCATGGCGGGTGTCCGTACAAAAGATATCGATGTGAAATCACGTAGTTTATACGATTTATCATCTGATGACGACTATCCTTTCTACATGGATCCAATGCCAAACCTATACTTTACAAGGGACCCTTCCGCATCAATGGGGAATGGGATGACAATCAATAAAATGGCATTTGAAGCACGTCGTCGTGAGTCAATGTTCACAGAATACATTTTGAACCACCACCCACGTTTTGCAAATAAAGGGGTTGACGTATGGTTGGATCGCGAAAATCCAGATCATATCGAAGGTGGGGATGAATTGATCCTTAGTGACACAGTTGTCGCTGTGGGTATCTCACAAAGAACAAATGCAAAAGCGATTGAGCGTTTAGCACGTCACTTATTTGCGAAAAATGCAGGATTTGAAAAAGTCTTGGCAATCAAGATCCCGAATAATCGTGCCATGATGCATTTAGATACAGTATTTACTATGGTTGACCATGATAAATTCACAATCCATCCAGCGATCCAAAGTAAAGAAGGAAAAATGGACGTCTTTACAATTGAACAAGCTGGCGATGATATCAAAATTTCTCATTCAGATGATTTACAAGAGTCATTGAAATCAGTTTTAGGGTTAGATGATCTTGTATTGATCCCAACAGGTAATGGCGATGCGATTGTTGCACCTCGTGAACAATGGAATGATGGCTCAAACACATTAGCGATTGCTCCAGGGGTGGTAGTTACTTACAATCGTAACTATGTATCAAACGAATTATTGAGAAGCTACGGCATCAAAGTATTGGAAATCACTTCAAGTGAATTGTCACGCGGTCGTGGTGGCCCTCGTTGCATGAGCCAACCATTAGTTCGTGAAGATTTAAAATAGTTTATTCCTGATGGCAGTCACTGTCAGCTGCCATCAGATTTCCTCTTAATACCAAGTGCTTTATGTACTATCAAATAGAATACAATTTTAAAGGAGAATGTTCATATGAAAGAATCAGTATTTCAAGGAAGAAGTTTATTAGCAGAAAAAGATTTTACAAAGGAAGAGTTACAATATTTGATCGACTTTTCTCAACACTTGAAAGATTTGAAAAAACGTGGCATCCCACATCATTACTTAGAAGGAAAAAACATTGCATTACTATTTGAAAAAACATCAACACGTACACGTGCAGCATTTACAACGGCAGCAATCGATCTTGGTGCGCATCCAGAGTATTTAGGTGCAAATGACATCCAATTAGGTAAAAAAGAATCTACAGAAGATACTGCCAAAGTATTAGGTAGTATGTTTGACGGAATCGAGTTCCGTGGTTTCAGCCAAAAAATGGTGGAAGAATTAGCTGAATTCTCAGGCGTACCTGTATGGAATGGTTTAACTGATGAATGGCACCCAACTCAAATGATCGCTGACTTCTTAACGATCCAAGAAAACTTCGGTAAAGTGGAAGGCATCACAGTTGCTTATTGTGGCGATGGACGTAACAACATGGCGAACTCATTGTTAGTAACAGGTGCGATCTTAGGAACAAATATGCGTATCGTTGCACCAAAAGAATTACAACCTGAAGAAGAAATCGTGAAAATGGCTGAAGAGTTTGCAGCGAAATCAGGTGCACAATTAATGATCACTGACGATGTTGCTAAAGGGGTAGACGGAGCAGACGTTCTTTACTCAGACGTTTGGGTATCAATGGGTGAAGAAGATAAATTTGAAGAACGTATCAAATTATTGAAACCTTACCAAATCAATATGGATATGATCGAAAAAACAAACAATACAGATCGTTTGATCTTCTTACACTGCTTACCAGCATTCCATGATACGAAGACAGTTTACGGTGAACAAATGAAAGAACGCTTCGGCATCACTGAAATGGAAGTAACAGACGAAGTATTCCGCAGTAAATATGCACGTCAATTTGAGCAAGCAGAAAACCGTATGCACTCAATCAAAGCAATCATGGCAGCAACACTAGGAAACTTATTCATTCCTCGTGTGTAACAACTAACAAGTAAATAATCAAAACGAGTCAGCGTGAGGATCGTTCAGAAAGAACGCTGGCTTGTTTTGTCATCGGTAAAATTCAGAATGTTCTGAAAGAAAGGGAGATAGACATGGCAAACAGAAAAGTGGTTGTTGCATTAGGCGGAAACGCGATTTTATCAACAGATGCAAGTGCAAAAGCGCAACAAGACGCATTGATGGAAACAGCAAAATACTTAGTGAAATTTATTGAACAAGGAGATGAATTGATCATCTCACATGGTAATGGTCCTCAAGTTGGGAATTTATTGATCCAACAACAAGCGGCTGATTCAGAAAAAACACCGGCAATGCCATTAGATACATGTGTGGCGATGACGGAAGGTTCAATTGGCTATTGGTTGCAAAATGCGATGGGCGAAGTGTTGAAGGAAAAAGGAATCGATAAAGATGTCGTTTCGTTAGTGACACAAGTCATCGTTGATGAAAATGATCCATCGTTCAAAAATCCAAGCAAACCAGTTGGACCGTTCTATACAGAAGAAGAAGCGAATGATCAGATGAAAGCAGACTCTTCTGTAACATTCAAAGAAGATGCAGGACGTGGTTGGCGTAAGGTCGTTGCTTCTCCAAAACCAATCTCAATCAAAGAAGCTCGAGTCATCCAAACATTAGTGGAACAAGGCGTAATCACCATTTCTGTAGGTGGTGGCGGTATTCCAGTAGTGGAAACTGCAACAGGTCTTGAAGGAAAAGAAGCTGTTATCGATAAAGATTTTGCTTCTGAAAAATTAGCAGAGATCATTGGTGCAGATCTATTGATCGTGTTGACGGGTGTCGATAATGTCTACGTAAATTATCAAAAACCAGATCAAAAGAAATTAGAAACAGTTGGTGTTTCAGAAATGAAACAGTATATTGCTGAAAACCAATTTGCTCCAGGAAGCATGTTGCCAAAAGTGGAAGCAGCGATTGCCTTTGTTGAGGCTCGTCCTACTGGGAAAGCAATTATTACTTCCTTAGAAAATATTGAAAATCTATTAGCTTCAGAAGAAGGAACAATCATTGTTGCTGATGAAGCGTAAGAAACTTTTTATCGTTTTACCATGATCATGTGTATAAAATGTCCAGTTGGTTTTTAATCTCCTTTAGACCTCCTGGACATTTTAGCTTATTGTTGAAGGTCAGCTTTTCGAACACCGTTTATTTATGAAGAAAACTCTAGCCAGGAGATTGGATATCTGCTATAATTCAAATCAAGTTAAATAAGAGCAACGTTTGCTGAACAAGAGAGTAATTGGTGTCATTTCGTTCAAAGCGAGTCTGGGTAGAGTGGAAGCCGGACGGACAAATCCCAATGAAGCGCACTTGGAGAACTCTGTCTTTGACAGACGGTCGTCTACCGATATCAGATCGAGCAGGTCCTTTTTAGGACAATTGGAGTGGTACCGCGGGAATTCTCGTCTCTAGTAAATTCATAGGAAATATGGATTTGCTAGAGATTTTTTTGTTTTACAGCAAACAATATGTAGGAGGAAAATAAATGAATAACAAAGATGTTGTTGCAAAAGCACTATATGAAGTCGTACAAGATGACTTGACGTTGGAGCAAGTCGCACAATTACTTGAAAATCCAAAATCAGCGGACCATGGAGATGTCGCATTTCCAACGTTCTCTTTAGCAAAAATCTTCCGCAAAGCACCACAACAGATCGCAGCGGATCTTGCTGAGAAAATCGATGCAACAAATTTTGAAAAAATCGAAGTCGTCGGACCATACTTGAACTTCTTTATGAACAAAGAGATCATCAGTAAGCAAGTGTTAGCTACAGTAGTAAAAGAAAAAGAACACTATGGGGATAGCACGATCGGTAACCAAGGAAGCGTGCCGATCGATATGTCTTCACCAAACATTGCAAAACCAATTTCAATGGGTCACTTACGTTCGACAGTAATCGGAAACTCAATTGGCTTTATTATGGAAAAATTAGGTTATCAACCAGTACGTATCAACCATTTAGGAGACTGGGGTACACAATTTGGAAAACTGATCGTTGCCTACAAAAAATGGGGATCTGCTGAATCTGTAAAAGCTGAACCAATCAATGAATTATTGCGTCTATATGTCCAATTCCACGAAGAAGCTGAAACACAACCTGAATTGAATGATGAAGCTCGTTCTTGGTTCAAGCGTCTAGAAGAAGGCGACGAAGAAGCGATGGAGTTATGGCAATGGTTCCGTGACGAATCAATGAAAGAATTCAACAAGATCTATGACTTGTTAGAAGTTCGTTTTGATTCATTGAACGGGGAAGCTTTCTATAATGACAAGATGGATGAAATCGTCGAATTACTAGAAGAAAAACATCTCTTACAAGAAGACAAAGGTGCAGAAATCGTTGACTTATCTGCTTATGATCTAAATCCTGCCTTGATCAAAAAATCAGATGGTGCGACACTTTATATTACGCGTGATTTGGCAGCTGCACTATACCGTAAACGTACGTATGATTTTAGTCAATCACTATACGTAGTTGGTAATGAACAAAGTTATCACTTTAAACAATTGAAAGCTGTCTTGAAAGAACTAGGTTTTGACTGGGCAGATGATATGCACCATATCCCGTTTGGTTTGATCACACAAGGTGGTAAAAAACTATCGACACGTAAAGGAAAGATCGTTTTACTAGAAGAAGTATTGAATGAAGCAATCGACTCAGCGAAACAACAAATCAGTGAAAAGAATCCTGATTTGGAAAACAAAGATGTCATCGCAAAACAAGTCGGTGTGGGTGCTGTTATTTTCCACGATTTAAAAAATGACCGTTTGAATACGTTTGACTTCAATTTAGAAGAAGTGGTTCGTTTTGAAGGAGAAACAGGTCCTTATGTCCAATATACTCATGCTCGGGCGATGAGTTTATTAGACAAAGCAGGTTTTGTTCCTTCTAAAGATCAAGCTTATGCGTTGAATGACGAAAATAGTTGGGAAGTCGTGAAGCTTGTACAGAAATATCCTGAAACAGTGCTTCAAGCTGGTGAAAAATATGAGCCATCGATCATTGCAAAACATGCGATCAAATTGGCACAAGCGTTCAATAAGTACTATGCACATACAAAAATCTTAGCGAATGATGACCAAAAAGATGCGCGCTTAGCGTTAGTTTATGCTGTCACTGTTTTACTAAAAGAAGACTTACGTCTATTAGGATTACATGCACCAGATAAAATGTAAAAAGTTTCATTGTTTAAAGATTTTCTGAAGAGAAATCTAAATGTTATGTTCCAGTCAATAATCCATGGCATATTTTACAATTGAATTGATTTTTATCTAGAAGGGTTTCTTTTAGAAACGAGCCAAGTCGGGATTTGAAAAAATCCCGGCTTTTTTGACGTATTTTTGGTACGGCATACATTCTTATAGTTGTTTTATGTTGAATTGTACATACAAAAATTTTTATGAATAAATAATTGAATTTCCTTTTCTTATTTTAGAAAAAGTCGTTTCATGAGAATTTTCACTTTTTATTAAGCGCTTTCTTTTCTTGGGATATACTCTCGGTGTCAATAAAAAAGAAAAGGAGTGGAAAAATGAAAAAGAAATGGTTCTCGTTGTTGATGGTTGTAATGTTGTTGTCGTCGGTTTTCCAACCGACACTCTTAGCCTTTGCGAGTGATCGATCCTTCAAAGAAGCAACCTCGCGTCCGGCTGTTGCGATTGATTTAAGTGGCACTTCGCCAGCAAAAGATGAAAAAACATGGAACGAATGGGCAAAACTCCGAGGATTTACGGATACCCTGACTGCCGAACATAACGTATTTGATAATTTAGTTCTAGCGGATTATTTAGACGTGATGGAAGGGCCAAGTACGTTACCCCTCAGTACTCGGTTTGCTCGTTCAAAAATTGCACCGATCATCCAAGCTACCGCCTTTGCTGAATTTACCCGACCCTACTTAAAAGAATCAACCAAAGAGACAGCTGTCAGCCAATTGTACCGTTTGACTTCGACAAGTATCCTAAGGCAGTCGATCAGCTTGCTCGGTGATGCCATTGATGCTCCAGAAGACCCCGTTGAGATTTATCCGACCACCAAAATCGAGTTGGCTAGCTGGATTACGGTCCAAAACCAGTTCCTTGAATACATACAAACAACACCAGAACTATCTGGATATGAGATGCGAACCGGCACGGACGGTATGAGCGGATTGTTCGTTCCTAAAGACACGAATGATCAAAGTCTATTAGTTTATCCAGATACTTCACTGAATGAATACTTACCGGGAAATGAAAAATTACCTCCACGGATCGGCGCCCTCAAGCAAATCAATTTTTCTCCATATAATGGTCCAGGAACACCCTATGTCAATGTGACCATGAGCTATACCGCCTATGACCATCGCCAACAATTATATACACAATATGATGTTCGGGGCATCACGATTCCCTTGGAGACGGACTTTGATACATTTTTAGCAGAAATCGCCACACCTGAACAAGCTCTGGAAGTGGTCAAAGAATACTCGTCCGTCCAATTTGGGGCAGTAGCCCCAACAGATGTTGATTCTGTCAATGACATCGGAAAAGAAATCACCCGTCAGATGATCGATGAGCGGGATGCGCTGATTGATCAATTACCTGATACGTTTCAGACCAATCTATTCCGAATCGCAGCGAAAGCCAATGACAAAGAAGTTGTCACTGATCGGGAAGGTGAGTTTGCGTATCGGGGAACGCAAGAAATTGTTCCCTTAGACCAAATCGACATCGGTTTTAACCAAGAAGTCATCTATACGATCCGCAAAGTGCAAAGCTTTTTCGGTGTCTATTGCAACTACTATGCGTTAGCCGATGGCTTGCTTGATGAAGAACGCACGAATTCTTTGCCAAAGAGTTTAGATGACACCACCATTGCAGCGATTTCTGAAGTCGGTGGCAGTGTATTGAAGCACTTACCAAATTACGAAAATACCGACTGGGTCATCAAGCAGTCCCAATTGAAGCTCGAACCAGTGGATATCTTGCTCATCGCCATGTGCTTACCATGGTCTGAAATGATTTCTGTCTTACAAGCAGTTGAATCCGAAGAAGTTATCCTAGCAGCGATTGAAGTCGAAGAAGCCGAAGCCGCTCGCGTATTGGAAGCGGAAAAGGCTCTAATCACCAAAGGGTGTCCAAATGAAGCCTTGGTAGAGAAGTTACCAACCACCGAATACTATAACCGTAAAGCCTTGCGCCATGTGGCGGGAGAGGTAAGACCGGGGAAAGATGGAAAATTGACTATATCAGGTGCTCATTCGCGCCATCCTGATTTTTATAATCCGGAAAGTGGGGTAGTTTATAAACCGACAGGAACGGTGGTGGAAGGAAAACCGTTTAAATCCGATGTGAGTTATGGGAAAGATTTCAAGAGAGCAGGATCTACCGTTTTTCCAGATAATTGGGATGCAGAAAAAATTACTAGTGAGGTTGAAAGGATTGTAGAGAAAAATGTCACAAATGTTCCAGGTCCACAAGATTATATTGAAAAGGAAAGCAGTGGTAATTTTGAAATAAAAATACATGTGAATGTAAAAGCAAATGGAAAGGTAAACGTTGTGACAGCGTACCCATTTATAAATTAGAGTTAAGAGATTAGAAAATATTTATAATTTACAACAAAATAATAAAGACTAATAACTCTAAAAAAAATTGAGTTATTAGTCTTTTTCAGATATTTTAGAACTGTTCACACTTCAATAATTTTTTTGTGTATTTATGGTACCTACTATATAAAATATTAAGGCTATTATAGAAAGCTTAATCTAGAGGGTTTTTAGCAAATTTTTAAACGAAAATAAAAAAACATTTTGTGAAATAATTAAATTAAGTCTATAGATAAAGTATTATTTTTTTACAAGAGTCTTTCTGTCATTTTTTTGTAATTGACTGAGCATTAAGTACACCATTTTGAATATTCAGGAGTGGATTTGTCGTAGCCCGCGTTCTTTGGAATCAAGGGCTTCAGATTGGAATTTTTCAGTGGAATAATGATCACGCCAGTAATATAGATTATCTAACTGATATTGATGAATAATAGCTAAAGTAGGGTTATTCAATCGCTCTCTTAAATCAAGATAATCAATATTCAACATCCATTTACTGTAAAAATCTCCATGTATACCAAAGCTTATGTTATAGGGAGAACAACCAAATAGAGGAATATCTTCATAGCAAATCTCATATTCTTCCTCCGATAGACCACGTCTATCGTCGTCTAGGTCGTCTTCCTCTGGATCATAAGGACACTCAGCAAGAAAATGTCCATCACTTGGACCAAAATCAATAAATGAATCATCATGGGTCACAGTTAGTCGAGAATCTAATTGATTTAACTGAGTTTCTAGAAATTCCGTATTCTTTTCTACAGCGGCCAAAGGTCGATGCTTAGGGGCAGTGAAGGTGATTAGTCGACTACTTTTTCTACCTTCACCGATCATCTGTGAAGTTCTTTGATAATGAGATGCGATTGTTTGTTGGAATTGTTCTTCTGGAAATAAATCCTTCCAGTAAGATAAGTTTTTTGCTTGATAAGTGTGAATAACAGTTAATATCAAATCGTCAATTGCTTGTAGCGTTTTTCGATCCGAATGATTTACTTTTCCGTAATGTTCATCAATTTGTTCGCCATAAGGTGTAAAACAATAGAGCGTATAAAATTGATATTTCAACCGATACTCCGAATACACAAAATGTTCCATTGGATGATCTGGCACACGAGGATCCCAGTAAATCGACGAAAGTTGTGGAAAGACCTCTGGACCATAATCAATAAAGTTATCATTATGTATCAAAGTCAAATCTGGATCGATTGCTTGAAATTTTTGTGTGAGTTCTTCTGTGATTTTTCGAATCTTGGCTTGTGGTCGACGATTGGGATCGACAAAGGGGAAGAAGGTCATAATCGTTTTTTCCTTTCTATCTATAAAAATTTTTTTAATTAAATTATGACATGTAAATAAGGAGTGTTGGGGACTGTTTTTTTCGTCAATCAGAAAAAAGTAGATGTTTATAATGAAACAAGCAATACCTGCCTAATTCAAAGTTAAATAAGCTTTATATGATTTTTAGCGCTTGTGGTGTTTCTCAAATTTGTATTTATTCTACTAGTGGAAAACATTACTATTGTTGTTTCTATGAGGCATTGAGTGCGAGGTATAGCGGAACTTTCGTAGTAACTGGTGGTATCAGCATATCCTATTTTAAAATAAATATATACTCTGAAGTAAAAGATTTTCTAATGACATGGGTGAATAAGAAACGCAGATGTGGGACTTATTAATTAACTATAAAAAGACTAATGTCAAAACTATTTTTCAAGCTTTGATATTGGTCTTTTTATTTATCGGAATCTATTTAAAGTTTTTTTCCAAGCCTGCTTAAACCTCTTTCTTTATATTCATTGATTTTTTTTTGAAACATTTCAGGTGTATACACAGTACGCCAATAATATAAATTGTTCTGTTGATATTGATAGATGATAGCTAAAATTGAATTATTCAATTGTTCGCTTAAACCAAGGTAGTCCGTATTAAACATCCATTCGTTATAAAAATCCCCATGTATTCCATAGCTTAATTGATAAGGGGAACAACCAAATAAAGAAATACCGCCGTAACTAATTGTATACTCTTCATTAGACAAATAACGTCTAGGATCATCTGGCTCGTCTTCCTCTGGATCGTAAGGGCACTCCGCAAGAAAATGACCGATATCTGGATCAAAATCAATGTATGAGTCATCACGAATCACGGTTAATCGAGAATCTAATTGATCTAACTGAGTTTCTAGAAATTCCGTATTCTTTTCTACAGCAGCTAAAGGTCGATGCTTGGGGTCAGTGAAACTAATTGGTGAACTAATTAGTTCGCCAGGTCCAATAGATTGCGATACTCTCTTGTAGGGTTTTAACTTCTCCTGTTCAAATTGTTTTTCTGTAAATATATCTTTCCAATAGAGAAGGTTATGAACTTGATAGTCATGAATGATTCTTAGGAGAGTCTGTTCAATCATTTTTAAAGTTTTTCTTCGCGAGTCTGCATTCCCTCCAGGGCTTCTATAATATTCGTAAATTTGTTCATCATAAGGCGTAAACCAGTAAAGAGGATAGCCGCCATATCTAAGCAGATACTCCGAATACACAAAATGTTCCATCGGATGATCTGGCACACGAGGGTCCCAATAAATTTTCGATAGCTTTGGAAAGACCTCTGGACCATAATCAATAAAGTTATCATTATGTATCAAAGTCAAATCTGGATCGATTGCTTGAAATTTTTGTGTGAGTTCTTCTGTCATTTTTTTGATCTCTGCTTGTGGTCGACGGTTGGGATCGACAAAGGGGAAGAAGGTCATAGTTACTATCCTTTCTGTTCAAGATTTTTTTAGTTCAATCATAAGATGTTGAATTAATTCAACTTCCATGTCTTTTTATAGTTACGCACTATTTTTTGGAAATCTTCATAGGAATAATTGTTGCGCCAGTAATATTTATTATAGAGCATATATTTCCTCATAATCACTTCGATCGCATCATCTAGTTCCTTACTAAGTCCAAGGTACGTAACATTAGCAATCCCCCCATTAAAGAAGTCGCCATGAAAACTAGTTCCTATACTATAAGGAGAAAGTCCGTAAATGGCTGTCTCATTAAAATAAATGTGGTAATCATAGTGAGATAAGTAACGTCTAGGATCATCTGGCTCGTCTTCTTCAGGATCATAAGGACATTCCGCAAGAAAATGGCCAATATCCGGACCAAAATCAATATAAGAATCATCATGAATCACCGTTAATTGAGAATCTAAGTGATCTAATTGAGTTTCTAAAAATTCGGTATTCTTTTCTACAGCAGCTAAAGATCGATGTTTGGGGTCAGTGAAACTAATTGGCGAACTAATGATTTTTACTGGTCCAACGAATTGTGATAATCGTTTATAAGGTTCTAACTTTTCCTGTTCAAATTGTTTTTCTGTAAATAAGTCTTTCCAGTAGAGTCGGTTACGCACTTGATAGTCATGAATGATTCTTAGGAGAGTCTGTTCAATCATTTTTAAAGTTTTTCTTTCTGGATCTGGAGTTCCTCCAGGTTTTTTATAAGTTTCGTAAAGCCATTCACCATAAGGAGTAAACCAGTAAAGAGGATAGTTTTTATATCTAAGTTGGTACTCCGAGTACACAAAATGTTCCATCGGATGATTTGCCACGCGAGGATCCCAGTAAATCGACGAAAGTTGTGGAAAGACCTCCGGACCGTAATCAATAAAGTTATCATTATGTATCAAAGTCAAATCTGGATCGATTGCATGAAATTTTCGAGTAAGTTCTTCTGTCATTTTTTTGATCTCTGCTTGTGGTCGACGGTTGGGATCGACAAAGGGAAAGAAGGTCATAATCGTTTTTCCTTTCTATGCTATAAAAGTTTTTTAAATTAAAGTATGACATGTAAATAAGTAGTGTGGGGTCCTGTTTTTTCGTCAATCAGAAAAAAGTGGAGGTTTATAATGGAACAAGCAATACCTGCCTAATTCAAAGTTAAATAAGCTTTATATGGTTTTTAGCGCTTGTGGTGTTTCTCAAATTTGTATTTATTCTACTAGTGGAAAACATTACTATTGTTGTTTCTATGAGGCATTGAGTGCGAGGTATAGCGGAAATTTCGTAGTAACTGAAGGTTAAGTCAACTTGAGAGAGGTTCAAGGTTCTTCTCTAGTATTGATTCAAATAAAAAAGATGCTGGCAAATTTCACCAACATCAAAAAATATAGATACAATTACTATTTGTTATGGTATTTAAAAAATTGTAGCTGTAGTGGGATGATGCAAGAAGTTTTCAACTAACTGCGCATCTTCATCATCTTTCGAAATAATGATCGTTGTATCAAAGCCAGCAATCGTACTAACGATATGAGGCGGTTTGATTTCATCTAAGACAGCAGCGAACAATGGTGCGTTGTCTGGTAAGGTGTGGACGATAGTCAAAAAATGAACTCGTTCCACTTTTAACACGATATCTTCAATCATCTGGATCAAACGTTTTTCATCTTCGCTTTTTGATTCAGCTGTCTCCTTTTCTTTGAACAGGACAAAATGGGAAACACCATTTTCATCAGGCGCCTTGACGATTTTTAAGTCACGTATATCTCTTGAAATCGTCGCTTGAGTCGCAGATACACCCATTTCAGTCAGCTTAGCTAACATTTCATCTTGTGTACGGATCGTATAATCTTCAATGATTTGTTTAATCAACAAGTGTCGCTCAGTTTTTCGCATTTTAGTTCTCCTTTAACGAAACTTTTCACAAGTATCATAACAAAAAAACGTTGAATTGCCCATCTTTATTTTCCAGTTACCTGTTTATTTTTTCACGAATTCCTTATAAAAAAACAAAGAAATAAAATAAAAAAATGAGAGGGAGAAAAAGAAGACACAAAAAATTAAGTAAGTTGATTTTTTTTCTTGAATTTTATGCCCAATTCAGTTAAACTATTGAATGTTGAGCAGAAAAAGATCACTTTGGTGTATCTTGCGTCACTACTCAATAAATCCACATTCTTGTTGGATCGTTGGTCGGTGCTTGTAAAAGTTGGCTAGCGAGTTGGAAGACAAGAAGAGGGAAAATAAAAACCAAATCGGAGGAAACAAACATGGCAGTAATTTCAATGAAACAATTACTAGAAGCCGGCGTACACTTTGGTCACCAAACGCGTCGCTGGAACCCAAAAATGAAGAAATACATCTTCACAGAAAGAAACGGAATCTACATTATTGACTTGCAAAAAACAGTTAAATTAGTAGATGCAGCTTACGATTACATGAAGAGCGTAGCAGAAGAAGGCGGCGTTGCTTTATTCGTAGGTACAAAAAAACAAGCACAAGAAGCAATCAAAGATGAAGCTACTCGTGCTGGACAATACTTTGTAAACCACCGTTGGTTAGGTGGAACATTGACAAACTGGGATACGATCCAAAAACGTATCGCTCGTTTGAAACAAATCAATGCAATGGAAGAAGATGGAACTTTTGCAGTTCTACCTAAAAAAGAAGTTGCTGGTTTGAACAAACAACGTGAACGTCTTGAAAAATTCTTAGGTGGTATCGCTGATATGCCAAGAATCCCAGATGTAATGTACATCGTTGACCCACGTAAAGAACGCATTGCCGTTCAAGAAGCACACAAATTGAATATCCCAATCGTAGCAATGGTTGATACAAACTGTGATCCAGATGAGATCGACGTAGTTATCCCATCAAACGACGACGCAATCCGTGCCGTTAAATTGATTACTTCAAAAATGGCTGATGCTTTCATCGAAGGAAATCAAGGGGAAGATCAAGTAGTTGAAGAAGATTTTTCAGCAGAAAACACAGCGACTTCAATCGAAGAAATCGTTGATGTTGTTGAAGGCGACAACTCTTCAGCAGAATAATTTTTAAATGATGGAGCTGTTTCAAAGGCTAGGCGACAAGCCTCACTCTCCTTTGAAACAGCTTTTTTTAAAGAAAAAGCATACAACTAGGAGGAAGAAAAAATGGCAGACGTTACAGCTAAAATGGTAAAAGAACTACGCGACATGACTGGCGTAGGAATGATGGACGCGAAAAAAGCATTGGTTGAAGTTGAAGGTGACATCGAAAAAGCAGTAGATCTTTTACGTGAAAAAGGAATGGCTAAAGCTGCGAAGAAAAACGATCGTATCGCCGCTGAAGGTCTTGCTTCAGTTGCAGTGAAAGGTAATACTGCAGCAATCGTTGAAGTCAACTCAGAAACAGACTTCGTTTCTAAAAACGAAATGTTCCAAGACTTAGTAAAAGAAATCGCTGAACTAGTTGCTGAAAACAAACCAGCTGACATGGACGCAGCAATGAAAATCAAAACATCAAAAGGAACAGTTGAATCTGACTTGATCGAAGCAACACAAGTTATCGGTGAAAAAATCAGCTTCCGTCGTTTTGAAGTAATCGAAAAAGATGACAACGCTGCATTTGGCGGTTACCTACACATGGGTGGACGTATTGCTGTATTAGCTGTTTTAGAAGGTACAACTGACGAAGCAGTAGCTAGAGACGTAGCGATGCACGTAGCAGCGATCAACCCTCGTTATGTAAACGAAACACAAATTCCTGAAGCTGAATTAGATCACGAACGTACAGTCTTGACTGAACAAGCATTGAACGAAGGCAAACCAGCGAACATCGTTGAAAAAATGGTTGAAGGACGCTTAAACAAATTTAAAGCTGAAATCGCATTGGTTGACCAACCATTCGTTAAAGATCCTGATATGACTGTTGAAAAATTTGTTGCTTCTAAAGGCGCAACTGTGAAATCATTTGTCCGCTTTGAAGTCGGCGAAGGTATCGAAAAACGCGAAGATAACTTTGTAGAAGAAGTAATGAACCAAGTGAAAAAATAATCCGGTTTATAGACTTGATCAATGGGACGATGTTTGGGGCAAAGAAAATGAAGATCATTCTCCGTTTTCTTTGTGCCCCCATCGATTCCATCGCTTATTTGAATGAAATGAGGAGCAGCGACATTCGTCACAGCTCTTTTTTTTAGGGCAAGAGATATCAGGAGCATAGGTATTTTCGTGCCTAAACTATCTGGATATGGTAGAATGTCAATAGAAAATATTGGAGGAATGAACATGGTCACACCAAAATATCAGCGTGTCGTCTTAAAATTAAGTGGAGAAGCTTTAGCTGGAGATGAAGGGTTTGGAATCAAACCACCAGTTATCAAAGAAATCATCCAAGAAATCAAAGAAGTCCACGAGTTAGGCGTAGAGATGGCAATTGTTGTCGGCGGTGGAAATATCTGGCGCGGTCAAATTGGCGCACAAATGGGGATGGAACGTGCACAAGCGGATTACATGGGCATGTTAGCAACTGTGATGAATGCTTTAGCATTACAAGATACATTAGAAAATGTTGGTGTTCCTACACGCGTACAAACCTCAATTGAAATGCGACAAATCGCAGAACCATACATCCGTCGTAAAGCAGAGCGTCATTTAGAGAAAGGGCGCATCGTTATTTTTGCCGGTGGTACTGGAAACCCTTATTTTTCTACAGATACAACTGCGGCATTACGTGCAGCTGAAATTGGCGCTGATGTTATTTTAATGGCTAAGAACAATGTTGACGGTGTTTATTCTGCCGATCCAAAAATCGATTCAACAGCAGTGAAATTCGATGAATTGACACACATGGAAGTCATTGCAAAAGGATTACAAGTAATGGATTCAACTGCTAGTTCATTGAGTATGGACAATGATATCCCGTTACTTGTGTTCAATCTTAATGAACATGGAAACATTCGCCGAGCAATCTTAGGTGAAAATATCGGAACAACCGTAAGGGGGAAATAAACAATGGCAGATGCAATTATGACAGAAGCAAAAGACAAGATGCAAAAAGCAGCACAAAATCTACAACGTGAACTTGGACAGATCCGTGCCGGCCGTGCGAATGCGAGCTTATTAGATCGTATAACTGTTAATTATTATGGCGCACCAACACCATTGAACCAATTAGCATCGATCCAGATCCCAGAAGCAAGAGTATTGATGATCACACCATTCGATAAAAGTGTGCTTCAAGACATCGAAAAATCGATCATGGCAAGCGACATCGGTATCAGCCCAACAAATGACGGAAATGTGATCCGTTTAGTCATTCCTCAGTTAACAGAAGAACGTCGGAAAGAATTAGCGAAAGACGTGAAAAAAGAAGCTGAAAATGCGAAAATCGCTGTCCGTAACATTCGTCGTGATGCAATCGATGAGTACAAGAAACAACAAAAAAATGGCGATATCACAGAAGATGATTTGCGTGACTTAGAAAAAGAAGTGCAAACTCTAACAGATGATAGTATCAAAGAAGTAGATCGTATCGCTGCAGACAAAGAAAAAGAATTGCTTGAAGTATAAGAATCAATAAAGACAGGTGGACAGTGTGAAGTGCTGTCTCCTGTTTTTTACTTTTTGACTAAGAAAAACTAAAAAATCCTTTGAATTTGCGTAAAAAAAGGGCTATACCATAGGAAATAACGATAGATATTGCTATAATGGTAAAGATAGTTGTAATTTTTTAGTATGGGAGGAAAAAGAATGTTACGTTTTTTTCCGCAAAAAAACAAATATATTCAAGAAAAAAGTGAGCACCATTTTGATGCGCAGAGAGATATCCCGAAACATATCGCCATCATCATGGATGGGAATGGTCGTTGGGCACAAAACCGTCGTCTTCCACGAGTGGCTGGCCACAAAGAAGGCATGGAAACCGTTAAGAAAGTCACTAAAAAAGCTTCTCGACTTGGGGTAAAGGTGTTAACGCTCTATGCGTTTTCAACCGAAAATTGGAAACGTCCAAAAGAGGAAGTCAATTTTTTGATGCAATTACCTGTAGACTTTTTTGATACGTTCGTCCCTGAGTTGATTGCTGAAAATGTCAAGGTACAAGTGATGGGCTATGAAGAACTTTTGCCGGAACATACGCAAGATGCAGTACGCCGTGCCATTGAACAAACCAAAGAAAATACGGGAATGATCTTAAACTTCGCACTGAATTATGGTAGTCGGGCAGAAATCATCTCTGCAGTCAAAGCAATCAGTGAACAAGTAAAAGAAAACGATCTTTCTACGGAAGACATCGACGAGGACATGATCGCGGATCATTTGATGACCGGTTTCTTACCTCCCGAACTTCGCGATCCAGGATTAGTCATCCGGACAAGTGGCGAAGAACGGATCAGTAATTTCTTATTGTGGCAGATTGCTTATAGTGAATTATATTTTTCAAAAGCCTTATGGCCAGATTTTGACGGCGCCCATTTAGAGGAAGCAATCGCTTCTTATCAACATCGAGACCGTCGTTTTGGTGGCGTAAAAAGTGTAGATAAAGGAGAACAATCATGAAGCAACGTGTGATCACTGCGGTCGTAGCATTGGCATTATTTATTCCGATCATTTGGATCGGAGGAATTGGTCTTGAGCTAGTAGCGGCTTTATTAGCAGTAGTTGGTGTCTATGAACTTTTTCGTATGAAAGGATTGACACTATTAAGTTTTGAAGGAGTTCTTTCTGCCATTGGTGCAGTTTTTCTTGTCCTGCCGAAAGAGCGCTGGTTTTTCTTTTTACCTGAACAAACAAATGAATTTATGTTGTTTTATTTGACTGTGATGATCCTATTGGGTGCCGCTGTCTTCTCAAAAAATATGTATACGATCGATGAAGCTGGTTTTCCAGTTGTTACTAGTTTATATGTCGGTTTTGGTTTTCAAAACTTTGTTAGTGCGCGTACAGAAGGAATCAACGTATTACTTTTTGGCTTGTTCATCGTTTGGGCAACCGATATTGGCGCATATCTAGTTGGTAGACGTTTTGGTAAGCGTAAGCTATGGCCAGATATCTCACCCAATAAAACGATTGAAGGTGCATTAGGGGGAATAGGTAGTGCGTTAGTTGTTGCCTTACTATATTTCTTACTTTATCCACCACAAGAATTGTTTGGACATGGCTTATTCGTCATGTTACTCCTAACGATCATTCTATCGATCGTAGGCCAATTTGGGGATCTAGTCGAGTCGGCAATTAAACGCCACTATGAGGTCAAAGATTCAGGGAACATTTTACCTGGACACGGTGGGATCTTAGATCGATTCGATAGTCTATTGTTCGTCTTTCCAGTCATGTACTTATTTGGATTGATATAAATAAAAATTCTGTAAAAGAAGCTTCCGAAGCCAAAAGTTTTTCGTCCGTCAATCAGACACGATCGGTAAGGAGATTCTTTACAGGATTTTTATTTTTTTACATTTTAATAGGTGCTTGGTGAAGTGTCGATAATATGGTAAAATTAAGTAGTTTTATTTTAACTGAATAAAAAATAATGATTAATGTAAAGGAGAATAGGATGAGAACAATTATCACGTTCATTATCGTTTTTGGCATCTTAGTGATCGTACATGAATTTGGCCACTTCTTCTTTGCGAAACGATCAGGAATCCTAGTTCGCGAGTTTGCGATTGGCATGGGACCTAAAATCTACGGTCATCAAGCAAAAGACGGCACGACTTATACATTGCGTTTGTTACCGATCGGTGGCTATGTGAGAATGGCTGGGAATGGGGACGACGAAACGGAAATGGCCCCAGGAATGCCGTTATCACTCTTGATGGATTCAGATCATGTCGTAAAGAAAATCAATTTAAGCAAAAAGATCCAATTGACCAATGCGATCCCCATGGAATTGATCCGTTATGATCTTGATGAAGCACTCACGATCACAGGTTATGTGAATGGTGATGAAACGCAAGAAGTAACGTATGCAGTGGATCACGATGCTTCGATCATCGAGGCGGATGGGACTGAATTGAGGATCGCACCGAGAGATGTGCAGTTCCAATCAGCCAAATTATGGCAACGAATGTTAACTAACTTTGCAGGTCCAATGAATAATTTTATTCTAGCAATTCTATTATTCATCGTATTAGCGTTCATGCAAGGCGGGGTGACTGTCACAAATACCAACCAAATCGGTGTTGTTACGCCAGACGGAGCTGCGGCTGCAGCCGGACTGAAAGAAAATGATGAAATTCTTTCAGTAGAGGGAAAATCAATCCAAACATGGAATGATCTGACAGCGATCATTACTGAAAATCCAGATAAACCACTTGATTTTGAAGTTGAACGAAATGGACGGGTTTCTTCTGTTGAAGTGACACCGAAAGCAATTGTGTCAAATGGTGAAAAAATTGGTCAACTTGGGATACAAGCGCCAATGAAAACTGGCTTCTTCGATAAGATCATCGGTGGAACACAACGTGCATTTAGTAGCTCTTTGGAAATATTCAAAGCATTAGGTTCATTATTTACCGGCTTTAGCTTGGACAAATTAGGTGGACCGGTGATGATGTTCCAATTGTCTTCTGAGGCAGCGAATCAAGGGATCATGACAGTCATTGGTTTGATGGCTATCTTATCCATGAATTTAGGGATCGTCAATTTATTACCGATTCCAGCATTAGATGGTGGAAAACTAGTCTTGAATATTTTTGAAGGTGTCCGTGGTAAACCACTTAGTCAGGAAAAAGAAGGCGTTTTGACGCTCGTTGGTTTTGGCTTCCTGATGCTATTGATGGTATTAGTAACATGGAATGACATTCAACGATTCTTTTTCTAGAAAAAGTAGGGTATAATGACATGCGTTAGATTATTTGAGGAATAAAGGAGTTTATATAATGAGACAATCAAAAATGTTGATTCCAACATTAAGAGAAGTTCCAAATGATGCGGAAGTATTAAGTCATCAAATCTTACTACGTGCCGGTTACATTCGTCAGGTTTCGGCTGGAATCTATTCTTATTTACCACTTGCAAATCGTGTATTAGAAAAATTAAAAACGATCATGCGCGAAGAATTTGAAAAAATCGGCGCAGTAGAAATGTTGATGCCAGCGATTTTACCTGCTGAGTTATGGCAAGAATCTGGTCGTTATGAAACATACGGTCCCAACTTGTATCGCTTGAATGATCGTAACGATCGTCAGATGATCTTAGGACCAACACATGAAGAAACATTTACAGAATTGATCCGTGATGAAGTCAATTCATACAAAAAATTACCTTTGAATCTTTATCAGATCCAAGCAAAATACCGTGATGAAAAACGTCCTCGTTTTGGACTATTGCGTGGACGCGAGTTTATCATGAAAGATGCTTATTCTTTCCATGCGTCTCAAGAGAGTTTGGATGAAACATACAAAGATTATGAAAAAGCTTATACAGAGATCTTTAAGCGTTGTGGTCTAGAGTTCCGCGCGATCATCGGTGACGGTGGGGCGATGGGCGGAAAAGACTCAAAAGAATTTATGGCAATCTCAGAAATTGGTGAAGACACGATTTGTTATTCAACAGAAAGTGACTATGCAGCAAATTTGGAGATGGCGACGAGCTACTATGTGCCAAAAAAATCCCATGAAACACAATTGGAAATGGAAAAGAAAGAAACACCAGATGTGAAAACCATCGAAGAGGTTGCAGCTTTCTTTGACGTTCAACCACAAAAAATTATTAAGTCTGTACTTTTCACAGCAGATGAGCAGCCTGTTCTAGTTTTAGTTCGCGGCGATCATGAAGTCAATGATGTGAAATTGAAAAACTTCTTAGGTGCAGATTTCTTAGAAGAAGCAACAGAAGAAGAAGCGAAAAACTATTTAGGCGCTGATTTTGGATCAGTTGGACCAATCGGTGTAGCAGAAGAAGTCAAAGTCTATGCGGATCGTCATGTTCAAGATCTGGCCAACGCGATTGCGGGAGCGAATGAAACTGGCTACCATTATATTAATGTCAATCCAGAACGTGATTTCAATGTCCTAGCATATGAAGACTTACGCTTTGTCCAAGAAGGCGATCCTTCGCCAGATAATAATGGCGTATTAGCCTTCACTCGAGGAATCGAGATTGGGCATATCTTCAAACTAGGTACACGTTACAGTGAATCAATGGGTGCTACTGTTCTTGATGAAAATGGTCGTGAAAAACACGTGATCATGGGTTGCTATGGTATCGGTGTGAGCCGTCTACTTTCAGCGATCGTTGAACAAAATGCTGACGAAAACGGTATTCACTGGCCAAAAGGCATTGCACCATTTGATTTGCATGTCGTACAAATGAACTTAAAAGATGAGTTCCAAACGAACTTGACGAATGAAGTGGAAAAAGCAATGAACGAAGCCGGTTATCAAGTACTTGTTGATGATCGCAATGAGCGTGCCGGTGTTAAGTTTGCTGATTCTGATTTGATCGGATGTCCAATCCGTATCACCGTCGGTAAAAAAGCAGTAGATGGCATCGTCGAAGTGAAAATCAAAAAAACAGGTGAAATGGTCGAAGTTCGGAAAGAAGAACTCGTAAATACACTACCGATTTTATTGAATCAAGGCGAATAAATAAGAGTGGAAAAGTCGTATCAGTCTTTTAGAAGACGGAAGCGACTTTTTCATTTCCTTTTCTTCAGTTAATGAACGGTGTTCAAGAAGCAACACTTCAATAATAAGCCAAAAAAATCAAAATGAAAAAGCCATTTTTCGATTTTCTTGTCTTATTCCTCAGTGCTGATCGCTTTTTTCACAACCTGATAAACGGTTTTCGAAAAGCTAACCTTCAACATTAAGCTGGAAAATTAAAAAATATGAAAAGCTATTTTCTGATTTTCCATCTTACTGCTCAGGTCAGAGCGCTTTTCTTACAACCTTAATGAAAATTTCCCTAAAAAGGGTTATACTAAATAGTATTGAAAAGTAAGGGTCGGAAATGGAATAATTTCTGGTCTTGACAGAAAGGGCGTATATTTTTGTCAGAAAAACGAGAGTTATTTGAGAAATTATTGGAGCAGATCCAATTAGAAGAAACAGAAAAAGCACATCCGCTTATTTCTGCTGGGGAAATGGAACAGGTGGTGGTCCATCGTAAATCTCGTCTGTGGGAGTTTACGTTACGTTTTCCAGCTATTTTGCCTGTGATGCTTTATCGCTCGCTGGTGCAGCATGTTATACTTGCATTCAAAGAAATTGCTGAGGTGAAAATCACAGTCCAAGCAGCGGATCAAACATTCGATGAACAACTCTTACAAGATTATTGGTCGCAAGCACTGGAAAGTCAGCAATGCGATACACCTTTAGTACAAAAGGTATTAAAGACGCAAGTACCAATGATCAAAGAGCATAAGGTGATTTTGCCTGTTGATGGTGAAGGAGCGATCGGCTATCTTAAACAACAATATCTGCCATTAGTAGAACAGTTATTTGTTAGTTACGGTTTTCCTAAGTTTCGAATCGAACCAGAAGTTGATGAGCAACAAGCAGAAAGAGTCCTAAAGCTTTTTGAAGAAAGACGACAAGAACAGGCTGAGGCGTTCATGAAACAAGCAGCTGAAAGCTTGATTGTTCATGAACAAAAGAAAAAAGAGCGCAAAGAGCAATTACCAGCGCTTGACGGGCCAATCCAGCTAGGTAGAAATATCCCGAATGATGAGCCTATCACACCGATGATCAATATCTTGGAAGAGGAACGCCGGGTAACGATCGAAGGCTACGTGTTCGATAAAGAAGTACGCGAGCTTCGTTCAAAACGTAAGATTTTGACATTGAAGATCACAGATTACACTTCTTCATTTATCGTCAAAAAGTTTTCAAATAATGAAAAAGATGAACAAATCTTTGAAGCAATCAGTACGGGTAGTTGGTTGAAAGTTCGTGGGAGTGTACAAGAAGACACGTTTGTTCGTGACCTAGTGATGAATGCCCAAGACATTTTAGAAGTCAAACATGCACCACGTAAAGATTATTCTCCTGAAGGGGAAAAGCGTGTCGAATTACATCTTCATAGTAATATGAGTACTATGGATGCAACGAACAATATTTCAGATCTTGTGGCACAGGCAGGTAAGTGGGGACATAAAGCAATTGCAATCACTGACCATGGCGGTGCACAAGCATTTCCAGAGGCACATAGTGCAGGGAAAAAAGCTGGTGTGAAGATCTTGTATGGTGTCGAAGCGAATGTGGTCGATGATGGGGTGCCGATTGCGTATAATGACGCCCATGATTCATTGAGTGAATCCACTTATGTCGTGTTTGACGTGGAGACAACAGGTTTGTCTGCTGTTTATGATACGATCATCGAGTTAGCTGCTGTTAAGATGTACAAAGGAAATGTCATCGAAAGTTTTGATGAATTTATCGATCCTGGACATCCCTTATCACGAACAACCATTGATTTGACAGGGATCACGGATGAAATGGTTCGCGGTTCAAAATCTGAGGAGGAAGTTTTACGCTTATTCTTGGAATTCTCAAAAGATGCGATCCTAGTTGCCCATAATGCGGCATTCGATATGGGATTTTTGAATACAAGTTATGCCAAATACAACATCCCTGAAGCAGCCAATCCAGTTATAGATACCTTAGAATTAGCTCGTTATTTATATCCACAATTCAAACGGTTTGGTTTAGGTGTACTATCCAAAAAATTCGGTGTTAGCTTGGAACAACATCACCGCGCGATTTATGACGCGGAAGCAACCGGACATCTGGCTTGGATATTTATCAAAGAAGCGATGGAAAACCACGAAATGTATTATCACGATCAGTTGAATGCCCATGTAGGTGAAGGTGATTCTTACAAACGGGCGCGACCTTTCCATGTCACATTACTGGCTAAAAACCAAGCTGGATTAAAAGACCTGTTCAAATTGATCTCGATGTCAAACGTCGATTATTTTGAACGCGTGCCACGAATCCCCCGATCACAGCTGAAAAAATTCCGACAAGATTTGTTAGTTGGCTCTGCCTGTGACAAGGGTGAGATTTTTGAAGCCATGATGCAAAAAGGGGTAGAAGAAGCACGTAACCGGGCGAAATTTTATGACTATATCGAAGTCATGCCTAAAGCTGTCTATGCACCACTCCTGGAG
Source organism: Enterococcus sp. AZ156 (assembly GCF_051714165.1). Classification (NCBI taxonomy): domain Bacteria; kingdom Bacillati; phylum Bacillota; class Bacilli; order Lactobacillales; family Enterococcaceae; genus Enterococcus; species Enterococcus sp. AZ156. Next base: position 1,783,937 of record NZ_JBIORI010000001.1, on the reverse strand, counting down.
CAAGAGCTTGTCAAAAATGAACATGACTTAGAAGAAATCATTCGTAACTTAGTAGAAATCGGCAAATCATTAGATAAAATTGTTGTAGCGACAGGAAATGTCCACTACCTGAATGAAGAAGATGCGATCTATCGTAAAATCTTGGTCAATTCGATGGGGGGAGCCAATCCATTGAATCGTCACAGTCTGCCCGAAGTGCATTTCAGAACAACAGATGAGATGCTGACTGCATTCTCCTTCTTAGGTACGGATTTAGCAAAAGAAATCGTAGTTGAAAATACCAATAAGATTGCAGATATCTGTGAAGAAGTCGTGCCAGTGAAAGATGAATTATATACCCCTAAAATTCCTGGTTCGGAAGATGAAATCACGGATCTAAGTTATTCGAAGGCAAAACAAATGTATGGTGATCCATTACCGGATATCGTAGAAAAGCGTCTGAAAAAAGAGCTGGATTCGATCAATGGTAATGGCTTCTCAGTGATTTATTTGATTTCACAAAAGTTAGTGCATAAAAGTAATGAAGATGGCTATTTAGTAGGTTCTCGTGGCTCGGTTGGTTCTAGTTTCGTCGCAACCATGACAGGGATCACAGAGGTCAATCCATTGGCACCTCATTACTATTGCCCAGATTGTCAGTATTCGGAATTTTATGAAGATGGAACTTATGGTTCAGGATTTGATATGCCTGAGAAAAAATGTCCAAAATGCGGTACTCGTTTAAATAAAGATGGGCATGATATTCCGTTTGAAACATTCTTAGGTTTCCATGGCGATAAAGTACCCGATATTGATTTGAACTTCTCAGGGGATTATCAAGCAGAAGCCCATCATTATACGAAAGTATTGTTTGGCGAAGAATATGTCTATCGTGCGGGAACGATCGGTACTGTTGCGGATAAAACGGCGTATGGATTCGTTAAAGGGTTTGAACGCGACCACAACTTGCATTACCGCAGCGCCGAAGTGGATCGCTTAGCCAAAGGTGCTACTGGGGTCAAACGAACGACCGGACAGCATCCAGGAGGGATCATTGTTATCCCCGATTATATGGATGTATATGATTTCACGCCGATCCAATATCCGGCAGACGATCAGAATTCAGAATGGAAAACGACCCACTTTGATTTCCACTCGATCCATGACAATGTCTTGAAACTTGATATCCTGGGACACGATGATCCAACGGTGATCCGGATGTTGCAAGATTTATCTGGGATTGATCCACAAACGATCCCAACCGATGATCCAGAAGTCATGCGGATCTTTTCTGGACCCGAAGTCTTGGGAGTCACACAAGAACAGATTTATTCTAAAACAGGTACATTAGGGATACCGGAATTTGGGACACGTTTCGTTCGTGGGATGTTAGAGGAAACACACCCAACGACTTTTGCGGAATTATTGCAGATCTCTGGTCTTTCTCATGGTACGGATGTTTGGTTAGGGAATGCAGAGGAATTGATCAAACGTGGGGATGCGACGCTGGCTGAAGTAATCGGCTGTCGTGACGATATCATGGTTTATTTGATCCATGCTGGCTTAGATAGTGGGATGGCGTTCAAAATCATGGAGACGGTGCGTAAAGGATTATGGAATAAGATCCCTGACGAATTGCGTGAAACGTATTTGACCGCAATGAAAGAAAATAACGTACCTGACTGGTACATCGATTCTTGTTCGAAAATCAAATACATGTTCCCGAAAGCCCATGCGGCTGCTTATGTCTTGATGGCGCTACGGGTTGCTTATTTCAAAGTTTATTTTCCGATATTGTATTACTGTGCCTATTTTTCCGTTCGTGCAGATGACTTTAATCTTGTCGCTATGTGCAAAGGAAAAGAAGCAGTGAAAGAGGCGATGAAGGAAATCACGGATAAAGGCTTAGATGCTTCTGTAAAAGAAAAGAATCAGTTGACAGTTTTAGAGTTAGCCAATGAGATGCTAGAACGTGGCTTGAAATTCGGAATGATCGATTTATACAAATCCGATGCAGTAAACTTTGTGATCGAAGGAGACACGCTGATTGCGCCATTCCGTGCGGTACCAAGTTTAGGGGCCAACGTAGCGAAACAAATCGTCGAAGCTAGAAAAGATGGTCCTTTCTTATCCAAAGAAGACTTGGCAACTCGTGGGAAAGTCTCGAAGACATTGATCGAGTATATGACAGAAAATGGTGTCTTGAAAGATTTACCTGATGAAAATCAATTATCGTTATTTGATATGTTATAAAAGTCAACGTGAGAAATGAAAATGAATCAAAATGAAAGCAAAGATTAGTAAAGCTGGTTGCCAGTTGGTTCTAATGATATGGCTTGTCATTTAGAGTGATTTATGTTATAGTTATTTAAGGTAATGATACTAACTGTGAGTGAGCGGAATTTTCGCTCACTCTTTTTAATGGAATTACGGATCTAATTTTAAGGAGGCGAAATCTTTGAGTAGCGTCGTTGAAACAGTCACAGAAATGGTGACACCGATCTTAGATGAACAAAAGTTTGAGCTAGTAGAAGTAGAATTTGTCAAAGAAGGAAAAAGCTGGTTTTTACGGGTGTTTATAGATAAAGAAGGCGGAATCGACATTGAAGAATGCGCATTTGTCAGTGAAAAATTAAGTGAGAAACTTGATACGACAGAGCCAGACCCGATACCACAAGCATATTTCCTAGAGGTATCATCTCCAGGCGCAGAACGCCCTTTGAAAAAAGAGGCAGATTATGAAAAAGCACGAGGAGAGTATATCCATGTGTCTTTATATCAACCAGTTGACGGAGAAAAACAATACGAAGGTTTTCTCCAATCATTTGATGCTGAACAGCTTACATTGAAGATACGCATAAAGACACGGGAAAAAGAAATTGTTTTTGACCGTAAGAATATTGCCAAAGCTCGCTTAGCAATCCAATTTTAATCACGGAGAGGAAACAGAAGAATGAGTAAAGAAATGTTGAACGCGTTAGATGCTTTAGAGGCTGAAAAAGGAATCTCAAAAGAAATCGTGATCGACGCTTTAGAAGCTGCGTTAGTTTCTGCATACAAACGCCATTATGGGCAAGCACAAAACGTAGAAGTAGAATTTGAACAAAAAAAAGGCAAGATCCATGTCTATGCAGTGAAAGAAGTCACTGAAGAAGTGATGGACTCACAATTAGAAGTATCTTTGAAAGACGCCTTGTTGATCAATCCTGCTTACGAGATCGGTGACAAGATCCGTTTTGAAGTCACACCAAAAGATTTCGGTCGTATCGCTGCCCAAACAGCGAAGCAAGTCATCTTGCAACGTGTACGTGAAGCAGAACGCACGATCATCTATAACGAATTCAGTGCTTATGAAAAAGACATTATGCAAGGGATCGTTGAACGTCAAGACAAACGTTATATCTATGTCAATTTAGGTAAAATCGAAGCGGTACTATCAAAACAAGACCAAATGCCAAATGAATTTTATCAACCACATGATCGTATCAAAGTATATGTATCACGTGTTGAGAATACATCAAAAGGCCCTCAAGTCTTTGTTAGCCGTAGTCATCCTGATCTTTTGCGTCGCTTGTTCGAACAAGAAGTACCAGAAGTTTATGATGGACTTGTTGAAATCGTCAGTGTGGCTAGAGAAGCAGGCGATCGTTCAAAAGTGGCTGTCCGCTCAACGGATCCGAATATCGATGCTGTCGGCACGTGTGTTGGTCCTAAAGGCCAACGTGTCCAAGCGATCGTGAATGAATTGAAGGGCGAAAACATGGATATCGTCGAGTGGGATGAAGATCCTGCGGTGTTCATTGCGAACGCATTGAATCCTTCACAAGTCGTGGATGTCATTTTTGACGAACAAAATCCAAAAGCTTGTACGGTCGTGGTACCGGATTATCAGTTGTCATTGGCAATCGGTAAACGCGGACAAAATGCGCGTCTAGCAGCCAAATTGACGAACCACAAAATCGACATCAAATCAGAGTCAGACATGACTGAATTCTATGAGAAAAAAGCTCAGGCAGAAGCAGCAATCTCTGAAGAATTACACGATGAAGCAATCATCCAATCAGATTTGACAGATGATGAATATCAAACAATCGCATTTGAAGACGAAACAGCTGAAGTAACTGAACAAGAAGAAATTTAACTGCTAGTGAAGGAGGCAAAGAGATGAAACAAAGGAAGATCCCTTTACGCAAATCTGTGGTTTCAGGTGAAATGAAACCAAAAAAAGAGATGATTCGTGTCACACGTTCAAAAGAAGGTGTGGTATCGATCGATCCTACTGGAAAAATGCCTGGACGAGGAGCGTATGTCTCACTTGAGCCGGAGGAAGTACAACAAGCTTGGGATAAACATCTCTTGGATCGTGTACTTGAAGCTAAGCTAACAGATGAATTTTATCAAGAACTATTAGATTACGTCACTCACCAAAAAGCCCGAAAAGAGCTATTTGGCGAATGAATGGAATGAATCGGCAAAAAGCCATGAATCTTATTGGTCTAGCGATGCGTGCAGGGAAAATGATCACAGGTGAAGAATTGACGATCGGAGACATCCGTCGTCAAAAAGCCAAGATCGTTTTCGTCGCAAGTGATGCCAGTGAGAATACCAGAAAAAAAATCAAAGATAAGAGTTCGTACTACGAAGTTCCTTGCTTTGAGCTGTTTTCTGAGGAAGAAATCACGCAGATGATCGGTAAACCTCGGAAAGTGATAGGAATCACGGACACCGGCTTTGCAAAAAAGGTCAAGGAGCTAATTGAAGGTTAGGAAGGTGATTGCATGGGCAATAAACGAATTTATGAACTAGCGAAAGAATGGAACAAGTCTAGTAAAGAGGTCGTTGATAAAGCGCAGAAACTTGGAATCGATGTGAAAAATCACATGGGTGCGGTCAGCACACAAGATGAAAAGAAACTGCAACAAGCGTTCAACCAACCACAGCAGAAAAAGCAACCAGTACAAAAAGCAAACCAAAAACCAGCCGGACAACAGCCAAGTAACCAAAAGAAAACAAACGAACCATCGAACCAACAAAAAAATAAAAGTAACCGCAACTATCAAGATCGCGGTCAAGGGAGCGGTCAAGTGAATCAAGGAAAAAACCAATCAACAAATCAGAATAAGAGTAACCAGACAGGTGGAAACAATCAAAACCGTCAAGGATCTACTCAAAACAATAATCAAAATCGCCAAGGTAACAACCAAGGCAGCAACCAAAACCGTCAGGGAACTACCCAAGGAAACAGCCAAGGTAGCAACCAAAACCGCCAAGGCTCTACCCAAGGAAACACTCAGGGCAGTAACCAAAACCGTCAAGGAGCAAACCAAGGCGGCGGCCAAAATAGAAACAATAATAACAATCGCGGCAAATTCAACAATAACAACCGCAATCGTTTCAACAAAAAAGGAAAAAAAGGCAAACAACAAACGTCAAACAAGCCAGCAGTTCCACCACGTAAATTCCGTGAGTTACCTGAAGTATTAGAGTATACAGAAGGTATGAATGTTGCAGATATCGCGAAGAAAATTCACCGCGAACCAGCAGAGATCATTAAAAAATTATTTATGCTAGGCGTGATGGTCAATCAAAACCAAGCATTAGATAAAGATACGATCGAATTGTTAGCAACAGACTACGGGATGGAACCACAAGAAAAAATCCAAGTAGATATTGCGGATATTGACAAATTCTTTGAAGCGGATGAAGTGAATCCAGAAAAATTAGTCTCACGTCCTCCAGTTGTTACGATCATGGGACACGTTGACCATGGTAAAACAACTTTACTCGATACCTTACGTCATTCTCGCGTAACAAGCGGAGAAGCCGGTGGTATCACACAGCATATCGGTGCGTATCAAATCGATATTGATGGCAAACCAATCACATTCTTGGATACACCAGGACATGCGGCCTTTACAAGTATGCGTGCGCGTGGTGCAAGTATCACTGATATCACGATTTTAGTTGTTGCCGCCGATGATGGCGTAATGCCACAGACTGTAGAAGCGATCAACCATGCGAAAGCAGCTGGTGTGCCAATCATCGTTGCAGTCAACAAAATCGATAAACCAGGTGCAAACCCACAACATGTGATGCAAGAATTAAGTGAATATGAATTGATTCCTGAAGCATGGGGTGGCGAAACGATTTTTGTAGAAATCTCAGCGAAATTCGGTCAAAACATCGAAGAACTATTAGAAATGATTCTTTTAGTCGCTGAAGTGGAAGACTTGAAAGCTGATCCAACACAACGTGCGATCGGTACAGTGATTGAAGCACGATTAGACAAAGGAAAAGGTCCTGTGACAACATTACTTGTTCAACAAGGTTCATTGAATGTTGGAGACCCAATCGTTGTCGGAAACACATATGGTCGTGTACGTGTAATGGTCAACGACTTAGGACGCCGTGAAAAAACAGCTGGACCAGCAACACCAGTTGAAATCACAGGATTGAATGATGTACCTCAAGCAGGCGATCGTTTTGTTGTCTTTGAAGATGAGAAAACAGCTCGTGCGGCGGGTGAAGAACGAGGCAAACGTGCGATGTTAGAACAACGTGCAGCAACTAGCCGTGTGACATTAGATAACTTGTTTGAAAGCTTAAAAGAAGGCGAATTAAAAGAAGTCAATGTCATAATCAAGGCTGATGTACAAGGTTCAGCAGAAGCACTAGCTGCTTCATTGAAGAAGATCGACGTTGAAGGCGTACGTGTCAAGATCGTCCATTCAGCTGTTGGAGCAATCAATGAAAGTGATGTAACGCTTGCTGCGGCAAGTAATGCGATCATCATTGGTTTCAATGTTCGTCCGACACCACAAGCGAAAATCCAAGCAGATACAGAAGAAGTGGATATCCGTCTTCACCGTATCATCTACAAAGCCATCGAAGAAATCGAAACAGCGATGAAAGGGATGCTAGATCCTGAATTTGAAGAGAAAATCACTGGTCAAATGACTGTCCGTGAAACCTTCAAAGTATCAAAAGTCGGAACGATCGCTGGTGCCTTTGTCACTGATGGTTACATTCGTCGTGATAGCGGCGTACGTGTCATTCGTGATGGCATCGTCATTTTCGAAGGACAATTAGCAAGCTTGAAACGCTTCAAAGACGATGTCAAAGAAGTGAAAATGGGCTTTGAATGTGGAGCAATGGTAGAGAAATTCAATGATCTTAAAGTAGACGATGTTATCGAAGGCTTTATCATGGAAGAAATCAAAGTCGACTAATTTAAAAAAAGGAGGCCGCTCATTATGGCTAACTATCGTGACCGCAGAGTCGGTCAAGAAATTTTAAAAGAAGTGAATGATATCTTACGCAAAAAGGTACGTGATCCACGTGTGGAAAACGTAACGATCACAGATGTGCATGTCACGGGTGATCTGCAACAAGCAACGATTTATTATAGCCTCTTATCTGACTTAGCCTCAGATAAGAAAAAAGCGCAAGAAGGGTTGAATAAAGCAAGTGGACTGATTCGTCGTGAATTAGGACATAACATGAGCATTTATAAAACACCTGAATTGACGTTTGAGCTAGACGAATCAGTTGTCTATGGTAATCATATCGATGAATTATTGCGTAATTTAAACAAAGACTAATGTTCTAGCGAGTTAAATCGTTCGTATCAATGGTCGAACAGGGAGGATACAATAACTGTATCCTCCCTGTTTTTTTTTTTTGTCTATTTTCATTCGACACTAGAGAGCCAAACAAAATACAACGAAAGAATCCAAAAATAAAAGGAGCCATTTTCGAATTTTTTCGTTGTATTCGTAGCAGATGATCATCGCTGAATTGTCCGCTTTTGGGGAAAACATGTTTCATCATAAAAGCAAAAGATAAGAATTGACTGATCAAAGAATCATCCGATCATCTACCAGATAACCATCCGTATAACCAATCAAAAGGTGCAAAGAAAAGATTTTCCATAGGTGCTCCCTCCTTTACAAAAAGAATACCACCTTTCTATTTACAACAGTGTGAACTTTTGTTACGTTTATGTTTCTAAAACAAAATAATCGTACATTTAAGGATCAATCCCGTCAGTTTTTGATCCGATGTGTTATAATAATTCAGTTAATACTTAAAAGAATGGAGAACAAAAGATGGAAGGCTTATTACCTTTATGGAAAGAACGCGGCATGACTAGCCACGATTGTGTATTCAAATTACGAAAAATTTTACATACAAAGAAAATCGGACATGGTGGGACATTAGATCCTGATGTAGATGGTGTTCTTCCAATTTGTATTGGTAAAGCCACTAAAGTCATTGAATATCTGACGGATTCGGGGAAGACCTACAAAGGAGAAATCACACTTGGCTACAGTACGACGACTGAAGACAAATCAGGTGAAATCGTTGAACAACGAGCGGTCACCGAAGCATTGACAGAGGAGCAAGTAGATGAAGCAATGGCTGCTTTTGTCGGTGAGATCACACAGATTCCTCCGATGTACTCGGCTGTGAAAGTCAATGGTCGACGTTTATATGAATATGCTCGAAATAATGAGACAGTGGAACGACCTGTTCGCAAGGCACAGATCTATCGTTTTGAACGAACAAGTGAAATCCTCTGGTCAAAAGAAGCAGGGACCGTTTCGTGGCGGTTTGAAGTCGAATGTGGCAAAGGTACCTATGTTCGGACGTTGGCTGTAGATACGGGGAGTAAGCTAGGCTATCCTGCGCATATGTCAGATTTGACGAGAACAGCGAGTGCCGGCATGGATGAATCCCAAGCAATTACTTTAGCTGAAGTAGCATCATATATGGAGAATGGTACGATCGAAGAGTATTTATTACCCATTGAAACGGGTGTAGCAAAGTTCAAACAGGTCGATATCGATGAAACAGTGTGGCAGAAAGTCAAGAATGGTATGCGCTTAGATTACCAAGTATTCGGTCTATCCGAGATGCCATCAGAAGAAATTGCCCTTTTTTATCAAGGAAAAGTAGTGAGTATCTACCAACCAAATCCAAAAGAAAAAAATAAGTTAAAACCAAGTAAAGTTTTAAGAAATGAGGTTTAATGTAAAAATGGAAATCATCAAAATCAGACACCCTTATCAAGTTTCTCAAATTCCGAAAGAAGACGTCGTATTGATCTTAGGTTTCTTTGACGGAGTTCATTTAGGACATCAGAAAGTGATTGAAACGGGGCGAGAAATTGCTCAAAGAGAGGGTCTGAAATTGGCATTGATGACATTTAATCAACATCCGTCAATCGTCTTTAAAAAAATCAATCCAAGTAACGTCAAATACTTGACTAAGTTAGAACAAAAAGAAGAAAAAATGGCAGAACTTGGGATCGATTATCTTTACGAAATTGAATTTACTTCTGCATTTGCTCACTTAGCCCCTCAAGATTTCGTTGATCAATATATTGTAGGGCTAAATGCTAAGTATGCCGTTTCTGGCTTTGACTATACGTATGGTCCAAAAGAAATTGCGGATGTCCCTCATCTCCCAGGTTATGCAAAAGGTCGCTTTGAAGTAGTCACTGTACCAAAAGAGCAACAAGAAGGGGAAAAAATCAGTTCTTCACGGATTCGTCAAGACTTGGATGCTGGGGATGTCGCGAGTGTGGCCCATTTGCTAGGATATATTTATGAAATCGACGGTGTGGTCATCCACGGGGACGCACGTGGTCGCTTATTAGGATTTCCGACAGCCAATGTCAAAGTTAAAAGCACCGTTCATTTACCAAAAGTGGGGGTCTATGTTTGTGAAATCAAAATCGGTGAGACGTGGTACCCAGCGATGGGATCAATCGGACATAATGATACATTTGGCGATGGACGTGAATTGACAGTCGAACTGTATATTCTAGATTTTGATCAAGATATCTATGGTGAACATGTCTACATTCGTTGGCACGAGTTTATCCGAGATCAAGTGAAGTTTGATGGAGCAGAAGCTTTGATCGAGCAATTAAAAGCAGACGAACGAGTAACTGCTGATTTTTTTGAACATGTTGAATAAGCAAATGTAGTATTCGAGAATAAGGAAGAAGCCCAATCAGGATAGCTGAAGGGCTTTCTTTTTTGGAAAGAATTTTTTAGTGCGTATGATTTGCTTTCACCTACACTGCGTAGTGTACACTGTCTTTATAGCTAATAACGAATGTTTTAAAATATCTGATATTAATGTGATAAAAGAAAGGGTGTCTTCTATGTATAAAGAATTAGAACAGAAAGTAGCTATAGTGACTGGTGGGTCCAAAGGGATCGGTACAGCCATTTCTCAGCGTTTTGGAGAAGAGAAGATGAAAGTAGTTGTAAATTACCATTCGGATGCTGATGGAGCAGAAGAAGCAGTTAAAGCGATTGAAGAAGCTGGGGGTCAAGCATTAGCTGTCAAAGCGGATGTAGGAACAGAAGAAGGCGTGCAGACTTTGATTGATCAAGCGATAAAAGCCTATGGTCAGTTGGATGTTTGGGTCAACAATGCTGGCACTGAAAACCAAAAACCTACGCACGAATTAAGCTTGGAAGAATGGGAAACTGTGATGCAAGTCAACCTTACTGGCGTGTTTTTAGGAACAAAAGCCGCGATCAATTATTTCAAAAAACACAAAGTAAAAGGAAGTATTATCAATCTTTCCTCTGTCCATGAACAAATCCCATGGCCGACCTTCTCACATTATGCCGCTTCAAAGGGTGGGGTAAAACTATTCACTCAAAGTGTTGCGATGGAGTATGCGCCTGAAGGAATACGTATCAATAGTATCGGACCAGGAGCGATCAAAACACCGATTAATGCCGAAAAGTTTGATGATCCAGAGCAAAAAGCGACAACAGAAAGCATGATCCCGATGGAACGCATTGGAAAACCAAGTGAAGTCGCCGCTGCGGCTGCTTGGTTGGCTTCAGATGAATCAAGCTACGTTACAGGTATCACGTTGTTTGTAGACGGTGGTATGACGCTTTATCCTTCATTTCAAGGTGGGAAAGGGTAGGGATTGATTGATGGGAATCTTAATTGCATTAATACCAGCGATTGGCTGGGGAATCCAACCACTGGTTTTGAAAAAAATCGGTGGACGTCCCACCAATGAAATATTGGGTACAGGTATTGGGGCATTACTCGTTGGTCTAGTTGTTCAATTGTTCATGTCACCCGGTGGTATTTCGATTACTACATTTTTGATCAGTCTTTTATCTGGGGCGTTTTGGGTCATTGGCCAAATCGGACAATATACGACGTTCAATTTGATCGGCGTATCCAAAACAATGCCTATTTCCACTGCGATGCAGCTTGTTGGAACGTCACTCATTGGTGTTTTTGCTTTTGGCGAATGGTCAGGAACAACAGGGAAAGTGATTGGTGGAGTAGCGATCGTCTTGCTAGTGATTGGTTCTGCACTAACAGCAGTAACTGATAGGGGAAGTAAACAAGGTGGAATAACTAAAGGAATTTCGATTCTTGCTTCTACGAGTATTGGTTATTGGGTGTACAGTGCATTACCTAAATTAGTCAATGCAGATGGTGTAGCTATCTTCTTTCCACAAATGTTAGGTGTTTTCTTAGCAGCGGCTATTTACGTCGTCTTGAAGCAACCAAAAGCGTACGGAGATGGAAAAAGTTGGAAAGCGACGATCGTCGGAGTCATTTTTAGTTTAGCCGCATTTGCTTATATATTTTCAGCTAGTGCCAATGGAGTAGCTACTGCCTATATCATCACACAACTGAACGTAGTGATCTCAACATTAGGTGGTATGGTTATTTTGCACGAAAAGAAGAGCAAAAAAGAATTAAGATACACGTTGATCGGGTTAGCCTTGATTGTCGGGGGTAGTATGATTACTGTGCTGATTTAAAAAATAAAGCAATGTAAGACATCGACTAACAAAAATGTCTTACACTGCTTTATTTTGGTGCGGTCAATGAGATATCCGTTCGTTTTAAAACAGCTTCATTAAACCAAGTACCAAAACTTTGAACATAGTTAAAATTCCCGCTAATGATAAATTCCGCGCAGGTATCATCTAAGACATTATAAAAAAAGTAACGATCTTCTTTATTTGAATAAACATCTTGATGATAGCTGATCATACAATCTCTAAATTGGTGCAATGACTCCAACGTTTCGTACTGAAGGTAGAATTTTAGGACTACTGCACTATTTATTGGTTGGTCAGTTCCTACGAAGCTTGGTTTGTTTTTAAGAGAGAACTGTAGAAACTCTGACAGATTTTCTTCTGAGAATTTCCATTTTCCTCCAACCTTTATCCCCTGTAGTTTTCCCTCGCGTAGATAATTTCGTACAGAACGAGTAGTTACTCCTAGAATCTCTGCAACTTCATTGACTGAATAATAATTCTTCATCAGTTTTCCTTCCTCCGTTTTCTTGAATGATAGAAACAAATAACTAGTACCATTTACGAGTTAGGTAAATGATTTTTGCTATTATGATTTGCCTATCAATTATATAAATATAGCGTAAAATAATAAATAAATAGAGAAAAAATAAGGATATCTTTCAAATTATTATACTCAATATAAAGCATTAAAACCATAATTTTTGAAGATTATTGTTATGTTTTTAAACTTTTGCAAAATATCGATAAGGTAAATATCAAGTCTGTAAACAATCCGCCTAAACCTTTTCTAAAACATTCTCTAAAATTTGTGAGTGTTTCAATATAGGATAGCTAGTTACTTCTTAATTCAGTGTCTAAAATCCTGCAATCCATGAAAACAGTACGAATAAGCTGTTTAATAAAAATAAACTTATTCCTAACTTTTCCTAACAAAGATATTGACTTTTACATTAATCGCGTTATACTAATGTTAGGAAAAAAAGTGAAATTTTTTCCTAAATACTAGAGAGGAGGACAGTGATAGTTAGCTCAAAGGATCTGTGAAGAGTCTCTAAGCACATTAAATGACCGTATACCAAAGTGAAGTCATGTAGTTGTTCTAGATGATTAGCAAATGGACCAAAGCTTACACCGTTCTTTTTTATGGTAGAAACGAAGTTAGTACACTAAAAAACTCCCCTTTTTTGTACAGACTAACTTTAGTTTCCTAAAAATCCCCATATTGTGAGGCAAATGATTTCGTCTATGATTTGCCTCACAATAATCAATTGTAAGTTAACGATGACCAAGATCAGATAAGAAGGATAAACCTTATCTATATAGTGAATCTTATGTGTATACATACCATTTTGAGATGAAAACTACTACTTATTCGCATTTGATTATTTTACGATGTAAAGTAAATGCAAGAATCGATCACCCGCCAAGAATAAAGGAACTCTTATCTTTGGAATAAGGAATAAGAACAAGTAATACGGTTAATGCTTTTGAAAAGGCAGTCCAAGTGAAGTAATATTCAGAACACCATCAATTTCGAAGAATTGCTGTTAAAAGAAGACAATCAATAGTAGAACTATTGGTTATGGAGTTATAGGAAAGGAAGAAAAAGAAATGAAGTTAAACAAAGCGATCGCTTATGAAAAATTAGGAAATACAATCTACTTGTCATCAGATGAGGGAATCTTTCTACTGGAGAATGAAGTAGCGACATATATCTTCGATCTTCTGACAAAGGAACAGACCATCAAAGAAATCAAATTAAAAGTAAAAGAAAAGTTTAGTCACGCGAATGAACTGACAAAAGAAGGAACAGATTTATTTATTGAAAATTTTTTAACTGATTTGTCGAAGCGATCGATTGTTTGTTAAATGAAAAGCACATTATCTAACTCTATGTTGGATCATTCAACATGAAACAGCTCTAATTGTTGCTACGAATAAAATATACATGTTACAGCTGGAGGTACAATAAGTTTAAAGCTGTTTTATTTTGAGTTATCGAACGTTAAAAATAGACTGCAAGTCACACTTGCGGTCTATTTTTTTGTTGATGACAGATCCAAAGCCTGATTCGATGATCACCAATAAAAGAAATGTCTTTGTCTTTCTCGCTTTCTAGGTGTTGCCGTGAGACAAAAATATCATAATTTGTTCTGTCGCAATTGCTACTATTATTTTAGTATTCCTATACTTTTTTCTACCAATAAAAAAACCTCTATGCTATATTGGAATAAATATGGTATATTTTACTTAAATAGAAAACAGCGGAAAGATACTATGTTTATCCTATGGAAATCACAAAATTAAGTGACTTTTCGAAAACTTTTACGATTAAATGATACCGATTACATAGGGCTGCTATTTATTTGATCGGCATGAGAAATTACTACTGACTGAGGAAGATAGCTCTTGGAACTAACTTAGTATAGAAATTCAATGAAAGAATACAGTGAGGGGAAAAGAATATGGCGAAAAAAGTTGGGATTTTATCAATAGAAGGCTATGTAAAAGGGGGAGAGCGATTAGTGGAACAGCTTGTGCTTTCCATACCTGAACAAGAAATCGAATTATTCGCAATCAATTTTTCTGAAGAACAATATATCCAAACAAAGTTGGATCAAAATATAAATAATTGGCATTTATTTGATTGTTCCTATTTATGTTCAGAAACTAACCATGTAAACTATCAATTTATTCAATTGATCAAAGAGGCAAATTACGACTCCTTCGTATTATTAGGTGGGACTTCGAGTGTTGTATTTGCAAATGAGCTACGTAGCCATGGACTTTCAGTAATCACTGTACCAGTATCCAACTATCTTGATTATCCAAGTGGTGACTATACAGTAGGTTCAGATACATTTATCAACGGCGTAACAAAAGTGATTGATCGGATAGTCGATACTGGACATTCTCATCAAAAAGTAACGTTCATCCAAATTGACGATACCATCACAGGTAAAGTCACAAGAGAACTATCTTTGACAAATGAAATCGATGTTTGTATTGCTAATCAACTTGATTTAACGAATAATAAAAAATATCTTTTGAAACATATGAATAGCCATCCTATGCATTTTTTATTGAACCGTTCAGTTAGTTCAATCGATTCTTTTGTTGAAACGTTTTGTCCCACATTATCCGACTATAGAAGTATTGTTTTAGATAATTTAGCCATTGGACAGTCGATGATCACCGCGTTTGATCGAATTGCGGTAATTGAATTAGCGAATGTCATAACTGATTTACTTAACGACAAGCAATGTTTAGACGCTGAATTGTATTTCTCACATGGGAAGGTGTTGTTTGAACAAAGTCCTTATCATCAAAATGTGAAAAACAAGCGGTGGAGTAACTATTAGTAAGCAAATTGTTACAGGATAGAATGTCACGTTCCACGAAATAATTTTCGGTAATCAGGATCTGGCAAAAAGGTAACCCTTCAAATTATTTCTCGCAAGCAAATCAATAAAAAATTCTAACTCAAAGCAACACATGAGTTAGTTTTTTTGTTATTGTCATTTAGTAAAAAAGATAAGATAAAAATTTTTATAAATTAATCTTTTATATTACGTTATATAATGTTATTATATTTGTGAAAAACAGTTATTTTATTTACTTTGATATAAACGGAAATAGTAAAATATTTCACTTATAAATCATTTTCTTTAGTAGAATTTGGGCGAATATATACTATTTTGTTCATATTCATTCGAGTAATAAAACAACTGTTTTATATAAAAAATAATTGTTATTCTAGGGGGAGAAATGAAAAAAATTAGTTATCGAAAAAAATATGAATGGATCGGATTAGGTTTGCAATTAGTTTTAGTAGCTATCGGTTTGATTTATTACTTTTTTATCTATCGTTAGGAGAATGAAAATGAAATTAATAGTAAAAAAAGGTTGAATGGCGTCTATCTTGATAAAAACAAACATACAGCACAACAAGCCATCGAGAAACTAACGCCACCAAAGAAAATTATTTTACCAATGTCTATGCATCTTGGAAAACCTGCTAAAGTCGTTGTTGAAGTAGGCGATAAAGTGGCAATTGGGACACTCATCGGAGAAAAAGATGGACCAATATCTGCCAATGTACATAGTTCAGTGGCAGGAGTCGTAAAAAAAATCGAGAACCGCATGGTCAATCATCGGTCGACTGAAGTGGTCATTATAGAAAATGACTTTTCTGACCGTATGGAATTATTACATACAAAAAACAAAGTTTTACATAATATCGTCGCGAATGCAGGAATTGTAGGGATGGGAGGCGCTGGTTTTCCAACTGACTTAAAGCTACTACCTAAAGAAGAACAAAAGATCCATACCTTGATCATTAACGCAGCAGAATGTGAACCATCCATTACTAGTGATAGAAGATTATTGATTGAAGATACTGAACAAATGATTTTGGATACTTATCAAATCCCCAAAGCAAGGATTGCGATCGAAAAATCATCTGTACAAGTGATTGAACATTTACATAAACATCTGATTGATCCAAGAATCCAGTTACATATTCTAGGGATCTATATGCTCAAGGTGCGGAAAAATTAGTGATCAAGCATGTATTATCTCAAGAAATACCTAAAGGCAAGCTCCCTTTTGATGTCGGAGTGATCACCTTGAATGTAGCGACGATACATAGTATTTTTAGTGCTGCGTTGAAGCAGGTCGCATCCTTCGAACGGGTAGTAACAGTTTCAGGTACACCGATCAAAGAAGGAAAAAATCTACGAGTACGAATTGGCACACCAGTAGAGGAATTGATTGATGCTTGTGGTGGATTTGTGTCGTCACCTCTTAAGGTATTGAATGGTGGACCGATGATGGGGAAACTTATCCAGTCATTAGATGAACCAGTCACAAAAACGACTAATTTGATTTTAGCATTGTCTGCAGCAGAGACAATGATCCCCAAGGAACAAAAGTGTATCAAATGTAGCGAGTGTGTGAATGCGTGCCCAATCGGTCTACATCCGATCTTGATCAGTCAAGCGTACCGTCATCAGGATCTTCAGACAGCCGAACAGTTAGGCGCGTTGAATTGTTTAGAATGTGGTGCTTGTTCATTTATCTGTCCTTCAAAAATCAATTTATTAAAAGATATCAGAGCAGTAAAAAATCAGATCATGGAGGCAAAAGGATGAGTACGAAATATCTAGGAAACGGAACGATCAATGGTCCGCATATCCGTAATGATTGGACAAGCCAATGGAAAATGAAACAAGTATTGATTGCCCTTATATTTCCAACGATTGGTGCTACTTACTTTTTTGGTTGGCGTTCGTTAGTGATGATCATTACCAGTATCCTCACATGTGTATTACTTGAAGGGGTTATCCAAAAAGTAAGTAAACAACCGATCACGGTCAATGATTTGACTGCTGTGATCACAGGTTGGCTGTTAGCTTTGACATTACCTACTAGTACACCATTATGGACAGTGCTTGTCGGAGACTTTATTGCTATCGTCCTTGTAAAGCATCTAGGAGGCGGGTTAGGAAGGAACTGGATCAATCCCGCAGTAGCAGCACGAGTCCTTCTAAAGCTCTTTTTATCTCCTTGGATCACCAATTGGATCGCACCAGGACCAGATGTGATCACTACTGTGACGCCACTTGTGGCACTTGCTCATTTTTCTCGAGAAATCAGCGCGACCACACCTGAATGGTGGAAACTTTTCTTAGGGATTGATCTAGGCGGTCCAATGGGGGAAACAAGTAAACTGCTCTTATTGATTGCAGGGGGCTATTTGATCGTGCGAAAAATCATCCATCCATTCGTTCCTCTGTTGACCCTAAGCTCTTTCTATCTAGCGATTTTAATTTATAGTGGGTTTAATTTTAGCTTTGCTACAGCTCATTTGCTTAGTGGAGCATTGATCATGGCAGCTGTTTTCATGGTAACAGACTATACGACTTCACCTGCAACCGATAAAGGGAAGTATTATTTCGCTATCGGCTGTGGTTTACTATGTGCTGTTTTAAGAATCGTCTTAGATTTGCCAGTGGGGATCGGCGTAGCGATTGTTGTCATGAATCTAGCGGTACCATTCATTGATCAGTGGACGATGCATCGGGTGTATAGTGAAAAAGAGTTTAAGATAACCTCGATGATTGATAAAGAAAATAGAAAAGGATTATCAAGTTTCAAGTGATAATTTATAAGGAATAGGACTGTTACCCGACTAGAGAAATTTAGTCGGGTCTTTTTAGGTAAAACTGTTGCTCAACTATTTTTTTTGTGAAAGAACTCAATAATTTCACCTGTGAATGAAATTATTGAGTGCCAAACTATTTATTTATCTGCTAATCTACAAATGGATATCGTTCGTTATTTTATAGTGTCTTAAAACAAAAGGTATCTAACATCAAAAATAAAAGAATACTTCCTGTTTAGAACGATAGCTAATCACAGCTAAAAAGAATGGAGAGACAAATGAACAAACTACAACTAAAAATGATGTTATGTTTTCTGGTTCTGTTTGTAATAAGCATACCAGCAAATATAAACGCAGAAGCAACGAATGAGTTAGAGGGCCAAAAAACTTTTTCGGCTCAGCACCCCGAATGGTTAGATGCAACAGATGCGACGATTTTTGGAGAGCACGCGCTGCGACGTGAGAGTTTAGAAGATCAGTCAAATCAATTACAAGCGATTATTGATCATGCCAATTCTTTAACAAAACAGTTATATATTCCAGCTGGTACGTATATTATCAACAAAAATGTAGTGTTAAGAAGCGGTCTTAAGATCAAAGGAGAAGAAGAGAATCCAACGATACTGAAAAATGAAACAGGACAAAACGTTTATTTGTCAGATGAAAATTACCAGACAAGCTACAATATTGAGATTCATTCATTGTTTTTCGATGGAGTAGGAATTTTTACACGTTTAGCAAATAACATTACCATCAATGATAATGTGTTTTATCATCCTGTCTCTTTATATCCGATCAACCTACAGACATCCAATGGGGCAACTATGCAAAATAATATATTTATGAGAGATCATGAACATGCCACGCCAGATACAGAAAATCGGGCAATCTATATTGGTGGTTTTTCGACGGTTGGAAGATATGAGTATATGGAAAATGTACAGATTACAGATAATCTATTTGGATTACGGATCAATGAGTTAGAAGCAATCAAGAGCTTTAGCAATCCTGAGATTATCAAAACCATCAATCGTCTACAATCTGCATTGGAGTCTGAGCAAATGTCTCTTGAACATAACGAACAAAACTATCTTTCTTGTGGTGTCAATTCATATAGTAATTCGAAGAATGTTTTGATAAAAAATAATTTCTTCCAGCAGATGTACGAGAACGAGGATCGATATGGTGTGGTAGGTGATCATGCCATCTATCTAAGAGGATCACAGAATGTACAGGTTGTAGGCAATCACGTTCGTGGATTGCACAATGGACCTTATGGTGGATTTAAATTCAAATCAGGACGTAACATCACGATCATGAATAATTATCTACGTAATACCGGTATTATCATGTATGAAACACCAGAATTTGGATTAGGAGATAGTTTTGCTCAAGGTCAAGTAGCTGAGTTATCGAATTGGTTCGTAGCAAATAACGTGTTTGATTTTAAAGAGTGGCAGGATAAATACGCGATTGGGATAGAGTATAATCGGCATACTGGAAAGGATAACGTATACAATGGGGTATTTATTGATAATAAATTTATCAATTATCACAATATTCCAGCCAACCGCCGGAGAGAGCTATTGATCATGAATCAAGCTTCTGAAGGTTTTAAAGGAGAGTCAACATATGTTTCTGGCAATACACGTGATGACACATCTGATCGTCAATTAAATGTTGAGTATTGGACCTCAGCAGAGTATGACAAAATGCCAAAGGATTGGAGAAGTTTGATCGATTCTACAATGTATGATCAATATAAAGAAACGCAAATACCAATACAAGATGCATTTCCTGTTGGTCGGACGGTTGAGATTATTTTAGGTGAATCTTATGATCCATTTGATTTTGTTGAGCAAACCCATATAGAAGAAAACGATCGTCCTGAAATCACTATTTTGAATCCTGAAGTTCTATCAAAAGTTGGTCAACATAAGCTAGAGCTAATGCTTTCATATCCAAATGGACGAACAGTGCGTGTGGTTGCAAATGTGACAGTCATGTTTCAATAATATAAAAAGTTCAAGCGATTCAAAAACCAGTTGAAACTTCTTGGCATATCATTTTCTAGCCAAAGTCGAAAGAGTTAGAAATATTTTCGCTCGATAAAGATTTACAAGTAGTCATTTTATCAGAAATACCAAGTTTTTACCGCTTAATTTTCGATTGAAAAGGCGGTGTTAATGAGCTTGGCTAAATAGGTGATTTCGACAAAAGAACAGATGCATGAAATTACTTATATCTCTTCTATTTTTCGCACCAAAAAACAAGGTTGGTTGAACATTCCTTCTTTTTATAGACATAGTATAAAGACGGAGGATGTTCAACTGATTTTTATTTTGCCTAAGTAGTTTATCAATCAGTTAAATAAAAATACACTTATAAAGTGAAAAGGAAAAGGTACAAGAAATGTAAAATAAAAGTATTGTGGATTTAGTAGAGATTGTCATAGCGAAAGAATTTTATGCTGGAATGAAATATGTAACAGATGAAGCGAATAAAAGACAGAAAGGATTAGTTGGTTAGGGTAAAATGGATTGGATACTGAAGTCATCCAAGAAATATGTGTATGGCTTTTTTTGTTTTGCTGATTTTATCATACTTGATTGAGATAAATTTAACGTTTATGCGTTCAAAATAAGTTTTTATGATTAGTTTGAATAATAACTATGTTATTAGGTTATATTAAACGTGTGGCTTAAAGGTTTATGATTTTTTGTATATTATGTAAAAAAAGTTCTAAAGATTAATAATTTTTTTGTAATTAAAATTTTCTTGGTACTACTATGAACTATGGTAAAGAGAATTATTGCAGAAGGTATAGCTAGAATCGTCAGAAAAATAATAGTTATCTTTTGGAATAAGCCTTTAACAGTACATATTGAAAAGGATGTAGGTAGGTTAAATTGATATATTTCGCGATCCGAATAGGCTTATGTTTCTTAAGTCTGTTGTGTTTTAGTATAGGCATTAGCTTTTTATGGAGAATAAAAAAATTAGTACGACAAAACCTTGGGAAAAGTTTGTCAAGATCAGATTATATGAAAACACAAGATTATTTAACAAAATATAGGTTTTATGTTTATATAGTTTTTTTTACATTAGCATTTATCTTAATACTAATACGTTTTAATTAGTATTTAATTGATATTATTTCTCTTTGATTACAATTTATATTCAGCATAAAGTGTATTATGTTTATTTTCATAAATAATCGGTTGTAAGCCCGATTATTTATGAAAAAGAGAGTATAAAATTTTTACGGTAGGATAGAATTATTATGATAGAAAAGATTCTGATAAGGAACATCGTATCTAGAAATATTTTTTATAATTGTTAATTCGTCGAAATCTAATTGTTTTAGCATAAGAATATCTAAGATACATTGTAATTTTAGAGTTACATATATAATTCTATTGGATTGGTAATGGCTAATTCATATTTACTTACTGAATCTCCGTGGGTAAGATAATTTCTTGTGAATCTGTAAATATTTTTAAATATCTATAATTTAGTTTTCGTCCCAAAAAAAATTGAATAAAAATTATTGATTTTAAGTAAACTATCTTTAAAATCTTTAAAAAGGAAGTAGACTGTCGTTTAAAACTTTTATTTCAAAATTTTTTTAGAGAAATTTCAAATTTTGTAAATCCATCAATATGTCTCCTTGATAGTATAGCTCTTTTAGAAAATTCCATTGTATCAACCTCTATTAGAAATGAGCTTTCAATTGATTTTAGATTTTCCTTACCATAGTTTACAGATTCAGAATTTTCTGCTTTATTTATAGATATTGTGATTGGAGAACTTTGATTCCATCTTTCATATGAGTCAAAGGAAAAAGTGGATTTTATGATATTTAAATTATCAATTAATGCAATTGGTTGGGATGAAATAAATAAGGAATTAACCAGGTATGTTACTAGTTTGTATAATAATAATGAAATCCTTTAAATATACATATTTACCATTTTCAGAAAAAACATAGATTATTCTATCGTCAATTATATTTTGCTGATCAAAGAAGTCTGCAAAACTATTCATTAACTTTAGTCTAAATTTTTGCGATAGTACCATCATCTTTTAATTGATAACTAGTAACCACTTGGCGACTCAGTCCCATTCCTGTTCCAGTAAATATATACAGATTAATTGATTTATTTACTGGTTGTTGTGCCATCAAAAGCTCTGAGTTCTTTTTAAAACGTTCTAAATCTTGTTCACTCTCTAAATAATTATTAGTAATGCTTAGACTATAGAAGTTATCTCCTGTTTTAGTTAACTCAATTTCAGCTTTGTCAGTATTATCAGAAAAATAAGGTGATAAACTCAATTCTGCAACCATAGAGGCATCCTGCAAAGCTTTAGTTTCGTTGCCTTGAGTAGCATTAATCATACCTTGAATATCCATTTTTCCAGGATGCCATTCACTTGCAGGATATTCTTTTAATAATGATTCAGAAGTTGGTTCACTGCTTGATATTTTTGTTTGTTCAACCGTACTACTCGTTGTAGAACTAACTTTTTTTGTGGTTGGCTCGGTACTTTGATTAGAACAACCAGCAAATAAAGTAATCGTTGATACAAGTAATAACAACCAAATATTTTTTTCATTATTTCACTCTCCTCAAATTATATAATAACATGGTTTGAATATATTGTATCTAAATATTCCATGACGATAAGTATGCGCAACAGAAAAGTATTGTATTATGAAATTTGAACAACTTGGAAAACCAATCAAATTTGGCGAATATATGGGTCGTTACAAAGAAATGATCCAGCATGTGTTATGTGAATTGTCTTTTGTAGATTTTGATTCAGAAAAAATAAAAGCATTATTAAGAGCAAAAATACGTAAGGCAGAAACTACTTTTTATATCTTTTATGATCAACATCGCAGAGAGCCTGATTATGCTTTTTTGCAGAGGAAAATTATGTAGTGCGAGCCACTTTCACAACCCAATTTTGTTAATCAACAAAGGTTCAAGGCCACAGAAAATATAAAATTTGGTTAAGAGACATTACCTATATCACTCTGAAAGAAGGAACGCTTTATTTATCTATATTTATTGATATCTGTACGAGAAAAATTGTTGGGTGGTCTATGTCACCTAGAATGAAAGGTCAATTAGTTGTGGACTCTTTTCTTCAAGCATTTGGAAAAGAGCAGCCTGGACCAGGGGTTATTATTCACACTGATTAAGGCTCACAATAAACAAGCGCTAAATTCCAATCGGTGTTAAGAAAAAAAGAAGCACGCTCTAGTATGAGCCGAAAAGGAAACCCTTATGATAATGCCTTAATGGAATCTTTTTACAAAACGATAAAAAGAGAGCTGATCAATGATGCTCAATTTAGAGATATTGATCAGGCTCAAATGGAGATATTTAAATAGATTGAAACTTACTATAACACGAAACGCATACATTCTAGAACGTGTAGGGCACGCCAACATGAAAACCACACTGGAAATTTACAAACAAGTCTCCAATACAACTAAAGAAAAACTAATCCAAGAAACCGATTCTTGGATTTTTTAGTGGATTTGTTTGTTAAATACGTTTAGTATGCGTATATAAGAGGTCGTGAAAGTGCCGGTTAGCTCCGATGACAATAAGAAAGCAATTTTTAAAACAGCTTTTCATGTTTTGAAAATTGCTGGCTTATTTCAAGGAGTTGGCACTTGAACACCGTTTAAAGAGTGGTCGAAAAGCGGTACGACTTTTTGACGTAAGGAGAAAGAAAAAACAATGAAAGAAACAAACAAATCCGCAGAACATAAGCTTTCTGCTTATATCCATATCCCGTTTTGCGAACATATCTGTTATTACTGTGACTTTAATAAAGTGTTTCTAGAAGGTCAACCAGTGGATGAGTATGTCGAAATGCTACTAAAGGAAATGGCGATCATGATGGAGCGTCGTCCGATGAATGAATTGGAGACGCTGTATGTTGGTGGTGGAACGCCGACTTCTTTATCGGCTAAGCAGCTCGATCGACTATTGTCTGGTGCCAGAGAGATCTTACCTTTTAATGAAGGAAAAGAGTTTACGGTGGAAGCGAATCCTGGTGATTTGACCAGGGAAAAGCTACAAGTAATGAAGAATTATGGGGTCAATCGTTTATCGATGGGGGTCCAGACCTTTGATAATCGCTTATTAAAGAAAATTGGTCGAAAACATACGGCGGAAGATGTCTATGAAACAATGCGATTTTTAGAGGCGGAAAATTTTTCAAATGTCAGCATTGATTTGATCTATGCGTTACCTGGGCAGACGTTAGAAGGCTATCTTGATACTTTGGAGCGGGCATTAGCCTTAGACTTACCTCATTATTCTCTTTATTCATTGATTTTAGAGAATAAAACGATGTTTATGAATTGGGTTCGACAAGGTCGGTTGCAATTGCCAGATCAAGAGACGGAGACACGGATGTTTGAAGAAACGATTGCGGCGATGGAAAAACACCAACGTCATCAATATGAGATCAGTAACTTTGGTTTAGCTGGTCATGAATCGCAACACAATTTGATGTATTGGAATAATGATCACTATTTCGGTTTTGGCGCAGGGGCAAGTGGCTATTTGGATCATACGCGATATCGAAATAAAGGTCCGATCCAACATTATTTGCGTCCGTTACGTGAAGGTGAGCTACCGGTATTAGAACGTGAAGAGTTATCTCGTAAAAATCAAATTGAGGAAGAGATGTTTCTTGGTTTAAGAAAAAAGGTGGGCATTGAGAAGCAACACTTTTTACAGCGTTATGGTCGATCGATTGAATCGTTGTATCAATCTGTCCTGGATGAGTTAGTAGCAGAAGAGTTGTTAGTGAATGAAGAAGACCGAGTATATTTGACACAAAAAGGAACTTTTTTGGGAAATAATGTCTTCGAACGGTTTTTATTGGATAAGGACTTGATAAACGACTGAATGATTGTTTAAATTTTTTATAACAACGAAATAAAAAAACAATTTGATCAATTTTTTTATGATTAAAAGACTGATATGACGGTATTTTAAGCAAGTTGACGATTGATTAGCACTCTCGGTGGCAGAGTGCTAAAAAAGTGGGTTCTTTTCCTTGACACTTTTTAGTCTTCTTGCTATATTTATAAGTGGGTTAGCACTTAGAAGCTAAGAGTGCTAATGAGAGGTGAGAAAGATGTTAACACAGCGACAAAGTGATATTTTACGTCTGATCATCCAAAACTATACGAGTAGTGGGGTGCCCGTTGGTTCCAAAACGTTAATGGCGGAAGGAGTCGAGGCAAGTCCAGCGACGATCCGTAATGATATGAAAGCTTTAGAGGATGAAGGTCTACTTTTAAAGACACATTCTTCTTCTGGACGTATACCGTCTGCGCTAGGTTATCGTTATTATGTGGATCATCTGTTACGACCTGCTCGTGTAGCAAATGATGATTTGCACCAAATTCGACAGTCTTTAAACAAGGAATTCCATGAAATCAACGAAATCATCAAACAATCAGCTGAGATTTTATCTGAGTTGACTAGTTACACTACTTTTTCGTTAGGACCCGAGATTAAAGATCGCCGTTTGACCGGTTTTCGCATCGTGCCATTGAACAGTCGTCAGGTGATTGCGATCGTGGTGACTGATAATGGGAACGTTGAAAGTCAGGTTTTTACTCTTCCTGAAAACTTAGGTAGTCAGGACTTAGAAAAAATGGTTCGTATTGTCAATGACCGTTTGGTAGGAGATCCGTTAGTGACGGTATACAACAAATTACGCACGGAGATCCCAATGATCTTGCATAAATATTTTCAAACAACGGAAGGGATGTCAAATCTCTTTGATACGGTATTGAGTCATGCGTTTGAAGATAAAGTTTATGTGAGTGGCCAAATGAACTTATTGGATTATGAACCGTTGCAAGATGTGGATCAGTTCAAGTCAATGTTTTCATTTATGACAGATTCCTATGAACTGACACAGATGATCGTACCGATGGATAGCAAGATACATATCAAAATCGGTTCGGAAATAGGCAATGACCTATTGCAAAATATGAGTATGATCCAAGCGAGTTATGAAATCGTCGGCCATGGACGTGGAACCATTGCATTGCTAGGACCAACTAGTATGCCATATTCCAAAATGTTAGGCCTTGTCGATGTCTATCGAAAAGAATTGGCGCACAAACTCGCTGATTATTATCGCACACTTGATCGCTCGGATTTTTAAACAATCACAAAAGTGACTGATCGTTTTTTCGATTTGAGCGATCAAGCATCTGACTGAATAATGAAAGGAAGACTGCATCATGAAAGAAAACCATGAAGAATTAGATCAGGAATTGAATGATACGCAGCTAGATCCAGAAACGGAAGAAGTAGAAGTTTCAGAAGTGGAAGAAGAAGCAAATGAACTTGCAAATCTCCAAGCTGAATTTGATGAAATGGAAGACAAGTTTTTGCGTGCGAGAGCAGAAATCGCTAATATGGCAAATCGTGGTAAAAACGAACGAGAGCAATTGCAAAAATATCGTTCACAAGATTTAGCCAAAAAATTATTACCTTCGATCGACAACTTAGAACGTGCTTTAGCAACAGAAGTATCTGATGAGCAAGGTGCAAGTTTGAAAAAAGGTGTCGAGATGGTTCTTGAAAGTTTGAAACATGCATTGAAGGAAGAGGGAATCGAAAAAATCCCTGCAAAAGGTGAACCTTTTGATCCGACATTGCATCAAGCAGTTCAGACCGTGTCAGCAACAGATGAATTACCTGCTGATACGATCGTTGAAGTGTTACAAGAAGGCTATAAA
This sequence comes from Enterococcus sp. AZ156, assembly GCF_051714165.1. Classification (NCBI taxonomy): domain Bacteria; kingdom Bacillati; phylum Bacillota; class Bacilli; order Lactobacillales; family Enterococcaceae; genus Enterococcus; species Enterococcus sp. AZ156. Next base: position 1,757,173 of record NZ_JBIORI010000001.1, on the reverse strand, counting down.
TTACATGACCGCGTATTGAGACCGACAATGGTTATCGTTGCGCAATAAAGTCATGATGGAATAGAAACAAACAACTTAGTAATAAGATAAGGAGACGTTGATTATGAGTAAAATTATCGGAATTGACTTAGGTACTACAAACTCAGCAGTAGCTGTATTAGAAGGAAATGAAGCAAAAATCATTGCAAACCCAGAAGGAAACCGTACAACACCTTCTGTTGTGTCATTTAAAAATGGTGAGATCCAAGTAGGGGAAGTAGCAAAACGTCAAGCAGTAACAAACCCTAATACGATTTCTTCCATCAAACGCCATATTGGTGAAGCTGGTTATAAAGTGGATGTTGAAGGTAAATCATATACACCACAAGAAATCTCTGCAATGATCTTACAATACATCAAAGGATTCGCAGAAGATTATTTAGGCGAAAAAGTAGAAAAAGCAGTTATCACTGTTCCTGCATACTTCAACGACGCACAACGTCAAGCAACTAAAGATGCTGGTAAAATTGCAGGTTTAGAAGTAGAGCGTATCGTCAATGAACCGACAGCGGCAGCGCTAGCTTATGGTTTAGACAAAACAGATCGCGATGAAAAAATCTTAGTATTTGACCTTGGTGGTGGTACATTCGACGTATCGATCCTTGAATTAGGTGATGGCGTATTCGACGTATTATCTACTGCTGGAGACAACCATTTAGGTGGAGATGACTTTGATAACAAAATCATTGATCATATGGTTGCTGAATTCAAAAAAGAAAATGGCATTGACTTAGGTCAAGATAAAATGGCTTTACAACGTTTGAAAGACGCTGCTGAAAAAGCGAAAAAAGATCTTTCAGGTGTTTCAAGCACTCAAATCAGCTTGCCATTTATCACAGCTGGCGATGCTGGTCCATTGCACTTAGAAATGACATTGACTCGTGCAAAATTTGATGAATTGACAGCTGACTTAGTGGAACGTACGAAAGTTCCTGTACGTCAAGCATTGAAAGATGCTGGTTTGTCACAATCAGAAATCGATGAAGTGATTTTAGTCGGTGGTTCAACGCGTATTCCTGCGGTTGTTGAAGCTGTAAGAAAAGAAACAGGAAAAGAACCAAACAAATCAGTAAACCCAGATGAAGTTGTAGCGATGGGTGCGGCAATCCAAGGTGGCGTGATCACTGGTGATGTAAAAGACGTTGTTTTACTAGACGTAACACCATTATCATTAGGTATCGAAACGATGGGTGGCGTATTTACAAAATTGATCGATCGTAATACAACAATCCCAACAAGTAAATCACAAGTATTCTCAACAGCTGCGGATAACCAACCTGCGGTAGATATCCATGTATTACAAGGGGAACGCCCAATGGCTGCGGACAATAAAACATTAGGTCGCTTCCAATTGACAGATATTCCAGCTGCACCACGCGGTATCCCTCAAATCGAAGTAACATTCGATATTGATAAAAATGGTATCGTAAATGTATCTGCTAAAGATCTAGGTACACAAAAAGAACAAAAAATCACGATCAAATCTTCTTCAGGTCTAACAGACGAAGAAATCGAACGCATGGTGAAAGATGCTGAATCTAATGCAGAAGCAGATAAAGCACGTAAAGAAGAAGTGGATCTACGTAACGATGTCGATGCATTGCTATTCTCAGTTGATAAAACCTTGAAAGAATTAGAAGGTAAAGTTGACGAAGAAGAAGTGAAAAAAGCTGAGGCAGCTCGTGACGAGTTGAAAGCTGCAGTAGAAGCAAACAACATCGAAGAAATGAAAACAAAACGTGATGCGTTGAACGAAATCGTGCAAAACTTGACAGTTAAATTATATGAACAAGCGGCACAACAACAAGCTCAAGAAAATCCTGAAGCTGCCCAAGGCGGAGCGGATGATGTCGTAGATGCTGATTTTGAAGAAGTCGATGACGACAAAAAATAATCAGTTCATTTAGTTTCACTTAAAGAGATCAAGTCCCGCTTAGAATAAGCCGAAGAATTCGAAAATAGCTTCTCATATTTTCGCGATTCTTCGGCTTATTTCCGAGGGAATAATCTTGTATCACTTTATTTTATAGAGTTTAGAAGCATCGCTAGTGTAAAGAAACAAGTCATCAATTATGATTTTTCTTTGGATCAAGAAGAGAAATGTTTTCTTTTCTTCATGCCATAGAAATCAATGATCGATTTTTTCTTCTTTAGTCGATACTTCGAAATTTCCGGTTTTTGTTTCGATCAAAGTGTGATATGATAACAAACGACGTGGAAATGAAGAGAACCAATAGGAGGAAAGCCTATGGCAACAAAACGTGATTATTACGAAGTCTTGGGGCTGTCAAAGGGAGCTTCAGAAGACGAAATAAAAAAAGCTTATCGAAAGTTATCAAAGAAATACCATCCAGATATCAATAAAGAGCCTGATGCTGATGAAAAATTCAAAGAAGTTTCCGAGGCTTATGAGATTTTAAGTGATCCACAAAAACGTGCGGCTTACGATCAATACGGACATGCCGGAACTGATCCTAATTATGGCGCAGGTGGCGGCGGCTTTGGTGGCTTTGGCGGCTTCTCCGGTGGTGGAGCTGGCTTTGGTGGATTTGAAGATATTTTTGATTCGTTTTTTGGCGGTGGTGGAAGATCTGTTGATCCAAATGCCCCTCGTCAAGGATCAGATCTACAATATACAGTCAATTTATCCTTCGAAGAAGCAATCTTTGGGGTAGAAAAAGAAATCAAATACAACCGTGAAGAAATATGTCACACGTGTAGCGGAAATGGTGCAAAACCAGGAACACAACCGACGACTTGTCATAAATGTCATGGTTCTGGAACGATCAATGTGGAACGTCAAACGCCACTTGGTCGTGTGATGAGCCGCCAAACTTGTGATGTGTGTCGAGGCACTGGGAAAGAGATCAAAGAACCATGTCCAACTTGTCATGGCTCTGGTCATGAGAAGAAAGCACATACGGTCAAAGTGAATGTACCAGCCGGTGTGGAAGAAGGACAACAAATGCGCTTAGCAGGACAAGGTGAAGCAGGCGAAAATGGAGGCCCATTCGGAGATCTATATGTGGTCTTCCGAGTAGAAGAAAGTGATATCTTCGATCGCGATGGCTCAGAGATCTATTATGAGTTACCATTAAGCTTCGTGCAAGCGGCATTAGGCGATGAAGTACAAGTGCCAACTGTTCATGGGGATGTCAAATTGAAAATCCCTGCTGGTACGCAAACGGGAACGAACTTCCGTTTACGTGGCAAAGGAGCGCCGCGTTTACGTGGTGGTTCTACAGGGGACCAACATGTACGTGTGAAATTGATCACACCTAAAAACCTCAATGAGGAACAGCGTGAAGCTTTACGTGCGTTTGCTAAAGCAGGCGGCATGCATGTTCAAGAGCAACAAGAAGATGGTTTTTTTGATAAAGTAAAAGATGCGTTTGGCGGAAAAAAACGTAAATAAATACAAAAAAAGATAGACGATCATACGTCTATCTTTTTTTTGATGAAGTTGCAGTGGAGAAGAAATTGAGATAGAAATCATCAAAATTCTCTATCACACCATCTTTTCTTAGTTCTTGATCGGAGAATAACTGGCGATTTTTTCCAAATGGATCAATGGCGATGATCGTACCGATATTTGCACGCTTGGCTGCTAAAAGTCCAGAATAAGCATCTTCAATGACCAAGCAGTCTTTTGGTTCAAGAGCCAATTTTTGGGCAGCTTTGATAAAGATATCAGGTTGTGGTTTACCTGGAAAAGTATTATCATCGTAAACGACTTGGTCAAATTCAAACCATCGCGCTAAATCGAAAATCTCGAAATAAAATTCAACGTTTTCTTTGACTGTCGCTGTAGCGATGGTGATCGGGATATCCTCCTCTTTCAATATATCCAAAGTACCGATCAATCCCTGCGTAAGCACTAAATCATCCGGTTTTTCTAAGCAAAGAGTGCGATAATATGCCTCTTTCTCGTTTGATAGTTTCTCGACTTCTTCCTTAGATAAAGTAGGTGAGATAAAATAATTCAATATCTCGCTATTGGTACGTCCATGGATATTTTTAACAATGTCTTCATCAGAAAGCTCTTTTTTAGAATAATGATGGATCATTTGGACCCAAGCCGCTTCATGTAAATGGGAGTCTTGGAACATCGTCCCGTTAAAATCAAAAATAATTCCTTTCATACGTTCACTCCTAAAGTTCATTTTCTAGCGATTCCGCTAATTTTATTTGGACATATTGCGAATAATGATCTTTCACATGTGACTTGATGTGTGGATCAGTAATCAATAAATCGAAATCATGTAATTGATAAAAGATATAAAAGTCATCGCGATTAAATTTTTGGTGATCCACTAATAAGTATTTATTTTTCGAATGGTTCAATGCAATTTGTTGGGCTTCGCCTTCTTCAGTACTATAGGTTGAGATTGCTTCATTATGCACACCGTTAGCGCTGATAAAAGATTTGGTGAACTTCAGTTTTCTGAGGTTATCGTTGGTGATGGGGCCGACAAATGCACCAGTGTTTTTTCGAAAATCGCCACCGATCAACAAAATTTCGGGAACTTCTGCTTGGGCTAACACTTCAAAAACGGCATAATTATTCGTAATGATCCGCAATTTTCTGTGGATCAAGTGAGAAGCTAATAACTCGATCGTCGTTCCTGGGCCCAAAAAGACTGTATCGCCTTCATTGATCAACTGTGCAGCAGTTGCTGCAATCTGTTGCTTTTCTTTGATTTGCATGACTGATTTTTCTGTATGTGATAATTCTTGGTCGAGGGTATAGGTAAGACTTTGAGCCCCGCCATGGATACGCAATAATTTTCCTGACTTTTCTAGCTCATCCAAATCTCGACGAACGGTCATATCAGAGACATTCAATTGTTCGATGATCTCACTGACCGTTAAAATTCCTTTTTTATTCACCATCTCACTAATTGTTAGTAAGCGCTCTCTTTTTAACATCTAATCACTCCCAATTCACAAATAATCTACCATAGAATAGAATGGAGGTCAACAAAAACAAACATGTGCAAACAAAAATAATCAACCTAAACAAACAATTGCCACTTTTATTTTAAATAAATGCAATTTTTTGATTGAATTTGTTTGTTTTTGTTGACAAATGTTTTGGATGCGATTACAATTCGTGTTGTCATATAAATTAGTAGACAAGAAGGTAGGGGAAGAGATGCTGAAATTACCAGAAGATTTTATTTTTGGCGGAGCAACAGCGGCATACCAAGTAGAAGGTGCAACAAAAGAAGGCGGAAAAGGTGAAGTTGCTTGGGACGAGTTTTTAGAGAAACAAGGAAGATTCAGTCCTGATCCGGCAAGTGATTTCTATCATCAATATGAAAAAGATATTGAATTATGTGAAAAGTTTGGTGTGAATGGGTTACGTTTATCCATTGCGTGGAGTCGTATTTTTCCTGATGGAACTGGGAAAGTTAATGAAGAGGGTGTGGCATTTTACCATAAGGTCTTTGCAGCTTGTGAGAAACATGGTGTACTTCCTTTTGTGACGCTCCATCATTTTGATACTCCGAAAGTTTTATTTGATCAAGGTGATTTTTTAAATAGAGACAATATAGAAGCATTTGTTGCATATGCAAAATTTTGCTTTAAAGAATTTAAAGAAGTGCGTTACTGGAGTACCTTCAACGAGATTTATCCAGTGGCAACGAATCAATATTTATTAGGGATTTTCCCACCAGGAATCACCTATGATTTTACCAAAATCATTGCTTGTTTGCATAACATGATGTATGCGCACGCAAGAGTGGTGAACTTGTTCAAGGACGAGGGATACGCCGGTGAAATTGGTGTGGTTCATTCCTTAGAAACGAAATATCCTGCATCGGACGCTTTGGAAGATCAACATGCAGCATTCTTAGATGATGCGTTGTCGATCCGTTTTCTCTTAGATGCCACTTACTTAGGATATTACTCTGATGAAACATTGTCAGCACTTGCTGAGATTTGTGAAGCGAACGACGCAAGTTATGAGTTTCCTGAAGAGGATCTGGCGGAGATGAAGCGTGCCTCACATCGTAATGATTACTTGGGGATCAACCATTATCAATGCCACTTTGTCAAAGCGTATCATGGAGAGAATGCGATCCATCATAATGGCACAGGGGACAAAGGAACTTCTGTTTATAAAGTAAAAGGAATTGGGGAACGGATCTATAAAGAAGGGATCCCTCGAACGGATTGGGACTGGTTGATCTATCCAGAAGGGTTATATGATTTATTGTTACGTATCAAGGAAGATTATCCCCACTACAATAAAATCTACATCACTGAAAATGGGATGGGATTCAAAGATCAGTTCGATGATGGTGTGATCATGGACCAACCACGGATCGAATATTTGAAAGTTTATTTAGAATCATTGAGCCAAGCTATATCTGCTGGAGTCAACGTGAAAGGCTATTTCCTATGGTCGTTAATGGATTTGTTCTCTTGGTCAAATGGTTACAATAAACGATACGGACTCTTCTATGTCGATTTCGAAACACAAAAACGTTACCCTAAAGAGTCCGCCTATTGGTACAAATTCGTCAGTGAAACAAAAACAATCATTTAAGTTGGAGGAATGGAAGATGAATAAAGAAGAATTGCAAATGTTAGGTTTTGAGATCGTGGCTTATTCAGGGGATGCACGTAGTACGTTACTCACATTATTAAGAGAAGTACGTCAAGGGAAATTTGATCGTGTGGAAGAAGCCTTGAAGGATGCAGATGAGAATTTGACATTAGCCCATAATTCACAAACGAAGATCTTAGCAGAAGAAGCTTCAGGAAAAGATATGGATATGGGATTTATTTTTATCCATGGACAAGATCACTTGATGACTACTTTATTGCTAAGAGATTTGATCCAAGATTTTATTGAGTTATATAAAAACAAATAATCACTAGGAGTGAAAAGCATGAATGGGATCATCAAGCAAATTGAAAAAGGCAAACCGATCTTTGAAAAAATCTCACGTAATATATACTTAGGTGCGGTCAGAGATGGATTCTTGACGGCTATGCCTGCAATTTTATTTTCAAGTATCTTTATTTTGATTGCGGCAGTTCCTGAGATTTTTGGTTTTCAATGGCCAGAAGGAGTATCGACCTGGTTATGGAAAATCTACAATTATTCGATGGGGGTCGTGGGCATATTAGTTTCTACAACTACTGCACGTTGTTTAGCTGAATCGATGAATCGGAGAATGCCGAAAAATAAAATCATCAATACCACATCGGTGATGCTTGCTTCTTTAGTTAGTTTCTTATTGTTGAGTGTCTCACCGATCGAAGGTGGTTTTTCAACGGAATATATGGGGACGAAAGGATTACTTGCTTCGTTCATCGCTGCATTTATTACTGTAAATATTTATAAGTTTTGTGTACGAAAAGATATTACGATCAAGATGCCAAAAGAAGTGCCAGGAACGATTTCTCAAACGTTCCGCGATATTTTTCCATTTTCATTTTCGGTCTTTGCCGCCGTGTTGGTCGACTTAGCTGCACGTAGTCTTTTTGGCATCTCTTTTGCAGAAGCCATCATCACTTTATTACAACCACTATTTACAGCAGCAGATGGCTATTTGGGGATAGCCGTGATCTGGGGTGCTATGGCATTTTTCTGGTTTGTTGGTGTGCATGGCCCATCGATTGTTGAACCAGCGATTGCAGCGATCATTTATGCGAATGTCGAAACCAATTTACAACTGTTTAATTCTGGGGAACAAGCTTCACATGTATTGACTGTTGGTTTAGGAAATTTTGTCGGAACGATGGGTGGAACAGGTGCGACTTTAGTCGTGCCGTTTATCTTTTTGCTGTTTGCAAAATCCAAACAGTTAAAAGCCGTTGGTAAAGCTTCAGTTATTCCAGTCAGCTTTGCTGTGAATGAGCCGTTGTTGTTTGCGGCACCGATGATTTTGAATCCGTATTTCTTTGTTCCGTTTTTATTGACACCGATTGTAAACGTTTGCTTGTTCAAGTTTTTTGTTGATGTGTTTGGAATGAATAGTTTCATGTATGTCTTACCTTGGGCAACGCCAGCGCCGATTGGACTAGTTTTGGGAACCGGCATGGGGGTTTTGGCGTTTGTATTAGCCGCCGTCTTGATTCTCGTCGACTTTGCAATCTACTTCCCATTCTGTAAGGCGTATGATGCAACGTTAGTCGAGCAAGAAGCACGACAAGCAGAACAAGTAGCCATGCAAGAAAACGAAACAAAAGTGACTGTGACGATTCCGGCGAATGAAGTATTGGCAACAGAAGCGAGTTCTTTGGGTGATTCAGGAAAAGAAATCAATGTATTAGTTTTATGTGCAGGTGCAGGTACAAGTGCTATGCTTGCAAATGCCTTAAAAGAAGGAGCAAAAGAATTTGATGCACCAATCAGTGCTTTAGCAGGTGCTTATGGTTCTCATTACGAGATGATGGAAGACTTTGATATGATCGTCTTGGCGCCGCAAGTCCAATCTTACTATGAGGATATCAAGGAAGACACAGATCGTTTAGGGATTAAATTGGTTGCCACAAAAGGTGCAGAATACATTGGTTTGACAAGAGATCCTGAGAAAGCTGTTCGGTTTGTTTTAGATCAATTTTAAATCAAAGGAGAGATCGTTAAATGAACAAAGTAAAAGGTTGGCGAGTGTTGGTTGTCGGATTATTTGTTTCATTAGTCAGTGTAGTATTAGGCACAAAGCAAGTGGAGGCAAAGGAATTGATACGAGGAGCAGATATCTCGATATTAGCAGATATGGAAAAATCTGGTGCAGGATATTACGAAAATGGTGTGAAAAAAGATGCATTACAGATTCTAAAGAACAATGGCGTCAACTATGTTCGTTTGCGATTATGGCAAGATCCTTATGATGATCAAGGGAATTCATATGGTGCAGGCACGAATGATTTGAAAACAACGATTGCTTTGGCGAAACGTGCGAAAAACCTAGGATTGAAAGTGTTACTTGATTTTCATTATAGTGATTTCTGGGTGGACCCTGGCAAACAAAACCTACCGAAAGCATGGGAAAACTATAGCTTTGAGCAACTTGATGCAGCCTTATACGGTTATACGAAAAGTGTATTGACAGAAATGAAAAACAATGGCGTATATCCTGATATGGTCCAGATAGGTAATGAATTGAATAGCGGCATGCTTTGGCCACATGGGAAATCATGGGGGGAAGGTGGTGGCGAGTTTGATCGATTAGCCACTTTCTTGAAGTCTGGGATTCGGGGAGTAAAAGAAACACAACCAGTCGACACGCCGATCATGCTACATTTAGCTGATGGTGGAGATACAGATGTATTTACTTGGTGGTTTGATGAGATTACAAAACGTGGGGTGGATTACGATTTGATCGGCCTGTCCTATTATCCTTATTGGCATGGCTCGATGAATGCCTTACAAACAACAATGAACACGATCAGTGCCAGATATGATAAAGAAGTCAATGTGGTAGAGACTGCGTATGGACACACAACTGCCAGTGCGGATAGTATGCCCAATGCTTTTGGACCTGAACAGGAAATTGCAGGAGGCTATGCGGCAACACCAGCAGGACAAAGAGAATATTTGAATGATTTGGTGACCCGTATCCAAATCGTGCCAAATGAGAAAGGAAACGGATTCTTCTACTGGGAACCTCTATGGTATAACGGCAATGTCTCTTGGGCAACAGCTGCTGGAATGAACTATCTAGGCGTACAATCTCAAACAGGAAATGAGTGGGACAACCAAGCGATGTTTGATTTCAATGGGCAAGCACTTTCCAGCTTAAAGGCGTTTCAAGAAGCCGGGAGACAGCAAAATCTTCTGAAAAATCCTAGTTTTGAAAATGACGGTTTCACGAACGCACCGTCCAATTGGTCGGTGTGGCGAGGCAATGGTGCAGCAATCGATACATTGAAAACTGAAACTGGTGGGTTTTCCGGAACGTATAAAGCAACCTTTTGGGATGATCAAGCGTATCAAATGTCGATATATCAAACGGTTAATGGATTAAGCAAGGGAACCTACACATTAACTGCTTATACTATGGCAGGCGGCGATTTGACCACTAGTCAGGTGTATGTCAAAAATCATGGTGGGAAAGAACTGAAGACTTCGATCACTAAAAGTGGCGAGTGGACGAAGGTAACGATCAAAGATATCTCGGTTACTTCAGGCACGAGTGAGATTGGCATTTATGTTGATGCAAAAGCGCAAGGATGGGTATCGGTGGATCATGTAACATTCGTTAAAAATCAATAGTAAAAAGCCCCTAAGGACGCTTGGTTTTTCCAGACGTTCTTAGAGGCCTTTTTTAGTCGATCAGATATCTAATACTTTATCCAAGAAATCTTTCGTTCGCTCATTTTGCGGATTTTCAAAGATTTGTTGTGGTGTGCCATCTTCAAGGAAGTTGCCGCCATCTATAAACATGACACGGTTAGCGACTTCTTTAGCAAAGCCCATTTCATGTGTCACGATGACCATAGTCATTCCTTGTTTCGCTAATTTTTTCATGACATTCAATACATCGCCGACCATTTCTGGGTCCAAGGCTGAAGTAGGTTCATCAAAGAGCATGATATCGGGATTCATAGCTAATGCACGAGCGATAGCAACCCGTTGTTTTTGTCCACCAGATAAGTTATCTGGGTACATATCTTTTTTGTCTTCTAAACCAACTGTTTCTAACAATTTGATTGCTTTTTTCTCTGCTTCCTCACGAGAGAGTTTCTTTAGATCCATCGGTGCTAAAACGATGTTTTCCAACACAGAAAGATGTGGGAAAAGATTGAAATGCTGGAATACCATGCCAATATGTTGTCTTACTAAGTTGATATCTGTGTTTTTATCCATCAAATGAGCACCATCAATGATGATATCACCGGATGTCGGATCTTCTAAACGGTTCAAACAACGTAAAAAAGTACTTTTACCTGAACCAGAAGGTCCGATCACACAAACAACATCGCCTTCATTGATCGACACGTTGATGTCGTTCAAGACAGTGTTGTCTCCATATTTTTTTACAAGATGTTCGACTAAGATTTTTTCTGTCATCTTATTTCACCTTCTTTTCTAAAACTTTCGCGAATTTCGTCAATGCAGTGATCAAGATCAAGTACATTACTGCGATGATCAAGTAAACATACGTACTTTGAGTGGTCCGAGCAACGATGATTCGTCCAGTTTGTAACAACTCGACCACACCGATCGCTGAAATGATCGTCGTATCTTTCAATGAGATCACGAATTGGTTGACAAACGATGGAATCATGATTTTAAATGCTTGTGGTAAAATGATTTTTTGCATCGTACGGTTATAAGACAGACCTAAACTTCGTGAAGCTTCCATTTGTCCTGTTGGAACTGCATTGATCCCACCACGTACGATTTCAGCGATATAGGCACTCGCGTTCAAGGTCAATGTAATGATCCCTGCAATAAAGTCAGGAATCGTAAAGCCGACGATACTTGGTAGACCGAAAAAGATGAAGAAAGCAAGTACCATCATCGGGATTCCACGAATGATATCTACATAGATGCTGGCAACTGTTCGTAAGGCGCGGATCGGTGCAACACTGAAAAGACCGAAGATTACGCCGACAACTAAAGCTAGTGCAAATGAAATCAAGGTTAATAGGATCGTTTGCCATAAGCCTTTCAATAGCGCTTTGTAATTGTTTTGGATCAAGCCAGTCAATGTCGATTCATCAACAGCTAATGCTGCTGCACTTTCATCTGTAGAGATGTATTGATTGATGATCTCATCATATTGACCTGTTCGTTTTAATTCTTTTAATCCTTCGTTGAACATTTGTAATAATTCAGGATTTTCTCCTTTTTTCACTGCGAAACCATAAGAGCCACCAGTTTCTCGTTCGATCGGCGTTTCTAATTCCTGACCATTTTTGATCGCATAACCGATTACTGGATAGTCATCCATCATTGCGTCAATTGCTCCGACTCTCAAACTGTCATATAGTTGATCTGCAGCATCGAAATATTTGATTTCGTAGCCATATTTCTCTTGGTTAGCGACCAAGAAATCTGCACTTTCGGTACCGACTTTCGCACCGACTGTTTTTCCATCTAAGTCTTCATAAGACTTGATCGAAGTATTGCCTTTTTTGACTGCGATTTGGATACCACTTTGGAAATAAGGGTCTGAAAAATCAAACGTTTTTTTACGTTCATCTGTAATCGTCATCCCCGCGATCATTCCATCTGCTTGTCCAGATTCCAATGCTTGTAACGCAGCAGAGAAACCGCGGAAGTCCATGCGGATATTGAACCCATGCATTTCTGAGATAGCTTCCATTAAGCTGACATCGATCCCCACATATTCGCCATCCGCATTTTGATACTCGAATGGAGCGAAGGCCGAATCACTTGCAATCACATAAACGTCTTTTTTAGGTTCTATTTTTTGCATCGTCTCGCTAGTTGCTGTAGTCGATTGCGTCTCATCAGCTTGCACAGGCGTGTGCAGAGCGAATGTAACAAGTCCTGTCATTATGAAAAGGAATGTCTGTAACATGTTTCTTTTTTTCATAAATAACCTCCTATATAAATTTCGATAATTTCCATATTTAACTATTATAGGCGAAAAGATATTCCTAACACAAGATTCCAAGAAAAAATAATTCAAAAAAGTAGCAGTTTATTACATGGTATGTAAGAAAATGTGACATGTAATAAAAGAAAGAGATGAACTATAAGATCTGAAACTTTCAATTGGCGAAAGTATGTTCGCCGTGATATAATAGAAGAACAAGGAATGCCTTTGCTTTCCTTTTCTTTTTTTTGATGAAATGAGAGAAGGAATGAACGAAAAGGAGGACGAACAATGATTGAAAGAGATACCTCCCGTCATTTCGAGTTGGTGTCAAAATACCAACCAGCCGGCGATCAACCAGAAGCGATCAAGCAGTTGGTCGAAGGTGTAAATGAGGGTAAAAAAGCGCAGATTTTATTAGGTGCGACCGGAACAGGGAAAACCTATACGATATCTAATTTGATCGAAAAAGTAAATAAACCAACTTTGATCATTGCACATAATAAGACACTAGCTGGCCAATTATATGGGGAATTCAAAGAGTTCTTTCCGAATAATGCGGTCGAATATTTTGTTTCTTACTATGATTATTATCAACCAGAAGCCTATGTACCTTCGAGTGATACGTACATTGAAAAAGATTCAAGTGTCAACGATGAAATCGATAAATTGCGTCATTCCGCCACAAGTTCATTGTTAGAACGAAATGACGTGATCGTGATTGCTTCGGTTTCTTGTATTTTTGGATTAGGTTCACCATTCGAATATCAAAAACAAGTCGTGTCGATCAGACAAGGTGCGGAGATGGACCGTAATCAATTGATCCGAGATCTAGTCAGCATCCAATTTGAGCGAAACGATATTGATTTTCAGCGCGGTCGTTTTCGAGTGCGTGGTGATGTCGTGGAGATCTTTCCGGCTTCACGTGATGAGCGAGCATTACGCGTGGAATTTTTTGGTGATGAGGTCGAAAGAATCCGTGAGGTGAATGCGTTGACAGGTGAAGTATTAGGCGAAACAGAGCACGTCGCTATTTTCCCAGCCACTCACTTTGTGACCGATGACGATCATATGGAACATGCGGTCGCAAATATCAAAGCAGAACTGGAACAACGCTTGACTGTGTTACGTAATGAGAACAAATTACTAGAGGCGCAACGCTTAGAACAACGGACGAACTATGACATCGAGATGATGTTAGAGATGGGCTATACTTCAGGGATCGAAAACTATTCACGTCATATGGATGGTCGTAAAGAAGGCGAACCGCCGTATACGTTATTAGATTTCTTCCCTGAGGATGCGCTGATGGTCATTGATGAATCTCATGTGACGATGCCACAGATCCGTGGAATGTATAACGGAGACCGTGCGAGAAAACAAATGCTAGTCGATTATGGCTTCCGCTTGCCATCTGCACTAGATAACCGTCCTTTGCGTCTAGAAGAATTTGAGAAACATGTCAACCAGATCGTCTATGTTTCAGCTACTCCTGGACCTTATGAGTACGAACAAACAGACACAGTGGTCCAACAAATCATTCGACCAACAGGATTATTAGACCCAGTCATCGAAGTACGACCGATCATGGGTCAAATCGATGATCTAGTTGGTGAGATCAATGAGCGGGTCGAAAAAGATCAACGGGTGTTCGTGACCACGTTGACGAAAAAGATGTCAGAAGACTTGACCGATTACTTCAAAGAGTTAGGGATCAAAGTGAAATACTTGCATAGTGATATCAAAACATTAGAACGAACAGAGATCATTCGCGACCTTCGTTTAGGTGAGTTCGATGTATTAGTTGGTATCAACTTACTACGTGAAGGATTAGATGTCCCTGAAGTATCGTTAGTCGCTATTTTAGATGCCGATAAAGAAGGGTTCTTACGAAGTGAACGTTCGTTAGTCCAAACCATCGGACGTGCGGCACGTAACTCAGAAGGTAAAGTCATCATGTATGCGGACAGAGTCACTGATTCTATGCGTTTGGCCATGGACGAAACGTCAAGACGTCGTAGTATCCAGCAACAATACAATGAGGAACATGGTATTGTTCCGAAAACGATCATCAAAGAAATCCGAGACTTGATCTCGATTACGAAAGAATCAGAAGATGATGCAAAAGAAACGGTACAAGTTTCTTATGAAGAGATGACAAGAGAAGAAAAAGCAACACTATTGATGAAACTAGAAAAAGAAATGAAAGATGCAGCGAAAGCATTGGATTTCGAGACTGCAGCCAATGTGCGTGATATGATTCTTGAATTAAAAGCATCTGAGTAGGGGGTAAACATGGCTAACGATAAAATTATTATTCATGGCGCAAGAGCGCACAATTTGAAGAATATCGATGTGACGATCCCACGTGATAAATTCGTGGTCGTCACCGGATTATCCGGTTCAGGGAAAAGTTCACTTGCTTTTGACACATTATACGCAGAGGGACAACGCCGATATGTCGAAAGTTTATCTGCGTATGCCCGTCAATTTTTGGGGCAAATGGATAAACCGGATGTCGATAGTATTGATGGACTTAGCCCAGCAATCTCGATCGATCAAAAAACAACCAGTAAAAACCCTCGTTCTACCGTAGGGACAGTCACAGAGATCAATGATTATTTACGTTTGTTGTTTGCTCGGGTCGGTCATCCGATCTGTCCAAATGACCATATCGAGATCACCAGTCAATCCGTCGAACAAATGGTGGACAAAGTGCTAGAACTGTCTGATCGGACGAAGATCCAAATTTTAGCACCGATCGTGGTAAAGAAAAAAGGACAACACAAAAAAGTATTTGAACGTGTCCAAAAAGAAGGGTATGTTCGTGTTCGTGTAGACGGAGAAACCTATGACGTTAGCGAAGTACCTGAATTAGAGAAAAATAAAAAACACGATATCGCGATCGTGATTGACCGAATCGTGGTCAAAGAAGGCGTCCGCTCTCGTTTATTCGATTCTATCGAAGCAGCGCTTCGTTTAGCGGATGGCTATGTACTGATCGATGTGATCGGGGAAGAAGAAATGCTCTTTAGCGAACATTATGCGTGTCCGTACTGTGGGTTTACAGTGGGAGAATTAGAACCGCGCTTATTTTCTTTCAATGCACCATTTGGCGCATGTCCGGATTGTGATGGTTTGGGTGTCAAATTAGAAGTCGATATCGATCTAGTGATCCCAGATAAAACAAAAACATTGAATGAAGGAGCAATCATCCCTTGGAATCCCATCAGTTCGCAATATTATCCACAAATGCTGGCTCAAGCGTGCGAAAGTTATGGCATCGATATGGATACACCATTTGAAGACTTACCTATTGAACATCAAGAAATCGTGTTGAATGGTACCTCAGAGCCCTTCCATTTCCACTACGAAAATGATTTTGGAGGAGTGAGAGATGTTGAAACGTCATTTGAAGGGGTGATGACCAATATCAAACGTCGCTACCATGATACGAACAGCGATTTTACGAGAGAACAAATGCGTCTTTACATGACAGAATTGACGTGTAAGACTTGTGACGGTTACCGGTTGAATCCACAAGCTTTATCCGTACAGATCAATGGTACGAATATTGGTCAGACGAATGAGTTGTCGATCCAACATGCCGTTGAATTTTTTGAAAATCTAACTTTATCAGAGCAAGAAAAAGTCATCGCTCGTCCGATTCTAAAAGAAGTCAATGATCGTTTGTCATTCTTAGAAAATGTGGGTCTTGATTATTTGACACTTAGTCGTGCTTCGGGCACTTTATCAGGTGGAGAAGCGCAACGGATTCGTTTAGCCACACAAATCGGTTCAAATCTATCGGGAGTTCTTTATATCTTAGATGAGCCTTCCATTGGCTTGCATCAACGGGACAATGATCGCTTGATCGGTTCATTGAAGAAAATGCGTGATCTTGGCAATACCTTAGTGGTTGTGGAACATGATGAAGATACGATGCGTGCAGCTGATTATTTGATCGATGTTGGGCCTGGTGCGGGACATCAAGGTGGCGAGATCGTTTCTGCTGGAACCCCAGCTCAAGTTGCGAAGGATAAACATTCATTGACCGGACAATATCTGTCTGGCAAAAAATCGATCCCTGTTCCTGAAACAAGACGAAAAGGTACAGGGAAAGCGATCAAGATCACAGGTGCGACAGAAAACAACTTGAAAAACGTGTCCGTCGAGTTTCCTTTGGGTGAGTTCGTGGCGGTCACTGGAGTCTCTGGTTCAGGGAAAAGTACGCTTGTGAACAGTATCTTGAAGAAGGCATTAGCACAAAAAATCAATCGTAATTCAGCCAAACCAGGAAAGTTCAAAACGATAACTGGTTATGAAGGAATCGAAAAAATCATTGATATCGATCAAAGCCCGATTGGTCGGACACCAAGAAGTAATCCGGCGACTTATACGAGTGTTTTTGATGATATCCGTGATCTGTTTGCTCAAACTAATGAAGCGAAGATGCGTGGCTACAAAAAAGGTCGTTTCAGTTTCAATGTGAAAGGTGGACGCTGTGAAGCTTGCCGCGGGGATGGGATCATCAAAATCGAAATGCATTTCTTACCAGATGTGTATGTCCCATGCGAAGTCTGTCATGGGAAACGTTATAACTCAGAAACATTAGAAGTTCATTACAAAGGAAAAAGTATTGCGGATATCTTAGAGATGACGGTTGAAGATGCCGTTGAGTTTTTCCAACCGATCCCTAAGATCCATCGAAAACTACAAACGATCGTTGATGTTGGTTTAGGGTATGTCACGATGGGACAACCAGCAACGACATTGTCCGGCGGAGAAGCGCAACGAATGAAACTTGCGAGTGAACTGCACAAAATTTCTAATGGGAAGAATTTTTATATTTTAGATGAGCCGACTACAGGGCTTCACACTGATGACATTGCTCGTTTATTGCATGTTTTGCAACGATTGGTTGATGCAGGAAATACTGTGTTAGTCATTGAACACAATTTAGACGTCATCAAAACAGCGGATCATTTGATCGACCTAGGACCTGAAGGTGGCGAAGGTGGCGGTACGATCCTAGCGACTGGTACACCAGAGGAATTAGTGAAAGTCAAAGAAAGCTATACAGGACATTATTTGAAAAAAATCATGGGAAAATAATAAAAGTGATGATGATAGTTAAAAAAATATTAAAAGAATACAATATGTATTGTTTTCTTTTCATGAATATTCTAGAATATTTTATATGGTAGTTCTTTCTACACTTATTGGTATAGATAAAAACTTCCTATAAGTTCAATCCGTTCAAAAAAGAATTGAGCAATCGGAGGAGATTCCTTTGATTGCTTTTTTCTTTATGGTATGATATTCCTTGTGTAATTGTAAAAGAAAAAACAAGAGATTATTAAGTTAGTGAGAGATAATGATGAACAGTAATGAAAAAAATGAATTTATCCCTATTTTATTAGGTAGCGATATGAACGTTTATGGTATGGCCCGTTCATTTCACGAGGCATATGGCACAGTTTGTCAATCCTATGCGTCGAATCAATTAGCGCCTACCCGCTATAGCAAAATCGTAAACGTTGAAGTGATTCCAGGATTTGATCAAGATCCGGTTTTTATAGAGACGATGAGACGTTTAGCAAAAGAAAAATATACGGATAAAAATAAAAAATATTTACTGATAGCTTGTGGCGATGGATATGCCGAGTTGATATCTCAGCATAAAGAGGAGCTGTCTGAAACTTTTATATGTCCTTATATCGATTATTCACTTTTCGAGCGATTAGTGAATAAAGTGAGTTTTTATGAGATATGTGAAGAATATCAGTTACCTTATCCCAAAACATTGATCATTCGAAAAGAAATGTTGAACAATGGCCGCTTGGAACAAGAGTTACCTTTCAATTTTCCTGTAGCACTAAAACCGGCAAATAGTGTGGAATATTTATCTGTCCAATTTGAGGGACGAAAAAAAGCGTTTATTATTGATAATCGCGAGGAATTTGATTTGATGTTAGGTCGGATCTATGAAGCAGGTTATACGAGCGAAATGATCGCACAAGATTTTATTCCTGGGGATGACAGCAATATGCGTGTTTTGAATGCCTACGTTGATGACCAGCATCAAGTACGAATGATGTGTCTAGGACATCCATTACTTGAAGACCCAACACCAGCGTCTATCGGAAACTATGTGGTGATCATGCCTGACTATAACGAGAAGATCTACCAAACGATCAAAGCATTTCTAGAAAAAATCGAGTACACTGGTTTTGCAAACTTCGACATGAAATATGACCCACGAGATGGGGAATATAAATTATTTGAGATCAATCTTCGTCAAGGAAGAAGTAGTTTCTTTGTTACGCTTAATGGTCTGAATTTAGCACGTTTTCTAACAGAAGACCGTGTCTTTGGTGTGCCATTCGTGGAAACGACCTACGGAACGAACCAATCAGACCAAGCGAAGCTATGGCTTGGCGTGCCTAAAAAAGTCTTTTTGACTTATGCCAAAGAGAACGAACAAAAACAACGTGCCTTGCAGTTGATCAAAGAAAAACGCTATGGAACGACTGTGTTTTATGAGAAAGATCATTCACTTAAACGCTGGGTATTGATGACTTATATGTTCCGAAACTATATTCCAAGATTTAAAAAATACTTTCATTCGAAAGAAGGCTAGTTCATGGAGAATTTTTTCAGCATCTTAGGTGGGATGGGAACGATGGCAACGGAAAGCTTTGTACGCTTGATCAATCATCGTGTCAAAGCCGCCAAAGATCAGGATTATTTGAACTATGTATTGTTCAATCATGCGACAGTTCCTGATCGAACGGCCTACATTTTGGATCAAACAAAAGAAAATCCTGTCTCTTATTTAGTAGAGGATGTCAAAAAACAAAATTTACTACAACCGAATTTCATTGTTTTGACTTGTAATACAGCTCATTACTTTTTTGATGACTTACAAGCAGAGACGACGATTCCGATTTTGCATATGCCACGAGAAGCGGCAAAAGAGCTTGTCCGTCAAAAAACAACGGGTAAAGTAGCTGTTTTAGCAACTCAAGGAAGTATTCTTGCCGGCGTTTACGAAAAAGAAATCAAAGCGTTAGGATTTGACGTGGTGATTCCTGACCAAGAACTACAAGAAAAAGTGAACTACTTGATTTATCATGAAATCAAAGAAGCAGATCGCTTGAACAAAGAACTTTATTTTGAGATTTTAGAAGAAGTCGTTCAACGATTGGCATGTGAAAAGATCATCTTAGGCTGTACAGAATTGTCTTTGATGCAAGAAGTTGCCTCCGATAATCCTTATCCTGTGATCGATGCGCAGTCGATATTAGCTGATCGAACAATCGAGATGGCACTGTCTGCTCGAAAGTAAGATACGTTTTGAGTGTAATAATAGTTGTGGGCTGAGTTTGATCCACAGGGGTTCAGCTCCTATAAATTAGCGCGAAAAGAGTTAGAGACAGAAATGTTTCCCCTCGAGAAATAAGACGCCATCCACGAAAATTGTTCTTCAAATTTTTGTGGATGGCGCCTTATTTCCGAAGAGCGTACTTTTGTTCTCGCCATTTATTCGGTTTTAGAATGTGCGTGAGGACTAATGTCCCACTCACTTTTCGTGCTTATTTTGAAGTGATTTGTTTTTGTTTCACAGTCTTTGAATAAAATCAAAAGAAATCGAATTCAAACTAGCAATGATACGCCCGGGATGATATAATTTTATAGGAGAACGAGAGAGGAGGCCATACGGATGGCTGATAATTTAGAACTAGTAATCATTACAGGAATGAGCGGTGCAGGTAAAACTGTGGCCATTCAAAGCTTTGAAGATATGGGGTACTTTTGTATCGATAATATGCCCCCAACACTGATCCCGAAATTCTGGGAACTGATCAAGGAATCGGGGAAAGTCACAAAAATGGCACTTGGTGTGGATCTACGTTCACGCTCTTTCTTTGAAGAGATCCAAAGTATGTTGATCGAGATCGAAAACACAAATTTCATCGATACCTCTGTCTTATTTTTAGATGCTTCTGATGAAGAGTTGGTTGCTCGTTATAAAGAAACCAGAAGAACACATCCGATGGCGATGGATGGTCTAGTAACGGAAGGTATTCGTAAGGAACGGGCGATTTTAAATGACATCAAAGCACAAGCTTCGGTCATTATTGATACGACGACTTTAACTCCACGACAACTACGTGAAAAAATCAATCAAACATTTAAAACAAAAGATGATCAAGGATTTCGCATCGAGTTTGTTTCGTTTGGTTTCAAATATGGATTACCGATTGATTCAGATATTGTAATGGATGTTCGCTTTTTACCGAACCCTCATTATATCGCTGATTTAAGACCATTGACTGGGAAAGATAAACCAGTCTATGATTACGTCATGTCCTTTGACGAAACAGAATTATTTTATTTGAAATTCCTTGATTTATTAAAGACAGTCATGCCAGGATATATCAAAGAAGGAAAAAGCAGTTTGACTGTAGCAATTGGCTGTACGGGTGGACAACACCGTTCAGTTGCTTTAACAGAAAGGTTATCTCAAGCGCTTAGTGAAACATATAAAGTCAATGTAACTCATCGTGACAAAGATAAGCGCAAAGAGACGGTGAACCGCTCATGAAAATGAAAACTTACCGAATTCGAAAACCCAAAATCGTTGTAGTCGGAGGCGGTACTGGCTTACCTGTTATTTTGAAAAGTCTACGTAATCAAGGAGCCGATATCACGGCAATCGTGACTGTCGCAGATGATGGCGGTAGCAGCGGTGAGATTCGCCAGTCGATTGCGATGGCTCCTCCAGGAGATTTAAGAAATGTGTTAGTCTCGCTATCTGATATGCCTCAATTTTACGAAGATATCTTTCAGTACCGTTTCAAAAAAGAAGACCAATTTTTAGCCAATCATACCATTGGTAACTTGATCATTGCGGCAGTTGCTGAAATGAGAGGGAGTACTTATGAAGCAGTACAACTATTGTCTCGAATGATGCACGTGGATGGTCACATCTATCCCTCTTCTGAAACGCCGTTGACCTTACATGCGGTCTTCAAAGATGGAACGACAGCGATCGGAGAATCTAAAATCGCTCTTGACCGCAAAACGATCGATCGGGTATTCGTGCGTAATACAGAAGACGAAAGTGAAGCCAAAGCAGGCCGCAAAGTCGTTTCTGCGATCATGGAAGCAGATATGGTCGTCTTAGGACCGGGAAGCTTGTTCACGAGTATTCTTCCTAACTTAGTCATACCAGAAGTTGGTGAAGCCATGCTTCAAACGAAAGCAGAGGTCGTGTACATTTGTAATATCATGACACAAAAAGGGGAAACAGAACATTTTTCAGATGCAGACCATATTCGTGTGTTGCATCAACATTTAGACCAACCCTTTATCGATACTGTTTTAGTCAATACAGAAAAAGTACCAAAAGATTACATGGACCCGGAAATCTACGATGAATACCTTGTCCAAGTAGCACATGATTTTAATGGCTTAAGAGAAGAAAATTGTCGGGTCATTTCGACAGACTTTTTAGAGTTGAAAAATGGCGGGGTCTTCCATGATGGTGAAAAGGTAGTCGAAGAACTATTTCGTATCGTCTTTGGCTCAAAGTAATTAAAGGAAAAATTTTGTGAAAAGGAGGTGGATAACGTGTCATTTGCAGCTGAAGTCAAGAAGGAATTGACTGGTTTGGAAGTCCATCGAGAACATGCAAAAGCGGAATTAGCCGCGTTATTACGAATGAATGGCTCACTTGGAATCGTCAACCAGCAATTCATCTTGAATGTACAGACAGAAAACGCCGCAATTGCTCGACGGATCTACTCACTTTTAAAAGATCATTATCAAGTACGAAGCGAACTGCTCGTACGCAAGAAAATGAAATTAAAGAAGAATAATGTCTACATCGTTCGCTTGAAACAAGGAACAAAAAATGTATTGATGGATCTGGATATCATGGATGGCATGATGTTCAATGGGCATGTTTCCGATGAGATCATGGGAAATGCACAAAAGATGCGTTCATATTTACGTGGCGCATTTATGGCGTCGGGTTCAGTCAATAACCCGGAAACAAGTCGTTATCACTTAGAGATTTATTCGATCTACGAACAACATAACCAAGATATTTGTAATATGTTGAATTACTATGGTTTACACGCGCGTACACTAGAAAGACGTAATGGCTATATCTCTTATTTAAAAGGGGCCGAAAAAATTGCTGATTTCTTGACTCTGATTGGGGCAACAAATTCGATGTTGCGCTTTGAAGATGTGCGGATCGTGCGTGATATGAGAAATTCAGTTAACCGGTTAGTCAATTGTGAGACGGCTAACCTGAACAAAACCATTGATGCAGCATCAAAGCAGATTGAAAATATTGAATTGATCGAAGCACGAGTGGGTTTACAAGCACTTCCGGAAAAGTTACAAGAGATTGCTGAATTACGCTTGCAACATCCTGAAGTCAGTTTAAAAGAACTAGGAGAAATGATCCCATCCGGAGCGATCTCGAAATCAGGGATCAATCATCGGATTCGAAAAATCAACGAATTTGCTGAAAAATTAAAGGAACAAGCATCCTAACGAACAATGAATTTATTGTTCATTTAATGGAAATATAAACATATTGTGGTTTGACTAATTTGTCTTTTGCTTTTAGGGTCCATCGAAGCAAGAGGATAGATGTCAGACCACTTTTTTTCTTTTTCTTAAAAATGGGCCTGAATCTAAAGTTTAGGTACTTATAATGAATGTAAATTAGTGATAGTGAGGAGGAGATTGCATTATGGAAGAAGCACATAAAAGTAAGAAACGTAAAATAGATGAACTATATCCTACAAGAGACCTAAAAGAAAAGCGTGATCAAGCCATTTATCGTGAGTTAATATCAGGTCAGTTGGAAAAAGACATCATGAACAAGTATCAAATCAGCAGAGAGCGCCTCTATACAACCAAGAAAAAGCTGGCAATCCAAGAGATTATCGGGCAAAAAAGCCAAAAAAAATTGCCTATCGGTTGAAATTGACAGTCTCACAAGTTCGTAAGTATCGAAATGATTATATTTATACCGCATTAGCAAAAAATGGAGAGATAGCAGCATTAGCAGCTGAATTTCAGATGAGTGAAAAACAAATCTTGCAGATTCGCAATAAAAGGATCGAGTTTAACAGAAGTAGCAAAAGATTCACAGTTATCAGTCAATAAAATTCGTTCAATCAGAAATGAACAGATTATCGAACGATTGAAAGAACAACATCCTGAAGAAATTGCCAGAGATTTCAATTTATCAATGGAACAAGTATTTTTGATCAAGCAACGTTCGCTAGAATCAAATAGTAAGACAAAAGAGTTGTCTTCCGCGAACAAAAATCTCTTGGATCAATTAGAGGAACGCAAAGCGAAGATGCTAAGTTTACTTGAAGAAAGCAAAACAACAAAAGCTGTAGCACAAGAATTAATGATCAGTCAACGAGCAGTCATTGATATCCGTAATCGGGAAATCGAAAAATCATTCGAAGCTGGATAGACTGGCCAAGAAATCAGTCAGCGATTCCACATTGGAATCGAGGAACTCTATCGACTAAGAGATGTTCGTCTATTGATACAAAGCGATCAAGGGAAAACGAGTAGTCTTCTTTCAAAAAGATTTAATGTGTCATTATCCAGAGTTGGATCGATTTTGTGTCGGAATAATGCTTCTAGTAAGCTTGATCATACTACAGCAAGCTCTCGAAAAACATTTGATATTTCAGTAGTGTCTGATGAGACAAGACAAGAAATTCTGAAACGAATCAAAGAAACAAAAATAACGAAGGCTTTGGGAAAAGAATTAGGAGTAATCGTCCCCCTGATCTATAAAGTGAGAAATCATGGGATATTAACAAAATTGAACATTGGAGAATCCACTCAAGCGGTCGCAGAAGAATTCAAAATGGATATCAAAAATGTTCGTGAAGTTATTTTCCGAGCAAATCTGGCAGAATTTCCAAATATCAAACGACGTACTTTAGATTATTTGACACCTGAACAAGTGCAAACAGTTAGAAACTGCCTCAATCGCAAGATGACGCTCAGAGAAATCTCTGAAGTACTAGGAATCAAAGACTCGCTGGTCAGATGTGTGCAAACAAAAATGAAATCACAAAAAGGAACAATCAAGATGAAGCATCGAGTCACAAAAGAACAAAAAAAGCAGATCATGCAAGACCTAAACTACATGACTCCTTTTGTGAATTCTTCGAAATCAGGGGTTAGTGAGTCGACCATCCGCGTTTTGGCTACTAGGTTTGAAGAAATCAAGGGGAGAGAAATCCAAGAAAGACGAAAAACAGCAAAAATGAAGGCACTACAAAAGATGGATGAACTACTTACTAAGGTGAAAGAAGAAGCGAAAATCCGCAATATCCAGCAAATTATTCAAAAAGAAAAAATGCCAAAAACGAAATTGATGACACAACGTGAATAAATAGATACGAGTAATGGACAGTATTCTAAAGAGCATTAGCACTCTTTTTGATCAAGACGAAGTAGAATCATTCCCTTGATCTCTTTTTAGCATATGTTGAAAAAAAGAAAGATCGATCAAAGAAATACTCCTATAACGAGAGAATGAAACAAACAAGTTAGGAGGAAACTGTAAATGAGTGATTATGAAAAACAGGTAGTGACATCCAAAAGAAGATTTCAAATACGTACGCAAGCAATCGAAAAAAACAAGACGTATTAGCGGAAATAAGACATCGCAAAACGAACGCATATATCATAAAAAAACATCACCTTACTCTTTGGCAGGTCAGATTCGTTATAAAAAGAGAAATTATACGACAGATCAAAAAAGGTACGCGTATGGAAATAATCGCTCACCGATTGAATATGTCGCTAGATCAAATTCGAGAGGTACGCAATAACTATATCAAACATCATCTAATAAACGGTGCTTCAAAGAATGATCTCGCTAAAAAGCTACATATGGAGCATCAACAGATACTTACTATTCGAAATCATATGATCGAGAAAAAGTTAGTTCAAAAATTGACCATCAAAGAAGTTGCACACAGGTGGAGATTGGCAGAGAGTAGTGTAGAAAAGATACGAGAACAAGCCATTTTAAGACGATTACAAATGACTCATCCAGAAGATGTTGCCACTACTTTTCGATTATCAGTTGAAGATGTTTTACGTATTCGTCAGAAAATTAGCCAACCACTTGCCTTGCAAGGTCATGTCACAAAAGAAAGTAAGAAATGGCTAAAAAATATCAATCGACAAGAACAAGCAATTGTCGCGAGCTTAGAACAAGGAAAGCCAACAAGAATCATTGCCCAGCAATTGAATATCAACCAAAAATTTGTGATTCGGACACGCACGCGTCATATTGAACAAGCATTCGAGCAAAGGCAGCCACTAGTAGAAATCAGCAAGCGATTTTATACACCTGTGGATGAACTAAGAAAACTTAGGAATCAGCGAATTTTGTATTATCGCGAGGGTGGAATCAAAGCAAGGATCTTAGCTATAAAGTTCAATATGAAAACTACTGCACTTCGGAAAGTCGTTTATCATAATCGAGCAGTAAAACAGCCCATGAAAAAAGATAAGAAAGAGAATAAAACTGAGCCACTGACGTTGTTTTCAGTTGAAGCATGTGCCAAATTTATGGAGGAATTAAAAAAAAGGAAATCAATGGCCGAAATTGGTCTCTCTCTTAACTTGGATCACCATAAAACTTGTGCAATTAGAAATCACCTGATTTTAACGAAGCTTAATAACGGGGAGAAAACAGAAGCTGTCGCAAAGCAATTCAATACTAATTTGACCAATATCTATCAAATCACGTTTCAAGCGGATCTAGTAAACTATCCCAATATCAAAAAACGGACAAATAGTTATTTGACAGAGGAGCAAACGCAAGATGTTAAGCGGATGATTGGGGAAGGAAAAACAAACAGCCAAATTGCGCAGCTACTTTCGGTAAAAAAATCATTAGTCATCAGTAAAAGGCGATCATTGAAAAGACTGACAAGATTATCTAACAAAAAGTATTGAATTACAGATGAACAAAAATCAGCGATCCTTGCAGATGCTAGGTATCTCGATAAGGTCACTAATGCCATGAAACATGGGGTAAGCATAGAGTCAGTTCGAGTCATCTCGAAGCGCAATAATAAAATGAGCATAAAAAAAATCAGTGAACGTAAAAATGATGTGGAGAAACTAAAAAAATTCAAGGAAATAGAAAAAGAAATCAAACGACAAGCAAAAGTAGAGAATATCAAGCGGGTCCTCCAAGAAAAGCCGCAACAGTTTCGTTCAACCAAGCATACTTCGTTACTACAACGATAAAAAATAGACCGAAAAAGCCAATCGCTTTTCGGTCTATTTTTGATTTTGAACATCAAGGAATGATCAAATGATGAATTATTTAACCAATTCACTCAATTCTTCTGGTGTAATCGATTCATCAAAGATATGTTCATCGATGATTACAGTAGGGACGAATTGGATGTGAGCAGCATTTGCTTCATCGATGATTGCTTGAGTAGTTGCTTGGTCTTCTTTTTCGGTTAAACCAAGTGTTTCTGTTGCATATTCGGCAATGCCGGCTAAATCAAGTTGTTTCCATTCATCTTGCGCATCGAAAATCGCTTTGATTTGTTTTAATGCGACTTTTCCATCCGTCGTAGTGATATGATGATGCATCACATTTCCTTTTTGTAAACTAGGTTTTTCTTTGTCGAACAATTTGATGATTCGTAAGAGTCTTCCAGATTGAACCGCCTCTTCTAAAATGTCATAAGATTCGATAAACCATTGTCGACAATAAGGACAAGCAAGATTAACAAATTCGATCATTTGTTTTGGTGCATTTTCGTTTCCGTACATGATTCCAGTAGTTTTGTTTGTTTTTGTTGCATCAATAATTGAAATATCCATTTTTTAACACCTCTTTATTCTATTGTAATAACTTTGCCCTAAAAAAGACAATGATTTGTTCAAAGAAATAAATGTGTGTGAATCGTTAATCTCTCATTTCCTAGATTAAAAAGCTAAAAGTTGTAAGAAGGGAAAAGCTATTTTTTTATTTTTTACCTGTCGATTCTGGTCGAAGCATTTCTGTCATATCTTTAGCATGTGATTTTTCTTTCAAAATTAGGAGGTTTTCTTTGTTCGTTTACGGTATAATAATAAAGATTATTTAGATAAATTGAGCAAAGGTGATGAAACATGCGGAAAATGAAGACGATGGATGGGAATACTGCTGCGGCATATATTTCATATGCCTTTACAGAATTAGCAGCGATCTATCCAATTACGCCTAGTTCAACAATGGCTGAACTGGTTGATCAATGGGCAGCTTCAGGTAAAAAAAATATTTTCGGACAACCAGTGAAAGTCGTAGAGATGCAATCAGAAGCTGGTGCTGCTGGTGTCGTACATGGGTCATTAAAAACCGGAGCATTGACAACAACGTACACTGCTTCACAAGGATTATTATTGATGATCCCAAATATGTATAAGATAGCCGGTGAACTTTTACCTAGTGTTTTTCACGTAGCTAGTCGAGCGGTGACGACGAATGCGTTGAATATTTTTGGTGATCATGGCGATGTGATGGCCGCTCGCCAAACAGGATTTGCGATGCTTGCGGAAAGCAGCGTCCAAGAAGTGATGGATTTAGCGCCAGTTGCGCATCTAGCTTCCTTAGAAGGAGAAATCCCTTTTGTTAACTTTTTTGATGGTTTTCGAACGAGTCATGAAATCCAAAAAATCGAAGTGTTGGAATATGATGAATTAACTCCTTTGATTCCTCAAGAAAAATTGGAGGCCTTTCGTGAACGTGGAATGAATCCTAATCGGCCGACGACCAGTGGGACGAATCAAAACCCTGATATCCACTTTCAACAACGAGAAACGATCAACCGATACTATGATCGTTTGCCCCAAATCGTGAAAAAGTATATGGATAAAATCAATGAACTTCGAGGAACTTCTTATGATCTGGTCACTTATTATGGAGCGGCTGACGCAGAAGAAGTCATTATTTCAATGGGATCAGTTGCGCAAACGATCCAACAAACAGTTGATTACTTGAACCAAAACGGTCGTAAAGTCGGCTTCTTGAATATCCACTTATATCGTCCGTTTCCAATTGAAACATTGATTGAAAAACTACCGAATACCGTAAAGGCAATTGCTGTTCTAGATCGCAGTAAAGAGCCGGGAGCAGGGGGAGAACCTTTATTATTAGACGTTCAAAGTGCGTTATATGATGCAGAACGTCATCTGAAAGTGATCGGCGGACGTTATGGCATTGGTTCAAAAGATGTCACCCCTGATCAGATTGTAGCGGTATATGATGAATTGAAAAAAGAAAAAACGGATATGAAGAAACGTTTCACGATCGGGATCATTGATGATTTAACTTACTGTTCTTTGGAGGTTGGCCCATTACTTGATTTGACTGAAGCGAATACTTTCCAAGCGAAATTCTGGGGATTTGGATCTGATGGAACAGTTGGAGCAAATAAATCAGCGATCAAAATCATTGGTGACCATACAAACAAATACGCACAAGGCTATTTTTACTATGATTCAAAAAAATCAGGTGGTCTGACTGTTTCACATTTGCGTTTTGGCGATACACCGATCCGTTCGACCTATTTAGTCGAACATGCCGATTTTGTAGCTTGTCATACCCCTGCTTATCTTCACAGCTATGATTTAGTCAAAGGGTTGAAACATAAAGGGACTTTCTTATTGAATACACTTTGGTCAGACGAACAACTAGCTACGCATCTACCGACCCATTTAAAACGATATTTAGCTGAAAATGAGATCCAATTTTATACGATCAATGCGATGCGTTTGGCGCAAGAAGTAGGTCTAGGTCGGCGGATCAATACGGCGATGGAAACAGCATTTTTCAAGTTGGCGAATATCATACCTTTCGAAGAAGTCCTACCGATTTTGAAAGAGGAAGCCTTGAAGAGTTATGGTCATAAATCAATAGCGATCGTTGAAAAAAATATCAAGGCGATCGATCGTACAGTGGAATTGTTGCATAAAGTCGAAGTGCCGGCTGAATGGGCAACATTGGCGCTTCCTGATAAGGAGAAAAATACTCAAAATCGCTATATCAGAGACATCCTTGAACCAATCAACGCTCAAGAAGGAAATCAGCTCTCAGTGAGGACCTTAGCAGAAAACGGAATGACACGAGGCGATATGCCTTTAGGAACCACTGCTTACGAAAAACGCGGAGTAGCACTTGAAGTACCTGAATGGATCAGTGAGCGCTGTACGATGTGTAATGAATGTTCGTTCGTTTGTCCTCATGCAGCGATTCGACCATTCTTAGCCGATGAGGAAGAACTAGAAGAAGCACCGGAAGGGTTCATTGTTCGAGAAATGCGTGGGCCAGATGGTTTGAAGTATCGCATCCAAGTGTCTGTCGAAGACTGTACTGGTTGTGGCCTATGTGTTGAAGCTTGTCCAGCAAAAGGTAAAGCACTAGTGATGAAGCCCTATGAAGAACAAAAGAAACAAGCAATCAACTGGGCATTTGCGATGACCTTGCGACAAAAAGAAAATCCGATCAAAGGCAAAAATACAGTGCTATCAACACAGTTCAATCAACCTTTATTAGAATTTTCCGGGGCATGTTCCGGTTGTGGGGAAACGCCTTACGTGAAGCTATTGACACAGATGTTCGGTGACCGTATGATGATCGCCAACGCGACAGGTTGTTCATCTATTTGGGGCGGAGCAGTGCCGGCTTCACCATTTACCACAAATGATTGTGGGCAAGGACCTGCGTGGTCAAATTCATTATTAGAAGACAATGCTGAATTTGGTTATGGGATGCTTTTAGCCGCACAAACAAGAAGAGAAGCTTTAGCAGAAACGATGAAAAAAGTGATGTCTAAAGTCTCCTTAAAACTACGTGAATTGATGGAAGATTGGTTGGCGCATATGTTTGAAAGCGAAGGAACCCAACAACGGGCAGCTAAATTACGTGGGGCAATCGAAAATGAGCTTGAAGCTGTTCCTGAATTACAAACGATCTACCAAGAAAAAGATCTATTTGTCAAAAATAGTCAATGGATGATCGGTGGTGATGGCTGGGCGTATGATATCGGTTTTGGCGGAATCGATCACGTCTTGGCAAGTGGCGCAGATGTAAACATTTTAGTCATGGATAACGAAGTCTATTCCAATACAGGTGGACAAGTCTCGAAAGCTACACCTGCTTCAGCAATCTCTAAATTCTCAGCAAATGGGAAATATGCCTCGAAGAAAGATTTAGGCATGATGGCGATGACGTATGGGAATGTGTATGTAGCACAGATCGCTTCAGGCGCGAATCAAATGCAAACGATCAAAGCATTTGAAGAAGCAGAAAAATTCCCTGGACCATCGTTGATCATTGCGTATACGCCATGTATTGCTCATGGGTTACTAGGTGGAATGAAAGAATCGATCAAAGAAGCAAAAGAAGCAGTGGCTTCAGGCTATTGGTCGTTGTATCGCTATAATCCTGAATTGATCGAAAAGAAGAAAACGCCGATGACGCTAGACTATAAAAAGCCTGATTTTACCATGATGGCTGACTTCATGCGCAAGCAAGTCCGTTTTTCATCGCTTGAAACGATTCATCCGCAGGCAGCGGAGCAGTTATTTAATAAAACGATCCAAGATGCGAAAAAACGGTTTTACAACTATGCGGCGATGACTGGTCAATTAGAAAAAATCAAAGCGAAGATCGAACCGGCAGAAGGTACTGAAAGTCCAGAGATCGAAAAACCGAGAGTCAAAAAAGAACGAACGGTTGATCCGGAAGCAGAAGCTAGACGTGCTGCCAGACGTGCCGCTAGAGCGGAACGAAGAAAAACCAAAGAATGATAAAACGAAACGATCCAAGGAAATAGAATAACTTATTGGTGAATAAATGGAAAATGTAAATTTCTTGAAAAAAATTGGTTTTTGTTAGGAAATTCCAAGCAGATAAGTCTCTTCTGAGGAAACATATGATATACTAAAGAGGAAATCTCAAAAGAGAAGAGAGGCTGTCTATGTCATTTCAAATCGGAGAACTTTTTAATTTAGACTATTGGCGACAAATGTTTTCCGGTGACTTGTTTTCTCAGAATTTTTTGGTGAACATACTCGATGTATTGGTTGTTTGGTATTTAGTTTATAAACTCATTCAACTATTGCGAGGAACAAAAGCAATCCAATTGCTAAAAGGGGTAGGGATTTTTGTTGTTATTCGGATCTTAGCCGAGATTATTGGTCTACATACCTTATCTTGGTTGATGAATCAAGTGATCACGTATGGTGTGATTGCGGCTATCGTCATTTTTCAACCAGAGATACGGCGTGGATTAGAACACCTCGGTCGTAGCTCACTTTTCAAACAATCGAAGAGTGAGAAGCAAGAAGATGAACAGATGATCCTTTCTTTCGACAAAGCGATCCAATATATGTCCAAACGTAAAATCGGTGCCTTGATCACGATCGAACGCCACACCGGGTTGGATGAATATATCGAAACAGGGATTGCTTTAGATGCCGATATCACTGGCGAATTACTGATCAATATTTTTATTCCGAATACACCGCTGCATGATGGTGCAGTGATCGTAAAAGATGGAAAAATTGCAGTAGCCAGTGCCTACTTGCCTTTATCTGAAAGTATGTTGATTCCGAAAGAATTCGGAACCCGTCACCGAGCGGCTGTCGGAGTCAGTGAGGCGAGCGATGCGATTACGATCGTTGTCTCAGAAGAAACAGGAGATGTCAGTATTACGTTGGATAACCAATTGATGCCTGGCTTATCTCAAGAAGAATATTTGACGATCTTGCGTAAAAATTTGATCGTCGAAGAAAAAAACAAAAATAAAAATACGCTCCAAACCTTCTTAGACGTGATGACTAAAGGAGGGGATCACAAATGATCTCAAAAGAGAGGCGTAAAAGTATCTTATATGCGTTTGTTGCGTTATTATTCAGTATTGTGCTGTATTTTAATGCAAATGGACAATCTGTCCAAGACACGCTGTCAGGAAATGAAGCCTATACGCAAAACGTTTCTGATGTGTCAGTACAACTTTTATATGATACGGATCAATATTATATCCATGGATATGAGAGTACGGTCACAGCGAAGTTGTCCAGTGCCAATCGTGTTCAGTTGAATGCCGAAGCAATTGAAGATACAAGAATGTTTCGGGTGACAGCAGATCTCACTGGTTTAGGTGAAGGAACACATGAAGTACCATTGAAAATCAGAAATCTGAGCAGTGCAGTCAAAGCAAAACTAGAGCCGGATACGATCACAGTGACTATCGAGAAAAAAGTGACAAAAGAATTTGAGGTCACGCCT
Organism: Enterococcus sp. AZ156; assembly: GCF_051714165.1. Lineage (NCBI taxonomy): Bacteria > Bacillati > Bacillota > Bacilli > Lactobacillales > Enterococcaceae > Enterococcus > Enterococcus sp. AZ156. The sequence continues at coordinate 1,724,224 of NZ_JBIORI010000001.1, read as the reverse complement.
TTACTCACAACAGAATCAACTCCAGCTGGATTCGAATTGAATGACCTTGAATTATCACCAAAAAAAGTGACGGTCACGACTGGCGATCAGACACTGGAAGAGATCCAACAGGTCGTAGCGAGGATCGAACCTGCGATGATCACGGACGATGGGGTCGATACGAGAGTCACTGTACAAGCATTGAATAGTGCAGGAGAACCTTTAAGTATTGTTTCAGATCCAGTGCAAGTCACTGCAAAAGCAACGGTAACAAAGCCTACGAAAACGATTCGACTTTATGGAACAGCACAAGGGACCCCCGCAGATAATGTGGAGAGTTACGATTTCAGTTTCTCTGACATTGAAGCAGAAGTCACTGGTTCAGAGAGTCAACTGGCTCAACTAGGAAATAGCATCACGATACCAATCGATATTTCTGGGATCGTCCACCGGACGACAAGAAATATTGATATTCCGGTAGAGAGTGGACTTAGTATCACACCACCTTCAATCGATGTTGAGATTACACCGGTCCTGAAAACAAGCACGGAAAACACTAGCCGTTCTAATTCGGGAAATTCCGGAAATTCGGGAGGAAGTACAACTTCTGGTGCAGGGTCGACACCTGCGAACTCTTCGTCATCGACGACACGTCAGTCTGAAGAGACGCAGTCAACATCGAGTGAAGGGTCGAATGAATCATCAAGTGAGACAACACAATCAAGTAGTCAACCGAATAGTCAAGAGGATTCATCGGAAAATTAAGTTAAAGGAGCAAATTTACAGCTATGGGTAAATATTTTGGAACGGACGGTGTCCGTGGAGAAGCGAATAAAGAACTAACACCGGAATTGGCCTTCAAATTAGGACGTTGCGGCGGTTATGTACTGAGCCAACATGAGAAAGATGGAAAACGTCCACGTGTATTGGTTGGACGTGACACAAGAATTTCAGGTCAAATGCTTGAAGAAGCGTTAGTTTCTGGTCTGTTATCTGTCGGGATCGAAGTTTTTCAATTAGGTGTGATCTCTACACCAGGAGTGGCTTACTTGACACGTTTGCAAAAAGCAAGCGCAGGTGTCATGATTTCTGCTTCACACAATCCAGCTCAAGATAATGGCATCAAGTTTTTTGGTGCAGATGGATTTAAATTAGATGATGACCAAGAATTAGAAATCGAAGCATTGTTAGATGCGGAAGTCGATGAATTACCACGACCTTCTGCTGAGGGATTAGGTACAGTCGAAGAGTTCCCAGAAGGGTTGCTGAAATATTCACAATTCTTAGTACAGACGATCAACGGCGATCTTTCGGGCTTAACGGTCTGTGTAGATGCGGCAAATGGTGCAACAGCAACATCTGTCAATCGCTTGTTTGCTGATTTGGAAACTGATTTCTACACGATGGGAACAAATCCGAATGGCTTGAACATCAATGACGGTGTCGGATCAACGCATCCTGAGCGTCTAGCAGAAATGGTAGTAGAAAAAGGAGCAGACGTCGGTCTTGCCTTTGACGGCGACGGCGACCGTATCATTGCGGTGGATGAATTAGGAAATATCGTAGATGGCGATAAGATCATGTTTATCTGTGCGAAATATTTGTCAGCTAAAAATCGTCTGAAAAAAGATACGATCGTTACAACGGTCATGAGTAACCTCGGCTTCCATAAAGCGGTCGAAGAAATCGGTTTGAAAGATGTTGTGACACAAGTGGGCGACCGCTATGTGGTCGAAGAAATGCGTAAAAATGACTACAACTTCGGTGGCGAACAGTCTGGTCATATGATCTTCTTAGATTTCAATACAACAGGAGATGGTATGCTTTCTGGGATCCAATTGTTGAATATCATGAAACAAACTGGTAAAAAATTATCAGAATTAGCAGCAGAAGTAACGATCTATCCGCAAAAATTAGTCAATATCCGTGTAAGTAACAAAAACGGTGCAATGGAAGTTCCTGCAATCAAACAAGTCATTGAAGAAGCAGAAGCTGAAATGGCCGGTGAAGGACGTATCTTAGTTCGCCCTTCCGGAACAGAACCATTACTACGCGTGATGGCAGAAGCACCATCTGATGAAAAAGTAAACTATTATGTTGACAAAATCGCAGCAGTTGTCAAAGCTGAGATTGGAATCGATTAAAACGTACGATGAGAGAATCAACCCTCAAGTAGAGGATGTTGATTCTCTTTTCTTTTGATCAAATGCACGTTCTTTAGTAATTTTTGATATCTAAAAAATCGCCAAATAGGGGATCATTTACAATGATTCCGGGGAATTCATTGGTTAGAATGAGTTGTTTGAAAATTCGGTAACCTTTTAAAGACTTTGACATGCCTAATGTTTCTAAATGATGGAGTGATTGTTCCATCATTCGATCAGCAAGAGACACATCGTTTTCTAAAAAAGCAATCCAACCTTCATAAAAAGGAATAAAAATGGCTTGTTCGATGTGCTCTTCTTTAAAGACCCATGTTTTCCATAGTTTGAATGTTTCTTTAGCGTAAGCTACTTCTTCGAAGAAACAAAAGACCGAAAATATTGTTGTAAAGGTTTGATAGAGAATATCTTTATTTCCCGGTATTTTGGATAAACGCTGACTTTTCTTGACCGCAATTTTCAAGCAACGAAATAATAGAGAAGATTCAATTGCTATAGAGATACGGGCGAATAATTTTAACTCGTAGATACCCCAAGTATCAGTATTCAATAAATAGTGTTTGGCAGGTTCTAAGTAATGATTATGCTTTTTATATGCTTCAAGGACAGGCGTATCTTGAATAATCTCCTTTTTCATTGCCAAATCAAAACGAAATAATTGTAACACATGATCCAATTCCAAAGAATAATTTTCTTGATAATAAATATACAATTTTTCATACTGTTCTTCTAACTTTATCCAGTCTTGGATTGTTTCGATATACATATATTCCATATATTCGATAATCGCCAATTGTGAAGCAGAAAAAGTATTCCCAGTTTGCATCAATATAAATTCATCAAGTGTTACTTGTAACTTTGACAATAAGTGATGGAATCTCTCGCATGAGATCGTTGATTTCTCATTTTCAAACTGAGAAAGAAGAGACATCGATAGCTGTTTATCCGCCAGTCCTTTAAGTAAAATCCCTTTACTTAAGCGAATTTCTTTAATTGTTTTTCCGTAACTTTTCATACGCGCACCTTCTTTTCAATATATTGAACTAAAATAAATAATACTTCTAATTTTATATATAGTTGAATTATCTTATAGAAACGAGGAAGAAGCCATGCAAAAAGAAAAAATAATCGAAAGTATTGATCTAAAAAAAGATTTTGGTAAAAAACAAGTATTAAAAGGCGTAGATTTTACGGTTAAACGTGGTGAAATTTTTGTTCTTTTAGGCTCTAATGGGGCTGGAAAGTCAACACTTTGTAAAATTTTGACTACGATTCTTCCTTTTGATGGAGGGCAAGTTCGAATCAATGAACATGATCTACTGAAAGACGGAGTTAAAGTGCGAGAAGCTATTAGTCTGACTGGACAGTTTGCCGCAGTTGATGAGATGTTGACAGGTTACGAGAATATGAAAATGATTGCAGCTCTTCGTCATGTGAAAGATAAGCACAAGGTTGTAAGTGACTTATTGAAACGGTTTGATTTGCAAATATACAGCCAAGAACTAGTTAAAAATTATTCAGGTGGAATGCGAAGACGTTTAGATATAGCGATGAGTTTTATCGGTGATCCGCAAGTGATTTTTCTCGATGAACCGACAACAGGCTTGGACCCCCAGAACCGAATCGCAACGTGGCAATTGATCAAAGAAACCGCAATATCAGGGCGGACTATTTTTTTGACTACGCAATATTTGGAAGAAGCAGAGTATCTTGCAGATAAAGTGGCTATATTACATGAAGGTAAAATCATTGTGAATGCTACGCCACAAATGATCAAAAGCACATATGACAAACAGAAAATGGAGATCAATGTATTGACCATAGAGGATTTTAATCTACTTTCTGCACATTTTAAACGACGACTACTGACAAAAAATGAAGAAAAACTTTCTGTGACTGTCAATGTAGGGGATCATTTCAATGATTCAGTTGATCTTCTGAACGAGTTAAAACGATTACCGATCAGGATCACAAATTTCCAGCAGAAAAATGCATCTTTAGAAGGCATCTTTTTAAAATTAGTACAAGGAGTGGTCTAATTGAAAGCAATCATAGAAACAAATACATTATTTAAACGTAATATTAAATTATCTTTTCTTAGCCTGGAAACATTTATCGGTGGACTACTAACCCCAGTGATATTGATGTTGCTTTTTGTTTATGTACTTGGAGGAGCGATGGATGTAGGTGAGCTATCTTATGTTGATTTTGTTTTGCCCGGAGTGTTAGTCCAATGTATTGCTCAAAGTGCTTCTGTCGTCGGGTTAGTCATTAACCAAGATGTCCGTTCTGGTATGGTTGAACGACTCCTAACACTAAATCTTTCAAGGGGAGCATTTCTAAATGGACATGTATTTGCAGCTGCCTTTAGAAGTGTGATGAGCAGTTTTGTCGTATTAGCCGTGGCATTGCTCATCGGTTTTCATCCAAACGCCACCTTTGCAAAATGGCTACTTGTTTGGTTGCTCATTCTTTGTTTTATCCTTGCCTTTACTTGGATTTCGGCCTTGTTTGGGTTATTAGCGAAATCAGCAGAAATGGCAAGCTTATTTACTCTCCTGACTACCATCTTACCTTATTTAAGTTCAGGATTCGCACCGACTGAAAATATGCCTACAGCGATCAGACTATTTGCTGAGTACCAACCGATGACACCAATCATCCAAGCACTTCGAGGGTTGCTACTAGGTCTCCCAAATCCACCATTAAAGCAAGCATTTTTATGGAGTATTAGTTTGATTTTGATTTTTAGTTTCTTAGCATTATTGGCTTTTAATAAGTGTGTGAGGTGGAAATAACTTATCGAACTACAATAAAAAAACCAGTGAGAAAACAAACTTTTCGTTTTTCTCACTGGATTTTTTGCTATTGATTACTTATTTTTTAATCGGACAATTATTCAACCGTGACTGATTTAGCTAAGTTTCTTGGTTTGTCTACATCGAATCCACGCAATAGGGTAGCGTAATAAGCAAGCAATTGCGTCGGGATGACCATGGCAAGAGGAGAAAGGTATGGATGGACAGCAGGAATCACTAATTGATCCGTTTCTTTTTCTAATCCATGTGACGCGATCACTAAGGTTTTTGCACCACGACTTTCAACTTCTTTTAAGTTGCCACGTGTATGAGCCCCTGTGATTTCCTCACTAATAATCCCAATTACTGGTGTGCCTTCTTCAATCAGTGCAATGGTACCGTGTTTCAATTCACCGGCAGCAAAACCTTCTGCTTGGATATAGCTGATTTCTTTTAGTTTCAAAGCAGCTTCTAAAGCGACATCGTGATCGTTGCTACGACCGATATAAAAAGCGTTGCGCGTGTCATTCAAGAATTCCGCAGCTAGTTCTTGGAGTTCATCTTTTTGGGTAATTACTGTTTCCATCGCATTCGCTACCATACTCAATTCATGCGCTACATCAAATGTCAATGAACGTTTATTGCCTTTTTGATCACCGACTGCTTTTGCAAGTAAAGCTAGTACAGCGATTTGAGCAGTATATGCTTTAGTTGAAGCAACAGCGATCTCCGGACCTGCATGTAGCAACAGAGTGAAGCCAGCTTCTCTTGATAACGTAGAACCAGCAACGTTCGTGATCGTCAATGAAGGATGACCTAATTGATTGATCTTGACTAACACCTGACGACTATCAGCGGTTTCGCCACTTTGACTTAAAAAGATAAAGAATGGTTTTTTCGATAATAAAGGCATGGTATAACCAAACTCACTGGCCAAATGGACTTCTACTGGAATGTCAGTCATTTGTTCGAAGGAATGCTTGCTCGCTAATCCTGCATGATAACTTGTGCCGCATGCCACGATGTAAATACGGTCACTTGCTAACAGTTCATCCATCAATTTGTGATCTAAAGGAATTTCATTGTCCTCATTCACATAGGTTTGCGCGATTTTACGCATGATGATCGGCTGCTCGTCGATTTCTTTCAACATATAGTAAGGGTATGTTCCTTTTTCAATGTCAGAAGCATCTACTTGTGCTTCATAAGAATCACGTTCTATGATCGTACCAGTCATTGTTTGGATCGTGATATCATCTGCTTGAACGATCACCATTTCTTGGTCTTCGATTTCAATAAATTCTTTAGTGTAAGCAAGCATCGCCATCGCGTCACTTGCGATCACATTGAATCCTTGGCCTTTACCGATCAATAAAGGGCTTTTGTTTTTGGCAACGAAAATTGTTTCAGGAGCTGTGCGATCCATCAAGGCAAAAGCGTAAGAACCTTCGATGACTTCTAGCGCTTTTCTAAATCCTTCTTGTGTATCTTGCGTTTCTTCCACGAATTTTTCAATCAAATGAACAACGATTTCCGTATCTGTTTCGCCGATGAAGTCATCAGTGGCTACGTATTGTTGTTTCAATTCTTCAAAATTTTCAATCACCCCATTGTGGACTAAAACAAAACGTCCGCTTTGTGAGTGGTGGGGGTGCGCATTTTTCTCAGCGGGTTCCCCATGAGTTGCCCATCTTGTATGACCGATACCTGCTGTACCAGTTGTTTCTGGAGATAATTTATCTTTAAGGTTTTGGATTCTACCGCGTGCTTTGACTAAATGGTCCTGTTTTCCATTTGAGACAAAGATACCCGCCGAATCATACCCGCGATATTCTAATTTTTCTAAACCATTGATCAACCCTGGTGTCACGTTCTCTAATCCAATCATTCCAACAATTCCGCACATAAAAAAACATCCTACTTTCTGTTATAAACTTGATATTAGCGTTTCCAACTGCGTAAGAAACCTTTTGTTCTACCTTCACAGATAGTTTTTATGTTTCTTTTTAGGATGCAGTCCCTAGGGCCATCCGCCGAATCCTTCGATCAACCCTTTCCTCGTCATCTGTTAAAACAGACCTGGCGCTATTCCGTATTGGTCTAATTATCCTCCTGTTATTATTTTCTTTGGAAACATCTAAAATCATAACGTTAATGTGTGAGGTTTGTCAATAAAAAAGACAAAAAAATAAATTGGTATATATCTAATTGGGATGGACGAAAGAAAAATATCAAATTCGACTATCATCTTTTCTTGTAGTTCGGTACAATAATTATAGATAGAAGGAGGATGAAAGATGGAAGAGAAGATAGAAATCATGACGTTGGGGATGTTAAAAAAACAAATTGCAGCATTTGAAAAAACAGAACACGTGACGGATGACACTAAAATCTTTTTGGATACCGGATGGGACAGTATCCAAGAAATCGCCCCTGATGCGTTCGAAATCGAACATGCGCAACAGTTTGTCGTTGAAGATGAATTGACCCACGAACAGTTTACTGGTTACACCCTTGAAGAAAAAGCAGAAAAGATGAATGCGAAACCTGGTTCTGAAACGGTGATCGTGATTAGAAATCTATATTAGGAGCGTGTAAAATGAATAAGAAACGTTGGATAGCAGTACTGATTGCTGCCGGCTTATTGGTTGTTTCGTTGGTATCATCAAGTTTGACGCAACCGCAAGAAGAGATGCAGATGGGGAACATCAATAGTTGGTTATATGGGGACGATGAAATGTCACCGGTGGTACTTGAAGAAGGCAGTGGCATGGGAAGGATCGCAAAATTGTCCGTTGATGGTGCCATAGCTAGTGGAGGCTCTTCTGGTTTATTTGCTACTGAGAGTTATAATCATGAAGACTTCTTGAAACAAATTGAAGCGATCGAAGTCGATGAACGCGTCAGTGGGATTTTATTGGAAGTCAATTCTCCGGGTGGCGGAGTTTATGAAAGTGCAGAAATTGCCAACTTACTCAACGAGGTCCGAACAGAACGTGATCTACCGATGTATGTCAGCATGAAAAATATGGCTGCCAGTGGTGGTTACTATATTTCCGCACAAGCAGATAAAATCTTTGCAACGGAAGAAACAGTAACTGGTTCAATCGGTGTCATTATGTCCGGACTCAACTATTCGGGCTTACTTGAAAAAATCGGTGTCGAAGATACAACAGTAAAAAGTGGCGCACTAAAAGATATGGGATCGGCTACTCGACCTGAAACTGAGCAAGATCATGCAGTGTTGCAAGCTTATATCGATAACGCCTATAATCGTTTTGTTAAAGTTGTTAGCGAAGGAAGAAACAAATCAGAAGATGAAGTGAAAAAAGTCGCAGATGGTCGTATTTACGACGGTGTACAAGCGAAAGAAGCAGGTTTGGTGGACGAAATCGGCTATCCAACAGATGCTTTAGCTGCGATGAGAGAAGATCTTGATCTACAAGATGCTGAGTTAGTCGAATACTCAACTAGTTCTACTGGATTTGGCAATACTTGGTTTGGTGCAAAATTAGCAGAATTACAAGGGTTGCAAGCTTCTGAAACAAGTCAGATCTTGTCATTACTTGAAAGTCTAGGAACAGCAGAATCTCCAAGAGCAATGTATCTATATGGAGGTGAGTAAGCATGAATGAGAAATCAACGAACGCGTCAACACCCGAAGAACGCTCAAAAACCAATGAGGAACCGAAAGTAGCTGAACGTACAGAGGGATCATCTAAACAAGTTTTTAAGGTAGAAGAAAATAAATTAGTAGATCCTACTAGTAGAAACCAGGATACAGTAGACGCTTTAGTTGCTCCTAAAGACGAAATTACAGCTGACAAAAACACAAGTAGCTCGTCGGAAGAACTTGAGTTTGCAGCACAAGCAAAAAATGACCAACCGGCTGTAGGACCAGATGCGGGATTTTCTCAAAAGGTGCTAAGTTCCTTTGAAGAAAAACCACTGTCAGAAACTGAGATCAAAGAAAATCAGAAAAAATGGAAAAAATATACAGAACAAAAAACCGAGGAACCAAGTATCAATCGTTTTCCTTATTATTTCTTTGCCGGTTTTTGGGTTCGTTTTGCTGCGTTTTTGGTTGATTTGATTTGTATTGGGTCAATCACTCGCTTAACGTTAGGTATCGCAGTGAACCTAGGATGGCTTCAAGTTTCTGATTCTTATTTGAGTATCTATGGTAGTTTGTCGTTGATCGCCTATTTAGCTTATTTTATTTTATTGACGAAATGGAATCACGGACAGACGATTGGAAAAATGATTTTTGGTATTCGAGTGATCAGTTTTGATGAAGAGGAACTTTCATGGAGTACAGTATTAGTCCGTGAGGGCGCTTGTCGCTTCATTTTGAGATTTCCGTTACTTTTTATCGGCTATCTCCCAGTTATCTTTAGTAAGAAAAAACAACACATCGGTGATTATTTCTCAAATACGAGTGTAGTAACCATCAATATGATCAAAGCATTTAATCAAGAGATGAATGCTTGATGCTTTAGGTAGAGAAAATGGCTGAATATGGTTATTATTCAATAAGTCGTGTCAGACAAATGATAAAACAGTGAAGGGAAGAACCTAAGTGAGACCGATCGATTTTCCTGATAAATACGACAATTTGATGCGTATTGGCCAACAGGCATTAACAGATCATCAATACAGTCAAGCAAAAGAGCTGTTTGAACGTGCATATGAACTTGAAGCAACATTTGAAGCAAATACGTTATACGTGTTGGCACTATCAGAATTGGATATGTGGGAAGAAGCACTTCATCAAGCACTTTTGCATGAAAAACAGTATTTGATGAATGAAGAATTGGCTACTTTTTACTTTGATCTACTGATTACAGCAAAAGATTTTTTATATGCACGAAAATTGATTGCAAGTGCTGATTTTCCCGATGATTTTGAGCAAGCAGTTTTGTTGAAAATCCAACAATCAGAAGAATTAGTCGGACAGATGCGAAGACAGAAGATTCGTGAAATCTATCAACTGGTAGAAAAATTACCTTTTGAAAAACCAACTACCCAGTTGAGTTATATTCAAGAAATCGAGCAACTGCCTTACCACGAATTTATCCAGACCGCTAGAAAGTTGATCGTTTTAAAAACGGTCCATGTTCTTGTAAGGGCTAAGTTGCTTGAGTCGCTCGTTCAAGTCGAAGAAGCAGCACCAGTTGCATACTTGACGATCGAGGAAGAGTTGATCGAAGTGATACCAAAGAAAATGGTGCGTCCAGAAGAGCAAACTTCCTATCGACGAATCAAACAAATGGCGGAAGCATATGAACGAGAAGACGCCTTAATGAGTGAGAACTTGAAAGAAGAGTTTGCGATGCAATCGGCGATCGTTTATCCGATCTATGATAGCTACATTGGAAATCTTGACAAATGGTTCAAACAAACAGTAGCAACCTATACGAATCAGCCGTGTGAGGATCTTTTGGCATCTGAACAACACGAATTCACTGAAAAAAGAAATAAAATAATGACAGAACTATTATTATTCAATACGTAAAAAAACAGAGGAAAAGATAAAAAAGTCATGAAAAACGTGGATTCCCCTCGTTCAATATGTTTACAATTTGGAAGGGTTAGTGTACTATTTAAAGGTATGCATGAAACGTTTTTGATGTATCAAATGAATTTCTAAACTCGGAGGGAAATAAATGACTGCAACATTCGAAAAAAAAGGCACAAATGATGGTGTTTTAACATTTACGATCGGGCAAGATCAAATCCAAAAAGGATTGACAACTGCCTTTAATAAAGTAAAAGGAAACTTGAACGTTCCTGGATTCCGTAAAGGAAAAGTATCTCGTCAAGTATTCAACCGTATGTACGGAGAAGAAGCATTGTACGAAGATGCATTGAACGCTGTCTTACCTGAAGCATATGAAGCAGCTGTTAAAGAAGCAGCAATCGATCCAGTTTCTCAACCTAAGATCGATGTGGCAAGCATGGAAAAAGGTCAAGACTGGACGATCACAGCAGAAGTAACTGTAAAACCTGAAGTAAAATTAGGTGATTACAAAGACTTAGTGGTTGAAAAACAAGACCGCGAAGTAACAGAAGCAGACGTTGAAGAACGTATTAAACGTGAACAAGAAGCGCAAGCTGAATTAGTCATCAAAGAAGATGCTGCAGCTGAAAATGGCGACACTGTTGTCATCGATTTTGAAGGTTTCATCAACGATGAAGCATTTGAAGGCGGAAAAGGCGAAAACCATTCACTTGAATTAGGATCAGGTTCATTCATTCCTGGTTTTGAAGACCAATTAGTTGGCCACAAATCAGGCGAAAACTTAGATGTTACTGTGACATTCCCAGAAGATTATCAAGCAGAAGATCTTGCGGGTAAAGAAGCAGTCTTCAAAGTAACGATCCACGAAGTGAAAACAAAAGAAGTACCTGAACTAGATGATGAGTTCGCAAAAGATGTAGACGATGAAGTATCTACATTAGCAGAATTAAAAGAAAAATACATGAAAGAATTGACTGAAACGAAAGAAAAAGCTGCAGAAGATGCAAAAGATGAAGCAGCAATCAAATTGGCAGTCGAAAATGCGGAAATCGTTGATCTTCCACATGTTATGGTCCATGATGAAGTTCACCGTTCAATGGACGAATTCTTAAACAACATGCAACGTCAAGGAATCTCACCAGAAATGTACTACCAATTAACTGGTTCAACAGAAGAAGACTTGCACAAACAGTTTGAAGAAGAAGCAGAAATGCGTACAAAAACAAACCTTGTGATCGAAGCTGTAGCAGCTGCTGAAAACTTAGATGCAACAGAAGAAGAAATCACTGCAGAGATCCAAGAATTAGCAGAAACTTACAATATGCCAATTGACCAAATCAAACGTGTATTGACAGAAGATATGCTAAAACATGATGTGATCATGAAAAAAGCAATCGAATTGATTACAAGTACAGCAAAAGAAGCAGAATAAGCGAATAGAATTGTTGATCTGCATCTATATGAAAGAGTCCAGGCGCTTAGATGAAGCCTAGACTCTTTCGTTTTGTTTTAAACTTCTTTGATACTTTTGCTTTTTTTTAAATTATGGTATGATAAGGAAAGACTGTAAAGTCTTTGATAGTTTCTTGCGAATCAACGCAAGTTAAGGGGTGAAGACCATGTATGATAATCCAAGTGGTAATGAGACTGTACGCTGTTCTTTTTGTGGTAAAACACAAGAAGAAGTAAAGAAAATCGTAGCAGGTCCGGGGGTCTACATCTGTAACGAATGTATCGACCTATGTAAAGAAATCATTGATGAAGAATTCTATGAAGAAGCAGTACGAGAGTTTACTGAAGTACCGAAACCTTCTGAGATTCTTGAAGTATTGGATAATTATGTGATTGGACAAGAACGTGCAAAACGTTCATTGGCTGTAGCTGTTTACAATCACTATAAGCGTGTCAATCAAGAAGCAAAAGACAGCGATGATGTCGAATTGCAAAAAAGCAATATCTGCCTGATCGGTCCAACTGGTTCAGGTAAAACATTCTTAGCGCAAACATTAGCAAAAACATTGAATGTACCATTTGCCATTGCTGATGCAACAAGTTTGACAGAAGCGGGTTATGTAGGTGAAGATGTCGAAAATATCTTATTGAAACTTTTGCAATCTGCTGATTACAATGTTGAACGTGCGGAAAAAGGAATCATCTACATTGATGAGATCGACAAAATTGCACGTAAAAGCGAAAATGTATCGATCACACGCGATGTATCAGGGGAAGGTGTACAACAAGCCTTACTGAAAATCTTGGAAGGAACAGTTGCCAGTGTGCCGCCACAAGGTGGACGCAAACATCCTCATCAAGAATTCATCCAAATCGATACGACGAATGTGTTGTTCATTGTCGGTGGTGCGTTTGATGGCATCGAAACAATCGTAAAAAATCGTATGGGCGAGAAAACGATTGGTTTCGGTACACAAAACCAAAAACTCTCAGAAAATGAAAGTGTCATGCAACATATCATTCCTGAAGATTTATTGAAGTTCGGCTTGATCCCAGAGTTTATCGGACGCTTACCTGTAATGGCTGCGTTAGAAAAACTAACAACCGACGATTTAGTTCGTATCTTGACGGAACCGAAAAATGCGTTAGTGAAACAATACCAAAAATTACTTTCACTAGATGACACTGCTTTAGAATTTGAACCAGAAGCACTAAAAGCCATTGCGAAAAAAGCAATTGAGCGTAATACTGGTGCACGTGGTTTGCGTTCGATTATCGAAGAAATCATGATGGATGTCATGTTTGATATTCCTTCTGATGAAACGATCGAAAAAGTGATCATTACAAAAGAAGCTGCCGAACTTACCGGCAAACCAACAGTTATTTACAAAGACTCAGAAAAAAAAGCGGGATAAAATGAAAGGAGCAGTCGTGAAAGTTTTAGCAGCTTTTTCGACTACTCCTTTTCATTCTGTCGAAGAAAGTGGAGAGGGATTGAGCCACTTTGCCGCTTTGAAGGAGAGAGAGCATATGAAAGTCCATCATGCGGATATTGTGATCAGTGCTGTTGCACCGAAACAATATCCAGAAACAGATCTACCAGAGATTGCCTTAGCAGGTCGCTCAAATGTCGGGAAATCTTCCTTTATCAATACGCTGATCGATCGAAAGAATCTCGCACGTACATCAGGTAAACCAGGGAAAACACAAACCCTGAATTTTTATCTGATCGAAAATGCGCTGCATTTTGTCGATGTTCCAGGTTATGGTTACGCGAAAGTTTCTAAAACTGAGCGTGCGAAATGGGGACAGATGATCGAAACTTATTTGACATCGAGAGAACAATTAAAAGCTGTGGTGTCACTGGTGGATGTTCGCCATAAACCATCGCAAGAAGATATCCAAATGTATGAATTCTTAAAATACTATGATATCCCAGTGATCGTTGTTGCGACAAAAGCAGATAAGATCCCTCGTGGAAAATGGAACAAACACGAAAGCGAAATTAAAAAAGCATTGAATTTCGATCGCAATGACACATTCATTTTATTTTCTTCTGTAACTAAACAAGGAAAAGAAGAAGCGTGGAAAGCGATCGAAGACGCGATCAGCGAGTAAACAAAAAAGACTTGATACTTAGGTTGAAAGACAAACTTTCAAAAGCTAAATATCAAGTCTTTTTTGTTTATTTCTTTTTTTTGTCTTTTTTTGGGTCGCTTTTTGGTTTTAAAAAGCGGTCAATGTCTTCTTTTGGAGCAACGGTCTTTTCCGGATCAACGCCAAAAGATTCAAATAGTTTGTCGAAATTATCTGTACGCTCAAATTTCAATCCCATGTTTATCACCTCTTTCTTTATTTTAACATGCTACCCCTCAATCGGTGGCATAAGACGAAAAGTTTTAGTTTTTTTTTATTATTCGTTATAATTTGATTATAAATAGATTTGAGAGAGGTGAGAAATATGGTGTCGAAAGAAAAAATGATGTTCCGTCTCGTGTTGACCAGAGATCGTACGAACGAAAAAGAAGAAGCCTATGATTGGTCCATGCTGACTCGTATCTTGCTTACTCCTGACTTTTTCCAATCCTCTCGTCATTCTAAAGAATCATATACCTTAATTGCACTAAAAGAAGCCTTAGAAGAAATCTCTGATGAAGAGATCGGTTGGTTTGAAATTTATCAGAATGATCTCACTTGCCGTTTCGAATTTGGCTATCATCATCTCCAAATTGATTATCAGTTTTTGTGGCAGGTATTTCAAAAAAATGAATCGGTGATTCGAAACTATCTTCAAACAAAAATGCAAAAAAATGGTATTTTTGCTTATATGAGAAGTGTCGAAGAATATTTATATCATAATACGAAAGAAATCGAAAAGCGTTTATCCTTTGAATCTGCCGAGAACATCGAGAAGTTGCCTAAAATCAAAGGTCGAAATGGGCAGATTGAGGTAGATTGTAACCAGTTTCCCGGTTATGATCTAATCGTAGAAGGGCGTTGTTTTACTTCTTGTTGGGAAATGTATTATAGTCAATATTATTATCGACTGATCCCTAAAGAGATTTTTTTGGAAATGCAACAGGTGGAGGAAATCACCCAATACGAGAATCAAGTCATTGGTATCCAGTTGTATCGCGAGCCATTTCGTTGGCAAAGTGAAGCGAATTTAAAATTTCAACAATACTATCGAGATCAATTAGGCTTTGATCATTTGTCGTGGGACAACGGCGTTGGTTTACTGAAAGAGCCATTTGTCGAGTATGCCTATACTCAGGACTCCTTGCAAGCGGTCCAGTATCAAAATCATTTGATGCAACCAACAGAAAAGAAGAAAGCAACATTTTTCGTAACAAGAAGCTATGATTTTGCTACTTACGATTACAAAGAAAAAAGAGCGAGAGGTGTCCTGAATCGTCAAGCATTTTTTCCTTGGGTCGATGAAAGCCATAGCCAGTTGATCTGTTATAAAGTGATCGATCCAACATTCATGTTAGATAAGGGAATCGATGCTTATAGTTATTATATTAATGAATACTTGAATGTTGAAGCCCCCGATGAAATGTACCAAGACTATTTGACCTCATTGCGCATTTACTTGCCGACCAAGTTTTTAGCTGATTTTCCCATCGAGGAGATCCGCGATCGATTATCAGAGATCCAATTCAAACGAATACGCAAGAGAAGAGGACGTTTAAGCTTTGATGCAGTTCAAGGAAAAAAACGTCTTCGGGTCGTCTTGTTAGATCAAGCGGAATTGTCTGGGAATCTATTGATGCAGAAAAATTAGCTGATTTCAATAATTTGCAAGAAAAGCCGGATCATACTGAGATGATCGGAAAAGTGAAATGGTAAAGTAGTTTAAAATCTAAAATATCAGAAGGCATCCATAAAAATTGAAGTATGATTTTGTGGATGCTTTCTTACTTGTAATTGAAGTTACGTGTGTTTTCAAGATTTTTATCGTTTTTGAATGTTTTTGAATGAATATTGTTGAATGTTAAATAAAAATATGCTAGAATCTATCGTGAGGTGATCGTGGAAATGCTTACAGAAGAACGTAAACAGAAAATCCTACAACTATTGGAACAACATAAAATTGTCAAATCCCAAGAGTTAGTAGTCTTATTAGATGCTTCTGAATCAACGATTAGACGGGATCTCCAAGAGTTAGAAGATGAAGGTTTATTGCAACGTATCCATGGAGGAGCAAAAAAAGAGGATCTTTTAGGTTTTGAACAAAACATGAGTGAAAAAACGCTCAAAAACGTTCATGAAAAGCAAATGATTGCACGATTAGCAGCAGAACTGGTGAACAATGAGGAAGTCATTTATCTTGATGCAGGATCAACCACGTTAGAGATGATTCCTTTTTTAAAAGATAAACAGATCACTGTTGTGACCAATTCAGTGAAACATGCTGCCGCGCTAGTTGATCTACAAATCTCAACGATCGTCCTAGGGGGCCAAGTGAAACTCTCAACGAATGCAGTGTTAGGAGCTAATACACTTAGCCAATTACAGGCTTACCATTTTAATAAAGCATTTATGGGAATGAATGGCGTTCATCTTGAACGTGGGTTTACTACCCCAGATCCAGAAGAAGCAGCGGTCAAACGCTTAGCCATTACAAATGCCCAAGATAGTTATGTTTTACTTGACCATACGAAGTTCAATAAGCAAACCTTTGTTTCTGTTGCACCACTGCAAGATGCCACGATCATAACCGAGCGTTGTCCACTAGAATTTCTTGACGACTACAGTGAACGGACGACAATTAAGGAGGCAAATCAATGATTTATACAGTAACGCTTAATCCATCCATAGATTTTATCGTACGAGTAGATGGATTAAAACTCGGTGATTTAAATCGAATGACCGAAGATTTCAAAGTCCCTGGAGGAAAAGGGATCAATGTTTCCCGTATTTTGAAGCGCATCGATTCTGATTCGACCGCTTTAGGATTTCTTGGTGGTTTCACTGGGAATTTTATTTCTGACTGGTTGAAAGAAGAACAAATCGCAACAGCTTTTACACAAGTGGAAGAAGATACTCGGATCAACATCAAATTAAAGTCTGATTCTGAAACAGAGATCAATGGACAAGGACCAACAATCTCGGATCAAGCCATTGAACGTTTGAAAGCAGAATTAGCAACTGTTGGAGCAGACGATATCGTGGTATTATCAGGAAGCGCACCTGCGAGTTTACGTGCTGGATTCTATCAAGAATTGATTGAGATCATCCGTGAAAAAGGTGCTGAGTTTGTGATCGATACTACCGGCGATGATTTGAAAGAAGCATTAAAAAAAGAACCGTTGTTGATCAAACCAAACAATCACGAGTTAGCTGAATTGTATGATGTGACATTCCGTTCCGTTGAAGATATCATTCCTTACGGCAAGAAATTATTGGCAGAAGGAGTAAAAAATGTGTTGATTTCAATGGCTGGAGATGGTGCTTTATTGTTCACAAAAGAAGGAACCTACCGTTCCAATGTATTAGTTCGACCATTGAAAAATTCAGTGGGTGCCGGAGACTCGATGATTGCTGGTTTTATCGGTTCATATAGCAAACATAGAGATGCGGTAGAAGCGTTCAAGTGGGGCGTGGCATGTGGAAGTGCAACTGCTTTTTCGGATGATTTAGCGGTTCGCCCATTCATTGATGAATTGTTACCAGAAGTAGAAATAACAAAAATTGATTAATATCGTGGGGGATAAATCATGGAAATCAAAGACTTAATGATTAAAGATGCGATGATCATGGATCTACAGGCAACTGATAAAAAAGGCGCCATCGATGAAATGGTCCAAAAAATGTATGATGCAGGTCGTATCTCAGATATCGAAACTTATAAACAAGGGATCTTAGCTCGTGAAGCTCAAACATCCACTGGGCTAGGCGATGGCATTGCAATGCCACATGCGAAGAATGCTGCTGTCAAAGAAGCAACAGTTTTGTTTGCGAAAAGCAATAAAGGCGTAGATTATGAAGCACTAGATGGTCAACCAACTTTCTTATTCTTTATGATCGCCGCACCAGAAGGAGCAAACGACACACATCTGCAAGCATTAGCTGCCTTATCACGTTTATTGATCGATCCAGATTTTGTTGGAAAATTAAAAGAAGCAGGAACACCGGAAGAAGTCCAAGAATTGTTCCAAACAGCTGAACAACAAAAAGAAGCAGAAGCGGTAGCAGAACAAGAAGAAGCAGCACAAACAGCGGCTTCATCTAATAAAAAATTCGTTGTTGCAGTTACTGCATGTCCGACAGGGATAGCCCATACTTACATGGCTGAAGATGCGCTGAAGAAAAAAGCCAAAGAGATGGGTGTTGAGATCAAAGTTGAAACAAACGGTTCAGAAGGAATCAAAAACCGTTTGACTGCTGAAGATATTGCTCGTGCAGATGGCGTCATCATTGCGGCTGATAAAAAAGTCGAAATGAATCGTTTTGACGGAAAAGAATTAGTCAATCGTCCAGTAAGTGACGGTATTCGAAAAACTGAAGAATTGATCAACTTAGCTGTCAGTGGCTCAGCACCAGTTTTCCATGGTGATGGAAAAGAAAAATCTTCTGACGAAGGAAATGCAGATGGAACGATCGGCCAACGAATCTATAAAGATTTGATGAACGGTGTTTCTCACATGTTACCATTCGTTATCGGTGGTGGGATTGCCATTGCATTATCATTCATGGTCGACCAATTCATGGGTGTACCACAAGATCAATTAGCAAACCTTGGGAATTACAACCAAGCAGCAAGCTGGTTCAATCAAATTGGACAAGCTGCATTTGGCTTTATGTTACCAGTTTTAGCAGGATTCATTGCTTCAAGTATTGGTGACCGTCCTGGATTGATCGTTGGTTTTGCAGCGGGAGCATTAGCAAATACTGGCGGTGCTGGGTTCTTAGGTGCCTTGATCGGTGGTTTCTTAGCAGGTTATGTGATCGTCTTCTTACGTAAATTGTTTAAAAACTTGCCTAAGTCACTTGAAGGAATCAAAACGATTCTATTCTATCCTGTTTTTGGATTATTGATTACCGGTTTCTTGATGTTGATGGTCAATGTACCGATGAAAGCACTGAATGATGGTTTGAATAGTTTCTTATCTGGACTTAGCGGTTCAAATGCTGCATTATTAGGTGCGTTACTTGCTGGGATGATGGCTGCCGATCTAGGTGGACCAATCAATAAAGCAGCATATGTGTTCGGTACAGCAACATTAGCAACCACTGTCGCAACCGGTGGTAGTGTTGTGATGGCTTCCGTTATGGCAGGAGGAATGGTTCCACCATTAGCTATCTTCGTTGCAACACGTTTGTTTAAAAATAAATTCAGTAAAACAGACCAAGATGCTGGCTTGACAAACATTGTTATGGGGCTCTCCTTCGTAACCGAAGGATCGATTCCATTCGCCGCAGCTGATCCAATCAGAGCCATTCCAAGTTTCATTATTGGTTCTGCATTGACAGGTGGTTTAGTGGGAGCATTTGGTATCAAATTGTTAGCACCACATGGCGGGATCTTCGTTGTCTTCTTACTAAGTCATCCGATTATGTATCTTGTATTCATTGCAATTGGTGCAATTGTTTCTGGAGTAATTTATGGTGCTTTAAGAAAATCACCAGATGCTGTTAAAGTAGCCTAATCTTTATTAAAAATATAAAACAGACTAAGAATAGTGGGTAAGGTATTCGACGGAATATCTTGTCCACTATTTTCTTGTAATCAAGTATAGTGAGAGTGAAAGGAAGCTCGAACATGATCTCATGGACTTGAAGTCCTTGTAAGGGAAAGTCGAATCGGAATGAATCTGTGAAGATTTTTCAATCAAATAGTGAAGGAGGTTGGGACGGAAGGGTTTAGACTTATTTCCGAAGAGGGGACTTTTGTTCCCGCCGTTTATTCGGTTATAGGCGTGGGGGAGAACTAATGTCCGACTTCTCTTTTTTTTACTTGTGTTAGTAGATAATCAAATCTGATTCTCTAAGATGTAATTGGTCTGGTATTCTCAATAGGTTGAAAAATTATTTCTAGTGACTGAAGAATAGTATCGCAAAAACGTTAAGTGGCCCTTTATGTTGTCTCAAATTCTGGCTTTTTGCTGAAGCGATTTAACCATGCGTCAGACTATTCTTGAATCAATGACTAATGTGATGTTGAAGACGTTTTACAAGAAGATTCCCTTTATCGAATAGGGGGTTAATGCTATAATTAGAAGGATTGATAATAGAAAGGATGTTGTGAATGTCATCCAAAGAAAACTTATTAAAGGGAATGAACCCTCGTCAAAAAGAAGCGGTTCTACATACAGATGGCCCGCTTTTATTAATGGCTGGTGCCGGTAGTGGAAAAACACGTGTTTTGACTCATCGAATCGCTTATTTGATTGAAGAAAAAGAAGTGAATCCATGGAATATTTTGGCAATCACCTTTACCAATAAAGCGGCGAAAGAAATGAAAGAACGGGTCAATGCCATTTTAGAAACAGGTGGCGAAGATGTCTGGGTCTCTACCTTTCACTCGATGTGTGTCCGTATTTTAAGACGAGATGTGGATTATATCGGCTATAATCGAAACTTTACGATCATTGATTCTTCGGAACAATTATCATTGATGAAACGAATTTTGAAAGAGTTGAATATCGATCCTAAAAAATACGATCCAAGAAGCTTGTTAGGATCAATCTCGCAAGCAAAAAATAGTTTGTTGTCACCAGAGGCTTTTGCCAAAATGCAAGGCAGTTATTATGAAGAAATTGCCGCAAAATGTTATGCAGCATACCAGAAGGAACTCCTATACAACCAATGTATGGATTTTGATGATCTGATCATGAATACGATCCGTTTATTTGACGAGCATCCAGATTCATTGACGTATTATCAAAATAAATTCCATTACATCCATGTAGATGAATATCAAGATACGAACCACGCACAATATACGTTAGTCAATCTATTAGCTGGACGGTTCAGAAATCTTTGTGTAGTTGGGGATGCAGATCAAAGTATTTACGGCTGGCGTGGAGCAGATATGCAAAACATCTTGGATTTTGAAAAAGATTATCCAGATGCCGCGGTGATCTTGTTAGAACAAAATTATCGCTCAACGAAAACGATCTTGAATGCAGCGAATCAAGTCATCGAAAACAACCGCAATCGTAAACCCAAAAATCTTTGGACAGAAAACCAAGACGGTAACAAAATCACGTACTATCGAGCAGACAATGAGCGTGACGAAACACGTTTTATTGTAGAAAGAATGCAAGAAGAGATCCAGACGAATCGTCGCAATTATGGAGACTTTGCTATTCTTTACCGAACAAATGCCCAATCACGTGTCATGGAAGAAACCTTACTGAAAGCCAATATTCCGTACAAAATGGTTGGAGGTCACAAATTCTATGATCGAAAAGAAATCAAAGATGTTTTGGCGTATCTTAATGTGATGGCAAATCCTCAAGATTCATTGAGTTTTGAGCGGATCGTCAACTCACCAAAACGTGGGATTGGACCAGGATCGGTGGAAAAACTTCGTAGCTTTGCCACGATGCACGAATGGCCTTTGCTAGAGGCTGCAAGAAATGTTGAGTTAGCGAACATCGGCGGAAAAGCAGGAACACAGTTAGGCTCTTTTGGCGAGATGATGCATCAATTGACTGAAATGATCCCTTATTTGACCGTTACAGAGTTAACCAAAGAAGTCTTAGAACGTAGTGGCTATTTGGATGATCTAAAAATCCAAAATACATTAGAATCCCAAGCACGTATCGAAAACTTAGAAGAGTTTTTGACGGTGACTCAAGAATTTGATAAACAATTTGAAAAAGAAGGGCTAGAGAATGCTGATTCGCCAGAGGACAAGCTGGTCGTCTTTTTAAATGACCTTGCACTTGTATCAGATATCGATAGCTTAGAAGAAGAAACGAAGCAAGTGACATTGATGACCTTACATGCTGCGAAGGGTCTAGAGTTTCCAGTCGTCTTTTTGATCGGTCTAGAAGAAGGTGTCTTTCCACTTTCTCGTGCCTTGATGGAGGAAAGTGAACTGGAAGAGGAACGCCGTTTGGCCTATGTAGGGATCACCAGGGCAGAAGAAGCATTGTTTATGACCAATGCGTTTTCACGGACTTTATATGGTCGTACGCAATACAATCGACCTTCACGATTTTTAGAAGAAATCGATCAAGAATTATTAGATATCCACGGGATGCGACCAACTTCCAATGCCTCTCAGCCGTCGCCTCTTCGTGCGAATAACGCGACACCTAAGTACCAACAGCCAACAAAAGCAGGTGTATCAGCAAAAGTCGCTACAGGTGGCGAAACAGGTGGTTGGAAGCCAGGAGATAAAGTCAAACATAAAAAATGGGGACCTGGTACAGTGGTTAGAGTTAGTGGTGATGCAAAAGACCTTGAGCTTGATATTGCATTTCCAAGTCAAGGAGTCAAACGTGTATTAGCCGCTTTTGCACCAATCGAAAAAGTTTAGTTCAATAGGGGGAGAAAAAGATGGAACACGAAATGACGATCGATGAAGCGACAAAAAAAGCAGAAGAACTCAGAGTGCAGTTAGATCGTTGGTCTCGTGAGTATTATGTGTTGGACCAGCCAACGGTTGAAGATTATATCTATGACAAAACCTATGCCGAATTAGTGGCGATCGAAGAACAATATCCAGATCTGATCACCGCAGATTCACCGACCCAACGAGTAGGTGGAAAGATTCTTTCCTCATTTGAAAAAGTCACACATGACATTCCATTATATAGTTTGAACGATGTCTTCAATAAAGAAGAACTCTTAGCATTTGATCAACGTGTCCAAAAAGCAATCGGCCGTCCAGTCGCTTATTGTTGTGAACTGAAAATCGATGGACTATCGGTATCTTTACGATATGAGAATGGTGAGTTTGTACGGGGAGCAACTCGGGGAGATGGTTCGGTCGGCGAAAATATCACAGAAAACTTAAAAACGGTGCGTTCTGTTCCAATCAAATTAAAAGAACCGATGAGTATCGAAGTACGTGGTGAATGTTTTATGCCGAAACGTTCATTCGTTAAATTGAACCAAAAAAATGAAGAAGAAGGCAAACCAGTCTTTGCCAATCCTCGTAATGCAGCAGCAGGTTCATTGCGCCAGTTAGATTCCAAGATCACAGCGAAAAGGAATCTTGATACGTTCTTATATACCGTAGCAGATTTTGGACCGATGCAAGCGACGACGCAATACGAAGCGTTAGAAGAATTAGACAAAATCGGTTTCCATACGAACCATGAAAAACGTCTTTGTCATTCAATCGACGAAGTTTGGGCGTTCATTGAAGAATACCATGAAAAACGTAAAGATCTCCCTTACGAGATTGACGGGATCGTTATTAAAGTCAATGATTTTTCATTGCAAGACCAATTAGGTTTTACGGTCAAAGCTCCACGGTGGGCGACGGCCTATAAGTTTCCGCCAGAAGAAGTAGAGACGGTCATCGAAGAAATCGAATGGACGGTCGGCAGAACGGGTGTAGTGACACCGACAGCAATCATGACACCGGTTCGTGTGGCTGGTACGACAGTCAGCCGTGCTAGTCTGCATAATGGCGATTATATCCAAATGAAAGATATCCGCTTGAATGATACTGTCCAAATCTACAAGGCAGGGGATATCATCCCTGAAGTCGCACAAGTCATTTTAGATAAACGTCCAAAAGACAGCGAGCCTTATAAAATGCCCGAACATTGCCCTGTCTGTCACAGTGAGTTGGTTCATTTAGATGAAGAAGTTGCCTTGCGTTGCATCAATCCAAAGTGTCCCGCACAAATGAAAGAAGGACTGAACCATTTCGTTTCCCGAAATGCGATGAACATCGATGGCTTAGGACCAAGAGTCTTGGAACAGATGTATGACAAGAAGTTAGTCGCTGATGTTGCTGATCTCTATAAACTAACAGAAGAAGAATTATTGATGTTAGATAAAATCAAAGAAAAATCAGCGAATAATATTTTAACAGCAATCGACAATAGCAAAGAGAACTCGGTAGAACGTTTGATCTTTGGTTTAGGTATCCGTCACGTTGGCGCAAAAGCAGCGAAAATCTTAGCGGAGCATTTTGGCGATTTAGAAACGTTGAGTCGCAGCGATTTTGAATCGATCATCCAATTAGATACGATCGGGGATATCATTGCAGATAGTGTAGTGACTTATTTTGACAACGAAGAAGTCCACGAGTTGATGGAAGAACTTAAACAAGCAGGTGTCAACCTTGAATACAAAGGCATTCGTTCGACACAGCTGAAAGAAGTAGAATCGCCGTTCAAAAACAAGACGATCGTGTTGACAGGCAAATTAACTCGATTCACAAGAGAAGAAGCCAAAGAAACGATTGAAAACCTTGGTGGAAAAGTCACTGGCAGCGTCTCTAAAAAAACGGATATCGTTGTCGCTGGCGAAGATGCAGGTAGTAAATTAACGAAAGCCCAAGAGTTAGGGGTCGAGGTTTGGACGGAAGATCAGATGGCTGAAGCGTTAGCGGAGAGTCATCCTGCTGAGGAAGCAGAATAATTTTTCAGATAAATTTCAAGAAAGAATTTCAGAATGCGAATTTCTTATGTTAAAATAAGAAGCAAAGTTTTCATTTAGGAAAGAAGGGGTACTATGGCGATTAGTGAAGAACAAGTAAAACATGTAGCGAAGTTAGCCAAATTGAAATTTGCCGACGAAGAGCGCGCAGGTTTTACTGACCAATTAGGAAAAATCATTGACATGGTAGAAATGCTGGAAGAAGTAGACACAGAAGGCGTACCATTTACATCAAACGTCGTTGAGACTGTCAACGTCATGCGACAAGACCGTGCACAACTAGGTTGGAGCAGAGATGAATTATTAAAAAATGTACCAGAAAAAGAAGATGGTTTCATCAAAGTACCAGCAATCATCGATAATGGGGAGGCTGGCGCATAATGACAGAATTATACAATCGTTCATTAGAAGAACTACACGACTTATTAGTGTCAAAAGAAATCACTGCACAAGACTTAGTGAGAGCTACATTTGATCGCATCAAGGAAACAGAACCCGCGATCGATGCATTCATCACATTGAATGAAGAGAAAGCTTTAGCCCAAGCCAAAGCTTTGGACGAAAAAGGTATCGACGAAAACAATGTTCTTTCAGGTATCCCGATCGGTATCAAAGACAATATCGTGACGAAAGATCTTTTAACGACAGCAGCTTCAAAGATCCTTTATAATTTTGAACCGATCTACGATGCGACAGTCATGGAAAAAGTATACGAAGCAGACATGATCCCTGTTGGTAAATTGAACATGGATGAATTTGCAATGGGCGGAAGTACCGAAACTTCTTACTTCAAAAAAACAAAGAACGCTTGGGATCAAACAAAAGTTCCTGGCGGATCATCTGGTGGTTCAGCAGCTGCAGTTGCCGCAGGACAAGTGCCAGTTTCTCTAGGTAGTGACACTGGTGGAAGTATCCGCCAACCAGCCGCTTTCAATGGAATCGTAGGAATGAAACCAACTTATGGTCGTGTTTCCCGTTTCGGTTTGATTGCATTTGCTTCATCTTTAGACCAAATCGGTCCAATGACTCGGACAGTCAAAGATAACGCATTAGCATTGACCGCAATCAGTGGCTACGACGAAAAAGACGGTACTTCATCTGGTGTATCTGTCCCTAACTTTGCAGAAGGTTTGTCTGGTGATATTAAAGGAATGAAGATTGCTTTACCTAAAGAATACTTAGGTGAAGGTGTCGATGAAGGCGTGAAAGAAGCAATTCTTAAAGCAGCTGAAACATTCCGTTCATTAGGTGCAACAGTAGAAGAAGTTAGCTTACCTCATTCAAAATATGGCGTGGCTGTCTACTATATCATTGCTTCATCTGAAGCTAGTTCGAACTTGCAACGTTTTGACGGTATTCGTTATGGATATCGTTCAGAAGATGTCAAGAACTTGGATGACGTTTATGTCAATTCACGTTCTGAAGGTTTCGGAGAAGAAGTAAAACGCCGGATCATGTTAGGAACGTTCTCATTGAGTGCAGGTTACTATGACGCGCATTTCAAAAAAGCAGGACAAGTCCGTACATTGATCAAGCGTGACTTTGAAAAAGTTTTCGCGGATTATGATTTGATCATCGGCCCTTCTTCACCAACAGTTGCGTTCGGTCTTGGTGAAAATATCAACGACCCAATCACGATGTATATGAGTGATATCTTGACGATCCCAGTGAACTTGGCAGGACTACCAGGTATGTCAGTACCTGCAGGCTTATCGGAAGGGTTACCAGTTGGCTTGCAGATCATCGGTAATTATTTCGAAGAGAAAACCATGTATCAAGCAGCTTATGCGTTTGAGCAAGCGACAGAGTTCCATCGTCAACAACCAGCTATTTTAGGAGGGAAAGCCGAATGAATTTTGAAACAGTCATTGGACTTGAAGTCCATGTGGAATTAAAAACCAACTCAAAAATTTTCTCTCCAGCTCCTGCGCATTTTGGTGCTGAACCAAACAGCAACACCAATGTGATCGACTGGGGATACCCTGGAGTTTTACCAGTAATGAATAAAGCAGCGCTGGAATTTGGGATGCGTGCAGCGTTAGCATTGAATTGCGAAATTTCGAAAGATACTCATTTTGACCGCAAAAACTATTTCTATCCAGACAATCCCAAAGCTTACCAAATCTCACAATTCGATCAACCAATCGGTCATGATGGCTGGATCGAGATCGAAGTAGAAGGTAAAAAGAAAAAAATCCGCATTGAACGTGTACATTTAGAAGAAGATGCAGGAAAAAACATGCACGGCATCGGTGGATACTCTTATGTCGATCTAAACAGACAAGGAACACCATTGATCGAGATCGTTTCAGAAGCAGACATGCGTTCACCAGAAGAAGCCTATGCTTATTTAGAAGCTTTACGTTCTGTGATCCAATTTACTGAAGTCAGTGACGTGAAATTAGAAGAAGGTTCAATGCGTTGTGATGCGAACATTTCTTTACGCCCTTATGGACAAGAAGAATTTGGGACAAAAGCAGAATTGAAAAACTTGAACTCCCTTTCTTTTGTCAAAAAAGGTTTAGCATTTGAAGAAAAACGCCAAGCAAAAGTATTATTATCTGGTGGAGAGATCCAACAAGAAACTCGTCGCTTTGATGAAACGACGAATAAGACGATCTTGATGCGTGTCAAAGAAGGGTCAAGTGACTATCGTTATTTCCCAGAACCTGATATTCCAAGATTCGTGATCGATGACGAATGGATCCAACGAGTGAAAGCAAGCTTACCAGAAATGCCAGCTTCTCGTCGTGTACGCTACATCAGCGAATTAGGCTTACCAGAGTATGATGCGAAAGTATTGACGCTATCAAAAGAAATGTCTGATTTCTTTGAAGCAACATTGGAAAACGGAGCAGATGCCAAACAAGCTTCCAACTGGTTGATGGGTGAAGTATCAGCATACTTAAACAGTGAGAAATTGGAATTAGCTGAAACGAAACTAACACCTGAAAACTTAGCGGGTATGATTCTTTTGATCGCAGATGGCACGATCAGCTCTAAAATTGCGAAAAAAGTCTTTCGTGAGTTGATCATGAATGGCGGAGATGCACAAAGTGTTGTTGAAGCAAACGGTTGGGTCCAATTATCTGACCCAGCGAAGTTATTACCGATCATCAATGAAATCTTAGATAACAATCAACAATCTGTTGATGATTTCAAAAACGGAAAAGACCGTGCAGTAGGTTTCTTA
Source organism: Enterococcus sp. AZ156 (assembly GCF_051714165.1). Taxonomy (NCBI): domain Bacteria; kingdom Bacillati; phylum Bacillota; class Bacilli; order Lactobacillales; family Enterococcaceae; genus Enterococcus; species Enterococcus sp. AZ156. The sequence continues at coordinate 1,696,540 of NZ_JBIORI010000001.1, read as the reverse complement.
GTTGGACAAATCATGAAAGCTACTAAAGGACAAGCAAACCCAGGTGTGGTCAACAAATTGCTAAATGAAGAATTAGCGAAACGATAGAGGGATGCTATGAAAAAAGCGCGTGTGATCTATAATCCGGTCTCAGGTAAAGAATTGTTAAAACGTAATCTTGCCGACATCCTCCAAGCTTTGGAGGAGTCGGGCTATGAAGCAAGTGCTTATGCAACGACTCCGGAACAGGACTCGGCAAAAAATGAAGCACGACGAGTCGCTGAGTTAGGTTTTGATCTTGTCGTTGCTGCTGGTGGCGATGGGACGATCAATGAAGTCGTTAATGGTATCGCCTCATTGGAAGTTAGACCTAAAATGGCGATCATTCCAGCGGGAACGACCAATGACTATGCTCGCGCCTTGAAGATTCCTAGAGATAATATCAAGGCAGCAGCAGAAGTCATCAAAAAGAATCAAACAGTCAAAATGGATATCGGTCAATCCGATAATAGCTATTTCATCAATATTGCAGCTGGTGGCTACTTGACAGAATTGACCTATGAAGTTCCTTCCGAATTGAAAAGTATTTTTGGCTATCTTGCATATTTGGCAAAAGGAGCAGAAATGTTACCACGTGTCAAACCGATCAAGATGCACTTGAAGTATGACGAAGGCGAATATAATGGCAATGCTTCGATGTTCTTTTTAGGGTTGACGAATTCCGTTGGTGGCTTTGAACAAATTGCGCCTGATGCAAAGCTAGATGATGGAAAATTCTCTTTGATCATCGTCAAAACGGCGAATATTTTTGAGATCCTACACATTGCTGCCTTAATGCTCAATGGAGGGAAGCATGTCGATGATCCAAGAGTCATCTATACGAAAACAAGTTCTCTTTATGTTGAAACCGAAGATAATGCGAATCGCCCTGTCATGATCAATTTAGATGGCGAATACGGTGGGAATGCTCCGATGCATTTTCAAAATCTTCATCAGCATATCGAGTTTTATGCAAATACAGATCAAATTCCAGATGAGGCAATCACTGGTTTTGAGGAAGAAGAGCTAGAAGAAGTTAGCAAAGAATTCGTCAAAGAAGTAGAACGTTTGACGGATGAAGATATCGATGGCGATGGCAAAATTGCTGACAAGGATCAGAACTGAGCAGGATTGGACGACTATTAGAAGGAAGAAGCAAAGATCATAGGATTACTTGTTTTTTCCAATAGACTGAAGAAAAAAGGGCTGGGAATGAATGGATCTCCCAGCTCTTTCCTTTGTTGAACGGACAAAATTAGAAACCATTCAAAAGAATAGGAGTAATGAAATGACACAAACAATTAAGAAAAATGAACGGTATACTGTTGATATCATCGATTTAAGTTACGAAGGATTAGGTGTTGCGAAAATTGATGGCTATCCATTATTTATTGAAAATGCTTTGCCAGGTGAACAAGTGGAGATCCTTGTCGTAAAAGCAGGCAATAAATTTGGCTACGGTAAGGTCGAAAACTGGTTGACGACGTCACCAGACCGTCAAGAAATCACTAGTAATGTTCTATTGCGTACAGGAATCGCTCCTTTAGCCCATTTAAGTTATGAGCAACAATTAGTATTCAAACAAAAACAAGTCGAACATGTTTTAGCTAAAATCGCTAAAATGCCTGAAGTCACAGTACAACCAACGATCGCTATGGAAGAACCTACAGGCTATCGGAATAAAGCACAGATTCCTGTTCGTCGCGTCGAAGGCGAATTAGTGACTGGTTTTTACAAGAAAAATAGTCATGACTTAGTGGAAATAGAAGATTTCTTCATCCAAGACCCACAAATCGATCAAGCCATCATCAAGGTAAGAGACATCTTGCAACGTTTTCAAGTACGTGGCTACAATGAAGAAAAAAATGAAGGACAAATTCGTCATATCATTGTTCGTAGAGGTCATTACACGCATCAAATGATGGTGGTTTTAGTCACTCGAAAAGAAAAATTCTTCAAATCGAAAGAAATCGCTGAAGCTATCCATGAAGCTTTACCGGAAGTAGTGTCAGTGATCCAAAATATCAACGAAGAAAAAACGAATGTCATTTTAGGAGAAAAAGAAAAAGTTCTTTTTGGTCAATCGTATATCGAAGATCAGTTACTTGGTAAGACCTATCGTATTTCTTCTAAATCCTTTTATCAGGTCAATACATTACAAACCGAAGCATTGTATCAAAAAGCGATCGAATTTGCTGAATTGAAAAAAGAGGATGTCGTGATTGATGCATATTCAGGAATTGGAACGATTGGTTTATCCATAGCGGATCAAGTAGCAAATGTTTATGGCATGGAAATCGTACCAGCAGCGATTGAAGATGCGCAGTTCAACGCGTTGACAAACAAAATCGAAAATGCGCATTATGAAGTTGGAAAAGCGGAAACAGTCATGAAAAAATGGCAAGAAAAAGGAATCAAACCAACTGTTTTAGTTGTCGATCCTCCAAGAAAAGGCTTAGACGCACGCTTTATTGATTCAGCGATCGAGATGGCTCCTGAGCGAATCGTTTATATCTCATGCAATCCTGCAACTTTTGCTAGAGATGTGAAGTTGTTTGCAGAAGACGGTTATCAGTTAGAAAAAGTCCAACCAGTTGATTTATTCCCACAAACGCACCATGTAGAATGTGTCGGATTATTACGCAAAGGGTAAGTGATTTAAATAGATGAGCGCAAGGCATTATATCCTATACACTCATTTTAGAAGACGTTTCTGTCAAAAGAAACGTCTTTTTTTATACAATTGTTTGAGTGAAATAAGCGATTTGAAAGTAAAGAGAGTTATTTTAAGACTGACATAAATCTTTTAATGCTTTATAAATATAGTGTATAATAAATAGAGAGTATATCGTTCAGTTATAAAAAAATTTCGAGTAAACGTTCTTTCTCATCAGAGGACAGATAAAAAAATAAAAATCCAATGTGTAAAAGGAGTCCTTACATGATAAAAATAAAAATGGTGGCCAAGCAAATGGTAGAACTTTCAGCAAGTCGAGCACTTATATCATTCAGCTTTTCCAAAATCTGAACAAGTGCCTATGGGAACATTGCTGAAGCGTTCAAAGAGAGAGGGTATCGATTTTATTGCTTATTACGATGAAGAAAAGTTTATCGGTCTAGCGTATCTCATTACATTTGAAAACTTGACGTACCTCTGGTATTTAGCGGTAGTTCAAGACTTACGCAGTCAAGGCTACGGGGCGCAAGTATTATCACATATCAAAGAGAACTATCCAGATAATTGCATTGTATTAAATTTAGAGGCAGAAAATCCAGCTGCTAGCAACAATGAGCAAAGAAAAATCCGTAAAGCATTTTATCTTAGGAATGGCTATCGACCAGACCATCACATTGTGAAGATGGGGGGAGAGAAACTAGAGATCCTTTTTACTAATGGAGTGTTTGAAATTGAAAACTATCAAAAGATTTTTAAACGTTTTTGGGGTCCAATCTTGAATATACTGGCAGGGCCAAAGATTGTGAAAAATAACTAAAGTTTGTCGAATGATGACTCATATCTATATAGGGTCAAAGTAACTTTAGATCATTTTCCTAAAAATTACCATAATTTATGCTCTGATAAAAAGCGCTAGAAATACAGGATAAATCGATTATAGGGAAACTTATCAAATATCAACATGATTGGATGTGGCTTGGGACTGGATGATGAAGACGCTTCTGATATCACGAGCGAGTTCTTTTCCGTCGTGGAGTCTTCTCAATGAACATACATGATTAAAATTCGACATGTGGGGCGGTAGTTCCCATATGACTTCTCTTAGTCATACTGACAGGGATTCCTATCGGCGTCATATTTTATCGTGCTTTAGTCTATGATGGATCACTGGATGTAGGAAAAACGATCATCAGTACGTTGTTATTAAGCATTGCAGTCGTGATCTGTTCGACTGTGCTTGCGTTACTATTAGCTTTTTTGACGGTCAGGACAAAGATCACAGAGAAAAAAAGGCTAGATATCGTTTTGCTGATACCGTTTATGAAACCTCTATATATTGCAACCATTGACTGGATCTTATTTACCTAACGTCGTGAGCTATTTCAATAGCTGCTTACTTTTATAAGAGATTTATCAGAAAACTTTTTGGGGTCTTGTATTAACGATGAGTTTTCATCTTTTTTCTTTTATTTTGACGATCTTAAAAAATGCGTTACTGAACCTCGGTGCTGCTCTAGATGAAAGTGCAGTGATTTTTGGTGGTGGCATTTTTATCGTTTGCGCCGAGTGAATTTCCCGTTGATCACTGGAAATTCCACCATTGGTGCTTTTCTTGCGTTTGTCAAAGCAGTTTAAGCGTATCGCACACCGCAACGATTGGCCAAAGCATTGGTTTTTCTAGTTGTTACGGCGATTCCTCATCATGCCACAATTGCACCAATCAACTTCCAGGCAGCAACAAGTTAGTGCTCTTCATTTGCTTTTTGTATTAGGTTTTTATAATGAGAAAAGTTACGTGATCTTATCCTGTGATGAACACACAAAAACCGTGCGCTTTTATGATAAAATCATAAAGAAATCAATAAGTTTGAAGTTTCCAAGTAAAAATGTGTTACAATAACGAAGTGTGTATCATAGTAGTAAAAAAGTGAATAGAGTAAAAGAGGGAAACAGATGAATTCAAAAGAAAAAATGCTTGAAATAATCAAAAAGAAACAAGGTGGCGGTCGAGTAGAAAAGATGGCTACTCCAAAAAATGATCGTAGCAATATGAGAAAAGGACCTAAAATCTATAATAAATAGTAAACGCCTGACGAGTATCGGCTAAATTATTTGTTAATAAAAACTGACATCAGTGATTAATCACTGGTGTTTTTTTGTCTTAAAATAAAGAAGTAGGTCTTTAAAAACATAAAAGTTCATACAAATATAAAGGATTAATGGTTAAAAAAGTAGAGAGAACTGATTACTTGAAAAAATACGTTATCTATTTTAATTTTTTTAAATTACATTAATTGAGAGGAGGCATTAGCGGAATATGGGAAACGATGGGGAGTGGAACAGCAGTATTCTCCCGCTCGATTTCACAATAAATATCCCAAAAACAAAACATTCAAAGAAAGTATCATCGGCAGAGAAAACCGAAAAATATTGGTTAATAGAGACTTTCACTCTGAATTTATCTTGAATCATGAAGGGGACTTTGTGAGTAGCTGGAATGTATTAAAAATGGAAAATGGTCGAGTAGATAGTAACCCGGCACACTATTCATTTCATTTCGACTTGCGAAAAGAATTACTTGATGGAGAATCGTTTAATTATGCCAGCAAAAATGATCGATTGCATAAACTTTTAGATAGTTCCCTCTCAAAAAAACTTGATCATCAGGTTCGTCAACAAGCAAAAAAAGGTTGGATCAGCGCGAGTATCACAGAATACTTCCATCGGCACCCTAATATTTCGCCGATGATTCTTGGATTGTTACTCTTTTTGGCGTTCCATTTTTTTGTTCTTTTTTGTCATAGACAAAGAAAAAGAACAATGAACAAAAAAGTCAGATGAAAGGAGAGAACCTTCTATGCAGACGAGAACATATAAACAGATCGATGTCTTTGTTTTAGTGCTTGTGGTGACCATTTTAAGTGTTTATCTTATACGTAACCACAAGGAAGATTTATTTCAAGTGTTTCGCTGTCTTAAACTATTTTGAAAGACTCTCACACTTCGTTTTACCTTCTTTGGTTGGCATCCATAGTCTAGTAGCTTCATTTGTGAATAGCCGCAAGTCTTAGACTTAGGGGGGGATTTTAGACGTTTCTCCCTAAGTCTACAGCAAAAGTCGAGTGGTTCCTGGATACTATGCTATGAATGACTTGAAGCCCGTTCAATCAAGTGTAGTTTCAAATCTTTCCACTCCTCATGGGTCGGTATTTGGGCAATTTGAATCACTTCACAGGTCATTTTCTCCGTAAGATCATAGTTGCTGACGATGAGACAAGCTTCTAACTCGTCGATCTTTGTTTGTTTAATCGGTTGATCAAAAAGAAAAAGAGGGTGATACGTTTCAGGTAGCCACTTTTGGATCATAGCCATTAAAAAATTATCATAGCCAGCATCTCCATGAAAAGTAAAGACGATTGTTTGCTTTTTCCTTCTTTGGATTTGCTGATAGGAGGATTGGATCATACTTAAGGATAGTGCAACGTCTTTTATGCAGGTCATTGGTAGGATCTCTTGCCATTTGAGTTGCTGCAATCGGTCTTGCCAGGAGTGATAGAGTAATTCAAAGGATGGATCGACTAAATGATCAATTGCCAATGGGTGATTCTCAAAACCATCAGTGATTTTATTAAGCAAGCGTAAATTAGCTAAGTAAGCACTCATTTGCTCAATACCTTCCTTTGTTGTACCGTCAATCAGCGCTTCGTCGAGTAAAAATTGCTTGATCCATTTTTTGGCTGGTGCTTCTTCTTGGTAATGGGTCGCTTTATGCGATCTTGTCTCTTGATAGTTCGATGAGCTATAGGAAATACAGTGTAAAGCAATCAAATAAGCCCAAACTAGTTCATTTACAGACAGCTGTTGAATCCCAAGAATCTCTCTCAGAAAAGGAGTGATTTTTTTTGAGAACCTTTTGAAGCTTTTTCTAGACTGGATCATACTCAATGTTTCTGAGGGGATTTCACCTTGTTTACGACGCAACCATCTTTCTTTTAAGATGGACAACCATAACGTTGCACGAAAATTACTAATATGTAAATGAGACTGAAATACTTGCTCTAGTTCAGCGAACATGACTTTGTATGTTTCCTGAGAGAATAGATAGGAATGATCTGTTATGATCGTTCGTCGAAAACTCGTATAAAAGTTAAAAAAGAAAAAACGAATCTCGTTTTCTTTTCCAACAAGATCACCATTTTTGGGAGAGAGTTGGATTCGGTAGTTTTTTAGTTCATGGTTCATGTGTTGAATGATTTTGCGTAAAGCCGAACTAGACAAATGATACTCCAAGCGCATGGCTTCGAAGGATTGTTGATTTCCCTTAAGGCTACGGTCAATGATTTTATAAGTAATCGTTTCTCTAACAAGAGATAAAAGATAGGTATCCAGTGTTTCCCCATCGGGTATTTTTAAGCGGTAACCGATCATTTTGATTGATTGCAAATGAATCGATGGTGGTAATTTGGCACGCAATGCTTGGATATCTGAACGTAGAGTTGGAGGTGTACAGCCTATTTCTTGAACTAGTTCTGTGATCGAAGTGATGTCATTTCGTTTTCTCAAATAAGTAAGAATATTGATTTGGCGATGTAATTGTTTATTTTCATGTAGTTTGAAAAAAGGTTCCATTAATTGCTCCTTTCGTTTGGGTGACTCTTATTCGATTGTTTTATTTTATCTTTCTTATTTTGGAAATACAAATCGATTCTCAAATATTTTTTTCAAAAAAAAAAAAATAAAAAATTTTCTTTCACAGATTACGTTAGAATTTAGTTGGATGTTTTTTTATCTTTCTATAATTTGAGGAGTTGAATAAGGAATGGACCACAGAAAAATAGTAAAAATGACAGCTTCAATGTTATTACTTATGAACGCATCCCAACAGAGTATCACGACATTTGCTGATCATTTAGACAGTGGACAAATGACAGAAGAGGTAGCTATTTCGACGCTTGAAGAACAAGCTGAAGACGTCACTATGGAAGCAATAAAAAGTGAAGAGACGAAAGAACAGCAAGAAATTGAAATCCTAGAATCATCAGTCTCTGTTCCGTCAGAACCCCCTACAGAACCAACGATGGAAGCGACAACAGATGTAACCACCGTGACAGAGCAATCGACTACGGATTCGACTGTTGCTTCAACTGTTGGAGAAGAAGTCACTAAAGCTGCGAGTGAACCAGTGATCCCAGATCCAGATGCTCGCACAGTTTGTGAGATACAGGAGGTAGATGATCAAGTTGATTCTGGCATATTCGGTACCAGCCAATGGCGAATCGACCAAGAAGGTATATTGTACATAGATGCAGGGACATTAGGAGAAACAACGTCGGCGGCTCGTGCACCTTGGTTTCCTCACCGTTCACTCATCAAAAAAATTGTTCTTACTGGACCCGTGGTAGCAAATGCTGAATCATTAGGATTGTTTTTTGATTTGAATCAGCTAACGACGATCGAGAATTTATCCAGTTTAGATACAAGTCAAGTCACGAATATGGATTATTTCTTTGCATGGTGCCAGCAGCTGACCTCATTGGATCTTACAGCTTTTGATACCCAAAATGTTCGTTCGATGAACTATATGTTCAATGGGGTGTCTTCTGTTAGCACGCTCGATCTAAGCAACTTCAATACAGCGAATGTCACTGAAATGAGTCATATATTTTATGGGATGAGCGGATTGACTTCATTAGATTTATCCAGTTTTAACACGATGAACGTGTCGAACATGAGCTACATGTTTTATGATTGCTCTGCCTTGACGACATTGGATGTAACTGGTTTTCAAACAGCCAACGTGACGAATTTTAGTCATATGTTCCGCGGTTGTTCCGGATTGGCTCAACTGGATCTTTCTAGTTTTGTAACGAGTCAAGCAACAGAAATGTCCTTCATGTTCCATGGCTGTTCGGGATTACAAGCGTTAGATGTGACACATTTTGATACGAGCAACGTTATGTACATGCATTATATGTTCCATGGCTGTTTCGGTTTGACAGAACTTGATGTTAGCCACTTTGATACGACAAACGTGACTTCCATGTACTATATGTTTTTCGGTTGTTCCGGTCTGACAGCGTTAGATGTTACGAACTTTTCAACAACTAACGTGACAACAATGAGTTTTATGTTTGCAGAATGTCTCAATTTAGAAGCAATCGATGTCAGTGGTTTTGATACGGAGAATCTTCGATTTATGCGAGGAATGTTTAGAAACTGCAAAAAGATCACTGAATTGGATCTATCTCATTTTAAAACTGGCAAGGTGCAATTGCAGCAAGAGATGTTTGCTGGTACAACCTCTTTATCCAAAATTTCTTTAGGTATCCAGTTCTATTCTTTAACTGATACCAATATTCCTGAGTTGCTCGCTACAGAAGAGCATACGGGGTATTGGCAAAATGTGGGATCTGGTACAGAAGATGTCCCACTTGGTGAATATGTATTAAGCTCCTCTTCACTGATGACAACTTATCAAAATAGTATGGCGGATACTTATGTGTGGCAACCAATTGCTAGTGAGTCGATCCGGGCAATGGATTCAACGATCTATGTTGGTGATAGTTGGGAACCGATCGACAATTTTGTCTTAGCGACCGATCCAAATGGAGAATCAATTCCTTTTGATGAAAGTATGGTCACTGGTACAGTGGATACGACGACAGCAGGAGTCTATCCAGTGACTTATACCAATGGATCTGCAAGTCAACAGATCAATGTGACTGTCGAAGAAAGTCAAGAAACCCTTAAAGTCACAGATTCGACGATCATTGTAGGGGATGCTTGGACACCAAGTGATAATTTTGTTTCCGCTACTGATAAAACGGGAGAAGCTGTTGCCTTTGATGAAAATATGGTCAGCGGCGAAGTCGATACGACACAAGTAGGTGAGTACAAGATCACCTATACTTTTGGGAGACTCAGTCGTGAAATCACAGTGACCGTCATTGCTAGTCAAGAAGCGATCAAGGCGATCGATTCAAGAATCCACACAGGGGATGTTTGGCATCCAAGCGATAATTTTATCTCAGCGACCAATAGAGCAGGTGCCACTTTGCCATTTGATGAAAGTATGGTGTCAGGCACCGTTGATACCGGACGAACAGGAAACTTCATCATTACTTATACGAATGGAGAAGCCTCTCAAAAAATCACAGTGACCGTGGTTGAAAATAGAGAAACGATCCAAGCAAAAAATGGCAGCATTTATGTCGGTGATAAGTGGGCGCCAAGTGATCAATTTGTATCTGCTACAAACAAAGATGGGGAAATGATCGTTTTTGATGAAAGCATGGTTAGTGGTACGGTAGATACAACTAAAGCTGGCGATTATCCGTTGACTTATACCAACGGTCGAGCAACAGAAGAAGTTGTGGTGGTTGTAAAAGAAAACGGAGAAACGATTGTAACAAAGGATCTTCAATTATATATCGGTGATACGTGGGACCCAAGCGATGGCTTTGTCTCCGCAACAAATCGCGAAGGGTTCACTCTCGCATTTGACCAGAATATGGTGTCAGGCGATGTTGATACCAACAAAGAAGGAACCTATACGATCACTTACACGAATGGTTCAGTTTCAGAAACAAGTCAAGTGACAGTGAGTAAACGAGGGACTGCCGGAGGAAATGCCAACACAGGCGGAGGGAATACTCAGCAAAAGAAAACAGCCAACACCTCTGCAACCTCAAAAAAACAAGTCCAAGGAAATGCAGCAAAAAATTTACCAAAAACTGGTGAGATCCGATCTAGTGCAACCGTTCTTGGTTTTGCTCTTGTTGGAGGAGCAATCGGAACCTATATCTACAAGAAAAAGAAAAATCGTAAAGATTGATTCTTTAAAATCAATAAGCCAACTTAGTTTCGGAGTGATCCTAGACTAAGTTGGTTTTTTATCGCTCAACTATTTTGAAATTGGCTATTGTATAAGCTTGCATAAAGTGTCGGTTGTTGCAATAGCTCTGTATGCGTTCCTGTTTCAATGATGTCTCCGTTTTGCATCACTACGATCATATCCGCATGTTCAATCGTTGACAGACGATGGGCAATCACAAAGCTGGTCCGGTTTTTAGTTAAAGCATCCATCGCTTCTTGGATTAAGGCTTCCGTACGTGTATCGACACTTGACGTTGCTTCATCTAAAATGACGACTGCAGGATTAGCTAAAATGACTCGTGCAATCGTTAAGAGCTGTTGTTGCCCTTGAGATATCGACCCATTTTCGCTTGAGATAAAGGTGTCATAACCTTGTGGCAGCGTACGGATAAAATGATCACATTGAGCAATTTTAGCTGCTTGAATGATTTCATCTCTAGTTGCTTCTTTTTTGCCGTAAGCAATATTTTCTGCAACAGTACCTTCGAATAACCAAGTATTTTGTAGTACCATGCCAAATAGATTCCGCAATTCATGGCGCGGCAAATCGGTGATGTCATGACCGTCGAATAAAATCTGACCGTCATTAATTTCATAAAAACGCATCAAAAGATTGACAAGAGTTGTTTTTCCAGCACCAGTTGGCCCAACGATGGCAACCGTTTGTTGTGGCTTGACCGAGAAGTTGACATCTTTCATCAATGGTTTTTCTGATGTATAACCAAAACGAACATGTTTGAATTCAATTGCTCCTTGTGGTGCAATGATGGGATTTTCTACTGCATGATCAATTGCTTCTTCTGGTTCATCCATGATCTCAAAGATTCGTTCGATGGATGCCATGGCTGATTGTACAGAATTGATGACATATGAAGCAGTGGAGATTGGTTCTGATATTTGATTGATATACTGCAAATACGCTTGTAAGAAACCAATGGTGATCCCACCAGATAAAACGGCTATTGCCCCAATGACCGCACTTGCGATAAATGCTAATTGATTGATCAAACGGATGGCTGGATAAATCGCAAAATTCATGAACTGCGCTTTTTTGAAAGCTTGCGATTGTTTTTCATTTGCTTTCTTGACTTCATCAATCGCTAATGCTTGTTGGTTGAAGGCTTTGATCACCAAATTCCCAGTTAGATATTCTTCTGCTTTATTATTCAAATCTCCCAGTTCTTCTTGGTTATGATCAGAAATTTGTTTATTCTTGTTTGCGAATTTTGTTGTAACAGTTGTGCTGATCATAATCAAAATAAGAACAAGTAAAGTCAATTTGATATCGATGTAAAACAACATGATACCAGCTAATAGGATCGTTACAAGAGAGGTGAAAAGTTGATTGATCCCTGTGAGCAATACTTGTGATAGCTGATTTAAACCTGTAGTTGTTCGACTGATGATATCACCAACTTGATGACGGTCATAGAAAGCCATTGGAAGAGCTTTGAATTTTTTTGTAACTTCTTTACGGACACGTAAGGTCACTCGTTCACTTAATGAAGCCATCGCTCGTTCTTGAATAAAGGAAGTGATACTACTTAGTAAGGAGAAGAGTATCAACAGGATCACTGGTAAAAGCAATGTTTCTTTTACATCTGTTACTGTCATATGGTTAAGTCCAACCTCTTTGATCCGCCCGAGTAGTTGATCGATCCCGATACCCATGATTAGTGGCATAGCAACGACTAATGTATTACCGACCAAGCTGCAAAGTAATGAACCATAGAAGATTTTATGTTCAGGCTGGATCATTCGCCAGAAACGTTTCAAGCTTTGTTTTTTTATCGTTGTTTTAGTCATTTCCATCGACTCCCTCCTTTAACATACCTTGTGATTTCGCAAATTCTTGATACGAACGATTATTTTTCAACAATTCTTCATGAGTGCCTTGTCCAACGATCCGTCCTTCATCTAAAACGATAATATTATCAGCATTTATGATGGTACTTAGACGTTGTGCAATGATAATCAGTGTTTTATCTGCCATTTCACGTTGCAACGCCCCACGTAACTTAGCATCGGTTCGATAGTCCAATGCAGAGAAACTATCGTCAAAGACATAGATTTCAGCAGATTTGACTAACGCTCTAGCAATACACATCCTTTGCTTTTGGCCGCCAGAATAATTATCTCCGCCTTGAGCCACAAAGCTGTCCAATTGATCCGGTAGGTTTTCTAATACTTCATCCAATTGTGCGATGCGAATTGCTTTGGTTAGTTCTTCATCTGTCGCATGTTCGTTCCCCATCAATAGATTACTGCGAATCGTTCCACTAAATAAAAATGCTTTTTGGGGAACATAACTAATATAGCTTCGAAGCGTTTCTTGGTTCATTTCTGTGATCGGGGTGCCTGCGAATTTGATTTGTCCATTTGAAACATCGTTTAGACGTAACAGTAATTTTGCAATCGTGCTTTTTCCTGAACCTGTTCCACCAACAATGGCTGTCGTTTTTCCTTTTGGTACAATAAAATCAATGTCTTCCAATACAGGATCGGCGTTTTCGTTGTAGCGAAACGTCACATGTTCGAAGGATAAGAAAGTATCATCGACTGAATCGAAGGATAAAGTTTCTGGTTGGTCGGGGTCTTTGATTTCGATTTCAGCTTGTAATACTTCTTCGATTCGTTTAAGACAAGAGATTGATTTTGGTACGATAACAAAAACCATTGCGGCAATCATTAAATAGGCAAGTGTCAACATCGAATATTCCACAATGGCAGTTACTATACCGATTTGTAAGCTACCATTAGCCACCAAGCCTCCACCAAACCACAAAATGGATGCATAAACGATACCCATGAGTAAAAAGGCGATCGGTGTGACCCAAGCAAAGATTCGATTGACTCGGATCATCTGTTGCGCATAATTTTCAAAGGTTTCATTTGTTCTTTTTTCTTCATAGTCTTGATTGTTGAAGGCACGGATCATATTGACACCTGTAAAGAATTCACGCAACGTTGTCGTGACACGATCCATCTTCGGTTGAATACTCAAAGATAAAGGGGTTCCTTTTTTCATCAAATAATACGTGATCAGCGCATAGATGAAGATCGAGCCTAACGTAATCAATGTCAACTTGACGGAATGCTCCAACATCATCAGAATCGTAAATAATGAAATAATTGGTGCAGGGATCATCATCTGACAGAACATGACGATCATTTGTTGGACGTTATCTACGTCATTGGTCATCCTGGTCAATAGTGAACCGGTATTAAATTGATCGACATCTTTCATCGACAATTGTTGAAATTTATTGAAAAAACTTGCTCGTGTCTGATAGCCAAATCGTGCGGCTAACAAAGCAGAACAGTAGCTTGAGGCAACTGCAGCAAAAGAGCCTAATAGAGCAACAAGTAACATTTGAATTCCAATCTGTTGGATTTGTTTCACTTCGCCACTTGCAATCCCTGTGTCTATGAGATCAGCTACTAACTTTGGCACACCGAGGGTTCCTAGCAGTTGTAAACAGATAAATAAAAGAGTAAGTAAAGCAATTCCTTTATTGTTTTTTATAGATGTTTTTAATAATGTCATTGTGTTTCCTCCTTTTCCCGACAAATACGCATTCTACACCTTAAAGTTACTTGAAGGTCAAGAAGAAAAAGCATAAACTATCATTGAGGTGAAAGGTATGAAACGATTGTATTCGATTGGGGAAGTATCGGAGTTATTGGATATCCCTTGATCAACCATTCGGTATTGGGATGCAGAAGGGTTGATCCATGCAGCAAGAGAAGAGGAAAACGGGTATCGGTTGTTTGATATCGATGCTATTTTTCAAGTATATGACATCAATTTTTATCGAAAACTCGATATTCCCATGAAGCAAATGAAAAATCTATATAGTAAATCGTTAAATGAGATGTACGACATTTTAGCTGAAACGGAACAGCGTTTGGATCATGAGAAAAAAATCTTAGAACAAAAACATAAAGAAGTATTATCAAGAAAAAAACAGTTGAAAGAAATGATCGATAGTGAACCAGATAAATTTCCTGAAGAAGAAATTCCCTTTCAAAAAATCGTCGTGGCAGCATCTGATGACCTCTTATATTCAAAGGAATATCTAAAAAATTATTCAAGTTTCGTGATTTATTTTCCAGAAAATAATCAGAATAGTATTTATGGGTTCTGTACGGACGAGCACACGAAAGAACTCCCAGGTTCACAGACGATCTGGCAGAATGATCCTGCGAAAAAGTACGTGCGATTTCTACTAAAAGTCGAAGTGAACAACACAAAAAATAATAATCTATCTGAAGTAAAAGACAGGTTGCAAAAGCAAGGCTATCGATTAGGACAAACGATTGGTCAATACTTGTTGACCCATACGACAAAGGAAAAGATTTCCTTTGAATATTACCGAGCTTGGATCGAAGTGAATGAGGGAAAGTAGGATTAGTTGACATTCGGAAGTAAACATGGGATAGTAATTGACAATATCAAAGCGTAGAAGAGAAGAGTAACTAACGGTCAACGGTAAAAAGAGACTCCGGTGGGTGAAAAAGGAGACCAGAAACCTTAGTGAAGATGAACTTGGAGCTTGTTTTACTAATAAATGAGTAAAACCGGACTGCGACCGTTAACTCGCCGGATATCTGATAGTATCGTTGAGGCATTATTTGTGAGGATAATGCAAATAAGGGTGGTAACACGACGCATTCGTCCCTTTTGTCAAGACTTGGCAAAAGGGATGAGTGTTTTTTTGTTTTCATCAGGTCTTTATCTACTACGCAATCTAAGGAGGAATTTTTTTATGACTACTCGTTCAACATCCCCATTTCGTTATGACATCGTTGGGAGCTTTTTGCGCCCAGAAAAGTTAAAAAAAGCACGAAAAGCATATAACGAATCGCTTATTTCTGCTACTGATTTGAAAGAGATAGAAGATGAAACCATTATCGAACTGATCAAAAAACAAGAAGCTGCTGGCTTACATGCGGTGACAGATGGTGAGTTTCGTCGGAGTTGGTGGCATTTGGACTTTTTCTTTGGTTTACAAGGTATCGAGTTTTTTGTACCTGAGCGTGGTTATCAGTTTCACGGAGAAGAGACACGTCCAGGAACGGTGATTGTAACAGAAAAAATCACAGGAGAGAGCCATCCTTTTGTGGACCATTTTCGGTTTACACGTAACTATACGACCGAGGGCATCGAAGTAAAGCAAACCATTCCAGCTCCAGCTCAACTGTTAGTGGAGTTGTTACGTCCAGACATTTTGCCTCATGTTCGTGCCATCTATCCGACAAACGAAGAACTTTTTCAAGATATCGTAACAGCTTATCGGCAAGTGATCGCAGATTTATATGAAGCAGGCGCCAGAACGATCCAATTGGATGATTGTACGTGGGGCGTATTAGTAGCACCTTTACCAGAAGGATTTTTAGCAGAGAGTGATAAAGAGGAAAGCAAGATTCGCAAAGAGTTGGCGCAGACCTATTTACAAATCAATAATGCGGTTCTTGGAAATCAACCACAAGATTTGATTTTGAATACCCATGTCTGTCGAGGGAATTACCACTCCACCTGGGCAGCAGCTGGCGGGTATGATGCTGTAGCTGAGCCATTATTTACGGAAGAAAATGTTCATGCCTATTATTTAGAATATGATAACGATCGTTCAGGCGGTTTTGAACCACTTGCGAAAGTTAGTGAAGAAAAACTCGTAGTATTAGGACTGATAACCTCAAAATCCGGCGAACTTGAAGATCGTCAAACAATCATTGAGCGAATTTATGAAGCTACTCGTTGCATCCCTTTAGATCGATTATGTTTAAGCCCACAATGCGGGTTCGCCTCCACCGAAGAAGGGAATATCTTGACAGAAGAAGCGCAATGGCAGAAAATTGCGTTGATCAAGAGTATTGCAGAAGAGGTCTGGAATTAAGTAAACGCCGATAAACCAAGTATTCAGAAAAACCGTTAAGAACAACCCAGTTGTTTTTAGTGGTTTTTTTTTTGCTGAAAAAAATCAATTATTGGAGCTGATATTCAACACTAAGCTAAAAAATCGAAAAATATGAGAAGCTATTTTCCGATTTCCTATCTTACTGCTCAGGTCAAAGCGCTCATTTCACGACCTTCGATAAACGGTGTTCGAAAGCCAACTCCTACGACATTAAGTCGAAAATTGAAAAAATATGAGAAGCTATTTTCCCAATTTCCGCCTTACTGCTCGGAGCTGACCGGCTTTCTCACGATCTCTGATAAACGGTGTTCAAGGCGCAACACTTCGGACATAAGCCAAAAAAATAAAAAATGAAAGAGCCATTTTCTATTTTTTTATCTTATGCCTCAGTGCTGAACGCGCCTTTCACGACCTCTTTGGCACAAAGCTTTCTCTTACCACTAATCGGGTGGGGTAGGTCAAAATAATGGGTTCGTCGCGGATTTGGTCGATTCTTTCGACGGCTAAGCGTACGGCGGCTTTACCGATGGAATTGGCATTGATTTGGACGGTGGTCAAGCCAGGAGTTAGTTTACTGGCTGCTTCAATGTTGTCGAAGCTGGCGATCATGATGTCTTTACCGATGGCCAAATGGTGTTTTTTCATTGTGCGATAGACGCCGATTGCCATTGGATCGCTTCCTACAAGGAGTGCGGTTGGTAGTGGATCAGAGCTTTGGATCAGCTCTTCAGCTAATCGTTCACCGTCTTCTTCGGTCCAATTTCCCAGATAGTGCGTACTGTAATCTTGTAACTGGTGATCGGACATGAAATGCAAATAGGCACGGATGCGTTTTTCATCTGGATTGATCGTCTTGCCTCCTCGTTCATCCATATCGACTTGGTAGCCACCGATATAGGCGATCCGTTGATGCCCACTCTCTAGAAACAACTCTAAAACAGCTTTGGTCATTCGCTCCAAATCTCCATAAACCATATCGACTTCTTGTTGGATATCAGGATTATCAACAACGATCAAATGCTGATTTTGCGTCAATAGATCAGTGATCGACTGCTTCGTCACTGTTCCAACTACGATGATCGCTCCTAGTTGATCTAAGTCTTTCCATTCCTTGGGATTGTCAGAGAGATTGTAGATGCGATTCATGCCAATATGCAGGCGGTTTGCTTCTTCTTCTAATCCCATACGTAATTCTTTGTAATAGACATCTTGTGCTTCACTTGCCTTACTGATCGTCGAGATCACACCGATCGATGGCATTCGTTTTTTGATATATTTTCGTTTATTGATATCATAGTTCAATTTTTCTGCAACTTCAAAAATCCGTTTCTTTGTTTCTGGTGCGACATGGATTGTCTTATCTTGATTCAATATGCGTGAAACAGTTGCAGGAGAGACATTTGCTTTTCGAGCGACATCACGAATCCCTACCATAAAATCACTCCTTTAAGAAATATAAAAAAAGTTATTGACAAATATGTTTAGTAAACAGTATACAGGAGTTAGTTAAAAAGTAAACGGTTTCTAAAAATTTGTGAGGTGAAGAAATGAAAAGACAATCGTTGATTGCATTCGATTCGGATACAAATGTTTTTCATTTGTCGAATCCATTGATTTCTTATGTGATGAAAATTGAAGAATCTGGTGTGTTGACCCATGTTCATTTTGGTAAAAAAGTGAGTAACTATACTAATAACAAAAAATACCCAAGAAGAGATCGTGGTTTTTCAGGAAATGTTCCTTTGCATGATGAGCGGGCATTTTCAAAAGATACGCTGCCACAAGAATTTTCGGGACACGGAAGTATGGATTATCGCATTCCAGCCACGATCATCACACGTGAGAATGGCTCTAGCTTGCTTGATTTAAGATATGAAACGTATCAGATCATCCAAGGTAAACCAAAGCTTACAGGATTACCACAAACCTATGTATTGGATGAACAAGAGGCACAAACGTTATGTGTTACATTGAAAGATCGCGATTTACCAATTTATGTAGATCTATTTTATACGATCTATGAAAAACGAGGGGCCATCGTTCGATCTGCTAAGTATCGTAATCAAACGGAACAAATGATCTGGTTAGATAAAGCAGCTTCTTTTCAATTAGATATGACGAATTCGGGCAGATTTACTGAAGTGATCGCCTTACCTGGAGCCCACGCTAGAGAGCGTTTGATTTCAAGACAACGGATCACTGAGGGGGTGAAATCATTTGAAAGTCGACGAGGAAGCAGCAGTCACCAAATGAACAATTTTATCGCTTTGACACATACCCATACAACGGAAGTTCTTGGAGAAGCCATCGGTCTACAGTTTATCTATTCTGGCAATCATGCGTTCGAGATCGAAAAAGATCAAATCGATCAACTAAGAATCGTTGGTGGCATCAATGCGTATCAGTTCCAATGGCAACTTTCAACCGATGAAGCGTTTCAAACGCCAGAAATGATCCTTTCTTATTCAGACGAAGGATTAAATGGCATGAGCCACATACATCATGAGCTGTTGCGAGAACGTGTGGCACGTGGGAAGTATCAGTACGAACCACGTCCAATCTTGGTCAATAATTGGGAAGCGACTTATTTTGACTTTACTAGCAAAAAAATCGAAGCACTGATCGATGAAGCAGCAGCGTTAGGTATGGAAATGTTCGTCTTAGATGACGGCTGGTTTGGGAAAAGAGATGCAGATACTTCTTCTTTAGGAGACTGGTTTGAATATGAAGGGAAATTGGCGAATGGATTGAAGGGAATTGCAGAGTATGCTCATGAAAGAGGCCTCAAATTTGGGCTATGGGTGGAGCCTGAAATGATTTCGATCGATTCTGAATTGTATCGTCAGGCGTCTGATTATTTGATGCAAGAACCAGCACGCACGCCTGCAGCATCTCGGTCGCAATTTGTTTTGGATTTTACACGAAAAGAAGTGCGAGATTCGATCAGTCAGCAATTACGAAAGATTTTGGATAAGGTACCGATCGATTATGTGAAATGGGATATGAATCGCTCCTTATCAGATGTTTACTCTGCTTACGTGGAGAATCAAGGAGAGGTCTATCACCGGTATGTTTTAGGATTATATAACCTTTTAGAAGAGTTGATCACAGCTTACCCAGATATCTTATGGGAAGGATGCTCAGGTGGGGGTGGCCGTTTTGACGCAGGAATTCTTTACTATATGCCACAATCCTGGACAAGTGACAATACCGATGCAATGGAACGGATCGATATCCAATATGGCACGAGTCTCGGCTATCCCATCTCATCCATGGGTGCCCATGTCTCTGCATCGCCTAACCATCAAAGTGGACGTGTGACAGATTTAAAGACACGCGGGGATGTAGCGATGAGCGGGGTATTTGGTTATGAACTAGATTTGACCGCATTAGACGAACAAGAAAAGAAAATCATCAAAGAACAGATCAGCACGTATAAAGAAATTCGTCAAACAATCCAACAAGGAAAATTTGACCGCTTAGAAAATCCCTTTGAACAAAACATTGCGGCGTGGCAATTTGTTTCTCCAAATAAAAAGGAGATCATGGTCTTTATGGCACGACGATTAACTTCTGGACAACCGCCTTTTCATGAGATCCGCTTGGTTGGTTTGGAGGAAGGGATGTATCGTGAACGTAAAAGTTCATTGATTTATTCAGGCTCGGAGTTAATGACGATGGGGTTTTATCTCCCTGATTTTCACGGAGATTTTCAAACAGAAATTTTTCACTTTGAGAAAATAGTTACAGGAGAGGAAGAAGAACATGCAAGCATCAATTGATTGGTTAGATGATCCACAAGTTTTTCGTGTGAATCAGCGAAAGGCACACAGTGATCATACGGTCTACGGTTCAAAAGAAGAAATAAGAAGTCAAAGTTCCCGACTACAGTCGCTAAATGGTGAATGGCGCTTTTATTTTTCTGAAAATGCAGAAAAGCGCCCCAAAGAGTTTTTTGAACAAGATTTTGATGATCGTTCATTCGACACGATCCATGTGCCTGGCCACATTGAACTAAGTGATTTTGATAAGATCCATTACATCAACACGATGTATCCTTGGGAAGGTCATGAGTTTCGTCGTCCCGCTTATACAACTGCTTCAGAAAAGGAAATGGCAGGGATGTTCTCTCAAGCTGAAGGAAATCCAGTAGGGTCCTATGTCACGACTTTCCAATTAGCAGAGGGATTGAAGGGAAAAGATGTCACGATTCGTTTTGAAGGTGTCGAACAAGCCATGTATGTGTGGTTGAATGGTCATTTCGTCGGTTATGCAGAAGATTCATTTACACCGTCCGAATTTGATTTGTCCCCTTATCTTGAAGAAGAGAATCGTTTGGCAGTCGAAGTCCACAAACGTAGCACAGCTGCCTTTTTAGAAGACCAAGATTTTTTCCGTTTCTTTGGGATTTTTCGAAATGTCGTCTTAGTTGCTCGTGGCAAGAATCATTTAGAAGACTTGTGGTTACGTCCTCAATTAGATGACACGTATCAAAAAGGAAAATTGAATGTGTCCTTATCTTTTGAAAATCTTACAGCTGAAAGCGACTTACAGGTACGGGTCCTTGATTTAGACAGACAAACGATCTATGAAGAAAAGCAAGCGATAGGCGAAACAGTGCAGCTCAGTATTGATTTAGGTGAAGTGGTATTATGGGATCATTTTGCGCCGAATCTCTATACGTTTGAAATTGAAACCAGGGACCGTGACGGAGTGACTGAATATGTCGAGTATCCATTCGGGTTTCGCAAGATCGAGTTAAAAGATAAAGTGATGTATCTGAATGGAAAACGCTTGATCATCAATGGAGTCAATCGTCATGAGTGGAGTGAAAAAACAGGACGTGCGATCACCTTAGATGACATGGAAAAGGATTTGGCAGTGATTAAAAATGCCAACATCAATGGCGTCCGGACCTCACATTATCCCAACCAGATTCCTTGGTATTTCCTCTGCGATCGAGCAGGTATCCACGTGATGGCAGAAACCAATCTAGAATCACATGGGTCATGGCAAAAAATGGGTGCTTTTGAGCCATCCTATAATGTACCAAGAGGCATTCCGCAATGGCGAGAAGTGGTGCTAGATCGAGCAAAAACCCATTTTGAAACGTTCAAGAACCATACAAGTATCTTGTTCTGGTCCTTAGGCAATGAGTCCTATGTAGGGGAGAATATTCGGTTGATGAATGAATACTTCAAGAAGGTTGATCCAGACCGTTTTGTTCACTATGAGGGGAATTATGTTGATCCCACATTTGAAGCTTCTGTTTCGGATATGAAAAGTAGTATGTACGCAACACCTGCGGCGGTCGCTGATTATCTAGAGAATCAGGCAGATAAACCATATATCTTGTGCGAGTACATGCACGATATGGGAAATTCTTTAGGTGGATTAGGTTCTTATATGGCATTATTAGATGAATACGAGATGTATCAAGGCGGATATATTTGGGATTTTAAAGATCAAGCACTTGAGGTACTTGATCCAGTGACCAATCGAAAAGTCATGCGTTACGGCGGGGATTTTGATGATCGTCCAAGTGATTATGAGTTTTCCGGAAACGGCATCGTTTTTGCAAATGGACAAGAAAAACCAGCATTACAGGAGGTAAGATACTATTATGGCAAATACAGATCCTAAATTGAGAATCATTTATGGCGACTGCACTTTAGGAATCAAAACAGAAGAAAAACATTATATTTTCTCTTACACCAGAGGTGGTTTGGAATCACTTAAAAAGAATGGAAAAGAATGGCTTTATCGTGAAACGCAACCGACTTTTTGGCGAGCATTGACAGATAATGATCGAGGAAATGGCTTTGGGTATCGCTCTAGTATGTGGCTTGGCGCAGGGTTGTATCTAAAAGTGGAAGCAATCCATGTTGCAATAAATGACCAAGCCATCGAACTGCCGATCGCACCAGTCAACAATCGTTATAGTAACCAAGAGTATGCAAATACAGTCGAGATCACTTTCACATTGGCAGTCAACACAACCCCACAAACGACCGTCGATATGACGTATCGTGTCAACGAACAAGGGGATCTACACGTGAACATGTACTATCATGGCAAGGAAGGATTACCCGAGCTGCCAGTATTAGGATTTCGCATGATCATGCCAACAAAAGCCACTCATTTCGATTATGAAGGCCTGTCAGGTGAAACTTATCCGGATCGTAAAGCTGGTGGCGCACCAGGGGTCTATCATGTGGAGGGCTTGCCAATCCCACCTTATTTAGTGCCACAAGATTGTGGCGTCCATATGGATACCAAGTGGTTAGAGATTACGCGCAAGACAACCTTGAATAATGCAGATAAAAGTCAGGAAGAGTTTTCCTTAAGATTTGAACAAAAGGATTCGCCATTTGCTTTTGCGGCATTACCATTCAAAGCAGAAGAATTAGAACAGGCGACACACATGGAGGAACTACCACCGGAACGTCGAACGGTTGTCACGATGTTGGCGAAAGTCCGAGGAGTCGGAGGTATTGATTCATGGGGAGCGGATGTAGAAGAAGCCTATCATATTAGTGGTGAAGAAGACCACGAATTTAGTTTTATCATTAAATAATGTAAATTGGAACATCAAAAATAGGACCCACGAAAGATCCGCAGAATGGATTTTTAGTGGGTTCTATGAGTTGCGGTTGATACTTAAAAGTCATGAAAGAAGTAGTTCGCCTGATTTTCTGAAGGGATTGTTTCTGTCTCCACGTTCATTCAGTATTACTCTCTTTTTTTATGATCGGTAACGTAATCGTTACCGATGTATCCACACCAACTACTGAATCAATGTGTAAGCCATAATCTTCACCATAAAGTAATTGGATTCGTTCATGAACATTTTTGCTACCGATACCTGAAAAATAGTCTCTGTTTTTCGTTGGCTGTTCCGTATCAAAGCCATCACCTGTATCCATGACTTCAAACGTCAATTTATTCTCTCGGATCATCCCATACAAAGTGATGTAGCCATTTTTCTTCGTTTGGAACGCATGTAAATAAGCATTTTCGATGATCGGTTGGATAATCATATTGGGCATATATAAAGAATAAAGTTCCTCTGGTACCATGATTTTGGTTGAGAT
The DNA here is from genome assembly GCF_051714165.1 of Enterococcus sp. AZ156. Classification (NCBI taxonomy): domain Bacteria; kingdom Bacillati; phylum Bacillota; class Bacilli; order Lactobacillales; family Enterococcaceae; genus Enterococcus; species Enterococcus sp. AZ156. The sequence goes on along the minus strand of NZ_JBIORI010000001.1, from coordinate 1,672,955 downwards.
CGCATCACCGTAACGCAGTGTCAAGATCGCAATATAACTTCTCACACTGTTCAGTTCTTCTTCTACAGGGATAATTTCATTTTTATTGCCAATCGTACTGCGCAAAAGGTCGATAAAACTATCGATGCCTGCGACTGCTTTTTCATTTTCTTGTTGCCACACTAAAAATTTGAGGCTAGTTAACGTATTATATATAAAATGAGGCTGGATCTGTGCTTGCATCGCTTGTATCTCTAATGTCCGTTTTTTCTTTTCATTTTGTAAAGATTGCGTATGATTGTCACTGATCGTTGTTAGCAGCTGATTGATCGTAGTAGCGAGTGTTCGGATCTCATATGTTCCTTGGATCGGAACAGTAGCTGCTACTGGTTCTTTGATTTGGTTCAATGAATCTACTAATTGATAGATGGAGCGAGTGTTGCGATTTAAATAGATCGCCACTAAGATACCGCCTAAAATCAGCGTTCCAATATTATAAAGGATGATCGGAATAATGACATTCATTTGATCGGCGATCGAGTGGACATTGACCTCACTGACCAAAGCCGAGTTTTGTCGGTAAAGTGGTAAACGAGTGATCCGCTGATTGGCTTTGGTCAACGTCTCGTGTTCGACTAACTCATCAAATGAATCAAACGTCGTTCCGATCCGGTTCTGAACATTTGAAGCAAAGATTTTTTTCTCATCTGTCACAAAATCGATTTGCGTGGTTTCCGGATCGACCGATTGGCTGAATATTTTTGCCAACTCATCAGAAGTGATGGCTACGACAGCGTAACCATAAGTTTGATTCAAAGTAGATCTAAGCTTTTTGATAAACAAGACACTTGGTGAATGTTTATCGCGTTTCGTCAGTCCGAACTGAGTAAAGACCATTTGTGTCGCTGTTGGATTCTCATTGACTTTCTGGATCAACTCTAATTGGAAAAAGTCATCAGCAGTGAGATCACTCACCATGTCATTACTAATGAACATCCGACCATTTTCCCCAAAAAGAAAAATATCATCTTTGATGTTTGGAAAGATCGGTGCCAATGAATCATTCATTTTTTGCACCGTACGTAGTTGATTGATTTTCTCCAAAGTCGTTTGTTGGCCTTCTTTGAAATACCCCTCTACAGCAGAGCTTTCAGCCAATAATGTCAAAGTGTTCTCTATATTGTCATTCAATGTTTCAAAATCATGTTGGATCTTTTGTAAGGTCATTCGATTGGATTGATCGAATTGTTGGATGTAGGCGTCTCTTGAGCGTTGATAAATAAACAAAGAAATCGTCGCTGCTTGAGTGAATAAAGCAATAAAAAGAATGATCAAAAGTTTGGTCAAAAGCTCGTGTTCTCTTAGCTTTTTAATCATACGGTCAGTATTCCTTTACGATATTGTGAAGGAGTCAATCCAGTTTCTTCTTTGAATACCCGAGAAAAATAACCAAGTTCAGTAAATCCAGTTTGCTGACCAATATCACTTAACGAAAGATTCGATTCTTTCAACAATAGTTTTGCCTGGTTGATACGGACTTTTTTTAAGTACTTCGTAAAATTGATCCCATACTTTTCTGTAAAGATCGTTGATAAATAACTATAAGAAAAATGATATTTTTCGGATAGCGTTTGTAGACTGATGTCTTGATGATAATTCTCTTGGACATACTCATAGATCAACGTCAACACATCTGAGTTGTCTTTTCTGAATGTAGTGGTGACTTCACGTAATAACTTCGTCGTATTATTGACGATCAACACCAGATCATCCCACCGTTCTGCTTGCGTGATCTGTGCTGGAATTGTGATTTTTAGTGTCATGATTTCTTCTCTTTTTTCATGTTCGTCCGCGATCGCATTGATCAAGGCATAGAGTCGATTGATGATCTCGTGTTTCAGATAGCTTGGTTGCAAACGTTGATCAAGCACCTTACTCATGTAATTGTCCAATTCTTCGATGGCAGACGTAAAATCTTTGTTCATGATCTTGGTCAAATAACTTTTTGTTTGTTGTTCATAAGAAGAGAGTAGGGGAGATAATAGCTTTTCACAAATAACGCAGTGATCTGTCAGATAAAAGTGCTGTCCGCTACTTTTTTGCTTTAATGTAAGGAATTCAGAATAAAAGTTTTCAAAATCCAGAACATCAGATAGAACATAGAGACAAGAATCTGTCTGGTGTTCTTGCTGAAATCGTTCAATCAGCTGATCGAATGCCTTCTTCGAAGCGACATTGATAAAATAACCAATATCATTTGCTGTCGTAGAAAAAGGGAAGACAGAGGCGAGCTGATTTGTATATTGTGGTGCTTCTGCAATCAATTGTTCACTTCGACGCAGTTTTTCCGATTGCTTTTCTTCACAATAGACTAAAAAAAAGTAGTCATGTGGGAATTGTTCGCGTGATATACCTAAATCAAGAGAAGTTCCGGACAAATAAGTGCTGAGTAGCTGACTCATTTTTTCGAGTTCTGTCAAACGTGGTTTCTTTACTTCTGTAGATTGTTCCACCAGACTCTTTAAAGAAGCTAAAAACTCGCTAGGATTCAATTTTGGCTTAAGTAAATAATCTGAAACGCCTTCTTTGAATGAATCTTTGACCAATTGAAAGTCATCATAGCTAGATAAAACTAAGATTTTTGCTTCAGGTTGTTCCTTCTTGATCAATCGAGAAAGTTCAATACCATTTAAATCTGGCATCATCAAATCCGTTACGACGATATCAAGAGGCTGATGCTTAATAAATTCGAGCGCTTCTAGTGGTTTTGAAAAGGCCCCTTTGAGATGGAAGTCGTGCGCTGGCCAATCGATCAGGGTACTTAGACCAGAGAGAATGGTATGTTCATCATCGATCAATACGATATTTTTCAATGTTTTTCCCCCTATTCCTTTGTTACGTAAGTTAAAAATACTGGGAAACGTTTACAAATGCAAGTCTAAAATTTCATTTACTAAATCAAAAGATGACAAAATTGTACTTTTTTCTTATTTTAGGATATTTTTCTTGAGAACGATCATCAACGAAGAAAACGTTTGCAAGTCTGTTATGATAAGCATGTAAGAAAAAAACAAACACTAAAAAGGGTGGGTATAAAAATGAAAATAAAACAAATTTTAGCTAGTGCTTTCGTCCTAACAGCAGCAGTTACACTTTTTGCCGGGTGTGGCAATTCTTCCAGTGATGCTTCGGGAAACGAAGATAAAGTAACGGTCTGGGCATGGGATGAAGCCTTTAATATCAAAGCCGTCAATGAAGCCAAAGAGTTTTACGAAAATGAGGATGTTGACGTAGAAGTAGTAACGATGTCTCAAGATGATATCGTACAAAAACTGAATACGGCATTAGCTAGCGGAAATACCGATGGTTTACCAAATGTTGTGTTGATCGAAGACTACCGTATCCAAGGGTATCTGACCTCTTACCCAGATGCGTTTGCTGATTTGACAGATATTGTGGATGAAAATAACTTTGCCGCATATAAATTTGCAGTCAACAAAGTTGACGATAAAATTTACGGTGTACCTTTTGACTCAGGTGTGACAGCCAATTTCTATCGGACAGATATCTTAGAAGAAGCTGGTTATTCAGAAGAAGATATGAAGAACTTAACATGGGATGATTATTTACAAGTTGCACGAGATGTCAAAGAAAAAACAGGAAAAAAAATCTCTGAAGTCAATCCTTCCGATTTAGGTCGTGTGCGCATGATCATGCAACAAGCCGGAGAATGGTATACCTCGGAAGATGGAGAAACAGTGACGATCGAAAATAATGAATCATTAAAATATGGGTTAGAACTCTTTGCTACCTTGCTTAAAGAAGATCTAGTCGAACAAACATCTGACTGGAATGCTGGGGTTACGGCGGTCCAATCAGGAGCTGTTGCTTCTACACCAACTGGTGCTTGGTATTCTTCAACCATTCAAGGGGCAGAAGATCAATCAGGTAAGTGGAAGATCGCACCGATTCCAGCTCTACCTGCTAACATGCAAAAAGCACAAGCTTCCAACTTGGGTGGTGCCGGCTGGTATGTGATCAAGGGCGTAGCTGGTGAAGAAAATGCGAAAGATTTCTTGGAAAAGACATTCGCAACGAATGAAGAATTGATGGGCAAATTAGCAGAAGAGATCGGTTTAGTATCGACTATGTTGAGCGCGAATGACCAAGAAGCTTATCAACAGCCGTCTGAGTTCTATAGTAATCAAAAAGTATTCGATGACTTTTCAAAATGGACAGCAGAAATCCCTGAAGTGAACTATGGTCATGAAACTTATGCCATTGAATCTGTTGTGGCGGAATCCTTGAGCCGAATCATCAATGGTGAATCAGCAGAAAAAGTTTTGGCAGATACGCAAAAACAAGTCGAAGCTCAATTAGCCAATTAAGTCATATTCAGCGTCAACAGTAAACCTATGATGAATGGAATAACAAAGAAATAAGTGGCGATCTCTTCAAACGGATCAACGAGAGTATTGTTCTTTCGTTTGAAGGTATCGTTTATAGAATAAGCAATTAATTGAAATGTCGATAGGGGACATTCGCACCGTTAGCTATCCCGTATAACTTTAGCAATGGTATTCGAAAAAATAAGAAGTTCCACTCGTTTGCTATTCTCTGTCCGATGGAACTAATCATTGAGGCAGTGGTAAAAAGCTTAGAAGAAAATAACTAGCAATTTTGTCTGACTTTCTGTGAGGCATGTATTTCTTCGACATATGTGTAATGAAAGTGGGGAATAATATGAAACAAAAGGATTTATTTAAAAATGGCAACGCGTTTTTAGTCCTTCCAGTGATCATGATCTCAATTTTAGTTTTTATACCAATGGGGTTAGCGCTGATCACCTCTTTTCAAAGTGGACCTCCGGTAAACATGACATTCAACGGATTAGGAAATTATCAACGAATGTTAGGAGATTCAACTTTCCGTAAAGCATTTTTCAATACCTTTTTATACTTATTAGTACAGGTTCCTGTCATGTTGTTTTTGGCATTGTTTATTTCCAATCTATTGAATGATAAAAAATTGAAGTTCAAAGGATTGTTCAGAACAGCGATCTTCTTGCCATGTATTACCTCAATGGTCAGCTATTCTTTGATCATGAAAAGTTTATTTTCCCAATCAGGTTTAATCAATAACCTTTTAGTTGGAATTGGCTTGATTGATAACCCGATCGGTTGGTTGACTCATCCATTCTGGGCAAAAGTATTGATCATTATTTCCATCACATGGCGTTGGACAGGGTATAATATGATTTTCTTTTTATCTGGTATGCAAAACATCGATCCAGAAATATACGAAGCTGCTGATATTGATGGCGCATCAAGGTGGCAACAGTTCATTAAAATCACGATACCTAACTTGAAACCAATCATTTTGTTTACGTCGATCACTTCAACAATCGGTACCTTGCAATTATTTGATGAGGTACAAAATATCACTGGTGGTGGGCCAGCAAATGCAACAACGACATTGTCACAATATATCTATAATTTGAGTTATAAATTCACTCCGAATTTTGGTTATGCCGCAGCTGTTTCTTTCGTTATCGTACTATTTATTGTCTTGTTATCAGTGATTCAAACTAAAATAGGGAGTGAGAGCAAATGAGAGAAATGACAAGTAGTCAACCCCGGTCAATTACAAAAAAGCAAGTGAGTATCGGACAGTTACTCTTAAGCATTTTTAAATATACCTCTTTAGTCATCGTTTCCTTTATTTCAATTTTCCCGTTTGTTTGGATGATTTTAGGGATGACAAATACAGCAGTCGATATTAGTTCAGGTAAACTGATGATCGGTGAAAATTTAGTGATCAATTTCCAAAATCTCTTTTCGAATGACTTGAATTTTTCACGCTCTCTACTTAATTCTGCAATGATCGCTGTGGTTACAACGATTTTTGCTTTATTGATCTCCTCCATGGCAGGTTATGGCTTTGAGATCTATAAGAGTAAAAGAAAAGAAGTCGTTTTTAATATTTTGTTATTATCGATGATGGTCCCTTTTGCGGCATTGATGATCCCGCTATATCGGATGTTTTCACAATTGAATGGTACGATATTAGGAATCAATAGTTTTCTAGTCGTCATCTTACCTTCAGTAAGTACCGCTTTTTTGATTTTCTTTTTCCGCCAAAACGCGAAATCCTTTCCTAAGGACCTAGTAGAGGCGGCACGTTTAGACGGTCTTAAAGAATTAAGTATTTTCTTTCGTGTCTATTTACCAACAGCTAAAAATACGTATGCCGCAGCGGCGATCATCACGTTTATGAGTAGTTGGAACAATTACCTCTGGCCTTTAGTGGCATTACAATCTCCAGATAAACGAACAGTTCCATTAGTATTATCAGCCATGGGGGCATCCTATACACCAGACTATGGCATGATCATGAGTGGACTGGTGATTGCGACCTTACCAACTGCACTCGTGTTTTTCGTTTTACAAAAACAATTTGTTCAAGGGATGATTGGTTCTGTCAAATAGACAGAAATAAGCCTGAAATTTCATGTTCAGGCACTATCACTTGAATGATCAAAAATATGAAAAACGTCACCGTTAGATTTACAATATGCGGATAACTTTTGTTATAAAATAAACTTATTTAAAATAAGCGGTAAAAGCCAGAAATAGTTTATCTATTTCTGGCTTTTATTGCTTATAGCATGTATTTTAGCCTTTTTTTGCATAAATATAAAACAATATTCGTCGATTTTTTTTGATGCTCTAGTTAGTTTTTTTGCTGTTTTTTTTTACCGTTTTTACATAAAAATGGTATCGCTTACTATTTTTCCTCGTAAACTTACTTTTAATCAGGTAAACTAGAAGTAAAGGAGGAGGATACATGAGAAAAAATTTTAAAGAAGTAATCATTGCGATCATGCCCATGACGATATTGATCGTTATCCTGACCTTTGTATTTGCACCATTAGATGTTGAAAGCATGGGAAGATTCATTTTAGGAGCAATCATGATGATGGTTGGTATGAGTCTCTTTTTGTTTGGTGCGGATTATTCGATGATGGAAGTTGGTGATTTAGTTGGTAAATATATGATCAAAAAGAAAAGTCTACCAATCGTTATTAGTTTGGGTTTTCTGATTGGAATCGTGATCACGATTGCCGAACCATCTGTACAAGTATTAGGTCAACAAGTATTTGATATTTCGGATGGAGAGATTGGTCGAGTCTTATTGATCGGTATAGTCAGTGTGGGAACTGGTGTATTTTTAGCTTTTGCCCTACTAAGAGTCGTATTTAAACTGTCGTATTATCGATTGATGGTGATCGGTTATCTTGCGGTACTCATCGCTTCCTTTTTCACAAGTAATGAATTTATGCCAATTGCTTTTGATGCAGGTGGAGTCACAACCGGCCCAGTGACTGTTCCGTTTATTCTAGCCTTGGCTGGTGGAATGACAAGCATGATCCGCCAAGGGAAAAATGAAAATGATAGCTTTGGAATGGTTGGTATTGCCTCACTTGGTCCTATCTTGGCTGTCATGATCTTGGGGGTGATCTTCCAATGAATTTTTTGGTCACTTTTTTTACAGGTATTGGACAAGTCGGATATGAAGTCATCCTTGCGGTGGCACCAATCGTGATCTTATTTGTACTGATGAACTTTCTTTCATTTAAATTAAGAAAAAAACGTTTTTTGGATATCATGAAAGGTTTTTTGATCACAACTATCGGATTAATTCTATTTTTACATGGTGTAAATGTTGCTTATGTACCAGTGGGACAACACCTGGGGAGTGCAATTGCTTCTTTAGCGAATAATCAGATCCTGATTCCTTTAGGGTTTGTTATGGGATTTTTAGTAGGTTTTGCAGAGCCAGCCATCCATGTGATGGTCAAACAAGTCGAAGAATTAAGTGAAGGTCGGATTCATGCAAAAGTAATGTTAGCAGTGATCTCGATTGGGATCGGTTTAGCAGTCGGTCTGTCCATGTGGCGCTTATTAGCTGGTTTTTCTCTTTATTATTTCTTGGTCCCTGGATATGGCTTAGCATTTGTCTTAGGTGCAAAAGTTGACAAGATTTTTCTATCGATGGCTTTTGATAACGGTGGCGTCGCCACAGGACCGATGTGTTCTACCTTTATTTTGTCTATGAGTGTGGCAATCGCCACACAGATCGATGGTCGAGATCCAATTATTGATGGTTTTGGTGTGGTGGCAATGATCGCATTGACACCGATACTATCGACATTAGTCTTAGGGTTCATATATAAACAAAAAGACAAAAAAGATCAGAAAAACAAAGAAAAATTACAACAAATGGAGGAACAACAATGAATGATTTAGTCGCACTAAATCTCGAGATGATCGTCACGATCGTGGATGGTGGTATTGGGGAAGATGTGATCGATTACTCAAAGAAGGCTGGCGCATCTGGGGGCACGATTTTACATGGACGTGGTTCTGGAGTCCATGACACAGGAAAATTCTTAGGGTTGGATATCTCACCGGAAAAGGATATCGTTCTGACATTAGTACCAGATACTTTGACAAATGAAGTGATGGATGCGATCGGAAAAGGTATCAAGATCGATGTTCCGGGCAATGGTATTTGTTTTAGTATTGATATCGATAAAGTGATTGGTATTACGAAAATCCATCAATATCGCGAAGTCGTTGACATGAAAGATTTATTAGAAGATAATTGAAACTCATCCAAATGCAAGTTGCTAAATTTGGAATAGAACTTACCTTGAAATATACTAAAATTTGATAATCTTATTTTGACAATAAGTCGAAAAAAACAAAATAGACCTTGTGCTATTTTAAGTTTTTTACGGCTTTTTCTTTTACCAAAAATCCTTGTCTATTTTGCTGGATCAGTATTTTTTTAGGTTATAACTTAAAATTATGAATAAAGAAAGTTTTGATTAGATAAACTTTAGATGATTTGGGATTGATGATTTCAGAGACAGGTAGAACCTATATCAAGAGTTTGTCCCAGAATTCCCGTCTTCTGTAATTAGTGGTGAAGCTAAATTAAGAGAGCTAATTACTTCAGCGATTAAAGGGGATTTCCCCGAAGATTCAAATCCGAATTATCGTGTATTTTCTGGTATCGATATCACTAAAGCGCTAGAATCACTCAAACCATTTCTAGAATAATTTACTGTAGAGTTTAAAAATGCGCAGGAAGATTTCCAGAAATTTATAGAGAAGGAACTATCAAAAGAAGAGACTCTTGCAACTACGCCTGCGGAAGCTTACTTAATCGAAAGGTTTAGACGAGGTGATGCAGAAAATCAAGAACAAATGTAAAAAAAATTATGAAGCGCTTGTTATCAGTTGAAAAAAAGTGCACAGCTTCTTCAACAAATAGAGGATTTTAATTTTAAAAATATTTGGCTTGTTTCTACTGATTTATTGTATGATGGGGTGACAAAGAATCACTACTCACAAATTAAAGGATTCATGAGTGCACATGCGTTTGTCATGCGGTTTGCCCCTGAATGTCGAATTATTTTCATGCTTGATAGTTTTTCATGTGAATCCAGCTACTAGACCAAGGATTCAAGTGCAGCCAAGTCCCAAGGATACTCTTATGCACGAAGTGACCCATATTGTCGCATCATCGGACGATTTGATAAGTTATCTAAGGAGTCCGATAGGTTTCAGGGATAATGGAGAAAATCTTCGAAAGAGATACGAAAAAATTTCTGAAGCTAATTCATGGCGAGGGGGTTAATTCTTTTGTGGAAAATGTAAGTGACATGTTAAAATTGCCGACTGTCACAAAACAAGCTGTCTTGAATGCTGTACTGACTGACAAAATGTTAAAAGCAAACCTTCAAATAACCGATGCTGAGATGCTAATGGCTTGTCTTCGTGATAATTGGATTAGGACGAAACTTTTTTGAGCGCGCACCAATGAAAAGAAGTCTAGCTGACCAACTAGGAAATGGCGACCTATTGTTTGTTCTTGCTGTGATGAAAGTAGTTAATGTGGAGAATTTAATATACGAGCATCCATTGGAAACTACCTTAGAAAACGCGGAAATAACGACAGCAATCAACGTCTCACAGCTTACACAGGCCCCTTCGGGAAATAGCATTTTTTCAACAATTAAAAATATAGGTAAAACAAATAGTAATGATACGAATACAAGGCTTATTAACGAGCAAAAAATCAGAAGGCGCGCCGAAATGAATCTATAAGTTGTCAGACACCTTTAGATTCAGATACTCGGTAACGGTTATCGAATCTCCCATAATATCAAATACATGAATAAAAAAACTAATAGAGCCATGAAAAAGTTTTTTATATGCGCATAAAATTCAAAGAATAAGATTTTATGAAATCTTCAGCATATTTGCACACAAACAGTTGAAAATATGCTATTTTGTAGTAGAAAAAAGGGGGAAAAGAATGAATTTTTTAGTTGTTTTAAAAGATACGATTCTCAAACGGTCGACATTCATCTATACGCAAATCGATGAACAAAAAACAGTCTTGCATTTTTCGCCGGAGTTTCATTTAGAAGGGTTGACGATTGGGGAAATTTATGAACAAGGTGGCATTCAAGCTGCGAAGCAATTTTTTGTTCAAGAACTTCAACTGCCATTGAATGACTATCTTGAAGTATCATTAAATGAGTGGGACAAAGCAATTTCAGAACTTTTCCCTCAAGGAATCAACGTAGAGTCAGGTACCACTGAAGTACATCTATCGGTGAAAGATCTACAACGTCAGATGCGTTACCAGATCGATGAAGAAGGCTCTCTTTCAATCTTTCAGCGGCAGCAAAAGATATTAAAAAGTTTTTTAAAACAAATCAGCCGAAAAAGAAATTTGTTTAAAACAACGCAGTTACTAAAAAAATATCCAGAATTATTACACACATCGATCCAGTTTCCACAATTGCTCTCATTGATCCGTCGTTTTGTACGCTTGAAGGAAATCCAATCTAAGAAGTTAACATTCCCTTTACAAGATACCTTTCGAGTAGTAAAACGTGAAGATGAAAAAAAACTGATCGTGATCGATTTTATGAGGAACCGTCATGTGTTACAACAAATGACGATGGAAAAGGCCAACTAAGGCTTTTTCTTTTTGAATAAAAGAGAAATGGAGAAAAAAATGGGACCTATTTGGATACAACGTATAATGAAAGCTCAACAAAAATATCAACAAGTCATGAAAGGGAGATATGCGCGTCTTGATCCATTGAATCGTTTATTTTTAGTTTTAGGATTATTTTTCTTTGTCGTTAGATATTGGTTGCCTCTCAGTTTAGGCTATCTACTCTTCTTCGTTTTTATCGCTTTGACCATCGCTCGATTTAGTTCAAAGAAAATCTATGTTCGTTCAAACGAAAATCAAGCGTATTTACAAAAAACAGTTGCGATCAAAAGCTGGTTTACGAAAATGAAAAATAAACTGAAACGTCAATCCGAACAACAAGCTAGCACTACCTACACGATTTTTTCATGTCCAACTTGTCAACTCAAGCAAAGGGCGCCGAAAGGCAAGGGTGAGATTCGAGTGACTTGTAAAAAGTGCGGCACGCAATTCACAACAAAGGTATAAGAAAAAATATTAGGCAAAGGTCTAGTGAAATGAGTAAAAAGGAGTAAAAGAATGATTAAAAATTACATTTGGGATTTTGATGGGACATTGTTCGATACGTATCCGGCGATGGTTGAAGGAGTATCTCAAGCATTACAAGATTTTGGTATCGAACGACCAAAAAAGGAAATATATCGTGTGATGAAGCAAGAATCGGTGAGAAAACTACGAGAAAGTTATCAATTAGAAGAAGCCTCCTTCAATCAATTGTTTCATCAATATGAAGAACAATATCAAGAACTCTCAGTACCGTTCAAAGAGACTGAAATGGTTTTACGTCGTTTAAAACAGAAGGGAGCAAAACATTATATTTTAACACATCGTGTAACGGCTTCTACTTGGAAACTTTTAAAAGTCTTTGAGCTAGCAGATTTGATCGAAGAAGTGATTGGTATCGACCAAGGATTTGCCAGAAAACCAGCACCTGATGCAATCAGTCACTTGATCGATCGTTATCATTTAGACCCAGAAAAAACAATGATGGTAGGGGATCGAAGATTAGATATTGAAGCGGGGATCAACGCAAAGATCCACACTTGCCTATATGATATCGATCATTTCTTAGGGGAGATTCCTGCCGACCATATTGTGGCGAATCTAGCGGATATTTTAGCAATCGAAAAGAATGCAGAATAAGTATCCCCTTTCAACTTTAGTTATGCTATAATTTAAACAGAGGAGTGATAAAATGGAAATTAGAAGACAAAAAGAAGTAGTAGAAGCTTTTCATTATGATTTTTTAAAACCTGATCAAGAGGTACAAACTGACTTAAAAGTAGGTTTTTCACCACTAAAAGAGACAATTGAAAACTATCCGAAAGAACATAGCATCGTTGGTGCCCGTTTAGAATTTCGTTTAGTATTTGATACATATGTGTTATCTGGAAGCGTTAGTCAAATCAACCACATCTTGAATCGCAAAGTCCAAGATCAAAATGATGTGACGCAAGAAGAGGTCGATGAATTAGTGGCCCCACTTTTTGAAATGGTCAAACGTCTGGCCTATGAAGTAACAGAGATCGCCTTGGATGCGCCAGGTGTGAAATTGAACTTCCAATCAGAAAAAGAAGAAAAAGCCAAAGAAGAAAATTAAGAAAAAACACCAGTGATAGTTATTAGCTATCACTGGTGTTTTTTTCTATTACTAATTGTAAGCAAAAGTAAGGAAAAATTTCGGAAAATAGTCTAGAATGAATAAGTCACTGAAAAAAATATTTTCAGGAGAAGAGCTGAAGAGTTCTTCTCGGGAACCTTTACTTCCTTAGATGGACTTGTCATTACAAATTAAGAGGAGGATGAAAATGACAACACTCATCACAGTTTTAGTGGTTCTAGTTTTTGCGGCATTATTATATGTGTTTTATCGTATGCAAAAGCGCCATGCAAAATTTTCAACGCGGGTTTACACTGCGCTAGCTGCCGGTATCGTATTCGGGGGCGCGTTGCAACTGATTTTTGGAGTAGAAAACGAGGTTATTACGCAATCCATGGATTGGATCAGTATCGTTGGGAACGGCTACGTTAGTTTCTTACAAATGTTGATCATGCCTTTAGTCTTTGTTTCAATCGTTGCGGCTTTTACAAAAATGAAAGTATCAGAAAAATTAGGTAAAATCAGTGCAACGGTGCTGACCACTTTATTAGCAACAACGGCTATTTCCGCATTGATCGGGATCGGTGTGACGATCGCATTTGGTCTTCAAGGTGCTGAATTTACGCAAGGAGCGGCCGAAACTGCTCGTATTTCTGAGTTAGCGACACGACAAGAAACAGTGGAAGGATTAAGTATCCCACAACAAATCTTGTCATTTATTCCTAAAAATATTTTTGCAGACCTTGCCGGAACTCGTGCAACAAGTACGATTGCTGTCGTGATCTTTGCGGCATTTGTTGGGGTTGCTTACTTAGGAATCAAACGAAAAGCACCAAAAGAAGCATCATTCTTTGCTGATATGATCGATAGCTTATACCGTATCGTGATGCGTATCGTGACGTTAGTCTTGCGTTTGACACCTTATGGCGTGTTCGCATTGATGACGAACGTGATGGCAACAAGTGATTTTGATGCCATTTTGAACTTAGGTAAATTTGTGTTAGCGTCTTATCTTGCATTGTTTGCAGTGATGATCGTTCATTTCTTGATTTTGATCGGTGTGAAAGTCAGCCCGATCGACTACTTGAAAAAAACATTTCCAGTACTAAGTTTTGCATTTACTTCACGTTCAAGTGCGGGTGCTTTGCCATTGAATATCGAAACACAAACAAAAGCACTTGGTGTGGATGAAGCCACAGCAAACTTTGCTGCCAGCTTTGGTCTGTCGATCGGTCAAAATGGCTGTGCGGGTGTTTACCCAGCCATGCTAGCGACAATCGTTGCACCAGCAGCTGGAATGGATGTCTTTAGCATTCAATTCATCTTGCTACTAGTAGCCATCGTAACAATCAGCTCATTCGGAGTAGCAGGTGTCGGTGGTGGGGCAACCTTTGCCTCATTGATCGTATTAGGTTCAATGAACTTACCAGTAGCGATCGTTGGTTTAGTTATCTCAGTTGAACCATTGATCGATATGGCTCGTACAGCTGTCAACGTAAGTGGCAGTATGGTAGCAGGTATTGTTACAAGTGCACGTATCAATGACCTTGATCGAGATGTGATCAAAGATGAAGCAAAAGTCGTTGACGTGAATGCGTGATCGAAAAAACGAAAAGTGAGAGCAGATTGCTCTCGCTTTTTTTATACTAAAATATATTCCGAAAAGTGTAAACGTGAAATAATTGATTCAAAAATCTATAAAAAAATAAGGTAACGAGACCTATCTAATACAATTCTCATCCAACGAAAGGTTATGTATTGTTATAATGAATATGTAAGCGTTCTATACAGCCTATATAAGTCGAGGAGGAGATCTATGGTTACATTCAGCAGTAATTCTCAACAAGCCCAACAGTCCACTTCAAGAATCACCAGTGCAACCACCCCTTTAAACCAAGCATCATCGCTTCAAAATGACACACGCACCACGCTAATTGGCAATCAAGACATTCAAAGTAGCATAACGTCCGCCAAAAACTCAGCCAATCAAATTGCCTCAGCTATCTCAGGCGCTGCTAATCAATTGCAAACTGCTGCTCAAGGTTTTTCTACACTAGACACTCAATTAAGTCGAGATCTTTTCAAGGAGAGACACTAATGAAACGAATGACTGATCTACATACAGAAGAAACATGTTTGCTCGTAAAAAGAGAAAACCATGAAAGAAAAATGAAACAACTTGATGCCTGCCGTTCAGATTATCAGAATCACTTTAAAGAAATCGGAAACTTCTTATTTCGATTACAGATGTCCTACCAGAAATCGAATACCTTTACGTCCATCGAAACATTCACCTCGGAGTTTTCACATCAAAGCAGGCGATTGATGAATGGCTTTGATGAATGCCAACATCACGAAATGATCCAACAACAAAGAATCACGAATAAACTCGAAGAAATTGCTTTTGAGAAAAGAAAAATCATGTCGGAGGAACAAAACCTATGAGTATCGACATGTACCTAAACGACTCCTTAACACAAGCTACGAGCGCCAGTAATTTCTGTCAAAAACAAGTCACTGATTACCAAAATCTCCAACAAGCCATCACTCAATTCACTTTACAAACGCCCAATCTCCAAGGGAAAACCTACGACGCTGCGAAAGCCTATTTTTCCCAAATACTTTACCCACTCGTCCAAGGAGGAATCTTACTCTCCGAAGCGGTCGAAAAAGCAGCGAAACGATTTCCACAACAGTACATAGAACAAGTCGACTCCATTAGCTTGAAACAATCCGAATTAGAAGCGCAAATTCGTCAAATGAATCAATATATCACCCAAGCCGAGGGAATACGGCAACTGCTTCTTTCACCTCATATGCCAGAAGAACACCAAGGCTTTCAACTCAATCAAAATACGTTATTACTCACGATGTATCATGACTTGAAACACAAGCTGGAAGAGAAACTTCAAAGACTCCTAGATTACAATCAAAGCTCCGCCCAATTTTTTACAGAAATCAAAAGTCTCGAACAAGCAGTCAATCAAGGACTCGCTCAAACAAAAAAAGCTTGGAACAGTCAAAAAAAATCATTCTCTATCCCGAAAGATTTGTCGTGGACAACCACGATCCAAGACAAATGGCAACATGCAGAAAACGAGAAAAAAGGCATCGATCCAACTAAAAACAAAGAACTAGAAAAGTACAACGTCTATGCTCTCATTATTCACGATAGCAAGGGCAACCCACGTGTCTTTTGGAAAATCGAAGACAAGCAATCAGGCTACGGCATCGTGAACCCCGAGCTGTATCAATATGTCACGAAAGTAGGTCACTACTTAGAACCTGAACTGATCCAATTTATGACGTACGATACCTACCAAGAGAAAGTCAATGCAGCATGGCGTCAAGGAGTCAATTACGAAACCGGCGAAAAACTAGACCCACTTTTAGGTAGTATCGTCTCTACCTCGCAATACGTCAAAGACGGCTACACATGGATCAACGAATCCGAACTCGGCCAAGCCCTGATGATTTTAGGCTTTACGTATGCGTCTTACAAAGTCTTGACGACCACTGGTGTGAAGCAGGTAGAGATTGGTAAGCTTAAGGAGGTGGGTGGTGGAGAAGCTACTAATAATTACTCACAACTAAGAGAATACTGGAAAAAAGATGTTGATTTTAAAGGTACGAAAGTTTATCAAAGAGATAGTATAATTGATATCAATAAAATAGATGTGAAAGGGCGATCTAATCTGCAAAGAATGGAACTGGGATTAGCTCCACTAGGGCCAGACGATAATCCTATAAATTTACATCATATGACGCAACGAGATATAAGTTCTATTGCTGAGGTGGAACAATCTTTCCATCAAATTAATTCTAAAACGATTCATATCAACCCTAACTCAGTGCCATCTGGAATAGATAGAAAATCTTTTAATAAATGGCGTGCTGACTATTGGAAAAATAGAGCAAATGATTTTAAATAAAGGAGACAATGGAATGGTTAATGATTACAATAAGGCGAAGAAAATAATTGAAGAAAATAAGGATTTAGCGGATGATTTTGGTGGAGCTACTGATGTTATCATACGCAAGGCCCAAGTAGAACTTAATTTACGATTTCCAGAGGATTATAAACGTTTTTTATCGTCTTTTGGTGCTTTGACGTTTGGTTCAATTGAAATTTATGGGGTTTTTAAAGAGGATTTTGAAAATTCTGGCGTCCCCGATGCCGTTTGGGCAACTTTGAATGAACGGAAATTAGTAAATATGCCAGCCCACTTAGTTATTCTGTATAACACTGGAATGGGAGAAATGTATTGCTTGAATTATCAAGAATTAAATGAAAATAGCGAACCTAAAATAACTTCATATTTCCCTGGTTTCTCTGAAGATTCACAGAAAAATGAAGCATTATACAATAATTTTGGAGAATTTCTTCTAGATATGGTAGCAAACGAAATTAATTAATAAATAAAGGTAAAAAAAATTTAGATCCAATTTCTGGTAATTTTCAACCTCCCGAAATTTCGAGACCCACTAGTAAATTTTATAATGAAGATCTTATAAATAGTACCCATATTCCGATTGAGACACCAAAAAAATAGAAGGAAGTATCTTAATGGATTGGTTAGATACTCTAAAAAATCAACAGAAAAATAAGAATGACAAGTTGGAGGCGGTGGGCTATATAAGAGACATTTTAGATTATGGTGATATGTCAAAGAATAATGCTAAGAAATTTATCGATAATCTGGCTGTCCAAGCTACGTTACAGGATGATGATGACATAAAGGAATTAATATTAGATGCAATATTAGAAGGGTCGAAAGATCCAGATCTTGAAAAATCAATTGACTTAAATCCAATTATTCATCACTTAAATGACTTTAATGATGAATGTTTGAGTTATATCTCAAGCTTGCTTGGAAATTCTGGGAATGTAAAATATAGACAAATTATTGAATCGTATAAAGGAAACTCGAGATTAAAAGAAAACGTTGAATAAGCATTGTCAGAACTAGATTATCGAATAAAACATAATAAATAAAAATGATATATTATTGGCGAATTTGATGAAATATGTGGAAGTGAGGACTAATGTCAGTAGGATTATTTAAGTATGATGGGGATATCTATGAAGTAAACTCTGAAGTTATATTAAGTGAAAATATATCCTCGCAATCATTTTATGAAAGGTATTGGGAAAAAGCTATAGAAGAGTTAGGCATCAAATATATACAAGATGGCTCGGAATTTGATAATACAAAATTAGAAGTTGTCATGGAAGAATTAGATTTATTGAAGAAATGGGCGACAGCAAATCTTCAAGGAGAAAAGCAGGAATACATGATCGCTAGAATAGAAAATTTAGAAGAAGTCATCCCTAGTTCTTTCATTTCAGAACAAGATATATTATATATTTTTTAAAATGAAACCGATGAACTAGCTGATTCTTTGCGCTCATTATACTTTATAGCCTTGACTTGTGAACGCACGAATGAATAGTTATCCGCCTAGTATGGATACAACTAATCAGCGAATTCGAACCAGAAAAAACTTGAAGTTATTAAGCTATGCAGGCGAATTATATTAAGTATCAATATTCTTTAAGATGATTTAAAAATCTTAAGAAATAGGGTGAAAAAAATTTTTGAAATAAAATTTATAATAGTTAAAGATGTTGACACAGAAAATCTTATCGGAGAGTATGGCTATTTTAGTGTCAGAATTGATAATGAATACTACGGGATTATTTTGGAAGAAGAACTAGAAGATTTTACTGTATCTCTATATGATTGGTTTATCAGTTTTTTAAGGGCCTTAGAGATTTTAAAAACAGAAAACTATGTTTTGATTAATGATATTGAATCTTTTAATACGTGGATAGAAATTTATAGAGATAAAGAAATCCTATCTATTAGTAAGGTTTTAGGTACTAAAGTGGGTCAAGGAGGGTGGATTCGCACAGAGAAAATTTCAAATCCGGATTATCAATTCTGGAAAGATAAAAAAATGCTATTTTCTGACTTCAGAACAGAAGTATTAGAGAAATCAGAGTATTATTTATCAGAAATAATTAAACTAAATTCTTTGCAAAATAAAAACATTCGTAATTTTAAAAAATTAGTAGAGAAATTAAAATTATAAACTTTAGAAAATAGCAAGTAAGGTATTTCAAGAACAAAAAATCATCACATCACTGGTATGTGGATGATTTTTTGTTCTTGATACTTTAAGTTGTACATCGAAAATACAACACGTGAATGAATCTTAACAATGATTTTTAGGCTATACATACATTTTCAACTCCTGCTCCATAGTCTATGAGGAGAAATCATAAAATGAAAAAAACATTTTAGATAGAAAAACTAGTTTAATAGGGTAAAAAATGATAAAACTAAATCTAAAATTTGAGAATGAAAGAATTAACGGACAAGTAACGTATGAAGAAAAGGATTGAAACTTAGATTTTAATCCCAGATCAAATACAGATATTTTATTACTTGTCAGTTAATTGGAGGAAAATATAGTGAAGGAAAAACAAATAGAAAACGTCTTACAATTGTATGGAAAACAACAAATATTTAAAATTGAAGACTTCTTAATTTCAGAAATTGATAAAAATAACATACAAGATACAATAGATTTCGTAGTTTCTGATGATACTAGTAAAAATAGTAATTTTAAAGATGAGTTGTATGAAGGAGACGAATACGAGGGAATATTTTTAGAAGGTAATCAATATTTATTAGCTAGTTCTGAAGGAGAAGTAACGATAATAGATATGATAAGTGAGGATCATGGTGTTAGTGTAAAAGACACCCGTGTAAAATTTACGGAAGAAAGTTTTATTATTCTAATAACAAATAAAGAAGAAACTCTTGACTGGATAAAAAAATATAGGGCGGATAAATAAAAATAGAAGAACTTTGAAATCAATGTTTTAATTAATGAAATTGTATCTTTTAAAACCACAGGAAATAATACAAGATGATTAATATAAAAAAAGTAAACTGAATAGATGAAGACTCAGGAGAAGCTGATATTTTACTTTCAGATGGCTTATATTCCATTGAATGTTTTTGTAGTGATTGTGATGTATCAGAAGGTGATATGTTCACAGATATAATTTATGGATTTAACATCAAACACATTGTTAAAAGTTTAAATGAAGAATATATAGTAGATAAAAAAACTGATGACTATGATATAGCATAGACTTGACTAGTAAAAGATGAGTTTACTTATAAAATGAATGACATAAATCACTTTTCTCATTCGTACCTCTCCAACATAGATTTTCAGTACCAGCTATGCTAAACTAGCTAGGACGAAAAAAGTGGAGGAATGAATAGATGTTTACAAATGAAATGAAAATCATGTTATACGTAGATGATGTTGAAAAAAATGCAGATTTCTGGCAGCAGATCGGTTTTGTTGTGTTGGATCGTCAAGAAATGGATGGTACATTGATTATTGAGATTGCCCAATCAAAAGATGCGGGTACTGCGTTTGTTTTATATGATCGTGAATTTATCGAACAGCATTCACCAGGTACAGCTAGTGGGGCACCTTCTTTGATGTTTTATAGTGAGGATATTTTTGGTTTATACAAAAAGATGCAACAATTAGAAGTGACATTAGGTGATTTAGTCCATTTAGGTGAAGAATATGTATTCAATTTTGCAGATCCCGATGGCAATTACTTTGCTGTGACAGGAAAATAACTTACTTAGTAAGAATGAAGCAAGAACTCCGACTGAAATTTTAGTCGGTTTTTTTGTGTCTTTGAATACATAAAATTACGATATTTATATTATGTAAACTATACTTGCGCAAAAATACACAAGCAGAAATATCGTCATTTCATTTATACTTCTTTATACTGTTATGGAATGAATTGATGGAAGGAAGTAACTAAATGGATTACCAAGTACTACTATATTATAAATATACAACAATCACAGAACCTGAACTTTTTGCGAAAGAGCATCTTGCTTTTTGCCAATCACTAAATTTAAAAGGACGTATCCTTGTCGCAGAAGAGGGGATCAATGGGACAGTTTCTGGAACGATCGCAGAAACTGAGGCATACATGGAAGCGATGTTGGCAGATGAACGTTTTGCTGACACATTTTTCAAAATTGATCCTAGCGAGGGTCATGCCTTCAAAAAAATGTTTGTTCGTGCGCGTCCTGAACTAGTTTCACTAAAACTAGAAGATGACATTGATCCAAAAGAAATGACGGGCGCTTATTTGTCGCCTAAAGAGTTTAAAGAAGCGATTCTTGATGAAGATACGGTTGTGATCGATGCACGAAATGACTATGAATATGATCTCGGGCATTTTAGAGGAGCGGTTCGTCCTGATATCCGTAGCTTTAGAGAACTACCACAATGGATTCGTGACCATAAAGAAGAGTTTATGGAAAAACGGGTCGTGACTTATTGTACGGGCGGGATTCGCTGTGAGAAATTTTCTGGGTGGTTAGTGAGAGAAGGATTCAAAGATGTCGGTCAATTGCATGGGGGGATTGCGACCTATGGTAAAGATCCAGAAGTCCAAGGAGAACTATGGGATGGCAAAATGTACGTTTTTGACGAGCGTATCGCTGTCGATATCAATCGCGTAGATAAGCAGATCGTTGGGAAAGACTGGTTTGATGGTACTCCTTGCGAACGCTACATCAACTGTGGAAATCCAGAGTGTAATCGTCAAATGTTAGCCTCAGTGGAAAATGAAGAAAAACATTTAGGCTCATGTTCAGTAGCCTGTGCTAAACATCCGCATAATCGCTATGTCAAAGAAAGAAATCTATCTGCGGAAGAAATCGACGCTCATTTAGCAGCATTTGTATAATTTTTCTAAAAATCAAAGCTGACGTAGTTAGTGTTTATAAAATAAAATGAGAGTCATGAAATTTGTTCTTCAAATTTTCGTGGCTCTCATTTTCATCTGAAATCAGGAGATTTTTCTCTTAACTATTCGGAAATTGTTGCTACCTATGAGGATAAAATTGCGATATAATCAAATGAAAAGGTGGTGGTGTCATGAATAAACCATTTGTCTATGCAATCGGTGATGTCCATGGAAGTTATAATCTTTTTCAAAAGCTATTAACACATTATGATCCACATATTCATCAATTAGTCTTGATTGGTGATTTGAATGATCGTGGACCAAAAACAAAAGATTGCTTATTACTAGGAATGAAGTTAGTGAAAGAAACTGGTGCGGTCTACTTACGAGGCAATCATGAAGAGTACTTCTTACAGTTTCTCCAAGAACCAGAAGACTGGTATCCGTCTTACTTAAGAAACGGTGGAAGAGAAACAATGGAAAGTCTTTTGCATCCAGGTGCAGCAGAAGAATATTCACCAACTGAGATTGCCATGATGATTCGTTCAAGATATCGTGAATTGGTCGATTTTTTATGTAATTTGCCTTTATATTATGAATGGGAAAACTATCTTTTTGTCCATGCGGGTGTTGATCTAACTAAAAAAGATTGGCGTGATACTAGCCCTGGAGATTTTTTATGGATCAGAGAGCCTTTTCATGAGCATAAGAATCGGACTGATAAGACGATCGTATTTGGTCATACGATCACGCCATTACTCCATGGAGATATGCAGACAACTGATTTGTGGATACAAGATCAGAAAATCGGGATCGACGGTGGGGCTGTCTTTGGCGGATCGATGCATGGTGTCGTTTTTGAACCAACTGGAATCATCCAAGATATCGAGTATCAAAACAATCAAGGACCATGGCAACCACGTGATTGATCAGAAAAAGTTTTTGATAAAAGTGTATAGTTCTGATAAATAAGCCGAGAAACCCGAAATTTGTTCTTCAAATTTTTGGGCTTTTTAGCTTAGTCCTGAAGGTCAGATTTTGGAAAACCGATTATACATTTTCAAATTAAAAACAAAAATGAATTTTATTTTTGTTCTAGACACTGTTTAGTTACATTTAGAAATACCAGAATCTATGCTAAAATAAATCAGTATGATTTTTTGATTCTTGCTTTTTAATGAATAAACCGTAGTAGGAATCGATTTCGACTTAGAAAAGAGGCTATTTAATGACAGATAAAGTAAATCCAACGATTCTAGATCTTGTAAAGAAAGAATTGGCAGATTATCAAGCAAAACAGTTGACGACTGTTTTAAATCTATTAGCAGAAGGAAATACGGTGCCTTTTATTGCTCGTTACCGTAAAGAAATGACCGGAAGCTTGGACGAAGTACAAATCCGTGAAATTGAAGAGCGCTATGCTTATTTAGCAAATTTGGAAAAACGTAAAACCGAAGTCTTGCGTTTGATTGATGAACAAGGAAAATTGACTCCAGAATTACAACAAAGTATTACACAATCTGTAAAGATGCAACAAGTAGAGGATTTGTATCGTCCATACAAACAAAAACGAAGAACGAAAGCGACGATTGCGAAAGAAAAAGGGTTAGAACCTTTAGCAACTTGGTTATTGACCTTTTCATCTGAAGATGTTTTGACCGAAGCAACTAAATACGTCACTGAAGAAGTTCCGTCTCCTGAAGAAGCCTTACAAGGTGCCCATGAGATCATTGCAGAGCAGGTAAGTGACAATGCAAAATTCAGAACATGGGTCCGCTCATATACGTACAATAAGGGGCTATACGAAAGTACCGTCAAGAACAAAGAAAATGATGAAAAAGGCGTATATGAAATGTATTACGAGTTTTCTGAACCAATTCATAAAATTGTTTCTCATCGCATCTTAGCAACCAATCGTGGAGAAAAAGAAGAAGTGTTGAAAGTCAATCTTACGGTTGATGAAGCTGCGATTTTAACTTATTTGGAGAAACAATTGATTCCTGATACAGCTTCGTCTTCTGCTAATTCTGTTCGTTTAGCGATTCACGATAGTTACAAACGATTCATCCAACCTGCGATTGAGCGGGAGGTCCGTAATGAATTGACCGAAAAAGCGGACGAGCAAGCCATCGCTATATTTGGTGAAAATCTGCGTAACTTGTTATTACAACCACCTTTAAAAGGGAAAGTTGTCTTAGGCTTTGACCCAGCTTATCGTACCGGCTGTAAATTAGCAGTGGTGGATGCGACTGGTAAGGTTTTAGCGATCGAAGTGATTTACCCGCATAAACCGGCAAATCAAGCAAAAAGAGCCGAAGCAGGTCCTGCATTTGTGAAATTGATTGATCAGTACCACGTGGATATGGTTGCAATCGGTAATGGGACGGCGAGCCGTGAATCGGAGTTATTTGTGGCAGAACAGTTGAAGTTAGCCAAACATCAAGCGTTTTATGCCATCGTCAATGAAGCCGGAGCTTCTGTCTATTCCGCAAGTGATATTGCCCGTAAAGAATTTCCTGATTTACAAGTCGAAGAACGGAGTGCAGTTTCGATTGCTCGAAGATTACAAGACCCGTTGGCTGAACTAGTGAAAATCGATCCGAAGGCTGTTGGCGTGGGACAATATCAACATGATGTTTCACAAAAAAGATTAGCAGAACAGTTGGATTTTGTTGTTGAAACGGCAGTGAACCAAGTAGGGGTCGATGTCAATACAGCGAGTCCTCAGTTGTTGCAACATATTTCTGGTCTAAATAAGACGATTGCTCAAAACATCGTAACGTATCGTGAAGAAAATGGTGCATTTGCTTCTCGAACGCAATTGAAGAAGGTCCCACGTTTAGGGCCAAAAGCATATGAACAAGCAATCGGTTTCCTACGTGTGCCTGGTGGCAAACATGTACTGGACAACACCGCGATCCATCCAGAGAGTTATGCAGTAGCAAAAGAGATCTTACAGGCAAACCAATTATCTGAAAAGGATTTAGGAACGAAAGAAGCAATTGAAAAATTAAGTCAGATTTCTCCACAACGCTTGGCACAACAAGTGCAAGTAGGTGAAGAAACATTAAAAGATATTCTTGAGGGGTTGACCCAACCAGGACGAGATATGCGAGATGAAATGCCTGCGCCACTTTTACGTTCAGATGTATTGAGTATGGAAGATTTAAAACCCGGCATGGAATTAAAAGGAACAGTTCGCAATGTCATCGATTTTGGCGCATTCGTCGATATTGGTGTGAAACAAGATGGTTTAGTCCACATTTCTAAAGTAAGCAATAAATTCGTCAAACATCCAACTGACGTGGTTTCTGTTGGTGATGTCGTCACTGTTTGGATCGAACAAGTGGATACGAACAAAGGGCGTATCAGTCTGACGATGCTTTCGCCTTACGAGGATCAAGCGTGACACAAGAAGAATTGCAACAGTTAGTCGAAGAGATTTCTTGGACAAGCTTCCAGCGTCCGTTCATGCACCAAGCAATGTTCAACAAACGTTTGAAAACAACAGGTGGTAGGTATCATTTAAATGATCACCATTTGGATTTTAATTCGACGATGTTTGCAGTAGCCGATCAAGCAACGATCATCGGGATCATCAAACATGAGCTGTGTCATTATCATCTTCACTTGACTGGAAAAGGGTATCGCCATCGTGACTCAGATTTCAAACAGTTATTGGTAAAGACGGGTGGCTTACGTTATGCACCTGCTATTCCTTCAAATAGAAGGCAAAAAATCGAAGGATATCAATGCCAAAAGTGTGCTGAATGGATTTATCGTAAAAGGAAAATCAATACAGATCGCTATTTGTGTGGGCGTTGTAGAGGACGATTGGTATGGCAAAAAACCACGTACTTGGATGTTGAATAATTGTATGAGGAGAGAAACAGAATGACAGGTGAACCATCAAGAATTGCAGACTGGAATTGCTTATTGGATTTTTTAGCAGACCCTGACCCACAGGAGTGTTCGGAACTAAAAGCACCAACACTGATTTTAGCTGGGAATTGTCTGCCCGTCCTAGTAGATGAAGCAGCAAAGGCTTACTTGAACCAGCAGGTTGCGCAAATCATTTTAGTTGGTGGGATCGGACATGCGACGAAGTATCTCTATAAAAATTTTGAAAAACAAGGATTCTTATTTGAACAAGGTTTAAGTGAAAGTGAGATTTGTGCCCGCTATTTGCTTGAAAAATATAGGTTACCTGAACAGGCACTATTGTTAGAAACGAAGTCAACCAATTGTGGCGAGAATGCTTCATTTTCTTACAATTTATTAAAAGCACAGGGCCCATTACCTGAACGTGTTCTTTTAATGAATGATCCCACCTTGCAACGACGAACAAAGGCGACTTTTGAGAAGAAATGGGGCAATGAGTCTATTCATTTTTATAATTATGTACCGATACTTCCACAAGTGACAGAAAGTACCAAGGGATTCAACTTCTCTGATCAAAGACTAAATGACTTGTGGCCTTCTGATTATTTCCAAGCCTTAGTATTTGGAGAAATAGTTCGTTTGAAAGATGATGCCCAAGGTTACGGACCTAATGGAACGGGATTTATCGGTCATGTCGACATCCCAGATGAGGTGTGGTCTGCTTATTTACGTCTCTTAGCGATGAATGAAAAAGTTTCGCTAAAAAGGTAATCAGGGCACTAATATTTAAGGAACTAAAAATCATCCGAATAAATTTGGTTGAAATTTTTTATTGTTTATAAGATAATGGGTTTCGTGTTGAATGTATGAATAAAATAATGGATGATAGTTAAGAGAAGAGGATTCAAATGAAAAATCAAGAAAATTTGTACCACTTTGTTGGTATTAAAGGCTCAGGAATGAGCTCTTTGGCACTTGTATTACATGAAAAAGGATTAAACGTCCAAGGATCAGATATCGAAAAATATTTCTTTACTCAAAGAGATTTAGAAAAAGCCAATATCTCTATCTTGCCGTTTGATGCAGAAAACGTCAAACCAGGAATGATCGTGATCGCCGGCAATGCTTTTCCAGATTCACACGAAGAGATCCAACGTGCAAAAGAGCTTGGATTAGAAGTGATCCGTTACCATGATTTTATTGCAGATTTTATCCAAAATTATACGAGTATCGCTGTCACTGGTTCCCATGGGAAAACAAGTACGACAGGTCTATTATCACATGTATTGACAGGGATTCGTCCGACAAGTTACTTGATTGGTGACGGCACTGGTCATGGTGATCCAGAGGCAGAATTCTTTGCTTTTGAAGCATGTGAATATCGTCGCCACTTTTTAGCTTACTCTCCTGATTATGTGATCATGACGAATATCGATTTTGATCATCCTGATTATTATACAAGTATCGATGATGTTTTCTCCGCTTTCCAAACGATGGCAAAACAAGTCAAAAAAGCGATCTTTGCTTACGGAGATGACGACTATCTAAGAAAGTTAGAAGCGGATGTGCCGATCTATTATTACGGTATGAATGAAGATGACGATATCCAAGCACGTAATATTGAACGTACGACAACTGGTTCAGCTTTTGATGTGTTCCATGGCGAAGAGTTTGTTGGACACTTTACAGTTCCAGCATTTGGAAAACATAATATTTTGAATGCACTTGGTGTTATCGCAGTTGCCTACTTCGAGAAGTTAGACGTGAAAGAAGTTGCTGACGAAATGTTGACATTCCCTGGAGTGAAACGTCGTTTTAGCGAGAAAATCGTGGCTGATATGACAGTCGTTGATGACTATGCTCACCATCCAGCAGAAATCAAAGCAACTATTGATGGCGCACGTCAGAAATATCCAGACAAAGAAATCATTGCAGTCTTCCAACCACATACATTTACTCGTACGATTGCCTTGATGGATGAATTTGCCGAAGCCTTAGATTTAGCTGACCGTGTGTATCTATGTGATATTTTTGGTTCTGCCCGTGAAGAACAAGGGGACGTTAAAATCGAAGACCTAGGGGCAAAAATCAAAAAAGGTGGTCAAGTAATCAAAGAAGATAACGTTTCGCCGTTATTAGACTACCACGAAGCAGTGATTATTTTCATGGGTGCTGGTGATGTTCAAAAATTTGAACAAGCCTATGAAAAATTATTGAGCAGTACAACGAAAAACGTTCTGTAATCATCTAAGTGAATAAAAGAAGTTAGCGTCAAAAGGGATTGTCAGGTGGCAGCCCCTTTTGGCGTTTATTTGTGGGTGATAGGTAGAGTTCTTTTTCAGTAATGTTTCGCCTGCTTATAGTGACCGTACGTATTCAATCGAATTAAGAAATCCTAAAGTATCCAGACAAAATACGAACGGTTTTTATTCAACTATGCTATAGTCTTCAATAAATAATGTACGATCATCGAAGTGATTGCTTACATAAGTGAAAGACCAAAGCATGTTCTGTAACTTGCGTTTTTTGTATGATTTGGTACAATTGGTACGAATGAATAAATAAACTGGAGGGTTTAAACTTGAACATAAGTAAACCGCGTAAATTAGGAAAAACAATCAATGAAATCGAGGAAGGCGACTCGTTATCTTTAACAGAATCAATTGAAGATAGTCAGTTATTATTATATTTAGGATTAACAAACGATGCCAATCCTTTATATATCCAACATGATTTTGCACAGAAAACGGAATATCATCAACCCATTGTTCCAACTGTGATGTTAATGGGAATCATAACAAGTGCAGTGTCAAAACACTTGCCTGGTCCAGGTTCTCATGTGGTGAATTTTTCAGCTAATTTTGTCGAGCCGGTTTTTCATTATGAAACATTGACTTTTCAGTTTGAAGTCATTCGAGTGGATAAGATGAAAAATGTTGTGACTATTTCAGTGGAGGCCACGAATACACAAGACAATCGTGTATTAGATGCAGTAGTCATGGTACAACCACCAGAATTAGAACAAGAATTAACTCTTGAAAGTGAAGGTGAATAAGATGAACAATCAAATCATATCAAATAGTATCAACCGCTTTTATGCGAAAGTCTACGGATTTTTAGGAATCGGTCTAGCGCTGAGTGCGATCACTTCCTATTTAGCGATCCAAGTTTTTCCTTATCAAGTAGCAAGCTTCATCAATAATTTTCCATTAGGTTTTATGGGATTATGGATTGTCCAAATCATTTTGGTTTTAGTTTTAGGAGCAAAAGCACAAAAAAATCCAAGCTTAGCAATCGGTGGATTTATCGCATATTCCTTATTGAATGGTATCGTTTTAGCTGTTACATTAGCTTTTTATGATATCGGAACGATCACAACTGCTTTTATTTCAGCAACTGGGATGTTCATTGGGATGTCAGCAATCGGGATGTTCACTAAAAAAGATCTATCAGGTGTGGGTCGTGCCGGAATGGCAGCGTTGATCGGTGTGATCATTGCGATGGTCTTGAATGTTTTTATTTTAAGAAGTAGTGCAGTTGAACTGTTCATCTCATTACTACTTGTCGTGATTTTTGCAGGTATCACTGCTTATGATAACCAAAAGATCGCAAATGTATATGTTCAATCAAATGGACAAGCAAATAGTGGGATTGCCGTATTCTTGGCACTTCAACTATATCTAGATTTCATCAACTTGTTCTTGGCATTCTTACGAATCTTTGGACGTAATAACTAAGCAATAAACGAAGAGCAAGATAAAAATATCTCTCATATGAAAAGAAAGAATCCACAGAATTTGATCGTCAAATTCTAGTGGGTTCTTTTTTGGGTCCTCGATACCAGTAATCACTATTTTTATCCTAAATTACTTTGTTCGCAATCTAGGATAAACGGTATTCAAAAAGTAAGACTGGTGTCTTACGCCTTAGTACGTACCGCTTTTCTAACAACCTTTTGCCTGTCCGTTTTTTCTTTTCGCATTCTTTGGCATTCTTTGTTAGAATGAGAAAGAACTTTATAGTAAGGAGTTAAGCGGATGACTAAAAATAAATTATTACTCGTTGACGGAAATAGTGTGGCCTTTCGTGCATTCTTTGCGTTGCACAATTCGTTGGAACGTTTTAAAAATCGTAATGGGTTGCATACCAACGCAATCTATGCGTTTCATAATATGTTTGAAAATGTCATGCAAAAAGAACAACCAACGCATGTTTTGGTTGCTTTTGATGCAGGGAAAACAACATTCCGAACAGAAATGTACGCAGAATACAAAGGTGGCCGTTCAAAGACACCGGGAGAATTCAAAGAACAAATGCCTTATATCCGTGAGCTTCTAACCGGTCTGGGTGTGAAGTATTACGAGTTACCGAACTATGAGGCAGACGATATCATCGGTACTTTGGCAGAAAAAGTGGATAAAGAAATATTCGATGTAGTTGTCTTGTCCGGTGACCGAGATTTAACACAATTGGCATCAAAAGAAATCAAAGTCGATATCACTGTGAAAGGTGTAAGTGATATTGAAAGTTATACGCCAGAACATGTGGCGGAAAAATATGATGGCCTTACACCGAAACAAATCATCGATATGAAGGGATTAGCAGGGGATGCTTCAGATAATATCCCTGGCGTAACAAAGATCGGTGAAAAAACAGCGATCAAATTATTGAATCAATATGGCTCTGTTGAAGGGATCTATGAACATATCGACGACATGAAACAAAGTAAGATGAAAGAAAATCTGATCAATGACAAAGAGCAAGCTTTCTTGTCCAAAAAATTAGCAACGATCGATACCGATGCGCCAGTAGAAGTGGATATTGACTCCCTTGCCTATCAAGGAAAAGACTTAGATAAATTGGTGCCTTTCTTCAAGGAAATGGATTTCAAACAATTTCTTGCTAAATTAGATGTGGTCGAAGAACAAGTAGAAATGAAAGATATTTTGTTTGAAGTGGTCCATGAATATGATGAGAGCATGTTCCAGACAAATATGGCTTTATATGTTGAGATGATGGGCGACAACTATCATACAGAAGACATCGTTGGTGTGGCATGGGGAACACCAGAGAAAATCTATGTGACAAATGACTTAGCGATTTTTGAAAATGAAGCCTTTCTTTCATGGGTCGGGGACAAGACTCGTCTGAAAAATGTATATGATGCTAAGCGTACGTATGTGGCATTGAACCGCTATGCAACGAAATTACAAGGGATCGACTTTGATGTCTTACTAGGTGCTTATTTATTGGATACGAACGAGAAAAGTGAGGACATCGAAGGGATAGCGTCACATTACGGGTATCATGATATCCAATCGGATGAAGCAATCTACGGAAAAGGCGCGAAGAAAGGTCTACCAGAAGATGAAGAAGTTTTCTTTGCCCACCTAGCACGAAAAGTTTCAGCAATCAATGGTTTGACGCCTAAACTAAGTCAAGAATTAGCAGAAAAAAATCAAGAAGATCTTTTCCGAAAAATGGAATTACCTTTGTCGATCATCTTGGCTGAAATGGAAATCAGTGGGATCAAAGTGGATGCGACTCGTCTTCAAGAAATGAAAATCGAATTTTCGGATCGATTGAGAGAGATCGAACGAAAAATCTATGAAGAGGCTGGAGAAGATTTCAATCTAAACTCACCTAAACAATTAGGTGTGATCCTTTTTGAAAAGATGGGTCTTCCAGTGATCAAAAAAACCAAAACAGGCTATTCGACTGCGGTTGATGTCTTAGAACAATTGCGTGAGCAAGCACCGATCGTTGACGATATTTTGATTTATCGCCAAATCGCTAAAATCCAATCGACCTATGTCGAAGGTTTACTGAAAGTGATCCAATCGGACGGGAAAGTCCATACTCGCTATGTTCAAACATTGACGCAGACAGGCCGTTTGAGTTCAGTTGATCCCAACTTACAAAATATTCCGATCCGTTTAGATGAAGGTCGCAAGATCCGTCAAGCATTCGTTCCTAGAAACGAAGATTGGTTGATCTATTCTTCTGACTATTCTCAGATCGAATTACGTGTATTGGCGCATATCTCAGATGACGAGCATTTAAAAGCTGCCTTTTTAGAAGGACAAGATATCCATTCAAGTACAGCAATGCGTGTGTTCGGCATTGAAAAAGCCGAAGACGTCACACCAAATATGCGTCGTCAAGCGAAAGCAGTCAATTTCGGAATCGTTTATGGAATTTCTGATTATGGGTTATCACAAAACTTAGGCATTACGCGTAAAGCGGCTCAACAATATATCGATACGTACTTTGAAAAATATCCAGGTGTCAAAGAATACATGGAGCGTATTGTTCGTGAAGCGAAAGATCAAGGTTTTGTAGAAACGTTATACCATCGTCGTCGCTATTTACCAGATATCAATTCAAGAAACTACAACATTCGTTCATTTGCCGAACGAACAGCAATCAATACGCCGATCCAAGGAAGTGCGGCGGATATCCTGAAAATCGCCATGATCGAATTGGACAAACGCTTGAAAGAATCGGACTTGCAAGCGACGATGTTACTTCAAGTGCACGATGAATTAGTCTTTGAAGTGCCAGAAAGTGAATTAGAGATGTTAGATAAATTAGTCAGCGAAGTAATGGAACAGGCGGTTGCTTTACATGTTCCACTGATCACAGACAGCAGCTGGGGCAAAACATGGTATGAAGCCAAATAATTCTTTACTTTTATACCGATAGACAAACATCGAGGGAAAATCTTGGATCGGGTTCGTTCGATGCAGGAGTAGATTGTGACAGAGCTGTCCAGCTCTGAGAATAAGGCGAGAAACCCGAAAATTGTTTTTCAAATTTTTGGGTTTCTTGGCTTATTTCTGAAGTAGTTGCTTCGGGGACACTGTTTATCAAGGTTGTGACAAAAGCGTTTTGATCTGAGCAGTAAGATAGCAAAATGAAAAATAGCTTTTCATATTTTTACAATTTTTAGCTTAATGTTGAAGGTCAGCTTATGGAACACCGTTTATTCTGTTTTAAGTTCAGGAACAAAATAGCTTTTATTTTTGTCACAGATAAGTTCGATTCAAAATCAAATAAGTGAAAATTGTAGGTGAGAAAAAGGATGCCCGAATTACCAGAAGTTGAAACTGTCCGTAGAGGATTAGAAAAATTAGTGAAAAACAAAAAAATAAAAAACGTCCAAGTGCTATGGCCGAAAATCATTGAACAACCGGAGGTACCGATTTTTGAAGCAACGTTAATTGGTGAAACGATCGAATCGATCGGTCGCAGAGGGAAATTTTTGATTTTTCACTTGAGTCATTATGAAATGATTTCCCATTTACGGATGGAGGGGAAATATCAATATTTTGAAAAAGAAGAACCGATCGACAAACACACACATGTGATTTTTTCTTTTGAAGATGGCAGCCAATTACGATACCACGATGTACGGAAATTCGGCCGCATGACGATCGTTGAAAAAGGAGCGAGCAATACCTATAAAGGAATCTTGAAATTAGGTCCAGAGCCTTTACCAGATTTATTCTTATTAAAAGACTTTACCGTAGGGCTACAAAAGTCACACAAAGCCATCAAACCTTTATTACTTGATCAAAAGTTGGTCACAGGACTAGGAAATATCTACGTAGATGAAGCATTATGGGAAGCGAAGATCCATCCAGAGCAACCAGCTGATTCTTTACGCCCAAAAGAAATCAAATTACTCCGTCAAGCAATCATCGATGTGTTGTCACGAGCAGTTGAAGCAGGGGGAACAACGATCCGAAGTTATCTCAATGCGTTAGGTGAGTCAGGGAGTTTCCAAGTGGCTTTACATGTCTATGGACAGACAGGAGAAGCATGTATTCGTTGTCAAACACCAATCGTGAAAACGAAAGTTGCGCAAAGGGGGACGCACTATTGTCCAACATGTCAGAAATTAAGAATACCCAAGTAGGATTTGTTTTAGGTTTGACAGGGGGAATTGCGACAGGCAAGAGTACTGCCGCTGCTATTTTCCAACAATATGGCTTTCCAGTGATCGATGCCGATATAGTGGCAAGAGAGGTCGTTGAACCGGATACGCCAGGACTTCAAGCGTTGGTTCAAGCATTCGGCAAAGAGATCCTCCAACAAGATGGTCAGTTAGATCGGGCAAAACTTGGACAATTGATTTTCGGCTCTGTCACTGCACGTGAGCAATTGAATCAAGTATTAGATCCATTTATCCGTGGGAGAATCACTGAAGAAATCACAGAGAAGAAAGCACAATATCCGTTGATCGTTGTCGATATTCCTTTATTGTTTGAAGGACAGTATGATACACAAATGGATGCCGTCGCAGTTGTCTATATCCCAGAATCTCAGCAAATCGAACGCTTGATGGTACGCAATCAATTATCGAAGCAAGAAGCAGAACAACGGGTGAAAAGCCAACTGTCAATCGAGGAAAAGAAACAACGTGCGGATATCGTATTCGATAATCGCCAAACCAAGGAAGATTTATCCGCTGAAATCAAAAAATGGTTGTTGCTTAATCGCTTTCTTTGAGTAAATCGTAACATTTTGCTATGCTATTTATATAAAGAAAGAGGGGGAGATGATACGATGGGTACATTCAAAAACCAAAAAGATAAAGTAGTAGGTTCTGCGAAAGAAAAAATTGGTGAGATTCTCCACAAAGAAGATTTACAGGAAAAGGGACAGATCCAAGCAGAAGAAGGTAAAATTCGTGAAGATGAATACCGGGCGAGAATTGCTGAGTTAGAAGACCAACATGTAGAAAAAGAATCCAAGCGACAGGACTTAACCACAGAACGCAAAGATCCGGAAACAAGTCCTGAAGTAAACCAAGACCCCCAATTCGATCATCGTTCAACAGAACAAAAAATCGAAGAAGAACGAATGAAACATTACACGGGAATCGAAGATAAACTATAGGGATTACCCAAGCATTGATTAAAATAGAAAATCAAAAAGAAACAGGCTGGTGCTGAACGCCAGTCTGTTTTCGTTCGTTGAGATAAAAACACAACAAATCTTTCAGTTCAAGCGATTTTTTACCTGGGACAGTCGCATTGCTTAATTGTTTCATGTTATACTAAAGTTAGTAATAAGAAAACGTTTATTACGATCCACTTGAATTAGTTCAATAAAAAATCAGTGGAAAAAAATCTAAAACAATAAGCAGTGAAGTTGTGAAAATCACTTTGAACTGAGCAATAAGATATAAATTGAAAAAATCCTTTTCATATTTTATAATTTTTAAGCTTAGTGTTGAAAACCAGCCTTTTTAACACCAATGATTCATAATTGGTGTTAAAAATCAACTGATAGAACAACTTCATATGGTACATTCAAATAAGCGATCAAACTACACCAAGAGAGGTGAAAATTACGATGAGATGTCCTAGATGTCAACATAATAACTCAAGAGTGATCGATAGTCGTCAAGCTGACGATGGTCGAGCGATAAGAAGACGCCGTGAGTGCGAAAAATGTTCCTTCCGTTTTACAACCTTTGAACGAATTGAAGCGGCACCTTTATTAGTCATCAAGAAAAATGGTGAACGAGAAGAATTCAATCGTGACAAGATTTTACGTGGATTGATCCGTTCTGCCGAAAAACGGCCAGTAGCGATGGAACAAATGGAACAGATCGTCAACCATGTTGAAAATCGTGTAAGAAGTCTTGGCGAAAATGAGGTTTCAACTAATCTGATCGGTGAATACGTCATGGAAGATTTAGTGAACTTAGATGAAATCGCCTATATTCGTTTTGCGAGTGTCTATCGTCAATTCAAAGATATGTCTGTCTTTTTGAAAGAATTACAAGACATTGTTGATAAAGCAAAAGATACGAGTAATAGTGAAAATGATGCGTAAATAATAAAGGAGGGAGCATTCCTTGGAAAATGCGTGGAAAGAATTACAACCGAAAAATATTTACCAAGGAAGAAAAAGCAGTCCTTTAAAAGAAGAAGGAAAGTCTGCCTTGTTATCCCTTTACCAACCATTGATCGGGGGAGAAGCGTTGAGTCTTTACTTGACGTTGTATTCGGAGATCTCGCTAGAAACTGGCGTAGGTCCTGAAGGATTACACGCCGATTTATTGAGTAGTCTAAGTTGTGGATTACCGCAATTTTATGAGGCACGAAAAAAATTAGAAGGAATCGGTCTTTTAGAAGTCTATTTCAAAAAAGATGAAAATTTGGGTAATTGTTTTCTTTATGAGTTGCTAGAACCGATGGACGTTCCTACGTTTTTCAATGACACGTTACTTTCTTTTTTACTTTTAGAAAAAGTTGGCGAACGTCGATTCAACCAATTGACGGAATTATTTAAGCCAAAAAATCTTTCGCATGAAGGCTATCAAAAAATCACTAAGAAGTTTTTGGAAGTCTATCGGTTCAATGAAACAGTCTATGCAGCAAACCAAGAACAAGTGGAATCGATCCAGCAAAAATTCACACCTTTTGAACCCAAATCATTGATCGCAGATTCAGACTCGTTTGACTGGACGTTTTTAACCGATTGGTTGAAGAAACAACACATCAATCAGTTGACAGAACCAGTTCTGCAACAAGCGAAAACATACCAACAACTCTATGGCTTCGATGAACTGACTTTAGGAGAGTTGATTCTACAGTCATTTGATTTTACGACAGAAGAAGTATCTTTAAAAGAACTCCAACGGATCGTCTTGTTACGGCAGCAACAGCAGAATACGTTGCGACAATCGAGTAACACTCTGGTTACCGATCAGTCTGCTGAAACAGGTGTCCCTGTCAATCAGGCGTTGCCTAGTGCTGCACAACAATTGATCCAAGTCGCACGCCAAACCCCACCGATGCGTTATCTCGAAGCGATAAAAAAAGAAAAAGGCGGGTATGT
The DNA here is from genome assembly GCF_051714165.1 of Enterococcus sp. AZ156. Lineage (NCBI taxonomy): Bacteria > Bacillati > Bacillota > Bacilli > Lactobacillales > Enterococcaceae > Enterococcus > Enterococcus sp. AZ156. The sequence continues at coordinate 1,636,746 of NZ_JBIORI010000001.1, read as the reverse complement.
TTCCAAACAGGAAAATTGGTTGTTGCAAGATTTGGTCACTCAATCCGGTCTGTCTAGCAGTGTCATCAACATTTTGATCAACTATGTGTTAGTTATAAAAAACCATGCGAGCTTAAATGCGAGCTTCGTGAATACGATCGCTAATGAGTGGGCGCAAAAAAAAATCAGTACGCCAGAAGAAGCGATTGAACATCTCCATACATTGAGTACGAAAGCGAAACAACCGAAAGCGTCAAAACAAAACAACACGTCAAATTATCGCCGAAATGTAAGGCGAGAAAAATTGCCTGATTGGGTCAATCAACCAAAAGACGAAACGCAAATCAGTACAGAGAAAAAAGCCGAGATCGATCGTCGCTTCAAAGAGTATCTGGCTAAAAAGGAAGGTGAGAGCTAATGGAAGATGTGGGAAAAGAACTGAAGAAAATCATCAGTAAACGCAACTACCAAGAAAAGTATTCCGAGATGATTGCTGAAGTTTTGAATGATGCGGATGTTCAAGCCTTTCTGTCAGCCCATCAAGACCGATTGACGCAAGCGGATATCGAAAAAAGTTATGCCAAACTCTATGAGTATGTCCAAGAAAAAAGAAAATATCAAACGAACGATCCAACCATGATCGCTCCCGGATATGAACCAAAATTGACATTGAATTTCCACTATGTCGACGTCACCTACGTGCCGACAGAAGCACTCTTAGCTCGTCAAAAACAAGAAGAGATCAAGAGTCGTGTGAAAGCAATGGATATGCCCAAAGACATCCAATCTGCTTCCTTTGAAAATTTTGAACGAACAGATGGACGTGGCTATGCAAGCTTGGAAGCATTAGACTTCGTTGAACAATATTCAGCTGATCCTAAAAGCTTTCACAAAGGGTTGTACTTGGTCGGAAGTTTTGGTATCGGGAAAACCTATCTTTTAGGTGCAACAGCGAAAGAATTGGCAGTCAAAGGATTCACCACAACGTTGGTTCATTTTCCAACATTTGCAGTGGAAATGAAGCAAGCCATCGGTAAAGATCAAGTGGCTGAGAAGTTAGATGCGGTGAAGAAATCGCCGATCTTGATGATCGATGATATTGGAGCGGATGCGATGAGTAGTTGGATCCGTGACGAAGTATTTGGTGTCATCTTACAGTATCGGATGCAAGAACAATTGCCAACGTTCTTTTCTTCAAACTTCACGATGAACGAATTAGAACAGCATTTGACGGTGACACAACGAGGCGATGAGGAACCGTTGAAAGCCAAACGGATCATGGAACGAATCCGCTATTTGACAAAAGAAATCGAAATGACAGGCCGAAATCGCCGAAATGGCTAATGTCATTAAATGATTTTTACAGAAACAGGTTGGAGTATCTACTCAACTGTCACTGTTTTTCACCTTTTCAATAAAAATTCATAAAATGAACAAAGTTAAGATGAAACGAATCCATGGACTTGAAGAAATAACCGGATGGAATCATCAAAGCAGTAACGCAAGAAATTACACGGAGGATGTATGATGAAAGCTATTTTAACTGGTCTAGTTGCTGCCGGTCTCTTGTTTGCATTGGCAGGCTGCGGCAACGAAGAAGGAAGTACAGGTTCAATCGATTCGATCAATGCAGAATCGACAGTGGAAACAGATAGTTCTACCGAACAAAAGCAAAGTGTGTTTACAGGTACGATCGAAAGCTTCGGCGAAGCGGAAGGTGATGTATACCAAATCACCGTCAAAGATGTAGAAGAAATAGAAGATCCAGCAAATATCGGTACGTCCTTCAGCAATGATGGGGTGATCTTAAATGCTTCAGTGGATCAAATCACTGGTGGTGTCGATTCCTTGAAAGAAGGAGAAAAAATCGAATTTAAATTGGTAGAAATGGCGGTCATGACGATGTCGATCCCTCCACAAGTTCCTGGAAATTCGATCATTGAGATCACTGCCCAATAAAAAAAGAATCAATCGAAATCTTTTGATTACTTGCTAAAAAAAGACTGGGATATTTTCCCAGTTCTTTTTTCTATTGAACATAAACTAATGTTATGATAGGGATAAGAACAATAGTTATCATAAAAATGTAAATAAGTAGGATAACTTTAATAAGTAAGTGTTTGTCTAAAGTCATGACAAATTGGATGACATCCAAACATTCAGTAGTTAAGGAGTGGAAAAATGAATCACACAGAGTTATCGAAACGTCTTGAAACTGTTGGACGTTTTGTACCGGAAGCTGCTCGTTTAGCAGATATCGGTTCAGATCATGCGTACTTACCCGTCGCATTGATGCTAAAAGGGAAAATCGACTTTGCTATAGCTGGAGAAGTCGTTAAAGGACCTTTTGAATCGGCAAAACGACAGGTGATGAAAAATGGACTGTCTGAGCGAATCGAGGTACGCTTGGCCAATGGATTAGATGCCATCGAAAAGGACGATCAAATCAGCGCGATCACGATTGCTGGCATGGGAGGCTCTTTGATTCGCGACATCTTAGAATCTGGTCGACAAAACCAGCGCTTATCGGGAGAAGAACGTTTGATTCTACAGCCCAATATTGGCGAAAAAACTTTAAGAACGTGGCTGAAAGAAAATAACTATCAGATCATTGCAGAAGAAATCATCGAAGAAAACAAAAAAATCTATGAGATCATCGTAGCTGAAAAGAAAGAACAGCCCATCGACTATTCTGAAAAAGAGCTGATGTTTGGGCCATTCTTACTCGAAGAGAAAAACGCTGCTTTTTCGGCAAAATGGCAACGTGAGCTTAAACAACGTGAAGTGATCTTAGAGCAATTAAAAAATGCGAGTGAACAAAACAGATATGAGACAATCCAACAAGAGGTGGAATGGATCAAGGAGGTTTTATGACATGTCCATTAAAGCACAAGATTTCATCAAAAAATTTGAAAGCTATTGCCCGCAATGGTTAGCAGAAGAAGGCGATCCAGTTGGGTTGCACATCGGCACCTTGGACAAACCGATCCAACGTGTGATGATGACTTTAGATGTCCGACCAGAAGTGGTGGCAGAAGCCATTGAGAAAAAAATCGATCTTTTGATTGCAAAACATCCCCCGATTTTTAGACCAGTCAAACGCTTGATTACTGATTCTCCACAAGAAAAAATGTACGCTGATTTGTTGAAACATGATATTGCAGTCTATGCAGCCCACACAAACATGGATATCATTGAAGATGGGTTGAACGATTGGTTTTGTGAGCAATTAGGAATTGAGGTCACAGGTCATCTTGTTCGAACACATGAACGTGGCTACAAAAAATTGATCAGTTATCTTCCAGTGGAGGATGCTCCGCGTTTAAGAGCTGCCTTAGCAAAAGCGGGTGCCGGAGAACAAGGAGAGTATGATAGTACAAGTTTTATCTCGATTGGCCAAGGTCGATTCCGCCCAAAAGCTGGAGCGAATCCAACAATTGGTGAAGTCGGCCGTGGGGAACAAGTCCAAGAAGCCAAAGTCGAAGTGATCTTCCCAGAAAATATAGAAGAGAAAGTCTTACAAGCGATGTTTGCAGCACATCCTTACGAAGAACCAGCATTTGATTTGTTCTCGATCGATGCACCAGTTAAAACCTGGGGATTAGGTCGTATTGGGGAACTAGCAAAAGAACAGAGCTTGGATAATTTCGCAGCCCATGTAAAAGAAGTTTTTCAATTGGAAGGTTTACGTGTGGTTCGCCCAACGACAAGTCCACAAAAAATGATCAAACGAGTCGCTATTTGTGGTGGAAGTGGTGAGAAGTTTTATCCCGCAGCCTTGGCTCAAGGAGCGGATGTCTATATTACTGGCGATATTTATTTCCATACAGCGCAAGATATGCAAAGTGCGGGATTAGCTGCAATTGATCCTGGCCATTATATCGAATCATTGTGTAAGGAAAAATTTGTAGAGAAGTTTGAAAAGTGGAAAAACGAAGAGAATTGGACGGTTGACTTTTTTGTTTCAGAAACATCGACCAATCCATTTGAATTTAAATAAAAAGGAGAGTCATTTATGTACGAGAACTTATTACCGCGATTTTTAAGATATGTCAAAACGGAAACACAATCCGATCCAACAAGTCATACTACGCCATCTACCCAAACACAAGTAGAGTTTGCGCAAGTTTTGAAAAAAGAATTAGAAGATCTAGGCTTGTCTGATGTAACATATAATACAGAAAACGGTTTTGTGATAGCTACACTACCTAGTAATATCGATCATGACGTACGTTCGATTGGTTTTATTGCTCACATGGATACAGCTGATTTCAATGCAGTAGGTGTAAATCCTCAGATCATTGAAAATTATGATGGAGAATCAACGATCGTTCTAGATAAAGAAGGGCGCTTTACCTTGAATGTCAAAGATTTCCCTAATTTAAAAAATTATGATGGCCATACGTTGATCACAACTGATGGTACGACATTATTAGGCGCAGATGACAAAGCAGGTATTGCAGAAATCATGACAGCTATGGAGATTTTGTTGAAAAATCCTTCCATTCCTCATGGGGAGATCAAAGTCGCTTTTGGTCCAGATGAAGAAATCGGAGTTGGTGCGGACAAATTTGACGTAGAACAGTTCAACGTGGATTTTGCTTACACGATCGATGGTGGACCTTTAGGAGAGTTACAATACGAAACGTTTAGTGCAGCGCAAGCAAACATCACGATCCAAGGGAAAAATGTCCATCCCGGTACAGCGAAGAATACAATGATCAATGCTTTACAATTAGCGATCGACTTCCACAATGAATTGCCAGCTGATGAAGTTCCTGAAAAAACAGATGGTTATGAAGGATTCTTCCATTTGATGGCTTTGAATGGTAGTCCAGAAGAGGCGAAAATGAGCTATATCATCCGTGACCATAAACGTGAGTCATTTGAAGCAAGAAAAGCAATGATCACAAGCATTCAAGAAAAAATGAATCAACGCTTTGACCAAGAGCGTATTCAAGTAGAAATGTATGATCAATACTACAATATGCGTGAAATCATCGAAAAGGATATGAGTATCGTTGATCTAGCTGAAAAAGCAATGATCGAACTAGACATCAAGCCAGTGATCGAACCGGTACGTGGTGGGACAGATGGCTCAAAAATCTCTTATCTGGGGATACCAACACCAAATCTATTTGCAGGTGGCGAAAACATGCACGGACGTTTTGAATTTGTGTCTCTACAAGTCATGGAAAAAGCGACAGATGTCATTGTTAAAATCGCGGAGTTGAATACGCAGGTGTAATTGATCCGTTTCATTGATAAAAAAGATTAAATTTCAACCAATAATCTCACATTATTGGTTGATTGCTACACTGCATTGACATATGATTGATTCGAGGCTATTTTAGTCAGTGCTCGAATCACTGTTCATGGGGGAGGGTGAGCGTTTATTTCGCATCCACTCCCTTTGTTTTTTGCAGGAAAGTAGGAGGAATATGGTTTATGAAGAAGTTACTGGTATTTTATAACAAAAGTTCAGGAAAGGATGAAGGGGAACAATTAGCAGAATGGTTCAAGGAGTACGTCGCAAAACACCGACCAGAACTAGAGGTTTATCTAACAGAAACTGGACCGTCGATCAAAGATGAAACATTGAGGGAAAAAGCAAAAGAACATGAGGTAGATACACTAGTCATTATTGGTGGTGATGGCACGATCCACCATATCATCCAAGCATTCCAAGATGAATTAGACCATTACCATGTTGGCTTATTACCTGGTGGAACGATCAATAACTTAGCGAAAGTGTTAGGCATTCCTTTTGAGAAAGAAGAAGCAGCAGCAATGATGTTAGAGGAATCGATCCGCAAAATCGATTATGGGAAAGTGAATGATAAAGTAGTCATTTCTACTTTGACTATTGGCATATTAGCAGACACAGCGGTCTGGATCAGCCAAAAAGAAAAGCAAAAATATGGTTCATGGATCTTTATCAAACGTTTCGTAAAATTATTGCTAAAAAAGAAAAAATATCATTTGGATATCAAAACGGAAGAAGAGCATTGGAAGGGAAAAGCACAGTTGTTGACGATCACGATGTCCAACTCAGTAGGCGGTTTTACTGGTTTCGATGATTCTGCTGCGCCAGATGATGGCAAGTTCCACATCACCATCGTGCCCTCATTAGATTTTTTCCGGTTTGCATTTTATCTCCCACGTATGATCAAAGGTAAGATCTATTCTGTTCCTGAAATCAAATATCTGACAGCTAGTCAAGTCAATATCCAGGCACGAGAAAAGAAAGTGACGACTCGGACGGATGGTGATACTACAGATGACTTACCGATCGAATTAAAAGTCATCCCAGAAGGTATAACGATCTATGTACCAAAAGATGAGCAATAATTGGAGGAAGTTGATGGAAGTATTGATGCATAATCCCTTATGGTTTTATTTATTCATTGTGAATGTTTATCTATTTGGCTTGATGGGTTATGATAAACGTCAGGCAAAAAAAGGCGCTTGGCGTGTACCAGAAAGTAATTTGTTGTTTGTTAGCTTGTTAGGCGGTGGTTTGGGCGGTTTGTTCGCACAACGCATATTTCGTCACAAAACTAAAAAAAGAAGTTCACGATCGTTTTCATGTTAGGAATCATGATTGATCTCGTCTTGATCTATTTTTTCCATTAAGGAGTCGTACATGTCTACTAAAGGAACAAAAATCAAAATCATCATTAATTTATTATTATTGACTATTATTCTCGCTATTATTTATTATTTGATCAATCAATCTTTTGCGGATATTTTCAAGGAGTTGCTTTCAACAAGTGTCCAAGTGCTTCTGGCGATGTTTTTTTTCGGTACACTTTATCAAATTGTAGAAGGTCGCTCAATCAAAGAGATCGCTAAGCCGTTTTCCAAATCCTTCAGTACAAGTGATGGATTCTGGACGTCTTGTTATATTGCCTTTTATCGGATTGTCTCATTTGGAACGGGTACACTGATCTCAGAAATTTATTTTTACAATAAAAAAGGGATGAAGTTTTCTCAAGGAGCAGGAGTCACTGCCCTGCATATGATCATGTATAAATTAGCGGTGATCACTTATGCAGTCATTGGCTTGATTGTTCAATTTTCTTTGTTCTACGAAAAGGCACCAAATATGATTTGGGTTATCATTGCTGGTATCATTTTGACGGCTTTGATCATTTTATTTCTTGTGACCGTCTCCGTCAGTTTGAATCTTCAAGTTTTTTTCGTCAAAGTGTCCAATCGTTTATTCAAAACTGAACGTTTACGTCACTGGGTCGATACGTGCAACAGCCAGATCTATTCACTGAGAGAAACGGTGCAAACGATCATCCAGGACCGCACCGCATTGATCAGGATCTATTGTTGGAACCTGCTAAAACTACTCTGTTGGTATGTGATGCCTTATCTGTTTTTAGTAGAAAATCATCCACATCTTGATTTTCTTTTGACATTTTCATTTATCAGCTTTGCAGTGGTTTTATCAGGAGTCTTACCAACACCCGCAGGCATTGGCTCGTTTGAATTTGTTTATCTATTGCTCTTTCGACCTGTTGTTGGAACGGTAGATGCTGTTTCTTCCTTATTGCTTTATCGATTTGGCTCGTTCATCTTGCCATTCATTTATGGCTTTTTCTATGTGATTGCAGAAAGACGGAATATCTTACGTCAAGAGATCCATGAAGTAAAGGCAGAAAAAAAGCGTACAAAGGGGAAAATTTAAATAATTTGAACATCTTTCAAGGAGAATTCAAATGGAGAATCAGTCTGAGCTGAAAATGCTTAGATTGATTCTTTTTTGTTTGTTGAACAATATCTGTTCAGCAATTGCTTTCACGCAGAATAGGCTAGACGTTGCTATCTCTAAAACAAGCCAGTTTCCCAAATGTATGGAAGAAACAATCAACACCGGAAGGGTAAAATTAAAATCCCTCGATTAGTTTCTGAAAGTTTATACTTAATGGTATATACTATATATAAAATAAATAGAAAGCTTAGCTCTCGACAAGAAAGATTTTCTTGATTTTACTCATCCTACAAACAGGATAAAAGACGATAAAAGTTGCTCTTTCATTTTTTAACCGTTCAACTTTTAGACGTTTGACTTTTGGTGTCAGAACGAATCGACTGTTTGATGAATGATATGTAGTTAGAAAGTAGGTAATAAAGTGAAAAAACAAGCGGTTTTCCAAGATATAGCTGAAAAAATTGCACAACGAGTCAATGATGGAACTTACGTGACCAGTCAAAAGTTACCTTCAGATTATGATTTAGCGGAAGAATTTCAATGCAGTCGACTGACGGTGCGCAAAGCAATTGATCTTTTGATCAGTCAAAATATTTTAGTGAAAGAAAGAGGAAAAGGAACTTATGTTATGAAGCAACCGAAGATCCAAAGCGGTTCCGGTGGCTTACAAAGTTTTACTGAAACTGCCAAGGCTCAAGGAAAAAAGACCCGGACAGAAGTATTGCAAGTTGGAATCGTAAAAGAAGTACCGCTGAAGATTCGCCAGATGTTCGCTGACTATGGAAATGAAGCCATGGTTTATCTGTCTCGTTTACGTTACTTTGATGATGAACCAATGACAGTAGAAAACCTCTATATACTAAAACGTTATTTGCAAAATGAAAGTGGTGAGATCCCTCAAGCTCAGCTGGCATCTTCATTGTATGAAATAATTGAAGAAAACATTGAGATTGGCTACGCGCATCAAGAAGTTGAAGCAGTTATAAGTCCGCCAGATATTGCCAAGTTATTGCATGTATCAGAAGATGATCCAATGCTTCTCGTCCATTCGATGACTTATTCTCCTTCTGCTAAACCGATATTGTTCGACACGTCTTTTTATCGTGCAGATCAATATACGTTTAAGAATACATTGATACGTCAAAAATAAGAGGTGAAAAATGGATCAAATCAACACAGCAATCGAAGAGAATTGGCTGGATTTTCTGGATTTACTCAAACAAGTCATGCAAGTTCCTAGTGTTAAATCAAAAGCTGGACCAGGAGCACCCTTTGGTATAGATGCACGCTCGGTTCTTTCTTTGGTCATGGACAAAAGTGCCGGATATGGGTTCCAAACAAAAGTAATTGATGATGCGATCGGCTATGCCCAGTGGGGAAATGATGGAAGTGAGTATATCGGGGTTCTGGGACATCTCGATGTTGTCCCTGCTGGTCAAGGATGGGAGTTTCCACCGTTTGATCTCAGTGAGAAAAAGGATCGTTTTTATGGTCGAGGAATATTAGACAACAAAGGGCCTATCATTTGTTGTCTGTATGGCATGAAACTATTAAAAGACCTAGGTCACCAGCCAAAAAAGAATCTGCGGATCATCTTTGGAACGGATGAAGAAAGTGGCATGTCAGATATTTCTCATTACTTAGCCGAGGAAAGCCCTCCGTCATTTGGTTTCACGCCCGATTGTAAATATCCTGTGATCTATGGCGAACGTGGTATCGTAAATGTTGTACTCCACTTTACTTTACCTGAAGAGGAACATCAACAAATCAGTCGATTCGAAGGGGACCAGTTCCGTGATCATGTTCCAGACCAATTGCACGTGAGAATTGCCAAAAAAGAAATAAGCGCCAGTGGTAAACGAGCACCAAGTAACGCGCCTGAGTTAGGAGAAAATGCTATCACGATCTTGGCGACAAAACTAACTGAAGAACGAATGATCCCGCCAGTTGCACAGGGTCATTTCCGCTGGATTTGTCAAAGCTTTCATCAAAAACATTTTGGAGAAGGGATCGATTTAGCGTTTGAAGACGAAGATTCAGGCAAGTTGATTTTGACACCTGTTGTGCTGCAAAAGTCTCCAGAAGGCTTGCTATTAGAAATTGCCTTACGTTACCCGGTGACCGTATCAGAAAAACAAGTCGTGTCACGTTTGAAAAACCAATTGCCTTTAGGTGTTGATTTAGAAGTCGTTCGTAGTATTCCTGGATTTTGTCGGACGGAAGAGTCAAAAAAAATCGATATACTTTCAACGATCTATCATCAAGTCACCGGTAATGATCCTAAACCAGTGACAACAACAGGCGCCACGTATGCGCGTAAAATGCCGAATATCTTAGCATTTGGCCCTTCATTTCCAGCGCAAAAAGGAATTGCCCATACGGCGAATGAATATATGGATTCCGCAGATTTAAGAACAAATTTAGAAATCTACATGCGCAGCCTCCAAGCATTAACAGAATAAAACATTCAGATAGAATAAACAATTGAAAAATAAATTTCATGTAAAACGAGTTTCTAATAAAACGATGAGTTTTAAAAAGAAACTCGTTTTTTAGCATAGACATAATAGTATATACCATATAGAATAAACTTGAAAGCGCTACAAATGTTAGGTGATGGAGGGAAAAAAATGTGGGGAATGATTGCAACCTGGCGCATGGCACATGAAGGTGTCTTGGCCGCTAAACAACAATTAGAAGCACAGTTTTCATGTAAAGATGCTGTGGAAACGGCGATCAAAGTGGTAGAAGATTATCCATTTTATAAATCCGTTGGTTATGGTGGGTTACCAAATGAAAAAGGGATCGTAGAAATGGATGCTGCTTTTATGGATGGAGAAACATTTAAGATTGGTGCAGTTGCTGGGATTACTGATGTAGCCAATCCGATTTCTGTTGCTCGGCAATTAAGCGATGAAAAATTCAATAGTTTTCGAGTAGGGCAAGGAGCAACAGAATATGCAATGCTATCTGGTTTTGAACGAAAAAATATGTTAACGGCACGTGCAAAAAAAATATGGAAACAACGAGTAAAAGAAATCGCCACGTTGAATTTAGATCCTTATGATGGCCATGATACGGTCGGAGTTGTCGCGCTCGATACGCAACAACAGATGGCAGTAGGAACATCCAGTTCCGGTTTGTTTATGAAAAAACATGGACGTGTAGGAGATTCGCCATTATCTGGGTCGGGATTTTATGTGGATAGTACGATTGGCGGTGCAGCAGCTACAGGCTTAGGGGAAGATCTTATGAAGGGCTGTCTCTCTTATGAAATCGTTCGATTGATGGGGAATGGATGTACGCCACAAGTGGCTTGTGATCGAGCCGTTTATGGATTTGATGAGCGATTGCGCAAACGTTATGGCAAAGCGGGGGCGTTCTCGTTAATAGCATTAGATAAATATGGCGAATGGGGGGTAGCTACGAACGTTGAATTTACATTTAGTGTTGCAACGATGGCTCAAGAACCAGCAATTTTCATGGCCAACCCTGGTCCAGATCAGACGACAGTGATCACACCAATCACGCAAGAATGGCTTGATGCCTATGAAGCACGTATCAAAGCACCAATTTAACAGCGAATCGGATAAACGGTTAACAAGAATAAAATGGAGGAATAAATATGACAACTAAAAAAATTTATTTGTTTTGTGAAGCAGGAATGTCAACAAGTATTATGGTCAATAAAATGATGGACGTCGTCAGAAAACACAAAATGCCATTAGAAATTGCCGCTTTTCCTGCGATCCATGCGGAAGAAAAAGTCGCACAAGAAAAACCTGTGGCTATTTTATTAGGGCCTCAAGTCCGTCATTTAGCGAGTAAAATGAAAGAAACGTTTGACCCAATGGGGATTCCTGTTGGCACGATTGCTCCAGAAACATATGGCATGATGGACGGAGAAAAAGCGTTGAAAGATGTCTTGGGTTTGATAAAAAAATCAAAAGCGACAAAGTAGAGTGACAAAATGAGATTTTCGATCGAAGAATTATGTCCTCAAACAAAAATAAAGCAACTGGATGGGAGGAAGAAACATGCAAAAATTTTTGGATTGGTTAGAACGTGTGTTAACACCAATGGCGAAAACAATCGGTGAAAACAAGTATTTGATTGCGGTTCGTGATGGTTTTTTGCTATCAACACCCTTATTGATCGTAGGATCGCTCTTTTTAGTTTTGACTAATTTTCCAATTCCAAATTGGAATGAAACGATGAGCCATATTCTCGGAGATAACTGGTCAACGATGTTGAATATGCCTGCCACGGCAAGTTTTGATATTATGACGATTTTAGCAGTTGGGGGTATTGGCTATAGTCTGGCAAAACAATTTAAAGTAGATGCCATGCAAGCGGCAATTATTTCATTGGTCGCTTTTTTTATCGTGACCCCTTTTACAACCCTGTTTACACCAGAAGGCTCCACTGAAGTCTATGAAGTAGGAAGCTTGCCATTACGTTGGATGGGCTCTAGTGGCCTGTTCTTAGGGATGGTCGTGGCTTTGGTTGCTACCCGATTCTTTGTCGCTTTATTACGTAAAGGTTGGACGATCAAAATGCCAGAAGGTGTGCCACCAACCGTCGTACAATCCTTTGAAGCGTTGATCCCAAGTTTTGTGATTGTTACTCTTTTTATGATTGTCAATTGGTTGGCCAATCTAACCTCATATGGTAATTTACAAGAAATACTATTTAAGTTCCTACAAACTCCTTTACTTAGCTTAGGAAATACTCTAGGCGCGATGATCATAGCCTACTTATTCTTGCACTTTTTTTGGTTTTTCGGTATCAACGGTTCGAGTGTGGTTGGGGCAGTATTCAATCCGATTTTACGAGCACTATCCGTTGAAAATTTAGATGCTTTCAAAAATGGCGCAGATATACCAAATATCATCACAGGTCAATTTCAAGATATGTTTGCTACTTTTGGTGGTGGGGGATCTACGCTTTCATTGATTCTAGTCATGATTCTAGTATGCAAAAGCCAACGAGTGAAAAAACTGTCGCAATTGTCACTAGTACCAGGGATTTTTGGAATCAATGAACCGATTATTTTTGGTTTACCAATTGTTTTAAATCCAGTCTTACTTATTCCATTTGCACTCGTACCCACGATCAATATCATCATTTCCTATTTTTGTATGGATTTAGGATTAGTAAACTATACAAATGGTATTCAACTGCCGTGGACAACACCACCGATCATCTCTGGCTTCTTAGTTAGTGGGTGGCAGGCATCTTTTTGCAAGCATTACTGATCCTACTAGGAATGGCTATTTATTATCCTTTTATCAAAGTGCTAGATAATCAGTATTTAAAAGAAGAAGCAGAGGCGATACAGGAAGAAGAAGAAATCGATTTTGACGAATTCGATTTTGATGATTTATAGGAAAAGAGGCCGTAGGAATGAAAAAAATAGTCTTGATTCTCAATCATTTAACTGCAGGCTTGGGCAGTGATGAAAATGCCCAGCTATCTCCTGGAGGCAAAAAAACAGCCCTTGGACCTGGGCGTACCTTAAATCCACTTTTTCAAGAGCACGATACAGAAATCATTGCTACATTGTATTGTGGTGATCAGTATTATCTCGATCACCAAGAAGAGGTGAATAAAAAATTTGTAGGATTTGCCAAAAAATTTAGTGCAGATGCTGTTCTTTGTGGACCCGCGATGCATTATGCTAATTTTGGCATGATGGCAGCCCAATTAGCCTTGGCCTTCAGCGAACAAGGAATTCCCAGTGTAGCAGCGATGTCTGAAGAGAATCCTGCCTTTGCCATTTACACTGAAAAGATCAACATAATCAAAATGCCTAAAAAAGGCGGAATTGGTTTAAATGATTCATATAAAAATATCAGTCACTTTATTTCAACCCTCGCTCATCAAAATCAATCATCATGACTAGATTTCGATGAATCAACTAGTTTGTGCTAAGCAATCATCAGAAATAAATACCTCTAGGTCGGAATAGAATCAACCTCTAGAATTAAGGGTAACAATCACGAAATTGTTCTATAAATGCTTGTGGTTGTTGCCCTTATTTTATAGAGGTTTTTTTTTTGACGTTTATTTGGTATAGAGTGACAGACAAAATTTACCGTAACTTTTGTCTCAAATTTTTTAATAATCGAGAGTATAATCTTTGACCAAAGCTGACCAAATGAGTATAATAATCATGTAAAGGTTAAAGAAAACGAGACTTTAGACGGATGTTATAGACGTTAGAGAAAGTTATAGTTGACTTTGACCAAACAACTTCTACTACAGGAGGGAAATATATGAATAGTGAAAAAATGACAACTACGCTCCAAGAAGCGATTGCAGAAGCACAACAAGTAGCGATGACAAGAAAACATCAAGAAATCGACATCGTTCATTTATGGAAGATCTTTTTACAGCCAAATCATTTTGGCCGTAATCTATATACAGATGCAGGTATCGATGCAGATGCGTTTGAACAAGAGATTGATCGAGTGTTAGATGAGTATCCAACAGTCTCAGGCAGCAATGTCCAATACGGACAAAATCTTAGTCAAAATCTTTTTCATTTATTGAATGAAGCGGATCAATTGAGAGAAAGTTTTGGTGATGAATTCTTATCCACTGAGATCGTGCTATTAGCTTTAATGAAATTAAAAAATTATCCACTGACTGTTTATTTGACAAAACAGGGACTGAATGAAAAAGAATTGCGTAAAAATATCGAAGACATGCGGGGAGGAGAGCGTGTGACCTCAAAAAATCAAGAAGAACAATATAAAGCGTTAGAAAAATATGGTGTCGATCTCATCCAACAAGTTCGTAGTGGCAAAATGGACCCGATCATTGGCCGAGATGAAGAAATTCGTGATGTGATCCGGATCTTGTCACGTAAAACTAAAAACAACCCTGTGTTGATCGGGGAACCTGGTGTTGGTAAAACAGCGATCGTTGAAGGATTAGCGCAACGTATCGTTCGCAAAGATGTACCAGAAAACTTAAAAGATAAAACCATTTTTTCTTTAGATATGGGTGCCTTGATTGCTGGAGCAAAATTCCGTGGGGAGTTTGAAGAACGCTTAAAAGCAGTCTTGAAAGAAGTGAAGAAAAGCGATGGACGGATCATCTTGTTCATCGATGAGATCCACAATATCGTCGGTGCAGGAAAAACGGAAGGTAGTATGGATGCCGGTAACTTGCTTAAACCGATGTTAGCTCGTGGGGAACTTCATTTGATCGGGGCGACTACTTTAGATGAATACCGCCAATACATGGAAAAGGACAAAGCGTTAGAGCGCCGTTTCCAAAAAGTATTAGTGAAGGAACCAACTGTTGAAGATACGATCAGTATTCTTCGAGGATTGAAAGAGCGTTTTGAGATCCACCATAGCGTCAATATCCATGACAATGCCTTGGTTGCGGCAGCTACATTATCCGATCGCTATATCACAGACCGCTTTTTACCTGATAAAGCCATTGATTTGATCGATGAAGCAAGTGCTACGATCCGAGTAGAAATGAATTCCATGCCAACGGAATTAGATCAAGTGACTCGTCGTTTGATGCAGTTGGAGATCGAAGAAGCAGCTTTGAAGAAAGAATCTGATGATGCAAGTAAAAAACGTTTGAAGAACTTACAAGAAGAATTAGCCGATCTTCGAGAAGAAGCCAATGCGATGAAGATGCAGTGGGAAACTGAAAAAGAAGAAGTAAATACCGTTTCTTCTAAACGTGCAGAAATCGATAAGGCAAAACATGAATTAGAAGACGCAGAAAACAATTATGATCTTGAGCGTGCTGCTGTTTTGCGTCATGGTACCATTCCACAATTAGAGAAAGAACTAGCAGAACTTGAAGCAAAAACAAAAGACAGTGATATCAAGATGGTACAAGAATCTGTCACTGAAAATGAAATTGCGCAAGTTGTAGGTCGTTTAACAGGGATTCCAGTAACAAAACTCGTGGAAGGTGAACGCGAAAAACTAATCAAGTTGAATGAAACACTTCATAAACGTGTCATTGGGCAAGATGAAGCGGTAGACGCAGTGAGTGATGCGGTCATTCGTTCTCGTGCGGGATTACAAGATCCAAATCGACCATTGGGTTCATTCTTATTCTTAGGACCAACTGGTGTCGGTAAAACCGAACTAGCAAAAGCTTTAGCAGAAAACTTGTTTGATTCTGAAGAGCATATGGTGCGGATCGATATGAGTGAATACATGGAAAAACATGCCGTTTCTCGTTTAGTTGGTGCGCCTCCAGGCTACATTGGCTACGAAGAAGGTGGACAGCTAACAGAGGCTGTGCGACGAAACCCATATACGATCGTTTTGCTCGATGAAATTGAAAAGGCACATCCAGACGTCTTCAATATTTTATTACAAGTATTAGACGATGGTCGTTTGACGGATTCCAAAGGTCGTCTCGTTGACTTTAAAAACACGGTGATGATCATGACAAGCAATATCGGTTCTCAATTATTGTTAGAAGGTGTCACTCCAGAAGGAACGATTCCAGAAGAAGTCGAAGAACAAGTGCGAACGCTCCTTCGTAGTCATTTCAAACCAGAATTCTTGAATCGTATTGATGACACGATCCTCTTTACGCCATTAAGTCTAAACAATGTCAAAGGGATCGTTGACAAAATGATTTCTCATTTGGCACATCGTTTAGAACATCAAGAAATCATTTTGGAAATCAGTGACGAAGCAAAAACATGGATTGCAGAAAATGCGTACGAGCCTGCATACGGTGCTCGTCCATTGAAACGATTCATCACAAAAGAAGTTGAAACGCCTTTGGCTAAAGAAATCGTAGCTGGTAAAATCATGCCAAAATCGAAAGTAACGATCACTTTGTTTGATCACCACTTGGCATTCGCAACTGAAAACTTACCCGAAGATGAATCATAAGAAACGCTTGTACCACCCTTATACATGACAGAAGGGGAAAGCATTACCTGTCAAAGTAAAAGACTATTACTAATAGTCTGCACTTTGACAGGTATTTTTTTCGTCTATACTTAATAAACAATTACATGGTTCATTGAAGGACCAGAACTAGAAAATGAATGGTGGTCGTCAAGTTAACGGCTAAACCTATGATTTACTGTATTCAAAACGGTAAAAGTAAGTGTTTTCATAAATCGGTAGACAAGCTAAGATAGGAAATGTAGATGAGGTGATAGTGTGATGATCAAGGAACGAGAAAAAGCAATCATTCAATATATTTTGATCAACGAACATACGACGGTCACAAAAATAGCGAAACACATGAATTTATCGAATAAAACAGTTTCACAATCATTAAAATTGATCGATGAACTATTTAGCGGAACAACCATCGAACTAATTAGAAAACCACGAGTTGGTGTTTCGATCAACGGTGATCCAAACGAAGTACTAAGTGGGCTTGATACGACGACAATGGTAACAGTTCCAGCTTCTAAAAAAGAACGTATCCAATTCCTCTGTTTTGAACTCTTGAAAAAAAAGACCTATTTCACTCGCCAAGAACTACAAGATACACTATTTATCAGCAAATCGACATTAGAAGGTGATATGAACCAAGTCCATGAGATTTTCCGCCATTTCAACGTTAGCATCGATCGCCTGCCTGGTAAAGGTTCATTTCTAAACTTATCAGAGCAAGAAAAAAGACGCTTAGCATTTGATCTAATCTACTATTTTTGGGGTAGTAATTGGAAAATCACCAAAAAGAATCAACTATATCTACACTCGATCCAAGGGATTCCTCCTTTTGTCAATGAGTTCATCGACATGAAGAACATCAAATTAGTTGATACATTATTGCAGGAATACCTAAAAGAGGCACAAATAAGGTTGAATGATACGACCTACCATTCATTATTGCTCCATCTGTTGATTATGATTGATCGCGTAAGAGAAGATAACTATTTAGAAAGTGAAGGAGTATTTGGAAAAGTCAGAGAAAATAAACCATTTGATTTATTCATTCGAAAATTAGAAAAAACTTTCTTATTGACACTACCTTCTTCTGAAGTCCGTTATATTCTCTTACACTTAGAAGGTGATACATTGCTTGAACAAACGAAGCAAATGCATGAAGTGACAGATGAACACATTCGACAATTGATTCACGAAAATGTAACCCTTTACAACGAAAGTATCATTTTAGGGTTAGTTACGCACATCAAAGAAGCAGTCTTGCGTATCAAAAAAGGATTATTGATCCATAATCCTTTTTTACAAGATGTGAAGAAAAACTTTCCTGTGGCTTTTACAGAAGCCATCCAATTAGCGAATGCCTTAAGCCAAGATTTTTCCATCAACGTCCCAGAAGATGAAGTCGCTTTTCTTGCTGTCCATATCCAAGCAATGAAAGAGCAAAAAGAAGAAAAACATCAAAAGAAAGTCAGTGTCTTACTTGTTTGTAGCAGTGGCAAAGGCACCTCACAACTCTTGGCTGCCCGACTTCGTAGAAATTATGAGAAGATCGAAATTTCTAGGATACTTTCGATCCAAGAGTTGATGCAGACATCGATCGATGAAGATCTGGTGATATCGACTGTCAACTTGAACCTAGAGACGATACCAACGATCAATGTTTCACCGGTTCTCAACAAATTAGAACGTCAGAAAATCGAGCAATTTTTAAAAAATGCCCAAAATAAACCAATCAAAACAACGAATCACTTTGGGAAGTTGATCAAAGATGACTTGATCTTTTTGGATCATTCATTCACAGACTATCAAGAAGTGATCCAATTCGTAGGACAACAATTGATTAAAAAAGGATACGCAGAAGAAAAAATCATCTCTTCTTCTTTAGAAAGAGAACAGCTTTCTTTTACCTCTTTTGGAAAATTTGCAACACCACACGGGGTCCCTAAATATGTTAAAAAATCGGCGATCGTCTTTTTACGATTAGCTAATGAATTGATGTGGGGAGAAACGAAAGTCAAATATTTATTTTTCATCTGTATTAAAGATGAAACAGCACAAGAGCTGGAAGAAATCTATGATGTCATGCTAGAGATCATCGAATCTGGTGAAAAAAACTATTTGTTAAAGGGAACAAAAAATGAGATCAAAAACTATTTGAAAGAGGAATTTTAATATGAGCATTGCAACTTTACTACCTTCTGATCATATTTTTTTAGATATGGAGAGTACAACCAAAGAAGAAACGATTCGTCAATTAGGGGAAGTTCTAACGAATAACGGCTTAATCAACAACAAAGAAGCATATATCCAGTCTGTATTAGAAAGAGAAGAACATTCGACGACAGGCATTGGGAACAATATTGCCATTCCTCATGGGAAAAGTGAAGTAGTCAGTGAGCCAGCAATTGTTTTTGCTAGATTGAAACAACCAATCGATTGGCAATCATTAGATGAAGAGCCAGTCTTTGTGGTCATATTATTGGCGATCCCAGAGTCACAAAAAGGGGATACTCATCTAAAGATCTTATCTGAAATTGCGATGAAATTGATGGATGATGACATTACGGCACAGTTAAAAAATGAGACAGATAAACAACAAATCGCGAAACTATTATGCGAATAAACAAATGAAAAGAGGAAAAAGAGATGAAAAGAAAAATTATCGCAGTTACAGCCTGTGCTACAGGGGTCGCTCATACGTATATGGCAGCCCAAGCACTTAAAAAAGCAGCAGCAAAACGTGGAGATTTGATCAAAGTGGAAACACAAGGAGCAACAGGTATCGAAAATGAATTGACTGAAAAAGATTGCAACATTGGCGAAGTCGTTATTTTTGCAGTGGATACAAAAGTGAGAAATGAAGAGCGTTTCAAAGGAAAAACAATCTTAAAAGTACCAGTCGCAGCACCAATCAAGAATGCCGAAAAAGTCATCGAAGAAGCTTTAGGAATGATCGACTAATCAATTAATCAGTGGGGGAGAAAGTAAATGAAAAAAATAGCAAGTGAAATCAAAAATCATGTTTTAACAGGAATTTCTTATATGATACCTTTGGTAATCGCTGGAGCGGTCATCATGGCCATTTCTCGTGTGGGTGGTTCATTTTACGGGATTGTTGATATTTGGGACGGTTCTCATGGCGAGAGTGGTAATGCAATCATTCGTTTATTGCATAGTTTAGATTGCTTCGGTGGCACAGCCCTTGGTTTGATGTTCCCAGTGATTTCCGCATTTATTGCCTATTCGATCTCAGACAAATTAGGAATTGCTCCTGGTTTAATTGGTGGGATGCTAGTGAAAGATATCAATGCAGGCTTTTTAGGCGCCATCGTTTCTGGTCTGATTGCTGGTTATGCGTGCTTGTTGATCAAAAACAAAATCAAATTGCCAAAATCAATGGCATCCGTTGTACCAGTATTTCTAGTACCAGTATTAGGCACATTGATCACCGTTCTATTAGTCAATTATGTGATTGGGACGCCATTTGCAGTATTGAACGTTGGTTTAGAATCATGGTTGAACGGTTTAAGTGGTGGGAATGCCATCGTTATGGCAGCGGTCGTTGGCGCAATGGTTGGATTTGACTTAGGTGGACCAGTCAATAAAGCGGCAGTGACCACAGCAATGGCACTATTGACTAGTAATGTTTATGCACCAAATACTGCGGCACAAGTGGCCATCATCATTCCACCCATCGGATTAGGGTTAGCCACGATCTTTGCGAAAAATAAATACAACAATGAATTAAAAGAAGCTGGGAAATCAGCTGTGATCATGGGGCTTGTCGGTATTTCTGAAGGAGCGATCCCGTTTGCCGTTGAAAATCCATTGAAAGTTATCCCGATCAATATGATTGGTTCTGCTTTAGGTTCTGCGATGGCAGTTGGTTTAGGGGCAGTGAACACTGCACCGATCTCAGGATTCTATGGCTGATTCACCGTAGAAAAATGGCCGATCTATGTACTTTCGATCGCTACAGGTGCGTTGTTTATCGCGATCCTAACTAGCGTGCTACGTTCAAAAGATGCTGGACAAGAAGTAGAATCAGCAGTTGAAGAATTTGATGAAGCTGCTTGGGAAGAACAGTGGGAAGCGTAACTATGACAAATATACACATTGTAAATCACACACATTGGGATAGAGAATGGTACTTTACTTCAATGGATTGCATCGTTTTAAGTGATCAGTTGTTTACAGGTGTTTTGGAAGAGTTGAAAAGACAACCTAATGCTACTTTTGTTTTAGATGGACAGCTTTCGATCCTCGATGATTACTTGGAACTATATCCAGAGAAATTAGCAGAGATCAAAGAATTAGTTGCGAAGGGTCAATTATTTATTGGCCCTTGGTTCACACAAACGGATGCGTTTTTTGCCTCAGGGGAATCTATTTTAAGAAATGCAATGGTGGGCGTCTTTGAAAGTAAAAAATATGGGGAGTATCTACCTATTGGTTATCTTCCAGATACATTTGGATTCAACGCACAAATGCCGACGATTTTAAACGAAGCTGGGTTTGACAATATCATTTTTTGGCGTGGGATCGACTTAGGCGAACATGTCCAATCGCCATATTTCAAATGGAAGAGTTTAAGCGGGGAGAATGAATTGTATGCAGTGAACTTTCCCCAAGGATATGGTGCGCAACAACAACTAGAGCCAACGAAGAGTTATGTGGAAGGACGATTAGACAAAGGCATTGATTTTATCAAGAGCTACGCAGATGAAACAGAAATTTTGATTCCAACAGGAAACGATCAATTAGGGATCATCTCGTCTTTAGAAGAAAAAATCGATAAAATCAATCAAATCGGTAAATATAACTATAAAACAAGCACGTATCAAGCGTTCATGGATTTGGTCCGTCAAAAGGATCTGGAAGAGTATCAAGGAGAGTTTCGCGCGCCTGTTTTTGCCCGTGTGCATAAGACGATTGGTTCTGTCCGCATGGATCTAAAACGTGAGATTTTCAGATTAGAGAATAAACTGACACTTGAAATCGAACCAATGGTCGTGATTGCCAAGGAGCTAGGCATCGTTTTGAGCAATCGGTTAGTCATGAAGGCATGGAAAAAATTATTTGAGTGCCAAGCACATGACAGTTTAGCTGGCTGTGTGTCAGATAGTGTTGCGCAAGACATCGCCCATCGTTTGAAAGAAGTATCAGAAATCTGTGACAGTATCGAAAACTTGGTATTGAAAAGAATTTCTGAAGGACTACAGCTGACAGATCAACAATTCTTGATTTTGAATACTTCAGTTACACCTTTCAAAGGAAAAAAAGTGGTAAAACTTATCTCAAAAGTCAATCAAATCGAAGTATTGGGCCATGATTCTGCTGTCATCTCGGTGGATTATGTGCCTAGCCGCCAAAATATCATGCAAGAAACACCTGCCGGCAATCGATTTATTGAAGAGCCAGGGTACTATATTTTACAAGTAGCAGTTGATTGTTCCTTTGATGGACTAGGTTATCAAGTCTTCGATTTCGTCGAACAGACTACAGCTGATCTACCTGATATGACGCCACGAACGATGATCTCAAAAGGGAACTATTCTTTGACTTTTGAAGAGGGACAACTTGCCTTTTCAGATGGTGACCAAACGATCAGAGACTTCTTGAAAATCGTGGATGATAGCAATGCCGGAGATACTTACGATTATTCGCCGATACCTAATGATCACCCAGTCTCTTTGACATTTGATTCATGTAAAGGCAACGAAGAAACCTTGATCTT
This sequence comes from Enterococcus sp. AZ156, assembly GCF_051714165.1. Lineage (NCBI taxonomy): Bacteria > Bacillati > Bacillota > Bacilli > Lactobacillales > Enterococcaceae > Enterococcus > Enterococcus sp. AZ156. The sequence continues at coordinate 1,614,401 of NZ_JBIORI010000001.1, read as the reverse complement.
GGAAGGAAAACTAGAGCTTCCTTATACATTGGCAGAACGTATCGCCGGTCAAACAACGAAAGTCTTCGCTTACCAGCTGACATTGAAGTTAACGGAACAGGGAGAGGTCCAAGGTTGTCTTTCTTTTAGAAATTCTGTATTAAATCACCGTGTCCGTATCAAAACAAAGTTGAATCAATCGATTGAAAAGGTCGTCTCTGCGATCCAATTTGGTTACTTAGAAAAAACAAGCCAGTCAATGAACGATTGGGAACAAAAATACTCTGAGATGCCAGTAAATATCGAGCCCTTTGAAAAACAAGTGATCGCGTATAGTTCTGAAGAGGCATTAGTGTTTTATACCGAACAAAGTAAGGAATACGAATATATCAATGACTCCTTATACGTCACGGTATTAACCACGACGGATTCGTTAGGGAAACCAGATTTGCTGTATCGTCCAGGGCGGGCTTCAGGAGATACGACGAAAAAAGGGCATATCATGATGGAGACACCGCTTGCTCAAATGGAAAATCAACGGATCGATTTTGACTTTTCAGTGCGCATGGCGCCAACTGATATTTCAGAACACACATTAGTGACATGGAAATCAGACAAAGAACAACCGTCGATTTCGTATCAATTGCAAGATTTGAATTATTTCGTTTATCGAATCGACAATAAGATCCAAAGTAGAATCCAACCACTTCCTTTGAGTGAAACGACGTATACGCAAATTTCGTTAGATTTGGAAGAAGGATTGGCTGTCAGTGCGATCCATAACGCTTATTATTCAGAAGGCGTAGTGATTCGATTAGTTAATGGAACTTCAGAAAAGCGTTACCTTGAGCCAGAGAAGCTTTTTGCAGGGTTCAAATACACACGTATCAATGCCTTAGAAGAAGAAGTGACAGAGACAAAAACGATCAGCGGCTATGGCTTAGCCACTTATTTATTAACAAAATAAAAAAACGTTGAGGCACAAGTTGATTCTCAAGGAGTTGCTTCTGGAACACCGTTTAGCGGGTTTTAGGAACAGCAAGTTGACTACTTGTGTCTCCGTTTAGTTGTAAAATTGAAAGAGGAGAAATCATGGCGATACACCTTTTATTTTTAGCTTTGATCCCAGCATTAGGGTGGGGCATGATGCCAATATTATCTAAGATCATGGGGGGCAAGTCAGAAGAACAATTGATTGGCACCACCATTGCTGCTTTATTATCTGGGTTGATATTTAGTTTGTTTCAGCAAGTAACATACCAAACGGTTTCATTCATTGTTTGTTTTTTGTCCGAAGTATTCTGGGCGGTGGGGCAATATTTTCAGTTCCGCGCATTAGAAAAGGCTGAAGTGTCAAAAGCGATGCCCATATCTGTTGGGACACAATTAGCCTTTGTCACGCTTATTTCAGGAATTTTTTTATTGGAATGGACGAGTTTCTTTGTCGCTATGATGTCGATCGTGGCGTTGGCGGTCATTTTAGTCGGTGTGCTATTGGTGACTAAGACAAGCAATGGAAACAGCGCAGTGGCGAAACAAGTGATTGTCTTTTTTGTGCATTTCATCTGCGTTTTTGATGCTATATGTAACGATCACTAGTTATTTTGATATTCATGGACCGCAAGTGTTTCTACCTCAATCCATCGGCATGTTTGTTGGAGGGATGATCCTCTCAATGAAGAAAATCAGACAATTGAAAGTCAACGCTATCGCTCGAAATATCCTCACTGGTAGTTCCTGGGTGATCGCTAACACGACGTTATTTGCTGTGTCTGCGTCTTTAGGTGTGGGTATTACTTATGCCTTTTCGCAAATGAGTTTACTTGTCGCAACTTACGGAAGCATCATTATTTTGAGAGAGAAGAAGACATCATTAGAAAAACGCTCAATCTATTTGGGTACATTGGTGTATGTAGTGGGTGTGGTTGGAATGAGTCTTTTAAAATAAAGAATTGAAAAAAATGACAAAGGATCAAACAAAATCCCTTGCCAATTTTTTTTATTTATCTATCATACTTGTTACGATTGATCAGTGATCTAATTTTTGTAGTCGGTAACTCTCAAAATGTGCTGGGTCTTTTTTCACTTGGACCCACGCATAAACACCCATGATAAAGGCGCCGACTGTATTTGTTAGTAAATCTCCCATTGTATCCATCAATGCTTCGCGTCCGACGAAGAGTGTACCATCAGATGCAGCAAACCGTTGCAAGTTCATTCCTAAGAATTGGTCGCATAAAAACTCCCAGAATTCCCAGAAAACACCGCATAACCCAGCAAAAGCAAATCCAAATAAAAGAAATAGCCAAGGACTTGTTTTCTCGATTGGTGCGTCTTTCAGCAAGAAGCCGATCAAACCGTAACCTAAGGCAGTCAGAACCATCGGGCTAACGGCGTGTAAGATTTTATCCCAAAATGAAATAATACTGATCAAGTGCATACCTGTTCCTAAAAAGACAGAAATGAACAAGAAAAACCAATAAAATAAAACAATGGCATCAGGAACATGGATCTTGAATAATCGGCGAACGATCTGTGGCAAATAAATCAATAGGATACCTGCCAGTGATTCGACGATAAAGGTGATTCCTTGTGTGGTCGAATATTTGTTTGTTACAAATTCGAAAATGTTATAACCAACAACAAATAGACCGAAAATCGTTAATGCAATCTGAACTTTTTTTACTGTCTTACTCACTAATTTTTCCCCCAGCTAGATATGATTTCAATGCTTTGAACAATGCTTCTTCAGAAGACACGATCGTTCCGTTCAACTTGATCAAGCCGACCGTATAAAGATTTAAATAATGGAACTGATTTTCACCAGCCTGTTGCAAGGCAGCGACTTTTTTTGGATGAGTCGCACCTTGTTGGCGGCTGTCTGTATATAAACCAATGATCGGGATGCCTTTAGCATAGGCGACACCGATCTCAGAAGCAACTCCGGCATCGATCGTCAATCCGTCTAAAAGTGCGATCATCAAGTCACTTTCTAGTACTTTTTCTGTATCAGCCAAGGCAATCATTTTGCTGTCTGCATATGCAGTCTTATCATTGATTGCTTCGTTTTCTTGTGGTAGATAGATCGACAAATCAGAAGAAATCTCTCTGATTTTTTTGACAAGAGATTCGTTATAAAGCAAATCTCCTTTTGCAAAAAGTGGTGCTGCAAAATAAATATTCATTCGTTTCAACATCCTTTGTATTAGAAATAGTCACTAAAATAAGCTTCCATGTTTGGGATGATTCGCTCTAATGTCTTGACCATCTCCTCATCTGTGGTTATGCGCTCGATTCGAGCAAGGTAAGAAGCACGACGATAATTCATCATTAGACACGTCAATGTTTGGATATCTAAACGAACCATTTTACCAATCGGTTCATTAACGATTGACAAGTGGCCATCTCGCCACGTCAAGCCAAATACGCCATTATTCCAAGGTGCCACGGAATCTTCCACGATGAAATGGAAGTCTTCTGCTGTACCAGAAAAAGGGAAGCGCTGGATAAATTCTTTGACGTCAACGATCCTTGCCATAAAGTAAGGTTCGATCTGTTCTTTGATTTGACTATCTTCTAATAAAAAAGCAAGGGGTTCATTTTTGTAGATATCGCCATGTACCCAGTAAACCATTGAAAAATGTGCAGAGATGAAGTTCCACAATCCGTTACGCGCCTCTTGGTTCAAATAAAACATCTCTTTGACATGGAAGACTTCTTCGGCGACCCAATAAAAAAGCACTCCGGTTGGTTCATTGTCACTATTGTAATAAATCGCCGCAGTCCGTTCTTCTTCATTTTCAAAACGCCAATATTCTTCCCAGTGAAAGGCACTACGAAACAGCGCACCATGATTCTTTCCCGCAAACTGTTGATAGACACGGAAAACATCTTCGTGATCGACAGGCAGTCGTTCCACGATACCAGAAACAGGTACTTGTTTAGGTAGTTGCGTATCACGTATTTTAAAGGATAACTTATCTGACATGATTTCCCAACCTTTACGCCTGTAATAAGGGATATTGTAAGGATAAAGATAAGAGACCCACTGTTTGTTTTTGCGCATGTTGTCTAATGCGACGATGATCAAGTCTTGCATCAATCCATGGTTGGCATATTCAGGATAGGTTCCAACACCAGTCACTCCGCCCATTTGGTACCGTGTACCGTGGATATTAACCTCGCAAGGATAGATCGCGATTTGAGAAATCAATTTTTCTTTATGAAACCAGCCGAATACATTTGATAATTCTAGAATCGGTCGCTTGGAACGTACAAATTCCCGTTTGTTTTCAAATCCACTTTCTTCAATATCAGAGTCAGTGACTTGAAAAACGTAGGAAAGTAACTCATTGAACTGGTCAACATGTTCCTCCGTGACAGGCTTCAACTCAAAATTTTCTCTAAAATCTGTTTGGTCCATTTTTTCAACTCCAATTTAGTTACTTGTTCACAGTATAACAAAAGTTTCTAAAAAAAACTTCTAAAGTCCTTAGAAGGAAAAAGTCTTTAAATTCCTCCTTTTCGTTGGTATAATGAAAAGTGCTGATTATATGAAAAGAGGAGACGCTATGGATATAAAGAAAATGAAACAACGCCAACAGCAAATTCGAAATTTTTCGATCATTGCTCATATCGACCATGGGAAATCAACTTTGGCCGATCGGATTTTGGAAAAGACGAACACTGTGACGTCTCGCGAAATGCAAGATCAGTTATTAGACTCCATGGATCTAGAACGTGAACGTGGGATCACGATCAAACTTAATGCCGTAGAATTGAACTATACGGCTAAAAACGGGGAGACGTACATCTTCCATTTGATCGATACCCCAGGGCACGTCGATTTTACCTATGAAGTATCTCGAAGTTTAGCTGCCTGTGAAGGCGCAGTCTTAGTCGTGGATGCCGCTCAAGGGATTGAAGCACAAACATTAGCCAATGTTTATTTGGCATTAGATAATGACCTAGAGATTTTACCAGTCATCAATAAGATCGATTTACCAGCCGCAGATCCAGAGCGTGTGCGTAATGAAATCGAAGAAGTGATCGGCATCGATGCCAGTGAAGCGGTCTTAGCAAGTGCGAAGTCTGGAATTGGTATCGAAGAAATACTGGAACAAGTAGTGGAATATGTCCCAGCACCTTCAGGCGATCTAGAAGCTCCTTTGAAAGCCTTGATTTTTGATTCAATCTATGACAGTTACCGCGGGGTTATTTTAAACGTACGTATCACCGATGGTGTTGTCAAAGCAGGGGATAAAATCAAATTGATGAGTAATGGCAAGACCTTCGATGTGACCGAAGTCGGCGTTTTCTCACCAAAAACGATTGCTCGTGACTTTTTGATGGTCGGTGATGTCGGTTATATCACCGCAAGCATCAAGACAGTTCAAGATACAAGTGTTGGGGATACAGTGACACTTGCGGATAATCCAGCTACAGAAGCATTACCAGGTTATCGTAAAATGAACCCAATGGTCTATTGTGGTTTATACCCGATCGACACATCACGATATAATGATCTGCGTGAAGCATTGGAAAAACTTCAACTGAATGATGCTGCTTTGCAGTTTGAACCAGAAACATCACAAGCACTTGGCTTTGGTTTCCGTTGTGGCTTCTTAGGATTACTTCACATGGATGTCGTCCAAGAGCGTTTAGAGCGTGAGTTCAATCTTGAATTGATCACGACAGCGCCTTCTGTAATCTATCATGTCAACAAAACAGACGGTTCGATGGTCGTTGTTGATAATCCTGCTGATTTTCCTGAACCAGTCACGATCCAAGATGTCGAAGAACCTTTTGTGAAAGCACAGATCATGGTACCTAATGAGTACGTTGGTGCAGTCATGGAACTTTCGCAACGTAAACGTGGCGATTTTATTACAATGGATTATTTAGATGATTATCGTGTCAATGTCGTTTATAACTTGCCTTTGTCAGAGATCGTCTTTGATTTCTTTGACAAACTAAAATCAAGCACGAAAGGCTACGCTTCACTTGACTACGAAATGTCAGGTTATCAAAAGAGCAAGCTAGTGAAAATGGATATCTTGCTGAATGCTGAAAAAGTCGACGCATTAAGCTTCATCGTTCACCGTGATTTTGCCTATGAACGCGGAAAAGCCATCGTTGAAAAACTGAAAAAACTGATCCCTCGTCAACAATTCGAGGTACCGATCCAAGCGGCGATCGGACAAAAAATCGTTGCCCGTTCAGACATCAAAGCCTTACGTAAAAACGTGTTGGCCAAATGTTACGGTGGTGACGTTTCCCGTAAACGTAAACTTCTTGAAAAACAAAAAGAAGGTAAGAAACGAATGAAACAAATCGGTAACGTCGAAGTCCCTCAAGAAGCCTTCATGGCCGTTCTGAAAATGGATGAGGATGAACCGAAGAAATAGCCTAATAGGCTATTGCAAAAAAACTTAGTTCTTTGTCAAATGATGTTGGTTAAGAGGAATATTAGAATAATTATGACAGAAAGAAGTGGAGAATTTCTTTCTGTCTTTTTTTCTGGAAAACAATGTTTTTCCATGTTGAAACAAGATCCTTCATTTGAAAAGGTAATGACTTCTATCACTTTAAGGGTTTCGCTTTAATATCTTAAGATAATTGTTAGCTATCCAAGCATTCTATTAGAATAGCTAAAACATAGTAGGTTCTTGATGCGTATTTTTTAGATTGATTACTTAATCTTTATACATAATAAGGCTAAAGTCTAATTGTTACTACAATTTTCTTATGCTACCTTAAATTTAGATATGTTAAATGAGGAGGCAACAGATAAATGTTTAAGTTGATTTTAAAGCAATTTTTACAGCATTGGAAAATTTGGCTATCCATCCTACCTATTTTTATTGTTTCTGGATTAATATTTAGCACTGCTTTTGTGATATTAAATGCTTTAAGTAGGGCTGATCTTAACAGTTCAGTTGATTATGGTGTTTTTATGCAGTTACCAATAGTAATAGGGATAGTAATGTTTTTTTTATTGACTATCAATGCAATGAAACAGTGTATAGACTTTTTTGATGGAACAAATGACATATTGCTTCTTTTAGGAGCTTCTCCTGCTCAAATCAGTTTGGTGATGACTGGACAAATGTTAGTAATTGGTATGATTGGAGCTGTTATTGGGAGCGGCTTTTCCTTAAAAGCTTCACAGCTTTTTTTGACCACCTTACCTTCGAGTTCTGCTAAAGATTCTCTTGTACATATCCCGCTTCAATTCTCATGGAATGTTGTTTTTGTTGTGATATTGATCCAACTAGCAATTATTCTATATACATGTATGCGTTATTGTCTTAAAAATTATAAGAAAAGAAAGGGGAGCCTTTCTTCCAACAGAGCGTTTATTAAAATGAAGAATAGCGGCAAATTTTTGGGAATACTTGCATCACTAGTGAGCGTAGGGGCAACAATATATTTATATTTAAAAAATGTTCCTGATCCAACTTTAATAAAAGAATATACTCGAAGTATGAGTAACTCGATGAATTTATTGCTTCTTCTGTGGTTGTCTGTACTGATTACTATGAATTTTTTGATTCGTCCCATATTTCGAGGGATAGTACATAGAATTGTTAGGGTGCCAAAAATGACAAAGAATCCGATGATCCGCACTGCACTTTACAATATACAATACAATATAAAAGAATTAATAAAATTAATTCGTCCAGTCAGCATCATTACTATGCTAGTTGGGAATTTTATAGCTTTGTTTCTCAACACTAAACTACTAATTGATGGAACAAATGATAGTTCTTATATCTCAGATTTGATCATCAACCTTATTTTTGTATTCGGGGCGCCAATACTCATTAGTTTAGCAAATGTAATTGTGTCAATTTGCCTTTTTAGAATAAAAACAAAAGTTGAATCTAAAAATTATTTTTATACTGGATGTACACCAGATTGGATTTTTAAAATGAGAATCATTGAAATCAGTTCAGTTTCATTCATTTCAATAATAATTACCTTCATTGGAACAATATTGTTTGCGATTCCACTGCTAAGAGTGACCTATCTGGGTGGTGGCAATATTTTTAAGGCAAATTGGTCGGTTAATCTCCTATTATCGTTAGGCGCTTTTCTAATATTCGGTTTATGTTTTATTGCAATTTATTGGTTTGAGCACTATACGTTAAAAAAGTATGTCGAGTAGATTTATTAATATACTAAAAGAATAGATTGTTTTAATTGAATCAAACATAAGAAAGTAATTAATTCAGATTGAAAGAAGGAAAGAAATTGCTGAATTGGGAGATCCTTCTACTATCAATGAGTAGTTTGCGTCCTACAGTTTTGTATGAGAGTTTGATTTATAAACTAGAATGATTTTATGGAGGTTAATATCGATGAGAGAGATAGTTATTTCAATAAACGAATTAAAAAAAGAGATACAGCTTGCGAAAGGAAATCTTTTACAAGTGCTGACTGATATTTCTTTTGAAGTAAAGCAACAAGAGTTTGTATCGATCGTAGGACCTTCTGGTTCAGGAAAAACAACGTTGCTTCATTGTATTTCTAGCTTATTACCTCCTACAAAAGGAGAGGTGTTAATTGATGGTTAATCACCATATGGATGGAGTGCAGCGAAATTAGCAAAGTTTCGTCGTAAAAAAATTGGTTTTATTTTTCAAGATTTTCAACTCATACCTTCATTGTCAGCCTACGATAATATGGTACTCCCAGGAACATTGAATGGGCACAAAATAAAAAGGGGAAATGTCGATACTTTGGCAGAACGATTGGAATTAAAAGCGGATTTACACCAGCCTATTGATGCTCTTTCGGGTGGTGAACAACAAAAAGTTGCAATTGGGCGCACAATATTAGCAGATCCAGAAATATTGTTTTTAGATGAACCTACTAGCGCATTAGATACTCACTCACGTATCCTTATTATGGAAGTACTTAAAGAATTAGTAAGCAAAGGAAAGACAATCGTTATGTTGACTCATGATCTAGAGCTTGCCAGTCAATCTTCCAGAGCAATTGTTATAAAGGATGGGCGCATTCATAATAATATAAGTTCGCCAACATTGGAAACCCTCATATTCTAAATGATACGATTCATTCATTTCTACCTTAGCTCCATCTACTTTTACTAAATGAAATTAGCGTATGCTTCCTTTGGTTCTCAAATAGATTAAACAAATCATTCGGACAAAAAAATAGATTCATGTATAATTTAATCAGAGTTTATATTACTATCGTTATAATATTTTTAGGAAACATCTTATGTAAAATCTATTGCTATTTTTTGTTCATTTATGAGGAGGAAAAAGATGAAAAGGGGATTTATTTCTAAGGGGATTTGTGGGTTCACGATACTTGCGATTTTAGCGAGTTCGTTTGGTGTGAGTCAAGTTTTTGCAGAGGATTCGTCTAGAATGGAAACCTCGACTGAATCGACTCAAACGTCAGCAGCTCCACAGATAAAAAGTACAGAAACGAATGAAGTCAGTCAAGAGAAAGAAACAGAGATACCCGCGCAAGAGACACAACAAACACCACCAGTACAAGCGAGTGAAGCAAAAGAAGCTCAACCAGAGCAACCACAAACTGCAATCGTCGATGGAGTAGAAGTAGTTTTGCAAGCGCCGGAAAAAGCTGGTAAAAACGAAGCTGATATCACGCAAGCGCCAAAAGAGGAATTGATCGAAGGTTCTCCAAGATTATTTCGAGCAGCTGTGCAAACGATTCCAATGTATCGTTTATTCAATCCACATAGTGGGGAGCATTTTTACACGAGAGATACTGGTGAACGAGATCATTTAAGAAGGATTGGTTGGAATTACGAAGGTGTTGGTTGGCAGGCACCGACAAGTGGTGATCCAGTCTATCGTTTGTACAATCGCTACAATGGAGAACATTTTTATACGTTGAACGCAAAAGAAAGAGATAGTATCACGAAACAAGGCTGGAAGTATGAAGGAATCGGTTGGTATTCCTATAAAGGAGCGAATGCCATTCCTGTCAGTCGTTTATATAGTAAACGAGTGAACTGGCACCATTACACATTAGATGAAAACGAGAAAAAAGTAATCACGAAACAAGGCTGGGTCTATGAAGGTGTTGGTTGGTACGCAGTTGGCAGTGGTCAACAAAATCAAGAGGACTATAAGCTATTGGGTGTGAAAAATTACAACCAATATGCGTTGGGTGCGCCAAGTGGATGTGAAGGGGCTTCTTTATTACAGGCACTTCAATATAAAGGAAAGATCACCAACTGGAGTTTGACTCAATTTTTGAATACAATTCCTAAATCTCCGAATGGTAATCCAAACAGCGGTTTTGTCGGCAGCCCATTTGTCGAAAACTCATGGACTTATTCTGCAATTTATCCTACACCTTTGACGGCGTGGGGCAAGAAGTACGGAAATGTCCAAAATATTTCAGGTAGCTCGATGAGTACGTTGTTAAACGAAGTCAAAAATGGCCATCCGGTTGTTGCTTGGGTGACGATCAACTTTCAGCCAATCCGTTGGGGAAATTGGAATTTTGGTATCGCAGCGAATAATAATCATGCGGTCACTCTTGATGGATATAATAAAGGAAGTAATCAAGTCCATGTATCTGATCCTATCAGTGGTTCTTATTGGATGAATCGGGCAACATTTGAGAATATTTATAATGCACGTAAATATGCGGTAGTTGTAAGATAGACTAAAGCTTAACAAAAACAATGGTTGCAGTAATTCTTTTCCCATAACCTGTAAAATCCGAGAATAGTTTGGATTTTATGGGTTTTTTTTATTGCATTATTCTATCTAGTTCAAAATCAATGGTTAGAAACAAATTCTATTACGTTAATGTAAGTTAAACATAGGAAGAATAGATTTCGGATCATTGCCTTATTTTATAATTTAGACAGGAAGTGAAAAAGAATAGGGAAGTGGAAATGATAATGGGAAAACTAGTAAAAGGATTATTAGTAATTGCGCTTATTTTAGGAATCGGTGCATTTTTTATTGAATCAAAGACAGAAGGCTTTCAAGCATTAACGGATAATTTTTTATCTGATAAAGAAGTGAAAGAATACTATGTCAAAACAAGTAGTGGGGATAAAAAAGGGAAGGATTATCTCTAGACGTTTGAAGGATACGATGAAGATGACACTCAACAAACAGTAAATAAAATTAGCGGATCACAAATTAAAGTAAGGTCGATACTTGTAAAATCGATGCAAAAGGTTTACAAGGAAAGCGCTGGAGTGAAGTATCAGAAAACGAAGTGCCTACGAAAGCATTGCAAAAAATCAATATATAATGGCTGAATTGTTTAATTACATTTGAGGTAGTTAATAATAAAAAAAGCTCACCGTGATGGATGTGATACATATCATGGGTGCTTTTTCAATGTTCTCAAAAACACACGCTCAGTACAAGGTCGATCAGCCATATTTTTTATTAGTGTTACTTTTTTGACAAACAAATAAATACATGGTATTGTTGTTCTGCCTAAAACGTAATAGTTACGATTTGGATAATATAAAGTGAAATAAAGGAGCAGATTATTAGTGGCAAAAAAATCAAAAATTGCAAAAATGAATAAGCAAGTAGCTTTGATCAATAAATATAGTGAACAACGTCAAGAGTTGAAAGCAGCAAATGATTATGAAGGACTAGCTAAGTTGCCCAAAGAGTCTAATCCTAATCGTTTAAAACTTAGAGATCAAACAGATGGACGTCCTCGAGGCTACATGAGAAAATTTGGCATGTCTCGAATCACTTTTAGAGAACTGGCACATCAAGGATTGATCCCAGGAGTAAAAAAAGCAAGTTGGTAAAATAGGAGGAAAAAGTTATGGCAGTACCAGCAAGAAAAACATCGAAAGCAAAAAAACGTTTGCGACGAACACACCAAAGTTTGACGAAACCAGAGATTTCTTTTGACGAGTTGACTGGTGATTATCGTCGAAGCCATCATGTCTCTTTAAAAGGCTACTATAAAGGACGCAAAGTGACAGAATAACCGATTGGAAGCTGCAAGGGGGTTCAAGAAATGGAAATTATTTATCCGCCATTAGTCGAACAAGGAATCAAATATTATTCGGAAACGGTGAAAGAACCTGTAGATAAAGGGGAATTCTATCGTGCGATGGTCGATAAGAAACTGATCACAGAAACTGGCCTTCCTACAGAACATGCGCTAGAGCAAGGCCTTGTCAAAGACTATTACGAAAAACAAAACTTGTCCTTTGAAGAATTTTTGGACATTTATCCTATTTTTCAAAAGTATGACGCCGATTTGTTCAAATCTATTGACGGCTTCTGGGAGATTCCTGTAGACTTGAAAATAGAATTAATGGAAATGCTTGAAACTGATCAACTGGATTATGATGACGAACAACAAATCAACATCTATTTAGAAGATCGATAAAAGGATAGAATAAGAAAATCCAAAAGGACAATCAATATGCACAACTTTCGTAAATCAGGTATAAAACCTTGGGATATCATCATTATTAGTGTTCTGGTAGTTGCTTCTTTCGTTCCGACAATTGTCTTTGCTTTGTCATTTGATAACGCAGAAAGCGGTAATAGTGTGAAGTATGCAGTAGTCAAAATCGACGGAAAAGAAGTCGAACGTTTTGATTTAGATGAAATCAGTAGTAAGATGGTGACTTATCATCCTTCTGATACCCAATACAATATTGTCGAAATCCAAGAAGGCAAGATCAGAGTCAAAGAAGATAATAGTCCCGATCAAATCGCTGTCAGAACTGGCTGGATCTCGGAACCTGGACAAACGAGTATCTGTTTGCCGCATCGACTAGTCATTACAATTGAACAAGAAGGACAGTCGGATTATCATATTTATTAAGTAAGAGAAAACTGCTACTATCAGCTTAGATAAAGTTGATGGTGGTAGTTTTTTTAGTTGTCTCAAAAATAGAGAAGATTCGGAATTATTATATTTTTATCTAATGAATCATTGAAATTGTGTTAATGGTTCATTTGTTTTTTATATATAACTAAAATAAAGATGAATTTAAAACGTTATAAATATAGCTGTTTATCAAAATTTATGGATGAAAAATATTAATATGTGAATGGTTTTAGATTAAAAAATAACGATAAAATATAATATGTAAAAATAGTTTATGATATAATCAGTATCTGAACGCTTGATATTAAAGATTATTATCATGTAGGAGAATTGTAATGAGAGAAACGGACAAAAGAAGTGAATTGTTGAGTATCGGAGAATTGGCGAAAATAACCGGTGTCAATATTAAATCGTTAAGATATTATGAACAAGTCGGGGTATTATTGCCGGTATACATCAATCCAGATTCTGGCTATCGCTATTATTCCTTAGCGCAAGTGAGTGCGGTCGAGCTGATTCAAGCATGTGTAGAGATTGGGTTGCCTTTAAAGGAATTACATCGCTTCAGTGATCCGAATAATTCCATCGATTACCTATCTTTTTTATCATATAGCGAAGAATTAATGAAACAAAAAATCGATTCGCTCCAACAAAATTTAAAAGGAATGCAAGAGGTAAAAGAAGAAATTAATTTGTTAAAAACATATCGACATTCTAAAAAGCAACATATTCGGCAATTGTCAGAAAAGTACTTATATGTTTTTCCTTATCAACAGACTGATAACAAAAAGACACTTTATACAGAAGCAGCCAATTTGTTTGATCGCTCGATGGAAGCAGGGTATGAGCCTTTATATGATTTTGGTATTCTCTATGAATTTATTGATAAAAACGTGCACCAGTATATGTATATAGAAATCAAGCCTACAAAAAATGTCGGTAACAATATCAAGATTTTACCTAGTGGAGAATACGCATGCCGATTTAGTCCTAAAAGTTACGGTGAGCGCCTTCCAGAGTTGTTTCCAGAAATATTTAAAAAAAGTCGACTGTTCTTGCGATCGAAGCAGAAGCTTCCACTGGAACATTAGAAGAAATCGTTTATGAGATTCGAGTTTTCAGCGAGGGAATGAATGATTGAAAAATCCGTCATCACTGAACAAACGACGAAAAGTCAAAATGTTGAAGTAACTAATCATGCTGACAGACAATCCAAGTTTTATTATAGTTGATTGGTTTCATGAGGGTTTCAAATAAAATCTATCATAAAAGGGCATAATAGCGAATCAACAATAAAAAAACTGATTTCGATCGACGATCAAAATCAGTTTTTTTGGGCTCTTTGTCAATAAGGACTGATGAGTTGTGCAAAATCAAATCTGGGTCAGAATGAACCTCATTCTGGCTCAGATTTTTTGTTATCTTACTTTGATTAATTGATTGATCAAAAAGATTCTAATTCTCATGTTCTCGAATGATTTAAATCCGTAGGATACTCGTTTCATTGTCTTTATGTGGGTATTCTTCGCTTCTATTTTTCCATTGGAATAAGGATAGATCATTGCGTTGGTGATGCCTTTTTCATAGGTCAGAAGGTTTTGAAGCTTTTCCCGAAAGCTGTCATCCAACGTTTCGGGAAGTTCTGCTAATAAGGAGAAAAATAAGTCAGGGTCTTTGTCTCGAAAGGCTTCAACTAATTCATGAAAAAAGGGATACGCCTCTTTTAGGGGCGTAGAAAACTCAAGCAATCGATCAATCATCATTGCTTCAGAAAGAAATGGGTATTTTGGTGCTCGGAAACTTTTCCATGTTTTGTATTCATAATGGTTGATGTTTGCACGATTTTTTAGCAAAAAGCGCCAGTTCTTTTTCAGTTTTTCTGCCTGGCTTTTCTGTCCTGCTTTACGAAGTTCATTCATTTCACGGATACGCAACTCATTGAACGCTTGATTCATGTGTTTGACAATATGAAACCGATCAATCACTATTTTCGCATTTGGCAGAACACGTTTGGTGAGCTGGAAGTAGGCGGCGTTCATGTCTGTCACCAAGAATTCTACTTCTTCTGGATTGGTACACTTTAAGAAATAGCTTGTTAATCGAGGTAATTTACGCGTAGGCAAAACATCTATTAATTTTCCTGTTTCGCCATCTGCGCAAATAAAGCTCATTTTATCTTCTATGGAAGCATGCGAACGAAATTCATCAACCATCAATACTCTTGGGAGAATCTTCTTAGATTGCTTTGGTAAATAGCTTTTAAACTCTTTCAATGTACGAATAACAGTGGTCAAAGATACCTGACAGCTTTTCGCAATAAAAGATAAAGATACTTTTTCAGTCAGTAAAGAAGCAATTTTATATCTAACATGATTTGCGATTGAATGTCTGGATTGGACAAAATAACTTTGAGCAGTCCAATGGGTTCGGCAGTTTTTACAGGTATAGCGCTGCTTTTTTAGGCGCATAACCAAAGGCATATGATTGTATTGTTCAAAACGGACAATCGTTTCTTTTTTTCCATTTTTCACTATAATTGCTTTCCCGTTTCCATCTACCACAGTAGAACCACAACTTCTACAAGCACGAGGAGTAGGCGAGAGAACAGCATCGACGACCTACGTCTTTTTCTTCTGAAGGGTCTCGTAAGAGACCTCTGTAATCATCAAATCTTTCTCTATTATTCTCAGCATTTTTTTGATAGAATCATTCATATAGCATATCGTCCTCTCAGTTGTTTATTTTGTGGTGATTTAATCATACTAGAGAACGATATGTTTTTTAATACCTAAAATGAAAATGGGACTGAAGAATCAATTCTGATTCATCAGTCCCATAAATTATAGAGCTTTTTTTTGTTCATGTTACCTATAATTTGTTGTGAAAGTTCTATGATTTGTTCATATACCTAAAACAAAGAAAGCGTTATCATTTTTGTGAATCAATTAAATTTAGGAGGAGCGGAGATGAAGGATAAGAAAAAAATGGCGGTCGGACTCTTTTGTGCAGTAGTAATAGCAAGTGCAATTGGTAGTGGGACAACGTATCACGCAGAGACTAAAACGTTTGATTACAAAGAAACAGAAGCAGCAACTTACCAACGAGGAATGGATAATCAGCCAGAATCGTCTTACTGGTTTCCTAAAGACTTGCTAGAATGGGAATTTTCTAAAGATCCAGATGCACCTTATAATGTTAGCCAAGTACCTTTGGCAAAACGGATCGATAAAAACGCACTGGCAACTTCAAATGACACGCAGACACCAGAAATGAAAGTTGTTGCTTTGTCGATCATGAATAGCAGTACAAGTGGGAATGCGCCTAGAGGTATCAATACTTTTGATGCCAATGTATTTTCCAATTGGCAATATATCGATCAACTTGTGTATTGGGGTGGTTCGTCTGGTGAAGGGATCATTGTACCGCCAAGTCCTGATGTCATTGATGCAGCCCATAAAAATGGCGTGCCAGTATTAGGGACAGTTTTCTTTCCGCAGTCTGCTCATGGCGGTAAAATCGAATGGTTGGATACATTCTTGCAAAAAGATGAGGATGGTACTTTTCCTTTAGTCGATCAATTGATCGAAGTAGCTACTCGATATGGGTTTGATGGCTGGTTTATCAATCAGGAAACGGACACATTAGTCACAAGTTTCGACGATGCAAACAATCATAAAAAGGTAGAAGGGGCGAATACGACAGAAGGATTGAGTAAAAAACATGCGGATTTGATGCAAGAATTCATCAAACAATTCAAGCAAAAAGAAGCAGCATTAGAAATCATGTGGTATGATTCAATGACTTCGGAAGGGAAGATGGATTGGCAAAATGCACTGACGGATAAAAACCAAGCTTTTTTAGTCGATGCGGAGATGAATCCTTTAGCAGATAGCATGTTTTTGAATTTCTGGTGGAACACCGATCGTTTAGCTAGTCAAGAGCTATTGAAAGCTTCTAAAAAGAAAGCAAATGAATTAGGCATTGATCCTTATCAATTATATGCGGGCATCGATGTCCAACAAAATGGCTATGATACACCAGTGAATTGGCGGTTGTTCACAGATGAAACGGGCACTCCGTATACTTCGTTAGGTCTATATGTGCCAAGTTGGACATACTCATCAGCTAGTGATCCTGCTGATTTTCAACGTCGTGAATTGCGTTTTTGGGTAAATGAACAAGGTGATCCAACGAAAGGGAAGGCACCGGTAGAAAAAGAATGGCCTGGGATCTCTACGTATGCAGTAGAGCAGAGCGCTATTACCAGCATGCCTTTTGTGACGAATTTTAGTATGGGGAATGGGTATGGATACTTTATCAATGGAAAAAAAGTATCTGATCTAGAGTGGAATAATCGCAGTATGCAAGACGTGATGCCAACGTATCGTTGGATCTTTGATCATCAAGGAGAAAATCAATTAGCCGTTGAGATGGATTACGATGAGGCGTTTCGTGGCGGAAATTCTTTGCTTCTTAAAGGGAGTATGGTGAACGAGGCAACAAGCACAATCAAACTGTATCGAATGGATGGAATCATTTCCGATAAAACTTCTATCACAACAACGGCAAAAGCAACGAGCACGAGCCAACTTGACTTAGTTTTAGAAATGGCTGACGGACGAAAAGAAATCATCTCGGCAAGTGAGCCAATCGGTCGGGATTGGACGACTGTCAGCTATGATGTCAGTCGGTTAGCAGGAGAAAAAATCAACACACTCTCTTATCAGCTTGCTTCTTCAGAGACTCAGTCCGATTACGCGCTACACTTGGGTCAATTAGCACTGACAGATGGAAAGGAACTTCCAACCACAAAAGTTTCGGGACTGAGGCTTGAAGATGTTGCATTTGATGAAGAGGAAGGGCGATACGCTGGCATACGACTGGCTTGGGATGAGACGGAGAGTCAAGCATGCTACTATGAGATCTACCGGTTAAATCCTGATAACTCAAAATCTTTCTTAGGAGCAACACCAGCTACGAATCATTATATCAATGCCCTTGAACGAACCTTAGACACCGCGCAAACCAAATTGATTGTCGTGCCTGTTGATGCGCTGGGTAATCAAGGTGAACATTCAGAGGCCGTTTCTTTTGATTGGCCGGATAATAAAGTGCCGAGAGCTGATTTTACTGCTTCAAGAACGTTAGCTGCTCCAGGATCAGCGATTACTTTTACAAACACGTCATCCTTAAACACTGAAACGGTTACTTGGGAATTTGAAGGTGGGGATATTACGACAAGTCATGAACATTCGCCAGTTGTCACTTACCACAAAGAAGGTGTTTATAAAGTCAAATTAACGGCAAGCAATCAAGCAGGGGAGACACCTGCTGAAAAAAATGGTTTGATTACAATTTCTAATAAAGTACCAATGGAGTTACCGCTGTTATCACGAAACGCGAAAGCGACCGCTTCCTCTTATACCAACGAAGCGGAAGCCCCTCATTTTGCAATCGATGGCGACTTGACGACTAAATGGTGTGCAACGGGTATGCCACCACACGAATTGACACTTGATTTAGGGAATGTTCAAACCATTAGTGAAGTTCGCATAGACCATGCGCAAGCAGGTGGAGAAAGTCCTGACATGAATACAAAAGCATATGCGATCGAAATAAGTGAAGATGGAGCGATATATAAAGAAGTTGCCAAAACTACCAATAATACGGCGAGTAGCTCCGTCGAGACTTTTGCAGTACAATCTGCACGATATGTCCGATTACGTATTGACAAACCAACACAAGGATCAGACACTGCAGCAAGAATCTATGGATTTGAAGTATTTGGATTGCCAGAATTATTACACTAACTTAGTGGGAAAAAAAGTATACGTGTCATGCCATCAGTTCTATCATTTAATATAATTGAGATGTTTAAAATCCACATCATAATAAATAAGAGTCACCCTTTTCGAAACCATGAAAATGATTTTTGAGGGGTGGGGCTTATTTTAGCCATGCATTTCTAATGCAGTTTTCGTTGCCTTTATATAATCAAAAGAGTTTTACTTATTAAGGTTTGAGCGTCGCTTTTTTTCAAAGAACGTCAATCCAGCAATAATTAATACTACAACAAAGTATGTTGTCCAACTGATCACATTAAAAAGTAATAAAGCTAGTCCAATGATCAAACATAATAGTAAAGTCCATACGGTTAGATTCTTTTCCATAGCATATTGAAAACATCGAAGCGTCAATTTCTGGTGTCACATAAAGAATGAGCTATCGCTGATTTCACTTCTAAACCTCCTTGTCAACGGCTTATAAAGACAAAAATATTTTCATCATGAAAAAGAAATTTTAGCACAAAGTAAAAAAGATTGTAAGGATTAGTTGAAGATTAGTGCAAATCAGGTACTTATTCAAATTGCTAAAAAATAGGATCAAATAATTGAAAAAGAGAATATTCCTAAGAACAAGCTAGAATCATTCGATCGTCATATGTAAGATAAGAGTGGAGTTACATCACGCATATAAAATTTAAGACACCTACTTTGACCTTTCAAGTAGGTGTCTTATTGTGAACTAGAGTTGCAATCGTCCATTCGAGGTTTTCACTCCTATGCGGATTTTTTTAGTTCTTGCACTGCTTGTTCGATCGTTACACCAGTCGCTACACGATTGCTATCTTCTTTGTCGAATACAACGAAAAGATTTAAATCGGTATTAAGAGTGACACGATATTGTAATTCTTTGTTATAGAATGTCATAGTCATTCTCCTTTCTTATTGTTCTGTTGAAAGGCAACGATACGTTGATAACGAAATTCCATTACTATTATAGCACAGATAGGTGAATTGAATCAACTGTATTTTTATTAAATAATAATAATTATTATTTGAAGTGGATCATTGACACAAAAAAATTGGATTACATAAGTGAAAAGGAGGGATAAGAAGATGTAGACTAGATTATGAAATTGATAAGAAAAAAGCAGTATACGAGATCAGAGCGATCATTTCGTATACTGCATAAATTATTTTAGTAACATTTTTCGCAAGGGGTCAATCCGCGTGCCAATGCTTCACTCATTGTCGCAGGATAGTAGTCACCGTTACCACACTTATGCGTATGGTACTTTGCTCCAGTTCTGGTAACTAAGACTTGTGCTTCATTTGCTTGTGCCTGTTGCGCTTGAGCTGCGGCTGCTTGTTCTTGTGCCACGCGCTGGGCTTCTGCTTGTACAGCAGCTACACGAGCTTCTTCAGCGATACGCGCTTGTTCCGCTGCCTGTGCTTGTGCTGCCTGTTCTGCTTCGAGACGAGCTTTTTCTTCCTGAGCTTTCTTTTCCGCTTCAAGTCTTGCTTGTTCTTCTTGCGCTTTCTTATCTGCTTCACGTTTCGCTTGTTCTTCTTGCGCTTTCTTATCTGCTTCACGTTTCGCTTGTTCTTCTTGCGCTTTCTTATCTGCTTCACGTTTCGCTTGTTCTTCTTGTGCTTTTTTCTCAGCTGCTAATTTTTCTTCTTTCTTTTTCTCTTCTAATTCTTTCTTTTCCGCCGCTTCTCGTTGGGCTTTTTCTTCACTAGATGTTGAAGTTGTTTCCGAAGTAGCGGTATCTGCTTTTGACGCTTGATTGGTACCAGATCCGCAAGCGCTACTGATCAGTAGTAAACCGAATAAAGCACTAAATAAAATGAGATGGCGCTGCCAAGCTTTTCCATTTCTTTTACTTGATCGACTAAATAGATCTAGACCAAGCATCAAACTGATTAATCCTAACAATAACAACAATAAATTCATTTTTTCCTCCTGTTTCTACGAAAAATAGATCGCTTTCATGCAAAGCTCCCCCTAATAAAAGCGATTGGTTTTATTTACGGTGATTGACCGTATTCTCTATGTCGGAATCGAACCGACGAAAGCCAGTTAGAGAGTGTAGATAAATCAAAAAAGAATAGTAGTAGAAGAAAGCACAACGTTATAATTATATAAAGAAATAATAACAAACAAACTTTATTTTATCATTAAGATGAACATAATAACAGAGAGTTTTAATGGATGATGATTTTTTTAATATTTGTTTTTTTAATGTAAAAAATGTTATATTTGATGAAGAAAAGTATCGTTTTGATATCATAATCGTTCGAATATAAAAATAAACCAAGAGTTTACATGAAAAAGAGAGTCAGGATGAAAAACTGGGTAGAGGAGGAGTTAATATGCGCATTTTGTTTATTAATGCAAGCCCGAACAAAGAGGGGATGACCGTTAAATGGGGAGAAAAAATCTTAAAGGATATCGACTATACGGTCCTGCATTTAGTTGATTATTCGATCAATCAGTTAGGGCAGATGACCGAAAAGGATGAATTTGACAAAGTCATGGGAGTAATCAAACAAGCTGACGTCTTGGTGATTGGTACGCCCATCTACTGGTGGGATGTGACCGGTTTGTTAAAAACATTTATTGATCGCTGGACGGATCTATTTGAGTATGGGTTAGACACACCAGATGCTCCTTTGTATCAAAAATCGGTTTTCTGGTTTGTTCAAGGATCTGCGCCAGAGGAAGCTATCAGCGGAATTAGACGAATGCTGTCTAATGTGAGTGACCGGTTTTTGATGCAGAAGTTAGGAATGATTTATCAGAAGAAAGACATTGCTTCATCTAATGAACAAATCAAACAAATCAGATGAATAGAGAAATTGAAAGTACCGAGGGTTTATAGTTGTGTTTTCTAAAAGGGCATGCTATAGTATAAAAGTAATCTATTTTGAAACGTAATTTGAGCTATAAGTTAAACATTATAAGACTCCTTTTGCCTATCAAATATTTATTGCACTATAAACGTACGTTGATACGTATCAGGAGGAAATATACATGAATAACGGTACAGTAAAATGGTTTAACGCAGACAAAGGTTTTGGATTTATCACTGGTGAAGATGGAAATGACGTATTCGCTCATTTTTCAGCTATCCAAGGTGACGGTTTCAAAACATTAGACGAAGGTCAAGCTGTGACTTTTGATGTTGAAGATGGACAACGTGGCCCTCAAGCAATCAACATCGTTAAAGCATAATCAAACGATTGATATCTTACTGCTCTTTCTTATGAAAGAGCAGTTTTTTTTATGTCTAATTTCAATAAAAGCCTCTCGATCAGCAATCGAGAGGTTTGATAGAGCAATGTATTATTGCTTGTTTACAAGATGATCCCTTTCTGTTCTAAGTTTGCCACACATTCGGCTAAGTAGATTTGATCATGTTCTGGATAAAGTGGTGAGGTCCATTCAATAGGGGAAAGGGTAGAATAAGGTTCACAAATTTTTCCACGATACAAGGGATCAAACCATTCCTCACCAGGTTTACAATTTTGTTTCTTCATTTCTTCCATTACTAACAAATGATACTGAAATAATTTGTAAGGCGAATGTGTAAAAACGTAATCGACAGTCGCATGTTTTCGTCCCCAACCATTGCCTCTCAGAGCACAACATTCGCGATGTTGTCCTAATAATTGTTGGCGCGGAAGTGATTGCAAGAGGCTTTGATGCCATAAGCGCATATAATATTTCCTTCTTTCTAAAACAGTGAATTAAGTGTTTAGGATGCTTCCGTTCGACCAATCAAATAATCGATGGTCGTGTCGTAAAAATCTGCGATAAAGATCAATTCGATGATACTAGGTATATTTTTTCCATCTTCATAGTTTTTATATGTCTCAATCGGTAAGTTCACTTTTTCAGCAACCTGTGGTGTAGTTAAATGCTTTTTATCTTTGAGGAAGTTTAAACGGCAATGCAGTGTATCCAGTAAAATCGCTTCTTCAATCGTCATTTTACCTCACCTTTCTCTAAATAATCATCTATGAGAGTTAACGTTTATTTTTTCTGTTTAGATAAAATAAATACCCAATGACAAAGAGTATGGAGAAAATGAACCCAACTAAATTAAATGTGAAGATCTGGAAGGGTTCGAAAAACTGATAGTTTAATATTTTATACATAAAATAGATCGCAGGCAAACTACTTAAAGCGATTTTTTTCGTTCTTTCGTCCATTTGATAAACGAAAAGACAATCGGTACAAATATAAAAACAGGAAAAATAAAAGCAAGTCGGCTCAATTCCAGCATAATAAATAAACTCCCATAGCTATATTTTATTCGTGCATAAATTGTATTTTGAGTTATTCTATTTGAGAATATACTAGATTTATATTCACTAGATAAAAGATAGCATGTTATGCGATTCTGAACAAATATTTCGATAAAAAACATGATTCTTCTGTAGACGTATAATTTGAAAAAAACATAAAAAAAGGTGGAACTTTCATTCCACCTTTTTTTATGTTTTTAGATTCGTTTCGACCATTTAATCTTTGACATAGACATTAAAGTCTTTTAGAAGTTTAAGTGCTTGTGGCTCGTGAACACGGCTGCTGACTAGTGACGAATCAATGATAAAGTCAGCTTCTGGAAAGGCGCTTTGTAAAGCGATTGTGTTGGATAAGACACACAAATTAGTTTCGATCCCAACCACTTCAATCGTTTTTTGTTCTTCTTTACGTTCAAAAAGGGAATGCTTGATCTCTGTTAATGTTTCTGGCGGCAGAGTAAAGTAGTATTTTTTGATTTCCCGCTCATTTGGTAGAGGAGAGAGCGTGGGAATGATTTTAAGATCTTCACTTTCTGCCTCATCTTTCCGATCAATAGGGATATCACGAGTGAATAGTACGTATTCATTCGCTGCACGTGCTTGGTTTAAACGTGTGTTTACTCGCTCAACTAATGCTTCAGCATCTTCGATATAAAATTCACTAGTTGGATCTAAAATATGATTTTGCATATCGATAACAACTAACATCTATCATCTCTCCTTATAAAAAGTGATCATTCAAAAAGTTTGCGACACCGGCTTCATCATTGGTTTCTGTCACCTCATCTGCTAAATCCTTCACATGTTCTTGCGCATTGCCCATAGCCACGCTTAATCCGCTGAATTCAAGCATTGCCAAATCATTTTCTTGATCACCAAACGCCATGACGTCTTCTGAAGATAACCCTAAGTACTCAGTTAGAAATAAGAGTGAGTGGGCCTTTGTAATATTTTTAGGAGTGATTTCTAGGAAATGTGGGTCTGAAAAAACAGAATCAATTCCTTCTTTCTTCAACTCTGCTTGGATTTTTTGTAGTTTTTCCTCATTTTTATCCGTCAGAGCTAATTTCAAATAGCTTAAGGAAGGATCGTCCAACTGTTTTGTGATCTCATCAAAGGAATGATTTTGCAAGTTGAAGTGTTGATAATAAGGATCGTCTTTTACTAAAGCAGTTTCATCAAAAGTGATTTGATCATCTTGTGTTTCTCGACTTGCGATGATCGATATTTTTGCTTCTTTTGCTAAATAAAAGGCCTTTTTAAGTATAGGTACTTCGATTTTTGAGCGTCTTAATACATAA
This sequence comes from Enterococcus sp. AZ156, assembly GCF_051714165.1. Taxonomy (NCBI): domain Bacteria; kingdom Bacillati; phylum Bacillota; class Bacilli; order Lactobacillales; family Enterococcaceae; genus Enterococcus; species Enterococcus sp. AZ156. The sequence continues at coordinate 1,590,181 of NZ_JBIORI010000001.1, read as the reverse complement.
TCGATCTTGCCATCTTTCATTTCGGAAATCAATGCACCGTTAGAAGAAATCAAATAGCCGCTGACGCCTAATTGTGCAAAGACATCCTTGGCAGAAATACTATTTCTTCCTGTTGCAATCGTTACGATTCCTCCATTAGAGGAGAAAGCTTTTAATGCGCGTATATTTTCTTGTGGGACAACTCCTTGGGAATCAAGCAAGGTCCCGTCTAGATCAATAGCTGCTAATTTCATCTTTTTACGCTCCCTTAGTCTTTTTTCTTTCACCAATAGCTTAAATGAGAAACTTCTAAAATAAAAATAAAATGCTTTAACTCTTTGAACTTTTTCAAAAAAGATTTTTCATAAATGGAGAAAAGAATATTAGTAAGAAAATGGTTAAGACCGCTGTATAAAAAAGCATAACAATCTTAATGTTTTCGTTTTCATTTTCATAAAAAAGGGCAAATTTTGGGTAATATTCATAAAAAACAAAGCATATCTTTTGCTTTCATGAAAAAGTAGGCATATTGTAGATGTAGAAAAGGTTAGAAAAAGATTAAAAAAAGGAGTGATTTTGATGGAGATTAAGTATGGGACTGTACCGGTTGTGACTGCTTCAGATGAAAATTATGCTCCTTATCTAAGCGTAATGATTGCAACGGCACTGGAAAATGCGAATAAGATGAGACATATATATTTTTATGTGATTGATGATGGCCTATCAGAATATAGTAAAGAAGGATTGCGTCAGACAGTTGCACAACACTCAGAACATGCAAGCATCCAATTCTTGACAGTGGAGAAAGATGTATATGAAGATTTCTTAGTCAGTGACCACATTACAACAACGGCGTATTTAAGAATTTCTCTACCTAAGATCTTAGCAAAATACAATTATAAAAAAGTGTTGTATCTAGATGCAGACGTTTTAGTGTTAGATGATATCGTTGCATTATATGACGAATCATTGAACGGTAAAACAATTGGGGCAGTAATTGATCCAGGACAAACGAAAGCGTTGAAGCGCCTAGGGATCGATTCAGAAGAATACTATTTTAACTCAGGTGTCATGGTGATCGATATTGATCAATGGAATGAAAAAGACATTACAGATAAAACGATCCAATTCCTAAAAGAAAATGGTGAACAGATTATCTATCATGACCAAGACGCATTGAATGGTGTCTTATATGGAGATTGGGAACAACTTCATCCAAAATGGAACATGCAATGTTCATTGATTTTTGAACGCCATCCAGCTCCAGATAAGAAATATGAAGAATTATATAAGAGCGGGAATGAAGCTCCTTCAATCGTCCATTTCACAGGGCATGATAAACCTTGGAATACATTAGAGGATCATCCTTATACACAAATCTATCTAAAAAATCTAGCGCATAGCGTATTAATGAAAGTAGGCGAGGTAAATGAATAGAAGAAAAGAAGTAGCAGTTGTCTCTAGTTGTAATACAAAATTTGTGCCTCATCTAGCAGCACTGTTTGTGTCGATTTTAGAAAATAGTGACCCGAAAGTGTTTGTACGTTTCTACGTGATTGATGATGATATTGAATTAGAAAGTAAAAATCTTTTACGTTACTCAGTGAAAAATTCACGAATGAATACAGATGTTGAATTTTTGAAAATCAACAAAAAATTCTTCAAAAACTTAGTGACAAGTGATCGTATCCCTGAAACAGCATACTATCGTATTGCGATCCCTGAGTTATTTAGAGGGAAAAATGTCGAACGTATCCTTTATATGGACTGTGACATGATCGCGTTGAATGATATCAGTAAACTATGGGATCTAGAGTTTAATGGCGCAGTGATGGCAGCAGTTGAAGATGCTGGTTTCCACCAACGTCTTGAAAAAATGGAGATTGAAGCAGATTCAATGCGTTACTTTAACTCCGGCTTGATGCTGATCAATGTTGAAAAATGGTTAGAACAAAACATCACGAAAAACGTTCTAAAATTCATCGAAGAAAACCCAGAAAAACTTCGATTCCATGACCAAGATGCTTTGAATGCTATCTTACACGATCGTTGGATTGCTTTGCATCCAAAATGGAATGCACAAGGTTACATCATGGCGAAAGCAAAACAACATCCAACGGCTCAAGGAGAAGAAGAGTACGAAGAAGCACGTCGTAAGCCTTATATCATCCATTACTCTGGGCATATCAAACCATGGAGTGAAGAGTTTAAAGGTGCTAGTAAAAAATACTATGAAAAGTATGCAAATATGACCGCTTTTCGTTGTGTTAAATCATTCCCTAAATATCCATTGTACGCTCGTGTTCAACGAAATACTGAATTGAGTCATTGATCGATAATAGAAAAAACTTACTATTAATAGAGGAGATGATCGATATGGAAATTACGCTGACAAGAAATGCGATGGACATCTTAAAGGAAAAAGCAGGCGAACAATCAAAATTAGCGCTTGCATTGATCAATAGTAAAGATCCTTTCCTTAGAGACAAAGGAGCGTGTGCGAAAGGTAGCTTTTTTCAAATTATCCCTTTTGTTACTGAGTTTGGACTATACGTCACAAAAATCAATCATCCTTCGCTAGAAATCTATACATCACAAAGTGAACAATGCTATTTAGGCAAACATTTGACGATGGATTATGATCATGTATTAAATAGTTTCTCATTGGAAAACGAGATTGCTGTACTAGATCATAACATCAAACTAACTAATTGTTTCTTTAGCTGAGTGCACACTAGAAAGGACGATTCACCATGCTGGAATATTACTTGATTGATGAAAATAAGAAAGTAATAGCCGCAGATGAAGAACATTTTAATTGGCTTGTTATTGATACGAGCGATACTGAGGAAATCGAACAGGTAACTCGAACCTATCAACTCCCTGAAGATATATTTGTCGGTATGACTTATCCAGAAGAGGTCTCCCGCTTAGAACATCTATCAGGAACAAGTTTGAACAACCCGATTTCCTTAGTACTGCTCAACCTTTCAAGTGAAAAAGAAAAAATCGAACGTCGTCTGACACCATTATCTTTCGTCATATCAAATGACTTATTGATTACTTGTCGAGACGAAAAAACCAATTTTATCGATCGGCTGATTGAACATCATGGTAATAAAATCGATTCTTTCGAAAAAGTGATTGTTTATGCGGCATTAGATATTTATACCCATTTTGTCAAAGAACTTCGTGAAATGAAAACGCGTATTGATTCGCTAGATCAAGAAGCACGAAAAACGACAGAAAATGAAGAATTGTATAAGCAGGCTGATTTAGAAAGAGATATTGTTTACATCGATCATACGTTGCGGGATCAAAAAGAGACAATGGACCTCCTCTGGGAGACTCCTGAATTCAAAGAACGTGTCAATGATGAACAGTTGCTTTATGACGTTCGTTTGAGACAACGTCAAACAGAGAAGATGATTTTGATTTATCGCGATCTGTTAGAAAGTATCGGTGATCTGTTCAATGGCATGATGGACAACAATTTGAATCATCTGATGAAATATCTGGATTCTACCGCATTGATCATCTCTGTGCCTGCGATGATCGCAGGTATTTGGGGAATGAACACAGGCGGTTTACCAGGAGAAGATTCAGCAACTGGTTTCCTCTTAGTATTAGGGGGCTCAATCGTTGCTGCTGCTGCTTTAGGGTATCACTTATTTAGAAAAGATTACACGAAATAACCAATATGGGCTTAAACGCCCAAATTTATAACGTCAGTTATGACTAAAAACTAGGAGGATCAACATGACAGAACCAAATTTAATCGACCCAAGAAAACTATATCACACAGAAGAATTTCCAAAACAGGATCAAGAAACTCCGGCTTTGCAAAAGGATATGAAACCTGTACCTGATTGTGGAGAAGAAAGCTATAAAGGCACAGAGCAATTAGCAAATCGCCGTGTCTTGATCACAGGTGCAGACTCTGGTATTGGACGTGCCGCGGCTATTGCCTTTGCACGAGAAGGTGCAGATGTAGCCATTCAATTTTTCCCAGGTGAAGAAGAAGACGCGCAACAAGTGGCCCATTATATCGAAGAAGCTGGACGTAAAGCATTACTATTACCTTATGATTTGCGAGATGAAGCTGCACCAAAAGAAATCATCCAAAAAACAGTGGATGCTTTTGGTGGATTAGACACACTTGTTCTTAATGCGGCGCAACAAATTTCGTCCCCTTCAATTGCAGAAATCCCATTGGAACAAGTAAAAGATACTTTTGCTGTAAATATCATCGCAATGTTTGCACTTGTGAAGGAAGCAATTCCACATATTCCAGCAGGAGGAGCAATCCTTACAACGACTTCAGTCCAAGCATTCAATCCAAGTGAACACTTGTTAGATTATGCAGCGACTAAAGCTTCGATTGCAAACTTCACCATTGGTTTAGCAAAACAATTAGCACCAAAAGGAATTCGTGTCAACGGCGTAGCACCAGGACCAATTTGGACACCATTACAACTAGATGCAGGTCAACCAAAAGAAGATCTACCTGAGTTTGGTCAACAAGCATTGTTGGAACGTGCAGGACAACCAGCTGAATTAGCGCCTGTTTATGTCTTTCTTGCATCCAACAAAGCAAGCTATGTCACAGCACAGATTTACGGTATCACTGGTGGAGAAGCCATTAATCTATAATCAGTGACAAGAAGCTAGGAGGGCGAGACAATGAACAAAGGAGCCAAAACGATAGGAGCGATCTTACTGATCCTTCTGCTGTCTATTTTAATATTTGCAATGTTGCTAAGCTCAGTTTATCCATTGCCGTTTAAGTTAGAAGAATTTCGCTTTTTATCATTAACTAACTTTTACGTACAACAATATGTCTTTTGGGTAACCGCAGCTTTTGCTGTGTTGACACTTATATTGATTCTAGTCTTATTATTCTACCCAAAAACTTACCGTTCATTCTTACTAAAAAAAGGTGATGGCGAGTTAACATTAGACAAAAAAGCAATCGAAGGAATGGTTCGTTCACGATTGACGAAAGAAGAGTTTGTTTCTTCCCCAAAAGTAACGATCAAAGCAACAAAAAATAAAATTGACGTAAAAGTAAAAGGCGAGTTGAAACGTACGTCATCATTAATCGGTAAAACAGGAGCACTGATGACAGACATTGAGCGTGATGTAAAACAAATCATCGGTACAGATGAACCAGTGAATGTCCTGATCAATTATACCGGTTTTGACTCACCACAATCAAAAAGAGTCGAACACTCACGAGTACAGTAAGGGGGAGAGAAAATGAACGAGATCTTTTCGACATACAAGCTCCCAATTATTTGTGGCGCGCTTGGATTGATATTAGCTATTTTACTAGTAGCTGTCGGATTTTTTAAAACATTGCTGATCGTGATTATGGTTGCGCTTGGTGTAGCCATCGGCATGTATTTAAAAAGAACCGGAATTTTAGAACATTACTTTAAATCTTAGGAGGCTTTACCATGGAAAACAATCATTCAAATCAAAACGGAAATACACCGAAATCAGCACATCCAGATCCAACAACACCGAATCAAGCACAAGGGATCAAAGATGAAAAAAATAAAACTGCGCCAGTGTCTGCACATCCAGATCCAGTGGTGCCGCATGTAGAAGAAAAAGTAGCGCATGATCAAAAAGAACACCACGATCATCCACATCATGAAGCAAAAACTCCTGGTGTGCATACTCCAACTCATGAGGCAAACAAACAGAAAAATGAAGTGAAGGGCAGTGAAGAATCGATGAACGGTGAAGTAACTTATGATGACAAAGTCATTCAAAAAATTATTGCGATCGCATTAGAACGTATCGACGGACTATTGACAGTAGACGGAGGATTTTTCTCTAATGTAGCTGGAAAATTAGTCAATACTGACAATGAAACAGCTGGGATCGAAACAGAAGTAGGTAAGAAACAAGTGGCTGTTGATATGTCGATCGTCGTTGAATACGGCAAAGACATTGAAGATATCTTTAAACAAATGAAAGAGATCATCAGTGAAGAAGTAGCGAATATGACACACTTAGATGTCATCGAAGTGAATGTCAATGTAACAGATATCAAATCAAAAGAAGAATTTGAACAAGACCAAGTCACTGTTCAAGACAAAGTAACAGATGCTGCAAAAGCAACTGGAGAATTTGCGTCAGAACAAACAGATAAAGCAAAACATGCAGCAAGCAAAGGAACAGAAAAAGTAAAAGAAAATAACGAGCCAAGAGTACAATAAAATATCTTGGTGAGTCAATACTTTTAATTAAAAAATGAGATGTCGCATTGAAAAAATCGGCTAGACACTATAGGAGGAAATACAGATGGGTTTTATTTGGTCATTAATCGTAGGTGGAGTTATCGGAGCAATTGCAGGAGCAATCACAAATAAGGGTTCTTCAATGGGAATCATTGCGAACGTCATTGCAGGACTTGTTGGTTCAGCAATCGGGCAAGCCTTATTAGGAACTTGGGGACCAGTCATTGGCGGCATGGCAATCGTACCTTCACTGATTGGGGCGATCATTTTAGTATTGATCGTGTCATTCTTTGCACGTAAATTATAAGAATAAAGAAGAAAATTTGCGATAGATGCAAAAATTCTTTTACTTTGAAATAATCGGTAACATTCAATTATCTGGAATTTGATTGAAGGATCTTTACAAGTTGACTTGTTCAACGAAGTGAAGATCCTTCTTTTTTGTTGTCCTTTCGGGGTTCTTGCAAGTAGCTGATTAGAAAATTATTTTCTCACAAAAATCCTTCTTTCAATTACTCCTTATTGAAAGGGAAAAAATGACGTTACGCAAGATGGTGATGACCGATAAACTTGAAGAAGTAAAGATTTTCAATGCTTTTCTAAATGATTTGAAAAAGGAGTGAATAGTAAAAAGACGATTAAAAAACGAAAAATACATAACGTTTTTATAAAAGAGTCATTTGAATTACTACGAACATCTTTTAAGAAAAAAGAAACGACTATCAACAGAGAATGAACCAGACGAAAAAGTTTTTCTCTGATTGTTTGATAAAGGGAGGAAATGATTTGAGAACAAGAAGAAAACTGTTGAACAGTGCTTTGATCCTAGGTTTGACTTTAGGTAATCTCAATGGCTCAGTTGTTCAAGCAGTGACCGCATTCAATGCACTAGGTCCGATTCAAAGTAGACAGGCAAGAACGACTACTAATGAGAGGGAAAAAAAGAATGAGGAAAAAGTAAAAAAAGAAACAACTGAAAAAGAGAAACAACCAGAGAAAGAGCAAACTGACTCGAAGGAAATAAATGAACTAAGCAAAGAGGAGTTAAAGAATCTAAGTAAAGAAGAAATAAAAGAACGGAGTGATTCGTTAGACCAAATATTAAATCCCACCCACGCACAAGATGTACCTTCGTGGATTCCGGATGTAAGTAATCTACGCGATAGGCAATTAGGGGACATGTTGACGGATCGCTTAAGGGATGGGATCAGAAGTAACCTAGATCTGACAGAAGATAACTTAAATATAGGTGATAAAATTATTTTAAGAAATGTTACCCCGATGTACTACCGAACTCCTGGTTTTGCTTATGATGATTTTATACGATATATCGTCGAAGATCTAAGCCCTTTGCGCCGAAATGATCATACTCAACGAGCAGTGTATACGGTGATTGCTGATTCAAAGAGTGGGAACTGGCGAATGCAAGTGACACCTTCATTAAGCGCCTTACATAATAATCTAACAGACGGGGAAATGAATGTTGTCTTTACCCGTTTAAGAATAGCACCGCCTCAAGAAGAAGAATTTGAGATCCGCAGATTCCCATTTTCTTATTGGGGGGAATCGCAAGGAATTAATAATGGGCGTTGGCGATTAGAGAGTAGCTCAGCTAGTTTTACGATTGATTTTTCTGGAACTGATATTGGCAGTATTCGTCTTAATCCAAAATCTGGGTCACTGATTCTGGAACATCAACAGAGTATTCCTGACCCAGAACATTTTGTTGATGCTCACAATACGAGGGGAACGGTACGGTATGAATGGGTAACACAACCTGATACAAGTCAATTAGGTAAGCAACGCATAGAAGTGAGTGTTACTGATCAAACCGGTAGACCTGCTGTCACGCTTCCTATTGAAATCGAAATAAAACCATTGATTTCCGCGACCAATCCTCAAGTGACGATTCGTCAAAATGATCCGAATCCTATGCCGCAAGAGCTATTTACGATTGCTCATGATGGCAGTTATCAACTCACATGGGTAAATACTATCAGTACCGCTAATTTAGGGAATTTCATTTGGCATGCAAGAGTGCGTACCCAAGATGGCAGAGAAGCAACAGAAAGTGTGAATGTGACGATTGTTCCAGATGAAGGATTACAGTTAGAATTAAATCCTGCGGGTGTTCAAAGACTTGGAAGTACAGAGTCCTTATTTTCCGGTAATTTATATAGAGACTTGATCAAGGATGTGACATTCCGAGGAATGCCGGTCGATCGAAATAGTTTACAGTTGATTATGGATGACTCAATAGAGCCAAACTTCAATTTAGTGGGAGAACAACCATTCAGATTAACTGTTCAAGCAAGACGTCCAGACGTGAATGCAACAACTCGAGGCACAATTGAAGGAACAATTAATGTTCGTTGGGAAGATACCATTTTGATGAAGTCTGCCACCGGTCAATCAGCAGGAGCATTCTCTTTACTATTGAGTAATACGAATTCAAATACTATTCCATTAAGGATGACGAGTGGTTTGCCAACAGACATGAATGCACCTGTAGGACCACAGACTGCTCCATTTTCTAGATATTATTCGTTCGAAATTTTACGAAATAATCATGTGATCTATCATCAGGATATCTTAAATAGATCGACTCTGCAACAAGTGATCAATCAATTTGGAAATACGGATAATATTTTTAATGTTCAGTTGGGAGATGTGATCCGAATCCATCATCCGGAGCGATCAGCCAATAGCTCAGTCTTAATGATGAATGAAGAAGAGCATGATTTTACCTATGATACAGAATATGTATACTTTGAAGTCACTTCTTCTGGATTCAAACCAGTGGCAGTCATGGAAGGTGAAGCTGCACAAAAAAACTTTGTTTTGGGAGAGAATACCTCAACAATTGACCCAGGCTCTTTACTTGATAATGTGACGATCAATGGTCGAAGAATCGATAGTAGTCAATATACTGTAGAATCATTGATCGATTTTGATACGAGTACGATTGGTACACGTAAGATGCGTTTGAGGATCAATATGAACGATGGTTTGGCCTCTAATGAAATTGAAGTAGATTATGGTGTGAATTGGGGAGATACTTTTGTCTTAAGAGGACTAAACGAAGCAACAGTTGGTGCGTTTAGTCTCCTTAAAGAAGACGGACGATTTGCACTGCATGCGTCCCAAGGCGTAAGTGGTACGAATCTCGCGGGACCAGTCAACAACCACTTTGGTCGTGATACCTATTATTCAATCGAGATCATGGGAGGAACTAGCTCGAATTATACATACGAAGTAGCCGGTAATTCCACGATCAGAGACGCGATCAATGGCTTCAATAATGGGCAGCCACTACCAGTTGAAAAAGGGAGTGTGATCAAGGTCTACCATGCAGATCCACAAGGTGCTTCGCAAGGGCGAAACTTGCTCATGCAAGACGAATTAATTCGTGATTACACAATTGGTTCAAACTATGCCTATTACGAAGTGACAGATAATGGGTTAGAACCAATTATTGCCGTAGCTGCAGAATCTTCACCACAAGAGTTTAATTTAGGTGATAGTACAGCAGGTATCAATGGAGAAAATCTGATCGATCATATCACAGTCAATGGGGTCGAATTAGCACCGAGTCTATATACAGTGACTCAATTAGAAGAATTTGATACATCCACTGCTGGGAAGAAAAATCTACGCATCCAATTTGAAACAAGGGATGGGGTAGTGTCAAAAGAAATCACTGTCCCTTATGAAGTCAAGTGGGGAAATACAATTGTGATGCGTTCAGCGAATGGGGGAGCGGCAGGTGCTTTCTCATTAAGACCAGGAAGTAATAATTCAGTACGTCAGTTAACGATGTTCCCAGGGATTGATTCGCCACTTAATGAGCAGTTAAGTTCAAATCCTTCCTTGTACTATTCAATAGAAATCATTCGTGGCGATCGAACAGTTTATTCACAAGAAATGCCAGGACGAGCAACTTTACAACAAATCTTGGACAATTTTGGAACGAACCGTACGGTAACCGTTCAATTTGGTGATGTGATCAAAATTTACCATCCGCAACGCTCAGAAAGAAGCTCAGTATTATATGTCAACGAAGAAGAACGAGATTTCACGTACAATTCATCTTATGCATACTATGAAGTGACTGCCTACGGTTTTGAACCAATGGCAGTGATGGATGCTTATACTGCTAATAAAGAACTAGTTTTAGCACAAGATACGACAAGTTTTGAGCTGGGTGAATTGTTGGATAGCGTGACGATCAATGGAGAACCTGTGGCAGAAAATACATATACGATCGAGCGTTTATCTGATTTCGATACTTCAACCATTGGTGAACGAGAAGTTCGTTTGAGAATGGCAATGAACGATGGCTTGGCCTCCGTTGAATTGGAGATTCCTTATGAGGTGAAGTGGGGAAGTACGTTCTTACTGAAAGGCTTAGAAAATGCAACTGTTGGTGCATTCAGTATCATCAAACAAGATGAGGTATCAAAGATCCATGCGACACAAGGGGAACAGGGAACGATTTTAAACAATGCGGTGAATAATGTTTTTGGTCGTGATACGTATTATCGAATCGAAATTTTAGCTGAGCCAGAGCAACCAGAAAGTCGCTTGTTCCCAGATAATATCAAGTACAGCTATGAAGTGACCGGGCATATGACGATCAAGCAAGCAATTCAAGGCTTTAATAATGGGCAACCGTTAGAAGTTAATGAAGGGGATATATTCAAAGTTTATCATGCGGAAACAGAAAATCGTAACTTATTGATGCGCGATAACTTGGTCAGAAACTTTACGGCGGGATCTAATTATGCCCATTACCGAATCCAAAATGGTGAGTTTGAACCAATCACTATGATCCATGCAGAAAAACAAAATCAAAGCTTAGTTTTAGGTGAAGATGCAAGTGGATTGGATGCAACAAAGCTGATCAATGAAGTCCGCTTTAATGGACACCAATTATCTAGTTCGTTATATAATGTGGAACAAATCGATGCGTTCGACACACAAACAGCTGGCCAAAAATCAGTGACTGTTCGCGTATCCACAGCAGATGGTGTCACCGCTACAGACATTGAAGTCCCTTATGAAGTCAAATGGGGCAGCACGATCCATTTAAAGAATCGCCAAAATGAGACAGTGGGTTCATTTGGTTTAGTGAAAAGTGGTCGTCAAATCGAAATCCAATCAATACAAGGATCAGATCGCACGATTTTAAATAATCGTGTGACACAAGTGGATGACAATAATGTGTATTATGGAATCGAGATCATCGGTCAAGATGGACGATCGAAATATCAATATGAAGTTCGCGGAACGCAAACGATCCAACAAGCAATCTCACGTTTCAATAGTGGAAGTGCCTTTCCAGTAGTTGAAGGAGATGTTGTAAAGGTCTTCCACCAAGATGCGAACAACAATATCTTGATGCATGAAGAACAAGAAAGAAACTTCACTTATGGAGGACAGTTTGCTGTTTATAATGTGACAGAATATGGGTTTGAGCCTACAGGGGAGTTAGATGTTAGAACACGAGTAGCTTCTATTGCGATTGGGACAGAAAGAGTCGATCCGAAATCTATGGTTGAAACAGTAAAAGTAAATGGTCGCGAAATTCCAGCCAATTCTTATACGGTTCAGTTACAAGAAGATTCACAAATCGATACATCTGCACTTGGAAGTAACAATATCGTTGGTTTAGATATCCAAGTCAATGAAGCACATGGTGGTTTTACAACAAGTGCTGAAGGAAGATACTCAGTTGTTGAACAAGGTGCAGAAGATACACCAGGTGCTAGTGAAGAGGGTGCTGGAAGTGAGACCGGTGAAAATGGAGAAGGTGGACAAGATGACGGAAGTGATCTTGAAGCAACAGGTAACTTGCCACAAACAAATGCCACTCAAAACACACTTCTCATTGTGCTAGGAACTATGTTACTTGCCTTGGTTGGCGGTATCATCCTCTGGAAAAAACGATCTACTGAAAAAGAGGCCAATAAATAAAATCATTTTATATCCACTTTTTTATTCATAGTAGAAAAAAAGTTTTTAGAGAAGAAAAAAAACCTCTAAAATTAAATATGGGAAACACTCAAAGGAGGGGAAACCCAAATTTGAGTGTTTTTTATTTGTTTGTGAGGTGAATAGAAATGTTGAAGATTTTGTCAAAAAAATTAAAAAGACAATTGAAGTTACTGGAATACTTATTTGAAGGTGATACCTATCGCTTTAACGACTTAGAAAATTTACTTGGTTGTTCAGCCAAAACGTTAAGAAATGACTTGCTTGATATTCATTCTTATGCCAACGATATCAAAATCCAAATGACTCGAGAAGAGGGAGTGAAAGCAACAATTCTACCTCATGTCACGGAAGATTATATCTATCAAGTGATCAAGCAAGAGTCGATTGAATATCGCTACTTGGAAGCTATTTTATTACATAAATTCAAGAATTATCTTGAATTAGCAGACTATTTATTTATTTCTGAAAGTACCTTGCGGCGAATCGTCGATAAAATCAATCCAATGTTACAGAGTTATGATCTGAAAGTACAAGCACTGATCAAACTTGTTGGAAACGATCAAGTCATTACTGAAATGACCGTTCAGTTCTTAATGGAAAAATATCATTATTTTGAAGATGCATTTCCTGCATCCTTTCGGTTGATGGTGACTCAACTTGCGCAGGATTTTGTTGAAGAAAACAACTTGCAACAAGCACTGATTAGTTTGGAACCGCAAGAAGAAAAAATATTTCATTTTTGGATTGCTGCTCGGATATTATTGCTACAAAATGATAATGGGGTAGTTTCGGTTAGTAAAAAACAAAAAAAATTCAAGTACGAAATACTATCAAATAAACGTTTGCGTCTACCAAAGAGCAACGAATTGATTAATGAACACTTGGCAAGTTTTATATTCGATCAAGCATTTATTTTTCAATTATTCGACAGAGGTTCTTTGAATCAAAAAAATCCAATTCTATTTGCAATTGATAGTTTTATCAAAGAAGTGGAAGAAAAATATGGAATTGTGTGCGAAGATAAAAAAAAGATCTTTCGTAAAGTAACTATTTTATTACAACAAAGCACGGTGCCTTTCTCTATAAGTTATCAAAAAAATTCTCTTTTTTTTAAAAATAGTCACTCAGAAATGAATAAAATCCAGCTTCGATTATGGAATAAGTTAAAACATTATGTACATACACATCATATCCTACTAAATGATTTCGAAGAATTTGCGACAACTATGTTTACAGAAATATTATTGTATTGGCCAGATTTAATAAAAAAATTCGAAGATAATAAGCAAGTTCGCGCGTTAGTCATCACCAACTCTACACTAAAATATGACGCCTATTTACTCAGTGAATTAGACCAACAATTGGGTAATCATTTTGAATTTGTTGCTAGAAATAATCAAACCTTGTCCCAAGATTTAATCAATTATGAAAATTTTGATTGTATTATTTCAAATATTACGATTGATAAAACCTATAATATCCCTATATTCGGTATATCCGTCTTTCCAAAAGCGAGAGAGATCCATAATCTGATCAACTTTTATCAAGAATTACTGGCTTGATTACGAATAAAAAAATGCAAGTCCTCCAAATCTTGAGATTATGGAGCTTGCATTTTTATAACACCAAAACTATTTAGATTTCTTGATCTTTTTCAAAGACAAGAAGGTCTCCTGGCTGACAATTCAAAACTTCACAGATTTTATCTAATGTGGTGAAGCGAATCGCTTTCGCTTTTCCAGTTTTTAAAATTGAAAGATTAGCCATGGTAATACCCACTTTTTCACTTAGTTCTGTTACTGACATTTTCCGCTTTGCTAACATTACGTCTAAATTAACAATGATCGCCATCTCACACCTCACACGGTCAATTCGTCATTTTTCTTCAAACGAATTGCTTCTTCCAATATTTTGATCAAGACATTCATTAATACTAACCCAGCAAAAGGTAAGAAAACCAGTGCAAAACCTAATAGCATCAATCCAGGCGCGTCATCCGCATCTGCCATTTGATAGAATTTTGGTAAAATACCAAAAGTACTGAGTGATAAGAAAATCATTACTTTTCGGATATAGCTAACTAAACGATGTGAATGATCAGAAAATGTTTGGTCTTTAGAGATGATTGTTAATAATTTAAAAATGATACCGCCAATAATGATACCTGATAGTAGAGTGGTGAAAATGACTAAACTCAATAGGGTGGTTTGCCAATCTAAGGGGGCATTTGATTCTTTGGTCAGTAACTGAGTACCCAACAACAGACCAAAGAGTCCGAAAACAACACATATTCCGATAGTCGTTGTTTTTAAAAAGCGTGAATGATTTTTCATTTATTTAACCTCCTAATAGAATGTATATATTGATATTCAACTATAATATATCGTTTTTCGATAAAAAGATGGTTGAACGATTGCCTTTTCCGAAGAAAAGGCAATCTAACGAAGCATTGGTGTTACTTAAAACCTCTAAAGAGGCGATTACTCTATATTAACTCTTTCTCATTTAAACAATGTATTCCCTAACCACTAATACATCCTTGTAACCCTTTAGTTACGCCAGTGGGATTAAATTTCATAAAAACAAATTAAGATGTCGTATAACATATGATTCGCAATATATTTATTATAGCACAACATACAATTGATGTAAATAGACTATTACTTCCAGAAAAAATCCTTGGCTGCACCGAAAAAATGAAAAGTTCTACGCAGTTTATTAATCAACATGTAATCCAAAAGACTAGTGAAATGTGCTACAATCTTTTTTGGTGAAAAGGATTAAAACGTTTTTGTTATCGAAAGGTACATAAAATGAAGAAATTAGTCTTTGTCTAAGAGAAATGGGTAATGAAGCAATTCTTTGTTGTTTTTGGTTTGTTGTGCACGTGAGGACTTACTTAAATTAGGGGGATATTTTGTGAATTTAGACACGCTGGAAAGCTTGTTGATTGTCATCGTTCAAACGGCTTGCATCTTTTGGGTGACTAGCTATTTGGAAACGCATTTAAAAAATCGGTATTACGTCATTTTGTCAATCATTGGAATCATTTGCTATATGGCACTTTATTTTTTGATGAATTTTTTTGCAACTGCAGTTTTATGGGCTAGTTTATGTGCCGTAACCTATTACTTCCGGAGAAATATTTATATTGCGCTATTTATCCCTTCTGTCACATTCTGTTTATATATTTTTTCCGATTATATCATCAATTTTAGTTATACGATTCTTCATTTGGTTCTAAACATAAGATTAACTGTGATTCTAGGAACCCTTCTTTTTTTCTTCTTTGCATATATTTTCAAAACATGGTTATTAGAAAAGTGCTACAAAGATCTCTTGACGATGAAAATCAGCGGAATCATCGCAACAGCGACGATTTGTGTCTATTTTTGTCTGGTGGTCATTGAAAGATTTCCAAATTTGCGAATTTATTTGATCGATGCACATGAGCTATTCATGATATTGTATGGGCTGTTGTCAGCGATCATTTGTTTTTCTTTTATTTTCATAAAAAGAACGGAATATGAAAATAGAGAGCAAAAACGTCAAATGAGTTACTTGATCGAATATAGTGAACAAGCTGAAAAAAATTATTTAGAGATTCTAAAATTTAAACACGATTACAAAAATATTCTAATTTCATTGGAAGAGTATATCGAAACTGAAGATTTAACAGGTCTAAAGGATTATTTTAGAAATAGTATCAAAGCGACAGGATCGATTTTTGACCAAGAAATTTTTAGGATGTCTTCGATTTCAAATATAAAAATTCGAGAAATCAAAAGTGTGATCATGAGTAAGTTATATATGGCACACCAGAAAGGAATCCATGTGAGCATTTCTGTGCCTGAAGTGGTCAATCATGTGGAAGTGTCTACGATGGTACTCGTAAGAATGCTGGGGATCATCTTGGACAATGCAATTGAAGCCTCAGAAGAAATTGAACATCCAGAAATTGAACTAGCAATCGTGGCAGACCATAAAGACTGTACATTTATGTTGATCAATAACTGTCCACATGATTTGCCTAAATTACATGATTTAAAGAAAGCAAGTTTTACGACAAAACCCGGTAATTCTGGGATAGGTTTGACAAATCTGGATGAGCTAGTCCAGTTGAATGCAAATGTATTTTTAGATACAAAGATCCAAGATGAAAAGTTTATACAAATCATAACTATATGTGAGGTAGAGGGGTAACTATGTTAAAAATTTTTATTTGTGATGATGAAGAGATCCATCGTAACCGCATCACCAATATTATTAAAAATTACGTGATGATGATGGACTATGATGTGGAGTTCCAACTAGCTGCAGATAACCCGTATGATATTTTATCCTACGTGTCAACTAACAAAACAGAGGGTATCTATTTTTTAGATATCGATTTAAATTCAGATATCAATGGTGTGGAACTAGGAAAGCAGATCCGACAGTATGATCCAACAGCCAAAATCATTTTTGTTACGACTTATACCGATTTTGTCTATCTTACTTTTCTTTATAAGGTAGAGGCGTTGGATTATATAATCAAAGATAATGAAGAACAATTGCAACAAAAAATCAACAGTTGTATTGATATTGCGATCGAACGCTATATGAATACTGCGTTGTCTACCAGGGAACAGATCTGGTTAAAAAGCGGTGCCGTCGATGTAAAATTATATGTGGATGAAATTCTCTTTTTTAGTTCAAGTTCAACACCACATAAATTGATCGTACACTTGGACAATCGCATGATTGAGTATGCGGGGAGAATTAAAGAAATCGAAAAATTAAGTGATTCTTTGTGTCGCTGTCACCAATCGTTTGTCGTCAATTTGGCAAATATAGCAGAAATCAATAAAAAAGAGCGAAAAGTGATTATGACGAACGGGGAAGAATGTTTAGTATCTACCAGATACTTAAAAAAATTAGCTACTCGTTTTGAAAATGAGTTTTCGCCCAAAGCATAAACGCATCGTTTTTTGCACTTTTGACAAAAAAAGAAACACTTTTGATAAAATAATCCATAGATTTATAAAATAGGTATAATAAACTGCGAGGGAGCGTGAAAGATGACTGAAGAGTACATTTCAATAGAGGAAAAATTATCAAAGAAAATAAGTGGACATTTCGCTTCACAATTAGGACTTTCACCGATTGAACAAGCAAAGGTGGAATATGGGTTATCGATCCTATTTGTTGATCTGTTCAAGATGATCGTGATGTATGGTATTGCGTTTCTCTTACATATTGTGGGAGCAGTATTCATCACACACCTTGTATTCATCTCAGTTCGTTTTACCACGAAAGGATTTCATGCAAGTAACAGTGCAGTTTGTACAATACTTAGTGTGCTTTTCTTGGTTGTTTTGCCATGGATCACCGCTTCGCTTGGTTTTGAATCGACTCGTCCTGTGTTTGTTCTCGGAATTCTATTTGTGGGTTTAGGAATATTCGTAAAAGAGCGGACGATCAATCAAGCAAAAGGACCTTTCCGATTAAGAAAAGCGGTTCTTATTATTTTGTTCATCACAACGATCGGCTTGCTTTTACCTAGTGACAGTATTCGTACATATCTTTTGTTAGGTCTAGCAATTGCTATATTGTTGATGTTTATTAAAAATAAAGGGGTAGAGTAAATATGTTAACAAGTCTAAAAACAAAGAAATTACAAATGATGCAGGTTATCTCAACAATGGCGATTGCTATCGCAACTTACGCAATGGGAACGATCGGTGCAGATTGCACATTCGTTATCTACAAACCCAAAATGCCTGAAGCATTAAAAAATGAAATGAATAAATAAAAAAAAAAAAGCGATTTAGAAAAAATCTAAATCGCTTTTTTTTTTTGATATTCATACCCATTCATTTCTTTCGATAATTTTGTAGTAAGAGAACGAATAAAAAGAAAAACAATGATTCCCACAGAGTAGTGGTCCAACTAAATTCTTTAAACACCCCAAAAAATAGATTACCAGCATTGGAAACAATCAAGTAAATAATCGTTATTATAAATGCATATATGGATTTTTTTAGCATATGACACCTCTTTCTAAGAGTAATAGTTTTACTAAATTGAATAACTATTATTCTAACATTTTTCTTTTACTTATTATAAAATATTTTAATGGTTTTTGAAAAGGGTATCATCCTTTATAATAAAACATTAAAACATTTGGTTTGAAAGTGGGGAATGATCGTTTCTTGCTGCATTTTGTCATTTTTATTTTTTATTTTGTAATATAAATGAGCATTATCTTTGCAATTTTTAATCTTGAATACTATCCTTGTAGTATAGCCAGCAAGAAACAATAGAAGTTATATAATAATTGTTACTGTTATTTAAGATTTCTATTCAGGAGGGAGTACCAAAGTTATTTTGAGCCTGCACTTTTTGGTAGCGCTTACTTTAGGTAGGTATTTCTATGGGTTCCTCAAGCGATATACTTGTTGGTCATGTGTTGAAAAATAAAAAATAAGATACTTAGGAGGTGGAAAATGAATAAGGGGGTAAAGATCATCGGTGTAATTGTAAGCATAATTTTACTTTCAGTACTTTTGATCATCGCTCTAGTTAATGCACCATATATCTTACCTGAACAATTGGAACGTTTTCGCTTTTTTACGATAACAAATTATTATATGCAACAATTTATTTTCTGGGCTGCAGTCGTTTTTGCAATTGTTGTCGTTCTCATCTTATTATTTGTTCTTTTCTATCCAAAATCGAAAGGAACCTTCGTATTAAAGCACAAAGATGGAAAATTGACGTTGGATAAAAAAGCAATTGAAGGACTGACTCGTTCGTATCTACACGAAGAAGAGTTCATCCAATCACCAAAAGTCAAAGTACGATCAACAAAACAGAAAATCAATATTCATGTAAAAGGCGATTTAAAACGTACTTCTTCTCTGATTGGTAAAACAGAAATGTTGATGCAAGAAGTGAGAGATCAAGTTGCCAATGTCCTTGGTTCAGAACAAGAGATCAAAGTAGCTGTCAATTATAGTAGTTATCAAGAAGAAAAAGATCATGAAGACAACCAGCACTCACGAGTAGAATAGGAGGGCACACAAATGAAAGAATTTTTTTCACTATATAAGCTCCCTATTATCTTTGGGGGTCTTGGCTTACTATTAGCCGTTTTATGGTTAACAGTTGGATTTTTCAAAACTCTTTTAATATTGATCATGACCGCTATTGGTGTGGGTATTGGTTTTTATTTAAAAGAAACCAAATTGTTAGATGAATATTTCAAATCATAGGAGGAATTTAATATGGAAAACAAAGATTTCAAAAACGTGAACACTACTACAGGTACAAATCCAGTTGCTGATACTGCAGCAAAAGGTGAATTGACTTATGAAGACAAAGTCATTCAAAAAATCATTGGTTACGCATTGAAAGACGTTGACGGTTTGTTGACTCTTGATGGCGGATTTTTCTCAAATATTGCTGAAAAATTAGTCAATACAGATAACGTGACTGCTGGAATCAACGCAGAAGTTGGTAAAAAACAAGTTGCTGTTGATTTAGATGTAGTTGTTGAATATGGAAAAGATATCGAAAACATTTACGATCAAATCAAAGAATTGATCAGCACAGAAGTAAATGAAATGACTCATCTTGATGTGATCGAAGTTAACGTAAATGTTGTTGACATCAAAACACAAGCAGAATACGAAAAAGATCAAGAAACAGTACAAGATAAAGTAACTGATGCAGCAAAATCAACTGGTCAATTTGCTTCAAAACAAACTGACAAAGCAAAATCAGCTGTTGGCAAAGGTGCGCAAAAAGTAAAAGAAAACAATGAACCACGCGTACAATAAACTTAATTTTATAGAATTTTAGGAGGAAATAATCATGGGATTTATTTGGTCATTAATCGTTGGTGGTATTATCGGAGCAATTGCAGGAGCAATCACAAATAAAGGTTCTTCAATGGGAATCATTGCGAATGTGATCGCAGGTTTAGTTGGATCAGCTATTGGTCAAGCACTTTTAGGTACTTGGGGTCCAGTGATCGGTGGAATGGCAATCGTACCATCACTTATCGGAGCAATCATTTTAGTATTGATCGTTTCATTCTTTGCACGTAAGCTTTAAGCAAAGATCGCTTACTCAGATGTAATGATCTGATCAAGAAAGAGATCGACTAAACATTCTAACAGACCACAAAGAGTAGTTTTTATTCTAACTCTTTGTGGTCTGTTTGTTTGTACATATTTTCGAATATTCGTTGTTTGTCTTTTATCAATCGGTTAAGTCACTTGAATTCCGTATTTATCATAAAAATAATATGTAAATTACGATTTTTTTGATATTAAAAAAATAACAAAATGCTTATTCCATAGCAATCTTCGAGGTTTAACTGCTAGATAACTGTTATTTCTCGTATTGACGTTAAATATTGCTATAGATAAAGCATTTTTTCTTTGTTATCCTTTTATTGAAATATTATATGAAGAGTTTTTATAAGCATCATTTTATAACGTTGATTTCAATTTTTTACAATAAAACAAACATAAAAACTAGGAGTTAAGAATATTTTCAAGATATTTACAAATAATATATGTAATCTAAATATTCGAACGTTAAGATGAAGATGTGAAAGAAAACAACTGTCATAAAAAATATAAGGAAGAGCGGAGGGTCACTTATGATTGAGGTGATCGGATTACAGAAAACTTTTGATAATGGCTTTGAAGCATTGAAGCAAGTAGATTTTGCGATTGAAAGAGGAGAACTTGTTTGTCTTTTAGGCCCTAGTGGCTGTGGTAAATCAACGATGTTGAACCTCATCGCAGGACTATTACAACCGACAGATGGCGATATTCGTTTTAACGGGCAATCGGTCATAAAAACAGAACCTAAAGATCGTAATATTGGCTTTGTTTTTCAAAATTACGCGTTGTATCCACACATGACTGTCTTAGAAAACATCATGTTTCCTTTATTAGTTGGGGATAATAAAAAGAAAAAAGGCGAAGCAAAAGTGATTGCTGAAAAATATATGGATTTAACCAATATCAAAGAGTTGCAGAACAAGAAACCTGGGACTTTATCTGGTGGGCAACAACAACGAGTAGCCATCACGAGAGCCTTAGTACAAGAACCAGAAGTCTTATTATTGGATGAACCTTTAAGTAATCTCGATGCTCGACTACGCTTGAAGATCCGTGAAGAAATTCGCAGGTTAGTGAAAGAAGTGGGGATCACGACGATTTTTGTCACCCACGATCAAGAAGAAGCTCTATCGATCAGTGACAAAATCATCTTGTTGGAAGATGGCAAGATACAACAAGAAGATGACCCTCAAAATCTCTATTTAGAGCCAGAAAATTTATTCGTGGCGAAATTCATTGGTAATCCAATTATTAATTTTTTACCGATTGAAGTCATCGATGATCGGGTCAAACATGCATCATTTGATTTACCACTTACTCATTTTATGGAAAAGCGTTTCAAAAAATCAATCACAAATGGTAAATATTACTTAGGCATGCGTCCTGAAGATATCTTTCCAAGCGATAATGGACCTTTGAAAGGGAAGATTCAAAGTGTTGAGTTGATCGGTCGTGAACGGATTTTACACTTTGAACTTGCAGGAGAGCGAGTAAAGTCGATTGTACGAGTGGAAAATGAGATTACTGAAGGAACTGAGGTTACGTTTAATTTGGCTTATCCTAAAGTGTTCTTATTCAGTCTTGATGGAGAGAGGATCTATTGATGGGAAAGAAGAATTATAACTCTGAAAATCAGCTAAAGGCTTGGTATTTTTTGCTTCCAGCATTACTTGCAATTTTCGTATTCAATATTTATCCGCTTTTTCGAGCTTTTTTTATGAGCTTTCAAAAAGGGACATTGATCAATCCTCGCTTTGCAGGAGTTGAGAATTATCAACGGTTGTTTAGTGATCCGGTATTTTTTCGCGCATTGAAAAATACTGCATTCTACAGTTTTACCGTCGTACCAATTGCTTTGATTCTTTCATTAGCAATTGCGTGGGTGATTTTTGAAAAAGTAAAGTATAAGTCATTTTTTGAAGCGATTTTTTTTATGCCCTATGTCACGAGTACAATAGCGATCGGTATTGTTTTTCGCTATTTTTTCAACGGATCTTACGGACTCATCAATTATTTACTCGAGTTTGTTGGGCTTCCCCGCGTGAATTGGTTAGATAGTGTGTCAATGAGTATGCCGACTTTGATCCTCTTTGGTATTTGGACAAGTCTAGCTTTCAATATCATCATATTATTAGCCGGATTCCGTAACATTGACAAAGAGCATTACAAGATCGCGAAAATGTTTGGCGCAAATGAATGGGAGATTTTTTTACAAATCACTTTGCCCCAACTGCTTCCTACATTGACGTTTCTCTTAACAGTCAATTTGATTGGCGCATTTAAAATCTACACGCAAGTTTATGCACTGTTTGGTGGTCAAGCTGGAATTGCAAAAAGTGCGATGACCGCAGTATTTTACATTTATGATAAGTTCCACGTTGCAGGTAGACCAGGTCTAGCTATGGCAGCAACACTTGTTTTATTCTTGCTTATTCTAAGTATTACTTTTTTCCAACAGTTGATTTTGAAGAAAGTGGGGAGACAAAGATGAAAAAAATCGTTACATTGCTCTCACTCTTATTTTTGACACTCCTAGGAATCATTACTGTTTTTCCATTTATCTATATGATACTCGGTGGATTGATGACGTATCGGGAAGCGACAAGTATTCCACCAACTGTTATACCTGATTCCTTTCAATGGGTGAATTATTTCGCGGTATTTGAAAAAGCGCCATTTATTCAATACTTCATCAACACGTCATTTGTATCGTTAGTAACCACATTGGCAACCATTATCACTTCACTGTTGGCAGCATTTGCTTTAGCAACTTTGGAATTTCGCTACAAGAAAGTAGTGATGGTAGGATTGATTTCTCTGTTGATGATTCCATACGAGTCGATCATATTTACGAATTATAATACAATCGCACGTTTAGGCTTGTTGAACTCTTATACTGCCTTGATTTTACCGTTTTTGACGAGTATTTTTTATATTTATTATTTGACTAATTACTTGAAAAGTATTTCACGTTCCTTTTATCAAGCAGCTAAGATCGATGGCGCATCTGATATGGAATATATAAAAAAGATCCTTGTTCCTATGTCTAAGCCAGCGCTGGTCACAGTAGGAATTTTGACTTTCATTTCGAGTTGGAACTCCTTTTTATGGCCGTTATTGGTCACAAATGACAAAAGGTTTCGATTATTGAACAATGGCTTATCTGCATTTACGAGCGAAAGTGGCAGTGATGTCCACTTACAATTAGCAGCAGCCACCTTAACGGTATTACCAATTGTGCTTATTTACTTTATTTTTAGAAAAGAAATCATCCGAGGAGTGGCAAAAAATGGGATCAAAGGCTAATCAAAAAACAAGTATTACCTTTCATAGTGGGCTCATGACGATCGGTGGAACAGTCATTGAAGTTGCTTACGGGGACGATAGAATCTTTTTTGACTTTGGGACAGAATATCACCCTGAGATCAACTTACCAAATGAAGAGCTACCAACTTTACTAGATGTAGGATTTATTCCAGCAATTGGTATTTATGATCCTCGATTGACCACACAAAAGCAAGAGACTAAGTTTAAAAATACTGCAGTATTTTTATCGCATGTTCACTTGGATCATACAAAAATGATCAATTATCTTGATCCAAAAATCCCCTTATATACATTAGAGCCGACCAAAGATTTATTGGAAAGCTTAAATCGTAACGGGACATTCTTGTTGCCTTCACCTTATATAGAAGGAAATACACGAATGATCAAAACGATTGCGCCTGATCAAGATATTCGCATTGGCGAAATAACGATACGTTTGTTTCCTGTGGATCATGATGCATATGGGGCAGCAGCCTTTCTTATCGAAACACCAACTGCTTTGATTGCTTATTCAGGTGACCTTCGTCTTCATGGATTTGACCGACATTTGACAGAAGAGTTTTGTGAAGCGGCACAGAAGGTCGATGTATTGATGCTGGAAGGAGTGAGCATTAGTTTCCCAGAGAAAGAAAAGAAACATGTGACATCACCAGATAGCGAAAGAGGACTGACGGAGCAACTGGTGAAGTTGATCCAAGAAAACGAGAATCGTCAATTGACCTTCAATTTTTATCCAGCGAACATCAAACGCTGGGAAGCTTTGATCGATGCCTCCCCACGACAAGTAGTTGTGGAAGCAGAAATGGCTTTACTCTTACAAAAAGTCGCAAAACGAGAAGTCCCTTATTACTACGCTGAGAAGAAAGAGCGGATCGATACATTAGATCCACAACTTGAGTATTCTTACGATACTTTATTAGCAGATTCGACAGATTATTTTTGGCAATTTGTTGGTAAGGTTGACTCATTACAAAAAGGAGGTCTGTATATACACAGTGATGCCCAACCATTAGGCGAGTTTGATCCCCAGTACGCGATTTTTATAGCATCTTTTGAAAAGCAACAAGTGGAGTTTAAGCAGTTATCATTATCAGGTCATGCAAAACCTGCGGATCTAGCAGAAATCATCGATCGGATAAAACCAGCTATGTTGGTCCCAATCCATACGTTAAAACCTGAGAGTATGCATAATCCATATGGAAGCAGAGTATTAGTACAAAGAGGCGAAACCATTCAACTATAATTGGAGGAAAATGAAAAATGAAATGGACAACTATTAGTAAGTTTTTGGTAGCATCAGCAGCTGTAATGACTTTAGGCGCCTGTGGGAACACTGGCTCGAACGCATCTTCGTCAAGTGAAGAAATTGTCACTGATTTAACAAAAGACACGACGATCACCTTTTGGCATGCAATGAACGGTGCGCAAGAAACAGCGTTACAAAAGATGACTGATGATTTTGTTAAAGCAAACCCAACTATCAAAGTCGAATTACAAAACCAAGCCCAATATTCTGATCTACAAGCAAAGATCAACTCCACTCTTCCGTCACCAGGAGATCTACCAACCATTACTCAAGCTTATCCTGGTTGGTTATACGATGCTGCACAAGACGAGATGCTCGTTGATCTCCAACCATTGATCGATAATGACACGATTGGTTGGCAAGACCAAGAAGCGATTCGTACCTCTTTGCTGGATGGCGCCAAGATCAATGATGTCCAGTACGGTATTCCTTTTAATAAATCGACTGAAATGCTCTTTTATAACAAAGATATGTTGGAAAAATATGATGTCGCTGTACCAACGACATTCGCTGAACTCAAAGAAGCATCCCAAAAGATTTATGAAGCAACGGATGGCGAAGTTGTAGGTGCCGGCTTTGATTCTTTGAACAACTATTATACGATTGGTATGGAAAACAAAGGGGTTGAATTTAACAAAGAGTTAGATTTGACCAGTGACAAATCAAAAGAATTGATCAACTATTACGCGGAGGGTGTCAAAGATGGATACTTCCGGATGGCGGGATCAGACAACTATTTATCAGGGCCTTTTGCCAATCAAAAAGTAGCTATGTTTATCGGATCGATTGCAGGGGAAGGATATGTGAAGAAAGATACGGAAGGTGTATTTACGTATGATGTTGCTCCACGTCCTGAAAAAATCAATTTACAACAAGGAACGGATCTCTACATGTTCAGTAGTGCCACACCAGAAGAACGGACAGCAGCGTTTTTATATATGAAATTCTTATCAGAGCCAGAAAACCAATTGTATTGGGCAACCATGACTGGCTATATGCCAACGATCGAATCAGTATTAGAAAGTGATGACTACAAAAATTCATCGGAAACAAAAGTCCCACGACAGTTAGAAGAGGCAACGAAAGAATTGTTCTCGATTCCAGTCGTGGAGAATAGTGACAATGCGTTCAACGAAATACGTACGATCATGGAGAATATATTAGCTAACACAAATCAAGATACAGATCAATTGATCACAGATTCAGTACCGCAGTTAGAAGATGCTTGGAACCAATAAAAACGACTGAGAGGGTGAAATAATGGACGTGACGATCCTTGCAACAAGTGACATGCACGGCTACGTTCTGCCGACGAATTATGCCAGTGACCTAGAACAACCATTTGGTGTGGCGAAGGTAGCTGGAAAACTGAAGGAATTAAGACAAGCAGCGAGCGGTCCGGTATTCATGATTGAGAACGGTGACTTTATCCAAGGTTCGCCACTTAGTTATTTTGTTGCAAAACAACCGGAGTATTCTGTCTCGACGTTAACAAAGCTTCTAAACGGCATGAACTATGATGTAGGTGTGTTAGGTAATCATGAATTTAATTATGGCTGGAACTATTTGAATGAAGCAATCCAATCCTATGATTTCCCAATAGTCGTAGCCAATATGTTAAGGAAGAATCAACAGGAATCGGTTTTACCTCCGTATCAGATCATTGAGAAACAAGGGATCAAAGTGGCGGTCTTGGGACTAGTGACCCAGTATATCCCAAACTGGGAAAATCCTGAAACAATCAAGGATCTTCACTTTGTGTCGGCTGTGGAAACGGCCAAAAAGTACGTGCCACTATTACGTGAGTTAGCAGATTTAGTCGTCGTTGGATACCATGGTGGTTTTGAAAAAGATCTAACAACAAACGAGCCGACTGAAGCAATGACTGGTGAAAACGAAGGAAGTCAATTATTACAAGAAGTACCTGGGATCGATGCGTTAGTCACAGGGCATCAACATCGTGAAATTGCTGAAGTCGTCAATGGTGTACCAGTGATCCAACCAGGATATCGTGGGGCTTTTGTAGGAGCAATCAAACTAACTGTCAAAAAGCAAGATAATAAGTTTATCGTCTTAGACCACTCGTGTCAACTTTATCCGACGAACGAGGCATCTCCAGATCCTAGTGTTCTTGAACAAGTTGGACTAGTCTCAAAAGCATTAGATGTGTGGCTAGACCAACCAGTGGGAGAAGTGCTGGGCGATCTACGGATTATTGATCCAATGGCAGCTAGAGTCAATGAGCATCCATATATTGAATTGATCAATCGAATACAGATGGATGCGACTGGAGCAGAGATTTCAGGAACAGCCTTATTCAATAATGAAGTGACTGGTTTGCCACAATCTGTCAGTATGCGTCATATTCTTACGAATTATATTTACCCGAATACTCTGGCTGTTGTACGTGTGACGGGACAAGAACTGAAAGCAGCACTCGAACAAACGGCTGGTTACTTAATGGCAACCGATGAAGGAATTACGTTTGATCCGAAGTATATCCAGCCCAAACCTCAATATTATAACTATGATATGTATGAAGGTATCAATTACACAATTGATTTAAATCACCCCATCGGGCATCGTGTAACGCGCTTTGAAAAAGAAGGGGAACCGATTCCCTTAGATAAACCACTAGAAGTGGTGATCAATCAATATCGAGCAGTTGGTGGTGGAAATTATAAGATGTTTTCAGCGGAGAAGATCGTAAAAGAATATCCAATCGATATGACCGAATTGATTGCCGACTATTTCAAACGAAAAAAAGTGATAGATGCAAAAGTGAATCATAATTTCAACGTGATCGGCAAATAAAAATAGGATGAAAAAACTCCCTCAAATGCGTGTACACCGCATTTGAGGGAGTTTTTTCAGCGTTTATATTTATATTATGATTGAGATAGTTGTGCCAATAGCTCAGTATATCCCAGTTCTCTTGCGTAATCTTCCGCAGTTTTCCCTTGATTGTCACGTAACGTTTTGTCTGCGCCATGATTCAACAGTTCTTGAACGATTTGTTGATAGATTTCAGAACCATCACGTAAAGCAACTGCTTCAATCAACGCGGTATAACCATAATTATTTTGATGGTCGATGTCCACACGTGCGTCGGTTAACAGGAGTTTCACATTGTCTAAATGGCCCTTTTCAGCTGCTGGAATCAAGGCATTACCGCCAAAACGATTGACGATTGCTTGATTTGGTTCACGCTGTTCCAACATATAAGATAGGATCTCTGTTTTTCCTTGTGCTCCAGCGTAAAGGTAAGGGCTGTCTTGAATCGCATCTTGGATATCGATTGACGCACCATGATCGATCAGAAGTTTGGCGATCTCGACAAAATCATGATGTGTGGCAATTAGTAAAGGTGTTTCGCCTTTGTCATTTTGTTCATCGATTGAATACTCTGTTTGTAAAATATCCTCAACTTTCTTTCGATCGTTGTCTTCGACTGCGGCTAATAAACTGCCAGATGGGTAACTCACAAGCGATTCCTCCGTTTCTTCGATTAAATGATCGGTTTGTTCAGTGGTTATTTGTTCGACAGTAGAACTAGTGCTTTTCGTTTGATCAGGAACAGTCATCTGCTGTGGCTCTTCACAACCCGTTAATGAAAACAATAAAACGGCAAAGGGCACGATCAGCCAAGCTTTCATAAATACTCCCCCTTTGTATCATCATATGATGAAGCAATCGATACCGCAAATGAATGAACTTACACTAGCAAAAGAGTAAGGGGTTAGTTGTTATTATAGTTAGAGTTATAGTTTTTTTCATAAATAAGAAATAACGAAATTTTAATAGTTAAAAATTTGCTGATTTATAATAAAAAATCAAGAATATAGACGATCAATATTTTTTTCAATTATTCCAATACTAAAATACATCCATAAAATCTTGTTTAAAGAACGTTTTGTACGGTGATTCAACATTTTTTTTGTAATTTATTATTACCTTGCTTGCGGTAATAACTGGTTAGATTTAAACATATTTGTCTGTTATTCTTAGTTTAAGATAACAAAAACAAATACATAATATGAAATTTTTGAAAAAAGTTGAAGTTATCTATATTAATCGTTAATTACGGAGGGAAACATGAAAAAATAAATTTTAGGAACCATTTTATGCTCAAGTATTTTATTTGGAGCAAGTCTAGCAATTGGTGGGAATGAAGCATCTGCACACGGATATGTACAGTCTCCTATCAGTCGTGGGTACCAAGGACATTTAGACAGAGACACAAACTGGAATGTTGCTTTCCAAAAATATGGAGCGGTTATCAACGAACCTCAATCTTTAGAAGCCTTAAAAGGATACCCACAAGCTGGACCAGCTGATGGACAAATTGCATCAGCAGGTGGTTCACTTGGTGATTTCAATCTTGATCAACAAACTTCATCACTTTGGACAAAACAATCGATCGATCAAGGAGCAAACTTATTTACATGGCGCTATACTGTTGGACATGCAACAACAAAATGGCATTATTACATGACAAAAGCAGATTGGAATCCAAACGATAAATTAGAACGTTCTGATTTTGAATTGATTGGTACGATCAACAATAATGGCACACCAGCAACAACGACATCACACGCAATCAACGTACCAAGTGATCGTTTAGGTTACCATGTGATTTTAGCTGTTTGGGATGTAGCGGATACAGCTAATGCATTCTAAAACGTGATTGATGTTGATGTGAAAGGTGATTCAGCTATTCCTGTGAAACCACAAGCACCACAAAATGTACGTGCTGCAAATGTGACTGCTTCTTCTGTAGAATTAGCATGGAATGGCCAAGCCAATACTGTATCATACAACGTTTACCGTGACGGTGAATTAGTTGGTAATACAAATGATCCAGAATTTAAAGATGCAGGACTAAATGAAGAAACAACATACAACTATGAGATCGAAGCAGTTAGCCAAACTGGATTGACATCTGACAAAACAGCGATTTCAGTGACAACTAGAGCGACAACTGCTGAAGAAAAACCAACTGCTCCTAAAAACTTACATTCAATGGGCGAAACGACTTCAAGCGTGTCATTGATGTGGGGAGCTTCAACCCATACACAAGGTATCAAACAATATGATATCTATCGCAATGGTCAGTTAGTGGCTTCAACGCCATCTACTAGCTACACAGATGAAAACTTGGCTTCTGGCACAACATACTCATACGTGGTACGTGCAATCAGTACAACAGACGAAGTTTCAGATGCAAGTAACACTTTATCAGTGACAACGAAACAAGATGAAACAATCGAAGGAATCCGTGAATGGAAAGTAGGTTCAATGGCTTCACCAGAACGTTATTCTATGAATGAAGAAGTAAGACACAATGGAAGAGTCTACATAACTATTGTTCCACATTTCAACTTTGGTGATGTTACTTGGGCACCTGACCAAGCACCAACATTATTCCGATTGAAATAATCAATTTGACACTCAGCGCATGAAACTGCGCTGGGTGTTTTTTTGTGAATAAAGGTTGCAATAAGAACGTTTAGTTGACAATGAAGGAGATTGTCCGATACCATGACTATCATCAGGAATGATCATTCAACCAGAAAGTAGGAAAGCAAATGTTCAAACGAGTACCTTCAGAGTTAACAGAAAGAGAAAATTATAAACTGTTGATTGGCTCAGTTATCCCTCGCCCAGTGGCAGTGGTTGCGACAAGGTCTTCAAAAGGAGTGACCAATGTAGCACCATTTAGTTACTTCAATATCGTCAGTTCCAATCCGCCGATACTTTCTTTAGCTATCCAAAGAAAAAATGGGGAGTGGAAAGATACAGCAAAGCATCTTATCGATACAAAAGAAGCGGTGATCCATGTTCTTGACGAAAGAATACTTGTAGATGCGAATCAGACAGCTGCTAGCTTATCAAGCGAAGAAAGTGAATTGTCGTTGACCTCTTTCACTACTTCCGAATCCGATACGATCAGCGTCCCAAGAATCAATGAAGCAAGTATTGCCTTTGAAACGACACTATACCAACATGTGCCGATCAAAAAAGGCCAAGAAACAACCGCTGATTTATTTTTACTGCAAATTTCTACTTATCAAATAAGTGAAGCTGTTTATGATGAACAAACAGGCTATATCGATCCGAAACAGTTACAACCAATCAGCCGCTTAGCAGGAAACGACTACGGTAAATTAGGTGAGATCATTCGCTTGTTACGTCCGGAATAAATATCCGGCTGATAACGCAGTTTTTTCTAGTGTAAAAATGATTTAAGAATCAAACGTTAGCTCTACATTTATTAAATAAAGTTTAATTTAGTTATTTTATTCTTTTTTTTATTGATTATCAATGGGAAGAGGAATATGATAAATTTTGTGAAAATCAAATAAGTACTAACCTTGTTAGGTGAGGCTCCTATACAAACATAGGCTATTGCCCAGAAACGTCGAAAGACGCCAATGGGTCAAACAGGAATTGTCGGATTAAGGCTTTTTCCAATAGCTAAGAATACGTTCTTTACGTTGTATAGTGCTAAAACTCGGACGATGAGATGATGCTAGGTCAGAAATCTTGTTCGAAAAGGTTTCTGACCTTTTCTTATGCTTTCTTTTCCTTTTTTGCTCGCTTTGCCTAACTTGTGTCTGGACAAGAAAGGGGATGCGCTGGAACAAGCTATTTGATTTTATCAATAAAGGTATTCGTCTCACTCCAAAGAATACCGAACGAAATAAAACAGAGAGACAAACAAAAAAGGTCGACGAGTTGCAGCTCAATCGACCCAAAGACATGTAAGAGAATAAACTCTTTACTTGATTCATCATAATAGACAAAGGTCCTCGTTTCAAGTAGAAGAGTTTGAAAGGAAGAGGCAACTGAATGAAACCATTTCAGAAAATCATATTAAGTATCTTGTTAGTACTTGCAATGGTCATTGGCTTTTTTTCTTTTGAATTTATCCAAGGGTTCTCCTCAGTGAAACAATCTGCAACAGTTGAGAAAGTCAATGCACAAGATGTCCCATCGATCATCAATGTAGCATTGATTGGTTCTGATGCACGATCAAAAGAAGAAAATGGTCGTTCGGATTCTTTGATGGTCGCCCAATATGATCAAAAGACCAAACAAGCCAAATTGATTTCTATCATGAGAGATTCTTACGTCTCTATTCCTGGTTATGGAATGAATAAGATCAATGCCGCCTATTCATATGGAGGTATCGACTTATTAAACCAAACCTTACAAGATAATTTCAAATTAGAGACCCCTTACTATGCAAGTATTACGTTTCAAGATTTTATTGATTGTATCGATGAATTGTTTCCAGATGGCGTCACGATCGATGCAGAAAAAGATTTGGATTTAGATGGGGTAGCTATCAAAAAAGGAAAGCAAACAATGGACGGAAATACCTTGCTGCAATATGCTCGTTTTCGTGAAGACGAAGAAGGTGATTTTGGACGGATCCGTAGACAACAACAAGTCGTTGAGGCGGTAGCCAGTCAATTGAAAGATGTCACATCGATCATCAAATTACCCAAGGCGATCGGCAAACTTTTAGGTAGTATCCAAACCAATCTACCGGAAAGTGTACTGTTAGATTGTGGGTTAGATTTCCTAGATGACGAGAAGAAAATCGATACATTGTCCGTGCCCGTTGATAAAAGTTGGGACTTCAATGATAATACACCAGCTGGTAGTGTCTTGGAAATCGACTTGACTAAAAATCAGCAAGCGATACACGAGTTTTTGGACAAATAACCATATAACCATATTGATAAACCAGTTCCTAAAACGAACTGGTTTATTTTGATTAAAAAAAAGTTAACATAAGAACAGTACTGGTTAAGAATCATTTGGGCTGCTGTTCTATTTCCTCTTCTATGTGTTAGAATATCTTTGATTCGTACTTTTAATAAAGAGAGGTATTCAAAACATGAAGAGGAGTGGCAGACAAAAGAAAAAATCGACCGGCATCTATATCGGAGCGGGAATCGTCGTCTTGCTTGCAGCAGCTGGTGGTGGCTTCTTTTATTATCAACACGTTCAGGAACAACAAGCAGTAAAAGCTGGAGAACAAACGATTGAAGGATTTATTGACTCCCTGAATCAGGAAAATTATGAAGAAGCGGTAAAATCACTTCAAGTAGAGAAAGATAGTGATCTTACTGAACAAGATATTTTGGAAAAATATCAAAACATTTACGGTGCAGCAGAGATCAGAGGGATCAAACTCTCAGACTTATCCGTGACAAAAAAAGAGAATGATACGTATGAGTTTACGTATAAAGCTAAAATGAATACGACGCTAGGTGAATTGAAAGACTTAGCATATGAAGGAACCTTGTCCAAAGAGGGAGACCAAACCAAAATCAATTGGCAACCTAATTTGATTTTTCCGCAAATGGAAGGACAAGATAAAGTCAGCTTGAGTACAGATATAGCGTCGCGTGGCGAAATCTTGGACCGTAATAAACAGCCGTTAGCGACAACTGGGAAATTAAAACAATTAGGTGTCGTACCTGCGAAATTAGGTGAGGGTGAGGAAAAATCAGCGAATATCAAAGCAATCGCTGAAGCATTCGATTTGACGGAAGCCAGTATAGAACAAGCGATTTCTCAAGGTTGGGTCCAACCGGATTACTTTGTTCCTTTAAAAATCATTGATGGGGAAACACCAGAACTTCCCAATGGAGCAACGATCCAAGAAGTTGACGGTCGTTATTATCCACTAGGGGAAGCCGCTGCCCAATTGATTGGCTATGTAGGAGATATCACCGCAGAAGACATTGAGAAAAATCCTGAGTTGAGTAGCACAGGAAAAATCGGGCGTTCAGGCTTAGAAATGGCTTACGACAAAGAATTAAGAGGTACGAACGGCGGGAAATTAAGTGTCACAGATGAAGAAGGAAATGAAAAAGCGGTCTTACTCCAACATGAAGTAAAAAATGGACAGGATATCCAGTTGACGATCGATGCTAATGCGCAAAAAACGGCATTCGATAGCTTAGATGGAAAACCAGGTTCTACTGTGGCGACAGCCCCTAAAACTGGAGATTTGTTGGCCCTTGTCAGTTCACCTAGTTATGACCCAAATAAAATGACGAACGGTATTTCCCAAGATGATTACAAAGTATATGAAGAAGACCCAAATCGTCCATTTATCAGTCGTTTTGCGACAGGTTATGCGCCGGGTTCAACATTCAAAATGATCACCGCAGCCATCGGCTTAGATAATGGAACATTGAATCCAGATGAAGTCTTAACGATCAATGGATTGAAGTGGCAAAAAGATAGCTCTTGGGGTTCTTACCAAGTGACACGTGTCAGTGATGTACCACAAGTCAACTTGAAAAATGCTTTAGTTTATTCTGATAATATCTATATGGCACAAGAAACATTGAAAATGGGGGAAGAAGCCTTTAGAAAAGGACTGAATCAATTTATTTTTGGTGAAGATCTTGATTTACCGATCCAAATGAATCCTGCGCAGATCTCAAATGAAGACTCATTCAATTCGGAGATTTTGTTGGCAGATACAGGCTATGGGCAAGGACAATTATTGATCAATCCGATCCAACAAGCTGCGATGTATAGTGTTTTTGCAAATAATGGCAGTTTAGTTTATCCACGATTAGTTATGGATCAGGAAACTAAAGATAAGAAAAATGTGATCAGTGAATCAAGTGTCCAAACGATTTTGCCAGATTTAGTCGACGTTGTGCAAGATCCTAACGGAACTGCACATTCTTTAGCTGCTCTTGGCATTCCGCTTGCAGCAAAAACTGGCACAGCTGAAATCAAAGAAAAGCAGGATGAAAAAGGACAAGAAAACAGTTTCCTTTATGCGATCAATCCTGAAACAAATGGCTACTTGGTGATCAGCATGTTAGAAAACAGAGAAGAAGGCGATTCTGCTACTAATCGAGCGCCTGCTTTATTGCAGTATTTGAACCAAACTTACCAATAAACATAGAGTGTGAAATCGGATACAAAACCATTGGCTATTTTCCTTTTCTAGTGATCCACTAGTCTATAGAAACGAGTGTAAATAACAAGAGGAGGAGATAAGATGACTGATGTCCCAAGAGCAGTAAAAGCGGAGATGGCAGCAAGCATGTTGAAGATCTAATTTGATAATGGGGAAACAAGATATTTAAAATCACATTTAGCCAAAGAACATGCAGAAGCTTTTTCGATGAAAAATGGCAAGAGAAAGAATAGTTTATTGGCTTCACAAACAACCTGGGTAGGATCGACCATTGAAATTCAACCAGATGGCACTCTTGTTCTGAATGAAAATGATTATTACTCGCCAGAAGAGTTATGGAACGATAGCAAAGAGCATATTATTTGATCAAAAATAGAGCCTTTCTATTAGATTCGAGAAATCTAGTAGAAAGGCTCTATTTATCTGAGAACGAATCACCCATGATACACTTTTCTAGTAAAGTATTTAAGAATCAATGGAGAGATCAAAGTACTTAATAAGATTACGATCACAAGTGGAGAATAATATTTTGCTTCAATCAATTGGCTTTGTTGTCCAATTTGCAAGATGATCAGTGCCATTTCACCACGTGATATCATGCCAGCTCCTACCATAAAGGCACTATTCGTTGAGAAACCGGCTACTTTCGCCCCTAGATAACCACCACCAAGTTTAGTCAAGACTGCAACAGTTGTTAGGATCAAGATAAAAATCAATTGTTCTCCAAAGTTAGAGAAATCTACTTCTAGTCCAACACTGACAAAAAAGACTGGAATAAATACGGCATAACCTAATGCCTCGACATTATGATACACTTCTTCTTTGACCGATGTTTGACTCACCGCGATTCCTGCAAAAAATGCACCAATAACTGAACTTAGTCCGATCAAATCAGCGATGTAGGACATACCTAGACATAAAACCAAGGAAACAATGATAATCGCAGAGTTGGCATAGATTTTTCCAGCTAGTGACATCAAAAATGGGGCAATCCATTTGACTAATAAAAATATAAAAATAAAGTAGATCACTTGCTCCAATAA
Organism: Enterococcus sp. AZ156; assembly: GCF_051714165.1. NCBI lineage: Bacteria > Bacillati > Bacillota > Bacilli > Lactobacillales > Enterococcaceae > Enterococcus > Enterococcus sp. AZ156. The sequence continues at coordinate 1,554,194 of NZ_JBIORI010000001.1, read as the reverse complement.
AAGAAGCGGTAAAGGGAGGCTGCTACCAGATTCTCCTGTCAAAAATGATAAGCTGAAACTTAACACCAACACGACAAGAATGTCATCAACTACTGAAGCACCTAAGATAGTCGAACCTTCTTTTGTGTTGACTACATGAAGTTCTTTCAATACCTCAACAGAGATACTAACAGAAGTTGCTGCGAGGATGATTCCAAAGAAGATAGCTTCATTCCTTGTGACTTGGAAAATTTCACCCGTCAACCAACCAAATAATACGGGGAGTATGATCCCTAATAAAGCAACGAACATTCCTGGTCGAAAGTATTTTTTCAAAAGAGAAAGATCGCTTTCCAGTCCAGCTAAAAACATCAATAAAATGACACCTATTTCTGAAAAATCGTGGACGAGAATATTTGGATGCACCCATCCCAGACCCGCATCACCAAGCAAGACGCCAACGAGTAGTTGACCGATCACCGCAGGTACACCAAACCTCCGTGAAAGGTGAGAGCCAATGGTTGTCGCTAACAAGATCAAACAGAGAATACCTATAAATTCCATTCTTTTCATCCTTCCTTTCTCAAAAAAGAATTTATTTTATTCGTGTCAAATGACCTACTAAACAGGATAACATAAATAACGTTATTTATGTAGTATCGTCCATTGTATGGATATATGAAAGCGCATGACAAAAAAGGCTAGGCAATTAAGCCCAACCTCGAATTTAAATAACTAATCAATTGACATACATATTTCTTACTTTAAAGTAGTTGATGATTTCAGAAATCCCCATAAAGATCAAGATACCACCAAAGATTTGGAAAAGTACCATCAAGCTTTGGAATGGATTAAATAATAAAATCAATCCGCCAATCAGTAAAATCACGCTGTATAATGACCATCCTTTTGATTTCGTATTCAAACTGATGAACAATTGAAATGCGCCATTTGCTAAAATCATCAAGCCTAAAAGAATTGGTAAGATCGAAACGATTGCTGATGCAAATAAGAACACGATCAGTCCGAAAATCAGAAAAGCAATTGCGCTGAAAAGTCCAAATCCCCAAGCACCCGTTTTTTGCTTGTTTTTATAGGCTTCAAATAAATTGATCAGACCTAATAAAACAAAATAAGCAGTGATAAGATAGCCGACAAAATTAAATACGGCAGTTGGATTGATGACTATGGCGATACCAGCAATGATATAAATAGCTGCTCGTAAAATAGCATATCTTTGAAAATTACTTCGAATAAGTTCATACATTATTATAACCTCCTTTTTTTTATTTTAACGGTTATTGTTGTTTAAACCAACTAAAAACTAGTGATTCCATTATTTTCTTAGAATTTTTTCTATTTTCTTTCCTTTAGCTAACTCATCGATCAACTTATCCAAATAACGAATTTCTTGCATCAATGGCTCTTCAATATTTTCTACTCTAACACTACAAATGACGCCAGTGATCAATTTACGGTCAGGATTCAATCTCGGTGCCTCAGCAAAGAAAGTTTTGAAGTCCTTTTCCAGTTTGATCTGTTCCTCTAATTCAGCTTGTTTATAGCCGGTCAACCAATAAACGATTTGGTCAACTTCCTCTTTTGTACGATTTTTTCGTTCTGCTTTTTTTAGATAAAGAGGATAGACAGAAGAAAAGGGCATAGTAAAAATTCGATGTTCAGTCATAAAGAAGCTCCTTTTTCCATTATTATATAATGAACTGTTCGAAAAGAATAGCTATAGTGTCAAGTCTCATGAAAGTTCAGTGAACAGGGGGATAGATAGTAAGAACGCTACAGGATACTAAGCTAATTGTTTCTGTGATGATCAATCAAAATCAGCGTAGTCACGTTCTTGTTTAATCTCAAAAATATAGGTAGCTAACTGAGCAATCATCTTTTTCCAATCATCTGGACGAACGATGCCGTTTAACAAATAAATCTTTTTGATACGCTCGGGTAGCTGGTTTAGTGGACAATCACTAATGACGATATCGCAACGCTCCATATAGTAACGTTGGATGACGATCGCTTCTTTTGAAAAGATTTGTTCAATTTTAACAATTAAATCTTTGCTGATATAAAAGTCTTTCGTGTGATTCACACCGATAATGATCGGCGGTTGCTTTTTGAATCGGTCGTAGAAATGTAGTAATTCTTCGACTACCCATGAAATATTTTCTTTTTCTAGAAAATCTGGTAAGTAATGCCAATTTTCTTGCCGGAAGTTCTCATAAAATTCAGCGACCACGGTTCTTAAGTGTTCATAGTTTTTCTGATCCTTATAAAGCAAAAAAGTTGGTAAAGGTGTATTCGGCTGTTCGCTATCCAAAAAGGTATTGTGAAGTTTATTGATCGTAAAGGACAGTGCATATAACTTTTTTTGTTTTTCAGGTAGCTCTAAAGCGAAATGCTGACTGAATGTTTCGACTAAGTTCTTGGAATAAATCAAATAAGGAAAATCGATCGCTAACAGTCTTTGATAGTGCGTCAAACTTTGTTCTTCACTATCCAATTGAGAAATCGTTAGGCGTGCTAATAAATTGAGTATGATTCGTTGTTCCCGACAAATCGGTAAATCAGGATTTAAAATATCCACATCAGGTTCAATTAGAAGATCAATATACTTAAACTGACTTAATTCTTTTTGAACATTTTCTAAAGAAGTCATGGGAAAATTATCCTGGCAAAGTTTTAAAAGAAGATACAACTTATCCAAGACGCCACCATTCATCTCATCCAATAACTCTTTCTTGAAGAAGACATGAAGAGTGTAATCGATTTTTTTTGGCTCTTCCTTGTGATAGGGAAGGGACGTATTAGCAAAAATCGTCCAATAAACATCTAGAAAACAATATTGGATTTGAACTTCACTACCAGTGATTATTTTTTTTCCTTTACTTGAAAACTTGAAGGAGATTCCATATAGAGCTAAAAATTGGTTGATTGCTTTCATTTTAGAATAGAGATATGAAGGGCTGTAATTTGTCATTTGGCTGATCGTGACCATTGAGTTGACTTTTTGTCGAAGTAAGGCAGCGATGATTTGAAAATTAGTTGATTCAAAACAATATTTACCAAATAATTCGTAATAACACTTCGCAAGGTCAGCATCGTTCAAAGAAATTTTGACAAACTTTTTGTTTTTCACTACTTCCAGATTATTTATGCCCAAAGCATGGAAGTCCTGTTCGATTTCATGAAGATATAAAAGAAAATTTGAATCAGACATCTTAAAATGGTCGGCTAGATAGTGCGTGGTGATAAAGAACTGATGCTCTGTTAAAAAAAGAAAAATCTCAAGCTTTGTTACATTTTTCTTCTTTAATAAAAACTTTTTGATTGCTTCTTGTGTTTGCATTGAAATTCCTCCGGTTGAAATTTTTACTGAAAATTTCTTTATTTTCAACAAAAAAACAGTAAATCTTCCGTCTCAATCTATATTATCTTATGTTTAACATGATAATGATATTAAATAGGAGGAATTCTCATGAAATATTTAAGTCTTCTCTTTGCTTCAGTTTTACTGAGTAGTGTTTCTGTACCAGTCGAAGCTGCACAGACAGATGAACAACCTAGCAATGATGTCGCTCAACTAGCTTCTCATTCCGTCTGGGCAAATGTGAATCAAATCAAATTTTTAGAAGAACATGTTTCAGCAAACTCTGGTATTATGAGACTTAAACTAGGAGAGACGATCACGGTGAAGGCACTGGTGACTTATTCAGGGGATATTCAACCGATTTTACAGTCTGTTGTCCAATTTGAAAACGTTGATCCAGCGTTGAAGATCGAACACGATCCAGCTTCACTTGTATTCCACAACAAACTAGCAACTTTTACGTTTAATATTACACTGACACAACCAATCAATAGACCTGCTTTATTTACCGTAAAAGTAGCAGATGGTCAACCTGAGGACAGTCATCATTTGACACAATATAGTCAACGTCAAACAGTTGAACAAAAAGCTGGAGGAACAGGGGGCTTGACTGAGCCAGATCCTAATCCAGATCCTAATCCAGATCCTAATCCTAAACCGGATAATCCAGATGAAAATCCAGACGAGACACCGGATAATCCGGATAAAAATCCCGATGTGACACCAGATAATCCCGATGAAAATCCCGATGTGACACCAGATAATCCCGATGAAAATCCCGATGTGACACCAGATAATACAGATGAAAATCCAGACGAGACACCGGATAATCCGGATGAAAATCCCGATGTGACACCAGATAATCCGGACGAGAACCCAGATGAGACACCGGATAATCCAGATGAAAATCCCGATGTGACACCAGATAATCCAGATGAGAATCCAGATGCAAAACCGGATAAACCAGAGGGGAACAATGGAAACTATGAAGGGGATAACGAGGAAGATGGAAATGGTGGACATGGTGGTGAAGAAGTGATTAAACCACAAATCCACCCTGAAGGCAGCAATCCAACGATCACAATACCTGAGCAAGTAAAACCATTGTCCCAAATTCGAAAACAATCAATTCCACATATTGATACGACAGATGTACTGGTAAATAAACAATCGTCTGAAATTGCGAAAGAAATTCTGCCAATGACAAAAATAGTTCACTCTTCAAATCAAGCAGCTAATGATAAGAACTCTGCAACAGCCACAGAGGAAGCAACGAAGCAATTACCTAAAACAGGAGAGCACAATCGCTTCTTTACATGGATGTTTGGTCTGCTGATCACAGGAATGAGTATGGTTACTTTTAGAAAAATCAACTAATGATTGTAATAGGTAAAAACGCCTTGAAACGGAATGTTTCAAGGCATTTTTGCGTAGAAAATGATTAATAATCAGTTAACATAGTGGACTTGTTCTTCTTCAATCAATGGATAGGTAAGTAATTCTGTACTATCTAAATCTTCTTTCGTCATATCGACTGCATTAATTTGGCTATTTGTGTAAGTCGTGTAGTAATAGATTCCTTTATCCACATTGCAACAAGAAGAATAGATCGTATACTCAAATTTACCATTCCCAACGTCACATAGTCCTTTTTGTTGTTCGACCGATTTTAGGATATGGAAGAATTGACTAACGCTTTCCTGTTCAGTCGTTGCTTTGACAGAATTTAATTTTGTAAATGCAACTTTGACAAAACGAGAAGCAGATGATAAATCTCCAGGTAAACCTAATCCGCCCATACCGCGAGAATAGACCGATAAATCAAGTTCATCGGAGAAATGGTTTTTAAGGGTAGTCGGTGAGACTGACCGATAGTTGTTCAAATTAAATAATTGATAGTCAAAGGTTGGATTATTTGTTAGTACACCGATTGGATTATCATAAATTTTTAATCCTTCGGCAACTGATTCAATAACAATCGATGTTTTTTGATCTGCTAATATCCAATGAAGAGGAGATAACGGTAGTTCTTCACTGAAATTGATGTTGACTAAATTGATATCCACTAATAACGTACGAGCTTCTTCCACGTTTTTACATTGACTCAATATCCAAGGAATAAATTCAAATGGTGTGATATTGGTCTTTTCGGCATCTTCGTCAAAAAAAATGGGCATTTCCAGGGAAATTCAAACCAGCCATACTCAAACCTTTTTCATTTGTTGCATCATAATAGAGGGGGTAGTTATCTACAACTGCTGCCATACCGATGATCGCATAGTGAGACTCTTGTTTTGGTGCTTTCCGATAAACAAAAGGAAAATTTCTTGGAGTGATCGTCACCTGTTCATTATAAGAAATCTCTAAATCCAAATTCCGTCCAAAATAATGATCGTTTGTTGTGTAAGTAATAGATGTACACATTATAATAACCTCCTTTGTTTAATTCTATATTAAGACGATAAAGGAAAAATTACTAATAAAATGATTCTCTTTTATTATAAACTGGTCAATCAAGCGAAAAAAACTCGGTAATGTGATTACCGAGCGTGTTGTTCTTTATTAAAATTTTTAAGCATTTTTTTAGTCAAGTAAAGTAGCATAGATAATTCTTCTTCATCTAAAGGTAAAAAATCAAGGATCTTTTCTGGAATGTCTTTTGCTTGTTCTTGCAACAAAAGTCCTTGTTCAGTTAGAGATAGGATAGATACTCGTTCATCTGAATCATCTCTTTTACGAGTGATATACTGCTTACTAGTTAATTTCTTTATTACAGGAGTCAAAGTTCCTGAATCCAAACACAAGATCTTTCCTAATTCCTTCATGGTGATTTGTTTTCTCTCCCATAAAACAAGTAAAACAAGATACTGCGTATAAGTAAGATCCAGTGGCCTCAACAAGGGCGTATAGTAACGAGTAATTTCTTTAGAGGTGGCATATAAAGGAAAGCATAATTGATTTTTTAGTAATAACTCCTCCAAATAGACCACCTCCTAATGTGCTACTTTATAGCATACTTGTTTTTTCTAAAAAAATCTAGTTCTCTACGGCTGTCAAAGTAACTTCAATATTGCCAGCTGTTGCTTTTGAATAAGGACAAACTTTATGTGCAGCTTCTAGTAATTCTTGTGTTTCTTCGATTGATAAACCTTCAACTGAACCTTCGATCTCAACGCCTAACACAAAACTCATTTCACTTTCTGCATATAGAGACACTTGAGCGCTGATTGTTGATGCACCGTCAATATTTTTTTGTGTTTTGATCAAGTCTAATGCGCTATTGAAACATGCACTGAAGCCAGCGGCAAACAATTGTTCCGGATTTGTTGCATCTTCTACACGTTTACCTGGAGCTGCAATGTTAAGCTCGAATGAGTGATCTGGACTGTGTACTTCCCCAGAACGTCCGCCAGTATTGATCATTTTTGTTGAATACATTTTTTTCATTAAAAATCACTCCTCTTTTTATATTTGATACAATTAAATTGTACACAATTTAATTAGGTAGAGCAACTAACTTGCTTTGAAAAAAGTCTACTCCTGGTTTATGAATAAAAACTAAGAGTAGACTTTTTTATAGGAATAGGTCCGTTCATTTTAATTGTGACATCATTCGATCGGATGGTACGTAAATCCACTACCCATGACTTCTGCTACACTATTGACGATGACAAAAGCATTCGGATCGATTTCTTCAATTATCGGTTTGACTTTAGAAAATTCTTGGTCAGTTACAACCATCAACAACACTTCTTTTGATAGATTACTATAACCGCCTCTAGCTTCTAGGATCGTGAACCCACGTCCAATCTCCTGACTTAAACGTGTATGGATTTCTAAAAGATGATTCTCGCTTAGAACCATGATCGATTTTTGACGATTTGTTCCTGTTTCAATGTAATTCATCACGATGGATGTAATTACGATCGACAGAATCGCATAGAGAAATTCATCAAATCCAAAAACAAATAAGGTTAAGGAAACAACGACAGCATCGGTCATCAAAAGTCCAATGGAAGTACTTAAATTGAAGTATTTTTTGAAGATAAGGGGAGGAATCGTGGTACCGCCACTAGATGAATTATTTTTGTATAAGATAGCTACACCCAAAGCAAAGATCGCACTACCGAAAATGACTGATAAGAGACGATCAGGCGTGATCATATACTCTGGGACGATCTCAATGATCGCTGGGAAGACTAAACTACCAAATAATACTTTAAAGAAAGGTTTCTTGCCTAAAAAAATCAAGGCCAAAATCAACATGATGATATTCAAAACTAGTATAACTGTTGCTCGGTTCAAACCTAAAGCTGACTCAAGTAAAATACCAAGTCCACTTACGCCACCAGCTGCAATGTGATGCGGACCTAAAAACATGTTGATACTGATAGCTAAAATAGTTAAAGCAAATACTATTTTAATGTATGTCCAAATTATATTTCTACCGTGTTTCATTTATCCACTTCCTACTATACATCTATTTCCAACTATTCTCATTATACATTAATTTTGTATAAAAGTTAACAAAGTTGAAAAAGAAAGTTAGATAAACCTAAATTTATAATGAATCGTTCAAAGCTAAAATGGGTCGAAATATTGGACACCAATCAATAAAAACAATTATGAAATGGAACAAAGCGTGTATTTTTTGATTTATGCTGACTCGTTATTTATAGAAACTATTTACAAAAGCTAATTGACCATCAAGGTGCATTGCCCTGTAGCGATTTTTAAATCATTATCTAAATAAATCGTTGCCTGCCAAAAATGAATATTTTTCCCGATTTTTTCAGGTTGTGCAACCACTCTCAAGTTACCTGTAGAGGCTTTATTCAAATGTTGGACTTGCAGATCGATACCTACAGCAAAGTGGGGGGCTTGTAAATATTCGTTAGCCCCAATGCTACAAGCCGTTTCGATCAATACAGCATTGATTCCTCCATGCAAATAGCCATAAGGTTGGTGATGCTTTTCGTCAATTGCTAAAGTCAATTGGACTTCTTTAGGTGAAACAATACACGTTTCAATCCCTAGATGATCTAATAAATTCATCCTGTTACTCCTTATTTCTTATTCTTTATTGCTACTGTCATAATTAAACTCTATTTTTATCATTCAAACACTGTTTGCGAACTATTAGGGTATTCAATTAAAAATTTTTTACTGATGAATGGAAGAACTGTCAGTTAAAATTTAATCATTTAGTTTGAATGAAACACTTGTTCTAAATCTTTTACCAGAAAAAATGCCAAAGTTCATAAAAACAAATAATGGTCTGCTTTTTTTAGTTTTTTCATTAATTTCCGGATTTCTTTTATTTCATTAGGCGTATAGCCACCAATTATCCCTTTAACCAATGCTTTTTCTTTTTCTACTCCTGCCTTTTTATGATGAAGTCTTTTTTCAAAATCAACTATTTCTTTTGAAAATTTATTTTTTTTAGGCAATCAGAAAAAAAACACCCCCTATATATACGGTTATATAACAATTATATTATTATTATTCTAAAATTGTAACCGTTCGTTTAAAAAGGGGGAGAGGGATTTAGCTGATATTTTTATTTTGTTCTTTTTGCCTTTTACTGGTAATTACTTTATGTAAATTTTCAAAGGCCTCGAATCCATATTCTTCTACGAATTCATCAATTTCTTTGAGAAGTTCTTCATTATCAAGCTTTGTTTCTAACTGTTGTTCTTCTAATTTTTTTCCTGCAAAAGAGATTACTGACTGTTGTCTTTCGCTATTAAGTTTTTCAAAGATAGAGAGTAGACGACGAGAATTTTCTTCCTCACCTTCAATAATATAACCTTTTGTCACATGAAATAACTCAGCAATTTTTTGAATAGCACCCATACGAGGTGTTTTTAATCCAGTTTCCCAATTAGAAATAGTTTGCTTGCTAACACCGACTTTTATTGCCAATTCTTCTTGCGTCATTTGTTGTTTATGCCTTAGTTCACTAATCTTCTGTCCAATAATATTTTTATCCATAATAATCCTCCGAGTTCTTACTCCAATAATATACCAGAAACTGGTCTAAATCAACATTAAGTTATACATAGTTATATAAAATTATTTACTATAACTTTAAGTTATATTAAAATATATAAATAGGAGGTGTTTTATATGTTGCAAATATCTTTGAAAGCAGCAAGAGTAAATTCAGATTTGAATCAGACTGAAGTAATTGACATTCTGCAAAATAGTTATGGTCTAAATCTTACTAAGGAACAGCTTGCTGAGTACGAGGATGATGCCACTGATGTGCCGATTTCTTTAGCAAAGAAATTTTCGGAAATTTATGGTATTTCCGATGACTATATATTTTTCGGTAACAAATCAACTTTAAGTTATATTTCGCGTGGATTAAACCAAAATAATCTTTAGTGATTCATGTGATAAACATCAATATAACCACTTAAAATTGATGAACAGCATATGACCTATTATTTGATGTGACGAATAAAATCATTTAAACCAAACGATGGTCTTTCAACATTTTAGCGTCCTTGTAATAGGTACTAATATAAACAGACACATTTAATTTTTATTAAGGAGTGAGTAAGAATGCCATTGAACTGTCGGTCTAGAAAAAAAGAAAAAACTCGGACATACAAATCTTCGGTTTATCCAACCAGATTCTGAAGGAATAAAAGCAGTAATGAGGTAATTGAAGGGAAAACCACGTTGGAAAAGAGGAGTAAAAATGGAGTCTGGATTACGTAATCTCAAAAATCCGGTCAAACAGGTCAATCATCCTAAATAGACACGAAAAGAAATAGAAAAGTATTGTGTATCCAATGATATTGGTTATGAAGATTTAATGATTGGCTAATTCGAACAATCATTAGTTTAAGTATAGTATGACAAAAAAATACTTCATACCTTACGAAACGTCTATTTATATATGAGTTGGAAAAGAAATAAAATGAAAACTCTGTGCAATTTAGTTTGTGGTTTGACTAGTAGAAGCCAAATACTTTATATCAGTAGATCTAAAAGATGAATTTTTAAAGGAGTGATTTTTTGTGATGTACCCCAAAAGAATAGATATGAAACAAACAAGATGTAATGTGAGAGAAGTTTTAAAAAATTTTCGTAAACTTGATCGGCTGGTAGGACGTGTCACAGTCGACATTCAATCTCCTCATGGAATCAATAGCTTAAAAGCAACTCTTTCTGATCAATCTTCAGAAAGGGCATCTATGCAAATGATAGCGATTGAAGCAGAAAGGAATGCAATCTTAAATGCTTTGATGGTTTTGAGTCTAACGAATCGAATGATCCTTTATTATTCTTATTTTGTTCCTGAAAGTTTTTCGAATTATAAGATTAGTCTTGAAATCGGTTATTCCGAAAGAACGATTCAGAGAAAAAAAGCAGAAGCATTGATTGAATTCGCTGAAGCATATAAGACTGGAAAACTGATTGCGTATAAATAATTTGGCGTTTTTTTGGCAGATGATTGGCGGTTCCCATCTCTTCTTTGATGCTAGTATGAATGTAAGCTTAGGAAATGGCAGAAAATAATAAGTATTTGTTTTTCTATGTAATAACAGGTGATAGATAGGTGTATCTACATTTTCAAGATGAACATGGCACATATAGTGGAATAAAGAAAATAGAGCAATCAACTTAAGTCACTATATGAAACGAAAGAAGAATCAAATGATGAAAGATACAAATACTCTCACAGAAACAAAAACGTCAAAGATAACGGAGGTAGAGAATGACGGAAGTATCAATTGGTGAATGGATGGCTGTCATAACACTTGGTGGAACGTTGATTGTAGGCGTAGCAAAATTCTATGCAATGTTTACAAAGCTCGATCATACATTGGGGAAATTAGAGAATACTATTGTTCGAGTAGAAAAAAGCCAAATCGAGTATGGCAATCGTCTCTCAATTATTGAAGAACAAATCAAATCTATTTTCAAACAAATTGGAAAGGAGGTGAAGTAGGTTGACCGAAATCTTAACGATTTCAAGTATTATCACACCACTGGTCGTCGGTGTGACAGAACTGGTGAAAGGACAAATAGGACGCAGTAAACTTTTGCCTATCAGCAACGTGGTTACTGGAATTTTGCTTAGTGGGCTGTATTCCTTCTCATTCGTTCCACAGGATCTCATTCTTTATTTATGGGCAGGAGCGATTGCTGGTTTGGCCGCAGGTGGATTATTTGATTTAGGAGATCATGTAATGAAGTTACAGGAGTCTAATAAAAGCAATTGATCGTCCAAGTTTCTTTTACCAGTAAAGGAGGTGAGGAAGATAAGACTGGAGGATCTACGAGGAGATGGACGTATTTTAGGACCGACCAATGCCAAAAGAAAGGCATCAGAAATAACTAAAATTGCGCGTCATCATTCGGCAACAACCACAGGAGATGTATGGGCGTTTCAAAACTATTGGAAGAACACATTGGGGTGGGGAACTGGTGGCTATCATGAGATTATCCTAAGAGATGGCACGGTACAATGGTGTTACTTTGATGAAGATATCACAAATGGTGTGGGGGGACATAACATACCAACCTACCATATTTGTCTTGTTGGAAATGGCTCGTTCACTAAAGAACAGGAAAAAGCATTTGACACGCGAGCAAAAGCGGCGATGCAACGTTTTGACCTATCAGTGAAGGATGTTTTGGGGCACAATGAGTTCATTGGACACTCTTCGACTATCTGTCCGGGTATTAACATGAGGATGATTCGTGATCGCTTAGGTGATGCTGAGGACTTGACACATGATGAAATCATTTTAGCTAGTCCACCCAAGGTAGTCGGAAACTATCGAGGAAAATTAGAAATATTTAATGAGCTATCTTTAGGTATATTTCGGATAGCAGGATGGTTAATACCCCAAAATGGAGCAGCCTTTTTGGATCTAGGCTATGTTTTTTGGATAGATGCCGATAATCCCTCTGTAGAAATTGGTCGTTGTCGGTCAGCAGGCATTATACGAGACGATGTGAATGTTGCTTACGGCTTACCAACTGGTTTACGGTTTGGTTTGGACGGCACACTTGACATTCAAAAACATGCAGGAAAAAAAGTATTTCCGATGTTAAGACGGACGAATGAACCAAACGGAAATATGATCAGTGGACAAACAGTTGATGTTTCTTTTCCAGAATATACTTTGACCATTCCTAAACGATAATAAAGTTTGTTTCATTGTTCATATTATAATCAAACAAAAACAATACAACAATAAATAAAATATCAAAATTTAATGAGAAAATGATTTTGTAAAATAATAAAATCAGAGAAAGGAAGATTATTATGACAATCAAAATTGAGGATTTACGAGGAGATTCACGGATTTTAGGACCAACTAATGCGAAACGAGACGTTTCAGTGGTCAAAAACATTGCACGTCACCATTCAGCAACTGAAACAGGAGATGTTTTTATCTTTCAACAATATTGGAATGGAGAACTAGGCTGGGGAACTGGCGGTTATCATGAGATTATCTTACGTGACGGAACTGTACAATGGTGCTACTTTGATGAAGATGTAACTAATGGTGTTGGTGGGCACAATACACCAACCTATCATATCTGTTTAGTAGGAAATGGTTCATTTACGGAAGCTCAAGAAGAAGCTTTCAATCAGCGTGCGAAAGCCGCAATGGAACGATTTGGTTTATCCGTTGAAAACGTCTTAGGTCATAATGAGTTTAGTGGACATGCGTCAAATATTTGTCCAGGGACAAATATGGATGCTGTCAGAGATATCCTTAATGGTGGGGATGGCAACGTTCCAGAACCGGACTATATCATGCATGATTGGAATAAAGAAATGGTCGTAGCAGCAGATGTTTTAAATGTACGCCAAGAGCCAAACACACGATCAGCAATCTTACGTCAATTAACTAGAAGTCAAGTTTTCCATTCTGCACGAGTGACGATCAACGGGGAGTTAGTGAATGGTATCAGACACTGGTATGAAGTGGATGGTAACGGCTGGGTTTCAGGATCATTAGTAGCAGAAGCATCTTCTGATAATGAATGGATTGAAAGAAAAGGCGAGGTGACTGTCGCTATTTCAGGAGGGATCAACTTACGAGGACCTTCAAGTGACAATGTAACCAATCCAACTAGTCTGCCAATACTACGTCGCGTGGATCTGGGGGAAACGTTCGAATATGACAAAATACTCGTACAAAAGAATGGCCATGCCTTTGTAAGACAGTCAATTAGTGAAGGTTATACTTGGTTGGCTATTGGTTCAACTGCTAATGGAATCGTTACTTCATACTGGGTTACTGGCATTGAAATCTAATTGCTATAATTAATAATTACGCACAGTTTTGAGAAAAGCCGAAAACTAACAGAAACAAGTAAAAAAACGAGAATTTGAAAATAAATTTTCGTTTTTTTACTTGTTTTCGAAAGATTTGCCTTTGAAACTACATCGATAACCACTATTTCTCTTATTCAAGTATAGTGAGAGTTAAGGGAAGCTCGAACATACTCTAATGGACCTCGAGTCCGTGTAAAGAAAAGTCGAATCGGAATGAATGAGTGAAAGATGTTCAATCAAATAATAAAGGAGAAGTCGCATGACCTTTATTTTTGCTTTTGACGTATCTAAAGGTAAAAGTTACAAAGTACTTTACCATAATCAACAATGTCTAACAGAAGGGAAAGTCTGTCATAATCAAGAAGAGTTCCGCCAGTTACTTGAAGAAATCACCGTACTGCCAGAAACGCCTGAAATTATTTTTGAAGCAACCGGTGTCTCCTCTCGTCCATTAGAAAAATTCTGTCAAAATAACCGGTTAGCCTATTGTCTATTAAACTTTTTGGAGAGAGATATTAGCCCTCTCATACCACCTGAAACTGAATAAGCGGTGAGAACAGAATCAACCTCTTCATTATTTATATAAAAGAGCTGTACTGCTGTGAAAGTATGTCTATCTAGGAAATAGCGATTAAAATAGTAAACGAAATAGAGGATTTTGAAAACATTCATTTGCTTGCGTAGCAATTGTTTATTATGAGTATGAATGGTAAAAGCAAAAAAATTACGTATTAGGTATATGCTAGATTATGAATATAGCCAGGGACTAATAAGAGAAGATATTTGAAGTAATCAATTACAATGAAAAATAGAAACAATAAATTCACTGAAAAAATCTAAAATCATTTATTTGAAAGTTAGATTATAAAGCTTTTCTTGCGCTTAACTCATTCAATATTCTTTGTACAGTAATTTATAAAGAAATTATCATTAAATGCTTAAAACTTGTGTATAATAAATTTAATGAATTTTAGGAGGAGATAGAAATGAGAGAATGGAAAACGATCAAGGAATACGACGAAATCTTATTTGAACAATATGGGAAGATTGCTAAGATAACAATCAATCGTCCGGAGGTCCATAATGCTTTTACACCAAAAACAGTTTTTGAGATGATCGAAGCTTTTACAATCAGTCGTGATCGTCAAGATATCGGTGTTATCATTTTGACAGGGGCTGGTGACAAAGCATTTTGTTCAGGTGGCGATCAGAAAGTTCGAGGAAATGGTGGGTATGTTGGTGAAGACCAAATTCCGCGTCTGAATGTACTAGATTTGCAACGATTGATCCGAGTCATTCCTAAGCCAGTGATTGCGATGGTAAAAGGTTGGTCGATCGGTGGTGGAAATGTCTTACAACTTGTGTGTGATATCACAATCGCAGCCGAAAATGCGAAATTCGGTCAAACAGGGCCTAACGTTGGGAGCTTCGATGGTGGCTATGGTTCTGGCTACTTGGCTCGTGTCGTAGGGCATAAAAAAGCGAAAGAAGTTTGGTTCATGACGAAGCAGTATAGTGCTGAAGAAGCGTTGGCAATGAATTGGATCAATACGGTCGTACCGCTCGAACAAGTAGAAGATGTGACGATCGAGTGGGCAGAAGAGATGTTGAAGAAAAGCCCACTAGCTCTACGAATGATCAAAGCTGCAATGAACGCAGATACAGATGGCTTAGCAGGTATCCAACAATTGGCAGGGGATGCGACGCTTTTATATTACACCATGGATGAAGCACAAGAAGGACGCGACGCATTTAAAGAAAAAAGAGAACCTGATTTTGACCAATTTCCTAAGTTCCCTTAAACCTCAACCTAATAGCTGGTTGCAAAAACAAGCAATGCTTCATCCAAATGCACCAGCCTGTCAGTGGAACGATCATCATTTGTCTTTTCGCGAGCTGACATCACACGTTCAAAGTTTTGCAGAGTATTATCATCGAATATTACCCAAAGCGAGTGAACAAGTTGCCTTGTATTGTGAAAATGATTTAGATGCCTATTTATCGATCTTGGCATTATGGGAGTTAGGAAAAGAAATCCAGTTTGTCAATACACGCTTGACGACGAATGAGATCAGTGAACAGATGGCAGATGCTGGGACATCCACTCTTATTTCTGCCAATAAATTAGCAGTCAACGAGCGCATCACTTGGTATTCATTTCCCGATCCTTCGGAATTACACGTCCTACAGCCGAAGGATTGGTTTGATGAAGGGTACGGAGAAAAGGCAATCGCGTCAATCATGTATACGTCTGGAACGACAGGTAAACCGAAAGGCGTACCGCAAACATTTGCCAATCACTATGCGAGTAGCCAAGCGACTGCGCTAAGTTTAGAAGTAGATCGTTCAGATAGCTGGATCTGCTGTGTGCCACTCTATCACATTAGTGGCTTGTCTATTTTATTACGCTCACTTGCTTTAGGCATCCAAGTGATTCTGTTGCAGGGATTCTCTCCTCAACAAGTCCATCAACTTTTAGCAAATGGAAGTGGCAACTATATTTCTTTGGTCAGCAAAATGTTGAAAGACCTTGAACCATTGATCCCAGAAAGTGGTTATGCTCCCTCATTCAAAAAAGTATTATTAGGGGGAGGGCCGGGAGAAGGACGAGTCATGCAAGCATGTATGGAAAAACAGGTGCCTGTGATGCTTTCTTATGGCATGACAGAAACCTGTTCACAGATCGTCGCCCTTTCTCCGGAGTCATTCGAAGCAAAAACCGGTTCTTCTGGTAAAGCTTTGTCTGAGGTATCGATCCGTATTCAAAAAGATAAGAAGTCAGATCAAATGGGAGAGATTTTAGTCAAAGGACCATCGATCATCGACCACTATTTGAATTGCGTCAATCCGGATTCTTGGACAGAGGATGGTTGGTTTCACACTGGCGATTGGGGGTACCTTGATGAAGAGGATTATCTTTATATTGTCAGTCGCATGAGTGAACGCATCATTTCGGGGGGAGAGAATATTTTCCCAGTTGAAATCGAGCGAGTACTTTTAACTTGCAATAAAATTGCGGAGGTCGCTGTCGTAGGGGCTTGGGATAAAACATGGGGGCAAACACCTGTTGCTTATGTGCGATTAGATGAACCACTTACTGATAGAGAAATCACTGATCTACTATCGCCATTAGCACGTTACAAGCATCCAACTAAAATCTACTGTGTCTCGGAAATTCCTAAAACGGCGACTGGAAAACCAATCAAACGTCTTTTAATCACAGAAGAAAGAGTGAATTACATTGAATATCAAATTAGATAGCTCAGTCGATGATCAGCTTTTAAAAAATCATCTTTATTTTACTTATAGCTACGAGCTTGGTGAACAAACGGTAAAAAAACTCTTGCCTCTTGTCCCATCTAAAGGAGATCGCTTTTATTGGTGTCCTCCTGATGAGGATTGTGAGCTATTAGGAATAGGAGAAAATTTATTTGATGGACAACAGGATGATATGCCCAGTGCTATCAAAAGATTTTCTCTTGAGTTTTCTAAAAGTTTTTTTAAACGTATCGAGCCAGAAGGGGAGACCTTTGCTTTTTGGAGGCTTTCCCTTTGATCCAAACAACTTAAAAGAAAAGATTTGGAGTGAGCTTGAATCTGGCTATTTCATTCTACCAAGTATTCTTTTCAAGCGAATAGGTTCAAAGACTCAAGTTGTTTTGACAATCAGAAAAGAAGCTGCAACAACCAGGAGTCTTTTAAAAGATTTTTCGTATTTAGATAGTCTTGTGAGTGAATTGTTAGAAGGCAAAGAACAATCAGCAAATGTTCTTGTGTCGTCCGAAGAGCTGGCAGTTCCAACTTTTCTACACAATGTAGATGATGCGCGCAAGGAAATCATACACAAAGCTACTTCGCTTAAAAAGGTCGTCTTAGCAAGACAATTGGCAATACACGGATCTTTCCAGTCGATCACTCAAATTCTTCATCGTTTAGCTGAACAACAACCACAGACTTATTTATTTCTTTTAGCATCGAATCAACTTGCTTTCATTGGTGCAACTCCAGAACGATTGATTCAAGGAACTAAAAGTCATTTTATGACTGCTGGGATAGCAGGTTCGGCACCTAGAGGATCTACTATGCAGGAAGACGATGAAATCGGCAAAGAACTTTTAAAAGACTCTAAAAATACACAAGAACACGGAATTGTTGCGCAACGATTAGAGGATCAATTAGCAAATATTGTCGCAGGGGATGTCGCTGTTTCTTCCCGTCGATTATTGAAAAACCGTGATATTCAACATTTAGCGATGACTTTCTCTGGAGAACGTAAACAGGGAGTCTCATTGATCGATGCGGTTGAACTGATCCATCCTTCACCGGCTTTAGGTGGTGAACCTCAAAGATTAGCGTTGCAATGGATCAAAGATCATGAACCTTTCGGTAGAGGGTTATACGGGGCACCAATCGGGTGGGTGGACCCGATCGAGGATGTCGGTGAGTTTGCTGTAGGCATCCGCTCAGGCATCTTGACTGAAACCGAAGGAATATTATATGCAGGTTGTGGTATTGTTGCGGATTCTGATTCTGAGGCAGAACGCCAAGAAACATTGCTGAAATTCCAACCAATGCTTAGAGGAGTGAAAGGATGACGAGACAACAAGAGATGACCGCTTATTTATTGGCATTCATCAAAGGAATGAAAGAAGGCGGGCTTAAAAATGTCGTGATCAGTCCTGGATCACGATCGACCCCACTTGCCTTGTTACTTCATAGAGACCCAGAGATCAATACAACAGTCAATGTTGATGAGCGATCGGCGGCATTCTTTGCATTAGGTATGGCAAAAGCATTGAAACAACCAGTCGGGGTTCTTAGTACGTCTGGTACTGCCGCAGCGAACTTCTTTCCAGCGGTTTGTGAAGCAAAAGCAACAAACATTCCTTTACTATTGCTAACAGCAGATCGTCCACCAGAAGCACGTGGCGTTGGTTCGCCACAAACGATGGACCAACAAAAGTTATTTGGTTCGCATATCAAAAAGTTTATTGAATTAGCACTTCCTGAAGCCAGTTCGGAAATGATACGGTATAGCTACTGGCATGGTGCCAATAGTGCCTATGAAGCAACACGCGTGCCTGCTGGCCCTATTCAGATCAATTTGCCTTTTAGAGAGCCATTATTGCCTGATTTAACTTTTTCTCTTGATGGATCTTTTCATCCAAAAAAACTGGTTACTCAAATTGTGTCGAAGCAAGTACCGGAGCTTGTTCCTTGGCTATCAAAAAAAGGGTTGATGATCGTCGGTAAAGAATTGACACCTGATGAGGCAAAAGCGTTACTTACTTTAGCAACAGCTTTACAATGGCCAATCATTGGCGATCCATTGGCAAATCTAGGTGCTTGTCAACAAATGAGCGATGTCTATCTTCCGCACGCAGATTTGATTTTTTCTGGACCGGTTCCTGAAACTCCTGAAGTCATTTGGCAATTTGGTAATCTTCCTGTAGCTAAAAATGTGATGCTTTATTTAAAAAAACATCACGAAACTATTTCTGACTATGTCTTGATCGATGAGGAAGAATGGCGTGATCCATTACATTTAGGAACAAGTTTTATCCAAATCGGTGTACTTGATTTCTGTAAACTAGTATCGGAAACTTTGGATGCAATACCTACGCCACCCCCTGACGAATGGTTGGTGCAATGGAAAAGAGCTTATCAAAAAGCGAGAGAAGTTATCACTAAAGAATTGTCTATCGATGAATGGAGCGAAAGCAATGCTAGTTGCCAGTTATTGCAAGCGATAAAATCAGAGGAAGCTTTATTTTTGGCAAATAGTAACGCGATCCGCTTTGTTGATCGTTTTGCTTCGCCTACTACAGAGTCATTTCCGATCTATGGGAATCGAGGGATCAACGGGATCGACGGGTTGATTTCTACTGCGGCAGGAATCGCTTTGGTAAGGAACAAGCGGATGTTTGTCTTGATCGGCGATCTTGCGCTGTTTCATGACATGAACGCGTTGGAGCTAATTCGACGTTATCACTTACCTGTTACTTTAGTCGTATTGAACAACAATGGTGGTGGAATTTTTTCTTTTCTTCCTCAAAATCAACTTTCAGAGACTGATTTTGAACCATTGTTTGGTACACCACTTGATTTAGAATTAGAGAAAGTAGCAGATTTATATAATGGTCATTATATACAACCACCTTCAAGTAAAGAGTTTGAGCAAGCGATTGAAAAAAGCCGGAATCAAGGGGATTGGACAATGATTGAAATCAGAGGGCAACAACAAGAACCTGTCCAATTATGGGAGCAGATGAAGCGTCGTTATCAGGAGGAAATAGACTGATGCCAGTTAAGACTGTACGTGGGGTGGCTTACCATTACCGTTGGTTACACCAAACTGATCCAAAACAGCCAACGGTTATTTGTTTGCATGGCTTTACCGGTAGTACACAAACGTTTATGTTTGAGAATCCTCAGTTTAATTACTTAGCCATCGATTTGATCGGTCATGGAAAAACAGCGGTTTACCTTCATCCTTACCGCTACCAACTTTCGTCACTAGTTGCTGACTTGGCGAGTTTAGTCTCATTATTAAAAATTCCTTCTTTTTATGTATTAGGCTACTCGATGGGGGCTCGAGTAGCACTTGCTTGGGCGCTCGAACGGCCACAAGGGATCAAAGGCCTCATTTTAGAAGGTGGAACTGCAGGAATTGCAGATGAACAGCAACGAAACCATCGTAAAAAAGCTGATCGAAAACTTGCTTTACGTTTATTGAGAGAGCCTTTGAGTGATTTTGTTGATGATTGGGAGAAGTTGCCACTATTCGCTTCACAACAGGCGTTATCCTTGGAACAAAAAAGCAGAGTAAGAAACGAGCGCCTTGCTCAAAATAAGCTAGGTTTAGCATTAAGTCTTTACTATATGGGAACTGGCGCGCAAAAAAATTATTGGCCAGATTTAGCGAGTATCGAATGCCCACTATTGTATCTTGTTGGTCAAAAGGATGAGAAGTTCCAAAAGATCGGTAAACAAATAACAAACATTAAAGAGATTTTTCGTTGCCAGATCCTTACGGAATGCGGGCACTGTTGTCACATCGAGCAACCTAGGCTATTTGAGACAACTGTCACTACTTGGATCAGTGAAATGGAAAGGGAGTGGACGCCATCAAAATAGTCAACATCCAACAGTACTGTTTGCGATTCCCCTTAGTGACACCTTTCAGAACGAGTTATGGTCGATTGGATACAAAGGCTTTTGATTTGTTGATCGTGGAAGATGAGTTAGGGAATCAGGGGATCGGCGAGTTAGTCGCTTTTGAACGTGCAGATTACATCGAAGAAACGATTGATATGAGTCGATCGGTATTACAAAAAGAGCTGATTCCTTGTTTATTCGAACTTGACTTCTCACATCCAGAAGAAATTTGGTCAGCTTTCAAACATACGCAAGGGAATTTTATGGCAAAATCAGCGGTCGAAACAGCGGTTTGGGATCTTTATGCTCGTCGAATAGGGCGCCCATTACAAAAGTTGTTTTCTGCCGAACAATCAGCGATTCCCGTAGGTGTCAGTATTGGTGTCCATGACAACCCGATAGATTTACTTGCGACTGCAAAAACTTATGTTGATCAAGGATACCAACGAATCAAGTTGAAAATCACTCCTGGCAATGACTTAGTGCCACTGCAAGTGTTGCGTGAACAATATCCAGAGATCCAATTGATGGCTGATGCGAATTCTGCTTATACGATCAGCGATCTGCCGTTATTCAAGAAAATGGATGCCTTGAAGCTTGCGATGATCGAACAACCTTTTCACCCTCGTGACTATGTTGACCATGCCATACTTCAAAAGGAAATCAAAACAGCAGTTTGTCTTGATGAGAATATTCGAACACTGGAAGACGTAAAAACAGCTCATGCACTGGGAAGTTGTCGAGCAATCAATTTAAAGATTCCCAGAGTCGGAGGAATCACTGAGGCTTTAAGAATCGTCGATTTTTGTCAGGAAAATGACTTGCTCGTTTGGTTAGGTGGGATGTTTGAATCCGGAGTCGGTCGAGCGATGAATCTGCATTTTGCAAGTCAAGATTGCTTTACTTTTCCAGGAGACTTGTCTGCTTTTGATCGCTATTTCTATGATGATATCGTCGAACCCAAAGCACGAATCACAAATGGACATTTGAGGATTCCTGGTCAATCAGGGATTGGTGTCACATGGCAAGAAGAGCAGTTGTTAAAGTATGCATATGATCAGAAAACCTATGTAAATAAATAGCGTCAAGAAGATGAATCACGCATGTTTTGTAAACAGTGTGCTATTCATCTTTTTTTTGCTAAAAATCTTGTTACCGATAACAACAATGTAAGCGTTGTCTTTCAGTTAGTTATCTTTTATAGTTGTTTTTGTTAACTGAAAGACAAGGGAGGACTGAAATGAATACTGCAGCAATTTATCATCGACCCGAAAGTGAATTTGCTTATTTATACAGTGATACAACGATGCGGATTCGCTTACGTACAAGTAAAGATGATGTCAAACAAGTTTCTGTGATCAGCGGAGATCCATATACGATTTTCTCAGAAAATTGGTATTTAAAAGAACAACCAATGAAAAAAGGATTAAGTACACTTCTTCATGATTACTGGGAAATCGAGTTGACGAGTGATACTAGACGATTGCAATACGGTTTTCACATCGTGGGAATTGATGGGATGGATTGTTTTTACGGAGACCAAGGAATATTCCCTTATCAAGAAGAAACATTGGCGAATGCAAACTATTATTTCCGTATGCCATATTTTCAACAAATCGATCGCTTCAAAGTACCTGAATGGGCAAAACAAACGATTTGGTATCAAATATTTCCTGAACGCTTTGCGAATGGTGATTCAACAAATGATCCTAAAGGTACGTTGCCTTGGGGAAGTAAAGACCCGGATCGAGAAGATTTCTTTGGCGGAGATCTTCAAGGGGTGATCGATCATCTCGATTACCTAGCTGATTTAGGGATCACAGGGATTTATTTCTGTCCTGTTTTTGAAGCAACCTCGAATCACAAATATGACACGATCGATTACTATGCGGTCGATCCACAATTTGGTGATAAAGAGTTATTGAAAGAGTTAATCACAAAAGCGCATGATAAAAGAATCCGAATCATGCTGGATGCTGTGTTCAATCATATGGGTAGTCATGCCCCACAATGGCAAGATGTGATCGAAAATGGCGAGAAATCCCGCTACAAAGACTGGTTCCACATCCATTCATTTCCAGTGGATGCCTATCAAATGACAGATGTTCCTGAAACAGCCGAAAATCTGGCATATGATACGTTTGCTTTTACGCCATTTATGCCTAAGCTCAATACAGCAAATCAAGAAGTACAAGATTATTTATTAGATATTGCCACGTATTGGGTCAAGGAATTTGATATCGATGGGTGGCGGTTAGATGTAGCAAATGAAGTGGATCATCATTTTTGGAAGAAATTCAGAGAAGCGGTCACTACGATCAAACCTGATATTTATATTTTAGGCGAAATCTGGCATTCTTCTCAAGCTTGGTTACAGGGCGATGAATTCCATGCGGTGATGAACTACGCCTTTATGGATTCGATCAAAGACTATTTCGTCCATAAAAAAATCACACCCACTCAAATGGTCAGTGGCATGAATCATCAGCAAATGCTTTATCGTGATCAAGTCAATGAAGGGACATTCAATTTATTGGATTCTCATGATACAGCCAGAATCTTGACTTTGTGTAAAGAGGACAAGGAACTGATGAAATCAGTGTTAGCTTTCATGTTCTTACAAAAAGGGGCGCCTTGTATCTACTACGGAACAGAAATCGGCATGACAGGTCATGATGATCCTGACTGTCGAAAATGTATGGTCTGGGAAAAGGACCAGCAAGATCTTGAATTGAAGGGGTTCGTCAAAGAATTGATCTGTGTGCGTAAACAAGTGCAACAAGTGTTGATTGAAGGGGATCTGACTTGGCGATTGGTCGACGACAAAAACGAACAAATTCACTTGACTCGTCATCTCGATCAGCAAACCATTCATGCTTATTTCAATCAAGGAACAGAATCGTATTTGGTCGATTTAGAAAATGATGTTTTGTTCAGCCAAAATTGTGACATCTTAAAAGACGGCAAAGCTGAAGTCCAAACGAATGGATTTTTGATCCTTTGTTAAGTTGTTATCGGTAACACAGAGAAAGCGTTTGCAAATCGAGCTTTTGTAAACATATAATCAAATTGTAAGAGGAATAGAATAGAATCGGAGGAAAAAAAATGAGTAAACAGTTGCTAAAAAAATTCGGGTTAGGCGCATTATCTTTAGGGTTTATCGGGGGACTTGCTGCCTGTGGTAATGGTGGTTCATCAACTGCAGCAAATGAAGAAGATGGAAAAACATTAACGATTTCTGTCGATTCTGGTTACAAAGATTATGTCAATGAGATTAAAACAAAATTTGAAGAAGACAATGACGTTAAAATCAAGTTAGTCGAAAAAGACATGTTCGAACAATTGGAATCGCTTGCGTTGGACGGTCCCGCAGGAAAAGCACCAGATGTCATGATGGCAGCTTATGACCGGATCGGAGCATTAGGACAACAAGGGCATTTGGCAGAAGTGAAATTGGGGAACGAAGCAGATTACAATGATACGGATAAAGCTCAAGTAACGTATGAGGATAAAATCTATGGGGCACCGGCAGTTATCGAGACACTAGTTTTATACTATGACAAAGATCTAGTTGACACTGCACCGACAACTTTCAAAGATTTGGAAGCGTTAGCAAAAGATGAACGTTTCAATTTTGAATCTGAAGAAGGAACGAATACAGGATTTTTAGCAAAATGGACTGATTTTTATTATTCATATGGCTTGATTTCTGGTTACGGTGGCTATGTATTTGGTGAAGATGGAACAGACCCATCTGAAATTGGGTTAAACAATGCAGGAGCAGTAGAAGGAATCACTTATGCTACAGATTGGTTCCAAAATGTTTGGCCTAAAGGAATGCAAGATATCAAGAGTGCTGGCGACTTTGTCAACCAACAGTTCATGTCAAACAAGGCAGCAGCGATTATCGATGGCCCATGGCAAGCACAAACTTATCAAGAAAACAACATCAATTATGGCGTATCAAAAATCCCAACATTGAATAATGGTGAATCTTATCAACCATTTGGTGGAGGAAAAGGTTGGGTGGTAAGTAACTACTCTAAGAATAAAGAAGTGGCTCAAAAATGGTTAGATTATGTAACCAATACAGAAAATCAAGAAAAATTCTTTGAAATGGTCAACGAAGTACCAGCCAATCAAGTGGCTCGTGAAACAGCAAAAGGCACAAATGATGAATTGACGACTGCAGTTATTGAACAATATGAAACAGCACAAGCAATGCCAAATATTCCAGAGATGGCAGAAGTTTGGACAGGCGCAGAAAACTTGATGTTTGATGCTGGTTCAGGCAGAAAAACACCAAAAGAATCGGCTGACGACGCGGTGAAGACGATCAGCGAAGCAATTGAGCAAAAATATTAATTAGATCATCAAAAAGGTTGGAGCTGTGAAGGAAATTGCTTCTCAGCTCCATGTTTTACCTTTGATGAACGTGAGATGATTTTATAGAAAAGGCGCTTCAACATACAGCACCTGTTTTTAGTATCAAGAGGGGGGAACAACACCATGCAACAAGAAGATACAGCGGTCAATGTCAAAGGCACGATGTTACGTTCGATCATTCCAGGACTGGGTCAATTTGCAAATGGTCAAGTATTTAAAGGAGTCGTATTTTTAGCACTATTTATCGGATTTATCATCCAAATGGTTTTAGGTGGTTTTCAATCCTTAATAGGTTTAGTTACCTTAGGGAGTGTCCCAATGGAAGATCACTCATTATTTATGTTGATCCAAGGAACTTTGCAATTGATTGTGACAGCCTTGTTTTTATTTTTTTATTTCATCAATCTAGTAGATGCAAAACGTGTCGCAGTCATGAGAAAAGAAGGGAAAAAGATCAATCGAACAATGAAGGAAGTCATACATAATGTGGGTGATGAAGGCTTTCCTTATCTCTTGACGCTTCCAGCGTATCTATTGATGATTTTCACGATCATCTTTCCGGTTCTAGTGACATTATTTACAGCATTTACAAACTATGATTTCCAACACATCCCACCAGCAAGTTTGATCGACTGGGTGGGAGCAGAAAACTTCTTCAGTATTTTCTTTTTAAGTTCTTATCGAAATACATTTGTTGCCGTGTTCTCTTGGACCGTCATCTGGACGCTTTGTGCAACTACTTTACAAATCACGTTAGGCGTATTTACAGCAGTGATCGCGCACCAGAAATTTATCAAATTCAAACGTGTTTTTGGAATTATTTTCCTTTTACCATGGGCAGTCCCAGCATTTATCACGATCATGAGTTTTTCAAACATCTTTAACGATAGTGTGGGAGCGATCAACACGCAAGTTATTCCATTCTTGAATAATATCCCCTTTGTAGATATTGCCTCCGTTCCTTGGAAAACTGATCCGAACTGGACAAAAGTCGCAATCATCTTGATACAAGGCTGGTTAGGTTTTCCTTACATCTATGTGATGGTCACAGGGATCTTACAATCGATTTCTGAAGATCTTTACGAAGCAGCAAAAATCGACGGTGCGAATGCTTGGCAGCGCTTCTCAAGTATCACGTTGCCAGCAATCTTTCTTGTAGCAGCACCAACGTTTATCACACAGTATACAGGGAACTTCAATAACTTCTCCATGATCTACCTCTTCAATAATGGGGGACCGGGAAGTGTCGGTGGTGGTGCAGGATCAACGGATATCTTGATTTCGTGGATCTATAAATTGACCACGGGGACCTCGCCACAGTATTCGATGGCTTCTGCGATCACGCTGATCATTTCGATGATCGTCATTGCCGTTTCTCTGTTGGTATTCAAGAAAACTAATGCGTTCAAAATGGAGGACTAGTCATGAAAAAATTTAGTACGAGTGCTAAGTTCCAACGGAGACTTTCGCATTTCTTCACTTATGTGTTTTTGATCCTATTGTCGATCATTATCATCTATCCGTTATTGATCACAGCTAGTACTGCTTTCAAACCAGGCAATATTGCTGCTTTTAGTTTGGATTTCTCCGGTGATTGGACCTTAAATAATTTTTCTCGCTTATTCAATGAAACCTTGTATGGCACGTGGTATAAAAATACGTTGATCATTTCTGTTTTAACGATGGTCATTCAAGTAACTGTTGTGACACTTGCTGGTTATACGTATAGTCGTTATCGTTTCATCGGAAGAAAATCAAGTTTGATGTTCTTTCTAGTGATCCAGATGGTACCAACGATGGCAGCATTGACCGCTTTTTATGTGATGGCCTTTCTATTAGGTGCATTGGATCGTTATTGGTTCCTGACAATGATCTATATCGGTGGGGGAATCCCAATGAACACTTGGCTGATGAAAGGATACTTCGATACAGTCCCAATCGATTTAGATGAATCAGCTAAATTGGATGGTGCAGGACACTTTAGGATTTTCTTGCAAATCGTCTTGCCATTAGTCAAACCAATGATCGCAGTCCAAGCGCTTTGGGCATTTATGGGACCATTTGGTGACTTCATGTTGGCACGTTTCCTACTTCGTACGCCTGAAAATCAAACAGTTGCAGTTGGATTACAAACCTTTATTTCTGATGTAACCAACCAACGCGTTTCTCTGTTTGCGGCGGGAGCAATCTTGATTGCTGTACCAATATGTTTATTGTTCTTCTTTTTACAAAAAAACTTTGTGACCGGACTGACATCAGGCGGGACCAAAGGTTAGGAGTCGTTTGCTATGGATAAATTCCCACTCAATTACTTTTCAAGCTTAAGAAGTCCAAAACAGTTGTTTTTAGGTAGAAAACAACTCACTTGGCCAAAATTTATCGTGATCTTTCTGTTTCTAATTTCTTTTATGGTCATGCCGATTACTTTATTTTATACGAATCAAGTCTCGGCGATCCCGATGGAACAATTCTTATCGGTGAATACGTTGATCGATCAGGAAGGGGTGGCACGCTTACGTGAACTACAACTTACGAACGGTCGCTTAACAGCTGACTCTGAGATCATTAGTGTAACAAACGATGTCATCATCGGAACAGCACTGACGCCAGAAGAAATGGCAGAAAGAGGAGCCGCAATCAATTTTGAAGAGACCAGCTGGACGATCCGTCAAGAAGAGGATGGACAAAAACGAGAATACAATATGTCATATCCCTCCTCATTTGATTTTATGAGAATGACAAGTCCAAAAGAGTTTGAACAGTTTTTAGAGAATGAATTTTATGCGAGTAATCGACCGATGATCATTTTATCTTACAGTTTGACGTTAGGTATTTTATTGTTTATCATGACTGGCTTGATTTTGTTCGGCGCTGCCTTCTTTTTATGGCTAACAAGAAAAAGCAAATTCTCTTCTATAAAAAACTTTAAAGAGAGCGCAAATTTGATGTTGAATGTTCTAGGTGTGAGTTCGATAATTGCTGGTTTTGTCGGTTTTATCCATTTTGATTTTGTCTTGATGATGGGCATCCAGTCGACCATAGCCGTTTTATTGTTACTATGGATTTTCGCTAAAACTGGCTTCAAAGATTCAAAAGCGATCCAAGTCTGATCGAATCAAAAAAATGAAGAATGTAAGAGGGAAAGCAGAAATGTCTTCCTCCTTACACTCTTTATTTTTGTGTTTCTGAAATTTTCAAAAAGCTTTTATTTATTGCCTGTAATCTGTTGATTCTTTGACGAAATAGGTATAACGTAATAGTGTAATTTTTGTTTTAGGAGGATCATTATGTTAGAAAAAACAATTTATCATCAACTATTTTCGCACTCTTTTTCACTTCCAGTAGAAGTCACGTATTGGGATGGAACGACGAAGCAGTATGGGGATACCGATAACCCTCCACAAATCAAAATCACGCTCAATGAAGAGATCCCAATCAAAGAGTTGACGAAAAATGCTTCTCTTTCTTTAGGGGAAGCTTATATGGATCATCGCATTGAAATCGAAGGGAATATCCAATCATTGATCAACGATGCTTATAGTCATACCGATAGTTTCTTGCGTAGCAAAGATTATCTGAAGTGGTTACCAAAAAAAGAGAAACACACAAAGCAACAAAATAAAGCGGATATCCATGCTCATTATGACTTAGGCAATGATTTTTATCGCTTATGGCTTGATTCAACGTTGACGTATTCTTGTGCTTATTTCAAAACTCCAGAAGATAGTCTGGAGCAAGCGCAGATCAATAAAGTCCATCATATTTTAGATAAGCTATTTATCAAAGAAGGGGAATCCCTCTTGGATATTGGTTGTGGCTGGGGAACGTTACTATTTACTGCTGCAAAAGAATATCATGTCAAAGCGACTGGTATTACTCTCAGTGAAGAACAATACAACTTCATCACCAATAAAATCAAAGAAGAGCATCTAGAAGACCAATGTCGTGTGTTTCTAATGGATTACCGTGAGTTGAAAGAGGAGACTTTCGATCATATCACCAGTGTGGGGATGTTCGAACACGTAGGGTCAGAAAATCTACCTGAATATTTCAAAGTAGTCAAAGATTTGTTGAAACCTAAAGGAACTGCTTTGATCCATGGAATCAGCCGACAACAAGGTGGTGCAACGAATGCGTGGATCAATAAATATATTTTCCCTGGCGGTTATGTACCAGGTGTGACGGAACTGATTAAGGATATCACGGAAAACGATCTACAAGTGATCGACTTAGAAAGTTTACGTCGTGATTACCAATGGACATTACAACATTGGACGCAACGTTTCCATGCGGTTCAAGAGCAGGTGACTCAGGAGATGGGTGATCGGTTCTATCGTATGTGGGATCTTTATTTACAAGCCTGTGCCGCATCTTTTGAATCGAGCAATATCGATGTGATCCAGTACTTGTTAGTCCATCCAGGGAACAATTCGATCCCAATGCATCGGAAATAATTTATTGAGTTTTGTTTTTTTATTTAAATGAAAAGAACCTGTTTTTACTTTTTTACGTAAAAACAGGTTCTTTTTTAGTTGTAAAATCAGACTATAGACTGATTTTTCATGGTATCGGCTGACAGTATTCACTCTTTTCGTTATACTGAAAATAAATACCTAATAAAAAGGAGAATTGTTATGAAATCAAAAGTTATTTTTACAGGCTTATTTTCTTTACTACTTTTGGCGGGGTGCCAGCCAAACCAAACAACTACCCCATCAAGTACGACCAATCAGTCGTCAGAAACAACTGTAACCTCTACGAACAAGTCAGAAGACTCTAGCACATCCGCTGGTTCTACTGATTCATCCTCTTCACAAACAGCAAACCCTGATATTCAAGTTTCTGCGGATCGTGCGATTGAATTATTCCAAAACAAATACCCAGATGCAGCAATCACTAGCTTAGAACTCGATAGTGATTGGGGAAGCTACTTCTACAAAATTGAAGGTGTCGATGATCAAAACGAATATTCAGTGAAAATCAATGCGATGGACGAAAAACTTGAGGCAGAGAATCCAGAGCAATTAGATCGTGACGAACAAAACGGCAAGAAAAAATCAGAAGACGGCTTAGATGTCAGCAATCTGATCTCAATCGAAGAAGCTGGGAAAATCGCGGTTGAAAAAGTTGGCGCTGGAACTGCTACAGATTGGGACCTTGATAAAGAATTAGGAACTACTTACTGGGATGTCAAAGTGAAAAATGGCAACCAAACAACAAATGTAAAAATCAATAGTCAAACAGGAGAAGTATTGTCTTCAGAAATCGATGATTGATCGAACATTCGATAAATTTTTGTTGATTTTGTTCGCTTAAATGATACACTAGAAAAAACGCTTTATTAAAAGGAGAGAATAACTTGAGCTTAACGACTACTTTCTTAAATCATTCTTTTGAAAATCCCTTGATGAACGCTTCTGGTGTCCATTGCATGACTACAGCGGAATTAGATGAACTTGCACATTCGAATGCGGGGGCGTTCATTACAAAAAGCTGTACCATCAATGAGCGAGCAGGAAACCCTGAACCTCGTTATTATGATGTGCCACTGGGGAGTATCAATTCAATGGGCTTACCAAACTTAGGTTTTTCCTATTATCTGGATTATGCATTGGCCTACGAGAAAGAGCATGGACAAGAACAACCATTGTTTTTCTCGATTGCCGGTATGAGTGCAGAGGAAAATCTGGAAATGTTGAAGTTGATCGAAGAAAGTGATTACCAAGGGATCACTGAGCTGAATCTTTCATGCCCAAATGTTCCAGGAAAACCGCAGCTAGCTTACGATTTCGAGGCAACAGCAGCTTTATTGAAAGAAGTCTTTCAAGTGTTCTCAAAACCGTTGGGAATCAAACTTCCTCCTTATTTTGATTTCGCCCACTTTGATCAAATGGCGGAAATCTTGAATCAGTACCCGATCGCCTATGTGAACTCGATCAACAGTGTGGGAAATGGCCTTTATATCGATACTGAGAGTGAAACAGTCGTCATCAAACCAAAAGATGGTTTTGGTGGACTTGGAGGCGAATATATCAAACCTACTGCGTTAGCGAATGTCCGGGCATTTTATACCCGCTTGAAACCAGAGATCAAAATCATCGGTACTGGCGGTATCCGCAATGGACAAGATGCTTTTGAACATTTATTATGCGGCGCAAGCATGTTACAGATCGGTACGGAACTTCACAAAGAGGGAGTAGCTATTTTTGATCGTATCAGTAAAGAATTAGAGACGATCATGGCGGAAAAAGGCTACCATTCAATCGACGAATTTAGAGGGAAATTACGCTCGATGTCGTAATACCTCTTTCATTCTTATAACTAGAGAAAAACACTTGAAGCATTCAGTTGCTTCAAGTGTTTTTCTATTTAGAATAAGAGACTAAGCGTAAACATTGTTGCTTTTTCTGTCATATGAGAAAATAACCGTAACTGAGGAGGGAGAGCATGAAAGATGCAACATATCTTGCGAATGGTTTAAGAACAAAGCAATTCAGCTTGGAAGAACTTTTTACAGAAACAAAGCGGAAAATCGAAAAGTTCAATCCAGAAATCAACGCATTTGTCACACTTGAAGCACTTGATTTCCAATCAAATGTAAAACGACCACAACTGGATAGTGATTCGCTACTAGCAGGAATACCATTTCCTTTAAAAATGCTAGGACAAGAAAAAAAAGGCTGGTTGGCAACTTCTGGTTCAAGGATTTTCGAAGAACACCGAGCATCCAAAAATTCAAATTATGTTCAGGCGGTAGAAAAAGCTGGCCTAGTTTCATTTGGTCAAACGAATGCACCTGAGTTTGGCTTTAAGAATATTACCGATCCACAATTATATGGCCCAGCACGAAATCCATGGAACTTGGCATACTCTCCAGGAGGATCAAGTGGCGGAGCTGCGGCGGCTGTTGCGGCTGGGATCGTTCCTATGGCAGGTGCCAGTGACGGGGGTGGTTCGATCCGTATTCCAGCCTCATTTTCTGGCTTGATCGGTTTGAAGCCATCAAGAGGAACAATGCCTGTTGGTCCAAATGCTTGGCGAGGCTGGCAAGGAGCGGCAATTGATTTCGGACTAACGATTTCCATGAGAGATACAAAAGCGTTGTTCCAAGCATTACAAGGAATCAATAGTGGGGCACCTTATCAAGTGACACCAGCCTTTTGGCAACAGCATCCAGTGAAGGAACGGTTGAAAATCGCTGTCTGTGTTGATTCACCAATCGGGTCGAAGGTAAGTGTAGATGCTCAAATTGCTGTTCAAAAAGCACTGCATTTTCTAGAACAATCAGGACATGAAACCGTTGAGATTCCTTATCCTTTAGATGGACGTACATTGATCAACTCGTATTATCAAATGAATGGTGCTGAAACGGCAGCAATGATCGAGTCGATCGAAAATGGGTTGCAGCGGAGGATAGAAAGCAACGAGCTAGAACCAATCTCATGGACATTATGGCAATACGGTAAAAAACTTACAGCAGCAGACTATGTGCATTCCTTGCACGTATGGGATCATGCAGCTGTCACGATGGAAAGCTTATTTGAGTCCTTTGATTTGTTCCTTTCGCCAACCACTGCGGATACTGCGCCTAAAATCACAGCTGACTTACAAAGTGACTTGATCCGTCAGCAGATGGCTGATGTCTCTCATTTATCGGCAGATGAAGGGTTGGCAGTCGTGTCAGCGATGTTTGAAGAGAGCTTGACGATCACTCCTTATACACAACTAGCGAACTTAACTGGGCAACCTGCAATAAGTCTACCTACACATGTCAGTGAACAAGGATTGCCACTAGGAATTCAGTTTATGGCTGCCAGAGGAAGAGAAGACTTACTCTTTCAGATTGGTGAATTATTTGAAAAACATGGTTTGTTTTATCTTCCGCCAGGAATCGAGCAAGCGTAAGAGATCAACAGAACAAATGAATCGTGCGATTTTTAATACGGAATAGCAAACAGGTAGAAGAATTTACCGTTAAGTCGATCGATCAATAAAAAACGAGTGCAATTGAAAAGACGAAAAATGTGATGTTTGAGCTGCATTTTTCGTCTTTTCTATGTTGCTTTTTTTATTGTTAGACAAGTAGCATACAAAAAAATAAAATGGTTGTTGGATTATCTTGGCTTTTCAGGTAGAATGAAAAGCGAAAGTATGTTCGGAGGTGAAGTGTATGAAAACTCCTTTAACGATCGAGCTGGAATCATCGTTGTATCATTATTGTATCGAACAGGGAGGGATCGTGGTCGAGGAAGTAACAATGCCTGAGGATCATGGAATCGTGGATACTTTAAGTTGTCTGATGAAATTTGACGGAACAAGAGAATGGCGCTGTTATGAATTGAAAGTCACAAAAGCTGATTTTCGCTCAACTGCTAAATTGTCCTTTGTCGGTCACTATAATTATTTTGTTTTACCAAAAAATTTATATGAAGAAGTTAAAAGTGAGATCCCACCAGAGATTGGTGTATTAGTTTATCGTTCGTATGCACTAGAAGAGGAAATGCCTGTTCCTGGAACTTTTATTATTGCAAAAAAAGCAATGCGCCGTGAATTAGGTGTAGCAGAAGAGGCATTGACTAATCGTTTTATGGCTTCATTGTTTAGAGAAGTCAGAAAGGCCAAACAAATGGAACGGGGAGTAAAATATTTCCCTTCAGATCAGCTGTACAAAGAATTAAAAAAACGCTCAGAAACGCAAGATCCCTTCTCAAAAGAACGCTACTATGAAAGGTTTATTGATGAAATTGAAAGTCAAGCAATCCATGATCTGCAAGAAGAAAATCGTGCCTTGCGACAAGAACAGGACTGGTTGCGCCAGCAACGTCATATTCGACGTCTGCCAACTGAACCATTGGAGTGAATAATATATGTATTATCCTTATTTACGTGGCAAACAATTCGATCTACTTGCATTAAAGGAAAGTTTGAATCGTGGACTTTTATCCACTAAGATTCAGCCAATCATCGAGCCAGTACGTGATTCGGCGACGCTAAAAAATGTTGTCGAGTTGTTTCAAAAAAAGAATCATCCGCTGATTATCATAAAGAATCCGCAAGTAGGTCAGTTCAAACTGTTCGATCAACCGATTCACACATGGGTGACCAGTGAAGATAGCTCGTTAGCAGAGGCAGAGATCATTACGCCGAGCAATTATGAAAGAATGATTGAATCACCCCCGCCATTCATTATTTTTGATAGACAACATCAACCTAGAGAAAATGCGATTTGGCAAGCTTTGATCAAAACTAATGCGACATTTTTCATTCCTGATTCTAGTCGCTTACGCATGCAATTGCCTGAGAATAAAATCATTGTCCGTGATCAATTTCAAACGAGACGGCATGTGGAAAATTATGCAGAAAAAAATGATGATTTTTTTAGCGATGATCATCTGTTCTTTCAAATGGATGGCTATCATGGGTTTTCCAATTTTACGATCGAAGGCAGTCGTTACTTCGATAAAGGATTTCCCAGTCGAGCGTTGGCCTTGCATATTACATACGTCGATGCTTATGGGAATATGCGAATCAAACACTTCGTTTCAGATACCAATGATTCCGCAAAAGATCAAGCATTGAAATTTATGGAAGCAGCCAATAAAATGTATGGTTGGTTGATGAGGAACCATCAACAAATTTATATCACGGAAGGATTACTTGAGCTTGTCAGCTTGTATCGCCAACAAAAATTCCCTGGTCTGGGAGTTTTGAAGAAATGGACATTGTTACATCATCTTGAATTAGTTAGTCAGCTCTTAGATCATCCGACAGACTGGTTACGCAGTGGTTCAAGAATAGACAAGCTATACAAATTGATCACAGATCAATAAAAGGAGCAGAGATATGTACCTTAGAAAAACTACATTAGATGATTTGCCGAGAGTGCTACAAATCATTGATCAAGCTGCAGCATACCTTGCTGAGCAAGGATTGCCTCAATGGCAAGGAGATCAAAAACCATCAAAAGAACGATTCATCGAAGACATTGAAAGGCAGGAAAGCTTCGTCTTGATTGACGAAGAAGACATCGTTGGCACTGCGGCGCTTGTTGCAGGCATTGATCCGGTCTATACAGCAATTGCCGGAAATTGGGAGGGGAGAGAGCCGTATCTTTCCATCCATCGAGTTGCTCTTGATCAAAACGTAAGAGGGAAAAGACTTGGAAAACAATTATTAGATCATTTATTGACCGTTGCCACATGTCAAGGAATCAAGGACGTTCGGATCGATACGTTTCCCACTAATCACCCAATGGAAAAAACGATATACTCGGCAGGTTTTCATTATTGTGGCATGATTGAATTTCCATTCCCACACGGAGAAAGAAAAGCCTATCAAAAATTATTGTGAAGTGCTCAAAACTAAAAGCAAGCCAACTGTTCAGCGATGATCCGCTGCATGGATGGCTTGCTTTAAATTTTCTGTTTCGATTTCTAACGTCTGATTATTTTCAAATGAGATCAAGGTAGGAATAAGTGTTAATTTTTCAAGTTCTTTTTGATCTTTTTCAAAGAGAGCAAGCCGTTGCCTGATTTTATCTGGTGAGTCTCCGCGAAGTACAAATCGTTCATACAACTTTTCTTTTGCTACTATGATGAAGACAGGGACGATACAACGACCAAATTGTTCATACAAGTGCCAAAAACCTGGGGCTGTAAGGACCGTGAAGCAGTCACCCTGTGCAAGCTTCGTTGAGATCTCTTGTTTACTTGAGCCATAATAGTGATCGGCGTACCGATCCCATTCGGCAAATTCCTGATGGACGATCATTTCTTCAAAGGTCTCTTGAGAAACAAAATGGTAATCAAGGTGATTTTTTTCATTTTTTCGTGGGGGGCGGGTCGTATACGTAATGATCTTTTGTTGTGAAGAAAAAATTGCATGAGCTAGTGTCGTCTTTCCGGAACCAGAAGGCCCAATAAATACATAACATTTATTCATAGGAAATATTCCTTTCTATAGTGACATGATCAAAGACATGTTTATAACTAATATATACCGAAAAGTGGAAATCTGTCATTTAAAATAAAAAAACTTAACCAATTTAAACAGGTCATCTGTTCAAACCAGCCAAGTTCAGTATACTTAAGACGCTAGATAAAAGATAGCTTTACAACAGTATTCCGGTAACAATTGCGCTTAAAAAGCTGACTAATGAAGCGGTGAACAAAATTTTCAATCCATGTTTTGCTACAAGATTACCTTTTTCTTCATTCAACCCTTTCATTGCCCCTGAAATGATCCCAATTGAAGAGAAGTTCGCAAATGATACTAAGAAGACTGATAAGATAGCGGTGGTACGTTCTGTAAATTCAAAAGTTCCAGTCGATAATTCAGTCATTGCTACAAACTCATTTGTCACAAGTTTTGTTGCCATGATACTACCGGCATCAACCGCTTCTTTCCAAGGAATCCCACTGATAAATGCAAATGGCGCAAAAATATACCCTAAAATCTGTTGGAATGTAATCCCAAAAATCCCGCTGAACAAGGCATTGATCATAGCAATCAAAGCAACAAAACCGATCAACATTGCAGCCACTGTGATTGCGACATGGAAACCATCTAAAATATATTCGCCTAACATTTGGAAAAATGTTTGTTCTTTGTCTTCTTCAATCACTAATTCATCTTCTTTTTCGTCTAACTCATAAGGATTGACGATCGAGGCAAGAATATATCCACCAAAAAGATTCAAAACTAAAGCAGTGATCACGTATTTTGAATCAATCAATGCCATATAGGAACCAACGATGGACATCGAAACCGTGGACATTGCGGAAACACTCATCGAGAACAGACGCTTTTCGGTTAAGAAAGGCAGTTCCTTTTTGATGGAGATAAAAACTTCTGATTGACCTAAAATCGCTGAAGCAACACCATTATAAGATTCTAATTTTCCCATTCCGTTGATTTTACTCAATCCTAAACCGACTGCTTTCATAAATAAAGGAAGAATCTTGATGTAACGCAAAATCCCAATAATTGCAGAAATAAAGACGATTGGCATCAACACATTCAAGAAGAATGGGGCACTTCCAACGTTTGCTACACCCCCAAAGACGAAATTGACACCTTCACCGGCAAATGCCAATAAGTGATCAAATAGCTTGGCTAGCATCGCAACAACCGCTGTACCAAAAGTCGTACGCAGTAAAACAAACCCAAACGCAAATTGCAAAACGAGCATGATGATCAATGGTTTGCGTTTGATGGCTTTTCGATCGCTACTGATCAAAACCGCCAACCCAAAAATCAAAAGTAAACCTATTATTCCAATAAACTGACTCAAAAAAATCACTCCTTACCAAATTCCGTTTAATTCTACATGTTATTTTTAAAGAATACGAATCTTTTGAGAGAAATTTCATGAGATTTTTAGACTAAAGCGTATACATGTAAGAGAACGGAAAGATAGATGTCTTTTAATGAATAGAAGTCACTTTGGGAAACCTAAATTGTTGATTTATCTAGCGGTTGTGGCATATACGTATATTACTTGGTAGACGAAGGTAGATGAATATTATCAGGACTTGTTAGACGAGCAACAACTTTACTTTATTTATTTTTAAAACAGGAAAGTCTGACACAGAAGCTGCTTCTCCAAAAAACAAAGGGTACCCACAAAAATTTGAGCAATTTTCATGGATACCACCTTATTTATCGAGGTAACTTCTATTTTTCTATTTTAGCCATCATCGAAGAATTATTTATTGATAATACAAGTTTTCTGAAGGGTAAACAGGCGCACTAGTGATGTCGATACCTAATTGTTTCAGGTTTTGTTCATCATTCTTATTGATCATCACAGTTGAATGTGCTTGCGCACCTTCAAGTTCTGCTAATTTTTCATAAGCAACTTGTGCTATTGGATTAGTCACTGCACTGATTGATAAAGCAATCAACACCTCATTGAGATTGAGTGTATCGATCGAAGAGTGCAATGCCTTGCTTTTAAGTCCTTGGATCGTTTCCAAGACAAGAGGCGATAACAACGGAATATCATCAGAGATATGGGCGAGATATTTGATCGCATTCAAGACAACAGCAGCCGAAGCATCCATTAATTGACTTGTCCGACCTGTAAGGATCACTTGATCAGGAAGTTCGATCGCGATCACTGCCATCGGTTCAGTAC
Organism: Enterococcus sp. AZ156; assembly: GCF_051714165.1. NCBI lineage: Bacteria > Bacillati > Bacillota > Bacilli > Lactobacillales > Enterococcaceae > Enterococcus > Enterococcus sp. AZ156. The sequence continues at coordinate 1,515,836 of NZ_JBIORI010000001.1, read as the reverse complement.
TTGCCGCTTGACTAGTTTTTGCATACTCATGAGCAGGGGTCACGACTTTACGGTCTTCTGGACGTAAACCGACTTCCTCCATGATCAATTTGATACGATTGACGGCATCTTCATCTGTCAAACCTTTTTTAAAGTCACAAGCCGTTTGGAAATAGCGTCTGATGATCTCTTGTTTCGAGGCTTCCTGTACGACTTCATCATCCGTGATACCGAAGCCTACGCGGTTGACGCCCATATCAGTAGGAGACTGGTAGACCGATTCCTTACCAGTGATTTTTTCGATGATCCGTTTAATGACTGGGAAAGTCTCTACATCACGATTGTAGTTGACTGCCACCTTATTATAGGCATCAAAATGAAAAGAATCGATCATATTGACATCTTTCAAATCGACTGTTGCTGCTTCATAAGCAATGTTCAAGGGATGTTTCAATGGAACATTCCAAACAGGGAAAGTCTCAAATTTAGAGTAACCTGCTGCATTGCCTTTTTGGCTCTCGTGATACAGTTGGTTCAAGCAGGTAGCTAATTTCCCACTACCTGGACCAGGAGCTGTCACGACAACGATTGGTTTCGTTGTTTCGATGTATTCGTTCTTGCCGAAACCATCCTCTGAAACGATTTTTTCGACATTGATCGGATAATCCTCGATTTCAGCGTGTTTATAGACTTTGATATTCCGACGCTCCAATTTATTGATAAATACTTTAGTTGCTGGTTGTCCGTTATACCGGGTGATCACTACACTATTGATCGATAATCCATATCCTCGTAATTCATCGATCAAGCGCAAGATATCCATATCATATGTGATCCCATAATCACCACGAATCTTATTCCGCTCGATGTCACCAGCATACACACAAATCAAAATCTCCGCTTGGTCACGCAACTTTTGCAATAATTTGATTTTAGCATCTTCTTCAAATCCTGGTAAGACACGTTTGGCATGCTTATCATCGACTAATTTCCCACCAAATTCCAGATACAACTTATCATAATGATGAACGCGTTCAAGGATATACGCAGATTGCTCTTCGATATACTTTTCTGAGTCAAAACCTATTTTTTTCACTTGTTTCCCTCCTTAGCTACTCTCGCATTTTTTCATTTTTTGAAGGTTTCGTCAACTATCAATTAAGTATATAAAGAAATTTCAAAGAAAAAACAAAAGAAACATGCTTGTCTCAGAAGGCATTCATTGGTATGATAGGTTTGATAAGGAAGGTGTCCTATGAAAAAAAGACAAAAAAAGAAAAACGCGTACAAACAGTATATACGCTCAATTTTTACAGGATATGAGCATATGCTAGAAGATAGTGAACTAAATGAATTAAAGTTCTCTTACTTAAATGAAGAAACATTACTTACACGAGATGAAAACCAACGCATCCATTTTACAACAAGAGATTTACCCAAAAAATAAAGCTAAGAGCGGGGAATCGCTGACCCGCTCTTTTATGTTCTCTAACTTTCAATTAATACAAGTAAAAGTAATTTTTGTTCTAAGTCAGCGCATACTTAGTAACACTTTTTTCTTAGAAAATGATACTATTGGATTACATAGAATAATTGATGGAAAATTGATGCGTTCAAAAGCAAGAGGAGGCCAGTAAGATGATAGACCCACAGACGAACGAACATTATGATGAAAACGAACAAGAGGAAGCATCTTCGTTTTACGATATCAAAGAAAAAGCAAGTATGAATCTTTCACAATTATTAGAAGATCTGCAAGCTTTTGAACAAGCTGTCCGCGAGGAGAATATTCCCGCAATCTATCAGTTATACAATGGACGCTTGAACGATGAGCTTAAAAAAAGCTCAAATGAAAATCATGAGATCGATCAGCTGTTGATGCGGAAGATCCATGACCGTTTCTTGCAAGAATTTCCCTTTATGAAACATACAGAGACCATCTCTCCGACGATGAGTTATTACCAGATCGGCACCTATTTTCATGAACGAGCAACGATTGGGATCGATGCCAGCTTACCTGAAATCTTTGTATTACCGCAAATCGATGAAGAATGGGAGAACTATGCGACGCAACAAACCCATGATTTTGATAAAAAAATCAATGAGTTAGAGGCAAAAGTGATCACTGCAAAAACAGAGATCGAGCGTTTAGAAGAGGCCATCAAAGAGATCGATCAGCAAATCACTGACTTAGATGATACGAAAGGTTTCTTGAATCGTAAAAAAATAGACGAAGAAATCCAAGCGTTAGAACAAAAGAAACAAGCACTTGAAAATGAAAAATTAGGTTGGTTGCCTTATATCGAAGAACCAGAAAAAATCCAAAAACAAAAGCAAACCTTATTACATGAAGAAAAAGCGGACCAGCTACGCGCTGCGATCGTTGAAAAAGAACAACGTCAAATCAAAAAATATTTTGGTGACATGGAAGGTTTCAGACAGTCGATCCATCGTTTCTTGATGTCGTACCTTGGCAGTGAAAACCCTGAAATAGTAGAAGAGGGAGGAGACGAGTGATGACAAAACAAGAAGATTTAGACCTACAAGAAGTAACAGCTGAAAATCATGGAACGACTGACCCAGTAGAAGAAGCATCCAGCATCGACAAAGAGTTGGCGAATGAAGTAGAAGAAATTCGCGAAGAAGCCAAAATCCACGAAAAAGAAAAAGTCGTCCCAAACTCGACGAATCAAACAGATAATGAACGTTCAACGATCGAGCAAGCGGTCAATGAAAACCAAGCATATCTTTCTGGTAAACAAAATGATCACGAAGACATCGTTGACTTGATTGCAGCCGCAGAAGAAGAGTTGGCCGATTTACGATTACGTAAATATTTGATCGAAGCGGATTTCAATGAGTTATTGGTCGCATATCATCGCTATGTGTTAGAAGATACACCGATTTCTGCCATTGCTAAGACAAGTTTGATCGAATACTTTGCCTACGAGATATTAAAACCATTGAATGATATTGGCTTGGAGTTATCCAAACAAGCATATGATGTATGGGAAACAAGATATTTTTCAATCAATTATAGTTTGACCCCACAAAAAGAATTGTTGTTCTCCTTTGTGTTACCAACGATCGACCAACGATACCAAGTAGAATCCATCAATTTGATGCGAGTATCCCCAGAACAAATGACGATCGAGATCGATGATGACCGAGTGTTAGCATTGATTCGTCATTGGTCTGTTGAACGCGTGTTTTCGGCTAGTCAGATCACGATTTTCAATCACAAGTTGAATCAATTATTTGCTTATGCACGTAAATTAGGTTTTACGGTGGATCAAACCTTGTTGGACAATACGAAGCCACTAAGATTAGATATTTCAAGTAAGTTTCCAGCTACGCAAGAAGTATTAGATGATATTTTTATTGTCACAATGAAAAATCCGCAGTATGATATGGAAAAATTGGATGACACGACTTATAAGGTGTTGCTGGATAAAGGTCAGTCGCTCCAAATTTCTCTTAAAGACACAACACAGACAGATCTAGCGATTTCTTCTGGTGACTATCATCGTTCAGTGATCGATTTCTTTATCAATTATGAATTTTTAGTACCTTTGATGGTCCGCAAAAATTGATGAAAAAGAGCAATCATGCCTTATATGCTTCAGAATGATCCATTCAGATGATTGATGAAAAAAGAGCCAAGGAATCGGGTTTCTCCTTGGCTTTTTTTATACTTAGGAGGAGTAAAATGAAAAGGATAGGAACCAGTTTACTCATTGTCTGTTCGATGTTGCTTTTCTTTACCGGTTGTACAAATCAAGAGACAAAAAAAGCTGACCCAAAACCGTCATCCATGGTGACGAATGAAACAGCAACTATCACCTTGCAAGAAGATGGGGTTGATACCTTAGTAAAAAAAGTGACGTTCCATACAGGAGAAAATTTACTGGACGTGTTGGAACAAAACTTTAGTGTGGAAGAAGACAAAGGATTTATCACCTCGATCAATGGTCAGAGCCAAAATACCGAAGAGAAAAAATATTGGATGTTCAGTGTGGATGGTAAAAATACAAAAGTAGGCGCAAAAGAAACTATATTAAAAAATAATCAAACCGTCATCTTTAATTTAGATACTCTTTGATGTTGTTAAGAATGAAGGGAAGAAAAAGCAATGGAGAATTTGAAGAAGAGCGGAATGTTTTCTGTATTGGCAGCGTTAGGTGCCAACCTCTTAGTTGCGTTTAGTAAATTTGTCGGTTATGCCATCAGTGGCAGTGCCGCTATGTTGAATGAAAGTATCCATAGTATCGTTGACTGTAGCAATCAAGTATTACTACTAGTCGGTGACAAACGTGCGAATCGTGGTCAAAGCGAATTACATCAATTTGGCGAAGGACGAGCAAAGTATTTTTTCAGTACGATTGTTGCCATGATGTTGTTTTTTGGTGGGGGCGCGCTAGGTGTGATGGAAGCTTTTGAAAAACTTACCCATCCCGCCCACGAAGTTGGTAATCCTTGGATCGTCATCCTGATTCTATTATTTGGTCTAGCTGTAGAAGGGAGTTCATTACGAATCGCGATGAAAGAAATCCGCGAATTGAACACTGAAAACCTTTCAATCATGCGCTTTTTACGCGAAAGTCGCCACAGTGAGATCCTCGTGATCTTCACCGAAGATCTCTGTGCTGTAATTGGTCTTGTTCTTGCTTTAGTCGGCACCGGATTGACTATGGTGACAGGGATTGCAGCTTTTGATGCCATCAGTGGACTATTGATCGGCTTTCTATTGATGGGTGCTGCTATCTTTCTGGCAAAAGAATTTTATAGTTTGATTATTGGCGAGAGCGTGACTACAACAGATTTGAAAAAGATCAAATTTGCTTTTGAGCGAAATGAAGTGAATCGCGTCATTGATATCAAAACTGTGCATTTAAGTCCGACAGAGATTTTAGTTGCGGCAAAAATCGATCTATTTGAGAGTAAAGAATATCAAGTACACATGATCATCAATGATATTGAACGGACGATCCGTGAACAATTAAAGGATAAAAAAATCTATATTTACATTGAAACAGATAAATATGATCCAAATTATTCGCAAATAAAGAAAACACAAGAAAATATGATAGAGAACGTCGAGAAATAATTTAGAAACTAGTGTTATTTTTTACTTATAAAAAAGTTTGATGTCAAAAAAATAACTCGTTTATTTATAGTGTAAAATCATCTGAAAGGTAGGAGGAAAATGAATTTCATCTTATCTTTTTCGATGATTTTTATTTTTTTTAATCGTTCTCCTTTGAAAATGAGAAAAATATCATGTTGTTTAACGATAAAACGGCTACATTTTTATTTATTTATGTTACAATTAGTCCGCTATTTATTTGTTGTAAATTGAAGGAGATATCGTTAATGAATAAACAGAAACGGGCGCCTTGGCAGGATTCGCTACATGCTTCGTTGCCACTTTGCCTTAGTTATATCCCAGTTGGGTTAGCTTGCGGAGTATTACTGCAGCAAGTTGGCTTTGATCCACTCTTAGCTGGTCTATTATCTATCTTAGTATTTTCTGGTGGCGCACAATTCTTAGTTGCCTCTATGTTAGCCACACAAGCGCCATTTTCAACTACACTTTTGATGGTTTTTTTCTTAGAACTACGGTATATTTTGCTAGGGTCGAGTCTTTCAGGCTTTATGAAGAAAGAAAAGCGATTCTTTTTAGCTGTGTTCTCTCAATCATTGAATGACGAAAATTATGCCGTCAACTATTTGAAGTATTCTACTGATCCCACTTGGGACAAGCGAAAAGCTTTATATGTCAATTGGTTTTCAATGGGGGCTTGGGCGATTAGCAACATGGTCGGAAATATTTTTGGATCAGTGATCCGAGTGGATACGGATTTGGTGCATTTTGCCTTAACTGCTATGTTTATTTTTATGTTCATCATGCAAATGAAAAATGCTTTACTCATCTTCACAGGGATCTTTTCTGGGATACTCAGTGTCATATTCATGGTACTTTTCCAAAACACTTTCGGTTTGATCGTTGCAACATTGATTGCTTCTTCAGCAGGTTTTGTATTAGAAAGAGCCTTCAAGAAGGAAAAAGAAAAGAAATCCAGCAAAGAGACCCAACCTTTGAATGAGCCATTGTTCCATTTCCCAGAACAGGAGGTGCAACATCATGACTGAGTGGTACTTGTTGTTATTGGTGATCAGCTTATTTGTCGTTGCCTACATTCCACGAGTTTTTCCTATGCTTTATTTTACACATCGAAAAGTGCCTAAATGGTTTAGCGAATGGATGAAATATGTACCAGTTGCTTTGTTTGCAGCGTTGGCCTTCAAAGATGTTTTTATCACGCATGAACATTTAGATATTGCGTGGAACATCAAAATCGTTGCGATGCTATTTGTCGCAGGTGTTGCTTATAAAACCCGCTCAATGGCTTTGTCTGTCATTACAGGACTTGCTTCTTTGTTTTTATTATCAATGTTATAGAATTTCTTAAGCTTCTCCAAAAAATTGGGAAGCTTATTTTTTTGTTTTCCTCAACGAGTTGTCCTCCAAGTTTTTTTTGTTATAATAGGGAAGATGTTTATTCTAATAGAGATAGATGAGGTTGACATATGAATAAGAAATTGATGCAAGGGACATTTTGGCTTACCTTTGCCAATCTACTTTGTAAAGTTTTAGGTGTCGTTTATTTGATTCCTTGGTTAAGTATGATGGGGAACAATCAAGATGGCATGTTAGCAACTACCCTTTATAATGTGGGCTATTTACCATATGGCCTTTTCCTGATGTTAGGTACAGTCGGGTTTCCAAATGCGATAGCAAAAAAAGTGGCGGTGGCGACGAAAAAAGGGGATGAACAAGCTTGTCGGGTCATTTTTCGCAGTACGATCAATATCATGTTCGTTATCGGGATCATATCTGCTTTATTGATGTATTTGTTTGCTCCCGCTTTGGCAAAAATCAGTCCGATCTCGAATGTCGATAACGGTATTTTGGCGATTCGTAGTCTCTGTCCTTCCTTAGTAGCGATCCCAGTATTAAGTGCGATGCGAGGTTACTTCCAAGGGAAAAATCATCTTCGCCCTTACGGTACTTCCTTGATCATTGAACAGGTAGTCCGTGTAATCGTGATCTTAGCTGGTACGTATTATTTGCGTGTGTTGACAGATGGCACGATTGTGCAAGCGGTATTGATCAGTACTGTTGCTTCTTTCTTCGGTGGACTAGCAGCTATTGGTCATATGTTTGTTATTGGACGGCAAAACGATTATTTCCGTTTAAAAGATTTCTGGATCTCAAGTCGCTATTTCCAAAAAGACAATCGTTCTGCGTCTGTTTCGATCATTCGAGAAACCTTACCGTTCATCTATGTTGGTTCGGTGATCACGATTGTACAAATGATCGATCAGGTGACGATGAAACCATTCTTACATTTGTTCAGACCAGAAATTGCAGACCAGCAACTCGAATTTTTGTTTAGTCGTGCATCAGTCAATCCGAACAAATTGACACTGATCTTGATTTCAATGGTCGGAACGGTCGCAATCAGTAGTCTGCCGATCCTGAGTACATTAGGAAAAAAAGACCGACTACAGATTGAAAAAACAGTCGGGGACAGCTTCTCGATTGCTTTATTGATCCTTTTGCCTTCGTTAGCAGGGATGTCCTTATTAGCAGGACCATTATACACCTTGTTTTTTGGCTATGATCCAGAGAGTGTCGGGTACTTCCAAATGGCGCTTCTAGCTTCCTTGTTCTTCTCGTTGTTTACGATTTTATCGACGATGCTCCAATCATTGAATCATCATTTGGTTGCTATCAAACTGACAACAGAAGCCATTATTTTAAAAGTCGTATTCCAAGCGATTGGGTTAGCTTTATTTGGCGGATACGGAATGAGTTTATCTAATACAGTGGCTTTTGCTTTTGTGTTTGTTCGTGGATATCTTTATTTATCAAAAGAATACCGCATCTCGCCATTCGCAAAGATCAGTCATTTCTTCTTGAAGACGTTTCGTTCGACAATGGCCATGTTGCTTCTGTGCTGCATTCTTTTCTTCGTTTTGAGTCTTTCCCTATCCATGACATCAAAAACGCATGCAGTCATTTATTGTGTGGTGATTGGCGGTGTCGGTGGCTTGACGTTTGCCTTTGCCCAGTTTGGTAGAAACGCCATGCAGATGGTCAAGAATTTCAGACGATAAGGGGATGCTTTGGCAAGCACCAGTGGTTCTATAGCTAACTAAGAGTGCAAGCTAATTTCGGATAATAAGTCAGGACTTGAGAAAAATTTTCTAGTCCTGGCTTTTATTCATTCTAATAAATAATGAAAGTGATAAAAACCTTAGATTTTAATAAAAAACATGGGTTGCTTTTTCTATAATCTGGACAAAGGTTCAAATCTTTTCTTACTTATGATATAGTATTAAGGACTGGTAAAATTCTTTGAAACGAGGAACTTAAATAAATGAAATTAGCAATCGTAACTGACAGTACAGCTTTCCTGCCAACACGTATCAAAAACCATCCTGATTTATATGTGATTCCTATTCCTGTGATCTTGGATGGAAAAATTTATAACGAAGGCATTGACATCGAAGCAGACGAATATTACGGACTATTGAAAAACAGTAAAGATTTTCCAACAACTTCCCAACCTGCTGTAGGTGAAGTTTTGGCACTATATGAAGAACTGAAAACCAAAGGCTATGATACGATCTTAAGCATACACTTATCAAGTGGGATTTCTGGATTCGTCAATACATTATTCGCGATGAAAGACGACGTCAAAGAGATGACGATTATTCCTTATGATTCGAAAATCACCAGTATGCCAATGGGGCATATGGTCGAATCTGCTTTAGACTTGAATGATAAAGGTTATTCACTTGAAGCCATTTTAGCTCACATCGATCGAATTAGAGACAATACATACGCCTATTTGATCGTTGATGACTTGAACAACTTAGTCCGCGGAGGTCGCTTGACTAATGGGGCTGCGCTGATCGGGGGACTATTGAAAATCAAACCGATCCTTACTTTTTCAGAAGGTAAGATCATCTTATTCGAGAAGATCCGTTCAAGTAAAAAAGCTTTTGCCCGTGCAGAGCAAATCATTGGCAAACGAAATGAAGAAATTAAGCCACCAGTAAAATTATATGTGATCCATGCAAACAATTTAGAAGTTGCCGAAGAAGAAAAAGCAAAACTTCAAAAACAATACCCACAAGCAGAAATCGAGATCGGCCATTTTGGTCCAGTGATCGGTAGTCACTTGGGTGAAAAAGCGATCGGTATTGCGATCTCTGCACAATAAATAGGGCAGAAAGCAAAAACACAAAGAAAAGAAACAGTTTGAGCAATGACTTGCTTGGACTGTTTTTTTGCATTTCTACCCTAATTAATTTATACTATCTTTAATTATCTAGTAATTTACTAAATCACTAAATTACTAAAAAGGAGTAGAGAAGGATGGAAATACCAACAAATTTGAAACATAAACCAGTGATCGTCGTTGAAGATTATGATAAAGTTGATGGCAGAAATGCCTTGCATACAGATGCAAAAGGACTGTCTTTAGGATTAGCTCAGTGGAATGATCGAGGCAAAGTCGATATCTCAGGAAAAGTGTGGCGTCATACAGGTGAAAAGTGGTCACGTCAATCGGAAGAATTACCGATCACTCGTATCCTTGACTTAGCGATCTTAGTGGCGCAAGGAAGTGTATACTTCCAAGATGCTTACCGCCATGAAAAATTTTACGACCCTGAAAATCCTGTCGTTGATATCATCGGTTTGCAAGGAAACCGGATGACGGTGGAAGTGGACACGAAAAACCCTAAAATCGATGAAGATATCATGTTATACTACGATGCTTTACAAAAAGATGGCGAATTACTTGGTGAACGTTTTCGTATCTTGAAACGTCTATTAGATGATCTAGGGTATTAATGTTATAAGGAAGTGTTTAATCATGGAAAACTTTTCACTCACCGATCAACGAACGTTTACGCCGATCGAAAAACAAATGATCTGGAAAAAACCGACAAGTCATCAAACAAGTGCTGAAGAGCTGCGTATTGCAACTGAAATCAAAGCAAACTGGCTAGATCCGGAAATGAAAATCAGCAATGTGCTATTGGAAGGAGATGCAGGTTCTGGGAAAACGCAATTAGCCAAAGCATTATCCTGTGATCTGCAGTTACCTTATACGAAAGTAACATGCTTTGCTGATATGGATAAATCAGATGTCTTTGGTGCGTTACTACCTGTCATTGATTCAGACCAAGAAGAGGATCAAGAGTTATTGACCGCTATTTATCAAACGGATACATTATCTGCGGTATTGACGTTGATCGAACAATATTACTCCGTCGATCAACAAACAGCCAAACAGAAATTAGCCGATCTCGTGCAACGAATCGAAAACAACGAAGAAAGTACGATCCACTACAAATACTATCCGTCAGAAATCGTTCGTGCGATCGAAAAGGGTTATCTTTTAGAAATCCAAGAACCAACGGTGATACGTGATGCTTCGGTTCTTGTTGCCTTGAACTCTGCCTTAGAAACGAACGGTTTGTTGAACTTACCTACTGGTGTGATCAAACGCCACCCTGATTGTATCATCATCATTACAACCAATCGCAACTACCAAGGAAACCGACCGTTGAATGAATCGCTTCGAGATCGTATGCAACATGCTGAGAAAATGGACCTGCCAGAGCTTTCAGTCATGGTGGAACGCGCTATCAGCAAGACACAAGTCAAAGAGCCGACACTTTTTTTGAAAATGGCAGAAGTGATCCGTTTGTTAGATGAAACTGCCAAAGCAAATGCTATCAAAGGTGTGGCAGGTATGCGTTCTTATTTTTATTGGGTCAATACAATGAAACAAAATCAAGACATTTTCGTATCGCTCTATCCTAAAGTCTTATATAAACTGACGACTGATCCAGATGAATTACACATTTTGACGACTGCACTAACTGATAGTGGGCTTTTAGATGAACTCAGAGAATTGCTTCGACAAAAGAAATGGGGGGACTTATCAGACGAATCCCCACGAACCAAAGGACGGACAATTCGTGCAGAAGAAGCGATAGAACGTCAAATCGATCAGTTGGCAGAAGAAACAACATCCCTTGCTGAACAACCCTCAGAAAAAGAGGAAGTGTTACCAGAAGAGCAGACAAAGGAAGCAGCGGCGAAAGAAGAAACCCCGATAGACACGTTACCTTTATCGGAAGAGCGGAGCCAGGAAGTCGAAGGACGAAGTCAACAACAAAACCAAGCAGATGATGAATCCCAAGAGATGTCAGCTTCAGATATGGAAGCCTTAGACAAGCAACTCAAGCGTGAACTCAATAAAGAAGCGCGGCAGCTGATGAAAGGTACGATCCATGAAAAAGAAGGAATGATCGTTCATCGCCCTAAGTTTGCTGTCATAAATCCTGAAGTAGCGACTATCCGACAAGAAATCGATCCGATCGTGGATTCATTGAGTCGGCAAATCCTTGATCTTTTGGAAAATGAACAAAGCGAAACTTATCAAAAAGGAAAGTACGAAGGCCAACGTTTTAATGCTAGTCGAGTAGCTTATGGTGATTTACGGCAATTTGATAAAAAAAATCCCCCTCACGAACAACCTTCTTTGGCAGTGGCTCTACGAATCGATGAATCTGGTTCGATGGTTCGTGAAGACCGCATGTTAGCTGCAAAAAAAGCCGCATTTGCTATTTCCGCATTTGCTAAAAAAGTACGTATTCCTTTATTGATCTACGGGGATACAGCAGATGTTTCGACAAGAGAAAAGACATCTGTCTTTTCGTACAAAGAATTTTCAGATTCATTTGAGTGGTTGGAACAGAAATTAGTGACTATGAAGCCAAGACAAAATAATCGTGATGGTGCAGTGTTGCGTCTGATCGCTGGAAAGCTGACAGAACAACCTGCGACAACCAAACTGATCGTCAACATCAGTGATGGCCAACCAAAAGCGTTACCTGATTATACAGGCGCTAAAGCAAAAAAAGATATCCAAGAAGTCTTGACCGAATATGAACGCCAAGGTATCGTCTTTATTTCTGCGGCAATTGGACAAGATAAGGAAGAAATCAAAGAAATCTATGGCGCAAGTCGCTTCGTCGATATTACCGATTTATCGACATTTCCTAAACAATTGATCCAATTGATTTCTCGTTATTTATAAATATTAAGCGAATATCAAAGATGATGCGTCACTCATGGTCTTTGATGTTCGCTTTTTTGAGTTCTTTCATTTATGATAAGCACTACTCCAACTGATGTAAGCATGAAAAAAGTTAACGGTAACAAATATGTAACCGTTTGAAATTGAGCTATAATAAAGAAAAAAGGGGGATAAGCATGAAGCAGTCAGAAAAGTGGTGGAAAGAAGCAGTTGGGTATCAAATCTACCCAGCGAGCTTTAAAGATAGCGACAACGACGGTATCGGTGATATCAACGGCATTCGCGAAAAACTTAGCTATTTGAAAGAGTTAGGGATCGACTTTATTTGGATCAACCCTATTTATCAGTCACCATTTGTCGATAACGGCTATGATATCAGCGATTATCAAGCAATCCTTGAGAAGTTTGGTACAATGGATGAGTTTGATGCCTTATTAGCTGAAGCCCATCAGATGGGGATAAAGATCATCATGGATCTCGTCATCAATCATAGTTCTGATCAGCATGAATGGTTTATTGAATCTCGCCAGTCAGTCGATAACCCTTACCGTGATTACTACATTTGGATCGATGGCACACCTGATCAAGCCCCAAATGAATGGCAGTCGATCTTTGGCGGTTCAGCTTGGCAATACGATGAACAAACTGGTCAATACTACTTACACATTTTTGCAAAAGAACAACCTGACTTGAACTGGGAAAGTGACAAGTTAAAAGCTGAACTCTTCACGATGATCCGCTGGTGGTTAGATAAAGGGATCGATGGTTTCCGCTTAGATGCCATTTCTCATGTAAAAAAAGATGAATACTCCGTCAAGGCAACTGAGAACCCATTTTCTCCTTTTCAAAATGTCTCCGGTATTGAAGATCATTTGACAGAATTAAAAAATGTCTTTGATGAATACGATATTATGACGGTAGGAGAAGCAAGTGGGGTATCTGCAAACGAAGGACCTGAGTGGGTAGGCGAAAATGGCTATTTTGATATGATTTTTGAGTTTGACCATATTTCGATCTGGAAACATGAAAAAGACGGTGATCTAGATGTATTGAGTTTGAAACAATCATTGAGCGCTTGGCAACGAGCACTGGATGGTAAAGGTTGGAATGCTCTTTATATGGAAAACCATGACGTGCCAAGATGTGTGTCTGTCTTTGGAGATACGTCTCCTGCGTATTGGCAAGTTTCTGCAAAAGCAATCGCCATGATGTATTTCTTTTTACAAGGTACGCCATTTATTTATCAAGGACAAGAAATCGGTATGACGAATCTACCATTTTCCTCTATTGATGAGATCGATGCAGTGGATTCGAAAAGACTCTATCAACAATTGCTTGATGAAGGACGTTCTGAAGAAGAAGCATTGGATATCGTAGCCAATACCACAAGAGATAATAGTCGTACACCGATGCAATGGGATGATCATTCGTATGCTGGTTTTTCTAAGGTTGCCCCTTGGTTACTGGTCAATCCGAATTATCAAATGATCAACGTCGCTGATCAAACCAATGACCCAGAATCGATTTTATCTTTTTACAAAAAAATGATTACCCTACGTCGAGAAAACAAAGGGTTGATTTATGGTAGTTTCAATGAATATCTTCCTGAAAATGAACAGCTCTTTGTATACGAACGAGTCCTAGATGAAGAACGTTATCTGATCATCGTCAACTTGACTGATGAAGCAGCGACTTATACCTTACCAACGGAAATCGAAACAAATTGGGAAGTATTATTGGAAAATCAACCCGGTCAAGAATTTCAATCAAGTGGTACATTCGCCCCTTATGAAGCGCGCCTTTATCGAAAAATTTAGCTCACATGAAAAAACTACGAACGTAAGAAAGGGAACAATTCTCTTATTCGTTCGTAGTTTTTTCTTATTCGTATTGCGCGCGAGGTCCGCCAATGTATTTAGGACGAGACCGTAAAGCAGTGACATGTGCATGACCCAATGTGTTAGAACGAGGACGTACAGGCACTTGAACATGTTTGATGTGCATCCCGATCGCAGTATCACCGATGTCGATTCCTGCTTGAGCAACGACATGTTCCACTTCGACAGGATCGCTGAATTGTTCAAATGCTGCAACTGAGCAGGCACCTCCTGCATGGAGTGCCGGAATGACAGAGACGATCTCAAATTGTTTCTTTTCCGCTACTGGACGTTCGACGACTAATGCTCGATTAAGGTGTTCGCAGCCTTGGACTGCTAACGAAATGTCCAGAGGGTCTAATTGTTCTTTCAATGTTTCGATGACCCATTGTCCGATTTCTGCATTTGAGTTTTTACCAATATGTCCACCAACAATTTCACTGGTACTGCATCCTACAACGAATAGATCGCCTGCTTTAAGATTGGCTTCATTGAGAACGTCCGAAACCATTTCAGATAATTGCTGTTTGAAACTGTCTTTTGATACTTCCATTTTCAATTCATCCTTTTTACTTATTTTTTACCGTTGATTGTTGCAGAGGTAAACGCATCAATGCCTTTGTAAGTGGGATCGCCACCACGATACCGACAATGTTTTGGACCAAATTACTTGGTAGCGATGCGACACCGACTGGCCAGTCATAAAGCAACCAACTGGCAAAGAAGTAGCCAGCAACCATGATGATCGTTCCAAGTGATAAACCAAAGCCCCAACGCACAGAACCTTTACCCGCAAAATAGCCAGCAACCAGTCCTTGTAAGCCATGGATCAATAAAGAGAAAATCGCCCATTGGGGATAGCCGGATAATAAATCAATAAACAAACCACTTCCTGCACCAACAATCAATCCACCCATCGGCCCGAACAGAGCAGCTGCCGTATAAATGCCAACTTCACATAAG
The DNA here is from genome assembly GCF_051714165.1 of Enterococcus sp. AZ156. Lineage (NCBI taxonomy): Bacteria > Bacillati > Bacillota > Bacilli > Lactobacillales > Enterococcaceae > Enterococcus > Enterococcus sp. AZ156. Next base: position 1,500,826 of record NZ_JBIORI010000001.1, on the reverse strand, counting down.
GTGACAAATCCGTTGGTTCCAGGTATTGGAATCAAGATGACCAAAGAAACCCCCACAGTTAAAGCCATCAGCATGGCATAAATCGCAATTTTTTTAGTATTCATTCGTTATTTCCACTCCTTTTCCTTTTGACCAAACACTTCCTGTTTGATCATTCATCATGACACCATTCAAGATACAGTCATAAACAAAATCCTTACTCCGGGCAACAGCATCCGCCAAAGGATAATCTAAGACCAGATTTGCGGCAATCGCGGAAGCAAATGTACATCCTGCACCGTTGACAGTCTGTTCATCTAACTTTTCCCGTCTAAATGAGATTGTTTCATTTCCGTTGAATAAAACATCCAATGCTTTGTTACCGATAATCCCAGTACCACCTTTGATCACTACGTTCCTAGCACCTAGTGAATGGATATATTTTGCACAATCGGTCATTTGGAGAAAAGTTTGAACGGGTTGGCCATAAAGCAGGGAGGCTTCTTTCAAATTCGGGGTCAATACATCCGCAAAAGGAAATAACTCCTGTATCATTTTTTGCATATAAGCTTGATTCAAGGTATTTGCTGTTTCCTTAAAGGCAAACACAGGATCGATCACAATGGGAACATCCTCAAAATATGTAAGGAAATCCTTCACAACGTCAATGGCTTCCAATGAATGTAATAAGCCAATTTTTATGCCATCTAAATCTGTCATACGTCGAATCGAATCTAGCTGCTTGGCTAACCATTCAGGCGGGATCGTCTCTAATATAAACGAACCATCTGAGTCAAGCATTCCGATACAGGTCAATGCACTCATCCCAAAAATATGATGGTTTTCAAATGTCTTTAAATCGGACTGTATGCCGCCACCAGCAAACGGATCAGATCCTCCAATCGTTACTATTTTTTTCACTTTTATCCCTCCACAAAAAGAGTATACCTTGTTCGAATAAAAAGAAAAACAGCCAATTGGCAGATTATCAAGTCAGCCACTTTATATAGAAAAAAGAAAAGAAATCTATATACAAAAAAACAAGCACTTTCCTAACTACAGGAAAAGTACTTGTCTGGACTATTGGAGGAGATAATTATTGATTTGCTTCTTTAAATTCCTTTTCAATTTGTAACCGTTGGACTTTCATGGTTGCTGTTCTTGGAATATCTTCGTAAGCACGAATGATCGGTGTGTTCAAACGTGGCAATTCATGGACTTGGTTCCACCAACGATCCCAATCCATCTCTTGATTCGGCGCTAAAGCAATGATTGGTTGTGGTGAATTATCTTTATCACGAACGATGACGACTTCAGCTAAAAATTCCAATGAATCCAACAAATAATCTTCGATCGCTAATGTACTATTGATCGTATCGATCAAGTCAACTTGACGATCTTTCAGATGTAGATGGCCATTTTCATCGATACAACCATAATCGCCGCTATCCCACCAAACACCATACACATTTTCTTGAAATCGAGCATCTTCTTTATAATAAGTCAATGCACGGCCTTTTGATAACAAGTGGATGTGACCATCTGTGTTCGCCGGTAGTTCATTGCCTTCTTCATCAGTGATCCTTGCTTTGGTCAAGTCACCTAACCCGACACCCATATCACGTGCGTCACTTGTTTTTAAGCTCTCCAAAGTATGAGCTTTCAAAATCATCGGTCCACATTCACTTTGTCCGTAGACTTGCAAAAAGATTGCTTCTTTTGTTGCTGACGTTTGAAGGAATACTTCCATTGTCTGATTGTTGATGGCATCAAATGTAGAGTGGTAGTAGCGAATACCTGAAAAAGCTTCTGGATGCTCTCTAGCAGTGAAACTCCACTGAACAAAGTTATTTGGATGTGTCTCTAAAGCAATTGGCGGATTCTCTAATAACAGTTTTACCACATGTTCACCTTGAGGATCTGCGATTGGCATCATCGGAAAGCCCATTGCCATAAGAGAAGAGATGCCGATGTTGAATCGTGAATGAACCGGCGAAATATGAAAAGCGACTAATTTCTTCTCGGTGATCTTAGTAAATACCATTTTTTGCCACTTTGTCCGCCAGCCCATTGAATGTGCAGAGTGGCAAATCAATTTAGGAATGCCGGTCGTGCCTGAAGTGTGAGTCATATAAGAGATTTCATCATTATCTAATTTCTTTTGTGCCACAGGAGTTGCGGGTTGTTTGAGCAAATCAGCGACAGCCAATTGTTTGCTCTTCGTGCCGTTAGTGATACCTGCAACGCGTTCACTTGTAACTTCGTCAAATAAGATAAAAGGATCTTCCAAACGATCAACAAATACTTCTAAAGTACTTGTTGGTAAATGGTAGGAAGGCATGACAGGAATTGCACCTAGATAAGAGGCAGCAACGGCCATCAAGTAGGTATCAAAAGCAGAGCTTTTGTAGATCATGATCTTGTCACCAAGTGTCACACCTAAACTAGCCAGTTGGTAGGCACGTGTTACTACTAATTCATGACATTCGCTGTAAGTGCTTTTAAAACCAAGCTCCGGAAAAGCCACTAATATCTGATCAAAAATCATTGGGACATCAGGTGTGCGTTCAGCAGCTTCTTGAAAATTCGTATAAAGATTAAGTGGGGTATAGTCGATTGTTTCCATCTTTCACGCTCCATAAATAAATTTGTTAATAAATGTACAAAGTCTTAAAATATGATAGCATATCCACAATCTAAATAACAGAAAAACCTAGATGTAAAGTTATCTTTTGGATTGAGAGGGCAGATTGGATGAAAAATGCACAATATCCATATGAGGTGACGTAAGGTTTTTTTGAGAAAATGCTTGACCACTCGCTTTTTATAAAGGATTTATCAATCATTTTTTTGTTTTTTTCAAAAAAATGTACTTATAATCAGTTATTTTTTTAATAAGATAAACGAAAATAATAGATATACTATTTGAATTAATCAGCTGTATTGAAAAGGAATGAAAAAATGTAAATCGAAGAACATCGTAAAGCAGTCGGTACATTTGAGAATAAGCGCAATAAAAATTCTGAACAAAATGCTAAGCAAGAATCAGTCAATGTAAAATGAACAGTTACGATAACCTTATTTCAAGAAAGAAGACAAAAGCAACTTGATCGTTTTTAAAAACTTTAAGTGAGGATACTTGTCAGTTAATAAATTCTTCAACAAGAAATAGATCGCATAGAAAGTGAAGAAACAGAGCGATGTAGCGAACTTTCTATGCGATGATTTCATAGATCATTGAACGATTCAACGATAGGAGAAGTCACGCATTTTCTCGTAGATTTCTTCAAATGAGTGTGGACGTACATAGCGATTGCCACAGAGATAATTCACTGCATCTTTGTCGCCTAAGTATAATTCAGTATAGTAACGGAAAGTTTTCCGACACAATTCCGGTGAAACGTTTTTGTACACCGTGATCCGATCAAGGATTTGGCGAATCGTGCGAGGCGAGATTTGTTCATCGTGTGAAGAGCGGAAAACATAGGATTCTCCAGATGCACCATTTTTATGTTGGTTGGCATAATTCGCAAGTATCGGAAGGGCTTCATTTGGAATAGGTACTCGCTCCAAACGATTCGCTTTCCGATCTACAACCAGAATCTGTTTCTTCATATCTATATTTTTCCATTTTAATTCAACGACTTCATGGATTTTCAAGCCACAATAGAGGAGAACAGCCACGATTGCCAGATTTCTTGCACGATTTTTTTGTTCAAAAAGTGCTTCCCGTGGAGAATTAAAACCTTTTTCAGGAACGAAAAGCGAGTCAAAATTACTTAATAAAGAAGCGTCGATGTAACGGGGAGCGGCAGAGGTAGTTTCTGGTAAACTATCCCCTAATAAGGAAATCTCTTTTTCAACAAGGCCTTTTTCATACAAAAAGCGTAGAAAATGATTCAAAGCATATTGCTTACGAGAGATCCCGTAGTAACCATTTTTGAATTGCTGTTGTGTTTCTTGTGAAGCAGCTGTATGAAAAGCTCGCGTGTGAAGGTAAACTTCACTTAAAAAATTAAGATAGACTTGTTTTTCCAATTGGATGATCAACTGATCATTTATTTCTTGTTTATGCGTTTTTCGTAAGTAATCTGTAAATAAATGGAAATCTTTTGCATATTCATAGCGACTAGCTAATGATAATTTTTTTGAGTTCGCCTGCAAAAATTCATTGAAGATCGGTGGTAACTGGAGCATTCGTTGTTTCAACTTTTCTTGTATCTGTTTTCTTGTTTTGACATCCATGCAAAAAACCTCCATTTCGTATCTAAAGTCATGGGAACAGGAACTAGTGTATTTCTGGAAAGATTGCTTCTGCCTCCCAAAATGTATTAGCCTGATAGGGGAGCGATGAAGGGCAACTGTTACTTGTGATCCTCGTCTTATTTTACTACAATCATTCACTGAATACTAAAAACTAAATCAATAAAAAAGACACTCTGACGTAGCATCAGCTATGGTTCAAAGTGTCTTTTCGCGTGTCACTAAATGATTATTTGATGGGTAACTGGATCTTGAAATCCACACCTACAGGCAAGTGATCTGACACAGTCAATTGTCCCTTGTGTTGCTCGATCAATTGTTTTGCGATTGCTAAGCCAAGTCCATAGCCACCCGTTTCCTTTGATCTAGCTTGGTCTTCACGGTAAAAGCGATCAAAAATCCGGTTTTTGTCTTCATCACTGATCGCAGAACCTGTATTTTTGACATGGATCACCCAGTCTTTATTGGTGCTAGCTGATGTGACAATGATCTCGTCGTGTTCACTCGTGTACTTGAGTGCGTTATCTAGCAAAATGACTAATACTTGATGGATTTTTTTCGGATCAACTAAAACACTCATGTCTGCTTGGTTATCGACTATAAATTCTTTTTGATCAATCGTTGCCATCTCTTGGAAAGGTTTGATCAATTCAGCGATAAATCCTTTTGTTTGTAGTTCTTGCTTTGCAAGCGTATCTTGACTCGAATCGCTTCGTGCTAAGGTCAATAAATCAGAGGTCAAGCCAGTCAGGCGTCTTGTTTCAGACAATGCTTGCGCAATACTTTCAGATTCTTCGATGATCGTATGATTTGGTTTAGTAAAGAGGTGTTCCAAACTGTTTTGGATGATTGTTAAAGGTGTTCGCAATTCATGGGAAGCATTTTCCACAAATTCTCTTTGTCGGCGCCATGATGCTAAGATCGGACGCATGTTGAGCTTAGACAAATAATAGCTGACGCCAATGGAACCTAGCCAAAAGAAAATCATACAAAGGATCAAAATCGTTTGGAATGTTCGCAGAGAAGAGTTGATTTGATTGGTATTTTCTAATACTTGGACGTAGGCAACTTCTCCTTGATTTGTTGCTTTTTTAGTAATCGATCGAAAATAAAGGGGCGTTCCTTGGTCAGCTTGTGCAAGCTCAATGTCTTGGATCCTATCTAACTGACTCGTATCCAGCTTGATCCCTTCGATTTGATTAAAACGACCACCAATGGTTTCTTTATTCAAGACTTCACCTGATGCAGACCACAAGATCACTTGAGTATTGAAACGATCGCCTTCAGGTAGTGACTCTGTTTGACGTGGGGGGATCTGGGCGTTGAAAAAAGGGTTTCCCTGTTGATAACGTTCGATTTCTAATTGCACCATACGCGAGTTCATTGAGACATTCTTCAACATCAGGTTGGTCTCACGATAGGCTGACTGATTCAATAAATGTAGAATGATTCCTCCAAGCAAAAGAAAAATCAAGGCAAAGGCGGTCACATTGGCTGCAAAAAGTTTTGTACGTTGTTTATTGAAAATACTGTCTGTCATCGCCTCACTCTCCCTGTAAGATGTAGCCGACATTACGCAACGTTTTGATTTCTTTATCCAAGCCGGTCTCTCGAAGATGTTTTCTAAGATTGCTCATATAAACTTCAACGACAGTGATCGTCGTGTCAGAATCAAAGCCCCAGATACGGTCGAAAATCTGCTCTTTCGTCAAGATAATCCCTTTATTTTGCAAGAAATAAACAAGCAACTCAAATTCTTTTCCTTGAATCGGAAGTAGTTGTTTCTTGTATTCGACGGTATTTTGTTGCAAATCACAGATGATTCCTTGATACTCCAACGTATGTTCACTGAAGAGTCCGAGTGAACGTTTCAATAATGCTTTGATCCGCATCAGTAATTCTTCACGATAAAATGGTTTGGTCAAATAGTCATCCGCACCACGTTCAAATCCTTCAATTTTGTCTTCTAAACCATCTTTTGCGGTCAAGATCAGTACCGGCGTCAAGATGTTCTTTTTCCGAAGATGCGCTAATACTTCATATCCATTCATTTCAGGGATCATCAAATCAAGAACTGCTAGATCATAAACACCAGATTCCAATTCATATAAGCCTTCGCTGCCATCATAGACTTGGGTCACTTCACCGATTTCAGAAATGATCTCTTTGATATTATCCGACAATACGTGATCATCTTCGACCACTAATAATTTAATCATACATTCCACCTCTATTGCTTTCACCATATAAGTTAATTTTACCATGATTAGCATAAACAAAACTTAAATTTCGGATTAAGTTCCGTTTAAGCTAACCTTTGTATGATAGATGACATCACTTGATACGACAGGAGGAAAAAAATGAAATTAAAAAATGTATTCCAACGCAAAGAAACAAAATATCTGATCCCAACGGCACAGTTCCATTCTTTTTTAAAAGACTTGAAAAAACAGATGCAGATCGACGAATATGGGCTGCATACTATTTTATCCTTGTACTTTGATACACCAGACGATCGTTTCATTACCAATTCTATGACGAAACCAAAATACAAAGAAAAATTCAGAGTAAGAAGCTATGGCATATCACAGGAGACATCAATGGTCTTTCTAGAAATAAAAAAGAAGGTCAACGGAATTGTCTATAAAAGAAGAATGCCACTCACTTATGCTGAGTATCTGCAATGGCTTGATCAAAAATATTTTCTCAAGAATGAAGCCGAACAAATCTCACAGGAAGTGAATTGGTTGTTCAAAAGAAATCCAGATTTGTCGCCTAAAACAATGATCATTTATGAACGAATTTCACTATTTGGCACGTCAGATCCAGATTTTCGTGTGACGTTTGATCAGAACATCCGTTTTCGCAGTACCAATTTGGATCTATCAATCACAGGGAAAGAAACTTTGGTTACTCCTGAGATTGGCATACTGATGGAAGTGAAAGCGCTAGGGGCGTATCCCTTGTGGTTTGTGGAGCTGTTGAACGATTATCAGCTAAGAAAAGGGAGCTTTTCAAAATACGCAGAAACGTATCAGCGACATTTATTCATTCAGACAAAGGAGAGAAAGAACCATGCTATCTAGTTTAATCGAATCAGGGACAACCATTCAACCTAAAGAATTATTGATTTGTATCGCCACTTCATTAGTTTTAGGGTTATTAGTTGCAATTATCCATATGCAACGTAACATCTATACGAAAAGTTTTGTTGTTACCGTCGCTGTTTTGCCGATACTAGTTCAATCAGTCATCATGTTGGTCAATGGCAATCTTGGAACAGGCTTGGCGGTCGTCGGTGCCTTCAGTCTGATTCGCTTTCGTTCGGTTGCCGGTGGTTCAAGAGAAATCACTAGTATTTTTTGGTCGATGGGTATCGGGATTGCCACAGGGATGGGCTACGTTACATACGTGGTGATATTCTCAGCTATCGTCGCACTCTTTTTACTACTGCTTTATCTTTCACCTTTTGCCAATCAGAATAATGTAGCCGAGCGAGAATTGAAGGTAACGATTCCAGAAGATTTGGACTACCCTGAACTGTTTACCGATATTTTTGAGGAGTATACGTATACGCATCATCTCAGTTCTGTGCGAACAACGACAATGGGGAGCTTGTACGAGTTACGCTATATTCTTCTCTTGAAAAATCAACAGCAGGAAAAAGAAATCATTGATCAAATACGTGTTCGCAATGGTAATTTACCAGTCGTACTCGGTAAAGTAGCCACGAATCGTGAAGAATTATAAAGGAGGAACTCGCATGAAAAAATTCTATTCATTGATTACTACCAGTCTCTTATTAACAGCCTGTTCCTCAGCAAATTCAGCTTCTTCGGGTAAGACTAGCACAGAGGAAACAGATACAAGTACAGTGACAAATCTCTCGACAGATACGACATCTACGGAATCAGAAACGACGTTCGGTAATTATGAGACAGAAGATCTAACAACTAGCTATGAGGAAAGTTCCGCTGTCGACATCCAATTAGGGGAGAAGACAGAAGTGACAGGAGAAGGTGTCGAAGTTTCTGATAAACAAGTAACGATCACGCAAGGAGGGACTTATGTTCTCAGCGGAACATTGACTAATGGGCAATTGATCGTGAACGTGCCGAAAGAAGAAAACGTCCACCTGATTTTCAACGGTGTAACGATCACCAACTCTAACGGACCGGCTGTTGATATCCAACAAACAGAAAAAGCGATAGTGACTTTAGCAGACAACACTGAAAATCACTTAGCTGATGGAAAGACATATACACTTACTGAAAATGAGACTGAGCCAGATGCCACATTGTACAGCAAAGAAGATTTGACGATCAATGGTACTGGCGCATTGACTGTCGATGGCAATTATAGTAACGGGATTCGTAGCAAAGATGACTTAGTCTTGATCTCTGGAACCTATAAGATCAATGCAAAAAATAACGGATTGAAAGGAAAAGATGCGGTATCGGTCAAAGGTGGAAGCTATCAGATCACCACCGAAGAAGGGGATGGCATCCAAGCAAATGGAACAGAGGACGAGACAAAAGGTGCTGTTGCGATCGACGGCGGGACTTTCAATATAAACAGTGGAAGAGACGGCATCCAAGCAGAAACATCCATCCGTAGCCAAGGAGCAGAAATCACGATCCAGACGGCCGACGGAGCCGATAGCACGAACTTAGATACAAATGAAAGTTACAAAGGCCTAAAAGCCGGGAGTAATGTGTTGATCAGTAGCGGAAACTATACCATCAATAGCGCCGATGACAGTATCCATACCAATAACAGTGCGGAAATAACAGGCGGGACACTCACATTAAGCTCTGGAGATGATGGGATTCATACAGACAACGAATTGACCTTCAATGGCGGCACAATTGACATCCAGCAATCCTATGAAGGAATTGAATCAGCAGTCATCACCTTCAATGACGGAGAGATACATGTTACTGCTAGTGATGACGGGATCAATGCTGGTGGTGGCAGTGACACAGAAACGACCACTGGACAGTTTGGCGCTGACAGCTTTGGTGGTCCACCGGATGAGGCGGATGAGAGCAAAGAAGTCACGATCAATGATGGGACAATCTACGTTGATTCAAAAGGCGACGGTTTAGACAGCAACGGGAACATTGAGATGTCTGGCGGTACGATGCTGATTGACGGCCCCGTAAATGGTGGTAATGGTGCATTGGATTATGGTGGGACATTTACTCTAACAGGCGGGACATTTGTCGCTGCTGGTTCAAGTGGGATGGCGCAAACCGTCAGTGATAGTTCTACTCAAGCGACAGTAGCGATCAGCTATGACACTGTTCAACAAGCAGATACACTCATGAGTTTGCAAACAACCGCAGGGGAAGCAGTGATTGCGTATCAACCTGCTAAAAATTATCAAACAATCGTAGTCTCGTCACCACAGCTTGCAGTTGGGGAAACGTATACGATTGCTACCGGTGGCACGACTCAAGCTGAACTTACGAATGGCTTTAGTGAACAACTATCAATCAGTGATGCAGAAGATTTAGGCACGTTCAGCTTCGCAGATACGTCAATGACGATTTCTCAATCTGGGGAAGAAGTTTCCTTTGGTCAAATGGGGCCAGGAGGTTTTTAGTTCCATCACCGAAGAGAACGAAGGATAGTGATCCCAAGAATAGCGTGCGAACAAGCGCCATTTTTGGGATCATTTTTTTGTTCATCACTACTTTCGTAACAGATTGCAAACGCTTGTGTCACATAGAATATGGCTATCTAGTGTGTTTTTTTCTTAAAAATACTAATATTATGAACGAATTTATCAGACGAAGCAATTGACTTATTGGATGCACAAGCGCTATACTTTTATCCAGTGACACTTTGTCACTCATGAAGAAATCGAAATGGAGGAATCAAAAAAATGTTTTTAGCGATAAAAGAAATGCGCTATGCCAAACTACGCTATGGGCTGATTATTGGAATCATGTTCTTGATCGCTTATGTTGTGTTTATGTTAACTGGTTTAGCAAGTGGACTCTCCGAAGAGTTCAAAAAAGCAATTGTTGACTGGCAAGCACAAGAAATCGTGCTATCAGAAGATGCCAATAAAGTCTTTGCTGCCTCTCAATTGACGAGAGAAGATCTGGATCAAGTAGACGCAAAAGACAAAGCGCCTATTGGCTTATTCAGCGGAGCAGTCAAAGCAGAAGAAAAGGAAAATATCACTGTATTTGGGACGACACGCGATGCGTTCTTATTGCCTGATTTATTAGAAGGCGAGATGTTCAAACAAAAAAATGAAATCATTATTTCCAAAAATATGGCAGATCTAGGTTTTTCGATTGGCAAAAAAATCAAAATCGGTAGCTATGATGAAGAACTAACAATCGTTGGGATCTTCCCTGAAACTTATTACACGGTGGGGCCGGTCGTTTATACAGACCTTGATACATGGACACAGTTGAAATTTGGCGATCAGCCTTTTGCTTCGGATGAGAAGAAGCCGATCAATGCCATTGTCACGAAACAAGCTGCCACTATCCAATCGGATGGGGCATCAAAAACATTACAAAAATTGTCGATTGACGACTTTATTCAAAGTCTCCCAGGTTATTCTGCACAAAACATGACATTGAATGCGATGATTTATTTCTTGTTTGTCGTTGTTGCAGCAGTTGTAGGCATCTTTATGTATGTGATCACCTTACAAAAAACAGCGATTTTCGGTGTGATGAAAGCACAAGGGATCAGAAATTCATTTATCGCCCGTTCCTTACTAGCACAAGCATTCATCGTAGGAGTGGTTGGTGTAGCATTCGCAGTAGGGCTTGCTTTCTTGACTAGTTTGATCTTACCGACTGCCATGCCTTTCGCGATCATGTGGCCTCAGTGGCTTTTATATAGTGGGATATTGATACTCGTAGCAATGATCGGTGGGCTATTCTCCATTCGGACAGTCGCTAAAGTTGATCCAGTTATTGCGATAGGAGGGTAATAGAAAAATGAAAGAAATCTTGACAATGAAAAATATCGTCAAAAAATTCGGCAACGGCCGAACAGAAGTGACTGCACTAAAAGAAATCAATTTTTCAGTGAAACAAGGAGAATTTGTCAGCATCATCGGCCCTTCTGGTTCAGGGAAAAGTACATTTTTAACCATCTCTGGTGGTCTTCAAACACCTACTTCAGGTGAAATTCACATTAACGGTCATTCGTTTTCTGAATTAAATGAAAAAAAACGAGCAGACTTACGCTTTAAAGAAATTGGCTTCATTTTACAAAGTTCAAATTTGATCCCTTTCCTAAAAGTCAAAGAACAGTTTTACTTAGTCGATCGTGTCGCTAAGAAAAAAGCAGGGGATGAGCGAATCGACGAATTGCTGAAATCATTGGATATCTATGAGTTAAAAGACAGTTATCCAAAAGATTTATCTGGTGGAGAAAGACAACGAGTAGCGATCGCAAGAGCATTATTCAATGACCCAAGCTTGATTTTAGCGGATGAACCCACAGCAAGCTTAGATACGGATCATGCCTATGAAGTTGTCAAATTGTTAGTCAAGGAAGCCCATGAGAAGCAAAAAGCGACCGTCATGGTCACGCATGATTCTCGGATGATCCAGTGGAGCGACCGTGTCTATCGCATGGAAGACGGCTATTTAAAAGAACAAGCTAAAGCTTAAGCAGTAAGGAGAGTGTTTATGCCAAAAGAAACATTTTTCAATATTTCCAAAGAAAAACAGCAATGGATCTTAGAGATTTTATTAGATACATTTTATGATCAGCACATCAGCCAAGTCAAAGTTTCAGAAATCGTTGAAGCAATGGGGATGTCTCGTGGTGCATTTTACAAATATTTTCAGGATTTAGAAGATGCGTATACGTTTACTGTCCGAAACTATTCCAATCAAGTCCATGGAGATATCATCGCTTCGATCAATCGAAATCGAGATCATTTTTTCTTAGGAATCGAAGAATATCTCGCCTGGTGTGGACAGCTAAGTAAAGATAGTTCTTATTGGCGATCCATCAAATTACTCACACGTGCAAACGATCTAGGTTCAGCGAAGCGTTCAAATGATCAAGGTGACACATCGATGGTTGAACAATGGCTTGATTTGTTAAAAATCAACCAGATCGTCATGGCTACGACAGAAGAAGCCATCAGCTTTTTATATTTCGTGATGGCTCTTGTCATGAATTCTTTGACAGATTATATGATCAACCAATGGACAGCTGAAGAACTAGTAGAGGATTTCCGCTATAAAGTCAAATGGCTAGAGATAGGGGTAAAGAGTAAGGCTAATAGTTAGACAAGTCTATAAATAAAAAGAAGCATCTACTTCCGCATCATTCTTTGTAATTGGGAGTAGGCGCTTCTTTTTTATACAATACCTGAATAACCATGATTAAAGCTTGATGGTAAACATCTGGAGCATTGATCATCTCAAGTCAAGACAACTTTTATCCCCACCTCATCGAAAAAAATAGGTTTTCTATTGACTTGGAGTTTACTCCAGAGACTATACTAAATAATGAAGATACATATACAAACCAACAGGAGGTCTTTAAATGAAAAAACTTTATCTCATGCGTCATGGTCAAACCTTGTTCAATCAATTAGGGAAAATCCAAGGGGCTTGTGACTCTCCATTGACAGAAGCTGGGATCAGACAAGCAGAGGTGGCAAGAGACTATTTTGAAACCAATCAAATCACCTTTGATGCGTATTATTCATCCACACAAGAACGAGCTTCTGATACGCTAGAAATCATTATCGGGGAAAAAGAATATCAGCGATGTAAAGGGTTAAAAGAATGGAACTTTGGCCGATTTGAGGGAGAAAGTGAAGCATTGAATCCTAAACGACCAGTTGGCGAAACTTCCTATGGTGATTCATTTGTTCCTTATGGCGGTGAGTCGGCAAAAGAACTCCAACAAAGAATGAACACGACCTTGATCGACATCATGGAAAAAGAGCACCAAAGCGTGTTAGCAGTTAGCCATGGTGGTGCCATGTATTTATTCATTCAAAAATGGTTGCCTTATGAGCAAGTGGCCAAGATAAAATTTTCAAATTGTTGTATTTTAGAATTCGAGTATAGCGATCGTCAATTTTCATTCATCCAGGCGATCAATCATCAATTTTAAGTTTTTTTGATGAATGAAGTTTTATACGCCCATACTAATAGCCCAAAGACGAAACGAAGGATTCAGTCTTTGGGCTATTATTTTGTTACTATAACGCTTACTTCTTGTATTCCTTTAACAATCCTTTTTGGATCAGCTCTTGTTTTTCTTTCAAATTCAATAAATTTTCTTGGTAGTTTTGCGTATACATCAAGGAGTATAAGGTATTCAAGACATAGTCGAAGGCAATTTGAGAAGAGAATGTAGCAACTTTCGCAAAATCATACTCTTCTTGAGACACGACCAACCGCATGGCTGCTTTCTTTGCCATTTCAGACTGTTCATTTCCTGTGATCAATAAACTAGGTGCGCCAATATGTGCTAGATAGGTAAGAATACGTTCGTAATGATGGATGCGTCCACTATAGCTAATAAAAATCCCGCAGTCATTTTCCGTCAAATTAGCCGCATTCCAGGACGAATCGCTATATTCTTCGGCTAAGATCAAGAACTTATTTAGTTTAACTAATTTATTTTGGAATTTCCGAGCAGTTGTTTGCGAATCACCTTTTGCAAATAAGAAAATGCGCTCTGCTTTGTTTAAAACAGTCGCGATGGTTTCTAACGATTGATCTTCCATTTGAAATTGCGCTTTTTTGATAGCTTGAATGGATAGATCTGCCATTTTTTTGGCAATCATCTTCGCATCATCATCAACGGTAAAAGGAAAATTAGGATCGATGACTTGATTGAACTGAGCAACCAGTTGGTGGACTTCTCGTCCTAATTCAAAGCGAAATTCTTTAAATCCGCTATAGCCGATTTTTTTACAGAATCGGATAATGGCGGAATGGGAGGTATAGGTCTCCTTTGCCAGCTCTTCAATCGTCATATAAACTGCTGCTTCCAAATTCATCCGCAGATAATCGGCGATCCGTTTTTCATTTGTAGTAAATGTTTCTTGTTGGGTTAATTTTTCTTCGATAAGCATCCATCACACACCTCCAAATCTATCTTACTGAATAACTAGAAAAATAACCACTTCTTTTTACAGTAGTCTAAGATTGAACATCTTTTTCAAAAATATCGACATTCTTTCAATTTCTTTGAACATTTCTACCAAAAAAACTAGAGTCGGCTTTCTTTTACCTATTGTGCGCTATACTCAAGAAAAGAAATCATTCGAAAGTAGGAGGAAACGACATGTTAACAATCGCATATTTAGGTAATGGTAAAAGTACCAATCGCTATCATTTACCCTTCTCAAGAAGGCTACCAGACAAAATCAACGTCAAAAAAATCTACTCTCCATCAGCACCAATTTGGGAAACTTTTGATGAGATCGAATATACCGATCAATTGTCTGATCTGTGGAATGATCCTGAAATCCAATTAGTAGTCATCACGACACCAAGCCAATTTCATGCAGAATACGCCAAACTTGCTTTGGAAAATGGCAAGAACGTGTTAGTCGAAAAACCTTTTGCAGAAACTTCAAAAGAAGCAAAAGAATTATTCGATTTAGCAGCGGAAAAAGGACTATTTATCCAATGTTATCAAAATCGCCGCTTTGATTCGGACTTTTTGACTGTCCAAAAAGTGATCGAAAGTGGAAAGCTTGGTGATATTTTAGAAGTGGAAATGCACTATGACTACTTCCGTCCAGAAATCCCAGAGGGTACAAAGGAATTTTCAGTTGCCAACAGCTACTTATATGGCCATGCTTGTCATACAGTGGATCAGGTCCTTTCTTATTTTGGTGAACCAGATGATATCCATTACGATGTCCGTCAATTACTAGGAACCGGCCGAATGAATGATTACTTTGACTTAGACTTTTACTACGGTCGAATGAAAGTTTCGATCAAATCAAGTTATTTCCGTATCAAAGAACGTCCTAGTTTTGTTGCCTATGGCAAAAAAGGGATGTTTGTCAAACAAACAAAAGACCGACAAGAAGAACACTTGAAAATGTTCTATATGCCTGAAAACGCGGACTTCGGGATTGATCAACCGGAACACTATGGTGTATTGACCTATATTGATAAAGAAGGAACTTATCATGAAGAGAAAGTTGTTTCTGAAGTCGGAGATTATCGCCGAGTGTACGAAGGAATCTACGAAACGTTGATCAATGGTGCAGAAAAAATCGTAAAAGATGAAGAAACGTTATTACAAATGAAAATATTAGAAACAGGTATCCAACAGATTGAAGAAGCAAAAACTGCATTTGAAAATTAAGGATATTGTTACATCCAAAAGGGGATACTCTTTTTCCAAGTAATGAAAGAATCGAGCCGTAAATCCAAAGGATGATTTACGGTTTTTTCGTTTATCCTGCCCACTGATTCACACAATGCAACAACAAATTCTCAAAGAGCAAATGCTAAATTTTCATTCGCCTTTTGTTTGATTTTCTGTTACTATTTAGTAAACAGTAAACAAGAGGTGAGTAAATGGCATCTATACGTGATATCGCAAAAATCGCTGGGGTTTCAGCAGCGAGTGTTTCCCGTATCCTGAATGAAGATCCCACATTTAGCATCAACGAACAAACGAGGATACGTGTGATTGAAATTGCCAATCAATTAAATTATTCTGTTGATAAAAATAAACGCGGCAGTCGAAGTTTAGGAGATGAAATGACGATTGCCTTGATCGTTCGACATCAAGAAGAAGCAGAATTAGATGATCCCTATTTTCGCAAAATCCGTGGTGGCATTGAAAAAGAAGCAGCAAAGTGGCGTTTTCGCACGATCCGTGCTTTCCATATGAGAGATGCCCATAAAGAATGGAAAGAGTTAGCGAAATATGGTGCAGTGATCATGATCAGTGAAATGACGATTGAAGCAACGAAAAAAATCGCTACAATCAATCCCAACTTGATCTTGGTGGATAATTACTCGAACTCTGAGGAATTTGATTGTATCCAAACCGACTTCCAACAAAAAACCGTTGAAGTATTAGAAGTTCTCTATAAGAAAGGCCATCGAAACATCGCATTTATCGGTGGATACAGCAGTCAAGTAGCTGAAAACGGTGAAGTTCATAAAAACAAAGAAGAGATCCGAGCGGAATCTTACCTTAAATGGATGAAATTAAATGGCCTGCCACATTATGCCAACACCTATCAAGGAAACTGGAAACCTGAAGATGGCCTTCGTTTAGGCAAAGAGTTATTGGCGCAATCCTCACCGCCCACAGCAGTTATCGTCGCCAGTGATCCGATGGCAGTAGGTGTCTATAAAGCAATCAGTGAAGCAAATAAAAAAATCCCTGATGATATTGCTGTCGTGAGCTTTGATGATATCGAAATGGCTCAATTCATGACACCAAGCTTATCAAGTATCAAGGCAAATCCGGAAGAAATGGGGCGTTTAGCTGTACGCTTAGCGAAGGAACGCATGTTAAAAGAACGAACGATGCCGATTCGTGTGATCTGTCACAGTGAACTCGTCTTACGAGATTCCATCGGACAGGACAGTCCGCTTTTAGATTAACTCATTTTGCACATTTAACCCTTGAAAAAGTTCGAGAATCTCTCTTTCTCGAACTTTTTTTGTGTTCTCTCTTGTGTAAACATTAAGTAAACAATTATACTCGCCAAGTAAACGTTTGCACATATTAAATAAAAGGAGTTATCCCACATGAAATTTGTCGATAAATTAGCTGAAAAAATGGTGCCCGCTGCAACGCTGATCGCAAATAATAAATATCTACTCAGTCTCCGAGATGGTTTTATGATGGCTTTTCCCGCAACAATGTTTGCTTCCATCATGATCATTATCCAAAATTTGCCAACAACATTTGGCTTCGCTACTTTTCTGCCAGAAGCATTCAATACCTTTTTAAATGAGTTCTTTGGTCCTGTTGGCAATGCGACAATGAGTATTTCTGCACTTTTTATTGTATTTGGGATTGGTTATCAATTGGCTGGGCACTACAAACAACCACAAATCTTTGCTGGTGCCATTTCACTTTCTTGTTTCATCATGCTGTTACCGTTTGGGAGCGATGAAACCATGGGTACGTTTATTCCTTTATCGAAGCTAGGCGCTGAAGGGATGTTCGTGGGTATCTTGACAGCGATCGTCGCTACAGAAATCTATAGCCGGATCAGTCGCTCAGGGTTTACGATCAAAATGCCAGAATCTGTACCGCCGATGATTGCTGAATCTTTTGTGGCCATCATCCCTGGAGCTGCTCCTTTGTTTTTATTCAACATCATCCGCTATCTATTTACTTTTACCACCTGGGGAAATGCAGTCGATTTCGTTTATCAGATGTTGCAACAACCTTTGATGGGACTTGGCGGAACTTTACCAGCTGTATTGATCGCTGTTTTCTTTACGCAACTTTTCTGGTGGTTCGGTATCCATGGCACGTTAGTCATCAATGCAGTGATTGATCCAATCATGGGTGCTTTAGCCATCGAAAACTTTGAAGCATATAAAAATGGCGTTGAGCAGTTGCCACATATCATCAATACGACCTTTATGGGGGTGTTCGTCAATCAAGGAATGCAACTTGGTATTTCGATCACGATGGCGTTCTTTATTGCTCGCTCCATCCGAATGAAGAAAACGATGAAAACGATCATGGCGCCAGCGATCTTTAATGTATCAGAACCAATGACTTTTGGACTGCCCGTCGTGCTGAACCCTATAGCATTCATCCCTTGGATTCTAGCGCCACTAGCTTCTACCACGATTTCATACTTTGCGATTTACTTCGGCTTCGTTCCTCGTCCAATCGGGGCAACGGTTGTCTGGACGACGCCGATTTTACTGTCAGGGTGGTTAGGAACTGGTTCGATCACCGGCGCACTTTTACAAATCGTAACAGTAGTTGTGATGACACTGATCTGGGTGCCTTTCTTAGTTGCAATGGACCGTGAATATTTGAAGGAAGAACGCCAACAAGTGAAACAAGAAAAAGAAAACCAACTGATGGATGGAAAAATCACCATAGAAGAACAGTAGGGAGTGATTCGTATGCGGATCGATACCTTGAACTACCGAAAGAAAATACCGACACACTCCGCACATTTTTACCAAGTACTTCTTGAAGAACAATTAAACTATTTTCACAGCAAGGACTCTTCAATTACCGAGCTGACAGAAGGAGCAGCCGTCACGACTGCGCTTCAAACAAAACTAGGGCAAGCAACTGTCGAAAGTACGCTAACGATCCAACGTTTAGTCAAAGATGAACTACTTGAAATGACTACTGATTACTCCGGTGGAAAAATCATTCAAACCTACCAACTGAAACGTCATGATGAGCAGCAGTTCACATTGTATTATTCTGAAAGAAATGAACTGGTTGATGCCAAAACGCAGCTGAGTTTGCTTTTTGTCCTGCCATTTTATAAATTCTTTTACAATCGTCAGTTAGCCAAAAGAGTCAATTATTTGATACAAAAGCTCTGATTTCTCCATAAACAAGGAATGGAGGAACAAAACGTCGTTCTCTTCATTCCTTGTCTGTTTTACTAACTAAAAATTAAGAGGTGTTGCCTTCCATGATTGAACAATTAAATAACCGCATATTTCACATGAATAATTCGCAAGTTAGCTTTATTCTCCATGTCATGCAAAATGGACAGATCGAGCAGATTTATTACGGGAAACCTTTACATGGCTTATCTGTCGAAGAAATCGACTACTTGGTCACAGATCAAAATAAATCTGCTGGAACAGTCAAGTTTTTTGAAGATGACCCTAACTTTACGTTGACTGATCATCCACAAGCATATCCTGTGTATGGTTCTTCTGATTTCAAAGAAGGCGCGATCGAACTTTCAAGCAACCAAACGCCTTACTACACAGATTTCCGCTTTGTCGAAGCCACGACTAAAAAAGGCAAGAAAAGAACCTTAAACTGTCCCGCTACCTATGGGAATGAGGAAGAAACTGAAACACTCTCATTGCGATTAATGGATCAGGAGCGTCAGTTAGAACTAATACTTCATTACACATTATTTTACGATTCCACCGCCATTGTACAAAGTCAGACGCTGATCAATCAATCTGAGGCAGAGTTACAGATCCATCGCATGCTTTCAGGGGTCTTGAATCTTTCTACCAAAGCATATGATTTCACTCATTTTTCAGGTGCTTGGTTAAAAGAACGGCATGAAAAGAAACGACCGCTTGAACAAGGAGTCGTAGCAATTGGCTCACTAAAAGGTGCAAGTAGCCATCAGCATAATCCCTTTATCCGGCTAGAACATCAAAATTCAACGCTTGATCAAGGAGAGGTCTATGGAATGAATCTCGTTTATTCCGGTAATTTTCTCGCTCAAGCAGAAGTGGATGAATGGGATAAAACGCGAGTGATGATCGGTATCCATCCGACACAATTTACTTGGGCATTAGCGCCTAAGGAAAGCTTTACGACACCCGAAGCAGTCTTGATGTATAGCGCTGCAGGTACGAATGGTCTTGCCAAACAATTGACACATTTTATCGAAAACTATCTGATTGATCGTCAATGGCAAGACACGCCACGGCCAATCGTCTTCAACAACTGGGAAGCAACGTATTTCGATTTTACTGAGGAAAAACTCTTGTCCCTTGCGACCATTGGAAAAGAATTAGGGATGGAATGTTTTGTCTTAGATGATGGCTGGTTCGGCAAACGAAACAATGATCGTTCCTCATTAGGTGACTGGACGCCTGATAAGCAAAAATTCCCACACGGTTTGGCTTCCTTTGCAACAAAGCTCAAAAACATGGGTCTTCAATTCGGCATGTGGTTCGAGCCTGAAATGATCTCTCCTGATAGTCAGTTATTGGAAAAACATCCAGATTGGGTGGTGAAACATCCCTATTCACGTATCTCGGTGGGACGTGGACAATATGTGCTTGATTTTGCGAATCCGGCGGTTGTTGAAGGAATCTATGAGCAAATGGCAAAGATCATCGAAGAAACGAATTTAACTTATATCAAATGGGATATGAACCGCAATATTACTGAAGCCTATTCCGCTTATTTAGAAAAACAAGGGATGCATCAACAGGAGTTTTTCCATCGCTATGTCCAAGGCGTCTACACGCTTTACGGTAAATTATTGACCAGCTATCCTGATCTTTTGATTGAAGGTTGTGCTGGCGGGGGAGGGAGATATGATTTAGGTATCTTATTTTATAGTCCGCAAATCTGGCCTAGTGATACCAGTGATGGGTTGGAACGCTTAAGTATTCTTAGCGGAACAATGGCAGGATACCCCCTTTCTAGCTTTAGTAATCACGTCTCTGCTTCTCCGAATCATCAAGTATTACGTGAGACCTCTTTATCATTCCGCCAAGATGTAGCCATGTTTGGGCCTTTAGGCTATGAATTAGACCTATTGACTTTGACAGAAGCAGAAAAACAACAGATCAGCGACCGGATCACTTTTTACAAAGCCCATCGTCAGTTGCTGACTCATGGTGAATTTCTCCAGATCTTGCCAAATCATCCGTATGATAATGAAATTTGTTGGGGGGTATTTAATCACGATCGGTCAGAAGCAATCATTGGTTTTTATCAAAAATTAGGACGTGCAAATCCAGCTGCACAGGCATATTTACCACTTCCAGAATGCCTGAATAAGGATAGTTATTATCAAATCAATGAAAAAGAAACGATTAGCGGTCATTTCCTGATGAATGTTGGTCTGAAAAAACCACATTTGTTCAATGGAGCCAACCATACGACGTACCAACTTGCAGGAGACTGTCAATCATTCGTCTATCATTTGGTAGAAAGGAGGGAAATGAAGTGAAGACTTATAATGACACACGTTTACTCCATGGTGGGGATTATAATCCGGAACAATGGTTGAATCACCCTGAAGTTTTGAAAAAAGATTTTGAGTTGATGGACAAAGCACATGTCAATACCGTAACTGTCGGGATCTTTTCATGGAGTACATTAGAACCAGAAGAAGGGGTTTATCACTTTGACTGGTTGGATAAAGTGTTTGAAGAGATGCACAAACGTCAAGGACGTGTGATCTTGGCCACACCAAGTGGCGGACGACCGCAATGGCTGAGTGAAAAATATCCAGAGGTGAATCGAACGAATGCAAAAGGACAAAAGCATCATCATGGCTTTCGCCATAACCATTGCTACACATCCCCTATTTATCGAAAAAAAGTCCAGCAAATCAATCGGCGTTTAGCTGAACGATATGGTGTCCATCCGGCATTATTGCTGTGGCATATCAGTAATGAATACTCAGGAGAATGCTACTGTCCACTTTGTGCAGCCAAATGGCGTGAGTGGGTCAAAGCGAAATATCAAACCTTAGAAGCGGTGAATGACGCTTGGTGGATGACATTTTGGAGTAATGATTATTCCAGTTGGTCACAAGTTGTACCACCGTCGCCTCTTGGAGAACATAAAGTACATGGCATGGACTTAGACTGGAAACGATTTGTGACAGATCGGACGATCGATTTCTTTTTACATGAAATCGAACCGATCAGAGAACTCACACCAGCAATCCCAGTAACGACTAATTTTATGGCAGAAGGCCATGATCAACATGACTTTATTCCCTTGGAAGGACTTGATTATTCCCGATTTGCTGAAGTTGTAGATATCGTCAGTTGGGATAGCTACCCCGACTGGCATAACCCGTACGAATCCTTACATGTGACCGCCATGAAATCAGCTTACGTCCACGATCAATATCGTTCATTGAAGAAACAACCGTTTCTCGTGATGGAATCGACGCCTAGTTACGTGAATTGGCACGCATTCAACAAGGCGAAGAAGCCAGGGATGCACCTGCTCAGTGGGATGCAACAACTGGCACATGGGTCAGATAGCACACTCTATTTTCAATGGCGGCAATCACTAGGAAATTCCGAAAAATTCCACGGGGCGGTGATCGAACATGACAATTCAGAAAACAATCGAGTCTTCCAAGAAGTAGCGGCTTACGGAAAACGATTAGACACTTTGTCTTCGATCAAAGGTACACAAACAGAGGCAAAAGTCGCTATTTTATTTGACTGGGAAAGCAATTGGGCATTAAAAAGAGGCGGTGGTTTTGGTCGTCCAACTCGTCGTTATATCCAAACACTACAAGAACATTACCGATTCTTTTGGGAAAGAGATATCGCTGTTGATATTTTGACGCCAAATCAAGACTTCTCTAATTATGCTTTAGTCGTTGCACCAATGCTCTATTTGATGCGGGAAGAAACAATGGTTGCACTCTCAGAGTATGTCAAAAATGGTGGTACGTTGATTGGTAGCTATTTTACCGGAATGGTCAATGAACACGATCGGTTACATCTTGGAGAATGGTCACAAGTATTGCAAACACTTTTTGGTGTCTTGCCAAAAGAGCTTGATACGCTTTATCCAGGTGAACACAATCAAATCCTTTACAAGGAACAAACGTATCAAACAAAAGACTACTGTGGTATCGTCAAAGAAACGACAGGGAAGGTGAGGGCTACTTACCAAAAGGACTTTTATACTGGTACGCCAGCTTTAGTTGAAAATCGCTTAGGGAAGGGGACTGCTTATTATTTAGCGGCTCGTACCAATCTCGATTTTTTAGAAGTATTTTACCAACCGATCATCGAAAAATTAGCGTTGCAACAAGGAATCGTTAAGGCATCACATCCAAAAGTATCGATTCAATCGCGAACAGATGGGACACAGAGTTATTACTTTCTAATGAACTTTTCTGATGAGATGCAACAACTTGAGTTACTTGATCCTCACTTGGCTATCGAAACAAATCAAACGCTTACTGGTATACTAACGTTTGCACCTTACGAAGTGAAAATTCTAAGGAAAGAAAATTAATACGAATGAATACGCCTTTATGTTTTGACAGTTATTTTATTCTTGTTGTAGGATAGAGACAGAGCAACAAGGAGGACGAGAACATGACAAATTATGATGGAGAAAAAGAAAAACGCTTAAGAGGGTCAATGGCGCCTAAAACAGATGATGAAGTTGCATTAGCCGGAACTAATTCAGGTGAAACAACAAATAAAGAAGAGGCGTTAGCTGGGACCAACTCCGGGGAAGAAAAAGAAGTCGCGATGTCTGGTTCAAATGCTGTGGAAGAAGAGTCTGAGCATCCTACAAAGAAACATCATTTGAAGGACGAACTAGAAGAAGTGGTAGAAGAAGCGAAAGAAAAATTTGACGCTTTTAAAACGAAACACAAAGAATAAGTAATCAAAAAAAGAACTTGTATCCACATGAGCCATGTTGAAGGCTTACGGATGCAAGTTCTTTTCTATTTTTTCAAAATAAGTCAAAAAGAGTTTTTTTCGGACCAGCCTTTCATTATAAACTATGATTGCTTATTGTATGTCTAAAGGAGGTGAAACATAGTGGTTGGTCAAACAGACATCATTCAATTATTGACAAAATATTTTATCAATAACACATCTATGATCATCGGTATCACAAGTTTTGTTATTGTTTTGTGTGTTTTTATTTCTGTAAAAATGGTTGCACAACCTAAAATGGAGAAACCATCTAAACAAGCACTCGCCAAAAGTCGGTATAAAAAGAGTAAGTAATCACTGGAACAAAGAGGAGTAGGGGGAAAAAGAAAATGGGCATGTTCTGGGTTTCAACATTTATTGCGCAACAGCAGGAAAATTTTTCACCATCTAGACAAGCAGGTAAGCTTGCTGCTTTTGTTATGGCGTTTATTATTCAGTTTGGTTTTTCTGGCTTTTTTACGGTTTACTTACTTGTCGTAATTATTTGGCAAATATTCAAATATATAAAAAGAGTGACTCGTAAAGATCGCAGGCATTTTAAAAAAGAAGTTGCGGCTTCATATAAAGTCCAAGAAGAAAGAGTTAAAAGCAATATAGAAAAAGAAAAGGCCCGAGCAAGTAGACAAAGTGATGTCTTTGAGCCATGGAACCAGAATGAGGAGCAAAAAGATTGAGGAACTTTATACTGTATCAGTTTCATCGATTATTCAATACAAATACATATCGGGAAATGTTATTCCAACGAATCAACGAAGCCATCTATTCGACTTATCATGCTGCAAACTATCCTAAATCTACTGGTGAAAATGAAATGGAGCGGTTAGCTAAGAAGCTCAAGCGCAGCGAAAGAAGAAAAAACTTGCTCCCTAAACTTGGTGATCCACTCTATAAAAAACCTTCTTCAAGAATTTATGTCGAAGATTTACAACTAAAAATTTCTCCTACTCGTTTGGAAGAAGATCCTAATTTTAGTTATATTTCACGACAATCCAGTACCAATTCTTTACCTGATGAACATCAAACTTATCAACCAACAAAACCTGAACTTATTTCTTTACGATCTAAAGTTAAAAACCTTTCTCCGCAAATGACTGCTTTAGCAAAAGCAAATGATCCTTCAACTAAAGAATTGCCCACTTCTCGTAAAGAAATACCAAGAGTGAGAAGAACACAATCTGACTATAAACGTTATTGACTTTCTATAAAAAAAAATTATAGTATATATAATTTCTATATTATTGAAAAATGATGGTAATCGATTTATAATTTTCATGAAAATAACAAAGAACGGATGAAAGGTGTGTTAGACATGAAAAAAACAAGTCGTAAAGTTGTAATCGTAGGTACAGGATTTGTCGGTACAAGTATTGCTTATGCGATGATCAATCAAGGTGTTGCCAATGAACTTGTCTTAATCGATGTCAACCAAGAAAAAGCAGAAGGAGAAGCTTTAGACTTACTAGATGGAATGGCATGGGGCGAAAAGAACGTTTCCGTATGGTCTGGCACGTATGAAGAATGTCAAGATGCAAATTTAGTGATCTTAACTGCTGGCGTGAACCAAAAACCTGGTCAAACTCGCTTAGATCTAGTGAAAACAAATGCAACAATCACTCGTCAAATCGTTAAAGAAGTAATGGCTTCAGGATTTGATGGTATCTTCGTTGTTGCTTCAAACCCAGTCGATATTTTAACTTACTTAACATGGCAAGAATCTGGTTTACCAGCTTCAAGAGTGGTAGGAACTGGAACAACTTTAGATACAACTCGATTCAGAAAAGAAATTGCTTTGAAACTTGCAGTTGATCCACGTAGCGTACACGGTTATATCTTAGGTGAGCATGGGGATTCAGAAGTAGCTGCTTGGTCACATACTACAGTCGGTGGTAAACCAATCATGGAATATGTTGAGAAAGATCATCGTTTAGAAGAAAATGATTTAACCGTACTTGCTGACAAAGTAAAAAATGCAGCTTATGAAATCATTGACCGTAAAAAAGCAACTTATTACGGTATTGGTATGAGTACGACTCGAATCGTCAAAGCCATCCTAAATAATGAACAAGCTGTACTACCAGTTTCAGCTTACTTAAATGGCGAGTATGGTGAAGAAGATATCTTTACTGGTGTGCCATCGATCGTTGATGAAAATGGGGTAAGAGAAATCATTGATCTATCGATCACACCTCAAGAAAAAGCAATGTTCCATCAATCAGTCAGTGAATTAAAAGCCGTACTTGATACTGTACGCTAACATCAGCAATGAAATGAACAAAAAACGGGAACAATCGGAATAGCAAAAAAATTATTTCCGATTATTCCCGTTTTTTTTGATGATAGAAGAGTATATAGAAAAGAAAGGAGTATTTATGGGTATAGCTATTATTAATGAAAAAATAATGCCTTTAGTTGGTATTGCGTTTCTATTATGGATCGTGATTCTCAGTTTATTACTTATCTCTTTACTATGGAAGAATAAGAAAGCAAAGTACAGCTGGGATAAAAAAGGAGCCAAGGTTGTTCCGTTAGTTTTGGCTGTTGTTTTACATATTCTATTTGGAGTATTTATTGGGATTATTTTTTATCATATTTCTGTGATCCGTTTTTAGTGAATTATAAGAACATTTGAACGGAGAAGAGGGCATTCGTAGATAGAGAAAAAAGAGGCTATAGGGCTTAGACTCTTACAATTTGTTGAATTTATCAACGATTTTCTTCTTCTCCATTGCGATTTTTTCTAAGTCTAAAATCGCTTTCTTTGCACGCATCAGCTCGATCATTTCAATCATATCTTGTTCATTGGCTTCATTTAATATGTACTGTTTGATTTTTTCTTTCTCCAGTTTGACAATTTTCATTTTTTATCACCACAGTGATTATTCTATAGATAACATATCACATTAAACTTGGCCTAAGAGAACCAAAAAAGTGATTTTCGAGGAAAATAAGGAACTTAAATAGCTAAGTTATTTAAAGTAATGATAATAGAAAAAGATCGTTAAGATACGATTCATGAATAAACATATGAAATTAGCAAAACATATTATTAAAATGGCTGATATAGATTAGTTGATGATAAATACATAAATTGACGAAGTCATAAAAAATTCTTGAGACCAACTGAAATCTGATGCAAGAATGTCAATCTGATATTTTGTAGATTGTAGGAATATAGATTTAAAATCTAAGTTTTCTGTAAACAGATGGTTGGTAAGTAATAGAAAATAAACAAATCAAGTGCAAAATAATTTTAAAATTTTGCAGAAGGGCCAAAAATCGGTTTTGTGGTAAAATTCGGATTAATTCAGATTGATAATGGTTTATACTTCATTTGAATCTACTTTGTATAATATATAGAATGTTTGTTTTATAAAGCGCAAAAAAAGAGCGACTATTATTTTAGTTGCTCTTTTTTCATTTCTTCAAGTAATTCTTTTTTTAAGTCTTCTTTTATTAGTTCTCTCAGCTCGTTTATTTGATTTTGTTCATTGATTTCTTCTGTTTGTTTTCTCTTTGATTTTCTTTCGTTAAAAGGGTAGAAGTCGAAAAATTCAGCTACAGACATATCTAGTCCATTTGCAACACCTTCAATCGTTTTTATTGTTGGATTTTTACTTGTACCATTCATGAAGCTTTGTAACGATGAAGGCTTTATCTCTCCTTCGATTGCTAGTGCGTTGATAGTCATGTGTTGCTTGTCTTTTAATTCATTTATTCTGTTTCTTATTAATTCTGTTGTGTCTATTTTTTTGTTCACGATTTATAAAACTCCTTTCGTATTTTTTTATTAACAGATTACATGTTAAAGTGTTCGATCTATAAAAACAATTAAAAAAAATCCTAAAAAACTACATTTTATCGTTGACTATACATTATATATAGTATATTATAAAAAATGTAATGAACGATAAATAGTTAATTATTTGCGTTTTATTGTTCATTCTTTAGTGTAAAAAAATGATAAAAAAATTTTTTAAACTACTAGAAAAGGGAACGCAAGTTCGATATAATTTAAGTGTAGCGAACGTATGTTCTGTAAAAGAATTAAAAGGAGAGTGTCATTTATGTTTGTGTCAAATGGAAATTATATTTTTAGAGGTGTCGAAGAAAGAACGAGTAATAAAACAGGGAATATCTATAGAATTGTAAAAATTGCTGACGCTGATAATTATCAACAGTTAGAGTTTTTTCCTTCGGAAAATTTTACTGTTGATTGTAGTGAAAATTCAAAATGTAAGTTAGTTCTTGAAGCGACACGAAATGGTTATTCAACTTCAATGAACTGCCTTTCAGTTTCTGCTTTATAGAATTATGAGTGATTATAATGACTGATTCTGTTGAAAAAATTATTCAAATTCCTGAGTTAAAAGATACTAGGGCGAGCTTTCAAGTTGATACGACAGATTTTGACAATTTATTAAAACAGGAAGGGTTGTCGAATGATACAAAAGCGATTATTCAGTCGCAAAAGTATAATTATATAGCTCTAGTTGATTTTTCTAAGAATTATGATTATTGGTTGAGAAGTTATATATATCCTTATATTTACCAATCTTCGAATTTTATGGATATGATTTACTCTGATCAATTAACTAAGTTAAAAGAGTATTTTATCTCTTTTGACGAATTTAAAACTGAATATCTTAAGGAGGTGAAATCTTCTGAACAATCTAGAAATGACTTGTTAGAAAAAGTTTCGAACGTGTCTTTGAATACTGAGAAAATTTCGGGTGAAAATTTCAGTATCTTAGATCAAAAAATAGGATCAATACAAGCCCAAACTTATACTGATCCTGAGGTCCAACAAATTGAAATCGGCTTTCAAAGTGCTGGCTATATTTTGATTGTTTTTATTATACCACTTTTGATCGCAGGTTTCTCTATTTATAAAATTTATCAATCAATTTTAAGATTAATTTTTTAATTAATGGAGGAATATTTTATGGGAAATTTAAAAGAAAAAGTTATGAATGCAAGTTTTAAAACACGGTTATTTGTTACTGGTGCGGTTGCTTCCGTTGTGACCGCAGGTCCTGCGGTATTTGCTGACGAAGCAGCGACAAGGCAAGTTCGAGAAGCTTCTTCTAGTGCTATTACTACTACGTTGAATGAAATTAAAACAGGCGTTTCTTCAGCTATTAATGAAGGTTTGCCGATCATTTTTAGTATTGCTGGAATTATCGTTGTTGCTTTCGCTTCGTTTAAAATTGCAAAACGTTTCTTCAACAAAGCAGTTTAATCTAAAAATTGAATATAGACATTCTTCGGAATGTCTATTTTTTTAGGAGAATTTTTATGAGAATTAAAATTTTTGCTTTGGTTACTGCTTTTTTTTGTTTCTTTAGTTTTGAAAAGGTTCATGCGGATATTTTGGATTTTAAAACAGCTCCTTCCATTTCAGAGTATAAGGAAAAACGTGGTTCTGATAATTTGAAATATGTCCTTTTTGGTCTTTCTCAGCTTTATAGTGGGGGTTCTTCTGTTAAGAATTGGAATGAATTAGAAGCAATTGGGCAAAATGCTTTGAAGAATATTGATTTTGATTCTATAGCTGAATTTATTGCAGAAACACAATATTCTTATCGTTTTACTTTGCTCGGCTATAACTTGATTATGGAGAGTTTACGAGAAGGCTATACGATTGAAAATAAAAATTATTTTGATTCTTCTGGTTATTATAAGCCTTTGAATGGTGCGAGCATAAAAGCAAATGAAGGGTTTTATATTGATATTGCGAACTTATTTAAGGCTAAAGTGGTTTATTTAACTGCTATGCCTGTCGATAATGGCTATCGTTTGGAGCCGGACGGTAGTTTATATGTTAATGAAATTCGATTAACTGTAGAATCTTCTGATTATGCTAAGTATAAACCTTCGGTTTCTTATGTAAGTTCTCCGACTTCTGAAAACTTCCAAGCCCTTCCAGTTTTGAGTAGTGATTCTAGTTCTGTTGTTTATTCACTGACCACTAAAGGGGCCGCAAAAGATATTTCTTATTTGAAAGTTTCTAAAAAATACGACGGAAGTGATTTTCCTTTAAGTGCTCTTTCACAATTAAAAATTACTGTTCTTTTAGGGAATGATTCTAGAACACAAAGTATCTCAGGTTCTGGGGTGGTCTCTGACGTTTCTGAGGGCGGTGTTTTGTATTTTGATCCTAAGTTTAAGTTTGATTCTGAAAATGGAGTTGTTGACGGAAATCTAGTAAAAAAATCTACTGTTAACTCTCCTGTTGTTGACGATTCTGAGAATGGTTCTGGTGATAGTGGTGGTGGAATATTAGATTTTTTAAGTAAATTACTTGAATTGCTTGGTGAATTATTTGGTGGCTTTTTTGATAAGTTAATTGATTTCCTTGCAAATAATTTTATTACTGACCTTCTTAAAAAGTTATTTGACGGGCTTTTTAGTTTCATTATTCCTGATTTCGATGGAATACAAAATAGTTTTAGTGATTTTGTTGATAATTTTAAGGGCAAATTTCAATTTGTTTTTCAGATTAAAGATTATTTGGATTCTCTTTTTTCTAGTGAGAAATCGTTGTATGACTTTTACATTGTCTATCGTGGAGAAAAGTTATATCCATTTCCGAAGTCAAGGTTTGAAACGATTGTTCCTGTTTTTAGAAATGTAGCGAACATTTTTGTGTTTTTGTGGACGTGTATCATAATCTATAAACGTTTTGTAGGGGAGAGTGACGTTATTGCTACTTAAAGCGATCATTGATTTTTTATTGGGGATTTTGAACTTTATTATTAGTTTATTTCCTACAATGAAATTCCCTGAAAGTGATAGTTTAGATTTTACTTCTTTTGGTAATGTTTTGGCTTATTTTGATACGATTGTTAGTTTTAAACTTATTCTTTCTTGTATTGCCGCTGTTTTTGTCGTTGATAATTTAAGCTTTCTTACACGTATTCTAAGATTTATTTTGAGTAAATTTTCGCTTGGTTAATATTTTTTTTCGCGGGGCGCATGGGAGCGACGCACCCCGCGCACGCGAAAAAAATATAACCTGCGAAATTATTCAAATAATTTTGAAAGGTGGATAAGGAAATTGAAACGTGAATTTGAAATTTTATCGAATCAAAATATATTTTTTAAGTTGTTTCGATTTTTAAAATGCAAGATTAAAGATTTATTTGATCGTGAAGAGCGAAAGAGATTTAAAATGTACGGTTTGACGATTTTTGCAGGTATGCAAGGTAGTGGGAAAACAATGAGTTTAGTTGAACAATTAGAAAGAATTAGGAAGAAGTATCCTGACGTTCTTATCTGCACGAATTTTGGTTATATCCATGAAGACGTTTCTCTCGATTCTTGGGAACAGATTTTAACTCTGCGAAACGAAGCTGGCGTGGTGTTTGCGATTGACGAGATACAGAATGAATTTGACATTTATGATACACGCAATTTTAGCTCTCGTGTTCTTTCTGTTGCTACGCAACAACGCAAACAACAAATAAAGATTTTTGGTACAAGCCAACACTTTAGTCGTGTGACGAAGCCTTTACGTGAACAGACCTTTGAAGTGGTTGAATGTTACACAGTAGGCGGTTGGTGGACATTTCAACGTTGCTTTAATGCAAAAGACTATGAAGACACCATAGGGCGCCCAGAAGCTCGTATGAAGCTTCACAGGAAATGGAGACGAAATTTTGTTCAATCGAAAAAGATACGTGAATTATACGACAGTTATGCAGTGATTAATAAAATGATTGCGGTCGAAAAAGAGAATAAAAAATGATAGATATCTTTGTTTTTTGCTTTTAGTTTTCTCTATAGCTTTATTAATGCTGGATAATGACGTTTCAAAGTGATTAAAAAGCTTGCTTTTTAGTCGCTTTGAAATGTTTCAATGCAGTCGGCGGAATTGTGGGCCGATTAGCTCGCAGAGCTAAAGAAGGGGAGTGCTGTCAGTTTATACAAGTATTGAGTGTGTGATTGTTCATAAAGTGAACATTTATGAAGTGAATCGCTTTGGTAGAAAATGGCGTACTCAAACACTTATTTTTCGTATGCCTGGAGATAGAAAACGTTTGTTTTCTTATCATGTTACAAATAAGATCGATATTTCTCATTTGAAAAAAGGGGATAAGATTATGTTAAATTTACACGTTTTTGGAAAAGGTCGTTCTGCGTATTTTAAACCAGAGTTTTGCGTTGACGGTGTACTTTTATTGTCGGAAGGAGAGTAAAAAAATGACCGATAAAAAAATGAAAACCCCCGTTACTAACAGGGGGGTTATAAATACATCTAAACCTACTCTAATCTCTACAGTAGACTGGTTTTCTTGCACTTTTAAAAATGCAAAAAATTGGAAAGAAGTTTGTGGGGTTTTTCTTCTTGATTCAACTTTATTTACAGTTCAAGACAAGGGGAGAAATGGTTATAAGAAAAGTGCTGTATTTCAATCTATTTCCATTTTTTTTGACGGTACTCCTGAAATGGGTATCTTTGTTGATTTAAGCGGTCAGGCTTGTCGGGAATATGAATTGACATTTGAACAGACGGGGTTTAGTTGGCAATCATTTTTCCAATATCTTTTGGGGTTTGAAATCAATATAACTCGTTTGGATTTAGCTATAGACGATTTCAAAGGTCACTTTACTTTAAAACAAATTGAGAATTGTATTAAGAAAGGTTGCGTTGTTTCTAAGTTCCGAACAGGTCGTAATTTTGAAGAACATTTACTCGCCACAGGCGAGACCTTAGGTCAAACGATTTATTTTGGTAAGTCAGACGTTATGATTCGCTTTTATGACAAGTTAGAAGAGCGAGAAGCGAAGAATTACGCTTTAAAACACGATTTAGATTTCTGGCAACGAACTGAGTTACAGATTAGAAAAGAAAGAGCTATGGAAGCTTGTAAAATCATATCTCAAGGTGGTGCTTTAGGAAGTTATATTTGTGGTATACTTCGCAATTATTTAACTTTTAAGATCAAAGGTACAGATTCTAATCGCTCTCGTTGGTCAGACTGTAAATGGTGGCTTAAATTTCTAAACTCTGCTGAACCAATTAAATTAACGTCAGTCCATCCGTATCCTTCAATAATCAGGAAGAAAGAATGGATTGATAGTCAAGTCGTAGGAAGTCTTGCAACAGTTTATACGGCATTAGACGACGACGAACTATTTTTTGATTATATTAAGATTTTGGGTAAACAACGAATGTCGAAAGAACAAATTATGATTGCTAACGAATTTAGTAAGAATGATATTTCGAAGAACTTTTTACGTGCTGAAATGCGGAAACTTATTTTAGGGATATCTGATAAAACAAAAGATTACGATACGTTAACTGAATTTTGGTACGATCATGAACGAAGAAATGGTTTGTATAACTCTGGTCAAGAGTAATTTAGTATGAAATGATCGTGCAAAATTTTTTTATAATTTTGTATTGGCTCGAAAGAGCCATTTTTGTTTTAATTTGGTTTGATAGAGGTTTGATTTCACTTTGAATCTACTTTGTATAATATATATTATGTAAACTAGAATAAATAAAAAATGATTACGTTCATAATTCCTCGTTCTAACCTCTCTCACTAATCGTAAATTTCCATAATTCTCTAGTTTTTTTGTTATCTGTATTTATTTTTATCATTTGCGCTTTTTTAAGTCATTTTAAGAAAAGTTCGTCCGTAGCTTCGGGAAAAATAAATTACAGACGAACATAATTAAACTTAACTAAGAGAAAATCCTTCAGGTAATTCTTTAAAATAATTCTTTAAAACAGATGTGTCCATTTTTTCACTTCGATATAGGCTACTGGAATAAAAGATAAACCAAGAACCCATAGCCAGTTGGAAAGTCCAATCGTAACAAATCCAAAGATATGTTGTGTCAGAGGGATTGTCACTAATAAGACAATGATCAATGCACCAATTGCTGTAGTTAAGACTAGCAATGGATTGCCCAAAAATTTCAATCGTAAAATAGATACTTCACTGCGACAATTATACATATGGCTGATCGTGGATAACCCTAAGACAATAAATGTCATTGTTTCAGCAATCGCTACTGATTGTGTACGACCAATAACTATAGCCAATAATGTGACGACGGTAAACACGACAGAGATTTCCAGGATCTTAAAGGTCAATCCTCGTGAAAAAATGCTATCGTATTTATGGATCGGTTGTTTTTCCATATTTTTTTCCTCTGCAGGTTCGACACTTAAACTAAAACCAGGGATGCCATCTGCGACTACTTTGATGATCAATAATTGGATCGCTGTGACTGGCGCCCCCCAACCTAAGATCAAAGAAATCAATACGATCGTTAAAGCTGAAATATTACAACCTAACATGGCATATAGAGATTTACGGATATTTTGATACACCCTGCGCCCCTCTTCTACCGCTTGGACGATCGTTGCAAAATGATCGTCTACTAAAACCATATCAGAAGCTTCCTTCGCCACTTCCGTTCCACTCCCCATAGCAATGCCGACGTCCGCTGCTTTTAATGCCGGAGCGTCGTTCACTCCGTCCCCTGTCATGGCGACGATTTCGTCATTTTGTTGAAAAGCTTTAACGATTCGTATCTTGTCCTCAGGTGACGTTCGAGCAAACAATCGACATCTATCGATAGTTTCGGCTAACTGTTTGTCACCCATTCTTTTCAGTTCCGCCCCTGTCATTGCCTGATCTCCTTCTCCCATTATCCCTACTTCTTTAGCAATACGTGAAGCTGTTAATAAATGATCGCCAGTGATCATAACGGTTTTTATCCCTGCTTTTTTGGCTATTTCCACTGCCTTTGCTGCTTCTTTCCTCGCTGGATCGATAATGCCGATAAAGCCGGCAAATGACAACTCCTCCTCTAGTTCTTCCTCTGATAATTCTTCAATCGGTTGCTGGAATACCTTGTACGCTACTCCTAATACACGGTACGCTTGATCAGCAAGTTGATCATGTTCTGCTTGGTAATGTTCGCTTGGATTCACCAAGTGCAGCCGATCGAATGCTCCTTTTGTGACTGAAAAATATTCTTGACCCATACGATAGACGACTGTCATACGTTTTCTTTTTGAATCAAAGGGCAATTCTTTGATTTTTTTCAAATCAGAAAGAGATTCCTGTAATTCTTTCTCCGAAAATCGATCTTTTACAGCTTTTTGAATCGCTAATTCCGTTGGATTGCCCCCTCCTTCGTTCTCAGAAGAACCACTCGCAAGATAAAACAGTAAAAGTAGATTTTTTTCCTTGTCTTTAGTGAAGTCTATAAGAATAGGTAATTCTGTTAGAGGAACGATTTTTTTTAACGTCATTTTATTTTCAGTGATCGTACCCGTTTTATCTGAACAAATCACAGAGACGCCGCCTACTGTTTCAACAGTTGAAGGTGTTCGAACAATGGTTTTCTTAATTGCCATATTCCCCATTCCCACAGCTAAAGAGATGGTTACGACAACCGGTAATACTTCTGGTATTGCTGCAACTGCCATTGAAATTGCAGTCATGATACTTGATTCCACACTCAAACTTTTTACTAAACCAATTACAATTGCTAAGAAACCAGCAGTGATTGCGACTATTCCTAGTACTTTACCCAGTCTTTGCATTTTGATTTGCAGTGGTGCGACATGCGTTCCTTCATTCGTGATTAAATGAGAGATTTTTCCGATTTCTGTAGCATTACCAGTTTTTTCTACTAAAATCGTTGCTTTACCTGTCACAACCAATGAACCTGAAAATACTAGGTCTTTACGATCACTCAATGCTTCAATATCACTAGCACGATAAGAAGCGTCCTTTTCACTCGGTTCACTTTCTCCAGTCAAAAATGATTCGTCAACAAAGAAATTAGTACTTGTAATTACTTTCGCGTCAGCAGGGACACGATCACCCAATTTAAGTTGTACGATATCACCAGGAACGATCTCAGAGCTGTTGATTTCTTTAACGGAACTTTCTCTCAAGACACGGCTAGATGGCGTACTCATTTTTTTCAGTTGATCCATTGATTTTTCCGCACTTTTTTGTTGCCGTATCGACAAATAAAGATTTAATAGGACAATTGAAAAGATGACAATTGGTTCTGTAAAATCATCCGGATGTGTTTGATAAGCAATAAACGTAGATAGTCCTGTGGCAACAAGTAAAATCAAAATCGTGATATCTTTCATTGCTTCTTTGAAATAAACAATAAAAGATTTAGTTGACTGAGTGTCAATCGAGTTTACACCGTAGTATTCTAATCGATCATTTGCTTCTTGTTCCGTCAATCCTTTTTGTCTATCTGTCTGTAAGTTTTCTATTTTCATTCTGCCTATTCCCTCCCAAAACAAAAAGGAGCCAGGCAAACGAACCATTAAAGCCTACGGTTCGTTTGTCTGACTCCTACAAGATCGTTCCGGCGAACGCTCTTAAGTCATAAATTTTTTATGAAGTTATTATTTCACAGTTCAAGCAATGGGTCAAGGGAGAAGTTGATAAAAGAATGTTCCTCTGAGTACAAAGTAAATTGACCCTTCCGTTCATTTGTATTACGATAAAATAAACACGATAGAAAAGGAGCCTTGTCCGATGCTGATACGAGAAATCAAACCACGAGATGATCCAATCATCAAAGAAATTATTCAAACTTCCCTAGAATCACTCGATTTAGCGATTGAAGGAACTGCCTATTTCGACCCACAATTAGACCATTTAACAGACTACTACCATGCTCTCCCCTGTGCTGCTTATTGGGTGGTGGAATTAAAAAATAAAGTAGTTGGCGGAATCGGAATCACACCTTTTGACGAGCAAAAGCAGATATGTGAATTACAAAAATTGTACTTAGCCCCAGAAGCAAAAGGTTTAGGAATTGCCAACCAATTGATGGAAACAGCATTGTCTTATGCCACTCAACATTACCGTCAATGCTATTTAGAAACGATGCATTTATTAAAGCCTGCTTGTAAACTATATGAAAAGTTCGGCTTTCACTTGATAGCTGATCCACTAGCAGGTTCTGAACACTCGACGATGGACGCTTGGTATATTAAAGAGTTAAAAAAAGACGGCGAATAAGGAAATTTTTCTCTTATCGTCGTCTTTTTTATCTATTTATATGAACTGTTGAATAAATTGCGTAATCACCGGTAAGAAATAAACAACACCCGCCGCAGCTAATACGAAAAGCAACTGTTTCCGCTGTTTCTTTCTTTTCAGTAGACTACTCGTTGTATGCAACAAGTAAGTGCCACTTTTGGCTGCTGCGGTCAAAGTTGTCAAAATGACCGTCGGTGAGTAGCCAGTCGGATGTTTTGTAATAGCTAATAATTTGGTTCCGTATTCTGGATATGCAATAACTGCTTGATATAGCGCAACCAGCGTTAACAACCCCATTGCATAATTCAAAAGCGAATTGATTTTTTTCACGTACAAGTACTCCTCTAATAATGATTACTTTAGTATTTTTTGGTTTAGGTATTTTTACTTTTCGGAATATATATACCTACTCTTGTTTTTCCATCCAAGGAAATGAAAAGCCGATCGTTAAATCTTCTTTCAAAATAAGGACAGCATCAAACTTTCCTTTTTTCCCCGTGAATCCTTTGACCACTTTTCTGGTCTTTCCCTTTGAGAGTAACTCTCTAAGATTTGTTTTAGTCAATTTCTTCTTAGCAATCGTAGGCCATAATTTAAAATCACATTCCTTGTTCGTACATGTCGCGATTTTTGGATACAACATCACAATGCCTTTTTTACATTTCGGACAACGCCCGACTTGGTCATTCTTCTTCTCCATTGCTTCGATTTGCATCAAGCCGCTTTGCTCTTCCGACAAGTCGACTGTTTTTACTTGTTCTGGGACGACTTCTAATAAATGCAGAATAAATTTTTTGATATTTTCTAAAAAGACTTCCGGTGTTCCTTGCCGTTCACCGATTTTTTTTAGATAACTTTCCCACCGCGCCGTCATCTCAGCACTTGTCAGTAAAGATTCTCCTGCTACTGCTTTACACAAAGTGATACCTTTGGCAGTCACTTGAATATCATTTTTATTGACTTCGATATAGTGCCTTTGTTTCAAGTTTTCAATAATGCTCGCGCGGGTAGCTTCCGTTCCGATTCCTTCCACTTCTTTCAGAATCTCTTGCGCTTCTTCATCATCTAAGGTCTTTCCTGCGGTTTTCATCGCAGTGATCAGCGTTCCCTCATTGTAGGGCTTAGGCGGTTGAGTCTCTTTCTCAAGCCTTCTCAGATCAACAGCCACTACCTCTTGTTCACTAACTTTAGGCAAAAGCTGACCATCTGATTTTTTCTTGCTTTTTACGGTCAAGATTTGTTGCCAGCCTTCTGCAATCGGACGTTTCCCGACACTTTTTAAACGCAATCGTTCCACTCCTGTAAGGATCACGGTTTCTTCATAGCGATAATTTTCTGCAAACATTGCTAAAGTCGTACGCATCACCTGCAAATAGATCGCTTGCTCTAGTCGGGAAAGCTTCGCAAAACGTTCCTTCGTCGGTATCGTTTTTGTGGGAATGATCGCATGATGCTCTTGGACTTTTTTTGCATCCACATATCGTTTTTTAGGAAATGTTTCTGGTGTCGCTACCTCTGTGATCCCTAAAAACGCTTTATAGCGATCAAGATTTTGGACAAGATACTGGTGTTCGCTTTCTGTAATGTAAAAAGAATCTGTTCGAGGATAACTCAAAAACTTACTTTCGTACAAACCTTGAACTGCATCAAGTGTGGCTTTCGCACTGACTTTCATCAGTTGATTCATTTTCGATTGTAAACTTGACAAAGAAAACAAACGTGGACTACTTTGTTGTTTTTCTTTTTTCGTTACTTGTAAGATCGTTCCTTGTTGTTTTCCTAAATGCGCTCCTTTTCCCTCAATCGCAGTAACTAATTCGTTCGCAGTCTTAAAAGTTTGTTTCGGCTCGATTTTACCGACAAACTGCCCATGTTGACTTTTGATCTGCGCTTCTCCTTCGAAATAAGGCTCTTTTTTAAACTTCCTGATTTCTTCTTGTAACTGGTAGATCATATAAAGCGTTGGTGTTTGCACGCGCCCTAAGGAGAAGCTCCCTGAGATTCCTTTTTGTTGCAGCAGCAAACTATACAGTGGACTGCCATTCATCCCGATCAGCCAATCCGCATGTTGACGTGCTTGTGCTTCTTTGTATTTTGGATAAAATTGCTCCGCCGGTTTCAGTTGTTTGAACCCTTGATAGATGGCTTCTTTTTCCAATGAATTGATCCATAAACGTAAGTACTGCTTTTGCTTCGTAAAGGCTTTTGCTTGCTGGATGATCGACCAAGCAATCGCTTCACCTTCACGGTCACTATCTGTTGCGATAATGATCGTATTAGCTGCTTGCAATTGTCGTTTGACAATGGCGAATTGGCTCCGTTTCTCTGGAGGCACCGTATATTTGAATTGGTCAGGAAATATCGGCAAGTTGGGCAATGACCACTTCGCCCAGCGTTCTTCATATTCTCCAGGAGGAACCATTTCCACTAAATGACCAAATCCATAAGTGATCGTTACTTCACCTGTGAATAGTGGATCGCTGACTTCAAAATAACCTTCCTGCTTTTTCTTTTTTTTGAACGTTTCCGCATACG
The DNA here is from genome assembly GCF_051714165.1 of Enterococcus sp. AZ156. Lineage (NCBI taxonomy): Bacteria > Bacillati > Bacillota > Bacilli > Lactobacillales > Enterococcaceae > Enterococcus > Enterococcus sp. AZ156. The sequence continues at coordinate 1,461,651 of NZ_JBIORI010000001.1, read as the reverse complement.
CTTTTGCTTGAGAAGGCTTTTCAGCAAGTATCACTGTTTTCATGTTTTTCCTCCTCTTGATAAAATAAGAATTCTTTAACAGTTTACCAAATGGTTTTCAAAAAGAATAGCGAAAAAATTGAAGATGTTTTTGTTGAATGGAAAAAAGCGTTACAAAAAAATAACTATAAGCACCTAAAGAAGAACATTCATCTTTTTATTATTATCTTATTGTTATTTTTAAATAAGAAGATGAACATTGATAAAAGAACAGCAAGAATTGACATATAATTAGTATTTGCAAAGAAAATAACTATATAAAAAAATGAGTTTTTTTATAATTATAATTTTAAATAAACTTGAAGTTTGTTGTTATATTTTGGAAAATATAATTAAGCAACCTACGACACAAATAAGGAGGTTTTTGGTAGTTGAACTGTTGGTAGTCACTCAAGCCATTTGATAAAAAGGAGTAAAAAATGAAAAAATTTTATCGCCTATTACTTGTTGGTCTGTTGCTCGCACCTTTTGCCACTTTGCCGCTTGATGTCCACGCCCAAGAAGCGATCGCTAGCGAAATCCCCCAACCTGACGAAGCCATCGTTCCGATCGATACCACCTCACCGATCCCTTCGTCCGCAGAACCACAAAATGCAGCAGTTGCCTTAAACGTTTTTAATGGAATCAGCATGTCTGCTTATGCATCTGGTTTATCAGGTAGTACACTTAGCGCTGGCTTACTGTCGACCGCAGCCTCCGCTGTTCTTGCCCCCGCTCTACTAGGAATTGGTCTAGGGGTCGGTTTTTATCAGCTCGGTGCCTCTTTAGGCGTCGCAACAGCTGATTTAGCGAAAACAAACAGTGGCTTATTTGAATCGATCGGTAGCAGTGCCTCCACTCAAAATGAACTGAGCGCTTTTGCAATGTCTGGAATCGATTCGACAACAAATACCTACAATTTCTCCGCAGCCTTACAAAACCGCTACGCACAAGATGTAACAAGCAATGCGTTGATGCGTGAGTACTTGACTGGCGAGAGCGACCACGGAATCTTTACTTTCAGCGTCAGTGACCGTGTTGAACTCTATCGTCGCTACATCAACTACACCATCCCTTGGACACTACGAGAGCAAGCAGCGGTGGTCGGACGTAACACGTCACTAGCCGATTCTCTCTCCCAGAATGAGTTTTTCGTTTTAGAAAGCATCCAGTATGGCGAATCCGTTCGTGGTGCAGATAATGCCATCTTGAACATCACCGGTTCTTCTTACTACGGCTATGATTTCCCAGAACCTTTTAATTATCAAGTCAAGCTTGATACGAGCATCTCTACGCTCTTAACAGAGATCACAACAAAAGAACAATTGCTCGACTACGTCCAAGCAACCACACCATTTGAATTCGGGGTCGTCAATGAACCTTCTAAAGCCTTAGCTATTGAAACTGCCCAAGAAATGGCTGTCGCATATGATGAACGAACCAGCCAAATCAGCCAAAGTTTAAGCGAAGCCTTGGATCCAAACAACAATGGGTTAGACTTTGACCCATCAGGAATGATCGCTACATTATATGGTGCCGCAGTTGTATTGGATCACGCTGGGAACTTTATCTATGCTCAAACGCAACAAGCCGTTCCAGCGCATTTAGTTGGAGCGATTGAGTTTTCTTATAGTGATGAGGCACTACCAAATGATGATTCGATCACTATTGATGGAAAACGTGGGGTGTTGGATGAAGAGACTGGAAATATTATAGATGATAAGACAAAAGAAATTTTAGTCCTAGGCGCAATGGGAGCTAGTTGGCTCTCTGAAAGTTTAGAGAAAATTTATCAAAAGATTAAGGAATTAGCAGATGTTGATGTTGAAGATGAAGAAATTGAGTGGTACACTCCTGTTGATTTATATTACGATGAACATTTTGCAGATGGAGGGAAGGGGCATACGATTGCTAGTCATATAGGGAAAAATCATGGAGAATTAAAAGGACGTTTAGACCAAAACTCTAGATTAAATTATACTTCAACTTTTAATGATCCCATTCAAGCACTGATCTATATCAACACTGCTATTTTTACTGCGAATCAAAATTACTTAGACGGAAAAATCAAGCTTCCTTTAGGAGAATGTCATTTACAGACATCAAATGATCGTGTAATTTATCAATCCCATGCCTATATTTCTGGAATAGTTCCGAATGGCTGGGGACTTTGGAGAATAGTAGAAGGAAAAAATGATTATTTACCTGTAAGTAATATTACCTACTCTTGCGTAGTAATCCAGCGTACTCGTAATGTGATACGAAAAAAAAGAAAGTATTATATTCTCACTGCCTATCCAGATCTAAAAAAAATGATAGAAATGAACCCGCTAATAGCGGGTTCTATTTATAAAAATACTAATCTACATAGTCATTTTTTTAGATTAACGCAATTATTTAAAATTTTTAATTCAATAATCTGTAAGTATGAACCTATATTATCTCATGATACCTTATATTACGCCGGTTCTGCTAAATAAATACTGATGATCGTAAATATTTGGGTTCTAGAATCATAAACACTCCAAAGATAGGCGCCCCAGCCCACACGCGCATAATTGAAATAATTTGTAAACTCTGTATTCCATGAATAGATGATCAATTTATCTTTTAAAGGAAAGAAACGTTCATTTACCAGATTAAAGTCTTTCTTAGATAACCTTGTACCATGAAATTCATTAAAAAAAGCTTCCTCATATACCCCACCATCCATAAACAATTCTTCCGCAGTAAGTTCAGTACCTTCCATCATCTCTTCGTTGACTTCAATGGGATAGCCATCTAAATTTAACGTAGTAGGATCAATTTCTGTATATATAATTGAATCAGAATTCAGTTCACGAAATTTCGCTACATACATTTCACAGTCAACAGGTTTTCCTGTTTCTTCGCGTTTTTTTGATGACCAAATATTTGTTTTTGTTAAACGACTTAAATAATTTAGGTAGGCTAAGATTGCCTCTTTATGGGTGACCTTTCCTTGGTAATCACTTTCCTTAAAGAACGTATAACCAACGTAATACGGGAAAAGTATATCCCTTTTTTCCCCTAATGCTAATGTTTCTTTTACCAATAATTCCATGTCTTTTCCTCCTATAAAAATAGTGTATGTACTTAATAGCTATTTTTCACATGCTTAAACAATAGATGTAACCAAAAATTGTCCTTCCCTAACCCTGAATTACCAGAGCTATACTTATCACTGTAAATTTATTTCTTTCGCTATCATAGATGCTCCACAAATATGCACCATGTCCTTCACGGACAAAATTATAGTAGTTGGTAAAATCTGTATTCCAGGAATAGATGATCAACTTATCTTTCAATAGAAAGAAAAATTGATTTAGTGCTTCAAAGTCTAGTTTTGATAATTCTGTTTCTTGAGAATTATCAAAAAAAGCCTGTTCGTAAATTCCTCCGTCCATAAAGAATTGTTTTGGACTTATTTCAGTTGATTCCATCATTTTTTTATTTACAAGCGTTGGGTATCGATTATTTGTTAGTGAAACTTTGATCTGAATAAATGATTGTCTCATCTACGCTAGAAAAGAATTGCTGTTCCAACATATTAACAGTGATAACTTCATGTGTATTATTACGATGTTTTATTGCCCAAATATCGCATTTCCAAATGCGATTGGTAAAATTTAAAAACTCTAGAACCGCCTCCTGATGGCTTTTTTCCCTTTGTAAGTCTTCTCTTCAATAAATGCATAATCTACATAATAAGGGACGATATCCTCCCTCCATTGTAGCTGCAAGCTTTCTTTTCCCAATAATTTCAATCTCTTACCTCCCAGTCTTAGTTACCCATAATTAATAAATTAAAATGACAGTTGTATGTAGTTTATTTTTCGATTGTCTATTCGTAAAAAAATATCAGTAAATACCGTTATTTCTATATTGTTCATCTCTACTTTTTTATAAAAATTACTCTTATTTTTGGTTTTTAAATATTATTATGTATTGAATCACTTTTTCTTCTGATCATCGTTTTCTATATTTTAATAGTGATAACTATACCTGTTCTTGTTTGCACATCCATCTCCCAAAATACCCATGATTTAATTACATCTATTAGAAGAACTATTACTTCCTATTTCAGTATGATCGTTTTTACGTACTCATTTAGATACGTCAATAGTAAATCTATATCAATAACTATCCTTCAAAAGTGTTGTTTGCTTTTATTCTGAAAGTTTTTTATTACCAGTCCTGACTAAAGAAAGGCCATGGTAATGTTTAATGTTTATCCAAATTTGTAATTGCACTTAATAATTGCTATTGAAAACGTACATCATATACATTGTCTTTCTAATGTAGCCAAAATTTTCTCTTTAGGATAGTTTCATTCTATACCTCCAAACCTCTTTAAAAATTAGCAGCAATTCTATGTCAGTATTTTTTAATCGTTATTTAAAATTAAGGAAAATATAGAAATATAATTATAAATTTATATTATGTCATGTTTATTCAAACAACAAGATGTTTCGATTTATTATGATCATTCTTATGAAACAATAATTTATTTTTTTAGAAATAAAAGTATAAAAAGCCAATTAAGAAAGAAGATAATAATTAATGAGTTGAATATGAATTCTAAGCTAGTTTCTTTGAGGAGTTAAATAGATGGAACTACTAGAAAAAGATACGATAACTTTATGGACTCGAGCAAGAGCAACTATCCCAATTTATGTAAAGTATAGTTTTTTTGTGAAAAAAGTTATCAAGATGCCGTACTAGGACACCTTGAGTATTTAAATAGAATCGTGCAGTGAAGCTATTGGTCTGTGAGACGAAAGGAAAAACTGGTCATACAGTGACCTGGGAAGAATATGAAGAATACTTTCTTTCAATAAATGCAAATCCACTCATCTATATTCATAGAGATCCTGATTACTTAAGTTGGAATACAGCACCAATTTATGTCAATAAATAATGATGAAGGCTGAAGAAGTCAATCCCGATATTCTATTAAAAAATAGAGGAATCTATGAAAAAACTTTTTTCCATGAAACTCAAACAATCAAAGTGACTAAAGAGCAATTTTTAGCTCTCAATCAACGACTCTTTCCTGAAAAAAACCAATTAAAAGTTTACGAATGGAATACATCCTTCTCCAATCATTATAATCGTGCACATGATTGTTTCGGTGCCTATCTATGGAGTATTTATGATGAAAAAAGGCACCGTTTTACAGTTATCAGTATACTTTTGGAAACTTAGTAAAAGGAGACAAATAGATGGAACTATTAGAAAAAGAAACACTAGCATGTTGGGATTGGAGTGGTGAAAATATACCAATTTATGTTAATTATGCCTTCTTTATTGAAAATAATAATCAAGGCATTCACAGTCACCAACAAGCCATTCTAGGATATCTAGAATTTTCGAATCGAATTGTACAATGTAATCATTGGGCATTCGACCAAAGAGAAAAAACTGGGAAGCCTACAAGCATAGAACAATTTAACGAATATTTTTGTTCAATTAAAGCTAACCCACTCATCTATATCAAGCGAGATCCTGATTACTTAGGTTGGGAAACATACCCAATTTATGTAAATAAAAAAATGATGAAGGCAGAAGAAATCAAACCCGATAGTCTATTTAAAAATAGAGGAGCCTATGAAAAAGCCTTTTTCCATGAAACTCAAACAACTACAGTGAGTAAAGAACAATTTTTAGTGCTTAATCAACGGTTCTTTCCTGAAAGAGAGCATTTAAAAATCTACGAGTGGGATACATCCTTCTCCAATCGCTTTAATCGTGCGCGTGATTGTTACGGTGCCTATCTATGGAGTATTTACGATGAAAAAAGAAAACGATTTACAGTTATCAGTGTATTTTTGAATCCTTAGTAATGAACCCGTATTTGAAAAAATGCTTTTTCTTCACTTATTTACATATGCAACTGAGAGTCATCACATGACTTTCAGTTGCATATTATTATACTTGATCAATTGTGTCATTCAATCAGCTATTGAAATTCCGATCACTGTAAATTTATGTTGCGCTTTGTCATAAATCGTCCATAAAAATCCATCATATAATTCTCTTCCAAAAGAAAAGTAATTTGACCATTCGCTGTTCCATTCATACACCGTTAGCGTTTTTTTATTAGGAAACAACCAATCATTAAGTTGTATAAAGTGGTCTTTTTTACCACCATAGCTGTACGGAGGATGAAGAAAAAGAAAGGTATACATAGATTGATAACCACCTGCACTTTTGTTGTCTATTGATATTAACTCCTCGATCGTTGAGAGTTTCCCATACATTAAGTCTGGATTCACGGCATATCTATACTGGAGTTGATTGCCATATCTAGGTAAACAATCAAAATAAAGTAATTCAGTATAGTAAATTCCCGGAACATCCCTTTTTTCATTCATCACTTTAATAAATTCAAGTGCTACTTTTCGATGACTAGAGCGCCCTTTATACTCGCTCTCCTCGAAAAAAACATAATCTATCAAAAGACCCTGCACTGGAATGTTTCTCTTGTGGGCATTTTGTTTAAACTCGAATATTTCTTTTCTCAATAATCTCATGGTCGACCTCCTTCTTTCTCAAGTTCCTAAAACTGTGAACTTCTTACTTTCTTCATCGTAAACTGTCCATAAGTAAGCAGCTCCACTCATCTTCTTTATGTAAGAAAAATAATCTGACCAAGTATTGTTCCATTGATAAATAATCAGTTTGGCTCTATTTTCAAAGATATGATTGTTCAATTGAATAAAATCTTTCTCCTCTCCTTTATAAGATGAAGATAATTTAAAGAAAGCAGTGGCATAATCGGAAGTATATTTCTTGTCCGAATCATAGGCTGTAGAAAAGAAAACATTCCCTTCGATTATAAACCCTTGCATCAGTAGTTGATTGATGGAATAAGTTTTTCTCAGATTGACAGGGAAATTTACTCTATCCGTATACTCAATTTTTGTATGTCCTCTCTTTTGATTGATTGCTGTCACAAAGGCAAGTGCTGCTTTTTTGTGACTTTCTTCCCCTTTGTAATTTTCTTCATGGAAGAAGCCGTAAGTAAGTACGAGCTCTTTCATACAGATATTTTTTTCAACCATAGTCAGTACAAATCGATCTGTTTCCTTTTCCAAAAATTTCATCTTTCCCTCCTCTAGAAATGTTGTATGTACTCGATAGTATTTTTCACGTAGTATTCAGTACCTCATCGAAGCACCTATCACTGTAAATTTTTCAGTTTCCCTCTCATAAATCGTTCATAAATAAGCCCCTACTCCTCTCTCCCTATTGAAAAATAGTTTGACCAATCATTATTCCATTGGTAGATTATTAGGTTCTCTTGTACAGGAAATAGATACTCATTGGCTTTTAAAAAAATCTCTTCTCGCTGAGGTTTATATATCTGTGAGAGTATGGAATAAGCATAGGAAGATTCATATTTACCATTCTCACATTTAGTAGAGAAAAAGGCAGGAGGCAATACTGATTTCGCATACATCAACTCTGGGTTCACTGCATAAGGATAAGCCAAAGACTTAATAAAAATAGGTAAATCATCAAAACAATGTAATTCTGTTGAATGAACACATGAGTACCCTACTCTTTTTTTGTTCATCACCTTTATAAATTCAATCGCTGCTTGTTGATGACTCTCCACATTTCGGTAATTCTTCTCTTTAAAGTAAACAAAGTCTAAATTTAAACGTCTTGTAAATAATGCTTTCTCCTCTAATTTTTGGCTCAATACTTCTGTTTCCTGTAGTAAAAACTCCATATTATATTTTTCTCCTAATCTCATAAAATGCTTGCATTGATCACCGTAAACTTATTTCTTTTAGAATCATAGATCGTCCATATAAAAGCTCCTCTATGCTGTCTGCCATAATGAAAATAATCTGACCAAGTATTATTCCACTCATAAATAATCAGTTGCTCTTTATCTGGAAAAAGAATATCGTTCATTTGAATAAAATGGTCTACTTTTCCGAGATAGTATGAAGACATCTGGAAGAATGCATAAGCATAATTTGAAAGAAACGGTTGTTTAGGTTTCCGAGAAATTGAGAAAAAAACCTCGTGACTTAAACGTCGAGCGGTCATGAGCGTAGGATTTATTGTATATTCTTGTATTCGGTTATCTAAATGTTCCTGCTTATTCCAAGTAATCATAGGATATCTTTTTTTCTGGTTCGCAAACTTAACAAGCTGAATTGCTGCTTGTTGATGACTGCTATCTTCCTCGTAATCTTTCTCATGAAAGAATAGAAAAAGAATCGGGATATTATTCTCCATCATAGTCAAAGGGAATCGATACGTCTCTCCATCTAATAATTTCAAATTGATTTTTCCTTTCTTTTATGTGATGTTTTCTTTTCTATTATGTAGTCAATAAAGCACCAAGCACTGAAAATTGAGTCAAAATCCGATGAATGAAATTTCTCTGCATACATTTCATAATGATCAGTTTTCGGTTTCCCTATGTTTTTATTACCCAATTATTTACTTTTACTAAATGATTCAATTGTTTAACCTAATTATAGGTTTGTTATCCTCTTACCCCTGTTCTGCTAAAAAAATCTCGATGATCGTAAAGATTTGGGTTCTAGGATCATAAACACTCCAAAGATAGGCGCCCCAGCCCACACGCGTATAATTGAAATAATTTTTAAGTTCTAAATTTTATTCATAGCCTAAATAAATATCAATGACTGTAAATCTCTTTGTATTCGTATCGTAAATACTCCATAAATAGGCACCGATGCATACTCTAGGATAGTTGAAGTAATTTGTAAACTCTGAATTCCATGAATAGATGATTAATTTGTCTTTTAAAGGAAAGAACCGTTGATTTACCAGATTAAAGTCTGTCTTAGATAACTTTGTACCATGAAATTCATCAAAAAAAGCTTCCTCATATACCCCGCCATCCATAAAAAATTCCTCCGAAGTTAGTTCAATGCCTTCTATCATCTCTTCATTGACTTCAATGGGGTAGCCATCTAAGTTTAACGTAGTAGGATCAATTGCTGTGTATATAATTGAATCAGAATTTAGTCCAAGAAATTTCGCTACATACATTTCATGGGTAACAGATTTTCCAGCTTCTTTGCGTTTTTTTGATGACCAAAGATTTGTTCTTATTATGCGACTTGTATAATTTAAGTAAGCCAAAATTGCCTCTTTATGGGTGACCTTTCCTTGGTAATCACTTTCCTTAAAGAATGTATAACCAACGTAATGCGGAAAAAGTACATCCCCTTTTTTTCTTAATTCTAACGTTTCTTTTACCAATAATTCCATGTCTTTTCCTCCTCGAAGTTTAAAAGTCTTAATTAAACTCAATCTGTCATAGAAGACCCTATGACCGTCAACTTATTCGATGCAGTATCGTAAATCGTCCAAAGAAAGGCATCCATCCATTCTCTCCCGGCAGAGAAGTAATTCGACCAATTGTTATTCCAAGCATAAATGATCAACGCACTTTTCTTAGGGAATAATAATTTATTCAAGGAAATAAAATCTTCTTCCTTCCCACTATATGAATATGGTGGGAAAAGAAATGTTTGTGCATACCAATTTAAATAGCTTCCAGAAGCTGTTTTTTCAACAGAAAAGAAAACATCTGACTTTATCCGTTTTCCATACATTAACTCTGGATTTACAGCATAACTCAATCTAATTGGGCTACATACTATGGGTAAGTGATCGAAATAATGCAAATCTGTATATAAAAGCCCTTGAATATTTCTTTTTTCATTCATTACTTTGATAAATTCAAGGGCGGCTTTACGATGACTGGAGTATCCACGATAACCTGTTTCTTCAAAAAATACATAATCGAGTAAAAGTCCATTGATTGGAAATTTTCTTAAATAGAGTTTTTGTTTAAATTGATACGTATCTTCTTTTAATAACTTCATTCTGTCCTCCTCATTCAACTCAATGTTGATGCCCCACATACCGTAAATCTTTTTCTTGTTGGATTATAAATCGTCCAAAGGTACGCTCCTTTTCGGGAATGTTTTCCATAAGCGAAATAATCTGACCACGTGTTGTTCCATTGATAAATGACTAATGTTTCCTTCTCAGAAAACAAGTAATTATTCAGTTCAATGAAATCTTTCTTACTTCCTCTATAAAAAAAGGAATTTTAAAAAAAACGTAGGCATAAACTGAAATATAATGACCTTCTAAGTCGCTGTGTGTAGAAAAAAAGTATCGACTGGAATTCTTGCTGCATCCATTAAATTTAAGTTTATGGAATAGATTACTGAAATATTGACTGGAAATTCAAGTTTATTCGTATACTCAATTTGATCATGCCCTCGTCTCTGATTGATGAACGTAACAAATGCCAAAGCTGCTTTTCTATGGCTTTCGTATTCTTGATGTTTTTTTTCTTGGAAGAATGCATAGTTGATTGCTAAATCTTTCATCCAGATATTTTTTTCAACCATAGTCAGAACAAATCGATCTGTTTCCTTTTCCAAAAATTTCATCTTTACCTCCTTTAGAAATGTTGTATGTACTTAACTATTATTCATATACTTTTTATAAAGATTTATTTTATCCCTAAATTACCAGACTTTTACTTAAAATTCATATTGATCTTTCGAACCTCTAAAAAATCAAATCGACAATCTGAAAACTAATTTATATTCGTTATTTTATGTAAATCAAAATAGCGGTAAGATCATTATAAATTTATATTATAGCATGATAAATAAATCGACAAGTTCTTTTGTTTAAACCATGTTGTTTTTTTATTACCTTATACCTACGAAACAAACATTTATTTTTAAGAAATAAAAGCAAAAATAAGCACATAAAAAAAGCACAAAATAATTGATGAAATCATTGTGAATGATAAGTTGATTTGTTAGGTAAATAATATGGAAATGTTGAAATCGGCATCGATCTATGAAGTATGTATAATAAAAAAAAGCACTGATTGACAGTAATCAGTATACTTTTAGAACCATAGAGATAAGTACGTTTTTAAGGAAATAGCATGCGTTTGAAACCAGTAAAAAAGGAAACACAAAAAGACTCTTCTAGAAGTAAATCCTTCTAGAAAAGCCATAAAAAAATCTTTGATGACAAGTTATTCCTGTGTGATCGATTATTCATAGTGAGTCCATGCAGAGTAAATCTCAACAATTTTTTCTTTGTCATTTATTTTATACACCACTCGATGTTGGCGATTCAATCTTCTTGAATACCTTCCTTCATGAGTTGGCTTTAGCTTTTCAAATGCTTGTTTAGGGCAATAAGGATCAGTTTTTAATGTTTCGATAATAGCAAGAAATTGATTTTTTAAATTAGAGCTCTTTAGCTTTTTTAAAATCTGTTTCAGCTGAGTTTTTAACTACTACCTCATAACTCCCCATCAAAGGTCATCCCAATCAATATCGTCTACATTTATAAATCCCGTATCGTCTTGTTCTCTTTTCTTTACGATGTCAAGTGTACCAATTTGTTCCAAAAATAGCGTTTCTTTGATTGCTCGCCAATCTTCTAAACCAATCAAGACCGCGTTATTCTCATTACGCTCACTAATAATCTCGATTTCTGTATGATTTTCATTCACTTCTTTTAACAATTGATAAAATTTTTTTCGTGCAGTACTCGGATTTAAAGTAGTATTAGACATTTTCCTTCTCCTTTTTGCATTTATTACCTATATTTTGACGTACTCAATTAAGTAAATCAATTATAAAACTATTCTTATAGCAAGCAAAATAAATTAACATCACAAAAAGACTCTTCTAGAACTAAATACTTCTAGAAAAGCCTTTTTAACAAAACATCAACGATCATTTACTCAAAAATTGTTCAATCTTTTCACGGTTCATTTGTTTATCTAATACGAGGATACTACCCGCATAATCACTTTGACCATAGCTCCAAGTATTATCAGCTGGGACGCTTAAACGGTCGATTCCGCCAGCACCACGTAAGATAGAGAAACTATTTCTGACTAAAAAAGTCATCGGTACATCGGTGGATGTATAACCGATTGCTTTTCCGGCAGCATATGGCGCGCGGATCAAGTTCAATGGATTTTTTAGTTGTCCAAAAATCGCATCCATTACTTGTTGCTGTCTGCGGACGCGACCGAAGTCGCCTTCTTCATCCATCCGGAAACGCGCATATTGCAACAGCACATGACCGTCCATCCGTTGTTTGCCTTTAGCGATATCAACACCGTCTAGATTCAAGTCTTTTTCAGCATCGATCGACACGCCATTCATGAACATGGCATCAATCACTTTTTCGAATGATTTGAAATCGACTTTCATGTAGTATTGACAGTTCAGCCCAAAGTTTTCTAACAAGGTTTGTCGGACTAACTCAGCGCCACCATAAGCATAAGCTGCATTGATTTTATTATCTCCGACCCCAGGGATCGTCACGAAGCTATCCCGCATGAATGAGATCAATTTGGGTTTACGTGCAGGTCCATCTAATTGCAGAACCATGATCGTATCTGCTCGTCCCGCATCTTCACCCCTTGTATCGCTTCCTAAAATCAAAATATTGTGTGCGCCGCTTGTTGATTGGGTGCCATTGAATGTTTCTGAAGTCGCTGGTTCCAGTGACTGATCATTTTCAGCCACGAACTTGCCGACGAAAAATGAAATCAGTGAAAAGACAAACAAGACTAGTAAAATTCCTAAAATGATTTTCCACCAAGACCGCTTCTTACGTGGATCTTTGGGCTGTTTCTTTTTAAAGAGTCCTTTTTTCTGGGGTGGTTGTTCTGAATGAACGTGTTCTTCGTAAGGCGTTGAGTATCGAGAATCACTTGGACGTTCTTCATAAGTTTGTTCGTAAGAAGGGATTGCTTCCTCTTCAGGCTCTGCCTGTTTCTTACTTGCGCGTCGCCAAGATAGCGGCGATGACTTTTCTTTGATTGGTTTTGCTTTTTTATGGATGTTCTGATAGCGATCCATCCGACTCATTTGATTTCCTCCCTTTGTTCAACTCAGTAAAATCATACGATACTTCTTAATGAAAAACAGTAAGATCGTTGTAAATTTAACTAAAAGCTAACGAATCCTTTGATATCACTCGTTTCATCCCTTTGAAACGAGTAAAGGTTGGATCTCTTCAATCGGCATGGTCTCGCCTGTCCAAAGCTCAAAGGCAATTGCTCCTTGGTACATCAGCATCCCTAGCCCATTTCGTGTGAGACAACCGATTGCTTTGGCTTCTTTTAGAAAGCGTGTTTCTTTAGGGGAATAAATCAAATCAAAAACTGCGAGTTTCTTATGGAGAAACTGAGGATCAATTGGCATCAACTCTTTTTTTGCGCCCATGCCCATATCGGTACCATTGATCAAAAGGTCCGTATCTTCTAGATCTTTTTTCAACTGCTCAGTATCTGCATAATCTTTGACGATGATGGAACAGTTGGTTTGTTCCGCAACTCTCTCAAAATCCGCAACGACACTCGCAAAAGTAGCATTCCTCCGTTTATAGATGACGATTTCTTTTGCTTGATCTAACGCCGCTTGAACAACGATTGCTTTCGCTGCGCCACCTGCACCTAGCATGATTATTTTTTTGTTTTTGATTGCGACACCCGCTTCGTGTACTGAACGCATGAAGCCCATGCCATCCGTATTATAGCCGATCAAGCGGTTGTCTCGATGAACGATTGTATTAACAGCACCTATCAACTGCGCTTCTTGACTTAATTCATCTAAATAAGGAATAACTGCTGTTTTGTTAGGCATGGAAAGATTGACACCTAACATATTGAATGTACGAATGCTTTCAACCGCCTGCATAAGATTCGACTGATCGACTGTGAATGCCAAGTAAACAGCATCGATCGAACGAGCTTGAAAGGCTGTATTATGCATCAATGGAGATAAACTATGGGTAACGGGAGATGCAAAAATCCCTGCTAATCTTGTTTTTCCTGAAATCATGGAACGCCTCCTATAATACGCTAAAAATGCCGCGTCCATTCGTAGAACCTACGAAGGAACAAGCGGCATCAATCATTTTTCTGATATGAATCGTATTGATTTTGATTGTTATTATACCTGCTATCACAAGTATAAATTGAAGGAAACAAACTTGTCAAACGGAGATAGCGTTCTCGAATGACTAATCGATGACTTCTTCGAAGAAGTGTAAGAGATCGTTCATGGATAATGCTTGTTTTTCTTCTTTCGCTAAGTCTTTGACGATCCGGCCTTTTTGTAAGACGATCAAGCGATTCCCATAGTTCAAAGCATCTTCCATACGGTGCGTGATCATCAAGCATGTTAACTTTTGCTCTGTGATGCGTTGGTTGGTCAATTCCATCAGCAGCTTGGCTGTCTTAGGATCTAGTGCTGCGGTATGTTCATCCAATAAAAGTAATTCTGGCGCTTTGATCGTTGCCATCAATAAACTTAAGGCTTGTCGTTGCCCCCCTGACAATTCGCCAGCAGGTGTATCTAAATGTTGCTCTAATCCATTGCCTACTTCTTGGCATATTTTATAGAACGCTTCTTTTTGGTTTTTCAATTGACGCAAACGAAGCGTCCGTTTTTCACCTCGTTTTTGGGCTAACAATAGATTTTCTGCCACGGTCATCCGTGGTGCAGTCCCCATTTTTGGGTCTTGGAATACGCGTGATAGAAATAAAGCTCGTGCTTCTTCTGATAACTTAGTGATTGGCTGGTCTTTGAAATAAACCCCACCTTGACTTAATTGTAATGTTCCGGCAATCGTATTGAACAAAGTACTTTTGCCCGCCCCATTACCGCCAAGAACAGTGATAAAATCTCCTTCATTGATGGTCAATTGGATATCATCCAATAATACTTTTTCTTCGTGCATCCCATTGTTGACTACTTTTCTACCATTTTTGATCGTTAAGATAGCTGTCATCGTTAGACCTCCTTTTCAAAGCCAGTTTTTAATTTCAATGCTTGTTTTACTTGTGGGATCATCAGGCAAGCCGCTAAGATGATCGCTGAGAATAATTTCAGATAAGTCGTATCAAAACCTAATTTGATAACAGCTAAAATCAATAGTTGATAGATGATGCTTCCGACAACGATTGCTAGTAAACGCTCGATCAATGTCAACTCTTGGAAAATGACTTCCCCGATGATGATTGAAGCTAGTCCGATCACGATCACGCCGATTCCTTTATTGACATCCGCATAGCCATCGTTTTGAGCGATCAATGCGCCTGATAAAGCAATTACTCCGTTAGATAAAGTCAAACCTAAGATTTTCATGCGGTCGGTTTTGATTCCTAATGAACGTGCCATTGTCTCATTATCCCCAGTGGCAATATAGCCTTGCCCTAAATCTGTATTGAAGAAGAAGATCAATACGCTGATCAATAAGCCCAGCGATAATAATCCTAATAAGACAGTGTCAAAATAATTCGGTAAATGTAGTGCGTGGAACACATCTTGTAAGACTGGATGATTCAACAATGAAAGGTTGGGTGTGCGCATCACGAACAAGATAACTGAGTTTAAACCTGACATTACTAAGATACCGGCTAAGATGACTGGAATCTTTCCTTTTGTATAAAGTAAGCCTGTAACAAGTCCAGCTGCCATTCCGGCCAAAACCCCTAGAATCGTTGCCAATAATGGACTAACGCCATGCGTGATCGCTGTTACACAGACAGCCCCACCAAGCGGGAATGAACCTTCTGTTGTCATATCAGGGAAATCTAAAATGCGGTAAGTCATAAAAATCCCTAAACCTAATATGGCCCATAACATACCTTGTGAAATTGCGGATACGATCATTGTTCTTCCTCCTTGATCTCTGTCAGTACTTTTGCATCTTGTTTGATGGATTCAGGAATCGTGATTCCTAACAGTTCTGCTTGTTTTTCATTGACGATGATATCGCCTTTATCAAACACATAGACAGGGGTGGTGGCTGGTTCTTTCCCATTTGCTAAAGCGGCTGCCATTTTACCTGTTTGTACACCTAATTCGTATTGATTGATCCCGATTGTCGCTAATCCGCCTTGTTCGACCATCGTATCGACAGAAGGAATTACTGGGATATCTGCTTTATTTGCTTCTTTGATGACCGTTTGCATCGCATTAGCAATCGTGTTATCTAAAGGAACATAGATAAAATCAACTGATTGGCTCATGACTTGGACGGTTTGTGCAATTTCATTCGTTGAAGGGACGGCATACTTCACTGGTGTTAGTCCTTTGGCTTTTGCCGCTTCTTCTGCTTGACTGACTTGATAACGTGAATTGTCTTCTGATGATGCATAAAGAATCCCGACCGTTTTTGCTTTTGGTAATAGTTCTGTCGCTAACTGGATCTGCGCTTCCACAGGCGGTTGGTCAGAAACTCCTGTGATGTTGCCCCCTGGTACTTCTAAACTTTTTACTAGCCCTGCCCCTACAGGATCAGTCACTGCGCCCAAGACAAGTGGGATATCTTTTGTGGTGTTTGCGATGGCTTGTGCTGCTGGTGTCGCAATGCCTACGAGAACGTCTGGATTATTTTGAACCAATTGTTGACTCATGGTTGCTAACTTACTTTGGTCGGCTTGACCATTTTGGAAATTGATTTCTAGGTTTCGTCCTTCTTCCAAACCTGACTCTTTTAATCCATCTTTGATCCCTCGATAGATTTCATCTAACGCAGGGTGACTAACGAACTGTAAGACCCCAACAACTTTCTTATCACCTGTTCGATTTCCTTCAACAGGTGGCTGATCCTTGATCGTTTCGTAGATAAATGTACCGGTCAAATAGATAAGTATCAGTGCGATTACTGCGATCAATCGTTTATTTTTCATTTTTATTTCCCCTTTTTGTTATGTATTTTTTTAAATAAATCGGCTACGTTCGTAACTTTGAGCGAATGAACAAAAAAAGACAATCACCGCTGGTACGGTCATTGTCTTTTACCAACAAAAAACCGCATAGAGCCATCTATGCGGTCGTCAAATTCTTGTCCAGCATAGATACAAACTTTAGAATCGTACATTGTTGTACTCTAAAAAGTTGTATCTACGAAAAAGTTCGCCCTTGATACAACTTATCTACGCCAGTTACGCCAATTATTTTTATGTTCTGATAAAAATTGAATTGATAAGTTCATCTTGGACCATCCTTTCCTTTAAGTGTTATCCTAAGTCTAATCGAATTTTATTTATCCGTCAACTAATTTTTTATTTTTTTGACTTTTTGTTATTTATCACTAAGTATTTCGCTACAATTACTCCAAGGTACTCTCTGTTGTTTCTTCCGCTTGTTCGCCGTTTGCTAATTCTTTTTCAAGTTGTTTGATTTTGATCAGTGGCAATCGATTCAATGCAGGAACCAAGGTTTTCTCAAGTTCCTCTTTACTTTGGTCAGAAAGGACTAAGCGATTTCTCTCTTTTCCGCCATCAAAGAAAATAATAGTGATTTTATCTTTTTCGATCCCATAACGTTGTTCTAATTCTTGGGTATCATAAACGAGTGGATAGAAGAAAATCGTTCGATTCAATTCACTACTTTGTTGCGGATCTTCAAATATATCCACCACTTGCTTGTAAAGTTCACCCTTCGGCAGACTAAACATGACAGAGATGGCTCGACTATCAGTGATCTCTTGATGCGCGGAAGAAAATGGCAAAGGCTGTAACTTTTCGGAGTGTATCGAGGAATAGATCAATGAATCCACCTGTGCTTCTTTGATTTTACTCGGCAAGAAAAACATCGCGACCGTCAACAAAAATGAACAGCTCAAAAGAAGACCGATCCGTCTGAAATATTTTTGAGGATGTTGCTCAAAATCCTTTGATAAATTCGTGTAGCTCATTATGATTTTATCCTTTATATCTACCATTAATCGCTGCATCTTCTTTTCCCCCACCTGTTCTTTCTCTAATTATACCTAAAATCAAGCGAAAGAACGAAATAAAACACTAGTTTTTCATGTAATTTCTTTCTTTATTCCCTCTTTTACAGAAGAAATCATCCGGTCCATTGGTCTTTCCTTTCTTTTTTCGTTATAATAAGTGTACTTATGAATAGAAATGAGGAATGAATCATGTCCTTTGATGGTGTATTTACCCATGCAATGATCCATGAATTGCGCGAAACACTATTATCTGGTCGGGTCTCAAAGATCCACCAACCGTATGAAAATGAAATCATTTTGGTGATTCGTTCTCGTGGAAAGAACCACCGATTGTTGTTATCTGCTCATCCAAGCTATGCCCGTGTCCAGATCACAGAGATCGATTATCAAAATCCAGAAAATCCACCGAACTTCGTGATGATGTTGCGTAAACATTTAGATGGTGCGATTTTAGAAAATATCAAGCAAATCAAAAATGACCGAGTGATCCACTTCCATTTTTCAAAGCGGGATGAACTAGGCGACTTACAAAATATTGTTTTGATCGTTGAATTGATGGGACGACACAGTACCATCGTTTTAGTGAATCAACAAACACAAAAGATCCTAGACGCGATCAAACATATCGGCAGCTCACAAAACACGTATCGTTCGTTACTCCCTGGTGTCGAATATGTCGCACCACCTGAACAAGCGGTACTTGATCCTTTTGAAGCAACAAAAGAACAAGTATTTGAACGCCTATCAAAAATCGAGCCAAATGCAAAAGCACTACAACAAGCATTTCAAGGATTAGGTCACGACACTGCATTAGAATTAGTCGAACGGATCAATCAGCGACCGAATGAAAAAATGGCTGTCTGGGAAGAATTCTTTACTGCGATCAATCAACCTACACCCACACACTATGAAGTCGGCACAAAAGAATACTTTACGCCGATCGCTTATCAAGAATTGGCAAAACAAGCCGATTCAGCACAAGAATACGCCACATTAAGCGCGTTGTTAGATGCGTTTTACCAGGAAAAAGCGGAAAAAGATCGAGCAAAACAACAAGGCGGCGAACTGATCCGTAAAATCGAAAATGAACTGAAACGTAATCGCAATAAATTGAAAAAGCGCGAGCAGACCTTGCTTGATTCAGAAAATGCGGAAGAGTTTCGTCGTGATGGCGAACTATTGACGACTTTCATGACTCAAGTTCCTCGTGGCGCGACTGAAGTGACCTTGGCGAATTATTATGAAGAGAATCAACCAATCCGGATTGCTCTTGATCCCGCCTTAACACCTAATCAGAATGCGCAAAAGTACTTTCATCGCTACCAAAAACTTAAAAATGCGGTCAAATTGATCGGGAAACAAATCGAAGAAGCGAAAAGCGAGATCCAGTACCTTGAATCTGTCCTTTCGCAATTGGAGATTGCTGGACCGATGGATATCGAAGTGATCAAAGAAGAGCTATTATCAGAGGGCTACTTGAAAAAGAAAACAAACAAAAAACAAAGGAAAGCAAAACCTTCTCAACCTGATCGCTACTTCTCTTCTGACGGCACTGAGATTTTAGTTGGTAAAAACAATCTGCAAAATGATCAATTAACCATGAAAACTGCAAGAAAAACGGATCACTGGTTGCACGCGCAAAACATTCCAGGGTCTCACGTGATCATCAAGAGTGATCAGCCTTCTGATGAAACCATTACGGAAGCTGCTGAACTAGCTGCGTATTACTCCAAATATCGCCACTCTGCACAAGTGCCTGTGGATCTAGTGCAAGTCAAACATATTCGCAAACCGAATGGCGCTAAACCAGGATATGTGATTTACGAAAACCAAAAAACGATCATTGTGACGCCAGAAGAAGAAAAAATCCAAGCAATGACGAAAGATTGATTTTGCTAAAAAAACCGACGTCAAGAAGTCATGACTTCTGACGATCGGTTTTTTTGTGTGTTTAAAACTATCTTCAATTAAAATTGGTAGCCTGTCGCAATGATTTCTTTTGTGCCAGTTGTACGGTCAAAGGCTTCTAAGACAAATCCTGAACCATAATCGACACGATAGGTACCAGCACCAATTTTATGTCCTGCCACATTTGCATCGACTTTCTTCCAGTTATTACGAGTTTCTGTGATATAGCGATACCAATAACTATCTGACAGCACTTGGCGGTCGCCAACTACCATTCCAAGTCCATATGTATGGATGCGCCCAGCAGCATCTTTTTTGTATGGGATATCTGCTCGGATGCGTTCTTGCAAATCAACCGTTCCTGTTGCTTCACCCGTATAAAATACCCAATTGACTTCGACTGTATGTCCCGGTCGAACATTGATGGCTTGACCAGGAACAGTCCAGCCTTTTTGTGTCTCCCGTGTATGCGAAGTGGTTGTACTAAAATTGTAACTTAATTCAAGACCCATACTTGCCGAGCCAAACATTGGTACACTGATTTCAGTACTCGCTGATGTAGAAATACCTGCAGAATGTGTGGTTGATGTCGTAATCGAATCTATATAAGTTTCGGTATAAGAAGGTGTGGTAAACGTTTGATCTTGATTTGTTTGATTATGAAAAACACTTGTATTCACAGTTTTTGACGTTTGTTTCGTTCCCATATCACTATTGACTCCTACTGAATAGGATTGACTGGACACATTTTTTGGATTGTATTCATTGCCAGTGAGTCTTTCATTCACACCAATATCTCCCCATTGATACATTTGGTAGGATAAAGCATAGGCCATCGTACTCATGCGATCGATCGTGCTTTGATTGACCGATTTCAAATACCCTTCTCCGATTTGTGGAAGCGAATCATCCGCACAAGCAACAGACTCCCCTTTAAATAGTCCTACACTCGTCGCTCCCAGTACTCCTAACATTAATTTAATTACTTTTTTCATTTTGCTGATCCCCTTTATCATTATTGATAAACCGATGATGAAATCGTTACCGATCGTTTTATTAATGATATTATGTACTTTACTGCAACAATACAGTCAGACTTGAAAGAACAAAAAAATAAGCCTGAAATCAACATTCACTGATTTCACGACTTATCTTTTGCTTTACCTTCTTTTCCAATGAAAGGATTGATTCGATTTTAAACGTTCACTTCACCTGTTTCATCACCTGTTGGATACTTGTGATAAACTTCTTGGCGATATCACTTAATGGCTGCTTTCCAGAATAAATGACATATAACTCATTCATCGGACTATCCGCTAAAGGAATCAAGCGTAAATATTCTTTGATCTCCCCGATCACGATGCCAGAGCCTGAAGCATAGGCATCTGTTTCTAACACAATGTTCATCAACGTGCCACGGTCACTCGTATAGATCACCGATTCTTGTTCAGGGATCTCAATTAGATCTTCATAAAAGTAAGGAAAATTATTGCCATCTTGTGTAAACCGAACTTGTGGAAATGCTGCTAACTCTTCTACCTTTATTTCTTCTTGCTGGGCAAGTGGATGGCGCTGTCTAAGAAAGATATGGGTCTTAAATGTTCCTAAAGACTGCGCGACTAATTCCCCTTGTTCTAAGTAACGCTTGATCCCAGTGCGATTATGGTCATTCATATAAAGGATACCTAACTCGCTTTGCTGCTGTTGGACTTCTTCGATCACGTTTGCTGTTGTCGTTTCCATGATCCGAAACTGCTTCACTTCTGCTTTAAACGTCTCGATCAGTTGCGCAGTCAATGGTCCTAGAAAATCATAGTGTTGTGAAGCAATCGAAAAGCTTTCTCGCTTTTCACTTTTTTGGTAATAGTTTTCCAAAGAATCTAATTGTACTAAAATCCGTTCCGCCCGTTTTAAAAAGGCTTGACCATCTTCTGTTAGATAGGCACCTCGATTCGTGCGGGTAAATAAAGTGATACTTAATTCATTTTCCAATTCTTTGATCGCTGCAGAAAGGCTTGGTTGAGAAACAAACAATTTTTTTGCTGCTTCTCGAAAACTTCCATTATTCGCTACCGCAGTGACATATTTCAATTGTTGGATGTTCATTTCGTCCCCTTGTAATAATAAATTTTTCGTTCCTTTAGTGGTTGTAATGGACGATTATTTGGTTGCGCATATTGTCCTTTGAATGGGATCAAAAAATCACGGTTCAATTGACCGACTTGATCCATGACGAACCATTGGATCGGCCCACTCGTTGGCGGAGTGGTCAATGAGCCAACGTAATGATAATGACTTTTCTGCTCAGGGAAAAAGACAGAGGCATCGGTCCAATGCTCATGGGCATCGAGATCCCATTTGTCGCCATTTTGGCGATCGTACAACCAACCCTCATCATTTGATAGATGGTACATCGCACCAACCACTAAGTTTTCTTGTCGTTCGTTCGTATGGACAAAGTGAAACTCGATATCTTCTTGTTTCCCATTGATGACGTGTTCTGACGGCATATGAAAATGGATGTCGGTCAAATAGTATTTGTCTTCATTGAAAAGAACGTAACTGATTTGATCGTATGGCACAAGATGGATCGTGTTCTTGAACTCCTTATCCGTGAAGCGTTGCTTCTGATAATGAAAAGACAGTGTTTCTTTCGTGTCACTGCTTTCTTCACATGTAACTAGAGAAATGGGCGATTGCCACTCAAATTCGGCTCCTTTTGCAAACCAATCGCACAATCCTGCCCAATGTTCCGGTCCTCTTTCACCAGAATAACCCCACTCAACATCCATATTCTTCTTCAACTAAAATTCCTCCTGAATCAGTTACCTACAAGGCACTTCGACTATTCTTTTTCTTTTTTGACAATGTTTGAAACAGCTGCTAAGAAATCCTCTTTTCCATAGAATTCTTGATTGAGCAACTCCGGAAAGATCTCCTTGAAAAAATATTGGACGGAAGGTCGATGGTCGAAGCCTTTGATCGTTGTGACTGCCTCAATAAACATCTCTTTATAGACTTTCTCCGGATTATTTTTACTGATCTCATCAAATGATTCGTACAACAAATCGATTTTATCTGAAACTGCTAATAATTCGCCTTCGACCGTATCGTCTTTTCCTTCGAACAAGCGGCGACGATAGACGTCTTGTAACGCTTCGGGAATTTCTTGATTGATGAACTCATCCGTCATTTTTTCTTCGACAGTCTGTAGCATCCCCCGCAACTCTTTACTTGCATATTTTACTGGAGTTTTGATGTCGCCGATAAAACGTTCAGTGTAATCATGGTTCAAAGCTTTTTCATACAAGAGTTTCCAATCGATTGATTGCCCATGGAGTTCTTCAATATCACCTAAGACTTGCGCAATTGAAGCCACACGATAGGAATGAGCCGCAACAGTATGTTCAGTGTGTTTGAAGAAACCTGGCGCCCGTGTGATTCTTTCTAAGTTATTTAGTCCTAAAATAAATTCATTCAATCCCATAAAGATTCCTCCTCCTTGAGATGACTTTTCCGATAATCTTATCATTAAATAACTTGAATTCGCAAATTTTCAGCTTATTATCTTTAGAGGTTTTCATTTATAAAAGAATAGTTTTTACTATGTATCATCAGGATTTAGCTATTCCACAAATAGAAAAAGGGCTGAAACAACAAATGTTTTCCGCCCATTTTTCAACTTAATCCGTCACCCAGTTCTCAGGATCTTTTTTCCATTCTTTTAGTAAAGCTAATTCTGTTTCGTCGATGGTTTTATTTTCTAAAGCAAATTCGATCAGCACAGAATAATTCGTCAAAGTAACCAATGGTAGACCCGCTGCTTCAAAGTTAGCTTTTCCTTTTGGCAACTCGTAAGTAAAGATAGCTGCGACACCTAAAACATCCGCACCTTCTCGTTTCGCTGCTTCAGCGGCTTCTAGTACACTTCCACCTGTTGAGATCAAATCTTCAATGACCACCATTTTTTGTCCTTCGAAGATCCGTCCTTCGATTTGGTTCCCTTTGCCATGAGCTTTCGCTTTGCTGCGAATATAGACCATTGGTAAGTCTAAGATCTCAGCTACCCATGCTGCATGAGGGATTCCTGCAGTTGCCGTTCCAGCAATCACTTCGACTTCTGGAAATTCTTGCTTGATTTTTTCAGCTAATCCTTGAGCGATTTCTTTTCTTACTTTTGGATAACTCATCGTGATGCGATTGTCACAATAGATGGGGCTTTTGATGCCACTTGCCCAAGTAAATGGTTGGTTTGGGCTTAAGAAAACAGCTTCGATTTCTAAAAGGTCTTTGGCAATAGTTTGTTCGATATTCATAGATCAACGACTCCATTCTTCTTTGATTGTTTGATAGGCTTGGTAAGGATCTTCTGCTTGTGTGATAGGTCGACCGACAACGATAAAGGTTGAGCCGATTTCTTTTGCACGGGCTGGTGTCACGATTCTGGTTTGGTCACCAGCAACTGTTCCTTCCGGTCGGATGCCAGGGGTTAGACACGTAAATGTGTCACCTGCTTTTGCTTTGATCGATGCCACTTCAAGTGCTGAAGATACGACCCCATCTAAACCTGCTTCTTTTGCACAAGCTGCGTAGTGGATCACACTTTCTTCTAAGGGTACTTCGATCAGTTGATCATGGTGCATTTCTTCTTCACTTGTGGAAGTCAGTTGCGTGATTGCTAAAAGTAAAGGTCGTTTCTTACCTTCGGGTGTTCCATCTGTCAAGCCACGCATCGCCGCTTCCATCATACGGATACCGCCGGCAGCATGGACACAAGTAATGTCTACGCCTAATTTTGCTAGGCCTTGCATCGCTTTTTCCACGGTATTTGGGATATCATGTAATTTCAAATCTAAGAAAACGTCATGTCCAGCGTCTTTTAACCAACGAACGATGATTGGTCCTTCTTGATAAAAGAGCTCCATACCGATTTTAACGAATAACTTTTCGTCTTCTGGGAAACGTTGCATAAAGGTTTCTACTTCTTGCCAAGATGAAAAATCTAAAGCAATAATTGGTCGTTGATTCATTGATTTCTACCTTCTTTCACTTCTTTGATCAATTGCTCTAAAGACTCAATGCCTAACTCGCTCATTCTCGCTGGTAGGTCTGCAATCAGTTTTGGACAGATATAAGGGTCGGTAAAGTTGGCTGTCCCAACAGCAACTGCACTTGCACCTGCCATATACATCTCCAGTACATCATCAACGGTTTGCACACCGCCCATCCCAATGATCGGCAAGTTTGAGACACTTGCCACCTGATGGATCAAACGAATAGCCACCGGTTTGATTGCTGGTCCTGAGAGACCGCCTGTTTGATTGGCAAGAATCGGTTTTCTAGTTTTCAGATCGATACGCATCCCCAGCAAGGTATTGATCATCGTAAACCCATCGGCCCCGCCAGCTTCAATAGCCTGTGCCACTGGCACGATATCCGTAACATTAGGAGATAATTTGACATAGACAGGGACATTCGCCACTTTTTTCACCGCTTGTGTCAGTTGGAACGCCACATCTGGGTCAGTACCAAAAGCAATTCCGCCATGTTTGACATTTGGACACGAGATATTAAGTTCGATGGCATGGACATTCGGTGCATCACCGATCTTGCCACAAACTTCAACATAGTCTTCTTCACAGGCACCAGCGACATTTGCTATGATCGGCAAATCTTTATAGGTGGCTAATTCAGGTAGCGATTTTTCCATGACCACTTCCATTCCAGGATTTTGCAACCCGATCGCATTGAGCATACCAGAAGGTGTTTCTGCTACTCGCGGCGTGGGATTACCAAAGCGCGCTTTAGGTGTCGACGCCTTGACCATGATTGCGCCAAGTTGGTTCAAATCGTAGTATTTGCCATATTCTTTGCCAAATCCAAAGCAGCCACTTGCTGGCATGATTGGATTCTTCAAGTTTAGTCCTGGAAGTTTAACTGCTAAAGGGTTACTCATAAAATCACCTCTCCTGCTTGGAAAATCGGTCCTTCATCACAGACTTTCAAGCTTTTCGTTCCTGTTTCATCGCCTGGGACATGACAGACACATGCGTAACATGCACCGACACCACAGGCCATGCGAGACTCTAACGACAATTGGACGTTAGGATGACCGGCGAAAAGCTGTTCCACTGTCTTTAGTAATCCATTTGAACCGCATGCAAAAATAGCAGCAGGCTTATCTTTTGCCGCAAGTAATAGATTACCGACATTCCCATGGAGTCCATAGGTGCCGTCATCCGTTGCGATCCTTGTATCACCTAGCTTTAGAAATTCTTCTTCATAATACATTACTTCTTGTGAAGCAAAGCCTAGAAAGTGAATCGCTTTGACGCCTCGTTCCTTCAGCTGTTTCGATAGTTCGTATAAAGGAGGAACACCGATCCCTCCACCGACAATGAAGACCTCATCTTTGTTCGTTAATCCTGAAAGATCGAAGCCATTCCCTAAAGGCCCTAAGACGTCTAAAGAATCACCAGCAGTCAATTCTGCGAAATGCTTTGTTCCGTCTCCTTCTACACGGTAGATGATACGACAAGTTTTTTGTGATTGATCGATCTGGTTGATACTGATTGGTCGGCGCAACAACAAATCTGCTCGGGGTACGCGAATATGAAGGAATTGTCCAGGGCGTGTCATTTCTTGGACTAATTCCCCAGTCAGTGTCATTTCATAGATTCGTGGTGCTAGTTGCCGTTGGTGAACGATTTTCATTACTTCTTGTTTCATCTTAACACTCCTATGTTTTGGGACTTTTCGCTAGACTGCTTTGCTTTTTTCATTTTTTAAATAGGAGGGCAATTGCCCTCCACGATTAGATTGCTTGTGTTGAAAATGCTCGGGATTCCATCACGCGGACGATCGCATCCGCAGTATCAAGGGAAGTAAACAATGGCGTGCCATGCTCTACTGCTTCACGTCGAATGATAAAACCATCTTTTGACGCATTCCCACGATCTTTATCAATGGTATTGACGACCACTTGTGCTTTGCCCGCACGAATCAGGTCAACGACATTTTTCTCTTTTGTTTCCTCAGAGATTTTAGCTACTGGTGTCACCACAAGTCCGTGTTGTTCAAAGAACGCTGCGGTATTTTTCGTTGCCAATAAGCTATAGCCGATTTCTGCAAAGCGTTTTGCTAGACCTAAGGCTTCTTCTTTCGTTTCATCGGCGATCGTAAACAAGACAGCACCATAATCAGGCAAGCGTAAACCAGATGCTTCGAACGCTTTATACAGCGCTTTGTCTAAGTTTTGATCCGAACCCATGACTTCACCTGTCGACTTCATCTCTGGGCCTAAATAAGTGTCCACTTTATGCAACTTCGTAAATGAGAAAACTGGCGCTTTGACATGGACGTTGGCAGTTTCAGGGTACAAACCATCTTCATAGCCTAAGTCTTTCAATTTTTCTCCTAAGATGGCTTTTGTCGCGATCTGTGCCATCGGGATATTCGTCACTTTGCTCAAGAAAGGAACCGTTCGACTCGCACGTGGGTTCACTTCGATGACATATACTTGGTTGTCATGGATCACGAATTGGATGTTCATCATCCCGATACAATTCAACCCTCGTGCTAAACGGATCGTGTAATCTTCGATTGTTTGTTTAATTTCCTCTGACAGCGCTTGTGGTGGATAAACCGCCATAGAATCGCCTGAATGGACCCCTGCACGTTCGATATGTTCCATGATTCCTGGGATCAAGACGGTTTCGCCATCACAGATCGCATCGACTTCGCACTCACTACCGATCAAGTAACGATCGACTAAGACTGGATGTTCTGGTGAAGCTTTGACCGCATGTTCCATATAATCTTCTAGATCGCGTCGGTTCTCAACGATCTCCATTGCCCGACCTCCCAAGACATAGCTTGGACGAACAAGTACTGGATAGCCGATTTTATTGGCAACTGCAACTGCTTCTTCTTTACTTGTCGCAGTATCTCCTAGTGGCTGAGGCACCCCTAATTCTTGTAACGCTTGTTCGAATAGATCACGGTTCTCCGCACGATCAAGGTCTTCGATCGTTGTGCCTAGGATTTTTACACCTGCTTTTGCTAATGGTTCAGCTAGATTGATCGCTGTTTGTCCTCCAAATTGGACGATGACACCGATTGGTTGTTCCAACTCGATGACATTCATCACATCTTCAAAAGTCAAAGGCTCAAAGTAAAGTTTATCAGAAATCGAGAAATCTGTCGAAACGGTTTCAGGATTACTATTCATGATGATTGCTTCATAGCCTGCTTGTTGAATGGCTTTGACTGAATGAACTGTTGCATAATCAAATTCTACCCCTTGTCCGATACGGATCGGTCCAGAACCAAGTACTAGAACAGACGGTTTTTCTGAACGATGGCTTTCATTTTCGATTTCATACGTACTATAGAAGTAAGGTGTGTGGGATTCAAATTCGGCAGCACACGTATCGACCATTTTGTAAACAGGTTGAATGTTCTTTTCCGTACGTAATTGGCGAATCGCTTCCGTCGTCGTTTTCCACAATTCCGCAATTTTGCGATCTGTGAAGCCATTTTGTTTCACAACAAGAAGTAGATCCAGCTGATTCGGTTGTGCCGAAAGCTCCTCTTCTAATTCAATGATATGCAACAATTTATCCAAGAAGAATAAATCGATTTTCGTCAAGTCTGCCAATTCTTGGATCGGATAGCCACGACGGATCGCTTCGGCTAAGTAGAATAAACGATCATCTTGTGCTCGGACGATTTTCTCCATCAAACGTTCTTCACTGACTGTCTTTAGTTCTGGCAATTCAAGGTGGTGCGCCCCGATTTCTAATGAACGAACGGCTTTTAATAAAGATTCTTCGATGTTACGACCGATCGCCATCACTTCGCCGGTTGCTTTCATTTGCGTGCCTAAGACACGTTCACCGTTTTCGAATTTGTCGAAAGGCCAACGTGGGATTTTTGCTACTACATAATCCAATGCGGGCTCAAATTCTGCATAAGTCGTTCCTGTTACTGGATTTTTCATTTCATCCAAGGTCAAGCCTAACGCGATTTTAGCTGCTAATTTTGCGATCGGATAGCCGGTCGCTTTACTTGCTAAAGCAGAGGAGCGTGAAACACGAGGGTTCACTTCGATGACATAGTAGTTGAAACTATGAGGGTCTAATGCTAACTGAACGTTACAGCCACCTTCGATTTTCAATGCACGGATGATCGATAGTGACGCATCTCTTAACATTTGATATTCATGGTCTGCTAATGTTTGACTCGGTGCAAAGACGATTGAATCCCCTGTATGGATACCGACTGGATCGAAATTTTCCATGTTGCAGACAACGATGGCATTATCGGCAGAGTCACGCATCACTTCATATTCGATTTCCTTGAAGCCTGCAATACTACGTTCAATCAAACATTGTGTGACGGGCGACAAGCTCAAGCCATTTTCCGCGATTTGTCGTAGTTCGGCTTCATTCTCACACATACCACCACCAGTACCCCCTAATGTGAAGGCTGGTCGAACGATGATCGGGTAACCGATTTTATTGGCAAAGGCGACTGCTTCTTCCACCGTTGTCACGATTTCTGATTCTGGGATCGGTTGATTTAATTCTTCCATCAACTTTTTGAACAAGTCACGATCTTCTGCTTGGTCGATCGCACTTAATTTCGTCCCTAATAATTCGATGCCTAATTCGTCCAAGATTCCTGATTCAGCTAATTCCATCGCCATATTCAAACCTGTTTGCCCACCTAATGTCGGTAAGATCGCATCAGGACGTTCTTTTCGCAAAATTCGTGAGACAAATTCTAATGTGATTGGTTCTAGGTAGACTTGATCGGCAATTTCTTTATCAGTCATGATCGTTGCTGGATTGGAGTTGACTAAGACGACTTCGTAGCCTTCTTCTTTTAAAGCAAGACAAGCCTGTGTACCTGCATAGTCAAACTCAGCGGCTTGACCAATGATGATCGGACCAGAACCGATCACCATGATTTTATTGATATCTGTGCGTTTTGGCATTAGAATTGCTCCTTTCCAGCGTCCATCATTTCCATAAATTCATCAAATAAATGTAGTGCATCATGTGGGCCAGGTGCTGCATCTGGATGGAATTGCACACTGAAGGCAGGATAGCGACGGTGACGGACACCTTCGACTGTGCCATCATTGACTTCCACATGAGTGACAATTAATTTTTCCGGATCGATCGTTTGTTCATTTACCGCATAGCCATGGTTTTGTGACGTAAAATCGATTCTTCCTGTTGCAACTTCACGCACAGGATGATTCAGTCCACGATGACCAAATTTCATCTTGTACGTATCTGCACCATTTGCTAGTGCAAAAAGTTGATGCCCCAAGCAGATGCCGAAAATCGGGATTTTTCCTTGGATTTGTTTGATCATCTCGATCGCTTCTGGTACATCTTTCGGATCCCCTGGTCCATTCGTCAGCATCACGCCGTCTGGCGATAATGAAAGGATCGTTTCCGCATCCGTATTGTACGGTAAGACTGTTAAATTACAGTCACGCTTACTCAATTCACGTAAGATGCTATGTTTCAATCCAAAATCAATGACTGCCACATTTCTTCCTGTTCCTGGGCTAGGATAAGGTTTATTGGTTGAAACTTGTTGGACTTGGTTCGTTGCCAAGACGGTTGCTTTTAGTTGGTCAAACGCATGTTCAAATGTGTCGCCTGCATCCACAATACTGGCTTTCATCGTCCCAACTTCACGGATTTTTCGTGTCAACGCCCGTGTATCGATGCCAGAGATACCAGGGATTCCTTTTTGTTTCAAGAACTCGTCTAATGTCATTTGGTTACGCCAATTTGACGCAACACGTGCATGCTCTTTGACCACTACACCTTTACACGTTGGTGCAATCGATTCATAATCATCACGGTTGACGCCATAATTCCCTACCATCGGGTACGTAAATGTAATGATCTGTCCATTAAAACTTTGGTCTGTGATCGTTTCTTGATATCCTGTCATACTTGTCGTAAAGACGATTTCTCCAAACACATTGGCTGTCGCACCAAATGATTTCCCTTTAAATACTGTGCCATCTTCTAAAATCAGCAACCGTTCCATCCAATTATTCCCCCTTATGCCAAACAAGTTTTCCGTTGACAAATGTCATCAATGTTTCTCCTTTGATTTCCCAACCGACGAAAGGTGTGTTCTCGCCTTTTGATAAGAAATCTTTTTTATCGATTACTGCAGAATGCGCAATATCGTAAACTGCCAAGTCTGCTGATGCGCCGATCGTCAAGGTGCCAGCTTCCAAACCAAAGATGGCTGCTGGTTTGACTGCCATCCAGTCAATCACTTGCTCTAGTGTGAATTTTCCTGTTTCAACAAAATGTGTATACACGAGTTGGAAGGCTGTTTCACTTCCAACGATCCCGAAAGGTGATTGCAAGAAACTTTGACTTTTTTCTTCTAATCCGTGTGGGGCATGGTCGGTGGCAATACAATCGATCGTGCCATCAAGCAAGCCTTCGATCAATGCCTCGCGATCGGCTTTGCCTCTCAACGGTGGATTCATTTTCCAAAAACCAAAATCTTCTGGGATATCTTCATCGATCAAGATCAGATGATGCGGTGAAACCTCTGCAGTCACGTGAATCCCGGCTTTTTTCGCATCGCGGATCACCCGCACACTTTCTTTTGTTGAAACATGGCAGACATGATAGTGAACGCCTGTTGCTTCCGCTAATAGGAGATCACGAGCAATTTGAGAAGACTCAGTCACACTCAAAATACCTGGCAACCCTAGCTCTTCTGCTTTTTCTCCTGCGTGCATCACACCGCCAAATAATAATGATTCATCTTCTGTGTGAGCAACGAGTGCTTTATTGTTTTTCGCAGCTTCTTTCATCGCTAAGTACATCGTGCCTGCTGTTTGCACGCCGACACCATCATTGGTAAAAGCAAATGCGCCTTCATTGATCAATGCTTCTTGATCGACCAGTTCTTCACTTCGAAGATTCTCAGTGATCGGTGCATACTGTAATACTTTGACGACAGCATCACGTTTGATGATGTCATAGACTTGTTTTAATTTTTCTGCTGTATCAGGTACTGGGTCAAGATTTGGCATCGCACAAACAGTGGTGAACCCACCTCGAGCAGCTGCTTTCGTGCCAGCTTCGATCGTTTCCTTGTAAGTAAAGCCAGGCTCTCTCAGATGGACATGGACATCCACTAATCCAGGTGTGATCAACTGCCCTTGTGCATCAAACACTTCATCAAATTCAGCCTCAGGAAAGCCTGTACCGATTGCTTTGATCTTTCCTTCTTCGATCCAAATTTCTGCTGGTGTTGTTTCATTTCTTTTTGTATTGATTTGACCGTTTTTAATGAGTGTTTTCATGTTTCTTCCTCCTCTTATGTTTATGCTTTTCCACTTAATACAGCTTCTAAGATCGCCATTCTGACAAATACACCATTGCTCATTTGTTGAATGATCCGTGACTGTAACCCTTCAACCAGTGAATCCGCCAATTCGACATCTCGATTGACTGGTGCCGGGTGCATGATGATTGCATGTTTTTGCATTTTTTTAGCGCGTTCGACTGTCAAGCCGTACTCTTGATGATAGGCTTCTTTTGAAAAACTTTCTTTT
This sequence comes from Enterococcus sp. AZ156, assembly GCF_051714165.1. Classification (NCBI taxonomy): domain Bacteria; kingdom Bacillati; phylum Bacillota; class Bacilli; order Lactobacillales; family Enterococcaceae; genus Enterococcus; species Enterococcus sp. AZ156. Next base: position 1,429,274 of record NZ_JBIORI010000001.1, on the reverse strand, counting down.
CCATCGTGGCGTTCATGTTGCACACGTAACATCATCATGACATCGACTTGATCCAGCAAGTCATCTAGTGGTAAGTAATGACCGTAAACTTCAAATTCATCGTCATACCATTCTCTTGGACCTGAGAAGAAAACCTGTGCGCCAAGACGTTTCAACATCTGCATATTCGATTTTGCGACACGAGAATGTGTGATATCTCCGACGATCGCCACTTTCAAGCCTTCAAAATAGCCAAATTCTTCATAGATCGTCATCAAATCAAGTAAGCACTGCGTTGGATGTTGCCCGCTACCGTCACCGCCATTGATGATCGAGCATTGGATCGTTTTACTTTGGATCAATTCGTCATAGTAATTTTCATCTCCATGACGGATAACAGCTACATCCACCCCAAGTGCAGACATCGTTAGAACGGTATCGTATAATGTTTCACCTTTTGTAACTGAACTTGTACTTGCTTCAAATTCGATCACTTCAAGACCAAGTTTCTTTTCTGCTACATCAAAACTTTTATGCGTTCGTGTACTGTTTTCAAAGAACAAGTTCGTTGCAAAATATTGGGATTTTTGTGGTGACCAAGTTGCGCCCTGTTTGAACTCTTGTCCTCGTCGGATCAACCCCATTACTTCTTGGTCTGTTAATGCTTCTACCGTTAATAAGTGTTTTAAACTGATGCGTTCTGATTTGATGATCATGCGATGTCCTCCTTAATTTTCTTCGCTGCGTGAAGTTTCTGGTAAGATAAGATTTAAAATGATTCCTAAAACTGTTGCTAGTGCCATGGCAGATAAAGTGAATGTCCCGACTTCTAGGACTAATCCCCCGATACCTACGACTAAGATGACTGAAGCAATCAATAGATTTTTCTTTTTATCAAAATCGATTTTGTTTTCGACTAAGATTTTCATCCCACTTGCCGCAATCACTCCGAATAGGATGAAACTGATACCTGAAATGACTGGGCCAGGAATACTTAATATCAAAGCACTTAGTTTGCCAATGAAGCCAAGGATCACTGCGAAGACCGCTGCGCCTCCGATCACGAACACGCTGTGTACGCGAGTGATTGCCAAGACGCCGATATTTTCACCATAACTTGTCACTGGCGGCCCACCAACAAAAGCTGCCACTAATTGAGCCAAGCCATCTCCTGTCAATGTACGGTGTAAGCCTGGATCTTCAAAGAAATTTCGTTTGGTCAATTTGTTCAAGACCATCAAATGGCCGATGTGTTCGGTCATTGTGACAAAGGCGATCGGTGCCATCGTAGTGATTGCCCCTATATATAACTTCGGTTGATATTGCACAAATGGAATCTCAAAGTTAGGCAGCGCGAACCATGGCGCATCGATGATTGGTTGGGTGTCAACGATCCCGAAAAGCAAAGCCACGATGTAACCAGAGATGATGCCAAGCAAGATCGGTAATAATCCTAGAAACCCGCGTAAGAACATATTGAAGAAAATCGTCAATCCTAAAGTGATCAACGCAACTGATAGATATTTGAAATCGTAATGGTCTTGATTGAACATCGCGTTGTTTGCTGCGTTGGCAGCTAAACCTAAACCGATGACCATGATGACTGGGCCAACCACGATCGGTGGCAAGATTTTGTCTAACCAAGCCGAACCGATTTTCTTGATGATCAACGCAACGATCAGATAGACAAGTGCTGTTGTCATCGCGCCTTGTGCGATCGCCGGGAAGCCGTCGGTTTTCATCAACATCTGCATAGCGGCGATGAACGCAAAGCTACTGCCTAGATATGCTGGAATCTTCCCTTTTGTTGTAATCAAGTAAACGATCGTTCCTAATCCTGAACTGACCAAGGCAATCCCAGGGTCGATTCCGACTAAGATCGGTACTAAGACAGTTGCACCGAACATCGTGAATAAATGCTGTAAACTTAAACCCACCCAGTGTCCAATGGTTGGTCGATCATGGATGTCTAATACCACACTATCGTTGTGGAACTTTTTTTCTTCTGCCATCTTGCCTTACTCCTCTACTTTTCCTCGTTTAAGATCATGATGCGATCTTGTCCATCTAATTCTTGCATCTCTACTAAGATTTCTTCTTTTTTTGCTGTAGGGATATTTTTTCCTACGTAATCTGCGCGGATCGGTAATTCTCGGTGTCCCCGATCAACTAGAACTGCTAGTGAAATTTTTCTTGGACGACCAAAGTCCATGACTGCATCCATTGCAGCGCGGATCGTCCGTCCTGTGTATAACACATCATCGATCAAGATAACTTCTTTTCCTTCTAAACTGACTGGAATATCTGAAGAATGCAATTCTGGTTCTTGAGCGATCTCTTTTTTATCGTCACGGTACAATGTGATATCAAGTTCCCCTACAGGTACTTCGATATTTTCGAGTTGTTTCAGACGTTCGGCAATTCGAGCAGCGATGTAGATCCCTCTCGTTTTGATTCCGACTAAGACGATCTCTTCGATACTTTGATTTCTTTCGATGATTTCGTAAGTGATACGTGTTAGCGCTCGTTTCATCGTTACTTGATCCACTACTTCTTTTGCTTGCATCATTTTTCCCCTCCATTTTTTACACAAAAAAAACTCCTGCCCTAAGAGAACAGGAGGAATGTTTAGACTGAGTGTATACTACCACACCGGTCGCTTTGTGTATGCGACGTCATTGAGCAAGTCTCGCTATGGCGCACCACAGGAATTCTTACTCACACCCTTCTTAGCCTCACGGGACTAAACTTAAAGGACTGCTATTAAGTTTTTCTTTTATTGTTTATTACTATACCGTTAAGTACTTTAAAAAGCAATATCTTTTCTCAACTTCTCTAAAGTTTTTTCAAAAACTTCTGGCAATGGTGCCTCAAAGGTCATTCGTTCATTCGTTTGAGGATGAGTGAAACCTAATAATTTCGCATGTAAAAATTGGCCATTGCCTTTGAGGGTTTTCTTTGGTCCATATACGGGATCACCTGCTAAAGGATAACCAATATACTTCATATGCACACGGATCTGATGCGTACGCCCTGTTTCTAATTGTAACTCTACTAAAGTGAAATTCTCAAAACGTTCTAGTACAGTAAAATGCGTCACAGCTGGTTTTCCATCTTCGCGGATCGCTTGCATTTTTCGATCGACTTTTGAGCGCCCGATAGGTGCATTGATCGTCCCTTTTTCATGAGGAATAACGCCATGGACTAAAGCAATATATTTTCTTAGGGAAGTTTTATCTTTCAATTGCTGCGCCAACGCTTCATGGGCTTGATCATTTTTGGCGATCATCAATAATCCAGACGTGTCTTTATCGATTCGATGGACGATCCCTGGACGGATCACGCCATTGATCGATGATAGATTTTTCATATGGTACATCAACGCATTGACTAGTGTTCCTTGGGCATGACCAGCAGAAGGATGAACGACCATGCCTTGTGGTTTATTGACCACAGCTACGTCGTCATCTTCATAGACGATTTCTATTGGTAAGTCTTCTGCTACGATCTCAAGTTCTTCAGGCTCTGGTACTTCCACGACGATTGCATCAGCCGATTTTACTTTGTAATTCGCTTTTACTGGTTCCCCATTTACGGAAACGGCACCGTCTTTCAACCATTGTTGAACTTGTGAACGACTATGATCCGCAAATAATGCTGTCAGAACTTTATCGATCCGTCCTTTTTCTTCTTTGATAGTTGCTTTTAATTGTGTCATTTTTTTCGTTGTTCCTTTTCATCTAAAATAATATAAATCAATACGCAGATCACACCGATCACTAGAGAAATGTCTGCCACATTAAAAATCGGGAAATTCACGAAATCAGTTTGGAACATATCGATCACATACCCTAAACGGACACGATCGATAAAGTTACCGATTGCTCCAGCTAGAATCAATGTCAGACCGATCATGAACCAACGATTTCCGTCGCTACGATTTTTGATCATCAACGTCAAGATCACTACAACTGCAATGATCGTCACGACAGTAAAAAACCACATTTTTCCTTCTAGTAAACTCCAAGCTGCTCCGAAATTACGGATATGATTCAAGGACAAGATCCCTGGAATCACTGATTTCGTTTCTCCTAAAGCAAAGTTATCGACGATCAACCATTTTACCCATTGATCTAAGCCGATGATCAACGCACTTATAATCCAATATATCGCTAACAAACAATCATTCCTTTTCTACTTCATGATAAATATCTCTTGGTCTGATGATCCCTAATAAATTTCCGTTAGGGTCGCCGTTTTTGGTGATCAACACAGCCTCAAGCGTACCCTGCTCGCCAAACATTTTTTCTACTTCAGCAATCGTTGTCTGAGCGGATACAAAATGATAATTGGTGTACTTACCATCTTGAGTGATCAGATCGGCAGCTATTTTTCCTTGAAGATCGATCACACCATGATGACTTTCTTTGGCTAACCAAAAACCTAACATCCGCAACGTCACTAATCCTTTGAATGTTCCTTTATGATAAAGCGGGAACTGAGAATAACGCTTTTGAGCAACAGTCTCCAACAAACTAGGTAATGGGATGTCCCATTCAAACCCAGTTACATGCTTTGCGAAACGCGGTAACACTGTTTCTGGACGAATCAGTTCTTGCTCGATTCTTTGGATACGCTTCGTCGCCCATTCATTAGGTTCAGCGATAATAAAATCGACGGCGATCCGATCATGCACGATCGCATTACGTAATTGAGCCAACTGTAGTAAGTCATCCTCATATTTTTTGATACTTTGGTGTTGCTTTTGTGCTAAACGACGAACGAGTTCAGTGAACCCCATATTTCGTGGATTCCCCATCTCTTCTTGCATCCATTTTTCGATCCGATTAAAGCTACTCAAAAAAAGATCAGAATTCTTCATCACTAGCCTCCTTGATGACATATGCTTTATTTTTTATAAATAGAAAGAAACCAATCATTACGACGACGATCAGTAAACTATAAAGGATACTTTGAATAGCAACAGCACTGATCCCTGTAAATAAGAAAAGTACGGGATATAACTGTAATAGCAATAAATTCATCGTAATCCGATAGTTTTTAGTTGGTTCTGTTATCGTATAGACTGGACTTTTGAGCCAAAAAAAGGTGACTTGCATCTGAAACGGGGCGTCTACATCTAGAGTAACAGATTGGTTTTGCCCCAAACTGATTTTCCGATCATCCACCCGTAATGTGATTGGACTACCCATTCCGTAAAATCCCGTATCTCTAGTAACATTCACTTCCATTTTCGCTCCTCCTATTATGCGTTAGTCTCTATCAAAACACAAGCGGAATCTCTGTTATCCCTAATGGATCGATCCTTATATCATCTTTTTCAGCAATCATTTTTCCTCATTTTCATCCTCTAATTTACTTTCCAGTCTTTTCTGCCCAAATCGATTGACAGAAGAAACCAAAAACACTAAGGCAGACATAAATAAAGCCGAAGATATAAATGTAATCCCTAAAATCGCTAAAAAATGAGGATCGAAATAACCAGTGTATAACTCATGATATAAGCTATAATTTCTCACCCCAGTAACTGCAGAAACGAATACACTTCCAACAATGACTGCTAACACTCGTAATTTCTTTGCATGTTTGGATTGATCGATAAGGTCGTGACCAATCAGTGAGCCACGGATCAATAAATAGATGAACGCTACTCCTAGCAACAATAATTCGGTAAACACTTCAGAAACTGGTTGCTCCAACAAATAACTTTTTACAAAGATCGAAGTCCCTAATAATACCAATAATAACAAAAAGGCTTCACTTTGTATTTGATTATTGACCTGTACGATACGTTCATCTTTAAGTTTATTCTTTTTCATCTTTATCCTCCCAAAATAGATCATCTAATGTTTGATTTAATTCATGGCAGATGGCCTGACACAACTTGAGTGTGGGATTATACTTCCCTGCTTCAATCAATCCAATCGTTTGCCTTGTCACTCCTACACGTTGGGCCAATTCTTCTTGGCTTAAATCATTTGCTAAACGCGCGAGTTTCATTCGGATGTTTTTCAACTTGATGGTTAACCTCCATTCTTCTCAGTCATCCTGATTGTAAACTATATCTTACTAAATGTAAAATATATATTGCTTAAATGAGAGAAAAGTAAAAAAAGGTCTGGCCATTCGTCCACCCCATATAAACGGCGAAAAAAAACTCTGCGATAAATAAGGCGTCATCCACAAAAAGTTGAAGAACCATTTTCGTGGATGACGCCTTATTTATCGAGATGACACGCTGTTGTCCCGACCTCCGTAGGTATTGATCATTTATTCTTGGATCGTTGCTCCACATTAAATTGCTAAACAAAAAGTGTATAACTTTTACTAGTCTCATTACTTTTGAAGATTTAAGTCGCTCTTTTTTTTGGCTGTGGTGTTTACTTGTCCTTCATTCACAAAACCACTGATTTTCGTGCTAAATCCAACCAGTTTATTTATTCCCGGCTTTTTTTGATTCTTTTTACTTTGTTTCGCCTTATCTTGTCCAGAGCCTTGCTGATTGGTATTCTCTTTATTAGACGTACTGGTTGGCAAGGGACTTGCAGTAGTCTGGACTATTGGTTTTTTTGTAACTCCCAATTCTAGATTTCTTTCAGCCATATTGAACTGTCCTGAATTCATTAATGCAAGAGAGACTAGCATTTCACCATTTACTTTTGGTTTGTTCTGTTGATTGCTGAGGTCTCGTTTAAAGAGTTTTGGTCGTTGATTGATTGGACGTTTATTGAAAGGATTTCCTAATGCAATATCTCTAATGATTATCGTTAGGGTTTCTGCATCAAGACTTTGAATATTCATACTCATCATCGCGTCAGTTTTTTCTGCAAGTATAACCGCTTCTTCTGATAACATCGGAGAGTTCTGGTAATCTGCTAACTGATCAACAAAGCGAGTAAACTCCTCCGTTTTGAAAAAACCTGGATACCTTCTGAAATATTGGTTGCGAACATCTGCTCCAGATTTCGAATATCCTGACACCATATACGGATAGCTAGAAATAACGTCGTATGTCATGGACACGATATGTGTTGTTTCATGGATAAGAGTTTCCTTTGGATCTACAGATATCTGTAGTTTTGGCATATAATCTGGATCAATATGATTCATATCAGCAATAAATATGATTCGACACTCCGGATCATGACTCATCATAAACGCATATGCCTCTGGGATCGCTTCAACCTTTGACAAGTTTTTCCGCCAATTTGTTCGTGAGTTCCCATAAAGGTGATATCGCTTCTGCCACCACTTCCTTTACAGCTGGCTCGGCCATTGAAGCTTGTGTCTGGGATTGATCAGGTAAAACTGACGCTAGAGGAATATTCGAATTCTGATTTATTTTGCTATCCACCGTATCATAGGACGAATGATTGACTGAGAACGTCTGGGTCAGCCACTCAACCAAATGATCCATCACTGAGTATCCATTCGTGTCTGCTGGTTGCTCGGTATATGTAGCATTTTCAGGTTTACCGAAAAATGTCGTAAAGAGCTCGGTCAATTCTCCCCAAAAAGCATCAACGATTGGCGCTTCAGGAATAGGAGTTCCATGCTTTTTTGTTTTTTCTGTCGTTCTTCTATTTTTTGTTTGATAGAATTCTTCCACCGTTGATTCAAATACCGTTTTCATTTTTTTGGCTTCCTCTTCGGCAGTGAATCTGTGTGTTGTCTTCTCTATTGTTTGCTTTTTAAAAGAAAATTTTTGAATACTCGCAGGCATACTTTTTCGTTCTTCATTGGTTGTTTGTGATTTTGTAATAGCTGTCTGACAAATAGTTTTAAAATGAGCTTGTGTATGATTGGCGCCATTCCAAAGTCCAAGAGGGTTTTGGTGAAAGATCTCGCTCGTAGTCGTGCAATTTTCGACTTGCGCAATTCGATGCGCCATTTTGTGCAGTCCTATGCTCCACTGATGAGCCTTCTCTACTAAATAAATGAGCGAATTCGAAGGCAGTGCAACCTCAATCGTCGAATTGGTAGGTATAGACGAATGATTCGGCGTAAATGGAGTAAATCGCTGGGGAGCCGCAGTAGAACTTGACACTAAAGAATGTAAAGAGGTCTCATTCCCTTGTTGTCGTGCTTCTACAAATGTATCCACTTCAAATGCAGCAGTCGTTTCTTGTACTGCACGCTGTCGATTCGGTAGATTTGCTTCCGATATCCGAAGATTTTGACCAACACTTAATAAGTACAATATTCCTGTCGGCGACCAGACTCCTCTACCGACAGGATAATGCCCAAAGCTGTCTGCAAGTGAGCTTAGATTTCTTTTTAGGTTATCTTCCGTCATATATTTCTGTGATTTGTTGTTGAATTGACCGATTTTTTCTCGATGTTGTTCAATAGGCATCTTCATACTCCTTTGTTTATTAGGTATTTGTACGCATCTGATAAGAGATAGATCGTGTGAACAACTAAACCAAAATTTGTCTAATTAATATGAATACTTGACTAAGTAAAACAAAATTTATTGCATCGAAATGTAGTCAAAAAATAAAATACTAATACCTAAAGACAGCCAGATAATCATTAAACCACTGTTGTCTTTATCCCCAGTGTCAACGTATTTTACAATCGTTGACCTGCATGACCATTTCAGGATCTCAATTTTATAAATTCATTCCTACCAATTTATTCTTATTTTGTCTCCTTGTTGAAGTTCTATTTAGCGCCTCACTCTTTCCAACTCCTCTATTTATGAGAGCGGAGAATTTATTATAAATTGTTGGGTTGGCGCTTACAGGCTGGGAAACCTTAGATAAGGTACCATTTTGTTCGACGGAGCTAGATTGAGAAGTTCTTTGATTGATTTTTTCTTCCGAAACATTCAAATCACTTCGCTTCACTCTTATTCGTTGTGCGGGAATCTCTCCATTTTGTGATTGACTATTTGGTATCTTTCCATCTATCACCGAAGCAGAACCAGCTTGTTTTGAATCCATTGAGGTAGAAAATTCTGTTGTAGGACTTACATCGCTAAGTGTGCTTCCTAAAGGGGGTTCCTTCGTCACTTCTAAGCCAATACTTCTTTCTTCTGTCGCATACTCACCGATTGACATCAATGACAGATTGATAAGGATATTGCCACTTCCAATTTCCGCAGTTGGCTCTTGAGTTGGTTCATCCACAGAACGTTTAGGTCGCAGGAGCGGTTGATCATACCTGTACCCATTGGCAACATCTCTAAGAAGCGTACCGACCATTTCCGCATCATTCAACATATAATTAGCCAACAACATAGAATCTGTACCGAAATTCCGAAAAACAGCCATTCGTGATAGCTTATCCATACGGAAATAATTTGCTATCATTCGAACAAAATTAGAAAAACCAGTGGTTCTGAAATTCTTATGATACCGAGAAACGAAATCGATTTGTGCATCTTTTCCGCGCCTTAAAAAACCACGGTGCACCTCATCATAAACGACGATATCATCAGTCATTGAAACTAAATGAGACGTTTCATGAAGTAAAGTTTCTGAGACAGGAGGTGCAATTTCAACTTCTGGCCAATAATTAGGGTTCTTATTAAAAGAATCAGCCATAAGTATGATTCGATTTTCGGCATCCGTCCGAATCACAAATCCATATGGCGAAGTACGTTCTTTACTTAAGGAATAGAATTTCTTCGTTATCGGATCTTTTTGGAAATCGGTGGAAGCAATCCAAATATTCTTAAATCCCCAATCTGCTGATTGCTTAAGAAATGCTTTGCTTTTTTCTGCGATTGTCTGAAGCCTTTTGACCACTTCTTTTAAGACTGCCTGTTCCTCTGGTTTGCCATATACATTAAACATATTGGCTAAATAGGTTCCTCTCGTCGTCGAACTTATTTTCTCAAACCTCAGCAGATATTTACATTCTTCGATAACAAGATCTACAATATTCACCGCTTCATTATATTCTTTTGCTACTACTTTCCGAAATTCTTTTAAATGTTCCGGCATTTTTGCGGCATCTAAACCAGCAAATACACGATATTTATTTTTCAATTCGGGTGGTAAACAATGCTGAATACCCAGCTTGATTTTTTTTATGGTCAGCGCTTCATCGGTTATTATCTCTTTTGGTGGTTCTGGTATAAGCTTAGTTAATCGTGGGAGTACCACTTGACTATTCTCCAGTACAGGGACATTATTAGGGCGATCAATCTCGATTGCATTCATACGTGCTTTCCATTCTGGCCATTTCTGTGGTATTTTAGGCACCCACATATAGGGTGGATAATTAGGGTTGCTAAGAGTTACAGAGGTCAGCTGATTTTGTGTAGAGGCTGGTTGACCTTTTGATGTGCTTGCTCCCTCATCGAAGCCGCCAGCGAATAATAGATCATCCGGACGTTCAACAACGCTTTTCTCCAACTGAGTTTCAAAACGGAACTGATTGATTCCCGGATCCAATCGTAAGACAGTCATAGGTTCTAGTATATCTTTTTTCACTAAATGATATCGGTTGATTTCCTTATCTAATAAGGCCAAAGGAATATAGCGTTCTTGGATCTTAATATAGGTTCTACCTTCTGCACTCCACATCAAACCATTTCCATCTGGTGCTGACAGAGTACTAGGGTCCCATACAGCTTCAAACTGATTGATACGATTCGTCACTTCGATTTTTACTGCTCTCGAAATTAGCGGGGATGTATCTTGTTCGAAATACCATTCAATACCATTAAAGTTCACAGGTAATACTTTATCTCCATCCATTACATCATAGCGCACACCGTATTTCTTTATCGCTTGGATCCTAACAGGAACAAGTTGACCGTCCATTTCGATCACATCCATTTTTTTCTGACCATTTTTATAGATTTCCATGACCGTTCCTTCACCATAACCTTTAGGATAATAATTTATCTTTTCGATAAACATCTCATCTGGCTGGATATTGATTTTTAAAGATTGGATGATTTCCTTTTGTTTTTGAGAAAAAAATACGGGGCCTTCAAATTCTCTCAGTTCTTCTCCTCTTAAAGTAAAAACTTTTCCATAGACATCTCCTTTTTTAAAATCGGAAACTTTGACATATAGATTGTTTTTCATTTTTTTCACAAGAACTTGCGGACCATTTCTTGGTAAACGAGCGGTAACAGTCATTTTTGATATCACTGGTGCAGGCAAATCTTTTTCATGTTTTTCAAGTTTTGTTAAGACTGGTTTAAAGTGGATATTTCTCGTAAGAATTGGCTGGTTTTTTAATTTTAATAGGTTCTTGATTACAAAGCGTCCACCACTAATTGCTGCCTCAATCCCTGGATCGATATACCGCACCACACTAGCCAAGAGACTTCTGAGTTCGGAAATTTTTGGTACTATTTTTGAGGTATTTTTCACTAATCCTGTTATTCCACCACGTGCAATCACTCGTGCTGCGCCTAGAGCAAATCGGATATTGATAGAACTAATCTGACCTAATATAGGCACCAAGAGAAGCGTATCAATCAGACAATTAGGCATCGCGCTTGCTGTATCCTTATTAACAATCCCCACGACACAATCATAAAATGGAATGAAATGGCTAACCACATCCCATACTTGACTAGTTATTGTCTTATCGTTTCCTGATTCATATAATTGGTGATACAGGATATTTTTATGCTTGAGACTGATTGTATTAAATAAAGTTTCCTTCTCATTACCATGCGATAACAACTTATCTAAATGGATTTCCGTTGAAAACGAATAATAGTATCGACCAATTTGAATTTTATCCCCTACTTTTTTTGGCTTCCTCCACCAGAGGGATTTTAGATCAACTAAATCATATTCTAACAATAGAAACGGATCTTTATCTACACGATAAAAGGCATATCCACCTTCCTTCTCCAATCTTTTCAATGCATACCGTCTTTCTTCGTTGTCACGAATCGCAATGAGTATATCTGTTTCCTTAAGTGGCAAGATCAGGTCGTCTCTTTCTTGTCGATTACCGGAAAAAACGATCGATGGTGAAGGTCCCACTGTTTTTGAAGGACCATCTGTATCTATAAACTTAGCAGATCCTTCATAGATATGAGTTTCAGGGGAAAACATAAAATCTAATTCTGATTGATTACTTGAATGAATGGATAAGCCAATCAGTTTCCGATTCAATAAATGATAGGATTCTGCTACTTCTGTTGTTAATTCTGTGTACCATTTTTCGAGATCACGAGGAATCCATGGCCCTGGGCAAGGATTTCCTCCAGCTAAATACACTTGACTTGCTAATTTAGTGACTCTTATGCCGAGTCTTTCACACTCATTGATCACTTCAGTCACTAGTGCTTGTTTTCTTCGAAAGTTAATCACTGCTGTCTGATAGTTCCCATAGAGGCGATTGATTTCTTCTTGATGTGCCATGATCGCAAAGTAGCCTCTCTGGAAATAACCAATAAATGTACTGATTGCGACTTCTTTATAATTACCTTCTTCCATAGATTTTCGCAAAAGGGAAGCATCCAATTGTGCAGTAGTAAATAATGCAGGAAACAGAAGGTGATCCAATTCTTCCATATCTTGGATTCCTTGATTACTAACAGATTCGAAGAAAAGTTCGCCAAGTGTACGAATTTCCTCTTGATTAAACTGATTAAGTAAACCTGAAGCGGCTAATATTCTTGATCCTGTCATTTGCATCAATGAACGATAATCCGAGATCAGCAAATTATCTGACAAATCACTCGATTTAAGAAAATAATTGGGAAGCATATAGTTCAGACAAATATTCCACAACAAACGTACATTATTCTCTAATTCATTTTGTTTTTGTGGATTGTCTTCTTTCACAAGCTTAAGTTGTCCGCTTTTTACGAATTCATCTAGTTTAAAAAAATTCCTAAGCTCGCCAATCGTAAAGTTATCTGGATTGGGATGATCAAGGATTTTTTTTGTTGCAAATACTTCAATAGTGCTTTCTAAGACATTCTCAATGACCCATTTCATTACTGTTTTTATCGCGCTTTTGTCAGAAACTAACTCACCTTCTGCTCCACCATATAACTTTAGTTCTTTCAATATAACTGTCGCAATACCTTGTATCTTCTCTGGACTGACCTCGCCATTTACGCTGCCTTGCCTAAACCATCCTCCTATTCCACTCAAAATATCCTCTTTTGTTACCTCACCTTTGATCAAGTACTTTTCTCGTAAAAATAACTCTACTTTATCAAGTACTTCTTGACTTCTCCATTGCGTTTCACTATTTTCCAAAACAGACTTGCTTGTTTTTGTTTGACTATTAGATACAGTTGAAGAGTCGTCTTTCTCCAATTTTCCCCATAACCATTTCGTAAACGTTAGTTCTGCTTCTTTATTGGAGATCAGACCGTTGTCCTCTTGCCCCAAGATTGCTTGCGAGAATTGCTTGAGTTTGACGGGATCAATTATTTTTTGATTCGCCCCTTCAATCAATACCCAATTTGATACTGTTTCAGCAAGCCGCTCAGAATTAGACGTATCACAAACGATACCCTTTTTCTTCAAAAAAGCAACAATCCGTTGATCGATGACTTCCTCTCGTTCATTGAAAAGAAATGGTTTTTGATCTTCTTCGAGTACATAAGTGGAACCGGTCATAGGAATAATGCCATTTTCTCGAAGAAACGATAGTACTCTTTGTTTTTCTAATTGTTCTGTCTTCTTTTCCTTATCCGTCGCTTGTCCGATTACATTAATCTCATCTTTTTTATAAGTATATCCCATCTGCGCATTATTATTTTCCCATTGTTGGATAACCGCCCTTGAGTCGTTCGGAGAACTAATTTTCATTTTAGAACCATATGCTTTTAGCAACTCTTTCGCTGCAAGTTCCTCTCTATTCACAATTTCCGCATAATTCTTCCCTCTAAGTATCCATTTTTGCATCCATCTAATTAAATGGCTCGCTGAGGGATTTTTTAGCCTAGTTCCCTGTTTATAGGCAAAGCAGACAAGCCCTTGATTCACTATTTTTGTTTTCTCTCGTTGGTTGAAAAGATCGCGATGATAGACTACCGCAGTGATTGTCTGATTTATTGAAATAGAAGCAGGTCGATCATGAATGAAGTCTGAAAAAATTTGATTACTCACCTCTGTTTCTGCTTGAACATTCGTAACATCAGGTGTTTCCTTTGGCGACAATTGAATAGGATACGTATTCTGCTGGAAGGTGTACCCTATTAAACCTACATTTATTTTCAATTGCATAAAAGTCGATTGCAATTGGTTAGCCGATGATATGTCCCCTGCTCTTGCATCTTCTAACCCATAGGAGTACCGGATGAAAAAATTCAAAAATTGTATTTTATCTGATTCTTCTGAAAGATCATGGAGCGATTTTATCTCTGCCCATTTCTCAAGTTCTTTAAGCACTAGTCCTGCATGGGCAGTTTTACTTACAATTTTTTGTTTCACTAAAAATTCTTTCAACTGTGTGATTGCCTTATCCGTCGTATCCTTTCGCTCAAACAGCTTTTTATCATAAAAAAATGCCGGAATAGGTTCCTCGTAACGCTCAGCAGGCTTTCGATTTTGTTCAATATCTTCAATGATTTTACCGACTACCACTAAGTCAGAAGTATTCGTCGATTCAGTGGTGGCTATTTTTTGCTGATTTTCTATCGCCGTTTTTTCATCGCCCGTTTCACTTGCCGATACACTATCTTCATTGTCAGAAAAAGGATGGTTGATCGCCCTTGCTTCAGCTCCTCGAACTACGAATAAATCCCATTTTTTTATAAAGTTGGTCAGTGTTTCATCCATTTTACTAAACAATGTCCAAAATTGTGTCGCAAATCCTTCCTCTTCTTTTTTCAAAGTTGGAATTCCACTTGAGAAGTCATAGGATCGAAAAGCATGAGGAACATTTTTATCTTTTGAAGGTGTAGCTGTCTGATGGATCTCATCTTGGTATGAAATACTTTGAGCCATCATTGATAAAAAGCGAGTGATCAGCGAATCTCCTTTTAAACTTTCATGTTTTTCTGTATAGATTGGTTGATCAAAATCATTAAAAAATGTGACGAAAGCCTCAGTTAGTCCCTTAAAGAAATTAGCTGTCCCAGAAGTATCGTTTGTCGCATTTCCTGTTGTCTGTTGATCCGTCTGATGGCTGGTTTTGTTAAATGATTGTTTAAAAATATTTTTTAGTTTTTCCGCCGAATCTTCAAATAAAAATTGTTGTTTGGAACTCCCATCGCCTCCTTTCTTGAAGGAAAAATGATGTAGCTCTGTGGGTTGATCTGTTGGTTGTTGATTTATCTTTTGAGACTCAGCAATCGCACTCTGACAAACGGTTTTAAAGTGGACTTGGGTGTGTTTGAACGGATTAGATTCTTCCTCTAAAATTGGGCGCGTTATGCTCGTCTTATTTGTTGTGCATCCATATGTTTCTGCAATGCCGTGTGCTATTTTATGTACATTTAAACTCCAATGATGAGCAAAATCTGTCAAATTGTAAGTAGTATTATCATAAAAAGTTCGAAAAAATGGTGCATTCACAGTAGCAATAGCCGTCGAGTTCTCTGTCAAAGCTGGTGTGAGCAACGTCGTGTTCACCGTCGAATGAGAGGTGAGCGAATTCAATACTTCTGATTGATTTGCATGTTGTGTGACTTCAACAAAAGTATCTGCTTCAAAAACAGTGCCACTATTCCGCTTAACTCGTTGTTGTTTGGGACCCTCTCCTCTAACGACCACATTTCCTAAGATGCTCGAGACATATAGTGACAATAATAATGGCGAGTGAAAAATCGCTGGCGTTGGGGCATGGCCGACGCCAGAAGAAATTGCTTTTACTGCATCTTCAAAAGCCTGCTTATCTTCTTTATTATTCTTTTCATTGTTGAATTGTCCATTTCGTTTTCGATTACTTTGATTATCGATTGGCATAGCTTTCTCTCCTTGTTTTTTTGATGAGATACTAATTTAACAGTACAATTTTATGCCCCAATTATATATATCCGTCCATTTGAACTCGTGACTAGTTTTTTTTTAATAATAAAAACTTGAACTTTTTTTGTCATTTAGGTATAAATTAATCAATATAAAAAAACGCATAAGTAAAAAATAGATCAACTATTTTTTACTTATACGCCTAAATATTAAAAAGAGTCAGTGAAGACTACTTAAAATCTTACGTTTTTCGATTAGAATAAACCGATTACTTCTCCTTGATTCGTTACGTTCATATTCAAGGCGGCTGGTTTTTTTGGTAATCCAGGCATCGTCATCACTTCGCCTGTCAAAGCGACTAAAAATCCGGCACCTAACTTAGGTACAAATTCACGGATCGTGATTGTGAAATCCTCTGGTGCACCTAATAATGTTGGATCATCAGAAAAAGAGTACTGGGTTTTTGCCATACAAACCGGTAAGTCAGACCAACCATTTTTCTCAAATTCAATGATTTGATTTTCTGCTTTTTTACTAAAAGAGACTTCTTTGCCACCGTAGATTTTTTGAACAACCGCTTGGACTTTTGTTTTGATCGGATCACTGGATTGGTACAATGAAACGTAATCCGCCCTTTCTGTATCGATCAATTCTACGACTGCCTTTGCTAAGTCCACGCCACCTTCCGCACCATTTTCCCAAACACTTGCGCGTTTTGCTACGACTCCTTCTTTTTCACACAATTCTTTCAGTAATTCTAATTCAGCGTCTGTATCAGTCACAAACTCATTGATTGCGACGATCACTGGAATCTGGTAACTTTTCATATTACGAATATGCCGTTTTAAGTTCGCATATCCAGTTTGCAACGCCTTGAGATTTTCATTTTGTAATTCTGCCTTATCCAATCCCCCGTGCATTTTTAACGCACGGACAGTTGCTACGATCACAATCGCATCTGGTGCTTTCTGCAAATTAGGAACTTTGATATCTAGGAATTTTTCTCCTCCTAAATCAGCACCAAAACCAGCTTCAGTCACTACATAATCCGCAATTTTCAAAGCAGTTTTAGTTGCTAGTACACTATTACAGCCATGAGCAATATTTGCAAATGGTCCACCATGGATAAATGCTGGTGTACCATAGATCGTTTGTACGAGATTCGGTTTAATTGCATCTTTTAATAACAAAGCAAGGGAACCCTCTGCTTTTAGATCCCCTGCTGTTACAGGGCGACGATCATAGGTGTAGCCAATCACGATTCGTGCTAACCGAGCTTTTAAATCATCTAAATCAGCAGCTAAACACAAAATTGCCATGATTTCACTAGCCACAGTAATGTCGAATCCATCTTCTCTTGGTACCCCTTGCATCGGTCCGCCCAGCCCAACGATCACATTTCGCAATGCTCGGTCGTTTAAATCCACCACACGTTTCCAAATGACACGTCGAGGATCGATCCCCAGCTCATTTCCTTGATGGATATGATTATCTAATAGAGCTGACAATGCATTGTTTGCAGAAGTGATGGCATGCATATCGCCAGTAAAATGCAAATTGATATCTTCCATTGGTAATACTTGTGCGTAGCCACCTCCTGTCGCTCCGCCCTTGATTCCCATAACCGGACCTAATGAGGGCTCACGCAATGCAATCACTGCTTTTTTGTCTATTTGGTTCAACGCGTCACCTAATCCGACTGTAACTGTTGATTTTCCTTCTCCCGCTGGTGTTGGATTGATAGAAGTTACCAATATGAGGCGACCATCCTCTTTTTCCGAAAAATCATTTATTGCGGTAAAGTTTATTTTTGCTTTGTATTTTCCATATAATTCCAAATCATCTTCATTGATTCCAATGCTATCCGCAACTCTAACTATCGGTTTTAGCTGTGTTTCTTGTGAAATTTCTAAATCATTCTTCATTAAAACGCCCCTTTTCACGAACTATATATAAAAATAATTATATTTTGTTAAGTTAAATCCATTATACCTGTTTTCCTTGTAAAAAAAAACAAAAAAAACTGACTTTTAATTTATTTGACGTACCTATTAATTCTCTTTATAATATAGGCTATGATCAGACATAGAAAGGTCGTGAGTGTTTTGACCACAGGAATGGTGAAATGGTTCGATAACAAAAAAGGATATGGCTTTATTAGTTATGATGAAACAGAAGAGATCTTCGTACATTTTACTGCAATCGAAGAAGAAGGATTCAAAACACTTGAAGAAAACCAAGTGGTAGAATTTACCGTCATTGAAGGTAATCGAGGCATTCAGGCGGCCCATGTCAAAAAGATCAATGATCAAGCTTAGTCCAATCAAACAAAATAAGCTATTCCGGTGTTTTTCGGAATAGCTTTTTTATTATTATAGACGACTCTCTGTGCAGTTAAAAATAGCTAAAGTCTCTATTGTTATTTTTTACTCAACTAAATCATTCGTATTCTTTAACAGTGAAGAAGTGTTGATCGTTTGTTTATGTGGATGTTTCAAGTGATCAAGCAATTTTCCTTGTGCCTTCTGATTGACGAAAATCACGAATGGCTCTTTGCCTTTTACAAGAGATAAAGATACTTTACGTTTTTGTACGTGGACTTCCTTGATTTCATTGATAGGTATGTCGCGATCTCTCCAAAAAGCAGCATATTTTATTTTTATTGCCTCTTTCTTTAAAACTAGTGAGCGTCGAAATCCTAGCAAAAGAAAAATAAAGAAAATTCCCATTAAAATATTACTTTTCCAATAAGGCCTTGTATTTTCTAACGATAAAATCAAACTCAAAAATAATAGAATAAATGTTGATGACCAATAAATGATCGACTGTGCCGTTTCGGGCTGCCAGCGAATATTTTTTTTCATTCTTCAACCTCGTGTCTTTATCTGTAGTGGTATAATAAGTCAAACCGACAATTTTTGAAGGGCGTGTTTTTCCTTATGTTAAAAGTATACATTGACGCATCAACAAAAGGCAACCCTGGACCTAGTGGTGGAGGAATATTAATAATCGCTGATCAACAACAAGAACAGTTGTCTATCCCTTTGTCCTTTGGTTCAAACCATCAAGCCGAGTTTGAAGTCTTTTTAAAAACTTTAGAAATTCTAAAGAATAGACAGATGACCGAAGAAATCATTCTCTGCTATTCCGATAGTAAAGTACTTGTATCAACTATCGATAAAAATCATACGAACAACAAAGATTTTTTACCTTATTTAGAAAAAATACAAAGTCTATTAAAAGATTTTTCAATGTTGATCCTTCAGTGGGTACCTGAAAGTAAAAATAAAGGCGCTGATAATCTAGCTAGACAAGCTTTACAAAAATTTTTATAAAATATTGGAACAAAGCAATTAGTAATCGTACCTTGATTTGCAAGCACTTTATACGGTCAACTTCTTCTTTTGTCTCGGTCTATAAAAGAACATATTCATAATAATAGATCAACAAATGTTGAGACACGATTCTTTCAAACATTTGCTAAATATTCAGAATTTTATGTCGCTGTTATTTGGACTAACTCAAAGATTGTAAGGGCAAAATAAATGTTTATTGTTTCCAGTTATCGATTAGAATAAATAAGTCCTAATAGCTAGATTCCGACAAAATTTTTGACTGCTTTATTTTGGTCAACTATTAACATACGCCGAATTCAGCTAACATGACCTCATAATCTCCAAGGTATTTTCTGAAAAAGTCTGACTATCCATATATGTATCGATCATTCTGTTTATTTTATCAACGCTGTCTTTATGGGTCATGATAAGATATAAAAGCTATCATTGAAGTCTGTTCCAAAAGAGGATTCGTTTTTAGTTTTCTGCCAAATTTTTCACTTCCTTTTATTATCCCTCGGATGTACTATTTGTCCATGTCTAAATCCGACGAGAAGTTGCCTCTTCTGATTCTTTCACCATCAAAATTCGATTTAGCGTGACGAACAAATCCGCGAAAACTTTCATCTAGGTTCAGTCAAACATTTGTAGGTACAACGAAGAAGCAGCCATTGTCTGTTTTGGTTATCCTATTTTGTCCTAGAAAACACATACGTCTTTCAGAACAATATAACGTAAAAGTCTACTGTCATCCATTATAGTATTTCTAATAACCAAAATGAAAGGCTAAAAGATTTGTTTTAAAATAAGCAAAAAACCTGAAATCTTAAATAATCGGGTTTTTTGCTTATTTTAAGTTTAGTCAAAATCTCATCGCGACAGATAGGTCATATAGATATTTAAACATCGCGTATTATTTTTTGTCAACAATTTAGAAAAGTAAATAATTATGATCAAAGGTGATATCTAATTGATACTGCCCGACTCTCTTTTCTATTTGGATACGCATCATTCGTTCTAATTCCTCGTCAGACAATCGCGTACCTTCAGGGACAACGACATCAAATTGTAGGATCTGTCCTTTATGGATCATGCGGAAATCATGGATTTTCAGACCTTCTGCTGTCTCATTGATGATTTTTTTCAACTCATTAAGAATCTCTTGATAATTCTCATTGTTGACTGGTACAGGATCTAGATGACAGACTAATTCTACACCTAATGATCGTTTAAAATCCTTTTCGATAATGTCCATGATCTTGTGTGCTTCATTCAAATCTAGCCGATCATCGACTTCCACGTGAACTGAAGCAAAACGTTGATTTGGTCCGTAATTATGCACTAACAAGTCATGATAACCGAGTATTTTTGTATAGCCATTTAGCTGCTCCTCCATCGCCTGGATCTGTTCAACAGTAGGACGGCTCCCTAATAATTCATATACGAATTCTCTTAACATCATTACGCCGCTGTACAAAATGTAAAGTGCTAACAAGAAGCCAATATAGCCATCCACGCGCCACTCTGTCAACCATTCGACAGAAGCTGAGAGTAAAACAGCAAAGGTCGTATATACATCATTATAACTGTCTTTGGCAGTGGCATGTAACGTTTCCGAATCGATCATTTTTGCGGTTTTCTTGTACATACGTCCCTGAATAACTTTTAAAGCAATCGAAAAGACTAAAACTAAAAAGATGATCGGTGATAAGGCAATATTTTCCGGATCGATGATTTTTTCAATTGAGGAGTGTAAGAACTGGAATCCGACATACGTGATGATGAGAGATACGAATAGTCCACTAATATATTCAAAACGTTCGTGTCCATAAGGATGTTCCGGATCTGCTGGTTTTGCCGCGATTTTGAAGCCAACCAAAGTCAAAACAGAAGAAGCGGTATCCGACAAACTGTTGATGGCATCCGCCATGATCGACACACTTCCAGAGAGTAGTCCGATCATCAATTTCGCAACGAATAGGATCACATTAGTTAACAGTCCCCATACTCCTGCCATCAATGCTTTTTTTGTTCGTTCTTTTGCTGTTAGTGTTTCTTGTTTCTTTGCCAAATTTGTGACTCCTTTTATCTGTGATTGCTGGTCTTATATCATTCAGGTTTTAAAGGTGTTGCTGCAAATAATGCTTTGGCGAGTAATGGTGTGATGATCCCCGCGCCGATAGCTTCTGGAATCCCATTGATTGCAGCAATCCCAGCAAGTGTCTTGAACAAGACCGAAGCATCGACACCATAAGCTTGAGCTGTGGCATTCGTATAAAATAAGCCCATAAATCCTAAAACAAGGATCGTATTGACTAGAGAGCCTAGAATCCCAGCTACAACAGCCGGTACGACGATCGTAGAGGAACGCTTATACAACCAATGGAATACTAAGCCAGCCACTAGTCCCACTAAAACTCTGGGTACAACTGAGATGATTGGATTGGTAAAAACCAATGTATCGAACGGTGTAGTTGGCATCGCGTAGGCTCGGATGATCGTCGCAATTCCCCAGAACAAGCCGATCAACATGCCATCTTTCGGTCCTAATACTACGGCCGCTACGATTACTGTGATATGGATGATCGTCAAGCTAATAAAACCTAATGGGATAAAGCCTAACCATGGAATCATTGATTGAACGATAATGATGGCTAACAAAATGGCACGAAGTACTAATCGAAATGTTTTATTTTTGCTATTCATTGAATCTCCCCCTGTTTGCTTTACTCTAATCCTATAGCGTTTTGTTGATTTGTCAATAAATTTGTACATAGCAACAACCGTTGAGCCAATGAAAATAAAGCAACGAGCTTGGGAAATCATCCCAAACTCGCTTGCCATTTATTTGTAGTAAAAAAACTACGCTTGCTTCTATTTATTTTCTAACCATGTTTTTGCTTCTGTCAATGCGTCTGAGATACCAGCTGGGTTTTTTCCACCTGCTTGCGCCATATCTGGACGACCACCGCCACCACCGCCAACTTTCGGTGCGATTGCTTTGATCAAATCGCCAGCTTTTAAACCTGCTTCATTTGCTTCAGGCGTCATTGCTGCTAACAAGCTGACTTTACCTTCTTGTTCGTTTGCCAAGACAAGAATATCTGAAACTGCTTTTTGTTTCCATTGATCGGCTAATTGACGTAATTGATTTATGTCTTTTACTTTAACTTGTGCAGTGATGATCGTTTTACCATTGATCGTCTCTGCATTTTTGAAAATATCTCCTGCTTGTTGGTTGGCTAACTTACTTGCCAATTGTTCATTTTCTTTTTGTAGTTCTCTTAATTGTTGTTGCAATTGTTCTGCTTTAGCTACGACTTCTTTCAATTGTGGTGATTTCACGATTGCCGCAACTTCTTTTAGTTGTTGTTCTTCGCTTTCCAACAATTCATAAGCTTCTTTACTTGTCACCGCTTCGATCCGACGAACCCCTGCACCGATCCCTGATTCAGAAACGATTTTAAAGATTCCGATGTTTTCGGTATTACCAACATGCGTACCACCACATAACTCGATCGACCAACCGCCGATATTGACCACGCGGACTTCGTTGCCATATTTTTCGCCAAACAATGCCATTGCGCCCATATTTTTCGCTGTATCGATGTCTGTTTCGATCGTTTCAACAGGAATGGCTTCCCAGATTTTTTCGTTTACGATTTGTTCCATTTTCGCTAATTCTTCACTTGTGATTTGACCAAAATGTGTGAAGTCAAAACGCAAATGACCTGGTGCAACCAATGAACCTGCTTGGTTGGCATGATCGCCTAATACTTCTTTTAATGCTTTGTGCAATAAGTGAGTAGCCGTATGGTTTTTGATGATTCGGTTACGTCTTGGTTCATCAATCAATAAATGATAGGTGTTTCCTTCTTTGATCTCAGAAAGGACTTCTACTTTATGCAAGAATTGTCCATTTGGTGCTTTACGAACATCAGTCACATTTGCTACTGTTTCACCAGAGGCATCAATGATCCAACCTTGATCGGCTACTTGTCCACCCATTTCAGCATAAAATGGTGTTTGATCAAAGATCAATTGCGCTTCCCCATCTGATAGTTCACTGACGATTGTTTCGTCTTGGACTATCACTAGTAATTCACTGTCAGATTCAATATGGTCATAACCGATGAATGTGCTATCTACTTTGATATCTGTCAATAAAGCAGATTGAACACCCATAGATGTTTCTGTATTACGAGCCGCACGCGCGCGATCACGTTGCGCCTGCATTTCTGTTTCAAAGCCTGCGTGATCGACATTCAATCCTTCATCTTCCGCCACTTCTTCTGTCAATTCAACTGGGAATCCATACGTATCGTAAAGTTTAAAGATATCTTTTCCGGCAAGCGTTGTTCCGTTTGCTTGTTTTACCTCTTTGATCACTTGGTTCAAGATCTCAAGCCCTTCGTTGATCGTTTCATTGAAACGTTCTTCTTCCATACGAACGACTTTTTCGATGAATTCTTTTTGTTCCAAAACTTCAGGGTAGTAGCTCTCCATGATTTCGCCAACAACAGGCACTAAACGGTATAAGAAAGCTTGCTCGATCCCTAATTTTTTCCCGTGCATGACTGCTCGACGTAACAAACGACGCAAGACATAGCCACGACCTTCATTTGAAGGCAATGCCCCGTCACCGATTGCAAAGGATAATGCTCGGATATGGTCAGCGATTACTTTATATGAAATATCAGTTAAGGCATCCTCACCGTATTTTACTTTGTTGCTCAATTGCTCAACTGCATGGATGATCGGCATAAATAAATCTGTTTCAAAGTTGGTTGGTGCATCTTGAACGATTGAAACCATTCGTTCCAAGCCCATGCCCGTATCAATGTTTTTATGTGGAAGAGGTTCAAACGTATTATCTGGTTTGTGGTTGAACTCTGAAAATACTAAGTTCCAGATTTCAAGATAACGTTCATTTTCGCCACCAGGGTAGTTTTCAGGATCATCTTCTTCCAAGTCATTATAGGCTTCGCCACGATCATAAAAAATCTCTGTATCTGGCCCACATGGTCCAGCACCGATATCCCAAAAGTTATCTTCTACATCCACGATATGGTCAAGAGATAATCCTACTTCTTCGTGCCAGATACGTTTTGCTTCTGTATCTTTTGGATAAACAGTGACATATAATTTCTCAGGATCAAACGCCATCCATTTTGGACTTGTTAAAAATTCCCATGCCCAGTGGATTGCCTCTTCTTTGAAATAATCGCCGATCGAGAAGTTCCCTAACATTTCAAACATCGTATGATGACGTGCAGTTTTCCCTACATTTTCGATGTCGTTCGTACGAATCGATTTTTGCGCATTCGTGATTCTTGGATTGTCTGGTACAACAGATCCATCAAAATATTTCTTTAGTGTCGCCACTCCTGAGTTGATCCATAATAAGGTTGGATCATTGACCGGTACTAGTGAAGCACTAGGTTCGATCGTATGTCCTTTTTCTTGGAAAAAGTCTAAAAACATTTGACGTACTTCTGCACTGCTTAATTTTTTCATTGTTTTACCTTCTTTCTACATAATAAACGACAAAAAACACCATTACAGCCAAGGACGAAAACTCGCGGTACCACCTTGATTGCAATGATGTTTACTCATTACCTCTTAAACTCGTTAACGCTGAGTCGCGTTGATATTTCTATCAAATTGAAAAAGGGAGCAGTTTGAACAGTGACTATTCTTTTTTCAGCCGAGAAAGAATTTTCTGTGAGTCAGTCTAAAACAAACTATGTCCTTTTTGTACTTTATCAGTATACGTATTCTTAGCGATGCTGTCAATCCTACTTTTTGATTTTTCATTGTTTGCGGTCTACGTTTTCCTTGCTATAATCAGGAAAGAACCCTAGGGAGGCAAAACAATGGAAACGTATTTTGGAACCGAAGAATGGATAAAAGCCAGCAGTTACGTTTTACGTTATGACGTATTCGTGTTAGAGCAAGAAATACCTGCTCATTTAGAATTTGACGGTAAGGATGCCTATTACCCAAACCTTGTCATGATCCATAACGAACAGCCAATTGCTACCTTACGTTACCAAAAACAAAGTGACGAACAAATCCAATTTGATCGTTTTTGTATCGCAAAAGATTGGCGCAAACGTGGGATTGGCAGAGAAATGCTTCAATTGGCAGAAAAGCGAGCACTAAATGAAGCATTCAAAGAAATTTATTTGATTGCAGAAATTCCCGCCGTTCCTTTCTACGAAAAGCAGGGCTATCAGAGTTTTTCAGACCCACTGATCGAAGACGGCATTCTTTGTCAACAGATGCGAAAACAGCTCTCCTAATATCAACTGTTTAATCAAAAAAATCAGCCCCAAAACCCAAAATAGATTTCCTATTTAGGTTTTTGGGGCTAAAAGTCAAGGGCAGCGTGATTCGCTCATGACTGCTCTTATTGGTTGGAATTCTTTTTATTTTTTCTGGCTGTACGCGTTTGTTGACGTCTTTCGATCTTGCGGTCTTTTTTATTTTTCTCCGCAATCGCCCAGTCAATTTTTTTCTTGTAACCAGGTTTGATTTTTTTCTTTTTCTTTTTGACTAAACCAATCAGCGTTGGGTCAAGACTATCTTTTGATTTTTCACGTTTCGTCCGACGGTTACGGTCATAGGTTTTAACGATTTCACCATTTTTGATTTCCATTGGCTCAAAAACAACACCGATTTTTTCGATGCCTTCGATCAATGGCTCATCACTTGGTGCATATAAAGTGATCGCGGTTCCTTTTAAGCCATTTCTACCAGTACGACCGACACGGTGGATAAAGAAATCTAGATCTTCTGGAACCTCCGCATTGATGACATGAGAAACGCCTTCGATATCGATACCACGAGCAGCTAAGTCTGTCGCAACTACATATTGATACTCTAAGTTTTGCACTTGACGCATCACACGCTTACGCTCACGAGGAGTGATATCTCCATGGATCTTCGCTACTTTCAAGCCTTGGTTTTTCAAGTAATCAGCGATTTCGTCTACATGTTGTTTCGTATTTGCAAAGACAATTGCTAAATAAGGATGCCCGATCGTCAATAATTGATAGATCGTTTGATTCTTATCCTTTCCTTTTGTTGAAACTAACCAATTCTCGATATCTTCTGAGATCACTGCTTTTGGTTTGATTTCTTCGATGATTGGATTTTCCATATATTTACGCAAGAATGGGCGTAGTTTTTCTGGAATCGTTGCTGAGAAAACTAAAAATTGTAATTTTTCTGGCAAGCGGCTAGCGATTTGATCAACTTCATTCAAGAATCCCATATCTAAGGTCATATCTGCTTCATCCACGATGAACGCAAAGGCTGTATGGATCTTTAAAGCTTGCTCATTCATCATGTCAAGGATACGCCCTGGTGTACCGACAACGATTTGCGGTTGTTGGTGATTCAAGCGATTTAATTGACGTTGTTTGTCTGTTCCGCCGACAAAATTCGATACGCGAATCTCCGGATCGGAAAACTTAGCGATTTGAACAGCAGCTTCATAGATCTGCGTCGCCAGTTCACGACTTGGTGCTGTGATCACCACTTGGACTTCTTCTTTATTGGCATTGATTTTTTGAAATAGAGGCAAAAGAAACGTATGCGTTTTTCCTGAACCAGTTTGTGATTGTCCGATGATATTTTTCCCTTTTAAAATCAAAGGAATCAATCGTTCTTGCACTTCTGTTGGTTGTTGGAACCCTTTTTCTGCTAACGCTTCGTTGATAAACGGATGAAAATTGAATTGTTTAAAATGACTCATTTCGACACCTCTTCTCTTTGTATTTTTCACGACTTTGGAATTATACCATAAATTTGCTTATTTTGCTTGAAAAGGTCAGGCTTTTCTATCTTTGATCGTACTGATCGTATAAGTATGACTCGCTTTCTCATAGAATAAAACTCTCTTTTTGCGAATAAAAGATAAGAATAGATTCAGGCCGAAGATGAACTGTGCAACCAAGGTACATAAGAAAATGAATACTGCACTCATCTGTGTGACACCAGTCGCTTGATTGATGACTGGACCAACTAATTGGCTCAACCAGCCTAGCTCATAAAATAAGAAATAGAGATACGCATATCGAATGAACAATGCACGAAATCTGATTCGTTCCCTCCCATCTTCAACAAGCTTGATCCGGACGATTTTTTTCCCAAGTGTTCGACCATTTGTAAAGACAGGAAGAAGCATGAAATAGAGAAAGACTTGCACGAACAACCACCAACTATAGGAGGTGAACTCGCTACTTCCAATCGACAATCCGGCAACCACTCCGATGATCGACGTACAAATAGATAAGAAAAACCAATCGATCAAATAGGCAACCAGACGGCGTGTCAAAGAGACTGTCTTGCCTTTTTCATAAGATACTTCATCCATTCTCGCTCTTGTTGGCAACATAAACGTAAAGATTGGCGTCACAAGATAGCCAAGCATTCCGCCAAATGTATTGGTCAGTAAATCATTGACATCGAATAATCGATACGGATGTGGATAGATAAAGTAAAGACCGGTTAATTGTGTCAACTCAAAAAATAGGGAGAGACAGAAACTTGCAATGACCGTTTTGACGAAGGATAGTCGGAAATAATACCTTAAATAGATGCCAAAAGGTAAGAGTAAAAAGACATTGAATAATGGCTCTAAAAAAACACTTTGTCGCATCGCAGGTAAATAAGTACTCGGATCGGACAACACGAGGACTGTATTCGCTCTGAAGTTCTCCCAAGACGCAAATAGGTGTAATTCCATTTTTGGACCTGTCATTTTCGCAACAGCATCCTTAGTAGGTAAAGGTAAAATCACTAAAAAGTAAGCACATAATAGATAAAAGACAAATGAATATAAAATGACCGCTCTAGTTAGGAGAAACGTTCCATACTTTCGGTATTCATAAATAAAAAAGATAGCAGAAATCGCCAATGCAAGAAAAGGAAAGACAATCAACGCAAAACGAATCGGCTCGATATAACTTGCCATAAAACAAAAAGACCTCCTTTGAATACAGTTATCTTAGCAATATTGGTGAAAAGAATGCAAGTAATGACTAAATTATTTTTAAATTCCTATCAATTGAAGTATGATTATTATGAGGAGGCGATTCATTTTGCTTAATATTTATTTTGTATTTGGTGTTCCAGCATTTTTACTTATTCTCTATTTAGTCTTTGCATTGATTCGTAAGCGGACATCGATCCATTACTTAGGCTTTATTCTATTGATCATCGCAGGCTTTATGCTTGTTTTCAACTTACAGACATGGCAACAAGCAGTCTCTGAGCTTTCACATTCTTCAAGTGCAGAACTTTCTGCAGAACTTGGCTATTCTGTCTATTTGATCTGGGTACCGATTGGAATTGCTACTTTATTATTTTTGTTGAATATCTTCCGAGCATTGTTAAGGATCAAGCAAATTCGAAAAAACAAATAGAAAGACGAGATCGAAACAGAAGTGTTTAACCTCAAAAAATAAGGCGTCATCCACGAAAATTGTTTTTCAACTTTTTGTGGATGACGCCTTATTTTACGAAGAACTTCCTTCTGTTTCCGCCGTTTATTTGTTTTAGATGGCGCGAGAGGTCGAATGGCTCAGACATGTCGATTTAATTATCGGTTACGCCAAGTTTGTGCAGCAAGTGAATCATCGCCGACAAACCATTCTTTGTAGAACTCCTCTAGAAATTCACGCATAAACGCTTCACGTCGTTTTGCTTCTTGTTTCGCATACTCCGTATTCATTTGATCTGGCAATAACAACAATTTTTCATAAAAATGATTGATAACTGTCGAGCCTTTACGATACTCTTGTTTGTTCGTATAATTGATTGGCTGGATAACTGGGTCAAAAATCGGATGCCCCTTATGTCCTCCATAATATGCCGTACGTAAGATACCCATCGCACCTAACGCCTCTAAGCGATCTGCATCCTGTACGATCTTACCTTCTAAGGACAATTTGACGTTATCAGACAAACTTTTTGAAAAAGACATATTTTCGATGATATGAAAGATTTGATGAATCTCTGATTCTGCAACTCTGATGTTTGCCAAAAAGACTCTGAGTCCTTCTTTCGCTTGCTCTTCATCTTCGACCACTTTATCATCGATCGTATCATGTAGATATGCCGCTGCCAGCGTGATAAAAGAATCGGCTTGTGGTAGTGTCTCAAGGACTTGTCGGGAAAGTTCGACTACCCGATTCGTATGGTCCACCCCATGTCCTGAACGATCCAAAGACAATTGTGCCATGCTGTAGTTAGCAATCTCATTTAATTTATCCACTGCCGCTTTCACCTTCTATTTGAGAATTTTTTAGACTTCTTCAACACCATAAACGCTAAAGTAAAGTTTTCGCATAAAATCGATCAAGTACTGCGGATTCAATGCTTCTCCTGTCGCATCTTGAATCAATTGATTTGGTTTTCTTGATGCGCCGTACTGATGGATTTTTTCTGTCATCCACTCTTTGATCGGTGAGTAATCATCAGAAGCCAAAATCTCATCAATAGCGATATCTTTTTTCATTGCATGTAATAATTGTGCAGCATACATGAATCCTAACGCATAAGATGGGAAGTAACCAAAACTTGCACCTGACCAATGGACATCTTGTAAGATTCCTTCTAAATCGTTTGTTGGACGGATACCTAAATACTCTTCATATTTTTGGTTCCATACTTCTGGTAATTTCTCAACTTCTAACCCTTCATTGAACATCATTTTTTCGATCTCATAACGTATAATGATGTGTAATGGATACGTCAAACTGTCTGCTTCGATCCGAATCAAGCTTGCTTTTGTATACTGTAATGAACGATAGAAATCATCAAAAGAAATATCATCAAAGGTTCCTTCAGCACACTCTTGGAAGAATGGGTACTGTTTTTCCCAGAAACTACGGTTGCTGCCGACAATGATTTCATTGAAAAGTGATTGCGACTCATGGATGCCCATCGAAGTACCTTCACCAACTGGTGTATACGTATATTTTTCATCAATATTTTGTTCATACATCCCGTGTCCGGCTTCATGGATCACTCCAAACGTTGCCATTTTGAAGTCCTCTTCATTCCAACGTGTCGTGATGCGGACATCATTACGATTGATCCCGATCATAAATGGATGGATCGTGTCATCTAAGCGACCTCTAGAAAAATCATATCCTAACTGTTTGATCACACCGACTACAAAACGTTTTTGTTGTTCCTTCGTCATTTTACGTGAAAGAAAATCCGTCTCAGGTGCTGTTCCTTTTTCGACTAAGGCTTGACGGATGGACATAATACCTTCTTTGACTTGATCAAATACTTGATCTAAGATCTCTACGGTCATGCCTGGTTCGTATTGATTCAACAGCACATCATAGTCTGTTTTCTCCTCTTTACGCCAATATGGAATCAATTGTTTTGTGATCTTGATGTTTTCAGATAACGCGGATTCAAAATCAGCAAATTGTTTTGATTCACGCGATTCTTGCCATTTTGTGTGGGCTTTAGAAGTCGCAGAAGTTAAAGCAATCATCAAGTCTTCCGGAACTTTATGCTCTAATTCATAGTCTTCTTTGACTTTCTCAAAAACCGTTTTTCCAAGTTCAGACAACTCGTCAGGGTGCGCAGAGAAGTATTCGATTGCTTCTGCGATTTTCGGTCCGACTTTTTTTGAGAAATATAGCCCATATAAATAACTGTTGACTTCACTGCGTTCTTCACTTGATTTTTCTGGCATACCTGTTTGGATATCCCAGTCCAATACTGTTAACGCTTGACTCATTAAATCGATTTCTTTGACTTCTTTCAAAAATTCCTTTTCATTCATCCAAAAATCCTCCAACTTATCCTAGTTATCATTTATCCAATAGTTATCGCTCACTTACTTTTACTACATTTCCTTTGCGTTGATTAATTCAAACCGTTCAACAGCCAGGGGCATCTCTTCATAAAATTCTTTTCCAATTTGGGGCATTAACTCCCTAAAAAATTTTTTATGAACTTTATACCAGTAATCATAACTCAAATCACCCTCACCCTCAGCACGGGCAATTTCTTCTGTTACTTCATTCATTGGCATTATCGTCATATCTGTATATTTTATGATGCCTACAGGTTCGTCTTTACTATTTAAAACAATGGTATAACTGCCGATTTTAGACAACGGGGATTCATCGTAATACAGGCATTCATCGTATGATGAACATGACGCCGTTTTGATCCCCTTTAAAATCAAGTCCGCCAATTCATCTGCCATCGGTGTCCCTTCCTAACCCCACTGCTCTGCCGTAACATTTGTTGGAGGGAATTCACCTTGCCAAAACTCTTTCCAATACTTTTTTGCTTGTTCATTCATTTTGAATTCCTCCAAAAATCATAGGGTCAAAGGTCTTAAAGTCCCAACCATGGTTTTTAGGTGTCCATACTTATATCCTAGTTATTCGTTTTCAGTCCGTTCTTTTCTTGGTGGCCGAGTTCCCCAATATTGGAACAGATCTGTGCGCAATGCACCATTGTATAATTTACGTTTTTTTGTTGCTTTTTGTCCGTAAAATTCTTCAAATGCCAAATCACTTGTCAAGATGTACTTACTCCACGTTTTCAATGGTCGGAAGACCTCACCCATTTCTTTGTAGAGACGACGAACAGACTCTTCTTCACCTAAGCGTTCACCATAAGGGGGATTAGCAACGATCACGCCGTATTCTTTTTCCGTTTTGAAGTCCTTCACTGCCCGTTGTTGGAAAGTGATGGAATCTCCTAAACCGATCTCTTCCGCATTGGCTCTGGCGATACCGATCAATTGACCATTGATATCAGATCCAGTGATATCTAATTCGATATCATAATCTGCCTGTTCTTCTGCTGCTGCACGAACTTTTTCCATGATAGCCGGATCGAACCAATCCCACGTCTCACACACAAATTCACGATTGAAACCAGGGGCGATATTATGACCGATCAGTGCAGCTTCGATACACAGTGTTCCTGAACCACAAACGGGATCATAAAACGGACGATCTTTTCGCCAGTTCGTCAACATCACTAAAGCTGCTGCCATATTTTCTTTTAATGGGGCACCACCTTTTTCTAAGCGATAACCGCGTTTGAACAAACTTGGACCAGTTGTATCAAGGGTCACTAACACATGATCTTTTAGTAAAGCAACTTCTAGTTGGAAATGTGCACCGGTTTCTGTCAATGGCACAGTAGACGGACGATGATAATACGTACGTAGTCTTTCAACAATTGCTTTCTTAGTGATGGCTTGACAGTCTGGTGTACTATAAAGCGTCGATTTGATCGATTTTCCTGCAACCGGGAAAGAGGCGTCTAATGGAAGGTAATCTTCCCATGGTAACGCTTTGACTTGCTCGAATAATTCATCAAACGTACGGGCATCAAATTCACCCACGACGATCTTGATACGATCTGCTGTACGTAACCATAGATTGGTTGTAGCAATCGTTTCCATCGTCCCTTTGAAACGCGCACGACCATTTTCGACTTGGCACTCGATGCCAAGATCTCTCAGTTCTTTTCCTACTAATGCTTCTAGCCCGCTTGCCGCTGTCGC
This sequence comes from Enterococcus sp. AZ156, assembly GCF_051714165.1. Lineage (NCBI taxonomy): Bacteria > Bacillati > Bacillota > Bacilli > Lactobacillales > Enterococcaceae > Enterococcus > Enterococcus sp. AZ156. The sequence goes on along the minus strand of NZ_JBIORI010000001.1, from coordinate 1,396,515 downwards.
TATTAAATTGAATTCTCTATTTTTATCCATTGTATTCTCCTTATCAATCAAAAAAGAGGCATGATGATCTTCGTCCTCTATAATCAAACAAATGGTGTGGCAGAAGCAGCCCTTAGAAAATAAGCAACAACACCCAAAAATACGATAAGCTATTTTCGTATGTTGCTGCTTAATTCTTGGAGCTGTGCGCTTCCGTCACACCCTCTTCTAAATCCCCTACATCCGATCTTTTCTATGTGAAAAGGCTTGACGTAGGAAAAAGCTATTGTTAGTACTGATTTTGTAGGCTGTTATTCGCCTAACGATTTATTCCCTGAAGATGTGGTTTTCTATAAGCCATGTTCTGTACTTTGTTTTTCCAGGGAGAAAAAACAAAGCGGTAACCATCTATCTGCAGATCAACTGCCCTTTTGTCTCGTTCTGATTCCCCGACAAAAAGCGCCCCTACCGTTGTTTGGGTTGCTCGCTCGAGGGGTTTACCGCGTTCCACCGAACAAGTTTCCTCGTTCGCTTCGTCACTGTGGCACTTTCAAGGATACTGAAGCATAGCCGAAACCTTAGCTTGTTTTCCTGCCGTTACTCTAAAAAGAGTACCTTAGCTTATTTTTTCGCTAAGCACGAACACTACAGGCATCACAGCCTGTGCGAGCATGGACTTTCCTCAGTCTGGTCAAAGCCAGACCGCGATTACCCGAAAACCACAAATCGATTCATTGCTTAAAACTGACGTGTTGCTTCATTGTCATGTTCGTTTGTTGTTGTATAGTTGTTTGGATTAGGTGTTACTGGTGGTACATTTCCTGCTTGTGCATCTAATTTTTTACCAAATACTTCACGTTCAAGATTTGATAGACGTTTTAAAATATCAAAATTTGTTACTGCCGCACTTTTCGGAGTTTCTGTTTGTTGTGCACGACTTGGAGCTGCTCCTTGGTTTTTCGATAATTGAGCGACTTTTGCACTTAATTTATCGTTTTCTTCTTGTAAAGCAAGGAGTTGTTTGCTGTAATTCTCATAATCTTTGATAATATTGTCTAAGAATTCGTCCACTTCGATCGGATCATATCCGCGCATTTTTGTTTTGAATTCTTGTTGTAAAATGTCTTTAGGACTATAAATCAAATTCGCCATATTTACACCTCTAGTTCTCATTTACGTATTAACGTTTCTACTTTTTTATTGTATCGGAAAAGACTTGATAAATCAAACAATATATTATTTTATTCACTAAAATTTTGCAAATCATCCATGCTGACGGTTCGAATCTCATAAGGATGACTCCCTTGATATTTTTGTGCATCCTTAAAAAAATAGTCTGTTTTTCCAGGATATTCTGGATCATAAATCAATAGGGTCCCGTCTGTGTGTTGTAGAATAAATTGGGTATGATTCCTTAGTTGACTTGGTGATTGATAGGGTTGATGACTCACCGACTCACGATAGTCAGAAAGCTGTTCTACCAGTCTTTTCTTTTCCTGATTGTTCTCATTCCAACCATTGCCAAACTCTGCAAACGGATAAATGATCCCAAGCTTCAATTCTGGATAATCCGTCTTCATTTCAGCGACGACTTCACCTGCCCATAATTCGACACCTAAGTTACCGCTGATGATCACCCATTCCAATCCTTCTTCCACTAATTGAGTCAATTCATTTTTTAAAACTTTTTTAATAACTGTCATTTTAGGGTCATTATCTTTGAATATGCCTAATTCAAAACTGCGATAACCAGAGATATACATTACTTTTATTGTATCCATTCCAGTTTCCTTTTCTTTCTCTGTGCTTTTTTGCTATAATGTGGCCTAGGAGAGTGATTCGATCATGGTTTTACGCTATCCAAATGGCCGTCCTTATATCAAGGATGCCTCGTCCAAAGAAAAAAAACAAGTAAAAAGGAACCCAAATACGGAGTTTGGCAATCGCGGGATGCGATTTGAAGAAGCCATCAATGAAAGCAACGAGTATTACCTGGCACATCAAATGGCCGTTATCCATAAAAAGCCAACACCGGTTCAAATCGTAAAAGTTGACTACCCTCGACGTAGTGCCGCTGTCATTAAAGAAGCTTATTTTACACAAGCTTCCACAACTGATTATAACGGTGTCTATCGAGGTTTCTATTTGGATTTTGAAGCAAAAGAGACAAAAAACAAAACTTCATTTCCATTTAAAAATTTTCATCCCCATCAAATCTCACATATGGAAGCTTGTCAAAAACAAGGAGGAATCTGTTTTGTCCTTTTATGGTTTTCTACCTTACAGCGTTGTTTTTATTTAGATAGTACACATTTAATCCACTATTGGCACGAACAACAGACACAAGGAAGAAAATCCTTGCCGCTTTCATTGATCGAAGAATTAGGAATCGAGATTCCAAGTGGCTTTGCCCCTCGTGTTCCATACTTGCAAGCAATCGACCAGTACTTAGAATCTAATGAAGGAGAACCAAAGAATGCCAACTAATCAAACGAGATCTTCTAAAAGAAGCACCTCCTCTTCTTCTCCAAAGAAAAGAGGAAAACAATCAACGAAAAAAGGCACTGGAAAAGATCGAAAAGGATTGATCACACGTATTCTTTTAATTGGTCTTTCCTTGATCTGTGTCGCTTTTCTCGCAGGGGTCGGACTTTTTTGGTTTTATGCCAAAGATGCTCCTGCTTTGACCGACGAAAAACTGGATGCAACAGTTTCGTCAAAACTTTATACAAAAGATGGCGAGTTGTTTGAGGATCTAGGGGCGGAAAAAAGAGAGAAAATTTCTGCCAACGAACTGCCAAAGACACTTGAAGATGCCATCGTTTCAGTCGAAGACCGAAGATTTTACAAACATATCGGTGTCGATCCTGTTCGGATCATCGGTGCCGCATTATCCAACTTTACATCTGGTGGTTTACAGGGTGGTAGTACGTTGACTCAGCAGCTGATCAAGCTCTCTTTCTTCTCAACTAGTACCGAAGACCAAACAATCAGACGTAAAGCCCAAGAAGCTTGGATGGCTGTCAGACTGGAACAAACGAAATCAAAACAAGAGATATTGACCTATTATGTCAATAAAGTCTATATGTCTAACGGTCTTTATGGCATGGAAACAGCGGCTCAATCTTACTTTGGAAAAACATTAAGCGAATTGAATTTACCGCAAACCGCGCTTTTAGCAGGAATGCCTCAAGCACCGTCAGCTTATGATCCTTACCAGTTTCCAGAGCAAGCAAAAAAACGTCGTGACACTGTCTTGTACACGATGCTCCAAAACGAAAAAATCTCTCAAACAGAGTACAATACAGCGATCAACACACCGATCACGGATGGGTTACAAGAATTAACCCAAGAAGACACTAACACACGGATCGTCGACAATTATGTCAAAGAGGTCATCAATGAAGTCCATGCTAAGACAGACAAGAATGTCTATACCGATGGCTTAGATATTTATACGAACTTAGACTTGAATGCCCAAAAACACTTATATGATGTAGTGAATACAGATCAATACGTTGCATATCCAGATGATCAAATGCAAGTTGCCACTACGTTGATCGATGTCAATACTGGACAAGTCACCGCGCAGATCGGTGGAAGAAACATTCCGGATGATGTCGCTTTAGGTAATAACTTGGCTGTTAATACCTCTCGTGACTTTGGTTCAACCATGAAACCGATCACTGACTACGCGCCAGCATTTGAAGAATTGAACTATTCTACTGGCAAATTGATCGCCGATGCACCTTACAATTATGAAGGAACTTCTATTCCTGTTTCGAACTGGGACAACCGTTACATGGGAATGGTCACCTTGCGCCAAGCGTTATACCTTTCAAGAAACGTCCCGGCAGTCAAGCTCTTCAATGAAGTTGGCGCAGATAAAGTCGCAGAATTCTTGAGTAGCTTAGGGATCGAATATAGCACGATCCATCAGTCAAATGCGATTTCAAGTAATACTGAACAACAAGATGGTACAAAATACGGTGCTTCTTCTGAAAAAATGGCCGCAGCATACGCTGCCTTAGCAAACGGTGGTACTTACTATAAACCACAATACGTTAATCGGATCGTTTTCCAAGATGGCACTGAAGAAACGTTTGAACCAGAAGGAACAAGAGCGATGTCTGAAGAGACAGCGTATATGGTTACTGACATCTTGAAAGATACGATTACTCGCGGAACCGGTACGAATGCCGCAATCCCAGGGTTGATCCAAGCAGGTAAAACAGGAACATCTAATTATACGGACGAGGAATATGCTAAGTTAGGTACCTCAACGGGCGTTTATCCAGATATTTTATTTGCTGGTTACACACCGAATTATGCAATTTCTGTGTGGACGGGATACAATGATAAAATGACTCCGATCACTTCCACTGGAACAGATGTAGCCTCAGATGTTTATCGCGAATTGATGAAATTTGTCTCTGCAAATGTGACAAATACGGATTGGACGATGCCTAACGGACTGTACCGTTCTGGTGGTGAATTATTCTTTAGAAATGCATCATCATCTGGCAATTCAAACGCTACGGTGCCGTCAACGACGATTCCTTCTTCATCTGCGGTCGTCCCTGTAACTCCTGTTCCAGATTCTTCAACGAGCGAAACTGTTCCTGAGACTTCTACAAGCTCAACGACTGAACCTAGTACCTCTGAACAGTCGACGCCACCAAGTAGTGAACCAACTGAACCAAGCAGTGAGCCTTCTACAGAACCACCAGCATCTTCTAGCGAGGAAGCACCACCTGAATCCTCTGCTACGCCGCCAAGTTCTGAAGATACAAATGCTGCTGGTGGTGACAGCGGGACACGAACTGCACCTTCTACTCGAACTTCGTCTAGAAACAGTAGTGATTGACCATAGAAAAAAGCCATCCTCTGCGGATGGCTTTTTTGTTTACTCGTTTTCTGTCATTTTTCAACGCTCATTTCCCTACTAGATCGATCATTTTAAGTATTCAATAGGATAGTTTGGTTTTCTAGAAAACCAAACTACTCCCCCAGAAATACCAATCAACAGATAACCTAAGAAAACAATTCGTTGATTTACTACTGTTCCTGTTTCGGGTAGCTTTTTTTGAGTGATCGCAGAAAGATCAGCGACTAGTGTCTGATGCTTGTTTGCTTCTTTTATTTCTTCAACAGTCGATCCAATCGTACCAGATACTCTGATATTGTGAGTGGATTGCACCTCTTCTGCCTTGACTATGGTGGAAAAGGATAAGCTAATAATAAGAAGTATGTGTAGCACCGATAAAATTTGCCATTTTTTACTTCTAGACTTCCTCATCTTACTATCTGATAGTAGATTTTCCATTTACTTTATTCCTCTACTGCAAAATTTAATACTAGTTTAAAACTCGGATTACTTTCTACGGAAGCATTTTTCGGTGCCGCATCCCCACTAAATCGGAAGTTACCAACCGTATGATTCCCCTCATTACCAGATAAGGTGAATAAAGGCGTAGCTGCAACTGTCGAAACTCCGTCTTTAAATAATTCGATCGTATTGATCATTAGTCGATCCACTTCGCTCATTTCTTTGACTTCTGTCACATTTGAAACGGAAGCTCGCACACTTAGCGCAGAATGGTTCGTCACGTGATAAGCCGGAGAAGTAATCTTTTTATGCTCAGATTCTTCTGTTGTCCGGAAAATAGCTGTCGTCGGTAGGGTCACATTGATCCATTGATCGAGATTTTCTGGATTTGGACCAGGCTTTGTATTATCAAATTCACCGATGATCCCCTTTATAGTGATATCTCCAGAAGTTGCGCCTTCTCGCCCATCGATGGTTTGGACTGGACTAGCAAAAGCGGTAATTCCACTAATACATACTCCTGTAATTGTTAGAATGCTTAATACTAATTTTGTTGCTTTTTTCATTTAGGTAGCCTCACTTAAATTGGATTAATTTTTTATCAATATGCTAATTTCTGCTTCGGTTACGCCTTGTTTTTCTTTGGTTTCTGGATCATAGATACTGACTGTCGCTGTTGCAGGATATTCTCCTTTTTCTAAAGGTCGCTTCAAATACACCTCTTCAATCAATTGATTGGGATAAATCGCGCCAGAAGAATAAATCACTTCTTTCGTATCATTGATCGTGATATCGACCGCAATCGGATAAACATTCGTGCCAGGATTGACGATTTCGATCGATCCACGACTTCTGCCATTTTCGAAAACTGCTTCTGGGTTGATCTGCAAGGTGAAATAATTTGCATCTGCTAGTTCTTGCGCACGCTCAGAAATCCGTAGATCACTCGCATCACCGATTTCAGGTAACAAATCCGCGCTGATAACTGGAGTGGGTCCTTCGTGACTAAACCAATACCAACTAGCAACAGCCATCACCATTAAAAAAACAAACAATAATAAGACGCCGTTCTTCCGTCGTTTCTTTTGTTGATTCCTTCGTTTTGTTTTACTCATTGGTTGAACGTCTCCTAGTTATTATCATTCTTTTATCTCGTACATTTATGCCCTCTATCTGGGAACAAATCGTAAAATCATACGATAGGTAGGAACTAATGAATCTTGATAATAGCCCCCTTGTTCATTGTCACTTTCCGAGATCCACTTAGGATAGGGCCCATAAAATCGACCGGTCAAATGGAAAGGGACACTTGAGTATGGTGCAACTTGTGCCAAGCGTTGTTCACTTCTTCGTCCATATAAAGAAATTTTGGTTTCATTAGACATCAACTGTAATTCCAATAGTGGTTGTTTGATATCAGAGAAGTTTTTCGGTTGTCCTTCTTGCAATGGCGCGTGATCTAAAGGATTTTCATCCTCTCTTAACAAGGTGACCCCTGCATCATCTTCAACAATGAACTGATTCACATACGTATCAACAGAAAGATCTGAATGATTACGGATCTCGTAATCTGGACTAACAAATTCACGATTAGTTTCCTCGCCTTGGTAGAGGGATTCGAACACCATTTTCGTCGGTATGGAAACTTTTAGATGATGGATCTTCGAGCTAACATCAAAGCCTATTGTAAACTGATAGGCTTTGTTTCCTACTTGAAATGTAGCAAAATACGTGCCATCGTCCACTTCATCCTTGGTTAAATCCGTAGCTACGATTTTAATTTCCTGACTGCGATCGTCCTGTGTCAAAACATCGTGTGCTGTTGCCTGACTTTCCTTCAGAATCAATTCATGGAGTTCTGCTTCACTGGTTAATCCCTCTAACTTCTTACGTTCTAATGTGAAGTGTTTTGCAGTGTAGTCGATCCCTTTAATTACCTTTTCGTCAATCGTCAAATCACCAGTTGTTTCGACGGATGGTTTAGCAACAGTGAGCGTTACCTCTGTGTCTGTTGCTAAACGCTCATTTTCTGCCAAGGGTATCTCAAACTGTCGTATTCGTTGATCTGCATCTTGGTAATCTCCCCACTTGATCCTCGGTGATTCTTTAGTTACACTGACTGTTTGTCCCGCTGTATTTTGGTAAGTGATTGTTCGACTATCCGTTACTTCTGTCATCCAGCCAGTGATTGCTGTTGATTGGTCACTTAATGGCTCTAATGCTGCCACTAATTCTTCCGGACGAGAACGTTCCCATACATAAGTTCCTGGATGATTTCCGTCATAATTTGCCATAAATTCGTTTGAATTCTCAAACGTGATTGTTCGAACTGAACTATCCAAGCTTTCTTCAAGCACCCATCGTCCTGTATATTCCGCTGTCGGAACGATAGTTCGTAAGCTGGTATTTCCGATAACTGTTTCTTTTCCTAATTTAAGGGATGAAAGTCTTGATGCAAGATAGAACATGCCCCTGATATCTTTATTTCTTGTGTCCCAATTGCTCAAGTCTAATTCAGTTAGCGAAAAGGAAGACATAAATAAATTGCTCATGCTAGAAACCTTACCAACATTCCATTGACTAACATCTATATCAACAAGGTTGGATGTCCACGCAAATGCATGAGTCAACGTTGTCACATTTGACACATCCCATTGACTGACATCTAGCTTTCTTAAATTGGTCATCCAAGCAAATGTGTGACTCATGCTAGTTACATTAGACACATCCCATTGACTAATATCTAGCTCTTTTAGTGCCGAAGTACGTGCAAACATCTCATCCATATTCGTGACCTTAGATGTATTAAAATTCCCTACACCTTCAATACTTTCTAACTGTCTTGCCCCGTTAAAAAGAGATGCGCTATTTTCCGGTAAAAATACCTCGTTGGTGACAATGATCGTTTCAACTTCGGAATGGCTTTTCCATGGCGCTTCTGGGACCGATCCACCGATTCCACCATACAAATGGATCGTTTTCGTTGCCTCGTCGTATTCCCAAGGGACAGTTCCCCATAACTGCTGGTTCTTCCGATAAGTATAGGTGACTATTTGCTCAACATTCGTGAAAACCCCTGTTGCATTTTCCGGTGCAACAAGCAATTCCCACCCTTCGATTTCTTTTGCTTCTGTACGATATGCTTCTCCGCTAAATCCCGTTAAAATATCGCTTTGAGCTATCTCATTACCCTCTTCGTCCACATACCTTACGACGACACTGCCTTGTTGCAAGCGTTCATAATTGGCTTGAACGCTCACAGGTCCCGTACCCATTCGTAAACTGGTATTCGCAAGATTACTGTTTGTAATCGTCGCTCCGTTTTGGGTTAGAAACTGCCAATTGTCAAACCGATATCCGACAGCTGGATTCGCATTCAAATTGATGGTTGCTCCTTGGGCAGCGGATGAAGCTGAAACCGTAGGATTGCCACCAATCGTTGGATTGGTCTGCACACTCACACTATGAGTGATTTGTTCATAGACTGCTCGAATGGACGAATCCCCTGCCCCCATCGTAATGAATGTACTTTGACTCGTTCGGTTTGCGATAGTCGTGTTTCCAGAAACAAGTTCCCATTGAACAAAGCGATATCCATTCGAAACGTTGGCATGGATCGTGGTCGTTTCACCTTGTGCCAGTATTGTTTGATCCGCTCTTGGATTTCCTCCAGCATTTGGAGAAGATTGGAAAGTTAAATTGTAAACCCTCTCATATATTGCTCGTATCGTTATCGTCTCATGCACTGGTGGTCCTATAGGGCCACCAGTTGAGATAGTAAGACTTGTTGTTTCTGCATTTAGATTGCCTATCGAAGCATTCCATCCGTTGATTAGCTCCCATCGAACAAAACGAAACCCTTGGTTCGGATTTGCACTGATAGTGTATAATAAACTTCCCCCTGGCGGAGTTATATGAGGTATAGAACTAGGTCTACCACCTTCTGAAGGGCTTGTTTCAAATGTGATTGTTGCATTTCTCTCTACTCCTAAACTTGGATCATTTTGGCTTTCGGGTGCAAGTTCACTAGTTTCTGATCCATAGGCAAAATGAAAAGGTAGATGGGTCAAAAGAATCACTAATACAGTCATTAAGATGATTATTTTTTTACTATTTATTTTGCTTTTCATTGGTACTCCTTAACTTTTAGCTGTTGCAACAAGCGAATATTCTTTCTTTGTTAGAGTTCTTATAAATTAACAACGTGACTATTCATCAGACAATTAATCATTGATATCTCTAATCGATAAAATTTTTAGCGATTAGAGATACTTTTTTTATGCGCGTTGCTCTTTAGGGGAAGAACTACGCAATTTCTCTGAACTTTTGCGTTGCATGATTTCTGCTGATTTGTTTACGCTTGCTTCCATTTTGTTTTGTAGCTTACTGGGACCGGCGATATTTGTCGCTAAGGAAGGTGTTAATGTTTTTTGCGTCAGTCTTCGTTGCTTCACTTCATGAGACGTCCCCGTGCGATCACTCACATTGAATAAAGCCTCTGCCTTTGAATAATCGCCTTTCATGGCTAGTAATCGAGCTTTTTGTGCGATATTTAAGTCATTTTTCAATTCACTGATCTGATTTTTTAATTGACGATATTTTGCGCGGTTAAAAATATACTTACTAAAAAAATTGATTCGCTGTTTTTTACTTTGTAATTCGGTTAATTCATTTTGTTTCGTGATGACTTTCATACTGTATTTCTCTAAACTATGATTTTTTATAATTGTTTCTTTTAATTCATGGATGTTTTCAAAAACGGAATGAGTATCTCGATAGTATCCTTGATTTTCTTTCCAGTTTTCAATGAAATTACCAAGTGCTAATTCACTTTGTGTTTGATGTTGTTTAAACCTGCCATAAAAATCCGAATCCTTGAAACTAGCATCCATCTTCAAGTCATATCTTTTTTTATGCATTGCGATTTTATCACCTAACTCATTGATATTTTTTTCATCTTTTGCTGAATCATACTGAAATTTATATTGATCAAAAAAAACAGATAATTTTTCAAATTGATCGTCAAGTTCATGATGGATCATTTTTTTGGCTTGTTTTAAATCTGCTTGAACGATTGGTGCCGTCTCTTTCATTTGGTTAGATACGTCTATTCTTTTTGTCGATTTACTACCCTGATCTGATTTAAGTCTTTCTGCTTCTCTTTCTTGAATCAACTGTGCTTTCTCCGCTTCATATTGTTCATAGCGAGGATCACTCAAATCTTTGAGGCGGTCTATTTGGGCTTGTTTCCGTGAGATTTTTTCCGTTAATTGCTCAATCTTCTCAGGGTCTGATTTTACCTCAGTAGCTATAGAGGTACTAGATGTAGCGGTTGACTGTCTTTCATTCTGTGCAGTGATTTGTTGTCGCAGCTTATTTCTCTCTGCTACTAAGCGATCATATTCAGGATCATTGATATCTTTTATACGTGCAATTTTTTGGTTTAATTTTGCGAGTTGTGCATCCATTATCATTCCCACTTTCTTAAAGAAATCCTTTATCTGTCTTTGCGAAATTATTTATGAACAAAATGACTTATTTCCTATTTTTTATTTTTCTTTAGTAACGAACGTTTGAATCCCTCTGACGATCGAACACTCTCCAAATAAACGCGTTCTTGCTCTCTCTTGTTTTCTTCTATCCTTTTCATTGTTTGGATTCGCTTAGTTTCGCGGCCGATTCTTCGTTGTTCATCACTCATACGCTCATGTTCCATTCTTTCTCCTCCAATCAGTATGGTTCAAATTGATCATGAAAATTCCTTATGATCTTTGCAATGATGGTCTTCTTGTTAACTGATTATTTTTTGATAATTGATTGATTTTATTACTTTTACTGATCGCCTCTTTTTTTACTGTAGCAAAACTTAATTTTTTGACTTTAGCAACGGATTGTTGTTTTACCGCTTTTTCTGACTTGACTTCGGCTGATTTAATTCTTCGTTGTGAAGATGTAGCTCCGATTCCGAGTGTTTTTATACTCTTTAATAGATCAAACTTCATGAAGTTCGCTCCTAATTTGTATAAAAACTGAAAAAGATTCCGATTGGTTTTTGTTGCGATATTTTTTACAACAGGCGCTTTTTCTTTCGTAGCTTCCAGCTTGACAGGTTGTTTTTTAGTTGCCTTTGTCGTGTTAGCAGATGCTTCTAAAGGTGATTGCTCTTTTTCTTTCTTTTTTGTGATTCTATTTTTGATCATCTTCGTCACCTTGACGACAAATCTTCCTAAATATTTTAGTCCCATAAAACCATATTTAGGTGTTTTCAACGATGTTTTTTGCAGCGATTTTACCTCTGGATCAGGCTGTTCATTGGTGATCATTAAATTCCTCCTTTAAGCCAATGATTGGTATCATTTGTTTTTACATTTAGTTCGCTTGTTTAGTTGTTTCCAAAAGACAAATGCAACGATTGACGTCCCTCCTACAGTTAAGGAAATTCCTGCTTGACTATTCAATCTTGGTAGCGAACGCTTCTCTTCTTTTCTTCTGATTGCGACCCCATCATTCTTTTTAGTTGAAGTTTTTTTGTCAGTTGTTTGGTCCACCGGTTTTGTTTCAGGGTGCTTTTCCTTATTATCATTAGGTTTGTCTTCCTCTGGTATCGGCTGCTCCTCATTTCTAACATAGATGAAATTTATCTCTTGCTCCTCATCTGTAAATACACCTGTAGGTTGGCCGATGGTTTCTTTCACTTCCCAACCAGCTATTTGCATTGGCTCCGCCTTAAAAGCTTCTCCCCAACGTCCAAGTAGAATGTCCATTCGATTTTTTTCAGGTGCTTCCTCAAAAATGTGGTTGACGACTACTTGACCGCCAACTTTACGCTCGTATTGGATCGTTACCGTTTGTGCTTGTTCCGTCACTGTCACTTGTGGCAATTCACCTTTTACTCGCCAACCGGATTCCGTTCTAGGTGTCAACTCAAAGCGATCGCCCACATTTCCTACGTCTGTGAATCGCTCACTGCTATTCATAGTCGGATCACCGATATATTCGTGGTTCACTGTGATCGCTCCGCCGGTTTGACGTTCATATTGGATCGTTACCGTTTGTGCTTGTTCTTTCACTGTTACTTGTGGCAATTCACCTTTTACTTGCCAACCGGTTTCCGTTCTAGGTGTCAAGTCAAATCGATCGCCCACATTTCCTACGTCTGTGAATCGCTCACTGCTATTCATAGTCGGATCACCGATATATTCGTGGTTCACTGTGATCGCTCCGCCGGTTTGACGTTCATATTGGATGGTTACTGTTTGTGCTTGTTCCGTCACTGTCACTTGTGGCAATTCACCTTTTACTCGCCACCCGGCTTCTATTCTAGGTTTCAAGTCAAATCGATCGCCCACATAGCCAACATCTGTGATTCGCTCACTGCTATTCATAGTCGAATCACCGATAAATTCATGGTTCACTGTGATTGCTCCGCCGGTTTGACGTTCATATTGGATGGTTACTGTTTGTGCTTGTTCCGTCACTGTCACTTGTGGCAACTCACCTTTTACTTGCCAGCCAACTTCTGTTCTAGGCGTCAAATCAAATCGATCGCCTACATTACCGACATCTGTGAATCGCTCACTCGTATTCTTAGTCGGATCACCGATAAATTCATGGTTCACTGTGATTGCTCCGCCGGTTTGACGTTCATATTGGATGGTTACTGTTTGTGCTTGTTCCGTCACTGTTACTTGTGGCAATTCACCTTTTACTTGCCAACCGGTTTCCGTTCTAGGTGTCAACTCAAATCGATCGCCCACATTTCCTACGTCTGTGAATCGCTCACTGCTATTCATAGTCGGATCACCGATATATTCGTGGTTCACTGTGATCGCTCCGCCGGTTTGACGTTCATATTGGATCGTTACCGTTTGTGCTTGTTCTTTCACTGTTACTTGTGGCAATTCACCTTTTACTTGCCAACCGGTTTCCGTTCTAGGTGTCAACTCAAATCGATCGCCCACATTTCCTACGTCTGTGAATCGCTCACTGCTGTTCATAGTCGGATCACCGATAAATTCGTGGTTCACTGTGATCGTTCCACCTACCGTTGGATTCTTTGTATAGATAAATTCAACAAGTCTTTCCGGACCAGCTGTCATCTGACCAGAATTACTTGCACTTCCAGAAGATAATCTGCTATAGGTATATCCCGGAATGGCTGGTGGTGTATACGCATAGTTTTGTCCAACATCCATTTGTTCCACTAACGGATCTCGGAGTTCATTCCCTGCCTCATCGATATATCTCACTCTGATTGAATTTTTTGTTCGCAATGACAATGTGCCCAAATTAAGATTAGTAAGTGTAATACCCCCTACATTAATCGGTTTATTTCCAAAAAAATCAGCAGTTGTTGGATCAATTGCCCATGTATCTAAATAAAGCGAACTCAAGTTAAGATTGATTGAGTTAGTATGACCATTTGTAGCACTCACCTGAGTCCTAGTAACTGTCACATCAACTCTTGTAAGATTTCCCGTAGTCGGGCCAACTACCCTGCTAATGGTCACTCCCGAAGGAAGATTTGTCGCGGTCACATCACCTATACTAAAATTACCTGTCAGATTAGGTGCGTTTCCATAATGCATCTGAGTATAAAAGTAATTGGGTACAGGTGTATTTCCACTCTTGCCTCCCGTCAGTGCTGGAATCCAGCCACCTCGATCTGTTACCAGGGCATAGGTTGGAATATTAATCGGAAAACTCACACTATCTCCCACATCAACCCCTAAAGAACCATCTATTTGTGGTATAGCAATGATTTGTTGAGAGATTGCGTTTTCTCCTTCGTCATACAACCATGCTCGTAAGCTCTTTCCTTGATGGATTTCATCGAGCATATAATCGTTAAAAGCAGCATAAACACTCACTGGAAAATGCAAGAGCAATAAGATGACGCTAAATATGCTCATTAGTTTGATTTTATTCATTGGATCTCTCTCCGTATTCTTTATTTTTCAAAAGATATTTGACCTTTCAGTAGGGGCTTGCCACTGACATTATTACTCTTTGAAATTGCTTTTTGTTTGATTGAATCAAATGCCTCTTTGACGGCTGGCTGACGATTGTTTCCTTTATTCTGTTCAGCAATCTGTGGATTACTTTCAGATTTCATAGTATTCACCCGATGTCTTGCAGCTTCACTTAATTGATTCGTCGCACGGTTTTCACGAGCTGACTGTGATGGTGGCTCATGAATATCCGCTTTCACATGAAGTGTTTCATGGGTATTGAAGGAATTCGACCGACTTGAACGATTCGATTCATTTTGGGTTTTATTTTCTGTCTCTTGACCATAGACCCATGCATACGGACTTTTATCCGTTGACTTCGTTTCGGCATTAGCCACTTTCATTCCATCTTCTTTCGATTCAGCACTTTTTATTGAAGAATTATCATGAACAGGTGCAAGATCATTTTTATCCACTGTTTCATAGGCTTTATCAAAATTCTTATCTACCTCTAAAGAATTTTTTTCGATTGTTTCTTTTTGTGTCGTGGTTTCTAATGTTTGATCTTCTTTTTTATAAAACTTTCTTTGTAGTGCATGCAGTCCTTTACTCAAGGCAGTCACACCAAAGGAAACCGCAAGTGCCATTGCAATAACTGAAGTTACTTTGTACATAAATAAAGGAGTTGAAGTGGCTATCGCAAATATATATGGTGCTACTACTGGTGTCAGTGCGATACCAATTCCTGCTACAACTATCCCAACACCAAAGATGATGGCGAGAGATTTCCAATTTCTTTTAAAATAACCCTTTACAGATTTGTCTTTTTCTGAATTTTCAGGACTGCCTTTTTCTGATGAGTGATTCTGTTGTTTTGTTTTTGCTGTTTCTTTCTCATGAGCGGCAGTTTCTCTTTGAATCGATTTTTCTTTTGGATCAATCACTCGATCTTCTAAGTTTCTCTGGCGACTTCGTTCTGACTGGCGATAGTTTTGTATTCTAGAACGAAGTTTACGAATATAGTTGATGAGTTTTGGCCCATAAACGGCAGTCAAAATAGTACCATAAATAAACAGAGTTAGTGGTAGTCCATACATAGCAAGGTAAGCTGGAACGATACCTAAAATGCCAGTTACCCACATACTGATTAACGGCCAAGATGCTAATGGTAGTAAGTTCAACAAAAGTCTTCCGATTTGAATGGCTCGGCTTTTTTTTGTGTGGATTTTCTTTTTTTGTGTATGCGGTCCTGACTCTGGCAATTCTATATCGTCATCCATAAAATCGGTTTCTGTAGTTTTATCCGTTTTTTCTGAAGCATTCTCATTTAAACCAAGAGTACTACTACTAGCGTCTATTCCATGTTTATCTAAAGGATCAGTTATGTTTTCCGACTGTTTTTTATCCATTCCTCGAGTGGCTATGCTCGCTTCATCCAGTTTCGTTGGTTTCGGTTCCCCACCTTCACTCATCTGATTTCTCATTTGGCTGTTTTGAGTGTCTGAGGAAGATTCCTCTACTGGCACGTTGGAACTATCTGTTTGAGTGTTTGTTTCAGGTGGTTCTTTCTCTATTGGATTAAATTTGAGTTTATCAGCTAACAATTCACGGATTTTTTTTGTGTTACCATCAACAATACCTGTTTGATCAGCAGAGAGAGCAGTAGGTTGGTTGCTTGATTCTTTTCTACGATCTAGTTGATCGGATGTAACACTTTCTTCCGATTTTTGTCCATCACTACTTTTTACAGCAGGATTTTCAAATTGGCCCCGATGTTGGCGAAATGTCTCGTTAGCCAAGCCATTTTGTTGCTGTAATGTTTCATTAGATACACTAGCTTCAGTTTCTCTCCCAGTTCTGGACTCGTACTGTCTTCGCATCGCTTCAACTCGACCCGTGGATTCTGGAGCAAGGCGGTCGTTAGAAAACTCATTCGCTTTTTCAAACCGATCTCTCGCTGCTTTCACTTGTCCCGTGGGTTCTGGAACTGGGCGGTCGTTGGAAAACTCATTCGCTTTTTCAAACCGGTCTCTCGCTGCTCTCACTTGACCCGTGGATTCTGGAACTGGGCGGTTGTTAGAAAACTCATTTGCTTTTTCAAACCTGTCTCTCGCTGCTCTCACTTGACCCGTGGATTCTGGAACTGGTCGCTCATCACGAAGGACATTCGCTTTTTCGAACCGTTCTCTCGCTGCTCTCACTCGTCCCGTGGATTCTGGAGCTGGTCGCTCATCACGAAGGGCATTCACTTTTTCGAACCGTTCTCTCGCTACTCTCACTCGTCCCGTGGATTCTGGAGCTGGTCGCTCATTAGGATGATCGTTCGCTTTTGCAAACTGATCGCTCGCTGCCTTCACTCGTCCCGTGGATTCTGGAGCTGGTCGCTCATCACGAAGGACATTCGGTTTTTCGAACCGTTCTCTCGCTGCTCTCACTTGACCCGTGGATTCTGGAACTGGGCGGTCGTTGGAAAACTCATTCGCTTTTTCAAACCGTTCTCTCGCTGCTCTCACTTGACCCGTGGGTTCTGGAATTGATCGTTCATTGCTAAAGGCGTTCGGATTTTCAAACTGATCTCTCACTGCTTTCACTCGACCCGTGGATTCTGATGCAAGGTGGTTATCACTTTTTACACTGGAATTTTCGAATCGAGTGCGACGGTTTTGAAATTCTTCGTTCGTCATGTCGTTTTGATTCGATTTTGTTTCGTTTGCAGATGCTGAATCATTCGTATGAACTGCACTTCCGTTTCCTTTACGTACGATTTCGCTACTGCCATGCAGGGTGGTAGCTCTTTGATAAGAAGTTCCTTGATGTTCACTTTCTCCACGACCCTTTTTCTTGGAAAACGCTGGTTCATTGCTTGTACTAGTCAGGTTTACGAATCGAGCACGACGATTTTGAAATTCTTTGTCAGTCCTACCAGCTCGACTCCATTCTACATTGTTTGTCCTTAATGAGTCATTGTTATCTATCCTACTAGTTTGACCTTCATGTACTAGCTCACTACTTCGTTGCTGCCTAGGTGGATTTTGATAAGCAACTGTCTGATAATCATACGGTTCGCTTTGGGTTGTTCTCTCTATGACTGGTGGTTCATTACTTGGTCCAGGCATATTGCCAAATCGGTCTCGATATCTTTGAAATTCTTCGTTCGCCCTACCAGTTTGACTCCATTCTGCATTGTTTGTCCTCAATGAATCATTGTTATCTATCCTACTAGCTTGACCTTTTTGCACTAGCTCACTACTTCGTTGCTGCCTAGGTGGATTTTGATAAGTAGCTGTCTGATAATTATCCGGTTCGCTTTGGGTTGTTCTCTTTATGACTGGTGGTTCGTTACTTGGTCCAGGCATATTGCCAAACCGGTCTCGTCGTCTTTGAAGTTCTTCGTTTGTCATGCCGGTTTGATCCGGCTCTGCTTTATTTATGGGTGATGATTCATTCGTATAGACTGTACGTTCGTATCCTCTACGCACAAACTCGCTAGTACCTTTTAATGGAGGAGATTTTTGATAAGATGATGTTCCTTCATTTCTTTGGTTCTGTCGATCTGTCGGTTGATTTTGCCTATTTTGAACATTCGGTGAATCATTCGTTTGCGAGGTTCTCCATCTAGACGACTTTCGACTTTCTAATGGTGAATGATCATTTGTTGAATGATTCAGACCTTCATAGTATTGGCGCAATCGGTTGACTGTCCCTGATGGTACTTCAGCTGAATGGGGTTCTTTATTATAAGAACGTTCTTTTTCAAATCGTTCTTTTAAATCACTCACTTTAGGTCTTTGGTGCTGTTCTTCTTTTGTAGATTGATTCGTAGTATGGGCCAAATTTACGTACGTCGCGACATTCTCTTTTATCTGCTCATTGGATAAAGCTTCTTGCTTTCCGTTGTCTCTTTTATTGAGTGTTGCTTGTTCTGCAAATCTTTTTTCCTGTTCCGCCACTAATTTAGGACTTACCAATTCATCAGATGCTTGTAATGATGTGTTCGACGTAAAAGTAGGTGGCACTTCTTTTGAACTTGTTTCTCGCTCACGTATATTTTCTTTTAAGACCATCATCCGCGATTTATATATGGAGAATCTCAGCGCATTATAGTCTGATGGATCAATGCCTTGGATCATTCTTTCAAATGATTTTTTTAAATCATTTGTCTTTTCTTCATTCACTTCTTTTCGTGAAGAAATCAAGTCTAGAACGAAGTGGAATTCTTCTCTCAAAGTTTCAGAGTTGCTATCCAATATTGCTTTTGCTTGAAACTCATTGAATATTTTTTCTTCATGAGGTTTTACTGATTTTATTGAAATATCTTTGTTTAGATATTCTTTAAGATAGTCTTCATATTTTTTATAAAACATCGGTCTCCTCCATTCAACGAAGAATTTTTTAAGAGTCGATTAACCATTTAAGCGATGTTCAAGCAACTGTTCTAAAGATGTATTTTCTTCCCTATATACACCTGTTTGAGTTAATCGCACTGCTTGATGTGGTTTTTCGTAATTATTTACCCATAAAAACATTCCTGGGAGGGAATTCATGCGATACCCAAATTCTGTTTCTTCTAATGTGATTTCAAATTTTTTAACTGCTGAATTTTCATCGGTGACTGACAGTTCTAACACACATGACGTCTCAGAAATATCTTCAGAAATGACTCGATAGTAAAAAGTTCGACTTATTTCGTCTCCGTCATCCACTTTTCGTTGAACAAATGTATCTTCTGTGAAATCAATCAACACTTGACTATTCATCGTTGTACCTGTCCAACTACCTTGAAGTAACACGTCATTCCATTTCTGACTAATCATCTCGTTCACTTCATCACCACCAGAATCCATCATTTCTTTTGCTTTCTCCATCAATTCAACACTTGGATAGAAATAGGTAATGTCCCCCTCATTGTCTTTATAAAAGAAGATCGTTTCCCCTAGCCTGGTCATCAGCTCAAAAGTAACTTCCTTCTCGTCTTTGTCGGTCAACACAAGTTTTGTATCCACCAAGCGATAATTACCGGTTGAGAGCCAATCAGTACTCTGATAGGTCCCATCATTTTTTAATTCTAAGACCATGCCATCCGCTCGATCAGAGTACCAAATCCCTCTATAGACTAAGGCTTCGTTTTTTTCCACTAAATTTAGGTCCTCTTTTTTTTGCTCATTTACAGACAAGGGTTCACTATTTGTAGTAGATCCTGCGTTTTCATCCGTATTGCGATGAAAAAATAGCGAGTAAAAAATAAAACTGAACATTGCGATGAAAATACCGACAGCTATAAACACGATTCTTTTACCTTCTTTTGACTCAACTATATTTTTTATTTGTTTCATTGTTCATCCTTTTCTTTCTTTATTGAAGAATACCGTAACCTGAAATACTTGGATCATTGACGAAATAGGTCCTTCTAGCTACTTTGTTGGCAGTATTCCCTTCGATGGTCTGAATGATATTTCCATCTGAAAACTCTACGATTCCCACATGATCTTTTCCTGTACCACCTCCATTCCAATCAAAGAAAATCAAATCACCTGGTTGTGGATGATAGTTCTCTGAAGCTTTCTTATAGTTTCCCTTTTCTGTTAACCAGTTGATCATTTCTAAACAGTTAGCAGACTTGATTATTTTTTCTTGATTGAGATAACCTACTTGATCTGCTACCCAGCTTACAAAGATCGCACACCATTCTACTCTTCCTTCAAATCCATACCATTGCCAGTATTTCTCACCTTGAATCGTGCCAATCTCGTTGATTGCGGCCTCAAGGAAATCTGAGTTTTCGAACCATAGATAGTTAGTTACTATAGGTACATAGAACATATTTCCGTAAGCATATCGCCATGAAAATCCATGTGCTAAAGCTACTGGATGGGTATAACGAACGGTTTGTCTATTGCTTTTTTCTCTTGCATATAACTCTGCATGAAAGAAGCTATATTGCTTATTGGTATTTGCTAACCAATTTAAAAAGTCTTCTCCGTAGTTATAGGCTTGAAGTGCCGCACGGTCATCCAGATGTAATTCTCTCGCTTTACTTAATAATTGGGCAAAATAGTGGGTGCCTCGATCAATTGATAGTTCTGGATCATCGATCGTATTAGGAGACAAACCTTGTGACTCACTGGCCTGCATGATGTCAGGGAATCTTTCTGCATCACCACCTGATTCTACTTGGATGATTGCCAAGATCATGTTGACATACTCTGGAATCCCATACTTTTCACAGGCTTCTCGAACAAGATGTTCCCATTGTAAAATCATTTGTCCAGGATTTTTAAGACTTCCTGAGATCGATCTTGAAGAATTATGTGTAAACCCTTCTATCTCAGATGGATATTGAAATTCCAGATCAAAAATATAAGCAGATGGATAAATGTGTCTGTTTGGCCAGAATGTTCGACGTTCAATGACTTCAACCTTCAAATTCCCGGTCGTTTCTCCAACTAGGGTATCGGCATCTACCCATTCTCCATTTCTCACTCGGACATTTTTTAATGGAGACAAAACAACTCTTTTACTCAAAGAAGTATTGATAGTTACATAATCATTCCCAGCAGCATGAACTCTTCCTGATCCAGAATTATCGATCCCATAGACAGGGGTACCAGGCTGAGCCAACAGCTCAATGTGGTTATGTCTATTTCTGTCATCTGATCCACGATAGCCATATTTTTGAACAACGATGGCATCTTGATTCATACCAAAAGGACTTTGCAAAAACAATTTATTTTCAAATCGGTCCAATTCCTGAATTGGTCCGAATTTATCTAGTTCTTCCTCCGACATCGTGTCTGAATTTTCATCAATGAATTGACTGATTGTTTTGATTTCAATATTGATCAATGCCACTTTTATCGTGCGATGGGTTGGACGATCTTCTTCATTATAAGGGGGAACGTGTCGGTCCCCAGTCGGGCCTTCATTCGTTTGATTTGCTTCAGATTCTTCTTCCAGCTCCTCTGGGTCTTCTTCAGGCTCGTGATCTTCATTTAGATCATCAATTTCTTCTAGTTCCTTGTCTCCTTCTATATAAGCAGGCTTTTCTTCTGGTTCCACATTTTCTTCTAAATCATCAGATTCTTCAGGTTCTTCTTCTAGTTCCTCATCTTCTTCTGAATCATCAGGGTCTTCCGATTCATCCTCTTCTGGATTAGGCTCATCAGGATAAATGATTGGTACTTCTCTTGTTTCGATTTCTGTCGTGTAATTAAAGGTATACCCATGGATTCCTTCTACTTCTCCACGAACTCTAGTTGCACCAAAGATATTGCTACTCGCTGAAATACGTTTACTGATGTTATAATCTTCATATTTTGCATTCAGGTAATAGAGGTACGTATCTGCATCAGAGCTATAGATAAAATTGTTATCTGGTCTTGCAACACCATTTACAACAAAATAAACTTCTTCAATTTCAGAATTTTCTGAAAAATCTTCAAAAACCCGTTGTACTTCTTTGTTCTTTCTGGCATCCAAAAGTGTGATATGCTCATATGCCTCTGCTAATGCCATATCTTCCGTTTTTATAGTAAATATACTAGCGATAAAATTAAAGATGGCGATAATAACGACGATGACGACGATGACGACCGCCAAGATCATCATTACTTTGACAGACAACAACATGAGGATTAGTTTGAGAATAATAAATAAGACTAAAAGCACTCCAAGAATATTTAATTCGCCATCTTTGTTCCTGCCAACTGTGTCTATGGCTGTTTGTGCCAGATTTTTTTTTAGTTTGGGTTTGAATTTTTTTTTCGATGGAATTTTTGTTTGCTTTTTTAATCGTTTGATTTTGTTGGAGTTACTTAATACTTGATGTTTACGTTCAAGTTTGTCTTTGATGCCGAATAGTTTCTCTTCAAGCTTCTTAGTTCTGGTCTGTTTAGTCGCAGTAAGTGTATTCTTTATTCCAGCTAGATTGAGAATATTTTTGTCAAGCTTTTCTTGTTTCTTATGATAAAATTTTTTTGATCCTAGTTTTTGTTTATTGATTTTATCAGTAGAAAGCTGACTTCGCTGATTCGTCCCTATATTATTGGATGAAGTTTGTCTCTTTTTTATTCCTAAAAGCGCATGATCGATTTCTTTAGGTGAGCGATGTTTATTCTTTATGAAATAGGCCTTTTCTCTAGTGGTACTATGTTTTTTATTTCTGTTTATTTTGTTTAACTTTTTTTTATTTGTCATAAGATAGCGCTTTTTAAAACCACTGTCGTTTGTTTTTGTGCTTGTTACGCCTTTATTTAATGGATCTTTTCTTGACTGGCTCTTCACCATATGTTGTTTGAAATCAACGATATTTCTGTTTTTCAGCTGTAAGTTGCCTCTTTTTTTTCTTGCTAATTGTTGTTGACGTTTTTTTAATCGGAGGCGCTTCTTCAATGCTTTCTTTTTTTGCTCTTTCGTACTGACACGGTTCAATTTGATTGATAACAAATCTTGCGGCTTGTTGTTTTCTTGTTTATTCCCGTCATATGTTTCACTCATAATCTTGCTTTGTCTTTACCTCTTCACCAGGTTTAGTTGTCATAATTTGATAGAGACTTGTTTCTTTAGGAAGTCGGTCTTCAAATGGGATGATCGTGTCCCCAAACACCATCAATCCAGTACCTTCACTTCCATTCAATACATACTTTTCCTGCTCTTCCGATATATCGAATAAACGAGTCAACTCTGAGCGGTCAGATTTTGCTTGATTGAACATAACAACGAAGTCACTATTTGAAAGCATTCTTCTAGCTAGATCCGAAAGCAATAACGTCTCTACATTTTGGGTGATCCCCGTCGGTATAGCGCCCCACTTTCTTGCCCTACTCCACAATTCAAAGAAATAATTTTCTGAGTATTCATTTGTAAAGAGTAACTGTAATTCATCAATATATAACCATGTACGAATTCCTGATTCTCGATTCAACGTGATTCGGTTCCAAATTTGATCTAACACAACTAACATTCCAAACGGCTTGAGTTGTTTTCCTAAATCTTTGATGTCAAAAATAATCAAACGTTTATTCAGATCCACATTTGTTTTTTTAGAAAATAGTGCTAGACTACCTTCTGTGTAAAGTTCTAATTCAATCGCCAATTGCTTTGCTTCTTCTTCTGGCTGTACATTTAGCGCCATATAAAACTCTTTTAATGTCGGTAACTGCGTCTGTTCTTGGTAAATTTTTCGGCATACTCGGTCGATGATTGTTTTTTGTTGGGAAGATAATCCTAAAATACCTCCAGTGATCAGCTCACAAAGTGAAATCAAAAACTGGGTTTTTAAAGCGATTGGGTCTGCATCATCGCCATAGTTACTATTGATATCCATTGGATTGATGCAGGTGTTTGAATTACCAGCCAATCGAACCATTTGGCCATCAAATTCTGAACAAATATGCTGATATTCTGATTCAGGATCAATGACGATCACTTCATCTTCAGCGTTTCTTAATAAAACATTGACAATTTCCCGTTTGACAGAAAAACTCTTACCTGATCCTGGTGTACCTAAGACAAACCCATTGGGCGCCATTAGTTTTTTCCGATCAAGAATCGTCAGATTTTTTGTCACAGAATTGATCCCATAATAATTTCCATTCTCATGGAGCATTTCAGCGATCGAAAATGGCATCAACGCCGAAACTGCAGAAGTTGCCAATAAGCGATTTAAAGGAATATGATTTTTTCCTATTGGTAACACTGTATTTAAAGCAAACTTCTGTAAATAGGCTAATCCAATGATCGTACAGCCAAATCTTCGGCCTACCGACTTGATTTTACTTGCAATTTTATTTAACTTTTCCTGATTATCTGCATAGAAATTGATCAATACGGTCACTTCAAATAGTTTCTGACTTTTGCTTTGTAATGAATCTAAAAGCTCTTTTGCTTCATCCATGGAATAAGATAAGTCATACGGTAGCATGTCATAATCGTACCCACTATTTAAGGCTTTTCGCTGTTCATCCACTTTTTGCTGATCCATATACGCCATTTTAGTCTTTACTAAGTCGAAACTGTTTGCCATTGGTATTGGTTTGCAACTAACCGTAAGAGTGATTTCTTCATCGATTTCCATAAGGCCTGTCAAACATTCATCTGATAGTTCAGCCGGATAGCCATCCAAATAGAGCGTCTGATTTAGTTTGTCATCCACCTTGATCAAGCGCTTATCAGATTTAAGCTCGATTCGCTTTGGTAGCAATTCGTGATTCTCATTGTTTAATATTTGACCAATCAATTTTTTGCGTTCTTCTCCTTTTAAAATATGGATCGTCGAGCCAATTTTTCGAGCGAATAGATCCACTTGATCGGCAACCAAGAATAACTCTCTTTCAGCAAATGACTGATTCTCGTGTTTTTGAGTAAAGGTGATAAAAATTTTCTTTTCAAACGCATTTTTCTTTTCGTTGATCTTCAACTTTAAATAGTCATTCATTTCTTGGCGGTATTTATCATCATATCGTTCATTTTTTTCTTTAAAAAGCACATGGTTCAATTCTTCAACTGTTTTTTTCTTTTTTACTAACGTGACTTTGTAATCTATGGAAGCATCTAAAGAATTTAGAAACTCACAATATTTAATGAATATCTGCATACGTTGTTCTTCGGAACAAAGCTGATAACTGATATCGTCAATATTGATCGTTAGAGAGTATTCTTTCTCAGCAATTAAACAAATACCGTTATCGTAGATTTCTTCAAAAAGTAAAAAAGATTTTTTTTCTTCTTGCGTATTTTTCTTATTCTTGTTTTGTCTGAAGTTCACCTTCATTAAATTGGGGCCGATCAGATTCTTCATACACAACTACTCCTTGATCAAAATGGTAAATAAAAAAGTATTTCAAATAGCGTTCAAAAGGCAGTCCCTCTTTTTTTAGCCACCCAAAAGCGACGATTGGCATTGAAACGAGAATCATCAGCCAACTGATCACGTCCATGGAGTAACCAAAAAAGCGAACAAAGACAAAACTGATCACGATATTAATCAGTACCGCGACGGAAAGAAACCCTAGTTGTCTGACACTCATACCTGCTACGATCCGCTCTTTATATTCACGTACATCTTTATGGACT
The DNA here is from genome assembly GCF_051714165.1 of Enterococcus sp. AZ156. Taxonomy (NCBI): domain Bacteria; kingdom Bacillati; phylum Bacillota; class Bacilli; order Lactobacillales; family Enterococcaceae; genus Enterococcus; species Enterococcus sp. AZ156. Next base: position 1,371,186 of record NZ_JBIORI010000001.1, on the reverse strand, counting down.
TTGACTTCAATTGCCATTACTTTTATTCCTTTCTATGAGGCGGATACAATCATTTTCGCCCATCCTTTTGTCTTATTTATTGCAAACATCAAAGCAATCATGTAAATCGTCAAACCAAAAATCAGCGACCACATGCCACTCCTATGACTATTTAAGAAATTCACAAAAATCAAAGGATAAATGGTCAATACTAATGCGATCATTACAGCATGTAAGGAGGAAGCTGCAAAATTCTTGAAAAATCCTTTTGCCATCGATGAAAATTCTTGGTGGGGTAATGCCGCCATCGAAATAGGAGCAATCGCACTAAATATATATAATTCAAAAAATCTTATATAGACAATGACATTGATAAAGACCCCTACCACTAAAGAAACTAAAAATAGAACAACAAAAATCATTAATACGACCATTACTTCCCACCACGAAAGACTTCTTACTGCTGAATCGACTACATTGCGATAAGAACTTAAAAAATCATCTCTATTTAGGGCCATTATTTGCCCTGCTAACATCGCCCCTAATGCGACAATGGCATCGAGAATCACTTGGATTCTTAAGATGACAATATAACAAATAATAAATTTTACAAATGCTTTCATGATCATTTCAAATCCCAAAGTTGGAGCACCACCTGCATTCTCAACTTTTAAAGAAATTTTTTGAAATTCAAATAAGATGAATATCGCTAGTATTGAAAATGCAACTGGAGCTATAATCGTTTGTTGGATGATTCCTGCTACTCGATAGGCATCTGCCATGTAATCTTGCAAACCACGGCTTAAGGTTTCTGCAATATTGTCCCCATTTAAATATTCCATCATTCGATCAAATAGCATCATTATCGCTGAGCGCACTGATTAACCTTCTTTCTATAAAAAATTTTTTACCTACTTAAAAGTGAGCCGACATCAAATGCGGTCACGAACCAAACTGCGGCAACTAAAATCAATGCACCGCCGACGACTTGCCAGATCCCTTGTTGTAGCTGTGGTCCATTTTTATCTTTTAATGCTCCGGCTAAGATAACAGTTCCCCAAATAATCCATAATCCTCCGCCAACCATCGTAAATCTTGAAATCAAGTTAAATACATCCTGTAATAATTGTTGGTTATTGTTCATTTCTATTTATTCTCCTCTTCATTTTCTGGTGATTGATTTCGTTCGTACCAATTCTTTGGAGTCACATCTCCGAGTTTTTTATAATTTTTATGTTTCGTAATATCATATTTTTCTGAGATAAACGGAACTATTCCACGAATCTTCAAAATCGCTTTTGTTCCACTAAGATTCGCCACTTCATCTACATCTAATAAATTCCGACCCATTTTTTGATAATTTTCACTGTAGTTCCCATTACTACCTTTGGTGATGCTAACGTTCTTGTGCTGGATCGTTTTCTTTCCTAGTAATTTAGAGATATACTCATGGGTGCTTAACTCCATTCCACCTAAATAAAGAAAAACGTCACTGGTCCCGATGATTGTTTCCCAAGTATCTTTGTACAAATTTTTAAGCTGACTAATGTTTTGTAAGATCACATTGACTGATATCTCACGACTTCGAATCACTGAAATCACTTTTTCAAAGTCTGGAATCTGTCCTATATTGGCAAATTCATCTAAGACACATCGCACATGATGTGGTAGACGACCTTTGTAGACATTGTCTGCTTTGTAAACTAAGCTATCGAATAATTGTTGGTACAGCATACTTGCTAAGAAATTGAAACTTGTATCTGTATCTGATAATAAAATATAGATAATCGTTTTCTTGTCCCCAACCGTGTCTAATGCTAACGTATCTTTACTCACGATTTTTTTGATATTCGGAATATCAAAAGGTGATAATCGTACTCCTAAGCTGACTAAAATACTTTTTGCGGTGCGATCCCCCGCTAATTTGAAAATTTTGTATTGCGCGACTGCAAAGTTGGTAGGATCTTTTTCTTCAAGTTCATTGAAAATCACATCTAGTGGGGAAACATAATCTGGCACATCCTCTGGACAGTTTGCTAAGCGGACCATTTCAACGACATTCGTCAATGTTTGATCTTCTTCATCAACTTCTTGCAAAAGATAACTGAATGTAGCCATCAATAAGGCTGTCTCAGCTTTCTCCCAAAAATCATCGCCACCCTTTTTTTCTGGATCTGAAGTGTTTTTGATCAAGTTGTTGACGACTTTTAAAATATCGTCTTCAGTACGGATGTAAGTAAAAGGATTATAGTAGTCTGTATTTTCCCGCGTGATCAAGTCAAAAACCTTGATTTCATATCCGGCCTCTTTAAACATCGTTGCTGTTTCGCTTAACAAGAGTCCTTTAGAATCACTGACGACATAGGAAGAATGTAGTTGCATCAAATTAGGTTTTACATAGAACCTTGTTTTCCCTGATCCAGCTCCTCCTACTACGATAACATTCTTATTCCGATTAAAGTTATTAGACTTAGTGATCTTCATACGACCAGACATAGACAGCGATTCACTTTTTGTGAGAATGATATTGTTGTCTTTTTTTTTATCCATCATCGGCTTTATGTCTTTTTTGTTGCCCCATCTGGCACTTCCGTATTCAAACTCTGTATGTTTCGGCATGCCTGAGTGATACAAGATACCAAGAGCAAGCCCCCCCACGATTGTAAATGTACCAATGATACTTGCTATACTATAGCTAAAATCAAACTCAAAGCGACTAACTTCTAGTCCCAATTGGTCGATTGTGCGAACCAAGACTTGTGCGATATCTTCTGTCTGTTGTCGGAAATTCTCGTAAATTAGGATGGTCCGATTTGCCGTATACGCGAATACAAGAAATAAAAATAGTAAAAGTAATTTATAATACCAAGTCTTTGAGTTTTTCAACTTGTCCTCCTAAACGACATAAGTTATCTTTTTTATTATCTAAAATCCGTAACAAGCAAATCTGAAACGACGTCCATCGTTCGATCAATATCTGCTTTTTCTGGTAGATAAAACATTTTGGTTTTATCCCCAACTTGATACGGAAATGGTAGAATATTTGTCACTAAGATATCTACATCAAGTGGATTTTCAATGGTTTCCAATTGTTCCTGGTACATGATACTTGCTCTGGTGTGTAGATATCTTTCAATAATTTCATTTAATGCAAAATCCGTTAAAAATCCTCGTTTCAATGCAACAACAACTGTACTTAAAACTTCACATGCCTTGTTCGTATATAAGAAAAGTAATAAGTCAGAAGTAAATGACGAAGCACATCTTTTTTGAAGGAAATTCTTTTGGATCGCTTTATTTTTTTTGATGACTGTATTCATTTCTTTATATAGTCGCCGGTTGATTGAATCAATCAACATCGCCGATTCTTCATCGTTATATGAAAAATCAATTTCAAGTTCCTGTTTGATTTTCTCTTGAAATAAAAAGCAATTGACAATTGAATACAGTTGCTCATTATCAACTTGGATCCGATTCCCGAGAACACTCTTGAGATCTAAAACTAAATGTTTGACTGTCTCGGAAAAACCAAAGTATTCTGCAAATCCTTTATTGTGTTTTTCTATCTCTGTGTAATAACATTCATGTAAATGGATCATACAAGCTATAAAACAACATTCTTCAAAAATGACTTCTTTAGAATAGGTCTTGAAACAATCTAATTGAATAAATTCAACGAATAATTGATTCGTTAAGGGATTGTTTCTAAACCAATCTAACAATCGCGACTGGATATATAATTTATCTTTTCCAAACCGGATAAAAGTTAAAGCAAGTATTTTCTTTGTGATTGATTGGGAAACATCCGAACATAACGCCAAAACGATTTTGGTTATTTCTTCCATTTCATTTTTATAGGGGCAATAATCTTCGATCTCTAGATAAGCTGATTTAATGTAAAGATCAATAAACAGTTTTCTGATTCTGATCTCCTTCCCTAAAAATTCAACCGGTGAAAGTTTTAAATTCAAACCATATTGATGGCAGATTTTCTTTAGCTTTCGCATTTTTTGGATCACTGTTTTCTCACAGTAATGTAATTCCCAGCTCCAATCGATCACCTGCTTCAGTTCACCTGTAAGGATACTTGTTGTCACTTTTACTAAGTCTTCATTCATGTAATAAGATTTTTTTTTCTCGAATAATTTAAAATGGTTCAATACAAACATGCTGACCCCTTTATAGGAAGTCAATATTTCAATTGTGTCGGAAAATTCATCTTGAATCGTTTTTAAATCATTGGTAATCGTTCTTCTAGTTACTTTGAGACTTTTTGCAAGATATTGAACGGTCACATTTTTTCTTCTTTCTAAAGTATTCAAGATAAATACGACACGTTTTTTGTAATCATTCGATATTAATCGTTCAAGAATCTCTTCCACTTACCTTCCCCCTTTCACATAACAACTTCACTATAAACAATCTGTTTTTTTATTTCGAGGTATTGTATTTCCCGACTTAGAGAAAAAAAATTCTTTAGAAGACGAAGTTTTTTTAAAGTTTTTTTATAGATTTCAGATTCGAGAGATAACAATAAAAAAGAGACTATACAAATTGTATAGCCTCTTTAAGGCGTAATTAATAACACTAACCCACTATTTTTATTTATCTACAATAAATGGCCCTCTGAGATTTTAAGCTTTCTATAAAAAAGTTATTCTATTGGAATCCTAAATTAATTCAAAAGACTAAAAGACTTTTAAAAGTTATTTAATTCTAAATAAACTAGCGGCACTATCTGGCGCCCAAGATGGGTCCCCATAATTATCATGAGTAACTAGTGTCGTATAAAGTTTTCCCTCATGAAAAATAATTTCATCCTTAGTATATCTCACAGGATTAAACAAACTTCCTAACTCAAATTGACGATGTTCACTTGGTGGTGCAATTTCATTTGTTTTTGTTGAAATCACTAAGCGATTGCTTGCCTCTGATCGAATAGAATCATTGCTCACTGCTTTGATCGTATACGTATACTGAGCCCCCGCATTCAACCCAGTATCTAGATAAGTGGTATTTGCAGTTTTACCAACTAATTGGCCATCTCTATAGATTTCATATGTTTTGATTCCTGCAGAGTGGCTCGAAGGATTCCACATCAATGAGATTGAGTTCATCGTTTCCCCCATTGAATGTAAGTTACCTGGTCTTGTTGGCACTTCTACTTCGTTATCTGCTAACGTTGTTACCTGAAGCGCATCACTTTTTTCAGATACTTGTCCGGTAAACGATACTGCTTCGATTTCGTACTTATACGTGGTATTTGCTGTTAATTGATTATCTTGATAGTTGTTCGCAGAAGTTGTAGTAATCAGTTGACCATCACGATACACATTGTATTTTTCAACAGCTGCTTGTGCATCCCAAGAAAGTGAGACTGACTGTTTTGTCGTATTCACTGCTCTGACATTCGTTGGTTTATTTGGTACGACTGGTATTGCTCCATTACTCTTGATATTCGCATCAATCACATTGTAAAAAGCATTCGCAGTATCACTAATATCCCAAATTGCTAAAATAACGTGATACCCCATTCGGTCTTCTGGAATATTGACTGTGTGCGTTGCGCTAATATTCGCAGAAGATTGTCCGCCACCATCGATTTCCGATAATAACTCTAGATCCTCTCTCGCAAGTGGTTTGTTTTGATCCCAACCATTTTTCGTGATGTAGTAATGATATTTCGCGGTCCGGTGATTTGCCGTAAAATGCCAAGTGAAATTATTAGGACCAGTACTGATATCTTGCTTTGTCCATAAAGTTGCTGTTTGTTGATCTAACTCAAAACCTAATGCACCATTTGCAGAAGCAATTCGTCCATCCGCTGGTCCTGCTGCTGGGAAGCCTTTCAATGCTTCTAAAGATTGTGGCTCATTGATCACTGCCCCATATTTCTGAAATGCTGCAGTCCAGTTGGTGCGAGCATCTAATGACCCTTGGTATCCTCGACTAATTGGTTCCCTTACATACCCATGTGCAGAAACATCTTTTGTCGCACCAAAAATTATTCCTCCTAGACTTAAAACCAAAACAACACTACCCAATAATCTTTTTTTCATATCATACCTTCCTTCCAATATTTTTTTGTTACATTATTTTTATAACATAATAACTTATTTAAAAATAGCACGCTTTTATTGTTCAATCAATCACAAATTAACATATAAAATAAATAAAAACCTTTATAAATAAGTGTTTATTTATTGTGAAAATAAAAACTATTATTCATTTATTGTTCATTTAAACCAAGAGATGATAAACAGATTTAGCAAATAACTTCGATTTGTCATATCTGATTATGTTATTTAGTCAATCGGTGGTCAAAATTTGTACGTATTTACGATGACTTTATTAAAATACGATCCCAACCTCGTCCATGAATCCTTATCTGAGATATGCTTAAAATAAAATAAATCTTTATCTTCGTATCCATGGGTATCCGAAATAACGATATCAGCATGATCATACGATTCTACGATTTTTATTCGTTTATTATTGTAGTAATGAGTAATAACATTTTCGACTATATTTTTAGATTCTGGAAGGTTAAAAAATTCCACATAAACTTTATGTTCAGATTTAAGACTGTTGGAGGCCAAGCTTCCTAAGATGACTTGCACAAAACTATTTTTGATGTGATGGTAAGAAGGATCATTTTGGTAAGATTTTAAGTTTTTATCGATGCAACGCTCTATATAGGCTCCATAACGATTTGTTGGTAATGCATCATGATATATAGGCATAAATTTATATAATTCCAAATGATGGATAGTGACTAATTTGTTTGTCAAATAATAGAGTAGTTGGTAAAAAATCGTTTCTGGTATATGAAAGTAATCAATCATGCACGTGAGTAATTTTTTACATTTGGTGACGATTGAATTCTTCTTTAGCTCCCCTAGCTTTCTTCCCAGTTCTTCTTTTTCTTCTTTCTTATTTAAATCTTGTGCAAAATAGTTGGATAGAAAGGCGAAATGGATACATTCATTTCGTGCATTTGTGCCATCTATCATCTTTTTGACAGTCAGCTTTTCTAAACACGCATCCATCTCCTCCTTATAGACTGTTTCTCCCAGCTCCACGAGTTCTGAGGATAGATCCTGGATTTGGTACCCATTTTTCAATGATATCAAACTAACCGCTAATAAATAGTTGATACGCTTTTTCCCTAGCGGAGATAAATTTTGGTAATGATCAAAGTTGATGGATAAGCGTAAGTTGATTACTTCTTCTTGTGTAATCGTTTTGAACAACCAATAGTTTCCTTTTGAAATGACTGCAATTCCCAGATAATGCAACATACGTATAGTAGATTCACTACCTGTTAACTCAATCAATGTTTCATTGACCTTCATCAATCGAATATCAATTTTTAGTAATTGAAACAATTCTTTCAACTTTCCTAAAAGTTTGTATACATGTGACTCACTATAGATTAGATATTTTGCGATATCTGAAACACTGAATTTCCTTTTTTCCAACACATATAACAATGTCTGATACAAATTTGACTCTGCAAAATATCTTTCTTGAAAAATATTGATCAATTCGAGATATTCCGTATCGGTTAGTTGTGGCATACAGCGCAATTCATCTTTATCTAGAATCAAAGAGGTGTGCGTTTTTTTTGAAATTTCACTTTCATCATACTCTCTCATCAAATTTTGAAGTATCTTCCTTGCTTGTCTTTTTGTTAGATCCATTTCATCTTCCAGCTTTTTTATTGAGACTGCTCCATGTTTCATTTCTTTTAATACCTTCATTTGTAAAAATTGTGTTTTTGTAATGAATAATAATATTAATTTATCTGGCAGCATATTTATTTTCTCCTCAATCTATAGTTGAAATGTAAAAATTCAAATAGTATAACATCACCTCAATCTTTTTCTGTCATTTTTAAATAGCAAAAATATTCTTACTATTTAGAAAACAAAAGATACTTGTTGTTTTATAGTAATTATTTGACATGAAAACAGAGTAAAATTTCGTTCTCTTTAAAGATAACCTAAAATAACTATTATAAAAATACAAGTACAATCTAATATTAGAATATTTATGCGTAAAATTCCAATAATTATATTCTTGAATTTATTTTATACCAATAAATTTAAAAGAAATTTATTGATTTTTTACATACGATACCTAGCAAAAAAAACTGAAGAACCAATGAGTTACCTCGTTTGATCCTCCAATTGTTTTACAAATATTGCTTAAAATCATTTCAGTTGGTGCCTATAATTTATTTCGATGATTTGTTTGACTACCCTACATTATGTATCACTCTTACATGGTGGAAGCGTTAGAAGATCAAGCAGGATAGTCAGCCATTTTTGTTGATTTAGCCATACATCTTTTTCTTATCCGAATGGCACACTTGAGTGATGTAACTGGATTTTCAAGTCGCCATCCTCATCCATGATATAACCAAATGTGTATTCAACTTTGACTTCTTGGTTGGTCTCCCCTGAAGTAAAGTAATATACACCTGAAGAAATCGCTGTATCACCGTTCAAGATCGTATCGTGATTATCAAAGCGGATATCTGTCCAAGGCTCTAAGGCAAATCCACCATCTTCTGCGATGTCCCCACCAACAAAATAAGATAGTGCTTCATCTTTTGTTCCACGAAATGGTACTTCCGCAGCTTTCGTTGGTTTGAAGAGCACTTGACCGTCATCGTATGCATATAGATTTTCCAGTGTCTCAAGCGCTTTTTCTTCGGCTTTTTCGTCACTTTCCAAACTAGCTTCACCAATCGCAATAATATTCTCTGCCCATTCTTGTTGTGCTTCTTCTACATCCGAAAGAGTAATGACCGGTGTTTCCTTCTGTGTCTCATTTGTTGTACTAGTTGAGTCTTCTCCTTGGGCAGATGTAGCGCATCCAGCCATCGTTAAAACTAAAGTTGATAAAAGCAATGTTTTTTTAATCATATAATTCCTCCTCTATAATTAAATTCTAACAGAAAACTCTTTTATTTAAAACTAAAAATATAACATACTTAAAACAAAATAAATAAATTAAATGTGTTATAATTGCCTAATTTAAACATACATATTTTATAAAAACATCATAATAAAATAACTGATTTATTTTATTATCCTGATAATCCTTTATTATTTATTTTGTCGAAATAATTCTCGTTTGTATCATTCAGCAAATTTGCTCGTAATGTTATAAACAATTATTTATTCTTTTACTCTCATGTGTTTTTCTCAACATTTTTTTCTTTACAAAAAAAAGTGGGATTTTCCTCCGCTCACATATTCAAAAATCGAATAAATGGCAAGAATAAAAGTAACTAATTCAGAAATAAGGCACCATCCACAAAAATTGGACGAACAATTTTCGTGGATGGTGCCTTATTGATTGAGGCTAAACACTTCTGTCATGACCTCTTCTTTCTTATTTTAAGTGTTTGTTTGCAGGATTTTTCATTCGCATTTTGCCATCCTGGCACATATCCAGTAAAGGACATACTTCACAGCGGGGACTTCTAGCAGTACAGTGATACCGTCCAAAGAAAATCAATGTATGATGCGTTTTTACCCATAAATTTTCCGGCACCTTTTTCATCAATGTTTGTTCAACTTCTTGTACTGACGCATCCAATTTACAGATTCTTAGTCGTTTCGTCACACGTTCTACGTGAGTATCAACTGCTATAGCTGGCACCCCAAATGCATCCCCAAGCACCACATTTGCTGTTTTTCTACCCACACCAGATAATGAGACCAACTCTTCTCTTGTCTGAGGGACCTGTCCTTCAAAATGATCAATCAGCTGTTGCGCACATGCTTTAATGTTTTTCGCTTTATTCCGATACAATCCAATTGTTTTTATTTTAGGAATGATCTCTTCTAGTGGGGCTTTAGCTAACGCCTCAGGAGTTGGAAAAGCCTGAAATAGAGCAGGTGTTGCCTTATTGACCGAAACATCTGTAGCTTGTGCACTTAAAATGACGGCAATCAATAATTCATAAGGATTCTTATGTTGTAATTCTCCATGCGCTTCTGGAAACATCTCATACATTTTCTCAAAAGCTTCCATTGTACGTTGTTTACCTAACATATTACTCCCATTCTTCCAGCCAATTCTTTAATGATACTTTTGGCAGCTCTTCTTGTTGGGCTGGCTGATCGATTTCTTTTTGAAGCAGTTGCTGCTTTCTGCGTTTTTGATCTTCTTCTACTTGCTGTTTGGTTTTTAAATTTTTCCGTTCCCAAGATAATAAGATACGGTCGATATAATTGAAACTATACGCTTGGTTCAATACAGCCTCCCGTAAAGCTAATTTCAAAATCTCCGGATGATAATGGTCCTCTTCCAACCACTGTCCGATCCGTTGGAATTCAATAGAGGATAAGGGCCGTCCAAACTCTTGTTCAAATAATTGATAGACTGAACGTGTCGTTTTTTCTTGGACTTCTTCTTCTTGCTTTAGAGAGTCTTTTTCTAATAATCTTTCTAAATGCATATACGTTGGTGTCAAATCATAGCGATCCGCTTTACGTCCATCAATAAGTGTAGTTTCGATCGCTATGAAATGACCACTGACCAATCGATTCAAAATTTGAAAAACTTTTTCTTGCTTAACGCCCATATTCTGGGAAATATTCATCAGATCCGGGAATGAATCTCCTTCTGATTGTGCCATATGCAACTGTAATATAAATAAAAATTCATCTGCTTGTAAGCCGATACGATGATAATTTTTAAGCAAAAGATTGGAAACGATCGTTTGACCAGCTTTTAAATAGTTTTCTAAATTCAACATTATTATCCCTCTCTTTAAAATTAGTATACGTAAAAACAAGAATTGAAGCAAGAAAGGATTATTTGAATTTTTTTTAAATGTTTTAGTGGTTTTTATATTTAGTTTTCACTTTTCGGAATATATGTATGCTAGAAAAAAAGGCTGCTTGTATTAGTATATGCTCTCCTCTATGAAAAGGTCTCATATCTAATCTACAAGCAGCTTAGAGAATGACGCTCACGCTCGATAGAACGTTTATTATTGTACTTCGTCATCCGTTCGTAGCTCGTATGGTTGTCCTTCATACGTATACTCTGTATTCAATGTTCCATCATTTTCATCGGTATAGATCCGTCGACTAAACGGAAATTGATGGTCCTCACCATCTGTTGTCTCATCTCCAGATAAAACGAATTCTTCTGCTTGAGTTTCATTTAATTGATTGATCACTTCTTCTGCTAAAGAATCGATATCGATCGTTTCATTCCCTGTCACTTTTTTATAATCTTCAATAAAATTATCCTGTTGTACAAAATATTCTTTTTCCATAATGATCCTCCTCTAGTCCAACTCACTACATCTGCTTTGTTGGAAATTAATTACATCTATTATTTTGACAAAAAAAACAAAGGAAAACAACTAATTGCAACTGGTGAAGTCTGCAACAAACCATTCCTGTCTCGTGAGAAATAAAACAAAAAGTGTCAATAAAAAATTTTGACCTTTAAATAGCCAGTTGAGTTCCAAAAAAAAGAACCAACTGGAAACAATATTGCTTCCAGATGGCTCGTCTATGACGCTTTGACCAATTATTGAGCTGTCTCGATTTCTCCTAGAGCTGCTTGTGCAAGAAGATTCAAGTAGTTCCAAGGTCGATCAAAATGAGGTTGGAAGAAGAAGTCAGAAAGAGCTAAGTCTTCAACAGTCATTTTATTTTGAACCGCTAATGACATCGTATTAGCAGATTGAGTGATGTCGTATTTAGACATGAATTGTGCGCCTACGATACGATTTGTTCCTTTTTCATATACTAATTCCATCATGACTTTTTCAGTCGTTGGCATGAATTCTGGACGATAGTTATCTTCAAATAGTGTTGCTTGGACATCCAAGTTATTCATTGGGGCACTTTCTGTTGTTACACCTGTTGAACCGATCGTCCAACCGAATAAGTACAAACCAGAAGTTCCTTGTGTTCCACGATAAGCCATTTTTTGCTCTGTTAAATTGTTTCCTACTAACAATCCTTGACGGACCGCATTTGTTGCTAAAGGAATGTAGTTTTGCGTACCACTTGGGTTATAATTGACAACTGCTGAATCGCCCGCTGCAAAAATATCTGGATTGCTTGTTTGCATGTACTCATTTACTTTGATTGCGCCGTTTGGCAATGTTTCTACTTTACCTTCTACTAATTTTGTATTTGGTCTGAAACCAACACACAAAATAACCATGTCCGCATCAAATGTTTGGCTAGCTGTAGTTACTTGTTTTACTTTACCATTCTCATCTGGAATGAACTCAGAAACGTTTTCACCTAAAGCTAAAGTAACTCCACGATCAACCAATTCTTTTTCTAACACATCCGTAAATGGTTTATCAAGATATTTATTCAAGATACGATCTAAACCATCGATCAATGTCACTTCTTTGCCAGACTCGACAAACGCTTCGACTAATTCGATCCCAATATAACCACCACCAACGATCACTACTTTCTTCGCTTCTTCTGCTTTAGCAATGATTTCGTTTGCTTGATTATAGTTTTTACATAAAAGAATATTTTCAGATTCGATCCCTTTGATTGGCGGGATGATTGGCCATGAACCAGTAGTCATTACTAATTTGTCATAAGAAACTGTTTCAGTTTCGCCAGTTTTTAAATCTTTCGCTGTGACTTGTTTGTTTTCTGTGTCAACATCAGTGACATCATGTTCCATTTTCACTTTCGCACCTAACGAAGCTAACTCTTCAGGGTTTGAATAGAACAAGCCTGCTGGGTCTTTCACGACGCCTCCAACATACAATGCGATCCCACAAGATAAAAATGAAACATTGTCGTTACGTTCATAAACTGTAACATCTGCTTCTGGGTTGTTTTTTAAGATGCTTTTTACTGCTGCTGTTCCTGCATGGGTACAGCCGATTACTACTACTTTCATGTGTGTCCCTCCGATAAACGATTTGTCCTTTGACAATTTTTACTATAGCAAAATTAAAACGTATCCAACAGTTTTATGCTTGTGAATTCACAAGTGCTTACTTATCATATTTTGCGCATTTTCGATTTAAAACACTGATAAACAAACGTTCTTTTTGTGATGTTTTAAACTAACACCTCTATGCTTGTGAATGAATACGAAATCGCATAAAAAATCGCATAAATATTTTCACCTTTCTTAAAACTGTTAGTGTGTTTTCCTCTTAGTTTCATAGGAGTAGGTATTCCATGTTTTTCTACACGTCACAAATAAAAGACAAAAAAACATCAACAAAGTCATTTGACCTTATCGATGTTTCAGATGTTCGCACGATTTATTTTTTGCAATTCGGACATAGCCCATATAATTCTAAACGATGATCATGGATTTCAAAATCAGTTAAGCGCCCCGCCGCCATTTCAATATCTTCTAGCCCTGGATAATGAAAATCGACGATCGTCTCACAATTTTGGCAAATCACATGATAATGTCTTTGTGAACTAAAATCAAATCGGCTTGATGCATCACCATATTTCATTTCTTGAACAAACCCGATCGATGTGAACAATCGTAAATTATTGTAAACTGTAGCAACACTCATATTAGGAAAGCGATGCTCAAGCGCCTTGTAGATTTCATCTGCAGTTGGATGCGAACGATGCTCAATCAGATACTCTAAAACTGCGTATCTTTGCGGCGTAATCCGAATATTTTCTTTTTTCAGCTGCTCGATCGCCGCTTCTACTTTTTTATTTTCCATATAAACAAAACCCCACCTTATTGTTCTTTTATTATCATACTATTTTTATTTTTTTAAATCTACATATTATGGAAAGAAAAAGAAAAGAATTTTATAATTTTGCCTATTTTATGCAAAAAAAGTGTAAAATAACAGATGTTTCACCATTATTTCACACTTTTTATTCAGATTTTCACGTAGACTTACATATCCTGATACAAAGGAGTAGACAAATAACGTTCTCCGTTATCAGGAATAATCGCAAGAACTTTTTTTCCAGCACCTAGTTCTTTAGCTACATTAAGTGCAGCTTCAACTGCAGCTCCTCCAGAAACACCCACTAAGATACCTTCTTCTTGCCCCATACGGCGAGCTGTGATCATTGCTTGCTCACTAGATACTGATAAGACTTGATCATATACATTCGTATCTAACGTATCCGGAACAAACCCTGTTCCGATGCCTTGGATTTTGTGTGGACCAGGTTCTTTTCCTTCTAAAACGGCAGATTCGGCTGGTTCAACCCCAACGATCTTAAGCGCTGGATTGATCCGTTTTAATTCGTGTCCCGCACCGGTGATCGTTCCACCAGTACCGATTCCTGCGACAAACGCATCCAACCCATTCACACCAAACGCCGCTTGGATTTCTGGACCAGTCGTTTTTTCATGAACTAATGGATTAGCTGGGTTTTCAAATTGCAGAGGCAAGAAATACCCATTTTCTTCAGCCAGACGTTTTGCTTCTTTGATTGAACCACTGATGCCTTCTGTCCCTGGAGTCAAAATTAGTTCTGCTCCGTAGCCCTTCATCAATAAGCGACGCTCGATACTCATCGTTTCAGGCATGACAAGTTTCACATGATATCCTTTTGCTACACCGACCATCGCTAAACCAATACCAGTGTTCCCTGAAGTTGGTTCAATGATTGTATCACCCGGTTTCAATATTCCATCATGTTCTGCTTTTTCAATCATATTCAAGGCAATACGGTCTTTCACGCTTCCACCTGGATTGAAGAATTCCAATTTAACAAAAACATCCGCAGCTCCTTCTGGAACCATCTTATTTAATCGAACGATAGGTGTTTTACCGATCAATTCTGTGATCGACTGATAAATCTGTGTCATGTTTTTTCCCCCTTCATTTGCTTCTCTATTAATCATAATACAAAAGAGGTACTTCTGCGAGTGATTCTTACTGGAGAAGCAAAAAATAGAGGCATATCCAATGATATGCCTCTATTTTTAAGTTGATATAAAGTTAGACATTGATTTCTTGTCCAACCAATAATGAATAATTTGACATCGTCATGCCATTTTTTGCCATCAGATCATCGACGGACATACCAAATTTTTGAGCAATATCCCAAAGTGTATCTCCAGAGACGACAGTATAAGTTTGGTTACTACTTGTCGTAGTCGTTGTAGAGGTTGTCGTACTGGTCGTTGTGGTACTTGTCGTACTAGTTGTTGTTGAACCAGTTGATGGTGTATCAAAGCGAGTCAGATTATATGTGCTGATCAATTCATTTAATTTGTATGCGTAATTAGGATCTGTTGCATAACGTCCAGTTAAATAAGCTGTTGCATCATAATAGCTGGTTGTATTACTTTTCCATACACCTGAATAATGATAATCGCCTGTCGAAAAACTAGTAGATCGTAAAACATTCGCATGATCTTGGAATGATTCCCAATAAGATGAATAGCGACGGAAAGGTTCGTTCATCGTTACCCATTGACCATTCAAATATTCTTGCGTATTCATATATACCACAGATTGACCTGCGCTACCTTTGACTCCAAATAAGTTGTAATATGGTGCACTTGATAATCCAGATGTACCATAAGCACTTTCAAGTAATGCTTGTGCAATCATGACAGATGCATATAAGTCATTGCTTGCTGCAACTTCAGAAGCAGCCCATCCGATTTGATTGATAAATGCTTGCGGATCGGCAGAAGATGCGACATCTAACTCATCCGCACGTACAGTTTGTGGTGTTGCTGTGACCAACATTGGCCCAACTAATAGGCTTGTCCCCACTAAAGGTGCAATGGCTTTTTTATTGATGGTCATTTTCCTTTTGGGCCTATGGTGTCGAGCGCTACGGGTTCTCAGCTCTTGCATTCAAATTCCTCCTCAAATGAAACAGTAAATAAAACTTCCTCTTAAACGAAACTTAATCATTTAAATTATACGTTTTATTTTATTGAAACTCAAACGAATCTTCAATTATTTACTTTTTGTAATCTTCACGTAATCAAAAAGTAACACAAAAGTAACGACAATTATCCCTTTTTACTAATTTGTACCTAAAAAAATAGAAAATTGGAGGCTTGGAAAAAATCTCCAAGCACTCCAATCGAACTGCTTTCAGTATTTGTCTATAATTGATTGAAGACGTTAACTACATTATCTACTGTAAAACCAAATTCTTCAAGTATTTTGTTTCCAGGAGCAGAAGCACCAAAGTGATCGATCGTGATCGTTTGACCTTCGATTCCTACATAACGTTCCCATCCAAATGAAGCAGCCGCTTCAATCGCAACACGCTTCGTCACTGATTTTGGCAAGACACTTTCTTGATATTCTGCAGATTGTTGTTCAAACAAATCAAAACTTGGCATAGAAACCACTGAGACATCTTTTCCTTGTTCCGCTAATACTTTTTGCGCTTTGACCGCTAGATCCACTTCTGAACCTGTCGCGATCAAGATTCCTTCTGGTTGTTCCCCTTTAGCTGGAGACAAGACATAGGCACCTTTTTTAACCATATCATCCGCCACTTCTTTTGTTGTTGGAAGAACTGGTAGATTTTGACGACTCAAGACTAAGATCGTTGGTGTATCTGTCGATTCCATCGCAACTTTCCACGCCGCACGAGTTTCGTTCCCGTCCGCCGGACGTAAGACATGGACACCTGGCATACTTCTAACCGAAGCCAATTGTTCCACTGGCTCATGCGTCGGGCCATCTTCACCAACTGCCACAGAGTCATGGGTCAAGACGAAAATAACTGGCGTGTTTTGGATCGCTGCTAAACGCACAGCTGGTCGCAAGTAATCGACAAAGACAAAGAATGTTCCCCCATAGATCCGGGTACCACCATGCAATTGGATCCCGTTCATCGCTGATGCCATCGCAAACTCACGAACACCAAACCAAATATTGCGGCCTTCATAGTGTTCAGGCGTGAAATCTTTGTCTGCTGTCACCATCGTATTGTTTGATCCAGATAGATCGGCAGAACCACCCCAGAAGCTTGGGATCGCTTTTGATAATTCTTGGATAACTTCTTTACTTGAGACACGACTCGCTTGGCTTTCACCTTCGTCGTACGTTGGAAGTTCGGCATCCCAATTCTCTGGTAACTTCCCAGCAAAAGCATCTTCGAATTGTTGCGCTAATTCTGGATACGCTGCTTTGTATGCTGCGAACATCTCACGCCAAGCATTTTCAGCTTTTTCGCCTTCTTCAACCATCGTTTGACGGAAGCGTTCCGCCACTTCTTCTGGTACGGTAAAGTCAGGGTATTCCCAACCATAGATCTCTTTAGCTTTTTGAATGCCTTCTAAGCCAAGTGGTGCGCCGTGAACCGCAGAAGTTCCTTGGTTTGGTGCACCAAATCCGATGACCGTTTTCACTTCGATCAATGTCGGTTTGTCTGTTTCGGCTTTCGCTTCTTCAATTGCTTTTGAGATAGCTTCCAAATCATTGCCGTCTTTGACCAAGATATGTTGCCAACCATAAGCTTCATAGCGTGCGCCAACATTTTCAGTGAAGGCTTTTGAGGTTGGTCCATCTAAAGAAATATCGTTTGAATCGTATAAAACGATTAATTTTCCTAATTTCATATGTCCAGCCATCGAACTTGCTTCTTGAGACACACCTTCCATCAGGTCGCCATCGCCACATAACGCATAGGTATAATGATCAACGACGTTGAATTGATCTTTGTTGTAGGTCGCTGCTAGATGCGCTTCTGCCATTGCCATCCCCACAGCCATTGCGATCCCTTGTCCTAACGGACCAGTCGTTGCTTCGACGCCGTCCGTATGGTTGACCTCAGGGTGTCCTGGTGTTTTTGATTCCCATTGACGGAATTGTTTCAAGTCATCAATCGTCACTTGGTACCCGGCTAAGTGCAACAAGCTGTACAACATCGCTGAACCATGTCCCGCAGATAAGACAAAACGGTCACGGTCTGCCCAGTTTTTAGAAGTTTTCGGATTCACTTTCAAGTGTTTCGTCCAAAGGGCATAAGCCATTGGCGCGGCACCCATTGGTAACCCGGGATGTCCTGAATTTGCTTTTTGTACTGCATCGACACTCAATGTACGGATCGTATTCACACCAAGCTGATCAATTTTATCAAACAATGTAACCCCTCCTGTAATTTAGGTTTTTTTTACCTATATTTCTACTTCTAATTTTATAGTATCTCCTCTGAAAAAGCAACGACTTTTAGTTTTTTTTACTAAAACTTGCTATTTCGATCGTGGAGGCCTTTTTTCTTCTGGATTTCTTTCAATTTATCTGGTGTGACATCATTTCCATCGGGATCAACCACTTTCATCCCTTCAATATGATGTCTCATGCCAGAACGAAAGGCTGTCAGATATGCTTCTCGTAATTCCTTTTGCTCTTTGACTTCAGCTGGTGTCAATCCTTCTGCTTTTTTCTTTTTAGCTAACTGATTGATACGTTCGATTTTTTCAGGCGATAACACAACTATTCCTCCTCGCTTTTGCTTCTCCTACATCTTATATAAAAAACGAAAAAAAAACAACTACATCAATAGTCTTTAATGCGAACATTTGTTTGAAATCATGTGTTTTCTATGGTACTATTTAGTTATCAAGTGAAAGAAGGTGTACCTTGTGGCCCGACAAACTGAAACAAGACAAATCGAAGTCTTACGATATATTCACGAACAAGTGACCCAAAAAGGCTATCCACCGACTGTCCGTGAGATCGGAGAAGCTGTTCAGCTTTCTTCCACATCGACAGTCCATGGTCATCTTGCCCGATTAGAGAAAAAAGGCTTTATTCAAAGAGACCCTACGAAACCACGTGCAATCGAATTGACGCAACAAGGATTATCAAAAATTGGGATTCGCCCAACGACGATCCCTGTTCTCGGCGTTGTTACTGCCGGAGAGCCGATACTAGCTGTCGAGGAAGCTTCTGACTTCTTTCCAGTCCCACCAAACCTTTCCTCAGAAGAAGGCAGTCTGTTCATGTTGACGATCCGAGGAGAAAGTATGATCAATGCTGGGATATTGGATGGCGATAATGTCATTGTCCGTAAACAAGAAACTGCACAAAATGGTGATATCGTGATTGCGATGACTGCAGAAGACGAAGCAACTTGCAAACGGTTCTATAAAGAAAGAGATCATTTCCGTTTGCAACCCGAGAATGATTTACTGGAACCGATCATTTTAGATGAGGTGTCGATCTTAGGTCGTGTCGTTGGTCTGTACCGTAGTCATATTTATTGATAAAAAAGAAAATTCAGTTATTTATTTACGAGCTTGAGATCATGATCTCAAGCTCGTCTTTTCCTCTTTTAGTAGATATCTTTGTTCTTTTTGAACTTCCCTCTTTACAAACCGAACAAAAGTTCGTATACTAATGATACGAACTTTTGTTCGCATTCTATAAAGAGGTGAAAATCATGAAATCAATGAGACGTTTTGGTTTAGTATTGATCGTTTTGTTTTTAGGTATTATTATTGGTAATTTTGGTCTACGTACAGCGCTGTTGGTTTTTGTTCCTTTGTTTACATTGTGGTTTATGTTGTGGGATGAAAAAAAATACCGTCAATCACAACGTCGTCAATCCCATGAAGACTCCTTCTATCACGAAACCTATTACAGCTCCAGGCACTCGTAAAAGTAAATAAGATCGCTTCTATGAAAAATCCGTCCAAGCAAACGATGATCGCTCGTTTGCTTTTTTTAACGACAAACTGACTACCTACTCCTTGCACACATTTGTTCCATCAATAAATTGAGGCTACTCATCCAACGAAAATCCCCTTCCGCAAACGATTCATCCGTTTGTGGAAGGGGGTTTTCTGTTCAATATTTTATTTGATTAATACTCCATCAAAGTAATCATGTCGTAGCCTTCGATTTTGTCACGACCATGCAGATCCATCAACTCGATCAAAAAGGCACAACCCACAACAACTCCGCCAAGTTCTTCGATCAATTCGATCGTTGCTTTGATCGTTCCACCTGTTGCTAATAAGTCATCACAGATCAAGACTCTTTGTCCTGGTTGAATTGCATCTTTGTGCAACGTCAAGGTATCTGTACCGTATTCAAGCCCGTAAGTGACTTCGATCGTTTCGCGAGGTAATTTTCCTTTTTTACGCACAGGAGCAAAGCCCACGCCTAATTCGTAAGCCACTGGACACCCTACGATAAATCCACGTGCTTCTGGTCCAACGACCATATCGATACGTTTTTCTTTCGCATAATCAACGATTTGCTTCGTTGCTTCACGATAAGCATCTCCATCAGCCATCAATGGCGAGATATCTCTAAATATAATTCCTTTGGACGGATAGTCAGGAATACTGGCAATATAATTTTTTAAATCCACTTTATTGTTTCCTCCTAGGTTGTTAACCATTTTTTTATTGTGGGAATGTCACTTAATAGTAAGAATTCCTCTGATTTGATTTTTTTCAATCGCTCCTGATAGCGGTCACTTGCAGTCAATAGATGACTCGCCGGATCTGCGACTTTCTCCAAAACACCATTGTTTATTGTAACAAACTTCAACTCAAAAAACACCTGTATCATAAAAATTAATAATTTTTGTGGAATTTTTAAATAGTTGGCCATTGCACCTAATTTATGTCTGATATCGATCCGTTCTTGCGCATGGATCAATTTGAAGAGTCGAGCATATTGTTCTCTTGTTCCTACACCGTTCAAGTATGCTTCATCAACAGAAATACCTAAAAAGTAAACTCGGCTAAAGGACCCAAATGATAAGATCTCTTTCAAGTCGTTCAAATCGGTTGGACAGTCGATCACAACTAATGCGTTTGGGTCATTTTCCTGAATCCATGATTGAATCATTTCTTTATCTGTCCAATGAATGATGTGTTTTTGTATCGACTCATTTAGTTCTTTGATCGATGCTTCATCAAACGCTAAATAGAACGGACTTTCGATTTCATTTGCTAATGTTCGGTAACGTTTCGCCCGCCAATCAAATACTTGCAATCCTTCTACTGCAAAGTCAGAAACCATCAGCTGCGGTTTTTTGCGCCCATTCCATTCATTGATCGATAATTGTCCTACAATATCAAGCGAATCATCTACAAATTCATTTTCTTGTGGGCCAAAACCAAACGCGACAGCATCTAATTGACTATCTTCATCCACTAAAGAAAGCTTCAAGTGCTGTTGGTTCGAACCGATTCGTTTTACATTTTCGACAGCAACCTGTTTGAATAAAAAGTTAGGTACAGGATTATCTGTTCCGAATGGTGCCAGTAATTTCAATGTAGCGATTTGTTCGACCGTTACATCCTTTGGGGAGACGATTTCATCGATCACCAACACAGGACCTTTAGACAAGTCGATTTGCTTTTCTTCTATATAGGCATTCATCCGGTCTTGTAACTCAGGGATATTTTCCGCTGGCATTGTTAATCCGACTGCTGCGTGATGGCCGCCAAAAAATGTAAACAATTCACGCATCTCATTCAGCATATCGAAAAGATTCAACGCTTCGATACTTCGACCTGATCCTTTTGCAACGGACTGGTCTTTGATGCCTAGCACGATTGTTGGTTTGCCTGTTTGATTCATGATTTTTCCTGCAACGATCCCTAGTACCCCTTCATGCCAGCCTGGATGTGCTAATAAATGGATCTGGTTCTCTTCATTGATCATCGCCAATGCTTCTGAGGTGATTTGCTCAACGATCGCTTTACGTTCTTCATTGACCGTTTGTAACTGCTCGGCTAATGTCTGAGCTTGACTTTCGTCGAATGTGGCTAGTAATTCAACCGCTGGATTAGGGTCTCCCATCCGGCCGATGGCATTCAAGCGCGGGGCAATCAAAAAACCGATCATCGGTTCATCCGCTTCATTCATACGTACACTACTTTTCGCAAACAGTGCCTGTAAGCCTACTCGCTCGGTATGACGAATTGCCTCTAAACCTAACGCCACTAGCGTCCGATTCTCATCAGTCATAGAGACAAGGTCAGCGATTGTGCCAATTGCGACTAAATCTAAAAATTCTGCTGGTGGTTCTTCCAACAAAGCGGTCGCTACTTTAAACGCGACACCGACACCTGCTAATTCTCCAAAAGGATAATTGCCTTGTGGATGGCGGGGATGGATGATTGCATAAGCCGCCGGTAATTCACTAGGCAACTCATGATGATCTGTCACGATCACATCTACTCCCTGCTGTTGTGCATAAGCAATTGCTTCATGCCCAGCTACCCCATTATCGACAGTCACGATCAATTGAGTCCCTGCGGCTATTTTCTCTTGATAAACGGTTAGATTAGGTCCATACCCATGTTCAAATCGATTAGGTAAAAAGACTTCCACTTGGGCACCAAGCAATTCTAACGTTTCTTTCATGACGGTCGCACTGGTGATGCCATCTGCATCATAATCTCCGTAAACTAAGATTTGTTCACCATTGATCACGGCTTCTTGGATACGGCTGATTGCCTTGTCCATATCAAACATCAAATATGGATCATGCAACTTTTGCTCTTTTGGATGTAAAAACCGATGGATACTTTCTTCCTCTCGGTATCCTCTTTGCCATAGCAATTGCCCGATCAGAGGAGACAATCCTTGTTGTTTGATTATTTGGATAAAAGATTCAGAAGGTGTTGTTTCATTGACCTTCCAATCAAAATTTGCTCGTCTCACATACTCACCCCTAACTTAGTCATTATAGCAAACGTCTTCTCTAAAAAAAAGAATTTCAGAAGATTAGATTCTGACATCTCCAACTTAAATAAACCAAAGTAGACAAAACAGATTCGTTTGCCTACTTTGGTTGCCTTTTAGAAATTGAGTAATAAATCCTCTATTTGATTTTTGATACAGTGATTTCTACCACTTTATTCTATTTACTTTCAAAAAAACATCAGCTATCCATGATCAATCAAAGTAATTGACGCTTTGCTTTGGTGTTTGAGAAGGTGATTCAGAAGGTGTTTGCATTTGTTCGATCTGTATTTGCTTTGCTTGTAATTCTGCTTGATAGGCCGCTTCAAGTTCCGCACGTTCATTTCGAAATTGTCTTTGTTGTTCTTCTGTCGCCTCTTCGATTTTCTTTTGGATATCTGCTTGGTTCTCTGCTAATTCTTTTGTTAATTGTTTTAATTGTTTCTTCTGTTGCCATAGTGTCGTAAAGGCTGTTAAAAATACAATCAATGCACCAATTAATGCTGAACCAATGATCACTAGAATCAATGGCGCATTAAAAGAAGCAAATCCAAAGCTTACAGGAACATTTTGATTGTTCAATACAGCGAACACGACAATGACAAGTACAAGTAAAAAACCAACGATCACACTACCTTGCTTTTTCATTTACTTCACCTACTTTTTATTAAAAATTCCACCTGCAAAATAATCCCCAATGGTTGGGAAAAGTGCATAAAATTTAGACGCGATTTCTAGCAATACCGGCTGATTGATCTCACGTTTAGGATGCTTCATCGCTCGCACGATCGTTTGTGCTAATTTAGTTGAATCCAAAACTAAATGACCGACTTTTTCCAAATAACTACCACTTGGATCAGCCTTATCAAAAAATTCCGTTTCGATTGGTCCGGGATTTACCGTAGTGACCGCGACTCCTAGTGGCTTCAACTCTAAACGTAACGCATTTGAAAAGCCCAAAACAGCAAATTTAGTAGCAGAATAGATCGTAGATTTAGCTGTCGCCATTTTTCCTGCCATGGATGCCACATTGATGATATGTCCTTGACGTCTTTCTGCCATATCGATCGCAAATTTTTGTGTCAATACCATCATCCCCAAGACATTGACTTCGAACATATCGTAGGCTTTTCCTAAGTCAAAGGATAAGAAATCCTCAAAGATACCAAATCCAGCATTATTGACTAAGATATCAACACGACCGACCTCAGTTATCACCTTGTCGTACAATTCATCTACGCTGTCAGGATTACTAACATCTAGTTGAAACGCATATGCTGGTTTTCCACTTAGTTCTTGACAAACCGCCTTCACTTCGCCGATTTGTTGGATTCTTCTCGCACACGTGACAACGATTGCTCCTTGTTTTGCTGCTTCATAACAGATTTGTGCACCTAAACCACCAGAGCCACCAGTGACTAAAACGACTTTATTTTCTAAATTCAACTTTTTTCCTCCTCTTGAAACGGAACATCCACAACCTCAAAATCTTTCATGACTTTTGTATTTGGAAAGATTTCTTGTGCTTCTTGTTCAAGTTCTTGTGTTGCTTTTCCTAGATATCTCGCACTGATATGGGTCAGTAATAATCTTTGGACATTTGCTTCTTTTGCCACTTCTGCGGCTTGATGAGTCGTTGAATGGAAATAATTATGGGCCATTCTCGCCTCGTTTTTATTAAACGTACTTTCATGCACCAAGACATCTGCGTTTTTTGCTAATATAACAGAATTGGTCGTTTTTCGAGTATCTCCTAAAATGGTCACGATTCGGCCTTTTTTATCTGGACCGACAAAATCACGTCCATTGATGAGCTGGCCATTGTCTAATTGGACCGTCTCCCCTTTTTTTAGTTTTCCATAGATGGGACCAGCTGGAATATTCAGTTCTTTAAGCTTATCCACTTGTAATTCGCCTTTGTGATCATGCTCAACGATCCGATATCCGTAGCTATCGATGCCATGGCTTAATTTTTTTGCATACACAGAAAAGTGTGCGTCTTCAAAAATAGCTTGATCTTCTGATAAATCAATAAAAACAAGGGGATAGCCTAGTTTGGTTTGAGAAATCGTCAGCGCATTGCGTACAAATGCTTCCGTTCCTTTAGGGCCATAGATTTCTAATGGTGTTTCGCCACCCTGAAAAGAGCGACTACTGATTAAACCTGGCAAACCAAAAATATGATCCCCATGGAGATGAGTGATAAATATTTTTTCTATTTTTCTTGGACGGATATTTGTTCGTAGAATCTGCATTTGCGTGCCTTCCCCACAATCAAACAACCAAATCTCATTTCGCTCGTCCAAAAGTTTCAATGCGATACTTGAGACATTTCGATGTTTAGCAGGAACCCCTGCGCCTGTACCTAAAAATTCTAGTTCCATAATTTACCTAACTTTCTATTCATTCTTATTAATTCTAGGGTAAAATCAGCCGACAATCAACTGAAATTCGCAGGATAATTTTTAGAAGACTGTCCCTATAAATGAAAAGAGTGAATAAGTACCACTATTCTTACATCCATTCTTTTTATCGTTATTCAGAAGGCGTAGTATCCTCTGAGCTATCGGTTGGCTTTTTGTGCTTTTCATCCCAATTTTTCTGCGCTGTTTCTTTTGCATGTTTTTCTACCTCAGTTGCATCATGAACGTCTTGTTCTACTTCTTCATAATCCAATCGAGTGATTTCTCCACCTAATTCCATCATCACAAGTTGGTTCAATGGTCGGTTGTCCTCTTCTTCTGCGATCAAGATCAGACCTGTTGTGCCTTCGCCGATCTTATTTCCAACAAAATCAAACACCGTTTGTGCATCTTTGATTTCCTTGGCATCTTGGCTCGCACCGATCATTCCGCCCGCAAACCATCCTAGCAAGATCCCTAATGGGCCACCTAAAACGCCAACTAGCATTCCGATCAAACCACCTTTAGAGGATTTATTGTTCCCAGTAAAATCTAAGAAGTCTTCGATTTTGAATTGATGGGCGCCATTAGACTGATGGCTGATGACCGCCATTTGTTCGCCTTTGATCGCTCTCGTCATGTGAAGCTTCTTGATTTCGGAAAATGCTTGGTAAGCTTGACTTTCTAACTCAAAATTCAATATGATCACTCGTTTGCTCATGGAGATCGCCTCTTTCTCATTTTCTTTTAGTGTACCTTGGAATAAACAAAAATAAAAGGGAAAACCTTTAAAAAATAACGCAGTATACAAAAAAAGGAGTTTGACATTCGTCAACTCCTCAAATCCGATAAAGGTTCTACGAAAGCCTGCTCCTAAGAGAGTAAGTCAAAACCCAAAAAAATGAACGATCATTTTCTCAAATTTTGCCTTACTACTTGGAACTGAACGGCTATCTAGTCACTTAAATATGTGGTGTATCTAATATTATTCGACAAATTCAAACTCAAACTCACCAATACGCACCAAGTCACCATCTTTTGCACCTCTGGCACGCAAGGCTTCATCGACACCCATCCCACGTAATTGGCGAGCAAAACGCATCACCGTTTCATCGTGGTCAAAGTTAGTCATTTGGAACAACTTCTCGATTTTCTCACCTGACAATACCCATGTCGCATCTGGTTCACGATCGATCGTAAATTCAGGACCTTCTGGATTGAAGCCATAATGAACGGTTTCTTCTTCGATCTCTTCCTCGTATAATGGGAATTCTGGTGTTACTTCCAACAGATCAGCTGTCGCATTCAGTAAGGCATCCAGTCCTTTACGAGTCACACCAGAGATTGGGAATACTGGGATGTCATCGGCAAATTCATCTTCTTTGTTTTTATTTAGTTGTTCTTTGAATTTCACTAGATTTTCTTCTGCATCCGGCATATCCATCTTATTTGCTACAATGATCTGTGGACGCTCTAACAAGCGCAAGTTATGAGAAGACAACTCATGGTTGATCGCCAAGTAATCTTCGTAAGGATCGCGCCCTTCCATTCCACTCATATCGATCACATGCAAAATGACACGAGTACGTTCGATATGACGCAAAAATTGTGTGCCTAATCCGACGCCTTGTGAAGCTCCTTCGATTAGTCCTGGAAGATCCGCCGCCGCAAAACTACGTCCGTCACTTGTAGTGACCATCCCTAGATTTGGTACAAGGGTAGTAAAGTGATACGCCCCGATTTTTGGTCTTGCCGAAGAGATCACAGAAAGCAAGGTCGATTTCCCAACCGAAGGAAAACCTACGAGACCTACGTCTGCTAGTACTTTTAATTCTAATTCGATTTTACGTTCTTGGCCGGGTTCGCCGTTTTCAGCAATTTCCGGCGCAGGGTTTCTTGGAGAAGCAAAACGGATATTTCCGCGACCGCCGCGGCCACCTTTTGCTACTACTAAAGTCTGACCATCTTCGATCAAATCTCCTAAGAGTGCCCCTGTTTCTGCATCACGTACAGTTGTTCCTTGAGGGACTTTGACATACGTATCATCAGAACCACGTCCATGCATCCCTTTACTCATGCCATTTTCACCGGGCTGAGCCTTAAAGTGACGGTTGAAACGGAAGTCCATCAACGTGCGTAAGCCTTCATCAACGACTAAGATCACATCGCCTCCTTGACCGCCATCACCACCAGCCGGTCCTCCATCAGGTACATATTTTTCTCTACGAAACGCAACCATCCCGTCTCCGCCTTTACCAGCCTTCACGTCGATTGTTACTTGATCTAAAAACATGGACATATTATCGTCCTCCTATTTCCTTTTATCTATTCTAACTATACTGACTACCTGAATTTCCACAATAAACACAAGTCCTGTCTATTTTATCGGTGAATGGCCCGTTTGTCCATCATTAAACTGAAAGTTTCACGGAAATACCTGACTCTTTCTTTATTTTACTGCAAGAACGAATGGAGACAAAATAAAACGTTGTGACCAAAAGTTTCAAGAAAGTTCTTAAAGTTCTTTAAGAAACACTTTGGTCACAACAGTTATTTTACATATTTTTCTAGGAAACTACTTACAGTCTTTTGATAATTCTCAGGATCGATCGAATATGCTTTGGCATGCTCTGCTCCTGGGACGATATATTTTTCTTTTGGTCCGTTCGTCGCTTGGTAGACTTTGTCCAACATTTCGTAAGGAACAAATGTATCCGCATCCCCATGGATAAACAGCATCGGTAATTGGTTTTTTTCTAATTGTTTGATCGCATCAGCTTCCCCAAAGAAATAGCCGGCTCTGATTTTTGTCATCAAGCTGGTTACTTGGATCAGTGGGAACGGCGGTAAGCTAAATAATTCATTGAGCTGATAAGCCAATTCTTCGTTAACAGAGGAATAACCGCAATCTTCGATGATCGCTTTAACATTTGTAGACAGTGATTCTCCGCTAGTCATCATCACCGTCGCTGCCCCCATACTAATACCGTATAGAACGATTTCTTCCGATTGACCGTTTGTTTCAAGCACTTGATCGATCCATTTCACATAATCTTTCCGTTCGTGCCAGCCAAAGCCGATATAATCCCCTTCACTTTTTCCGTGTCCACGCGCATCAGGTACTAATACGTTATAGCCAAGATCATGGAACATCTTTGCGTAATTTGCCATCGTTTCTGCATTGCCCATATATCCATGAGCCACAATCGCCGTCTTATGACTGTCTGTTGCTGGTAGATAAATGGCTGATAGCTTCAACCCATCCGTAGATATCTGTTGCCACTCTTTACGATTGTCAGGATTCGCAAACCAAGATTGTGCACTCGATTCTTCATTTGTTTTTGTTGTGCCAGGAGTATCGCCTTCTAAAAAGTCTTTTTCTGAAGGAACAACGGCATAGTTATAAAAATAATTACCCGCAAAGACTAATACGACTGTCACGAGTAATGTCACGCCGATTAAAATTTTGATCCAAAGTTTCATCTTATACCTTCCTTGCTTTTACATTGATGTACTGTCTAAAATTAGTATAAACAAAGAGGACGTGTGATGCAATCTAGAATAAATAATAATCGTCATTGAAAGACCCGTAAAGCGATCAAAGCTTTACGGGTCCTTTCAATATTTAATTGTATAATTATTTACTTTCAATCAACTTGAAGTTTGACCATGGTTTCAAGAAATCAAGTAAGAATAACTCATCGTCTGAGATACGTCCGACGACATTCACTCGCCCATCATTTTTCATTTCCTTTAAAGCAATTTGTGTTTCGCCTTTATATTGACCATAACCAACGTTATCGATCAATACATCCCCACGGGTCATATCTTTCGTATTATGCGCTGGGAATGGTTTGTCTTTGTAATAGATGCGTGTCATCGTGGAACGCAAGATATACTCTGAGCGATCTCCACGATAACTATGAAGGTTGTCGAATAGACAAATACGTTCGTCTTCTGTGATATCGTCTGCTACATTCACTTTTAATGTAGGATAACTTGCAAAGAAGGCTTCAGACATTGCGCGTAATTCCTCTTCACTCGCATAAGCATTTCCTACTGAGATATCATCGATCAAACCTGTCAACATCAAGTGTTTGACTTGCGTCGCGATTTCAAGATCACGATGGTCTTCTAGTGAACAAAGTCCGTCTTGTGTCGGCCATGGGCCAAAGTCGGCTGTTTGTGAATTTACGAATGCCATCGTATTCAAATTATATTTGCGGAATTTCTCCGAACAAGCGACAAAATGATCATATCCTAAACCAGAATAACGATGAGGGTAAAAGTTATGTGAACCTAGTAAGTTATCTGTGTTCGGCGAATAGCTCATGATATTGTCAACATAATTCGTGCCTGAACTCATGTTGATCTCAATTTTGATATTGTATGGATTGCGAGTCATTTTTGCTTCTTCAGCTCCAGTAAATCCAATATCAAGACGAATGCCGTCAGCGCCCATCTCATCAAAGAACGATAGATCATCATAAGAGATCTCTAACTGTTCAAATAAAGCTGGATTGATATCCACCATGACTTCCATCTCTAATTGATTGGCATAATCGACTACCTTTTTAAAGTCTGCTAAGACTTTTTCTTTATCGTCTGCAATTTGTAATAAACTTGTGAATACACGTTTAAATCCGTATTTATGTGCTAAATCTAAATATTCTTTGTCCTTTTCAAACGTTGAACGTTCTGGATAAATTGAAATTCCTAATTTTCCCATGTGTTGATACCCTCCTGGATGTGCGTTTTTGTATCCACTTACATTATAACAAACCGCTTTCAAATGGTCTACACCTTTTGCTATTTATTAAATAATTTCGCTTATTGTTCGAAAAAGTGTAGGTATTTATCTGATAATTTGCTATCATTAAAGATAACAACGAACTAAAAAAGAAAGGAATTACTTATGAAACACAAAAAATTATTTTTAACTATGAGTATGGCTGCAACGCTATTATTTGCAGCTGGTTGTACGTCGAACGGTTCAGATACCGCGTCTTCAAGTACAAAAGAATCTACAGAAAAAACAACAGAGACTAGCACTGTAGAAAGCATCGATTTAAACTCTTTAGAGTTACCTCAATTGAATACAGAAGTCGCTGATAACGAAGATCTAGTTGAAATGGTCACAACTAAAGGAACGATCAAGATCAAACTATTCCCAGAGCTTGCACCAAAAGCTGTGGAGAACTTTATGACTCATGCTAAAGATGGCTATTACGATGGCGTCACTTTCCATCGTGTCATCCAAGACTTTATGATCCAAGGTGGCGATCCTGAAGGGAACGGAACTGGCGGAGAAAGTATTTGGGGAGAAGGTTTCGAAACGGAGATCTCAAACCAACTGTATAACATCCGCGGCGCCCTTTCAATGGCTCGTACACAAGACCCGAATAGTAATGGCAGCCAATTCTTCATCGTACAAAACTCTGATGACATGCATGATGGTTTATTGAAAGATGATTACCCACAAGCTATCATTGACGCTTATAAAAATGGCGGCTACCCTAGCTTAGATGGTGAATACACTGTCTTTGGTCAAGTCGTTGAAGGTATGGACGTCGTTGATGCGATCGCTGCTGTCGAAACAGATAGCTCAGATAAGCCAAAAGAAGATGTGAAGATCGAAAAAATCAACATCTTACAGGAAGCAAAATAAACACACATTTGATCACTTTGAGGTCGTGACAGAAGTGTTCAGCCTCGAGAAATAAGGCGCCATCCACGAAAATTGTTTTTCAAATTTTTGTGGATGGCGCCTTATTTTTCGAAGAGGTTACTTTTGTTCCCGCCGTTTATTCGGTTATAGGTGGGTGAGATGAACGAATGTCCCACTCCCTTTTTTACTAAAAAAACTTTTGATGGCTGAGACTTTACAACTATTTTTTATATTTTCGCTAAAAAATAATTTTTTTATTTTCATCTTTAGTAAAACTTAACATTTTCAAAACAGTCTTAAATAGACAAAAAAAGATCATCTAAGAATAGAAAACTATTCAGAAGATGATTCTTTTTTGCGGAAAGCTACTTTCCACTCCCCTATTGCCATATCTATTGATATTTTTAGAACCTCTCTATGGGTTCCTAAAGTTTATTTTTATCTTTATGCTTGCTCATTGACAATAAATGTAAATTCACATTCACACACTTTTTTATCGTCAACAAAAGCTTCAGAAATCGCAGTCCCTACAGGCCCTTTCATTTTGATGATCTCAAAATGACACTTCATCACATCCCCAGGAACGACTTTTTGACGGAATTTTGCTTTGTTGATCCCACCGATATACGCACGTTTCCCTAGGAACTCTTCTGATTTTAAAATCAAGATCGAACCTGCTTGTGCAAGGGTTTCTAGGATCAACGCTCCGGGCATGACAGGATTGTCAGGGAAATGACCTTGGAAAAAATCTTCATTGATCGTTACATTTTTTGTTGCAATGATCTTCTTTCCTGAATCGATCGAATCCACGTAATCGATGTAACAAATTGGGTAACGGTTTGGAATAAGATCCATTACTTCCGTTGCTGATAATGCGTATGACATAGTTTACTCCTTCTTTCGGGCAATTGCCGTAATTAATACTTTGATTATCAAAGTATCATATTCTTGATTATTTGGCAATCATTTTTTATTCATCAAAAAAATAGTTTGACAATCAAAGCATTTTGCTGAATAATAAGAAATCAAGAAGTTATTTTTTTGCACTTATATTATCGTCAAACAAAACTTTTATTGAATCAAAGGAGTGTCTATATGTCTTTTTTAGAAGGAAAAAAAATCGTGATCATGGGTGTTGCGAATAAACGCAGTATTGCTTGGGGTTGTGCAGAAGCAATGATGCAACAAGGCGCTGAGATCATCTATACGTACCAAAATGAACGTATGAAAAAATCGCTAGTCAAATTAGTCGGTGAAGATGCCTTCACTGTAGAGTGTGATGTTGCTAGCGATGAGAGCATCGAAAAAGCGATGGATACGATTGGTGAATATGCCGGTGAAATCCATGGTTTGGTCCATGCTGTTGCTTATGCCAACAAAGAAGAGCTTTCAGGTAACGTTTCTGATATTTCAAGAGAGGGTTATCAATTAGCACAAGACATCAGCAGCTATTCATTGATCGCTGTATCGAAGTATGCCCAAAAATACTTAGCTCCCAACAGCGGCATCGTAACTATGTCTTATCTTGGTTCACAACGAGCGATCCCTAATTATAATATGATGGGAATCGCAAAAGCTTCACTAGAAGCTGCCATTCGCTACTTAGCCGCTGAATTCTCACCTAAAGGAATCCGTGTCAATGGGATCTCTGCTGGTGCGATCAAAACGTTAGCAGTTACTGGTGTGAAGGATTACCAAAAATTGATCGAGTTATCCGAATCACGCACCCCCGATCAACAAGGTGTGACGATCGAAGAAGTCGGAAATACTTGTGCTTTCTTGATCAGCCCCCTATCTAGCGGGATCATCGGTGATATCATTTACGTAGATAAAGGTGTTCACTTATCTTGATCCAATAAAAAATCAGCCCTCAAATGTGAGAGCTGATTTTTTTGTAGTTATTTTTAAAGCCAGTCATTATTCGACGACTTCGATCCAACCTTCTGGTGCTTCGATATCCCCAAACTGGATACCCGTCAATTCATCATATAAACGCTTAGTTACTGGTCCTACTTCTGTCTCACTGTAAAAGACATGTAAATCATTTTTATAGTAGATTCCACCAATCGGTGAAATCACCGCTGCGGTTCCACACGCACCTGCTTCTGCAAATTGATCAAGTTGATCGATGTAGATGTCTCCCTCAACTGCTTTAAGCCCCAAACGTTCTTCCGCAATCTGCAACAAGGAATACTTCGTAATACTTGGTAAAATCGAAGGCGATTGCGGTGTGATGAACTGGTTGTCTTTAGTGATACCAAAGAAATTCGCCGCGCCGACTTCTTCAATTTTTGTGTGCGTCGCTGGATCTAGGTAAACGCAATCTGAATAATTTAATTCTTTCGCTTCAGTCCCCGGTAATAGACTTGATGCGTAGTTACCTCCTACTTTGGCAGCTCCTGTTCCATTAGGTGCCGCTCGGTCATAGTCAGAAACGATAAAGTTCGTTGGTTTCAATCCACCTTTGAAATAGGCTCCTACAGGCGTACAGAAAACAACAAACAAATACTCAGGCGCTGGATGAACACCAATGTTTTCTCCAACCCCGATCAGGAAAGGCCGTAAATACAACGTTGCTCCTGAACCATAAGGTGGCACAAAGGCTTCATTTGCTTTTACGACTTCTTTCACTGCATCAACAAACATTTTTTCTGGAACCATGGGCATCAATAAACGTCTGGCACTCTGGTTCAAGCGACGACTGTTTTGCTCTGGACGGAATAAATTGACCTTTCCATCTTTTCTGCGATAAGCCTTTAATCCTTCAAAGCACTGTTGGCCATAGTGAAGTGCGGGCGATCCTTCATGAAGTGACAGATAATTATCCTCGGTCAATTCGCCTTTTTCCCACTCTCCATCTTTCCATTTGGCAACGTAGCGCCAAGGTGTTTTGATGTAAGAAAATCCTAAGTTATCCCAATCTATTTGCATGTTCATACCACCAATCGTCAGTTTTGAAATATTTTAGCACTATCTCTCCCATTTGTCATCGTTTATTTTAACCACTTGTTATTGCAAGTGTGATTGGTAGCTTATCTAATGATTTATTTTGATTTTTATGCTGTTCTTGTTACAATACAAAAGAGACTAATTAGAAAAGGGGATTTTATGTTTTCATTCATTGCAACAGCAGAAACAACAAGCTCAACTGGAGAAAATTTGACTGATCAAGCGGTTAGTCAACTCAATGCGTTCCAACGTTTTTGGAATAATATTGATTGGGATGGGATTTTTTCTACAATGATCCAAAAAGGATTATTCCTTATTTTTTTGATTATTCTTTTTGGCCTCATTAATCGAATCGGTAAATACTTGATCGACAAATCTTTTAAACAATATTCAAAAAAAACCGTTCTTAACGGTAGCCGCTTAAAAACGTTACAAAGTCTTTTAAATACCATTTTCAATTATACGATTGGCTTTTTCTTTATTTATGCCATCCTATCCGTGATCGGTGTGCCGATTGGTTCACTATTAGCCGGAGCAGGGATTGCCGGAGTAGCCATCGGTTTAGGCGCACAAGGCTTTATGAGTGATGTGATCACTGGCTTCTTTATTATCATGGAACAACAAATGGACGTTGGCGACTATGTCAAATTAACG
Source organism: Enterococcus sp. AZ156 (assembly GCF_051714165.1). Classification (NCBI taxonomy): domain Bacteria; kingdom Bacillati; phylum Bacillota; class Bacilli; order Lactobacillales; family Enterococcaceae; genus Enterococcus; species Enterococcus sp. AZ156. Next base: position 1,336,883 of record NZ_JBIORI010000001.1, on the reverse strand, counting down.
AATCTTACGATCGAAGGAACCGTGGTATCCGTTGGTATCCGGACACTGCAACTCAAAGGTGTTGACGGTACCGTCCACTTCATTCCAAACCGTAGTATCACAACGATCAGTAACCTTTCTCGTTCCAATATGCAAGTCGTTCTTGATATTCGGATCGTTCCGGAAGAAGGCTATGATAAGATCTATGAGATCATTCAAAAAGTTAATGAAACGTTAGCTGTAAAATACGAAGAGGAATTACAAACTGAGCCATCGATCTTTGGATTGGTCGATATCGGCAACAGTAACTTTGCGATTCGGACAATTTGTTACGTTTTAAATGGTAAACAGTTCGAATTGAAAGAAGAATTTTTGAGTTCATATGTCAAAGAACTGACAGCTGCCGGTTACAGCATCCCAAATACACCGATCGTGTTGAAATAGTTTATGTAGTGTCTACGCTGGGAGTGGGACATTAGCCCTCTCCTACCATCTAAAACCGAATGAACAGAAGTGTTTAGGTTTGACCTCTTTTTTAATCATTAGAAAAATGTCTAAAATGACTAAATTATTTGATTCTCAGGACAAACTTTATTCCCACTCGTGCCATTCCTTAATACTTCAAATGAAGCGACGTCCAGAAGTTAGAAATATAATCTAACTTTTAGGCGTCGCTTCATTTGTTTTATGTCTTTCTATTTTGTGAGTAGGATCAATTACCTTTAACTAACGATATCGATTCTTTCTCTTAAATCATCTACATCTATTTTTGGTGATACAATATTTTGACGTTCTAATTCGTGTACCATGTAATTGACTGCTTTCAATAACTCTTTTCGTGTGATGATTCCTTTGAACACTTTATCCTCTGTGACAACTGGCAAGAACGAAGCATCCACTAGTAAATGAAGAACTTCTTCTAGTTCCCAATTTTCATCAATGGTTGGTACATCGGTTTCCATTACATCAGCAACTGTTAGGCCTTCTAATGGTTCCATACTGATTGTTTGTAGGTCCATCATCTTATTGACAACATTCGACAGACTGACTAGACCAACAAAGCGATCATCTTTCCCTAAGACAGGAATTTTAGTGTAGCCAACTTTCGATAAAACTAATAGTCCATGCGATAACGGATGTTGATACATAACATTTGCCACGTTTTCTGCTGGAACCAAAAATGTCTCTTGATTTTGCAGTAATAACTCTCTTACAATTGGTCCAATCATGTATTGGCCCTCCATTTCAAATTCTTTCAATATCTCTATTTTACCGAAAACGGATGCAAAATCTATACAAACATTTCTTTTTTTAGCAAAAATTAGAGTTTGTTTGTCAGCGTTTATATTCAAATGCCATGTTATCAATTTTTTTGTGTGATCGATTATAGTATTGGACAGCAAGTGTCTCTTTCGTACTCTCAATGATTGCGTAAGCTGGGATTTGGATCATTCCTCGAGGTTGGGAAATGCTTCCTGGATTTAAGAACAAGATACCTTCTTCAAATTCACACCCTAGTTGATGGGTGTGCCCAAAAAGAGCAATCGTTGCTTGTTGCTCTTTTGCTTCAAGGGCTAACTGAGTCAAACCAAAGCGGACATTCGATAAATGGCCGTGCGTCATATATACCCGATCAAGCCCAGTATCTACAACTCGTTTGGTCTCAAAGTCTGTGCCGAAATCACAATTGCCTTGTACACCGAGATAAGTTTCCCAAACTTCATCTGTTGCGTCAAGTTCTGAATCGCCACAATGAAAGAAATAATCAACTTGATTTTGATACTGGGTCAGCAATTCTTTGATGATTGCTCGATCCCCATGGTTGTCACTAACGACTAAATAGCGCATCTACTCCACTCCTTCCAACCATCCCTGCCAAACTTGGCTTAGTTTTGCCATAGCCAAGCCTCGGTGACTGTGGTTATTTTTTTCTTCACTTGAGATTTCTGCCGCTGTTTGAGTGTACCCATCAGGAATGAACAAAGGGTCATAGCCAAAACCATTTTCGCCTTTAGGTATCCGACCAATTCGTCCAGGCCACTCTGCTTCCACTACTAAACTTTCTTTATTTGGCTCAGCGAAAACCAACGTACAATGAAATTGTGCGGTGCGTTCTTCATCAGCTACATCGGTTAATTCAAAAAGTAATTTTGCGTTATTTGCCGCATCACTCTTATGTTCGCCAGCAAAACGGGCAGAATAAACTCCTGGTCTACCACCTAACACATCGACTTTCAGGCCAGAGTCATCCGCCAATACTGGCTGGTTCAATACTTGAGCAATCGTTTCTGCTTTTAACCGAGCGTTTTCTTCGAATGTTGTACCTGTTTCTTCGACATCAGGTATCTCAGGATAATCAAACAATGTTTTGACTGTATAGCCTTCTTTCGCAAATAAGGTACGGAATTCTTCTGCTTTGCCTGCATTTCGAGTAGCAATCACAATCGTTTTTTCTGTCGGTTCAGGCGTAGTGTCTGACCATTCACTCAACAAAACATTTTTTTGTTCAAAAATCAGTGATTCGATCGCTGTTTTGCCATAAACAAGCATTTCGTTCAATTGTTCACCATCAAAGGTAGCTTCTTCGCCTGTCCCTTGGATTTCCACAAATTTGCCCGATTCCGTCATCACTAAGTTCATATCGACTTCTGCTGCAACGTCTTCGTGATAATCCAAATCAGTCACACATGTCCCATCAGCTAAAATCCCTACACTGATGGCGGCTAAATGTTCTTTGATTGGATCATTCGCTAACACTTTTTTCTGTAATAATTTTTCGATAGCTAATCTTAAAGCCACAAATGCACCGGTAATACTTGCTGTTCGGGTGCCACCGTCTGCTTGGATCACGTCACAATCAACGATGATACTGCGTTCACCAAGTTTCTCGAGATCGACGACCGCACGCAACGAACGACCGATCAAACGTTGGATCTCCATCGTCCGTCCACTTAACTTACCTTTGCTGCTTTCACGACGATTTCTCGTATTCGTGGCGCGGGGCAACATACTGTATTCTGCTGTCACCCATCCTTTACCAGTCCCTTTTAAAAACGGGGGGACTGTCTCTTCAACCGTTGCCGCACAAATCACTTTCGTATCGCCAAAGCTGATCAAAACTGATCCTTCTGGATGCTTCAGCACATTTGTTTCAATCGTGATTTTACGTAAATCTTGGACATTTCTTCCGTCATGACGCATCATTGCTCTTTTCCTCCTAAATCAATCGATTCAACGATCAGTTCTTTTAATCCTAACCAATCTTGGGCAATCTCATGGAACATTTTAGCTGATCCTGTCGTATAAAACTGACAAAGCGTTCGGCCATTTTGTGGTGAATTACTGATTTCAAAATAGTCAAGTAACATCGAAACTTCGCCAATCGTTTCTGCTCCTGAATCGATTAGCATGACTTTATCCCCCATAACATTCTGAATGATCGGGCGAAGGAGTGGATAATGGGTGCAACCTAAAATCAAGGTGTCGATCCCTTTTAATTCTAATGGAGCTAAAGTTTGGGCCACGATTTTTTTAGCGACTGATGATCGGTATTCTTTACTTTCTACGACTGACACAAACTTTGGACACGCCAAGCTGGTGACTTTCAGTTCGGGTGCTTTATCCAGCAAGGCCGTCTCGTAAGCGGCACTTTTGACGGTTCCAATTGTTCCAATCACCCCTACTCGGTGATTTTTCGTTTGTTTGACTGCCGCTCTCGTTCCTGGCAAAATCACACCGATCACTGGAATCGAGAGTGTTGCTTTGATTTCTTCTAATGCGACCGCAGTTGCCGTATTACAGGCAATCACAAGCATCTTTATGCCTTTTTCAACTAAATAATTCGTCATTTCCCATGTATAAGCGATCACTTGCTCTGCTGGTCTTGGTCCATATGGACAGCGCGCGGTATCGCCAACGTATAATATGTTTTCATTCGGCAATTGCTTCAATGCTTCTTTGACGACTGTAAGACCGCCAACTCCTGAATCAATAAAACCGATCGGACGTTTATCTGTCAATCGAATCATCCTTTTTCAAAAAAATTCTACCTTCTATATTGTGGACTTTTTGACGTGATTTATCAAGTCCTACAATCTGCTTTCCTGCTCTTTTTCCACATGACGACTCAACACGTGTCCCGATGGATTTTTTGGATAACGTAAGAAGGAATCCACAAAAAATTTTTAAAAAAATTTCGTGGATTCCTTCTTAATTCCCATTTAAAATACGATTTTTTCTACTAATAACTATACTTTCTTCTTTCTAGGTAAGAAGAAAGTAAAGAAAGTGCGTAACATACGACAAAATACATGAAAGTCATCATAACGAACATTGGTAAGACATAATTGGTATTTTGACCGTAGACGATCCGCGCTTGGTGTGTCAATTCTGGCAACGAGATGATCACCGCTAAAGAAGTGTCTTTGATCAACGAGATCAACTGACTGACGATAGCAGGGATCATTGACTTAAATGCTTGCGGCATGATGATCGTACGCATCGTTTCCACATAGCTTAATCCCGTGGAAAGCCCTGCTTCCATCTGACCTTTCGGCACAGCATTCAAACCTGCACGGAAAATCTCTGATAACATGGCAGATTCAAAAATCGTCAATGCTGCAACTGCTGACCAAAAGATGTTCATTTGGATACCGATTTGCGGTAAAGCAAAATAAGTGAAAAAGATGATCAGCAATAATGGCAGATTACGAATGATGTCGATAATCAAACCTACTATTTTTGATAAATAAGGAATACTCGCAAAACGAAGAACACCTGTCAGCCCACCGATCAGAAAACTAAAAATGATGGAGAAGAGCGAAACTTCGATCGTTACTTTTAGTCCTTCCAGTAAAAAGCGAATATTCATCCATGAAAATGCACCACTAAAATCCATTGAGATTCTCCTTTCTATGAACGAACTGCCCATTTTTTCTCAAGATAAACCATCAAATAAGACAATGGTAAGGTAATGATCAAGTAAAATAAACCGACGATGATATAGGTATCAAACGTGTTGAAAGTTTCACTAGCGATCAAATCCCCTTGATACATGATATCCAAACCAGCAACAATTGCTAAAATCGATGAATTTTTGACCAAATTGATAAATTGATTGCCTAATGGTGGGATAACGATTTTAAATGCCTGTGGCAATACGATGTAACGCATCGTCTCTGAGTAAGTAAATCCTGATGAAAGACCAGCCTCCATTTGACCTTTTGGCACAGTTTGGATGCCCGAACGAACGGTTTCTGCAATAAATGCGGAAGTATAGATCGTCAGCCCGATCGTTCCTGCTTGAAAACCATCAAAGCTGATCCAATAAAGTGGTAATACGACATAGAAGAACATCACGATGATCAATAACGGGATATTCCTAAAAAATTCAACATAGGCTTTCGCTAAACCACGAATCCATTTATTGTGTGACAATTGAAAAATCGCCATCAACGTTCCGATGATCAAACTGAATAAAAGTGCCAAGACACTTGATAGGATCGTTACTTTAAATCCATCAAGGAAGGCTGGCCCATAAGTTTGTATCAATTCACTCATTGTATTCCCTCCTTAATCAATTTTTCCCTGAGTCGTATCTGGGAACCATTTTTCATAAATCTTATCGTAGGTGCCGTCTTCAACCATTTCCGCTAATGCTTGGTTGACTGCATCTAAGAAATTTTCTTGTCCTTTGTTGATTGCAATACCATAAGGCTCTTTGGTAAATGTTCCACCTGCTAATTCATAGCTAGGGTTCTCCGCTGCCATTCCGAGTAAGATCGCATTGTCTGTCGTCATGGCATCACCTTGCCCCGATTGTAAGGCAGTAAATGCTTCTGCATAGTTCTCTAACTCCAAGATCAGCGCATCAGGTGCATGTTCTCTGATGTTGGCAGCTGAAGTCGAGCCTTTTACCGCTAGAACAGTCGTTTCAGCGTTTAAATCCTCCACACTTTTGATGGGACTACCCTTTTCAACGAGCAATGATTGTCCGGCGTCAAAATAAACTGAAGAGAAATCGACTTGCTTTTTACGTTCTTCGGTAATCGTCATCGTCGCAATGATGGCATCGATATTCCCATTTTTTAATAATGGGATTCTTGTTTTAGAAGTGACTTCGACAAACTCTGCTTTTCCGTCCTCTCCTAAAATCTTCTTCGTGATTGCTTTGGCGATATCGATATCAAACCCTTGAACAGTGCGGCTTTCGATATCCATCATCCCAAACAATCGTGTATCGTATTTGACACCCCAAATGATCTCGTTCGTTTCTTTACTACGAGTTAAAATATCTTTTTCTGCCAAACTGCTACCTTTACAGCCGCTCAATACTAGAAATACTAGCCCAAAAAGAAATAATAAACGAGTGAATGTTGTCTTACGCATATCGTTCCTCCTATCAATGATTGATTACTTTACTGATAAATTGTTTTGCACGTTCCTCTTTTGGATCATCGAAGAAATTGCGTACATCGCGACTATCTTCTAATACTTGTCCGTCCGCCATAAAAATGACACGGTCTGCCACTTCTTTCGCAAAGCCCATTTCGTGTGTGACCACGATCATTGACATGCCATCTCTTGCCAATTTTTTCATTACGTCCAATACATCACCGATCATCTCTGGGTCCAAGGCAGATGTTGGCTCGTCAAATAACAGCATTTCGGGATTCATCGCTAAGCCGCGAGCAATCGCTACACGCTGTTGTTGTCCACCAGATAACATGGAAGGATAGGAATCTTTTTTATCTAGCATATTGACTGTCTTTAAAAACTTTTCCGCATTTTTTACAGCAGTTGCCTCATCTTGTTTTAATACTTTGATTGGTGCCAATGTGATGTTTTCTAAAACTGTTTTATTGGGGTAAAGATTAAAATGTTGAAAGACCATTCCGACATTTTTTCTAATCTCCGTCAATTTTGTGTTTTTATCGCGAATATCGACATCATTGATCAAAAGCTTTCCTGAAGTGATTGTTTCTAAGCCATTGATACAGCGAAGCATCGTACTTTTTCCTGATCCTGATGGACCAATGACAACGACAACTTCCCCTTTTTCAAACTCAAGATTGATGTTTTTCAACGCATGGAATTTGCCGTAATACTTTTCCACGCTATCAAATTTAATCATTGTCATAACATTACACTCCCATTATTATTTAGTAAGATTTCATTTAAAGATATATAATAGAACACATTATATCCGAAAGCGAAGCAACTTGTAAAGTTTCCAAGAAAATTCCTTTGTCCGTTTTCTTTTACCATTTGTATAAATAACGATTTCCTGACTGATTTTTTCAATGATTTTCGGTTTATCCTGTTGTTAATTCTGCAAAAAAACGGTAAGATATTAAGTATTAGTCTTAGAAATTACAAAGAGGTGTTCTTTTTTGAAAAATATTATTTTAACAGGAGACCGTCCTACTGGCAAACTACACTTAGGCCATTATGTCGGGTCTTTGAAAAAACGTGTAGAAATGCAAGCGGATGAGAACAATCAGTTGTTCGTAATGATCGCAGATATGCAAGCCTTGACTGACAATGCGAAAGACCCTGAAAAAGTGTCTTCCAATGTATTAGAAGTTGCTTTAGATTACTTATCGGTTGGTTTAGATCCTGCCAAATCAACATTGTTTATCCAGTCGCAAATCCCTGAATTAGCTGAGTTGACAATGTATTACTTAAACTTAGTAAGTATTGGTCGTGTGCGTCGTAACCCGACTGTTAAAACGGAGATCGAGCAAAAGAAATTTGGCGAAAGTGTCCCAACAGGCTTCTTTATCTACCCTGTCTCACAAGCTGCTGACATCACTGCGTTCAAAGCGAATCTAGTGCCAGTTGGTGAAGACCAAAAACCAATGTTGGAACAAACGCAAGAGATCGTCCAAAGTTTCAATCACACTTATGGAGAAGTACTAGTTGAACCGAAAGCCGTCTTCCCTCCTAAAGGAATGGGTCGTTTACCTGGGATCGATGGTAACGGAAAAATGAGTAAATCATTAGGAAATGGCATCTACATTTCTGACCCTGCGGATGTTTTACAGAAAAAAGTGATGAGTATGTATACTGATCCAAATCACATCCATGTCCAAGATCCAGGACAAGTCGAAGGCAATATGGTCTTTACGTACTTAGATGTTTTTGGTACAGACAAAGAAGCAATCGAAGAGATGAAAGCCCACTATCGTCGTGGTGGACTCGGTGACGTGAAAATCAAGCGTTACTTGATCGACGTATTAGAAGCAGAGTTCGCACCGATCCGCGCACGTCGTGAAGAATTGGCGAAGGACCCACAAGCCGTGATGGATATCTTACGTCATGGTAGTGAAGAAGCGGCTAAAGTTGCGGCAGCCACACTTTCTGAAGTGAAAGCGGCAATGGGCATCAATTATTTCAATCAGTAATCACACAAAAAAGCTGGAACAAAAATCATTGAATGATTTTTGTCCCAGTTTTTTCTTCTATTATTAAGGTTTAACGAATACTTGCATCAACTGTTTCTGTCAACGCCTTTTCAACCTTGCTCATTGCTTGGTTGATTTCTTCATCTGTCAACGTTGCTTCGGGATTTTCAAAGCTTAACGTATAGGCGACTGATTTATGCCCTGCTTCAATATTTGCTCCTTGGTAGACATCGAATAGTTCGACATTTGTCAAGAATCGGCCAGCAGCTGCTTGGATTGTGCGAACGATTTCTTGATTCGTCACTTGTTCAGCTACTAACATCGCAATGTCACGCGTCACACTTGGAAATTTTGTGACTGGTCGGAAAGTGATGCCTTTTTGTGATGCTTCCACAACTGTGGCTAAATCAAACTCTGCCACATAAGTTTCTGGAATATCGTAAGCTTTAGCAGTCATAGGATGCACTTGGCCAACAAACCCGATCATTGTTTCACCTAAATAAATGGCCGCCGTCCGACCTGGGTGAAGTTCATCGATCGTTGTCAACGCTTGATAAGTGATTTCCTCATTGATGGAAAGTTGTTCGAATACATTTTCTAATATTCCTTTTACTGTAAAGAAATCAACCGCTTGTGGCTTACTTTGCCAACTCTTCTCTTCCCATGTGCCAGACACCGCAAGAGCTACGTGAGTGACTTCTTGTGGTAGATGAGTCAATGGATCGTTTTCTTGATAGAAGACGCGACCTACTTCATAAAATGCGACATCTGAATTTTTACGTGCCGTGTTATATTGGACGTTATCCAAAAGACCACTGATCAAGTTCATACGTAAGACAGAACGGTCTTCACTCATCGGCCAATCCAAGCGAGTGATGGCTGTTTCTTTCAAAGCGAATTGACGTGATTTATCTTCCGTTGTCAGTGCATAACTAATGGCTTCAGTTAGACCACTGCCTTCAAGTAATGTACGGATCTTTCGTGTTGTCGCTTGTTCTTGTGTCAAACTACCTGCAACTGTTTCGCCGCTTGGTAACGTTGAAGGTAAACGATCATACCCATAAATACGTGCCACTTCTTCGATGATGTCTGCTTCGATCTGGATATCCCAACGTCTTGGAGGTACAACAACAGTATAAGTTTCTCCATCGAGGTGATAGCCGAATCCTAATGCTTCAAAGATCTCACTTACTTCAGCGACATTTAAGATTGTGCCAAGGTACTGGTTGATGCGCTTCAATGTGATCTGTACTTCGACTTCTTTTGCTTGATACTCAGAACCTTTGACCGCTCCTTGTAACACTTCTCCTCCTGCTAAAGCAACGATCATCGCTGCTGCAACATCGCTTGCTTCGCCGACGGTTCCTTTATTGATGCCTTTTTCAAAGCGCGCAGATGATTCACTACGTAAATTGAAACGTTTGGCTGTGCGGCGAATCAAGATGGGATCGAATAAAGCGGATTCTAACGCAACGGTTGTCGTTGTTTCCGTAATCTCTGAGTCTTGTCCGCCCATTACTCCAGCTAAAGCCACTGGCACTTGTCCATTTGTGATGACCAAGTCTTCTGAAGTCAATGAACGCGTTTCGCCATCTAACGTCACGATGTTCTCTTCTTCTGCTGCATGACGCACCACGATTTCTTCTGAACCTAACTTATCATAGTCGAATGCATGTAACGGTTGACCGAACAATAATAAGATATAGTTTGTGATATCAACGACGTTATTGATTGGTCGGATTCCTTCATTCATCAAGATATTTTGTAACCATTGTGGACTCGGTTGGATCTTGACGTTTTCAATGATGCGGATTTGGTATGCTGGTACCAATTCTTCGTCTTCTACTTTTACCGCAATTTTCTCTGAAGCTTTACGTTCAACTTCTACTAACTTTTCATCATTGAATGTTGGTTTTTGGCGGTAGATCGCGCCAACTTCATATGCCACACCTCTCATTGATAATGCGTCGGCACGGTTAGGTGTGATCGATAGTTCGATGATAGCATCGTCCATATCTAGATAAGAAAAGACTGGTTCTCCATTGACCGCTTCTTGTGGCAAATAGTAGATGCCTTCTGAATATTCTTTCGGTACGACACTGTCAGAATAACCGATTTCTTGTAAGGCACAGATCATCCCATTCGAGACTTGTCCACGCATCTTGCCTTTTTTGATTTTGACATTGCCCGCAATCCGTGAATTTGGTAAAGCCACGATGACTTTGATTCCTGCTTTGACATTTGGTGCGCCACAAACGATTTGTGATAATTCTTCTTCGCCGATGTCGACTTGACAGATCGATAGATGATCCGAATCAGGATGTGGAATACATTCTTTCACTTCTCCGACAACGATTTTCTTCAAGCCTTCTTCAGGTACAGTTACACCTTCGACTTCGATTCCTGTGACTGACATTTTGTCTGCAAGTTCTTGCGGTGTCACATTTGATAAATCAACGTATTGATTCAGCCATTTATATGATACTAACATTCTTTTACTCCCCCTTGAACTGACTTAAGAAGCGCAAGTCATTTTGATAGAAATTACGAATATCGTTGACCCCATAACGTAACATTGCGACACGATCTGGGCCAAGTCCAAAAGCAAATCCGGAGTATTCTTCAGGATCGATCCCTGACATTTCCAAGACATTTGGATGAACCATACCAGCACCTAAGATCTCGATCCAACCTGTGTGTTTGCAGACGTTACAGCCTGAACCACCGCATTTGAAACAGCTGACATCGACTTCAACAGATGGTTCTGTAAATGGGAAGTAGCTTGGGCGTAAACGGATCTGGCGATCTTCACCAAACATTTTCTTCATCACGACTTCAAGTGTTCCTTTTAGATCACCCATCGTCACGTTCTTGTCGATCACCAATCCTTCGATTTGATGGAATTGATGGCTGTGTGTTGCATCATCAGTATCACGTCGGAAAACTTTTCCTGGTGAGATCATGCGTAGCGCACCTTTTGAAAAATCATGTTTTTCCATGGTACGTGCTTGCACAGGCGACGTATGCGTACGGATCAAGATTTCTTCTGAGATATAAAAAGTATCTTGCATATCACGTGCCGGATGGTCTTTTGGTAAATTCATTCGTTCAAAGTTATAGTGGTCTGACTCGACTTCATATCCTTCAACGATTTGATACCCCATACCGATAAAAATATCTTCGATTTCTTCCATGATCTGCGTCAAGATATGGCGTGTACCTTGTTTGACTGAGCTACCTGGAAGCGTTACATCGATGGTTTCTTTTTCTAATGCTTCATTCATTGCAGCGGTTTCCAAGACTGCTTTTCTTTCTTCGATTTCTTGTGTCAATAGATCACGGATCTCATTGGCAAAGCTTCCCACTTTCGGACGCTCTTCGGCACTTAGATCTTTCATTCCACGTAAGACCTCAGTGATCGGTCCTTTTTTCCCTAATGTTTCGACACGGATTTGATTTAGTTCTTTCAAATCCTGCGCCTGCTTGATCTTGACGATCGTTGCTTCTTTCAAGCTTTCGAGTTGTGCTTGTAAAGACATGCGATTTCCTCCTTTAAATTCAACTACAAAAAAGACCTCATTCCTATCAAGGAACGAGGTCTTCGCGTTACCATCCTAATTTACGATCCCAACGAGATCGTACACTCATTTTAATAACGACAGACATACTGCCGGTCTGAAAAATCTCTCAGACGAACTCGGAAAGTGAACTTCATTTTTCAAACACAGGATCTGCTTTCAGTCCATGACAGATCTCCCTATACTGGTTTAGCCAAACTACTCTTTTTCGTCAACATTCTTTTTGTCTATTCAACTAAAAACTAGTGTACAAGATTTTTGATGCAAAATCAACTGCATTCTTCGGGTGTGACCCATTTCTCACTCCAAAGCTGCAACTGGACCATCGCTTTTTGTAGATCTGCCCCTTTTTCTGTCAGCATATATTCTGAACGACTGGATTCATTACACGAAAAATTACGGGTAACGATCTTTTCTTTTTCAAGCTCTTTTAATCGTTCGACCAAGACACGGTCACTGACCATCGGGATTTTTGCAGAGAGATCAACAAAGCGCTGCGGACCATTTTCGAGTAATACATCGATAATCAATCCATTCCATTTTTTCCCTAAAATCGAGAATGTTTTTTCAAATTTGGGACACAGAATGAATTCTGTCTGTGTTAGCTCCATCTTACTCACCTCTTTTCATGAGTATAGCATATTACTTACAAAGTGTAAGTCCAGTTTGCTCACTTCTTATTCTTTATTAAGATTTATTATTTTCTTCGCCTGTAACAAAACCAAAAAGACATCTTGAACGGGTTTATTCAACGCTTCACTCAATGCCCGTTGGTATAAGTTCAATTGCCCGCGGTATTTGCTGATGACCTTAGTGATTTCCTCTGGGTTTTCAGGATGTAAAATAAAATCAGTCTTGAAATCATAAAGCTGCACATACTCCCCAAAATCAAGATATCCATCGACGATCCCATGGATCAATAATTCATCGTCTTCATTCGGGTAGTGATCGAATACCTTTTCTGCTTGTAGAAGCATTGAAAATGGTTGTTCGCGTTTCACTTTTTCTGGATGTTCGATCAGTGATCGGCCAAGGGTAGATTCATAAAACCATAAGATGGAATCAATTGGCATACGTTTCGCTACTTGTTCATCGACTAAACGTTTTTTGACGAGGGTCGTCAGTTCTTTTTCGATGCTTTCTTTCGTCAACTGTTCCAATGGTAGGACTTGTAACAGAAAATGTGTTGCTGTTCCAACAGCTGCGGCAGAAACTTTGCGCTCTTTTTGTACAAAGCGTGGTTCAGCTAATTGGTCTTGCGTATACCTGAAAGGCTGAGCAAAGGCTTTTTTATCACTGCTTTCCCAAGTCAAACGTGCCTCTGGAGAGTCGTCTGGATCTTCAAACAATCGTTTGATCTCAGAAACTGATTGATAACTCGTTGTTTGTGCAGAAGCCTCATAAGGATAACTGAAGGCTAAACGTGCTTGTAGTTCAGTCGTTAATGGGGTTAGATCTCCTTTTTGCTCTTCTGCTTGCTCTCCTTTGACTGTCAATGCTTGGCGTTGGGTTAAAATCTCTTGTTGATCCATCCAGGTGATCGTAAAATCTCCCGGTGAATTTTTCAGTTGTGGTAAAGGCGTGACTTCTGGAAAATATTCGGTCATTTTAGGATGACGGATCAAGCTGTAACCGATCCAATTCATCAAGCTACTCGAACTTTTCAGGCGAATCACAGGATCTAACACTACATCCGTTTGCTCACTTGCTTCTGACCAGGCTTTGAACGTGTCTTCTTTGCTTTTGTACGAACCAACAATAAACAATTTTTGCTCTGCTCTAGTCAGTCCTACGTATAATTTACGCATTTCTTCGGAAAGCAATTTCTTCTGTTTGGCTAATTTGATGGCTTGATAAGGCAATGTATCAAACAAGACCCGCGTGTCTGGCTCCATGTAGCGCACGCCCGCACCTAGTTTTTCTTCGAAGGCATAACGGTTTTTCAAGTCTTGCAGATTGAATTGCTTCGTCATATCTAATAAGAAAACGATGGGGAACTCTAATCCTTTACTTGCATGGATAGTCATGACACGAACGGCATTGTCACTAGAAGCAATCACTGGTTCCGCCAAGTCTTTGTCTTTCTCCTGCATTTTCTCAATAAATCGTACAAACTGATAGAGACCACGAAACGAGCTTTGTTCATAAGCTTTGGCACGATCCACTAACGCATACAGATTCGCTTGACGTTGTGCACCAGCTGGCAACCCAACGACATATTCTAAATACCCTGTTTGGTAATAGATTTCCCATAATAAGTCCGTGATCGAAGAACGCCGCGCTAACTCTCGCCATTGTTCCAGTTGCTCATTGAAATGAAGCAATTTAGCCGCTAATTCATCTTGGTTATTATTTTGATAAGCTAAGACTGCATCATAGTAAGTATGCGCCTTATCGGCTAATCGGATACGTGCTAACTCTGGTTCGATCAAGCCCACGACTGGTGAACGTAACACTGAAGCTAATGGGATATCCTGATAAGGGTTGTCAATCAATTGGAGCAATGAAATCATGATCCTGATTTCTGTCGCTTGGAAATAATTTTGGGCGTCATTGAGTTCCAACGGAATATCAAACGTTTTGAATACTTCTAAAATCGTCAAATTATTTTTCTTCGTTGGTGTCAATAACACGATATCTTTGAATTCGATCGGGCGCTCTTCTTGACTTTTTTTGTCGTAGATCATGAATTTTGAATCGATCAATTCACGGATTTTCAAACCAGTCATCAAGAGTTCCCCTTCTGTTTTGTCTTCCAACATATCGTCCATCGGCAACTCGATTTCTGTCGTTTCTTGTTCCTTTTCATAGATCAAGACTTCTGGTGCAAATCGTTCATTTTCTGGAAACCCAGAAAAACCTAGAACCAGCCGAGCCGCTTCATCATAAGCGATTTGTCCAACTGTTGGGTCCATCAACTGCTCAAAAATCAAGTTGGTAAATGTTAAGACTTCCTGCCTTGAACGGAAATTCTCAGCTAAGACGATTCGTCGTCCCCCTTTTTCTTCCGAGAATTTCTCATATTTATTGATAAATAGAGTTGGATCTGCTAAACGAAAGGAGTAAATCGACTGTTTGACATCTCCCACCATAAAGAGATTGCCTCTCTCTTCATCTGGCTCTCTGACCCAATAGAGCAATTCTTCTTGCAATTGATTGACATCTTGGTACTCGTCGACCATGACTTCTTTAAACTTTCTGCGATAATAAACCGATGCTTCGCTTGGTAGCCACTCTTCCTCTGTTTGTTTCGTCAATATTTGTAACGCCAAGTGTTCCAGATCATTGAAATCTAGTACGCCTTTTTCACGTTTGCGCGCACTGAAGCCTTCCATGAAAAGCTTAGTGACTTCGGTCATTTGTTCCACGAGGGGGAACGCTTTTTGACTCAACTCTTCAATTTGTGCAGGTGAAACCGGGAAGTGGTTTTTGCCAATTTGTTGTAAGATTTTTTTGGCACGGTCTCTCAAGGTTTTTACTTCAGCAGAACGCTCTTTCAACTCTGCTTTCCGACTGCTTTTGAAGGTCGAAAACGTCAGGTTTTCTAAAGCTTGGTAAGCTTCGTCCAACTCATCACCCAGG
This sequence comes from Enterococcus sp. AZ156, assembly GCF_051714165.1. Taxonomy (NCBI): domain Bacteria; kingdom Bacillati; phylum Bacillota; class Bacilli; order Lactobacillales; family Enterococcaceae; genus Enterococcus; species Enterococcus sp. AZ156. The sequence continues at coordinate 1,321,339 of NZ_JBIORI010000001.1, read as the reverse complement.
AAACGTTCATAGATTTGTTGGATACTCGCTTGTTCTTGTGAGACTTGATCAAACATCTTTTCAAGTCCTTCTTTTTGTGCCAAAACGACCATTTCTTCGTATAGCTGCGTACAATGAAGTAAATCAGCCAAGACGAGCGGTCGGATCTGTTCTTGGTACAATGCAGAAGCTGCTAATCCCTCTTCTAGCCGATATGCTTCTGGTAAACGATTCAACCAAGCCAACGGATCAGGGTTCGCTCTGGCAAAATCATAGAGAGAAAACACGAGGTTAGTCAAACCATCGTCTGAGCGATCATTTGAAAAGTTCATCGTCAGCTGAAAAAAAGCTTCGCGATTTTCTGCATAAAGTTGTTCTCTGATCTCATCCCAGACATCTTCTTTCATCAAGATCGTTTCCGTTTCATCCGTCAACATCCGAAAGACTGGATCGATATCGATCAAATAGTAATATTTACGGATCACCGTTAAACAAAACGCATGGAGTGTCGAGATATTGGCGGTGGGTAGTAAAACGAGCTGTTTCGTAAAATGTTTTTGCCAGACCGGATCACTTTCACTATTCACTGCTTCTTGCAAGGCTACTTGGATCCGTTCCTTCATTTCTCTTGCTGCCGCTTCTGTAAACGTCACGATCAGCAACTCGTCGATATTGACACCCATTTTTAACTTTTCGATCACTCGGCGGACTAACACAGTCGTCTTACCTGAGCCAGCGGAAGCCGAAACAAGTAGGTTGTCGCCTTGGTCAAAAATCGCTTGCCATTGTTCATCGGTAAAACGTTCATTTTCCGGTTTTAAAGGAATTGATGTCACTCGTCTTCACTCCTTTTTAGTATTCTGCGCAATGCTTCATCTTTATCCAGTTTTTCTAAACGATGATAATTATTTTCTTTGAGCATGACATCAAACGTACAAATACTTCTGAACGGACAATGCTCACAAGCAATCCGTTGTTTGTCTTTGTAAGCGGGATTCAGTTTGATCTCCCCTGAGGTGATCGCTTCCCCAGCTAAACGCATATTCTCACGATTATGGTTCATGAATAATTGAAGTTCTTCTTCTGTATAGAATTTCTCTTTACTATAACTGCCCTTTTGCAACTCGTCTTTGGCGTTTTTCTTCACCGGATAGATCAACGAACTTTCTTTTGCTTCCAATGAATGATCGAGCACTTCTAACAGACCAGGATCATCGACAAAAACACCGTCATAGCTGAATTTCTTCAAGGTATTCTTCTCGACGTCTGTCGTATCCGTCAAGACTGGATTATGCACATGCAAGTAATAAGAGCCTGCTGGTTTGACTGCAGCTTTCCCAGTCAATCGTACAGCATCCATCAATGCCACATCAAGATATGTCAATAGTTGCATCGCCATGCCGTAGTAAGCTTCAGTCACATCAAACGAACGACCACTTGATTTATAATCGACTACACTTAACCATGTATCACTTTGTTCAGTTGCCACATCGATGCGATCGATTTTTCCGCGAACGTGGAGTTTTCCGCCTTTGTCTAAAGGTATTTCCAAACCTGGTATCCCTCGTGCACCAGCGATCTGACCAAATAAAATCTCGGTCTGTAATGGCTTCATGCCCGTATTCTTGCTTTGTTTTTGTAACGCCCAAGCCACTTTTTGGATCGTTTGCCCTAATTGGTAACGAATATAGTTCATGCGGGCAGAGCTATCTAAAATCTCAAAGCGTAATTCACCAAATACTTCTTGTAAGACTTTTTCAGTAAATTCTTGTCGTTCCTTCTCCGACATCGCCACAAGTGACAGTTGATTCGAGAACAGCAATTTGAAGAAGCGATCCAATGATTCATGATAAAAGTCTCCAGTGGCAGCTGGTGTCAGTCCATAGATATTACGTTCTTTCAGCTTCAAACCAAACTGGACAAAGTATTTATATTCACAGTTATAAAAGTTTTCCATGCGTGAGATCGACGTATAGATTTCTTTGCCATAAAGAGCTTCTGCCATTTCTTCTGATAAGGAAACTGGTACATTTAGATGATCTTGACTTTCAAAAATCGTCAATGCAAAATTTCGTTGATCCGAACGCAGAACTAACTCTTTTAGTTGTTGCCAATAAAGTGGTACTGCTTGTTTGGCTTCTTTCGCTAAACGATAGACCCGATTGATCGTATTGATCCCACTACGGTAAGTGCCAACGTAACAATCTGGCTTACTCGTCAATTGCAACTGGCATTTTGGCTCGACTGGAACACCTAGATAGTCAACGACTCGTTTCAAATACGGAGACATTTTTAACCGATTGGTATCATAGCTCTGCGCGTAGCTCAAGTACAAACGTTCCGTTCCCGAAACAAACACTAAATACGCTTGGAAAGGTTCGAAAGACATACTTTCTTTTGCTGGATCGAATAAAAACTGATCCTCTCCTAACCCTTGATTCAACGCTTCACGTTCTTCACTCGATAATAAACCTTTAGTTTCATGGCGATCTGGAAACACTTGGTCATTCAAGCCGACCGCAAATGTTACTTTTGCTTGATTGGCACGTACAAGTTCCAACCGGTTGATCCTCACCTGATCGATTGCTGTAGGGATCTTCCCATAGCTGAGATTTTCTAGACCACTCGTGATGATCTCTTGAAATAATGACCAATCGAATACTGTTTCTCCGTAGATCAATGAATACTCGTCCAGAAGATCCATCAAAGCACCCCAAGTTTGTTCATGGTTTCTAGCCGCAGCTAACCCGCCACGCGCCACTTCTTGGTCTCGCCAAAAAAGCAATTGTTGTTGTACGCCGCTTTCGATCAAGAAGCGATAAAACAAAGTGACTGCTTCTTGCCCTGTTTGGCATTTTTTGATGTTCTTCAAAAACACCGGCACCATGTCGCGAAAAAGTCTCCTGATCGTATTTGATTGCTCTTCTAGTTGTTTGACGTCTTCTAGCTGTTCTGCTTCAAAATCATAGGCAACAAATTGCCAATCTTTTTCGCGAAGCCAATACTTCCCTTGGTAGTTGTACGCTAGTGCTACGTTTTCCGTGATATCTAAATTCGTGCGGAATTGATTTCTAGTAGCTTCCCAAGTAGCCAGATCGAGCTCTTCATCTGTCCGACCGATCGTCAACTCCGTCTTGAAGAAACGCATGATGTCGTTTAGGCGATATTGATAACGATCCAAAGCAAACAAACTGTTGATCCATTCGATCAATGGATGGTTTTCCATCAGTTGCTCTTCATCCAGATAAAAAGGGATCGCCATCTCTTGGAAAATTGGTCGCAATAAATTGCCATACAGTGTCATATCCTTCGTCAACACTTGGATATCTCGATAGCGAAATCCTTCTTGACTGACCAAACGACGGATCTCCACCGCTAATTGGCGAACTTCTTCCGTTGGATTCTCTGCCTCCCACAGATGTAATGTCTCTTGCGCGCCAAGTTTCACAGGTTGGCTTTTCTGCTGGCTAGATGTTTCTTCCCACATTTGTTGTAATGTTTGAAGTTCGTTTTGGTGTTCTCGATTCGGTGCATAATGATCGACAGCCACAGGAACATTCAATTCTCTTGCTGCGTTGAGAAGTTGGAAATAGATCTTTCCTGTATTGAAGAACAAGGTCAACGGATCGGGTAGATCAGATTTGTAGGGACGATCCAATAGCAAATCGACCACTAGATGTCCTTTTCCCATCATTTTTTGCAGCAACTGGTATTCTTGGGCATTGATCCGGGCAAAACCACTCACTAAGAACTTGATCTTATGATAATCCTGCGTCGCCATATAATTCGCTAACACCGTCAGCGCATCTTCAGATTGTAGGGCGCGTTGGACTAATTCTTCTTCAAATGCAGAGAAAATCAGTTGTAGATCCTTCATTTTCAATTGTCGGTCTTCTTCTTTTGGAGATTCTCCTGTCACAGAAGTTAACAGATCAACAGGGGAAATTTTTCCGACTTGTAGTTCGCTATATAGCTCTTGTAACTGACGGATAAACCCTTTTTTGCGGATTTCTCCTCGAAATATCGTCAGTTCTTCTTGTTTTTTTTCTAAAATTTGGCGGAGGATCATCGCTGAACCAGATTCGGTCAATTCACTACCTGTCAGCAACGTAGTTTGTTGCAATAAGTACCAAGCCAAACGATAGAAACTGAATACTTGCATGTTGGTTGTGCTAAATGAGCTTTTTCCGCTTTTTTTACGCATCTCAGCGAGTAATTCTTGCTCTTGTTCAAATTTATTATAGTTAGGTACAAGGAAAAATACTTGATTGTCTTCATCTTTGTCAAGCCAAGCGGCGGCTTCATCGATCAGTGCTTTGCGGTGGTCTTTTTGACCATTCCCTAAGATAAATTGTAACGACACCTTATTGCCTCCTTTTCCTGGTTGATATACCTCTTCATTATAACAAAGATAGCTGAACATTTGTTCTATTATCGTTTAAATTTTGGAAATAAAAAAAGCCGGAGCAGGACGACTGTCCTCTCCGACAAATGATGTAGATCCAATCAGTGGATCGACCCCATTAATTTTTTGATTGGCTCTTTGATTGCAAATAAAATCACTGCACCGACGATTGCAACGACGCCGATGATACCAAAGTAGGCAGATTCAGTACCTGGTGTATAGAACCGTGCGATTTGTGCATTGATGGCTTGGGAAGAAGCATCTGCTAAGAACCAGATCGCAATCGTTTGCGATTCGAAGGCTCTAGGCGCCAATTTCGTCGTCACTGATAGGCCGACAGGTGATAAGCAAAGTTCAGCAATCACGATGATGAAAAAGCTACCGATCAGCCAAAGTGGGCTGACTTTTCCAGCTGTTCCATATAACATTCCTGGCAACATCAGTAATAGGTAAGACAATCCGGCAAATAACAACCCTAGAGAGAATTTCACTACAGTTGATGGTTGACGTTTACCTAAACGAGTCCATAAAGTAACGAACACAGGTGTCAAAATAAAGATGAAGATCGGGTTCAATGATTGATACCAACTTGCTTGGATCGGAACACCCATCAAGGTCGATTGTGTTCGTTCACTTGCAAATAGGGCAAGGATCGATGACCCTTGTTCTTGCAATGACCAAAAGATGATTGCTGCTAAGAATAATGGGATATATGCCCATACACGTGGTTTTTCTTCCACTGAAACATCTTTTGAAGTCAACATTTTGATAAAGTAATAGAGTGGTAAAACGATTCCTAAGACACTGATCGTATTAACAAAGAAATCGATCGTCAAATGTCCAGTCAGTTGCGCTCCACCAAAAATAATAGCAAATACGATCAAAGCGATCACAACATTACGGATAAATCCTTTACGTTCGCCTTGTGTCAAAGGATTTGGAGGTGTCATACCCACTCCATCCAATGTCTTACGTCCTTGGATCACATATTGCAATAACCCGAAGAACATACCGATAGCGGCTAATGAGAAACCTAAATGGTAGTTATACTCTTGACCAATCGTACCGACGATCAACGGCGCGAGCAATGCGCCTAAATTGACACCCATATAAAAGATCGAAAATCCTGCATCTCTTCGTAAATCGGTTTTCGTATATAAATGCCCGACCATTCCCGAAACGTTTGGTTTTAAGAAAGCTGTACCGATGATGATCAACGCCATCGAGATAAATAAAGTAGAGACACCAAACGGCAATGCCAAAACAACATGACCGATCATGATGAAGACCCCACCAATAAAGACGGTTTTTTTGGCTCCTAACACACGATCAGAAAACCAGCCGCCTACGATACTCGACATATAAATCAACGAACCATAGATCGACATGATCGACAACGCTGTGGCACGAGGTAAACCAAGGCCTCCATTTGCTACCGTGTCGTACATATAATAGATCAGTAAGGCACGCATACCATAATAACTGAATCGTTCCCACATCTCTGTGAAGAACAATGTAGACAATCCCTTCGGCTGACCGAAGAACCCTTTGTCTTGTTTTTCCATATTCCCATACCCCAATTCTTTTAATTTTCAGAAAATAATACACATATTTACCGAAAATCCGTGTAAAAATATTTATTTAAGAAATATATACTTATTTTCTATAAATACAACAAAAATTTAATGGGAAAACAATAAGAAAAAACATAGGTTATTTTTAATAATTATATAGTCTACTTTATGTCATAAAGCTTAAATGTCGGTATATTCAGTATGTAAACGGTATCGTAACGAATTTTTTATGTAAAAGAACATCTTTTTTCTATTCGTACATTTTGTTAAGCGTTTTGTTTTACTTACTTTTTGTAAGGTGATATACTTCGTTTTGTCATCAAGAAAAAAAACGCAGAAAAGCGAATTAAAGGAGAACTAATCTATGACTGAATTTACAAATATCTTAAAAAACCGCCGTTCGATCTATGATCTAGGCCGTAACGTATCACAATCAAATGAAGAATTAACAACATTGATCCAAGAAGCAATCAAAGAAAGCCCTACTGCTTTCAATGCGCAATCAACACGTGCAGTAATCTTATTTGGCGATGCACATGAAAAATTATGGGAAATGACAGAAGAAGCTTTACGTCCACTGACACCTGCTGATGCATTCCCAAATACTCAAAACAAATTAGCTAGTTTCAAAAAAGGTTATGGTACTGTCTTGTTCTTCAAAGACACAGATGTGATCAAAAACTTGCAAGAGCAATTTGCATTATATGCAGATAACTTCCCTGATTGGTCAGAACAATCAAATGGTATTGCTACAGCCAATACTTGGGTGGCATTAAGCGAAGAAGGTTTAGGTGCAAACCTACAACATTACAATCCAGTGATCGATGAAGCTGTCGCAAAAGAATGGTCGATTCCTGCAAACTGGAAATTACGTGCACAATTAGTCTTTGGTTCACCTGAATCTCCAGCTGGCGAAAAAGAATATATGAACGATGCTGATCGTTTCCGCGTGTTTGGCTAATTCTACTAATACAAAAAGACAGCTCCTTCTACTAAAAGAAGGAGCTGTCTTTTTGTCATTTCAATGGATCATTCATCCTCATGCTCGATCATGATATCAAGTTCTGCATCATCATTTAAGTGTTTTGCTAAAAAAGGAATCAATTCTTCTAATGAGACAGAAAATTTCAATAACGGACCACGCCAACCGTTCCGGAAAAAATTCATTTTGACTTCTTTCGAATCTTTTGGTTGGTAAAGAACGACTTTGTTGATTTCAGAATATGGCACTCCACGATGGTCAAAGCTGTTCAAAACTAGCCCATCTGTAGTAAGTCCTCGACTATCTAACAAGAAACTCAATAACACAAGAGAAGCCAAGACGCCTTTCACTAACTCATCAGTGGTTGGTTGACTGACCAATGTATACCATAAAACCAGTAAAGCAAGGAACGGAACAACTAAATAGACCCAGCGATTCCGAACCGTTTTATAAACGATCTCTCGTCGTACAAGCCATAGAAATAAGCACATGACGATGACAAATAAAAAAAGAACTATTGTAAAAAAGGAAACCATCTTATCGATCCACACCTTTATTTTCAACTCTTGAAACTAGAAAATCAAAGGGGTAAATCATATCCCCTCTAACTGAACAAACGGTATTCAAGGAGCAGTACTTCGGTCATAAGCCAAAAAACTCAAAAATGAAATAGGCGTTTTCGTTTTTTCTATCTTATGCCTTAGTGTTCAATGCTCGTTTCATAACCTTAAAAGGACCTGCAACATGATCATTCGATGTTGCATGTCCATATCTTCTTATTCAAATGTATCATATTTAGCTACTACCATGCTAGCTTTTTCTTCTAATAATTCTTGATCTTCTATAGCGCATTGGGCAACTTTGACTACGGCGCAATTCGTCATTTTTGAAACAACTTCTCCAACAACTGATTTGGTAAAACCAATGGGCCTACATGAATATTGTTCTCCTAAATTAATCATTTCTTCCGTCATCAAAATCCTCCTAAACTACTCAAACAGTTTGCCACAGAAAATCATTTCGTTTTATCTGTGTGTTTCGTTAGTGGTGATTTGATCAAACTCTTATTTGATCTATCCGCATTATAGCGTACTGTTTTCGTTTTCACAAATTTTAACAGCTAAACATAATAAAAAAATCGTTTTTTGGACTGTTTTTCCTTGTTTTTTACATTTGATCAGGCAGATTCATGTAGTTTTTTTTAGAAAAACAATTATAATAGAAAGAAGTCTGGGGGAGTCTTTCATGTCAAAACAAAAAAGTAAAAAACGATTACTACTAGGCGGGGCAGTGCTAGTGTTGATTTCAGGCGTCTTTTACTTTACAAATAAACAATTAGAAGATAAAAAATCAATAACGGAGGAAAACATAGAGCAGACAATCAAAACCGAAGAAAAACAAGTACTACTCGACGTACCTCTTGAAAATCAATTCGATGAACCTGCACTAGAGAATGGCTGTGAAGTAACCGCCTTATCGATGTTGTTGCGCTTCTATGGCTACGAAACTACCAAGAATCAATTAGCCGAACAATTAAATTATGTCCCCGTTTTCAATGCTGATGGCACTCATGGCGATCCAAATGAAGGGTTCGTTGGTGAGATCTGGGGCGGTGACTGGGCAATGGGTGTCTATGTTCCACCAATCGCTACGTTAGCCCAAGAAATCCTGCAAACCGATTATCATACCGAACCGCAAACGGATGCAAGCTTGACTGACATCAAAAATACACTAAAAGAAGAAAAACCTGTATGGGCTTCTGTCACGATCGATTTTCAAGTGCCGACAGAAAATGATTTCATGACTTGGACGACTGCAAACGGTGAAGTACAAGTCACGCCATTAGTCCATGCCTGTGTTGTAACTGGCTACGATGATCAATCAATCTATGTCAATGATCCTTATGGCATAAAAAATCGTGCGGTACCAATCGATGACTTTGAGCAAGTATTTACTGCCATGGGCGGACAAATGCTTACTTTAGAAAAGAACTAGTATTTCCTAGAAAAATAGCTTATACTCAAGCTAACAACGCATGGAAGGAGCAAGAATCTGTGGAACGATTTATTCATAAAAAGGCGGATCCAAATGAAATCCCAATCATCTTCGTCCGTGATACTGCTGGTAATATCCAAAAAAAAGTGTCAGTCAATGAATGGACGAACCGATACAGCCCTGCTTCCCTCGATTTACTTGAAATCAAACTTTATCGACAAGCATTGGCTTATTATTCTGAGCAAGACTACGAGAAAGCCATTGATTTGTTGAAATTTTTGATCATTCAAACTGGCTATACTCATTTTGAGTACATCGAACGTCTAGCCACCATCTATCGTAAAATCCATGCAGAAGCACTTGAATATCAGTTGCTCTCTTCTGTCTTAGCATCCGCTGAGATCATCGGCTTGCCTGCTGGTTTGATCAAAAAACTGGAACGGCGGATCGATCAATTGAAATTGAGCATGGCGAGAAAATAAAATAAACCTAAGAACGAATGATTAAGTTATTAATCAATTATTCTTAGGCTTATTTTTTAATTCAACATTTAGTTTACATAATAAAAATAAAATCAACCAATTATAGCTAATGCTTCTTTAGGTACCTCTTCTTTGGGAATTTCTTCGTATGTTTCTACATGAGCGCCTTTATTCGTCAATCTCAAGTAACGGTCTTTTTTTAAAACAGATAACCCGTTAAATTCAATCTCGCGTTCGTTGCCATTTGCATCAACTGCCTTTTGGATATATTTTGCTGTCCCAAATGAATTGACTTCATCAGGCTGTTTTGTTTTGACATACACTTCTCCCTTTGTGACTAACGGATTCAATTGGTCTATAACTGCTGGTAATTCTCCAGTAGCGTCTTGGGTATAAAACTTCAAGCCAAATAACGCCAACCCACTAAATACAACGGCACCTACTAATACTTTGATTACTTTCATTTTTCTACCTCCTCTTTACTCTTTGAGTATAGCTTGTAAAAAAATCACATTCATCCGTCTCTAGATCGAGTTTTTTATCGGACTTTAGCACAGAAGTTATTTTTACAAAATTTCATATATTTTTGCTATTATATTAGGAAAGAAAGGATGTGTTTCATTATGAATAAAGAAGAAATACTTCAGAAAATCAAAGATCTGGTCCAAAGTGGCAATTTCACTGAAGCCAAAACATTTTTCGAAGAGCATAAAGAACAACTAGGTCCTTACAAAGAAAAAGCCCAAGAATTTCTCCAAAATGTCGATTTTCAAGGAATAACGGATAAATTCAAAAATCTATTCAAATAAAATTTATATTTTCATAGGGATGATCGGAGCGAGTCTGTCATGATCTAGAAACAAAAAAATCCTCAACAATCAAGGATTGTCGGGGATTTTTTGTTAGGATTTCTTGTGTTTCAAAAATAAGCGATTGATCTCCAAATCGCCACACTTCTATCAAAACCTACTTTTAATACAATCTTGATGGGTCATAGTGGTACGTCACATTACCATTCAGTTCGGCCTTTCCAACAACAAACTTGCGATTCTCAATTTTTAACCACGCTTCACGAAAAGCCATGACTTCCTCACGTTTGACCTCTATTTTTTGGATTTTTCCATCCATCAACTCTTGGATCATTTGTTCATAGGGATTCATCTTTGATTGCCTCCAGCTTATTTCAATATTCAGTGAAGATCGGTGCATGTATTTCTTTCGTATCTAAATCTTTTCGCACGTTCACTTTCGTATAAATCACTTTTTCAACTGGAATACTGTAGTAACTTTCGTCTCCATCGTTAAATTGATGGACATCCGTTTTTGATAAAATACCATCGATTTTGTTCATTAACACTCGCGGTTCCACACTATTACTAACAATATAATAGCAAATACGGATATTGTTTACTAAATGTAGATCAACTTCTAATATCACTTGGTCCATGAAATACTACACCCTTTCTTTAAAAGAATTATAACAATAAGCACATCAAGAATCAAAAAAACAACTTTATTTAAAAAACAAGAAATTTTATAACATATCCTCTTGTGCACAAACATACAAAGTGTTATTTTTAATTATAGATTTCTTTTTTCCTTGGAGGCGTATATTATATGGACACTTTGGGACAATTGGTTTTTTATGTTCCTTTTTTTCTAATGACAACTTTAGCAATCTACTACACGAAATGGACGAAGCGTAAATTTTCCGTATTGCTGACACTTTTACCAGTCGCTTATTTTTCCCACAAAATATTTTCCCTTCGGCATTGGGAACCCACCCCAAAACTACTTTCACATGAATTAGGGTTGATTATTTCATTAACAATATTGATCTTATGGATTTATTACCTTTACAAACATCCTTAGTTAGCAGTACTACTCTTCACGAACAAAAAAGCCACGTTGGAAATCAGCAACGTAGCTTATCAGGAATCGGCATCTATTTAACGACCAACACATTACAAGGCGCATGAGTCACCACATAAGAAGCTGTCGACCCTACTAACGCTTGTTGGATCGAGCCTTTACCTGTTGCCCCCATCACGATAAGATCAATTGACTCTTGTTTTGGTAAGACAGTGGCGATCAATGTTCTTGGATCACCGGTCTCCACAATTGCATGAATTGTTTCAATCCCGAATTCTTTGGCATCATTGATTCTCTTCAATAGTTCCACTTCTGTTTTTTGTTTTTCTTCTGCATAGATTTTTGAGAACGCATAGGCACTATGTGTCAAATCGATTTTATTGATAATTGAAACGATCAATAATTCTGCTTGGTTATCTCTCGCTAATTCTAAAGCCTCGCCAAATGCTTTCTCTGCTTTTTCCGAACCATCAATCGCTACCATTATTTTTTTATACATATTCGTCATCCATCCCATCTCCTTGTTTCTTTTATTCTATCACTTCGTATAAATTTTATAAAAAATTCACTTTTTTCTCGGCTTTTCAAACTAAAATTGAGCATTTTCTATTTTTTTATTTTGAATCTTTCTAATAAAAAACAAATGTCAGAAGCGCACAATTCTTCATTTATGATGTTTTTCTAATTAAAACGCACATTATTTAAACACATTCTTGTTACAAAAAAGGAGCATTTGTCACAAACTGTTACGTATCTTTCACCTATGAAATATAATCCCATGGTAAAGTATTACTCGTTAGCGAAAACAGCTAATCAAAATAACTTTTTAAAATACGAAGGAGATCTTTCATGAAATCACTTAAAACTATTCTTTTTGGAACAACTTTGGCCGCCGGCGCTGCATTATTTATGGGTACTTCTGCACACGCAGACGAAGCCTACACTGTTCAATCAGGTGATACTTTATCAACGATTTCTCAAAAATACGTTGGTGACAACTCCTTGATCCAAACAATTGCCGAAGCTAACTCAATCTCAAACATTCACCTGATTTTTTCAGGTCAAGAATTAACTATTCCTACTGGTGAGCAAGCAACTGCTCCTGTCGCTACTCAAGCACCTGTAGAACCTGTTCAAGAAACAGCGCCAGTTGTGGAAACACCTGTAGTAGAACAAGCACCAGTTGTAGAACAAGCACCAGCTACTGAAGTCGCTGTTTCAACTGGTACGAACGATGCCAAAGAATGGATCGCACAAAAAGAATCTAGCGGTTCTTATACAGCAACAAACGGACGTTATATCGGCCGTTACCAATTAGACTCTTCTTACTTGAACGGTGACTACTCTGCTGCCAATCAAGAAAGAGTGGCAGAACAATATGTTGCTTCTCGTTATGGCTCTTGGGATGCAGCCAAAGCTTTCTGGTTAGCTAACGGTTGGTACTAAAAAGAACGATTTTGAAAAAATGGGAATCCTATTGATTCCTATTTTTTTTTGTTCTTGTTTCACTTAATTTCCCTTTTGTTTTTGCTTCTGCTTTTGACTTTGTTTGATTTTTTTGATTGCCCAATCATAATGACTCGAAGTAGCAGAAACGAAATAACTGCCAAGCGTTGTATTCCCCACCCAAGAATACTGGTTTTTTTGGAACAGTTGATCGTCATCGAAGGTTTTCGCCAGTAACATCACTTCTGCATGGCTTTCCTTCAACCAGTCAGACGCTTGTCGTAACGTAGTAGACTGATGTTTTTTTGTAAAGCCACGATTCATCTCGGCTGTCGTTCGCCAATTATAGGGTTCCGGCAAAAAAGATACGCCTTCTCCCAATTGATTACTTTTTACCCATGTTAATAATAAAGAATGCCACTCGTACAAATGGATCAACACGTCTTTGATCGTTTGATCTCTTCGCCAATGTGCTTCTTTTCTTTTTTCAAGAAATACTTCCTCAAAATCAAATGTTGCTTCCCTTTGTTCCACAGGTATTGAATCGATCAACTGTTGCAATTTTTCAAAATTTTTAGTTGCAAGTATCAATAACTCCTCTTTTGACTTTGGTCTCATCTTCTTCTCCTTATTAAAAATACATTCGTTTTAAAACGTTTCCAATCCAACTATAATTCTAGTATGCCTGATTTTCAAAAAAAAGACGAGTAATATCCTAGAATGAATATACATTCTAGATCATTACTCGTCTTTATCCACTTGATTCAACGATTTTCATTCCATGTCTTGACTGAAAACCACATATCACTATACACTTTTTTGAGCAAGTCATTCATTTAGCGGTACTCACTTTGGTACGCTGACAATTGCAAAGGCATCTTTTTCTTCCATTCAATCATCCATTGAATTCTCGTTGCCAAAAAAATACTGCATATTCTTAATTATCGACAGGCGTTTTTTCCTTAGTTAGCCATATCCTTTATTTTTTTCTTGATGATTTCGCGGGTCTTTCTAAATTCAGCAAAAATCTCTTCTTCTGTACCAGTAGCTTTTGCCGGATCTTCTAGATCCCAATGTTCATGACGGATATGAGCAGGAATCACTGGGCATTTATCTAACGCATCTCCGCAAAGCGTAATGATCAAGTCCGCATGGCTAAAATAATCTGGATCAATCAAGTCTGAAGTTTGACTCGTAATGTCGATGCCATCTTCTTCCATCACTTTTACTGCACGTGGATTTAATCCATGTGTCTCTACTCCCGCGCTACGAACTTCAAATTGATCTTCCAGATATTCGTGGCCATACCCTTCAGCGATCTGACTTCTGCAAGAATTTCCTGTACATAAAAAATAAACTTTCTTTTTTTCTACACTTGTTGACTTCTCCAAAACCATTCCTCCAATCCATTAATCCTTTGAGGATTAAGTGTATGATATCATAAATTCAAGGGATCGTTAGTTTATTCAAAAAAAAACGTATGGTTTTTAATAAAGCAATGATCCGCCAGTTACATAACAAAAAACTAAGAATACAGACAAAACAGCATTTTAAAGCATGTCAAAGACTTTTTACATGCTAAACCTGGCAATGACAAAAACCTTTGATCGTCGATTTTGACCTCTTCGATCACACTGAGATAAGAAGGAGCGGATACTATGGACTTAAGTCATCAAATAAAAAAATATCGCAAACAACTAGCTTTCTCCCAAGAAGAATTAGCCGAAAAATTATATGTTTCAAGACAAACGATTTCAAACTGGGAGAATGAACGTAGCTATCCTGATATTCATAATTTATTATTGCTGAGTGTCCTATTTGACGTTTCTTTGGATGAATGAATCAAAGGAGATATAGAAAAGATGAAAGAAAATGTTACCCTTACTGAACTGAACAAATATACTAAGATCATGCTAGTTTTCATGCTTCTCACCTTGATTTCAGTAGGCCCATCCTTATTTTTACCCGGTAATTGGCGATTAGCCCTTCCCTTGATCTTTTGGATCGCCAGCATGTACGGCTCAATAAAAGTTGAGGGACTCAAAACAAGAGAATATCAAAACCTACAAAGAAATCGTCGCATTCATGGAAAACAAAGAAGTAGCACCTCTACGTAAACAAAGAAACAAGGTCAGAAATCGGATCGAAAAAAAGTAGGCATCGTCATTTTGTTTGGACTCATTTGTGGAGTGATCGCTTTCCTCGCAAGTCTGCCGTTTATACTTCTTGATCGCTAGTAATCCCATAGAAAAAAACAAGATCCACCTTCAAAGATTGATCTTGTTTTTTTTCACCTAGGCGTTAGTAGACTGCCCATGGTTTGTAGTCATTAAATCTGTCTATTTCTTTCCCACACCATGAGGTATTCTTTCTCACCCGTCGATTCATCCATTTGTTCATCCACTTTTCTAAAGTCATTTTTATAGTAGAAACGGATCGCTCGTTTATTCTTATGATAAACATGCAAGCTTATTCGTTCTTTTTCTTTTTTAGCAGCTTCAATCAATTTTTGTCCAATTTTTCTATTTTGATATGTTGACTCTACAATAATTCCAGCTAAATAAGATTCATCTACGATGCCCATAAAGCCAACAATCTGACTATTCATTTCACAACAATAAATTTCTGCTTTTGGCAATTCTTTTTTCAACAACGCTTTTTTCTCATACCAATATTTCTCATCAATAAAATCATGTGTCCTGATATTGGTCGTTAACCAAATAGCTAGTAGTCGGTCCATTATCTCTTGGTCTAGTTTCTTCACTTTTTTAATCATCCCATTACTCCTGAAAGCTTATAGTTATTCTTCATACCTCTTCAAACGATCATTTAGATTGCCCGCATGGATGTTTACTGATACCCGCGAACGTCCTTCTTCAATTTTGAGGTCTAGAAGACGAAGTTGTTCTGTATAACAAAGAAGTTGTTCCGGAGTGATTTGAAAATCAATATGATTGTAGGTTTTGAGAAGCTTTGTCTGCTTATCTTCCATCAATGCCACCCACAGATCACCGATCAATAAGAATGTTTCTGGAATTAATGAGTATTGTTTTCCTTACTCGAATACACTTCTTTTGCATCAAAGATCTCCGTAAAGACTTCTGTCGAACATTTACGACCACGAACGACAACTGTCATGTGCGAGAGTTCCAACTTCGCTTTCTTTTTTAGTTAAGAATTTTTAGCATTACCAAACATGGATTCCATTCATCCCATAAGGTTGGGAACACTTCTAGCTCAACAAAACCCATCCTTCGATAGAATCCAATCGTCTGATCATAGATAGCGTAATGCCCTTCGGCGACCGTTTTCACTTGTAAAAATAGGTAATGTTCTCTTGCATAGGATTCTAGTTCATCTAGTAATCGCTTACCTAATCCTCGATGATGATAGGCTTTTTTTATCCCCATACAATAGATCTCACCGGTGGCTTTACTTGTTTCTTTTAAACTGATAAACCCTATTGATTCATTTGTTTCTTGCAAGACCCACAACGGATATTTTTGGCAGTTCTCGATGTATTCTTGTGTCGAATCTGGCAAGCCAAACCATTCTGGCAAATCATTCAAGACTTCTTGGACGATTTTTTTCTTTTCTATTGCTTCTTCTACTAAATCAATACGCATTGGTTTCCTCTTTTTTCGGCAAATATCGATCAACAAGTTGGAATCGTTCAAAGACGATTTTTGTTTCTTCATTGAGCAATAGTCCATGTTCTTTATAGTAAGGTTTGAAATAATTGTAATGCCCCTTTTGCCAATACATAAGAGATAAGTCGCCTTCACCTTCTGTAGCTGCCAGTTCTTCGGTGATTTCTTTCCAAGGTAGGATCAACACTTCGACAGTCTGGATAATGCCTATCGGTACTTTAGAGCTATTCACAACGACGGAGTAGTCACCAACTTTAGGTAATGGTTCGTTATCCATTTGGTAAAGCTCATACCCTGAGCTTGTCCCTGTTTTCTTCCCTTCCAATACTAGATCTGCTAATTCATCTGCGTGTTCTTTCGTATTTCCAAAAGCAAAAATTTCATATAATGACGCTTGTGACACACCATTTTTTAAGCAAAAGCTTTCCCAATATTTTTGTGCTTCTAGGTTCAATCTGTCACCAACTTTCTGATTGATAGTAAATCAAGTGTACCAAAAATTGGAAAACTAAGCCATTCACACTCAATTTTTTACAACTCCGATAGTCACATTTATAGTTACTCACCAACTTCACTTCTTAAATACAAGAAATAAAAAACTAGATTCACTTTTTGAGAGAATCTAGTTTTGTTTTCAGGATGAAATGGAAAATTAGACATCTACTTTGTTACAATAAATGCAACCAAAGAAAAGGACAAAATCCATGGAACTTTATTTCAAAGAGTTTTTATTGATCACGCAAAAATTAAACAGGCAACAGATCACTCCGCTACTACTAGGTTCATTAGGCTTGTCTTACTTAACAGATATCGACTGGCAACCAAGAGACATTGACATCCATGTTCCTGGCGATCCACGGGGTTGGGAGGCACCCGACAAAGATCGCTTGCACAATTGGCAAAGCATCATGAAAATTATGGAAACGTTGAATTACCAACTAGTTGATTTACACGAACATGAATTTGCAAAAGATTCTTATAACATCCAGTTTGGCAGCGTGGACAGTCTTCTCGGCTTTGCAGGTATTCCACTTAATGAACTCTCTCTAATCAGAATCGATGACTGTTCCTTTTACTTACCTACAGCGGAACAATATTTGAAAGTATATCAACGTTCTGCTAAAGATAGTTACCGTGCAGAGAAAAATAATCATAAGGATCTAGCAAAGATCGAGTATTTGGAAAAGTACTTGAATAAGAATAAGCAATGAGAAATTCTGAAGCCTTCAACCAATTATCTTTTCAAAGATAATTGGTTATTTCATGTTTAAGTCTCTTTATTCACTGAGACCCTTCCATAGTAAATCCCCTACCAGACGTGCTAAATAGCAGTGGGATATCTTAAGTTGAAATAAGTGAAAGCTACTCTCTTTTTCACAAAATAACCTATCTTCTAGCCAATCATCGACATAAAATTTTGCATAATAAAAAACTCTCCTATCAACTTTTCCTAAAAGTTAATAAAAGAGTTCAGCGTTCATTTAATCATTAGTTATTTCTAACGAATACCAAGCGCAATTCGTGCATAACGACTCATTTTATCGGTTGTCCATGCGGGATACCAGACTAATTTGACTTCTGCTTTCGACACTTCTGGCACTTCTTTTAGTGCATCATGGATCGATTCAGTCAAGATATCAGCTAACGGACAGCCCATCGTTGTCAAAGTCATTTTAACAACGGTATCTCCATTTTCAGGGTCAAATTCGATTTCATAGATCAAACCTAGGTTCACGATATCGATTCCTAGTTCTGGGTCAATCACCATTTCTAACG
Organism: Enterococcus sp. AZ156; assembly: GCF_051714165.1. Lineage (NCBI taxonomy): Bacteria > Bacillati > Bacillota > Bacilli > Lactobacillales > Enterococcaceae > Enterococcus > Enterococcus sp. AZ156. The sequence goes on along the minus strand of NZ_JBIORI010000001.1, from coordinate 1,303,178 downwards.
CGGTGAGAATTCGCTCTTTGATTTCATCTACTTCTTCAGCAGACCATTTTTGTTCACTCATTCTTCGGATTCTCCTTCTCACAATTTTTGTTTATCATACCTTTTTTTAAGAGGTTTGTAAATATTCATTTGGCTAGCAAGGTCTGGACAGAAGTCTTTCACCTCAAGAACTAAGGTGACAGCTACGCAAATTGTTTTTCAAATTTTTTTATAGATCCTCTTAGTTCCTAAGAACTTACTTCTTTTTCCACCAGCTATTCGGTTCAAAGGTGACAAACAAAGGGGTAGATTTGTTTGCCTATCACTTTTTTATTTGCTTTTTGCCTTTTTAGATGCATGTTTGATTTCAGGAAGAACCCCTGTTGAACGATACATTTTTTGTTCGTTCTCATTGGCAAAGCGACCAAAAACGGAATGCGTTGGTAAAATATTGATGAACGCATCTTCGTCGATCTCATGGACGATTTGATCAAGATCATACATTTCGTAACGTGTGATGACCATCATGATCATTTTTCCTTCACGTTTTGAATATCCACCAACTGAAGGTAAGAGAGTCATCCCCCGAACCATGCGTTGCGCAATTTCAGCAGTCACTTCTTCTGGTTTCACAGTGACAATCATGGCGGTCACTTTTTGGTGACTCGTATGGATCGCATCGATGACTTGAGTCATTGCATAGATCGAGATGATTGTATACAAAGCACTTTCCCAATTAAAGAGGAAGCCAGCTGCTACGACGATAATGCCATTTAAAATCAGCATATAGTTTCCTACGGTTTTCCCTGTCGTTTGAGAAAGAACCAATGAAATGATGTCCATTCCACCAGTCGTAAAACCCATTTTTAGAGAAATACCGACACCGACGCCAAGTAAAACACCACCGACTAATGCATTCATCAGTATATTATCTGTTACCTGTCCTGTCGGTAAAACTGTCGTCATGACTGACACACAAACAACGTTGATGAAACTAAGTACAGTTGCGCGTTTTCCGACTTTTAAAAAGCCTAGTATAAATACAGGAATATTCAATAGAAAAATAAACGTTCCAGTATCGACATCTATATGGACCCATTCAGATAATAGTGAAGCAATGATTTGGGCAATCCCGTTCATTCCTGCAGAAAAGACGTTGGCTGGAATCAAAAAATAATTCAATGCCACCGCTGCAGACAAACCGGTCATCAAGATAACCACTATTTTCTTAAGATTTTCGTTTCTTTGATAGACAGTCATGAATCTGCTCACAAGCACCTCTCCTTTTCAAGTTTATTCCAAATGTAAGAATAACAGTTTCTTCCAGAAAATAAAATAGCGACTACTTAAATGAGAAGAATTTTAGTAAAGATGTCACAAAAAAAATAAGCCTATGCTACAATAAAAGAAAACCGAATGAACGAGGAGGACATTATGGCAAAAGATGCAAGTTTTGATATCATTTCAGAAGTATCTGTTGAAGAAGTAAAAAATGCAATCCAACAAACCACGAAAGAATTAACTAACCGTTTCGATTTCAAGGATTCAACGGTTGAGATCAAGTTAGAGAATACAAATAAATTAGTTGTGCTAAGTGACGATGAATTTAAAATCGAACAAATCAAAGATGTTTTGTTTGGAAAATTGAATAAACGCAATGTGCCAATCAAAAATATCCACTTTTCTGAAACGGAACACGCTTTAGGTGGTAAAGCACGCCAATCTGCTGATCTAGTCAATGGGATCGACCGCGATAATGGCAAGAAGATCACGACCGCGATCAAAAATGAAAAACTAAAAGTGAAAACACAGATCCAAGAAGACCAGATCCGAGTAACTGGTAAAAATCGCGATGATCTACAAGCTGTGATCGCACTTTTAAGAAAACTAGACTTGCCGATCGAATTGCAATTTACAAACTACCGTTAGTTCATGGGTACTATTGAGATATCACTAAAAAAGGACAAGCATTTTGCTTTGTCCTTTTTTAATGGTCTTGCCAAAACTGATGGATAGTTTGTGATAGTGCCTCAACTGTTCGAACTTCTTTTGCTTGGTGCCAATGTGGCGGGAAAAGTTTACGATAATTTGATGAGACAAAGCGTTGATCGGCTAAAAGCACAATGCCTTGATCTTCCATATCTCTGATTACTCGCCCAGCTGCTTGCAATACTTTATTCATTCCTGGTAACTGGTAAGCATAAGCAAAACCTAGTTGTTCTTTTTCATCATAGTAAGATTTGATCAACTCTTGCTCATGATTCATTTGTGGTAAGCCCACACCAACGATCATACTACCAATCAAGCGTGATCCGCGTAGATCGATTCCTTCTGAAAAAATGCCGCCAAGTACACAAAAGCCTACTAATGTTTCTTGCGGTTCGACTATAAATTCTGCTAAGAAATCTTCTCGTTCTTGTTCATTCAACTGGGTTCCTTGGATAAGTGTGCGAGTCGAAGGGTAAGTTTCTTTGAACACTTCGGCGACTTGGTCCAAATATTGATAGGAAGGAAAGAAAATCATATAATTGCCCTTCTTCCCTTGAATGAAACGTTGAATCGTTTCGACTAAACGTGGCATACTCTGCTCTCTTTTGCGATACGTCGTTTCAAGATAACTTGCTATAAGTACTTGTTGATTCTCAATTGGGAATGGACTAGGTAAGCGATACGCTAAACTCTCTTTGCCCCCTAATGTTTCTTGATAATAAGAAAGTGGTGAAAAACTCGCAGAAAACAAAAGACTACTCCGTCCTTTATTCAACGATTGTTCTAAAAATAAACTAGGATCGATGCAAAATTGCTTCACGATCAAATCATGGTAACTTTTCTCTACAGTTGTTTCATAGTGATCGTCATAGAATTCACTGATTTTTAAAAAATGATTCAAGTCAAAATAAAATCCTAAAATTTGCTCTTGCATCGGGTGTTCAGGATATTCAGCCAACCATTCTTGAATAAATTCACCGAGTTGAAACCCTGCGTTGATCAATGAATCTGCTGGGGCTTTTTGATGATGATAGTTCCATCCTTCTTCAAGAGCAATTTCTTGGATCTGATCAAAAGCTTTTAAAAGACGATTCCATCGACGACGTAGTTTTTTAAATTCCTTCGGGATCTCTCCATAGATTTTACGTGCTTTTCCATAAGATAATTCAGCAGAATACATTTCTCTTGAACGATTGACTAAATTGTGTGCTTCATCGATCAAGAAAAGATGATCTTCATTTTTCTCTTCATCAAAAAATCGTCTCAAGTAAACCGTTGGGTCGAACAGATAGTTGTAATCCCCGATGATCACGTCACACCATAAACTGACATCTAAAGAGAGTTCAAATGGGCATAAGGTATGTTTCTTCGCATATTTCTCAATTACCTCACGAGTAATCTGGTTTTCGTGGTTTAATAAATCCCATAACCCCTCGTTGATTCGATTATAATAGCCATTGGCATAAGGGCATTGGTCTGGATTACACGTGGTCTCATCTAAGAAGCAAATCTTATCTTTAGCTGTCAAGGTCACACTTTTTGTCTCAGCCCCAACATCTTTTAACGCTGCTAACGCATCTTCAGCCACATGTCTCGTAATGGTTTTCGCGGTTAAGTAAAAAATACGTTCTCCTTCATCTTCTCCGATCGCCTTTAAGGATGGAAATAATGTAGAGATCGTTTTTCCAGTACCAGTGGGAGCTTCCGCGAACAGTTTTTGTTTTGTCCGGATCGTTTTATAGGCAGCAACTGCCAGTTCCCTTTGTCCTTTACGATACTCTTCGTATGGAAACTTTAGTGCCATCAATGAGGCATTACGTACCGTACGCCAATTTTGCTGAAAAATCAGCCACTCTTGGTAATCCTCGGTCAGTTTTTTAAAAAACACTTCCAGTTGTTCTCTCGTCTGATGTTCCACTTTCCGTGTGATGACTTCTTCTGTGGTTTGATAATAGGTTAGCTGGAGGTTGATCTCCTCTAAGTTGTTTTCTTGACTATAAATATAGGCGTACACTCTTGCTTGATGAAAAAACAATTCGACTTGTTCGGGTTCTAAATCTTCAAAGCGTGGTTCCGACGTTTTAATTTCGTCGATGTGGTACACACCATCTTTTTTGAAGATACCATCTGCTCGTCCTTCAACGATCAGTTCATAAGGATCAAGCTGTACACTGGTTTGTAAGAACACTTCTTTTTGATACTCTTCGCCTGCTTCTTTTTGGAGCTTGCGGTGGATTTTTGCACCTTCCAAGGCGGTATGATTACTTTTCTTTCGATTATCGATACTTCCGCGACGCAAGATGAACTCGACTAAGTGACGGACGGATATTTTAGATTTTTTCACCATGGTCGCCTCCTTCTTGTATTAGAGTACCGCAAAATAGACCGTTTCGCAAAAAACAAAAACACCCTGCTCGGATAAGCAGGGATATAGGATATAGAATTTGGATTTTTGGATACACTCAATGTAACAAGAGTAAATGAAAAATCAATGAAAATTTTCTATTCTTCCGTTTAAAATTTTTAAACACTTTTCATATAATCTGACAATTCAGATAACTGATGTTATAAAAGTAGACACTTTTGTTTCTGATCCATATTTGCGTTATACTTATATCGAACGATAGAAGAAAGAATTTTTAAAAGTTGGAGGTTTCCTTTTATGCATGTTTTACAATTAAAAACTGGAACAATCGAGGAAAACTGTTACCTTGTCTACAACGACGAAGCGCTTCTGATCATTGATCCAGGAGCTGACGCTGAAATGATCCAAGAACAAATCAAGAAGACCCAGCAACAACCTGTCGCTATCTTATTGACTCATACGCATTACGACCACATTGGCGCTGTCGAAGCATTGAGAAATACCTATGACATCCCTGTCTATGTCAGTCCATTAGAACAAGAATGGCTTGGAGATCCCATCTTGAATCTCTCAGGACTTGGTCGCCATGATGATATGGATAATATCATTGTTTCTCCTGCGGAATATGAATTTGAAATGAAACAATACCGTCTTGGGAATATGTCATTTGAAGTCGTTCCAACACCTGGTCATTCAGCCGGTAGTGTTAGCTTTATTTTCGATGACTTCGTGATATCTGGAGACGCACTCTTTAAAGGGAGTATCGGTCGCACCGATCTCTACACCGGTAATTTAGAGCAGTTACTCTATAGCATCACGACACAGCTTTTTGTTCTACCAAATGAATTTGTGGTCTATCCTGGCCATGGAGAACCAACAACGATTGAACACGAGAAAAAAACAAACCCATTTTTTAACGCTTAATCAAACTTAGGAGGTCGTTCAACATGAGTGAAACAACCCTGTATATCGTCCGTCATGGTAAAACAATGTTCAATACGATTGAACGTGTGCAAGGCTGGTGTGACACACCATTGACGAAACAAGGACAAGAAGGTATCCATTTTTTAGGTAAAGGTCTAAAAGATATCGATTTTTCTTACGCCTATTCAAGCGACAGTGGCCGAGCAATCGAAACGGCACGGATCGTTTTAAGCGAACATACAAAAGGGAAAGAAATTCCTTACTTTATTGATAAACGGATTCGTGAATGGTGTTTTGGTTCGCTAGAAGGTGGCTACGATATGGAGATGTGGGGTGTCATTCCTCGTGTACTAAATTTTCAAACATACGATGAGATGTTCACCACAGATGTGACCTTTGAACAAATCGCTAATGCCATCTATGAGACGGATACTGCTGGCTGGGCGCAACCTTATGCCGAATTAAAAGAACGTGTCTGGTCAGGTTTTGAAGATATCGCCCATCAGTGTGAGAAGAACAATGGTGGCAATGTTTTAGTCGTCTCCCACGGCCTAACGATTGCTTTTCTTCTTAGCTTGATCGATCCTTCTCAACCAGTTCGTGCTGGATTGTTAAATGGTAGTGTCACAAAAGTAACCTATAAAAATGGTCGTTTTTCAATTGAAAGTGTCAACGATACCAGTTATATCGAACAAGGAAAACAACAGACAAGAGAATCATTTATGTGATGAGTCATTGAATAAGTACATTGAAGTCTTTTGATTTCAGTGTACTTTTTTTGAAGTCCTTTATTTTTGTATGAATCTCAAAGAAACAATTTGGCTTTGGAAACAAAGAACGGTATACTAAATGTTGTATTTTAATTGGGAAGGAAGGAATTTATGTTTTTTGCAAATATCATAAAAGCAGCGATTCTAGGAATCATTGAAGGAATCACAGAGTGGCTGCCAATCAGTAGTACAGGACATTTGATCTTAGCAGATGAATTCATCAAGCTTGATGCGGGTTCACAATTCATGTCGATGTTCAATGTCGTGATCCAATTAGGAGCGATCTTAGCCGTCGTTGTTTTGTATTTCCACAAGTTGAACCCTTTTGCTCCTAGCAAATCCTCGAACGAGAAAAAAGATACGTGGGTTTTATGGTCAAAAGTACTTGTTGCTTGTGTGCCAGCAGCTATTATTGGTTTATTATTGGACGATTGGTTAGATGCCCATTTTTATAAATTTTTACCAGTAGCGATCGCCTTGATCGTTTACGGTATCGGTTTCATCATTGTTGAAAAGCGAAACAAAAATAAAACACCTCGTTGGTCAAACCTGAATGATTTGACTTTCCAAGCAGCGATTCTGATTGGGGCTTTCCAAGTCTTGGCTTTGATACCAGGGACTTCACGCTCCGGCGCTACGATCCTTGGAGCAATCCTGATTGGTGCTTCCCGCTTCGTTGCCACTGAGTTCTCATTTTTCCTTGGCATTCCAGTGATGTTTGGTGCCAGTGGATTAAAGATCGTGAAATACCTTGCTGATGGCAACAGCTTCCAAATGGAAGAAACAGTTATTCTTTTAGTAGGTACTGTGGTTTCATTCATCGTTTCGATTTTTGCGATCAAGTTCTTGATCAACTACTTGAAACGTAATGACTTTACTGTTTTTGGCTGGTATCGTATCATTCTAGGGATCATCTTGATCGGTTACTGGTTCATCGCAATGTAATTTGATATGCTCATCGCAAACCAGCTTAATGATTGGTAAGCGCAACAACAAAACAAAATAGTAGTAAGCTCACGCATCGCTGAGCTTACTACTATTTTTTATATACTTTTTTGAGCTAAAATGAATGATCCTCATACAACAACTTTTCGATTTTTTTATCTTTCACTAATAAGATCTGATCGAAATTCTTTCGCAAGAAATAGCGATCATGAGTAACTGCTAAAATGGTACCGGTAAATGTAGACAATAATTCTTCGACTTCTTCTCTTACATAGATATCCAAGTGATTGGTTGGTTCATCTAGGATCAATACATTGATTTTCTTTTGGAACAGTTTCAAGAGGTACAGCCTTACTTGTTCTCCACCAGAAAGATCTTTGATCCTTTTAGCAACATCCCCACTGAAGAATCCAAAATTCGCTAATACTTGTCGTGCTTTCTGTTCATCAAGTATCAGGTATTTAACATAATTCAATATCCGTTGTTCTGGTTGATCAAACGTTAAGCGTTGAGGTAAATAGCCAATTGACAAACTTGCGCCAGTTTTAATGGCCCCTTCATCTACTCCTATTTCCCCCATCACTACTTTTAATAGCGTTGATTTCCCAGAACCATTCTTACCTAATATGGCGATCCGCTCACCACGATAGACCTTAAACGAACTATCTGAAAACAAATATTTTTTACCTACTGTTTTCTTTATATTTTTGGCAACCCACACTTCTTTCCCCGACAGATCATCTTGACTGATTGTAGTTAGTTTTTTGCGGGGGACCTTAGGCGCATTTATCAGTATCATTTTTTCTAATCTACGCTCGATTTCTTTTGCTTTTTTAAAGAATACTTCGTTGTCTCCTTCATTCCCCCATTGGCGATAGCGTCGTATCATTCCTTTCAATCGTTTGATTTCTTTTTGCTGAAGTTCATGATTTTTTTGAAGTTCCTGTATCCGTTGTTTTTTCAACGTCATGTAACGACTATAATTTCCCGAATATTCGATTATCGGACCGTCCTCGATCTCCATGATTTTTTTGACTACATTGTCAAGGAACGCACGATCATGGGAAATCACGAGGAACGCACAATTTGTCAATCTCAGATATTCTTCTAACCATTGTACGGAGTCGAGATCAAGATGATTGGTTGGCTCATCTAATAGAAGGACATCATTTTCTTGTAATAATACTTTGGCTAATTCTACTCGAATACGTTCGCCTCCGCTTAATTGACCGAGCGGTGTTTCAATTTGTTCTGCAAGGTCTAATCCTTTCAAAACACTCGTGATCCGATCTTCTAATCCATATCCGCCCATCGTCTCAAATCGTTGCTGCAAGTCGCCATATACTTTCATGATATGGTCCAGATCTTCCGTTGCGATACACATTTTTTCTTCATAGTAATTGAGTTGTGTTTGCAATTCTTGGATGTCTTTGAAGCTTTGATACACATAGTCAAAAGTAGCGATTGAGCCATTTTCCATTTTCTGTGGAATATAACCAATCGACAGCCCTTTTTTCCTACTAACTGTCCCTTCATCAACACCTTGAGATCCGATCAACATTTGAAGAAGAGTTGTTTTCCCAGTTCCATTTTGTCCGATCAATCCGATTTTGTCTTGCATATTGAGTGTGCAACTCAAATTTTCAAAAAGAGGTACGTCACTATAATTTTTACTGATCTTATTCGCTTGAATATACATTTTCTCGCTACTTAAGACCAATCAAAAAAGCCATGAAGAAATTCATGACCTGTTGTTATTTCATTTATCTGGTACTTAGCTAAAAATGGAATAAACATATTGAATGGTCATTTATTTTTGATTGGTTTTTCTATTTTTAAGCGCACTGATGCCTTGGATAGAAAATACAAAAATAATTGCATGACTAAAGCTAATATGATATCTAGAATAATTATCTGTTTCTGTTATTTTAGTCAAGCTGCCCATTAAATATGTCCCTCCTTTTCATTATATTTATATCAATTGTACCAAATCACTCATAAAAGCTCAAATGAGACTAAAAGAAATAAACATCTAGACTGAACATTGCTACATTTCTACATGTATTGTCTCTACTGATCGATTTCTACCAAAAAGACTCAGACCTAAGACTGAATTCTAAGTAATTCATTTTATTTACTTTACCTGTCGTAGTAATTGTTTTATAATTATTACGACAGATGTAGTAATTATAAAGGAGGCGATCGAGTGATATCAAGTGATGCAATTCGTGGGTATAATGATGCCATCATCTTATCGATTCTTTCCAAAGAAGATTCCTACGGGTACGAAATCTCTAAACAGATTCGCGAGGGAACTGATTCAATGTATATCATCAAGGAAACAACCTTATACTCCGCGTTTACACGCCTAGAAAAGCAAGGGCTGATCCTTTCTTATCCTGGCGAAGTCACCCATGGCAAGAAACGAACGTATTACCGAATCAGTAGTGCTGGGAAGAAATTATTAGAAGAAAAAAAAGACGAGTGGCAGCAAACAAAAATCGTTGTTGACCGTTTTCTACAAGGAGGAGAAACATGAAAACCATTAAGGATTATCTAGATAGTTTATTTTTAAATGTACCGAATACACCTGAAACAAAAAAAGCCAAAGAAGACCTATTGGCAATCATGGAAGATCAGTATCACGGATTATTAGAAGAAGGAAAATCAGAGCATGAAGCCATTGGTGCAGTCATCAGTGAATTTGGTTCTATTGATGAGATCCTCCAAGAATTGGAACTTTCTCGGTCCTCTTTTGACGAAGAAGTCTGGGAAAACGAGATTGAACTCGATGAAGTGATTTCATTTTGGAACCAAGTCCGTCGTTTCTCCCTTTTTCTTTCAACAGGAATTGCTAGTTGTATCTTAGCTGTAGGAATGCTCTTATTTTTTGCTAATGGTATTAGCGAGATCATCGGTTTTCTGGCAATGTTTCTTCTGGTCGCTTTAGGCGTTGGTTTGATTATTACTACAAGTTTGAGCTATTCAGCTAGTAAGAAGAAACTAAATGATCGACCCTATTCACAACAAGTAAAAATCGAAGCAAGACAACAAACAGAAGCCTATGCGAAAAGTTTTCGAGTAGGACTAGTTTTCGGTATCATTTTATGTATCCTTTCGGTCACACCTATCTTGACGAATAGAGCCTTTGGCTTACCGATTGGATTCGCTTTATTACTTTTCTTTGCTTCCGTGGCACTCGGCGTCTTCTTTATCGTCTACGTCAGTATCATCTACACTTGGTTTTCAAAAGTCGCTGAAGGCACGTTCTTTATCTCAGATGAAGATGAGCCAGGACCACGAGCATCTCAACACATGTACGGAGACTCAGCAAAAGCGATTCGTTTATTTGAACGTTTATACTGGCCGGGCATCTTCATCGTTTACATGGTTTGGTCCTTTATGACCCGAAGCTGGGCTTACTCTTGGCTCATCTTTGTACTAGGCGGTGTATTAGAAGACTATTTTCTTGAAAGATTGAAACGTAAATAACTTCTCAATCGCGGTCGGGGCAGAATTGTTTAGCCTCAAGAAATAAGGCGCAATCCACGAAAATTGTTTTTCAGATTTTTATGGATTGCGCCTTATTTTTCGAAGAGGTTACTTTTGTTCCCAGCGTTTACTCAGTTTAGGTAGTGCGAGAGGATGGATGTTCCAGAGATTTTTCTGTTTTCTAACTAAAAGCTTTTGTTATGTCTTTGACCACGTTCGTTGCCTTATCGACCCATTCTCCTTTTGCCGCATCAGTTAAGCGATCGGTATACTGTTTTATCCTATCTTTTAATTCTTGGTTTGTGAGTTCTCGCGTGACTTGGATCGTCTTCTTCTTTGTATCTGAACTGGCACGGCTATGACTAGCAATAAACCAAGAAATCAATGCTTTTTCTAGTCCCCTTATTTGCTCATCAAACATTGCTCTCTTTCCCTTCCATTGATTAATTTTTATGATTTAATTTAGCTGACTGATAGTTTTGCTGATTTTCTGCTAATTCGTCTTCAATCCTATGTAATGCTTTACGTACAAGATATTGCCCTTCTTCGCTTGCATCATTGATCAAGCGATACGCGATACGAGGATCGATAGTTCCTCCGTCTGAAAATATTCGTTGAGTCAGCGGGATTTTTTCTCCTAATTGATCTAAGTAGCGTGTAAATGAACGTTTTTCTGCTTCAAGATCCGCTATTTTATTCTCTAATTCATCTTTCTTGCGCCAATAATCTTCTTCGATTTTTTTCATTTCTTTCGACTCATTATTAGCCATCACTAAAATGTTCCTTTCTTGAATTGGCTCGCTAATTCACTATCCAATTGTATTTGCTGATCAATCGTCTGATTGATTTGGTAGATCAGATCTTCGTAACTTGATTTGATCGAGCGAAGTTGATTCAACGCCGCTTCATAGTCAGTGACTGGTTCGATTAGTACGTGTTGTCGAGTCACCCCTCCTCGCTCTAACGCTTCTATTTGTTCCATTTCTGTAAGATTGCTTCCATATGAACGCGCATTAGCGATTGTATCTTGCCACAGTTGATTCGCCTGATCGATGCCTGTTTGATAGACCGTCATCAGTTCAGTGATTTTTTCATCAATCGCTGTCTTCATTCCTGAAACAATGCTTTTCGCTTGAACTGCATCCAGGTAAACTTCTTTAGCTGCCGAAATTCCCCATGTTTGTCCGCTCCATTCACTTTTAATACTAGCAATTGATCTTTTTTTCAATCGTCTTTGATACTCAGCTAATACAGTGCCACTGCTATTCGTTGTTAATAAAGAACCATCTTCCTCAAATTGGTAACCTCCCCACATATGTTGATCGATCGTGCGCCTCAAGCCCAGCCGTTCAGATAGTGGATAAACGATCTGCCCAACTGCCTTTTTGCCTCCCCCATATCCAATCGCAACTAAGTCTTTTGAGTCAATGTAATTCAAAAGACGATACTCTGCGGTCAAATAATCCGCTTGCCGTTTTTGCTCAGGCGTTAATACCTCATAGATATTCGGTCCCTGATACACATAGCCATAAACACGATCCGCATCACTTGAAGAAATACTCGCTAACGCATATTGCGCATTCATTGATCCTAAAGAATGACCATATACATAAAATTCAGCATTTGGATAAGCTTCCAATGTTTGTTGTAGTGTTGTCGCAGAAGATTGAAGCTGAGGCATCGCTGCTGCCCCACCACCATTGATCACCGGAAAAGCTGTAAAAATATTATTGTACTGCCAATCTAATTTGGTATCTAATGAAGAATCAAACGACGAACCACGATATAAAACCATGACTTCTTTTACGCTTTCCCTTTCGCTAAGAGATGCTGATAAGGGAACATATTTGTCGGTAATGATAAAGGATTGTTCGCCGGTGATTTTGCTGTTGATGTGGGAGACGTAACCGATGAACTCTTTATCCTCATTTTTAAAGAAAGGCTCTTTTAAGCGCAAAGTTTCATATTGTTGCTTGGCTATTCCAACCTTTTCTTTTTCAGTATTCTTCACTATCTTCCCCTCCTTCTTTTAGTAATTCATATAGGTCAGAAGTAGTACGCACAATATCATTTTTTAGCTTACTTAGCTCCCCGTTTATCTGATTTCGATCTAGTAGATTAAAAACAAGTAACTTATTATTATCATTTATAATTAGAGGTACACTAATCCCACCCATTGGATTTCTCTTGATATTTTTATAATCAATTTTATAGTTTTTTATCACTCCTTCAGATGTCAACGCCTTAGAGTCAAGATTTTTCAATGTTTTCTCCAAAACGATTTTTGCTTCTTCACTATTCACAACTCGAATCATTTCTTCTTCTAACTTCAAATGGTCCATATACATTGTTCCTCCAATCCATAATAGGCATATGCCAGTGATGATCAGTACGATTTGGCGCTTCTTGATCGGTTTTCGCTTCATAAATGACCTCCTTTTTTATTATGTCTATCATAATTTTGTTGTAAGCAGTACGTCACAGCTTTTATGTATGTTTAATTGATCAATCAGTGTATGGAATGACATGCCACATAATCTTCTTCTCTTTTTCCCATCTCCTCTTATTTAATTACGCCATTTCAACTGACTCTCACAAACATTCACCCTTTCTTTTTTATATATTTTTGATCTGTTACTTTTTCACATCAAGTATACATGATAAATCAGACACTCTATTCTTCACCTCATAAAAACATGTTTTGACATCATCAACGTAGGTATTTTTCTCATTTTGCCTTTTCGTCTAATTCTTCGTACCTTTTTGTTCCTTCTATGGTCGATCAAATATTTTGCTAATGACTCTTTTGCATCGTATTAAAAAAATGGTATGATGAATAATTAGAAAGTGAGGTTTTTTGATGGAAAGTTGGTTATTTCTTGGGTTGATCATGCTGGTAGCCGTCCTTGCTAAAAATCAAAGTCTGATGTTAGCGACTGGTTTTATTTTACTTGTTAAGTTTATTCCTGCATCAAAAGATTTTTTGACATGGCTCCAAGGGAAAGGAATCAATATTGGCGTGACGATCATTACTGCGGCGATTTTAGTGCCTATTGCTACAGGTGATATTGGTTTAAAAGATTTGCTTGATGCGTTCAAATCACCTATGGGTTGGGTAGCGATCTTCTGTGGTGGCTTAGTTGCTGTATTGTCGTCTAAAGGCGTTGGCTTGATTGCGACAGATCCACAAATCACTGTGGCTTTAGTTTTTGGAACGATCTTAGGCGTTGTGTTCTTAAAAGGAATCGCAGCGGGCCCTGTGATTGCTTCTGGAATCGCCTATTGCATTCTCCAATTGTTTTCTTTTAATAAATAATGATGCATCTAGTGGTTGAGAAAAGGATAATTTTTTTGTTCGTGGTATACTAGTTTTGAGGTGATCGCATATGCAAAAACTAAAATATTTCTTTGGGACTGTTGGATGGTTTTTATTGGCTGTTCTATTGATTATTGGATTGACCTACTTACTATTTCCTGATTTAATCCAAAACGTCTTTGATGCCAATTTTTAATATACGTAACTATTTTTTCAAATATCTATAAAAAAAGGCGGAAAACTTGAAAGATCTTGGGATTATTCAAGTTCTTTCGGCTTTTTTTTGGCTTGGTGCTTCTTTTTTGTTATACTAAGTGTAAGTGCACCTCTTTTATGCAGGAAATTTTAAAAAAAGTGCGAAATGTTTGATTTAGAAGAAAGGAAGACGCTCGTGGAAACTTTTGAAGGTCTTTTGATTGATACGTATGTTTTACAAGAACAACCAATGATGTTGACTGGTTTGAATCTCCAACTTGAAGATCGGGTAATCAATTGTCTAATTAAAGATCGCTACTTGGCAAAATATGTTTTACGTTTACCTTTAAACAAATATGTATTGGAAGTTAGCGGAAAATGGAATCGTCGAAATCAATTAGTCATCAAACGAATGATGATCAAAAACATCGATGAATACATCAAAATCATTGGAACACCCGAATAGCTCCTTTTCATGCATTCTAATTAGTTATAAAATAACTAATCTATGTTAACGTTATGATTCATTGATTTGAAGCAATCGTATCCCTTTTCAAAAAAAACTTTGCAAACGGTTGACTTTGTTATATACTATTTCAGTACCAAACATCCCATTCAATTATTTATTTACCAAGATAAATTAAACCACGTTTGGTTAAGCGCTCGTTGTCTCCCACAACAGCGCTTTTTCTTTTGTTTTTTTGTTTTTCTGCCACTCATAAATCCACGCTCTCTGATATTTCTTACGTGTTAAGGAAAAAAACTTGTCATGTTGATATTGCAATGCGCGCTCGCATTAGGTATAATAATGAATGTTGAATTATGCGGTAACACGCGTAAGAACTTTACTTATCGGAGGTGAAACAAATGCCAAACATTGAATCTGCAATCAAACGTGTTCGCACAAGCGAAAACGCGAATGTAAAAAATTCATCTCAAACTAGTGCTATGCGTACTGCAATCAAAAAATTTGAGGATGCTGTAGCTTCAGGTGCTGACAACGTAGATGCGTTATATAAAGACGCTGTTAAAGCGATCGATATGGCTGAAACTAAAGGTCTTATCCACAAAAACAAAGCAAACCGCGACAAATCTCGTTTAAGCAAAAAAATCGCTAAATAAGGAAATCGGCCACGGCCGGTTTTTTTATTTCCTTTTTCTATACACACATACACACAGTTTGGCTGATCCCTTTGATGATCAACCGAACTGTGTGTATTTGTGTTGCTATTGTTTTTATTTATTATTTAATCTTTCAGCTGCCTGAAACACAAATAATTGAAAACTCAATTTCTTTTCGATCTGTCCACTTTTTACTTGATAGTCCATCTCGACTAATTGGTCGAACAATTGGACTAATGTTCGTTCATCGAACTTCCTAACTTCTTGCATTGCCAATTTTACCCGATAGGGATGGATTTTCAAAGTTTCCGCAATGTTTGCTTGTTGGTACCCGATTTTGACTAAAAATTTCGTTTGGAGATACAATCGTAGTTGGGAGAGTAGGATCGCATTGATCTTGATGATCTCTTCCCCTTGTGTGACTAAATCTTCAAATAATCGCAGGGTATGTTCCGTATCTCCAGAAAGCATATATTGTGTCATGTCAAAGATATTATGTTCCAATGTCTTAGGCACTAATTGTTCGATTTCTTTCGCAGAGATTGCTGATTGATTCTGTCCATATAACATCAATTTATCTAATTCTGCCATCATTTTTGATAAGTCTAAATCAGTCAATCGTAAAAAAAGGTCGATTGCTTTACGATCTAGAGTAAGCGGTGTATTTTCTAATGTATTCAATAAATACTGTCGCACTTCTTTTTCATTCAATTGCTGAACATTGATCGATACCGCTGTTTTCTTCAATTGTTTCGTGACTTTTTTGCGTTCATCTAGTTTTTCGTAAGACGCAAAAAAAACGAGTACAGTCGATTCAAGCGGTTTTTTTAAATAGTCTACTAAAAGATCCGTATTTTGTTCGATACTGTTGCTGTTTTTTTCACCCGTCAAAAAATAAGGGTTTTCGACAAAAACTACCCGTTGATCACCGAAAAACGGTAAGGTTTCTGCTTCAGCGATTACGTCATCGATCGTTGCTTGGGTCATATCAAATTTCAGAAAATTGAGATCATCTTCTCCTGATATTTGTATTTTCTTGAGGATTTCTGTACGCACTTGGTCTTGTAAAAACTTCTCTGTCCCTAAAACGAGATAACAAGGTGCGAGCTTATCTTTACGTATTTTTTGTAGTTCAACTTGGATACTCACATCTCTCACCACTTTCCAATTTATCCTATCACGAGAAAACAAAAATTACTAGTCTATCATTTTCTGAAGTCGGCCATTTTTTGCCCAGATAGGATGCCAATAAAAAGTGATCGCTCCATTTTTATCTGTTCGATAAACAGCAATTTCTAAGCTTTCCAACGTTTCAAGAACCTCAGGATGTGGATGGCCATAGCGATTGTCAAGCCCGTTAGATAAAATCCCCATCTTCGGTTGCAATGCAGTCAAAAACATAGGATGACTCGAACTACGACTCCCATGATGTCCTAGTTTCACGACCTCCGCCCTTAATGTTGGGTAAGCATTCAACAGGTCGAGTTCCCCTTCTTGATCCAAATCCCCCAGTAATAAAAAGCGCTGCTTCTTATATGCGAACCAGAGAACCACTGAATCTTCATTTTTTCCTTGCCCTTCTTTACTTGGCATCAAAACGTACAAGTCAAAGCAAGCAGATATTCGATCTCCTTGCCTGACTTCTATGATCTTGGTTCCTAACTGACTAATTTTTATCAATCGTTCGCGAAACTTTGGCTCTTTGGCAGCGCCCCAACCAATATATATCTTTTCAATGGTGAAATGTGACGAGAGTGTCTCTAATTCTCCGATATGATCAGTGTCATTATGTGTGAGAAATAGTTTTGTGATCGTGGTGATCCCTTGTCCTTTTAAATACGGAACGATATTATTTTCTGCATAAGGACGAGTAATACGTTGCTGCCACGCTTCTGTTTCAACATTTAATCTGCCCCCAGTATCGATTAAAATAACTTCTTGTTTCATCGGACTTTTTAGTAGGATACTGTCGCCTTGTCCGACATCGATAAAGGTGATCGTAGTCGAGGCATCAAGTAATGGTATCAAGAAATAACTGAGGAGGAGTGATAATGAATAAATGATTTTTTTCCATGGCGGAATCGTTACGCTCTCAAACAAAAGTAAGAGGACGACAATACTCAATAAAACGAAATAAAAAGCGGGTTGCCCGATCGTCAGTGTGGAGAAATCAAAACAAGAGAGGAAGTCTTCAAAGAGAATCAAACACGATTCGAGGATTTCTAATAAGGACTGCGGAAGGATGTTGCCTGCTAAAAAGAGAATGATCACCCCTGGAAGAAGGACGTATTGGAATAATGGAATACCAAGTGTCGTGAATAGGCCACCTAAAAACGACCACTCATAGAAATACCAAGCACTTAAAGGTAATTGGATTGCACTTGTTTGGAATAAATAGAATAAACGATTGTTCCAACCTTTTGATGAGTGAGAAAATGTCAAAAACAATAAACTCATCCATATACTTAATTGCGCGCCCATTTGAAGCAGAATCAATGGATCGAACAATAAAAGCAACCATAGATTCAAAGAAAAGCAATCAAGCGTAGATAGTTTGATTGCTGCCAAATTAAGTATAAGCTTCAACATAAATAAGCTCCCTGCTCTAACCACAGAAAATGAGCCTCCAGCTAATAGGATATACCCCACTGTAAGTAATGTCAGTGGAAGAATCGTAATAGACAAAAGACAGCCACTTCGTCGAAAAAGATAATACAAAAATCCTAAATAATAGTGGACATGCATCCCAGAAACTGCGAATAGATGCAGTAACCCAGTGGCTTTAAAAATTGATTCGGATTCGCGAAAAGAAGCATCACGATAACCGTAAAGTAACGCGTTGATATACATCCCTATTTTTTCAGGATAGCGTTTTTTTACATAATTGATTGCTTTGCCACGGAGGTCACGAAATAGAGTCACCCCTCCCATTGTTGAAGGCAGGACTTGAAAATCAGTTCCATGAAACTGACCACTGGTTCGTGATCCCTTCAGATATTTGACCGCATCAAATGCATAACGATTACGCAGGGATTCAGGTTTCTGATAACTGCCAGTTACTCGAAGTTCGATCGGATACCCGCGAAAGTCTTCCCATTGTTGTGCTTCTGCTTTTGTTTTGGCTTGATAACTTAGCTGTACTTTTTGTTTCGTTGGGATTCTTCGCGCCTCTACAATCAACCAGTCGCCATTCCGTTGAATTGTATCGGTCATCAATAGAAACTCTTCAGTTGTTTTTGTGTGATCAATCGAGGGAACCTCTGAACGAAGACAAGCCAACCAGACTGTCAGACTGCAAAAACAACAAAGATAGATCACCGCTTGCTTGTGTTTAAATAGGACCAGAAGAAAAAGACCAGCAATGATCAAGCGAGAAAGATCATGCTCCTTATAGTAAACGAAACATAAAATGACCGAAGACATTGCTGGTAAAATCAAGTAATTACGAACTTGTTCGCCAAATTGTTTAATCAAGTTCTCCTGTTGACTCTTGTTGAAGTTTAGCAAAATATTTCATATCTAAATTGACTTGATGGACGGATGCACCTAATTGGGTAATCAATGACTGTGCATAAGGGTCATTGCGATAATCATGCAAGTAGTGGATTTTCCTGATTCCTGCTTGAAGCAATGCTTTTGTACATGCCAAACATGGAAAATGGGTGACATAGATCTCTGACCCTTCTGTAGGAACTCCAAGTTTTGCACATTGGAGTAACGCATTCATTTCTGCATGGATCGTTCGTAAACAGTGACCATTCACGACATAGCAACCTTCGTCGATACAATGAACATCCCCACTCACTGCGCCGTTATAACCACCCGCAATGATTCGTTTCTCTCTAACTAATGTGGCACCTACTTCTAATCGTGTACATGTACTTCTTAATGATAATAACACGGCTTGTGCCATAAAATACTGATCCCAAGGAATTCGTTCATTTCTCATAATTTGTCTCCTCATTGGTTTATTCTATTGTAATTGTAACGAAGTTTTTCAGTTTTTCAACTGTCTTTTCGCCAAATCCCGATATTTCTTTCAAACTTTCAATTGTTTGGAAGGAACCGTTGGTTTCGCGATAATTGATGATCTCTTGTGCTTTCATTGCCCCGATTCCTGGAAGCTCCTGTAATTCAGCAAGGCTGGCAGTATTAAGATTGACTTTCTTTTCCTCTGGCTGTTCTTTTTCCTTTACTTCCTCAACGAACTGAGGCATCTCTTCGCCAACTTGGGGAATATATAGCACTTGTTGGTCCGAAACTTTTGCAGCAAAATTGATTTGTTTTTCATCAGCGTGTGCAGTCAATCCTCCTGCTTTTTCAATGATATCAAATACACGTTCCTCGTCGGTAAATGCGTATATTCCTGGCCGATGGACATTGCCTTTCACGTCTACATACATAATTGGGTCGTTTGTCGTTGTTCCGGTTGTCGCAGTCTTTTGGTAACTATCCGAGCTTGTAGCAGTTAGCAACGGTACGTTACTAGCTTCATTGATCTTAGTTGGACCGATCTGACGGTATAAGACCACTCCTACTATCATACTAACTGATACACTGCATATAAAAAATAGAATGAAACGTTTTGGCGAATCAAAGATTTCTTGAACTATTTTCTTCATTGGTATTCTTTGCTATTTCATTTTCCTTTCTAAAAAATAGTGAAAAAACATCTATACTTCGATGTTCCTTCACTATTAGATACGCCTCAAATGATGATTTCTTTTATTTTTATATCCACGGTTTATTTAGTTGGTTCTATCCTTGGTTTCGGCTTCAAACTTGGAGAAGGCGGAGCTGGTCGTCGATTTTCCCCTGACTTACTCATTGCTGCTTGTTTGGTCATGCCAAATGAACGTTTGCCTGAGTCATTATGACTATTAAAAACCATACGGTCGGACTTCCCAGATCTGTTCTCTATTTCCCAGATTCGTTGTTTCACCGATTGCACAGCACCTTCTACAGATAAGTTTTTTGACGAAATAAGTCCTTGATTGATCGCAGATTTTACTTCTCGAGGTTTCGAATCACGTCGTTCAACCTCATCTTTCAATGAACTTTTTCTTCCATTATTTTCTTGCAACTCTGAAATTGTTGATAACCGTCTTGGTTGTTTGCTTTGTTGCTCCTGGTGACCAGTAAATGCTACCTCGCCATGAACGGAAGGATTTCTGTGGTGTCTAGTTATAGGTTTTTCGATTAGTTTCTCATTATTATGGGAAACTTCTATATTTAATGAGACTTTTTCCCCCTTGTTCTCTCGTCGGATTACTGCGTAAATGACGGGGTCAGCTTTTCTATTGATAGTTATCTTGCGCGACTTCTCGCTTTCTCCACCTTCATCTAGGAAAGAAAGGGTACTGTAGTGTAATTCTTCTTCTGTTTCAGGTTGACGCCATTTTTTTTGCTCCGAAGGTTGTGCTCGAAACTGTTCCCTTAGTTCCAACCCGCGAGCCGTAGGGATAGATTTCGCTCTTGAAGCTAAGCGCTTGATTTCATCAACGATTTCTTTTGGATCAATCCATACATCTTTATCAACAATCGATTGAATATATTCTGAATTAAAATATTTACTGTTCAAATCCTTTAGTGTATTCTCATATTTTTCAGGCTCTTTATTCTTACGCCTAAGAATAAAATTGAAAACTCTACCCGATTTGCTCAACTTTTTTTGTCGAAATTCTGCAAGTAAGCGTCTGGTCCACAACACACCGTTTCGATGTTTTGACAGTTGATCTTTCGTTTCTTCCAGTTGTTTGTCAAAATCAATTAATACACGTTTAAAGTCTGCTGTTTTCCGCAAATGCCCAAAATTTTTTTTATACTTTTTTTCGGAGTAATATTCTCCGATATCGAATGATGATTCTCGATTGCTTGGTTGTTCCATATTTATCTTGCCCCTTTCTAACTCTTTTTTATATAGTAGCAAACTTACTTAAAATTACCTACAAAATAACAAAACATTTTTTTGCTATTTTTGAAAAAAAAGAAAAAGAGTGAGACATTAGCCCTTCGTACTACCTAAACCAAATAAACGGCTGAAACAGAAGGAACCTCATCGAAAAATAATACGCCACCCACAAAAATTTGAAAAAACAATTTTCGTGGATGGCACATTATTTCTTGAGGCTAAACATGTCTTGACCTCTCTTTAAAAATATGAGTACAAAAAATTCAAGTCGATAAACTGTTTATTTCATGTTCTCAAGATACTCTAAGGCATCTTGCACTGTTTTGACCGGAACGATCTTCATCGATGTATTGAGTTTTTTAGCCGCAGCTTTGGCTTCTTCATAGTTCGTTTTGATATCTGGATTTTCTTTTTTCACTTCCTCAGAAATCGTATCATCTGGCGCAAAAAAGATATTCATTCCTGCTTCGTCTGCACTTGCCACTTTTTTATCGATTCCACCGATTCGTCCCACTTCACCTGCACGATTGATTGTCCCTGTACCGGCTATTTTTTCCCCTTTACGGATATTTTGATGGGTCAACTGTTCATAGATCTCCAAAGTAAACATCAAGCCTGCTGAAGGACCACCGATTGAACCAGAATTGATTGCCACTTCTGTATCTGTGGCGATTTCTGTATGGTCGGTCAACGTGATCCCGATTCCTGGTTTTTTATCTGTCGATAACTCGATCAGTTTACCTGAAGCTTCTTCTTCTTTACCATTGTGGATGAAGGTAATTGTGACAACCTGTCCTACTTCTTGTCCTTTCACGTACTCCATAAATTCTTCCGCACTCTTAAAACTCAAGCCATCTACTTTCGTCACCGTATCTCCAACAGATAATTTCTTGTAAAAGCTCGAATTTTTTTCGACACCCATGACATAGACACCTTTGAATTCCAACGTATAAGGAATATTCGCTAGTTTCAATGCTTGCTCGATAGCGGCATTTTGTGAGGACTCCATATAATATTTTTGCATCTGATTATATTCTTCATTTGTTGATCCACCAGTCAACTCTTCTTCACTGATAACATCTTTGAAATCTGATAGCAGTGCGGAGACGACACCAAATCCTGTTGCTCTTCTGATTCCTACAGAAGTGAGAGAGAAAGAGCCTGATTCTTTATCTTCTTGGTCATTGACTGTGATCATATCTTTAAGATCAATTGTGGCACCTGGAGCCTCCACATAATAGGGTAAAGGAACAATGACAAAGCCTGCTAATAACGTACCTAAAAGGATTACGGATAATGTTTTCCACCATTTTTTATTCTGCATCACTTTCACGCTTTCTAGCTAATGCTTCGTTGATCACAGTAGGTAAATAGGTGCTCACGTCCCCACCAAAATAAAGAACCTCTTTAAGCATACTTGAGCTGATATGGCTATACTCTGGTTTTGCCATAAAAAGCACCGTCTCCAATTCAGGACTCAAATGATGATTCATTTGCGCAATGTCACGTTCATATTCAAAATCTTTGAAGCTGCGAACACCTCGAACCAGCGCTTGAATACCTAGTTCTTTTGCCGTCGTCACTGTCAACTGTGTCTCTTGGTGGATCACTCGGACATTTTCTAAGTGTGCGACTGCTTGTGTGATCAATTCCAAGCGTTCCTCAGCCGTGAACAATGTTTTTTTTGATGTATTGATAAAGATACCGATGATCACTTCATCAAACAACTTCGCAGCTCGTTCGATCGTGTCTAAATGTCCCATAGTCAATGGGTCGAAACTCCCTGGAAATAAAGCTCTTCTCATTTATATTTCCTCTTTTCTATAAATGGTCACCGCAGAGATGCCATAGGTCTGCTGTTTGATTTGTTGAAAATTTCCTATTGTCTCAGGAAGCTCCACTGACTTATCTGTTTCGCATACGATCAAGGCAGCATCCTGAAAAAGAGCCAATTCTTCCATACGTTTAATTTGATCGACGATTTTTTGTTTAGCATAAGGTGGATCTAAAAATAGAATATCAATCTTTTGATCTTCTTTCGCCAGTGACTCAATCGCTTTATCAGCATCTAATTTCATTGTATTGAATTTGTTCGGTTCTTTAGTGATTTCAATATTTTCTTTGATTATTTTTAGTGCTTGATAGTTTTTCTCCACGCAGATTGCGTAGCTACAGCCTCTGGAAACTGCTTCGATCGCTAGACCCCCGCTTCCTGAGTAAAGATCCAAAACGACCTCTCCATTAAAATAAGGACCGATCATGTTGAATATCGACTCTTTGACTTTATCAGACGTCGGTCGAGTATTTGGCCCTGCTAAACTTTTTAAACGGCGACCGCCGTAATCTCCTGAAATTACTCGCATCTACTCACTCCTTGAAACATACTGTTATTAGTATACCAAAAAAATAGACTTGATTCCGACTAAAATCGTCAATTCTCAAGTCTATTTTTTCTTAATTTAACTTTTTATAACTATTCAAAATCTTTTTATCACATTTTCTTCATTTTCGTCGATTTTATTAACTATAACGCTAGACTCTCTTTACTAGAAAACGTGATCAGCTAAGCGGATCTTAGTGTTTAATTCTTCGATCTCGAAGCCTTCTTCTTTTGTGTCCGCCTTTTTACCGATTTTTTCAGCAAAATTCATTTCGATATCTGGTCGATAAGAACGTTCGACATTTCGTACGAAATGTAATTTCTTGATCCTTTCTTCCGTTTGTTCATAGTTGTCTTCATTTAAATACATGATCACATACTTCATTTTACGAGAGACATAATGCACTAATCCAAATTTGCGAAGATTTTTCAATTGTTTTAAACTATATACCCACACGACTAACCCTCGCCGATGTGTTTGTTCAAATTTTTTATTTTCTATGTCCATGGCAGTTTCCTCCGCACCCTTCACTTTTTTCAAAAAATGGACTACCTGCACTGATTTTGATCTCTGTCGAAATCGTATGTGCAAGTTGTTTTCCAATGGAATCTAGTATCTTTTGTAATTCTGTTTCACATATTCGAAAAGCTGCTACTTCCTCATTTAGATCCAACTGCCTTTTGGCTTGGCGTACAGTTCGTTGTTTTTCACGAAACTCTTGAATGTACTTTCCATAAGGTGAAATTTCTTCAAATGCTTGTCTGCTTGCAATAAAATCATTTTTTAACTGGTTGACGTTGATAGAAGTTTCCATCTCTTTTTTAGTTTTGAGATATTGTTCCATCATTTCACTTGTTACAATCGTTTGAACAAGCTGATGACACTGGTCCTCCAGTTCAAACAACTCCTCATTGATTATCACTACTTTCACTAGTCTCCTCTTTTTCCTTCATTAAGACTAACATGTTTTCTTTCGAAAACGCAACGCCTAACTGTGTTGGTTCTTTTTCCAAGAATCGATCATGATAATAAGGATCAGTATATAACAATAACACTGAAAAAGTCGGATCAATGATTGGATGCATGAAAATCCCAGTTGTTTGATCTAATTGTCGTTTTTCCACTAAGCGATTGATTTCATCATTTGACAACGTAAATTTAACTGTAGTTTGCGAAGTCTGTGTTGCCATTTGCCACTCTGCCAAACGATTTTCTGCCAACCATTCTTCTGGTTGTTCGATAAAGTCTGTTAACAGTACATTCGTTTGGATCATAAAATCTGGAGAGTAATGATAATCAGGCAGTTCAGCTTCTTGGCGTAATCTCGTCAATACTCGAGTGATGACACGCTCTCTTGATTGATTGATACTTTCCCAGTCTACTGAACTGTCCATTTCGTAGTGGGGCAATCCCTCTCCAAAGACCTGGTAAGGCATTAATTTCAATAAGCTTTTCTTATTTAAATAAACTGTTGAAAATAATCCACCTGTGTCTTGATCAAAGAAAAGCATCGCAAATGTACCGTTATCAAAAGCAATCAAGGGACGATAATTCATGTCTTCTTCAGTTAACTCGATTCCGACTTCTGTCTCTTCATACTCAAATGTGAAGTTCGGAAAAATCGTTGTAATCTCTGTCAGATCCTGCATAGTCATGCCAACGACAAATGGTGTCAAACTAGTTGCGTTCGCATTTAAAACTTTGATAGCCTCTACTCGGTCATTTTGTATATTTGCTTCAAGTACGATTTGTTGAATTGGATCTTGATAATATCTGATCTCAAAGCCGAATCCGCTCGTCAAACGATCTTTAGGTGAACCAATCTCTGCTTCTAATTCGGTGACTGATCGACCAATATATGTAGAAAAGCCAGTCGCATTTAGCTCCTGGTATTTCCAAGACGTTACCTGATTTTGATTTCCTATCAGTTGTTGGTCTTGCGTGGATGTTTCAAGTTTGGGAGGGAACACTACTGGCTCCAAATATAAAGCCGACGTGACAAATAGTAGTGTTGCTATAAATAGACCTAGTCGTTTCAAATGTTCCCTCTCCTTTCTTATTTTTCTGTAACTTCGATCAATAGATCTCCTGAGGCAATGGGATCGCCAGCAACAACATAGAGATGTGCGATTTCTCCATCGAATGGTGCTTCAATGGCCGTTTCCATCTTCATTGCTTCAGTAACCATCAATGTATCGCCTCTTTTGACCGTATCGCCTTTTTTCACCAAGACGTCTAAAACTGAACCGGACATCGTCGCACCGATTTGTTCGCGATTGGTTGGTTCTGCTTTTCGTCTAGTTTTTACCGCACTGACGATCGACGTATCTTTGACGGTGATTTCTCTTCGTTGACCGTTCAAATTAAAGAATAACACACGATTTCCTTCAATATCAGGTTCACCGATCTCGTCTAAACGAATGATCAGGATCTTGCCTTTTTCGATTTGAACGTTGACCGTTTCCCCTAAACGAATCCCTTGGAAGAAAGTCGGTGTATCCAGTAATGTGACATCGCCAAATTGATTATAAGCGGTTTGATAATCCAAGAAGACTTGTGGATACATCAAGTAACTCAAGACTTCTTCTTGTTTTGGTTCATAGCCGATCTTTTTAGCTAATTCTGCTTTGACTTTTTCGAAGTCTACTGTTTCAGCGAACAATCCTGGACGTTCGGTGATGGCTGGACGACCTTTCAAAATGATCTTTTGGAGTTTTTCTGGGAACCCGCCTACTGGCTGGCCTAATTCACCTTGGAAGAAGGTAACGACTGATTCAGGGAAACTCAATGTGTCGCCTTTTTCGTAAATGTCTTCTTCGCTCAACTCATTTTGGACCATGAACAAGGCCATATCGCCTACAACTTTAGAAGAAGGCGTGACTTTGACGATATCACCAAACATCAAGTTTACTGTGTGGTACATTTTTTTGATATCATCCCAACGATGACCTAAGCCAACTGCTTTGGCTTGTTGTTGTAAGTTCGAGTATTGTCCACCTGGCATTTCGTGCATATAAACTTCAGTTTCAGGTGCATTCAAGCCATTCTCAAATGGTTTGTAATACATGCGAACATCTTCCCAATAGTGATTCAACTGTTGCGCATTTTCAATATTGATTTCTGGTACACGTGGACCATTGACCAAAGCGTAATACAAACTGCTCATACTTGGTTGGCTAGTATTTCCACTCATCGCACTCATCGCTACATCGACGATATCGACACCCGCTTTAGTTGCTGCTGAGTAAGTGATGATGCCATTGCCACTCGTATCATGTGTGTGTAAATGGATTGGTAGATCCGTTGTCGCCTTCAATTCACTGATCAAGCGATAAGCAGCTTGCGGTTTCAACAGTCCTGCCATATCTTTGATTGCGATCAGATGAGCGCCTAACTGTTCCAGCTCTTTTGCCATGTCCTTATAATATTGCACATTGTATTTCGCACGACTTGGATCATTGATATCACCTGTGTAGCAAATCGTCGCTTCTGCAATTTTTCCTGTATCACGAACGGCTTGAATACTCTTTTCCATTTGCGGTACCCAGTTCAGACTGTCAAAGATCCGGAAGACATCGATGCCTTGTGTCGCTGCTTCTTTGATAAATTCAGCGATCACGTTGTCTGGGTAGTTGGAGTAGCCGACAGCATTCGATCCTCTAAAGAGCATTTGCAATAAAGTATTTGGCATCAAGGAGCGAATCTTTCTCAGGCGTTTCCATGGATCCTCATTCAAGAAACGATAGGCGACGTCAAATGTCGCACCGCCCCACATTTCGCTTGAAAACAGCTCAGGAAGCCCTTCACCAGTCAATCGCGCGATTTCTTTGAAATCTTTTGTGCGCACACGAGTAGCCAATAAGCTTTGATGGGCATCTCTAAACGTGGTATCTGTCAATAACACATTTTCTTGTTGTTTGACCCAATCCACTAATGCAGAAGCGCCGTCTTTGTCTAAGACATTTTTTGCTGTGATGTAATCCGGACGAGTGATCAGCTCTTTTGGCATACGTGGTGCATCGTAATATGGTTTTTCACCACGTTCAATGCCAGGGAAACCATTTACTGTGATTTCTCCGATGTATTTCATCGTTTTATTTCCACGGTCACGTAAGCGTGGGAAGTCAAATAATTCATTGGTACTATCGATGAACGTCGTTTTAGCTTGTCCTGATTGAAATTCTGGGTGCAAGATGACATTCAACATAAATGGAATATTTGTTTTCACTCCACGGATACGGAATTCTCTCAAGCAACGTTCCATTTTTTGGATCGCTGTTGCAAAATCAGCCGCATGGGTACAAACTTTTACTAGAAGCGAATCAAAATATGGGGTAACGATGTAACCTGCATAGGCATTCCCTACATCTAAGCGGACGCCCATCCCACCTGGTGAGCGATACGTATCGATCTTACCAGTATCTGGTAGAAAGTTACTCAATGGGTCTTCCGTTGTGATCCGACATTGGATGGCTGAACCTTTGATTTTTATTTCACTTTGCTGTGGCAATCCGATTTCTTTATGCAGATCTTTTCCTTGTGCAATCAATAATTGCGTCGTCACGATATCGACATCCGTAATCATCTCAGTGATCGTATGCTCCACTTGGACACGTGGATTGACTTCAATAAAATAAAATTCGTCATTTTCCACTAAAAATTCGACTGTCCCTGCATTGACATACCCCACATGCTTCATCAACTGGACAGCAGCCTGACAAATACGTTGACGCTGTTGCTCATTCATCGAAACGCAAGGAGCGACTTCTACGACTTTTTGATGACGCCGCTGGACTGAACAATCCCGTTCAAATAGATGGATGATGTTTCCATGGGTATCCCCTAAGATCTGGACCTCGATGTGTTTCGGATCAGCGATATACTTTTCAACATAGACTTCATCACTACCAAAAGCAGCTTTCGCTTCACTTTTTGCACGTTCATATCCTTCACGAGCGCCTTTTTCGTCATATGCTACACGCATCCCACGACCGCCACCGCCTAATGCTGCTTTGATCATCACTGGATAGCCATGACGTTCAGCAAATGATAAAACTTCTTCAATTGACTCTACTGGACCATCTGTCCCAGGGATCGATGCGATACCAGCTTCGATTGCTGCTGTTTTCGCTTTGATCTTATCGCCAAAAATATCAAGATGATGAAGTTCTGGCCCAACAAAAGTGATGCCTTCTTCTTTGCACCGTGTGGCAAAGTGTAAGTTTTCAGATAATAATCCATAACCGGGATGGATCGCGTCCGCTCCACTAGCCTTAGCAATCTCAAGAATCCCTTCAATATCAAGATACGCATCTATCGGTCTTTTTCCTTTACCAACTAGATATGCCTCATCCGCTTTAAAGCGATGCACGGAATATTCATCTTCTTCTGCATAGACACCTACAGTTTGGATCCCTAATTCTGTACAGGCACGAAATACCCGTACAGCAATTTCTCCTCTGTTAGCTACCAAAACTTTTCTCATCGAATCACTCCTACGTCAATTTTAGTAAATACCTAAACTCTTCCGTTTCTCATCTGCGCTGATATTCAGGACGAAACCTACGCAGATCGAAAGCATCAGCAAACTCGAACCACCTTGACTCAAGAATGGGAATGTGATCCCTGTCAATGGGATGATCCCAGTGATCCCGCCAAGGTTGACAAATACTTGGATCAGAAACATCGAACCGATTCCGATACATAGCAAAGAATTAAATGGATCTTTTGAGCGGATACCCACTAAGATGATACGCGCAATCATGAACATCAATAAAGCTAAGATCAAAATACCCATGATCACTCCTAATTCTTCTACTACGATGGCATAGATAAAGTCGGTTTGCGCTTCTTGTAGAAATCCTTTCTTCTGGATACTATTCCCTAATCCGCGACCGAATAGACCACCGTTGAACATCGCATAATAACCATTCACCATTTGGTGTCCGTTATTCAATTCATCAGTAAAAGGGTTTTGAAAAATCTCAAAACGATGATAAATATATTGTAGGCGACCAGGGAAAAGTTTCCCTTGGGTCACGTTGATCAACCAAATTGTTACTACACTAAAAATGATTCCTCCGACACCGACGATCAAGGTGTAAACATAATTGACGCCGCTAGCTAATAGTAACACGATGATGATCAAAAAAATAACCGTTGCATTCCCAAAATCGGGTAGACTTGCCACTAACACTGTCAAGGCAAGTACTAACAATAAAGGTCGTTTGACCGTTGCAATGAAGTTTTTTTGCACACTCATTTGTCTCTGTGACAAAGTAAAGGAAAGATACCAGATGGCAATGATCTTTAGGTATTCGGCGGGCTGGATAGAAAATCCGGCAATTTCAAGCCAACCTTTTGCACCATTACGTTCTTCCCCAAAAAATAAGACGATCAATAATAAAATCGTCAAGACTGCGATAGCCGCCATGATCAATCGCTGATTTTTCAATACACCGATTTTCATTTTGTATAGGAGTGCAATAACGATCAAGCTAAGCACCCAAAAAATACTTTGATTGATGACTGATGACGCTGGATTGCTCCCATTTGCTAATAGCAAGTAGGAGGTGGAGCTATAAACCATGATCAACCCGATGATACATAAAATCAAATATGGAATCAAAATACTGTAATCCAACAGATGCCTTTTTTTCACTTTATTCGGCAAGCTTATTCCCCCTTGCCACTTTCTTTTTTATCATAATTTTCTCGGTAAACTTCATTGTATAAGTGATTCAATTGACGTTCTAACTCACTGAGCATCAGTTGCCCTTCTTTTTTTTCAATGATCCCTACACGTATCGCAAAACTCACTTGTTGAGAAAATCCATACATTTGTGTATCGACTACCTCTTCAAAGGCTTTGCACTGCGAGATACAAAGACTGTTTGTTTGATTTTGGATCAAACGCTTGATGCGATCTGCCTCATCAATCAACACATTGAGTGCCGTCTCTTTTGAAAGAGAATCCATTTGCCTTTCCCTCCATTTCTAAGTTCATTCATTATAGCATATTTTACGCGATAACTGAGCAAGAACCTAGATTTATCTAGGCTTTTTTTTAGGTTTTTTAACTGTCACTTGGCGTAGCGCTTTCTTGGAAATTTTTGATTGCCTGCAAGAACATTTCACCGTACTTATCAAGCTTGCTTTGCCCTACCCCTTTGATTTGGAGAAGTGCCAATCGGTCATTTGGTCGATGCTGACTCATTTCTTTGAGTGTCGCATCTGAAAAAACAACATACGGCGGAACACCTGCATCAACAGCTAAATCAGTCCGTAACTGGCGTAATACTTCAAATAGGCCATCTGTTTCGTCATGCGACAATTGTTGCACTTTTTGGGGTTCCTTTTTGTGGACAGTTACTTTTCCCATAAGCACTTGCACCCCAAGATCGCTGACTTTCAAAACAGGGTATTCACCACTAGCCGCAAGTAAGTAGCCACTTGAAATCAGATAGTCGATCAACTGTAATATATTTTTTTGTGACAGATTCCTTAGTAGACCATAAGTAGACAATCGATCAAACTGAAACTGTTTGATTTTCTGATCTTTTGATCCGGCAAGGACTTTCATTAGTAATTGTTTTCCGTAGTTCTCACCCATTCGTTTCAAACAAGACAAAACCATTTGCGTTTCTGTGGTCACATCGACAAGTTCACGATCATCAAGACAGTTGCCACAACGCTGACAAGGCTCGCTTGCTTCTCCAAAGTAAGAAAGAATATATTGTTGCAGACAGGATTCGATATGGACGTATTCAGTCATTGCTCGGATCTTGTCGTATTCCTTATGTTTTTGTGCTTCCTCACGTTGCGATTGTTGAACAAAAAACTTTTGGACTTGCACATCTTGTGGCGCAAATAGCAAAATGGCTTCACTAGGTAAGCCATCTCTTCCGGCACGACCAGCTTCCTGATAATATGCTTCTAATGAACCTGGTATTTGGTAGTGAATGACAAAACGAATATTACTTTTATTGATCCCCATTCCAAAAGCGTTCGTTGCTACTAATAGCTGAATACGATCATAGAGGAAAGCTTCTTGCATTTCCGTCCGTTCCCTTTCTGAAATACCGCCGTGGTATCTGCCAACGGAAAAACCAAATTTCGCCAACAACTGATATAGTCGATCCACTTCTTTTCTAGTCGCGGCATAAATGATGCCGGATTGATTTTGATTCACTTTTAAATACTCGACCAAATATTGTTCTTTTTTCTGATCTTTGATAACCTGCAACCTCAGATTTTCTCGTGCAAATCCAGTTTGAATATGGTTCTGTTCAGGGATTTTTAAAAGTCTTTTGATATCTGTCGCTACAGGGACAGTAGCAGTTGCTGTCAAGGCCACGATGGGCGGACGCTGAGGAATACCTTCTAAAATATTCGCCATCTGTAAATAACTGGGTCTGAAATCATGCCCCCATTGCGAGATACAGTGGGCTTCATCAATGGCAATCAAGCGAACGGACCAACGATTCATCGCTTGGATAAAATCAGGCATGATAAAACGTTCTGGTGCAACATATAACAATTGATACTTTTCTTCATCTAATGAACGAAAACGTTGTGCCACTTCATATCCTTCTAATGAACTATTAATAAACGTAGCAGCGATCCCCAGTTGATTCGCAGCATCCACTTGATCTTTCATCAAAGAGATCAAGGGAGAAACGACGATCGTCACCCCTTCCAAGGCTAGCGCAGGTAGCTGATAACATATTGATTTTCCGCTTCCAGTCGGCATGATACCCAAGACATCTTCTTGAGCCATGATTTTTTCAATGATTTCTTTTTGGCCTGGGCGGAAAAGCTCATATCCAAAATATTTTTTTAATAACTGCTCCACATGCGGCCTCCTCGATTTCTGTTTGTTTTTACACTTTCAAGTTTTACTTCTTTCATCTAACTATTAATTACGCATTTTCTCAAATGATTCATCAGACATGTACTATCTATTCTACTTCTGTCTGCTCATAAGAGCAAGCCTAACTCCGTGAAACAAAACACCATTTGTGAAACCAAAAACAGAGTGCTTTGAGTTTTTTAAAAGTTCTTTAAAAAATTCATCTTGCCGTTCTTGCTTTCATTTTTTGTTTCTTTAAGTTCTCCACAGCTAATGATTGACTTCCTATTACGAGAATTTTGATTTTTGCTCATAGGATTTATTTTTATATTTCTTGTCCGTGACTCCTTTAGTGATCATAAAAAAACAGTTGAAAGAATGCCAAAGTAATTATCACTTCGCTCTTTCAACTGCTTCGTTGTCATTTTAACTATCCGTTACTGTTTATCAAACGATTTCTTAGACATTTTTCGTTTCCAAAAAACAAATCCTACTATTAGTAAGAAACATGCACCAATATATGGCAGTACTCGATTGATGGTTTGATTGGTTTGTGGCAATTTACTCTCATCACCTTCGGCTGCGGAACCCTCACCTAATCCAGTCTCTGCTGAAATTCCATCTGCATCTGGATCGTTGGATGTACCAGTACCATCTTCTGCACTAGCGTCCTCTTCTCCTGGCGCTGTTTCTTGTCCAGGTTCAACGATTTCATATGAAGATTCTGTACGAGTAGATAAACTCCCATAACTCCGATCCACTTTGACATCGAGAGAAACAAAACGACTGCCCATAGTTTCTGTATCGATTTCAGATGTTCCATCTAAAGAAACAGTATAGACGTTTTTAGGTATTACACGCCCATTGACTTTCACTTCTTTTACTAACGATTTCAGGTCAACTCTTTCAGTGCCTTGTGCAAAAGAAGGCTGAGCAGGTTCAACTGTTAACTCACCTGTAGGCTCAAAACCATAATCTGTTACCTTATAATACGCGTAATTACTGCCATAGGTGTAGTTTCGTTCGTTCTCTTCTGCCATCAATAAATTGTTACTAGTATCTACGTGATAAACCTTCACGATATCACCTGGGGACACCGCCAGTGATTTACCAGTATTAAAACGTGAAATGGCTTGCTCGATCGTTTGTGTGCCACGAACCTCGTATTGATATTTGCTTTGCTTACGTTCGTTGAGAATTTCGATTCCATAATATACTTCGGTGTCATCGTATTCATTCACTCGATTCTTCAAAACTGTTTGATCGGTTCCTTGGACAGATTGGATTTCAATTTGTTTGCTGTTTTTAAGTAAACCAAACGATCCAACCGTTTCACCTTTACGATTTTTCAAATGGATCGTGCTACCCCATTTCACTTCATAAGGCACTTCGATGTCAGTCGAAGAAACACCATCTGCTGTCGATACTTTTACCGTTACTGTTTTTTCTCCTGTCGTATGGGTATCAAACGCTCCCATTTGTTCTACTTTATAAAGCTCTGTGTTCAAACTCTGTCCGTTGAATGCAACATTCTCAATCAACGTTGTCACGTCTACCTCACTGGTATCCTCACCTAAGACGAGTTCCTGACTAGCAACATCTGCGTAAATCATCGTAATCGGCTCAAACTCGCCATTCTTGACTTCATAATAAGCGTAATTCAACCCAGCTGTATAGTTTTTGACGATATCATCCCACATCAGTAAGTTCTGGTTATCTGTTTCTGCATGGTAGACACGGAAAATGTCTCCTTCTTCCACAGGTAATGATTGGCCATTATTGAACCCTTCGATTGCTTGACGAACCGTTTGATTACCTGCCACTTCATAAGTATATTTGATGTTATCGGGAAATAAACTATTTGCTTTATTTTTAGGATCTGCTAGGATGTCGATTCGATAATAGGCATTCCGACCATAGGCAGGATTGACTGGCGCATTAAGTTCTGTTTCATCTTCGCCTTTCGTGGCATAGATAGCCAACTCATCATTTTGATCAAGCAGGCTAAAAGAACCGACGATGCCTCTTTTCCCTTCTTTCTCTTCGCCTTTCAGAACAAATGTACTTCCCCATTTGACTTGATAAGGCAGTTCAAGTTGCACACTAGATAAACCATCGTTCATTTTCACACGCATAGAGACGTTTTTATTTCCTATCGTTGTCGTATCGATTTCTGAACGTCTTTCGATCGTGTATTCCTCTGGATCGACTGTTTTGCCGTTGATCGTCACACGATCAATTAATTCAGCATCAGCTGCAGTAGTCACATCTTGCGCGAGATAAAAGGCTTTATTAGCTGTATGGACTTCCATGACTGGCATTGCTTCAAAACCAAAAGTCGTTACTTTGTAATACGCATAATCTGAACCATAAGTGAAGTCCTCTTCTAGTTCATCGACCATCAGTACCGAGCTACCAGGAGATTTTTGCGGGTGATAAATTTTGATCACATCATCTAACTGGACAGTGACAGCTTGAGTACCATTAGTTCCAAAGCTGTTGATGACGTCTTGTAACGTGACACGACCTGGGACTTCTTGACTATAATGGACTCTTTCACCCCGTAGGACTTCAATTGAATAATAGAGGTCTTGATCGTTTCCTAAGCGCTCGTCTAATGGCGAGTCAAACCCATGATGGATTTTCAATTGTCTTGTCGTATTAGTAGTTTGCAGTGAGAAAACACCTGCTGAACCACCGGTGCTAGATTTCATCACGATCGTTCTGCCCCATTTCACTTCATAAGGCACTGTGATGACTTTTGATACTACCCCATCTTTTGTGTCAAATTGGATAGCAAGTTCTTTTTGACCAACTGTGGTTGTATCGAAGTTTCCTAATTGCTTCACTGTATATAAATCCGGTGTTAACTCGGTACCGTTGATCGTCACATAATTAATCAGTTGGGTTCCATCAATCTCTGTGGCATCATCACCTAGACTAAATTCTTGTGGTTTAGTATCCGTAGAAATCGCGAGGATCGGTTCTAGCCCATGCTCTGTGACTTCGTAATAGGCATCATTTGAGCCCATTGTAAAGTCTTTGGCCAATTCATCTTGCATCAATAAACTATTACCTGCTGGTTCTGCATGATACACTTTGATGACGTCGCCTTGTTTGACGTCTAATGGTTTTCCTTGATTGAACCCTTCGATCCCATCTCTAATCGATTGATTTCCTAGCACGTTATATTGGTATTTGGTAGTAATATTTTCGATCACCTCAATACCATAGTAAATGTCTCGGCCAAAATGATTATTCACCGGTTGACTCAAGTCCGTCCCACTTACACCTTGACTAGCATGCAATGCCCATTGATCGTTTTCTTTTAGTAGACTAAATGCGCCAACCGTCGCATCATTCAAGCCTTTTAGCACAAATGTGCTGCCCCATTTGACTTGATAATCGACTTCGAATTCCTCTGCTGAAAGACCATCATTCATCGTGACTTTCAATTTCATTTTTCTTGTTCCAATACTACTTGTATCAAAATCGATCAATGATTCCACTTCGTATAAACTACTATCAACTACTCGACCATTGATCGTTACATTCTTTATTAATGAAGCTGGATCAATTGTCTTAGTGTTCTCGCCTAAAACAAAACTCTTTTGTGAAGCTTCTGCTTCTAGCAAGGGGAATGGATCAAATCCATAAGGAGTAATCTTGTAGTAGGCGTACGCCGTATCATATGTATAATCCTGTTCCTGTTCGTCAATCATCAAGACTGAACTATTCGGCGTTCGTTCTGGATGATATATCTTAATGACATCACCATAACGGACATCGATCGTTCCAGTAGAATCTCCAAATTTATCCATGATTTGCTGCCAAGTTGCGCGATTTGTCACTTCTTGGCTATAAACGACTGTTTCGCCTCGTAAAACTTCAAACGAATAATATAGCGAAAATGGGGAACTCTGCGGACCAACTGCCGTATTTATTGAGGTTGGTATCCCCATCCCAAATACAACTTTTGCCGTCTCATTTCCTGAATTATCTGTTCTTAAAGTAAATGATCCAGCTGATTCACCATTGATTGATTTCATCAAAATCGAGTGGTCCCAAAGAACATTGAGTGTTACCTCACCAGTTCCCTTAATCATCACACCGCTATTTGGGTGCTTGGTTTGAACTGTCAATTTGAGCGTTTGAAGACCACCTATCCGATAATCTGCCTCCACACTTTCTTGTGGAATAAATTCAAGATCTCTTAATTCGACTGGTTCACCATGCATTGTGACCGAATCAATATAATCTCTAAAGTTTGTTGCAAATGTTGGATAATTATAACCGAGTTTTCGATCTTCAATTGATTTGAGGTTAACCTTTAAGCCCTCATGTGGCGTCACATCCATCTGAATCGAAGCAGTTGCTTCACGTCCATCAGAAGTTGTTACTTTTGCTCGCCATGTTTGTTCGCCTGGCGAATCAGTATTCACATCATCAAACCATTTTAGCGTATAGGTACCATACAGATTTGTTACTTCAAAGTATTCAGTCACATCTGGCAATTTATCATATTGATAAATGTCAAATGGTCCTGGTTTTCCCTCGATTTCTACAGCTAGAGGTTCTACAGTGATTGGAACTACTGCTTCTATTTCTCTACCCGACTCGTCTTTTACTAAAATCTTCGTATCTTGCTTTCCTACTTTCGTTGTATCAGGGGCTATTTTCCAACTATATTCAACTTTTCCACGTGTATTTTTTACATCTAGATAAGTTTCTGGATTAGGGATCGGTTGAGTATTTTGCATGAGTTTATGTGTACCTTCTTTGGCAGTTGCTACAATTTTACCGATTTCCTCTTCAGCAGTCGGTAACCGTACTTCAAATGTAGCTGCCATGAGAAATGGTTTCATATCGTTAACATTAGATGTAGGATTCGATAAATAAGCCACTCTTGGAAAGACAAATACTTCATTCCCACTGACAGAACCGTATTTTAGTCGAGTAAATCTTGCATTTAAATAAGGCTCGCTTGTTGAAGCCATTGAAGCGTATAGGCGCATCCGCCAAATTCCACTGTTAGAATCTACTTGCGTCCAATAGACATCATTACGCCCTCCACCTAATGGCCACATAACCAATCCTTTATCATTCGGAAAAGCACTCTTAGAAAAATTTAAAACTTCAAAGCTGTCGTCTTTCTCGTGTCGCAAGTCAGAAATATTAAAAGTTGTTTTTGACAAATCTGATTGCACTCGAGCTGCCTGCTCTTCACCAATTTTCAGTAAAGTTGCATCAGTAGTCGGTTTAAAGTAATTACCGTTGTTTCCTTGAACACTATCAAAATTATCGCTCGGATTATTATTCCTAGCACTAGTCCTTTTATTTTTCTCAATTGGTTTTTCATTACTTTCATCTTTGATAGCTATTTTTTTGTTGTTTATTTTGTCTTCTTCTTTGTTTGGTTCTATTGAAAATTGTTTTTTTTCAACCAATGATGTCTTCTCAGTCTTTGACTCTATGCTCGAAATTGCTTGTACAACAGCTTCATTCATACTTCCTAACACCAAGCCGATAATCATCAGGCTATTCAGAATTTTTGTCTTTTTCATTTTTCTAAGATTTACCTCCATTTATTCTACAAGTATATTCGGAGAAGTCTTAGAAAATCTTCAATTGAGTAAGCAATCATTCTCATCTTGAGTCTTCTATACTCCTCCTTTTTTCTAATCATCATTCAAAAGCAAAGCTTCATTTTATTATAACGTCATTTATTTTTTTTTTTACATTTTATTCATCCTCCATCATTAGTATTATTCTATTAGAACTTTCCCACTTTAACTCTAAACCTAAATACACTTTTTGATAACGCCGTTTTTTCCATGTTAATTGGCATAAATTGAAAGAATAGTGTTATTTAATCTTATCCATCAAGAAATCGTATAATTTTATGATTTATTTTTACTATACTAAAAAAACATCGGATAGAGAAAAGCGGTTCACCAACAGCTTTTAGCTAGTATTTAATTGAATAACTATGTTTGATTTGATGATCGATCCTATATAACAAAAAAACCGAATCCCAGAGCTTTCTCTAGGATTCGGTCAAAATTATTATTTTTTCTTTTTAGATGCTTTTTCACGCGCATTTTTTTCTAAGATTTGTTTTCTTAGACGGATGTTTTCTGGTGTTACTTCACAGTATTCATCGTCGTTCAAGAATTCTAATGATTCTTCAAGTGTTAATTGTTTTGGTTTTTTGATGACTGATGTTTGGTCTTTGTTAGCTGAACGAACGTTAGTCATTTGTTTTGCTTTTGTGATATTGACTGTCAAGTCATTCTCACGGCTGTTTTCACCGATGATCATACCTTCGTAGACTTCTGTACCTGGTTCAACAAATACAGTACCACGTTCTTCGATACTCATGATTGAATACGTTGTTGCTTTACCTGTATCGATGGATACCAACGCACCTTGGTGACGTCCGCCGATTTGGCCAGGAAGCATTGGCAAGTATTGATCAAATGTATGGTTCATGATTCCGTAACCACGAGTCATTGACAAGAATTCTGTTGAGTAACCGATCAATCCACGAGCAGGTGTCAAGAATGTCAAACGAATTTGACCATTTCCTGTATGAACCATATCTTGCATTTCACCTTTACGTTGGCTCAATGATTCGATGACACTACCCATGTATTCTTCTGGTGTGTCGATTTGAACACGTTCAAATGGTTCACATTTTACGCCATCGATCTCTCTTTCGATAACTTCTGGACGTGATACTTGTAACTCATAACCTTCACGACGCATGTTCTCGATCAAGATCGATAAGTGAAGTTCACCACGACCTGAAACTGTCCAAGCATCTGGTGAATTCGTTGGTTCAACACGAAGTGAAACGTCTGTTTGTAATTCTGCCATCAAACGTTCTTCGATTTTACGTGATGTCACGTATTTTCCTTCGCGTCCAGCAAATGGAGAGTTATTGACTAAGAAAGTCATTTGTAATGTTGGTTCATCGATATGCAAAATCGGTAATGCTTCTTGATGATCGACTGGTGTAACTGTTTCTCCAACGAAGATATCTTCCATTCCTGAGACAGCGATCAAGTCACCAGCTTTAGCTTCTTGGATCTCTAAACGTTGTAAGCCAAAGAAACCAAATAATTTTGTCACACGGAATTTCTTCACTGTGCCATCAAGTTTGATCAGTGATACTTGGTCACCAACTTTGATTTTCCCTCTGAAGACACGGCCGATACCGATACGTCCAACATAATCATTGTAATCAAGTAATGATACTTGGAACTGTAAAGGTTCATCGCTATTGTCAACTGGTGCAGGAATAGCTTCGACAATTGTATCAAAGATCGGTGCCATTGTTGGTTCTTGGTCCGCTGGATCATCGGATAAGCTAGATGTTCCGTTCAAAGCAGATGCGTAGATCACTGGGAAATCCAATTGATCATCGTCTGCGCCTAATTCGATAAATAATTCTAAGACTTCATCTACCACATACTCAGGACGAGCGGATGGTTTGTCGATCTTGTTTACAACAACGATCGGTGTGATATGTTGTTCTAAAGCCTTTTTCAATACGAAACGTGTTTGAGGCATGGTGCCTTCATAGGCATCTACAACTAAGACAACGCCGTCTACCATTTTCATGATACGTTCTACTTCACCACCGAAGTCCGCGTGTCCAGGTGTATCCATGATATTGACGCGAATCCCTTTATAATCAACAGCTGTATTTTTCGCTAAGATTGTGATTCCACGTTCTTGTTCAAGTGCGTTTGAGTCCATCGCACGTTCTTGTAATTGAGTGTGGGCGTCTAATGTGTCAGATTGTTTTAATAGTTCATCAACTAATGTTGTTTTTCCGTGGTCGACGTGGGCGATGATCGCTACGTTACGGATGTCATTTCTTTTATTCAATTTAAGTAACTCCTTTTTTATCGATTCTTTATCACAGGGCAATTTTACTCGACTGTTTATTATACCAAAATTTTTTCATGAAATATAGTGAAATGTTTTCATTTTTTCGAGAAAATTAATAATTCGCCCTTTTTCTAATCAAAACAGCACGAAAAATCCGAATTTATGTAAAAAAAAGTCATTACAAAAACTTTTCCATTAGCATCTTCTATAAATGACTGTTCCGATACTATCATCGATCAAAAAAATAAGCGAAGGATTACATTGCTCAAAAAAGCAATTTTATCGTCCCCCACTTATTTTATAAGAACTTTTTTGATGGATGTATCTCAAAGCTAGAAAAATAATCAATCCAATTGAAGCATGTCAAGTATGGTCGCATAGGCGGTTGGAGTTGCGGCTAAATAATATTCTCTGCCACTGAAACTCAATGGTGCACCGGAAAACCCACTATATCGCATACCGAACTCTTTCAACAAGACATT
Source organism: Enterococcus sp. AZ156 (assembly GCF_051714165.1). Classification (NCBI taxonomy): domain Bacteria; kingdom Bacillati; phylum Bacillota; class Bacilli; order Lactobacillales; family Enterococcaceae; genus Enterococcus; species Enterococcus sp. AZ156. The sequence goes on along the minus strand of NZ_JBIORI010000001.1, from coordinate 1,262,557 downwards.
GCCAGCCGCGTAATCCCAGGGACTTAGATTAGAGATATAGCCGATGTGGTTGCCTTTTAACATCGCAATCAATTCTAAGCCTGCACAGCCACACATCCGAACGCCGATACTTTGTTCACCAATCGCATGGATGTTGAATCGATCATGACCGAAGAGATAGCTATTGATTGCTACTAATCCTTTGTCTAATGGAAGGTCTTGCGGTTGGGGTAATTTCACATCATTTTTGTAAACACCGATCGTTTTACCGCCCCAGTATAATTCATCTCGCATGACATCATAGATGAATCCTAGCTGTCCCACTCCATCTTCGTAATAAGCAAGCATGATACAAAAATTTTCTCCTTGTACCACGAAGTTCAACGTACCATCAATGGGGTCAATGATAAAGACTTGACCACTCAAATCAGATAAGTTGTTGTATCCTTCTTCTTCTGCCAAAATTTTTGCTTGAGGATAGGCAGAATGGATTTTATTGATCAGAAATGCTTGGATTTCTCGATCCATGTTTGTCACTAGATCTTTACGATTCGTTTTTTCTGCAACTGTTAGTTGCTCATTTTGTGCATGGAGGATCTTTTCTTTTGCTGCTGCCAACCAGGCAATTATTTCCTCAATCATTTTCTCCATCGTCTCACCCATTCATTTTTAGCATTTTGTTGGTGTTCTTCTTTGCCTCTTGAATAGTACGGTATAGCGAATAGCCAGAAGCTTTTTCAAACTCGCGTCCTAACCGTTTTTCTTCTCCGATCGATTTGATCACTGTTTTGAATTGTTGATAAGTTGATAGAAATTCCTGATTATTGATTCCTTGTTCATTCGCTTTTTCGAGGGCTTCCCACATGTTCATCACGATGACCATTTCTTCAGTGGTCCAGTCCAAGTCTAATGGATATTGATACTCATTCATAGATATTATCTCCTATTCTATTCATCCCTTTCAGTTTATCATAGAAAGAAGACTTCTTCCAAGTGGTTTTGCTCTATTTTAGTTTACATAATAATTTTATAGTCGCTATTTAGAGTAAAAAAAAACACAACTCTCTCTTCTCAGAGAAAGTTGCATTTAGTTGAATGATTAAATATGGATCGGTAAGCCTAAAGCTAATTCAGCTGCGTCCATTGTGATCTCACCTAAAGATGGATGTGGATGGATCGTCAACGCGATATCTTCAGCGTTCATACCTGATTCGATTGCCAAAGCAAGTTCAGAAACCATATCACTTGCTCCAACTCCACCGATTTGCGCACCGATGATGACATTGTCTTCATTCGTTGTCACTAAGCGGATAAAGCCTTCTGTTTTACCTAATGATAAAGCACGACCGTTCCCTGAGAATGGGAATTTGTAAGCTGTTGCTTCTAGTCCGGCTTCTTTTGCTTCTTTGATCGTCATCCCTACTGATGCTAATTCAGGATCAGTAAAGGCAACAGCTGGCATTGCTTTGTAGTCAACTGCTACTTTTTTGCCAGAGATTGCTTCTGCGGCGATTTTTGCTTCATAACTTGCTTTATGTGCTAAAGCAGCGCCTGGAACGATGTCGCCGATTGCAAAGATGTTAGGTACATTTGTACGTCCTTGATTATCAACTGGAATCAAGCCACGTTCACCGATTTCAACACCAGCTTGTTCTAAGCCCATGTCTTCAGTATTCGGACGACGTCCAACAGTGACCATCACGTAGTCAGCTGTTACTGATTCTTCTTTTCCGTCTACTGCATATTTTACAGTTACGCTATCACCATTGTCGATTGATTCTTTAGCCATTGCATTTGTAATGACTGTTACGCCTTTTTTCTTGAAGTCATCTTCCACTAATTTCACCAAGTCTTTTTCATACGTAGGTAAAATTTGTGGTGAACCTTCAAGGATCGTTACTTCAGAACCTAAGTTTGCGTAAGCCGCACCAAGTTCAGCACCGATTACCCCGCCGCCGATGATGACGAATTTCTTAGGAACTTCTGTTAGGCTTAATCCACCTGTAGAATCTAAGACACGACCACCAAATTTGAATCCAGGGATTTCGATTGGACGAGAACCTGTCGCAACGATAGCATGGTTGAATGAATAAGTTTGAGCAGAATCCGGATGGATCACACGTAATGTATGATCATCTACGAAGAATGCTTCGCCCTCGATCGTTTCAACTTTGTGTTTTTTCAACAAGTAGCCGACACCTGAAGTCAATGTTTTCACTACTTTGTTGTCTTTCCACTCTTGTGTTTTTGTAAAATCTAGTGAGACATTCTCACTTGTTACACCGAACATCGATGAATCAAGTGATTCTTGATAATGATGACCTGCTGCGATCAACGCTTTAGAAGGAATACAACCAACGTTCAAACAAACGCCGCCGATATATTCTCTTTCAATGATCGCTACTTTTTGGCCCATTTCAGCAGCGCGGATGGCAGCGACATAGCCGCCAGGTCCCGCACCGATTACAACTGTATCTAATTCAACAGCAAAATCTCCAACTACCATTTGTTTCTCATCCTTCCATCATTAATAGCTCTGGATCAGCTAATAAACGTTTGATGTTATTCATTGCTTGTTGTGCTGTCGCACCATCGACGATTCGGTGATCGAAACTCAATGATAATTTCATCACTCGGCCAACAACGATTTCACCTTCAGCATTGACGATTGGTTGTTGTGCAATTGTTCCTACACCTAAGATTGCTACTTCAGGGTAGTTGATTACTGGTGTGAACCAGCCGCCACCAACTGAACCAATGTTACTGATCGTGATCGTTCCGTTACGCATATCGTCTGCCGCTAGTTTGCCATCATGAGCAAGTTTTGCTTTCTCGTTGATTTCGTCTGCGATCGCAAACATTCCTTTACGGTCAGCATCTTTCACGTTTGGCACATACAAACCATGGTCTGTATCTGTTGCGATACCGATATTGTAATAGTTTTTATAAACGATTTCTTGTTTTGCATCATCGATTGACGCATTCAAGATTGGGAATTTTTTGACTGTTGCAGTCAACGCTTTGACAACGTAAGGCAAGAACGTTAATTTCGTGCCGTTAGCAGCTGCCACTTCTTTGAATTTCTTACGGTTATCCCAAAGATTTGTTACTTCAACTTCATCATGTAAAGTGACATGAGGTGCTGTTTGTTTGCTGTTGACCATTGCTTTGGCAATTGCTTTACGTGTTGGTGTCAATGCCACACGTTCTTCTAGATCGCCTAAGTTTGATTTGAATGCTTTTGCTGGAGCAGCTTTTGTTTCAGCTGGTTTTTCAGCAGATGCTTCTGTTGGTGCAGCTGATTCAGCAGGTTTGCTTGCAGCTGCTGGAGCGCCTCCGCCAGATAAGAAGTTTTCGATATCTTCTTTTGTCACACGTCCGCCTTTTCCAGTTGCAGAAACTTGACTGATATCCACGTCTTTTTCGCGAGCGAATTGACGAACAGATGGCATTGCTAATACGCGTTTATCTGGGTTTGCCGCTTCAGGGATACTTGAAGAACCTGAAGTTTCCACTTTTGCATCAGAAGTTGCTGCCGCTGGTTTGCTTGCAGGTGCACTATTGTGTCCTGGCGCGTCGATCTCAACCAATACGTCACCAACATTTGCGACTGTACCTTCAGAAACAACAATTGTTTTCACAGTCCCTGTTACTGGAGATGGAATTTCTTCCACTGATTTGTCATTTTGCACTTCTAATAATGTATCGTCTTCATTGATCGTGTCACCGGCTTTAACAAACCATTTAACGATTTCACCTTCTGCGATACCTTCACCGATATCAGGTAATTTGAATTGGAATACGCCACCGTCAGAAGCTTCTGCTGATGCAGATGAACTTTCTGTTGTTGGTTCAGCAGCAGGTGCTTCAGGTGTTTGCTCAGTAGCTGCCACGCCTTCGCTTCCGCTTTCTTCGTTTCCTTCATGTCCTGGTGCATCGATCTCAACTAATACGTCACCAACATTTGCAACTGTACCTTCTGGAACAACGATGCTTTTCACTGTTCCTGTTACTGGAGATGGAATTTCTTCCACTGATTTGTCATTTTGTACTTCTAATAATGTATCGTCTTCATTGATCGTATCGCCTGGTTGAACGAACCATTTAACGATTTCACCTTCTGCGATACCTTCACCGATATCAGGTAATTTAAATTGGTAAGCCATGGGTTTTTAACGTCCTTTCTTTCCTTAAAATTCTGCGATTTCTTTTACTTTTGCTTCGATGTCAGAAGCATTTGGCAACCAGATGTTTTCTGCTTGACCGAATGGGAAAACAGTATCTGGTGCAGAAACGCGTCCGATTGGTGCTTCTAATGAAAGAATTGCACGTTCAGAGATTTCAGAGATTACTTGAGTGCTTACGCCTGCTTGACGTTGTGCTTCTTGAACAACAACGACACGTCCTGTTTTTTCAACAGATTTGATGATTGTTTCAACATCTAATGGAGCAACTGTTCGTAGGTCAACGATCTCAACAGAGATACCTTCTTTTTCAAGATTATCTGCTGCCTTGATGGCTTCACGTACCATTGCACCGTAAGTGATGATTGATACATCTGTTCCTTCACGAGTCACTGCGGCTTTATCTAAAGGCACTTCGTACGCTTCATCTGGCACTTCCTCTCGGAATGAACGATAAAGTTTCATATGCTCCAAGAAAACAACAGGGTCATTACTTCTAATAGAAGCAATCAATAATCCTTTTGCATCATATGGGTTTGACGGAATCACTACACGGATACCAGGAGATTGAGCAATCAATCCTTCTAAGTTATCTGAGTGTAATTCAGGTGTATGAACACCACCACCAAATGGTGAACGGATCGTTACTGGAATATTTCTTGTTCCACCCATACGGTATCTCGTACGAGCCATTTGTGCTACAACTTCATCCATTGCTTCAAAAATAAAGCCAAAGAATTGGATTTCAGGGACAGGACGGAATCCTTCAAGTGCTAAACCGAAACCTAATCCGGCAATACCTGATTCTGCTAAAGGAGTGTCAAATACGCGGTCTTCACCGAACTTTTCTTGCAATCCTTCAGTTGCACGGAATACGCCTCCGTTTTTGCCGACATCTTCACCAAAAACGAGTACGTTTTCGTCGTTTTCAAGTTCAAGTGCTAAGGCATCTGTGATTGCTTGAATCATTGTTTTTTGTGCCATGGTTATTTCGACTCCTTCGCTTCATAGATTGCAATTTGTTCTTTGATTGTTTGTGGTGTTTCTTCAAACATATTTTTCAAGAAATCTGAAACTTTTTGTTTTGGAACTTTATCTGCTTCAGCAATTGCTGCTTTGATTTCTTCTTTTGTTTGTTCGATGACTGCTTCTTCTTTTTCTTCGCTCCATAAACCTTTTTCAGTTAGGTATTTACGGAAACGGATCAATGGATCTTTTAATTGCCATTCATCGTCAACATCTTTTTCACGGTAACGTGTTGGGTCATCACCAGATAATGTATGTGGACCGTAACGGTAAGTCAATGTTTCGATCAATACAGGTCCGTTACCAGAGACTGCCCAGTCACGTGCCATTTTTGAAACAGTATAAACGGCTAATGGGTCCATACCATCTACTTGGATACCAGGGATACCAGCTGCTACTGCTTTTTGCGCTAATGTTTTTGCTGCTGTTTGTTTTTCACGAGGTGTTGAAATCGCAAATCCATTGTTTTGGATGTAGAATACAGCATTCGCATGGTAAGCTCCAGCAAAGTTGATTGCTTCATAGAAGTCACCTTGAGAAGAACCGCCATCACCTGTATAAGTGAAAACAACATTTTTCTTGTTACGTTTTTTAAGTCCTAATGCAACACCTGCTGCTTGGACGTATTGTGCACCAATAATGATTTGTGGTGGTAGAGCTTTCAATTCTTCTGGGTAGAAGTTACCAGCTGCATGCCCACGGGACCATAGAAATGCTTGAGACAAAGGTAAGCCGTGTTTGATCAATTGTGGAACATCACGGTAACCTGGTAATAGTACATCTTCTTTGTCAAAAGCGAATGCACTAGCTAATTGACTTGCTTCTTGTCCAGCAGTAGGAGCAAAAAATCCTAAACGTCCTTGACGGTTCAATGCTGTTGAGCGTTGATCCAATACACGAGACCAAACCATGCTAGTCATCAATTCTACTAACTCTTCATCTGTCAAATCTGGAACAAGATCAGGGTTTACTACTTTCCCATCTTGATCAAGTGCTTGGTATACCGGAAAATCTGAATTGACTTCTTCAAGCAACGCTTGGAAGTCGATAGGTGTTTTCTTGTTTGCCATTTATCACACATTCCTCTCTCATCTATAAGAAACTCTCTTCATTCCGCGGTTGAAACAGCGACGATATCTGTATCACTATTTCTCCGGCTTCACTAATAAATTATCACGTATTCCTCCGAAATACAAGCTTTAAGCACAAATTTTCACCATTTAAAAAAATTATAACAATCCCTATCTCTGTTAAAATAGTGAAGGTAATCACAAGGTAGTAAGCGGTTTACATTTTTTCTAAAAAAACATAGAGATGTTTCTCCCCTTTTATAACAATCGTTTCTTTTCTGTATTCAAGTTGTTACAACCTTTTACCAATCACTGTATTAATTTTTTTCTCGATAGTGAGTGATTACACAAACCACTTACTTTAATTTTATCCTTAACATAGGCTTTTTTACAAACAATAAGCCTGTCCAACTACATATTTCTTTTAATTAACAGGCAATACGCCAACTTTTCCAGAAATTTCTTCACAAAATAAAAAAGAAAAGAAAAAATAACAAAAGTTACTCTTTCTTTTCTTACTATTGCTTCTCTTTCGCTTCCAACCATGTACGTAGTTTGTCCATTCGTGAAACGAACAATGGTAGGACATCAGGACTCATACGGCTATAGTTGATTCTTAAACCAATGTCTTCGCCAAAAAGATAACCTGGAGCCACACCTAACCCCTCACGTAATAATCTTTCTGCTAATACTTTCGTGAACTTTTCACCCTCCCAAGTCAACCAGCCATAATATCCGCCTGCAAGAGGGGCTAAATGAAAGAAGTCTTGCGAATCGACCCAACTACGTAAAAGCTGACTGTTCTTTTCTAGTCGTTGACACAGACTTGCCATGTTTTGGTCAAAAGAAGAATCAAAAACAGCAGTTGCGGCCATTTGTGTAAAGATACTCAAAGAGACATCCATCATTTTTTGTGCCTCAGACAATCGTTGGATCAGAATAGTTGGGCCCACGATCCAACCAATTTTAGTCGTTTCCCCCAACAAACGCGATAACGAGCCGACATACAAGACATTTTCCGGATCAATCGCATGGATCGGAGCGATCGAAGCTTGTTTCTCCGGAGAAAAGGCTAAATCTGCAAATACATCGTCTTCTATGATCGGCAATTGGTATTTGCGGCACAGCGCGACTAAACGTTGGCGACGTTCAGCAGCCATCACTGTACCTGTCGGATTTTGAAAATTTGGATTGACTAAGACTGCTTTGATCTTATGCTTATGAATAGCTTCTTCCAATTTTTCTAGATCAATCCCTTGATCATCCATCGGAATACCGAACAAGCGGGTACCAAGTGCTTTAAACAATGGCAAGCGGTAGAAAAAAGTGGGGGATTCCACCGCGATGGCATCTCCTACCGACAAAATGGTTTGTAAAATCAGAAAGATCGCTTGTTGTCCCCCACCAGTGATTAGCAATTGACTTTTTTTAAACGAAAATCCGTTATTTCTGGTCAAGCGTTCTCTGATCTGCGCCATCAGCGGTTGATACCCAAACACGGAAACGGCTTGTTCTTCTTTTAAAATACCTTCTAATGTATAATTGGGCATCTTCATATTAGGTAATACATCAAGCGGCATTTCACTTGAATATAAATCTAAAAAATCGGATTTCCGACTTGCTTCTTTGACTTTTTCTCCGTAACTATCAACGATTTTATCGTATCTTGCAGAGATCAATTGACGCCAATCGATCCGCGGCTCTGAAAAATCACCCCAAGTCACCGAAGAAATAAACCGACCACTCCCTTGACGACTTTCCAATATCCCTAGCCCACGCAATTCATCTAACGCATGAACAACAGTCGTGCGATTCACACCAAAAAAATCAGCAAACATTCTTTCAGAAGGTAATTTATCTCCTGGTTGCAATTGCCCATTTTCGATTTTCTTCAAAATTTGATCCATGATCTGTTGGTAAGCAGAACCTTTATGTTTAGTTATTCTCGTCCACATGTGCATTCTCCAAATATTTACTTTCTACTATTGTAGCTTAGTTTCAAAAAGAAAGAAAATGTAAAAAAAGGGAGTGGGACATTCGTTCACCTCACCCACCTATAACCGAATAAACGGTGGGAACAAAAGTAACCTCTTCGAAAAATAAGGCTGAACACTTCCGTCCCGACCTCTCTTACTTCGAATTAAATCGTATCCCCATTGAAAATCGAGTTTTTAACGATGACATAATCGACTTTACGAATCGATTCTAAATCACGACCACCGGCATAAGAAATCGAAGATTGTAAATCTTGTTGCATTTCAACTAACGTATCTTTTAAAGATCCTTTGTGTTGAATCCAAATTTTCTTACCTTCAACATTTTTCTTTTCGCCTTTTTGGAATTCAGAAGCTGATCCAAAATATTCTTTGTAAACGACACCGTTCTCAACTTTTGTTTCTCCTGGTGATTCTTCGTGTCCTGCAAACAATGAACCGATCATCACCATCGTCGCACCAAAACGTACTGATTTCGCGACATCTCCAGGTGTACGGATGCCACCGTCAGCAATGATAGGTTTGCGGGCAGCTTTCGCGCACCATCTTAGTGCCGCTAATTGCCAACCACCAGTACCAAAACCAGTTTTGATTTTTGTGATACATACTTTTCCTGGGCCAATGCCGACTTTCGTTGCATCTGCTCCAGCGTTTTCTAATTCTCGAACGGCTTCTGGCGTGCCGACGTTCCCTGCAATGACAAACGTATCTGGTAAATGCTTTTTGATATGCTGGATCATCGCGATCACAGCATTTGAATGTCCATGGGCAATATCAATTGTAATATAATCTGGTACAAGCGATTTTTCTGCTAATTCTTCTACAAAAGCATACTCGTCTTTTTTCACTCCTACACTAATAGAAGAAATTAAATTTCTTGCTTTCATTTTTTCGATAAATGGGATTCGTGCTTCTTCTTCAAAACGATGCATGATATAGAAATAACCATTTTCAGCTAAAAATTCCGCAATCGTTTCATCAATGATCGTTTGCATATTTGCTGGTACAACCGGCATTTTAAATGTATGTGAACCTAAAGTCACAGTTGTATCACATTCTGAACGGCTGTTTACGATACATTTATTAGGAATCAGTTGAATATCTTCGTAATCAAATACTTTCATCATATCGTCCTCTCGATTTCATATTCGCAAAAAACACGAACATTATCCACTTTTTACGTGCTCATTTTTAGCACCTCAAGTAATTTAACGTAATTTCATAAAAAAATCAAGCTTTTTATTATAAAAAAGTTGTATTTTACCTTTAATTAAGTTTTCGTGTAAAAAAAAGCGAACATTTTTAAACGTTCGCTTTTTTTGATGCTACCTTATTTTTTTGTTTGTAAAATCACAATGATTCTTAACGACTTTTTTCATGGTTACTTGTTGTCGGGCGATTTTGTTGGAAATCTCCCGCCATTTTTTTCGCACGATTCGTCCGGTCAGCGAAAGAGCCTTGCGCTCTCAACTGAGCTACTTGTTGGAGTTTTCTGTCCGTCTGTACATGCTTATCTACATCAACTGTTCTCAGTACTCCCGCACCTAAACTACGTACATAATCGATCGCTGACAGCAGTTTAGGAGTATAGTGTGATTTGCTTATTGCTTTTAGATCAGTTAATGCCTGACCACGCTGATAATTCAAACTTTTCAGCGTATGGCTCCCATTAACATACTGCTCTTTCCCGTTGATTTGCGCTCTGGTTTCAAAAAGTTCTCCCTCTTTTTTATTTAAATGGATCAAACTTTCTGCGTAATTCAACATACTTGAATGGAGTGATTCGATCGAATTGATGACGGGGGCTGCAATATGTTCAATAGAATGATGCGACTCCAAACCTCTTTTGAAATCCATGCGAAAATCAGGATTTTCTAAATCTTCACGATGCTGTAGTACTTGTTTCGTTAAGGTTTTTAAATCATTTTTCCATTCATTTGATTCTTTATGTAGTACTTTAAACTCAGCTGACAAACGATCTTTACGTGTTTGTAGCGTTTTTTTACTTAGGTTTAGATCAACCGATTGTGGAATTTTTACTTCACCACGGGCGAAAGTTACATTCTGACCAAGGAAGGAAGTGATATTTGAAATCAATTGTTGAAACACCTTGGGATAAAACTGTTCACTACGTTTTTCAAGCATGACTCTAGCCGAATTTTCCTGATAACCCATTCTTTCGAAAGCCTTGCTTGGTTGATGAAAACCCGCATGTAATTTTAATCGGATAGATTGGATATGTTTCTCCATTTTTTCCATCCGCATGGCGTTGGCTACCCACATTTCGATTTTATTTTCATAAGAATTGATTGGGTTGATGAGTTTTTTTGCTTGTCTTTCATTTTCAGGAAATTTATTCAGTAAGTTATTTTGTTCTTTGATGATCTCATTATATAGTTTTTGTTGTGTTTTATGTAATGTACTAAAATCGGCGTATAAGTATTTTCTCTCATCTTGTAATAGTTTCCTTAACTGTTTATCCATTGATTCTCCTCTTTTCTTCGATACTGTTCATCGTTTTTCTATTTTTGTAAAAACCGACTCTCTTTCTCATAAAAAACAGAGAGTCGGCTAACGATATCTTTTATTTTATGGCAAAATATTGCCAGCAGCACGATACAATTCATACCAATCTTCTCGAGTCATATCGATCATCGATGCTTTCGCGATTTCTTCAATCCTTGTCAGATTCATCGTTCCAGCGATCACCTGCATATTTGCAGGATGACGTAAGATCCACGCCGACGCTAACCCTGTTGGTGTCGTATGATATTTTTCTGCCAGTTCGTTTAACGACTGATTCAATTCTGGGAATTTTTCATTTCCAATGAATACACCTTCAAAGAAGCCATATTGATAAGGCGACCACGCTTGGATCGTCATCTCATGTAAACGAGAATAATCTAGGATACTGCCATCATGGTCAATACTTGCTTGATCCGTCATGTTCACATGGATTCCCTGATCGATCATTTCGGAATGTTTAAGACCAAATTGTAATTGGTTCGCCAGTAATGGCTGGTTCACATATTTTTTCAATAACTCGATCTGCATTGGTTTTTGATTGCTCACACCAAAGAAACGAACCTTGCCAGATCGCTCCAACTCATCAAACGCTTCCGCCACTTCTTCGGGTTCAACGAGCGTGTCTGGACGATGAAGTAACAAGGCATCAACGTATTCCATATCTAATCGACGCAAGCTATCTTCAACCGATTGAATGATGTGTTTTTTTGAGAAATCAAACATCTTTCCTGGTACGATCCCGCATTTCGTTTGGATAAATAATTCATCACGTTTTAGCGAAGTTTTTGCTAACGCTTGAGCAAAAATTGTTTCACAGTCCCCACCACCGTAAATATCCGCATGGTCAAAAAAGTTGATGCCATTTTCAAAAGCTGTTTCAATCACTTTTTCAGGTTGCTCAGAACCATTCAAACGCATACAACCTAAAATGACGGAGGATACGAGCTGGTCGGAAGTCCCTAAACGAATCTTTTTCATCAAATCTCATCCTTTCTTAGCAACTCGATTTTACCATAATCATCATGAAAAGGCTTCAAAAAAAATAAAACTATTTTTCCGTTTCTGCAAAAAATAGTTTTATTTCTTTATGTGACTTTTACTTTTGTACCAAGGCTTTTGAGCCGATATCCGTCCGATAGAATGTACGTTCAGTATTCTTGACTTTTAAAACAGAGTATATTTTTTCTTGCGCTTCTTCGATTGTCTGACCACTCGCTTCCACCAAATAGATCCGTCCCCCTGCACCTACCAGTTCTTTCGCTTGTTCCTCTACCCCCGCATAATAGACGGCCACATCTGGATCAGCTGAAAAATCTGGAAGCAAGGCTCCTTTTTGGTATTTTCCTGGATAGCCTTCTGCCGCAATGACTACACCTAAGCAAACTCCTTCTGTCTCCCATGTTAACTCGACTGCCCTTCCTGTTAATAGGCGGTCAATGATTTCCGCTAGATCACTTTTAAGTCGTGGCAACACAACTTGCGTCTCAGGATCACCAAACCGAGCGTTGAATTCGATTACTTTTGGTCCTTCTGCTGTGGCAATCAGCCCTGCATATAAAATACCAGTAAATGAACACCCTATCTCTTTCATCCCTCGCACTGCTGGTTTCAATACTTTTTCGACAGCCTGATCAACCATGGTTTGAGGGATTTGCGGCACAGGTGTATAAGCGCCCATTCCGCCAGTATTAGGACCTTTATCCCCATTATACGCTCGCTTATGGTCTTGCGAGATCACCATGGGATAAACTTCTTTATCTCGGACAAAAGCAAGTAAAGAGAACTCTTCTCCTGACAAGAACTCTTCCACGACGATTTTCTGCCCACTAGCACCAAACCGATCATTTTCTAGCATCTCTGAAGCGGCTTCGACAGCGGCTTCGAGGGTTTCCGCCACAACGACCCCTTTACCAGCAGCTAATCCGTCTGCTTTGATAACGATCGGTGCGCCTTTTGCTTCAATGTATTCTCTCGCTTCGGCAAAACGGGTAAACGTTTGTGACTCTGCAGTAGGAATACCTTGACGTGCCATCAACTCTTTGGCAAAGCTCTTTGAACCTTCAATTAAGGCTGCAGCTTTTGTTGGGCCAAAAATCGCTAATCCTTCCGCTTGAAAATCATCAACGATCCCATTGAGTAGAGGGATTTCTGGACCAACAAATGTCCAGGCGATCCCTTCAGCTCGAGCAAATTCGATCAATCCTTCATGATCCGTTTCAACAAGATCCACCAAGTGAACCCCATCTTTTTTCATTCCTGCATTTCCAGGTGCGCAATACACAGCTTCAACTAATGGACTAGCTAAAAGTTTTTTGCTTATCGCATGTTCTCGCCCGCCCGAGCCAATCACTAAACACTTCATTTTATCCGCTCCTTCTTAATGTCTAAAATGACGCACGCCGGTAAATACCATTGCGATACCATACTTGTTTGCCATATCGATCGAGGCTTGATCTTTGATACTTCCTCCCGGCTGGATGATTGCTTTGATGCCATGCTTCGCAGCGTATTCGACAGAGTCATCCATTGGGAAGTAAGCATCACTTGCAAGCGCGGCTGTTTCGACTTTAGCACCAGCTTGTTCGATCGCAAGCTTGACCGAACCCACACGATTCATTTGGCCGGCACCAATACCGAGGGTTTGCTGTTGATTTGCAACGACGATCGCATTTGATTTCACATGTTTGACCGCTTTCCAAGCAAAAGCCATCGCTGCTTGCTCTTCTTTGGTGGGTTGACGATCGGTGACTACGGTCCAACTTTCTGGTTCTTCCATTGCACGATCATCTTGTTGGACCAGTAAACCTCCTAAGACAGAGACCATTTCGTTAGCATTTCCTTCCACATTCGAGAAATCGACTTGCAACAGACGGAGATTTTTCTTCGTTTTCAGTACAGCTAGGGCCTCTTCACTGTAACTAGGAGCGATAATGATTTCTAAAAACAATTGAGTCATTGCTTGTGCACTAACCAAATCGACTTCCCGATTCAATACGATAATGCCGCCAAAGATCGATACTGGATCAGCAGCATAAGCAGCTTCCCACGCAGAGAAAATCGTCTCGCCACTTCCGATCCCACATGGATTCATATGTTTCAACGCAACGACAGTTGGTTCCGTGAACTCTCTCATGATACGTAACGCAGCATCCGCATCACGAATATTATTGAAAGAAAGTTCCTTACCGTGCAATTGTTCCGCACTTGCAATCGAATAACTCGTTGGTAAAGCCGCTTGATAAAATGCTGCTTCTTGATGGCTATTCTCGCCATAGCGAAGGTCTTGTTTGCGCGTATAAGTAAGGGTTAGATTCTCAGGATCTTTTTCACCCACAGCTTCTGTGAGATATTGACCAATCAACGCATCATAAGCAGCCGTATGACGAAAAACTTTTGCTGCTAACTTTCTACGTGTCTCAAGGCTCGTGTGACCTTCTTGCTGGATTTCTGCTAAAACGATCGCATAATCAACGGGATCAACGATGGCTGTTACGAAAGCATGATTTTTTGCAGCACTTCGCAACATGCTCGGTCCACCGATATCAATATTTTCGATCGCATCTGCTTCGGTCGTTTCTGGTTTTAAGATCGTTTCCTTGAATGGATAAAGGTTGACACAGACAATATCGATTGGTTGGATGGCTTCTTTTTCCATTGCCTCCATATGGCTTTCACTATCGCGACGCCCTAATAATCCTCCGTGGATTTTTGGATGTAAAGTTTTTACTCGGCCATCCATCATCTCAGGAAAACCAGTCACTTCATCGATAGAAATGGTTTCGATTCCTGCTTCTTCCAAAGCTGTTTTAGTTCCACCTGTGGAAATGATCTCTATATCGGCAGCACGTAGTCCTTTCGCAAAGTCAATGACCCCAGTCTTATCTGAAACACTTATTAACGCTCTTGTCATTTTTTTACATCTCCCATATTTACTATATTTGCAATCACTTCTGGAAAGATCTGATGTTCGATCTGATGGATTTTTTGTTCCAATGTAGCTAATGTATCTTCTTTTTCGATCATCACTTTTTCCTGACGAATGATTGGTCCAGTATCCACCCCACGATCGATATAATGGACAGTCACACCTGTTTCCTTCACGCCTGCTTCAAAAGCATCGCGAATCCCATGAAGACCGGGAAAATTCGGTAATAACGAAGGATGGATATTGATCATTTTATTTTCATAAGTTGACAGTAAGCCTTCACCAACGATTCGCATATAGCCTGCCAGTACGATCAAATCAATCTCTCGGTTTGCTAATTCTTCAAGGATCGCTTGTTCGTACTCCGTTTTGGATGCAAACTCTTTCGGTGAAAAACAGGTGCTCGGAACTTGCGCTTTTTTTGCCCGTTGTAAAACATAGGCATGTGGCTGATCACAAAACAACCACTCGATTGTCGCAGAAAGTCGGTTCTTTTTAAAATAATCGACCAGCGCTTGAAAGTTACTGCCATTTCCTGAAGCAAAGACGGCAATCTTCATTTTTTCCCCTCTGCGATCACGACTTTTTGCTCCTCAAACGGTACGACTTGCCCGATTTGATAGACTTCTTCGCCAGATTTACGGATTTGATCAATGATTTCACTCGCATGTTCAGGAGAAACTGCAATGACCATTCCAATGCCCATGTTAAAGATCTCATACATTTCATGTGCAGGGATCTCACCATACTTTTGCAAACAATCGAAGATCGGTAAAACTGGCCATGTGCCTAGATCGATGCGGGCAGCAACATTTTCTGGCAACATCCGCGGAATATTCTCAATGAACCCACCACCTGTAATATGTGCGGCACCTTTGATCTTCTCTTTTTTGATTAATGGTAATAAAGTCGAAACATAGATTTTTGTCGGTTCAAGCAACACATCTGCCAAAGAGGTATCCAACCTTTCGATCGTTTCTTCTAATGAAAAACCTTGCTGTTCAAAAAAGATTTTACGAACCAAAGAGTACCCATTGGAATGGATGCCACTAGAAGGCAAACCTAGCAAGATATCACCTGTTGTGATCGATTGACCAGTAATCAATTGCGCTTTTTCCGCAATCCCTACCGCAAAACCTGCCAGATCATAATCGTCCCCTTGATACATACCTGGCATTTCTGCTGTTTCGCCACCGATCAATGCCATGTTTGCTGAAACACAACCAGTAGCAACGCCTGATACGACTTTTTCTAGACGTTCTGGGTCATTTTTACCTGTTGCCAAATAATCTAAAAAGTATAAAGGTTCTGCCCCTTGTGCCAAAATATCATTGACACACATCGCGACACAATCGATACCGATCGTTTCATGGCGATCTGCGGCGATAGCTACAGCTAACTTAGTACCCACACCGTCTGTCCCGGAAACTAAGACAGGTTCTTTTAATTGGAATCCACTAAGGTCAAAGCAGCCACCAAAGCCTCCTAATGCACCCATCACACCGATTCTTTCTGTTTTCTTCACATGTTTTTTGATGCGATCCACGACTTCATACCCCGCTTCTACATCCACACCCGCTTTTGCATAAGCATTACCCATTTGATTACTTGCTCCTTTCATTTGCTCCGTTTAAAAAAAAGATACTTTTTCTTTTAAAGATTCTTGGTATTTTTCTTCGTAGTCATATAGCGGTGTCGGATAATCGCCGTTGAAATAAGCCATACATAACCCTGAATAAGGGGAATCTTTTTGTAGGCCGATTGCTCCAATCAAGCCTTCTTCACTCAAGAAATCCAACGAATCTGCGCCGATACATTCTCTGATCTCTTCGATGGAATGATTCGCTGCGATCAGTTCTTTTCTCGTTTGGATGTCGATCCCGTAAAAACATGGATATTTCAATGGTGGAGATGCGATCCGCACATGGACTTCCTTTGCTCCAGCTTCTTTTAATAGATTGACGATTCTTCGGCTGGTAGTGCCGCGAACGATCGAATCATCGACCATAATGATTTTTTTCCCTTCCACAACGCCCCGAACCGCAGAAAGTTTCATCCGCACACCTTGTTCTCTTAATTCTGGGGTTGGTTGGATGAACGTACGTGCCACATATTGATTTTTCACCAAGCCGATTTCATATGGGATACCACTTGCTTCAGCATAACCACTGGCTGCTGACAACGAAGAATTGGGCACACCAACCACCATATCTGCTTCGATCGGCGCTTCAGCCGCTAAACGTCTCCCCATATTTTTACGTGCTGTATGCACATTGATCCCTGCAATATCAGAATCCGGACGTGCAAAGTAAATATATTCCATGGAACAAATCGCCAATTGAGTATCTGTCGTGTATTGCTCGATCGTATAGCCATCATCATTGATGATCACGATTTCTCCTGGCAAGACATCACGTACAAACCGCGCACCGATCCCTTCCAGCGCACAGGTTTCAGAAGTAATGACATATGCGCCATTTTTCATTTGACCAATGGCTAATGGGCGAAAACCATTAGGGTCTAGTGCCGCAACCATCGCGTCTTCTGTCAGTAATAAGTAAGCAAATCCGCCTTTTACCTCAGCCAAGGCTTCCTTTAATCTGTCTAAAAACGTTTCTTCGTTACTACGACGGATCAAATGCATCAAGATCTCTGTATCTGAATTTGAATGAAAGATGGCACCATCTTTTTCTAAAGACGTCCGTAAAGAGCGAGCATTCGTCAGATTGCCATTATGAGCCAACCCAATCGATTGATCGTAAAATTTGAATAAAAAAGGTTGGATATTATCCACACTGCCATTGCCTGCGGTAGCATAGCGAACGTGACCGATCGCTGCTTGTCCAGATAAAGCTGCTAGTTTTCTTGGATCTTTGAATACCTCTGAAAGAAGCCCAAGATCACGGTGACCATATAATTTCCCATCATCATTTGATACGATGCCAGCACCTTCTTGCCCACGATGCTGCAAACTATGCAAACCAAAGTAAGTGACATTGGCAGCTTGAGGATGTCCCCAAACACCGAACACTCCACATTCTTCATTGATGCTTCTTACTTCATAAGACATTCGATTGCTTCCTCCCAAGACTGTTTCGCCGAAGCGACTGCCAAGTCAACTCTTCCATCATTTGCTTGTATCACCAATTGTTTTTCTTCCGTTACGTGACCAAGAAGTGTCCCACGCTCACCAGCTAATGTTTCAAAGGCTTGTTGGTTTTCTTTTGTTACAGATACAATAAAACGCGATTGTGATTCAGAAAACAGATGAGCAGCTGGCAGATCAACTCTCGTTGAAACACCGAAACCATTTGTGAACGCTGATTCCGCAATAGCCACCGCTAACCCACCTTCTGCACAGTCATGCGCACTTTGGATCAGTCCAGCTTTGATTGCTTCTAACATCAAGGTTTGGTTTTCTTTTTCGGTAGTTAGATCAAAATGCTCCACCATTCCTTCGATCCTACCTAGCTGCAGCTTTTGTAATTCGCTGCCGTTAAAGTCTGCAAACGTCTGGCCGATCACATAGATCACATCTCCTGCTTGTTTGAACTCTTGGGTAGTGATATGTTCGTGGGCTTCGATCAATCCGACCATACCGATCATCGGCGTTGGATAGATCGCTTGGCCATCTGTCTCGTTATATAGAGAAACATTTCCTGAGATCACAGGTGTTTCCAACATTTCACATGCTTTAGCAATTCCATCAGCTGAGTACGATAACTCCCAGAATACTTCTGGTTTATCTGGAGAACCATAGTTCAAACAATCCGTAATCGCTAAAGGTTGACCACCACTTGCGACAATATTTCTTGCTGCTTCCGCAACAACAATCTGACCACCAATTTCTGGATCTAGATAAATATAACGAGCATTACAGTCTGTCGTCATCGCTAACGCTTTTTTGGTCCCGCGAATACGCAAAACTGCGGCATCACTACCTGGAGCAACCACTGTATTGGTTTGGACACGCGAATCATACGTCTCATAAATCGAACGTTTTGATGCGATCGTCGGTTGCTTCAACAACGCAGTCAATACTTCATTTGGATCAGAGATCACTGGTTGGTATTGACCTAATTCACGGAATTTTGCCATCCGTTCTGGTTCAACCATTTCTTTCTGATAGACAGGCGCATCTTCTGCCAAGGCATCTACCGGAAGATTGGCTACTTCTTTTCCATGATGATACAAACGGTACTGACCATCATCTGTTACTTTTCCAATCGTCACCGCGTCTAGATCGTATTTTTGGAATAGTGCTTGGACACGCGCTTCTGAACCAGCCTTCACACAGATCAACATCCGTTCTTGGGATTCAGATAACATCATTTCATAAGGGGTCATCTGCGATTCACGCTGCGGTACATCGTCCAAGGTCAATACCAAACCAGAGCCTGCTTTTGAGGCCATTTCTGAACTTGATGAAACAAGTCCTGCCGCACCCATATCTTGGATGCCGACAAGAATGTCTGAGTGGTCCAAAATCAATTCCAAACAAGCTTCTAACAATAATTTCTCCATAAAAGGATCGCCCACTTGCACAGCTGAACGTTGTTGTTCTTCTTCCTGACTAAATTCTTCGGAGGCAAATGTCGCACCGTGGATACCATCCCGACCTGTCTTAGCGCCTACATACATGATCGAATTGCCAACACCTGATGCTTGTCCTTTTTGGATATCTTTATGATCGATCAACCCAACACACATGGCATTTACCAATGGATTCCCCTCATAACAAGGATCAAAGGCGATCTCACCACCAACTGTCGGTACGCCAATACAATTACCATACCCTCCGATACCAGCAACAACTTCTTCTAACAGGTATTTTGTACGAGGATTATCTAATTCGCCAAAACGCAGTGAATCAAGTAGAGCAATCGGACGTGCACCCATACTGAAAATATCACGAATAATGCCCCCAACACCTGTTGCTGCGCCTTCATAAGGTTCGACTGCCGAAGGATGATTGTGGCTTTCTGCTTTAAAAACCACTGCTTGTCCGTCTCCAATGTCAACGATCCCCGCGCCTTCACCAGGCCCTTGTAAGACATTCGGCCCACTTGTTGGGAATTTTCTTAAGATCGGCTTGGAGTTTTTGTAAGAACAGTGTTCACTCCACATGACTGAGAACAGACCGGTCTCTGTATAATTAGGCATTCTACCTAAGATGTCTTCTTCGATCATCCGGTATTCTTCATCCGTCAGTCCCCATTGCGTATAAATCTTTTGTTCTTTGATTTCTAATGCAGTTGGCTCCATCATTGTTTTCATTTATGCAGTCACCTTTCCGAAATTCTTCAATAGCGAAGCGAAGAAACGTTTGCCATCTTCTGAGCCAAGTAATGCTTCCATTGCTCGTTCTGGATGGGGCATCATCCCTAACACATTTCCTGCTTTGTTTGTAATCCCTGCAATGTTGGCCACACTGCCGTTGAGATTTTCTCCCTCGTAGGTAAACACGATTTGGTTGTTGTCGATCAGTTCTTGAAGCGTCTCTTCGTCACAAAAATAATTGCCTTCTCCATGGGCCACCGGCAACTGGATCACTTCATTTTTGTCGTACTCTGAAGTAAAGGATGTTTGATTGTTGACTTTCAGTGATGCTGACTTACAGATAAAACGTAATGAATCATTTCTTCTTAATACGCCTGGTAGCAATCCAGCCTCCGTCAACACTTGGAATCCATTACATGTACCAAAAACAGGTTTTCCTTCTTCCGCAAAACGAATCACTTCATCCATGATTGTTGAAAAACGAGCAATCGCTCCACAACGTAAGTAATCGCCGTAAGAAAAGCCGCCAGGGATCAATACTCCGTCATACCCTTCAAGAGAAGATTCGTCATAACGAACATAGTCTGCTTCTGCGCCCATCACATCACGGATCGCCCAAAGCAAGTCCGCATCACAATTCGATCCAGGAAAAACAATCACGGCAAATTTCATGCTAAACTTCCTCCATTTTGTTGATTTCATAACGATACGTTTCCATATTGACATTTGCTAATAAACGATCGCAAATCGCTTCGATCGTTGCTTCTACTTCCTCTTCACTAGCTGAGACTTGGATTTCAAAATACTTCCCGATACGAATATCTTCAATGTTGTCGTAGCCTAAACGATGTACCGCATTTTTAACTGCCTCTCCTTGTGGGTCTAATACTGAATCTTTATATGTTACGTACACTTTTACAAAATACATGATTTATTCTCCTTTATTTTCGAGTGATAATTGATTTAAACGATCGAGTACTTCTTGATAGACAGGAATGATGTTGCCGATCTTTCGCCGGTAGACATCCTTATCCATATGTTCCTTAGTGGTAAGATCCCATAAGCGACATGTATCCGGAGAAATTTCATCTGCTAATTCGATCTCGCCAGTCGCAGTACGTCCAAATTCCACTTTAAAATCGACTAATCGTAAATTGATTTTTTTGAATAGTTCTATCAGATGGTCATTGATTTGCAACGCTTGTTTTTTAAGCTCCGCTATCTCTTCAGGCGTTGCTAACTCTAAGAAACCAACGTGGGCATCATTGATGAAGGGATCATCTAGTTCATCTTTTTTGTAATAAAATTCAACGATCGGTGTCGGTAGCACTTGCCCTTCTTCTACTCCTAGGCGTTTTGAAAAACTTCCAGCTGAAATATTTCTGACGACCACTTCTAAGAGAATGATCGACCGTTTTTTAATCAATTGTTCGGTTTTTGACAATTTCTCAATAAAATGATTTTTTATTCCTTGATTCGATAAGTATTCAAAAATAGCACTTGTGATTTGATTGTTCAATTCTGCTTTCCCTTGCATTTGGTCTTTCATTCCACCGTTGAGGGCAGTCACTTGATCTAGATACTCCACCCACAGGACAGTTTCATCATTCGTGTTAAACATTCTTTTTGCTTTTCCTTCATAGAGCAAGTTCTGTTTTTCCATGTCTACGACTCCTTGTTTGTTAACGTTGTATTACCAACACACATTATTTGTTCGTCTTTTCACTTTAAATTTTACCAAGGGTCAGGAATCAAATCAATACAAAAGTGTACATTTAAACCATTAAAAACATTTAATGTTCGTCTTTCGTGCTTTTATTAAGAATAGTTGTTCTTCGTTAAGAAGCGTTTACACATTTATTGATTGGTGATATAGTAGATTTAAAGAAAACAGTTAGAGGTTTCAAGGAGGTAACTAAATGGAAGATCCAAGTACGTCTGCCCAACGCTTTTTACTCGATTTATCTGTTGAAGAAAAATCACGCTTATACAATGATCTACTTGCTATCAAAGATGTTGATGCTTGCATGAAGGATCGAAGTTTTTATACATTTAGAAAACTTCGCCGTGCAGCAAAACGACAATCGGAGTGTCGAAAACGAACATTCCATTACTTGACCCAAAACAACCATGAACTAGTGATCAAACAAATCCATGAGCAAAAGTTATTCAAGCATCATTACCGATTGCTCGTGACCTTCGATCAACAAGAATTTGGCTATACATTTGTTGAAACATTATTGAATCTTCTACATTCCCAACATTTCAATTTGGGTCATCAAATGGCTTATGCTTAAACCAAAAAGAACATCCCTCAGAAGTTAGTCTGAAGGATGTTCTTTTTTCTTGCATTTAAAAAAATAGTTCTAGCTAGTGATTGTTCGTTTTTTTCGATCAGTCGAGAAACATTGTTAACATCTATTCTTACTGAATGGTTTATGCTAAACCGACACGTTCAAAAATGACATCCACATTTTTCATATGGTGGTTGTAATCAAATGCTTCAGCGATTTCTTCTGGTGTCAAAACAGAAGTGATTGCTTCGTCTTCTTCAAGTAAAGGACGGAAGGACACTTGATTATCCCACGCATATGCTGTCTTAGGTTGAACAAGATCATACGCTTCTTCTCTTGTCATCCCTTTATCAATCAATTTCAACATGACACGTTGGCTATAGATCAAGCCAAATGTCGCATCCATGTTACGTTTCATGTTTTCTGGGAATACCGTTAGATTTTTAACGATATTGCCGAAGCGGCTCAACATATAATCAAGTAGGATCGTTGTATCAGGTAGAATGATCCGTTCTGCAGAAGAATGGGAGATATCTCTTTCGTGCCACAACGAAACATTTTCATAAGCGGTAATCATATGCCCACGGATCACTCGCGCTAAGCCAGCCATATTTTCTGAACCGATCGGATTACGTTTATGTGGCATAGCAGATGAGCCTTTTTGTCCTTTAGCAAAAAATTCTTCGACTTCTCGTGTTTCCGATTTTTGAAGTCCACGAATCTCTGTCGCAAAGCGTTCGATACTGGTCGCAATCAATGACATTGTCGCAAAATATTCGGCATGTAGATCACGTGGTAAAACTTGCGTCGATACTTCTTGCGGACGGATGCCTAGTTTTTCGCAGACATATTCTTCAATGAACGGAGGGATATTCGCAAACGTACCAACAGCACCGGAGATTTTCCCTGCTTCTACGCCTTTTGCTGCATGTTCAAAACGTTCGATATTTCGTTTCATCTCAGAATACCAAGTAGCTAATTTAAGACCGAAAGTGGTTGGCTCAGCATGCACACCATGCGTACGTCCCATCATGACTGTATACTTATGCTCTTTGGCTTTTTCACCAATGATCGCTGTGAAACGTTTCAAATCTTCGCGCAAAATGTCATTTGCTTGTTTGATTTGGTAACCATAAGCTGTATCCACCACATCTGTACTTGTTAATCCATAATGGACCCATTTACTTTCGTCGCCAAGTGTTTCCGAAACTGCTCGAGTAAAAGCAACGACATCGTGGCGTGTCGATTGCTCAATCTCTAAAATACGAGCGATATCAAAAGACGCGTGTTCACGGATTTTCGCTACATCTTCTTTAGGTATTTCTCCTAATTCTGCCCAAGCTTCATCAGCAAGTATTTCAACTTCTAACCATGCTTGATATTTATTTTGCTCTGTCCAAATATTGCCCATTTCAGGTCGTGTATAACGTTCTAACATCAACTATTCTCCTTTAATCCCAAATATTCGTTTTTTCGATTTCTTTCAATGTCGACTCGATATCTTCTGTCAAAATCGTGATGTGTCCCATCTTACGACCTTTTTTCGCTTGTTTCTTGCCATAGAAATGAAATTTCCAATCTTGTTTTTTCGCAATCAAATTGTAACTTTCTAATAGTTGTTCACCTAAAACGTTGACCATGACGGCATCACTTAACAATGGGACTTTTTTAGGTAAAGGCCAACCGCAAATCCCACGGATATGCGCATCAAATTGTGTCATTCCGCATGCTTCTAAGGTGTAATGTCCTGAATTGTGTGGACGCGGTGCCAATTCATTCACATACAATCCACCAGTCTTCGTCAAAAACATTTCGACGCCCAGTGCACCGGACAAACTCACTGCTTCAGCAATCACTTTAGCAATTCTTTCTGCCTCTTCGATCACATCCGCTGAAACAGTTGCTGGCGCAATCGTTTCATGGAGAATATTATTACAATGGATATTTTCAACAACTGGAAATGTCGTATATTGCCCTTGCCCATTGCCTGCGACCATGATCGATAGTTCTTTTTCAAATGGAATCCAAGCTTCTAATACGCAAGTTCCTTCTCTTAAAAGATCCATCGCAGGAGCTAAGTCCGCTCGACTCTTCAGTACATATTGCCCCTTACCGTCATATCCGCCACGAGTTGTTTTCAAGACACAAGGATAACCGATACCATCGATTGCATCTTGGATATCTGTGGGACTGACGATCGTTGCATGTGGAGCGATCACGATATTATTTGTTTCTAAAAATGATTTTTCTAGTAGACGATCTTGCGTGATCGCCAACAAATCTGTTCCTTGAGGAATAAATGACATCGGCAAAATCGCATTCAGTGCTTCCACACTCACATTCTCAAATTCGTAGGTGATAACCTCAGTTCGTCTTGCAAGTTCTTCTAGAGCAAACGTATCATCGTAGGAACTTTCAATGTGCCAGTCCGCTACTTGAGCAGCCGGACAATCATTCATCGGATCAAGCACACCGACTTTGAATCCCATCTCTTTTGCACTGATCGCCATCATGCGACCTAACTGTCCACCACCGACGATTCCGATCGTCGAGCCTGGTAATAATGGTTTAACCAAGTTGATCACTACTTTCTATTACAGATTCAACCGACATTGCGCGTCGTTTCGCTAATGCAGCCTCCAACTCTAAATCATACATTGAAAGCATCTGTATCGCAAGTAGACCGGCATTA
This sequence comes from Enterococcus sp. AZ156, assembly GCF_051714165.1. NCBI lineage: Bacteria > Bacillati > Bacillota > Bacilli > Lactobacillales > Enterococcaceae > Enterococcus > Enterococcus sp. AZ156. Next base: position 1,237,587 of record NZ_JBIORI010000001.1, on the reverse strand, counting down.
ATTGCGCCTGCTTTTCCAATCGCTGTCGTCGCCACAGGCACGCCGCCTGGCATTTGGACAATGGATAGCAAAGAATCCAATCCGTTCAATGTTCGGCTTTGAACAGGAACACCAATAACCGGTAATGTCGTCTTTGCAGCAACCATCCCTGGTAAATGAGCTGCTCCTCCCGCACCTGCAATAATCACTTTTATACCTTTTTCTCGAGCTTCTTCTGCATACGAAAACATCAAATCTGGTGTTCGATGTGCTGAAACTACTTTCTTTTCAAAAGAAACGCCAAATTCTTCAATAATCTCACACGCATGTTTCATTGTCTCCCAATCCGAGATGCTCCCCATTATTACAGAAATTTTTGCAGCCATTCGTTTCTCCTCTCGATTCGTATTCACTTATATTTTATCAATCGCCCCTCTGTAAATCAAGATAAATTCGAATGAAAAATAGATAAAAAGATTTATTGTTCGTCTTTAACAAATCAACTCTTGCTTGTTGAAATCAAGTTTTTTCTGGTCCAAATCATTTGTTTTTTTTAAGGATATAACACTTTTTCTTCATGTATCCAAAATGCAGAGAGAATCTGTTCATGAATTTGCTACAATTAAAAAATTCGTCTGGGACATTCGTCTTCTCGCACCACCTAAAATCGAATAAACGGCAGGAACAAAAGTAAACTCTTCGAAAATAAGGCACCCTCCACAAAAATTTGAAAAACAAATTTCGTGGATGGCGCCTTATCTCTCTAAGCTAAAAAGGTCTCTACCTTATTCAATTACTAGCTATGATTTATAAAAGTAATCTACATCATTACTTCAATGCTTCTTTAATGATTCTCTCGTCTTGTTTTAGTCCGTTAAAAACTAAGTTCAACACAATTGCTGTGATACTGCTCATAACGATCCCATTTCCTGTGAACATTTGAACTGTTTCAGGTAACTGGCTGAATAATTCGGGCATCAAATTGAAGCCTAAACCAAAACCAATCGACACTGCAGCAATCAATAAATTTTTGTCATTTGTAAAATCTACTTCTAATAACATCCGGATTCCTTGGATCGCCACCATTCCAAACATGACCAACATCCCGCCACCAAGGACTGGTTCAGGTATGATTTGAGCCACTGCGCCGATTTTAGGGAATAAGCCCAAGATGATCAAAAAGAAAGCGGAAAAGTAAATGGGTTTTCTTGTTTTGATTCCTGAAAGTTGTACCAACCCAACATTTTGCGAAAATCCTGTATAAGGAAATGTGTTAAAGATACCACCTAAGATGACGGCTAACCCCTCTGCTCGATAACCTTTTTTCAACTGCTCTTCCCCGACTTTTTTTCCAGTGATATCTCCTAAGGCAAAATAGACGCCTGTTGATTCTACCATACTTACCATTGAAATGATGATCATCAATAAGATCGACCAGATTTCAAATGTCGGTTTTCCAAAGTAAAAAGGTTGCGGTACGTGAAAAACAGGGGCTTGTCCAATTGCTCCTAGATCGATTCTACCTAAAAAGGCAGCTAAGATACTTCCACCGATCAAACCGATCAAAACCGCAATGGATCGAATGAACCCTTTGCCTAATAATTGCACACCAACGATCAGTAGGATCGTGACAAACGCTAATAATAAATTCGTCAGATCACCAAAGCCTGGAGCAGTTGCACTGCCGCCACCCATTTTTTCGATGGCTACTGGAATCAACGTCAAGCCAATCACTGTAATCACTGTTCCAGTAACAATCGGCGGAAATAGTTTTTTGATCTTTGAAAAGAAACCAGCAACTAGCACAACAAAAATCCCTGACGCGATGATCGAGCCATAGATCGCACCGACACCTTCTGTGCTACCGATCAAAATCAACGGCGCAACTGCTTGGATCGCACAACCTAAAACAACTGGTAAACCGATCCCGAAAAAGCGATTGACAGTTAATTGCAAGAGCGTCGCTAATCCACACATGAAAATATCGATTGAGATAAGATAAGTCATTTGTTCTTGATTAAATCCTAACCCCGTACCAATCAATAACGGTACAGCGACTGCTCCCGCATACATCGCTAATAAATGCTGTAACCCTAAGACAGCTGCTTTTCCATTTTGAGTTTCTTTCTCCACGCTTACGCATCCTCCTCAAGAAAATCTACTTGACCATCAGAAAGTGATGCTACGCGGGCAAGTGAGACCACTTTTAAGCCCATTTCTTCAAGAAGTTGACGACCGTCTTGGAAGGATTTTTCAATGACGATCCCGATTCCCTCAACACTCGCACCTGCTTGTTGGCACAATTCGATCAAACCTTTTGCCGCCTGACCATTCGCTAAAAAGTCATCAATGATCAATACTTTATCTTCAGAAGACAAGAATTTACGAGAAATCGATATCGTGCTTGTTACTTGTTTCGTAAATGAATAAACGGATGCCGTCAATAATTCTTCATCCATCGTCAAACTTTTGGCTTTTCTTGCAAAGATCATCGGTACACCGAGCTCTTTAGCCGCAAATAAAGCAGGGGCGATACCAGAAGCTTCAATTGTCACCACTTTAGTGATTCCTTGTTCTTTAAATACTTCCGCAAAACGTTGGCCCATTTGTTCCATCAACACTGGATCTACCTGATGGGTAACAAAACTATCTACTTTCAACACGCCTTCACCCAAGACTTGTCCATCTTTATTGATACGTTCAACTAATTCTCTCACTTTATTTACTCCTTTTCTTGCTAAATTCATGCCACTCAAAATAGAAAAAAACATCTCTACTGCTCATGTATAAGCAAAAAAGATGTTTCACTACTTTTTCACTTATAGTCCAACATTTACGGTGCTGGCTAGAAACTGTCATCCTTATTATGACGATATATAAGTTGTTCGATATTCGATTGATAAATGATATTTTTAGAAACAAAATATTTTAATTTTTAAACGATGAAAACAGTCTAACACTTGTTTCTGAAACTTACAACTATATTTCTTGTTTTTCTCATGAAGGATTTATCTTTAGATTAGACTTGATAAACCTCATAGTTTCATCCTAGCAAACAAAATAGTATTTATGAAATAAAGCAACCAATCCCATAAAGGAAAAGGTTGCTAAAGCCAAGTTTATATCGATAACTATTATCTATGGTTGGTTGAATGATATTTATTTTCGTTTGGTACTCAATTGGTTTTCTCGATTTTTCGATACTTGTCCATTTTACGACTGAATAACTCTCCGCTACTAGGTGGTGTGTAGGTGATTGCATTGGCGCCAGCTTCAATCGTTTCTTTGATGCTTTCTTCCGTGGGACCTCCAGTCGCAATAATCGGTAATTCTGGGTACTTTTCTCGGAAAAAGCGAACAGTGTCTGCTGTATCTTTTCCCGCACTGATATTGATGATCGTAATGCCTGCTGCCAATTTTTCGTCGATTTCCGAGTATTTAGACGTGACTGTACTGATTACCGGTATATCAACCACTTGACAGACATCATGGACAGTCTCTACTGGTGTTGGACCATTCAAGACTACGCCTAATGATCCTTGTGCTTCTGCAAAAAGGCTCATATATGCCGAACGCATCCCTTGTGTCAAGCCACCACCGACACCTGAAAACACAGGGATATCCGCTGCTTCAATGATGCTTTTCGTAATCGCCGGATGGGGTGTAAAAGGATAAACTGCGATCACTGCATTTGCATTGGTGTTTCTGATGATCGCAATATCCGTGGTGAAGATAATCGAACGTATCAACTTGCCAAAAATTTTAATACCACTTGCTTCCATAATGACCTCTGGGACTCTCACGATATCCTTACGTAATTCTGTCATTATTTCTGGAACAAATAAATCTGCCATCCGTCCACTTCCGTTCTTTCCTGATTATTGATCGTATTGATTTAACTGGTAAGTTTCAATCACATGTATGATTTTATCAGCATATGTCGGATCTGTCGCATATCCTGCCGCCTGTAACGCATGAGCTGCTTCAATATAATTGGTCGCAGTGATCACATTCGCATACAATGCAGGATTCCAATCGACACCATTGACAAATAAAGCTGTGTGGTCATCCATTGATTGTTTCCACGAAGAATAGACTCGAAAGTCTCCTTGGATGGTGATCCATTCTTCATTGATATATTCTTTTGTTTCCAGATTGACTTTTTCTTCGTTCCCAAACGCTTTGATACCGAACAAGTTCTTATATTTACTGGCAAGCGTACTATTGCCCCAATCAGATTCAAGGATGGCTTGCCCAATAATGATACTTGGCAAAACGCCATAGCCTTGTTGTAGTTCTTTCGCATGTGGAACTAATGCGTTGATAAATTCCTGATGAGTCAGTGTTTCTTGTTGCTGTGCTTCCGTAGAGTAGGGCGATGACAAACTTCTCAAAGAAAAAACAAAAGCCATCATGATCAACATACTCCCTAAAACTACAGCAAACCAGCGATTATTTTTACGCCTTTGTTTTTTCCATTTGTTTTTTGCCATCTCTTATTCCTACTTTTCTTTTAGTTGGTCCAAGTACTCCTCCATCGTTAAATCGTTTGATGTGATATATTCTGCACTTTCTTTGCCTACATAACGCAGGTGCCAAGGTTCGTAAGTGATTTTTGTAATATCTTCTCGACCTTTTGGATAACGGATGATAAAGCCATATTTAGAGGCATTGTCCGCAAGCCATTTCGCACCTGGTTCGTCACCATATTTTTCATCCAATACAGTATTGGGATAATTGTTGTACCATGTTTCATCGACCACATCCACAGCTAAACCTGTATGGTGTTCACTGTAACCCGGTTCTGTCATAGTTTTTTTCGTAATCGCGGTCGCCTCTTCTTCAGTGACTCCCTGACTACTCATCACCTGTTGGACATTTTGAGCGAACACCTCTTGTTGTGTCGCAACTGAGCGATAGGCCGATACCATAACTAAAGGAAAGCCCGCAGCTTTAGCTGCGTTAGCCAGTTCTTCATAATCAGCTTTAATACGTTTGTCGATCAGATAGCCATTATCTAGCGCAGCCAATTGGTTGGCTTCATCGATTTCTGTCTCGATTTTATGATCAGGTCCTACCAATACTAGCGACCAATCATCCAACTTAACATCTGGCAAATCACTAGAGGTTGCTTTTTTTGTTGCTTTTTCTGTACTTTCTTCTGTCGCACTCGTCGTATTTGTTTGTTCTGTCTTTGAATTATCAGCTTGAGCTTTCGTATCCGTCCGACTCTCACTAACAACCAGATAGCCCATCGCAACAATCATAATCACGACTGAGATAACGCCTAAAATTTTATTCACGCAAAAAATCCTTTCATTCCCTTTCTGGTTCCACTTTCTCACTCACGTAAGTTTCTTCCAGATTTTCATTTACCCAATCTAACAACTCGATTTTCTCCCCTTCGATTTGCTTTTGAACTTCTGCTGGTAATCGAAAGTTCAAAATGTCATCATAACCCCACTCATCATATTGAATACTGACTTTCAAGTCAAGATATCCATTGACAATTTGATCATTTTTTAAAGGGAGCAACTCTACATTCGCACTGCCACTACTTACCCATTTCTGAGCAATACGTGTTTTGATTTGCTTATATTCGGCTACTGCAACGTTTCTTTTTTCAGGGAAAATAATGGTTTGACGTAGAATTTTTTGCGTCAACATCCATTCATAGTCCGTAAAAAGATTTTTCACTTTTTGCATGACCTCGGATGGTAAGTTTTGTTCACCACGCTTCCAAGCTTGCCAAGTTGTTTCATCCACCAATAGATAAGTATCTAAGAAATTTTCTTCTGTTTCAAATTGTTCGAGTAAAACACTCATAATAAGATCAACGTATACTTGATGCATCGCAATCTCCTCCTCCTTCTTATTCTACTTAAATTAAGGTAAAAAATCATCTATTAGAACATTTCTTTCACCTTTTTTTAGAAAGCAATTCTTCAAAACGATTGGAAGTCCTTTTTTTGATATAATAATAGCGAAACCAAGAGTATTCAACTAAATACCCTTATATTAAATATATCACGTCAAGGAGAGATGAAAAATGAAAAAATACCAATGGGGCATTGTCGGTCTAGGATCGATTGCTAACGAATTTGCAGAAAACTTCGATCAAACATCAAGTGAATTGGTTGCTGTTGCATCACGAACTTTGGAAAAAGCACAGGATTTTGCTACACGCCATTCTATCAAAAAAGCGTATGGCGATTATCATGAAATGTTGCAAGATGCTGAAGTTGATATCGTGTATATCGCCGTTCCGAATCGTCAACATATCGACTATATTCTTCCTGCCTTGGAAGCTGGGAAACATGTCTTATGCGAAAAAGCCATCACGATGAATAAGGCAGAACTTCAACAAGCCATCCAATTAGCCGAACAAAAACAGCTGATCTTGGCAGAAGCGATGACGATTTTCAACATGCCTTTGTATCATCAACTTCGTTCAATGATCGATTCAGGCAAGTTAGGTGCATTAAAGATGATCCAAGCACCTTTTGGCAGTTACAAAGAACCTGATCCGACCAACCGCTTCTTCAACCCTGATTTAGCAGGTGGAGCATTACTTGACATTGGAACCTATGCTGTTTCATTTGCTCGATTCTTTTTGAGCTCACAACCGGAAGTCATCGCCTCTCGTATGATTCCATTTAAAACAGGTGTCGATGAACAATCTGTAACGATCTTGCAAAATAAAGAAAATGAACTAGCTACGATCAACCTGACCTTCCAAGCAAAAATGCCAAAAGTCGGAATCGTTGCTTTTGAAAATGGGTATATCTCGATCAATGATTATCCTAGAGCTGACCAAGCCGAAATCATGTATACTGACGGTACAAAAGAATTGATCGAAAGTGGCCATCGTGCGCAAGCAATGAATTATGAAATTGAAAATATGGTAAAAATGATCGAAGGAGAACTTCCAAACCGTTCCCTGTACTTAACCACCGAAGTGATTGCACTCTTAGATGATATGCAAGAGCATTGGAAGAATAACAAATAAACAAAATACAAATAAGACGAAGCGAGAATGGTCTCCTCATCGCTTCGTCTTATTTGTTCACTTTTCCGCATCCACTATCATCTGCTGAGAAAATTCTACTTTTATTTCAATAAAACTTTTAAATGACTGTAAAAACTGAAACAATTCCGCACGATCCTCAAATTCACTTCGAGTAGTCGGCAATGGCATTTGACGATACATTCCATAGACCTCTTCGATCCGTGTCAATATTTCTTTGCCATCATTTGATTCAGAAAATGTCTCAGCTGTATAGATCAACAAGCCGTATATATGGTCGCTATAAGGCACTGGGTCCTGGATATAAGCTAAATTTTCTTGCATATCTTGGATCACATTGATCTGAGCCCGTCGCATAGAAAAATAGGTTTCATAGTATTGATTTTGTCTAAGCAAGTTATTCTCTTGGTGATTCCGTGCATATGCTTGACTTTCTCGAATATAAACTTGTAATTCTTTGCATAACCCTTGATTTTCGTAAGCTTCGCCAGAAAGCAAAAAGTCTGCCATATTCTTCAAAAGAAGACGAAATCGCTCTTCGATGATCATTTGATTTTCCTTTAAACGTTTTTTACTATCTGGCATATAGACATTAGATAACAAAGCAAAGCCTACACCAATGATCATCAAGGCTGCTTCGTTTGTGATCAATTGCCAACTCATACTTTGTTCACTAAGATAATGAGTGATCAAGACTGAGTTTACAACGATTCCTTCTGTCAATTTGAACCGCACGGCGATTGGAATAAAAAATAATAGAAAGACACTGAAACTGATGATTCGATAGCCCAAAAGTGTAAAACACATGTAGGCAATAAGCGTAGCGACAATAAATGCAGCGACTCGATAGATCCCAGTCATCAAGGTGGAGCGACGAGTATTCCCTACGCTTAACAACGCAATAATACCGGCAGATGGCCAGAATAATAAGGAAAAGTAGTTTGCAACCAACATGGAAGCAAATACACTGATGACCGTTTTTACCGTTCTCATTCCAATACGCATGATCGGCTCCTTTCTTTTTATTGAATTATACTAAATTCGTTCATGAAAAACTAGCAATCCAAGGTAAGTTTAGTTATGATATTGTAAAGAACGTAAAGGAGAGTATACTATGCAATTTGGACGCTTTCGACTTGGTATGCGTACAATGAAGAGTGCTTTAGCCGTTTTCTTATGTATTTTGATCTTTCATCTCTTTGATCGTGGCATTCCAATGATTGCTGCCCTATCTGCTGTTTTTTCCTTGCGCCAGGATTTGACTACGACCTTTTCTTTTGGTCGCTCGCGTATTATTGGCAATCTACTTGGTGGCGGATTAGGTATTTTCTATTTTTTTGTAAAAAGTTACTTCCACAATGATTTTTTAGTTGAACTGATCGTTCTCCCACTTTTAGTGATCATTGTGATCGTCTTATCTGACGGTATCAATAATAATTCTGGAATCATTGCTGCTATTGCAACATTATTACTGATCTCTTTAAGTATCCCTCAAGGAGAGTCAGCCTTCTATGCGATTGAGCGGGTTTTCGATACATTTATCGGGACATTTATTGCTATCGGTATCAATTTTTGCTTGCGTCCGCCAGAAGTTGAAAAAAAAGAAGAGATTGTCGAGGACTTAGAACAATTAAGAAAAAAAGAGCAGGCTTTACTTGAAAGTCTTGAAGAAGTAAAAGCACAGATCCGTGAGCAAAATGAAAATAAATAGCGAACCAACAAAAGACTCAAAGGACATGATCCTTTGAGTCTTTCTTAAGTTATTCTTTCGGTTCATTTGATCCTTCATAGACATTCAATTGTCTAGAATTTCCACGAGTGGAAAGATTCTCAATGATATCTTTGATGTCCAATCCAGTTGTTTCTTTCAACGTTTCTTGTGTCGTCGACAACAAGTTTGTCGCATAGCTTGTCACTCGATTGGCGCCACCTGCTTCACCTGAGGAGTTTCCTGTATCAACAACAGAGATTTTTTCGATATTGCCTAGCGGTTGTGCCGCTTCACGCATCAATTGAGGCAACATTTCGATCACCATGCTAAGCACAGCAGCTTCTCCATATTCTTTGAACGCATCTGCGATTTTTTGTTTTGCTTCTGCTTCCGCTTTCCCTTTTGCTAACGTGGCTTCTGCCTCGGCTTGTCCAGCTAAACGAGTTTGGTTGGCTTGGGCTTGGGCTAAGGCTTCGATTCTAAATTGTTCTGCTTCTGCCTCAGTCACTTCTTTGACTTTTTGTGCTTGGGCTTCTTGTTCTTTGGCGTAACGATCCGCATCGGCTTTTTTCTTCACTTCAGAATCGTATTGTTTTTCACGACGAATGATTTCTTTTTCTTCTAATTCGATTTGTTTTTGACGTTCGACGACTTTTACTTGCATCTCTTGTTCGATTACTTGTTGTTGTTCTCTGGCACTTTCTAAATTATACGCTTGGTCAGCTTTTGCTCGTGCCACATCTTGCTCCTGTTTATAGGCAGCTAATTTCAATTCTTTTTCTTTTAAAGATTCGGCGATCTCTGTTTGGCGTTGTAATTCTGCGGCTTGAGATTCTTTCTCTGCTTCCGCCTTTTTGATACGCGTTTCTTTTAGTGCTTCTGCTTCTGCAATATCTGCATCACGTTTGACTTGAGCAATCCGTGGTTTCCCCAAAGAATCCAAATAACCATTTTTATCACGGACTTCTTTGATCGTGAACGAAACAATGATCAAGCCCATTTTTGCTAGATCCACCGAGGCAACTTCTTGCACACTTTGGCTGAATTTGTCACGATTTTGGTAAATTTCTTCTACTGTCATCGAACCTAGGATCGACCGCAAATGACCTTCTAAGACTTCACGGGCTTCATTTTCAAGTTCTTCTCGCGTTTTCCCTAGAAATTGTTCCGCTGCTGTCGCAATTTCTTCGACAGAAGAACCGATCTTGATGATCGAAGTACCGTCACACATCACCGGCACACCCTGCTCTGTATAAACTTCTGGGGTAGACACGTCTAATTTGCTTGATAATAAACTGATGCGATTCGAACGTTGGAAAACTGGTAATACGAATGCACCTCCACCGCGGACGATTTTGATTTTATTGTTACTCTCGTCGGCATGGACATTTTTACTTCCCAAGTAACTACCACTGATGATCAATGCTTCGTCAGGCTTTGCCGTTTGGTACTTAGCGACAAAGACGATTAATAACATTAAAACGATCAACACTGCTAAAACAATTGCAACAAACACTCCAGATATTTCCATTTCTTCCACTCCTTTACATTTTCAACATACTTTCGTACGGTGTAACATAACAAACACGGTCTCTTACTTCAATGATCAAAACCTTTTCGCCACGTCCGATCATTTTCTCTTGGGGCGTATAAAAACAAGCAGGGCGACTGATTGAACCAGTAACACTTTTTAATTGGATTTCTCCCATTCCCTGGATCGGTATCGGGGTCACCACTGTCGCGATTTGACCTTCTAATGTTTTTTCAGAAGTTGATAGCGTCGATTCTGCGTGCTTCATCGGCATCAAGATATAAAAATTCAACAAAAAAACTAAAACGGTTGCAATAATCGCGCTGATCACGAAAATCACTAATGAGGACTGGTTGGTCAAGGATTCACCTAAATAACCTAATAAACTGGTAAAAGTCAACCAGGGAACGATCAGCATCGGATCAATAGGTCCATCGAAATCAAAGATATCTCCAAAAATAACAAGTAACACTGCAACCCCAGCGCATATGAGTAAAACGTACCAGTAAATCGTGATGATTGCGATTCCTCCTATCATCTCATTCGCCTCCTTTGTGTACAAGATTATCATATCATACTAACCTATATAATTAACCTACTTTGGATAAAGTTTTCACTTTTAGTCCGCTTGGTTTTGGATTATACTAACAAAGGAGGTGAACGAATGAAAAATTTAAAAAAACTATGGGGTACATTGATCTCTATAGTTGTTTTTGGCGCAATTGGCTTTATCGGAATGGATCTATTGAATGTAGAACAACCGATCTCAAGTGATTACAGTGAATCTAGTTATACTGCTTCAATCGAGAGTGAATCGGGAGTTTCTACTGACCAACGATCAAACATGAATACATATAGTATGGAATCTTCTGATAAACCAGTCGAAAGTACAAGCAAAAGTGAAGCTACTATCACAAGTAGTATACCTGACTCATCTGAGCCAAGAAACAACGGCTTACCTCAAGAAGAAGACTTAGCACCGACTGGAAACAATCCTGGGCCACAAGAATTAGGAACAGCTTCCTTTGATGTGGCTGAGCTCTCAACAAACAAAGGATGGATCGAGTATCATGAGCTTGATCGATTAGGACGTCCCACTGGTGCGGATGCCTTATTGGAAAAATCAATGATCAATACAGGAACCAGCGCAAACCGTGACATCCGTCCTCCTGGATTTATTTCTGGACCCAGATATGATCATTCTCGCGGACATCTGATCGCTAAACAGTTCGGTGGTAGTGGCGACGACGAAAGAAATCTAGTTACTTTGTTTCAATTCCCAGTAAATGATCCTTACATGAACTACTATGAACTAAAAATCCGTAAGGCGTTGAATCATGGTGAAACTGTACGCTATCGTGTTACTCCACATTATGTTGGCGATGAACTCATCCCTGAAAGTGTCGAGTTAGAGGCAAAAGGAACAGGCAATAACCCAACGATTGATTTTACGGTATTGATACCAAATAAAAAGTAGGTGAAACGATTGTTTGAACAATTGAAGCAAAATCGTACATTAGAAGAAACACTCGCATGGCTGGAAGAAAACGAGCTGTTCGATTATGAGGAACTTGTGTTTTTCCCTTCTTACCAACATTTCAAAGCTAGTATTCTGCGAACAATCGATTATACCTCCCTGGATGAAGTGGAGGTCGCGAATCTCCTTTCATCCTTTCACTTGGTGGCTCGTACGATCGATGGTGATTATCTCTTAGCAAATGAAAAAACGGTTTGTTTGTTTCCTCGCTCTCACCAAAAAGAAGAAATCCAGCGATTTAATGGGAGTTTTGCCGATCTACTAATAAGATACGCATACTCTTCGAAATCGATTGTCGAATTTTTTTAACTTTCTACTAACTAAGGTTGCTCGCATTAACAATGACAAACTGGGGCTTTATCTTTGAACATTTAACAAAAAACGTATCGCGTATGTTTAGGTATATGAAACAAAAAAACGTCCGAAATGATCATTCTCATTTCGGACGTTTTTACTAACTTATTTTATAAACTAGTTTCTTCTTCCAACGTTACTTGGGTTTAGTGTGAATAAAAAGCACCTAGTTACTTTGGTATCTTTCTATGTTTTTTTCAATAATATGAATGATCAAGCACCTACCCTGTAACTTCTAGCTGATAAAACATATTTTTCGATTTCTACTAAGAAGAATAAAAGTAATCCAGGTAAAAGACTGATGACGACTTCCGTACTTGATAGTAGGTTTGTTCCTAAAGCCATTCTTAATGGTGGGAACCAGATCATCGCAGCTTGAAGCAAAATCATGATCCCAATTGAATAAAACAATGCGGTATTTTTCCATAATCCTCTATCTAAACTAAATTCGCTGATCCTACGACAATTGATCATATAGAAGGCCTGACCAAACACCATCGCATTGATCAACACCGTCTGACGTGCATCGTTTGAGACATATTCCATCGCAGTTAAGCCTAAGATCGTCAAGATCATCCCTACATATAAAATGCGCACCAACGCATATCGTGACAAAATCCGTTCATTCAATGGTCGTGGTCGTCGACTCATCACTTGTTTTTCTGCCCGTTCAAATCCTAAAGCATAGGACAAGGTGATCGAAGCAACTAGATTCAACCATAGGATTTGCACAGTCGTCAAAGGTAATGGGGAGTTTCCGATCAATGAGAATAGTAACAATAATCCTTGCGCCAAACATGTTGGTAAATAAAAGAGAATCGTTTTCTTCAAGTTGTCGAATATCCGACGTCCTTCTTTGACTGCATAAGCGATCGTCTCAAAATTATCATCGACTAAAACCATATCTGCTGCTTGCTTACTAACATCGCTCCCTTTGATTCCCATAGCAATCCCGACGTCAGCTTTTTTCAATGCTGGTGCATCATTTACACCATCGCCGGTCATCCCAACAATTTCACCTTGCGCTTGCAGATAAGAAACGATTGCCAATTTGTGTTCTGGTGTCGTTCGCGCAAATACATCGTTTTCACTTACTGCGCGTTGCCATTGTTGCTCTGACAGTTGATTCAGCTCTTTTCCTGTGATTGCTGTTTGATGATTTTGCAATCCTAGTTGTTTTGCGATGGCTTTCGCTGTCAGTGGATGATCGCCTGTGATCATTTTGACACGTATTCCAGCTTGTTGCATTGATTTCACTGCTTCGATTGCTGACTCTTTTGGTGGGTCGATCACACCGCATAAGCCAATCATCGTCAATGCTTCATCTAGTGCATCATGAGATAAGTCTTCATCGCCGATTTCTTTCATCGCAAAAGCTAACACACGTTGCCCTTGACTCGCTAAATCCTCATTTTTCTTATGCCAACGTTTTTTATCGATCGACTGGCTCATACCTCTAGCATCCATTTGTTGTCCCGCTTTTTCGATCAATACATCCGGTGCACCTTTTACGAACAAGATTTTCTTGCCATTGATCTCATGAACAGTTCCCATGTATTTATACGCTGAATCAAAAGGAATTTTGGCAATAGGTGAATGGATTATTGCCTGTTGCGTATTTGTATAACGTAATAATGCAAGTTCTGTTGCATTTCCTGTTTCAGGACAATCCCCATCTGCTAATTGTGTTTCTTGACAATTATGCATCGCTTGTAACAAATATTCTTCGACTTTTGTATGTGATACTTGTGCAAATGATTCAGGCGTATACCAATCATTTAGTGTCGCTATATGAACTAAAAACATTTCATTTTTTGTCAATGTCCCTGTCTTATCTGAACAAATAACCGTCATCGCACCTAAGGTTTCTACTGTAGGCAATGTTTTTACGATGGCATTCTTCTTTGCCATTCGATTCACGCCAATCGACAAAATGATTGTTAAAATCGACGGCAGGCCTTCTGGAATCGAAGAAACGATCAAAGCAATGATCGCCGTAGCGATATAGCCCCATGTCATACCATAATAAAAATACGAAACAAGAGCAATTAACAAAATCAACGCACTGATTCCTTTAAATATACTTGTATTCATTTCCTTGATTTTCTTCAATAACGGGGTTTCTTGTTCTTCAACAGTTGATAAAGAATGACTGATTTTACCGATTTGAGTATTCGAACCTACTTCAACAACGACACCTAATCCATTGCCAGATTCAACTTTAGTGCCCGAAAAAGCCATATTTACTTGTTCAGCTAATTCTGTATTTTCAGGTAAGCTATCAACAGTTTTGCTGACAGAATGTGTTTCTCCTGTTAAAATCGCCTCATCCACTTGTAAATTGAATGATTCGATGATCCGAACATCTGCTGGTACGATATCTCCAGCAGTCAAGACTACTTGATCGCCGACGACCAAGTCTGCCGGATCGATCTCTCGTTTTTTTCCATCTTCTAAAATCACTGCTTTATCACTCAATAATCCTTTGATACTATCTAAAGAAGAAGCTGCTTTTCGTTCTTGGAAGTACCCGATCATCGCATTTAGAAAAACAACTAAAAAGATCATGCTACCTTCCATCAATGCACCAGTTGCAACTTTCAATATCGCTGCCCCTAATAAGATGTACATCAACGCATCATGGAAATAAGATAAGAATTTTTGCCATTCTGGTGTTTGATCTTTTTCTTCCATTTTATTTTTTCCATATTTTTTTTGACGTTCCAGCCGATCACTCTCTGTGATATATTCTGTGACTTGAACTTGTTTGATTGTTTCTTCCGTTGACTTGTTATACCATTCCATACTTTTTCTCCTCCAACACTAACTAATCTATAATCAGCTTACAGGTTAGAGTAACTCTAAGGTCAAGGGTTTCGTGTAAATAATTTAAAAATACTCGCTTTTTTGAATCAACTAATAGTAAAATGAGGAACAGATATAAAGTATAAATAAAATCAAACGGAAGTGAATCGATTGAAAATCAATGAATTAGCAAAATTATATGATATTACCCCACATACTTTACGTTACTATGAAAAAATCGGTTTGATCCAACCAGATTATGACGATAACGGTTATCGAAATTATTCGTACAAAGAATTAGAACAACTAAATACGATTCGCGATCTGCGATATTTTGATGTTTCTTTGCCTGAGATCGTCGAATATCTGAATAATAAAAATATCGATCGAACAAAAGAACTTTTACGATTTGAAATTGATTCTTTGCATCGTTTGATTGCAGAATCAAAAGAAAAAATCTCCTTATTAGATGATCGCTTACAGTTGATCTATGAAGTAGAAGATACTCCATTCAATCAACCGATCGTGATGGAACATCAATTACGTCAAGTAATCAAAGACGATGAAATGACGACTAGCGATGATGTCGATTACGCATTGAAACAGCTGCATAAAAAACATGAGAAACAACTCAGTGCCAACAATCAAAATTTATTTGGAAGTATCTTACATGAAGAGTCAGATTCTTTTGCCTATCAAGTCTTTTATTTCTATCCAGAAACTGCCTCTTTGATCAATGAGGTGTCCACGTTACCATCCGGGAAATACTTGACCTACACTTACCAAGGAGCCTATGAGCAACAAGTCACAGGCATTCAAGAAATGAAAAAATATGCACAAACACATCAACTAGAATTAAAGAGTCCATTTTATGAACTCTATCTCGTAGATTTCCATGAAACCAATGACCAGAATGAATTTATTACACGCTTAGAAGTATTGATCCAGTAACCAACTATTTATCTAAAAAACACCACAAAAAAACAGCCAAAAGAGAGTAAAACTACGAGTTGCTTCTTCCTTTTGGCTGTTCATTTATTCTTTTTTACGCATGATAACGTTCAATACCATCTAAATAAGTGGCATCTAAGGTCATGTCAGGATTCAAGACGATGAAATCAGCATCTCTTCCTTTAGCAATCTTTCCACATGTATCGTCGATCTTACAGCTAACTGCAGGAACGTACGTAGCCATCATGATGGCTTGTTCTGGTGTAGCTAAGCCCCAATCTACGACATTTTTGATTGCTTCTTTTAATCTTAGGATACTTCCAGCTAGATTTCCAGATTCTAAACGAGCTGTTCCATCTTTTACGACTACTGGGAACTCACCTAAATTGTAATTACCATCAGGCATTCCACCAGCCATCATGCAATCCGTGATCAAAGCCACATGTTCATGTCCTGCTTTTTCCATCAGGATCTGTGCTGCATTTGGATGGACATGATGACCGTCACAAATCAACTCAGAAAATACGTGATCCAATGATAATAATGCGCCGACCATACCTGGCTCACGATGGTTCAAGCCACGCATCCCGTTAAACGCATGAACAAACACGCTTGCACCTGCTTCAACAGCTGCTTGTGCTTCATTGATCGTTGCATTACTATGACCTAAAGCAACTACAACGCCTTCATCTGTCACTTGTTTTACAAATTCTTCGACACCTGCGCGTTCTGGTGCTAATGCGATTTTTTTGATCAATCCGCCTGAAGCTTCTTGCCATTCATTGAAGACTGCCAAATCAGGGTCGCCAAAATAACTTGGGTTTTGCGCGCCTTTATGCTCTTCTGTAAAGAATGGTCCTTCAAAATAGATCCCTTTGATTTTAGCGCCAGGAGCTTCATGGTACATTTTTCCGATCGTCTCTGCCACATCTCTTAGACGTTCTTTACTAGAGGTTAATGTTGTAGGTAAAAAGGCAGTTACCCCACAAGATAACAGACCTTCTGACATAGCTTTGATTCCTTCTGCGTCATTATCCATAACATCGTGATTCATAAACCCATGAATATGTGTGTCTACAAGTCCAGGGGCGATCCATTTACCGCTTTGATCAATGATCGTTACTTCACCAACTGGTTTTTCTGAAAGATATTCGCCAAAAAGCCCATCAGTGATTTCAAGATATCCAGCGTTTTTCACACCAGATGCTAAAAAGAATTTGTCAGCATAGATATAAGTTCTCATTCTATTCTCTCCTTTGATGATCTACCTTTAAATTACTCTTATTTACGAAAGAAGTCAAGAATGGTCTACACCATTTATATACTTTTAGCAATCTTTTTTACTGCTTGAGCTAATTCTTCATAAAACAATGCTTTTGACAGTTCATTTTGCTGTTTGTAGATCAAACTTTTTAGAATAAATAAATCATTTAAATAATAATAGCTATTTTTTTCTTGTGCCCAACGAATCCCTTGATTCACTTGTTCAAGGGCTGCTTGGCGTTCTCCTTGATGAAATAGAAAACTACCATAATTATAAAAAATCTGGGTCAATTCGCTTTTGTTGTGCTCGTTGATCGTATCATGTAAGAGTTGGACGCTACGACTTAAATAATATCTTGCTTCTGTACTTCTCCCTGCAACCCCATAGACTTTACCAATACAGCTGATCAATTGGATCTCTATATCACAGACATGTGTCCGATCTTTTTGGCTGGAGTAAGTCAATGCTTCTTTCAAGTAACTAAGTGCCTTTACTAGGTTTTTCCTTAATGTAAATTCACAAACACCTAAATAATAATAATACCGTTGAAAATCCTCAGCTGAATAGAGATTCTCTGTCACCTTCGCTGATTTTAGTTCTTGTTCTAATTTACGATAATCTCTTTTTAAAAAGTAAAGATCCAGAAGATCAAACTGTCTAGTTGCTGCTCGAATCTTGTCCTTGGATAAGTTCATTACATAATCGATCGTTACACCAAGCCTGTGACAGATCTGAGCCATCACTAATACATTTGGTAACTCTTCGTTATTTTCGATTCTACTCAGCACACTTTGAGAACAAATGCCTTGTGAAAGCATTTGTTGAGTCATTTTTTGTTCTTTTCGGATTTCTTTGATGATCGTACCAAAGGAATCGACTAATGCTTCCATAAGTATCCCCCTCTCAAAAAAATATGCGTATTCGCATGACTACATGTATTGTACTTGACTACTTTGTAAACTTCAAGAAAAGTCCAATAGCAACGAATCATTTTTCAAAAATTGACATTAAAAAAACGCCTCGGTATCGGGACGGCTTTTAGGTGAAGTCGTATTTACTTTATAAAAAAATTTGCCAATCACATCGTTTTTACTACTCGTTGGCTCTTACTCGAAACTGGTTATTTGCAGGTGTCAAATGAGAATAAAACTCAGACAAAAACGGTTGATTTAGTGAAGTAAGCAAATGCCCATAAGAATCGTTGATTCCAATTGTTATAGTGATTCACTTACTTCATAAAATCTTGATTTATCCCGTCAGTTACTCGCTTACGCTTAAAACTACCTACTTAATACACACGCACAACAGCCAAAATATGACATTTCCTATCTTTGTCGGTAGGTTGTCAGGAATTCACGCATTTTTTTCGCCGTTACTTTTAGATCGTCTAATTTTGGTAAGTAAACGATTCTGAAGTGGTCTGGATCAGGCCAGTTAAAACCGCCTCCGTGAACAAGTAAAATCTTATGCTCGTGCAGAAAATCTAATACGAACTGCTCATCATTGGTAATATTGAAGCGTTTCGTATCGATTTTTGGAAAGATATAAAAAGCTGCTTTCGGCTTAACCGCTGATAATCCAGGGATATCATTGATTGCATTATAAATGTATTCTCTTTGTTCGTAGATCCGTCCACCTGGCAATAGCAATTCATCCACACTTTGGTAGCCCCCTAGGGCAGTTTGGATGATTTGTTGTGACAGAACATTTGAACAAAGACGCATAGAGGAAAGCATATTCAACCCTTCGATATAGCCTTTTACATTTGATTTGTCACCACTCAACACCATCCAGCCGACACGGAATCCCGCCACACGATGTGATTTAGATAGGCCATTCAATGTGACAACGAATAGATCAGGTGCTAAAGTCGCAATCGGGATATGCTCTAAGCCATCCATCACTAAACGATCATAGATTTCGTCTGAATAAATGATCAATTGATGTTCTCGTGCGATTTTCACGATTTCTTCTAATAATTCTTTCGGATATAAAGCTCCTGTTGGATTATTAGGATTGATGATCACGATTGCCTTTGTCCGGCTGGTAACTTTAGATTTGATATCCTCAATATCTGGATACCATTCGGCTTGTTCATCGCATACATAATGAACTGGTTTTCCTCCAGCCAAAGAAACAGAAGCTGTCCATAAAGGATAATCTGGCATTGGCACTAATACTTCATCGCCATTGTCCAACAGCCCTTGCATACACATCGTGATCAGCTCACTGACCCCATTACCAGTATAGATATCATTGATCGTCACATTTGGAAATTTTTTCAATTGACAATACTGTTCAATCGCTTTTCGTGCAGAAAAAATCCCTTTTGAATCCGAATAGCCTTCTGAATCTCTGGCATTCATGATCAAATCACGGATCACTTCATTTGGTGCCTCAAATCCAAATGGTGCTGGATTTCCCGTATTCAATTTTAATATACTGATGCCCTCTTCTTGCATTCGTTCTGCTTCTTCAAGAACCGGTCCGCGGACATCGTAACTTACGCCTTCTAATTTGTTGGATTTTTCAAATTCTCTCATAGTGATCCAATCCCTCGTTTCAAAAAAGTTAGAAATTTCTGATTATACCCATTTATTTCCATATCATACTCCATTCATCTGGATTTTGCCACCGTTTTAAAGAAATCCTAGATGAAAATCAACTTTTTTTACTTTTATTTCTCATGCCGATCGTTCCAAAGATTTGCTGCCCAATCCATAGCAATTCCGATAATCACACCTAAGAATATCCCCATGGTCAATTGTCCAAATGCAGATCCAATGATAATGCCTGCCACCATTCCTAAAATTGAAAATTCCCCATCATATTTATTCATGATTTTCCTCTTTCATATCTTGACATCTATTTCGTTACTCGCTATGATTAAAGTGTTGTTTCTTGCAGACGTGATGGAACGGCAGACATGCAAGATTGAGGGTCTTGTGAGCGTAAGCTCGTGTGGGTTCAAATCCCATCGTCTGCATAAATAAGTAAAACTCATGGTTTATGCCATGAGTTTTTTTGTTTGTTATTAAAAAAACAAGGCAGTTCATCGAGTCAATTTACAATTTTTCTACCTATATAAGAGTAATCCATTAGTTCTTGATATCGAACATTGACTTTGTTCTCTCATTTGATGATCTTCTGTTTAGGGAAGAGACTATTTTCAAAAGCGACAACAATGTTTGATTTTTCTAATACCGTGTAGTCTTTGACGACAAATTGCTTACGGTTATTATAGTAGCCTTTCACAAATATCTTCATTCCTTCATCTACATCGGCAATAAAATTAAGACTATGATTAGCAATCAAGCAATTCTCTGAGCCTAAAGTAAAACGGATCAGTGGTCGTTCCCCTAGTTTGATCGTTCTGATTTTTGAGACTGTTCCATATTTTCTTTCCATTGTCATCTCTCCCCTCATCACCATTATACGAACAAACGTTCCGTTTTTCAAGTGATTTTCCTTGGAAAAAAAACTCTAAAAAAGTATCTTTAACGTCTACTTATTCACTTGGCGATCAACGATTTGTTGAGATTTTTCCGCCGTTTGCTTTGCATCGTTTCTCGCTTTTTCTAATTGTGCGATATAACTTCTCAAATTACTATTTTCTGCTGAAATAGTTTCTAATTGTTTCTTCGCGGTTGCTAAATCAGTTTGCAAATTTGTTTTTTCTCGATTTAATTGGCTGATTTGTTCGTTTAATTGATTAACAGTACTTTGCATCTCTGTATATTTGCCCTGGATTTCTTGAAGTCTAGTATTCCATTGACTATTTAGGGTATTGATTTCGTTTATTTTTTGAGTTATTTCATTGATCTTATTGTTGATTTCGATTTGTTTGTCATTTAATTGATTTTCTTTACTAGTTAATTGGTTTTGTAAATTTGCATGTTCAGCAACCAATTGGCTTTTTTGCGTTTCCAAGTCAGTGATCTTTGTTTGGTATTCTTGCGCTTTTGTTTGTATATTTTGAAGATCTTGATTTTTTATTGCTAATTGACTATTTAAGTCAGTGATTTTTTGGTCATGGCTTGTTAACTGTTGATCAAGTTTTTCTAAATTTTCGTTGATCTTAGTGATATCAGATTCTCCACCCCAGAATAAAACTTCTCCTGCAAACCGTGTGCCCGTATAACCAATAGCCCCTAGCAACAATGCAATCAATCCAGTAATCATCCATTTTTTTTTCATGTTCTTCTCCTTAATAAATATTATTATTTTATAACCAGCTAAATCTAATCTTTTACTTGTCTATTGTCAAGACATATCTATTTTAAATTTTCAAATTCTATAAAACGTTGAAATGAAAGGACTATAAATTAAATTACAGGCAATATTTTAGTACAAATTCTTTAATTGTTTTATAATAATAGTATGTCATATAGGAAAGGGGTAATTTCAATGAAAACATTAGATATGATTGCTTTAACATTGTTGATTGTTGGAGGATTGAACTGGTTGTTAGTCGGTTTATTAGAATTTGATTTAGTTGCGACGATTGCAGGCGGCTCTACGACTATTTTAGCTAAAGCTATATATATTATTGTTGGGATTTGTGCTATTTATTGTTTGAAATTCTTTCCAATGATCTCCAATCGTGTAGAACATCAATAATTGGGATTTGATTTTTTTAGAACATGGGGCAACTATTTGCTCCATGTTTTTTTATTATTTACTCCTTTGATTGTCGTCATTAGGCTTAAGAATAGCTATTATGACTGATAGATAGCCACCCATTTTATCTTCTACAATAGAAAAAAACATATTTATTATCCGCTTAATATTTTCTTAACTAATTTTTTTCATCAAAAAACGAGAACATACATTCTTTCAATTAAAAGAAAGAAAGCGTTTTTCGATTACATATGTTTCGTTGAATATTACAAAAAAGGTAGCTTTGTCATAAACTGTTACGTTTTTATCACCTATGAAATGTCTCATCATGGTAAAGTATTACTCGTTAGCGAAAACAGCTAATCAAAATAACTTTTTAAAATACGAAGGAGATCTTTCATGAAATCACTTAAAACTATTCTTTTTGGAACAACTTTGGCCGCCGGCGCTGCATTATTTATGGGTACTTCTGCACACGCAGACGAAGCCTACACTGTTCAATCAGGTGATACTTTATCAACGATTTCTCAAAAATACGTTGGTGACAACTCCTTGATCCAAACAATTGCCGAAGCTAACTCAATCTCAAACATTCACCTGATTTTTTCAGGTCAAGAATTAACTATTCCTACTGGTGAGCAAGCAACTGCTCCTGTCGCTACTCAAGCACCTGTAGAACCTGTTCAAGAAACAGCGCCAGTTGTGGAAACACCTGTAGTAGAACAAGCACCAGTTGTAGAACAAGCACCAGCTACTGAAGTCGCTGTTTCAACTGGTACGAACGATGCCAAAGAATGGATCGCACAAAAAGAATCTAGCGGTTCTTATACAGCAACAAACGGACGTTATATCGGCCGTTACCAATTAGACTCTTCTTACTTGAACGGTGACTACTCTGCTGCCAATCAAGAAAGAGTGGCAGAACAATATGTTGCTTCTCGTTATGGCTCTTGGGATGCAGCCAAAGCTTTCTGGTTAGCTAACGGTTGGTACTAAGAACAATTTATCATTGAGTTAAAAGCTAAATAAAAAATTGGAAGGCTCGAAAATAGATAATCTATTTTCAGAGCCTTCCATTTTTTATTTATGTTACCTTCAATCAGCGATCAACTAATGTTGATTTTACCATCGATCGTTGTTGTATTGACCAATTTTTCTTCGTTATAAATATTGTATAAAATTCTAACATCATGACTGCCAGCATCAGGTAGATTCTCAAAAGGGATAGAGTCTATTCGGTTGTTTGGAGGAATCAATCCTGATTTATACAATTGTTTATTATTTGATGCTAGATAGTATTCTACTTGGATATTGAATGCATTCTGACCATTATTACGTACATCGACACTCGCTTTTCCTTCTTTATCAACTTCTATATCATGTTTCAAAAGAATACGCATTTTGTCTTTATCTACTTGATCTTGCATTGCTTTTAAAATATCTTCATTACTCAATCTTGACAGATGATCATCTAAATCAGGCAATCCTGCCACTACTTGAGGAGGAGATTGATTAAAATAAAAGTATCCGCCGATCCCTGCTACAAGACATACGAGTAGCAAAGAAAACAAGATATAAGTTCTCT
The DNA here is from genome assembly GCF_051714165.1 of Enterococcus sp. AZ156. Lineage (NCBI taxonomy): Bacteria > Bacillati > Bacillota > Bacilli > Lactobacillales > Enterococcaceae > Enterococcus > Enterococcus sp. AZ156. Next base: position 1,214,223 of record NZ_JBIORI010000001.1, on the reverse strand, counting down.
TCTTTTTACTATGATTCTTTTTTTCAATATTATTACTATGTGCCATTTTTCTCAACCTCCTTTCTCAAAATTATAACTGAAAAGTCTTTCATTCAGGCTCTTTCTACTAAACTGAGTAATGGAATACTTATCAACTTTGCTAAGATTAGTTAGCTAATGCAGAAAAATGGAATGACATCGTGTATGCAGGTGTCACAATAACATCCTGTTGGAAAGGACTAGTGATTGCTCCTTCAAATTTCAAGGATTTTGTTTGTCCTGTTCCAATAGTTGTCAAATAAGTACGAGTATTCAAGAACTGTCCAGAAGCACTTTGCAAACGAACCGCTGCTTCATTTAATGGTGTAAAGAACAAATCTTGAGTGATCCCAGTTGAGCTTGTCTCCGCAAAACTATCTACTTCGATCATCACTCTATGTGAAGTTGAATTATTTGTCATTGCATATAATGGGGAAACGATCTCTGGTTGAGGCGTTCCGTCTTCTGCCATCGCATTTGCATATCTTATAGTCGTTGGGATCGTGATATCGATATAGCGTTTATCTTCTGGATCAACTGGATACCATTCTCCGATCCATCCTGAAACTTGAACATCTGCTTTGTCATCACCTTTGATCGTTTGTCCCGGTGTATTGTCTGGTTGTCCAGGAATCCATCCCAAGTCATTGGCAGCAACGTTTATTGAACCAAGTCCTAAACCACTTAATAAAATTGTAGATACAATCGCTAAATTACTTAGCTTCTTCATATTGAATTTCTCTCCTTGCTGAAATAATCTATATTATTTCACTAAATTTTTTGTAGTCGTTCTTCTTTTTGATTGAATGTATAAAAAGATCCTATCGAAAAAAGAGTAAGCAATAAACCGATCAAAGCAATTCCATTGGTCAAACGTTCCCCAGTTTGTGGGAATTTAGAGGAAGAACCTTCACTTTTGTTTGATGTTGGACCTGTAGCTTGCTGTTCTTCATTTTGGGTACTCTGCCCTGTGTCGTCTTGATTTTCGGAACTATTACCTAAATCACCGATCGTTGCTTCGACATGAACTGTTTGTATTTCTGATTGTTGAGCATGATAGACAGTTGGACTCATAACGCATAACAACAACACACCTATCATGTAATACATCGTCTTTTTTATCTCACCCTTCACCTCCTAATATAAACGACACGATTCCCACAAAACAATTATCCTTAAAAAACCAGCACTTTTAAAACCAAGTTTTACCGCCAGTTTGGTAAACAAAATAAGAATATATAGTTATTTATTTTAGTAACAAATACAAACCAGACTTACAATAATTGACCAATCCCCCATATATAACAGTGATAAAATAGCATTATAGAGTCCATATGAAATCAAGAAAAAATAAATAACATATTATTTTAACTAATCAGTTTGAACTTTTCTTAATAATTCCCACCAACAGAAATAATTGCCAACTGATTTTTGTATAGTAGATCAAATCTCAGCAAGTTCATCCACTTTGATGTGATAGTACTCGACCAATTTATCAATGATGGCTTCATCTAAATAGTTAGAAATTCCAAGAGTAGGCACTTCAAAATAGTCATTGAAATATATATCTGTCAGAAGACAATCAAACTTTTTTAAATAATCATTTTGTATTTTTGTCGCAGGGTGAAGAATCTCTATATTGATATTATGTCGAAAATAAAATTTGATTTCCTCTTTGAGCATACACATATGATCATAAGAACTATCTAATAATAGGGCGACATGGAGTTTTATCTTTTGCTTCCGTACTTGTACCCATAGATCTGACCAGGAAGTCAACAACTTGAAGACAGATTGATGGATCATTTCATCTAAATAACTATGAAATGCAGATCCTAATGTCTGATAAATCTCAAAAAATCGGTCTTCTAAATCTTTCACTAGTGTGGGACTGTCTCTTTTTACGTTTTGAAAAAATTCTCGTTTCTTATTATGTAAAATATAGGTGGGTCTTACCATATTCATGGTTGTCCAATAAATATCATGAATCAATTGATCACGATTTTCACAAACTATACCGAACTTATTTTCTAAGTATTCAATTACTTGATTTAGTTTATTTTTTTGATTTACTGCATCAACTTGGACATTTAAATATTGTAATCGTAAAGTCGGATGAATCGGTTGATAAAACTCATAGAAAAGTTGTTGGAGGTTTTCTTCTCTTAAATTGACGACAAACTTTTCATTGATACGTCCTAAAAGTTCTGTTTCATTTGCGAAATGTTGGAAAATAAACGGTATATTCCTCGATATCAACTGATAATCTTGCTTCAAACGAACAAAACAAATAAATAAATGAAATTTCATATTTCCTAAAAACAAATGATTGTCATTATTGACTAATGCCCAGATCGTATTCTCTTTTACAAATACTTCGATGATATCCGTGATCAGAGAGAGATCATCGCCTTTCATTAAATTCTCAGGTAAATTATATTTTTCTGCAAAGAAAGCAGAAAAAAAATCTCTAATATTCCCTTCATTACCTACAATATCGAGATGATTATTGATTTGAAATTCATATTTACTGATGACTTGATTGATTCGATTAATAACACGTGATACTTGTGTTTCAGATATATATAAACTATCACTTAGATCGTCTTTTGAACTTACTCTTCTAAAAAATAGTGTCTCAAGTAAGGTATATTCCAAACTTTTACTCAAAATTTTTGAATAGATGAATGCTTTTGGTGTTTTCATATTTTTCTTTAGCAATACTCCTGATCTAAAGGAGGTTTCAATTGTCAGCGGTGCAATCATCTCATTGATTTGTGAAAGATCATTCCGAGTTGTTTTTTCTGAGCTTTCGATCATTTCGGCTAATTCAGCTGTCGTCATCCACTGAGTATCCCATAATATTTCCAAAATCTTCAACTGACGTTTCAAACGTCCATCTAAGATTTCTCTCATTTCGGTTCCACCTCTCCAAACAAAAAATATTGAACGTCTACATTATTTTTAACATAATGATTTATCTAAAAATAATCTCAATCTACCGACCGCTTGGTAAAATAACGTTAGAACTTATAGGTGAATGTATTGAAAATGTCAATAATTCTATCATTAAAAAAATTGGTATAGATTAAAAAGTTAATGTATTCTCATTTATTCAGTGATCATTCTATTTATAACCATTTTCAAAACAGATGTTTAGCAATGATTTTTTGCGTTTTTATTAATTAAAAATAAGAAAAGATATACCAGTATAGGCATATCTAATAAATTGGATTATTAAACAGATTACATCACAAGTTCTTTTCTAAATAACTTGACACTTTCTTTTCTGTTTATAATAAAAGTATGTAATTTGTGAATGAACTCATTATCGAAATAATGTGGGATGCCAATCACCCTCGGTTGTTCGATAGACCCTCGGATTGTACAAACATCTGTCAACACACAGTCATATTTTTCTAATTTTACTTGGCTGAACAGATCAAATGGTGACAAGATATCAACGGAGTACGTACTTCTGAAATGCATTTCGATTTCTTCCTTCAACATACGCAAATGACCAATGGGAACATCCAAGATCAATGCAGCCTTGATCTGATGGGTCTTTTTCATCTCGATCCTAAAATCAGACCACTGTGTAACCAAACTATAGATCGATTGATACACCATATTTTTCTTATCAAACGGTTTAAGTTCAAGTTCTTCATATATTTCTGCAAAACACTCTCTTAATTCAAACATGATTGTTTGATTTTCACCCATTAATTCTAAAACAAATTCTTCAATCACATTGTTCAATATGAAAGTCGGGCCAGTGATTCGAAAACTACTCCATAAAATGTCAGCAATCAATGTATCACTATGGGAACACTCGATATTAAATCGTTGAGATAAATCTTTGATCAGTCGTTCAATTTTACTATGTAAGGATGATTGAAACATACCAAACTGTTGGCAAGCTCCGGTCACTTTAAAAGGTTCGCAATAGTTGGCAAATAAATTGTATAATATGTCTTCATTCAGTTCAATTTCAAAAGATTCTTTACATCTACGTTTTAATTCTTCGTCATTCAAAATGATTTTGTAGTTAAAAACAGTTGCTTTTTTTTCTATAAAAGCGCATTGCTTGCATCGATATAGCGCAGCTAGTACTTTTAAATGTATTTTATTTAATAAAAAATGATGTTGGTCATTCGCTTCAATGATCGTTATGTTTTCCTCATAAAAACATTGGATCAATCGATCGATCAGGTCAAACGCTTCTTTTAAAAGAAGCGTTTCCGCAGAAAGATATTTTTCATACATCAAACTAGCAAATAATTTACGAATATTTATCTCTGAACCTTCAATCGTCAATTCATGACTGATTTGTATTGAAAATTTTTCTAAAACTGAATTTAGCTTGGCCAACAAGCGGTTCAACTGTGTCTCTGAGATAAACAAGCAATCACATAACTCACCTTTAGAAAGCTTCGGATTGATAAAAATTTCTTCGATGATCTGACATTCGATGCAGTTTTGCAAAAACAAAGAATAAAGATGTGTTTTTGAGACCCCAAGTGTTTTATCCAAGAAAACCCCGTGTTTAAAAGATGTTTCAATTTTAAGCGGTTTGATTATTTCATTTAAATGTTTGATATCCGTTCGTATCGTCTTTTCGACTCCCCCGATGACTTGGACAATTTTCGATACGGTCAACCATTCATTTTCCCACAGCAATTCTAATAATGCTAATTGCCTTGTACTTTGTTTATTTAATATTCCTTTCATTTTACTCCCCCAAATCTAATAAAAAAGCACAGTAATAAACAAAAAAATAACACCCCGTCTGTGATTTTTTCATTTTTTTCTTATATGATTATTCAATTTTCTTTTAGATTTATCATTGAAATAAGATTTCAACAAAAATATATGTACTATTACTTAATCATAATTTTAAAATATAAATCGTCTTATGTCTACAAGAAAAATGAAGTTAACATGAGATATTTTTAATTTACCGTTAAATAATATTCGTAATAATAAATGATCGAATAAAAGCATCCGAAAATCAACGCCTTTATTCAATCATTTCTTTATTTGTTATTCTAATATTTTTTTAAATAACTTTTATTGAACCACTACTTCTTTGTGTCTAGTTATCTAAACAAGTCATTGTTCACCTGTCTAAAACATCCAAATCAACTCTGTTTCCCACTTAGAAATGCAAAGACATTTTCTCTGGAGATCGATCCAATCGGAATTTCTTGTTTATAGATGTTGACTGTTTCGACTGCTTCTAGTTGAGCAAATAATTGTTTTAGTGGTGTATCAAGCTGAACCACTCTTCGTTGTTCAGTGATCTCTTTCTCAAAAAAGCCAGCAAGTACAAGTTGTTCAACTGTCTGATCTTTTTCTTGGATCGATTCCTCGAAGAAACTACGTACAAAGTCATTCTTAGGATGCATCAATAATTGTTCTGGTGTATCACATTGGATCAATGCCCCTTCTTTCATCACAGCGATGCGATCCCCTAGTTTAATTGCTTCTTCCATATTATGGGTAACAAAAACAATCGTCGTACCTAATTCTTTATGAAGTGATAAAACAAGCTCCTGCAAGGAAGTTCTTGATAGAGGGTCCAACGCACTGAAAGGCTCATCCATCAAGATCACTTCAGGATTGGCTGCTAACGCCCGAATGATCCCTACACGCTGTTGTTCTCCTCCAGACAATTCTTGTGGCATTCGATCACGATAGACATCAGGATCTAAACCAACTTTTGCCAGTAACTGATCCGAAGTCTCGGATCGTTTCTGTTTTTCCCAGCCTAACATTTCAGGGATCACTTCGATATTCTGTTTGACAGTCATCGTTGGAAATAATGCAATCTGTTGCAAGACATATCCCATTTGCCAACGCATTTTTTGCAAGTTATAGTCCTTTAATGATTTACCTTTGAAATATACCTCACCGACACTTGGTAATGAGAGTCCATTGATCATTTTTAGTGAAGTTGTCTTTCCACTTCCCGAAGGACCTACCAATACAAAGATCTCTCCCTCATTGATTGAAAGGTCTAATTGTCTAATTGCATACTTATCATTAAAGGTTTTTTGGACGTTTTTAAATTCAATCAGTTCGGTCAATTGTTATCCTCCTTCACTAAACCTTGGTCAACCAAAAATTGTCGTGCCACTTCAGCTGGTTGTTTTTTCTCGAAATTTACTTGATAATTCATCGTTTGCATCTGTTCTTCCGTTATTTTGCCGCTAAGTTTCTCTAAAGCTGCCACGACTTCTGGATGATCATTGGCAAAATCTTCATTCATCAATGGTGCGCCTTGGTAGGTAGGGAACAAGCCTCGGTCATCTTCTAGGACGACTAAATCGTATTGTTTCAGTTCACTGTCGGTAGAATAGGCATCAACTACATTGACATCACCATTATTTATTGCTTGGTAACGCAAACTAGGTTCCATGCTTTGGACACTCGGAAAATCTAACTGATAAAGTTCCTGTATCCCCTTGTACCCATCTGCACGATCGATAAATTCTAACGTGAACCCTGCCTTGATTTGATTCTCGATTTTAGCTAAATCAGAAATTGATTTTAATTGGTGCTCATCCGCAAAGTCGCGTTTAACAGCAAGAGCATATGTGTTTTGATAAGCCATCGGACTTAAAAGTGTCATTGAGAACTGTTCATTTAACAGTCTATTGGCCTCGTGATACGTTTCTTCTTTTGTTAATTTTTGGTCCTTGATTGATTCTGGAACTGTAACCAGACTCTCTAATACTGTTCCAGTAAACTCAGGATAAATATCAATTTGTTTGTTTTCTAAAGCGCTGAATAGAAAACTGGTTTTACCGAAATTCGGTTTTAATTCGACTTCCGCTTCGGTTTCTTCTTCAATCAATCCTTTGTACATCTGGATCAATATATCTGGTTCTGCACCAAGCTTACCGGCAATCGTGATTTTCTCTTGTTTCAAGAAACCAGTTTGATAAATGGAAGCACCTGCGACTAAAGTCAAAATCAAGCCTAAAGTGATCATCGTATAACGAGGTTTCAAGTGTTGTAATAGACGGATCAAGCTACTGAAAACAATAGCTAACAAGGCGGAGCTGATTGCGCCGATCAAAGTTAAAACAGGTGTATTCCGATCGATTCCTAGTAAGATAAATGTTCCTAGCCCGCCAGCACCGATCAAGGCTGCTAATGTTGCTGTACCAATGATCAATACTAACGCAGTGCGGATACCTGAGATAATGACAGGCAGCGCGATGGGTAACTCTACTTTGATCAATCTTCGAAAACGAGACATCCCAAAGGCAACTGCTGCTTCTTCAATTGATGGATCGATTTCTGCTAATCCTATATAAGTGCTTTGAAATATCGGTAATAAGGCGTATAAGATCAAGGCAATCAACGCCGGTAAAGTGCCAATCCCTACAAATGGAATCAATAATCCTAAAAGTGCAAGTGAGGGAATGGTTTGCAGCACACTCGTTACTTGTAACAAAAATTCTGCCATTCTTTTATGGTTGACTGCCCAAATAGCAAGCGGGATCGCAATCACTGCGGCAATCAATAATGCAATCAATGAAATAGATAAGTGCTGAAATGTTGCTGCGAATAACTCTTCTTTTCTCTCACTGAGCGTTTCGATAAACGTATTCATATGACCTTCCTTTCTGTTCTCCTTTAAGTATAAACATAGCGAAGTAAATCCCCAACTAAGTTGTTTTAAAAAAACTTGCAATCGACTAGATGGTGAGAAGTGATTGCAAGTTTTGTTTTTGTATTTAGTTATTTTGAATCGTACGTAGCTCTATGTTGATAGAAGGTTTCTTCATACCTGCGTTTTCGTTCATTTTGTCGATACTTTTTTTCATCCCACATCACAAACCATAATACAAACGAAGGTAAAAAAATCAATAATGCTGTTTGTAACCCATAATTACCTATAATAATTCCAAAAAATAAAATCAACAACATCGCACCAAAACGTCTCATTGATTGCATCTCTGATCACCTCTATTATTTTATACCGAACGATTGTTCGCTCTTTTATTATACGAACAATTGTTCTCGTTGTAAAGTAGAAGTTGGAATTTTGAACAAAAAAAACAGCCAGTAACTTTTAAAATCTCGTGGGGGAGATACTTGTTTACTGGCTTGTTCAATAATTATTATACTTTAAGTTGTGTGTCAGTGACCAAAAAAGTAAAAATCGGTTGTTTTAACATCATAATCGTTAAATTTAATAAAACAATTTATGTTTTTTTATATTTAAATACATTTTTTTATTTATCACACTATTTTATTCACTATTTTTTTATCCCTAAATTATGCAATACATATTTTTACATAGAATCATTTTTGATTTAAAAGATTGTTTTACAAGGAATGATTGACCGAAATTAAATACACTTCATTATGTATATTTTTTTCTATTTACCTATTGAATTTATAGAGCCGTTCAGTGTAATATAAAGATTGCTGAAAATTTTCAAAAAGAAAAGAGGTTAGAGATGAAACAAGTAAAATTTTTATTAGACTTATGTGGAATTATTTTTGGGGCTGCTCTTTATGGATTAGCGGTAACCGGAATCAATCTCCCTTCAAAATTAGCTGACGGTGGTGTCACAGGAATTGCTCTTTTACTTAATCATTTATTTGGCTTTGCGCCTTCCATCACCTCACTGATCATAAATTTACCTTTATTGCTGATTTCCTTGTTTATTTTTGGAAAACATGCATTTATTCGAACGATCGTCGGAACATTTTCTCTGGTCTTCTTCTTGCATGTATGGGAAAATTTAAATGTCCACTTTGCTGTTGGAAATCTTTTAGTGAATAGTCTAATGACTGGCATTCTTTCGGGAATCGGTTGTGGCTTAGTTTTTCGTTTTGGGGGCAGCACTGGTGGAACCGATATCGTTTATCAAGCAATTGAAAAATATTATCATGTGAATATCGGGAAAAGTCTATTTGTTATCACGTTTGGGATTTTAGTTGTGTCTTTGTTGTATTTGGATTTTACGCATTTTGCCTATACTCTTTTGAGTTGCTCAATTTTATCTTATACATTGAATAAAGTGAAGTACTTCCGCTTCGCTAATCCTTTCAAAAAAATCACAGCTCCATCCCCAACAGTCAATCAATTAGAACCTGTGGAAGATTCATATATAGATTGAACTCTTACCATAAAAAGCAACTGAGGTCGGAACAGAAGTGTTTATTTCTCGCTGTTTATCTGGTTTTAGATAGTGCGAGAGAAACCATGTTCCAGCCACAGTTGCTTTTTTATAGTCATTCTTACTACTTGTCTTATCGAGCCATTTTTCCACCGATGGATTTGAACCCACCTGACAAAACGACTTTGCCTTGCTGGCTACCTTCCTTCACCAACTTCATCGCTTGTTCAAGTGAAGCTCGGCTGATACCATCTGAGTAAACAGTGGTTACGTGGCTATGAAGTTTATTTTCTTCAAATAACTTTGTCAATGTCTCTAGGATTGCGCCTTGTGTTGCGATTTCTTTATTATGATCTGTTTTCGTGAAAACATACTCCCAATGGAAGCTGATTGAATCATTTTTATATTCATTCCAATCGATTTTCGCTTTTGTATTGACGATCATTCCGATATGCCCTAAAGGTTGAATGATTTTTTTTATTTCTGGTAGATAGGATTCAATATCATACAACACTGCGATATAGTCAACACCATCGCTCCCAGCTTGTTTTAATTGGTCATAAAGAGAATGATGGTAATCTATCGGAACATCTACGCCATTTTTTTCAAGCCATCCAAAATTTTGCGGACTAGCAGTTGCATAAACTTTCATACCCGTCCACTTCGCTAGTTGCGTCATGATCGAACCAACGCCACCTCCTCCATTGATCACCAAAAGCTCTTTCCCTTCATTTGCTTTTTCTTGAGGAACTAACTGAAATTTTTCAAATAGCAATTCATAGGCAGTGAGTGCAGTCAATGGAATCCCTGCAGCAGCTTCGTCGCTAAGATTCTTAGGAGCTTTTGCAGCGATCCGTGCATCAACGATTTGATACTCTTGTTGACTCCCTTCACGTTGAGTCGTTCCTGCATAATAGACACGGTCATTCAGCTCGAACCCCTTTACAGCCGCGCCCATTTCCCGTACATAACCCACACTATCATAGCCGAGCACAGTGAATGTTTCTTCTTTGACGATTTCTCTTCGCTTCGTATCTATAGGATTGATCGAAAGTGCTACAACTTCGATCAATAAGTCGTGTTCGCCAGGTTTTGGTACCATAGTATCTTCTTCAATCAATTGCGGATAAGGCGTCTCATAAGTAAAACCAAACCTTTTCATTGATGAGGGTCTATTTATCATTTTCCTGTTCCTTTCTACTGCAATAATATAGTCGGTCAAAAAAAAGCTGTTCCGCTCCAACATCCAGACATTTTTTCACAAGTCCTGCTTGTTTCTTATGTGTCTGAATGTTTGAAGGAACAACTTTTTCTCATACTTGAGCAGTCACTACTTATTGGAAATAACCATTGCCTTTCAAGGAATTACCTTGGTCATTGATCAGGCCTTCCAACGAACGATCTAATACTCCATGAGTTTTCTTACTTGAACTTTTCTCTTGGTTCATTGTTACACCTTGTTTTCCATCATAGGGTGTATTTTCTGTTTCAAATAAAAGATACGCATTCTTTTCTTTTTTGATCGAAGCGAGCAATTCTTCTTCAGAGATTTTATTTTTCTTCGGATCAGGAATGATCGAAGCTGGTACGTACTTAGGTACAAAATAAGAACGTTCTCTTCCCGAACTATTGAATACACTTCGTGATTGGCTTGTTTTTTCTTGTGTTGGTCTTTGCTCTGAAGGGCTGGCATGACGATTATAGCCAAAATTCGTCTGACTGTTTCGTTTGGTTTGTGTTTTTTTACTCTGCCTATAGTCTGGCAAATTTTGTTTATGTTTTGCTAGATTTGCTTTTTGTGTTGAAGCATGCCGAACATTGACTGTCGAATGAGGATTTTTTTCATTTTTTGAATAATCCTCAAAATGAAATTCATTGATTTGCTCGAACAATGGTTTGTCGCTTGTATCGGTCATCAGATCATCTTGTCCGTCAAACAGCACACGCCTATTTTCATTTTTTAACTTTACACCTATGTGATCATCGTATGCAGGAAAGCGAAAATGTTTTCGTTTGATTTCTGTCATGTAAACCATCCTTTTTAAGTGGACTTTCTCTTATAATAGCACAAATCGTCTATTTTCTATAGCTAAGCGTTAGTCTTATTTAACTTTCTTGTCGTTTCACGAATGATCAATTCTGGGAAAAAGTGACGGTATCCTTGGCTTGCTCCTTTTTCAGTAATTTTCTTTAATAGCATTTCGCCGCACACTTCCCCCATACGAATGATGTCTTGTTTAACGGTAGTCAGTTTTGGGGAACTGATTTGATCAAGAAATACGCCATCGAAACCAATAACGCCAAATTGATCGGGTAACTGTCCGCCAACTTGTGTGATGCCACGAACGATACCAAGCGCTAAACGATCAGAACTGCAAACAAAACACGTTTTATCTGAAAATTCGTCCCAATGTTCCGTGATATATTTTTCTGGTGTGGTGGAATGATTATCAAAACGCAGCATTTTCGGAGTTAGCCCAGCCTCTTCCATCACTTTTAGATAGCCCGCTTCTCTAGATAGTTCAAAAGGTTCTGCTTCATCAATGCCGATATAAACAACCGTTTGATAACCAACTTCTAAGGCATATTGTGTCGCTTTGGCGGTCCCATATTGATTATCGCTATCAACATAATCATAGCCCATACGATTTTCACCAAATAACACGACTGGCTTTTCTAGACGATTGATCCAATCAAAATCTCTTTGACGCACGCCAGTGATGATATAACCATCGCAGGAGCCAACGTCAAAAGCATCGTTGGTCACTAATTGCAAGGAATAGTGCTCTTTACCAATCCTTTTAGCAATTCCCATGAGTAGATTCATATAATAGGGTTCCGTGGTATCGATTTCCTCAAGAATAAACAACTTGATGATCTGTGAACGGTTCGAAACTAACGCTTTTGCTGCAATATTTGGACGATAATCCAATTCAGCCATGGCTGTAAAAACTAGTTCCTTTAGCTCATCAGTGACTTGTTCTGGATGATTGATCACCCGAGAAACCGTCATTTTCGAGACATTTGCTCGTTTAGCTACATCTGCCAATGTTGGCATAAAATCTCCCCTTCCATGCCTAATTCCATAACTATAGTCATTATAGCAAAGATTTGTGCTAAAAAAGAGCAACTCTCAAGTAGTTCTGAAAAAAAAATCTATCAAAGAAAAAAATTTCTCTTTGATAGACGTTTTATCTATTTAGTCCTCTTACTTACTATATAGACACAGCCATCATTTGGCTCAAAAAATCCGCTGCTTCATCCATCAATGGGACTTCAACCATATGACGTTTTTCCGAAGAAGCACGAAAGACGATTCCCTTACCATAAGACTTATCTTGGTTTTTTTTGACAAATTTAGACACTTGTCGAAAAGGAATCTTTTCATCTTTTTCACCATGCCAGAAAAATAAAGGACGACCTGCTAATTTTTCTGGTTGTAAAGATAGATCATATTGGTTAACCCAAGAAATCAAATCAAAGTAGTCAACGGGCAACTTGTACTGGAATTCTTGTGCTCTACGTGAGATTTCTTCACCATATTCAAGTGGTGATGGTGATCCCATCAAACAAATTCCGCCAGTGATTTCTGGGTGTTTGGCTAGCAATGCACAAGTGGTCATTCCACCCATTGACACACCACCCACAGCTAATTTATCTGAAAGAAGTTCACGTTTTTTTAGATGTTCGATCAATGTATCAAACTCGAATAGATTCCCGTAGATACTACTCCAAAAAGTAAAGGAAGGAATTTTTGAAACGGGTTGTTTACGCTCGCCATGGTTCATCGCATCTGGAAGCAAAACTCGCATCCCTTTTTTAGCCATTTTTCTACCTTGAGTCAATACAAGCTCCTTGCTTGTCTGCCAACCATGATAGTAGATCACTACTGGGATTTTCTCTGTCTTCAACTCTTTTTGGACAACTTCTAATACGGGTATGTTTTTGATGGTTCGTTTCAAAATAATTGGATTCACTGATTGATTCACCTGATTTTCATTAGATTGGTTGACCGTAAAGACAACCATAAACTTAGCATGACTTGTACAAGGCATAGTAGCCCAAATGTAATAGTATAAAAATCCATTCTTTTAACAAAGAATAACATGGCGAATATTCCTATGGTTCCTAATCCTATGGATAAGGCTGGGAAAATCGACATTTTAAAGAAGCTAGCCACACTACCAAAAATATTACCAATAAACACCATTAGAAAAAGAAAAATACTTAATATTACCCCATCAGTTAGTGAGATTGGGAATAACAAGGAATTCGCTTCAATGGGTTGTTGGATCGCATGGGTCCCTAAATACATACTAAGAAAAATACTACATATATGACTGACTCCAATGACCCTGTTCATTCGCTTCATCGCGCTCACCTGACTCTCTTTATAATTCTATTATAATCATTTTATCATTTTTTTAAAGTAATAAACGTTTATTCTTTTCTTCAATCGCATTATTTCTGATATGATGAACATAGACGCTACTGAAAGGAGTTCTTATTATGTTCGATCCAAAAATGTTAGCGATGATCTTTTTCATCAATTTCGCTTACATCACATTAAATACCCTACGCTTTATGTTGACCATGAAAGGCTATCGCTACATCGCTCCATTAGTTAGTATGGTTGAGATCACTATTTATATCGTTGGTTTATCGCTGGTTTTAGACCGCTTAGATAATCCATTGAATTTGTTCGTTTATGCGTTAGGCTATGCTGTTGGTATCAGTGTTGGGATTGCCATTGAGGATAAATTAGCACTAGGATATATCATGGTAACGACGATCCTACCAGCAAATACTTCAGAGGATAAAAATTTACCGATCATTCTTCGAAAAAATGGGTTTGGAGTGACTCAAACGTCAGCAACTGGTTTAGAAGGTGAACGGTTAGTTCTAGAGATTTTATCTCCACGCAAAAGTGAACGTGAGCTTTATCGCTTGATCAAAGAAGTTGAAGAACGCGCTTTTATTATCTCCTACGAACCAAAATATATTTCTGGCGGATTCTGGACAAAGAAAGTGCGCAAACGTCGAAGTAATGTGAAATGAATATTCACAAAATAGACGATGATCCGATGAAATTATTTCATCCGACCATCGTCTATTTATTTGTTTTATTAAAAACCATCGACAATTCCTCATCATTTTGTTATTATATTGTATATCATTAAATTTATGGGAGTACTTATGGAAATACAACAAAAAACAACGACCTATCTACATTGGGGATCTGTTTTTGCCGTTTTGAATGCTTTACTTTTTTTCTTTTATGCTTATTTTAAGACTTCAAGCATCCCATCCAATTCATTTGGCTGGTTATTGCTTGACCATTCCGAGCTGAACCAATCGACTGACAACCCAACATTCTTGATTCTTTCTACTTTCTGCGGCCTTATCTTCTCGTTATGTTTCGCCGCCTATTTTGCTAAAAAAAAGATGAATACATTTAATGAAGTAAATGTTATTTTCGTGATACTGAAATCACTGAACCTTTTAACAGCTATGCTCTATACGGTTAATCAAGATTCACTTTTTTTCTTCATTATTAACGGTTTAGTTGTGATTTTAACGATATTTACTTTCTTTATTTTTTCATTGATCACCAAGCAATTAAGAATGCCAATGGTCATACAAACCAGCACCTTTTTCTGTTTTTGCTATAGTCTCGTAGCACTATTCATCCTAGCCTTTGCGCCATCGATTAATTCTGCCAATATCCAAATCACTAGTAATATTCTAGATATCTTGTTTATTGGGAATTTGGCTTATATGATGCGGCATTTTCGTAAAGCAGAATGATCCCAATGAGATCTGGACAGGAGTGTTAAGTCTCGTGAAATCAGGCAGCATCCACAAAAATTATTTTCTAATTTTTGTGGATGCTGCCTGATTTTTCGAAGTAGTTCCTTCTGTTCTCACTTTTTTCGGTTTTAGTCGGCGGGATCCCCGACAATTGTGGAGGTCATATTTTCTTGATATAAGAATAAGATTTTAAATCCAATTGCCGCATGGCTTCGACCAACGCTTGTTCTTTAATAAAGGCGGCTTGCATCGGTGTTTCCGTTGAAGGTTTATATTTTTGTAGCAATGCGTCATTCCTATCCTCTGTTACAGGCAAGAGCAATTGATATTGCTCCTGTTGGACAACAACCCCCGCTAATAATAAGGCATCTAAAAAAATCGACTCACGGCGTTTTTTGTATTTGTTTTCACAAATTCGTTCGATAATCACTTCTATTTGGTCAAAAAAATAGGTTTCATTCACATCGCCAATCAACTGCCCTAGAGCCTGAAATTCCTCAGATAGTGGGGTTTGCTGTTTTTGGAGATGGAAATACGTTGGTAAAGAAACCACGTTCTCTCCTTGGTTGAGCGTTACAAAGCGATAGTTCTCATTTCCTGCTTCCAACCGCACAATCGTAGGAACTGAAAAAGTAGTGGCATAAAAATAAGGAGACGTTGTTTCATGGCAGAAATCCCAAATTTCTTCTGATAAGAAGAGATTTCTGAGGTGTTCCGGTTGTTTCATTAATTCATTGATCAATTCTTTAGTCAGTTGATTGATCTCTGTTTGGAAATCTCCTTGGTCATAGACCGGAAAAGCACAGCGGTAACGGCGATTTTCTCGGATGATCAAGCCACTATCGATCATTTGATCAAGAAAGTGTTCCATTTTCTTTTGGGGAAATGCTTTCTTTAGTTGGCGTAAAATGGCCTCTTGTGAGCCTTGTTCGATCAAATAGTCGATCATTGGTTGGAAGAGCGGATGCTCAATTAGTTTTCGTTCGTTCTCTAAAGAATAAAAATATTGCATATCTGTTTACCTGCTTTCTATGTGACACCTTGAATGAAAAAAGCGGGAGGTCCCAGTCAACTGGTTACACTCCCACTCCCTTCTTCCAATCTCATTACCTAATTGAAAACTTCTGTTAATTGAGGTACCACTTGTTTTTTACGTGAAACGATCCCTTGTAAAAATGCGCGATTATTTTCTAACTTCACGCCAAAAGCTTGTTCAACTTGTTCTTTTCTTTCGCCAGCAATCAATAATTCTGAGTTGCTGTTCAAGATGTCTGTTACAACAAGAACAAAAAGATCATACCCATTTGTCGCGATCTCTGTTTGCATAGCAGTTTCAAGTTCAGCTTGACGATCCATTACTTCATTTAGATCAACTGTATTGACTTGAGCGATACGAACACTTGCTTCACCCATAGGGAAACTTTTCGCATCTAGATCAAGTAATACTTCTGCTGGTTTATCACTTAGATTTGTACCTGCTTTCAACATGTCTAAACCATACGCTTCTAAGTCTACACCAGAGATTTCAACTAGCTCTTTTGCAGCCAATTGATCTGCTTCTGTTGAAGTTGGTGATTTGAACAACAATGTATCTGAAATGATTGCTGATAACATGATTCCAGCGATTTCTTTCGGAATCTCAATTTGATTTTCTTTAAATAATTTTAGAATGATCGTACTTGTACAACCCACTGGTTCAGCACGATAATACAATGGATTCGCTGTTTCAAAGTTGGCGATACGATGATGGTCAACTACTGTTAGAATCGTAGCTTCCGCAATATCTACCACGCTTTGTTGGAATTCATTATGATCGACAAGCATGACATCTGCTTGTTCCTCTTTGATCGATGTGATCACTCGAGGCGCCTCTAATTTGAAGTAATCTAGTGCAAATTGTGTTTCTTCACTTGGCGTGCCTAAAGCGACAGGCTCAGCGTTTACTCCTAATTGATTTTGCAAATATGAAAATGCAATCGCTGCTCCAATTGCATCTGTATCAGGATTTTGATGACCAAAAACTAAAACTTTTGACATTTGACTCGCTCCTTTTTGTTTTCTCCTATTCAATAATAGCAAAAAAACGGAAAGAAGCAATACTTATCTTCCTTCCGTTCGCGTCTATCTAGTTAAATACTTTGTATAATCTTCGATATGAAGAAGACGTTTTGCATTTTCTACTCGTTCTTTTGTCGGTGGTTCGATTCCTTCTAATGGATACGTCAAACCAAGCGTTTCCCATTTGTATTTACCCATTGTATGATAAGGAAGGATTTCCACACGATCGACATTTTCAAGTGTTTTGATGAATGCATCAAGGCGGATCAAATACTCATCATAGTCACTACGTTCTGGGACTAACACATGACGAATCCAGACAGGTTTCTTGATATCTGAAAGATACTGAGCCATTTCTAAGATATTTTCATTGCCCCAATGAGTTAATTTTTTATGTGCTTCGTTATCGATGTGTTTGATATCGAATAACAGTAAGTCCGTATAGTTCATCAACTCTTCAAAACGAGAAAAGAAAGGCTCATCATGGCTAAATGGTTTTCCACATGTGTCGATTGTTGTATGAATGCCACGTTCTTTCGCCTTTTGGAATAATTCGATCAGGAAATCGATCTGCAATAAAGGTTCACCACCACTGATCGTGATCCCTCCTTGTTTCCCCCAATAAGAACGGTAACGTTCTGCTTGGTCTAAAATTGCATCTGTGGTATATTCTTTTCCTCCACCAATATTCCAGGTGTCTGGGTTATGGCAAAATTCACAACGCATGCGACAACCTTGCATGAAGACGACAAAGCGAACGCCTGGTCCATCTACAGACCCAAATGTTTCAATCGAATGGACATAGCCTTTTGTTTGTTCTTCCATTTTAATCACTTCTTTTCTTTAGTTTCTTTCGTTATGAGCCACGGACAATGTTGCGACTTCTCAACACGCTGTGAAGAGGAGATCTATCTGTTTGCCTCTAACACTCTATATATCCTTTTTTTACATATAGTTGTAAAAAAGGAAGACAAAAGCTCATGCGGAACTTTTGCCTTTCCTTTTTATACTGCATTAATTGTCTTACATTCTGTCGTGTGACGTTCTCATTAATACGTCTAATTGTTGTTCTCTTGTCAAGTCACGGAATTTAACCGCATATCCAGAAACACGGATCGTTAAGTTTGGATATTTCATTGGGTTTTCCATGGCATCACGCAATAAGTCATTACTGAATACGTTCACGTTCAAGTGGTATGCTCCTCTTGAGAAGTAACCATCTAAGACGTTACGTAAGTTGTCGATTCTTGTTTCTTCATCTTTCCCTAAACCAGAAGGGTTGATTGTTTGTGTATTAGAGATACCATCACGTGCGTGTGCATAGTTGAATTTCGCAGTTGAGTTCAAGCTTGCAAGCAACCCATTTTGTTCTGCTTGATAACTTGGGTTTGCACCAGGTGCTAAAGGTTTACCAGCTTCACGTCCGTCAGGTGTATTCCCAGTATTTTTCCCGTAAACGACATTTGATGTGATCGTTAATAATGAAGTTGTCGGAGTTGAATTACGGTAAGTTTTATGACGTTTGATTTGACCCATGAAGTATTCTAAGATCCATTCAGCGATCTCATCGGCACGGTCATCGTCATTACCATATTTAGGGAAGTCACCAGTTACTTCAAAGTCAACTGTGATCCCTTTGTCATTACGGATTGGTTTAACTTGTGCATATTTGATTGCAGATAAGCTATCTGCTGCGTGAGAGATACCTGCGATACCTGTCGCAAATGTACGTTTCAAGTCAGTATCCATGACAGCTAATTGTGCTGCTTCATAAGAATATTTGTCGTGCATATAGTGGATGATGTTTAGCGTATTGACATAAAGCTCAGCTAACCAGTCCATGATGTTCATGAAGTTGTGTTTTACTTCTTCAAAGTCTAATGTGTCGCTTGTGATCGGACGATACTCAGGACCTACTTGTGCGCCTGTCATTTCATCCACGCCACCGTTGATCGCGTATAACAAAGCCTTAGCTAAGTTTGCGCGAGCACCGAAGAATTGCATATCTTTACCAACAACCGTTCCAGATACACAACATGCAATCGCACAGTCATCTGAACCCCATTGTTCACGAAGCAAGTTATCATTTTCAAATTGGATCGAAGAACTTTCGATCGCAATTTTACTTGCATACGTTCTGAAGCCTTCTGGTAAGTTTTCTGAGTATAAAACAGTCAAGTTTGGTTCTGGTGAAGGTCCCATATTTGTCAATGTGTGCAACATACGGAAATCATTTTTTGTGACTAATGAACGTCCGTCTAAGCCCATACCAGCGATTGATAAGGTTGCCCAGATCGGGAAGCCAGAGAACAATTGGTTGTATTCAGGCGTACGTGCAAATTTCACCATACGTAATTTCATTACTAAATGGTCGATTAATTCTTGTGCTTCTTTTTCAGTGATCACACCGTTGTCTAAATCACGTTGGATATAAATGTCTAAGAATGCAGAGATACGTCCGATCGACATAGCTGCACCATTTTGAGATTTGATTGCAGCTAGATAACCAAAGTATAACCATTGAACGGCTTCTTTTGCGTTTGCAGCTGGTTTTGAAATGTCATACCCATATTTTGCAGCCATTTCTTTCATTTGAGCTAATGCACGATATTGTTCTGAGATTTCTTCACGAAGACGGATAACCTCTTCACTCATCGTATGGTAGCCTGTATTGTCATGGTCTTTTTTCTTTTGAGCCATCAAATAGTCGATTCCGTATAATGCGATACGACGGTAGTCACCGATGATGCGGCCACGTCCGTAAGCGTCAGGAAGTCCAGTGATGATCTTGTTTTTACGTGCAGCACGCATTTCTGCAGTATAAGCATCGAATACACCTTGATTATGTGTTTTTCTCCAGTCTGTGAAAATATGTGTTAACTCTTCTTTTGGCTCATAGCCGTTACTTGTTAACGCATGATTCGCCATGTTGATGCCACCAAATGGCATGAATGCTTGTTTCAAAGGAGTTTCAGTTTGCAGACCGACGATTTTTTCTAAATCTTTGTCTAGGTATCCTGCTTCGTGAGAAGTGATTGTTGATACGACATCTGTATCCATGTCATATACACCATTACGTTCAAATTGGATATCATTCAATTTTTGTAATTTTTCCCACAAATTTTCTGTTGCTTCAGTGGGTTTTTCTAAAAAGCTGTCATCACCGCGGTATTCTGTATAGTTGTTTTGGATAAAGTCACGTGTATCCACGCCTTCTTTCCACTTAGTTCCTTTAAATCCATTCCATTGTTCCATCGTATGGACCTCCCGTTTCTGTTTTATGTAACAGTTTTTACGTGATAAGTATAACACATGTCGCCTCCAATGCAAGGGTTTTCTTGTTTTTTTATTAACAAATAAAGCAAATATAAAATAATAGTAGTTATTAAAGCTGATACATAGGCATTTATCTATTGTGAATCTATTCATATTTCATTTGTGCAAGTCTTAATTTTATGTTAATAAATAAAAAATAGCTGGCAACTGTAATAATACAGTTGCCAGCTATTCCATAAAAAACTATAACAGTTATTCCTTGATATCCATCGTTGGAGAATCAATCACCATTTGTACTTCTCCGCCTTTTTTCTCATCTAAAACAAATGAACCGTTGGACGTACGATCACCAATTGGATAATCCGTCGGATCGATTGGTAATTCTTGTCCTTTTTGATTGATCAACGTCATCGTTTTGGCATGCCCCTCTGACATATAGATCACTCGATGTGGTTGTTTCTTCAATTCTCGCAATACAGTCACACCTCGTTTGGCACGAGAAGTCTGACTGATTTCTTGTGCAAGCATTCGTTTTACTGCCCCACGCTGGCTGACGATAACGATAGGCGTATCTCCTTCTGCTAAGACAAGTAAACCATTAACGACATAATCTTCTTCTTTCAAATTGATCGATTTGACACCTGCAGCCTTCGTTCCAACAACTGGCACTTCAGTCAACGGATAGCGTAGGCCCATTCCTTGATGCGTAACAAGGAAAATATCACGATCTGTTTGTTCTTTTTCAAGATAGACAGCCACTAATTCATCTTCACTGGCTTTTAGCTTCATGCCACTCAATGGACGACTCTTATACGTACGCCATGGTTCAAAATCTGTCATCCGCGTCTGTTTGATCAAGCCGTTTTTACTGATAAATACAAATGTTTTTTCGGAATCGATTTTCTGATAGGGGAATACCGCTAAAATGGATTCATCAACAGCTAGATTCACTATCGTTTGTGAGATATGCTCACCGGCATCTTTCCATTTCAAATCTGGTAGTTCGTGAACTGGTCGATAGATCACATTGGCTTTATTGGTGACCAGTAACAAATGATCTAACGTATTCAGTTCCCCAGCATATAGAAGATAATCTCCTTCACGCATACCGATTTCTTCTGGTTTTGATGCACTATAGGAACGAAGGCTTGTTCGTTTCACATAGCCTTCACGTGTGACACTGACAATGACATCCTCTTGCGCAACTAATACTTGTGTATCGATTTTGATTTCTTCGATTTCATCTTCGATCATCGTCAAGCGAGAAGAAGCATATTTCTTCTTGACTTCACGTAGTTCTTTTTTCATGACAGAAAATAATTCTTTATCGTTTGAAAGGATTTTATTTAATTCAGTGATCAGAGCAATCAATTCTTGCGATTCACGGCGTAGTTCGGTAATGTCTGTATTCGTCAAACGATAAAGCTGTAACGTAACGATTGCTTCAGCTTGTTCTTCTGTAAATTGGAACATTTGGACTAAATTGTGCTTCGCATCTTTTTTATCTTTACTCTCACGGATCGTTGCAATGACTTCATCTAAAATCGATAGAGCTTTCATCAGCCCTTCAACGATATGTTGTCTTCTTTGCGCTTTCTCCAAGTCAAACTGACTACGTTTGGTGATCACTTGTTTGCGGTGCTCGATGTAACTACTTAAAATATCCTTCAACCCTACTTGATGAGGGGTCATATGATCGATTGCCACCATATTGAAGTTGTAGTTGATCTGTAATTCGGTATTCTTGAATAAATAATTCAAGATTCCTTGAGCGTTAGCGTCTTTTTTCAATTCCACAACGATCTGTAGACCCGTACGATCACTTTCGTCACGAACTTCTGCGATCCCATCGATTTTCTTGTTCAAGCGTATCTCATCCATTTTTTTGACAAGAGTCGCTTTGTTCACTTCGTAAGGAATCTCAGTGATCACGATTTGTTGCTTGTTTCCTTTGATAGATTCGATCGCCGTTTTTGAGCGTAGGATCACTTTCCCACGACCAGTTTCATAAGCTTTCTTGATTTCATCTTTTCCTTGTAAAATGCCCCCAGTTGGAAAATCAGGACCTGGAATGAATTCCATCAATTTGTCTAAGCTGGCTTGTGGATGGTCGATCATATAGACCGTTCCATCAATGACTTCCGCGAGATTGTGCGTTGGTATCTCAGTAGCATAGCCCGCAGAGATACCGGTTGATCCATTGACTAATAGATTGGGGTATCTCGCTGGTAATACAGTCGGCTCTTTTTCAGTGTCATCAAAGTTCCACACAAGGTCGACCGTATTTTTTTCGATATCAGCAAGCATCTCACCACTCAATTTCGATAAGCGCGCTTCTGTATAACGCATCGCCGCTGGTGGGTCTCCGTCCATACTTCCGTTGTTTCCGTGCATTTCTACGAGTACTTCTCGTAGTTTCCAATCTTGGCTCATACGAACCATTGCATCATAGATACTGCTGTCACCATGAGGATGATAATTACCCATGATATTCCCGACAGATTTTGCTGATTTACGGAATCCTTTATCAAACGTATTGCCGTCTTTGTTCATCGCAAATAAAATACGACGTTGAACGGGTTTCAGACCATCACGGATATCCGGCAAAGCACGTTCTTGAATAATATATTTCGAGTAACGTCCGAAGCGGTCACCCATCACTTCTTCTAACGTTAATTCTTGGATTTCTTGACGTTCTTCCATTAGGTGACCTCCTATTCTACCTCTACTGATTGTTCATTTTTGTTTTCTTCTGCGCGTTCTTCTTCTAATAGGTCATTAGAAACAGACGCGGAAGTCTCAGTTTCTTCTTTTTTGTCTAGAATACTACGTTCTTCTTCTAAGCTGAATTGGACATGGTTTTCGATCCATTTACGACGTGGTTCGACTTTATCCCCCATCAAGGTGGTTACGCGTCGCTCTGCTTGCGCAGCATCATCGATCCTCACCCGGATCAAGGTCCGAGAGGTTGGGTCCATCGTCGTTTCCCATAACTGCTCCGCATTCATCTCCCCAAGACCTTTGTACCGTTGCAACATATAGCCTTTACCGACAGTCTTGATGACTGCAGCTAATTCGTCATCGGTCCATGCATACTCGACTACTTGTTTTTTCCCTTGGCCTTTAGATACTTTATATAGCGGCGGTAAAGCAATGTAAACTTTCCCTGCTTCGATCAATGGTTTCATATAGCGATAGAAAAATGTCAACAACAAGACTTGGATATGGGCACCATCGGTATCCGCATCGGTCATGATGATGATCTTGTCATAGTTGCAATCTTCAAGTGAAAATTCAGGCCCGACGCCGGCACCGATCGTATAGATCATCGTATTGATTTCTTCATTTTTTAAGATATCTTGCATTTTTGCTTTTTCGGTATTGATGACTTTTCCTCGAAGTGGCAATATCGCTTGAAATTTCCGATCTCTCCCTTGTTTGGCTGATCCACCGGCTGAATCTCCTTCGACAAGATACAATTCATTTTTCTTAGGGTTTCTCGATTGTGCAGGTGTTAATTTTCCAGAAAGTAATGATTCGCCCTTTTTACGTTTTTTCCCATTACGGCTTTCTTCTCTGGCTTTACGAGCGGCTTCCCTTGCTTCTCTCGCTTTGATTGCTTTACGGATCAGCATTTGGCTCATTTCGCTATTTTCTTGCAAGTAGAAGCCCATTTGTTCGCTCATGACATTATCAACGACGGAGCGAGCAATCGGTGTACCTAGTTTTTCTTTCGTTTGTCCTTCAAATTGTAGCAAATGTTCAGGTACCCGGATCGACAAGACTGTCGCAAGTCCTTCACGGAAGTCACTACCTTCTAGGTTCTTATCTCGTTCTTTCAACAAGCCTACTTTACGGGCATATTCATTGTAGGCTTTGGTCATTGCTGTTTTCATGCCGACTTCATGTGTCCCACCATCTTTTGTTCGCACGTTGTTAACAAACGACAGGACATTTTCAGAATAGCCATCATTATACTGATAGGCCACTTCTACTTCGATTCCTTCTTTTTCACCAGAGAAATAGACTACTGGCGTCAACGTATCTTTTTCTTCATTTAAATACGCAACGAATTCTTTGATTCCTTCTTCGTAATGAAAGACTTCTTGAACTGTTTCGTCACCTCTTAGATCTGTCAAAATGATTTTTACACCTTTTAACAGAAATGCAGACTCTCTTAAACGTTCAGATAACGTATCATAGGAAAATTTCGTGGTTGAGAAAATACTATCATCTGGTAAGAAATGAACAGACGTCCCATTGGCTTTCTTCGTTTTGCCAATTTTTTTCAACGTTCCGTCTGGTTTTCCACCTTGTTTGAATGTTTGTTGGTATTCGATACCATCTCGGACGATCGTCACTGTTAGCCATTTAGATAAAGCATTGACGACACTGGCACCTACACCATGAAGTCCACCAGAAGTTTTATATCCTCCTTGGCCAAATTTACCGCCGGCATGTAGCACAGTGAAAATAACTTCGACCGTTGGGATACCTGAAGCATGCATGCCAACAGGCATACCACGTCCACTATCCGTAACAGTCACACTGTTATCCTCGTGGATCGTCACAGCGATTTCATTTCCGTAGCCTGATAAAGCTTCATCTACGGCATTATCAACGATTTCATAGACTAAATGATGCAAGCCTCGGCTATCAGTCGACCCGATATACATCCCTGGTCGTTTTCTTACTGCTTCTAATCCTTCAAGAACTTGGATCGAGGCATCATTGTATTCATTTTTAATTTTTTTTGCCAAGGCAAACGCTCCTTCAATAATACTTGCGATATAACCGCACCACGCTTATCATACTAGAAAAGTCCTCAAAAAAAAAGAGGGAAGGTCAGAATTACAAGAAACAACCAACTCTCCCGCTTTTTTCTTTCTTTTCTCTCAGCTTGTCAGTGGTAACGATCACTTACTCTTTTTTGATAACAGGTCAAAACATTTTTCATCACTTAGCTAAACCGTTTGCCAGTAAAAGTGTCACTGACTATCAGGATATGTGCTTCTGTTATTTCTGTTATTCCTGTTTTTTATTGTTCCATTTTTGCTAATTCAATCTTGATACAGCGATCCATGACGATATCATTTCTTCCAGCTGCTTGGAGCATTTCAGCAGCTTCTTCATTCTCAATGCCTAACTGTGCCCAGAAGACTTTCGCATCTGTTTTCAGAAAATCTACCGCTACTTCTGGTAAAAACTCACTACGGCGGAAAATATCCACGATATCAATAGGTTCATTGATATCTGTCAGCTGTGCGACAACGGTTTCGCCTAACACTTCTTCCCCTGCCAATACTGGATTGACTGGAATGATACGATAGCCGTGTTCTTGTAGTAATTGTGCGATCTGATAACTTGTCCGTTCAGGCTTATTACTTAAACCAACGACCGCGATCGTTTTTGCTTCTTGAAGATAGCGAAAGATATTCGCTTGTTCTGGATTTTTAAATGACATGTGGATGACTCCTTTCGATCGTTCGATTTTTTCGATTGTTTGAAGCATTCTTTCATGCTAAAATATACATTAGTTTCAACTTGAAAGAGGTTAAAAAATGAAAATAATCTTATTGTTTATTGTAGCATATCTTTTGGGTTCCATTCCATCTGGAGTATGGGTTGGTAAAATCTTTTTTAAAAAAGACATCCGTGAACACGGTAGTGGAAATATGGGAACGACCAATACATTTCGTGTTTTAGGTAAAACCGCTGGAACAGTGGTATTATTTATGGACATCTTAAAGGGAACATTAGCTACTGCCTTACCCGTCATTTTCCATGTCACTTCTGTCAACCCGCTATGGTTTGGTGTCTGTGCGATCTTAGGACATACATTTCCAATCTTTGCTAAGTTCAAAGGTGGCAAAGCAGTGGCGACAAGTGCCGGTATGTTATTAGGCTTCAATCCACTGTTCTTTCTTTATTCATCAGCAATTTTCGTGATCAGTTTATACTGCACGAGCATGGTAAGCTTAACGAGCATGATCAGTGCGGTCTTGATCACTTTATCCACCATCTTCTTACCATACATTGCACCAGCAATCTTACCAGAACCAAATTTACTTTTGACGTTGATTGCTTGTGGTGTCTCCGCTTTTATTTTTTACCGTCATAAAGACAATATCAAGCGTATCAAAAATAAAACAGAAAGCCGAATCCCATTCGGTTTGAATAGTAGCAAAAAGAAATAATCTTTTTGATGAATGATAAAAAACAATGCCTTCTAAACAAATGACTGATCGATTGCTCAACAATTCGTTCATTTGTTCAGAAGGCATGTTTTGTTTCATCGAACTAGATCAAGAGAACACATGTAATCGACTTGTGTTTACTTGACAGTGATCGAATATTTCGTCTTGAATAATTCGTGAGCGCCTAATTGATTGATTCCTGCTTTTTCGTTCAACTGCCCATTACTATCAACAGTGTCTGCGATTCCAAACCACGGCTCAATACAAACAAATGGTGCTTCTTTAGGATAGGGCGACCATATCCCAACGTAAGGCATATCTTTGTAACTGAGGGTGACACTGTGACTAGACTTTTCACTACGGATACTGTAAGCATTCAAACCCCTTGTTTCAAATACTAACGCATCCTGGTCAAACAGCTCCCGAAATAACGCAAGGTTGGTGTTCGTTTGTCCAATCGTTTTTTGTTCCATGTCGATGAATGGTCCATCTAATGGTAAACGCAAACGTGATTTTCTAGGAGAGAAAGCCAAATAAAAGTCTTCAAAAGTCAAACCTTCTTCTAATGGCACATTGAATGCTGGATGACCGCCAATCGAGAAATACATCTCTTCTTCCCCAATATTTTCAACTTGATAATGAACAGTGATCCCGTCTCCCCCTAATTCATAAACAAGTACCAATTCAAAATCAAACGGATAATTCTCTTTTGTTTCAGGGGTACTTTTCAGGACAAACTTCGCACGTTCTTGTTCGTGCTCCACCATCTCAAAATCCATATCACGAGCAAAACCATGTTGACCCATTGAATACGTTTTTCCTTGGTACACATATTGATCGTTTTTCAAACGTCCAACAATAGGGAAAAGAACGGGGGCATGTCTTCCCCAATACTTAGGATCGCCTTGCCAAATATATTCTAGATCATGTTCTTTTGATTTCAAACTGATCAATTCTGCTCCATGTTCGGAAATTTCAGCAATCAGCTGATCATTTTGAATAATAACAGTCATCGTCATCCTCCATCTTTTCTCAGACACTCACTTCTTCGAGTAGCAAGCCTCTGAAAAATCTTCCTTTTAATAACTATGCTTCGTCAGCTCATCTTTAAAACGAGCATTCAATACTTTTAAATACGTGCCTTTCATTCCCAAAGAGCGGGATTCAATGATTCCAGCTGATTCTAATTTACGTAAGGCATTTACGATGACCGAACGAGTAATACCGATCTTGTCCGCAATATTTGAGGCAGTCAATCGGCCTTCATTACCTTCTAAAGCATCAAAAATGGCTTGAACTGCTTTTAATTCACTGTATGACAACGTATTGATCGCCATTTGGACAGCGGTCGTACTGCGAACATCCGCTTCGATATCTCGTGATTTTTGATAAAGGATCTGCATCCCTACTACTGTCGCGCCGTATTCTGCTAAAACAAGGTCTTCATCGTTAAAGGCTTGTTCCATTCTTGCTAAAATGATCGTTCCTAAGCGTTCACCAGCGCCAAAGATCGGCACTACTGTCGTCAATCCAAAAGGATATTTTTCGCGACTTTCAAAT
This sequence comes from Enterococcus sp. AZ156, assembly GCF_051714165.1. Classification (NCBI taxonomy): domain Bacteria; kingdom Bacillati; phylum Bacillota; class Bacilli; order Lactobacillales; family Enterococcaceae; genus Enterococcus; species Enterococcus sp. AZ156. Next base: position 1,186,160 of record NZ_JBIORI010000001.1, on the reverse strand, counting down.
GGAAATGCCGTCATATCGCTTGTGATTGGGATATTGGACTCTGTTTTCGTGATCATATCGACTGTTTCTGTGTAGGCATCAGGAAATTGTTTTTGCACAAACATTGTTTTCACACGATCATTGTTCACATCGTGCCGTTCATTATAACCAAGTAAAACCCCTTCACTGCCAATGATATACGTATTGCTGTCTAAAACAGCACCTAAAGTGACCGCCATTTTATCGTAAGGTAAATCCGCCTGCATATCAAACGTATTTTTTTGTTGCAATAATTTGTTTATCTTTCGAGTGTTCGTCAACAAATCCGTCATTTTTTTCCTCCGATTTTATAATATATAGCGACTTAGATCTTCATTTGCCGCAATTGATCCTAATTTATCATTGACATAGGCTTCTGTAATGGTAATTTCTCCCATTTGCATTTCTGGCGCTTCGAATAACAAGTCTTCCAACAATTTCTCTAATATCGTGTGTAAACGTCGTGCACCGATATTATCGGTATCACGATTCACATCATAAGCGATTTGGGCAATCCGTTCGATTGCTTCTTTAGTAAATGTGACAGTCACATTTTCAGTACCAATCAAGGCAATATATTGTTTGACTAACGCATTGTTTGGTTCAGTCAAGATCTTGACAAAGTCCTCAGCAGTTAAGTCATCTAACTCAACACGGATTGGGAAACGACCTTGTAATTCAGGAATCAAATCGCTTGGTTTTGATAAGTGGAACGCTCCTGAAGCGATAAATAAAATGTGGTCTGTTTGTAAGGTACCGTATTTCGTATTGACTTGTGAACCTTCAACGATCGGCAAGATATCTCTTTGGACACCTTCTCTTGATACTTCCCCAGATTGTTGCGATTTAGAAGTGATTTTATCGATTTCATCAATAAAAATGATGCCGCTTGATTCAGCTAATTTGATTGCCTCACTATGGATATCCGCATCATTGACTAATTTTGCTGATTCTTCTTTGATCAATAATTCTAAGGCTTCTTTGACGGTCACTGTGCGTTCGATTTTTTTCTTCGGCGTCAACGCACCAAGTGTTTCATTCAAATCGATTCCCATTTGTTCCAGTCCATTGTTCATCATCGGTGCTGGTTTTTTTTGATCTTGGACTTCGATCGTCACTTCTCGGTTGTCAAGCAAGCCTTTTTGCAATTGTTCTAACACCGTGCGACGATTCACTCGAATCTCTTCTGTGACTTCTTCTTGTGTTTCTGCCGGTTGTTGCGAAGCATTGAACATATTCATCATTTGCTCAAACTGGTTGTTTGATTGTTTTTGTTCTTTTTTGATACCTGGTACAAGGATCTTCACTAATTGTTTTTCCGCATTTTTCTTGGCTTGTGGACGAACACGAAGATACTGATCTTTTTCAACGATCTGGATTGCATTTTCGACAAGATCACGAACCATCGATTCCACGTCACGTCCTACGTAACCAACTTCAGTAAACTTCGTTGCTTCAACCTTAACAAAAGGTGCGTTGACGATTTTTGCCAGACGACGAGCGATCTCTGTTTTACCGACCCCAGTTGGCCCGATCATCAACATATTTTTAGGTGTGATATCTTGTTGCATCTTTTCATCTAATTGAAGACGTCGATAACGATTTCTAAGGGCAACTGCCACTGATTTTTTTGCTGCTTGTTGGCCAATGATATATTGATCTAATTCACTGACGATTTGTTTTGGTGTTTGTTTTAATTCATACATGTCATTCACCTCTATAATTCTTCTACAATAATGTTGTGATTTGTAAAGACGCAGATGTCTGCTGCAATATTCAACGCATTTTCAGCAATCTCTTTTGCACTCATCTCATTTTGTGCATAGTTTTTCATTGCTCGTGCGGCAGCTAACGCAAAGTTCCCACCAGAACCAATGGCTAAGATCCCATCATCCGGTGTAATCACTTCACCTGTACCAGAAACTAGTAACATTTCTTTGTCATTCATCACGATCAACATCGCTTCTAGCTTTTGCATCGACTGTTGTGTACGCCATTCTTGGGCTAATTCAACGGCTGCTCGTTGGAGATTTCCGTTGTATTCATTTAGTTTACCTTCAAATTTTTCTTCTAAAGTAAACGCGTCAGCAACGCTTCCTGCAAAGCCAACGACTACTTCATCGTTGTAAATGCGACGTACTTTTCTCGCACTGCCCTTCATCACGACAGATTCGCCCATCGTTACTTGGCCATCACCTGCCATCGCGAATTTCCCGTTTTTTTCAACTGCACAAATGGTTGTTGAATGAAACTGTGATTCTACCATAGATATTTCCTCCTAATAATGTGATCACGCTCGTGGATGGAAAGAGCGATAATTTTTTTGTAAGCTTTCTTTTGTGACATGCGCATAGATTTGAGTCGTTGATAAATTTACATGACCTAAAAGTTCTTGCACTGTACGCATATCGGCACCATTATTCAATAAGTGCGTCGCAAAAGTATGACGTAACATATGAGGATGGATATCACTATCCAAACTACTCTTTTTAATGATTTGATTTAATACATACTCGATCCCAGTAGGTGTGATTGGTTCTCCATGATGATTCACGAAGACATAGTCATGTGACTTATGGTATTTCGTCATTAAGACGCTGCGCCCTTTGGCAAAATACTCTTGCAAAGCATCTTGCGCAAATGAACCCAACGGCGCATAGCGTTCTTTATTTCCTTTTCCATGGATCAACATCACCTCTGAGCCAAAATCGATGGCAGACATCGTCAATTGGCTACATTCACTCAAACGGATACCTGATCCATATAGTACTTCTAATAATGCTCGATCTCTTAATGCTAAAGGACTATCCCCTGTCACACTTTCAAATAAGCTTTGCATCTCATTCTCATAAAAAAAACGAGGAAGTTTAACATTTTTTTTCTTCAAATGAACATACGAAAATGGATTTTCATCGATTTTTTCTTCACGAAGAAGGTATTGATAAAATGAGCGTAAACTCGCAATTTTCCGACTCACCGAATTTCGACTGTACGACTTATCAGATAGATAACTTAGATAAACTCGTACATCCAAATAGCTGACTTTCAGTAGATCCGATTCCCCCGATTCCGCCAAGAATCGTTGAAAATCATTGATATCTTCTTCATAGGCAGATTTGGTTTTTTCTGAATACCCGCGCTCTATGATTAAATAACGCAAAAAATCTTCTTGTAAAGTTGGCTTCATTCTTTTTACACCTACCTTTAGATCCCAAAATAAATTTAGCATAGCCCCAGAGAAAAAACAAACAAATTGTCAGAATTTAACTAATATTTCTAAGTTTGTTCACAATTCAATTCGTTTGCTTGACAATTAAGGGATGAGCTGTCCAGAATCAACATAAAAAAAACATGGTTATTATATAAATTGGCATGAGTTCAGTCAATAACCGAGAAATAAGCCGAAGTACTCAAAAATGGCAAACACCATCCTGAGACACTTCGACTTATTACATAACATCCATTTAACGAGAAGCAAATTCTTTATTCAAGACTTCTTGCTTCACTTTTTCATTGGCTGCTAAGGCACGTTGTGCAATTGCTTCATACCGAGATTTTTTATCACGGATTCGTTCAGGTAATTCTGGGAATAATCCGTAGTTTGCATTCATTGGTTGGAAATGTTTGCCTTCCGCATGTGTGATGTAGTAGGCCATACTTCCCATGGCTGTTTCTTGTGGCAACGTCACAGGTTCCAATTCTTTCGCTAAGCGAGCAGCGTTGATCCCTGCAAGCAAGCCACTTGCCGCACTTTCAACATAACCCTCTACACCCGTCATTTGTCCTGCAAAAAATAGATCTTCGCGTTTAGTCGATTGATAAGTCGGCTTCAAGAGTTCTGGTGAATTCATGAAACTGTTGCGATGCATTACACCATAACGGACAAATTCTGCATTTTCTAATCCTGGGATCATGCGGAACACGCGCTTTTGTTCGCCCCATTTTAAATGCGTCTGGAACCCAACGATATTATAAAGAGAAGCGGCTGCATTATCTTGTCTTAACTGGATGACTGCATATGGTCTTTTTCCTGTTTTAGGATCTTCTAGGCCGACTGGTTTCATTGGTCCGAATAGCATTGTCTTAAAGCCACGTTGCGCCATTACTTCGATTGGCATACAACCTTCAAAATATTTTTCTTTTTCAAAAGATTTCAATTCAGCAACTTCCGCATTGACCAAGGCTTCATGGAAAGCTTTAAATTCTTCTTCGGTCATCGGACAGTTTAAGTAAGCCGCCTCGCCTTTGTCATAACGTGATTTTAAATACACCTTGTCCATATCGATCGTTGATTTGTCGACGATCGGTGCCGCAGCATCGTAGAAATAAAAACCGTCTGAGCCATTGAATGCTTTGATGCTTTCTGCTAAATGATGAGAAGTCAGAGGTCCTGTCGCTATCACCGTGATTCCTTCTGGTATCTCAGTGATTTCTTCATTCACCACTGTGACTAAAGGATGCTCTTTGACCTTACGAGTGATAGTTTCAGAAAATGAATCGCGGTCCACTGCTAAGGCACCGCCTGCAGGTACAGCTGTTTCATCTGCTGAATGGATGATAACTGAATCTAAGCGACGCATTTCTTCTTTCAATAAACCAACTGCGTTCGCAAGACTATTCCCTCTTAGAGAATTGGAACAGACTAATTCAGCAAAATTATCTGTATGATGCGCTTCTGTCTTCTTAACTGGTCTCATTTCATATAACTTTACAGGTACACCCGCTTGAGCGATTTGCCATGCTGCTTCGCTTCCAGCTAGACCTGCACCTACTACATTGACGATTTTCAACTAAAAACCTCTTCTCATTTCTTTATTTTTGAACATCTTCTTCGTAATCGCCATTCGTACAAACCACTTGTTTGCCGCCTTTGACTTTTTTCTCGACCAAATAATGGTCACATTTCGGACAATTTCTGCCGATTGGTTTTTCCCAAGAGGTGAATTCACATTCTGGGAAACGAGAGCAGCCATAGAATAGACGATTTTTCTTAGATTTACGTTCGATGACTTGTCCTTCATGACACACAGGACAAGTGACGCCGATTTCCTTGACGATTGGTTTGGTGTTTCGGCAATCTGGAAAATTACTACATGCATAGAATTTACCATACTTCCCTAATTTTATCACCATCGGATGCCCACACAAATCACAATCAAAACCAGCTGGTTCATCTTTGATCTGGATTTTCTCGATTTTTTCTTCGGCATTCGATAATTCTTTTTCAAATGGTTTATAAAAACGATCGACGACTTCGATCCATTCTTCTTTTCCTTCTTCGACTTTATCCAAGTCATCTTCCATTTCAGCTGTAAAATGGATATCTACGATTTGTGGGAAGAACTCACAGATCAACGAATTGACGATCTCACCTAATTCGGTTGGTTCAAAACGTTTTTGTGTCAACTTCACATAATATCGTCGTTGGATCGTATCTAACGTTGGCGCATAAGTCGAGGGACGACCTACCCCGTTTTCTTCCAATGCACGGATCAATGTCGCTTCACTATAACGTGCAGGCGGTTGTGTGAAATGTTGTTTCGGTTCGATATCGACAGATTGCACCGTATCGCCTTCTGCTAACTCTGGCAAAATGTTTTCTTTGTCTTCTTTCCCATCATCGCGGCCTTCAACATACACTTGCATGAACCCTTTGAATTTGATTTTTGAGCCATTCGCAATGAATCTTACATCATTTTGTTCCAACGTGACTTTCATCGTATCCAATACAGCTGGCGTCATTTGACTTGCAACAAATCGTGACCAAATCAATGTATATAATTTCAATTGGTCTTTATCCAAGTATTGTTTCAACTCATCTGGTGTACGTAATGCACTGGTTGGACGCACTGCTTCATGGGCATCTTGTGCCCCTTTAGAGTTCGTTGCTTTACGTTCCGAATGACTGGAGAATTCTTTTCCGTATGTTTCTTCGATGAACGTTGCGACTTCGGCTTTAGCAGTATCGGCGATCCGTGTAGAATCGGTACGCATATACGTGATCAACCCGATCGTGCCTTGTTTTCCAAGTGAGATTCCTTCATACAACTGTTGCGCCACCATCATGGTTTTACGTGTTCTGAAATTCAATTTACGAGCGGCTTCTTGTTGCAAACTACTTGTCGTGAATGGGTTCGCAGGATTTCGCTTGCGTTCCTTCTTTTCGACTTTTGTTACTGCAAACTCTTTACCAGTGATCCGGTCAGTCACTTCTTTGACAGTTTCGGCATCGGACAATTTTTTCTTTTTGCCATCGACTCCCCAAAAGTTTGCTTTGAACTTCTTACGTTCTTTCTTAAAGTTTCCGTCAATACTCCAATACTCTTCCGGCGTAAAATCACGGATCTCTTTTTCGCGTTCAATGATGATCTTCAATGCGATCGACTGGACTCGACCAGCACTCAAGCCTTTTTTTACTTTACGCCATAAGATAGGACTAATCGAATAACCAACGATACGGTCAAGCGTTCGACGTGCTTGTTGCGCATCGACAAGATCCACATCGATCGTACGTGGTTCTTTAAATGCCGCTTTGACTGCATCCTTGGTGATTTCATTGAAGACAACACGATTTTTATCGTTGAGATCCAAGCCTAACAAGTAAGCCAAATGCCAAGCAATTGCTTCCCCTTCTCTATCCGGGTCACTTGCGAGGTAAACTTTTTGCGCTTTTTTTGCTGCTGCTTTTAGACTTTTGATGACATCGCCTTTTCCTCGAATCGAGATATAATGCGGTTCATAATTATTTTCAAAATCGATCCCCATCTTACTTTTAGGTAAGTCACGAATATGTCCTACACTAGCCATTACTTTATAATTACGGCCAAGATATTTTTCAATCGTCTTGGCTTTTGCAGGTGATTCTACGATCACTAAATATTTATATGCCATTCCTGAATGGACTCCTTTCCATTTTCGGGTTCCTACTATATATATGTTACAAGGACTTTTACAAATCGTAGCTTATCATATCCATTCAGAAATCGTTTGTCAAGGAAAGCAATAATAAATCAATCGTTATGATTCCAATTCATTAAGGATATCTTGTCCTGAAAAGGTACATATCGCTCCATCTTGGATCAATTGGTGACAACCAGTGGATTGACCTGTCAAAATATTCCCAGGGACAGAAAAAATCGGACGTCCAATCTCTAAGCCTTGCTCTGCTGTGATCAATGAGCCGCTTTTTGCTTTTGCTTCAATCACACAGATTCCACTTGATAAAGCGGCAATCAGACGATTTCTCATAGGAAAATGAAATTTTTGTGGACCAACATCTGGTAAAAACTCACTTAATAAAAGATGATCTCTAGCAATCCCTCGTTGCAACTGCTGATTTTCTTTCGGATAACTATGATTGATCCCCGTACCGATCACTGCAATCGTTCTGCCTGAACAGCGGATCGCTACTTGATGCGCATAAGTGTCTACGCCTTTCGCACAGCCACTAACAACTAGATAGTCTTGGTCAATCACAGGAGTGATCACTCGCTCTACGATTTTTCGCGCATAACCAGATGTTTGTCTACCACCAACGACAGCGATCATTTTTCGTTTCATCAGCGAAAGATCCCCTTGATAAAATAATAAGATCGGGGGATTTGCCAAATGAAGCAATTGTGAAGGGTAGATCGGATCAAGAAAAGTTATGTATGGATTCTCTCCTATTCTATTCCGCCAAGTATAGTTGATCTGGCTCCAATAGTCATAAAAAATTGCTCTAGAGCGATTGAAGTGCAAAACTGTCAACATATCATCAACCGACAACCATTCTTTCTTTTCACTTAATAGATGACGGATCACACGCCATTTTTGCTCTCCGCTCAGTCCTTTGACTAATGCCAACTTTGTAATAAATTCATTGTATATAACCATAAAGCGCCACCTTTTCTAATCTTTTTTATAAGATACGTAAAAAGTGGCGCATCGCTTATGATAAATATTGTTTGACTGGTGCAAAACTTTTACGATGGATTGGCGTGATGCCATGTTGTGCTAAGCCTAACAGATGTTCTTTTGTTCCATAACCTGCATTCTTGGCAAAACCATAGCCAGGATATTGTAACTCGTATTCTTTCATCAAACGGTCGCGATAGACTTTTGCAATGATACTTGCAGCAGCAATCGAAATTGAACGGGCATCTCCTTTGATCAATTTATTTTGTGCAATCGGCAGATCTAAAGTCATTGCATCGATCAATAAATACGTAGGTTCTGGTGTCAATTCTTTAACAGCTTCACACATCGCTAATTTACTTGCTTCGTAAATATTGACACGATCGATCGTCTGCTCATCGATCACACCAATCCCGACGGAGAGGGCTTTTTCTTGAATCTGTTCATACAGTTCTTCACGTTTTTTTTCAGATAATTGCTTGGAATCGTTCAATCCGTAAATCTCTACACCTTTAGGTAAAATAACAGCTGCGGCTACAACAGGGCCAGCCAAGGGGCCTCTTCCTACCTCGTCGATCCCTGCAATCAGGTCATACCCTTGAGCGTATCCTTCATTTTCGTAGAAGGACATCGTCTCATATTTTTCACGAAGCAAAGCTTCCTTTGCTAAGCGTTTTTCAAAAGAGCTTAACGCTTGTTGGACACCTTTTCTTGTGTCTAATCTTAGTTGTGTGACTATCGGATCATCAAGCGTTGTGAGTTGTTTCAGTTTTTCTTTGATACTCTGGATCGATTCACTCATGAGTAGTCTCTTCCATTTCTTCACAACGATCTAAAGTATAGCGACCAAGTTTCCCTTGGCGGATATCAAAAACGACTAGCTCGCTCCCACGGTCATAATCTTGGCGATACCCTCTACGTTCCGTGATCGTCATCAATAACTCAGGTGCAACTTGTTGCTCTTCTTCTATTGATAGACCATAACGTTCGCTGATTTTATTAGGGTAGTAACGGGCAAAGAAATCTAAGCCGTAAATTGCTAGATCATCAAGGTGTACCAATTGGTCTTTGATTGCACCAGTCAAGGCTAGTTTTTTACCGATTTCTTCATCTTCAAACTTAGGCCATAAAATACCAGGTGTATCTAATAGTTCTAATTCACTTCCTAAACGAAGCCATTGTTGCCCTTTCGTTACCCCAGGCTTATTCCCTGTTTGTGCAATCTTTTTGCCCACTAAACGATTCATCAATGTCGATTTTCCTACATTAGGAATTCCTAGGACCATCGCGCGGATTGCTCGAGGTTTGATGCCACGAGCTGCGTCTCTTTCGCGTTTTTCTTTCAATGCTTCTTTTGCCGCAGGGATCAACGCTTTGATTCCTTTACTTTCTTGAGCGGTGATTGCTAAGGCTTGATGTCCTTGCTTTCTAAAGTATTGTTGCCATAATTTTGTTTGTTGCGGATCCGCTAGATCAGCTTTATTCAATAAAACAAGTCTTGGTTTTTGTTGGATGATTTGATCTAACATTGGATTACGTGAAGACAAAGGTAGTCGTGCATCAACTAACTCAAAGACGATATCAACATATTTCATCTTTTCTGAAACTTCACGTCTAGCTTTCGCCATATGTCCTGGGAACCATTGAATAGTCATTGGTGTTTCCTCCTCTAAAACTTAAAATCTAAAAAAGTTGCTCTTTACTTATACAGTACTTGAATGAACTACACTTCTAGGAGTATACAAGAAAAAAACTAAAAATCAAACGGCTTATTCTCAAGTTTCTTCATTTTGCAACTTTCTAAGAATTTTTTCTCATTATCGAGCAACCATTGAATATCTTGCTCATATTTTTTTAGATGGCCTTCTTGTATATTTTTTTGAAAATTTGCTTCCCCGCGACTCGCTGCTTTAGTGATGAAGTCCATCATATAAGAAAGTCGCTCGATCATCGTAGGAATCAAATTTGGATACTCGGACTCATCTAGTCTGTATGCTTCAATAAATTTTTTTAAACGATGACACGTTTCATCCGTGATTGGATCTCCTTGATTCATCTCTAAAGGTACCCAGCGATAGGCGGCATAGCTTACATCCCAGGTTCTTGATCCTGGTGTGATCGTGTCAAAATCAATGATACCAATGGCTATACCATTTTTCGTTGTCACATTGTATGGCGCAAAATCATTGTGACACATTACCTCACGCTCTCCGAACGAATGTAGCATCCACGGTTCTGTGCCACTTAAGGAAGTAAGGTATCCTTGATTTTGGTCGTGGAAATCTCTTAACAACCGACCTGCTGAACAAATGGCACTGTCCGTCAACAATTGAGGGGGCAAAGGATAATCATAGACCTCACCTGCGAGATAAGATACCACTTCATTTCCTTGCTCATCATAGCCTAGTGGTTCTGGCACATAAGTTACACCTTGGTTCCTTAGGTAACTTAAAAATTTTTGGACCTCCTCCGACCAGACTTTCTTAGGACGAATCACTTGCTCTTCTTGGATCACTACACCGTCTCTTCCTTTTGGTTTCTTTTCGATCATCTAGCTCCTCGCTTTCGACTCTTTTCTTCAGTTTACCATATCGATTCCACCTCATGTTCTAAAAATGGAAAGAGAGACGTCCTTTCAACAAGCAAGTTTCCATTTGTTAAAGTCATTCAAGGAGAATGTTGGCTATCCTAGAAATATTTACCATTGAAACAAGTCTTCTATTTCATAGTTATCTCAGAACGTGTACCGACATATGATGCGAAACTCTGGAGAAGTGAATCCATGCTTATTCAGATCGTAAACTGGACAAAAATATTTGATGAGGAGGGAATACCTTAACAGGATAAAATCCTTTGTCCGATCTACTCACAAGAGGAATACTTCATATTTCTGATTCCTAGCCGATCTTTTGGCGTACGCCATGAGTCAGTTTTAAGAAATGTCCAACGATCAATCAGCCAACGTTAGAAAGCAATCAATGTAAAAAAGAATTTGCATAGTAATGAAAAAAGTAAGCTCCGTAAAACAATCGACTGAACGATTCGTTTCATGAAGCTTACTTTTTAACCTGATCCGACTCGAAGTATACAGCTCGTTGACAAGAAGATTCACATGATTTCTAAAAGTTTTTTAGAAGATTTTTATTTTGCCATACTTACCTTCACTAACCATAGAACTCCTTCATTTATCCTCATACAGCTATTTTTGAATACTTCTTGCAATACGCTTTATTTTTTATAATTCACACTAATTTTATTCACTTTTGTAAACATATCTAAATCTACTTCAATCAGTCCATCATGTACTAATTTCCGCTGATTGACATCAGAATCAGCAGTCTTATATAAATCAAGGTTTACAAATCCTTTTTGATTACTTCCGTCAACATAGTAGCCAACATATTCACTGTCTTTAGGTATAGTAAAAAGAACAGTCATTTTCTTGTCTTTGAGGGTAATATCTTTGATGTCTTCTTTGTTAAAGAGCGCTACCTCTTCTGAATCGGCGTTTTCAACTGCATTCAAGACAATCGTCGGTTGCTTAGAAAATGAAAAAAATAAAAGCGACATGACTGGAACAATCGAACAAAGTGCTACTACAAAAAACAATTTTCCTCGCTTTTTTTTCTGATTCACCGCCATTTCTTTAGTAGTATCAATCATCGTCTCAGTCATAGTAGAATTTTCCAATAGTTCGTCTAAAGACACACCTAAGCTGGTCGATATTTCCACTAGTGTATGTATGTCTGGGTAATTTCTGCCGATTTCCCAATTAGAAATAGCTGAACGACTAACATTTAATCTCTTTGCCAATTCTTCCTGTGTAATTCCTGCTTGATGCCTTTTTTCTTTTAATATTTTACCAAAATCCACAACATCGCCTCCTTATTCTATCTCTCATTATAACCATTTCATAAAAGAACTTAAAAGCGAATTATTGAAACGAATTGATATATTTCCGATTATTCGATGTCACAATCTGTGACACCTTGTAAAACAAGGATTCTTGCTATTGAAAATGTGAAACAAAACACTTATTATCAAGAGGTGAACGTTCACAAAAAAATAACAAAAAAGGAGTACTTATGAAAAAATTATTTTTATAGTACTGTTGATTATACATTTAGCGGATACGTCCAATAAAATAAAAAATTCTTCCCCAAGTTAAATACTTTGACAACGCTTACCGACGAGCGCATGATAGAGGAAAATTGAAAGGAGCTGTAGCAAGATGAACACAATGGTTTTTGTCAATTTCCCTGTGCAAGATGTTGGTCGCTCGGTCGAATTCTATACAAAATTAGGATTCAAACAAAATAAAGAATTTTCAACTGAGGAAGCAAGCGCAATGGTTTGGGATGACACATTTTGGGTGATGCTCTTGATACATGACTTTTACAAAAAATTCTTGAAAAACAAAGAAATCGCAGACACAAAAAAAATGAGCGGTGCACTGATTGCTTTTAGTTTAGCAAATGCTGCAGAAGTCAAACGTTTTGGTGAAATTGCAAAAGAAAATGGTGGTAGCTACCATACAGTCGAGATGGGAATACCGGAAGAAGAAATGTATTCTCTTGAAGTACAAGATCCTGATGGAAACACATTGGAACCAATGTGGATGAAAATATAATCAAAAAAAGAAGACTTTCCAACATATTGCTATTGGGAAGTCTTCTTTTATTTTACCTGATCCATTTGATTTCATTTAATGGGTAATACACAAATCTCGCTTTTCCTAAAATTTCATCTCTAGATATTGTTCCAAATGAACGACTATCTTTTGATACACGACGATTATCCCCCAAAACAAAATAGCTATCTTCAGGTAATTCTGTATATCCTGTCAACTCTTCCAAGGTAAAATCGGTAGTATAAGGTGCATTTTCATGGTCCGAACGGATATTTTTACTTAAATAAGGTTCTTCGATTGGCTGGCCGTTGATTTTTAGTTGGTCCTTTTCATAACTAATAGTTTCTCCCGGTAGACCAATGACTCTCTTGATATAGATCGTGCCATCTGAAAGTTGGAAAACGACTACATCAAATCTTCTGATTTCAGAGAATTTTTCCATAACGACCATATCACCTTGCTTAAGGACATTCTCCATCGAGTTTCCTTCCACTGGTACTGGGATCAATATAAATCCCCGTAAAATAAATGCAATCACTATGGAACAAAGTAAAAATTTAATAAATAACCAAAAACGGTCAATATAACGCTGCTTTTTTGTCAAAGCCCATCAATCCATCCCTCGTAAAATCTTAACCTATTATCCTCATTATATAGAATAACTACAGAAAAAGCGAATGGTTCAATAATCATTTACAGATAGACGCGAAAAAAGACGGACATACGTACGATGCTTTAGAAATAATTGAATAGACCAAAATCACTGTATCAAATAGGACTATTCAAAAATATTGTCTAAGCAGTACTTGTCTCGTCTTTTTTAAGTCATACCCTTCATACCAGATCCATTGTTCAGGCGAGATGATTATTCTCTAGATAATGATCCCAAGCTTTATCAAAGATATCCATAGAGGGCAAATAATCAACATTCATTTCTAAATAATCAGAGATTTCTTCATAACTCGTACTATGTTTTGGAAACTGGATATCTTTTCCAGCTTCGGTTGCAAACGTTGATAACGCATCGGAAGATTTCCCTCCACGAAGAGTCATCAGATAGTGATAGAAGCTGCGATTCATTGCTTTCCCTCCCAATTGTCAGCAATAAATGCCGCACGACGCGCATGATTACGCTCAAAGTTCTCAGGATTTTTTTTGTAGTAATCTTGATGTTCATCTTCTGCTAAATAGAAGGTCTCCGCTGGCTCAATCGTCGTAACGATGGGATCACTAAAGCGACCACTTGCTACAAGTTGTTGTTTGCTTTCTTCAGCTTTTTGACGTTGTTCTTCTGTAGTATAAAAAATCACAGGTCGGTAATTGTCGCCTCGGTCTTCAAATTGACCAAAAGCGTCTGTAGGATCTGTTTGTTGCCAATAAAGCTCAAGTAATGCCTCGTATGAGATCAATTCAGGATCATACAAGATTTCTACTGCTTCAGTATGTCCTGTTGTTTTGGCTTTCACTTGTTCATACGTTGGATTTGGCACATGACCTCCAGTATAACCGGACATGATCGTGTGGATGCCAGGTAATGTGTCAAAAGGCTGGATCATGCACCAAAAACAACCTCCTGCAAATATTGCTCGTTCCATTGTTGATTCCTCCCTTACTCTCGAGATATCACTTAATTAGTACTAGATTCGGTCGTTTCTTCCGTCGTTGAGGAATCTTTTGGTAAATACAAACTAAAGCGAATATCATCGTTGACTAAATCAATTTTGTCCGCTTTGATGTACATTCCATTTTGCATACGGAATTGGTCTAATCGTAACATGATCGTTAAATCGTCTGTATTGATCTCGATCCATTCAGGTAGTTTGTAATTTCGCTTGATCATATTCATCACATCTTTGATCGGCAGATTCAATGTACCGATCGATAGACTTTTTGCTTTTAACTGAACATTACCATTTTCCATTACATACGGATCAAAATACAAGTAAAAGTCGATAGGGAATCCTAACACTTCAAACGTCCCATTAAGCAATGCTTCATTTTCTAAATAAAATTTGTACTTGATATCTTGTCCTTCTTGGAAATCTGTCAAGAAAAAGCTGATCAGTTGGTTGACTTTTTCTTTTTGAGTATTGATCGTCAATACTGGATCGCCTTGTCTTTCTGTAATCGCTGGTACTTCTGGCAAATCAGGTTCACGATTGGCGAATATCCGCGTACCCAAGAAAATCGTCGAACCAATGATCAGGCCTAATAAAATCAGAAATGCGTATTTCCAGTAGTTATGCCTTTTGTTTTTTACAACTGTTGAACTACGTTTATCCATCCTTGTTTCCCTCCTTGACCAGCCATTTTTCATGCGTTTCGATTAATTGATCTCTCACAGCATTAGCCATCAATTGATAGCCTAAGTTATTAGGATGAAAATGATCTTCTTCATATAACACATTATTTTTCGTCCCGTTCGAACTATCGCTAGAAGCTGACTGATCAGAAGCTTCAGTAATTCCGACCTCTTGATTTAATCCTTGATACAATAGATCATTGATCGGGATAAAATAGCTATTTTCTGCTTCATTTACTACTTGCTGTGTTCCTTCATTCCAGTTATCCACAATCGTTTGCATATCTGTAATCTCAGGGAAGTTCAAATAAAATGGATTGTAGATCCCTAAAATATAGATAGGTACCTCTTTATTTAACCCTCGTATCTCTTCGATGATGGCTTGGACGTTTTCTTGATACTTCTTGATTGGTTTATTGAATGAACGGATACTGATACCAAAAAGGTTATTTTGGATCACTTTCATTAAATCATTCCCACCAACAGTCAAGGTAATAATGTCTGCGGTTTCGATATTCTTTTGGATTTCTTCATTGCTTTTCAATCTTTTTAATATTTGATCACTTCGTTCGCCATTTACACCATAGTTTTCAATTTCAATGGCTGTCAAACCGTATCTTTCTTTTATGTCATTTGCGACTAACGGAACAAAACCACCTTGTTTCGTCTGGTCGCCTACTCCTTCAGTCAATGAATCGCCAATTGCTACATAGTGTAACTTTTCCTTTTGATTGCTTTCAGAAGTAACCGATGCTGCCGGTTTTAACAAAGGCTGTGCTTTCGGCACGCTCAAAGAGAGTCCGACAAAGAGAAGAACTGCAGTGAACAAAGGGATCAAAACAAGCAACCACTGTTGTTTCATTCGTTTCATTGTTTCACCTCTAGACCATGATTGTTTCTTATATTACCAAAATTCCAATTAAAAAAATAGCCCTTTTCTGAAAAAAAGAAAGAGGCTGTTTCTCATCTGCTAAAGGAAGTGGAGCATCTCAAAATGTCTTTTCCTCCTCACTTCCTTATGCTAGTAGCACTTGAACGAAAAAAGACAGATCACAAAGAACACGTTTATTTGTCTTCACATGATCTGTCCTTCTATTCCTTATTTTACATTCATCAATCGGTATAATACATGATTGCAAAAGCATTTTCCCCTGTATGGGTAGCAATCACTGGATTTGTATGCAATACTGGGATGTCCATATCGGGAAACAATTGTTTCAAGCCTTCTTCAAACTCTCGAGCAAGCTCTGTGGCACCTGCATGTGAGATACCGATCTGGCGAACGTTCGGTAGAGCCTTCAGTTCTTTCTTCAAGCCATCAAACCACTTGTCGAAAGTCTTTTTCCCACGACCTTTTGTCACAGGAATCAGCTCTGAATGAGCAAAGTTCATCACCACACGAATGTTTAACATACTTGATAGTAAACCAGTTGCACGACTGATTCTTCCACCTTTTACTAAGTTATCCAATGTGGAGATACCGATATAAAGTTTGGTATTATTTTTGATCTTCTCGATTTCAGCAAGGATCTCTTCTGCTGATTTACCTTCTTTGGCCATTTCAGCCGCACGAATCACTTGGAAAGATAAACCTTGGTCAGTCGTATCACTATCAATGACTGTGACGTTTGTTTTCGTTAAGTTGCTTGCTTGTCTTGCAGCTTCAACCGTTCCACTTAACCCTTTCGTCATATGGATGGAAATCACTTCACTACCATCTTGTCCTAATTCATCATACGTTGAAATGAATTCGCCGATCGGCGGTTGACTTGTTTTAGGTAATGATTTTGATTTAGCCATCATTTCCATGAATTTCTCTCCGCCTAGTTGATCGTCATCAGGATATACAACGCCATCGATCATAATTGATAATGGCATAACATGAATATTCAAATGATCTCGTACTACTTTTTCCATTGTACAAGAAGAATCTGTTACTATTTTTACGTTTGTCATTATTTCACACTCTTTCTTTCACAAAGTGCCTAGCATTTTTCAGGCAGGTCCACTTTCAGTATACCAAAGAACTTCTGTTTTTTCATCAAATTCAGTTATAAACAAATTTAAAATAAATTGTTTGTTATGATAACATGGTTCTACTCAGTTTTCTTTATCTGTTCTACTTTTTTTGATGGAACGACAAAATAAGCAGAAGAAACCTGAATGATAAAAAATCCATTTCGGTTTCTTCCGCTTTGAATCTATAGGTTCAACGAAACATTATATCTCTTCTGTTGTGTGTTCTTCTTTACGTTTATACGTCTCAAACTGATGTGCATAACTATTTTTTTCATCTATTTCTCCCGGACTGATATTGATCAATGACCATGCTTGCCAGTCTACAGCAGGAAAATACGTATCTCCTTCGAAAGAGTGATGGATCACCGTACGATACAAAATTGTGCAGTAAGGTAAAAATTCTTCATAGATTGCTGACCCTCCAGCAACAAATAAAATTTCATCTACTTCTTTTTCATAAGCTAATACTTCATTGACATCATGCATCACTAGTACGCCCTCGGCTGTAAACTCACGGTCTCTTGTCAAAACAATCGTTTTACGATTAGGTAGTGGCTTACCGCCCATCCCCATAAATGTTTTTCGTCCCATGATCAATACATTCGCTTCAGTCATTTGCTTAAAAAATTTCAAATCATTCGGCAAATGCCAAGGAAGTCTATCTTCTTTTCCGATCAGGCCATTTTCATCTTGTGCCCAGATTGCAGCGAACATTTTCTCATCCTTTCTTAGACCGCGATAGGTGCCTTTATTGAAGGATGCGGCTCATATCCTTCAACTTTGATATCATCCATTTCAAAATCAAACACAGAGTTTTTTTCTGTATTCAATACTAGCTTCGGAAATGGACGAACTTCACGAGACAATTGTTCTTTCATTTGTTCTACGTGATTTGAGTAAAGATGCGCATCGCCTAAAGTATGGATAAATTCACCAACTTCTAATCCCGTTTCATGCGCAATCAGATGTGTCAATAAAGCATAGCTAGCAATATTGAACGGGACACCTAAAAACACGTCAGCACTTCTTTGATACAGCTGGCAACTTAGTTTATTGTCATTTACATAGAATTGAAACATCGTGTGGCAAGGAGGTAAAGCCATACTTGGCACATCTTCTGGATTCCATGCTGAGACGATCAGTCGTCTTGAATCAGGTGTCTGCTTGATAGCTTCGATCACTTCTTTGATTTGATCGATGAAACTACCTTCTTTGGTTTCCCAATGACGCCATTGATAGCCATAAATATGACCAAGATCTCCATGTTTTTCTGCAAATTCTTCATCTGCCACTATCTTTTCACAGAATTTCTTGCTTTCTTCTTGATAGACTTTATTGAATTCTGGATCAGTCAAACTACGATGTCCAAAATCTGTCATATCCGGCCCTTGGTAATCCTCACTTTTGATATACCGTTCAAATGCCCATTCATCCCAAATATGGTTATTATTTTGTAAAAGATAACGGATATTCGTGTCTCCTTTTAAAAACCATAATAATTCGCTTTTGATCAAACCAAAAGGTACACGTTTTGTCGTCAATAACGGAAAGCCTTTTTGCAGGTCAAATCGCATTTGATAACCGAATAAACTAAATGTTCCTGTTCCCGTACGATCACCTTTTACATGTCCATCAGATAACAACTTTTTCCCTAGATCAAGATATGCTTGCTCCATCTTTTCCCTCCTAATTATCTGCCCATTCACTTAAATATTCCCAACGTGACATTTTTTCTTCCAGCAGTTCTTCAGTTGTGGTTACTTCTTTTTGTAATTCTTGCAATCGTGTGAAATCATCCCCTTGATGGTTCATCTCCTCTTGCAATTCATCCAAACGATTCTCTAGTTCCGCAATCTCATCTTCGATTGTTGCCCATTCTTTCTGTTCCATATAAGAAAGCTTTTTCTTTGGCTCAGATTTTTTTTCTTCTATCTTAGCTTTGACTTTTTCTGGTTGAATCTGTTGATCTTCTTTGCGTTTGGCTAAATAGCTAGACATATCGCCATAATAAAGCTCTTGTTTGCCATCTCCTAGAAAAACTAACAGTTTATCAACTACCTTATCTAAGAAATAACGGTCATGAGAAACGGTGATCACCGCTCCAGGGAATGTCCGGAAATAATCTTCCAAAATCGTTAAAGTAGCGATATCTAAGTCATTGGTTGGCTCATCCAGCAATAGAACATTTGGTTGCTGGATCAATAATTTGAGTAAATATAAACGACGCTTTTCCCCACCAGACAGTTTACGGATCAGTGTTCCGTGCATGAATCTTGGAAACAAGAACCGCTCCAAAAGTTCGGCGACACCGATTTGCGTTCCATCCGCAGTTTGGACTTCTTCTGCCGCTTCTTGCAGATAAGCAATCATTCGTTTGTCCGGAGACATTTTTTCATTTTCCTGTGTATAGTAAGCTAATCGAACAGTTTCGCCAATCGTATAGATGCCACTATCTAAGGATAATTTCCCTGCTAAGATATTTAACAACGTTGACTTTCCAGCACCGTTCTCTCCAGTGATTCCTAGACGCTCTCTTGATTGGATCAATAGATCCAAGTGTTGGAGCAAAGGTTTTCCTTCAATCGAATACGAACCATCCTTGATCTCGATCACTTTTTTACCTAAACGTTGTGTCGCGATATTTAGTTCGATATCCGTATCATGATTGACTTGATATAAGTTTTCTTTTAAATCTTCAAAGCGATTGATACGTGCTTGCTGTTTCGTCCCACGAGCTTGTACTCCCGCTCGCATCCAAGAAAGCTCCTGCTTATACAGGCGTTTACGCTTTTCTTCTTGTTCGACTTCGACACGATCTCGCTCGGCTTTTTCAATAAGATAAGCTTCATAATTGCCTTTATATTCATAAAGATTCCCAAAGGCAAGTTCAAAGATCCGATTCGTGACACGATCTAAGAAATAACGATCATGGGTAACCATCAATAAGGCACCACGATATTGTTTCAAGTAAGATTCCAACCATTCGATCGCTGCATAATCTAAGTGGTTTGTCGGCTCGTCAAGTAATAAAAGATCAGGTTCATCGATCAAAACCTGTGCTAAGCTGACACGTTTTTTTTGTCCACCCGAAAGCTCACCGATTTTCTTTTCTAATTGACTGATCCCTAGTTTTTGCAAAATGATCTTGGCATTTGTATCCGTCGTCCAAGCGTCCTCTTTATTCATTCGCTCTTCTGCCAATGCGTAGCGTTTTTGGACTGCTTCATCATCGCCATTTTCAGCTAATGCAATCAAGGCTTCCTCATAGAGTCGTACAGTCTGGATCAATGGACTATTCCCTTGAAAAACAGCTTGTAAGACCGTATCATTTTCTGCAAATGAATCGGTTTGTGATAAATAACCGATACGGTAATCATTCGGATAAAAAACTGTCTGCTGATCACCATCTCCACTGTCAAGTCCAGCGATGATATTCAAAAGACTTGTTTTACCAGTTCCATTGGTACCAATCAAACCGATGCGATCATGTTCATGGATCAAAAAGGAGATCTGATTAAATAATTCTTTTTCTCCATATGTTTTTTTGAGGTCAGTTATTTTTAGCTCTTTCACCAGTACTCCCCCCTTATCTTGGATATTGTAACATAAAACAATTGTTTAAAAGATAGTTTTTTTCGAATATTCTTTTTTTTAGGTAGCATTGAAGATACGTGTTCTCTCACTTCATATAACCAAATACACAGGATTCAAAAACCTGACTTCCTGGATGAACTTAATTATTAAGGTTAAACGACTTCTGTCACAACCTCAAAAAAAAGAGGAGCTGTGCTTTGTCACAACTTCCTCTTTTGGTCTTGTTTCAATTGAAATTTCTTTGCTTTCGCTTGGAACGCAAAGCGAAATGAAAAACGATCTGTCGGTTGATTCATTGTATAGGACTCCAACAGATTGATATTTCGTCTATATTGATTCGCAGAAAAAGTCGTGATCGTTTCTGCGACTTCATATTCATCAATGACTTTTCTTTCTAAATAGTAACCTCTTAGCATCTTCTTCGTAAACAAACGATCTTGTTGGATCATCCAAGTGGAAATCAGATTACCACTCATCATCCGAATCCCCTGAGCTTTTCGTTGTTCGATAAAGAATCCGATCATCGTATCATCATAAACGTCCGTTAGATTATCCAAACTTTCGATGATCAATTGCGTATTCTTTTGATACGTCTCTCGAATTTCCTGAATGTCTTTATCAGAGATCATAGTTTGGCGATCACTTTGCCGTCTTTGCCAAAACATTTTGGGGTGGAGAACGATCCGCATCAATCGGCGTACCACAATAAACCAAAATCCAATGAATGACAAAATTTGACTTGTGATCGACTGTTCAAAGTTAGCTAGGAATCTTGAATAAAAGCGATAGCCATTAGAAGACAACTTCCCAGAACGATATCTTTCATCCAAGCCATCTCGCTCAATCGATAAAATCAACGCTTGGATTTCTTGGACTTCTTGCTTTTCATCTCCACTCAAATCAGATAAATAAAGCTCACTGATTCTTTCTTGATAAGTCTCAATCACTGCTTCTATCGCTAAATAAGCTTTTGATCCTGGTTCTTCCGCTTCTTTTTCTAAGCGTAGTGTTTCAATCACTTCTTCCAAGATCATCAAAGCTTTTAAATCAGTTGTCGCTGCTTCTTCTGTTTCAGTCAACATTGGCAATACAATGATCCCGATAATCAACGTGACCAAAATAACCCCTGCCGTTAAAAATAAGAGCAATGATCGTTGATTGAATGCCATTTGATTGATCGTGAATGGTAAAATAAAAATAGTCGCTAAACTGACTGTTCCTTTTACACCCCCAAAAGTTAAGATCAAGACTTCATTCAGTTGTTTTTTGAAACTTTGAAAACCGCCCTTAAACATATAAAATAAGCTGATTGAAACGAAGCGTATGACGAACAGCATGATTGAAACCAATAAAATGATCATTAGCAACAAACTATTCGAATACAGTCCATCTCCCCAAACTGGTGTAAAGACTTGTGTCAGTTCAATTCCTAAAAATATAAATACCAGCGCATTCAATGTGAAAGCAATCGTTGTCCATGTACTATTCGATAAAGTTGACAACTCCGCATCAAAGACTGAGATTTTTTTAAATCCTGAGGCTTGTAATACCCCTGCAACCACTGCTGCAATAATTCCTGAAACATGAAAGACTTCGGCTAAAACATACGCTAAGAAAGGCAACAACAATTCAATCAATAAGTAGCCTGTTACGTCACGTGCCGATGCTTTCTCGATCAAACCAATGATTTTTCTTTTTACCCAGACAAGCAAAAAGCCGACTACTGCCCCGCCAATACTTGATAAAATCAGTGTAACGCCTGCGTTTACCGCAGAGAACGTCCCAGTGATCAAAGCAGCTAAGGCAAATTGGAAGGCTGTTACGCCAGAAGCATCATTCAGTAACCCTTCACCTTCTAAAATATGCATGGCTTTTTTCGGAATGTTCACACGATTGGAAAGCGAACTGACTGCCACCGCATCTGTCGGACCTAGTGCTGCACCAAAAGCGAAACACGCGGCTAAAGGGACACTGGGCAACAGAAATGATAACGTTGCTCCAACGCCAATCAAAGTCAAGATCACCCCACCAAAAGCGAGAAACAATATCGTATCGAAATTTTTCAGGATCGAGGCGATATCCGCTTTTTCTCCTTCTCTAAAAAGCAAGGGGGCGATGATCATCACTAAAAATAATTCAGGTTCAAAATTGATGGATTCACCCCATTCGGTCAATCCTAAAACCACGCCAAGAAATATTTGGATCAGTGGTGCAGGGATCATTGGCAAGATACGACTTGCTATGTTGGATAGCGTGATCGTGACTGCAAAAACAATCACTAACTCTGCAAATTCCATGCTTGATCCCCTTTATTTTTTATTTTGTGCAAGAACTTTCAAATATTGCTCTTTTTTCTTTAAAATTTTGTTTTCAACAATTTCCGCTTGGGTCACCCGACCATCTAACTCACATTGCACACGTTTTGATTCTAAACGGAGCAATTCGTG
Organism: Enterococcus sp. AZ156; assembly: GCF_051714165.1. Classification (NCBI taxonomy): domain Bacteria; kingdom Bacillati; phylum Bacillota; class Bacilli; order Lactobacillales; family Enterococcaceae; genus Enterococcus; species Enterococcus sp. AZ156. Next base: position 1,163,254 of record NZ_JBIORI010000001.1, on the reverse strand, counting down.
TTTCAAGCGTCCTAATTGACGATACATCAAGATATTCCTTTTACGCAACTTACATAAGATCTGGCGACGATCTTCCATTGAAAAAGTACCATAGTGATCAACCAGTCGTTTCTTTTGTTCTTCAAAACTCTCTCTCATTTTCAAGATCTCCTATATTCAAACTGCACCAATTATAGCAAAAAGTTTTTAGAATGCAACTAAAACCTTTTTACTTTTAGGATGAAGTATTCGTTTCAATTCCAGAAACTCATTCTAGTCCAATCACTATAAAATATCAACTGTAATCGTAAAATAAAGACAAAAGAAAAACACATGCAAAACCTATTCAAAAGTTTTGCATGTGCTATTTTTAAACGTCATTCGCTCTTATTCGAAATATTCGCCATAAACATCGTCAACACGTTGTTCTGGGTTGATCACAATGTATAAGTTACCAGTTTTTTCACTGATTTTTGTTGATTGATATTGATTATCTAATCCCTCTGTTCCTTTGTCCAAGTAAGGGAAGTATACTAGATCAGGTGTACCATTGCGATACAAGATTTCCATACGTTCAATATCTTCATATTTCAAAGCACGATTGAACATACCCATTTCCAAACCACCTAGATTGATATCATGAGTAGCTACTGAATCTCCCTCATGGAAGATTTCGATTTTAAAACCGGCACATGGATGGATCTCAATAAATTCACTCCCATTGATACGACCAAAACTTGTCGTGATTTGTTTGATCCAAAGGTCGCCGATGTGACGACGATTGATCGTCCATGTTTCGCCGTTACGGAAATAAAATTTTAGCGCTGTCATTTCTTTGCTCATTAAAAAAATCTCCTTTTTTGACGCATTATATTCTGTTTCATTACTAGTTTAGCATAAAACAACAAAAGCGGTCATCTCTCATGTTTGCTTTTCTGTCAGCTTTTTTGATAACAATCCTCCTCTAAAAGAGAAAAGGGACATGAGAAACATCCTACAAAAAAGCTAAACGCTTCTATAGATAACTCTCATGCCCTTACTTTAGCCATGTCAGTATATGATTAGCCCGCCAAACAGACGTAATTAGTGATTGTCACGATTTCGTTGACTAACCTTGTTGCTCTTTCAGATAGGTTAATAATGCAGCTTGTTCATTCTGTACCAGTCCGTTCACTACCGCTGACTCCGCAAGTGCTAACGCTTCACTGACCCATTTACCTGGTTTTTTTTCACTCGTAGCTAATAACACCTTGCCATCAATCGCCAACTCACCCATTGTCTTGATAGGAAGTGCATGATAGATGTCTAGCACAGTTGTTGTGTCAGGGGTTTGTTGGAAGTAAATCATCAATTCTTCCACATCCAACGATGCGTCTTTTCCAAGATGATAAATCTCCAATGGTGTTAATCGTCGTTCTTGTCGCTTCGCCAATCCTTTGACCAAACGTTGGACTTCTCGAATCATTTGGTTGGAACATTTCCATGCTTTTAAGAAAGGTGCCACCTCTTGCTCAGATCGACCGAGTTGATTGAGTAATAATGCCCAAGCTTGACTTTCTTTTTTTAATGGAATAGATGGTAAATCGGCAAATCTTAATAACGCCTCACCATCTTCTTTTAATTGTGGACAATAGATGTAACATTTTGTTTCGACAAATGCGGCCAAGCCATGATTACGAAAATCCCCTAAAAGCATTTTGATAAATTCAACATTCATTCGCTCAACAGAGATTTTGTCCAATAACGCATGGTTGTCTTCGATCGCCTTGGCCGTTTCTTCTTCCAATTTGAACCCTAACTGACTCACAAAACGAAGCCCACGCATCATTCGTAAAGCATCTTCATGAAATCGCTCGAAAGGTCGTCCAACTGCTCGTAAGACGTGATTTTCTAAATCAGTTAACCCGTCGAATAAATCAATGATCTCACCATCTTCTTTCAAAGCAAAAGCATTGATCGTAAAGTCTCTGCGCTTTAGATCCTCTTCTAGTGTACGAACAAATGAAACACTATCAGGACGCCGATAATCTTGATAAGTCGATTCCGTACGAAATGTCGTGATCTCATATTGCTCCTCTTCATGGAAGACGAGAACCGTTCCATGTTCGATCCCGATATCGATCGTTTTTGGAAACAACTGCTTGATTTCTTCTGGAAACGCACTAGTAGCAATATCTACATCATGAATTTTTTGTCCGAGTAACGTGTCCCGCACACTACCACCAACAAAGTACGCCTCAAATCCAGCTGCCTCAATTTTTCTTATTACTGGAATTGCTTTTTTATATTCGATCGGTAATTCATTTAGTCTCATTTTTACTCCTTCTATCCTCTCACTGTTCCTCATCTTTTCGGGCAAAACGATGATGGTCCCTTCGATTGAACTTCTCCATATTTTTTTCAAATACCGTCGTCAAATCAATTCCTAACGAGTTTGCCATGATCATTGTTACAAATAGAACATCGCCTAATTCTTCTGCCACTGAATTACTAGGTTCTGTTGCTTTTTTACTTTTTTCGCCATATGAATGATTGACCTCTCGTGCCAATTCACCTACTTCTTCGGTCAGACGTGCCATTTGCGCCAATGGCGAAAAATACCCAACTTTAAATTGTTGGATGTACGCATCGACCTCTTCTTGCATACTTTTTAGTGAACGCTCTTCTTTCATTAAGAACCCTCCAATCATCTCTTCCTAAAAAACTTTACAGCAAAACCGCAAGAAGTGCAATTGTGAAAACAAAGAATACATGCTACATTATGTTAGGTATACTTAATAAATTCTTAGCAACAAGCCAACTTGGTCTATTCTATAACTATAAAAATGAAGAACCAGTGTCCTAATCCCTAGGTCTATATCTAGGATATACCGCTTGTTGCACAATGAATCATATCATATAGTAGAAAGTGGGGATTCGATGACATCATTGAAAACAATGAAAGAAGTTTTTTTTATTATTTTAGGAACAAGTATTTATGCTTTTGGACTAGTCTATTTGAATATCGCAAACCAGCTAGCCGAGGGTGGAGTTTCAGGTATTACCTTGATTTTGCGTGCTCTTTTTCATATCGACCCAGCTTATTCTACTTTATTGATTAATATTCCATTGATCCTACTAGGCGGAAAAATCTTAGGAAAACGCGCGCTCGCGTATACTGTCTTAGGCACTGTCTCGCTTTCTGCCTTCTTATGGATTTGGCAAAGGATTCCCTTACAAATCAACTTAGAGCATGATTTACTGATCGTCTCTTTACTTGCAGGACTGATTGCCGGAGTCGGCAGCGGGATCGTTTATCGTATGGGAGGTACTACAGGAGGAAGTGACATCATCGCTCGGATACTTGAAAAAAATCATGGAATCTCTATGGGACGTTCCCTTTTAGCTTTTGATGTCATCGTTTTACTTGCTTCATTAACTTATATCGATTTGAAGCGGATGATGTACACGTTAATCGCTTCCTATGTATTTAGTCGTGTCATCGATTTTATCCTTGATGGTGGTTACTCTGCCAAAGGGATTCTGGTAGTCTCAAATAAAAGTGAGGAAATTGCACCTTTATTGATGACCGGCTTACAACGTGGTGTCACATTCTTGCATGGAGAAGGTGGCTTTTCTGGTGTCGATAAAAAAATGATCTATATGGTGGTAAGTGCCAGGGAATTAAACGAAGTAAAACGGATCATTCATGAAATTGACGAACATGCCTTTCTTTCAATTCTAAATGTCCATGAAGTAGAAGGAGAAGGCTTTACCTATCTTAAACCACAAACGAGGCGATTTAAAAAAATAACAGAATGATTTTGAATCAATCAACCTGATACTGAAGCTTTCTACGTATATAGAATAACGTAGTTCTGCGTACTTCATGATCAAGGAGTTGCACATGTCTACTTAGAGATATTCTCAGTTCATTCAGAAGTACCTGGGCGATTAGGCCTTTTGTACTTCCTAAAACCGAATATATGGTGCTCCACAAGCTTACCTTCATAAATAAGCGTGAAAAACGAAAATGGCTCTTCAAATTTTTGGGATTCACGCTTATTTCCCATAGCTGGATACTTATGTCACATCTTTTTTTGATCAGTAGCTTTATCGTTTCATATTTTTTTGCACAGAATGAAAGATAGATGCACTATTTAAAATATAACTGATAATATTTAAGAGAGCCTATATTACTATCTGAAAATATCACTGGAATCAAATATGTATACATTTCTAACAGATCAACGCACCTTCCAAAAATCTAGAATATGTAAAGATCTCTGGACATTTCGTTCATACGGATCAACCAAAGGAATTTAGGGAAGCGACCAGAGATATTCTGGAACAAATTTGATTATAATAAGCTTTTTAAGAAATTTTGTTATTGAAATCCATTTTTTGTTGACCAAAAAACTTAATAAAAACTAGGCTTCCTTTACGAATATTACTCGGAAGGAAGCCTAGACTTTATTATATATATTTTCACTATAGTTACTTACTTATCATAATGTTACTTTTCCCTGGTCAGCTTTCCCCACACTCAGCTCTTACTCTTCTGTGGCGCTTGAAGAATCATGCGGTTCACTTCATCAGATAGTTCAAGAAACGCATCTTTATCGCCTTCTTCTAATGCCTGATCGATCTGTTGGTAAAGCATGTTTAGTTTAGCTGCTTGCTCTTTTTCTTGGAAATAATGCTCGATTAATTCTGTTGATTCTTCGCTGATTGCATCTTCCCATGAGGCTAACGGATTATCTTCGATGATTTCTAAATATTCTTTCGTTTGCCACGCATTTTCAAAAAGGCATTCGACATAGAGTGGATTTTTCCAATTCAGACGGATTTCGTGGAAGATCTGATCAGTGTCAGTAAATTCCTTTCCATCTAAAAATAGCTTCATCGGCTCACCTTCATAGGAAAGATCGGTGATCTGTAAACCACGTCTTGTTAAGTTTGCACCTTCAACAAAACGCACATTGTGTAAGATTGCTTCATGATTTGCCAGATAGTTCAAAATCCAAAATACTTCTCTACGACTGAAAGAGACATGGTTAACCATCCAAGTTAAGAAATTCTTCTTTTCTTTAACATCAATCAACATATTCATCACCTCTCTGTTAAATCATCTAATAGCGACAATACCTCCATATCCCCTGGTTCATAAGTTAAATATTGTTCCAATAATTCTCGTGTTTTTGCTAATTGGCCCTCTTCACGTAAGAATAAAGCATATTCTTTCAAGAAATCTGGCTCATGATCTAATTCGTGGGCTGCTTGTTCATAGTGGACTGCTGCTACCGCAAAATCTTCTAATTGATTATAGGCATGAGCGAGGTTCCATTCTGCATATGGATTAGCAACTTCTTCCATTTGGTTGACTGTTTGAACAACGTCTTCATAACGTTCTTGATCCAAGTAAAGATTACTCAACGTCAACAACGTTTCATCTTGTTTGTCGCCGACGTTCAAGGCATCAAGTAGTAACTTCTCTGCTTTTTCTTTGTCATGTAGACGAAAGGCATTTTCCGAAGCTAGGTGATAAAGTTCTACTTGGAATGGATTCTCTTTGATACCATCTTCTAAGACTTGTTGTGCTTCTTCGATCATCTCTTCTTCTTGAAGGGCCTGACCTAGATAAAGGTATAAGGATTGATACTGTGGATTCAATTCCCGTAACTCTTGCAAATAATTGATAGCTTTTTCGTTCTCATGTAATTGTAGATTCGTGAACGCTAATTGGAACAAACGATCATCTGTCCGCTCTTCGGCTAAAGCTGCTTCCAGTGGTGGGATTGCTGCTTCAAAATCCCCTTGCATACTCAACGATTGTCCTAAGCGTTCTTGCATGGAAATACTAGAAATTTCTTCTATACCATTTGCTAACAACATTTCGTAAAGTGCGGAAGCTTCATTGAAACGGTCAACTGAATAATACAATTCAGCCAATGCAAATTGAATCAATGGTTCTTCTGGTAATAGCTTCGCTGCTTCTTTCAATTTTGCTTCACTTACTTCAGGAATACCGATTACTTGGTACAAGTCAGCGATTGCTAATAGTGCTTGTGGATAGTACTCACTATCTTGCTGGATTTTTTCTAAATAGTCAAATGCCTGATCGATCTCATTGTCTTCGATAGCGATCTCTGCCAACGGAATATTCCATTCATCATTTTCAGGCGATACAGTTAGCAGATGTTCAAAAATTGCTTTTGCTTCTTCTAAAAAACCGATGGCTAATAATTCTTCTCCTAACTCATGTAACACATCAGCCGGATCTTCTTGGAGCGCCTTTGCCAAATATTCATTTGCTTCTGTCAAATTTTCGTCTGCTAATGCTTGTAGCATTTTTTCACTATTTGTCATCATCTAAATCCCTCTAATCTCTTGAACGATCCTTTCATAGGACGCCATTGTTTTCAATAGTTCTTGCTCGTTTGGCAATTGATATCCATCTATTATACCAATTTTTTTGCTCTTTTCTGCTAAAACCAGCACATTTTCTAGATAATCCATTTTTGATATCTCTTCAGGCCAAATAATTGGATAACCTAGATGCTGCAGCCAGATAAAAAAATTCTTCAATTGGAAAGAAAGCGACTTGATTTCTGAATTCCAGATAAGTTGCATCAAGATACCTAAAAATTTTTTCATACTGGCGGAAAGCAAATGACTATTTTCAGTCAGATAAAAAGCTTGCTCAAATAGTTTACCATAATTTGCCACTTGTTCAGCGTCTTCTTGATAAAAATAAATGATTTCTTCTAGCATGCCAGCAAAAGGACGATTGAATAATTTTTCGCGATTCGGATAATTTTTGTAAAGATTTTGAAGAAACGGATGATCACAGACTAACCCACAACAGATAAAAATCAACAAATCGATTTGTTTCCCTTCGATTTGTTTTTCACTGATCGTCCGATCATAAATGATCCGTTCTGGAAGGTTCGTCGTTTGAAGAGCCGATTCGTTCGACCCATGTAAAATCTCGCATTGAGGATTAAGTGCCCGTGCCATGGAGCGGATCGAGACGGGGATCAACCAAAGTGTAGTCTGAAGATACGTATGTTTTTGAAAGAAGCCCGCCAACTCCATAATTCCCTCATTGCCAAAACCTATTACTAAAAGCGGTCGATTTTCAGGATAGCGTCTCGCATAGGACAAGAGGCTATGCAATTCAGATAATTGATTACACTGCGTATTGCCACAAATATACCAATCAATCGCTAACTTGTTCGTGAATGACTGTGTCATTTTCTCAGCGTATAGATCATAATAACGTTGGTTCGTTAAAAAAAGAATCGCTTGATCAATCGATTCATTTTTCAACTGAGTGACAAATGTTTCCCCATAAAAGATTGTTGTTTCTTCTTGTTGGTAGCGATAGGATAACTCCATGTTGCCCTCCCCTTTTCTTTTATTTTACCATTAGTAAGTAAAATAAAAAAAGAATAAGAAAAACGAGTGAATGAACCCATGCCTTTTTTGATCAACTCTATTCTTTTATTTGGTATGTAACGAGTTCCATTTGGTTGCTGAACTATTTGGTTGTTGCCTTTCTACTGCTTTCCGCCTCTTTTATCCATCTATATAAAAAATAAAGCGCCTGTAGCCGTAGCCACAAGCGCTTTTTCAACTGTCTTATTTAACAGCGTCTTTCAATGCTTTACCTGGTTTAAATGCAGGTACTTTGCTAGCTGGGATTTCGATTTCTTCACCAGTTTGTGGGTTACGTCCTTTACGAGCCGCGCGTTCGCGTACTTCAAAGTTACCAAAACCGATTAATTGAACTTTTTCGCCGTTAGCTAAAGCATCTTGGATAGTTGAAAATACAGCGTCAACTGCTGCAGTTGCGTCTTTTTTAGTTAAATCTGTAGCTGAAGCAACTTTTTCGATTAATTCTGCTTTATTTGCCATGGATAGATTCACCTCCTCCAACAAGAGATATGATAGGAACATCATTTTAGTTTAAAAACTTTCTGAGTGGTCCAGAAGTTTATAAGAAATATTGATGAAGTTTCAATATTCTGTTATCACGATATCATATGAATCGCTTAATAGCAAGGTTTTTGGCATTATTTAACCGCTTTTTTTAGTCATAAAAACGTAATACAAAAATATGCTTATTTTTTTTGAAAAAAACGGACTACTATGGTAAAATGCCTATTTTCTTCGACGTGGAATAATTCGGATCGAAGTTCCTTCAAACGTAAATGCTTTTCTGATTTGATTTTCCAAAAAACGTTCATAAGAGAAATGCATCAATTCTTCTTCATTAACAAAAACAACAAAGGTTGGCGGTTTAACTGCAACTTGTGTGGCATAGAAAATCTTTAATCGTTTACCTTTATCTGTCGGTGTCGGGTTGATCGCTACGGCATCCATGATCACATCATTCAAGACTGCTGAAGAAACACGTAAGTTTTGGTTCATACTCACTTCTTCGATCATTTCAGGCAAACGTTCTAATCGTTGCTTAGTCACAGCTGAAACAAACAGAATCGGCGCATAGTCTAAGTAACGGAATTCTTCACGGATCTCTTGTTCGAAGTCACGCATCGTATTCGTTTCTTTTTTTACTAGATCCCATTTATTGACAACGATGATCACACCACGGCCAGCTTCATGCGCATAGCCAGCTACTCGTTTATCTTGTTCACGGATGCCTTCTTCTGCGTTCAAGACCATTAACACGATGTCTGAACGGTCAATCGCACGCATGGCACGCATCACGCTGTATTTTTCTGTGGTTTCATAAACTTTCCCACGTTTTCTCATTCCAGCTGTATCGATCATCATGAATTTTTGACCGTCTTCTGAGACGAAGTGCGTATCGATAGCATCACGCGTCGTTCCTTCGATGTCCGAAACAATCACTCGGTCTTCACCTAGGATCGCATTGATCAAGGAAGATTTCCCTACATTCGGGCGACCGATCAAACTGAATTTGATGGTATCATCCTCTTCTTCTTCTGCTTCTTCATCAAAGAATTTCACTGCCTCATCTAAGATGTCGCCGATCCCTAATCCATGACTTCCAGATACAGGGTAAGGATCACCTAGACCTAGTGCATAAAATTCATAGATATCGTTTCTCATTTCAGGATTGTCGACTTTATTAACGGCTAAGATCACCGGTTTATTGCTGCGATATAAAATTTTTGCTACGACTTCATCTGCATCAGTGATGCCTTCACGGCCACTGACGACACAGACGATTACGTCTGCTTCATCGATTGCGATTTCTGCTTGGTGCTTGATTTGATCCATAAATGGTTCATCGCCTAAGTCGATCCCACCAGTATCAATAATACTGAAATCACGACCTAACCATTCCCCTTTAGCATAAATACGATCACGAGTAACTCCTGGAGTATCTTCGACAATCGAAATACGCTCACCGGCGATACGGTTAAAAATCGTCGACTTACCGACGTTTGGGCGACCAACGATTGCAATTGTTGGATTTGCCATATTTTTTCCTCCTCACATGTTTCCAATCTCACTTAGTGTACCGAATACTTCGCGAACTTTCAAGCTTAGATCGGTGAACATTCAAGTATTTTTCTGGATCACTGCCTATTACAAAAGAAAATGGTCTGGGGCGTAATCCCCAGACCACTTGTTTTACACATGTACAACTTCCCTTGATGCTGTAAATTCGCGCTTCGGGAACGATCATTCATTTATTTTTCAGAATCATCTGTTGCTGTTTCTTCTACTTCCCCTTTTAAGGCTTCGCCTAAGATGTCACCCATTGTAAATCCTGTATTTTCTTCAGGTAACTCATAAGACTCAACTTCTTTTGGTTCTTTATCAGAAGCAGGTTTTTCTTCTAATGCTTTGATACTTAATGCAATCCGATGCTCTTCTGGATTGACTTCTAAAACTTTCACTTGGACATCATCGCCCTCATGCAACACTTCATGTGGTGTCGCGATGTGTTTATGTGAGATTTGTGAGATGTGGACAAGCCCTTCCACTGTTGGGAATACTTCAACAAAGGCACCAAAGCTAGTTAATCGTTTCACTTTACCTTCAAGTACAGCGCCTACTGGAGCTTTTGTTTCGATATCTGTCCAAGGTCCAGGCAATGTGTCTTTGATCGATAATGAGATACGTCCTTGTTCTGGATTGATTGAAAGAACTTTGACTTTCACTTCATCGCCAACAGCTAAAACATCACCGGGTTTAGCAACATGTCCGTGAGAAATCTCAGAAACGTGTACTAATCCATCGATGCCGCCTAAATCAACAAACGCACCAAAATCTGTGATACGAGCAACGCGTCCTTCGATCACGTCATTTTCTTGGATAGTTGATAGTAATTCTTTTTTCTGTGCTTCTTTTTCTGTTTCAACGACTGCTTTGTGTGAAAGGATCAAGCGATTTTCTGATGGTTCGATTTCAACGATTTTGAATGTCATCGTTTTTCCTTTGTATTCAGAAAAATCAGCGACAAAATGATCTTCTACCATTGATGCCGGAACAAATCCACGAACACCGACATCGACAACTAAACCACCTTTAACTACATTTGTCACTGGTGCTTCGATGATGTTTCCAGCTTGGAAATCTTTTTCGATATCCTCCCAAACTTTTTTCGCATCTAAGCGTCGTTTTGATAAAAGGTAACTTCCGTTTTCTTTGTCTTTACCAATCGTGCTGATCACGACTAGATCTAACGTATCGCCAACCTTTACCACTTCGTTGATATCTTCAACCGGTAAAGTAGATAATTCTTTTGCAGGAACTACGCCTTCAACACCCGTTCCTTCGATTCCAACGATGGCTTGTTTGTCTTCAATAACTAAAACTTCTCCTTTGACGACATCGCCAACGCTCACTTCTTGAACGCTATTCATTGCATCTTCCATAGATTGGTTGTTATCTGTCTGATTTTGTTCAAATTCTGTCATAACACTTGTCCTCCTAACCAACATTCTGCCGTTAACTACGGTACTGCCTATAGTTTAATTGATTATTTAAAAAAAATAAAGCGATTTCGTTTGTTTTCCATTAAAATGGTCGGATTCTTCGCTTTTTTTCTATTTAGTCAAGAAAATATCCTTTTTGTTGAATCACTTCTTTGATCGCTTGGACAACTTCTTGAATCGTTTTACCGGTTGTATCGATCCGTATCGCATCTTCTGCTTGCTTCAGGGGTGAAACTTTTCTAGTAGAGTCATATTCATCACGTGCTTGTATTTCTTTTGTCAATTCTTCTAAGTCTGTTGGAATATTTTTTTCAAGGTTTTCTTTGTGTCGTCTTTGTGCCCGTTCAGATACGCTGGCTACCAAGAAAATCTTCACTTCGGCTTTTGGTAAAACAGCGGTACCGATATCTCGACCATCCATGACGACACCACCATCTTCACCGATTTTTTTCTGGATCGCAACAAGAGCTTCGCGTACTTTTGAATGCGCAGCTACTTCAGAGACCGCTCGTGTAACGTCTGGTTGTCGAATATCTGAAGTAACGTCTTGCCCAGCTACAAAGACATGTTGTCCATCCGCCATTTGCTCAAATGAAATCGGGTGTTTGTTGATCAAATCGACTAACTCTGTTTCATCTGAAAAAGCAATGTGATGTTTGATTGCCAAGTAAGTGACTGCACGATACATCGCGCCCGTATCTGTATAAATATAGTTCAATTCATTTGCGATGATTTTAGCTACCGTACTTTTGCCTGAAGAGGCAGGACCGTCAATTGCGATACTAATTCGTGTCATTTTTCATAAACTCCCTTTTCTCAAAAAAAAGGGGCTGTGGCTCAAGCCACTGCTCCTTATTTAATTACATTTTATGAAGATACTCTGAGGAAAAACAACTCTTCAGTATTATCTTTTTAACTCCATTTATTGGACTCTAAGTTCTTGTCCTGGATATAACATGTAGTTGTTTGGATCGATTCCGTTCAATTGGAACAATTGGTCGACTGTAATGCCTGCGCGTTCTGCTACTTGTCTAGGACCTTCACCCGCTTGAACGACTGTGGTTGAGCCTGAAACACCTGTGCCTGCCTCTGGTGTTGAAGTAGGTGTTGTTTCTTGTGGAGCCACACTGCTTGGTGTTGTTTGTTCTGGCTCTGTTACTGTTGAAGATGGTGTTGTTTCTGGTGTCACAGCACTCGTGGGTGTTGTTTCTCCAGCAACTGATTGTGTATCAGAAGTTGGTTCACTAGAAACTGTCGTCGATTCTACAGTTGATTCTACAGTCGAACTTTCTACGATCGATGAAGTCGTAGAGGAAGAAGATGCAGCGGTCGCACTATTACTTGATCCGTTTCTGATCCAGAAGTAAGCTCCTGCCGGAATGGCAATACATAAAACTAATAAAATCAAAAATAGCGATAAGAACAGGGTGTTCCCTTTCTTTTGCTGTCTTTGCGTACTTCTTGAAGATGCTTCATCCTCTGTATCGTAAATTGGTTGCTCCCATGGTTCTTGTGTTTCGTTATTTTCTGATGATTGATGTCTATCTTTTCTACTCACCTTATTGACCTCCTAAATTCTTTCCTAGTTATTATACCATAGGATAATCTTGATTGTACGAAAAAAATACCTCACACCATTTTTTTAAAATAAATTTAGTAAAATGGTTTGCCAGTCTGTTGCTTCTACGGTTGGACTAGTATGTCCAGTTTCAGAAAGAAATAAGGACGCACCATCTCGATCACAACATTTTTCAGGTTTTTCTTTGAGGGTTTCACCGAAATAATCCATCAGACGTTCTCGTCTACATGATGTTGTATGGATATAAGCAAGCATCTGCTGTAGTTGCTTGATTTTCACTTGTTCTTGTTTTTTTAATTGCAGAAGCCATGTATCAGGACTTTGCATTTCATTTACCAGCATCAGCCATTTTTGCTGGATCTCATCGAACTGGGGCGCCTCTGTTTGCCCAGTTGACAGATGTTCTTCGAAAATCTGACGTTGTTCTTTAGATAATTGTTGGAAAAAGTAATGGATCCCTTCGTCCCCTGGTTGATAAAGTAAGATAGCGCTACTTGGTTGTTGATCTCTGCCTGCTCGACCAATTTCTTGCATATAATTTTCCAGGCTATCTGGTAGATCGTAATGGATGACATACCGAATGTCTGCTTTATCGATTCCCATACCAAATGCATTCGTCGCAATCAAAAATTGCAGTTGATTTTGACTGAATTGTTGTTGAAGTTGGCGGCGTTGTGAGGCATCTAGCCCTCCATGATAATACCCCACAGCATAGTCTTTGCGAAGCAGTTGATAAAGACGTTCGACTTCTTTTTTAGTCGCGCAATAAATGATCATTGCTCCGTCTGCTTGTGCCATCAACTGACGTAATTGCTGGTCTTTTTCATCTGTATGAAAGACAAATAATGAGATGTTTTCTCGATTAACTGAATGTTTGACGAGGGCAGGTTGTGTGCGAAAGAGAATGTGTTCGATCTCTTCTTGTACCGGTCGCGTGGCTGTTGCCGTCAAAGCTAAAGTAGTTGGTGATCCTAATTCTTTTGCGACTCTTCCGAGAGATTGATACTCAGGTCGAAAATCAATGCCCCACTGTGACACGCAATGAGCTTCATCGACTACGTACAACGAGATTTTTTGTTGCTTCAGGGCATGAAGCACTTCCGGTTGCTGCAACATCTCGGGACTGACAAAGACAAATTTATATTCGGATAAATGAGCTAACACATACTGTTTCTCACTTCTAGTGAGTAAGCTATTATAGGCAACCACCCTTTTCTCCCCTCGTTTTTGCAATTGCCCTACTTGATCTTCCATCAAAGAGAGTAACGGAGAAACGATCAATACCATCCCATCTTGCAAATAGCCAGTCAACTGATAACATAAACTTTTGCCATTACCAGTTGGCAGGATCGCTAAAACATCTTTCTGATTCAATAAGGTGGAAATGATCTCTTCCTGTCCTTGGCGAAAAGAGGTAAAACCAAAGTACTGTTTCAATGGATCAAGCAAATCCATTTTTATCCCCTCCTTTAAATGCCTCGATTTGTGCCAAACGAAATTCTCCGTAATCGATCGTTTGTCCTTCAAGATCTTTATATCTGAGCGTAAGAAGTGGTCGATCCAACGAAGCTAAAGATCTTCTTGTCTCGGAGTGGATCAGGCGTTCAAAAGGAAAATCATCAAAAAAGATGGCCCACTCAATCAAATGGTCATTGATCGTGCCTTTCTTCAGTCCTCGTTTCACCATCACTTGCTCCACCGAATCCCCAGATAAAATCAATGCTCTCGTCGTCAACATGCTTTGATTATAATTTTGTCTAAGCAACGGTGCAAGCAAATCGTATAATAAGAAATCTGAATGCTGTTCGATAATCGCTAATAAGCGATGGATACACTGATCTTGGAATAATTGCTGAGCTGTGCCATCTTCAAGGGTAGTCAGTTGGTACGCGAGTAAGCCTGTTTGCTTTTTACCAGAAAATTGGTTCGCTAAGAAGTTCGCTTGTTCGTCTGGCATCAGAGTAAAAATAGTAGAAAGTTCCTTTGATACTTGAGCAACCAGCTCCGTTTTGGTACACGTTGCTTCTTTCAACCATCTCTTAACTTGGTAAGCATAAAAAGGACCCGTCTCTACTGGTAAATAAGCTGTTTCATTGGCGGATAAGTGAGAGACGACTTGTACATAGAATTTCAGCAAACGCCAACTAACAGTAGCTGTACGTCCATACTTATCATAGTGTAGTCCAAGGAGGGATTTATTTTTTCTTCGCATTTCCCCTTTTTTCGTCAGTTGCAACTCTCGGTCTTCCCACTTTAATAATCCCTCATCTATCATCTGTTGGATCTGCGTATCAAACGTTGCTTGTTCAAGTGAAGGAAAACAACCATGAACAACTAATAATCGCTGAAAAAAGCCAAAAAGTAGTACCGAGGATGTACGCTTGCCACTTAATAATTGATAGAGTGAGCTTGCTCGTAACTTGTCACTTGAAGAAAATAAAGATAAAATAAACTCAGTCATAGTAATCCCCTTACGTTAGGATGGTGAATATGTCATTATTATGTAAATTAGTTCCTGAACGTTGTATCGCATGTGGTCTATGTCAAATCGAGGCGCCTGATATCTTTGATTATGATGAAGAAGGAATCGTCTTATTTGCACAAGAACCAGAAGCACATCAACAATTCGTTCAGCCTTTAGAAGAAGCCAACGTAACCAAAGCTTATCAAAAATGTCCGGTTCGAGCAATCTTATTGGAAAAAGAAAATTGACCGCTCTCTTACAACTAACTTTTAGCAGGACTGTCCGATGATCTACTTGTTTTTCTATGTTACAAAAATAGATGAGGTAATCGTATTCCCCTCAAGTGATAAGGCGTCATCCACGAAAATGATTCTTAAATTTTTTTGTGGATGACGCCTTATTTTTCTAGGAGCTTCCTTTGAGACGTCTGTATCCGCCGATCAGCTTGTGAAATTTTCAATTATAAACGGATCATTTCTTTTCGCCGGTCCGAAAAGTGACGCTCTTACTTGATTTGATTCAGCCAATTCATCATGGTCGTGACGATTGCTGTTTGTTGGTCTTCATTACTGATTGTTGCTTCACCATCACCTTTTTGATGACCATAACTACCAAATCCGCCATGGTTCCCTCCAGCGATGGAAACAAATTCTGTTTGTTCAGGTAAATAAGCTTTTGCTTCATCAGCTGCTTCTTGGTTCATGACTTCATCTTCACTTCCGGTGATACTGATGACCGGTAAATCAGTTTTTGCCAATGTCCCCTTTTCATCCGGATAACTTGCCATGAAATAAATACCTTTTAATCGTTCATCATCCAGATTTGCATTAGCATAACGACTTGCCATCACCCCACCTAAAGAATGTCCTCCAATCACAAAATCTTGATCTTTGAAATTCTCTCTGATTTTGTCTGCTTTGTTGCCACTCAGGATCGCCAGTTCAAAAGGCATTTTAGCAATGGCTACCGTATAGCCATTTTCTGCTAGTTGCTCTGCCCATATACTATAACTTTCTGGTTCGACGAGCGCACCAGGATAAAAAATCACCATTGGATGTTTCGCCGATTTTTGCGATTCGAATAATAAATAATCCTCTTTATCTATTCCTTGCTTAAATGATTGCTCTGCTTGAGTCGATGGTTCGTACACACTTTGTTGCCAATAAAAATAACCTCCAATAGCACCTAATCCCAGTACGAGCACTAATCCTATCAGGACTCTTTTGAATATTTTCAAAAACATCACCTTCCGTCATCTTTCATTTGATACTCTTATACACTAAATAAAATACGGTAAAATTGCAAATGATTTTATGTAAGATGTTATTATTGGATATCTTTGTAAGGAGGAACAACTGACAATGAAAAACCACCCCTATTTTGAGGAACTTTGTCAAAATAGGGGTGGTTACTTTTATGACTCTTATTCGTTTCTTAACTAACTATTGGTTTACTTCCCACACAAGCGATAAACCGCTTCTGCGTAGATTTCCATCGCTTTGTACATACTGCTTAATTCCCATCGTTCATTGGCTTGGTGCATGAAGTCTGGTGTATCAGGGAACATTGCACCGAAAGCGACACATTGGTTCATCGTACGAGCAAAGGTTGCTCCACCAGAAACAAATGGCTCAGTCATATCCCCTGTGATATCACGGTACGTTGCTAATAAGTTTTGGATCAATTCACTCTCCAAAGGAACGTATAATGAATCCAAGAAATCAAATTCTTCATATGATAAATCGTATGCTTTGATTTTTTCTGTCAGTTTTTCGACAAGTTCATCTTTTTTGAAGGTGACAGGGATACGCATGTCCACCCCGATTTTTGTTTGCTCAGGTGTGATTTCTAAACTAGCGAAGTTCATCGTCAACTCACCAGATTGTTCGTCAACAGTCTTTCCGACTACTTTTTCACCAGTCGCATTTTCTTGGACTAATTCTCCTAAAAACTTGATTGGCGCAAAATCAAAAACTTCAGACAAAGCGATCGCTAAACGAGAAATCGCATTGACACCTTCTGCGGCATCCTTTGCATGGATACTTTTTCCTAGCACTGTGATCGAGTCACCTTGATCTTCAAAATCGAAGTTGTGTTTCGTTAACGCTGCTTTCACTTCTGCCAATTTTTCACCTGAATAAGGTGCTGAATCCGGCACTACGTTTAGTGCCCCACCAGCATTTACAGAGAATTCATTTGTGCCAGGACCGGTCAAGTAAGCTTGTAGCAAACCTTTTTCTGCATAGATCAAAGGAAACTCTGCATCTGGCGCAAAGCCTTGTGTGATTCCTTCTTCTTTTTCATTGTATTTATCTAAACAACGCCAAAGATTTTCTTCGTCCGTTCCGAAGATGAAACGAATGCGCGTATTAAATTCTACCCCTGCATCCATCAATGCTTTCACTGCGTACATTGCAGCAATCGAAGGTCCTTTATCGTCTTGGGAGCCACGGCCAACTAACCAGCCATCTTTGATCGTTGGCTCAAAAGGTTTAGATTCCCAGTTTTTTTCATCGCCTCCAGGGACAACGTCCATATGGCATAAGACACCAAATAACTCGTCTCCTGAGCCTACTTCTGCATAACCATAGTAGCCTTCGGGATCTTTAAATGTTTTGAAACCTAATCCTTCACTGATTTCTAACACTTTATCTAAAGCTTCTACAACTTTTTTCCCAAAAGGATGTCCCTCTCCAGAATCAGATTCATCCAACACAGAAGGAATTCTAATCAACTCACTTAATGATTCTAATGCTTGTTCATGATGTTGTTCTGTTACAAATTGTTTCATCAACTTTGCCTCCTCATTATTTTAAAAAAAAGATGACGGCAGAAAATACTACTTTGATCCACATGTACATCTGCTCGAGTGCAATAGGACACTATTCACGAAATTTTCTGTGAAAAAGCCAACGCCTTCGGAAATAAGCGACAAAACCCAAAATCCAAGTTTCGGGTTTTGTCGCTTATTTCTTGGCGCTGGATTCTTCAGTCACCATTTCATCAACAGAGTAACTCGTTTTTTCAAAGGTCTTGTTTCTACCGACGATCTCTTACATACAAGTGATACATCGTACTTGGTGAATAAAGGATTCATGTCTCTTTATTCAGTCAATAGATATTGTTTCTTCATTTATCATAGAACTTTGGCTGTCATTTGTCTAGAATTAGAACATTGCTGCTACACCTAAGATCACACAGATAGCAACAAATAAGATGGCAATCAACTTCCCAGTGAATTTCCACCAAACGGAAATATCAAAGCGAGCAATGGCGATTGCACCCATTACGATAGCAGAAGTTGGCGTGATCAAGTTCACTAATCCAGATGCTGATTGGTAAGCAGTGATTACTAGATCTTTACCGACACCAGCAAATTCTCCCATTGGTCCCATGATGCCCATTGTAGCAGCTGCTAAGCCAGAAGTTGATGGAATCAAGAATGACATAGGGATATAGAAGATAAATGTAAGGATCAAGAAGACACTTGATGATAATGAGCTTAATCCTTGTTCTCCCCAATGTAAGATCGTATCTGTGATCAAACCGTTGTTCATCACTACTTGGATCCCACGAGCAACAGCAACAACGATTGCTACACCAATCAAGTCTGAAGCACCTGCTAAGAATTCTTTGACAAAATCAGATTCTTTCATACCAAAAGTGATTGCCACAACGATTGACATTACTAAGAATAACATTGTGATTTCAGGGAAATACCAATCACCTAGAGGCAACATGTTTTTACCTAAAACAGTTCCAATTACAGGTAGGCCAGTTAACCAATTTGTCAATGACTCAAAAATAGTGAAGTTTTCATTCAATGTTGTCCATGGAATCAAACTAATGATCATGATACCAAAAGTAAGGAAGAACAATACATTGACATGTTTTTGTTTCTTCGTGATCATTTCTTGACGATTGATTGCTTCGATATCAAAGTGTTTCATGTCTTCTTCGCGCTGATTATATACTAAAGATTTGGTTGGATCTTTTTCGATCTTCGACGCATAGCGATACACATAAATAATAGAGATTGCTAGTAAGACAACGAACATAAAGAAACGTAACCCGATTCCTTCACCCATTGAAATACCAACAGCTTGTGATGCAACTCCTGTCGCAAATGGGTTAACTGTTGATGCCAAACAACCCACTTGAGATCCGACCAACACGATGGCTACTGCTGTGACAGTATCAAAACCGACGGCCATCATAACAGGAATCAATAATGCGTAAAATGGAATCGTTTCTTCCGCCATTCCATAAGTTGAACCACCTAAAGCGAATAAAAGCATCAATACAGGGATCAACATTTTTTCTTTTCCTTTGAAGCGTTTCACAACAGTTGCGATCCCAGCATCTAATGCGCCAGTTTTATTGATGATTCCTAAGAAACCACCAACAATTAAGATAAAGAAGGAAATTGGAATTGCCGCAGGTGTTTCTTTCGTTAACTCACCCGCTGGTACACCCAACATCCCGTTGACTGGAGCCATAAAGATATCCCAAAGTCCTTGTGGATTTTGTTGGACTCTTTCGTAAGACCCTGCAATGATATTACCGGCTTCATCCACACTGTAGTGTCCTGCTGGGATAAACCATGTAAGTACAGCGATAATGGCAATAATAATGAATAAGACCGAGTACGCTGAAGGCATTTGAAATTTCTTCTTCGTTGTTTGTTCCATTTTCTTCTTCCTTTCTTGTTTCAAAAATCTTTGACACATCGGTATTTTATCAAAAAGATGATAAGAACAAAAATAATAACTAGTAGATTCGATAAATTTTATTCAAAACCCTCGTTTATTGTCCCTCCTTTGATTATTTAATTGAAATGCTTTATTCATACTAATTGTAGCGTTTCCGTCGTCTATTATATCAGGTCCATCTAACAAACAAAAGGAGAATAATTTCACATCAAAACGTATAAAATACATTTTTATACAAAAAGGCAAAAAATACTCAGACACGGTTTATAAAACGCTTACACAATGTCGGTTATTGAATTTTTTTTCATAACAAAATATTAAGAAAAACTTTAAAAAAATAAGTGTTAGCTATGCGAATACCTATGATTGGTCATTTGTTCCCCTCCCATATAACCTATCTAGTCTCTATATAAATAACTGAAAATGCTCTTTTTCATAAAAAAAACTTGAAAGTAGGAATTCCTACTTTCAAGTTTACTTGTATTCTTTGTATTATATGCTATCCTAGTCTTTTTTTTTTAAAAGAGTCATTTACTTTTATTTTACAACGCTATGCCGTTTTTCTAACTGGTGTTGTTTTCTGCTCAACCAAGGCAGTAGTTTGGCGTGTAAGACAAGGAATGCCACACTAACGATAAATCCTTTGATCAAGTTAAAAGGTACAATACCGATCAAAATGTAATTTGCCAGTGGCATACCTAACATTTGGGTTGCGTTTAGGCCTAAAAATGTTAAATAAAGAGGTGTGATTACAAAATAGTTCGCAATACTCATGAAAATGGTGAGTGCAAGTGTTCCACTGATCACGCCTAAAATTTGATTTTTTCCTTTTTGGTATTTGTTTCTTTTGAAGATGTAGAAAATCGGTAAAGTAAAGACCGCTGTTGAAAAGAAACTAGCGACGTCGCCAACTAGATTCTCGGGACTAAAACCGGTCATGATCAAATGTAAGATCGAACGTAAAAACGCGGTAACGATCCCCGCTAACGGGCCAAATAAAAACATGCTGATCAAAACTGGGATATCACTAAAATCGATTTTCAAAAAACTAAATGTTGGCATGATTGGAAATGAGAAAAATTGCAAAACCAATCCGATTGCAGCAAATAATGCGACCGCAACCATTTTTTGTACTCGGGTGTTCTTCATGTTGAAATCCTCCTGTTGGGATTCCTCTTCAGCGAACTATTCAACCACGTAAACACAAACAAAAAAACTCTATTTTCGCAGGGGAAAATAGAGTTAGAGTCATTTGTACATACGTATGCCAAATAAGCTCTATCTTCTTTATCCAGACTTTACTGTCGGTATCGGAATTTCACCGATTCAGCTACTCGCAAAAGTAGGTCGTGGACTATAACCACCGGTCGGGAATTTCACCCTGCCCCTGAAGACGAACCATATCTAATTTTTGTTTACCATTTTATTATACTTATTTCATAACAAAAAAGCAAGGTATTTAGCCTTACAAAAAGTAAGGTATTTATTTTGATTGATTCAATAACTGACTGATTTCTTTTTTATTCAGCTCACGATACTCACCAGGACGTAAACCTTGCAAGGTCAATTCGCCATATTTTTCTCGTTTTAATTTTTGCACAGGTAACCCGACGGCTTGTAGCATGTTTTTTACTTGGTGGTTACGGCCTTCATGGATCGTTAATTCTACGATACTATGATTCGTATGAGGATCAACAGATAAAATGGCATACTTTGCAGGTGACGTTTTCTTTCCTTCAATTTTGATTCCTTTTGTCAATGGGTTCAGCGCTGACTTAGTGGCGATTCCTTTGACTTTGGCAACATATACTTTATCAACTTCATGCTTGGGATGCGTCAATCGTTGCGCAAAATCACCATCATTCGTCAATAAAAGTATGCCAGAAGTATCATAATCTAGTCGTCCAACTGGATAGATACGCTCTTTGACCATTGGTAATAGGTCTGTCACTACTTTCCGGCCCTTGTCATCTGCTACAGCAGAAATGACCCCTTTTGGCTTATAAAGTAAATAATAGCCATATTCTTCTTGATAGATCGGCACTTGGTCGACTTCCACTGTATCGTGTTTGCCAACTTTTACGCCAAGTTCTTTGACGACTTGACCATTTACTTTTACTCGACCAGCCAAAATATATTCCTCGGCTTTACGGCGAGAGGTAATTCCTGCGTGAGCAATTACTTTTTGTAATCTTTCCATTATATGTTTTCTCCTTCATGCACGCCATCAAAAAATAAATCAAGGGGTGCGTCTTCTTCCAGTGAACGTTCGATATCTTGAATATCGGGTAACTCATTTAGCGATCTCAGACCAAAATAATCTAAAAAATGACTTGTGGTCCCGTAAAGGATCGGGCGACCTGGTCCATCGACTCGCCCTTTTTCTTCGATCAGTTGGTGTGCAGTCAAGCGTTGAATCGCGCCAGAAACTTGAACACCACGAATCAACTCGACCTCACTTCTAGTGATCGGTTGTTTATATGCAATGATTGCTAGTGTTTCGACTGCCGCTTGTGACAAGGTATTCGATGTCCCTTGCGCGTATCTTTTGACGATCGGCGCTAACTCCTTTTTGGTAGTCAGCACGAGTTGTTTTTCTGTTTCAAAAAGATGTAACGCTGTGTTGTCATTCGCTTCATAACTAGCTGCCAACTCTGCCACTAAAGCAGTCGTTTCTTCTCGTGTATAGGTCAGTAAGGCACTCAATTCTTCGATTGTCGTTCCTTCTTCTCCTACTATAAATAAGATTGCTTCAAGTTCACTTAATTTCGTCATGTTGTGTATCTCCTACTGCTGGATAAAGCATGATTGATTCATAATTTTTTTCTTGCTGAGCCACGATCTGTCCATTTTTCATCAATTCGAGGATCGCCAAAAATGTTGTGACGACTTCGTTTCTAGAAGGCGTTTCAAAAAAAGATTCGAACAAACAGCCATTTTTTTGAGAGACGATGCGCTGTTGGATAAATGTCATTCGTTCTTCGATTGTCGCATCATCAGGTGCGATCGTTTTTTCTTCTTTTTGAGCAAATTTCTTTCGTTCTAAAATTTTCTGCATGGCTTGAAATAAATCGATTTTTTTCACTTGTCCACGCTTCAATGGTTTTTCTTGCCCCAATAACTCATCGATTGCAGAAGGTTCTTTTGTGAAATACAAACTACGTTCTTCTGCCTTTTCAGTAAGCTTCTCTGCTGCATACTTGAATTTGCGGTATTCTAACAGCTGATTGACTAATTCGTCACGCGGATCTTCTTCCCAAAATTCTTCTTCGTCATTGCTTACTTCTTGGATAGGCAATAATGTCTTACTTTTGATTGCCATCAGTGTTGCTGCCATGACAAGGTACTCTCCTGCCACAGCTAACTCAAGCGTCTTCATCGTATGGATATAGTTCATGTATTGTTCCGTGATAGTGGCGATCGGGATATCGTAAATATCGATCGACATATCTTGGATCAGATGAAGGAGTAAATCTAATGGACCTTCAAAGACATCTAATTTGATATTGATTTCTGACACATCATTCACTCTTCCTTATTTTCATTGATCCATCTACTTAAATAAGCTTCTGTGATATCCGTTGGATGGATCAACACATCGGGGTATTTTGCTTGCAATTCATTCAACATTTGAAACCCGATATTCTCCCCCCGGTAGGAAGGATTCAACGAAATATCGTGAATCGTCATCTGATCTTTATCATTCCAATGCACACCAATGATTCCTTGGATATTTGTAGAATCTTCTGGCGTATAGAAAAAAAGTTCATAATCCTCAGCAGATTCATAGGTATCGATCTCTTTTAGTAAACTTGATTCTGCATTTAACTTTTTATGAAAGCTCAATAGTCCCATCGCGATTTTTCGGTTTTCTTTTCGATAATGTGTTAACATTTTCTCACCATCCTATAAACTAAGCCCTTGGGAAATGCTGCTTGTAGACATCTGTCATTCTTTTTTTCGTGATATGTGTATAGATCTGTGTCGTTGAAATATCTGCATGACCTAATAGTTCTTGAACGGTACGTAAATCCGCCCCATTCTCTAGTAAATGTGTCGCAAAACTATGCCTCAATGTATGAGGGGTCACGTCTTTGTAGATCCCTGCTTCTCGAACAAGTTGTTTTAAATTTTTCCATATTCCTTGTCGAGAGAGACTTGAACCATGATGATTCAAAAAAACGTGGTTTTCAGATGGATTTTTGACTAGTAAAGGACGAACCTCATCCAAATAACGTTCTAACCATTGGATCGCATAATCGCCTAAAGGAATGATTCGTTCTTTATCTCCTTTACCTAAGGTTTGAACCAGCCCTAAAGACAAGTGCAAATCGCCTAACTTCAGTCCGACTAACTCACTCACACGCATCCCTGTTGCATACATGACTTCTAAAATAGCGCGATCTCTGATCCCTAAACTTTTCGATGTATCAGGTGTTTCGATCAGCCGTTCTACTTCCTTTAAAGACAATGTACTTGGCAACTTTTGGGCTTTCTTCGGTGTCTCGATGTGTTGCATTGGATCTTGTTCTGTATACCGTTCTTGTCGCAAAAATTGATGGAATTTTCTTAAACTTGTAATCATACGTGTAATCGTTGCAGAAGCCTTATTTTCCGCATGCAACGTTTCTAAATATTGGATGACGACAAATCGATCAATTGTTTGCCAAGAGGTTATCTCGTGTTCTTTTAGATAGTGCAAGTATTGATTCAAGTCTCGTTCATAACTTTTTCGAGTATTGAACGATAATCCACGCTCGATACTTAAATAGCGAAGATATTCATTGATTTCTTCTTCCATCCTTCTCACCTCATGCTTCTTTATCATATCAGATAGCCTTTGGTTTCGGTAGTCTATTTTTCAGTAGACACTTCAAAGAAAAAGCCGTCTATCAATTCAGACGGTCTTTCTTTCTTTTTTCTTATTATAGCATTCTTGGCAGATACCATGAAAGGTCAAACGATGATCTTTGACAAAAAAGTGGTAACGCTGTTCGATCACTTGTTCAACTTCACTTAGCAGATCTTCTTCGACTTCCTCGATCGTTCCACAATCTAAGCACAGGAGATGATGATGAAAATGTTTGGCTCCTTCTTTTCGCAGATCATACCGAGCCACACCATCATTGAAGCTAACTTTGTCGATGACTTTTAGATCCGTTAGAATCTCCAACGTCCGATAAACGGTGGCCAAACCGATCTCTGAGTTTTTCTTTTTGACTAGAAAGAAAACTTCTTCTGCTGACAAGTGTTCTTTTTCGTTCTCTAAGAGGACGAGCAAGGTTGCTTCTCGTTGTGGGGTCAGTTTAAACCCAGATTCATGTAGCTGTTGTTTTGTTTTTTTCATTACTGACATTGTATTCATGCCCATTTTCTCAACCCCAACAATTTATAATGATTATAATTAAGATATCTAATCAACCGTTCTAGATTAAAATTATTATAAGCTAGACGAGAAAAACATGCAAGTCATTCTCAATTAGATTTTTTCGCTAGTTTCGTCACGCCATCCTCTTGTTTGATCAATCCTTGTTTCAATAAATTACCAATTGCTCGCTTAAATGCCCCTTTACTGATCCCAAAGGCACGCATGATCTCATCTGGATCTGATTTGTCAGTGAATGCGATTTGTTGATCTGCTGAACGTTCTAAAATCGTTAAGATCATTTGTGCATCATCAGAAATCGCTTCGTGTGCACGTGGTTTCAAAGAGATATTCAACACACCATCAGGTCTAGCCCCAACTACGCGTCCTTCTAATTTTTCACCTAAACGTGGTTCGCGGTAACGTTCTGAAGGATGGATGAACCCAATATAAAAATCATCCGTCAGCAAATACGTGCCAGTCAGCTTCAAACGATAAGCGATTCCTGAGATGTTTTTATTTTTCAATTCTTCTGAACCATGCTTACTTAGTGATTTGAAGATTCTTTCTTCTGCTAGGCTTCCCCAAATGCGATCTTTCGCGTCAACGCGCAAAGCGATCATCAACTGATCCCCTTTTTTGGGCCACAACTCAGTCATTGTAGGTAACTCATCCAGTGAAACAACAAAATCTTTATCCGGTAAACCAATATCAATAAAGACACCTAGATCTTTTCTTGAAGAAGTGACTGTTCCAAAAGCATAATGACCAATGCGACTCTTCGGGATCACCGTTGTAAAACGATTCTCTTGTTTTTGATTCTGATAACCAAAACCTTCGACTGCTTCGCCGATCGTATGCTCTCCCTCCTCTTTGCTCAAACGGAAAGTTTGTCCATTTTTTTGGACAAAATAATTTTTTTCATTTTCGTCAATCACCATTGCGGTAAAGACATTTGCTAATAATTCGTTCATCTTTTTCTCCTTTTCTAAAAGGCCTTTGTATTCCAACATTTCTTTGCTATCATAACATAACGCCATGTTTATAGATAGAGATTCTCCATAAAAGCTTAAGCCGTCAGTGTTCGACTGAAATAGGCCATAAAACCCGAAAATATCCTCATATTTTTGGATTCTAAGGCCTATTTTTGACGCTATGATAGAAAGAAAAATTGCTTCTGGACCATTGTTGTTTTGCTTTGTAGGAATAGCAAATCAGGCTGATAGAACTATACTCTAGCTAACTACCACTGATCTAGTTACTACCGTTCCCACCAAACCAACCAGTTTTACAATTGATTGTGACAATATAAAATGGTAGAGCACTTTCACCGATACCATTCATCAAAGATGATTTAGTAGAAGTCGCATAAAGGTTGTAGTATCCTTCACCGTTTTCGATGCGAGCTTTCTCTAATCGATAGCCGCCCTCTACGATGTAGCCTCGTGCAATACTTGTTGCGATCACACTTTCTTTAACTCCTGGTGCCCAATTCCAAGCAGGATTAGAAGCATCTGCGACATCACTGGCTCTTGTTTCCATGATTGGACGGTTTGCGGAGTTAGTCGCTGGCGTTGTTTGTGTCGCCTCAGTTTGTTGAGCAGCTGCCTCAGCTTGTGCTTGTGCTTCAGCCTGCGCTTGTTTCGCTTCTTCAGCTTTCTTTGCTTCTTCGGCTTTCTTCGCTTCTTCTTTTTTCGTCAAAGCTTCATCGACTTTGTCCAATTCGGTCACAAGTGCTTTGACTAATTCTGTATTTTTTACTTTCGCCACTTCTGCTTTTGCTGTGTCGTACTGCTCTTTCGTTGCTGAATCTTTTACTTGACCATCTGCATAGATCACAGCAGTTTTTTCTTTTGCTGTTTGAAGTTGTTGATACTGTTTAGTTGCTTCATCTGTCGCTTTGTCGATCAATTGACCAAATGCTGTATCTTCTGTTTCAAAACTTTGGATCGCTTGGTTAGCTTTCAATTTGGGTTCTGCGATCAGTTGATCATCTGCGATAACTGGTGTAACAAACCATTCATTGACCGTTTGGATCTGTTTGATCTTTGATTGGATATCTTCAAAGGTTTTTTCCAGATCTGCATACCCTTTTTCATCTTTGACCTCATTCAATGATGCCCTTAATTTTGATAAGTCTTGATTGATCATACTTGTACGAATGAACTGTTCATCATCATCTGAATAAAACGCAGCTAAATCTGATTGTAAATCAGCCATTTTATC
This sequence comes from Enterococcus sp. AZ156, assembly GCF_051714165.1. Taxonomy (NCBI): domain Bacteria; kingdom Bacillati; phylum Bacillota; class Bacilli; order Lactobacillales; family Enterococcaceae; genus Enterococcus; species Enterococcus sp. AZ156. The sequence continues at coordinate 1,136,010 of NZ_JBIORI010000001.1, read as the reverse complement.
TTGTTTACGTTGGGTTTCGGCAGCGATTTCTGCTTGGACTTTTTGCTGATGATCATAATACATCCAACCCCCTGCACCAAGTAAAAGCACTGCCGCACTCGTCAGGTATAATCTTTTTTTGGATTTCTTTGATCCTCGATCATTTGGCAATTCTTCTTTTTTGATGGACGCATTGCTTGTTTCTTGTTCCTCAACCTTTGTCTGTTCCGGCTGTGTTTCCACCAGTTCAGTTGTTTCAGGAGCTTCTTTTGGTTGCGGTGCATCTGTTGAAGCAGCTTTCGTACTCTCAACCTTAGAACTTTCCTCTTCGATCGGTTCAGTCGTCTCTACAGGTTCTTCCGTAGAAACTGGGGCAGTTTCTTCTATATTTGTAATTACGTCTACTTGTTCTTCTGTACTTGTTGAAGAATCTTCGACCACAGTATCTTCAATGATCGTTTCTTCTGTTGGTTCTTCCATTGGTGGCTCTTTTATTGCATCCTCTTGAGATTTTTCAGGAGAAACTTGCTCCGTTGTATTTTCCGACAAGCGAATGTCGACTGAATCCTCACCCGTTGCTGCCGCCGTTTCGATCATTCGAAGCAGCTCTTTTGCGTGTTCTTCAGTCGTATCTTCACGATGCGCCTTGATGTAAGCAGCTAGAATGGAATTTTCTTCTTCATTGTTTACTGCTTCTTTTAATTCAGCTACTCGTTTTTTCTGCTGCGCTTTTTCTCTTTGCTCAGAGGTAGCAGAGTGATCTGTCTCTGTTTTTTCTTTGCCAAGATTGGTATTTTCTTTTTTATCTACTTGATCATCCTTTGACTCAGTGCTCGTGTCACTTGAGTCAAACAACTCCATGACAGACTCCAACGGTAGATCTTTTAGTTCTGACCACTCGATTGGATCATTTACGATACTGTCTGGATAAACTTCCTCAGCTGTTTCGTCTAACGATTGATTTCCATCTGTTTGGGGTAATTGTGTCAGTTCATCTTGTTGTGGTTCAAAGTCACATTCTGGACATTTTGATTGATCTTTGATTTTTTCTGATCCACATTTTGGACATTTTTTTATCACTTAGCGATCGGCTCCTTTACTAGGTTTTCGCTACCATTAAATCTACCATAATCTAATCCACACGCCAATAGGATATCCTAAGGATTTTATAAAAAAACAAATAAGTCTTTCAGTAAAAAATAAATAACGACCGTAATGAGCTACTTTGTTTAAACGGACCTTTGTTGAAAGTTAGTCGAATTGTTTGATAAAAAACAAACCCTCAATAGCTGGAGAGATCTCCTACTTTGAGGGTTTTCTATCATTCAAGAAAAATGATCTGTTTTTTTGTTAAAAAAATTATTTCTTGATTATTCCAAGAAATCTTTCAATTGTTTTGAGCGTGATGGGTGGCGAAGTTTTCTTAATGCTTTTGCTTCGATTTGTCGAATACGTTCACGAGTCACGCCGAAGACTTTACCTACTTCTTCCAACGTACGTGTACGGCCATCATCTAAGCCAAAACGCAAACGTAAGACGTTTTCTTCACGATCTGTCAAAGTATCTAAGACATCTTCTAATTGTTCTTTCAATAATTCATACGCTGCATGTTCCGCAGGACTAGTTGCTTCTTGGTCCTCGATAAAATCACCTAAATGTGAATCATCTTCTTCACCGATTGGTGTTTCTAATGAGACAGGTTCTTGAGCGATTTTTAAGATTTCGCGTACTTTTTCTGTAGGAAGATCCATTTCAGCACCGATTTCTTCAGGCGTTGGTTCTCTTCCTAAGTCTTGTAGTAATTGACGTTGGATACGGATCAATTTATTGATGGTTTCCACCATATGCACTGGAATACGAATCGTACGGGCTTGGTCAGCAATCGCACGTGTGATCGCTTGACGGATCCACCAAGTTGCGTAGGTAGAAAATTTGAACCCTTTACGGTAGTCAAATTTTTCAACAGCTTTCATCAATCCCATATTTCCTTCTTGGATCAAATCTAAAAATTGCATCCCACGACCCACATATCTTTTGGCAATACTTACAACTAAACGAAGGTTAGCTTCAGCTAAGCGTTGTTTCGCTTCCTGGTCGCCTTCTTCGATCTTCAATGCTAATGCTACTTCTTCTTCTGCAGTTAAAAGGGAGACGCGGCCAATTTCTTTGAGGTACATCCGAACAGGATCATTGATTTTGACGCCTGTCGGTGCAGAAAGATCTTCTGTTTTCGCTTGTTCTGCTTTTTTCTCAGCACTTTTCAGACTATGGATCGATGGTTCACCATTTTCGTCAACGACGCTGATACCTGCGTCCTCTACTTTTTGGATCAACTTATCCATTTCATCTGCATTTAAAGTGAATGGTGTCGCAAGTTTATTTGATAGATCATCATAAATCACTTGCCCGTTTGGTTTATTTTCTTTAATGAACGCTGCCACTGCTGCTTCATATTTTTTAACATCTGTTCCATTTGCCATAAAAGAAGGCCCCCTTTAAGTAGCTATTCGGCTTGTTTTAACTGTTTCGTTAAATTGATGATCTCAATCGTCAATTCCAATTCTAACTGTTTGTTCCCAGTACGTCGTGCTTCTTGCTGCATCTGTTTTTTTGTTATGATTTCTTCAGCTAAGCCCGATTTACTGATCACTCTCAGTAAGTCTTGGATCTCACGTGGCGTACTTTCTTCAGCCATTCGCATATATTCGATCTCGACCACTATCCGCCTTAAATTTTCATCTTGCAAGAAGTCTAAAAACTCCGCAAGTTTGAATTCTCCATTTTGAGATACAAACGCATCAAATAAAAAATAGATTTCTGCATAAGTATCATGAATAAATTGAACGCCTTGTTCCTTGAGTAGATTACGCACAGCAAGTTCTTTGAACGCTCGATACAATAGCATTTGTTCTGCTTTTTCAACCTGAGATAGTGGGCGTTTTTGTCTGATCGTTCCAGATTTTACGGACACCTGCTCTGTCGTTGGTTGAGCTTGTTCTTGCTTGGTTGGTTGATTCTTTCGGCGCAGATCACGTATTTGTTTTTGCATCGTTTCTCGACTCAGCTGAAATTCTGCTGATAACTGCGTTAGATACATGTCTTGTTCGATTGGCGAAACAACTTTACTCAATTCACTTAGTACCGCTTCAAGATATTCAATTTTATCTTTTTCATTTTCCAGATTTTTTTCTTGCTTCAAATAACGCGATTTAAAAGCAAAAATGGTTTCTCGTCCGTGTAAAACTAATTCTTGAAAAGCCTCTTCCCCATACTTTCTCAAGTACTCATCTGGATCGAGTTTTTCTGGGATCGCTACGACAGATAATTGCATTCGACTATTTTGACGCAGTAGTTCGATGCCTCGGTTCGTAGCTTCTACACCCGCACGGTCACCATCATAACAAAACACTAATTCTTTTGTCAGTTTTTCCATCTGCTGGATCTGTTGAGTCGTCAGACTTGTTCCCATGGAGGCTAAACCAGTCTTGAGACCCGCTTGCCATGCAGCGATAACATCCATAAATCCTTCGAATAGTAAGATTTCACCCGACTTGCGGATCTCACTACGTGCTTTGTCTAAGTTGAATAAGACTTGTCTTTTGTTGAATAGATCCGTTTCAGGACTGTTCAAATATTTTGGTTGATCTTTTGCATCGTGTTCACTAGCCAAGTAACGACCAGAAAACCCGATCGTCCGACCTTGACCATTACGAAGAGGAAACATGATCCGTTGATAAAAACGATCCGACATCCGTCCATCATCATGTGTCACAAACAAGCCGGACTGCTTGAATACTTCCTCAGAATAGTCTTCATTTTGGAACACTTGTTGTAAAAATGAGCGTTCATTTGGCGCAAAACCGATCTTGAATTCTTCGATCAACTCGGTGGTCAGACCACGTTCGAGTAAATAATTTAACGCTGTCTCACCTACTTTTGTGTGCAACAACATGTGATGATAAACTTCTACTGCTTTTTCATGAGCCGCGATCAATTTACCAGTAGCTGAATCTCCGGTTTGAGTAGTCAGCGTTTGTTGTCGCCACTGATCTTCGAGTTGGATCTGTTCTAAATCAGCGACCTTGACCACTGCTTCTGGAAAAGACAGACCTTCCAATTCTTGAAGAAACGTAAAGACATTCCCACCTTTTCCACAACCAAAGCAATGGAAAATCTGCTTATCTTCCGCAACCGAAAATGAAGGAGTACGTTCTTCATGGAAAGGGCAGAGACCTAAATAATTCTTCCCAGATTTTTTCAACTGGACGTATTGCCCAATCACCTCAACGATATTCGTTTGATTACGAATCGTCTCAATGGTCTCTTGAGGGATCCTTTGAGCCATATTCTCACCCCCTGCATTAGTTGATATCTCATACTCATCGACAAGACATTTCAGGAGAATAACCGGTAAAAAATCGCACTAACGAAAATCAGTGCGATTTTAAAGGACACAATTATACATGTTTCATTGTACCATATTCCTATACTTTTTCAAGTGATAGATACTGGATTATATGACATTTTCTTCCACTTGAGTATGATGAGTTTTATTTGCATTTACTTTATTCAATAATTTGTTTTGTATGCCTAATTTCCAATATCCTAAACGTAATAACACATTCAAAACCATAAAGCCAACAAAATATGGCCAAGTATTTCCTAACCCAAGATTGACTTCTAATATATGATGGAAAAGCATCGCAGCAACATAAATACCGACCACTGTGGTGACTGCTAAGAAAATCCGTAATAGATTGAATGGCAAGCAGGCTTTGATCACTGCCAGACAGCTGATCCCAATCAATAAATAATACATCAATGTCGTTGTTTCACCAGATGTCCAACCTTGGTTGTGACCGATCAGGTAAATCGCCACAGTATTGAAAGCAACAAGCAATGCATTAGGTAATGCATTGACTAGCGCAGTAGGCAGATAGCGATAATCGACTTTTCGTTTATCATTCTCAAATGATAAGAAGAAAGATGGATACCCTTCGATAGCAAGATCGATCAACGTAATCTGGATCGGAATAAATGGGAATCCGATAGCCGTCACTGCACATAAAATCGATAAGATAAATGAATAGATTGTCTTAATAAAGAAAATACCTGAAACTTTCGTTACGTTATTCACGACTCGGCGTCCCTCAAACAATACCTCGGGCAATGTCGTAAAATCAGAATCTAACAAGACAAGATTAGCAATTTGTCGTGTCGCTCCGTCTCCTTCTGCCATCGCAATACTACAATCGGCTTCACGTAAAGCCAATACATCGTTTACGCCATCTCCAGTCATTGCAACTGTTCGTCCACTTGCTTTCAGTTCGTTGACTAAGAGTTTCTTTTGTTGCGGACTCACTCGCCCAAAAACTGTATATTGATGCGCCGCTTTTCTGACTTCTGCTTCTTCTGTCAAATCAGATAGATCAACATACGATTGATAGTTGGGCAAATCAGCACGTCGCGCAATATTTGACACCGTAAAAGGATTGTCTCCAGAAATCACTTTCAAGTCTACCCCTTCTTCGTGTAGATAAGCTAAGGTTTCTTGCGCGTTTTTACGGATAGGATCATCGATTTCAAACAAAGCAATCGGTTCAACCCCTTGAGGATCGCCTGAAGACAACGTTTGATTGGGAGCAAGACCTAACATCAATACACGAAACCCGTTGGCCTGGGCTTCCACTAAACTTTCCGGCAACTGATCGTCTGCCACTAACCGTTCCGGAGCCCCGACATAGACTACACCTAGTTCAGGAAATTCCATTGCGCCCCATTTGCGGTCAGATGAAAAGGCTAATTTTTCTCCGACATCGTAACGATTAGAAATCTCGAAATACTCTCTCAACGCACGCATTGTGACATTGTTATCGCTACTTTCAGCTAAATATGTCCCCATAATGGTTGGAATCATTTTTTCATAGGTTTTATTTAAGGGTTCGACTCGTTGGATGCTCATTTTTCCTTCGGTGATCGTCCCTGTTTTATCAAGACATAATGTATCTACATGTGCCAATGTTTCGATCGAATACATATCTTGGACTAAGATTCGTTTCTTCGCTAGTTTAGTTACACCAGTCGTCAATGCGATACTGATCAATAACACTAATCCTTTTGGTAACATTCCCAGTAAGGCCGCCGCAGAAGCAACGACTGATAGTTGGATCGACGCATTTCGAATGAACAAAGCTTCCAAGAATAAGATGATCCCTAAAGGAATGATCACAAAACTTGTAAACTTAGATACTTTGCGGATCGATTCCACAAGTTCCGAATGAATTTCCTTGTGTGTTTTTGCTTCGTTGGTCAAGCGGACAGCATAATTATCTGCCCCAACACGGATAACTGTAGCAAAGACAGAGCCACTAGTCAGGTAACTACCAGAAAGTAATTCTGCTCCTGACTCTTTGACGATCAAATCAGATTCACCGGTCAGTAAAGCTTCATTTGCCTCTGCCCGACCACTGATCACTTGCAAGTCTGAAGGAATCTGTTCACCCGCACCGATTTTTACAAGATCGCCTAAAACTAGTTCTTTCGTTGCAATCATCTGTTCTTTCCCATCACGAATGACGGTTACTTCCGCCTGTGAGACGATTGATAATCGGCGCACAAGATTACGCGCATGGATTTCCTGATAGATCCCCATGGTGATATTTACAAAAATAATTGCTAAGTAAGCCATGTTTGAATAGGCTCCAACTAGTAATAAGCATAGTCCTATTCCTAAGTTCAAAAAATTGAATAATGTTAAAATATTATCGCTGAAAATTTGTTTCGTACTTTTTGTAGCATCCTCTTGGTAATCATTCTGTTGACCAGAGGCACGTCTTTGGCTCACTTCATTTTCTGTAAGTCCCTTTAATTCTTTCATTTCCATATCACGCCAACTTTCAAAAATAATCACTTCAATTAGTCTAGCTGTTTCTACGATTAAAAACAACTCGTTTTTTTAATTTTAAAAAAAGATAGAAAAATCAAAAAACAGCGGATCTGTTTTCTATTTTTCTATCTCACCATATACTTCACCTAGAAAAATCACAGAAGAGAATCGTTTCTTCGAACCATCTATCAAGAACTTGGCTGATTGAATACAACGATCACGTGACTTTTCTTCTTGTGCTTCTTCTACTTATACTGCTCTTCTAAACGGCTCATCCACCAGCCTAGTGCAGCACCAGCAATGAATAACACTAGACATGCCAAGATACCTAAAATGCCAAGTCCACTATAATTTGTAGGAATGATCATGATCGTGGATGCAAAAACAATGCCTAGAATAAAATGGAATAATTTGCTATAAGCTTTTGAGAAAATAAAATCCATTACTTTGGAAAGACCTAGTACACACACGATTCCGCCGATTGCAATAGGAATGATCACTTCTAAACGCACTTCTTTAAATCCATCAGCCATCGCTTTATACAGTCCCATGTAAACTAAAAAATTCGATGGACTTAATCCAGGAACGATCATTCCGAGACCAATCAAACCGCCTGCCATCATCCAGGTATAGACATTTTGTTCTACTTGCCCATCAAATAAACGGGCACCATATAACAAGAAAAGATAACCTAAAATAAATGTCACAACCATAATAATGAGATCTGTATTGTTTCGGCCTTTTTTCCCTGACTCTTTCCATAAAGCGGGCACCGTTCCAGCAATACATCCCACAAAGAACCACAAAATCGTTGTTTCATAGGCCCCTAGTAAAAAACTGACTAAAAAAGACAGCAAGAATACGCCAGTGACACCACCTAAGCCGACTGGTAAAAAGAATAAGACGTTTTCTTTAAAGTTTCTAGTGATATGTGCTAAGAATGAAATCAGCCGCTCATACATTCCAAATACTGCTGCTAAAGCTCCTCCGCTCACTCCCGGCAAGATAAATCCTGAGCCGATAAACATTCCTTTGAAAAATCTTAATCCCCAATCTTTCGTTGTATTCTCTCTTTTCTCCATTACTTTTTGATTTTCTTCCACTCGTCCAAGCACTCCTTCTTTCCATTCATTGTATTCATTATTCGTCTTGCTTTGATTTGCAGTTGGTTCGATCCAACAGGCTTAAAAAATATTTTCATACCATTCAAGAAACTGTTGGTTCATCTTCACTACATCTGCATAAAACATATTACCACCATTATGGTATAAATACCCACCATTATACAATAATGACTGGATTCGCCAATAGCGATAGGTTTTTTTGTTGTCATTGCCTAAAAGCGGACTCAACACATCCCTAGAATACTCTTCGGCTAAACGGACCGTGTTCTTCCCGCCTCTTTCGTTGACGTAAGCAATATAGTCTTTGCCAAAATTGTACGCTTGGATCGCTGTCGCCAGATCGCAACCTAATGCTTTCGCCTCAGCTATCATCTCTGAGAGGTATTTGACTCCTTGGTCAATACTTCCTTCTTGTGTCGTGATCGCCTCCATCTGTCCATAGGCACTTTCCGAACTTTGCATCAAATCGACACCATTTCCTCTTGATTCAGTAAGTATGATTGCCTTCACTAGATTCTCATGTTCTTGCATTTGATACTTTTCTAATGCTGACGAAATCTCTGGCTGATAATTTTCTACACGCTTGATCGATTGATATGTTCTACCGAATAGAAAAAGAATCGTTGCCAGAATCGTGAAGACAAATAGACCTACGATCATACGGAAGATTGATTTTCTTTTTTTCTTCATTCAAACCCACCTAGCTATTTGACATCTTTTTTTATCTTACTATTTCTTTTCATTCTTGGCTATTTTTTCTCTGTTTTTTCTTATTTAATTTAATAAAAAATGAATGTTTCATTTTCCCTTTCATCTTACGAAAATGATCGTTCGTTTTATAGAGTTTCGATTTCTAAAATAGATAAAGAGCGTTATAATTCAAAATAGTAGGTGATAAATGTGAAAAGAGAAAAGAAATTTGCAAAAATGGCAGATGGTACTGACATCTATTATGAAAAAAGTGGACATGGATTTCCCCTCTTGCTACTTCATGGAAATGACGGGAGCGGTGATTTCTTTTCAGAACAAGTGCCCGTTTTAGAACAATACTTTACGATCTATCTCATCGATAGTCGCGGGCATGGACAATCGACAAATCAAGCAGGAACATTGAATTTTCGTTTGATGGCAGATGATTTATTGACAGTCATGCTGCTGGAACAAATCTCACAAGCGAATATCTTGGGATTTAGTGATGGAGCCAATCTTGCCTTAGTTTTTTCAAGCAATTATCCAGATAGGGTCAATCGCTTGATTTTAAATTCGGGTAATACACGGTTGAATGGGGTTCTCTGGTCCTCACGACTACTCAGTGCTTTTCACTATTTCTTTGTTTGGTTGCGCGCACTGTTCCAGCCACATTTACGTCAGCATTTATTGGTCATCGATTTATTGCTTCATGATATTGGCCTCACGACAGAACATTTAGAAAAAATCAATTGCCCAACACTGATCATCGTCGGTAAAAAAGATGTCATCAAACTGAAACATTCGCTTTATTTAGCGAAAACGATCCCTAATGCTTCATTTGTTCTCGTCACAGGACAAGGACACCAATTAGCTCGCCAAAACCCAGAACGCTTCAATCAAGAAGTTTTAGACTTCTTGACAAAATAAATTTGAAAATAGTAGGTGATTTTTTGTTCAAGCCAATCATTCAGTGGTTCAAAAGCCACTTGAGACTTATCAAAACGATTTTTTTGATTTCTGTATTAGTGATTATTATTCGTGAATTGATGACAATCAGTACTTTGTTATCTGCGGACCAACTAGCTCAAACATTTTCCACGATCCCACTCTGGAAAATTGGTGTCATGTTTTTGATTGGGTTGATTTCTATTCTACCCATGATTGGATATGATTTGATTTTCAACAAGTTACTAAATCAAAAGCAAAAGCCATTATATTTATTTGAAACAAGTTGGATGATCAATACCATTAATAACATTGCTGGATTTGGTGGCTTTGTCAGTATCGGTTTACGATCCGAACTCTACGGTCAAAGAAAAGATAGCAAACAAGTCATGCAAGCTTTATCCAAAGTATTTTTATTTTTGATGGCGGGTTTATCTCTGTATAGTTTAGTCTCGTTTTTTTTGGTCTTCTTTACTCCTGTCGCTCCGTTTCTTAAACAGTATTGGATTTGGTTGATTGCCGGTGGTTTGTATTTCCCCATCGTTTTTATTTTTACCACGATCAAAAAAGAAGGCTATGTTGGTGGTCTTTCAATTAAATCCCAAGGGCAATTGTTACTCGTTTCCTTATTGGAATGGACGGGTGTCTTAGGAACCTTTCTTGCAGTCGGCTATTTGATGGAGATCCCCATCGATCTATGGCAAACAATCCCTCTATTTATCGCTGCTTCAGTTATCGGGATCATCTCAATGATCCCAGGAGAAATCGGTAGTTTTGATGTGATGATGATCTTTGGTTTATCAGCTCTAGGTATCCCTAAAGAAACCGTTGTGATCTGGATCTTGCTTTATCGGATCTTCTATTACTTTATTCCATTTTTCATTGGATTAGTTTTCTTCTTTAAAAATGTCGGTGTATCGATCGACCAACGATACTCTGGTATTCCAAAGCAATTAGCGACCCAGATTGCCCGGAAGATCCTGGTGATCTTAATGTATTTTTCTGGCATCATGTTGGTTCTTTCAGCAACGATCCCGCAAGCATTTACTGAGTTTCGTTGGTTGCATCATATCAATCCTATAAAGATGCATTTTATTATGCAATTCCCAAGCATATTGTTAGGCTTCTTGTTTGTTATTATGGGACGAGGCATCGCAGCCAGAGTCAAGCGTGTCTACTGGCCAACCATTTTTTTGATCCTTGTTTCATTAATTTATGTTGGACTGAATGATCTAAGCACTACTGGCATTATTTTCTTACTATTGCTATTAGGTATCGTGATCGCTTCACGTAATGAATTGTTCAGAGATCAATTTATCTACTCGTGGGAATGGTTGACGATCGATGGGTTGATCATAGGTGCATTGACCGTTTTATATATCGTGATCGGTGTTTATAATATGCCCACTTTCCCACATCGTAATCATCGGTTTATTTCATTTTTTCTATTTCCATCAGAAAAAATTTGGTTGTCTGGTTTTCTAGCAATTTTAGCAGTAGCCTTTATCATGATTTTATTTGTCCACTATCTCCAAGGTAAAAAATCACAAGTTGGACAAGAGTTAGATGAAGCGGTCGCCACCACGATTTTAGAAACTTACGGCGGTAATTCAGATAGTCAACTGATTTTTTTGAAAGATAAACGGATGTTTACCTATGAAAAAGACGGGGAAGCAACCGTCTTGTTACAATTTGCTAGTTATAACAATAAGTGTGTGGTGATGGGCGATCCCTCAGGCAAAAAAGAAGATTTTCCAGAAGCGATCGAAGCCTTTATCGCAGAAACAGATCGCTTATGCTACTTGCCAGTCTTTTATGAAACGAGCGAAGAACTGGTTATGATCCTTCATGAATTTGGCTATGATTTTATCAAAATGGGCGAAGAAGGCCATGTTTCGTTAGCCGACTTCACGACTTCTGGGAAAAAAATGAAAGGCACACGTGCGATACTGAATCGCATCGAACGAGAAGGATTCACGTTTGAGGTACTTCAGCCCCCATATTCATCCCAACAAATGGCTGAGCTTAAAACCATTTCTGATCGTTGGCTAGGCAGTCGCAAAGAAAAAGGCTTCTCATTAGGTTTCTTCTCAGAAGACTATTTACAGCGAGCACCGATTGCAGTCGTCAAAAACGATCAAGATGAGTTGGTCGCTTTCGCTTCGATCATGCCGACTTATACGAATGATAAGATCGGAACGATTGATTTGATGCGCTATGATCCAGATACTGCCCCTTCCGGCAGCATGGACTATTTATTCATCCATCTTTTTGAATATATGAAGGAGGAAAATATCCGATGGTTCAATTTGGGTATGGCTCCTTTGTCTAATGTTGGGACTTCAAGAAAAAGTTTCATTCAAGAACGGATTGCTTATCTAGTCTATGAATTTGGCTCACATTTCTATTCTTTTCAAGGGTTGAGAGAATACAAAGATAAATATGCCACCAACTGGAAATCTCGCTATACACTTTATTCAAGAGATAGTTGGATCGCTTATGTAATGATCACGTTATTGATCATTGACAATGCGCCCGTTGATCAAAAAACAAAACCTTTGAATGGCTTAAAAAAATGGTTCCGTAAATAAAAAAACGCCTGATTTTGCTGTTTTAGTCAAAATCAGGCGTACTTTGTTTATTCATAAAACATTTTTTCCTTCTGTTATAAATCATCAATCGTATATTCAGAGTAACCTTCATAAAAATAACTCACATCGATCCCTTTCATATACAGTTCACGATCGGAAATCTTATCTGTCAACGCGTTAGAAATCAAATAGCTGATTTCTAAGTCATTGATCGGACTACGTTCCATTGCAGATAAATAATCCGACTTGTCAATTAGATTCCAGTCAACCACTTTCTGTATCTCCGATTTCAAAATGAGATCTAACCAAATTCTAGTACTCCTACCGTTCTCTTCACGAAAAGGATGAGCGATGTTCATCTCTACATTTTTTTTGATGATTTCTTCAAAAGTAGACTGTGGCATTTGGTCAATATGTTTTAGAGAATACTCTAAATACATGACCGGCGCAAACCGAAAATTTCCCTTTGCACTATTTACTGAGCGAATTTCCCCAATAAAATCATCGATTTCAGAAAACAAATAGTCATGGATTTCGCTCAACCCTTTGAACGTTCAAATTTCTAATTCATCTATTCTTCCAGAATCTCATAAAATGTTGTTCGAAGATTCCCCCCACAAAAAAAAGCGAGAAACCCAAAAATTCAAAGAAATTTTCGAGTTTGCTCGCTTTTTTATCGGTGATTAACACTTCTATTACAACCATTGGACAAGATATTCAAGTAAATACCTTGTCCACAGGTTTTATATTTTTTTTATATAAATACTTACGCTTCGATTTCTGTTACCATTCCTGAACCGACAGTTCGACCACCTTCACGAATAGAGAAAGTCGTTCCTTGTTCGATTGCCACTGGATGGATCAATTCTACGTCGATGGTTACGTTGTCACCAGGCATAACCATTTCTGTTCCTTCTGGCAACACGATCGTACCTGTTACGTCTGTTGTGCGGAAATAAAATTGTGGGCGGTAGTTATTGAAGAACGGTGTATGACGTCCGCCTTCTTCTTTCGTCAATACATAAACTTCCGCTTTAAATTTTGTATGTGGTGTGATTGAACCAGGTTTCGCAATTACTTGACCACGTTCAATATCTTCTCTTTGAATACCACGTAACAAGATTCCGACGTTATCTCCAGCTTCGCCATAATCTAACGTTTTACGGAACATCTCTACCCCTGTCACAACCGCTTTTTTCGTTTCAGGTTTGATTCCGATGATCTCGATTTCATCACCGACACGAACAGCTCCACGGTCGATCCGACCAGATGCTACCGTTCCGCGACCAGTGATTGAGAAAACATCTTCAACTGGTAAAAGCAATGGTTTGTCGGTATCACGTTCTGGTGTTGGGATATAGTCATCCACTGTTTCCATCAATTCATTGATCGCAGCTTCTGCTTCTGGGTCACCTTGCAATGCTTTCAATGCAGAGCCTTTGATGACAGGTGTGTCATCACCTGGGAAACCATATTCATTCAATAATTCACGAACTTCCATTTCTACAAGATCGATCAATTCTTCATCATCGACCAAATCAACTTTATTCAAAAATACAATCAAATATTTTACACCAACTTGACGTGACAAAAGGATATGCTCGCGAGTTTGAGGCATTGGTCCGTCTGTCGCAGAAACAACTAAGATCGCACCATCCATTTGAGCGGCACCTGTGATCATGTTCTTCACATAATCCGCATGTCCTGGTGCATCGATATGTGCATAGTGACGTTTATCAGTTTCATATTCTACGTGTGCTGTGTTGATGGTGATCCCACGTTCACGTTCTTCTGGAGCTGCATCAATGCTTGCATAATCTTGAGGATTTGCTAAGCCTTTTTTCCCTAATACTGTCGTGATTGCAGCAGTCAATGTGGTCTTCCCATGGTCAACGTGCCCAATGGTTCCGATGTTTACGTGTGGTTTACTTCTATCAAAATGTTCTTTTGCCATAATTAACAAACCTCCTAAATAGTCTTATGCACTGAATGATTTCAGCTCATCGTCCATAACAGTTTTTTCAGTATAAACTCAAAAAAATCATCTACACTTACTTTTTGTAAGTTATGAACAAACCCTATTATACGTCAAAATTGGTCAAAGTCAATTAAAGTGTTTCGATACACTATTTCAATAAAAAGTGAGTGGGACATTAGTCTTCACGCATATTCTAAAAGGGAATATACAGCGGGGACAGAAGTAAACTCTTCGGAAATAAGACGGCAGCCACAAAAATTTGAAGAACAATTTACGTAGCTGTCGTCTTATTTCTCGAGCCTAAATACTTCTGTGCCGACCTCTGTCATAACGCTATTGTTATTATTGACAGCGTTCGTTTTCTATTAGTAATAGTCATACTCTCAACTTTGTAAAGTATCGGTTTCCATATCGAATTCTAATTGTTTTGCTGCATTCAACTGATCACTGTAGTAACTTGCAAGTTCTTCTGCAGAAGCTTGTGTCAAATTGTTAAATGAGAAAGTCGCATATCTCCCATGATTTTCTTTACATATCGAATTGATTCTAAGTCCAGTTTTCTCATCCATAAATAAATAAGCTTTCCCAGGTGTAAAAGTGGGAGTAACTAATTTTTTGGAACGAAGTCTAAATCCGTTATAACTCATTTGATACATCTCAAATGATTGGGATAGATAACTTAGTTGTTTCTTTGTTACAATGCTCAATGCTTCACTGTCGCTTTCAATTGTTCGATTTTTACCAATCAAAATCGCATAGAATAATCCATAGAGGTTATACACTGACCATAGAAGTGTCACAATATAGCCTGTTTCATATCCTTCTCCTCGATAAAGTCGGTACAATGCAACGATAGAGGCGAAAGCGATCCAACCAAATAGTAACATGTGAGGAAAAACTGTTCGCCAATCAAATGATTGACTGTCAACAAGTTCCTTTTTTGTCACTTTGAATTTTTTTTCCGAATGAAAGAACTCTTTGATCAATGCTCTAGTATGGATCGGCGCGACAAAACAATCATAGATATGCGAAGTAGTAAGATTCCTGATTTTAGGAACATACAACCGAAACGAAAGAGAAATCATGACAAACGGTGGTAAAAAGAACAATAATAACTGATTGTTGTTACTTCGAACAATAAATATATCAAAGACCATAAAAAGAGTTGGTGCTAATAAAAAAATGATTTTTTGAAATGAAGTAAACCAGTACAAATAAGAATTATAGTAACACAATTTTTGCATACGAGATAACCCTTTAAATTTACGTGGTTTAAAATGGTCAAATATTTGCTTTGTACCTTGGGCCCAACGTGTCCGTTGAGAGGACAGCTCTCGAGCTGTATAAGGCGTGATTCCCAAAGCATAAGCTTTATTTATGAAAATCGTTTCATAACCAGCATTTTGCAATAACATCCCTGTTGCCATATCTTCAGTAATGCTTTTTGTTGGGACGCCACCTATCTCCTCTAAAGCACTGCGTCGAATGATAGCGTTGGTCCCGATATGGATCAACGCATTTTCACGTGAAAGAGCTGGTTCTAAAAAACGCATAAATAATTCCTGTTCATTGTAAAATGATTTTCTCAATAATTGGAAGGGATCTTTATTATAAAAAGTTTGAGGATATTGAATTAACGCAACCTTTGGATTTCTAAAATAATCGATAGCCTCGTAAATAATATTTTTCTTAACGATGAAATCAGCATCTAAAAGCAAAATCAAGTCGCTACTTGTTTGTGAAAGTGCATAGTTGATATTTCCTGCCTTTGCGTTCTCGTTACCTTCTCTTGTCAGATAACCAATATGGTATTTTTCTGCAAGTTCTTTCAATTCCTCACGATGACCATCATCACAAATATATATTTTCTTATTTGGATAACGTAACGCTTTGACAGCCAAAGCAGTCGCAATCACTAATTTATTATCCTCATTATACGTACATATAAACGCTGCTACACTTGGTTGAAATGGCTCCTCATCGTAATGAACTCTCATGGACTCTTTCGACAACTTATTAGAAAACAAGTAAATAAAAAAACCATACACAAATAAACCAATAAATTCTGCCACATATAAAATAAGACCGAAAGTTAATGATATCACGCCATCATTTGGGATCGTGTAGAAAAGACGCCAGATCAAGTATACAACCAAAAATGCTAAAGTTAATTTGGAAAAGAATGGTTTTATCTTATTGTTTCTTTTTGCTAACACATAAAGTCCAAAAATTATACCAAACAAACCAACTAAATAATACAGTTCCATTTTAATACCACCTTTCATAACATTATTATATAATTTGTGTTTTTTTAAGCAAAGCAACTAGCTCTCCTAAAATTCGATTATCGTAAGCTCAACTTTGAAAAATGTTCTCACAGAAAACTTAAGTATTTTATACATAAAACGGCGAATATGCCATTATTATATATAAATACGATAAATTTTGGACTTTCGATAGACGAATAATAGATTTTGTTGAATAATAGTATCCGAGGTGAAAAAAATGATAAAAAAATTGATAGCATTATTGATTGTATTGGGAATTTTCCTAGGAGGAAGCTTTATCGCTTATGATTATTTCTATGGCGGTGAAACTTATTATACAAAAATCACCACTAACGGAGAAAAAGAAGTTGACTCAGCAGACAATGACATGGACGTTTCTATTTATGTATACGACCAAAATGCTTACAACGCACAAGGAGAAGAAAAAGCAGTCACTTTACGTGAAGCGAGAGAACGTCCTTTAAAAATGGATGCTTATTTAAAACTAAAAGTCAATTCACGTAAAGGCGTCATCAGTTGGGAAGAAGTAACAGCTTCTCAAGTGCCGGACAAAGCGTTAGATCAATTAGATCAATGAACCAGTTTACAATAAACAACACAAAAAAGGCAGTCAACACCCACAAGACTTGAAAAACGATCTTCGTGGATATTGACTGCTTTTTTACTATTCACTTTTATTTGGTTTCTTTGATTCATCTAAAAGAAACTATAGACGATTCAATACTTCATCCACATTTTTAATCATGACAGAGATCGTACCATCAGGATTATTGACAAATTCAATCAAATCCGGGTTACGATAAACGTCTACTGGTACAATCAATTCAATGCCATTTGATAAACGGAATTTTTGCTTTCCGAATTTTTTCTCTGAGATTTCTTGTACTTCTTTCACTGGTGGTGCTTCTGGAATAAAGCCTTGTTCTTTGACTTCTTCTTGGAATGCTAACTTGGCAGTGATATTTTCTTTGAATACTTTCTCCGCGATCATTTCATGATCCAATCTACCTTTTTCTTCGATCGTATCATACACAGCTTCTTTTAAGTCCGCCATGATATCGAATTCTTCTGCTTCAAACTTCTTGCCTAGCTGCTTCGCCACTTTTTTTATCACTTTGACGTTGTCTTCCAAAGAAGGTGCCGGGACGCTCTCAATCACTTTTCCCGAAAAGTACCATTCTTTTTTACCAGAGAACTCATAGCGTTTTTCAATCAACTCATACGTCAGATCTGTCAGATTGACTGCTAAGGCTTCATCTGCTTTTTGAGATTTTGAGCCAAGGATCGCTCGGTTCAAAATCAAACGGTTGTCAATACCGGCTTCATCTGCTTCCACATAGTGAGTATAAGCATCACGATAATTCACTTTCAATAAAGCTAAATACATCACAGTGTCTACTTCATACAAGACAACGAAAACATCTGCACTAGGTGCTTCCTCACTTTCTGCATAGATGTCAAACCACCGTTGGACTAAACGCTCACTTTCTTCGACAAAATTTTCTTGACACTGTTTCAAGTTTTGAGAAAATAGGCTTTCTTCAGTGAGTTGCCCTGTTTTAGTTTGTGCAGAAGAGATTTTTTGGATCTTCTTTTGTAGAAAGTCCCTGACAAAATCTTTCGTAAGATCCAGTTCTTGTTGTGAAAATACAGGAGATCCTGTTTCTCGATCAATAATATGCAAGATTGCTTTTTTTAAATAGATATCCATCGTTTCATTCCTTTCTGCTCTAGTTTACGGAAAATCAAACAAAAATACCAGAGACAAAATGGAACGAACAAAAAAATATTTTATAACAAACAAAATACATTTCTTTTTTTAGAAAATAAGCTACACTTAAAGTGTACTAAAATCAAAGGAGCTGAAAGTATGAATTCACTAACATCTACTTACCGTTTATCAAATGGCTATGAAATCCCTGTTGTCGGTTTCGGTACTTGGCAAACCCCTGACGGAGACGTTGCTGTTTCCTCAGTTAAAGAAGCATTAGCTGCCGGTTATCGTCATATTGATACCGCTCAAGGGTACAAAAACGAAGAAAGTGTCGGACAAGCAATCAAAGAAAGTGGTGTTCCAAGAGAAGAGATTTTCTTAACGACTAAACTTTGGAACGAAAACCATAGCTACGATCTAGCAATGTCCTCTTTCGAAGAGTCCTTAAAAAAATTACAAACAGACTATGTGGATCTTTTCTTGATCCATTGGCCTAATCCAGTTTCTTTCCGCGAAAATTGGCAAGAAGCGAATGCCGAAACATGGCGTGCTTTTGAAGAGTTATACGAAGCTGGCAAAATCAAAGCGATCGGTGTCAGCAACTTCTTACCGCATCACTTAGATGAACTTGCAAAAACAGCAAAAATCATGCCAATGGTCAATCAAGTATTTCTTGCTCCAGGCGAATTGCAACCACCTGTTGTTGAGTACGCGAAAAAACATGATATGGTCCTTGAAGCATATAGCCCTCTTGGCACTGGTAAAATCTTCGACGTCACAGAAATGCAAGAGATTGCCAACACACACAATAAGAGCGTTGCCCAAGTAGCGCTACGTTGGTCATTACAACACGGTTTCTTACCATTACCAAAATCTGTTACACCAAGCAGAATCAAGGAGAACACTGAATTATTTGATTTTGAGCTATCAGAAGAAGAAATGAAGACGATCGACCAATTAGATGGTGTCGTTGGCAAAGCAAAAGATCCAGATACTACACAATTTTAAAGGTAAAGGATAGTGATATTCTATGAACCCCGTGGACCGCTTAGATCGTTTATCTGAAAAAGTGACTCAGACATTTGATCCAGATTTTATCTTTTTGATCCGTCCAGAAAAAATCCAGCATTTTCCTGCTCGAAACTGGTCAAGGGATGAAAAACTTGCGGAAATAAAAAAACGCTTGGATCATTCATTGATGACGATGCAATGGCAAGGACATGAGGTCATCTATTCACCTGAACTAGTCACCTTTGCCTTATTGCCAAAAAAATAACTAGATGAGGGAGCATTAGTCTGTGGACTTTTGCTCCCCTTTTTGAGAGATTGGAACAGAAGTATTTAACCTCGAGAAATAAGGCGATATCTACGAAATTGTTCATCAAATTTCTGTGGATGTCGCCTTATTTCCGAGAAGTTTACTGCTGTTTCCACCGTTTATTCAGTTTTAGCATATGTGAGAGGTCGATTATCCCACTCAATTTTGTTTTTCCATCGAAGTAATAAAAGTTTTTTCTTGATAAACCTTTTCATTTGCTCGTTTTTTTCTTATAATCGAAAGGGTATGAATGAAGGAGAGTATCTATGAAGAAAAAACAAAAACAAAAATTATTAAAACAATTCCGTCCTTCTTTAGATGGAATTCGCACACAATTATTCCGTTCATTGGAAGAAGAAAGTTTACGCCGTTATGGTCTGCCATTGCAAGTCATGCTTGATCCTAAAAACCGTCAAGTCTTAATCATTGGCTTAGCAGGACAAGCAAATGAAGATACACGCATCAATGTACCAATCGACGATAACTTTACTGCTGTCTTGAAACGTATTCGTTCTGGTGAAGCAACGATTTTTGAACGTTTCCGTGACAACCTATTGATTGAGATTGTTTCTTACTGGAATGATCAACGCATGAAAAAAGATCAACCAACGGCTCAACCTGTAGCGACACCAGTCACTAATGACGCGTCCGTAAAAGAAACACCAACAAAAGAAGTTGAAAAAGTTGAGACAACTTCTCAATCAGTCAGTAAAAAAGCAACAACTGACAAGAAAACAAGTGATGAAAAAGTTGAGACAGATTCTTTGACTTTCGATGATTTTGCCAAACAAGTAGCAGAATATCCGAAGTTCACTGCTGAAAAAACAGCAGATGCTGTAGTGATCAATGAAACAGTCAAAGACGACACACGAAAATTAGCAGAGATCTCTATGTCTGCTGTCAATGAATTTACGATCGAAAAAGCTTTAGAACGTAAATACAAAGTGAAATTAACATTAGTGCCATTGATCGAACAATTTGCCACTACACCGATCAACGAAAGATAAACGCAAGCAAATAGATTGCGTGATGATTTTTACCTAAAAAAGCAGCTGAAATGACGATCATCGTTCATTTCAACTGCTTTTTTTATCATTTATAAATGTAAAAAAGAGAATATCGATTGTTCCTATTGTTGCGCTGCGTTCTTCCCTGTTGTTTCTAATTGCTCTTGCACCAACTGCATCACTCTCATCCGTTCCTCATCGGGTATCTTCTCATAGTAGATCCCTGCTTCTCCCAAGATGCCATCACCAATATATTGTTCACCTTTCAACTGATGGTTCGTGATATTGGATAATGCCGAATGGTATTCATTCATCATTCCGAGCATTTCATCTAAGGACATATCCGTTGTCCCATTTTCACCGACTACCTCTAAAAGCTGGCGATAATTGAATAAACTTTTCACAGATAAGAACTCATTGACTAAAATATTGACGACTTCCCTTTGCCTTTTCTGTCGCCCATAGTCATCCTCAGGATCTTCTGCTCGCATGCGCGCATACTGTAATCCTTCCCAACCATTTAATTCTAGCGTTCCTTCTGGATAATGGATGTCTTCTGCTGTAAACTCAAACGCATTATTTACAGTGATTCCTCCCACAGCATCGATCAACGCTTCTAATCCATCCATATTCAACGATACATAGTGATGAATCGGTATATCAAGATATTGTTCAACCGTATCCACCATCATGTCGATACCACCGTAAGAATGAGCATGGTTGATTTTATCAACCAGTCCATCCATATTGGCAATTTCTACGAAAGAATCTCGAGGAATACTCGTGATCGTCGTTGTTTTCTTTTGATTATTCAATGTCACCAACATGATCGTATTTGCACGATAGTCCGTTTTTCTAATTGAATTATTGGCGATACCTAAAACTAAAATGCTGACTGGCGTATCCTTTTCCCGCTGAACGGTTTCTCTTTGTAACGGTTGTTGCATCGAAGTCACGGTCTGTCTGGCATCGTAGTAAAAGCGAACACCATACGCAACTGCAGAACCTACTAATAGGAAAAGAAATGCCATAATAGACAATAAAACTTTTTGTTTTCTAGTGAATATTCGTTTTTGTTGGTGCTTTTTTCTTACTGTTTTTTCAGTGATAAAAGAGAAAAACAGACTATAGCATAAGAAAACAACTGAAAAACTCAGTAAAAAACCTGCCAAGATATCGCTAGGATAATGTACTCTCAAATAAATTCTAGAACTAGCAATCAATAATGGATATAGAGCCCCCACCCATACTAGTTTATTTACCCTTTTCTCGCGATAAATAATGTACATGGTGATCAAAAATACTAAGAATAGCGTCATAGACAAAATCGAATGACCACTTGGAAAAGAGTAAGAAGATCTAGGAATCAATTGCTCCACATCAGGTCGTGTCCGCTGGATAGCTTGTTTCATCACGTAGCCAATCAAACTAACTGTCAAAACCATTAAGACTTGCCAAATGGCTAATTTGTGGTACTGTTTCCGCCAACTAAAAATTGCAAGCAACCCTGTGAAAAATAAAGTAGGAATAATCGTTGCTAGTTTTGCAAAATAACTAAAAAATGTTGTTAATATTGGGAATTCGATTAATCGCTCCTGTTGATAAATGGCTAAATCAAGTTGGTTGAATAAGGTGTTTTCTGTCATAACTAGTGTGGTCAAAGTCGTCAATAAGACGAGTGATACGAATGCTACCACCAATGTTCCTTTTGGCATCTGTTTCATAATAACTTCCCTTCTACTTCTCATTCATACTTTTTAAATCCTAAAATAATGCCTAAACCACAGCCAATAACCAAGAGGGAAGTTCCTCCTTGACTTAAAAATGGTAAAGGAATCCCTGTTAATGGGAGTAGACCGATCGCAGCTCCAATATTTTCAAACACTTGGAATAACAAAC
Organism: Enterococcus sp. AZ156; assembly: GCF_051714165.1. Lineage (NCBI taxonomy): Bacteria > Bacillati > Bacillota > Bacilli > Lactobacillales > Enterococcaceae > Enterococcus > Enterococcus sp. AZ156. The sequence continues at coordinate 1,113,591 of NZ_JBIORI010000001.1, read as the reverse complement.
CAAATACGAAGACAATCGCAAAATACACATTTCCTTTATTATTTGTTTCGATTGCGCTATAAATGATTTGGTAAAAAAGATAAAAATATAAAAAGAGCACAGAAACGCTTCCTAAAAAGCCAAATGTTTCAGCAATCACTGTAAAGACCATATCTGATTCACGAACGGGCACATAGATAGGATTGATTGCTTCGGCCCTGCCACTAAACCCACCTGCCCCGATAGAAAGTAAACTTTGTGATTGTTGATAACCAATCGATTGGCTATATGCAAATGGATCAACCCATGCGCGTACTCGATCTAACTGATAAGTCTTAAAATTCAGACGATATAAAATCTGGTGTCCGTATTCAGTAAAAACTAAAGCAATCAAAATGGCCCCGAGAATAACTAGAATCGAGGTTATTGCCGTCATGATCTTCCAATGTACCCCAGCGATCATGAATAATGCCCCCAAGCATATGACAAAAACCAAACTTGTTCCAAAATCTTTTTGCATGTACATCAATAAAAAGGTCGGTAAACTAACCAGTAATATCTTTCCTACATAAAATAAATCAGTTTTAACGGTTCGTTGCTTCACCTTTTGCTCATAGATCAAGGTCAAATAAACAACCACTAAGATAAAGGTGAGTTTCACTAATTCAGAAGGTTGAAATGAAAAGCTGCCGATCCTAAGCCAACGTTTGGTGCCTGTGAGTTGAAACATCACCGGATCATAAAACTGATACAACAGGCCCATCACAAAAAGTGAAAAGCCATAAAGATAAGGAGAATATCTTAACAATACGACTGTTTTCACTCGTTGTGTTAGAAACAACAGCCCGACCGACATCAAACAAAACACGATTTGTCGAAGCACGACTCCTCGGACTGGAACTTGGTCATAAACAGCTGCCCCATATTGCACACCGACACTTAATAAATATAAAAGAAAGATTGGTAAAAATAATGCATAGTTGAATTCATTTATTTTAAATTTCATTTTGCTTACCTCGTGAGGACAGTTTCAGGCAAACACCCAAAAGCATGGATAAAATCAAATAGCTTGATCCTCCATAACTAATAAAAGGAAGCGGAATACCTGTCATTGGGATCATGCCACTGATACTTGCAATATTGATACTTGTCTGTAGCAATAACAACATCCCTGTTCCCAAATAAATCAACCCGATCTGCTGATTTGGTTCATTCGCACTCAAGACAAATAAGCGCAAAATAATCGAAAATAACATTGCTAGAATCAGTAAGCCTACGATCAGGCCTAACTCTTCTAAAATAATCGAAAAAATAAAATCAGTCTCGGCTACTGGTAAATAGCCCTTTTTGGTAATACTATTTCCCAGTCCTAATCCAAAAAGCCCACCGTTGTACATGGCATAATAAGATTGACTCATCTGAAATCCTTTTCCATAAGGATCTAAAAAAGGATTAAAAGCAATGCTCAAGCGATCATAAGTATGAGCAAAAATACTTGGTAATAGGTCATTTTGCCCTAGTAAATAAATAATGCCGCCAAGGAGCAAAAAGAGACTGAACAGTCCTGCAAAAAACAATAAAATATAGCGAACTGGTAATTGAACCGTCGTGATCATGATTGCAGCTAAGATGATCAACAAGATCGCACCAGCTACTTTTGGTTGGAATAAAATCAGCAGAGAACATAAAGCGATGATAAAAAAGGGTTTTTTTAATTCATTCAATGATTGCTTGGGTTTTCTAAAATAATAAGCTAAATAAAAAATCATACCGACATTGACAATTTCAGCAGGTTGAAATTGAAAACCTGCAATTGAGATCCATCGTTGCGCACCACTGATATTGACACCAATCCCAGGTACCTTTGTCAAGATCAGCCCCACGATACCGATCCCCATCATTATTTTTACGATTCGATGATTGAGTATAAATGCAGGTTTCACTCGGTAAATGAAAAAAATCATTGCCCAACTAAGTGCTACAAATACCATTTGTCGAACTAAAAGTTGATTTGTACTTTGATCGAATGACATCAAACGGAACGTACTCGCACTATAGATCATCAATAATCCTATTACACTGATCAACAGATATGGTACGAGCAAATACAAATCTATTTTTCTTATGTCTTTTACACCCATCCTATATTTCTCCTTTGTGTTACAGCGGAGATACGTCACTTACCCATCTTGAATAAAAAAAGCCAAACGAAAAAAACGATTGGCTTTTCAGTCTCATCGTGTGAGTTTTGACACTAAACAACGTAAAGATTTCTCTTAGCTATCTTATGAAGAGCCTTAATCCGACAATTCCTGTTTTACACATTGGCGTCTTTCGACGTTTCTGCGCAATAGCCTATGTTTGTTTAGGAGTCTCGCCTAACAAGTTATTCTATTTGAGGAAAAGTATACCTGTTAGATTATTTATTCACAAGAGAACCTCAAATAAGCTTAAAAAACTTTAGCTTTTTTTAATGTTATATAAATTATTTTTAAAATTTAATAATATATGTTCTATATTTTTTAGATCAGAGTATGTAAAAAAACGTAACAGAAAACCTTTAATCGACAAGGTCTGTTACGTTTTGTTTGATATTATACAACCTCAAAAAAATGAAAATAGCATAAAAAGACGTGATGGCCTCTTATGAAAAAAATAAATTTCAGATTATAGATTCTTCATACTTAGCATAGGTATTTTTTTATGTGTTTTTAGAGGCACGTTATAATAATGAAAATTATTTGTCATTTTTCCTCAGCTACTACGCCCATTTCGCAAATTATTCCTAGTTTTTGCTCGCCTGGATAGCTTCTAAGGCAGCTAGTGCGCTTTGTTGGTTGATCGTTCCTGACTCCCTAAGCTTTGCGGCAACTCTCTCGATTTCGTCCCCTTTGGCACCAACTGTGATTGCTAATGCTCTCGCTTGTAAGGACATATGTCCTTTTTGGATACCGTCACTAACAAGTGCACGCAGTGCCGCCAGGTTTTGTGCTAAACCAACAGCTGCAATCACTTGTGCCAATTCTTGTGCAGAATCAATTGCTAACATATCTAAAGAAGCTTTCGCTTTCGGTAAAACTCGGGAAGCGCCCCCTACTGTCGCAACAGCTAAAGGAACCGTCAATTTCCCTACCAAATGATCTTCCTTGATTTGCCAGTCAGTCAACCCTTGGTAACTACCATTTCGAGCAGCATAGGCATGAATAGCCGCTGCGGCTGCTCGTGTATCATTTCCTGTGGCTAAGATGACCGCTTCGATACCATTCATGATTCCTTTGTTGTGGGTCGTTGCCCGATAAGGATCCAATTTTGCGTATTCACTCGCTTGACGAATCTTTTCAGCAATCAGTTGACCCGTTTCTTTGTCCTTTGCCAATCGCTCAAAAGGAATCATACAAGTCGCGATTGCTAAAGATTCCGTCGCCAGATTACTTAAGATACTGAACAAGATTTCTTGTTCAGGGAACCATTCTTTGATACGAACCGCAACTCCCTCCAAAATCGAGTTGATGATATTCGCACCCATCGCATCTTTGACATCCACTAAAAAATCAAGTGAAAGATAGGCATGCTCGCTCCCCATAAATTCTCGAGTAGAAATTTCTCGGACACCTCCACCACGCTTGACAATCGAAGGATAGCTTTCGTTTGCACAAGTGACCAATTCTGGTTTTCTTGCTTCAATGACTTCTTTGATTTTTCGATAATCACAACGACCAGTTAAGACGATCTGCCCACGCATCAATCGTTGGGGTATCTGAACGCTGATATCGCCACATATTTTTGCGCCATTGCTCGCTGCAGCAATTACAGAAGGTTCTTCCGTTGCCATAGGAATCCATTTTTTTTGACCGTTCACTTGAAAATTCAATGCGACACCTAATGGGATCTCTACTTGGCTGATTTGATTTTCAATCAAATGGTTGGCGATATCTTCTGTTAAAACAGATTCTTTAAAACCTGTTGCTTCTGCTTGGGAAATCACTTTTTCTTGAACTAATCGCTGTCTACGTTGTTCTGGCGTTAGTTCATAAAACTTTTTTTTTTTGTTATCACCAGTTTCTTGCAAATTAGCTTCCAAAAGAACAGCTAATCCAAGACCGCCACCAATACATAATGAAGCTACTCCGTATCGTTGGTGCTGCCTTCTTAACGCATAGCCTAAAGTAGTCAAGATACGAGCGCCACTAGCACCAATCGGATGGCCTAACGCAATCGCACCACCATAAATATTGACTTTCTCTGATGGGAGATTCAATTCACGATTCACAACGATCGATGACGCAGCAAACGCTTCGTTAATTTCAAATAGATCGATGTCGTCCAAGGAAAGCTCTGTTTTCTCCATCAAGGTATTGATTGCTTTGATTGGAGCTACCCCCATGATACTGGGATCGATCCCAACTTCAGAGACTCCTTTGATCGTAGCTAAATACGGTAAGCCATGAGCAATCGCATAGTCTTTAGACGCTAAGATCAGTACAGAGCCACCATCGTTCAAAGGTGAAGCATTTCCAGCAGTAACTGTGCCGTCCTCCGCAAAAACCGTCCGTAAGGTGCTTAATTTTTCTAATGTACTATTTCCTCGCACTGCTTCATCTGTTGCAAATACTTCTTCATTACGGGAAATTGGAATGATTTCTTCCTTGAAGACCCCTGACTCGCTGGCTTGTCCTGCTTTTAATTGTGAAGCCAGTGCATATTGATCTTGCTCTGCTCTCGTCACAGAAAATTGTTTTGCCACATTTTCTGCTGTCAGTCCCATATGAGTATTGGAAAATGCATCGGTTAATCCATCATTGACCATACTTGAGATTTCTTCGATTTTCTCGTTTTCTGGATCGCTCACTTGGATCATCGGCGCTCTAGTCATGCTTTCAACACCACCGGCTATGATCAGGTCCGCTTCGCCTAGTTGGATTTGTTGACGCGCAAGGATCACTGATTTCATCCCAGATCCACAAACTTCATTGATTGTCATTGCCGGAACACTAACGGGGATTCCGCTATTGATCGCAATTTGTCGTGCAACATTTTGCCCATTCCCTGCTTGAAGCACATTTCCAAAAATGACTTGATTGATTGCTTCTTTGTTTATCCCTGTTCGTTCAAGGATTTCTGTTGTAATGAATGTTCCCAACTCAACAGCAGAATAACTGCTTAAGCTACCACGATACTTTCCAATCGGTGTTCGTGCAGCATCTATAATAACGACTTCCTTCAAGTTAAGCCACCCGTTGCCAAAGCCTATAAATTTACTTATCCACGTATTATATAAAACGCGACAGATTTATAGGTGTTACAATCTTTTGCGCAAACGGATTCCCTCCTTATTTCTCATATATTTGCGAACAACGTCACGCTGTAACCGACGAGACATTCTTCAAAATGTTTGTCTATATCAAATGGATAGAACAATGTGAATGGTTTCGTAAAAATTAAAATACACTTCTTATTAAATTGTATAAAAGATGGACAGTTGATTATTTTCTAACTGTCAAGTATCTCCTACAAAAATATACCATTCTTTACCGGAAATACAAATATAACATACACCTTTTAAAAAAAGCGCTATATTTTTTTACAAATCCTTAAAAATTAGCTTTTTTGTATTTCTTTTAGCGATTTTGTGATACTTTAATAAAGTAAGTTTTTTATCATGAGTAAAGAGGTGTTGAAATGAAAATAGGGATTGATCGTCTTTCCTTTTTTATTCCTAATTTATTTTTAGATATGACTGAATTAGCAAACAGACGTGGAGATGATCCTGCCAAATACCATATCGGGATCGGTCAAGATCAGATGGCTGTCAATCAAGTTTATGAAGACATCGTCACGCTAGGAGCAAATGCAGCGAGTAAAATCGTCACAGAAGAAGATCGTGAGAAAATCGATATGGTCATTGTAGGTACCGAATCAGGCATCGACCAATCAAAGGCAAGTGCTGTGATCATCCATCATTTGTTAAAAATTCAACCTTTTGCTCGTTCATTCGAAGTAAAAGAAGCTTGTTACGGGGGAACAGCAGCTTTGCACATGGCAAAAGAATATGTCAAAAATCATCCAGATCGTAAAGTCTTAGTGATTGCGAGCGATATTGCTCGCTACGGTTTAGCAAGTGGTGGTGAAGTGACTCAAGGTGTAGGTGCGGTCGCTATGATGATCACACAAAACCCTCGGATTCTTTCTCTTGAAGACCACAGCGTCTTTTTAACAGAAGATATTTATGACTTTTGGCGTCCAAATTATAGTCAATATCCTGTAGTAGATGGCCCTTTGTCCAACTCTACTTATATTGAGTCTTTCCAAAAAGTCTGGAATAGATATAAAGAAACAACAGGTCGAACACTTGCTGATTATGATGCGCTTACCTTCCATATTCCTTACACAAAAATGGGGAAAAAAGCGTTACAAAGTGTGATCGAAGAAACAGATGAGGCAACGCAAAAACGTTTGATGGCTCGTTATGAAGAAGGCATCACCTATAGTCGACGAATAGGAAATCTATACACTGGGTCCCTTTATTTGGGATTGATTTCTTTATTAGAAAACTCTCAAGCGTTGAAATCGGGTGCCCGTATCGGATTATTCAGCTATGGTTCTGGTGCTGTGAGTGAATTTTTCACTGGATATTTAGAAGAAGGCTATCAAAACTTCTTATCCAAAGAAGACAATCAAGCGATGTTAGATAACCGTGAAGCATTGACGGTTGATCAATATGAAAAGATCTTCAATGAAACATTACCGGGAAATGGTGAAACAGCTGAATATCATTCAGATCTACCTTACTCGATCTATAAAGTTGAAAATGATATTCGTTTTTACAAAGAAAAATAATGAATGCAAAAAACTGACCTCGATCGTTGACTAATAGATAGTCAATAATCGATAGGTCAGTTTATTTGTACTCTGAATTGTCTCACTGTTTTTAAATAATTCTTGGAGAGCTGACTGGAAACGTGGATCATCTTGCATTTCTTCATAATAAGCCCGCAAAAATGAAGGCGTGACTTCTTCCTGTGAATCATAAGTGAATTCAGTTCTCTTATAAGAAAGGTGTTTCTTTGATAAATACGTCTCAAACCGATCCATAATAGTTGACGAGGTGTTAGGGTCAGATTCCTCGATCCCTAAATACCTTTCAAGGGGTACGAAGACACTATCTTCTGAGGAGACTACTCTTAGGATCAAACAAGCTCTCATCGCTTTCCCACGCAGTTTTTCCAATTGTTCACAAGAAACCAAGGCGGGATTTGCTGCCGAAAAAACAAGTTCATAGGTCTTCTCTTCTTGTAAAAAATTAGTAAAATCTTTCAAAATGAATTGACAGTTATTTAGCCCCAGTATTTGTGCTTCATGTTCAGCATATACAAGCATTTCTTCTGAAAAATCAATCAACTCATATTGTTCTATTTCTTTTGCTAACGGCAGATAACGCCCTGCACCACCGGCAACATCTGCGAATGAGCCAGCTGGTAATAAATCCTCGCTTTTTAGATAAGCAACGACATCCTCTACGATCGTCGTACTAGATTCTTTTTGTGATTCGTAATAGTCTTTCGCAAAGGTATTCCATTCTTCTTTGTCCATTTGGATATTTCTCCTTTTATCTTCACTTTTCGGAATAAATATTTTATCAGAAAAACGATGAGCTTTGTTTCTTAGTATAAATCAAAATCCACGAAAATCGAAGAAACGATTCTCGTGGATTTCTTTTTGATTCGAAAGGCTAAAAACTATCACATTTCATCGTTATTCGTAAGTGATAGATGAACTATTTTTTCTTTGATGATTATTTGTTTCCTTGTACACGTACCAAAATCATTTTAGTGATTTCCATCAACACAACCGTTACAAGCGCGATTCCGATACAAGTGAAGACTTCAGTCAACCCAAATGCCGCTGGGATCGAGAAGACTTCTTTTAGTCCTGGGATCATTGCAATACAGTAAAGCGCACTACATACAGCAACTGCTAATAGAACACTGCGGTTTGAGAAGAAACCAGCTTGAATCGCTGTTTGGGTATTTGAACGGGCTGGGAATGTTTGCAATGTACGACACCAGATCAACGTTGTGAAGGACATCGCTACGCCAAATTCAGGTGAATGTTGCATCCCTAACCATTGAGCAAAAATAACTGCAATACCGATCAATACGCCACGATACGTCACAGAGATCAATGTTTTGTCCGTAAAGATACCTGAATTTGGATCTCTTGGTGGACGTTTCATTGTCGCTGGCTCTGCTTTTTCAGTTCCTAACGCGATTGCTGGTAATGAGTCGTTGACTAAGTTGATGAACAATAATTGTAAGGCTGTAAATGGATTTGACCAATCTGCAACTAAGGCAAAGATGATCGCGATGATCGCACCTAGGTTTCCTGAAAACAAGTAAGAGATGGCCTTTTTGATATTATCAAAGACATTACGTCCTACTTCCACTGCACTGACGATCGATGCGAAATTATCATCTGTCAGAACCATTGCTGCAGCATCTTTGGCTACGTCAGTACCTGTACCCATTGCAATACCAATATCTGCTTGTTTCAAGGCAGGAGCATCATTTACTCCGTCACCAGTCATCGCAGAGATATGACCTTTTGTTTGCCAAGCACGCACGATACGGATTTTATTTTCCGGAGATACACGCGCATAAACCGTTACTTTTTCCAATACTTCATTCAATTGATCTTCTGATAGCTCATCTAATTCTGTACCAGTCAAGGCTTGATCACCTTCAGCAAAAATACCGATTTCTTTTGCAATAGCAACTGCAGTTGTTTTATGGTCACCAGTGATCATGATCGTTTTGATCCCAGCACTTTTTGCTTCTTTGACCGCTTGAGTTACTTCATCTCTTGGCGGATCGATCATTGCCATGATCCCAACTAAGATCAAATCATCTTCATCATCAAATGACAATTCTAGGCTATTAATTGGACGATAAGCAAAGGCTAATACACGCAACGCGCGTTTTGAGAATGCTTCGTTTTGTTCTTGGAATTTTTTTCTTAACTCATCTGTCATTGGCACGACTTCACCATTTACTAATGCTTTTGTACTGCGGCCAAACACGATATCTGGTCCACCTTTGACAAATAAGAATTGTTGATTGTCGATTTCATGTGCTGTTGACATCAATTTTCGATCCGAGTCAAATGGTAATTCTGCTTGTCTTGGATACGTTTGGCGGATCTCGCGATAAGGTTGGTTCATTTTTTCACTGAAGTCAACAAAAGCGACTTCTGTTGGATCACCTAGTTTTGAACCATCTTCACTGATCGACGCATCATTTGCCAAGACACTGATCTCAATTAAACGACGTTCGTCTACAGACCAGTTTTTTGGATCATTTGAAAAATCACCAGTTGCCCCATTCGCTAAATAATAATCAACAACCGTCATTTTGTTTTGTGTCAATGTACCAGTTTTATCCGTACAAATGATACTCGTTGAGCCTAATGTTTCTACAGCTGGTAGTTTACGGATGATAGCATGTCGTTTGGCCATTTTATTGGTTCCCAGTGACAAGACGATCGTTACAATCGACTGCAATGCTTCAGGGATCGCTGCTACGGCAACCGCGACTGCAAACATGATGGCACTAACGATATCTGCTGTCATATCTCCTGTTCCGCCACCCATATAGATACGGAATAACTGGATACCTAAAATCACCAATGATAAGCCTAAAATGGCTAAACTTAACTTCTTACTGAATTTATCTAATCCACGTTGTAATGGTGTCACTTGTTCCGTTGTTGATTCTAATAAACCAGCAACTTCACCGATTTCTGTATTGTTTCCTGTAGCAGTTACTAAGAATTTCCCACGACCGTAAGTAATGATTGTACCACTAAAGACCATGTTCAAGCGATCACCGATCGGCACAGTCTGAGTGATTTCTACTACTTCTTTTTCTGCTGATGTCGACTCACCTGTCAACATTCCTTCGTCAACTTTTAATGAACCAGCTTCTAACAAACGTCCATCTGCCGGTACATAATCACCTGCATCAAGTAAAACGATATCCCCAACCACTAATTCATTCGCCGGAATCGTCATTTCTTTTCCGTCACGAATCACTTTTGCATCTGGTGCAGAAAGGTTTTTCAATGCTTCAAGTGAACCTTCTGCTTTTTTCGTTTGGATCACACTAATCACTGAGTTCAACATCAACACGGCAAAGATAACGAAAAATTCGATATAGTCACCCATCACCATTTGAATCAATGCAACAACTAATAACACAATTACCATAGCGTCTTTAAAAGTTTCGAGAAACAGTTTCCAAGTTGGCTTCTTCGGTGCTTCCTTCAGTTGGTTCAAGCCGTCTCTTTCTAATTTTTCTTTTGCTTGCGTACTACTCAACCCATCTGGTGAGCTTTGCGTTTGTTGCATCAACGTGTCGATCGATTCTTTGTAGACCGTTGATTGTGCGTGTTCCTTGTTTTCCAAATTTCATCCCCCATTTTAGTTATTGTTTCCGCTATCGCCTGAAAAAAAAGAGACCTAAGACAAATACGGATTTGTCTTAGGTCTCACCATTTCATACAATACCAGAAAACCATTTGGTTAACTTACTGTTGATATTATCACAACAAATGTTGTCGGTTACTCCCCTAAGGAGATATTCAACTGTACATTTATCCTACATGATTTGTTTTTAAATTGCAACAACTTTCGCTTATCCTCTTGATATTTTCAAAATATTTCCACCTTTGTTTTCTTGTGAATATGCTTCTCCCCTTTCTCATGCTATACTAGTGTTATTATATAAAGGAGGATTCACTCGTGGTAGGAAGCATTATTACTTTTTTATATGTATTGAACGCACTTATTGCTCTTGTAACTATCTTGATCAAACCTCGTGACGTCGCAGCAATCTGGGCATGGTTACTTGTTTTATTTGCTTTACCTGGTTTTGGTTTTATTCTCTACCTTTTCTTTGGCCGTGGTTTGACCGACAAGAAAAAATTCTATCTGCGTCAGAGTGATTTAACAGAACTGGAAAATTTCCAGGATTTCAAGGGGGATACCTTGGAACATTATGATCCCATCATCCAAAATGAAGATCATCAGCATTTCGTTGATTTCTTTTCATCCTTGAATCAAATGCCACTCACACGAAAAAATGCCGTCACTTTACTGACAGACGGTCAAGAAAAATTAACAGCCGTCCTGAAAGATATCGAAGCAGCTGAGCATTCGATCCATATCGAATATTATGCCTTCGTTACTGACAACATCGGCCAACAAATCTTGAAAGTATTGGAAAAAAAAGCAGCGGAAGGTGTCGAAGTCCGTTTACTCTATGATGCCTTTGGCTCCCATGGCACAAAAACAAAAGATTTTAAAAAGTTAGTCGAAAATGGTGGTCATGTCCACACGTTCATCACTTCCCAGCGGGCACTTCTACGCTTTCGTCTGAATTATCATGATCATCGAAAAATCATTGTTGTTGATGGCAAGATTGGATACACAGGTGGTTTCAACATCGCCGATCAATATGTCAACCACACCAAAAAATTTGGCTATTGGCGAGATACGCATATTCGTATTTATGGGGCCGCTGCCTCTTTATTACAGCTTCGCTTTTTGATGGATTGGAATGTCTCTGTTCCAGATCAAAAAAAAGTCGGCTATCATTTAGATTATTTCTTTAAAGCAGAGAAAGAAGATCAGGATCAACTATACCAAACATCGATCCAACTTGTATCTAGCGGACCGAACAATGAACGGGAACAGATAAAGTTATCCTTTATCAAGCTGATCAGTTCAGCAAAAAAACGTGTATGGATCCAAACACCTTATTTAGTACCTGATGAGAGTGTGATTGCTGCGTTAAAAATCGCTGCCGCTTCTGGCGTAGAGGTGAAAATCATGATCCCTAACAAACCAGATCATCCTTTCATCTACCGAGCAACTCAGTACTACGCTCGCCAATTGATCAAAGAAAATGTACAGATCTTAGTTTATGAAAATGGCTTTTTACATGCGAAAACATTGATCATGGACGACGAAATCTGCATAGTCGGATCAGCTAACCAAGATATTCGTAGCTATCGTTTGAATTTTGAAAGTAGTGCAATCATTTATGATCCAGCTTTCTTGCAACAACTAGCCGACCAATTTGTACTTGATGAACAAGCAAGCAATCCGATGACTACTGAAACAGTCAAAGAAATGTCAAATTGGTTGTTGTTCAAACAACAAATCTCCAGACTATTCTCACCGATTTTGTAACCCAAAATTGTTAGAAGAACAATAAATGATAAGCTGGCTTACTCAAACTATTTTGAGCAAGCCAGCTTATTTTTTTAGTCCATAGTATGAATCGTTCAAACAGGTATGGCGTTCTTAGTCGATCGTACTTGCCGCCCAATGATTGATTGGGCCATATTTATGTCCAATAAAAAGTTCTTCTTTGATTGCTTGATTGACATATTGTTTCGCAATACGGATGGCTGCTTCCACCGTTTCTCCTTTTGCTAATTCAGCAGCAATACACGCAGATAAAGAATCACCTGTTCCATTGATGCGATCTGTTGCATAAAATGGTGCTTCTAACCAAAATGTTTTTCCTGAAGCTAAACGAACATAATCCCTCACTGTTTGTTGATTGGAATCACTAGTATGATGTCCTTTGATCAAAACATTTTTGGGTCCCAGCTCTTGGAGGATCTTAGCCGCTTTTTCATAATCTTCTTCTGTTCTCAATTTGAGACCAGTCAGTTTTTCTGCTTCATAAAAATTAGGAGTCACTACTTCTGCCAATGGCAGTAATGCTGTTTTTAATGTAGTCAATGCTTCTTCTTCCAATAATTGATTGCCATGTTTCGTCATGATGACTGGATCAACTACCAAGGGACCGAAATCATACCTTTGAATATTTTTGACCACGGTATTGATCAATGTCGCATCTGCTAGCATCCCAGTCTTTGCTGCTTTGACTTGGTAATCATCTGCAAGCAGTTCAAATTCTTTATCGATAAAATCCGTAGGTAACGGAACACTTGCACCGATTCCATAAGAATTTCCAGCGACACAAGCAGTCAAAACAGATACCCCATAGACCTTTCTTGTAAAAAACGTATGCAAGTCTGCTTGCATCCCTGCACTTCCATCGCTATCTGATCCAGCGATCGTCATTACTTGGACATATTGTTGTTCCATTTCATCCATCTCCTATTTGAAATACGTTTGTCTTGTTTATCCTACCGCATTTTCTGCTGAAAAACAAAAAAGGATGCGCAATGAATCATGCAGCATCCTCAAAAACGGATAAATTATATGTTAAAAGTAAATAGTTCGAACAACATCTTCTATTTTACTACTAATACATTGCATTTCGCGTGATTTACCACATAAGAAGTCGTTGAACCAACCAATGCACGTTCAACGGCGTTTAACCCAGTCGCCCCCATGACGATCAAGTCAATTGGCTCTTCTGACTCGTTGAAGTTTGCGATCAATGTTTTAGGATAACCGTATAACACATATGTTTTAATATCCGTCAAACCTTTTTCGATCGCTAGATTTTGATGTTCCTTCATTTGTTTGTCTGCCACTTCATCTAACTCTTCTTGTAAACTTGTTGTGACAAAAGCAAAGTCACCAAAATAATTCCCTGACACCTCATTTACATACAAGATGTGTAATTTTGCTTGATTTCGTTTTGCTGTTGCGATTGCTTCAATAAATGCTTTTTCTGATTTTTCTGAACCGTCGATTGCTACTAAAATATTTTTATACGTGTCTACCATTGAAACCGCCTCCTTCTTTTCTTTTAGTGTAGCACGATTAGAAACGAAGAACAATTCTTATGGATATGGTTCAAAAGCCCATGGCTCCAACAGAAAAAATAAGGCAGAAAATCTAATTTTTAGATTCACCGCCTTATTTCAAAATAATTTATCCCATTCATTTAGTTATAAAATACTTGTTTTTTAAGCCATTAATTAAGCGTCAAAACCATTATTTGTTGCTACTTCTTTAAACCAGTGTCCTGATTTTTTGATCGTCCGTTTCCCATCTTGATCTAGATCGACTGCGATAAAGCCATAACGGTTTTTATACGCATTTGTCCATGACCAGTTATCCATACATGTCCACATATGATACCCTAAACAATTTGTTCCTTCTTGAATGGCTTGATGCACATATTTCAAATGATCTGTCACAAACTCGATACGATAATCATCTTCGATCATGCCTTGTTCATTTACGTAGCGCTCTTCCCCTTCGACACCCATGCCATTTTCAGAGATAAAGCATTTGATATTGCCATAATTTTCTCTCGTATTCGTCAAGATATCATAGATACCTTTCTCATAAATTTCCCAACCACGATAAGGATTCATTTTTTTATTCGGCATATCGTAGTTATCGAAATAATCATCTGGTAACGGCGCACGATCTTTGTCGATCGGTGTTTCTTTCGCTTTGATCCGTCGTGGTTGATAGTAATTGATTCCTAATAGATCCACTTTATTTTCTTGGATGATCGTCAAATCGCCTTCTTCCATAACAGGCATGATATCCAATTCTTTGACGATATCGATCAACTCTTGTGGAAATTCACCTTTTATTGCTGGATCAAGGAATGAGCGATTGAAAAAGGCGTCCGCAATCGCCGCAGCTTTCACATCGGCCGCATTATTTTCGTCACGTGGATAACTTGGAGTCAAATTCAGGATAATACCGATCTCCCCATCTTGTCCTGTTTCATGGTAGATCTGAATCGCCTTCGCACTTGCCAAGTTTTCGTGGAAACCCACTTGAACTGCTTCTTTGAAGTCCACATGATTTGGATAGTGGAACTGATAAAGATAGCCACCTTCTACAGGAACGATCGGCTCATTGTGCGTAAACCATTTCTTCACAAGATCTCCGAATAGCTCAAAACATGTTTTGGCATACTCAGCATAAGCATCAACAGTCTCTCTTGCTAACCAGCCACCTTTTTCTTGTAAAGGCATCGGCATATCAAAATGGAAGAGATTGACGAAGGGTTCAATACCATTTTCAATCAATTCTTCAAAATACGTACGATAGAAAGTGACTGCTTGCTCATTTACTTTCCCTGTACCATTAGGAAGCAAACGACTCCACTGGATCGATGTTCGGAACGTATTATGACCAGTAGCTTTCATCAATGCGACATCCTCTTTATACTTCGTGTAGACTTGAGAAGTCTTGCTTGGTCCTACTTGATTGAAAAACTTCTCAGGCTCCAAGTCGTACCAATGATCCCAAATATTTTCTCCTTTTCCATCTCCTGCTACACGTCCTTCTGTTTGTGGTCCACTAGCAGCTGAACCCCACCAAAAATTTTCTGGAAATACATAGTTTGTCATGTTTAGTCCCTCACTTATTTTTCTTTTGATAACGTAATCATACCAAACCTTAAAAATAAATCAATACTTTTTAAATAAATGACTAGACATTTAACTAAAATGAAGTTATACTCATTTTGTAATCGATTGCAAATTTAAATAGAGGTGAATAGAATGAACGGTTTTATGGATAAACTTGCTCAGAAAATCATGCCTTTAGCGAACCTACTAGGGCAAAATCGTTACTTGACAGTGTTACGGGATGCATTTATGTTGTCGTTTCCTTTAACAATGTTCGGATCGATTGTTGTCGTTTTCAATAACTTACCTTTCTTTAGTGATGCGACTAAAGGAACGTTGTCTAGCTTATTTGGAAATGGACAAAATGCAACAATGAGTATCATGTCTGTCTTTGTTACTTTTGGTATTGGCTATTATTTATCTAAATCATATGATGTAGAAGGTATTTTTGGAGGGGCTGTCTCATTCGCCAGCTTCTTGATCTTAACACCTTTCGTCATGACAACTGTTGGTGGCGAAGAAGTATCAGGTGTGTTGACTCTTGATCGCTTAGGTGCAAAAGGAATGTTCATCGGTATGATCGCAGCTTTCATCGCAGGTGAAATCTATTGCCGAATCACTAAACGTGGTTGGCAAATCAAAATGCCTGCAAGCGTACCACCAGCTGTGACGAAATCATTTGCTGCGTTGATCCCAGCAGTGGTTACTTTAACTGTCTTCTTGATCATCAATGCAGTGATGACTGGTGTCTTCCACGCAAACTTGCATGATGTGGTTTACGAAGTTATCCAAAAACCATTGACTGGTTTAGGAAGTAGTTTACCTGCAACTTTAATTGCTTTGTTCTTTGTACAATTCTTATGGTTCTTTGGTCTTCATGGTCAAATCATTGTCAACTCTGTGATGGACCCGATTTGGAACACACTAATGCTTGATAACTTAGAGGCATATCAAAATGGTCAAGAATTGCCACACATCATCACAAAACCATTTATGGAAACATTCACTGTCGGAATCGGTGGCTCAGGTATGACTTTAGCAGTTGTACTATTGATGGCCTTTGTTTTGAAGAAAAAACAATATCGTGATGTCGGTCGTTTAGCTCTTGCACCAGGAATCTTCAACGTGAATGAACCAGCAATTTTTGGTTTACCGATCGTATTGAACGCAACTATTTTGATTCCTTGGGTTGTCGCACCATTAGTTGTAACAACGTTCAACTACCTTGTAATGGCAGCAGGTATCGTACCAGCGCCAACTGGTGTCTCCGTTCCATGGACAGTGCCAATCATCGCGAGTGGTGTCTTAGCCACAAACTCATGGTTAGGTGGCTTACTCCAAGTGATCGATTTTGTGATCGTTGCAGTTATCTGGTATCCATTCTTGATGATCTTAGATAAACAACCTGATTTGGATGTTGTTTGATCCTATACTAAAGGAATGTAGTATTTGAAGTTGAAATAAACATATTCACGAACAATAATCAAAGAAGCATCCACGAAAATTTGCTCGTTGCATTTTCATGGGTGCTTCTTTAAGTTTTGAAACATACATAAATTGGTATTTTATTGATCGCAATGAGCAACTGTCCTCTATAAAACATCAGTCAGCTATTTCCTGTACCAAAATTAAAAAGTAAATTCTCTGATAAAGCTATCCGCGCTTCTCATGCTTTTATTGGTTGTCGGCGCTATGATCTTTCGTTATACTCAAAGTGAGGTGAAAAACGTGCCAAAATATGAAGAAATCGCAAATGTCCTAAGAGATCGAATTCGTTCAAAAAAATATCCACCAAATAGTTTTTTACCAAATCAGGTGGATCTAGTCGAAGAATTCAACGCTAGTCGAATGACGATCAAAAAAGCCATCAACATCTTAGCCATGGAAGGACTCGTTTATTCCCAAAGAGGGTCTGGAACTAAGATTTTAAGCCATCCTTATTTAAACAAAGATACTTCTCCAGCTAATGAATACGAAGGATTAAGTTTACAAATGAAACGCCGACAACGCTCGCTGACAAGTCAGATCATTCAATTCGATGTTGAGTTTCCTAATGCTTTTATTCAAGAACGCTTGATGATCGATGCGGAACAGCCTGTGTATAATATTCATCGCCTACGTATCTTAGATGATGAACCGTATATTCTAGAACATACTTTTATGCCAGTTCAACTTGTTCCAGGATTAAAGAAAGAGCATCTCCTATCATCGATCTATGATTATTTGCACAAAGAACTCAATGTCCATTTTGCCGGAGCCTATCGCGCGATCTCAGCAGATAAAAGCTCTGCATTTGATCAACAATATTTGAATTGTGCAGAGACCGATCCAGTTCTTGAAGTCCAGCAAGTAGTCTATCTAAAAGATGGTCAACCCATCGAGTATTCCTCAAGCCGCAATCGCTTTGATGTCCGCAATTATTCACTGTTGGATGTCCGTGGAAATCAATAAGCATTCTGACTTTTCCTATCGTCATTTCATCTAAGCAACGTCTACGATCTTACTATCGTGAGCGTTGCTTTTTTATATCGTCTTAGCTGACTACACCTCTTCCTCTCATTAAATCGAGTGAACAATATTCCAGAAGCAACCTCTCTTTCAACTAGCAAGACATATTTATTGCAAAATTTTTGGTGACGCCCTATACTAACTTTAATAACATTCACTTACTTTTTGTAAGTTAAAAGAAAAGAGGATAAATTATGGATACAACAATCAGAGGCGTCCACCATGTGACAGCAATGACATCTAGCGCAACAAAAATCTATCGCTTCTTTACAGACATTTTAGGCATGCGTTTGATCAAAAAGACAGTGAATCAAGATGATATTGAAACTTACCACTTATATTTCACCGACGAACATGGCTCTGCCGGTACAGATATGACCTTTTTTGATTTTCCCAACCAGCCAAAAGGAACGAAAGGAACGGATACGATCGCACGTACGTCTTTTCGTGTCCCTTCCGATACAGCATTAGAGTATTGGTTGGCTCGCTTTGAAAAATACCAAATCACTCATTCTGAGATCAAAGAACGTTTTGGTAAGAAATATCTTGAATTTGAAGATTTCGATGAACAAGCGTATCAATTGATTTCGGATGAAAAAAATAGCGGCGTTCCTGCGGGTGTTCCTTGGAAAAACAGTAGTATACCGACAGACGTGGCAATCACTGGACTTGGTCCGGTCATCGTACGTGTGAGTGATCTTGAGCCGATCCGAACAGTATTGCTGGCCTTACTCGGTTTTAAAGAAACCGAACAAGTGGATGATTTTTATTTGTTTGAAGTTAGTGCTGGTGGAAACGGCGCTAGTATCATCGTCGAACATCGTGCCGATCTACCCAAGGCCATCGAAGGGTACGGCAATGTCCATCACCTCGCTTTACGTGTCGCTGATCATGAAGCACTACAGTTTTGGATCAATAAAATTAGTCAAACGTCCCTCCCTAGCTCTGGATTTGTTGATCGCTTTTACTTTGAATCTGAGTATTTCTTAGCTTCTACTCATGTCTTATTTGAATTAGCCACCGATGGCCCTGGATTCTTTGGAGATGAACCCGCTGAAACAGCTGGAGAGATCCTTGCTTTGCCACCATTATTAGAAGCAAAAAGAAAAGAAATCGAAGCGTATGTTCGACCTTTTGACACGCGTGATGCAAACCAAAAACGGGTAGATTAACGACGACAGGAGTGAGTCATTTGAAGTATCTTTATAGACAAGGAAAAGCAACACAAAAAAAATTAATTCTACTTCATGGAACTGGCGGCGACGAACACTCACTTTTGGAAATTGCAGAGTTTCTTGCACCTGAAAGTACGCTTTTATCCTTTAGGGGGAATATCAACGAGCAAGGCTTGAATCGTTTTTTCAAAAGAAACGGCTTGAACCAATTCGACTATGACAGTTTAGCTGAAGAATCTACAAAACTATATAATAAAATCAAGGAAATCAGTCACTTACAGGATATCCCATTAACTGATTGGATCGTTGTTGGTTTTTCAAACGGAGCAAATATTGCCGCTCATATCATGTTGGCTCAACAGACAGAACTAAAAAAAGGGCTCTTCTTTCACCCGATGTCCTTAGATGACTATCAGGAAAAATCAGAACTCCCTGACACTTCTGTCTGGTTATCCTTTGGCGAAGGAGATCCAATCGTTTCTAATACTTCATTTAGTTATTTAGTTCGCGAATTTGATTCACGAGGCGCCAAAGTAACAACACAAATCACAGATCAAGGACATCAATTGACAATGGATGAGTTGACCCATGCCAAGCAATGGCTTGATACTTTAGACTAATGCATAGCGTGTTTTTTGAAACGAAATCCATCATCCAACATCGAAAAAGAACTTGGGAAAACAAATCGTTTTCTCAAGTTCTTTTTTACATTTTAACTCCACTTGTTGGACGAGGTAGCTTGCAGTTCGGATAAATCAATTATAAAAAGAAACACAGAGTGAACAGCCCGCCAAACTAACACTTATTATTCTCATGATAACACTGATTTATTCAAACACTTTCAATTCTTTTTCTTGTTCATCGAATACTTCTATTACCTTTTTGGCAAATCCTCCTTTTAAAGAATTTTCTAACTGATCACGACTACTAGAAAATGAATTTTCCGCTTCCTTTACCGCATCCTTATGGGTTTTATCCGTCGTTTTCTTTTCTGCCGCTAAATTTCCCTGCATGGCAATTCCCACAGTTTGGACATTCCATCGCTCTAAAGTTTTTCTTAATTCATTTAACAAATCTTCTAATTCATCCATGACTTCTCGTTGCCAAAAATCTATAATTAGTTCCTCAAGATAAAGTTATCTAACATCTAATTTATAGAGATTATATATTTTGACAAACTAGTTTCCTCCTTATCTACCTCTTATTTTTGAGAGACTTTACGCTATAACCAACGAAAGCGCTCCTCAATCATTCTTAAATTCCTCTTTTGATTGATACATTTTTATAGACTAATCTATATGAGACAATTGCCAAATATAGAAAATTCGAATTTCAAAACTCCACTTTCATTGAGTAAAGCAGAATGAACTTTTAGTATAATTTCTCCTCAACCACAAGCTACGCATTATTGATCCATTTAAAATGACATGTGGGTATGTTTTTATGTAATTATTGCTCTTTTATCACTGATTTAACTTTCGATAAGCCGCTTGATACTCTCGTTCTAAATCATCAAATCGTTGATGTAACTGACGTCGTTCTGAATTTAATGCTGTCTTATATTGTTCTTCTGCAATTTGATATTGTTTCCTTGCTCTCATCAGTGGTTCGTTATCACGGGCTAAACCATTTAGACTTCGCCTTAACAGTTGTTCAGATTGTTCAACTACTTCTTCTCCTTTTCGGTTGAAATATCGCAACAAGTCTTCCTCTTCTTCTAGTTTGATTCGTTTTCTCTGATAGTCTGCTTGCAACTCTTCAATCGTCATTTTCTTCCCTCATCCCTTTAGTTGATTGGCTAATTCTTGATCTCGTGCGACTAAATCATCGATTTTATTTTTGATTTCTTTCGCCAATTCGTCATAGCGTTCGCCTTTTCGTCTGGCCTTTTCGTCTGGCTTTTTGGATTCTTTGTTGACACTTTTCCTTTGGCGTCATTACGTGTGTTTCCCATGTCACGCCAACAGATGCCAATGTTTCTTTTACTTCCCAAGCAGTCAAAGAAGGTGCAGCATGTTCCGCTCTTCGTAGCTCTTCTGCCCAATTCATTTCGATTCGTTCAATACTACTCTGATTGATTCGAATGACTTTTTCCATTGCACTTTTAGTCTTTCGTCCCATTGTTTCTACAACTACCTTTGTTTGACTATGATTCAAATAAATTCGCTCATTCGCTGATAAATGTCCTCCACTCGCAGTAAACTTCTCACGCCATTTTTTCAACGTTCCCAAATGACTTGAGAAATCACTCATTGCTTTATGTTTTTCCTGTTGTATACTTGCTTTCGTATTATAGTCGTTCTCTGGAATGATCAGATTTCCGTATTTATCAAACCTCCAAATATCTAAACCATGATAATCAAACGGATTCATTAACCCCATTTCCATGCTTATTTTTATTTCTGCGCCTGTTCCATCTCCCATGAGATTGCCAAGCAATTCATCCCCACGATTACGATAATTCGTCAACATCCCCGGATTTTCCTTTATCCATTTTTTGGATTCTGGAGATAATAGTTCGTAAGGATCTGGTCCATTGAACCCAACATTTTTCCATTGGTTTTCAGCTGCGACATACAAGGCTAGATACTGTCCTAATGAATGTCCAGTTGTAGAAATTTCGGCATCTTTATACTCATTCTTTACCTCTTTCGCAAACTCAGTAGCTGACGTCAATTGCCCTGAAACACGTGCTTGACTAGGTGTCATAGAAAAACCCGGACTAACTGTTTTATCAAAAAAACCACCAATCGTTCGTATATCTGTTTCTATATCCTTAAAATCTGATGTATTTGTTCCTGCATAAGAAATCACTACTTGGGAAGTATCAACATTCCCTTTTTCATCCAGCGGAGCAACTGCCATAGCTTGCATGCCATCTGTTTTAGAGTTTTCTTTAAGTTTTAGTATTTTGAATGTAGTCCCGCTAAATTTCCGTATTTCTCCTTCTTTTAAAGTAGGATCATAGTAAAGATGGTTAGGGTCTATTCTATACACTACTTCATTTAATTTGTTATAATTTTTATCTGTAATTTTCATACATAGTCCACCTTACCATTTGAATGAATTATTTTGACTTTATTTTTTGTAATTCCTTCAATCTGTACACTGCTATTTTCTATTCCGTAATCCCCCATTTTTCGGCTATGCTTTCCAAATCCATACGAAAAATAAACAGATTGGTCTTTGATATTCTTCATAGTCACAAGCATTCTATATGAACCTGTCATATTGTTATAAGCTGTATCCTCAATTTTCACTTCTACAATATCCGCAAATGTATTTTTCAAAGCTTGGACCGATTCTTTTTCTGCGATCAATAATTCTTGTGCTTTTCTTTCTTCTCTCTTATCCATATATACTTTCCCTCCAATTACGATTATTACCAAACTGATTATTACTGTGATACCTATTAACAGTTGTTTATTCATTCGTTTTTTCATTTTCTATATCCTTAATATCTGATGTATTTGTTCCTGCATAAGAAATCACTAATTGGGAAGTATCAACGTTCCCTTTTTCATCCAACGAAGCGACTGCCATAGCTTGCATGCCATCTGTTTTAGAGTTTTCTTTGAGTTTTAGTATTTTGAATTTATAACCTTCAACAACTTTTATAGAACCTTCTTTATATGTGGAATCATATTTCTTTTTATCATTCGGATCTATCCAATAAACTCTATCATTAAAATTTTATATTGTTCATCTGTATTGCTCAAAGTATTTCCTCCTCTCCATTTGTATAAATTATTTTGATTTTTTCATTAGTTATCCCTACTTTTTGAACCTCTTCATTTTCTAATCCATAATCCCCTATATCATCATTTTCTTTCCAAAAACCATATGAAAAATAAACTGATTGTCCTTTGGTGTTTTTCATTGTTACAAACAATCCATAAGAACCCGTCATATCATTTTTAGCAGAACGTTCAAATTTAACCTCTGCAATATCCGCAAATGTATTTTTTAATACTTGGACCGATTGCTTCTCGACTGCTAACAATTCTTGCGCTTTTCGTTCTTCTCTCTTATCCATATATACTTTCCCTCCAATTACAATTATTACCAAACTAAGCATTACTGTGATACTTATTAACAGTTGTTTATTCGTTCGTTTTTTCATTTTCTATATCCTTAATATCTGATGTATTTGTTCCTGCATAAGAAATCACTAATTGGGAAGTATCAACGTTCCCTTTTTCGTCCAACGGAGCAACTGCCACAGCTTGCATGCCATCTGTTTTAGAGTTTTCTTTGAGTTTTAGTATTTTGAATTCGGTACCATTAAAGTCGCGTATAGCTCCTTCTTTTAAGCTAGAATCATATTTCTTTTTATTGTTAGGATCTGTCCAATAAACGACATCACTATAAGTTTGATAATCTTGGTCTGTAATTGTCAAATCTCTTCTTCCTCCTCACTAGTATAAATCACCCTTATTTTATTTTTAGTAATACCTTTTATTTGTATTGCTCTATCCTCGACACCAAGTTCCCCTAACTTATTAGATTCTTTCCAAAATCCATACGAAAAATAAACTGATTGTCCTTTTAGATTTTTCATTGTTACAAATAATCTATACGAACCAGTCATGTCATTTTTAGCAGAACCTTCAAATTTTATCTCTGCAATATCCGCAAATGTATTTTTTAATACTCGTACCGATTGTTTCTCTACTGCTAACAATTCTTGCGCTTTTCTTTCTTCCCTGTTATCCATGTATACTTTCCCGCCGATTCCAATCATTACCAAACTGATCAGCACTGCCATACCTATTACAAGTTGTTTGTTTGTTCGGTTTCTCATCTATCCCTCTTTTCCTTTCAAAAATAAAGTTTCGCTTCTCTATTTAATAGATACGTCAAAGACAATCAAAAAACGAAAAACTGAGAAACATCCTCTAAACAATTTATCAGCTACTTCTCCATCAAAATAAATCGTTATTTAATAGTTGCTCATTTTTGGGAAATCCAAAATCAATGCGGTTGATTCATCTTTATATTTAAGGATTAAATTTCACTACTATCTCTTAGATCAATTTATTACGCAACTCATCCTATCATTTTTACATTGTTATTTATTACATTCCTAATAAAAGATCTTTTTAGTATCATAATCGTATGCATAAATACTTCCCTCCTATTTGTTCTTTACAAATTTTTTTAGATATGATAAATTCGTGACAGCAATTAGGACACATTCTCCGAAAAACCCTTTTGGGCATATAAATTGTTAAACACATGATTTATATCAAAAGGGAGAGAATACAAATGTCAAAAATTATTTATGATGAAAAGAATTGGAAAACGAACATAGCATACTTACTAACATCGCAAGCCATCTCAATGATCGGAACGATGTTGGTACAGTATGCTATTATTTGGCATGTCACATTATCAACCCAATCAGGAACGATGGTTGGTTTGATGAACGCTATTGGCATCTTACCAATGGTGCTGGTCATGCCTTTTGCAGGAGCACTTGCTGATCATTACGACCGAAAAAAAATCGCTATTTTATCTGATAGCTGCGTTGCACTTGCTTCTTTGTTCATGGCGATTTTATTGATGATAAACAAAGAAATGGAGCATAATCTTTTCTTATTATTGGGACTGATATTCATTCGCTCTGTAGGTCAAGGATTTCAAACGCCTGCTGTCTCTTCGCTCATTCCACAAATTGCCAAAGAAAAGCACTTAGTACGGATCAACGGCATTGATCAAACGATCCAAGCTGTGATGATGCTTGCAAGTCCTGCATTAGCAGCAACATTACTGACAGTTTTACCTTTAGAGATGATATTGATGATCGACTTTGTGACAGCGGTTATCGGTGTGACTATGCTGTTTTTTCGAGTAACAGTTTCTCCAATGAAATCTCAAGAAACAAATAAAATAAACATGTTATCCGAAATAAACTCAGGTATCAAATACCTCCGTACTCATAAAATCCTGCTCGCACTGATCCTTGTTGGTTTTATGGGCAGTATATTTTCTACACCTACTGCAAATTTAGCGCCTTTACAAATCACTCGTAATTTTCATGACGGACTATGGCAGCTATCAGCCATTGAGATTGGTTTTGCTGCTGGGATGTTAGTTGGAGGATCTGTGATGAGTACTTGGGGAGGTTTCAAAAATAAAATCAAAACGATTGCTTTAGGCTATTCATTATTGATCCTTCCTTTTTTTATATTAGGTATCACATCAAGTTTTTGGTTGTATTTCGTCATGATGGTAGCAATTGGTTTTATTGTGCCCATCTCACGAACTGCTATGGTTTCATTCTTTCAAGCAAAAACGGATAACGCACATATGGGGCGTGTTATGAGCTTAGTAACGATGGCGATCAGTAGTGCTTCTCCAGCTACGATGTTGATCCTAGGTCCATTAGCAGATATGCTTTCAATCGATTGGATCATGATAGCAAGTGGGCTTATGCTGATACCACTTGTCCTATGGCTATTGGTCGGAAAAAGCTTTCGATTTTAGGATCTATTGACCTTTTTTCGAAATCTTCCAGCCACCGATAAATGAATACTATTTGAAATGATTAGCCCCCAAAAGTTAGATTTTTTGGTCTAACCTTTGGGGGCCTATTCGTTTTCATTTTTTATGTGTTAACAGCTACTTATTTTGATTTAGATAGCGATACGTCTGCTTGCAGTTCAAATAAATCAAACCTAAAAATAAGCAGGGTGTGACCAAGAAACCAAATTGGGGCTTAACGACCATCACGACCAACAAAAGAAACACCAACACAGTATTCAATAAACTAATGTACCATTTTCTCACTACATAATAGAAAGAGACATGGTAGATTTTTCGTATGGAGATTTCTGGATTTTTCACTTGGAGATAAAAATTATTGATCATCAGATTAATGGCCAAGATAATGAATATAAAAAAGAAAGGAATGAGCCATTTTCCGATTGGTTGGTCCATGAAAAACAGGATATCGACAAAAGAAATCACGATTACAAGATATCCTGGACCACCTAAGTACATACTTTTTTTCCATAACGAGCGATACAATTGAAAAAAAGTTTTGACTGGTACTTCATTTTCTTGGATTCCCTCGACAAACCAGGCAAAAGTTGTCATGGTGGCAGGTAAGAAAAAAAACAGACTTCCTAAGAAAAAGAGGCTATTCCTGATATCGATTGCAGTAGTTACTACGACTAAAAAAAATGGGAGATTCACAAGTAATAAGCATAAATTACCCGCCAGAAAACTATATGCTAAACGAAACAGCTTCATGTAAACATTCGTTTCAAATGTTTGCTTTTTAAACATAGCCTTTCCTTTCTATCCTTTGACCCCAGAAGAAGCAATACCTTCAACAAAATATTTTTGCATGGCTAAAAAGACGATCGCAACTGGTAAAACAGACAACACAGACGCTGCCATGATCAAGGCATATTCCGTATCATACAATCCGACGAACATTTTTAATCCTAATTGGATCGTTTTATTTTCTGTAGATGACAGATAAATAAAAGGTCCCATGTAGTCATTCCATGTATTGACAAAAGTGATGATCGTCAAACTAGCCAAAGCTGGTTTAGTCAATGGTAAGATGATCCTGCGATAGATGCCCCATTCGGATAATCCATCGATTCTTGCACTTTCGCAAAGTGAATCCGGAATACTACTATAGTATTGTTTCAATAAAAATACGCCAAACGCACTAAATGCTTGTAACAAAATCAAAGAAAGTAACGTATCAGATAATCCTAATTGCCGCATCATGATAAATTGTGGGATCATATAGGATTGCCATGGAACAGCGATCGTACCAATATATGCAAGAAAAAGGAGGTTTCTTCCTTTAAAGTGCATTTTGGAAAATCCATAAGCAGCAAAGCTTGATGTAAATAACTGGATCAGCGTAATCACGATACTTAAAATAGCTGTATTTTTGAAAAAGGTCAATAATGGAATGCGTGTCCAAATGACCGAATAGTTTTCTGGATGCCAGGTTTTAGGTATCCATTGGATCGGAACCGAAAAGACATCATTGTTTGCTTTGAATGACGCAGAGATCATCCAGATAAAAGGGATCAAAGTGAGCAGTGAAAAAATTAGAAGTAACGTAAATACTAAAATTTTATGAAATGATTTTTTTTCTGATCGATTATTCATCCGTTTTCCTCCTTTACACTTTCTCTCGAATCTGATTCCATTTAAACTGGATGACTGTAATCACAAGGACGATGACAAACAAGACCATAGCAATCGCTGAAGCATAGCCGAAATTGAATTTTACGAACGCTTCACTATAAACTTGATAAACTAACACATTGGTCGCACGCCCCGGTCCTCCATCAGTCATCACTTGAACAAGGTCAAAAATCTTGAAGCAGTTGATAACCAACATGATCGTCACAAAAAAGGTTGTTGGGCGCAATGCAGGCACGGTGATGTGGATGAATTGTTTCCATTTATTCGCACCATCCATTGCAGCTGCTTCGTACAATTCTTTCGAGATCCCTTGTAAGCCAGCTAAGTATAAAATCATGTAGTACCCCATTCCTCGCCAGACACTAACGATAATGATCGCTGTCAATGCCCAATCTGAACTAGACAACCAACCAGGGGGATTTTCGATAACCACACGTAAAAACTGGTTAATCGGTCCCATAGTAGGATGGAACAACATACTCCACACCACTGCGATTGCCACTAATGATGTGACATACGGAAAGAAAAAAGCTGTCCGAAAAAATTTGACTCCTTTGATTTTCTGATTCAATAAAATGGCCAAGCCCAATGAACATACCAATGTCAACGGAACCACACCGATCGTATACAAAAAGGTGTTTTTAAGAGAGAGCCAAAATGTATCATCCGATAACATGCGAGTGAAATTTTGCAGACCAACAAATTCGGGTGTACTAAAGGAATCCCATTTCATAAAGGCTAAAATCAATGAAAAAACAACAGGTACTAAAGTAAAAATCAAAAATCCAATAAAATTTGGCGCAATAAATGACCAAGCAATCAATGTATTTTTACTTTTTAGTTTACGTGAAGCTGACTTCGTTACTTCCATAGCTTGATGTTAAAAGAACCAATTGGTTCTTTTAACGCTCCCCCTTTCATTAAAGGCAATAACAGGTATTCCTGTTAGCTATACACTGAAGGCGCAGAGAAAGCTCCTTCAGCATATAGTTGACAAGATAGCGGAGGAAAATCATTTATCCCCCTTATTTATTTGATATGAAAATGAAAGAAATCTTACACCTTCAAGACAAAATTGCCACACACCTTTTTATTCACTTTCTTGTTTTACTCGTTTTTCCATATTACCAATTGCTTCTTTTGGTGTTTCGTCTCCTACTAAAATCAGTTCATGTTCTTCTTGTAAAATCTTATCGATAGCTGGTCCGTTTTCATCCACTGGAAACTCAATAGCGATTTTCTCCGGCTTGAAAGCTGTTTGTGAGACTTCGTCATTTGGCATTCCGTTGTGGCTAAAGTACAACTCATTGATCGCATCTGTTCGATAAGAAGGTACTACACCTACTTCTGCTAATACTTTAGCTCCCGCTTCACCCGAACAAAAATCAAGGAATTTTTGCGCTAGTTCTTGTTCTTTCGAGTTCTTATTGATTGCAAAGGCTGTTGGTGACCCAAATGTTTGGATTTCCTTTCCTTTTTCATTTTGTGGCATTTGAGAAATCCCCCACTCCACATCTGTTGTTCCAGCATCGATATTAGTCAACAAAGCGCCCATGTACCAAGAGCCCATATACATCATGCCTGCCTTGGAGTTTTCAAATTGAGATTGATAGGTCACATTCGTCGACTTGGCCGTACCAAAATCCATCTGTGCTTGGTCTTCTTGCATCCGCAATACACGGTCATAGTACTCACCTAAAAATCCATAATCTGGCTCCACCAGATTTTTATTATTTTGCGCAGCAGCAATCGCTTGAACAGTCGAACGCCACGTATGTTGGTATGCACCGTATACTTGCTCTTCTGGTTTTGAAAGTTCTTTCGCTAATTCTTCGTATTCTTCCCAAGTCAAATTATCTGGATAAGGCAATCCTGCCTCATCAAATAAATTTTTATTATAATAAAGCACCCAAAAGTCTGTACGATACGGTTGCGCATAGGTTTTTCCATCAATATCATACATCTCGTAGCTTTCCATTGCAGGGTCTGTGTCTAAATCTTTGATGTGTGAAGATAGATCGACTAATTGATCTCTTAATGCATAGTTTGAATAAGACAAGAGATTTTTCATCGTCAACACGTCTGTCGAATCTCCGCTAGCTAACATCGTGGTCAATTTCGTATCATAATCATCTGAAGCAATATCTACTGGTTTCACTGTTACCCCAGGATTTTCCTTTTCAAATGCCCGAAAAAGTTTGTCAAATTCTGGCGTAGTATCATAATTCCATGTACTGACTGTCAACACCGTTCCGTCCGTTTGATCTTGTGCTTGGTTTTCATTTCCGCAGGCCCCCAACCATAGCCCTCCACTAACAAGTAATCCAGTAACTAAACTTTTTTTCCAAAACTTCATATTCCAATTCCCTCCATTTCTTTCATCTTAGTTTTTTACCAGTAACTGTACCAAACTTTTTTCAGTCTTATCATGGCTTCTACATAGTAGTAATCCCCCCAGATCATGCACTCCTTCACTCCTTTATTTGATTTTTTGTCATAGACTCCTTCAAGTAACAAGCCGTTCGATTGTGGCGAATCCACACTTGTATAATTAGTTGATAACGTTTTCATAATTGTGATAGCAACAGTCTGATAATATTCTTTTTTCGGATCGCTTAATGGCAGTTGCTTCGCCAGTTCCAATAAACCACACACCGCGATTGCCGCAGCGGAAGTGTCTCTTTCTTCACCACTGCCATCATGAAATACTAAATCCCAATAACAGATAGTGTCTTCTGGTAAGCAGTCGATGAAATAGTTAGCCAGTTTTTTGGCTGTTTCTAAAAACGTGTAATCACCTGTATGATTATAACTCAGTGTAAAGCCATAGATTCCCCATGCTTGCCCACGCGCCCAACAAGAATCATCTGAAAACCCTTGTTGTGTCTTACCACCGATTGCTTTGCCAGTTTTCGGATCAAAATAATACGTATGATATGTCGTAAAATTATCACGAACGATGTAACGTTGTGTTTGTTTGGCATGGGCATAGGCAGCTTCTTTATAACTGCTCTCTCCCGTCATATTAGATGCAAAATACAGAAGCGGTAAGTTCATCAGACAATCGATGATCATACGCCCACGTTGGTGCTCATCCTTTAAATCTCCCCAAGCTTGAATGATCTGTGTATTAACGTCATAACGCTTCATCAGCCGATCCGCTGCTTGAATTGCTAATTCTTTTGAAGATTCCCGTCGGTTCACTTGATAATCAGCTACTGCTGAGAGTGTGTACAAAAAACCGATATCGTGCGTTTCAAGCGCAATGTCATTTTCAAGGCGTTGACGAAAAGATGCCAATTGTTTTTCGATCGTTGCATCAACCGCTTGGTCATTCGTCAGTTCTTTTACTAGGAAGAGCATCCCTATCCAAAAACTAGCTGTCCAATCCGTGTTTTCCTCTGGAACGTAGACAAGGTCTACGCTCGTAGCAGGTGGTACGGTATCTTGAAAAAGTGTCAGATTTTTTTTGACTTTATTAGTTACAAAATCAATTTCATGTGTCAACCAATCAAATTGTGTCATTCCTACCTCCATTATCTAATCGTTAGTTCGATCGTTTGATTCTTTTGTTGGATCAGTAATTTTTGTCCTTTTTGCTCAATAACTGGCTGGATCACTGTTTCACCAGGTAAAGTCCCTGAAACAAGGGATACAAGCAAGTGTTTGCCTGAGGAGATCTCAGCTGAGACAAAAGGTATCATCGTACGTGGGTAAAAGAGATTCGTATTTGGTTCCGTTCGCACAACATCCGCTTTTTCATACCCGATGATGCCCTCGATCTTTGAGATTCCGATACTTGTTTTTGCTTCGATACTTAACGTGTCTGCTTTTGGCAAAGTCTGTTCGAGAGGGACACTAAAACCTCCGTCATAGGCATGTATAGAATCTGTTGTTTCAATTTCATGAACTCTGACATGACAGTTTTCCAGTGGAACGATCGTGGAATGAATTTTGACGTCTTCCCACGGAGACCACTCATGGATGATACGATCAGGTAGAACAGAAAAATCTAGGTCTAACCCTTTCGGACGGAAATAATGACCATCTTTTGCCAAAGCTAACGTACTGTCGTAAGCACCTTCGTAATACCTATAATCAGATTTTGGGACACTGAAACCGAAGCGTGTCGAATAGACGAATTTACTATATTTGGCATGTGGGAAGCTTTGCTGATTGACAAACTGCCCAGCTGGGAAAGCTTGAAGATGCGTCAATGACTGATTGTATTGGTAAAAATTTTTACTTTCCGGCAATGCTAGCGTCTTTTCTTCAATTTGTAGTGGACATATTTCTGCTTGCCAATACGGATGATCATCAGGTACAGCCAATAAGAGAAAACTCTTCATTGCCCAATAAGGAGAACCCGGTCCGTTATACCCTTCTCCAAACACTAGATTTTGATAATGATATCCAACAGTTAGAAGCCCATCTGTCGAGAAAATCTCTTTATCCATCCAGTTTTCTAAATGACGACTAAGCAACCCTTTGATCTCACCCCAAGGGAGTGCTTCCACATCCGCGAACACCAAGGCACTGAAAAAGCTCGCTTGGGCAAAGCGGTATGTCAAGCTACGACCAAAAGGTAATGCTTCGCCATTAGCATCAAACCAATATTTAAATGTTTGAGCAAAAAGAACGGCCCGCTCTTTGATCCGTTTTGTGCGGACTGGATCTTCCTCTGCCATAAAACGGGCATATACTAAGCTGTAATAATGGATCGCAAATGAGACGTAGTAATCATATTGCGTATCTGCCCCGTCAAAATACCAACCATTGTCATTGTAAAAATGCTCGATCACTTCAAAATCTTGATCGATTTGTTGCTGTGAATAGGATTTGCCACATTTTTTCAATGCGATATTCACCAAGATACGGAAAAAATACCAATTATTTTTAGGTATTTTATGCGAATTGACTGTGAATAACCATTCTGCCAAGTTCGTCTGTTCCATCGAAGTTAAACGTCCCCAGATTTTTTCAGGATTCAAAAGCAACGTCGTACTTATTGAAGCCATCTCGACAATCAACTGGTCATAGTCTGTTACTGTCCCCCAATACTCATCACTCTGTGGATCAGTCCCTGCAATGATTCCTTTCAGATAATCAGATGCTAATTCAGCATCATCTTCGTCGACCAGATAAGGACCAAATCCCCAGAGTGGTCGTAAAAATGCTTCAACTTCTCTTGTTGCCTCTGAATAGACGGTGCCATGTGTTCCTAGTTTTAATTTACCCGGTTGATTTTTGTAATAAGGACGTAACGGTGCCATTAACTGGCGAAAATTTTCTTGCCATTGTTTTTTTGTACGAAATTGTTGCATGTATATTCTCCCTTTCAATTAAAAATCCTTTGATAAACCCATAATATTCTCCGTAAACGATCACTTCATCGCCCACATTGATTGATGCTGCTTGTTCATTGAATACTTGGTAATCACTGGAACCACTTCTCAGAATAAAGCGATCGCCTTTTTCTATTTGTTCTTTACCATCTGATCGTATAATTTTTCCTTCGATTTTTACCCACTGATGCAATGGAACCTTTGCTGACTGATATTCTTTTTCAGTAAAAACATGCGCCTTTTGCTGGATTTCTTCTTTGATTTGATTTTCAAAAGCCTTCTCTTGTTGTCGGCTATTTGTTTGACATCCTGTACAAAAACTAACGATAAAAATGAATTGTAATCCGAAGAGAAATCGTTTGATTTGGCTCCCCTCCTAATGAAATTGTTTTCTTTTACTAAATTTTACCTAAAATTAGTAAAAAGTCAACATTTTTTTGGTAAAAAAATAAACATTTTTACTTGCCTTTTTACTGAAATTACCTATACTATAATTAATAAAGTCTATTATCCGGAGGTAGCTTATGGCGACGATCACCGACATCGCAAAGGAAGCAGGCGTATCGATTTCTACTGTTTCACGCGTTTTAAATTATGATGATACACTCTCAGCAACAGAAGAAACCAAACGTAAAGTTTTCGAAATTGCAGAAAAGCTGAACTACACTAAATATAAAAAGAAGGCAAAAAAAAATGGCAATTCCCACTCAGCAAATGGACTGTTGAAAAAAAAAGGTGTCCTTGGTTTGATTACTTGGCGCACGAGTGACGAAGAACTAGAAGATATTTATTACATGTCCATTCGTTTAGCTGCCGAAAAACGTGCAGTAGAACTTGGCTATCACGTCATTAACTTTTCCCAAAACGAACAACATCAAATCCAAGCAGTCGATGGCATCTTAGCAATCGGTAAATTCACGCAAGAAAAAATTGATGAATTAAATACTACTGCGCCAAATCTATGCGTCGTCGGATCAAATTTTCCTTTTCACGATTATGACTGTGTCAATACTGATTTTGGTCAAGCCACTGAAGTCGCACTTACTCATCTCTTAGATTTAGGACATAAAAAGATTGCCTATATCGGTGCAGAAGAAAGTGCCAATCTCTACGGGTATCGAACCTACAAAACACCAACGACTAATACGTATATCGATATGATGAAACATCATCAGCTATTCGACGAAAAATATTTTTTCGTAAAAGAAAATAGTTCTCTTGACGTCAAAACGAGTGAATCACTGACAGAAAAAGCCTTAGTACAATGGCAAGACGATCTACCGACTGCCATTTTAGCCGCAAATGATGCTTTTGCTATCGGTATCATCCATACATTGAATGCTCATCAGATCCAAGTACCTAAACAGATCAGCGTGATGGGTATCAATGATTTATCAATTTCTCGCTACATCACGCCACCCCTTTCAACGGTCAGAGCTTTTACAGAGGAAATGGGCGAAACAGGCATCAATCTTTTACACGAACGTATCCACTCCCCTGGTATTGCGAAACGAATCCTATTAGATACAGAATTAATCGTCCGTGGCTCAACTACCCCACCAAATAAAAAGAACTCATGATTGATAGATGAACTTCCGATAAATAAGCTAGAAAACCCGAATTTTTAAAACTTTGGGGTTTTCTAGCTTATTTACGAAGGAATTGCTTCTGAAACACCATTTATTCAGTTGCGAGGATGTGTGTGTCACTACCTCATTCCATTAAACAAGTCCCACGCTTACCGCTGATAATCACGTGCCCTCATTTACTTTTGATCGCAATCTCGATCTGGATTGTTTCTTCTTTCAGCAACTGATAAGTCGCTTGGATCAGCGTAGCTTCATTTTTTTGGCCATAGTGATCGTAATAACTTTCTTTGATCAACTGCACAGGTTTTGAAAAATACATCTCACACTTTTCTTTTTCTCCTGTGATACATACCGTTTTCCCTATAACTTCCACTGGATTCGTCGTTATAAAATTTTCAATAACTAACTGATTTTCTTTTTCGAATGTAAATGCATCACTCAAAACAAGTTGTCGTTTCGAACGATCCACTTCTATTGTCCGATCCATCTGGCGTAGTCCTATCTGCGAAGGATACGTGGAAGCCAATTCTGTCTTGAAGACTCCACCAGTTCTCGTTGATTGAAAACTCGTATGTTCTGCCGCAACAGCTCCAGGTAATTGGTAACTGTTCGCAACGATAGGAATACTATGCCCAAGTGCGCTGTTCACTAAGAAAAGATAACGTGTTTTTTCATCAAAGTAATCTTTTGTATATTCTCCCGCTCCAAGATCGGTAAGAAATAAGTCTTCTCTCGTACCAAATACGAAATGACCAATATCTATATGATTATGGCTTTCATCATTTCGTCCTCCCTTTGCTGCAAACACCAAATTTTCTTTCGAAGATTGAAGAACGCCCCATGCTACATCCTCAAAATAATGAAGGACTTCTTTTTGATCATTCACAATATGTCTTTTTGACCAGAGTAAATTACGTAATAAAGGGGCAAAACGATAACAATGATCAAAATCTAAGTCATTGATTCTCACAACTTCAGGAATTGCGACATGGAACCTTTCCTGACAGAAACTCAATAATCCACTTGGTAAGTCCGCTGGGTGGTAGTCGGAAAACGGTATAGCCTCTGTTTCAGAGAGCATCACATCATTAGGGAAAGCCGCGATCTTTTTCACTTTATCACCCAACAGATAGCGGTCATCATCATAAACTTGTTGGTATTTTTCTGCAAAATAAATATAATAACCAAATCCATATGCCCAATAGCTGACGCCTTCCTCACATGCGCCATCCATCCCAAAACTTCGTAAATAAGAGGCCATACAACGATCTACTTTCCTCAATATCTCCGCTTGTGATTTACCGCCTTTTTCTTGTATATCCAAGGCAGCCATACCAATCGAACCACCTACAACCGCACTCCAATTGTTCTCAAATGATTCAAACGGCCATGTGTTTGTTACAAAAGGAACGAAGAGTCGTCGATCGATTTCCGACCGGATTCGAAACGTCAATAGTTCAGATAATTCTTTCTCAAACAAATTGA
Source organism: Enterococcus sp. AZ156 (assembly GCF_051714165.1). Classification (NCBI taxonomy): domain Bacteria; kingdom Bacillati; phylum Bacillota; class Bacilli; order Lactobacillales; family Enterococcaceae; genus Enterococcus; species Enterococcus sp. AZ156. The sequence continues at coordinate 1,077,969 of NZ_JBIORI010000001.1, read as the reverse complement.
CTATCTCTGCTAACATTTGTCCTGTCTCAGCTACAAATAAATCGATCCATGTCGGGGAATCCACACGAAAGTGATTCGCTTCAATTGGTAAATGAGCTGGTAAACTCCAACTATACTCATTGCAGATCCCCCACAAAACTTGTTCTAACCCTTCAACTACTTCGGCTTCTTTTTTTTGCAATAAGGACAACGCCAAGACAGTAGCATGTTTACGTCTTGCAAAGTACGCCTTCTCAAAAACCAATCGCTCTCCAGTCATCAAAAACTCTCTATACCCCGAGACTGGCAACTCAGGAACTACTTTATTCGTAAGATACTCTTTTTTGGCTTCTGACAGTTGCTTCAAAAAGTATTTTTTCATTGCTTATCCTTTCATCGGCTGATCATTCATGCCCCACAATTCAATTTGCGTCAATGCAGGAAACGGCGATGGGTCATTCGCTTGAATAAGATCACAAAAGCGAATAGTTTTGGTCTTTCTTGCACTAAATGAAAAATATTGTGGTTGAGCTGTTTTTTCGGTCGCAAACGTTTCACTAGTTCCATCGTCAAACTGAATCGTCACATTCGTCCAGTAACTATCATGCGGAAAGTCTGCTCGCCATGTAAAACCAACTTTATCCAATTGGACCTCTCGACCAAAACCAATCGTCAAAGCTGCATCAGCTTGCTGATTGATGCCCCAAGATTGAAATGGGTATGAACCATGAGAATGATTCGCGTATACGCCATCAATCGCATTACATGCAAAGAAAGTGGCATCATTTCTCGTTTCCACATTTGCACTCGCATGTGGATACGCACCAGTTTCTTCTTTTTGATCATGCGGATTCAACGCTAAATTACGATACATCTTCACTTCCTCTTCAGAAGCACAACGAACACTTAGATAATGTCGTCCCCCAGAAAAACGAGTCTCCGGTCTGGCTTTGATACGATTGGAATGAAATGATACTTCATAGGTCCATTTATTTCCCGGTAGATAGATCAGTGAACTTTCTAAAGTTTCATCTAGTTTGACCCATAGGTACCTCCCAGACTCATCCATTTCGACAGCAATTTGATCTCCTTCTTGGTACTCAAATTTTCTCATAGACAAATGCACAAAATTTTCTGCTGTCACAACCAAATCTTTTTCTATTTCTTCTTCTCCTTGAAAACTTTTTCTTGGAACTCTTTCTTTATCATAAATCGCTAATGTTAACTTCGTCATTTCACTACCCCCTAGTGATCATTTTTATCTATTATAACGTGACTGGCAAGAAAAGAAAACGATTTATTTTACTAAATATTTAGTAATTTAATTTTCGTTATTTAGTTAGAAATACTATTTCCATTTCTAATAAATTCAGATTCAAACTTGTTACTACTGCTAAAAATCATTGTTACCAACTGAATATCTCACTACATATTTATATCCATAAAATAAGTTTTTATTTAAAATAAGATTAGATTAAGTAAATAAATAACCTTGTATCCCTAACTAAAATTACACAAAATCAATTATATTCATTATTAAATTTAAGAAAAATGAGATTCAGCATAACGTTTTATCTATTTAAAATAATATTTCATCTAATTCACAAATGAAATTCACCGCTTAAAAATAAGTTTTATCAAAGATAATGCCAAAAAAAGTCGGGTAAATCATCGCTCATCGGAAATAGTTAAATAAAAATGTGAAAATAATGATAAAAAAATTGATCAAATTTTAAATAACTAATACACTATTAGTAATAACTATATTTTCATCTTCTAAAGTGTACTTATTATCAAATTCTACATTTGTCTTAAAGAAAGGTTTCTCTCATGAATAATTTACCTATGACATTACAATTAGATAATCAATTCAAACGACAGTATAACTTACTACAGTTTATACGTACGCACCAAAGTAAGAATTTAACCCTTAGTGATCTATCACAAAGGGTTAGGAATTTCAAAACCAACTTTACGAAAAGATATCGATATTATCAATCATTCCTTACCTACGATTGATTTTCAGATTACTTACAATGAACAAGGATTCTTACAAATAGACCCTCAAGAAATCTCTGTCGATTCAGTCATTACTATACTAGCTAAAGATACAACCATTTATCGTATGATGGATCTATTGCTTCATAACAAAACGTATAGTACAGAACAATTATCGGACTACTTGATGATCTCTCGTAGTTCAATTTTCAATATCATTCGTCATATGAATGAAGTACTGAAAGAGTATCGCATATCGAAAGCAACCGGTCCGCTCACTTTTATTGGCAAAGAAGAAGATATTCGTTTTTTACTCTTTTCTTTTTATTCAAGCTTTGGTGATAGTCAGATCATCGATTCTGATAGCAATCACCATGCGCAATCAATTATCGCTCATGGTCGAAAAAGTGGGATAACTTTTCTACATTTTAGCCATTTTCGTTTTTCGCTTTGGTTATCGATTGCTAAAGTTAGAGGGCAGTCTAAAAATTTTTGTCACTTTAACAATAGCACCGTTGCTTTAGTCAAAAAAAATCGAGGCAATCAGCTGATTGAACATCTGATTGCCTCCTACTATTCTTCACTCTTCAAGCTAACGATTCCTGAATCAGAATCGCTATGGCTGTATCTTGTTTTTTTACATTGTGTCTCTTATTCAAATTGGCAAGGATTAGATGAAGAACGAACCTACGCCTTTCGTTGTCAAGAAGGTGCAGTGGTGGTCGATGCAGTCCAACGTTTTTTATTACAGGTTTTTCCAAAACAGATGCTGGATAATGGTGCTTTAGATAAAATCGAAGCCTTCTTGATCAATACGAGATTACTCTCAAAGATGAGCCCTTCATATGAAATGACCTCTGTTGCTTTGATTGATTTAATGAAAAAAAAATACCCAGAGCTTTTTCACCTTTGGCTTCAGCATTTAGAGCGATTAAAAGTCCATCCGATGTTTGAGTTCACACATCTTGATCATTTAGCTGCTAGCCTGACCAAGTTCCATGCAACGATTTTAAGGATCAACTCACAACAACCTCTGAGGGTCATCGTAGCACTACAAAGTTGTCCCTCGATGGACGATTATATTATTCAAGAAGCAGAATTACTCTTCTTGCGACAAATCTCAGTCAAATTTTTGATTGAACAACCAGTGACAAAAAAAGAAATCAATGATCATCAAGCCAACCTGATCATCTGCAACTATGATCTACATGTAAACGAAGATTTCCCGTGTCCGATTCACCGTTTGCCTAATATTCCTACACAAGAGGATTGGACGCTTCTAATGGATAGAATCACTCATTTAAATTCAGCCACTTCCACAACAAACTATACAGGCTATTTTTAATCACTTAGATATTTTTCCTGGCGTATATTATCCGTTCGTATATATGTCTCAATGCCGATAACGTCAAACAAAGAAAAAAGCACCAACGTATAGACTACATTAGTGCCAAAATACCGGCGGCCGGGGTCGAACCGGCACGATCGTGAGATCACTGGATTTTGAGTCCAGCGCGTCTGCCAATTCCGCCACGCCGGCAAATAAATAGATAAAAACTGGGGTAGCTGGATTCGAACCAACGCATGAGGGAGTCAAAGTCCCTTGCCTTACCGCTTGGCTATACCCCAATAATAAAGGGCGAATGATGGGAATCGAACCCACGAGTGTCGGAGCCACAATCCGATGCGTTAACCACTTCGCCACATCCGCCATAATAAAATAATTTGTTATTTAATTTCCGAATAAAAAACTAAGATGTAGTCATCTTAGTTAATACCGGCGGCCGGGGTCGAACCGGCACGCCCTCAACGGGCACTGGATTTTGAGTCCAGCGCGTCTGCCAATTCCGCCACGCCGGCAATGTAATTAGTACTAAGGCGGTAACCGGATTTGAACCGGTGATGAAGGTTTTGCAGACCTCTGCCTTACCACTTGGCTATACCGCCATTATACTATTTTAAGCTATAAATTAATATTTATAGGACTGGGGTAGCTGGATTCGAACCAACGCATGAGGGAGTCAAAGTCCCTTGCCTTACCGCTTGGCTATACCCCAATGAAAAAAAAGGCGAATGATGGGAATCGAACCCACGAATGTCGGAGCCACAATCCGATGCGTTAACCACTTCGCCACATCCGCCATGGCAGGGGCAGCAGGAATTGAACCCACACTAACGGTTTTGGAGACCGCTGTTCTACCTTTAAACTATGCCCCTATAAAATGGAGGAGAGTGGATTCGAACCACTGAACCCTAAGGAACGGATTTACAGTCCGTCGCGTTTAGCCACTTCGCTACTCCTCCATGGTGGCGCGGGACAGAATCGAACTGCCGACACACGGAGCTTCAATCCGTTGCTCTACCAACTGAGCTACCGCGCCATAAAGAATAAATTATTTATTTTTTTAATTGAATAGAAATGACGGTCCCGACGGGAATCGAACCCGCGATCTCCTGCGTGACAGGCAGGCATGTTAACCCCTACACCACGGAACCAAATCATTATGGAGGTTAACGGGATCGAACCGCTGACCCTCTGCTTGTAAGGCAGATGCTCTCCCAGCTGAGCTAAACCTCCAATGTATCCAATTAAATGACCCGTACGGGATTCGAACCCGTGTTACCGCCGTGAAAGGGCGGTGTCTTAACCGCTTGACCAACGGGCCAGTAAAACATCAATTACGGAGAGTAAGGGATTCGAACCCTTGAGACAGTTTACACCATCTACATGATTTCCAATCATGCTCCTTCGGCCTCTCGGACAACTCTCCAGAGTGAAAGAAGCTCATTACTCTTCTCATAAATGAGAACTCCGGCAGTAGGACTCGAACCTACGACATCATGATTAACAGTCATGCGCTACTACCAACTGAGCTATGCCGGAATAATAATACCAGCGTGGCGGCGTCCTACTCTCACAAGGGGCAACCCCTCACTACAATCGGCGCTAAGAAGCTTAACTTCTGTGTTCGGCATGGTTACAGGTGTATCCTTCTCGCCATCGCCACCACACTTGGTGTTATCTATATTGAGTAAATCTTGTTCACTCAAAACTGGATTTGAAGTATCCGTAAGAAACTCTCCGAGTTTTTCATTTTATTTTGGTTAAGTCCTCGATCGATTAGTATCAGTCCGCTCCATACATCACTGTACTTCCACTCCTGACCTATCTACCTGATCATCTCTCAGGGATCTTACTTTCTTAAAGAAATGGGAAATCTCATCTTGAGGTGGGCTTCACACTTAGATGCTTTCAGCGTTTATCCCTTCCCTACATAGCTACCCAGCAATGCCCTTGGCAGAACAACTGGTACACCAGCGGTAAGTCCATCCCGGTCCTCTCGTACTAAGGACAGCTCCTCTCAAATTTCCAACGCCCGCGACGGATAGGGACCGAACTGTCTCACGACGTTCTGAACCCAGCTCGCGTGCCGCTTTAATGGGCGAACAGCCCAACCCTTGGGACCGACTACAGCCCCAGGATGCGACGAGCCGACATCGAGGTGCCAAACCTCCCCGTCGATGTGGACTCTTGGGGGAGATAAGCCTGTTATCCCCAGGGTAGCTTTTATCCGTTGAGCGATGGCCCTTCCATGCGGAACCACCGGATCACTAAGCCCGACTTTCGTCCCTGCTCGACTTGTAGGTCTCGCAGTCAAGCTCCCTTCTGCCTTTACACTCTTCGAATGATTTCCAACCATTCTGAGGGAACCTTTGGGCGCCTCCGTTACTCTTTAGGAGGCGACCGCCCCAGTCAAACTGCCCATCTGACACTGTCTCCCACCACGATTAGTGGTGCGGGTTAGAGTGGCCATAACGCAGGGGTAGTATCCCACCAGCGCCTCCATCGAAACTAGCGTTCCGACTTCTACGGCTCCTACCTATCCTGTACATGCGGTACAGACACTCAATATCAAACTACAGTAAAGCTCCATGGGGTCTTTCCGTCCTGTCGCGGGTAACCTGCATCTTCACAGGTACTAAAATTTCACCGAGTCTCTCGTTGAGACAGTGCCCAAATCGTTACGCCTTTCGTGCGGGTCGGAACTTACCCGACAAGGAATTTCGCTACCTTAGGACCGTTATAGTTACGGCCGCCGTTTACTGGGGCTTCAATTCGTACCTTCGCTTACGCTAAGCACTCCTCTTAACCTTCCAGCACCGGGCAGGCGTCAGCCCCTATACTTCATCTTACGATTTTGCAGAGACCTGTGTTTTTGATAAACAGTCGCTTGGGCCTATTCACTGCGGCTGATCTGACGATCAGCACCCCTTCTCCCGAAGTTACGGGGTCATTTTGCCGAGTTCCTTAACGAGAGTTCTCTCGCTCACCTTAGGATTCTCTCCTCGACTACCTGTGTCGGTTTGCGGTACGGGTCGTTGTTTTCTCACTAGAAGCTTTTCTCGGCAGTGTGACGTCAGGAACTTCGGTACTATTATTTCCCTCCCCATCACAGCTTGTCCTTAAAGTTAGAAGCATTTGACTCCTATCAAGACTTACTGCTTGGACAGACATTTCCGATCGTCTGCATTCCTTAGCCTCCTGCGTCCCTCCATTGCTCAAACAAAAACAACGAGTACAGGAATATCAACCTGTTGTCCATCGCCTACGCCTGTCGGCCTCGGCTTAGGTCCCGACTAACCCTGGGCGGACGAGCCTTCCCCAGGAAACCTTAGTCATTCGGTGGACAGGATTCTCACCTGTCTTTCGCTACTCATACCGGCATTCTCACTTCTAAGCGCTCCAGCAGTCCTCACGATCTACCTTCAACGCCCTTAGAACGCTCTCCTACCAATACACCTAAAGGTGTACTCCACAGCTTCGGTAATATGTTTAGCCCCGGTACATTTTCGGCGCAGGGTCACTCGACTAGTGAGCTATTACGCACTCTTTAAATGGTGGCTGCTTCTAAGCCAACATCCTAGTTGTCTGTGCAACCCCACATCCTTTTCCACTTAACATATATTTTGGGACCTTAGCTGGTGGTCTGGGCTGTTTCCCTTTCGACTATGGATCTTATCACTCACAGTCTGACTCCCGGATATGAATGAATGGCATTCGGAGTTTATCTGAATTCGGTAACCCGAGATGGGCCCCTAGTCCAAACAGTGCTCTACCTCCATCATTCTCAATTCCGAGGCTAGCCCTAAAGCTATTTCGGAGAGAACCAGCTATCTCCAAGTTCGTTTGGAATTTCTCCGCTACCCACACCTCATCCCCGCACTTTTCAACGTACGTGGGTTCGGTCCTCCAGTGCGTTTTACCGCACCTTCAACCTGGACATGGGTAGATCACATGGTTTCGGGTCTACGACTACATACTCAAACGCCCTATTCAGACTCGCTTTCGCTGCGGCTCCGTCTCTTCAACTTAACCTCGCATGCAATCGTAACTCGCCGGTTCATTCTACAAAAGGCACGCCATCACCCATGAACGGGCTTTGACTTGTTGTAGGCACACGGTTTCAGGTTCTATTTCACTCCCCTTCCGGGGTGCTTTTCACCTTTCCCTCACGGTACTGGTTCACTATCGGTCACTAGGGAGTATTTAGCCTTGGGAGATGGTCCTCCCGGATTCCGACGGAATTCCTCGTGTTCCGCCGTACTCAGGATCCTCCTAGGTGCCTTCCAAATTTCATCTACGGGGCTTTCACCCTCTCTGACTGACTTTTCCAAGTCATTCGACTATCTGAAAGAACTACCATATTGGAGTCCTACAACCCCAATGAGCAAGCTCATTGGTTTGGGCTTTTCCCGTTTCGCTCGCCGCTACTCAGGGAATCGAATTTTCTTTCTCTTCCTGCAGGTACTTAGATGTTTCAGTTCTCTGCGTCTACCTCGTATACGCTATGTATTCACGTATACGTAACATCCTATAAAAGATGCTGGGTTTCCCCATTCGGAAATCTCTGGATCATAGCTTACGTACAGCTCCCCAAAGCATATCGGTGTTAGTCCCGTCCTTCATCGGCTCCTAGTGCCAAGGCATCCACCGTGCGCCCTTATTCACTTAACCTTATCAACCTTACGGTTGGGTTTTGATCTTTCTTCTAGCGATAGAAGTCCAATCAAGAAAAATAAGCAATTGAACTTATTAAAAAACTCATTCAACGCGGTGTTCTCGGTTTGTATTACTTACATTTTTACTTCAATATCCAGTTTTCAATGAACAAAATTTTGAGAGTAGACCTCTCAAAACTGAACAAAGTATCGACAAACGTGTGTAGTCTCCGTAATATTCCTTAGAAAGGAGGTGATCCAGCCGCACCTTCCGATACGGCTACCTTGTTACGACTTCACCCCAATCATCTATCCCACCTTAGGCGGCTGGCTCCAAAAAGGTTACCTCACCGACTTCGGGTGTTACAAACTCTCGTGGTGTGACGGGCGGTGTGTACAAGGCCCGGGAACGTATTCACCGCGGCGTGCTGATCCGCGATTACTAGCGATTCCGGCTTCATGTAGGCGAGTTGCAGCCTACAATCCGAACTGAGAGAAGCTTTAAGAGATTAGCTTAGCCTCGCGACTTCGCGACTCGTTGTACTTCCCATTGTAGCACGTGTGTAGCCCAGGTCATAAGGGGCATGATGATTTGACGTCATCCCCACCTTCCTCCGGTTTGTCACCGGCAGTCTTGCTAGAGTGCCCAACTAAATGATGGCAACTAACAATAAGGGTTGCGCTCGTTGCGGGACTTAACCCAACATCTCACGACACGAGCTGACGACAACCATGCACCACCTGTCACTTTGCCCCCGAAGGGGAAGCTCTATCTCTAGAGTGGTCAAAGGATGTCAAGACCTGGTAAGGTTCTTCGCGTTGCTTCGAATTAAACCACATGCTCCACCGCTTGTGCGGGCCCCCGTCAATTCCTTTGAGTTTCAACCTTGCGGTCGTACTCCCCAGGCGGAGTGCTTAATGCGTTAGCTGCAGCACTGAAGGGCGGAAACCCTCCAACACTTAGCACTCATCGTTTACGGCGTGGACTACCAGGGTATCTAATCCTGTTTGCTCCCCACGCTTTCGAGCCTCAGCGTCAGTTACAGACCAGAGAGCCGCCTTCGCCACTGGTGTTCCTCCATATATCTACGCATTTCACCGCTACACATGGAATTCCACTCTCCTCTTCTGCACTCAAGTCTCCCAGTTTCCAATGACCCTCCCCGGTTGAGCCGGGGGCTTTCACATCAGACTTAAGAAACCGCCTGCGCTCGCTTTACGCCCAATAAATCCGGACAACGCTTGCCACCTACGTATTACCGCGGCTGCTGGCACGTAGTTAGCCGTGGCTTTCTGGTTAGATACCGTCAAGGGGTGAACAGTTACTCTCACCCTTGTTCTTCTCTAACAACAGAGTTTTACGATCCGAAAACCTTCTTCACTCACGCGGCGTTGCTCGGTCAGACTTTCGTCCATTGCCGAAGATTCCCTACTGCTGCCTCCCGTAGGAGTTTGGGCCGTGTCTCAGTCCCAATGTGGCCGATCACCCTCTCAGGTCGGCTATGCATCGTGGCCTTGGTGAGCCGTTACCTCACCAACTAGCTAATGCACCGCGGGTCCATCCATCAGCGGCACCGTAAAGCGCCTTTCAAAACGAAACCATGCGGTTTCGATTGTTATACGGTATTAGCACCTGTTTCCAAGTGTTATCCCCTTCTGATGGGCAGGTTACCCACGTGTTACTCACCCGTTCGCCACTCCTCTTTTCCCGGTGGAGCAAGCTCCGGTGGGAAAAGAAGCGTTCGACTTGCATGTATTAGGCACGCCGCCAGCGTTCGTCCTGAGCCAGGATCAAACTCTCATAATATGCTAGTTCCTCACAGCGAAAGCTGATGTGGAACTGTAGTTCGAAATTTACTTTCGAACATCATATAGTTCATTTGTTAAGCTCAATTGTTTGCTAGCATATTGCTTGCTTGTTAAAAATGTTTGTTGTCTTGAATTGAATCAAGACGCCCTACACATTTGGTTTGTCTTACTTTGTTCAGTTTTCAAAGGTCTATTCTTTCTTATTTAACAACTTTTATATCTTAACATTTCTTTAAGAAGTTGTCAATAAGTTTTTCTTTCTTAACTTAGAAAGTTGTTTGTCGTTGTTTCTTGGCGACTTCATTAATATATCATCTCAGTTGTTATTTGTCAACAACTTTTTTGTTGGTATATTAAGGTTTTTATCACCTTATTTTTAACGACTCCGTTATTATAACACAGCATCAAAACCTCGTCAACATTTAAATTCAACAATTTATCATGACGTTTCTTACTGCTTTGTCAGAACAAATAATAATATATCAAGGACTTAAAAAAATTGCAATAGAAAAAATGCTTTTTTCAACGATTATTTTCAAAGCCGAATATTCGTAGAAGATGTTTAAAAATCAACAGTTTTTTGATGTTATTTAATTGTATTATTCTAGTATTTCTCAATTAAAGTTCGTCTCTTTTTAAGGGGAAAGCTACGTAAGAACTTCTTAGAAATCAATAGCCTAGGGAAGTTTGTCGATAAACCCATAAAAAAAAACAAGCAAAGTCATCACTTTACTTGTCTTCTGTTCGTACAATTGGTACAAAAATTCTAAAAATCGTCCCTTGCCCTACTACACTCTCTGCTAATATTCTTCCTTTATAGCTTTCTACAAGTTGTTTGGCAATCGACAATCCTAAGCCATTTCCACCTTTTGTTCGTGCTCTTGCTTTATCTACACGATAAAAACGATTAAATATTTTCTTCAAGTCCTCTTCAGGTATTCCCTCACCAAAATCTTGGATCGCGATCTCAAATTCGCTAAGCGTGGATGAAATGGAGATATGGACTTCTTTTCTTGTCGTTGAATACTTTACCGCATTATCTAAAATGATGATAATCAATTGTTCAAAATGATTTCTAAAAATTTGTAGTGTTACTTCTTTAGGTAAGTCATCATCCAGTGTAATAACATAATCAGGATAAAGTAATTTAAAATTATTGAATACTTGGTAAGTCACTTCTTTTGCATTCGTCGTTTCGTTGGCATAATAAACATCCACTTGCTCTGCACGTGATAGATCTAGCATTTCTTGTACTAAGCTTTTCATCCGACTGATTTCTTGCATACTTGCAGTTAGGGATTCTTCTAAAATTTCGGGATCATCTTTCCCCCAGCGATTCAATAAGCTGAGATGCCCTTCAATAATTGCTACAGGTGTTCTTAATTCATGTGATACATCTTCCACAAATTGTTCTTGTTGTTCGATATACAGACGCATACGATCTAGCATTTCATTGAAGATCTCAGCAAGGTCTGCTAACTCATCATCTGTATCAATCTCTGGCATATGGATATCTGATTGTGGATCTTTACGGATCGTATCCATCGTATCTCGTAATACTTTTAACGGTTTTAAGAAGTAGGAAGATAGGAAGAAACCTAAGATACTACTTAGTATCAAGGAGACAATCTCTAGCACGATCAAAGTCAACAAAAGATTATTTCTTATATCATAGAAAGATGAAAGTTCATAAAACGTTTGAGTATAGCCGATTTTTTCTCTTGTTTGTTTAGAATAAATAGGTTGGATCGATAAAAAGCCAGTTTTCCCGTCTAAAGTAACGATCGTTGGGATCTTCCTGGTCGTTTGGATCAATGAACGACTTTTTTCGTGTGTTTTAAAAATCAATTTTTCATCCAGATCGTAAACATACAGATCCATCGATGCTTGACCAAGTTCGGAAATAAAGGAGTCGATTTTCATCAAGTTCCCTTCAATGACAGCAGTATCATCTCCAGTACCACCGGTTTGGTCAGCGTTCGTTAAGTTTCGATAGGCATTGATCAATGTCAACTCCTCATCTGAATTTGATAAACGAGAAGCCGCTTCAGAAATGGTATGTTCGACATTTGCTCTTTCCTTAGCTACGATCAGATTGATCGATGATTTATAGGTGATCACTGCAAAAATCGTAAAGACGACAAATATGAAGAAAGAACTTGCAAAGGCCCACTTGATCGTCAAGGATGGACCTTTAAGTTCTCTTTTTTCGGTTTGATTGTAATTGCTCACGAGCGCATCACGTAACCAGTCCCACGTACTGTTTGAATATAGCTTTCCTCACCAGGAACGTCGATTTTATTACGGAGATAACGAATATACACATCCACTACGTTTGTTTCCACTTCGGTTTCGTAGCCCCAAACTTTGTTTAATAAAACATCCCGTGCAAGTACCACGTTGACATTTTCCATCAAAGTAAGTAATAGTTCATATTCACGCTTCGTTAATTCAATGACTTCATTGCCACGACGTACGACTCTATTTTCTTTTTCGATCGTTAAGTCGCGATAAGTGATCGTTGTTTGTTTTGCCACATTTTTGTCTCCTTCGATGTCGATGCGGCGTAATAAAGCACGTAGACGCGCTAACAATTCTTCGATTGCAAATGGTTTGACGATATAATCATCTGCACCATGATCTAAACCAGAAACTCTATCAATGACAGAATCTCTCGCAGTCATCATGATAATTGGTGTATTTTTCGCTTGGCGTACGCGACGACAAACTTCAAGTCCGTTCAATTCAGGTAACATCAAGTCTAATAAAATTGCATCCCACTCATTATTCAAAGCAGCATCCAGACCTGTTCGTCCGTTGTAATGTACTTCAGCATTATACCCTTCATGTTTTAATTCTAACTCGACAAATCGGGCTAAGTTTTTCTCATCTTCAATGATTAGAATATTACTCATTCAATTTTGTCCTTTCTCTCCTAGGCTTCTAAACTCCATTATTATACCAATAGTTAATTTAAAATCTATAATCATTTTATCATGGAATACTATTTTAAAAAAGAGCTGAAGTCGCCCTCTATAAAATGACCTCAGCTCTTTCATTTATTACTTATTTGTTTAGCATGTTGAAGAATAAAGAAGCTGATTAATCTTCGTTATACCATGAGTAATGGAAGATTCCTTCTTTGTCAACACGTTCATACGTGTGTGCGCCAAAATAATCACGTTGTGCTTGGATGATATTTGCAGGCAAACGTTCGGCTCTGTATGAATCAAAGTAAGCAATCGCTGAAGAGAATGTTGGTACCGGTACGCCTGCTTGAACAGCTAATGCAACAACTTCTCGCACGGCTTGTTGGTATTTCTTAGTGATCTCAACAAAGTAGTCATCCAATAATAGATTTTCAATGTCAGGATTGTTTTCGTAGGCATCAGTGATTTTTTGTAAGAAACGAGCACGGATGATACAGCCGGCACGCCAGATTTTTGCAATTTCACCGAATGGTAAATCCCAGCCATAGTCTTTCGATGCGACACGTAGCTGTGCAAACCCTTGTGCATAGCTCATGATTTTGCTGAAGTATAACGCTTCACGAATTTTTTCGATAAATTCTTTTTTATCGCCGTTGAATTCAAAATCATTCGTATGTGTCAAGATTTTGCTTGCTTGTACACGTTCATCTTTGTATGCAGAGATATAACGGGCAAAGACAGACTCTGTGATCAATGGAAGTGGCACACCAAGGTCTAAAGCACTTTGACTTGTCCATTTCCCTGTTCCTTTATTCCCTGCAGCATCAAGGATCACGTCTACGATCGGTTGACCTGTACCTTCATCGTCTTTACGTGTCAAAATGTCCGCAGTGATTTCGATCAAGTAGCTATCTAATTCACCTTCGTTCCATTCTTTGAAGATATCAGCCATCTCATCGACAGATAAACCTAAAATATTTTTCATCAAGTCATAAGATTCAGCAATCAGTTGCATATCACCATACTCGATCCCATTGTGGACCATTTTGACATAATGACCTGCACCATTTGGACCAATGTAAGTTACACAAGGGGTGCCGTCTTCTGCTTTTGCAGAAATTTGTTCAAGGATCGGTGCAACTAATTCATACGCTTCTTTTTGTCCACCAGGCATGATCGAAGGTCCTTTCAACGCACCTTCTTCTCCACCTGAAACACCAGTCCCGATAAAATTGATACCAGAGTTGGCTAATTCTTCATTTCGACGAATCGTATCTTGGAAGAAGGTATTCCCGCCATCGATCAAAATATCACCTTTGTCTAAATGTGGTAATAATTCTTGGATCGTTGCATCTGTTGCTGGTCCTGCTTTGACCATCAAAAGAATACGACGTGGTTTTTCGATTGAATCAACAAATTCTTCGATCGTGTATGTTGCTTTGAAGTTTTTGTCTGGATGTTCTTCTACCACATCTGTTGTTTTTGCTCCTGTACGGTTGAATAGTGCAACAGAGTAGCCGCGGCTTTCAATGTTAAGGGCTAGATTTTTACCCATGACGGCCATTCCGACAACGCCGATTTGTTGTTTTGACATATAAACTCCTCCTACATATGGGATGTTCTCCCTAATCTCTCTAATTATAGCTTAACATAGCTTACTTGCAAACCAAATAAGTACGAATCGGTGATGTTTCTTACTTCTTATCATTCCGAATACAATTGTTATTTCAGAATCAAAAAAATAAACCTCAAGGCTCCATGGTTAGCCTTGAGGTTTTACATTTTCTAAATAAAATGTATTAAGCTTCTTTAGACATTACGTCCTTACCATCGTAGTAACCACAACTTGCACATACGTGATGGCTTTTTTTCATTTCACCACAGTTTGGACATTCGTTCAATCCTTTGATTGTCAATTTGTAATGAGTACGACGTTTTGCTTTTTTAGCTTTCGATGTTCTTCTAGCTGGTACTGCCATTTTGCTACACCTCCTTGTAAAGTCTCGTATCAATATTTGATACAATATATTCCAATCTTACGCGTTATCATCTTCTTCTGATGCTGAATCAAAAAATTCTGATAGTTTTGCAAGACGAGGATCTACTTTTGTCTCAGCTTCTTCCGTTTTGCGTTTTTCGTACTCTTCTTCGGATAGCACTTCCCAATCGTTCCCTTTCGGTAATTCAGTGGAATGCTCTTCTTCTTCTGTGAGTACACGCATCGGAATCGCCAATAAAATGTTGTCTTCGATCGACTCTGTCACATCTAGATGCGTTCCTTCGATTAAGAGGATCTCTTCTGAAGGTAACTGTACATCTCTACGTTGGTATTGCTCCATCGTCATAAACAATTCATCTACAGACAGTTTGATTGGTAATTCAACTGGTGTCAATGAACGAGTGGACGGAACAGTCAGTGTCGTCTGCGCAGTGTAATGAACGAGATAGCCTTTGTTATCTACTGAGACTAGACCTTCGACTTCCACAGGCGCAACATCTAAAATTGAATCGTCTCGCTTCATAAGAGCCTTTTTTACGTCAAGGGTCTCATGAAAAGTTAACGGTGTCTCTTGGTATTTTCTCAATTCCAATAAAGACCATTTCATAGTTTCATCACTCCTAAGCAACAAAAGCTATTATACAGGGCAAAAAGTCGGTTGTCAATGAAATTTTCTTGACACCTTACACTTCATAAAAAAACACAGAGCGTTTTTCTCATCTACGTGAGATTTATTCGCTCTGCGTTTACTTTGTCGCTAGCTATCACCGTTTGATCAGATATCAAATGTATTGGATCAATTGCATTAAAATAGGTACAACGAACACAAATAGTAAGGTACTCGTCGTGACAAGATTCGTTGCATACTTCACATCACCGTGTGCTTCATTTGCAAGGATTGGTAAGACAGCTAGCATAGGTGTAGCTGACTGTACGATCAACGTTTGTTTCAGTAGAGGGGCTAGTTCTGCACCAAAGGCATATTTACCTATTACCATCAGTCCAATCAATATAGCTGGTGCTAAGATAAATCGACCGATCAAAGCCACGATCGTATCCCGATCAAATCGAATACTTTTCAACCCTGCATCGTATAAAACAATTCCGATATAGATCAATGATAATGGCGTCACGATCCCGCCTACATAATTTAGTGTTGAATTGACAAAATCAGGTACAGGGATCTCTAACACCAAGAAGAAAAGCGCAAGGATAAAACCTAATAAAGGCGCTGGCAAAAGCTTTTTCCAATTCAGCTTCGTTTTCTTTTCTGTTCGATCTTTTGTCGGGTCATCATTAGCGATCAAAAACACACCAAATGCCCAGGTCGATACGGTATTTGTCACATAATAAATTAAAAAGTAAGGTAAAGAGGCTTCGCCAAAAAGGGCAATATTGAGTGGCAAGCCAATAAATATCGTATTGGCATTCACTACTGCATTCATAAAAATCCCCCGTCTACCTGGTTGTATCTTGAGTAATTTTGTTAGTACATAAGCAATCAAGTAGGAAATGATCACTGCAGCGATCGGATATATCAAACTTCCAGATAGTTCAATCAAACTGCTTTTAGTTAAATTCTTCATAACTGAAACAAAAATCGAGGCGGGTAAAGCTACTTTAGTGATCAAGGAAGAGATACTTCCCCCAAACTGTTCATCAAACCACCCCAAGCTTTTTAGTACATAGCCTAATCCAATCATCAAGATTATACTGATCACACTTTCAATTGATTGAAAAAATACCATTTCTTCCATCTCCTCAGTACCCATTTAGTGAAGCAATCTCTTTGTAGATATGAGCCAGCACTGCTCAAACATGTTGCTTCTTCTATTTTTTGTTTTAATCTAAAAGACGATTCGCGTGCCACTAGCCTAGCAGATTACTTATTTCTTTTTTAAGTGTAGTCTTTTAGGTTTGTTATAGTCAAAATTATCGATTACAATAAACATTATTTATATGTCAAGGGAGCGAATCGATTCATGAATACAAGAGATCTTGAATACTATGTTCAAATCGTCAAACAAAAAAACTTTACTAAGGTGGCTAAGTTTTTTGAGGTCAGTCAACCGACGATTACTTATGCCTTACAACGCCTAGAAAAAGAAATTGGTGCCACACTGATTACAAGAGATCGTTCCCATCATGAATTGATTATCACTCCTGCTGGTAAGCAATTATTGATCCATGCACAATCCGTCTTACAAGAAATTACACTTGCTAAGGCAGAGATTGCTCAGCTACAAAAGAAAAAATTGCGCTTTGGTATGCCACCTATCATTGGCAATGAATATTTCCCAAAATTATCGAGCTATTTTATCAAGCATCAATTAATGGGTCAAATCGATATCATCGACGGAGGTTCTCGTGATCTATATGGCATGATTCATCAAGGGCGGATTGATCTTGCGATTCTTGGATCAACGCAACCGATCGTTGATCAAAAGCTAGAAGTCGAGCCATTGTTGGATAAATGCTTCATGATCGTTGTGTCCCCTTCACACCCTCTAGCAGATCGTACAAGCGTTTCTTTTAAGGAGCTAGTCAACGATCAATTTGTTTTATTAAATGAACACTACGTCCATCCTGCTGCGTTTACAAAGCTTTCTAAGCAAACGCATATTGTACCTAAGATCGTTTATCAGAGTAATGACTTAACTATTTTGAAAAGCATGATCCGAGAAAATATCGGGATTGGCTTTCTCACCGAGATCGCGATTCATCCTGAAGATAATCTCGTAGCTATTCCTTTAGCAGATACTGCTCAACCACGTTTTTTGATTTCATTAGCCACTCGTGCACAGCAGTTACCAACGGTTTTACATGAAAACGTGATCGAAGTCATCCATGAATTTATGAAAACCCAAAAATGACTTGCTCAACTCACACACAATAAAAAACAAAAAAAGAGTGCTGAGATTTCTCTCAACACTCTTTTTGATTTTGATTTCAATTAGATAGCTGTTGTTTCTCCGCGATAAACGATACCACGACGAGCGTCAACAGTGATCAATTCACCATCTTTGATCGTTGAAGTTGCATCTTTCGCACCAACGATTACAGGAATATCTTGTGCAATTCCCACAACTGCTGCATGTGAAGTCAAACCGCCTTCTTCAACAACTACTGCTGCTGCTTTTTCGATTGCAGGCATGAATTCTTTGTCAGTTGAAGGAACAACTAATACCATACCATCTTTTGCTTTTTTGATTGCTTCTGCTGCTGATGAAGCAACTACAGCGTTCGCTACAACAGATTGTTGACCGATTCCTTGTGCTTCAAGCAATTTTGAACCAATCATTTGAATCTTCATTACGTTTGTTGTTCCACGTTCACCAACTGGTACACCAGCAGTGATCAAGATCAAGTCACCTTCTGAAGCGAAACCTAATTCGACTGCTTTTTTCGCAGCTAATTCAAACATTTCGTCTGTTGTTGTTGGTTTTTCTGCAACTGTTGGATATACACCCCAGTTAAGCATCAAACCACGTTTTGTGCGTTCGTCAAATGTGACAGCTAAGATATCAGCATCTGGACGGTATTTAGAGATCATTTTTGCTGTATAACCAGATTCAGTTGCAGCAACGATTGTTTTTACGCCTAAGTTTTTCGCAGCACGTGCCACTGATAGACCGATTGTTTCTGTTACATCAGTTTTGTCAAATTCATTTAATTGGAATGAACCTAATTCTGCTAATGCTAATTCAGCTTGTTGGTCGATACGAGCCATTGTTGCAACAGCTTCAACAGGATAGTCACCATTTGCTGATTCACCTGATAACATTGTTGCGTCTGTTCCGTCAAATACTGCATTGGCAACGTCAGATGCTTCCGCACGTGTTGGACGTGGGTTTTCTTGCATTGATTCTAACATTTGTGTTGCAGTGATTACTGGGATACCCGCAGCGTTACATTTTTTGATGATACGTTTTTGAACCATTGGTACTAATTCAGCAGGGATCTCAACACCCATGTCTCCACGAGCAATCATGATACCATCAGAAACTTTGATGATTTCATCAATGTTGTCGATACCTTCTTGAGATTCGATTTTAGGGAAGATTTGAACATGTGTCATGTCTTTTTCTTCTAAAATTTCACGAATATCTAATACGTCTTGTGCTTTACGAACAAAACTTGCAGCGATGAAGTCGATGTCGTTATCTAGTCCGAAGCGGATATCGTCTGCATCTTTTGGTGTAATACCTGGTAAGCTGATTGAAACGCCTGGTGCGTTAACACCTTTACGTGATCCCAGCATACCTGCATTTTTCACTTCTACTACTAATTCACGCGTTGCTTCATCTTTTTCAATGATTTCCATGTCGATCAAACCATCATCGAATAAGATATGTCCACCTACATGAACGTCTTCAAAAAGACCTGGATAAGTTACTGCGATTTTTTCTTTTGAACCTACATGTTCAGGGTCCATTGAGATGCGTGTTTTGTCGCCAACTTCAAATTTGATGTAGCCTGCACGGCCAAAATCTTCTTCAGTTGTGCCTTGAACTGTTGTACGGATTTCTGCACCTTTTGTATCTAAAAGGATGCCAACATCTTTACCAGTTTTCTTCACTGCTTCGCGAACCATTACCATACGTGATAATTGTTCTTCATGGTCACCATGTGAAAAGTTGAAGCGGAAGACATTTGCTCCAGATTCAATCAATTTAGAAATAGTTTCTACTGAATTACTGGCTGGTCCTAATGTACTAACGATTTTCGTTTTTTTCATTTTACAAAACTCTCCCATTCAAATTGTTTATTTAAAGCCATTCAAAGCTTAAATATCTGTTAGATATTGGGAAGACCTGCTTCCCACTCCCATATATATCTATTGATTTATCTGACTACTTTTCTTTATTAGAAAGAAAGTGAGTTGTTCAAGTCATATAATGATAAATCTGGTTGGTGTTTGTTATTTTCTAGTGTGTCGATGATATCAGCCTCAACGATATCGTTGTCGCGAATACCGATACACAAACCACCTTTACCTTGTTGCAATAGTTCAACAGCATGTGCACCAAATTTACTTGCTAATACACGGTCGCGTGCAGTTGGTGAACCACCACGTACAACGTGTCCTAAGATCGATACACGTGTATGATAATCGCCATATTCTGACAATTTTTCTGCAAATTCGTTTCCGCCCATTACGCCTTCTGCCAAAATGATCAAGCAATGTTTTTTGCCACGATCGCGGCCATCTTGGATTTTTTTGGCAACAACTGCCATATCAAAATCATGCTCAGGAATGATGATCTCATCCGCTCCACCAGCAACACCTGACCATAAAGCGATATCTCCAGCATTACGTCCCATCACTTCGATCACGAATGTACGAACGTGCGAAGTTGCTGTATCACGGATACGGTCGATTGATTCTAATACTGTGTTGATTGCTGTATCAAAACCGATCGTAAAATCAGTTCCTGGAATATCGTTATCGATCGTACCTGGTACACCCACTGCTGGGAAACCACGTTTAGTCAAAGCCATCGCGCCATGGTAAGAACCATCGCCACCGATCACAACAAGACCTTCGATACCGAATTTTTTCAATTGTTCGATTCCTTTTAATTGTCCTTCTTCTGTTGCAAATTCAGGATAACGTGCAGAGTATAAGAATGTACCTCCGCGTTGGATCTTATCACCGACATCTGCAACATCTAATCGACGGATATCTCCGGCAACTAGTCCAGCAAAACCATAATTGATCCCGTAAACTTCCAATCCTTCATATATACCTTTACGAACGACTGCACGAACTGCTGCATTCATCCCAGGAGCATCTCCACCACTAGTCAAAATTCCGATGCGTTTCATATTCATCTTCACCTCATTAAATTACTTTATCCTAAGCAAGACTTAGGTTTATAACCTTCTTTGTATTAACCACGACTAACATTCTAACATTATTTTGCTCACTTGTCTTGATTTCCTGATAAAAAAATGAAAAAAAATGAAAGCAAATAGTATCTTTTACCGTAAGTTATTTGAAAACAACATTTTCTTCTTTTAAAAGGTAAGCTAATTGCTTCTTGAGACTGTCTGAACCATCGAGCCAAAAGGCTTCAGATAACACAACTTTTCGTTGGTCTTTTTCATGATACATCACAACAGGAATATATCCTGGGAATTTTTTGAACAATTCTTGCAGTTGTTTCATCGTATCTGGTTGATCTGCCTCTTCTCTGATTCTCAAATAACACGTTTGTTCTGGATACTGCTGTTGCAATTCTTCAGGATCAGCGACTACTTCTGCAATCAGCTGCAATTCTTGATTGTATTTACTGATTTCTGAACGTCCTTGCACGAAAATCACTTGATTTTCTTTGAATAATGGACGCGCTTGTCGGTACAGCTCTGGAAAAACGGTAATAGCTATTTCTCCACTACTATCTGTTCCGCTGATAAAAGCCATCAACGCTCCTTTTTTCGTACGGATCTCTCTTACCTCTTTGACCATCACTAAAACATTTGTAGCTTGTTTAGGGACGATTTCTGTGACTAAATGGACTTTTTTTGCTAATTTAAGTCGCTCATACCCTTCTGTCGGATGACCAGATAAATAGACACCTAAATGCTCTTCTTCTAATTGAAGCTTCTCTTCGAGGCTATAATCTGCGACTTCTTCCTCTTTTAAAGCCATGATATCTAAAAGGTCTAAACTACCACCACTATATAAGATGTTTTGGATCTTACCTTCCAGATCCAACATCAATTGTCTGCGGTTTCCTACTAATTCATCAAAAACACCTGATGCAACTAACGTTTGTAGCAACTCCAATTTGAGCCAACGTTTATTGATACGAATCAGAAACTGATCAACCGAACGGAATGGCCCATTTTCTTTTCGTTCACGAATGATCTCCTCAACAAAATCTCGACGAACACCTTTGATTGCTGTCAATCCAAAACGAATGGTTCCTTTATCCGTCAGCTCAAAACCATAAAAACTTTGATTGATGGATGGAGGGGTCAGCTTTATTTTATACTTTTTTGCCTCAGCAATATACTCTTTTAACTTTGCCGTGTTGTGACGGACGGAATTCATCAAACTCATAAAAAATGCACCAGGGTGATGAACTTTGAGATAGGCCATTTGAAAGCCAACAAAGGAGTAAGCAAACGCGTGGGAACGATTGAACCCATAGTTAGCAAAGCGTTCGATATATTCGTACACTTCATTGGCCTTTTCCTTACTGTACCCTTGTTGGTTGGCACCTTGAACAAAATGATCTCTTTCTTGATCAATCACGTCTTTTTTCTTTTTACTGATTGCTCGCCTCAAAATATCCGCTTGTCCAAGAGAAAATCCAGCCATGGTTGAAGCAATCTGCATAATTTGTTCCTGATACACAATGACGCCATACGTATTTTTCAACATCGGTTGTAGTGAATCGTCGGGATAATGGATTCTTTCCTTCCCTTTCTTACGAGCGATAAATGTATCGATATTTTGCATTGGTCCAGGACGATACAAGGCGTTGACAGCGGCAATATCTTCAATGTTTTCTGGTCCTAATCTTCGCAAGACATTCCGAATCCCGGCAGATTCGAATTGAAAGACCCCTGTTGTTTCGCCACGTTGGAAAAGCTGTAAAGTTTTAGGATCATCTAATGGTATTTCTTTTAGTTCGATATCTTTGTTTTCGACACGTTTGATTGCTTTCACTGTGTAATCGATAATAGACAGATTTCTTAATCCAAGAAAATCCATTTTTAACAACCCAATAGCTTCGACATCATTCATTGTATACTGAGTCAAATATGCTTCATCTGATCCTTTTTGTAAAGGAACTAACTCTAGTAGATTCTTATCACTTAAAACGACACCAGCTGCATGAGTAGAAACGTGTCTTGGCAAACCTTCAAGTATTTTTGCAGTATGGAACAACAATTGATTTTTTTCACTCGCTTGTACTAATTCAACCAGCTTGTTAGAAGTTCGATAAGCCTCATTCAACGTCATTTTCAATTGATTAGGAATCGCTTTAGACCAACGATTTGCTTCGCTTTGTGAAAGGCCAAAGACACGTGCCACGTCTCTTAGTACCATTTTAGCTGCCATGGTCCCAAACGTGGCGATTTGTGCCATATGGTATTGACCATATTTCTCACGAACATAAATCAGCACTTCTTCTCTGCGATTATCAGGAATGTCTAGATCGATATCTGGCATCGTGTATCGTTCTGGATTCAAAAAACGTTCAAATAGCAAGTCGTACTCCAATGGATCTACATCTGTGATCTCCAACACATAGGCGACTAATGACCCCGCAGCTGAACCACGACCAGCACCAGTAACGATGTTGTTTTTATGAGCAAAAGCCATGACATCCCAAACGATCAAGAAATAATCATCAAATCCCATCTGGTGGATCACTGACAGTTCATAATCTAAGCGCTCTTGATAAGCTGCAGTGATCTTTTCTACACGCTTACCTAATTGCTTCTGACAAAGTTCCTGTAAATACTCTCCTGCACTTCGATTTTCTGGTACCGGATAATGTGGTAGTAATTTCTGATGGAACTGAAATTCAAAAGTTACTGTTTTAGCTAATTGCTGCGCATTGTTCAACGCTTCTTCCAATCCTGCGTTTATGAATCTTTGTCGTAATTCTGCTTCGGGAAGTAAAAAACCTGTGGCTGAATCACGAGTCGTTTGTCGCACTTCATCAAAAGAGAGTTGCGTTCCTTCACGCAGATGTTTCATTGTTTCCAAAGAAAAAAGTTCCTCTTGGTGCAAACTAGCAATCGGATGTACTGCACAAAGTTGAAATTGATTTGCTCGTAAATAAGCTAGCCATTCTGGAGCTTCTAGAGGCGTTTCTTCTGTGACACCTACATAAAGATGAGAAGATGCTATTTTTTCTTGCAAACTTTGCCAATGGCTATCAAATGATGCTGACACACCGTAGTCATCAGTAATCGATTTTTTGGTTGGTAAAACGACAAGCAAATGATCGAGTTCATCGATCTCGTGAAGCTCGATTTTTTCTCGGATCATTTTCTTGCTTGAGAGCTTGATCAATTGTTGGTAGCCGATCCTATCTTTTGCGTAGAGTAGTAACTCATAATGACGTTCTTGAAACTGGTAGGTCAAGTTCAGTCCAATAATTGGTTGTATTTTTTCACTCATACAGATGCGGTAAAATTCCGCTGCCCCAGATAGCACATCCTTATCTGTGATCGCTAATGTCTGATAGCCTAGTTTCTTTGCTTCTCGAACGTATTCGTTTATGCGAATCGTACTTTGCAACAAAGAATACGAGGTGATCGTATAAAGTTGTGGAAGAAACATTTTTACATACCACCTTTTCCATTCACTTTCTTTTTAGGGGAATATTCGTAACATCAGCTCGTTATCTTGTATGACTGGTTACGTGTATTCGTCTTTCATCATGCTTTTCCCATCCGATGAACGATCTATACTTTTTATACTATCCACTGACGTTGAATGCCTGTTTCTCCCTTTACATTCAAAAAAAATCTGGTAAACTGAACTTAGAAAAGAGGTGTTTGATATGCGATATATCGTCACATTATTTTGGGCAGTCATTTTAGGTCAAGTGGTTGGCTATATCGGTGGTGCATTGTCTAGTAGCCCATATGATTTTACCATGACGACTATTATTTCATTGGTTGCAGGATTGATCGTCATTTTGATCAGCGCTGTTGCAACACCTAAAAAAGAAACTTCGTCCGCTTCACATTCATAAAAGCCGAACAGATTGGAGAAATACTCCAATCTGTTTTTTTCTTGATCATAGTTTTTGATGAAGTACTTTTCTAAAATTAAATAGTGATAAAAGAATATTCGTCAGAACAAAGAGACTAGTCACAATAAACACTGTACTATAATTGTACGCATGAGCGACTGTCGAACCTAACATCGGTCCTAGTACTTGACCAAAGTTCGTAAACATTTGGTTATAGCTGTATACTCGACTGACACCTTCTTCTGGTGTGATCTTGCTGATCAATGTATTGATCGATGGCATCAACGCACCTGTCGAAAAACCTAATATAAAACGTAAGATCCCTAATTGTAAGGGCGTAGTCACAAATGCCATTGGTAAGTAACAACAAAACGAAAGTACCAAACCTGCTAACAGCACCTTCTGATTTCCGATCTTATCCCCTAATTTCCCCAGTCTTGGAGAAGAAAATACTGCTGAAACACCTGATACTGAAACAATCAATCCACTAACAAATAAGATATTTGATGTGTCACCACTCAATTCCCGAATGTACAATGTCAGGATTGGACTGATCGTGGTGATCCCTAACTGTAAGATCAGAGTAGTAACAAATAAACCGACTAACACAGAAAAGTGATCCATTTTAGCAAAAACTTCTTTGGTACTGATCATATCTTTTTTCTCTACCGGTTGGAAATCTTCTTTTACCATGAAAATCGTTAAGATCGTGGTGATCAGTAATAACCCTCCAGTAATCAAAAAAACATTTTCCATTCCGAACCATTGCGCCAAAGCGCCTCCCATTGACGGACCAATCAGCGTCCCTGCCACTGCCCCAGTAGAAAGCGTGCCTAACGCCCATCCACTTTTCTCTTTAGGCGCTTGTGAAGCAATCATCGCTGTCGCATTAGGTATGTATCCAGATAAAATCCCATTAAAGAAACGCATGACTAAAAGCCAATAAGCATTTGGGACAAAAGCTAGTGATCCCATAGTGATCGTCATACCTGCTGCTGCCCGGATCATCATCATTTTCCGTCCTTTTCGATCGGCTAGATTTCCCCAAATAGGCGCAACGATCGCCGCAGCAAAGGCTGTTACTGAAATCGCTAATCCTGAAAATAATTCAATTTGATCCTTAGGTGTACCTAGTTGTTCGACGTAAACTGGAATGAACGGCATGACTAAACTGATACTTGAACCAGTAAAAAAGCAGCCTATCCAAGCTACGAATAAATTTTTTCTCCATTGAACCTTCATCTATCACCCTTCTTTCGTCTCTATTATCATACCTATTTTTGTACGTGTGTGCAACGTATGTGCCAGTATCATTCATTTTTGTCAAAGAGGACATAGACCAAATAAAATAGGAGCAAAGAGTTAGCCTACTCTTCACTCCTAATTAAAAATGTCTTTTAAATGATTGCTAAAATGACGAAGTTGAGAATGAATAAAATATCAACAACCCACAAAGCAATTGAAATCTCGTTTGTTTTGCCTTTGATCACTTTCATGATCGTGTAGAAGATAAAACCAGCAGCGATTCCGTAAGAGATGCTGTAAGCTAATCCCATGAAGATCGAAGCAAAAAAGGCAGGTAATGCTTCTTCCATATCTAACCAATTGATATCAGCAAACGAAGCCATCATCATCACACCAACTAAGATCAATGCTGGTGCAGTTGCTTGTGCCGGTACAATAGCGATCAGTGGAGAAAATAAGCTACTTAAAGCAAATAATGCGGCTACGACAACTGAAGTCAAACCTGTACGACCACCAGCGCCAATACCAGCTGCTGATTCGACATAAGTCGTTGTATTCGATGTTCCGAAAATCGCACCGATCGATGTTGCGATTGCGTCAGCGAACAACGCTTTATCCATTTTAGTTTTGAATCCTCGTCCATCTTCCAAAGCTTCCTCATCTTCTTTAGAGAAAATACCTGTACGCCGTCCAGTACCGATGAACGTACCGATCGTATCAAATGTATCGGATAAACTAAAGGCAATGATCGTCATCAGGACTTGTGGGATCTTAGAGCTATCGCTGAATAAAGATTGCATCCCTTCCGCACCAAATGCTGCACCAAACGTCGTGCCTAGTTCATTGATTGAATTGCCTAAAGAATTTTGTTCCCAATCGATCGTTCCTAGATCAACAACACCCATCAAGATCCCGATGATCGTTGTTACTACGATACCGATCAAGATTGCACCACGAACATTTTTAACAACTAAGATCGATGTCAAAACTAATCCAATGACAGCTAGTAGGATCGGCGCATTATTAAAGTTTGCAAGTTCTGGAACGATGCCACCGTTGATCGTCACATTCGTCACTTGACCATTATCAACCACAGAACTAGTTATCGCTGATTGATCTGCAGAGAAAGACAAAAATCCAGCATTTTTGATCCCAACGTATGCAACAAAAATCCCAATACCACCGCCGATTGCATGTTGTAAACTCTCAGGAATAGCATGGATGATCATTTTCCGAATATTTGTTACTGTAATAAATACATTAATCAACCCACAAATAAAGACCATGGCTAATGCTTCTTGCCAAGAATAACCTAACCCAAAAACAACTGTAAATGTGAAGAAAGCATTCAAACCCATTCCTGGGGCTTGTGCATAAGGCACATTAGCAAATAATCCCATAACTAAAGTACCGATGATCGAAGCAATGATCGTCGCTAAAAAGACTGCCTGAAATGGCATGCCAGCAGCTGACAAGATCGTCGGATTAACAAATAATATATAACTCATGGCAAAAAACGTTGTTACACCAGCCATTATTTCTGTTGGTACATTTGTATTATTTTTCTTTAGTTGGAAAAACTTTTCCATAAAAATTTCCACTCCCTGATTTTTTCTAACGGACTATATAATATGTAAAAATAAATCCAAATATAATTTTCCGTCGAACATTTATAGATTATATAGACATTTCATTCGTTTTTCAACACAAAACTTTATGAAATGTCATTTTTATATTTTAATGTTCGTGTTTAGCTCAATTTGGTTTGATTCTTTTCTATTTTTGCTTTAAAGCATTTATTTTTCAGAAAGATCTGTACCTTGTTTATTCATTGAAATATGCTAGACTGAAACAAATCGTTGTTTGAAAGGAATGACAGCATTGAACAAAAAATTGATTGCGATCGACTTGGATGGAACAACGTTGAATCCTGAGTCGATCATTACTTCTAAAACCCAAGAGACATTGAGAAAAGCCATTGATGCTGGCCATCATGTCAGTATTGCAACCGGACGTCCTTATCGAATGAGTTATCAATATTATCAACAGTTAGAATTGACAACACCGATGGTCAACTTTAACGGTGCGCTTGTGCATATCCCAAACCAACAATGGGCTGGAGAACAAGAAACATTGATCAATAAAGAGATTGTTTTTGAGATCTTAGCGCAAAAAAATCAATTGAATCTAGATTTTATTGCTGCGGAGAATCGCGACACTTTCTTTATCGATACTTTTGATTTTTTTGACGCAAAATTCTTTGCTTCACCAAATCCTAAACCAGAAAACCTACTGTCTCCACGAAATCTAACAACTAACCCTACGTCCTTATTGGTACGTACAGAAAAACAATATGCTGAACAAGTTTCTGCCGAACTAACACGTCAATTTGGGAAGCATGTCGATGTAAGGACTTGGGGTGGACCAATGGCGATACTAGAGATTGTTTCAAAAGGGATCGAAAAAGCGAAAGGAATCCATCAAGTAGCGAATTATCTATCGATCGAACAAAAAGATGTGATTGCTTTTGGTGATGAACACAATGACTTAGAACTTCTTGAATATGCGGGCTGGGGTGTGGCAATGGCTAATGGGACTGAGCAACTAAAAGGCGTAGCCAACGATGTCACTGAACAAACAAATGAAGAAGACGGTTTGGCGAATTACCTTGAAAAATTACTTTCATTATAAAAAATCCGTCTGGGGCATTCGTCCTCTCGCACCACTTAAAACCAAATAAACAGAGGGAGCAGAAGTAAGCTCTTCGAAAATAAGGCGCCATCCACAAAATCTTCGTGGATGGCGCCTTATTTCTTGAGGCTAAATACTTCGGCTCTGACCTCTGTTATCTGTTTGCCATGAACATATCGTAATAAGCATTCATGATTTCTTTGGCTATGACCGAATTCATATGGTCTTTTTCATCTAGCAGGTTTGGTAAGACAACACTTACCGCAATCTCAGGATTTTCTGTTGGTCCATAAGCCACAATATTACTATTGACTGTTACGATATCGGGATGACCTTCAGCGACTGTTTCGGCTGTCCCTGTTTTAGCAGAAAGATCCATTTTTGCATCTGCTAATGATCGAGCAGTCGTGTAGTTATTTGTTCCATGGACTACTTGATGGAATCCTTCACGTAAAAGGGCCATCTCTTCAGGAGACACGTCTACTGTATTTTCGACAACTGGTTCCATCTCTTTTTTCACTTCACCTAAGTTACCATTCTCGTCGTTCCCGTAAATGCCTTTGACAATGCGTGGTTGGATTCTTTTTCCACCGTTTGCTACTGTTGCTGCATATTGCGCTAACTGGATCGGGGTATACGTATCGAACTGGCCAAATGCCAAGTCAGTAAAGTTTCCTGGTGTGAACCAGTCTTGTCCGTTGTCTGCATTGAATTTCTTCATGTATTCAACAGAGTGTGAGATCCCCGCAGACTCATTTGGTAAATCGATCCCTGTGACTGTTCCAAGTCCAAATTGTTTAAAGCCGTCACGCAATTGTTCATACGCTTGTGCCTCTTCACTTAGACTAGGTAAGCCCATATTTGGTACGTACTCTAACCCTAGCATCTTCAACGCTACTTTGATCATATAGGTATTTGATGAAAGCTCTAACGCTTGGACCACATCCAAAGGTACAGATCCAGTACGATTGAAGACGGAGCTTTTTTCTGAAGAGCCTTGTAATCGAATCGGTTCATCTACTAATACTTGATTACCGCTGATCACGCCACTTTGCCAACCGGCGGCTAACGTACCTGCCTTTACAACAGATCCTGGAACAAAGGCATTCGTGATCGTACCAAGGGCATTTTCAGTCAACTCTTTTGAGCCTTGCTCATGGCTGAAACCCGTCATCGCTAATACTTCACCTGTTTGAGGATTCATCGCGACTACATACGCACCTGGTGAGTATTGGGCTTTTCCATTATCGACTAATTTTTGATAATTGTTTCTAAGAATCTCTTCGACCTTCGCTTGGAACTCTGCATTGATCGATAACATCAAATTCGATCCTTTTTCTCCTGCATACAATTCTTTTTGTTGGATGACATTTCCATTGTTATCTAAAGTGATTTCATATTGTGTCTTTGTGCCTTGCAAGACATCTTCATATTGTTTTTCTAAATAGCTTTGGCCTACTCGGTCATTACGTGAGTAGCCTTTTGCCAAGAATTCTTCCACTTGATCGGCAGGTAAGCCTTGTTTTTCTGATGTTACGCTTCCTAGAATACTCTTTATGGAATCCGCCGCATTATACTGGCGTACCCAGTCAGTTCCTGTTGAAACACCTGGCAGGTCTGATGCATGTTCTGCCACGATCGCCAATTCTTGATCTGTAACACCAGAATTTTTGATGAAAACTGTATTCAGTTCATACGCATTATTCATTCGTTTAAAAATCGTTGCTGCTTTCAATTGTTCCTCATTGAAATTGATTTCCTCATCTGTCACTTTATCTACAGTTGCTTGGTATTGCTCACTCGTACTCAAGCTTTTTTCTTTTGCCGATAGGCGTTCAGTCGCAGCTTTCAAATGATCGGGATCTGCTAACCAAAAATCCTTCTTATCACGTGTAGTCAAATTTTCATCCACTGGCATATCGATCAACTGTGTCAAGGTATTTGCTGTTTTCAGCAAATCCTCCGCTGTCATATTTCTGCCTCTCGTGAATGTGATTGCTTGGTTGGCTTGGTTTGTCACCAAAGCTTTCCCGGTGGCATCGTAGATCATGCCTCGGGGTGAACTTACTTGTACCGTTAGAGACGAAGATGATTTGACTTTTGCTTCTAGTTCCTCACTGTTTACGATCTGCAAATAACCTAATCGAGCAATCAATGACACGAACAACGTAAATATAATGAAAAAAAGGAAATTTAAACGAAAGGGAACATGTGACCGTCGAAACGTTTTATTTTTTGGTTCTTGTGTTCCTTTTTTTATTCGATCTAACCAAGAATTATTTGTATTTTTTTTCATAAAACTTTTCATCATTCCTTCTTTTTCGCCTACTTATAGGCTCCATTGTACCTAAAAAAAACAAATTTAAAAAGTAAAATCCTGATCCGCAAGAAATTCTTTAATTCTCGACCCAAAAAAGACTAGTTTGTTTCACAAACAAGTAATGTGTCACACAAATGGATTCTAAAAAACTTTAAAAAATATGGTTATTTTTGAAAATAAAGTTTTCTTTTACTGTGAAACAATGGAAACAAATATGACATTGTGGAAAACTATCATCTGTTATTTCATTTTTGTTTGACATAATTTTTGATCACTTCTTTGGTTTGAGTGACTTTCTCGGTTAATTTTTCATTCTTTGCCATATAAAGATAAAAAATGATATCAATCGTTGCAAATTGAGCCAATAATGAGTTAGTTGCTGCACTTCGGTTCGTGATTTCTTTTGGTCTTGATGTCTGGACAACGACATCGGCCAATTTACTTAATCGGTTATTTCCAAATTGAGTCAATGCGATAATATCGATTCCCATTTCTTTGGCTAACTGTCCGATCATCACCACTTCTTTGCTGTTTCCTGAGTTAGAGACAAGCCATAGCACTTTTTTTGTTTCATTACTCACTAATTGTGGCAATAAGACGTGGATGTCTTTTTCAAAAATGATTGGTTTTCCTACACGAGACCATTTTTGGAGGATATCCTCAACGACTAAAGAAGATGCGCCCACACCATATAGATAAACTGTTTGTGCTTCTTCCAGACGCTCAACGACACGTTGGATCATCTCCTCTTCTAAAATATCCACGGTTTCTTTGATCGCTACTTGCGCATTATTCCCTAATTTATGTTTGATTGAATAAAATGATTCATTTGGTTCAATATCGCTGAATCCTTCCACGATACCTGCTTGTAATTCGGTGGAAATAGTGATTTTAAAATCCGTTAAACTTTGAAAGCCAAGTTTTTTGGAGAAACGAACAACTGTGGGAGCGCTCAGGCCCGCCGCTTCTGCTAACTCATTGGCTGTCATCGTTGGTATTTTTTCTACATGTGTTACGATATAATCTGCTAATTTTCTTTCGGCAGAAGAATAGTCATTCATCATACTTTCAATGCGACTCACTACGCTCATCTCATACACATCCCTTTTTCTAAATGTCTATGTCATTATATCATACTCAAAGGCAAACAATTCTCATACTAAACAAGAAAATAGAGAATATCCTTTGTTCTCTGCCTGCTCAACCGATTACTGTTATTCCTAAAAATCAATCGCTAAAAAAAGAAGCCAAGGTATAAGTGGCAACATGTCACACCCTTATCTTGGTTTCTTTTGACTTATCATTTATGGAGTTTCACAGAATCAGCTATTAAAAACAAAAAAAAGAAAGAAGCAACATCCAAAAAGAAACTAATACCCATCATTCAGTTCAAACAAATTGCCTTCTGGGTCTCTAAAGTAGGCACTGGTAAATCCTCCCCAAGCCTCTATTTTCTGAGGTTCACCTAAAAAAGTGACACCATTTGCGGTTAACTTCGCATAGTCCTTTTGGATATCCTTCGTAGGTAATATGATCACCACTGTATCAGATATTCCATTTTTAGCAGACTGTATATACCCTTTGACCAAAGACATTTCTTTTGCTGACGTCATATCAAAACAGTTAGGTTCTCCTTTTGCCATAGCAAATGACGTATACGGACCTTTTCGATTTCCCCATGTAGGAACCAATCCTAATTTTTTTGTGTAAAAATCATAACATTCCCCATAATCTTTTTGAATCAACAATCCGATTTTTGCCTGATTAAAGTTCATCTATCGACCACTCCTTTTTTAAGTTAGTTTTATTGTAGCAACTTAGGTTAGTAACGTATTGGATAGAAGCGACATTTTTCGCTGCTCACTCAACTTAACAAACTCAATGGGTGTGAGGCCAATATTTTTTTTGAACTCATTGATAAAATGGGACTGGTCATAATAATTTCCAACAAGCTCCCTTCGATCGGCAGGTTGTTTTAATAAAATGGTCAAACTATGATGAAATTTTATGGTCGATAGAGCCAATTGTGGGGTGAGACCGTAATGCTTTTTGAATAGCCGTTGGACATGCCTTGGACTAAGTCTCATATATTCGTATAATGCTTGTGGGGAAGCTAATTTTTTTATATATAGTTTTTCAAATAACTGAATGTATTCCGTCGAAGAGATACATTTGGCTAATCCGGATAAATAGCTGATCAGCGATTCTTTCATTTCTTCAATCGTGAGCGCAAAAAGATGGGTTGTATCAAACCCAACATCTACTTCTTCAATGAACAACACTTGATCCATCGCTGCTGTTGCCTCTCGACCAGTTAAAGCAGAAAAAGCACCTGGCTTTAAGCGAAAACCAATATAGTGTTCGGGAAACCTTGAGAGAAAGTTGAAGTCCGTTTTACTTGAACCAGTATAGAAAACAGATTGCTCCAAAACATTGACAATCAAATCAATGCAACCGTCGGCGATGATCACGTCGGTGACCGTACCGCTAAAGTCAAATGAAATAGACTCCCACATACACACCAAGACATCTGCTAAGACTGGGAGAACCGTTTCTTTATAATGTATTTTTTCTTCATATGCTTGATGAAACAGATGATGAGGTTGGATCGGTTGATACATTCTCTACGTTCCCCCTTATTTATCTAATACATTTATTTTAGCACGATCTAGCGTTTTGACGTGTGTAATGAGTGCCCCATAAAAAAACAGGAAGGAACAATTCTTTGTTGTCCTTCCTGTTTTTATTAAATTAGGCGTTGGTTCTCTTGCTAACTCGTCTTAACGGCTGTAATTATGAACCTCTTCTGCCATTGCATCGACAAAGATATTCAAGTCCTCTACAGCAGTTTCTTTACTACCATATCGGCGGATATTGACTGTTGCATCTGCCACTTCTTTATCCCCAACTACGATTTGGTATGGGATTTTTTGCGTTTGTGAGGCACGGATCTTATAACCCATTTTTTCATTGCGATCGTCGACTTCTACACGCAAGCCTTTCATTTGTAGACGTTCTTTGATTTCATAAGCGTAATCTGAATGAGCATCAACTGAAACTGGGATGATCGTTGCTTGGATCGGTGCCAACCAAGTTGGGAATGCGCCTTTGTATACTTCTGTCAAGTATGCCACAAAGCGTTCCATTGTTGAAACGATGCCTCGGTGGATAACGACTGGGCGATGATTATTTTCGCCATCTTCTCCTACATAAGTTAAATCAAAGCGTTCTGGTAATAAGAAGTCTAATTGGATCGTTGATAATGTTTCTTCTGTTCCCAATGCTGTTTTAACTTGGACATCTAATTTTGGTCCATAGAAGGCTGCTTCTCCTTCCGCTTCGAAATAGTCAAGTTCCATTTCATCCATCGCAGCTTTTAACATGATCTGTGCTTTTTCCCACATGGCATCATCGTCAAAATATTTGTCTGTGTTGTTTGGATCACGGTAACTTAAACGGAAGCGATAGTCTGTAATATTGAAATCAGCGTAAACTGCGACCATCAACTCCAACGTACGTTTGAATTCATCTTTGATCTGATCAGGACGAACGAATGTGTGTCCGTCATTCAATGTCATTTCACGTACACGTTGTAATCCAGACAACGCACCTGATTTTTCATAACGGTGCATCATACCAAGTTCTGCGATACGGATCGGTAACTCACGGTAAGAATGGATTGTATTTTTGTAGACCATCATATGATGTGGGCAGTTCATTGGGCGTAGCACGAGCATCTCGCCATCTCCCATATCCATTGGTGGGAACATATCTTCTTGGTAATGATCCCAGTGACCTGAAGTTTTGTATAACTCTACGTCCCCCATGATCGGTGTATACACATGTTGATAGCCTAAGCTGATTTCTTTGTCTACGATGTATCGTTCGATCGTACGACGGATTGTTGCACCTTTTGGTAACCAGAAAGGTAAACCAGAGCCAACTTCAGGAGCTACCATGAATAATTCTAGCTCTTTTCCTAGTTTGCGATGGTCTCTTTCTTTTGCTTCTTCACGCATTTGGATAAACGCTTTTAACGCTTTTTTATCAAAAAATGCTGTTCCATAAACACGTTGCATCATTTGGTTATTTGAATTTCCACGCCAGTAAGCTCCTGCCACAGATAATAATTTGAAGACTTGGATACGACCAGTTGATGGGACATGTGGCCCACGGCATAAATCGATGAATTCTCCTTGTTGGTAGGCAGTGATGACTTCGTCTTCTGGTAATTCGCTGATCAGTTCCACTTTGTAAGGGTCACTTGCAAAGATTTCTAATGCTTCTTGTTTTGATAACACACGACGTTCGATCGGCAAATTTTCTTTGACGATCGCCATCATTTCCGCTTCGATCGCTGGTAGGTCTTCGGCACTGACTTGGCTCTCACCGTTATCAGTATCGTAGTAAAATCCTGAATCGATTGCTGGTCCTACACCAAAGTGGATATTTGGATATAAACGGCGCATGGCTTGTGCCATCAAATGAGCACTTGAATGACGAATCAAAGCAAGTGCGTCTTCATGATCAGGTGTCACAATCTCGATTGAGCCATCCTCTTCGATCCCGCGGTTCAAGTCGATCAGTTCGCCATTCACTTTTCCAGCTAAGGCTTTTTTGGCTAAACTTTTAGAAATACTTTCTGCAATTTCTGCAGTGGTGATCCCTGGCGCAAACTCTTTGACTGCACCATCAGGAAATGTCATTTTTATCATAGGGGTTCCTCCTTTAAATTTCCGTTTTTAGCTTCGCCACCAATAAAAAAAGTCCTAGTATCTGTACAGATACTAGGACGAAAAATTCGTGGTTCCACCTAATTTTGAATACGACATGCGTATTCCTCAAGCGTGATAACGGTACGACCGCCTCTGTTTCAACAAAGGTTTCGAAAGTGGTCATCCTTTGGTTTTCTCCTGGAAAAGTTTCAGCCTAGCTTTTCCTCTCTTATCGAAGACTCTCAAATTCAGTTGTCTTTCTCATCAATCATCTATGTGTTTATTTAACCACTATTATTTCAAAAAATCAAGTCTCGAATTCACTTATTTTTTCCATTCACCATTGACACCATACGTGCCTTTTTTCATTTCGTTGATAATTACATGAATGTGTTCTTTTGGTGCTTGCGTATTTTTATGGACCGCCTCGGTGATATCTTTCATCATGTTTTCTAATTGTTCTGGGCTACGTCCTTCGACTAATTCAACATGTACGAATGGCATGTTTTCAACTTCCTTTCATCGTTCACTTTTGTATTGATCAACTATTGCTTCTCTCTTTGCATCATACCGCAAAAAGATTTTGCTGAAAAGTCTCTTTTATCATTTTGCCTTTAATTTTGTGTGATCATGGCATGTGGTTGTTGTTTCGCTGATTTTTTTGCACGTAACGCACTTAAAATGGAAACTGTATCAACCACTTCTTGAAGCATCGCGCCAAACAATGCTGGAATGACTCCTGTACTGGCAACGAGCATCAAAAAGACACAGACAAAAATCCCAATCAAAACAGATTGTTTCGCTACTTTCATCGTTTCTCTAGAAATCATCACTGCTTCTGCTACTCGTTCTAAATCATCTTTCAAAATGACGACATCTGCGCTTTCACTTGCAGCAGTTGAGCCATGTGCGCCCATGGCGATGCCTACATCTGCGACAGTCAAGGCAGGAGCATCATTGACACCATCTCCTACCATCGTGACAGGCCGCTTTTCTTTGGGGATACTAGTTAAAATCGTTAATTTATCTTGTGGTAAACAACGAGCATGAACTTCGGTCAAGCCAACTTCCTCGGCAATTGCTTCTGCAACCGTACGACCGTCCCCAGTCACCATCAGTAAGTCGGTGATGCCTTGAGCTTTCAAGCGAGCGATTGTTTTACTTGCTTCTGGACGGATTGTGTCTGAGAAGTAGATCGTGCCGGCGTATTTTTCATCAATCGCCACATAGATCGCAGTTGTATCTGTTTTAGCTTCTGGAACATCAATAAAGCGTGCATTCCCTACTTTAACCTGCCTGCCATCAACCGTAGCGGTAATCCCTTGCCCTGAGATTTCTTTCAAATCAGTGACTGGCAACAATTGGGGAACTGCTTGAACTAAGGAACGGGCCAAGATATGGGCTGAGCCTTGTTCCGCACTCGCCGCCACACGTAATAATTCCGCTTCTGAAAACCCTTGAACGGGAGCGACACCAGTTACTTCAAGCATCCCTTTGGTGATTGTTCCTGTCTTATCAAAGGCAATCGTTTTAGTCTCTGCTAATTTTTCCACAGCGGTACCAGTTTTGACAACGATCCCACTTTTACTTGAACGACTCATTCCCGCTACTAGAGCAACAGGTGCAGCCAAAATCAATGGACATGGCGATGCTACAACTAAGACTTGCACAAAGCGTACAGGATCACCACTAGCCCACCAAGCGATTCCGCCGATCAAGTAAGCGATCAAAGTAAAGGGAACAGCATAACGATCTGCTAGACGGACAAAACGTGCGGGTTTTTCTTTCGATTCCTCTACTAGTTTGATAATTAATTGATACTGGCTATCTTCTGCCCGTTTCTCAACCACCATTTTGACAGATGAGTCCCCATTGACCGAACCGGACATCAATTCATCACCGACTTTCTTGCTCATCGGTTTTGCTTCTCCAGTCAATGACGCTTCGTCAAAAGTAGATTCCCCCATGATCACTCGTCCATCAGCTGGAACGATTTCCCCTGGTTTGATCACCAGATGATCGCCGATCTCAAGTGTGTCTACCGCAACATCAAGTTGTTGATCTCCTTGCAATTTATGGGCAGTTCTTGGCGTATTATCTAATAGGGATTGCAATTCCTGACCTGCTTTTTTTTGCGCATAGTCTTCCAAACTTTCGCCACCTGTCAACATGATCAAAATCATCAAACTCGCCCAATATTCATTGACGAGCAATGTCGCAACAATAGCTGTAATCGCTAAAATATCGACCCCATATTTCCCTGAACGCAGTGTTTTGATCATTTCGACAAACATCAAGAAGGCGAGTGTGCCACCGGTGATAGCAATGATCATAAACGCAAGGCGAGGACGGTCGAACATAAACTCACTGATGAGGGCCACCGCTCCAATCAGTAGTGTCATTGCAAATTTTTTAAAATGTGTCATTTCGTTCAGCTCCTTTCTCCACATTTAGAATACCTGTTCTCTAAAGCCATTTAAACTAAAAACCCCTAAATGAAAACAACTATCACTCTCATGTAGTTTTGCGTTTATTTTTAGTTAACTCACTTGTGTACCTTTTTTAGTCAGACTGTGCTATACTTTTAATTCGTTATTTACGGCGGAAGGAGTAAACGATGCAATGAATGAAAGACAATTAGAACAACAGCATGTGGAAGAAACCACACAAATGATCCAACTTGAACAACGCCTATTGAATCGCAAATTAAGCGACTTGACTGAAAAAATGAATGACTCCACAAAAGAAACAGCTAATCACAAAATACGTAGCGGCTCCAACGAGTCTTTTTATGAGTCAGTGGTCGAATACCGCCAACATGAACAAGAATTGCTTTTAAAATACCATACATTAGAATCTCAGCAAAAACGTCTGCAAACATTAGAAGTAATGAAAGAAAGTCCTTACTTTGCTCGTATCGATTTCAAAGAAGAGACGGAAAAAGAAACTCTCTATCTTGGCATCGCCTCATTGAGAGATACAGAAGAAGAAACCATCGTGATCGACTGGCGTACACCGATCGCTAACCTGTATTACGAAGGAGAAATCGGCCCTGCTTTTTATGAAACAGATGTCGAAAAAATCGACGTCGAACTTCTCTTGAAACGACAGTTCAAAATCGTTGAAGGAAAAATCGTCTCCATGGTCGATACATCTGAAGTCATCAATGATGATTTTCTATTAGAAATCTTGGATGACGCATCAAGTGCTCACATGAAAAACATCGTGTCGACGATTCAAAAAGCTCAAAATGCCATTATCCGTGACACCAACAGTAAAGTGATGCTGATCGAAGGAATTGCTGGAAGCGGTAAGACTTCAGCATTACTTCAACGTATCGCATTCATCCTTTATCACAATCGGAAATGGCTAGATGCTGAGAACGTCTTATTGTTCTCACCAAACCATCTGTTTTCTGATTACATCTCCACTGTTTTACCATCTCTTGGTGAAAGTGGTGTTCCGACACAAACCTTCAAAAATTATTTACAGCAATTAGTTCCTGAATTTGAGTTGACTGAAGAAGAACAACAAGAAGTCGGTTTCCTTTCTGGTGCTGATGACCCGATAAAAACGTTGAAATCCGGATTGACTTTCGTTGATCTCCTGGAGACTTACATCCAGACGATCACTGATTTTGGGCCATTGTTCCGTGAGATGAAAATCAATGGTCGAACGATCCTATCCAAAGAAGCGATCCGAAAATGGTACCAAGAAACCAATGAACTACTTCCATTGCATCAACGTCTATCTTTATTACAGACAAAGTTATTGAAAAAATTAGGCGGTCTGCAAAAGGATGAAACCCGTCAGAAGTGGGTCAAAGAGCTTGCTGAAGAACAACTTCAAGAACTATATGCAACCGATCCAAATTTAGAATACACCGAACAAAAAGAAAAATCATTGCGTAAAAAACTTACGAATCAAATCGTGAAAAAAAGATTCCGTAAAGTTCACCGAGGAATTTTACATTATCAATTCGTCAACTTACCGAAACAGTTTCTTCACTTTTTACAAACGATTCCTAAAACGATGTTAACCGCACATGGAATCAGCGAAACTTCTTGGAACGAACATCTTCAAGAAGTCAAAATGAACTTACGGAAAAGAGAATTGCCACAGGAAGACGCCGTCTTGTACTTCCTATTGATGCGTCGAATCCATCCTGTATCAGTCACACAAAAGGCAAGGTATATTTTCATTGATGAAATGCAAGATTTTGCTCCTTCGCAGGTCGCATTGCTGCAATCAATCTATCCAACTGCCAATCTAACATTTTGTGGGGATCTGAACCAAAATGTTTTTGGGAACGAGACGATCACTGGTTCGTTAGAGTCGCTTTTCCCAGAGAAAGAAGTGACCCAATTCCAATTGACGACGAGCTATCGCTCCACGAAGCAAATCACTGATTTTGCCAATCATTTCTTAGCTCACGACAATCTTGTAGAAACAACGGCTCGTGAAGGTCGCCTACCGTTGATCGTCCAAAGTGATTCATCTACAAGCAAAATCAACTGGTTGGAACAAACGATCATTGACACGAAAGAGCAAGCAAAATATTGGCGTACCGCGATCATTGGTAAAACGATCGCTGAATGTGAAGCACTCTATGAACAATTGCCTGTATCCCTGAAAGATCAAGTCCAATTGATTGCTGATGAATCTGATTTTATGAAACGTTCGATTATTCTTCTTCCTGCTTATCTAGCAAAAGGATTAGAATTTGACCGAGTCTTTTTATGGAATGTCGATGATGCACATTTTAATTCTGGTCATGACAAACAAATCTTATATACAATGTGTACGCGTGCCATGCATGAATTGATCCTATTTACATCAGCGAAAGACGCTTCTTTTCTACAAGCATTGGCTACTGAAAATCATGAGTCTCTCGCTTTAGATTGATTCGTTATTAAAAATAAAAAGCATCAGGGGAATCAGTCCTCTCGCACCACTTTAAACTGAATATACGGCGAGAACAGAAGTAACCTCTTCAAAAAATAAGGCGTCATCCACAAAAATTGAAAAAACAATTTTCGTGGATGACGCCTTATTTCTCGAGGCTAAACACTTCTGTCTCTGCCTCTTTTTATTCATCTATCGATCATAACATCAATTCTGTGTTTGGGTATTTCAAACGAACAAGTGCGACGATCATTCGCAATTCTTCGATATTTTCGGGATATTCTGGGTCAAATACTTTACTATGGCGACCAATCCCTCCGTTATCGATCAGACGATAAATACGATTCCAATCCATAAATTGTTCGACTGTTTGGAAATTACTGATCGGGTAACCCCCACTATCTAATATTTCTGATACACGAAAAGCCAAATAAGCTGTATCAATGACTTTTTCTTTTTTCGTATCTACTTTTTGACTTGTTTCGATCAATATCTTTTCTGGTTGATGCTTCAGACTCCAGTCCAATAATAAAAAGAAAGCTTCCATCCGATAATCTTCTTCAAACAACTGAAATGCTGAGTCAGAACGTCGAAAAAGCAATGGAATCAAATATTTTTTTTTATAGATCAGCATGGGCGCGCGATCAACCATACATTCTAGATAACGATTCAAATAGCCTGTGCCTATATAGTTTCCTAAACGATAGCCTTCTACCCCATAAGGTGCATATTTTTGTGCAAGCTTTGAGCAATCGGTGATATTGACTGCCAACTCTTCTACTTTTTGGTAACCGCTTAGAATACGTTCGAAAGGCTCTAGATTAATTTTTGCTTCCATTATTCTTTCCCCGCCTACATCAAATTACTATTCGTTTACTCACGATACTTTAATAATAACACAGGTTGAAATAGAAATGATAATAAATCACAAAAAAACTGTAACAAATAACACAGGATTTTTAATTTAACTACTCTGTATTTGTTCTCTTTCTTTCATATCGTATGACTATACTTCTTTTTTAGCTTCACCAATATTTTCTCTTCTCCGAAAAAATCGTATAAATAAAAGTACGAAAGCAAAACATGACATTAGCTTTTTAAGCAGGATAACAGCTGTTTGTTTTTTTAGGAAAATAAAAAAGTGTCTGGACATTCATCCTCTCGTAACACTTAAAACTGAACAAACGGCGGGAACAGAAGTATCTCTTCACAAATAAGGCGCCAGCCACAAAAATTTGAAAAACAATTTTCGTGGCTGGCGCCTTATTTCTCGAGGTTAAACACTTCTGTTCCGACCTCTTTTATCCGCTTTATTCGATTAATCTTCTAAAGCAACATTATGGAAGACATGTTGGACATCTTCTAGATCTTCTAATACATCGATCATTTTTTCGAATTGTTCTAAGTCTTCGCCAGTCAATGTCACTTCATTTTGAGGGATCATTTGGATCTCCGCAATTGAAAAGTCAGTGATGCCTTTTTCTTTTAGTGCTTCTTGAATACTGTGGAAATCTGGCACTTCTCCGTAAACGATGATTTGGCCATCTTCTTCCATGACATCACGTACATCGATGTCCTTTTCCATCAAGTATTCTAAGATCTCATCTGCATCTTCACCGGCAAAACCAAAAATCGCGGTATTGTCGAACATATAAGATACTGCCCCAGAGACACCCATATTTCCGCCGTTTTTACCGAATGCTGCACGCACATCAGCGGCTGTGCGGTTTACGTTGTTGGTCAATGTGTCTACGATCACCATTGAGCCATTTGGTCCAAATCCTTCATAGCGCAATTCAGAGTATGTTTCATCCCCTGAACCTTTTGCTTTTTCAATTGCTCGGTCGATGATATGTTTTGGTACATTGTAAGTTTTAGCGCGCTCAATGACGAAACGTAGTTTTTGGTTAGCGTGTGGGTCAGGATCACCTGATTTTGCTGCTGCATAGATTTCAATTCCGAACTTCGCATAAACTCGGCTGTTGTTTGCATCTTTAGCTGTTTTTTTAGCTACGATATTGGCCCATTTACGTCCCATAGTTTCACTTCGCTTTCTGATTTGATATAGGATAGATTCTTTTTGATTCGTGCGGGAACACACAAAACGTCCTGTTTCATTATACTTGTGAATCAGGTTTATGTGAAGCTTTTTTTCTCTTCGATCGTTTCGATAAAGACTGGTTTTCGCCCAAATACTTGTTCCGCTACCTCGCCACCTAAGCGATAGATTTGATCACTG
Source organism: Enterococcus sp. AZ156 (assembly GCF_051714165.1). Taxonomy (NCBI): domain Bacteria; kingdom Bacillati; phylum Bacillota; class Bacilli; order Lactobacillales; family Enterococcaceae; genus Enterococcus; species Enterococcus sp. AZ156. The sequence goes on along the minus strand of NZ_JBIORI010000001.1, from coordinate 1,035,411 downwards.
CGAACGAGTAGTTTTGCCACTTGCGCTTCTTTTTTGCCGATTTTCGCAAAAAGGGCTAAGGCTTTTTTATTTTTGAGACATGCTCTACCTGCTGCTGTAAAGCCCAACACATTGATGTATTCTTGCATCTGTTGCTCTCTCATCTCTTCTTTTTGGATATTCAATAACACGTAGCACGACAGGCGTTGGATCCTCGTCCACGTATAGCGTTTTGTTTTGACTTGTTCGACAAACTCGTAAAATGTATTAGCTGTCTTGGCCGCTTCTAACATCCTGATCTCTAAACCTTCCGTCATCTGGTAGATTTTTTGCAACGAGTCAACGGTGGAAGAAAGAAGACGGTATTTTAGCAAGGGCCAATAGGATGTCCAAGTTTGCAAACTTTCTGTCTTTAAAAATCTCTCTGTCTCTGAGGGAACTGTTGCAGAAATCGATCGATTTTCCGTTAATGCTTTACGAATCGCTGTGGCACTGGCTATTGTTTCTTTTGGTAACTCTTCATCATGATAACCAGCCCCTTTACGGTTGATCGGAACTAGTTCCATTGGATGTTCATAGGTAGCATTTTCTTTTGCATAGCTCAGCCCTAGAATATGATTAGGCGAGGAAAAATCAAGTGAGATTTCTGGGTAGACGTGCTTGAATACCTGTGTCATCTTTTGCGGATAACTCATTGTCTGATCGGGCAACTCTTGAAATGCTTTGGTGATTTGATCCTGATGGTGCAAAACAAATTGACCAAATGCTTGATAATCGAAGGTCGCTTCATCTTCTGTTCCAAAACATAAATAGTCACAGTTTAATTTTTGCAACAGTTGAACTGCTCCTTTAGCAAAATAATCAGCAGATTGTACTGCCCACTCGATTGGTAATTCAACCACGAGATCCACTCCGTTTTTCAAGGCTACTTCTGCACGTTGCCACTTATCTAAAATCGCCGGTTCACCTCGCTGCAAAAAATTGCCACTCATCACCGCAATCACTACGTCGGCACCGGTTCGTTCCCGTGCTTGCTGGACATGATAAAGATGACCATTGTGAAAGGGATTATATTCAACAATGATGCCACATACTTTCATTCGCTTTTCTCCTTTCGCCTAGTAAAAAAGAAGAGACTAAGCTTTTTGATCCAGCCGTCTCTCCTTTTTATTGTTTGCTACAGTTCGTCGATTTCGCCTTCTTCTTTCTGGGCGACAAAAAACCAACGTCTGGATTCTTCGTTAGGTGTTTCGTCTGTAAAATCAGCGAATACTTCTACTTTAGCAAATCCGCTATTCTCTAACATCCGCAAGTAGTTTTCTAGTGGATACGTACGTTCTTGATGTAATTCATCTTCACGTGTGAACGTACCGTCTTTTTCTTGTGATTCGACAAAGAATGTCAAATAATGTTCAATGCTATGTTTTTCTTTCCCCGTATAACTATCCCAAAGAAAGGCAAAATCGTCTCCTTGGTAATGATAACTATACTCCGGAAATACTTGATCGATTTGATAAACGGAATGGACATCAAACAAGAAACGGCCGTTTTCTTCCAATGCCTGATAGACTTCATCGAATACTTGTTGTACTTCTTGATCGTTTTGCATATAGCACAAAGAATCTGAGAAACAAGTGATGGCTTGGTATTGCCCACTCTCTGATAGATCTAACATATTCCCTTCAACAAACTGTACCGATGCTTCTTCTTCATAGGCACGTTGACTGGCGATCATCAGCATTTCTTCTGATAGATCCAAGCCAGTTACATTGTAGCCGTCTTTGGCAAAAGCCACAGCTAATGCTCCTGTACCACAAGCTAGTTCAAGGATGTTTTTAGTTGTTTCAGGCAAATGGCGTTTAGAAAATGCGAGCCATTGTTCATAAAGCCCGTCATCCATGACTTCATCGTAAATAAAGGCAAATGTTTCGTAGGCCATGTTAATCCAACCATTCAGTCAAATCGACAAGTGGCGCATCTGACCATAACTTCTCTAAATTATAAAACCCACGTTCTGGGGCATGGAATACATGGATGATCAAATCACCTAGATCGATCAGAATCCATTTGCCGCCTTCTTTTCCTTCTACGCGTTTTACTTCGTATTTGCTTTCTTCTTCTTTTTCAATGATTTCTTCCACGATGGCATTGATCTGACGTTCACTGTTTGCTGAACAGATCATAAAGTAGTCAGCTAATAGCGACACTTTACGGACGTCTAAAGCTAAAATATCTTCTGCACGTTTTGAATCTGCTGCTTGGACAGCGATTTTTAATTGTTCTTTACTATCGATGATGATTTCCTCCTAATGGGTCAGCTATTTTGCCACCCAATGATTATATGTTTCAATTGTTTTTGGATAAATTTTGCTCTCTTGCGCAATCAAATGTGCTAATGTATGTTTGGTTTCGAATGCAACTGCTTCATCTAAATCGATCATGGCAATCTCACGGGCTTCTTTGACACCTGGAAAAGAACGTCCTGGTTCGATATAGTCAGCCACATAGATGACTTTATCGAGTAAGGACATCTCAGCAGCTCCTGTCGTATGGAGACGGATTGCTTGTAAGATCTCCTCATCAGTGATGCCTAATTCTCGTTCAACAAATGATGCACCGACTAATCCGTGCCAAATTGCATTTCCATAAGCTAATAACTCTGGATCAAGTTGCTCACGTTCGATGAATAAGATAAACTCATCGTCTGGTCGTTCTTTCGCATAATCATGTGTCAATGCGGCGATACTCGCTTTTTCTGGCGAGCAACCATACCTTTCAGCAAGTGCAACAGCTGTTTGTTCTACACCCAAAACATGTTTGAAGCGTTGTTCACTCATTCTCATTTGGACTTTTTGCATCAAGATTTCTCGAGTATAGGCCGTATAATCTGTACTATAATTCATGTTGATACAATCCTTCTTTCTGAATATAATCCAAGACTTTATCTGGGATCAAATAACGGACGGAACAACCTTGTTGAATTTTTTGACGAATCTTTGTCGAACTTAGATCAATCTCAGGGACATCGACCCAGATCACAGGATACGGGGTTTCCACTTGATACCCACGTCGATGGATACCGACAAAGTGGACCATTGTCATTAACTCGTCGATTTTGTACCACTTTGGTAAATATTCGACCATATCACCGCCGATGATAAAATAGTAGTCCGTATCAGGATTATTTTGAGTCAAAGCCTTCATCGTGTCATACGTATAGCTTTTGCCGCCTCGTTCGATTTCAATCGTTTCAATCGTTAGAAAAGGATTGTCTTCGATCGCAAGTTCCAGCATGTTTAAGCGATGTTCTGCCGGTATAGTTGGCTTTTCATCCACATGAGGTGGTTGATAGGAAGGCATTAAACAGACATGGTCTAGTCCTAAATTCTGTCCTGCTTGTTCTGCCATCACTAGATGGGCTAGATGCACAGGATTGAAAGTTCCGCCCAAGATCCCCACCTGTTTTCTTTTCGCATAAAGATGGGGCATTTCTTTTGGAAATACTTGAGGTCGAACAAAGGATTTCGCTTGCGATTTCATCTTCGTCACTCCTTAGATTGCATGTACTTCTTTAGATATCCGTTGGTATTTCTCTTTAGATGATGCTTTGTATAAAACAAGCACGCGTCCGATGATCTGAACCACTTCACATGCGATAGCTTGTTCTAATACTTGTGCCACATCTTCTGCGATCTCATCTGTATTTTGCAACAATGATACTTTGATCAATTCTCTTTTTTCAAGTGCTTCTTCGATTTGGACGATCATTGCTTCATTGATCCCACCTTTACCGATTTGGAAGATCGGTTGAAGATGGTGTGCCTGACTACGTAAAAATCGTTTTTGCTTTCCTCTTAAACTCATGTTTTTCCTTCTTTCTTAAATCAGTGCTTTTCTTCTTAACACATGTACCCCTTTTGGCGCCCAGCCTGCGATGACTGCTGGTTCCGTTACCGTGATCCAGCCTAGTCCTGCAAAGACGATATCTGTCTTTTCTTTTACAGAAAACTCAAAGCGAACAAGTTCAGGGAATTCACTGACTTCATTCGGACGTGGTGGTTGCAATAAGCCGCCTACATGTTTTTCATAAAAAGTATCGGCTTTTTCTAATTTTGTCCGATGTAAATTGACATCATTTGATACATAAGCAATAAATGAACCTCGTTTGCCACTGATAAAGTCGAATCGAGCTAATCCTCCAAGGAAAAGCGTTTGACCTTCATTCAGCTGATACACCTTAGGCTTGATTTCCTTCGTCGGTGCGATGATACGTAAGTCTTTTTTGCCTAAATAGTGGGCCATTTGATGGCGATGGATAATTCCTGGTGTATCGATCAAAAATTGGCCATCATCCAATGGGATCTCGATTTTATCTAACGTTGTTCCTGGGAACTGCGAAGTCGTGATCACTTCTTGGACGCCTGCCGTATTTTTGATGATCTGATTGATCAATGTCGATTTCCCGACATTCGTCACACCAACGATATACACATCTCGACCCTCACGATATTTTTCGATTTTCTCTAGAAGTGTTGTCATTTCAGGTGCTTTTTTTGCGCTTGTCAACAACACCTCGACAGGTCTTAGCCCTGCTTCATGGGCACGCTCATTCATCCATTGGATCATTTTTGATTTTTTTAATGATTTAGGTAAAATATCGACTTTGTTCCCAACCAAAAGAACTGGATTGTTTCCGACAAAACGATGTAATCCAGGAATCAGTGAACCGTTGAAATCGAAAATATCCACCACATTGACGATCAATGCGTCTTTTTGACCTAATTCATTTAGTAATCGCAAGAAATCATCATCTGTCAGTGATACATCTTGGATCTCATTATAATGTCTCAAACGGAAACAACGTTGACAATAAACATCCCCTGTTGCTAACCCTTTTTCGAGTGCTGCTTTTGGTGTATAGCCTAATTCATCAGGATGTTCAGTTTGGATCATCACGCCACAACCGATACATTGCAATTCTTCGTTCATTCAATGCCACCTCGCCAATCCATATCTGGATGTTTCTTTACTAAATAACTCATGATCTTACGTTCCCAGAACCGATTGAATTTCGTCTTCCAACTATCAGTTTCAATGATTGGTTTAACTAAGACACTACGGATACCGGCACTATTCGCGCCACGAATATCGGTCATGATCTGATCACCAATCATGATGATTTCTTCATCTGCCAGATCCAACATTTTTTTTGCTTTATTGATTCCCACTGGCAAAGGCTTCAAAGCTCTTGCAACATAAAGTAGCTCAAATTTTTTAACTGCACGAGCTACGCGTTCTGAGTTGTTGTTAGAAACAACGACTACTGGTATGCCCGCATTTCTCATTTCTAAAATCCAAGTGAACAATTCTTCCGTTCCATCTGGATTATTCCAAGCAATCAGTGTATTATCAAGGTCCGTCAAGACGGCTTTGATCCCTAGTTTTTTCAGTTGTGCAGGGGTAATTTTATAGACGGCTTCTACCATCCATGTAGGTTTATAATTTGAAAACATGTTGTCTCCTCATCTGCAAAAAATGAAGGAGCACGATATGTACTCCTCAACCCCATATTATACTGTAAAATCTAAAAAAAAACTACCTCTATACATTAAACCTTTTAATGGAGGTAATAACAGAAGGAACCAGCTCCAAAAAATAAGCAATCAGCTCATAAAATAGATTCTTCTATATTCTTGAGTTGGTTGCTTATTACTGAAAGAGTTGCTTTTGGAACATCATTCATATAATTTTAGAAAAACCTAAAGAACTGAAATCACTATCCATAGGTAATGTTGGAAAAGAGCGCCATTTCTTATATCTTATTTTTTACTACAATACTTTGGCCAAAAAATCGATAGTCCGAGGCTGGCTCGTCCGCTCCAGCACCTCACTAGGTGTCCCCTCTTCCACGATCTGTCCTTGATCCATAAAGATGATTCGATCACCCACTTCTTTCGCAAAGCCGATTTCATGAGTGACAATGACCATCGTCATCCCTTCTTGTGCCAATTGCAACATAACCGAGAGTACTTCACCCACCATTTCTGGATCAAGTGCCGAAGTAGGCTCATCGAACAACATGACGTCTGGTTGCATTGCCAACGCTCGGGCAATCGCTATCCGTTGCTGCTGTCCACCTGATAAAGAGTAAGGATAGGCGGTGGCTTTATCTGACAAACCAACTTTTGCCAATAATTCCAAAGCGATCGCCTCGGCTGCTTTCTTAGGCATTTTTTTCACTTTGATTGGTGATAAGGTGATATTTTCTAATACTGTCATATTGGGAAATAGATTGAACTGTTGAAAAACCATCCCCATTTTTTCTCTTGTTTTAAAAATATCGTGTTTCTTATGTGTGATATCCGTTCCCTCAAACTCCACCGTACCGGCTGTAGGAGATTCGAGTAGATTCAAACAACGGAGAAACGTACTTTTCCCTGAACCTGAAGGGCCGATGATCACTACGACCTCCCCGGCGGAAATAGTCGTAGTAATTCCTTTCAATACTTCTGTTTCCCCAAATGATTTATTTAATTGTTTGATCGTTACTATTGATTTTTCCATACGACATTCTCTCCTAACGTTGATACCCTTTTCCGAGTTTTTTCTCCCAACTACTCAACAACCGCGATGTTACAAAGGTCATAACGAAGTATAACCCTGCGGCAATAAAATAAGGTTCCAATGGGATATAGGAGTTTGAGATAACGATCTGAGCAGATCCCATCAATTCATTGATACCGATCACTGTCAGTAAAGAAGAATCTTTGATCAACGTGACAAACTCATTTCCTAATGGTGGCAGGATATTTCTCAACGCTTGTGGGAAAATGACATAACGCATCGCCTGTATAGGACGTAAGCCTAGTGAATACGAAGCTTCTGTTTGTCCCATATCAACAGCCGCAATCCCTCCACGAATGATCTCAGCAACATACGCCCCAGAGTTCAGTGATAATACGATGATTCCTGGTATCAAACGCCCTAAGTCGATGGTTAAAATCCCCACGGACCAATCCACCGCTGGAAAGAAACGTTGCAATAAGATGAATCCGATCATGATCTGCAATAACATCGGTGTGCCTCTTAGTAATTCGATATAACTATTAGCTAACCAATTCCAAGGCTTGATCTTTGAGCGCTTCATCAATGCCATGGCTAGGCCAATCATTGTACCAAAGATGACTGTCAAGATCGAAATGACGATCGTAACGACCGCGCCGGATAAAAAATACGGTAAGTACTTATCTAAAAACGAAAAATTCACACTGCGTCCCTCTATTCTGTCGCTGTTTGTTCAGCTAGTTCATGATTTTTTTTGATGAATTCATCGATTTTTCCCTCATCACTTAATTTTTTGATGATTTTATTCAACTCTTCTTGTAATTCTGTACTCCCTTTTGGTAAGGCAATAGCAAAAGCTTCATCATCTGATTGTTCCAAAGGGATATCTGCAATCATCAAGTTGGGGTTCTGAGCAATATATGCTTCGGCAATCGTTTGTTCAACGACCATGCCATCCAGTGAACCTTGATTGATCTCGATCACCATATTTGGCACTTTATCGATCGTGACTACTTTAGCTTCTTTGATTTGTTCGTTGATCACTGCTTCTTGGATCGAGCCTTTTTGCGCCCCTAAGCTTTTACCTGCCAAGCGATCAATGCTTGTGAACGTGTTTTTATCTTTTTTATTGATCACGAGAACTTGTGGCGGATTGTAATAGTTGTCGGTGAAGTCAAATTGTTCTTTTCGTTCTGCGGTCGCTGAAATCGCTGAGATCGCTACATCGACTTTCCCTTCTTTTAAAGAGGCTAACACCGTGTTGAAACTCATATCTGAGAGCTCCAATTTCACACCAAGCTCATCTGCGATGGCTTTAGCTAAATCAATATCCGATCCGACGATTTGATCTTTCCCATCGACGATCGTATGAAATTCAAACGGCGCATAATCAGCAGACGTCGCCACTTTCAATACACCACTTTCCTTGATTGCTGCTAATTGATCGTTTGATTCAGCTGCATCCCCATTCCCGCAAGCTCCTAATGCGAATGTTGTAACTAAAAATAAAATAATTCCGGAAATCTTTTTCATTGTCTCGCCCCTTATTCATTTTGTTCTGTCATTATAGCATGAAAATTTCAAAAATAAACTATTTTTTGTATATTTATTTAATTTTATTCGTTTTTATGCTTTTAAAATGAATAATAATCACAAATTAAGAATATTTATTTTAATATTTCAAGGGAAGAAATGAAAAAGCTGAGAACCAAGTCTCAGCTTTTTTATTTGATTTTCAGTCTATTTTACTTTGTTTCTCAAAGCCAAACACCTCTGTACCAAGCTCATTGGTTCCGCTGATTTACGCTAAATCACACAATTAATATCGTTTGTCATCTTGATTTGTTCAATTCTTGTAAACTATTGTTTTCTTTCTTGATTTTCAATTTTGATTACATTTTGCATTAGATAAGCAACTCCGTTAACTGTATCTGCAAATGAAATAGAATTCGCAAAAGAATTAACTGAGCGATATTTGTCCCATAGTTTTTCCAAATAACCGCTCCCTTTTATCTTTTCGATTTCCCTTTCATAATAAAAAGATAACGGTTTGTTGTCTCCACGTTTTGTAAATGTATTTCGGACACTTTTATATAGCTCTTTCATATCAATATTTTCTAGTTTTCTGATGGCAAATAGGTCGTAGTAATCTTTCAATCTCGAATTGTCTGTCCCAAAGTTAAATGTAGCACTCAGCTTTTCTGCAATAATCTGTTCTGTTGGATAAGCTGGAATCTCCACTTTTTTATCTTCAAACATCAATTGATGATGATGTATATCTACTTCAGGATAAATAGAATCTCCTGTTGTTACATCCAATTTAAATGGGACACGTATTTTTTCTAAATGAGCAATCAATTTAATTTGAAACCCAGGATAAAAATCAATTTCCCTTGTCTCTTTAATCTCTTGAACAGAGAAAACAATTCCCTCTTTCGTAGGTTTACTAGTTAATTCTTTAAAGATGTTCTTCAATTTTTCTTTAGTTAATTTACTATTTCTAAATGTCGTATCAATATCAATTGTTGTTCTTCTATCAATTCCATATTTTGAACCTAATAGAAAACCACCTTTCAAAATAAAGTCATTTTTATACTTCGATTCAGAGATTTGTTCAACTAAGCGATCCATCATAAAATGCCTTTGAACTAACTGTGCATTTAATCCTATACTTTTTGCAAGATTTCTTGTTTTTGCTGTAAATTGTGTAGGGGTCATATTTTCTCTCCATCAATACAAACTCTGCATATGATATTTCATTTCTTTTTCTACATGTAGTTTTGTCATATAATCTCTTAATTTACTTGGGTCTCTCCTAGGATCTCTCATGTACTCTTTTAAAGCTTCTAATTTCATTTCATATTCAATTTCATATCTCGGATTCCAAATATCACAAAGAGTTCGTTCCTTATCGTATATAATAATAGGATTTCCTTGAAAGGAAGTGCCCTCCACTTTCCCTAACTCGTATACTTCCTTCTTCACAAAATGAAATTGTAACTGTTGCTCTTTCGTAATTGAACGATTCACATTATAACCATGTGGAAAAGTCAAATGAATGAAGTTCGGCATGTTTGTAGAAAGTTGATATATATCTAATGTCGTTTCATGAGAAAATATTCCTCTGGAAAATCGTTGCTGAAAACAAAATAAATCATCGATTCCATGACCAGTCTCTACATAATAACCACGATCAACTTTCATCAAAATTCCTTGATTCACCAATCTTTGTACAGTAGTTGCTGAAATTCCTAATTTTCTAGCTTCCTTCATAGATAAATTTCCATCGCGAATACGCAACAACTCTTTCAGCTTATCTTGCATTTAATCCCCTCACTTACGTTACAAATACACTACATTAAACTTATCATAATAGTGTAATTGTAACAAGGCATTCTTCATGCGGGAAAGAAATGGTCGATTACTGTGTAATGGATGTTTCGCGAATATCTGGACAATATAACTTCCTGAAAGCTATACCAAGACGATAAGATACGTTAGCAAGTTTATGCACACACCAAGAACGCCTTACACTATAACTATTCAGATGGCCTACTTAAATAGTTAAGTACCAATATCCAGCACTAAAAAGAAATACCTATGGTTTCAACAACTTTTAAAATTTCAAATCAAAAATCCTGATTCGGTACAGAAAAATATTTTTAATCAATTAAAAGAACAGGGAAAAGATGGTGCCCCCTTCTTTCTGTTCAAATTATTCTGAAATTCCTCTACTTCAATAATCATTTTGCAAGAAGCATCGTTTTTTAAGGCTATTCCTTTACTCAACTATTCCTCATTCCCTGACACAAAACTATATTCAATCTTATGTGAGTCAGATAAACGATTTCCACTTTCACCTACCCAAGAAAATTCTTTTCGATAATCCTTTCCGACTAACGTTGTCGTTTTCTTCTCCTGATTGACTTCGACTGTTACATGTTCGATCTCTTTAACAAATGTTTGAAAAAGTTCATTCGTTTTTAGGTCTTGTTCTGCGGATGTAAAATCTGGTGTCAGCAAACTTTTGATTTCTTGTTCTTCACTGCTTGAGAGTTTTAAATCTGCGGGATCTTGATCAAGGCTTTGTGCCAGTTGGATTTCTTTCATGATCTCTAAATTTCCCTCTTTAAGAGTATAACTTCCTCTGTTTTGTAGCGTCCCAGCATTCGTCACTTGAACAATTTCGATGTTTTTTAATCGGTCCTCATTCGATTTAGAGCAGCCAGTCAAGAATAGCGACAAAGAAATTACACCTCCCAAAAGAGGTTTAATATGAAAAAAAAAGTTATTTTTAGTTGTTTTGTTGGCGTTACTTTTTTCAGTATGTTGTTACCTAGCCAAATCGTCCAGACCCAAGAAATAATCGAGCATACAGAACCATTTTCTAGCATCCAATCAATAGGTTCAAATTCAGATAACTTAGACTCAAAAAGCAATATTGACTAGATATTGGACGTCAGGATGGATTAAAACAGGAAGACCCGCTCCCGCAGTAGCTTTCTTTCAAAGCGGTGCATATAGGGGATGGTTAAGCAGATATCGTGAACTACCAAGTCATTATGGTACAACTGGTTATTATGAAGGTTACTTTTATCATAACTCCGTTCCATTTCCAGTTCCATCAAAATTAAATATTTTGAACAATGACTTATTATCACCAATTGATGAGGAGGATCTAAAATGAAATATTTCAAACAAATTTTAATAGCTTCAATAGTAATTTCTGGTCTATTTTTATTTACTGAAAGACACAATGCAAACACAAACTTAGCAATAGCGGAATATACCTCAATATCTATAGAACCTTTAGGTAGTAAAATCATCTATCACACAAGACGATCTACTACGTTAGCCGGGTTAACTAACACAATGATTTATAATGATGGAATTTATTGCGGACAATTAACTTTACAGTCTTGGTCTTATGAAAAAGATTTTTCAACTGGAAGAATGTGGTATGTGGGTATATATAAAGGAACTGTACGTTCTAATGGTGGTTGTCCTATTGGTTAATTAATTAGTGAGAAAAATGAACAATAAATAAACTGCAATAAAGGACAACTTCACTTCATTTTTTCTCGCTATTATCTTAGACATCTCAAAAAGCTTGTACACATATATTGAATAGTAGTATCTAACCACAAATAGCCCGATTTGATAAACCAAATCAGGTTATTTGTGGTTAGAAGATGTTTATTTTTATGTATTGCGATAATTACACAATAAATAAGTGGGATATACTTCATTAAAAGAATAAAAACGGTACATTTAATTACGCGTTAACCTAGTTTTTTTCAATTTTTAGTGTATAACACAACATTCAATATATACTCTATGAAAAATCACTAAATTTTTTTAAGTTACAGAAATTCAAATTATCTCTATCTTTAATATCATTCTTCCAATTAACATTTTCCATTTTTCTTTTATATAATCAACAATCAAAATCTAATACCTAAATAATTACACATCAAGATACAATCTCTAATAACTAAATATCAGTGTAAGTTTAAAAATCTAAGAAAATTCAATGAAATTAGTTTTTTATATTAAGTTAAATATATATCATAAAATTTTTTCCATTTTAACCCTTACAATCAAAAAGAAACAAGAATATTTTCTAAAAAAATCATATAATTCCTATTTTATTTCCCCTTTTAACTAGCAAATCATACAAATAAACACATTAAATATATAAATCATAAACCAATATTTATCCATTTATAGGATAAATCAGAAAAAACTGTAGAGGCAATTCTCTACAGTTTAAATCAAAAAACTTCTTAATATTTACGAAAACGTTGGTAGCGTTGTTCGATCAATTCTTCGGTTGGTTTCTGACAAAGTTCGGTCAGTTTTTCGATCAATGCTTTTTGCATCATACGCGCAACTTTTTCTTTGCCTAAAGGTTCTCCATTGAATGTTTCGGGGATCACTCGATCAATGACGTCTAACTCTAATAATTCACCAGCAGCGACTTTCATCAATTCAGCGGCTTCGGCTGCTCGGCTGCCGTCTTTCCAAAGAATCGAAGCAAAGCCTTCTGGTGATAAAACAGCATAGATCGTTTGTTCTAACATCCAGACTTCATCGGCTAATGCTAAGGCTAGTGCCCCACCACTACCGCCTTCACCAATAATAATACTGATGATCGGTACCTTCAAATCCGACATTTCTAATAGATTACGGGCAATCGCTTCCCCTTCACCACGTTCTTCTGCACCGATCCCACAATAGGCACCCGCAGTGTTGATCAACGTAATGACCGGACGGTTGAATTTTTCTGCTTGTTTCATTAAACGCAGTGCTTTACGATAACCTTCCGGATGAGGAGAGCCAAAATTCCGACGAATATTTTCTTGCAAGTCACGGCCTTTTTGGATGCCAATGACGGTCACTGGTTTTCCGGCTAATTTTGCTACGCCTCCGACAATCGCTTCATCATCACCAAATAAGCGATCACCATGAAATTCTTGGAACCCTTCAAAAATCGTTTCAAAAAAATCAAGACTTGTCCAACGATCTTTTGCCCGCGCCAGTTGGACGATATCATGAGCAGTTTTATTCATGGTTGATCCATCCTTTCTGCGTATGCAATTCTAATAATTGATGGATCGTGTCATTGAGTTCTTTTCTTGGAACGATTTGATCCACAAAGCCATGTTCCAGTAAAAATTCTGCTTTTTGAAAATCTTCTGGTAGTTCTTGTTTGATCGTTTGTTCGATCACTCGGCGGCCAGCAAAGCCGATCAAACTTTGCGGTTCAGCTAAGATGATATCCCCTTCCATCGCAAAGCTGGCGGTAACACCACCTGTCGTCGGATCTGTTAAGACAGTCAAATAAAATAGCTGTTTATTGCTATGACGTTTGACCGCTGCGGAGATTTTGGCCATTTGCATGAGAGAGAAAATTCCTTCTTGCATCCGGGCGCCCCCTGAAGCAGTGAATAATACGACGGGTAATTTTTTACTCGCCGCACGTTCAAACAAGCGAGTGATCTTTTCCCCTACGATCGTGCCCATACTTCCCATGATAAAATTAGGGTCCATGACACCAATAGCAAAAGGAATGCCTTTAATAGTCGCTTGACCAGTTAGAACTGCTTCATGTAAGCCAGTCTTTTCTTGCATCTTGCCGATCTTTTCTTGATAATCAGGGAAATCAAGAGGATCTTTTGTGACGAGATCCGTATCCCATTCCTCTAAACTTTTCTCATCAATGATCAACGCTAATCGCTGCCATGCGCCGATTCTAAAGTTATAACTACAGTGTGGACATACTTTTTCTTCCCCGATATCTTTTGTGTAGATGATATGTTTACAATTTGGGCATTTCGCCCACATATTGTCAGGGACCGATGGTGCATTCGTTGGCTTGATTTCTCGATTAGGATTGATTCGAATGTATTTTTTCTTTTTGAATAAAGCCATCTTATTCGTCTCCTATCTCCGTCTCGGGAATCCAGTTTGGTAAAAACTCTTCTTGTAAGAATGCTGTACTGTAATCACCAGCAATCACTGCAGGGTGACTGATCAGATCCATTTGGAATTCAGCATTCGTGATCACGCCATCTGTCACGATCTCGCTCAATGCCCGTTGCATTTTCATCAACGCATCGAAACGTGTATCGCCATGTACGATGACCTTAGCAATCATTGAATCATAATAAGGGGGAATCGTGTAACCTGAATAAACCGAACTATCGACCCTTAATCCCATACCACCAGCTGGTAGCAACAAATTCTTGATTTTGCCTGGTGAAGGAGCGAAATGAAATACTGGATTTTCTGCATTGATCCGGCATTCGATCGCATGCCCTTGGAAAATGATATCTTCTTGTTGGATCTCTAGTGGTCGTCCGGCCGCAACCTCGATTTGTTTTTTGACAAGATCGATATTTGTGACCATTTCTGTTACTGGATGTTCAACTTGGATGCGGGTGTTCATTTCCATAAAATAAAAATCACCGGATTCATCCATTAAAAATTCGATCGTTCCTGCATTTTCATAATTCACTGCCTTTGCTGCTCTGACAGCTGCTGCACCTAAGTGATTTCGTTTTTCCTCAGAGATCACAACAGATGGTGATTCTTCTAAGACTTTTTGATTATTCCGTTGTAAGGAACAATCACGTTCACCTAGATGCAGAACATGACCAAATTGATCACCTAATATTTGCACTTCAATATGTCTTGCGGGATAAATGATTTTTTCCAAATACATATCATCGTTACCAAAAGCAGCTGCTGCCTCTTGTTGGGCGGATGAAAAATGTTGTGGTAATTCTTCTTTTGACAAGACTTTGCGGATTCCTTTACCGCCACCACCAGCGGCGGCTTTGAGCATCACTGGATAGCCAATTTTTTCTGCCACTTCCAGTGCTTCTTCAACAGTCGATAGCACACCATCACTACCTGGGATCACAGGAACATCTGCTTGTTGCATCAACTGACGTGCGTTGATTTTATTCCCCATATCATCGATCGTTTTGCTTTTAGGTCCAATAAAGACGATATTACATTCTTCACACATCGAAGCAAATCGACTGTTCTCAGATAAGAATCCAAATCCAGGATGGATTGCTTCTGCTTTTGTAACGATGGCTGCACTTAGAACTGCTTGTACATTCAAATAGGAATCTGTTGCTCTTGCAGGACCGATGCAGACGGCTTCGTCTGCTAATTGTGTGTGCAATGCCTCCGCATCCGCTTCAGAATAGACCGCAACGGTTTGGATTCCAAGCTCACGGCAGGCACGAATGATCCGTACGGCTATTTCGCCGCGATTTGCTATCAAGACTTTTGAAAACATAACTCACCTATCCAATCATAAAGGTTAATTCAGCTTCAGCAACTTTTTTGCCGTCCACTTTTGCAATTCCTTTGCCTATTCCTGCAGAAGACTTGATTTTAGTGATTTCCACTTCTAATATCAACGTATCTCCAGGAGTCACTTTTTTACGAAACTTCGCTTTATCTAATCCGCCAAAGTAAGCAGTTTTTCCTTTGAACTGTTCCAATGATAATAGAGCTACTGCTCCTGCTTGGGCCATCGCTTCTACGATCAATACCCCCGGCATCACAGGTTCTTCTGGAAAATGTCCTTGGAAAAAAGGTTCATTGATCGTCACATTTTTTTTAGCAACGATCCGTTCGCCTTCGACAATTTCTTCCACTCGATCAATCAGCAACAGCGGATAGCGATGAGGGATGATTTCTTTGATTTCTTGTATATTCATAGGTCTGGTTCTCCTTGGCTTAATTTGGTTGGATGATAAAGAGTGGTTGTCCGTATTCTACGACTTCTTCATTGTCGATCAAGATCGCAACGATCTCACCATCGACATCACTAGTTACTTCGTTCATCAATTTCATTGCTTCAATGATACAGATCACTTCACCCTTAGCGACTTTATCTCCTACTTTTTTGAATGCTGGTTTGTCAGGAGATGGTTGTAGATAGACGATTCCAACGATTGGTGATTTCACTTCAGTCCCATCAATTGTCGGCGCAACTGCTTCTGGTTGAACAGAATGGCTTTCTTCTTTTGGTAAAGCCGGTACAACTTGTTGAGGTTGTGGTTCAGAAGCACTCGTTGTTGGTACTGTTTGCCCCATTCCCCGACTCATTTCATTTTTATTCATATATAATTCAAATTGTCCGTCTTTCAAGTCAAATTCTGTTAAAGTTGACTGATCAAATTGACTGACTAATTCTTTGATTTCATGGATCTTCAACATTATTCCTCCCAGCGTTTCATACATAGTACAGCATTATGTCCACCAAATCCTAATGAATTACTCATGGCATAAGACAGTTCAGCTGGTTTACTTTCGTTGATCACAACGTTCAGATCGATTTCAGGATCTTGTTTTTCAACATTGATGTTTGGTGGAATAAACTGATGCTCTAACGCCATCAAAGTGGCAAGTGCCTCAATCCCACCTGCAGCACCTAATAAGTGACCAGTCATTGATTTCGTACTGCTGACATAGGTTTCTTTGAAAGAGTCTCCTAATGCGATTTGGATCGCTTTAGCTTCTGCTTGATCATTTGCAGGTGTACTTGTTCCGTGTGCGTTGATATAGCCCACTTCTTTTGCATCGATCCCGGCTTCTTCCATCGCCAATTTCATTGCTTTTGACGCACCAGAACCATCTGGTGTTGGAGCTGTCATATGGTAAGCATCACAATTTGAGCCGTAACCCACGACTTCACCATAAATTTTTGCGCCACGAGCTTGTGCATGCTCCAGTGATTCAAGGACTAATACTCCTGCCCCTTCACCCATGACAAAACCATTACGGTCTTCATCAAATGGCATCGAACCACGTTCAGGATCTGTCGATGTTGACAAAGCAGTCAATGCCGCAAATCCAGCGATCCCCATTTCACAGATTGTTGCTTCTGTTCCACCTGCAAGGATGATATCGGAATAACCATGTTTGATGTTGCGGAATGCTTCACCAATCGCATTCGTTCCACTGGCACAAGCGGTCACGATCGACGTACAAATTCCTTTCGCCCCTACACGCAACGCAATATTACCAGCTGCCATATTGGCGATCGACATTGGAACAAACATAGGTGATACGCGATTGGCCCCTTTGTCGTGCATGCGGATGACTTGGCTTTCGATTGTTGGTAAACCACCAATCCCAGAGCCAACGATAACACCAAAACGATCTTGGTTGATCGTTTCTTTTTCGATCCCACTCATCGTCAATGCTTCCATCGCAGCATAAATGCCATAGATCGAAAACATATCCATGCGTTTGCTATCTTTTTTTACAAAGTATTTATCAAAAGGAAAGTCTTTTACTTCACCTGCTAAAGTGATTCCTGTATCTGTTGCATCAAATTTTGTGATCGGTGCAATGCCATTCGTCCCAGCTTTTAAACTAGCTAAAAAACTATCTGCATCATTACCGATCGGTGAAGTGACTCCATAACCTGTAATTACTACTCGATTCATAAATTTTCCTCCCTATCCGTGCATGACCAATCCGCCGTCAACATTGATGACTTGACCTGTGATATACGAACTTTTCGCTAAGAACAATGCGGCTTCCGCAATATCTTCCACTTGGCCGAAACGTTGCATTGGAATTTGTTTTTCTGCTTGTTCTCTTACTTTTTCGGATAATACATCTGTCATATCTGTAGTGACAAACCCCGGAGCAATCACATTACATGTGATTCCTCGTGTGGCAACTTCTCTTGCCACAGATTTAGTAAAACCGACAACTCCTGCTTTACTTGCTGCATAATTGGCTTGACCCAAGTTACCGATCAATCCTGAAACACTTGAAAGATTGATGATCGCGCCTTCTCTTTTTTTCATCATTTTCTTTAACACGTGCTGTGTCATATTGAAAGTTCCTGTTAGATTGATATCCAAACATTTTTTGAAATCATCTGCATCCATACGTAAGACAAGTTTATCATTCGTAACTCCCGCATTATTGACCAAAATATCGACAGAACCCAGCTGCTGTTCTGCTTCTTTGATCATCTCTCCTGCTTTATCATAATCGGAGATATCACCTGAGATTCCTACACATTCAACCCCATGCGCTTTGATCGCATTGATTTTTTCGGCTGGGATCTCTCCACGACCATTTAAGAAGATGTTTGCGCCTGCTTTGGCAAAGGCTAAAGCGATTGCTTCACCAATTCCTCGTGTACTGCCTGTAATAAATACATTTTTTCCAGTTACGTCCATAACTTGCCTCCTATGACAATCGATTGATTGTTTCTTCAAATGTTTGTTGATTCTCCACACGTGCAACGGCGATCGACTTGTCAATTTTTTTCATAAAGCCACTTAATACTTTACCGGGACCGACTTCGACCACTTGGTCGATTCCTAAATCTTTAAGTTTTTCGATACTTTCGTAAAAACGAACGGGTTTCATGACTTGTTGTTCAAGTAAACCTAGGATTCTTTCTTTCGTCATGATCTCTGTCGTGGTGTTGCTGATCACAGGTATTTCAGGTTCTGAAAAAACGATCTTGCTTAGTTCCTCCGCTAATTGTCTAGCAGCAGGTTCTAAGATTGCTGTATGGAAAGGGCCACTTACATTGAGTGGGATCATTCGTTTGATCCCTTGTTCTTGTAATAGTGCTACCGCTTGATCCACTGCTTTTTCTTCGCCTCCGATGACGATTTGCTGGGGTGTATTGTAATTTGCAGGGGAAACGATCCCCATTTCTTCCGCCTGCTTACAACAGCTCTCGATAACATCTACCGGTGCATTCATCACAGCTACCATTTTCCCACTACCGATAGGTGCAGCGTCTGTCATAAACGTGCCTCTTTTTTCGACCAATGCGACTGCTTCACTAAAGGAGAGCGCACCACTGGCTACTAAAGCAGAATACTCACCTAAACTAAGCCCTAAAACGGCTTGAGGAGTGATCCCATGTTCTTTCAGCAAACGATAGAACGCAATGCTGACAGTTAAAATAGCTGGTTGCGTATAGATCGTTTGATCCAAACGTTCATTTGTTGAAAAACAAAGCTCCGCCATATCATAGCCTAAGATCTGACTAGCTTCATCAAAAGTCTGTTTCACGATGGGTTCATGGTAGAGGTCTTGACCCATTCCTTGGTATTGTGCACCTTGTCCGCTAAATAAAAATGCTGTTTTCATCATAGTCTCCAATTTATATTCAGGATAGATAGCTTTTTGTTTCATTTAAAAAAAGGCTAAGACATTCCTTTTTCGGAAAATGTCCCAGCCCCCAACCTAATCTTGATGATTATGCAGTTTGTTTTTCAACATAAGTGACTAAATCTTGAACTGTTTTGATGCCGTCTTCTGTTTCGATTTTCACATCAAATTCATCTTCGATTTCGTTGATGATTTGGAATAAATCCAAGCTATCTGCTTCAAGGTCTTCTTGGATGTTTGTCGTTAATTTGATTTCTTCTGTGTCTTTCCCTAATTCTTCCGCAATGATTTCTTGAATTTTTTCGAATACCATATGATAATTCCTCCGATATTGTTTCTTTATTTTATATTTTTTATTTTTATCAGTTTATAGTTCCATGAGGATACTTCCCCATGTCAATCCTCCACCATAACCTGTAAATACCACTTTTTGTTTTTGACCTAAGGTAATTTTTCCGCTTTCTATCGCTTCATCTAAAAGAATCGGGATGCTTGCTGCGGAAGTATTGCCATATTTATCCATGTTCGTTAGGAATTGCTCCTGGGGAATTTTTACCTTGCGAGCAATCTTTTCGATGATTCGTAAGTTCGCTTGATGCAAAAGCAGATAATCAACAGGTGTGTCTTGAATGAGTTCCTTGATGTTCATCGCGACGTCTCTTACAGCAAAGTCAAAAATATCCCGTCCAACCATTTTTAAATAGTAAGAACCTTCTGAATCTTTCGTGTATAAAGGCGATTGATTTGGTAGATAGCCAGAAGTAAGAGATTGCGCACGCGAACCATCTGCCGCTAGCGATTCTCTCAATAATTTTTGATCTGAGCCAGCTTCTAACAAAATCCCACCAGCACCATCACCAAACAAGACAGCGGTTGAACGATCCGTCCAATCGATCAGTTTAGATAATGTTTCGCCACCAATTACTAAACCTTTCATTGAGCCACAGCGAATCAGTTTCTCTGCAACACTCAAGGCATAAACAAATCCTGAACATGCGGCGCTGATATCAAAGGCGATTGCTTTGGTTGCGCCGATCCTTCCTTGAACTAAAGTTGCGACAGAAGGCGATGTATAATCAGGCGACATCGTAGCAACGATAATAAAATCGAGTTCCTTTGGATCGAGTGTTTTTTTCTTTAGTAATTTTTCGGCAACGAGGTAACACAAATCGGAAGTCTCCTGCTCGGTCACACAATGTCTCTCTTTGATTCCTGTACGGGATGAAATCCATTCATCCGAAGTGTCCATCATTTTTGAGAGATCATCGTTTGTGATGATTTTTTCCGGTAAGACACTTGCCGTTGCTGTGATCGTTCCAAATTGTTCCATTAAACTTCCTCACTTGTAATCTCGCAAGAAATCATGCAAGTTTTTCAATGCAGACAGCAAAGCTTGTTGTTCGTCGGTAGCCATACCATCCATAATGTTTTTGACCATTTCACGATGGAAATGCTGATGCACGCGGTAAAGTAACTTACCTTTTTTGGTCAACCCCAGCTTCACCACTCGTCGGTCGTCTTCACTACGGATACGCTCAACGTAGCCTTTCCTAACTAACTTGTTGATAGCAGTGGTCAAGGTCCCAACAGTAATCGACAGTTCTTTGGCTACTTCTGAAGTTGTCTTTTTCTTGTACATACCGATTGCCTCGATCGTATGCATCTCTGTAATCGACAGATCTTTGAATTGTGACTTTTTTAATTCGGATTCTTCGATCGTCAAAATATCATTGAAGACACTAACGAGATAATCATTTACTGTATTAAAATCAGGTTCCATGTTCCACCATCCACTAAAATTAGTTTGATTATCAAATCTTTTGATGTTCAAACTATATCTTAACTTTTTTCAAAATGCAACCTTTTAACTAGATTTTTTTGCATTATTAATTTTTTTTAATTTTAATTTTATGACAAAATGCTTTAATATCAACCTTTCAACCTCTAAAAATTAAAATAAAAGAATAAAAAAATATTTTGATTATCAAAGTATCTCTATAATTTATTTATAAAATATAATCCCTTTTATTGTTCATTTTTTTAAATCTGTTATAATCTTTTTAGTTCAAATTCAATTAGAGGAGCGCTTATGCACTTAAAAGAGAAAGTAAAAAACCTGCCTTTATTACCTGGTGTTTACTTGATGAAAAACAGCGATGGAAAAATTATTTATGTGGGGAAAGCTAAAAATTTAAAAAATCGCGTAAGTACGTATTTTCATCAAAATAAACAACACTCGAAAAAAGTCTTGCGCTTAGTTCGTTCGATTGCAGATTTTGAGATCGTTGTCGTTGATACTGAACTAGATGCCTTATTATTAGAGTGTCAATTGATCCAACACTATCGTCCTATCTACAATCGTCGGATGAATTATTTTGACAACTATAACTATTTACATATTCAATCCGATGGTCTTTTTCTCACGAATATACCTACCGCAAGAACTTATGGCCCTTTTCGTCTTTATAAAAAAATGCCTAGTATCCTTCGAATCATCGAAGAAAACTATCAAATGCCTTGGCTTTCTGAAATCAGTCATTTGGCGTTACAAGTTCAACTTCCTGAAATGAAGGCATTGAGCTTTGATCAAAAAAAGAAAGAGATCCAAGGTCTATTGCAAGGAAGAAACAAGAAATTGTTAGGCTATTTAAAAAAACGACAATTACATTTTGTTAACCAGCTTAATTTTGAGAAGGCGGCTATTCTGCAACGAGATATCGAATTGATCACGTACTTTACTGGTCGGATACAAGAACAAAAAAAATTTTTACGAACACCGAGAATCACATTGAGCATGCCGTTAGCTAGCGATGAGACCAAGATCAAGCATTTCTTGGTTTCCTACGGACAAGTGGCTGATACAACGATCACAGAACCTGGACAAACGCCTCATTTCTATTATGAAAAAGACAACAGGTTGTCACTCAAGCGACAACTGTCTCAAGAAGAAATCGATCCTGTTCAAATCTTGATCAGCTACCAACGTAAACTGGCAAAAGACGAACAGGAAACAAAAAAAGAGTCTGGAATCCAACGCATTGGTTGAATCCCAGGCTCTTTTAGCTAGCTCGAAATCTTATTGAATCAAATCATAGATCTCCATCGCAACGATATCGATATTGTCGAATTCGTATTGTTGATGTGTGTCTGTTTCAGTTAGTTCAAATGTTTCTGTCGCTTTATCATAAGTTACGGTGCATTTTTCTACGCCCTCTTTTTCAAAACGACGAACTTGCAGCTCATTGTCTGCTGATTCGACCATAGCCTCCAGTCGTTTAATGATTGCGACTAATTGTGAATGTGCCATCGGAGGTCCTCCTTTTCTTAGTTCTGTTATATTGTATCAAAAGCATCGTCGACTTGCATTGATTTTCTCCAAAAAAACTAGTTTTTTAGGATTTTTTTTTCGGCTGTCTGCCATCTTCCCACCAAAGCTTGATCAATGCTTGTGTTCCATCGTTCTCAAAACCCTTTTCTGCTAACTTCTCATACAGCTTTCGGGCTTCTTTGGTCGCTGGTAAGTCCAACCCTACTTTTTCTGCTTCGGCTAAAGCAATCTTCAAATCTTTGATAAAATGTTTGACAAAAAATCCTGGTGTATAGTTCTCTTGTAAAATACGAGGTGCATAATTACTTAATGACCAGTTTGCCGCACTACCGCCTGAAAGCGTGGCAATCACTTTTTCTAAGTCTAAGTCAGCTTTCTGTGCATAAACAAGCATCTCTGTCATACCAGTCATTGTTCCGGCAATCATGATCTGGTTTGCCATTTTTGTATGTTGTCCTTTTCCAGCTGAACCATGTAATGTAAATGTTGTTCCAAACTCACGAAATAGTGGTAATACTTGCTCGTAGACATTCTCTTTTCCACCCACCATGATCGTTAAGGTGCCATTCTTTGCACCTAGATCGCCTCCTGATACAGGGGCATCTAAGGCATCCGCTCCAAGCTCTTGTGCGCTTGCTGCAATTTTTTCAGCAAGTGTTGGCGTACTTGTCGATAAATCTATGACTGTTTTTCCATTTATAGCTGCTTGGAAAATGCCTTTCTCACCATAATAGATTTCTTCCACATCTTGAGGATAGCCAACCATTGTAAAGATAACTTGGCTCATCTCAGCTACTTCTTGTGGACTATCTGCCCATACTGCCCCTTCTTCCATAAGTGGCGCAGCTTTTGCTTTCGTACGATTATAAACAGTCAGTTCGTGGCCAGCTTTTTGTAAATGACGAACAATCGCGCTTCCCATAACTCCTGTACCGATAAAACCAATTTTCATCTTTTGCCCTCCTAAACGATAAAATCCTTGTTTCTATGCTAGTATACGCTAGAAACAAGGATTTTTTTAGGATTATTCACTGTTTTTTTATCTTTTGAAAGAATTTAATTTAATTTTAATCCGTTCGATGGATGCTTCTTCTTCTTTTTTACGCATCTCTTCTTTGTAATACACAAGCATATCTTCATAAAATTCGATCATTGATTGACCAAAATGAGTAGCTGAGATCTCGTAAAGTTTCTTTTCAAAAACTTCTGGATCTTTTTCAACTTTGCTTTCAATATAATCAATAAGTGCAGGTGCAAAGTCTTCATCTCGTTCAAATGTTCGGCCAAGGGAAGCATGATCAAATAAACGATTCAAATAATCATTTCCTTCAACTACACATGGTGTACCAGCCGCCATTGCTTCTGTATACGTCAATCCTTGTGTTTCTGATGTCGAAGCACACACAAAATAATCAGCCGCACGATAATAGAACGCGACGTCATTGTTATCGACTTCCCCAGTAAATTGAACCGCATCAGCTAAATCCAGCGACGTGATCAGTTCTTTTAGTTGCTCAACATAAGGTCCGTTTCCGACTATGACTAGTCGTGCATCTGGATAGTGTTTGATGACTTCTGGAAACCCTTGGATCAACGCTTGGATATTTTTTTCGTAAGAGATTCGACTTAAAGATAAAATCATCAAGCCGTTTTCTTTAACTCCTAATGAGGTACGTAATTCGTTGATTTGTTCTTGTGTAATTTCTGGACGTTTGAATTTTTCGATATCGATCCCTGTTGGTATCACTCGTAATGGCGCTGTCACCCCATAGCTTCGCAGTGTTTCGATCACACGCTCACTTGGGCAAACCACACCTGTCGTATGGTTCACAAATAGACGAGATAAGTATTTGACATGGGATTGTCGAATCACTTTCCCTTTTGCAATATAATGCAGGTAATCTTCATACATCGTGTGATACGTATGAATCGATGGGATCTTTAATTTTTTTGCGACCATCTTGCCAAGAACACCCGCTCCAAACTCAGTGTGCGTATGGATAAGATCTAACTCTAATTCTTTTGCCACTAAATAGGCGTACCACATTCCTCGTACCACTACTCGACGTTCTTTAAATGATACAAAAGGAACACTTGGCATACGAATTACATCTTTTTCTAACTTGTCTGCATTGGGATCTGTTGTCGTAAATATATACACGTCATGTCCCATTTTTTCGAGTTCTTCTTTTAATGTCTTGATCGATGTAGCTACACCACTTACCTGTGGAAAATAGGTATCGGTAAAAAAGCCGATTTTCATCTTTTTTCGCCTCCAAACTACCTTTATTTTGATTCTTGCATTTGTTCATCTGAAGAATCGGATGCCTTTAGCACTTGTTGATAAACGGATTGAAGTTTTTCACCAATTCTTTTGATACTTCGTTCTTCAGCCGTTTGATAGCCAGATTCAACTAAACTAGGTACTTCATGTTGAATGATTTTTTGAATGAGTTGTGAAAACTCTTCATTGTTTCGCCCCATATAACAATTTTTTTGATCTTCAAGCCAACCATCATAGACTGGAATATCACGTACTAACACATTTTGTTTACTTGCTAAAGCTTCCAGTACGACAATACCTTCCGTTTCTTCATAAGAAGGGAAAAAGAACAAATCCGCTCCTGAGTAAGCTCCTTCGATGATCTCTCCTCGAATATAGCCTGGAAAAATGACATTATCGGGATGATCTTCCTTCACGATTTTTCGGATATTACTTGGGATCGAATACATCGGCACATGACCAAACCAGATGAATGTATATTCCGGTAATTGTTTGGCTATTTCAACAAAATCAATGATTCCTTTTCTTGCAAAGAACAGTCCTACACAAATAATCACTTTTTGATCAGGTGAAAGATTGAAATACTCCCTGAATTTTTGTTCTTTGACAGAGTCTGGTTGGTACTTTTCCAAATCGATCCCATTGGAAATCGATTGAATAGGTAAATCAATGCCATAACTTTGCAATAATTTTTTTGAATATGGGGTTGGTGTAATCAAGTAATCTGCCTTTTCATACAATCCGACTAAATATTTTTTTACAAATGGTGCTAATTGATTCGAACCGATAAAGGAATTTCGAAAATCTTCCTCCGTTGAATGCGCATGATAAATAATTTTTTTACCGTTTTTACGCGCTTTGTTGACCATGTTATGACTATTGATACCATATGTATTGATGTGCAAAATATCATAGTCTTCCTTACTATCTAAAGTATAGGAGATCCCTACATCTTTAAGCGCACGCTTTTGATGATCAAGTGCACGACCAATGCCGGACTTAGAAAGTATCTTCTCACTTTCAAAATATAATAATACCTTCATCTACGTTCCCCCTCACTCTTATATTATAACACAGCGTGAAAGCTGTCACTCAACCTTAAGTCCGATTTT
This sequence comes from Enterococcus sp. AZ156, assembly GCF_051714165.1. NCBI lineage: Bacteria > Bacillati > Bacillota > Bacilli > Lactobacillales > Enterococcaceae > Enterococcus > Enterococcus sp. AZ156. Next base: position 1,009,463 of record NZ_JBIORI010000001.1, on the reverse strand, counting down.
TTCCCAACAAACTTGTAAGTTTGGACAGAATTTTATTTATTATTGCAAGAAGACAAAAAAACAGGCACAGCAAAATACTGTGCCTGTTCCAAAAATCAAGCTAGATATTCATTCACAAGTTCTACGACTTCTTCCATTGTGTCGCACTCGTTTAGGGCACGATCCGCTAGTTCAGCCATTTTGCTTGTATCTAAACGTTTCATCAAGCTACGTGTTTTTAAGATCGATGTTGCACTCATTGAGAACTCATCTAATCCCATACCTACTAGTAAAGGAACAGCCATTTGATCGCCGGCCATTTCTCCACACATACCAGCCCATTTACCTTCAGCATGTGCTGCATCAATGACGTTTTTGATCAAACGTAGAATTGATGGGTTGTATGGTTGGTACAAGTAAGAAACACGTTCGTTCATACGGTCAGCTGCCATTGTGTATTGGATCAAGTCGTTTGTTCCTACTGAGAAGAAGTCTACTTCTTTAGCAAATTTGTCCGCAATAACGGCTGCAGCTGGAATCTCGATCATAATCCCTACTTGGATCGAATCAGAGACTTCAATGCCTTCATTTACTAATTTTTGTTTTTCTTCTTCAAAGATTGCTTTTGCACCACGGAATTCTTTTAGTGTAGCAACCATTGGGAACATGATACGCAAGTTTCCATGTACAGAGGCACGTAATAACGCACGCATTTGCGTACGGAACATATCGTCACCTTGTTCTGACAAGCTAATACGTAATGCACGGTATCCTAAGAAAGGATTCATTTCATGCGGCAATTGCAAGTATGGTAATTCTTTATCTCCACCGATATCCATTGTACGAACAACGACAGGTTTTCCTTCCATTCCTTCCAATACTGCTTTGTAAGCAACGTATTGGTCTTCTTCAGTAGGAAAATCTGGTGAATCCATATAAAGGAATTCAGTACGATAAAGTCCAACTGCTTCACCACCATTGTTGTGTACACCAACTAAATCTTTAGGTGTACCAATGTTGGCTGCTAATTCAAAGTGTTTGCCATCGGCAGTCACTGTCTCAGCATGTTTCAGTTTTTCCCATTCTGCTTTTTGTGCAGCATAATCTGCGCCGATTTTTTCAAATTCGGCTTTTTGTTCTGCTGTTGGTTCAATGACTACATCGCCTTCGATCCCATTAACAGCTAACATTACGCCTTCTTTGACCTTCGCAGTGATTTCTTTTGTTCCAACGATTGCTGGAATTTCAAGAGAACGAGCCATGATTGCAGAATGCGATGTACGTCCACCGATATCTGTTACAAAAGCTTTTACGAAGTTACGATCTAATTGAGCAGTGTCACTTGGCGTCAAATCATGCGCCACGACAACAACTTCTTCATTGATCATTGAAGGGTTTGGTAAAGTCACACCTAATAGATGTGCTAAAATACGTTTTGCAACGTCACGAATATCTGCTGCACGTTCTTGCATGTAAGCATTATCTTCCATTGCTTCGAACATACCGATATACATATCCGTTACTTCTTTAAGAGCTGATTCAGCATTTACACTGTTATCTTTGATGTTTTGTTTGATTTGACCTATCATTTCAGGATCTGAAAGAACCATTAAATGTGCGTCAAATACTTGCGCTTCTGCTTCACCTAAGCTTTGCGCTGCTTTTTCACGAATTTGTTGTAATTCTTCAGTTGATTTTGCTAAAGCATCATCTAAGCGAGCTTCTTCAGCTGAAGTATCCTCAACTGTCGTCTTACTGAATGATAAATCCGGTTGAACTAGCAGGTAAGCTTTTGCAACGGCTACTCCGTCACTAGCGGCGATCCCTTTTAGCATTTCAACCATTATTCAGATAAGCCTTCTTTCTTCATTGTTTCAACGATAGCTGCCATAGCGTCAGCTTCGTCAGCACCTTCAGCAGTGATAGTAACGTCAGAACCTTGACCTACACCTAAAGACATAACGCCCATGATAGATTTTAAGTTTACTGATTTACCTTTATACTCTAAGTTTACATCAGAGTTAAATTTGCTTGCTGTTTGTACTAATAGTGTAGCTGGACGTGCGTGGATCCCAGTTTCTGCTACTACGTGAAATTCTTTCTTTTCCATATTAATCGGTCTCCTTTAAGTGAGTGTTGTTTTTATGTGAGGGTTTTCTTTTTTAGCAATCCATGATAGAACTAATCAGATGAACCCTTTCATCTGTAAAGATTACCATTTTTTTTCCTTAGATACAACAGTTTTCATTTAAATTGAGAGAAAATCCAATAAACTATTCTGTAGAACTGTTTCATGCATAGTGATGATTATTCCTGTTTTAATAAATTCCATGTTTTTTTATATCTTATAAATCGATTGACCAATCATGTTTGTCGAGTAATTGAACGATTCATGAAATTTCAGCTTTATCCCCTACAAATTTGTCGACAACTTAAGGTTCTTACCCAAATGTTTTGTCACATTGTCTGAACAAAAGAATCAATTGCTTGCGTCAATTCAAAAAATTAGTATAATAAAATTAAATGGTCAGTAATGGTCAACGAGGTATGACTTTTACAAGTTTTGTTGATCGAGTGTTATTCTTTTACCCAAAGATAGGCGCGATGTAAAATAGACTTAATGACCAATGTTTGAAAGGACGTGAATGTTTTATGCTTTGTCAAAACTGTGGAAAAAATGAAGCAACGATTCACTTGTATGCGACTGTCAATGGCCAACGTACACAACTTGACTATTGTCAGAGCTGTTACCAAAAAATTAAAAATCAGCAAAATGGAGGTCTAACAAGTATGGCCCAAAATGATCCATTTGGCTTTGGTAGTCTGGACGATCTGTTTCGTTCGATGTCTCGTCAAATGCAACAACAAGGAAATTACGAACAAACACCCCCTACTCAATTTGGTGGGAACAACAACTTCAATGGTGGACAACCACCACAAGGACTCGCTTCAGATGGTCTTTTAGGCGAATACGGTATCAATATTACAGAAGAAGCACGCCAAGGTGAAATCGATCCAGTCATCGGTCGAGATGATGAAATCAAGCGCGTGATCGAAATCTTGAATCGCCGCACAAAGAACAACCCTGTATTGATCGGAGAACCAGGTGTCGGTAAAACGGCTGTGGTTGAAGGACTCGCTCAAAAAATCGTTGATGGCGATGTACCACAAAAATTACTAGATAAAGAAGTGATTCGCTTAGATGTTGTTTCACTTGTCCAAGGCACAGGAATCAGAGGACAATTTGAAGAACGGATGCAAAAACTGATCGAAGAAATCAGACAAGCAGAAAACGTTATTTTATTTATAGATGAAGTTCATGAAATCGTTGGGGCTGGTTCAGCTGGTGATGGTAACATGGATGCCGGAAACATATTAAAACCTGCGTTAGCTCGTGGTGAATTACAAATGGTTGGAGCAACGACATTGAATGAATACCGGATCATTGAAAAAGATGCTGCGTTAGAGCGCCGCATGCAACCTGTTCGTGTCGATGAACCTTCTGTAGATGAAACGATCAGTATTTTAAAAGGATTGCAAAAGCGCTATGAAGACTACCATCATGTCAAATACACAGATGCTGCGATCGAAGCTGCGGCTAGATTGTCCAATCGCTATATCCAAGATCGTTTTTTACCGGATAAAGCCATTGATTTACTGGATGAAACAGGATCTAAGAAAAATTTAACGATCCAAATCGTTGATCCAAAAATGATCGAAAAGAAATTGGAAGAAGCGGAAGAACAAAAGTTGTTGGCTTCTAAAGAAGAAGATTTCGAAAAAGCAGCTTATTATCGCGATCAAATCAATAAATTGAAAAAAATGCAAGAACGCCAACTTTCAGAAGAAGAAATCCCAGTAATCTCTGAAAAGGATATGGAAAAAATCGTTGAACAACGTACAGGCATCCCAGTTGGTGAACTGAAAGAAAAAGAACAAACTCAATTGAAAAACTTAGCGGACGACTTGAAAAAACATGTGATCGGGCAAAACGATGCGGTTGATCGGGTAGCCAAAGCCATTCGTCGTAATCGAGTTGGTTTAAGCAAGAAAAACCGTCCAATTGGTTCTTTCTTATTTGTTGGTCCTACTGGTGTTGGTAAAACAGAATTAGCGAAGCAACTAGCCTATGAATTATTTGGATCTGAAGAATCGATGATCCGTTTCGATATGTCAGAATACATGGAAAAACACAGTGTCGCAAAATTGATTGGTTCCCCTCCAGGCTATGTCGGCTATGAAGAAGCTGGTCAATTGACTGAAAAAGTACGTCGAAATCCGTATAGTTTGGTTCTGCTTGATGAAGTAGAAAAAGCACATCCAGATGTCTTGCACATGTTCCTACAAATCTTAGATGATGGACGTTTAACCGATGCGCAAGGTCGTACGGTCAGCTTCAAAGATACAATCATCATCATGACAAGTAATGCAGGAACTGGAAAAGTAGAAGCCAATGTTGGCTTTGGTGCTGCTCGTGAAGGTGTGACTCGTTCTGTCTTGAATCAATTGAACAACTACTTCACACCAGAATTCTTGAATCGTTTTGATGGAATCATTGAGTTCAGTGCTTTATCAAAAGAAAACTTGATGATGATCGTGACTCTTATGCTTGATGATGTCAACCAACTATTGGCGGCTCAACAATTACATGTGGACGTTCCTACAAATGTCAAAGAAAAGCTGGTTGATCTTGGTTACGATCCAGCAATGGGTGCCCGACCATTACGTCGGACGATCCAAGAACAAATCGAAGACGGCATTGCCGAATTCTATCTTGATCATCCAACGATCTCAGATCTTAAAGCAAAATTAGATAAAGACGACAAAATCGTCATTACTTCTAAACCTGAACGTTTAGTCAAAGAAGCAAACAATGAACCGACAGAATAATTTCACACTCAAATGGTAGAAAAAATGGAGCGGAGAGTTTGCCACTCTCCGCTTTTGATTTTATTTTTGGAAAAGAAAGTAACAATTTTTTTCTTATTCGTTTATTTTTAAGAAGACAAAATGCTGTTCATTTTACTAAAAAAAAATTATACTTAATATAAGTTATTTCTTAAATACATAAGAGAGGTGAGCGCCATGAAACTAGTTAATGTAACAAACAGCCATTCACGATTAGTTTTGAACCAATTAGAAAATACAGATGCACATATGGTCAAGGTGTATACCGCAGGAAATACAACTGTTATTTACACAGAAGCTCCTGAGCACAATGAAATCGTCCTGATGAATGAAAACCGCAATATCCAACCAAAGGAAATTGAAGAAATCCAACACTACTTCTTAAAAAAAATCCATGACGCTTTGTACCATCCTGAAGACATCAAAGTGATCGAGTTACCGGGCTTAGTAGAAATCTCTATTCCAAAAAGAAATTTAAATGCACCAATTGCTATGTAGAAAAAAATAAATCATGAATCAAAAGGGTTTTGTCGAAGGCACTTGGCATTCCCTTTTTTTCTTTTTACTATTTCCAACTTCCCTCCCCTTTACAGGTCGATCCGCTTGGATGATCGAGCGGATTTCATTGACGATCCGTTCATTTTTTTCCCAGTTCTCAATATCCAACATTTGACATACTCGACGCATTTTTGCTTTTTTTCTTTCAATACGCTGTTTTTTTTCGATTTCTGTTTCCATTTGATCCCTACTTTCTTTGCTTATTTTATATATATGTACGCAAAAATATTCTAATCTATTTTTTTATTTGTTTTTAATTGATTTTTTCAAAATAAACAAAAAAACGTTAAAATCCAACAAAAACACACGACAATTCACTGAAAATATGAATCGTCGTGTGTTCGTTTTAATTTATATACTAAATGAATATTTTTAAGTTTTTATTTTAAAAGGAAACAACTGTACAGTTAATGGGAATCACTGATTACATCAAACTTTTTAATTTTACGTTTGGATATTTGTCAGCAAACCAACGCTCTGCAAACTGATTCTCAAATAAGAATAGCGGTTGATCAAAGCGATCTCTCGCTAAGATATTACGGCTTGAACTCATTTTCTCATCCAGATCTTCCGGTTCGATCCAACGGGCAATCTTGTTCCCCATCGGCGACATGATCACTTCTGCATTGTATTCGTTCAACATCCGATATTGGAAAACTTCAAATTGCAATTGTCCAACTGCCCCGATGATGTATTCTTCGGTCACATAGGTTTTATATAATTGGATGGCACCTTCTTGTACCAATTGATTGATTCCTTTGTGGAATGATTTTTGTTTCATCACATTTTTGGCCGTTACTTTCATGAAAAGCTCAGGGGTAAATGAAGGTAACTCTTCATAAGCTACTTTTAGTTTTCCTTCATATAATGTGTCACCGATTTGATAATTTCCAGTGTCATACACACCAATGATATCTCCTGCCACAGCATTTTCAACGTTTTCTCTGGCATCTGCCATAAACTGCGTGACATTACTCAATTTCAATTTTTTGTTCGTCCGCTCTAATGAAACGTCCATTCCACGTTCAAATGTACCTGAACAGATTCGTACAAATGCAATACGATCTCGGTGAGCTGGATTCATATTGGCTTGGATCTTAAAGACAAAACCAGAAAACTCTTGTTCATACGGGCTGACTACTTGCTCTTCACGTGTTTTATGTCCATAAGGAGATGGCGCCAAATCAGCGAATGTTTCTAAAAATGTCTGAACACCAAAATTAGTTAAAGCTGAACCGAAAAATACTGGCGTCTGCTCCCCACGTGCAATTTTTTCTTCATTAAAGGAATCTCCGGCTTCTTTTAACAGCTCTACTTCTTCTAATACTTGCTCGTACAATGAATTATTTCTTAGTGGATGATCCTCCGGTAAGTGACCCTCTTCATCTAATTGAGCCAAGCGTTCATCTTGATAATTCTCAGGACGATAAAATTCTACTCGGTTATGATGGATATCGTATAATCCTTCCAATCCTTTCCCCATACCGATCGGCCAATTCATTGGGCAAGATTCGATATCTAATAACTCTTCTAATTCTTCTAATAGATCAAGCGGTTCTCGACCATCTCGGTCCAACTTATTGATGAAGGTGAAAATAGGAATTCCTCTTCTTTTGACTACTTGGAAAAGTTTTTTCGTTTGCGCTTCAATCCCTTTTGCGCTATCGATGACCATGACCGCACTATCGACCGCCATCAACGTACGATACGTATCTTCTGAAAAGTCCTCATGCCCAGGGGTGTCTAGAATATTGACTCTTTTTCCGTGATAATCAAATTGCATCACTGAACTGGTAACAGAAATCCCACGTTGTTTTTCGATTTCCATCCAGTCAGATTTTGCAAAATTACCTGTTTTCTTTCCTTTGACCGTTCCTGCTTGGCGAATCGCACCACCGAATAAAAGCAGTTGTTCGGTGATCGTTGTTTTTCCCGCATCCGGATGGGAAATGATCGCAAATGTGCGTCGATTGTCCACTTGCTGTTTTAATTCTGGATTGTTCATAAATTTACTCCATTCTTCATTTGTCTATTGCTTCATAAAAGAGAACCCCTTCGACTATTCGATAGTTCCTCTATCCTTTTCTTCAACTCAAATAGTATAGCATGGATATTCAATTTGAAAAAGTAAGCGAAACAGTTTTACTTTTTCTTTTCATTTGATATCTCCAAAAAAAGAACAGATACATCACTTCAGAAAGCAAGTAATATATCCGCTCTTCGTTTCGTTAAAAGATCATCGAAGGTGCTTTATCTTCGTGGTTCGTCGTCTTCAAAATCTTTTTTGAAATAGCGACGTTCTTCTTCAGGCTCAGCTTCTATTTCTTCTGGATCATGGAAGATCACACGAATTTTGAGTACTCTAGAACCTTCCATTTCTTCAGAAATCAAGGTAATGTTTTCAACATCAAATGAAAGTTTTTCTCCTTCATCGGGAATCATGCCTAAAGCTGTGATCAAGTAGCCGGCCATCGTATCCACATCACTCATGTGGAGATTACTTTCAAACGCCTCATTGAATTCATCGATCAGCATTCGACCTTGAATGATGTATTCATAGTCACCGACTTGTTCGTAGAGATTTTCTACTTCATCTGATTCATCATCGATTTCTCCAACGATTTCTTCAAGTAGATCTTCCAAGGTCACTAAACCTACGACTCCGCCATATTCATCTAATAGGATCGCCATTTGGTTTTGTGTTTTTTTCATTTCATACAATAGATCATCAATAAAAATCGTTTCTGGAACAAAAAGTGGTTCCTGCATGATTTTTTTGATCTCTAAGTTTTCGAACCCAAATTTATGGGCAGCTTTTAATAAATTTTTCGTATGAAGGATTCCGACAACTTTATCTTTGTCTTCATTATAAACAGGAATCCTTGAGTAATTCTCCGATAGTACTTCGTTGACATTTTCTTCAATGGAGTCATTAATGTCGATCATAAAAGCATCTGTTCGAGGAACCATTACTTCCCTTGCAACTTTTGTGTCTAAGGAAAAGACACCTTGAAGCATTTCCAACTCTTCGTTGTTCAATACCCCTTCGTTTTCAAGCATATACCGCATTTCGTCGCGGGTCATCTTTGAATCTTCATCGTCAAAAGTCATTGGTGTTATCCGTGCCAGCAAGCTGGTAGATGCAGATAACAGCCACACGAAAGGTTTCGCTACGACACCGATCATTCGGATCATACCTGAGGTAAAATTCGCTACCTCTTCTGATTTATTCAAAGCGATCCTTTTCGGGTATAATTCTCCAAAAACAATCGAAACATAGGTCAAAATAGCCAGTACGATAATATTTGCAATACTTCTTGCTGCGGCACCGCCACCTAGTAGTGGGGCTAATCTTACGGATAAAGTATTAGCTAAAGATGCACCAGATAAAATATTGACCAAAGTGATTCCTACTTGGATAGTTGATAGGAAGTTATTTGGGTTCTGCAATATTTTTAAAAGCTTTTTAGATTTAACATCTCCTTCTTCCGCTTTTTGTTCGATCCGATTTTTATTGATCGATACAACTGCAATTTCGGAAGCTGCTAAAAAAGCATTGATCAATGTCAAAATGATCAATAATAAAATTTGCGCTAACAGCGACTGACTCTCAGGGTCAGCATTCATAATCGCATTCTCTCCTTATTCATTTAAATTTTTATTTTTTTAAAGAAAAAAACGTGGCTAAAGGTAGCCACGTTAAAATGGTATCATAAAGCGATTTTCTTTGCAATAAAAATAGCCATTCGATCATTAAGATTCAAGAGTCGTCGCGATTTTTTTCTTGTTCTCGTTTTGTTTATCTTCTTTTACGATCTTGACGACATAAGAAATGATTGTTTTGCAGATCGCATAAAAAGGTACACCTAGAAAAATCCCTAGTAAACCGGCAATGTTTCCCGCAACAAGTAAAACGATAATGATCGTTAGTGGATGGATCTTCAATGATTTACCAATGACATTCGGATAAATGATATTTCCATCTAGTTGCTGAACGATCAAAACGACTACACAACATAGCAATGCTTTGAATGGATCATTGAATACTGTCACTAAAAAGGCAGGAGCTAAACCTAAATATGGGCCTAAATAAGGAATGAGGTTGGTCAATCCAGCAATTACTCCGAAAAGGAAGGCATAGTCTACGCCTAGAGCAAAGTAACCTAGAAAGGTGAATGTACCAACGAATAAGCATTCGATTGCTTGGCCACTAATATAATTAGCTAACGTTTTATTCAACTGTCCTAACAACTCGACGATTTGTTCTCTTCGTTTTTCTGGAAAGAAACGTTTGATGTTCGGTACAAGTTTTTCGCCATCTTTCAACATGTAAAACAAGATAAACGGCGCGGTAATAATAACGATGGTCGCTGAAGCAATCGTTCCAACGATCGAACCTAAGCTATTAGATAAGCCACTCAGAAATTGTTGGATGATCGTGCCATATGAAATATCCAGTTGTTCAAAATATTTATTGATATCGACATCTTTGAATACGGACCATTGTGCAACTTCTGCTAACCAAGTCTCTACTTGGCGAATAAAGTTCGGCGTGTTAGAGGCCAAGGAAGATATTTGTTGGACTAAACTTGGGATGACACTTAACAAGATCCAGACCAGAGCGGCAACTAACAATAACAGTACAATTGCTACTGCCCAGATCCGTTTCATTTTTGTTTTCATCAATAATCCAACGATTGGATTCAAAATATAATATAAAAAACCAGCAATCAAAACTGGTGCAAATAATGTGGAGAAGAATGTCCCGATTGGTTGGAAGACAAAGCTGATTTTCGAGGAGACTAAGATCAATGTTGCTAAAATCAGCAATTCAAATGACCAGAACATCAACTTTGATTGTTTTAACTTATCGAACAAATAATTCACTTCTTTCCTTTTTTATGATAGTATATAACATTCTTTTGAAAAAATCTGTTATTTTTGATTTTATTTTATGCACTTTCCATTCCGATCACTTTACAGTATACTACTGAAAAGAAAGGTGGCTGTTTGATGAAAGTAGTTCATACAAAAGATACGATGAGTCCGATCTATCTCGATGCTGTACGTATCAGAAACCAAGTCTTCGTTGTCGAGCAAGGTGTTTCCTTTGAGAGAGAAATCGATCAGGATGAAGCGCATTGTATCCATTTCGTCCTTTATACAGATGCACAGGAGGCGCAGGGTACTGTTCGTTTACTGCCACTCGAAAATGGCCAGATAAAAGTCCAACGTATGGCAATCCTTGCTGAATACCGTCAACAAGGTTTGGGGCAAGTCTTGCTAAGAGAAGCAGAGGCTTTTGCTAAAAAACAAGGATTTGATACGATAAAATTAGGCGCTCAACTGACTGCTATTCCTTTTTACGAGAAGCTTGATTATCAAGCCTACGGTGAAGTCTTCGAAGATGCGGGCATCCAACATCTCAACATGAAAAAAAACTTGTGAAGCATCCAAGTAAAAACAGTAAGCAAGATGAAGATTCCTTCACTTACTTACTGTTTTCGTTTACTTTTGCGACAATTGCTTGTAACGGTCATACCAAATATCAATATAGCCTTCTGAGAATGGGCCATCTCCATTATTGATCCAGTCAACCAAAATCTTCACGTTTTCTTTTAAAATGAAGTCAATATCACTTGGATAATTCATCATTTGACTGTGCATTTCATATTCATCGACATCTAACAAGCGCTTCTCGCCATCAGGAAAAACCTTGATATCTAAGTCATAATCAATATATTTTAATGCTTCATCATCTAATAAAAAAGGTGAAGCCAGATTACAATAATAGGAAACCCCCTTTTCTCTGATCATTGCTATTACATTGAACCAGTATTTTTTGTGAAAGTATACAATCGCTGGTTCTCGCGTCACCCAACGTCGTCCATCAGACTCTGTTACAAGAGTATGATCATTGACACCGATCATTGAATGTTCGCTTGTTTTCAATACCATGGTATCGCGCCACGTTCGATGCAATTTGCCGTCGTGTTTATAACTTTGGATCGTTACAAACTCTCCTTCTTTTGGAACTCCCATCGCAATCCTTCCTTAGCAACATTTTGTGCTTTGTGTTGGGGTGTTCATTACACCGACATCGTAATTATTATAGCAATAAAAATCATCTTTGCCTAGAAAGGATTACTATTGTTTCGATTTTTATCCAACTGCTCGACTAGCTTCATTTGTACTTTTGGGAAAACCACTTGTTCAAATGCTTCTGGTATCAGCCACTGCGTCTGTTTGCCAGTCTCAGATAGGTCTTTTTCAGTCTTAGGCAACCGACCATAAAACAATAAAACATGCCATTTCAAATGACTGAAGATATGCGTCACTTCCCCTAGATGCCTTTTTTGCCATACGATTTTGTCCGCATGAGCAAAAGGCAATACTGAAGCACCTTCTTCAGCGACTAAAACCTCATCGAACAAACTGATTTCGTTCTTAGGTTGCCAGTCTGCTTCTAGTTTTTCGTATACCTCTTTCGTTACTTCTACCATCGGAAATGTCCACATATCAGCCAGTAATTTTTGTTGATCTCGTTGTTCAAAATAAAATGCACCTTCTGCGTTTTCAATCGCTGCACAAACATAATAAACATCTCGCGGCTTTGCTTTTTTTGTTTTGACAGGATAGGCGGTTTGGATCCCTTTTTCTTTTGCTAAACAAAATGCTTGGATTGGGCATTCCTCACATTTAGGCGAGGTCGGCGTGCAGATTGCTGAGCCAAGATCCATCAATGCTTGATTGAACTCACCCGGATGCTCTTCGTCAATGATTTTCCGCATGGCTTGATCAAACACTTTGCGACTCGATGCTTTCGCAATATCTTCTTCAATACAGAACAGCCGACTAACCACACGCATGACATTTCCATCGATCGCTGGTTCAGGTAGCCCAAAAGCAATACTTGCGATTGCCCCTGTCGTATAAGGACCGATCCCTTTTAATGTACTGATTTCTTCCGGTGTTCGTGGCATCTTTCCGTCAAAATCTTCCATGATTTGTTTTGCAGCAGCTTGAATATTTCTGGCCCGTGAGTAGTAACCTAAGCCTTCCCAAGCTTTCAACAGTTTTTCTTCGGGTGCTTGCGCCAACGCTTCGATGGTTGGGAACCACTCCATAAAGCGATAAAAATAATCAATGACTGTATCGACTCTGGTTTGTTGCAACATGATTTCTGATATCCAAATACGATAAGGGTCTTGATTGTAACGCCAAGGGAGATTTCTCTTTTCAAGCTCATACCATTCAATAAAACGTTCTTGAAATTCTTTTGTTTTTTCTAAGGACCAGTTTTCCCATTCTCTACTCACTTGCTTCTTCTTCCTTTTCTAAAATAAAGCGCTGGATCATCTCAAAATCAAAGCCTTTTTGATAGAGACTCTGCTTTACTTTCATCTTTCTCTTTTGAGGTTCAAAGCGACTATTCTTACGCCAGATCTTCTCTCCTTGTTGTACTAAAAGCTCATATTCAACTTCTGGATCAGTTTCTTGAGGTAAGGTTTGCATCGCTTCTTGGATCACATCATTGGTAAATCCTTTTGTCATCAATTTCTGTTGGATATTCCGTAATAGATCCTTTTGACTTTTGGCACGATTTTTTTCGTAAGTCTTTTCCGCTGTTTGCCGTGCATTTTCTACTTGCTCTTCAAATGGGTACTGGCTTAAAGACTGCTCGATCACTTCTGGTGATAGCCCTTTTTGTTGCATTTGTTGTGCTAATTTTTTTGGTCCCTTGTCACTCAAACGCATATTCGTTCGGACGTAACTTTCACCAAACGTCAAATCGTCAACAAGACCTAATTCTTTTAGTTTTTCAACGATTTTATGACGGTCTTCTTGTCCGATCTCTTTATCTTTTAAATAGATCCGAATTTCTTTTTCCGTTCGTAATTGGTAACTCAAATAATTTAATGCTTGTTGTAAACCAAAATCATAACCTGTACTTTTTTTGATTTCAGCTAATTTATCTTCTGTCAATTCTTGTCCTTTTAATAAACGATAGCGTACTAAAATATCTTCTGATACTTGTAGTGTTTCGCCATCTGATAGATCGATCTGATAAAAAGGCCCCTTGCCTTTACTGATTCTTGCAATAGAAAGCAAACTATCCCTCCTCGAACATATATTCCTATCATAACATAGAAAATCCCCAACTTTCGCTATAATATGTTAGAATATAGCCACATAATGATAAAAAGGGAGATACCTATGCCAGAAGCAATTGTTAAAAACGGCCAAACGATCACATTAAAAATCAAACGTTTAGGGATCAACGGAGAAGGAATCGGCTACTTTAAACGCATGATCGTCTTTGTTCCGTATGCCCTTCCTAAAGAAGAAGTCCTAGTGAAGATCACCAAAGCGACCCCTCGCTATGCCGAAGGACAACTCGTTAAAGTCAAAAAAACAAGTAGTGACCGTGTGACTGCTCCATGTCCAGTCTACTATGAATGTGGTGGTTGCCAATTGCAACATTTAGCGTACCATGCACAACTCGATTTCAAAAAAGATTTGCTTTTGCAGGCTTTAGAAAAATTCAAACCCGCCGGTTATCGTGAGTATCCACTTTTACCAACGATTGGAATGGAGGATCCATGGCGTTACCGGAACAAAGCGCAATTTCAATTGAGAAAAAATAAACAGACAGACAAAATCGAAGCTGGACTCTATCAAGCCAATTCTCATGACTTAGTGGCAATTACTGATTGTTTAGTGCAAGAGCCTGCGACACAAAAAGTGATGAATACAGTCGTCGATTTATTGAATAAATATGATTTACCGATTTATGATGAACGTGCGGATAGCGGAATTTTCCGCACGATCATGGTTCGAGTGGGTATACAGACAGGTGAGCTACAAGTTGTCTTTATCACCAGGAGTCAAAAATTCCCACAAAAAAATGCCCTGATTCGTGAGATCAATCAGCAACTCCCTGAAGTCGTTTCGATCATGCAAAACGTGCAACCTTTAAAAACCTCCCTCGTGATGGGTGACGAAACAAAACACCTTTGGGGAAAAGAAGCCATTGAGGAACGGATCAATGAAGTAACTTTTGATCTTTCACCTCGTGCCTTTTTCCAGTTGAATCCTCAACAAACAGAAGTCTTATACGGTGAGGGAATCAAAGCTTTAGCCATCCAACCAGAAGAAACGATCGTAGATGCTTATTGTGGTGTTGGGACAATTGGTTTGAGTGTGGCAAACAAAGCAAAAGAAGTACGCGGAATGGATACCATCCCCCAAGCCATTTCAGATGCACAGAAAAACGCACAACGATTAGGCTATGAGAATACTCGTTATGAAGTGGGTACGGCAGAAGAGCTCTTACCAAAGTGGTTGAATAAAGGCTTTCGTCCGGATGGGATCATTGTTGATCCGCCACGTACTGGTTTGGATGAGCAGTTGATCCAAGCAATTTTAAAAAACCCACCGCAAAAATTAGTTTATATTTCTTGCAATGTTTCGACTTTAGCAAGGGACCTCGTCCAATTAGCGAAAGTATTTCACGTCGAGTATCTACAGTCTGTCGACATGTTCCCTCAGACAGCACGTTGTGAAGTCGTCGTGAAATTAACAAAAAAATAATTCAATAGCGCCAGCCAGAATCCTTATAAAAAATAAGCATTTTCCTTTACTTAATAGTCAAAACTATTTCCGAGGTCAATGCTTATTTTTTTATCCGATTATTTCTGATTAAACCTTATTTCATTTGTTTTTTTCGTTTCAATAAAGTAAAAAGTGTTTGAACTTGCCCTTTGAAAGACATGACATCATCAAAAATATCTTCGCCATCATTCAACATTTTTACTGTGATCCAGCCTAATGATTCGGTGATCGTACTAGCGACTGTTGCGTTGATCGCTGCACCAGCCACTGTACCTACTGCCGGAATGATCTTAATGATATTCCCTACTGCACTTCTACCTAAACTAACAACGATCAACTCTTTTGAGACACTTTTACCTAATGATTCAGACCATGATTGTCCAAATAACTTGTGGAGACGTCCCATCATCGTTAGCTGAACTGGTACCAGTAAAAAAGCATCTGAAAAAGGGATCGGTGAACAACCGATGATCGCCGCTGTCAAAGAGGCCGCATGAATCGTTGCATGGCATTTTCTACGTAAGGGTTCATCTACCCCTTTTAAGAATTCTTCAAATAAACGATCGAATTGTGTTTTACTCTTTGCTAATGTTTGTTCCGCTTTGCTTTTTGACGAATCAAAATTTCGTAAAATAGCTGCGGTTGTTTTTTGAGGAAGTCTTTTCATTGTTTCAGCGAAAAAGGAAGCAAATTCCTTTTGTTCCTCAGGTGTTTGCTCCAATGTTTCTTCTACTTTTGTTTCTTCGTTTTCGATTACAGTATCTTCAATCGATTCTTTGTTTTTCTTTTTTTTCCGTAAAAATTTTTTCATTTGATTTCCTCCGTAACCCTTCCCTTTTGGTATCCTTATTTCTATCATACAATACAACCTGAAGTTCGCCAAAAAATGGGATCATCATCGAACCTCGTCCTATTGATTTTAAATGGTTCGAACATACAAATAAACACCCATGAAGTGAAAATGAGAGTCACTTCATAGGTGTTCTTTATATGATCAGTTAAAAAGGTTTCTCTTCAAGGTTTTTCTATTGAACATTGACATCAATTACTTGATAGAACGCATTTGTTGTATCTGAAATATTCCAAACAGCTAAAATCACGTTGTAGCCTTTTCTATCTTGAGGAACAGTAATTGTTTGATTTACTGTTTTTGGCGGAACTGTTGCTTTATCATCGATTTTTGTAATCAATTCAAAATCGCTGAATTTCAAAGGTTGATTTTGGTTCCAACCTGGTTTTGTAATATAGTAATCCCAAGTACTTGTACGATGTTGTGCAGTTAAGTTCCAAGTGATATTCAAAGGACCAGCATTAATTACACTTTTATGCCAACGATTTGCTGTCTGTTCATCTAATGGTTCAAACCCACTAACACCTGCACTTGCGATTTTTCCATCAATAAATGTATTTTTAGGCGCTTCAATACTTTGTGGTTCCCATTGTGCGCGCCCAACGTTTTGATTCAAATTACCTGCAGCTGCTGTACCGAAATAGGCACGACTCCCTGGAGATGTTACATAACCATGTGCATAACCAGATGTACCAAAACCAAACAAACCTAACATAACAATTCCTACGAACATCATAATACTAAACTTTTTCATAACTGAACCTCCTATATTTGATAGGTTTATTGTAAACGTTTTCTAAAATAAAAACAAACATTATGCTTTTATAACTTTATCGCAGATAAGCTAATTTAAAACATCTAATAAAAAGATTGATTTAATAGGATTTAACTAGCAATAAGGATAGTTAATCACCTAAATGTTTCTATTGTACACTTAATATTTTCTTAATGTTTCAATATACATATTGTTTTTCCAACAAAAAGAAGAGAGCTTATTTAAGACTCTCTTCTTTTACACATCTATATAAATAATAACTTAAATATCATTTTACAATAGAAGTTATTAATAATTTTTACGATTTATCATTTTATCTATGGAGTAATAAGAAATCGCCGGATTATTTAGTCACAAGTCTCCATGGACCATAAGGACCAGATTCACTTGGAATATCGTTTTGTGTCCAATGTCTCGCTTCATAGATCAGCCCTTCATATGTAACACGCTCTCCACCTAAGTAAACTGTTGCAGGGTCCCAAGCGGGCAGAGTAGATTCTGATTCTTCAAGCGTAGTAAAAGTATAAGTTGCTGCATCCGAAACATTTCCAGAACGGTCTTCTGCAATCACTTCAACTGTGTAAGTCGTATTGCTCTTCAAGTTTTCAAAGGTATGAGAAACAGCCATTGTTGTCGCTGATACTGTTTCGCCTGCACCAGTTAATTTAAGGTTATAACGAGCAATGCGGTCATTATCCGTTGATGCCGTCCAATTGATACGCGCACGCTGTGTCGTAATGAAATCTGAACCTACATTTGTCGGTGTTGATGGATTTTGTGTATCTTCAGGCATCTCAGAACCATCTGTAAATCTTTGACCCACAGTTAAGAATTCATATTGATTTTTCACTTGCCTTTGTCCGCCATCTACTCTGGCATCACGATTCATTGACCAGTATGAGACCATACCGATTTTGCGTTCTTTGGCATGTTGTACAACTAAGTTGAACATATCTGTTGTAAAGTAAGGATGTTGTTCATTTTCAAATCCTACAGAAGGAGTCGTACCTAATTTTGCATAAGCTTGCTCATCCGTTAATGTTTTACCAGCGTATTGTTTGTAGTGATTTTTCAATTGGACCATTGTATTGTCTACCGCATCTAACGAACCTTGCGCATAGTCTGTAACACTTGATCCATAACACATCGTCATGATATTCACGTTAGTTAAGTCAACACCCGCTTCTAAATAAGCTTGCAAGACAGATAATCCTGTTGAGATCAATCCTGTAGGCATAACTGGTAATGTCAACGTCACGTCAACCCCAGTTGCATCTTGTAATCGTTTTACTGCTTTCGCATTTGCTAAATTTTCGTGGTACCCCATAGCAGCAGCTTCTACGTCAAAGTCAATACGTGTAAAACCATAACCTTGGATAACTTCCATGTAAGCATCATAAAGCATATCTTCATCTTGCGTTACTTCCCAGAAGGCACCAGAATTTAATCCGCCAAATGACACAGCTGCATCTCCGCCTACTTCTCTTAACTCACGGATCGATTGCTTGATTCCTTCATATTGCCATTGGTCACTATCACTTTCACTCAATCCATTGAAGCTTCCCCAAGCCCAATCAAGTTTCCCATTTTTGATCCCTCTAGCTTGCATAAACCCTAGATTAAAGAAACGCTGACCTGTTTCTCTAGCAATTGCTGCCATATTCAAGGCACCTTTATTTGACAGCACTTCATCTGAAGTATACGCCGTGATATCTACGAATGGCGCTACGACTTGTTCTGGCCACTCGATTCCTTGACCTACACCAAAATCAGGTGTTGCGCGAACTGTTTGCACTGTTGCCGCTCCTTGCTCTTCATTTAAAAACAACGGTGCAACTAATAAGCTACACAATGCTGCTCCAGCTAATAATCTTTTTACACTTTTTTTCTTCATTTTCCAAACTCTCCCCATTCAACTAATTCATTTCCTTGTTCGTAATCGATTACAAATTTTATAATATCAGATAACTCAAAATAATATAACGAAAACAAAAAAGAAATTAAGGTTATTTAATCGTTTTACCTCCGTTTTATAGTTAAATAAAAAAGTAAAAACAAAAATGTTCGGTATTGCAACAACGTTTAAAAATCAACCTAAAAAAGCTTTTATCACCGATTTAATCACCTCGTCACTGATTTATTTCGGTCAATATGTACGCTATATCAACATTTTTTAAAATAACTTAATAAATCACAAGCCATAAATAGGTGCTGTTATAAATAATTATGTTAAACTGTCTAAAGAAAGGAGTTTTTGTTATGGTATACACTATCAATCGATTAAAAGATTATCGTTTGTGGGTTTGCATTATCGGAATCGTTGCTTTGGGATTTTTATCTGGCATTCTTAGCGGCAATCCAGGAAAATATTATTACTCGTTACAACTCCCAGCTTTTGCACCACCTAGTTGGATTTTTGGTCCTATGTGGACGGTCCTCTACATTTTAATAGGCATTTCTTTGTACTTTATTCTAAATACACAAAATCAAAAACACCGCTCTAAACTACTGGGGCTCTTTACTATTCAATTCATCTTCAACCTTTTATGGTCAGCTTTATTCTTTAACCTTGGAAATACTTTGATTTCAGCAATCGATATCACTTTATTAATGATTTTCTTAACAGCTTTGGTCTATCATTTATGGCTGCACAATCGCACAGCAATGTGGTTGACGATTCCTTACTATTTATGGGTATTTTTTGCATCTATCTTGAATTACGCGATTTTTATTTTGAATTAATCGATAGGTTTTAACTAATAACAACGTACTAGAATGAATCACACAACAATGATTTAAAAAAGCTACGTGATCGCTCACGTAGCTTTTTTATATGATTCTATTATTCGAATGTTTTATCCAACCTGTTTCCAAGGACCGTACAATCCAGCTTCGCTTGGCTTGTTGTTTTGTGTCCAATATTGCGCTTCATAAACGATCCCATTATACATCACTCGATTTCCTTGTACATAAACTTTATTCGCTTCCCACGCGGCGATCTCATCGCCACCTTCTGGCGTTCCTGAAATCAATTCCCAAGGACCATATTGGCCTGACTCACTCGGTACATTGTTTTGCGTCCAATGCTTAGCGCGATATAAAGCACCTTTATAAGATACAACTTCTCCACCTAAATAAACCTTTGTCGCCTCCCATGCAGGTGCCTCCCCTGGTTCACCAGGTTCTCCCGGCTCCTCTGGATCTACTACATCCGCTAAAGTTGTGAATGCAACTTTTGCCGTATCCGAAATATTTCCAGAACGATCTTCTGCATTGATTTCTACCATATATTCTGTATCGGCTTTTAAGTTTGCAAACGCGTATGAAAGAGAAGTAGTCGTAACATTGATCGTTTGTCCATTCCCTACTAATCTCACGTTATATTTTGCCACACGGTCATTGTCAGTCGCCGCCGTCCAGTTGATATGAGCACTATTTTTTGTAATGTCCCCAACAGAAAGATTTGTCGGAACAGACGGTTTTTCTTTATCTTCCGGAGTTTCGCTTCCGCCGCCCTCATTACCTTCAGCAAATGCTTCACTCACTTTTAAGAATTCAAATTGGTTCTTTATTTGTCCTTGTCCACCATCTGTTTTTGCATCACGGTTCATCGACCAATAAGAAACCATACCAATTTTACGTTCTCTTGCATGTTCGACAACTTGATTGAACATTTCTGTCGTGAAGTACGGATGTTGTTCGTTCTCAAAACCAATCGAAGGAGTTGTACCTAATTTTGCATACGCTTCTTCATCAGTCAAAGTGATACCAGCATATTGGCGATAATGATTCTTCAATTGGACCATTGTATTGTCGACCGCATCTAATGATCCTTGTGCATAATCAATGACGCTCGGACCATAACACATCGTCATAATATTGACATTGGTCAAATCGACACCTGCTTCTAAATAAGCTTGCAATACGGATAGTCCAGTCGAAATCAAACCAGTCGGCATAACAGGTAATGTCAACGTTACTTGTACTCCTGTAGTATCTTGTAGTCGTTTGACTGCTTTCGCATTGAGTAAGTTTTCTGTATAGCCCATCGCCCCTGCTTCCACGTCAAAATCTACACGAGTAAAGCCATATCCTTGAACCACTTCTATATAAGCATCATAAAGCATATCTTCATCATGGCTGACTTCCCAGAAAGCACCTGTGTTCAGTCCACCAAATGAAACAGCAGCATCTCCACCAACCACTCTTAATTCACGGATCGTTTTTTTGATACCTTCATATTGCCATTGATCACTGTCATTCTCACTCAATCCTGCAAATCCGCCCCATGCCCAATCGATCTTACCATCTTTGATTCCTTTCGCTTGCATGAATCCTAAATTAAAGAATTTTTGCCCAGTTTCCTTTGCAATTGCCGCTAGATTCAACGCGCCATTATTCGACAACTCTGTACCTGATGTATAAGCTGTCATATCAACAAATGGTGCAACGACTTGTTCTGGCCATTCAATACCTTGACCTACACCAAAATCAGGTGTTGTTTTGATTGTTTGTTCTGTTGCTGCACTTTGTTGTTCATTCAAAAACAATGGTGCGACTAGCAGACTGCATAATGCAGCGCCAGCCAATAATTTCTTTAGACGAACATTTCTTTTCATTAGTATGTATATCCCCCATCAACAATTTTATCTCGTGCTATGTATTTCCCTCTTGCACAACGATATCATAACAAATAAAAACTAAAAATATAACATTTTTAAATAAGAATTAGCGTTTTTTAATTTTGAGTATAAAAATAAAAATATATAAAACTACTCTGTTTTGAATAAATTAACGTAAAAAAATCTGATAAACAAACATTTTCAAGACATTTCTGTAATCAAATAAAATCTATCTATCATTTTAAATTATTTTCCGTTATAAGAAAAACACTTAAAACAAAATAAAAATAACATAACTTAAAAAACTAAAAAAATATCGAAATTTAAGGATGTATCCTTAAATTTCGATATCTACTCGTTTTATTTATTGTTTAAATCATAAGAACAAAGCTTTGTTAATAGCCATTGCCTGTCCAAGTCTCTGTGCTTTGATCATTTTGTTGACCGCCATATGGGTCATAATATTGTTGCTGGTTATACTGATTTGGGTCGTAGTATTGAGAGGTGTCTTCTGAATAGACCGACTGCTGACCGTACCCATCGGTGCCATACTGATTGTACGTATCTTGTGAATATTCAGATGTCTCACCGGTTGTGGTATTAGCAGTGGTATCTCCTTCACCATTTTCTGAATCATCATAAAACATCATATAGGCATTATCATTTTTTAAGTTAGGCAACGTATCACTTGGCTTGATCTCTAATTGTTTCTTCAATTGATTTTGGATCGATAATAAGTCATTTTGACCTAGTATTTGGTAGTACACATCATTGATCGTCGTATCTTTTCCTTTTAGCTGGTCTTGCTTGATTGTTTGGAAAGCGGAGGTATAATTCGTTGCGATATCTAGCATGTCATCCCAATCCAAATCAGTTGTCACATTGTTACCTGCCGCATCTAAAAGTTTTCGATAATTGCTAACGCCATCAAGACTGACTACTTTATTGACGATTTTCGTCACAACTTCTCGTTGACGTGCTTGTCGGCCGATATCACCTTCAGGATCTTCATGCCGCATTCTTGCATACGCCAACCCTTTTTCACCATCAACTGTTTGTTTTCCTTCTGGAACATGGACGCCATCTAGAGTAAAGTCGATTTTATTGTCGATCTCGATCCCACCTACTGCATCGATCAAGTCCTTCATACCATCCAAATTGATTGTGACATAGTGGTCAATAGGGATATCAAGTAATTGTTCGATCGAATCCATTGCCATCTCTACGCCACCAAATGCATAGGCATGGTTCAACTTATCGACCGTCCCATAACCGACGATATTCGTATAGATATCTCGATCCAAGCTAATAATCGTTGATTTCTTTTGTTGTGGATTGACGGTCACGACCATCATCGTATCGGATCTCCCTTGTTCTGTTCGTCCAAGGCCTCCTGTATCTAATCCTAATAATAATACTGAAAAGGGTTCTTGATCATCAATACTTACTCGATCGTCACGTTTTGCTGATACACGATCAGATTGTTTTGAAATCCGATTGACTGTTTGGCTCGCCTCTCCCATAAACTTGATTCCATAAGCTGAAACTCCGCCGATGAGAAGTACGATTATTCCCAATAAAGTCAATATCACTTTTTGCCACCGCTTCATACTACACCTCTATCATACATATTCTTGATTATTCTCTCATACACCCAATCATTCAGCAATCCAACTACTTAATCCTAATAAAACTTTAAAAAATAGTGTTTTTCTTCGTGATTCATATGTATTTTTTTGTAAAATTCTTAATTATCATACCATAGGGCGCATAAACAGAAAAGAAAGAAAGCGATTCTTTTTATACGTTTTATTGGATTTTTATGATTTTTTGTTCAATAAATTAAAAAAACTAGTTTTTTTTAACTTTGTTTATGCCTTCCTATTAAGCATTTCCAGCAAAAAAAAGCGGAGAAATCAGGAAATGAAACAACTTCTCCGTTCTCTCCGTCTTTTTTTATTTGTTATAAGTGATTGTTCAAGTAAATGTTGTTAAAACGTTCTAGTAGCTCCCCGTATGCGAGAGCTCACACCATTTCTTTCAAAGAAAACTGACGAATATATCTATCGATCTCATGGAAATCGCTACCTGTGACTGACCCCTTTGCCAAAATGATACTATCATTCGTTAAATGCTGTTCGATATTTTGTGTTAATTCGGGTAACGTTTCAAACCATTCGTATTTCTGGTCATTTTTACTTTGTTCATTGAATAATTCTCTGAAATGTCCCCCATAGCCATAAATATGATCTGCTGGCACGTCTGTTAATGCCTCCATCACCTGCTGATGGACATTTGCAGAAGCATTTCCTAAATCCGCGATTTGACCTAGAACCAATATCGATTTTCCATTATAAAATGGGCGTACTGCTTTAAAGTAGTCGATTGCATTTTTCATAGAGGGTAATGACGCATTGTGTGTATCATCAATAAAAGTGAAAGAAGGTTCATTTGGATAAACATGTTTTTCTAAAATTTTAGGTAACGGCTTGAATGTCTCGAAGGTGGTAAGATAAGCTGAAACATCTCCTTTGATTTTCCAAATGGCTATCAGCGTTGCCAAAGCATTGGAAATCATCCCAGAAGATGGAACACTGAGACGGATCTTGAACTCTTGTTCAAAAAAATGGATACCTACTTCACAAAACTCTTTTTTATGTTCAATGGACAAGACATGGACATCTCTACTTGTATCATATAGCGAATAAGTAAAAATTTCAGTTGTTTTCTTTTCGGCTGCTTGAATGAGTATAGCTAACTCTTCAGCACCCATATCGGTGTTGATGATTGCTGTACCATTCTGTTTTAAACCGTCAAAGATTTTTGATTTGTAGTAAGCGACATTCTTAGTTGTTTTTAAGGAACTAAGATGTGCTTCACCTATCGAAGTCACGATGGCTATATCGGGTTGTATTAGACTAGACATTGAACCCGTATCATACGTATTCAACGCATTGAGAGATACTTCAAGGTTCAATAAGTCAAAATCCCCTACTAACTGACTTAAATAAAGAGGAATCGCAAATCTCACATTATGATTTCCACGATTTTCTAGAACTTTTTCTTCTTTGAATGCATGGGTGATCATCATACGTGTAGATGTTTTTCCAGCAGAACCAGTAATCGCAATCACCGGTTTTTTGAACGATTGCCGCATTTGATTGGCAAATTCCAATAAGAAACGCCAGCTATCTTGGACAATGAATTGCGGTGTCGTCACACGCGGGTCTTCGATTGGATGTTCTGTGACAATCAAAGCAAATTGATTTTCCTTGCCTTTGATTTGTTCATTTCCATCCGCCCATTTGACTGGACGCATTTGATTGATATATTGACGCCGTTCATTTGTTATACAGACAAATAATGTTTTAGAATAATCTTTCGTACGTTTAAGATGTCCAGAAAAGTACTCAAGTTGATTGATCTCCTGATCCAAACTAGCATACTCTTTAAAATATGAACCTTCGATATCACTAAGTAATTGCTTGATCGTATTCATCTTTCCACCTACTTTGTTTACCATTTTCCACGCTTAGGTCTTGCTTGATTGACATATCTTCTTGCTTTTTGATCAATTCGCTTAGGCGAGTCATCGGCATCAACTTCCCAAGGGTAAAGTCCTTCTTCATTTTTCTCGTATTGGCTCAGATCCGTCTCTAGCGATTCTGTTTGGTGATGTTTTTTCTTTTTTATACGATAACCTAAATAGGAAATCCCGATCAATGCCAATGCTGCAAAACGAATAAATGCAACCATCTTATTCACTCCTTTTTATAGTGGCTTTGATAATTGATCAATCCTGACAAAAAATGTTCTGCATCATCGATCCGCATACGAAAACGATCATGCCTTGCAAAAAAACCATAGCTGATACGAACCGGTTTTTTAAAGAAAAGCGCATATTCTGGAAACATGACTCCTGTTTTGATTTCATGAGAAACACGCTTCTTCATCACTGTATCGATTCTTTCCTTTACTTCAATGAAATCATTTTGCGTATTGAAAAGTTCATTTTTTAGTTCACTATGTTCCAGTTTCCTCATCATTTTGGACGCTGCCACAAGTAATTCAAGCATTGTCGGATAGGCAGTGTCTCTCTGCTCAATAAAGTTGATATTTTCAAGGGCATTTTTGATTCCAAAACGATAATAGTCAATTTTTTGTTTATATTTTAGCATCTCGTTTGTCGCATAACTCAACCAATGATCGTGATATTTTTGATAATCTTCCGTGACAAAATGTTCCATCAAGATTTCACACGTACTAAAAATCTTAGGATCATTAAGAATCTCATACGCTCTTAACAAAGAAAACAAGGCTTCCCCATCATAATAAATGATTCGAAAATGCTCTTTGACCGTCAATTGTTTATCCAGGACATGGATTGTTTGGTTGTCTATTGAGAGAAATTTCCTAGAAATCGTATCAACAAGTTGTTTCAAGTATTTTTTATAAAAAACGTCCTCGGATACTTGGACATATTTTGCGATTGCTAAAATTGCAGTTGCTTGGGCACCTAATTTGTATTCAATCTCTTTATTGAAAAAGTCTTTGACCAAAAAGTATCCCTGTTCATTCATTGTTAAGTTTTCGATACCCCAAGCAAGACCTTTTTCTGCCTGTAGCAACAGTTCATGGTCTGAGAAATACTCAGCAGCTTCAATCAACGCATATAATGAAGAGAAATGTCTGACTGAATTATAGCCCTTGATTAATTGATCATAACAAGGATAATAACCGTAGATAAACTGTCCAGTGTCAGTTAGCTGTCCTTTTAGATACTTACTTCCTTCTCTTATGACGGAATCAGTCACTTCATTCAAAGACTCTTCAGTGATCCTTCTCACCTGATTTCCATTTCCGTAATCTTCAAGCTTGATTACTTGATTGTTTTCAATATAATAAGCTTTTGTCTTAAAAAGATAAACGTTTGAGCGCGCTAAGTAACTTAAATCCGCCTCTTCTCGATTATATTTACGTTTCACATATCCTCGAAAATTCTGTGGGTCAATTTGTAGATTCGGATGATTTTTGCCAACAATATGTGTTTTAGCCGGTTTGATAATGGCATTTCCTACTAATTCTTCTTTTAAAAAAGATCGTTTCCTTATTCCATCAAATCGTACATTAAAATCTATATAATTATTGCGCTTGATTTTTTTTAATTTTTGGTTCAACAAGTCGAAGTCTATTTTTTCTTCTTCGGTTACAAGATCCACTCTTACATAAGAGTTTTTGTCCCATTGATTCGTTTGATAAGCAGTTACGATATTATTCCAAAGTTGAGAGATGTTTTTCCCATAAAACTCCATCGTTTTTCCACGTTCTTTGTTTTCACCAGTAGTAATGATAGCTGTTTTTCTCTCTGTTTCCATTCCTGTAGTATCCAAGATATCTTTAAGTATCGAGAGTTTATTACGCGTCTGCACTAGCATCATATCACCTCTATCAGAAATAGCTATGACAAGCAGACAATTTTCCGATTGTCATAGCTAATTTTCTAGTTCCTGTTCATTAATCTTCTTTATTTTTTTTAGATTTCCAGATACCAATTCCCGAAAGTAGTGCTGTGATCGCACCTAACCAAGAAGTGGCAACAGATGAATGCTCAGCTGTTTTAGGATACATTTTCGGTGTCGCTGAGTGGTGACCACTAGGATTCACTCCGTTTCTAGCAGAAGTCCAACCAGATTGGTTGCTTGTTCCACGAGTACTTAGGAACAAGCCAACTGGATCTCCATCTGGATTATTTCCTGCTCCACCCCCGTTGCTTCCAATCCCACCTAGACGACCATCAGCATCCGCATCAGCATCAGCATCCGCGTCGGCATCCGCGTCAGCATCCGCATCAGCGTCAGCATCGGCATCCGCATCAGCATCAGCGTCAGCGTCAGCGTCAGCATCGGCGTCAGCATCAGCGTCAGCATCCGCATCGGCGTCAGCATCCGCATCCGCGTCGGCGTCAGCATCAGCGTCAGCATCGGCGTCGGCGTCAGCATCAGCGTCAGCATCCGCATCCGCGTCAGCGTCAGCATCGGCATCCGCGTCAGCATCCGCATCAGCGTCAGCATCGGCGTCGGCGTCAGCATCAGCGTCAGCATCCGCATCAGCGTCAGCGTCAGCATCCGCATCCGCGTCAGCATCCGCATCAGCGTCAGCATCGGCGTCGGCGTCAGCATCAGCATCCGCGTCAGCATCAGCATCGGCGTCAGCATCCGCATCAGCATCGGCATCAGCATCAGCGTCAGCATCCGCATCAGCATCAGCATCCGCATCCGCATCAGCATCAGCGTCAGCATCCGCATCCGCGTCAGCATCCGCATCCGCATCCGCATCCGCATCAGCGTCAGCGTCAGCATCAGCATCAGCATCCGCGTCAGCATCAGCATCGGCGTCAGCATCCGCATCAGCATCAGCGTCAGCATCCGCGTCCGCATCCGCATCAGCATCAGCATCAGCGTCAGCATCCGCGTCGGCATCCGCATCGGCATCCGCATCGGCGTCAGCATCCGCATCGGCATCCGCATCAGCGTCAGCATCAGCGTCAGCATCCGCATCGGCATCAGCGTCAGCATCGGCATCAGCGTCGGCATCAGCGTCGGCATCAGCGTCAGCATCCGCATCGGCGTCAGCATCGGCGTCGGCGTCAGCATCAGCGTCAGCATCCGCATCCGCATCCGCATCCGCGTCAGCATCAGCATCCGCATCCGCATCCGCGTCAGCATCCGCATCCGCGTCAGCATCCGCATCGGCATCGGCATCCGCGTCGGCATCCGCATCCGCATCCGCATCCGCATCCGCGTCAGCATCAGCATCAGCGTCAGCATCCGCATCCGCGTCAGCATCGGCGTCAGCATCGGCATCCGCGTCAGCATCAGCGTCAGCATCAGCATCCGCGTCAGCATCAGCCTCTTCATCATCCGGAATAATTGCCGCCGTTGGTAAACTTGGATTGTCGTTTTGATCGTAGGCAATTAATTGGATATCATCAAGTGGCGCAACATCATCTTGAGAAATCGGTATCGTAAATGCTCCTGTCCCATCGGCTTGACCTTCTGCGATCAAATTGTTGGCATCGTCATAGATCCGCACTGTAGCATTTGGATCGGCCAACCCAGTGACTTCATATCCTTCTGTTGAATTTCCTGTAACTTCAACATTATAAGGCGCAGTTACTTCGGCTGCTTGGTAAAAAATCGGTGAATAGCCGTCAGTAGTGGAACCCACATTAAGGTTCAACACATCTGCTTTCACAACAGTTCCAACAAAGCCTGCTTCATAAGGAGTTGATAAATCGATCCCTGCATTTGCTAAATCAGCATAATTAGGATCTTGGATCGTTGTCGGGATTGTGATTTCTGTTCCTCCTAGCACACTCGCATCTGCTACAACACCAACCAAAGAAGAAGTTGGACCTAATAGTCCTGTTGCAGTAGCAAATGCTAAGTTAAATGCTGGTTTTACAGTCGCAGCTAATGCAGTATTAACAATCCCAGCTGCCGCATTTCCTAAAACCCCATTTCCAGTTGCTTGTAACGCCTGAACGGCATTGTTCAAATCAGTTAATATTTCTGTTAATCCCTCTCTGACAACTGTTTCAAGTGCCCCATCCAGTTCACCATAGATATATTCGTCCCCTTGTACTTGCAGTGGAATTTGCACTTCAGCAGAAGTCAACGTACTTAGATTTTGTAATAAGTTCAACTGCTCGTAAACTTCAGCAAGATTCACACTTGCTAATGGATTTGCCCCCAACAAGGTATCAATCGCTGTGATTAAAGGAGTGACCGCACTATTTACTGCATTCAGCAGTGGAGCTAATTCATCTTGTGGAAGTAATATATCTGTTTGAAAAGTCCCAGGGCCTGCTGGGGAAACAAGTCCCTGCATTTCTTCTGGGATCACTAAGACTGCTCGTCTCGTACCATTCAATAAATTAACATTGATTCCATTTTCTCCTGAAATCGTAAAGTCGACATTTCTAGTCGCCCCACTAAGTTGATAAGGAGCTGAAGCTGTTGTGCCACTTGTATTAGCTGTAGTCAAAGTATTGAATATTTGTCCACTGACCACATCCGCATATGCTTGATGTGTGCCAAGGGTAAATAAAGGTGTCACAATTGAAATCGGAGTAACCCCTAACATCACCCCTGCTGCTATCGACGTACCTATCAATATTGTTTTTTTTGATCGCCGTTTGGCACGTGCCTTTTGATCCATACTTTTTTTGTAATCCTTTTTCATTCCCTTTCCCCCTAAAGCAGATTCATGTATTTTTGTTCTCCCCCACAGATTGAATCAACACGAATAAATATGCTTTGCCCTGAATGACACTCCTTTACCAAAAATTTAAAAAGATATCTTTTTAATTTTTCTCATTACAACTTAAGTTATCTTGAATAGTAGCAACGTCGAAATAAGAAATCTATCATTAAGTTCTGATATATTTTGAAATAACTATCTGAAAGCAGATGATAATACCTAAAAATGAATATGTAATCGTTATTTTATGCAAAAAAATTTATTTAAAATGCCAAATAACATATAATATTAACCAAGTAAATTATTATTATTTATTTACAAAAAGCTTGTACTATCACCCTAATAAAATAACTAAAAAAATTATTATGTAACCTTTTTTTTTACTAAATATACTATTTAACAAAATGAAAATTATTATATCTTGAATAAAAATATAACATTTTATAATAATTCAACTATTTATCTATCTGCTTATGAAGGAGGTTTCTCATTGAATATCTATACTATATTAGAGAAAAACATACACGTACAACTGACTATTTTAAAAAGTTGTTACGAGTCACATCAACCTTTGACAATGGACGAACTTTCAAGTCTACTCCACATAGATAGACGTTCCTTATTCAATCATTGCGAACGCCTATGTTCTCTATCCCAAAATAATATGTTCAAAAAAGATGGATCTAGTTACCATTTTCTTGGTGACAACTATGACTTTCATCAACTGAAACTAGCAATACTTGAAAATTCGTTAAATTTCCAAATACTTAAAGCTGTTTGTCTACATTCAAATCTCACGCTTTACGAATTCGCCGCTCATCATGGAATCAGCGAATCCTTTCTCAGAAGGCAGTTGGCTCAAGTAAATCATTTCTTCAGTTACTATGATTTAAAAATAAAAACACGAGAAGGTACTATTTTTTTCAGTGGAAAAGAAACCCAAATTCGCTACACGATTTATTTGTTCTTATGGGAGGTATATGAAGGAATCGAATGGCCATTTCTAACGCTTGATTTCCAGAAGATCTTAACGACAGTAAAACAAGTTTTTACCAATATTGCACTAAAAAGGAACAAAATTAAAACAATGGAATGGTGCTTCATATTAGCTGTTAATATCAATCGATTCAAACAAGGATATCCTGTCCCTGAACCTGAACTTCCTCACTTTTTAGATCCTATGCTAGACGGTCTTTCTGATGTGACCACTGACCTGAAATCGATTATTTCTGCTTATGGCTTACCTTCTTCTGAGTTAAACTTTATTTTATTGTGGATACAAACACGCCCTCACATTTACGTAAATAAAAATATTATGGTTCATGCATCAAAGGTTCATAAAAAAAATGCGACACCGATTAATGAATTTCGCGATCAGTTTTATCATTGTATGAAATCTGTTGGGATAAAAACCAATGAAATTACTTCAAAGAAAAAGTTATTAGATGCAACATTATATGCGAACGCTATCCATGATTACCTTTTTAGTCCTTTTTCTGGCAAAAAAAGAGAAGTTACTGATTTTATCGAAAAAAATTATCCCTATTTCTATCAAAATATGGTCGATTGGACTCAACAAATGCAAAAAACACATTTTCCATGGATTCAATTAAGTACGTTGATCGAAGTATTTTTAGTCATTGCCCCACCCACATTTTTTGATAAAGAGATCAAAGTGAAATTAGAAAGTGATTATCCTTTAAGTATCGAATTATTATATGTAAAAGTTTTACAAAACCATTTAGGTTTGTATTTGAATGTCCTTTTCACAAATGAATTATTGCTGAATCCTGACTTGATTATTCGTACAACTGAGGCCCCCACCAAAATAATCAGCTATGAAAATGAAATTCCTTATATTACTATCCGCAATGATTTTTCTACTTCAGATAATAAGCACTTAGTCCAAAAAATCAAAGAAATTATGTTTGGCAATAACCAAAATTAACTAATTTTTCTTGTAAAACCATTTTTTCCAGAAAGAGAAAATAAAGAAACAAAAAGAAGATACGGCAAGCCGTATCTTCTTTTTTCGTCAACATGATCTTATAATTTAGATACTTCAGCAGCTTGAGGACCACGCGCACCTTCAACGATAGAGAATTCTACTTCTTGGCCTTCTTCTAAGCTTTTGAAGCCATCGCCTTGGATTGCTGAGAAATGTACGAATACATCGTCTCCACCGTCTACTGTAATAAACCCAAATCCTTTTTCATTGTTGAACCATTTTACTGTTCCGTGTTCCATAAATATATAGCCTCCAAAAAAGTTCTTGCAAGTAACCCTTGCAAAAACATTATACCGAATTTAGAAAACGCTCGCAAGCATTGCCCCGTTAATTTTCTAAATTCCATGGCAAATGGAAGAACGCTATTTTAGCCTGCGAAATGCTTGTTCACTTCATCCCAATTCACAACATTCCAGAAAGCTTCAATGTAATCAGGACGTACATTTTTGTATTTCAAGTAGTAAGCATGTTCCCAAACATCTAAACCTAGAACAGGTTTCTTGCCTTCCATCAATGGTGAGTCTTGGTTGGCTGTAGAAGTGATTGCAAGTTTACCATCTTCAAGTACTAACCAAGCCCAGCCAGAACCGAAACGTCCTGCCGCTGCTTTTTTGAATTCTTCTTTGAATGTTGCAAAATCGCCGAATGTTTCGTTAATTGCGTCTTTGATTGCTCCTGTTGGCTCGCCACCAGCATTTGGTGCCATGATTTTCCAGAAGAATGAATGGTTCGCATGTCCACCACCATTATTACGTACAGCAGTTTGAATGTCAGATGGAATAGCATCCATGTCTGAAAGCAATTCTTCTATTGTTTTTTCGCCTAGTTCAGGATATTTTTCGATTGCTGCATTTAAGTTTGTCACATAAGTATTGTGATGTTTGT
Organism: Enterococcus sp. AZ156; assembly: GCF_051714165.1. NCBI lineage: Bacteria > Bacillati > Bacillota > Bacilli > Lactobacillales > Enterococcaceae > Enterococcus > Enterococcus sp. AZ156. The sequence goes on along the minus strand of NZ_JBIORI010000001.1, from coordinate 977,001 downwards.
CATGATGCAAATGCATCGTTTCTTCGTCGATATATGGTTCTAATGCATCAAATGCATAAGGTAGATCTGGTAATGTGTAAGTCATAAAAAAATTCCTCCTCAAATTTGTTGGGTCTCTTTACACTAAAAGAGTAACAAAGTGAGGGAAATTCTTCAATTGTTATGCCTAGTCTTCCAATTTTTTACTGGTTTCTGCTGGTTCTTCGATAATTTCTGTCTTGTTGAAAATAAATAATTTGCTAAAGACATAATTTGCCAATACGACTAAGATCTGTGTAATGATTTTAGCGACATAATCATTCATTTCCAACCCTTTGATCATCAAGAACATGGCGCCCATGTCTAGTCCATAAGAAACGATTCGGTAAAAAACAAATTTCCCAAATTCGATAAATAAATGCGTATAACTAGGAGATTTGGATTGAAACACCCATACCTTATTGGTGACAAATGCAAATAAAACAGAACAAATCCAAGAAATCGTATTCGATACTGGCATCGATAACTGGAAGATTTGTTGCGCGATTGCATAACTGACGAAGTTGACAACTGTTGCTAATCCACCAAAAAATAGATAGATGAAAACTTCCCAATATCCTTTACTTTCTAAATAGCTTTTAAATTGAACATAAATCTTCATTTTTCTACCTACCTTATTTATCATTCTTTCCTATCATACTCTATCTGCTAATAATTTTCATCTCTAGAAAACAATGATCGATAAGAATATAACCTTATCTATCGTGAGAGAATGTTTTAGAACTCTTGTAATTCATAGCATACTCCGCTAGAATTGCTAGTGATGACAATTCTACAGAAGGAGTAATTATGACAACAAAACAACTAATCATTAGCTCATTTGCTCGATTCACCGAGCTTAAAAATGCTAAAAACGTATCATTTGGAAAATCATTAGTCTATCTTTTATGTTTGAGTGTACTAATGGCATTACCTATTTCTTACCAAATTTTTCAAGTGCTGGACACTATCAAGTCCGATGGTCAAAAAATTGCAGCTGAAATTCCAGATTTTAAGATTCGTGATGGACAAATCGATTCGCCAACAAATGAAGGTTTTATTTATCAAACGGATTCGATCATCTTTACCTTTGACCCCGAAGGAAAACGTACCCCTGAAGATATCTCTTCAGATTTGATAGGGAATTTCCTAAGTGTCGGTCTGCTAAAGGATAAATTGGTTCTAGCTTTACCGAATACCGGCACGACTTCGGCATTGCTGAACAATAATCAGTTTGAATTTGAGTACACGAATAATGCTTTAAAAAATCTAACTGGCGAAAGCTTACGTAGTACATTAAGTGAAGCAACGATCCCTTTTTGGATCAAAGCATTAGTATTTTTGATTTCCATTTATCCTAGCTTTTTAAATCTGATCATCACTTTACTTATGGCAAATTTTGCGGCTTATGTATATGCAAGATTACGTTTAGCTAAAGTAACTTTTCTCGATTGTCTAAAAACAATGATCTATGCGATATCATTACCCACTGTTATTGCAACGATCCTGATGATTTTTGCACCAACTTTTGATACAACAGCGTTTATTGCATTTGCGGGCATATTCATTTTTGCTCAAGCAGTCAAAGGCTGGCCAAAAATCCAATTACCAAAATAAAAGAATCTCTGGGAGAGGTAGTCATTACACACCTCTTCTAGAGATTCTTCTTCATTTAATAGCCTTCATTCAAATCGATTTCATTTACTTCTAATTCTGTTTTGTCTACGTAGGATTTTAAGTTTGTTAGAAAAATATCCATAAACTTCGTTTGGAAATGTGGTGTCTGACCTGCAATATGAGAGGTGATCAACACATCTTCTCTTTCCCATAATGGGCTATCTTTTGCTAATGGTTCTTCTTCAAACACATCTAAAGCCGCAAAAGCCAGTTGTCCATCGTCTAACGCAGCTATTAAATCAGATGTTTTTACGGAAGGCCCACGTCCTACATTGATGAATAGCGCTTCTTTATCAAAAGCTTCAAATACTTTTGCGTCAAATAACCCTTTTGTCTGATCTGTCAAAGGTAAGATATTCACCACAATCGTTGCTTTCGGTAAAATTTCTTTTAATTTCTCTAATGGATAAGTCTCTTTGAATCCTTCCACTGGATGTCCAGATGTATTGATGCCGATACATTCTAAACCAAATACAGCTGCATGTTGTGCCAATTTTTTTCCAATATGTCCAGTTCCTATAATTAGTAATTTTTGATCTGCCAATGCTTGATAATGGATATCTGATCCTAGCCACTCTTTATGGAACTGCGCTCGTTGGGCTTGGAACAATCCACGAGAATAGCCTAAAATAATGCCCATGGTATGCTCGCTGATCGATTCTACATGGATACCACTCGCATTGGAAAGTAAAATATCTTTGTCAGCGAATTCGTTTAATGGAAGATTATCTACTCCAGCAGAAATCGATTGGACCCATTTTAAGCTGTCAGAAGCGAATATATCTTCTTGATAATCTCCATTCCAGCCGATACTGATCGCTATTTCAGAAAGTTCGTCGGATGCTACTTCCGTTTGAAATGAATATTCTGGTGCTATTTCTTTGATCTTTTCGATAAATTCTTCACGAAATGAACGTACTGAATAAATTATTTTTTTTGTCATCACACCCATCCTCTCTACTTATCAGTCTAGCTTAATCCCTCAAAAGAATGAAGTATGTTGCACTTCATTCTTTGAATGACTTTTTCCTATAATGAACACAGTAAAAGTGGATCAGCGTTTGACTGTCTAAAAAAAAGCCTAACAATCCGAAAGTAAGTAAAACTTACTTTTCGTTCGTCAGGCTTTTTTCCTAAAGATAAAAGACTATTTCTCACCTTATACATCTGCTGTTTCTTGGAAATGATACGTTGGTTCCTCTAATTGTGGATCATAATCAACAACCAGATCATATCCTTTGAAGAACCAATCATCGGCTTCATCAATAAAGAATAATAGACCATCGATCGTTTCTTGTTTCATCGGACGTTCTGGTAACTCCACAGACATACCGATTGAAAATCCCTCATGTACTTCTGTTTTGCCATATACTTTCCCAAAAAAACGGATACCATAATTTTCAGGTAAATCTACCTCTGCTTGAAACCATTCTTTTGCTTTGTCCGTTATTGTTAATTGCATGTGATGAGCCCCTTTTTATTGATTCATTTTATCATCAAGTATATCTACATCTTCTGTTTCTCCGATAACAAGTAAATTATCATTTTCACGTACATATTCGTCTGCGGCTGGTGACACTACGACAGAACGATCGAAGCGTCGGATGGCTACCACAGTCAAATCAAATCGCTGTCTGAAATTTAGTTCTGCTAATGTTTTATTAAAGAACTTGGGATTAGATACCCGAATCTCAGCGAGCGAGAATTTGTCTGACAGCTCTAAATAATCCAAAATATTTTTAGAAACAAGATTATGTGCGATCCGTATCCCCATATCTCTCTCAGGATGAACAACGCGATCTGCACCGATCTTTTCAAGAACACGAGCATGATACTCATTTTGTGCTTTGGCTAAGATATTCGGAACGCCCATTTCTTTAACCATCAGTGTCACTAAAATACTTGCTTGGATATCTTCTCCAATTGCTACGATCACATGATCAAAATTTCTGATTCCTAAAGATCGTAAAGTCATTTCATCTTGTGCATTCGCAACCACTGCATGTGTTGCGATATTCATATATTCATTCACTCGGTCTTCACTGCTATCAATAGCTAAAACTTCTTGACCAGCTTCGACTAACGTACGACAGATACTGCCACCAAAACGTCCAAGTCCTACGATTGCAAAATTCTGTTTCACTTTTCTCCTCCTTTATCCATTCCATTTCAAGTATAGCAAAGCCACTGTAAAAACAAAAGCAACCCTGCTTTTCTTTACGGAAAAGACTCATTTTAATGGAGGATCAAGAGAAGGCCTACTATGGTAGATCATAGAATATTTCTTGATGTTTCTACTAAAAAGGTATGGCTATATTACTAATTATTCCTACAATAGGTAGCCTAAGAATACGTTAACTGAAATAAAGTAAATAAACAACCCAGCAATGTCTTTGATCGATGTAATAATCGGTGCAGATCCAGCAGCTTGATCAATATTCAATTTCAATAAGATAAAAGGAATCAAAAAACCAAGGGCGGCAGCTAAGGTCATTGCAAAGACCAGAGAGATCCCCACAGCTACACCTAACAATGGTATGCCTTGCCACACAGAAGCGACTATTCCAGATACGATCCCTACAACAATCCCTAAACTTAGACCAATCCCTGTTTCCTTCAAAAAGTGCTTGATAAATGTGTTGAGATCAATGTGCCCTAAAGATAATCCACGAACAAAAACCGTCGATGATTGCGTCCCTACATTTCCACCCATATCCATGATCAAAGGAATAAAAATAGCAACAGCAGCCACAGATTCTAACGTTTGTTCAAACTCATCGATTACTAGACCAGCTAACATCCCTGCAACCAATGTGATCGCTAAGAAAGGCAACCGGACTTTCCATATTTGCCAAAGATTCCCGTTAATCAGTACTGTACTACGATCAGCTTCTACAGAGGCGACGTCTGCTAAACCAGCAGCATTGAACATATCCTCGGTCGTTTCTTGCTCTAAGACATCGATGGCGTCATCCACTGTCACAATACCTACTAGTCGTGTTTCTTTATCTACGACGGGAATAGCGATCAAATCTAACTCTTGTAACAATCGTGCAGTTTCTTCTTGGTCTGTATCTGTGGTTACATAAGCGACGTGCTTGATCATGATTTCTTCAATCTGTTGATCACTTTCTGCAATGACTAGATCCTTTAACGATAGTACTCCTTCAATTTTTTTCGCCATATCTGTCACATACAAAATATAGATTGTTTCCATTTCTTTCGCTAATCTTCTGATTTTATGCAGTGCTTCTTCAACAGTCATTTCTTTTTTAATTGAAATAAATTCAGTCGTCATGATCCGTCCAGCTGTCTCATGTTCATAGCCCATCAATCGATTCGTTGTTGCTCGCTCTTCTTCAGAAAGCTCTGCCAATAGTTTTTTAGTCACACTTGCTGGTAGTTCGTAAAACAACCTTACCCGATCATCTGGAGCCATCTCATTCACAAATTCAATCACACCATCATCCGTAAACGAACGAAGCAAATCTTGTTGGACAGACGGTTCAAATGTTTCAAAGATTTCGAGGGCTTTGTCTTTTGATAATAATCGAAAGACCAGTACTTGCTTATCTAAAGGTAACGTAACAAATAGTTGGATCAATTCCACTTTCTCGATCGTTGCTAAATAGTTCTTCAATTCTTCAAGCTTTTTTTGCTCAAGATAATTAAGAATCTTCAATTGTGTTTCTAGGTTATTTGTATCATTTAATGTTCTCATCTCGTATTCTCCTTTGTTACATCGTTTTTTCGATATAAACTTGTTGGATGGATTCGTTTGGAAAAAACAGGAAGTATATAAAAAAGACGGCCTCCAAAAGAAGCCGTCTCATAAGATCCCATCAAAATGGTACCAGTGTTTACCTGAACGAACTTCTCGTCTGAGCTTTAGCACTAAAAGACGTAATTCTGGAAATATAATCCAGATAGCTACGTTAAGCACGCCTTAAGCCGACGTTGCCTGTTATACCCTGTGGCGTCTCTCGACGTTTGAGGGCAGTAGCCTGTGTTCTTTTAGGAGCCTCACCTAACAAGTTTTTATAATTAAACCCTACAGGTAAAATTGGTTTTTGTCAATAAGAGGATTAATATTTGATAAAAAATTGATAAAACAGAAATGATTACTTTACAATCTTTCTCCTGTCACTCCTTCTACAATCCCTTTAGCAATTTGATCCATGTTTCTACGAATATTTTCTACATCACGAGTATTGGTGATAAATCCTAGTTCCGCTAGTCGATAAGGGATACCACGAGAATGTAGTACATTCAAATTCAATAAATCACTTCTTAAGTTGATACCACCGGTATTTTGAACAGAGCCCCATAAACCTACATGTGTGCGTATCACATTAGCAATGGCATAATTTTGTGTCGTATATGAGTTGCCGTTACGATGCGCAATCACATGCCCACCAGTACTAATACCAATCGCTCCTGCATCTAAATGAAATTCTGTTACAGAAGAAAAACTACTACTAATCGTATACGCACCCTGCATTCTACGAGTGTCTTGGAACATATCCGCATTTGTATCATAAAAGGTTATACGATTTGTTTTTAAGCGCCCTGCCCATTTTTGTAAATATGGCATAAGTTCATTTCTTGTAAAGTCTCGCTCGTTGATACCGTTATATGAAGCCCCTGGATCTCCTGCTCCATGTCCCATTACAAATAGATGATTGATTGAGGTTTGGTACGGATTTGACGTAGGTCCTGGCGCTGGTGCTCCTTTTTTAACTAGTACAACTTGGATAGCTTCCATTTGTAATGCTACATTGGACGTCCCAGCATTTTGACCGTTTCTGGCCCAATCTAACCATCCAAGTTGCGCAGAGTGAACTCTATAATAGACATCATAATGTTGACTTAACTGACCAGTTAATCTCACCCTTATCGCTTCAGCTCGTAATTTTCTACCCTCTGTTCCCGAAAGAGTATTATTATTCACATAGTTTTGCCAGCCAATCGATTGAACGTGTGTACTATATTCTATTGTTCCTGGAATAGGTGTACTAGAGATATTCATTCGTAATGCTTCTAATCTAAAGCCACGTCCCACTGTTCCCGCAGTTGCACCATTCATTTGATAACCTTGCCAACCAATCGATTGACTATGCGTTTGGTAATTAACATTAGGATTTTTTATTGTATCCTTATCATAAAAGGCAGTACTAGCTGCTGGTCCAGATTGCCCTTTGGCTACCAGCCTTACTTCCATAGCTTCCATCTGATAACCAAATCCTGCACTTCCTGCATTGCCATTATTTTTTGTCCAACCTAGCCAACCAAAATAAGCTGAGTGCACGCGATAATAAACATCATAGTGTTCTGCTAACTGACCAGTTAAACGTATTCGAATTGCTTCTGTTCGAAGTTTACGATCAGTTGTTCCGGAAATCGCATCATCTCGCACATAATTTTGCCAACCAATAGAACGCACATGACTAGAATATTCAATGGAGCCAGGGATTGGTGTATCCGAAACATTTATTTTTACAGCCTCTAATCTTAATCCACGATTCATCGTTCCAGCAGTTGAACCATTTGACTGATAGGGTTGCCACCCGACTGACTGACTGTGCGTCTGGTAATTGACATTAGGATTAGGGAGTTTATCTTTGTCATAGAAAGCTGTGCTCTGAGTTGGGGCAACTTCTCCTTTTTTGACTAGTTGGATCTGGATAGCTTCCATTTGGTACCCAAATCCTGAACTACCTGCATCTTCGCCATCTTTTGCCCAACCTAACCAACCAAAATAAGCTGAGTGCACACGATAATAGACGCTATATTGTTCACTTATCTCTCCAGTCAAGCGAATCCTAATTGCTTCTGTTCGTAAAGAAAGATCTGTCGTTCCTGATGTAGCACCATTTTTCACATAATTTTGCCAGCCAATCGTTCGTACATGACTACTATATTCAATATCGCCATTTAATGAATTATTTGGTAATTGGATTTTAATGGCTTCAATTCTTTTACCTTGACCAATCGTACCTGCAGTAGCACCATCAGCTACGGTACTTTGCCAACCGTAAGTTTGCACGTGTGTTTGATAACTGACGGATGGTTTAGAAACTTCTGCACGATTGCTCACCGTTTGTTCTGGGCGATTCGCTTGGGTTATTGAATCATTGTTATTTTTTTCTACTTGTATGTTGAACTTTCCTAATGTTCTCTCGCCATCTTTTAATAATACTTCTGTTTCACCGATTGCTTTTGCTGTCACCAGACCCTTTTCATCCACTTCAACAATATTATTGTCTACTGATACCCAATTTGGAGTAATAATCTCAGCATTTTCTGGAACAAGCGAATACTCAAGTTGTTTAGTTTCGCCTTGGATCATTTCTATTTTTTCTTCTTTTGGAATAATTGATTCAACGCTATTTTGTTCTAAAAATTTCACGTCTACAGTGATATCTAGTGAGCGATTAGATGTTTCTTCTAAAATTGATTTTTGTGAAAACTCTACTTGGTAACTATAATTTAGTGCCGAAGGTTCAACAGTAGTAAAAACGGATCCATTGTATTCCCAATTAGTTGAGTTAATATCGATCTTATTTAATTCCGGTTTTAGATTGTCTTGATTGATCACCCATTCACGATCATCTTTTGATGCTTCTGCATTAATCAATTGTTCTTTCCCGTTAAAATAAGTCAAATGATCATTCATCGACAAATCAATTGTTGACAGTTTATTTTTAGAAACATCAAGGTAAGTTAACTCTGAAAGAGCCGAGACATCTACTTGTTCTAACTCATTATTTTGAACTTCCAGTTTTTTTAACTGTTTAAAATATTCGATACCATCCAATGATTTGATATTTCTACCACTAAGATCCAACTCAGTTGTAGCCAATAATTCATCGGATAATACGTTACTATGATTCTTCTCCATCATTTCAATCAATACTTGACGGAAATTTTGATCTGGGAAATGAACTTCATCAACAGAAATATCTTTAGATGAATTTTCTGCAGAGTTTTCTGTTGTTCCTGTGGTTTCCTCTGTGGTGGGATTAGTACTTTCTATCAAAGGGACATTAGATGATGTTGCTGTAGTTTCGTTTGTTTGCGAAGTACTTCCTTGTGACGTATTTGTTCTATCGTTTATCGATACTGCGTAGACACTTGGCGTGATCGAGCCTGACAGTAATAAGAAACTTAATAACATGCCTATCCAATTTTTTCTCATGACATTCTCCTTTATTTTTTAAATCGAACTTATATTGTCCTATAATATATTAAACTATAAAAAGACCCAAATGAAAAGAACATGATAACAAAGAATTCAAAATAACAAACAATGTAATTTGTAATTAGCAAACACAAATAAATCCAAAACAAAAGTAATAACATTTTGCTTTGGATCAGGGTACTGTTTTCCCTTATCAATGTGAAAACAGGGATACTTTATAATTTATGTTCCAATTTATACTTAGCAAAAATGTGCTTACTGTTTAGATCATAAGTCATAAGTCTACTTACTTCACTAATCCATGCTTGAATGCGTATATGGCAGCTTGCGTACGATCTTCCACTTCTAATTTTGCTAAAATATTAGAAACATGTGTTTTGACTGTTTTCAAAGTAATAAACAATTCGTCTGCGATTTCTTGATTGCTCTTTCCTTCAGAGATCAACATAAGAATCTCATTTTCACGATTCGTTAAATCATCGTGCAAGATTGGCTCATTACGCCGACTCATCTTTTCCATCATTTTCGAGGTTACTTCAGGTTCAAGCACACGTTCACCTCTTTGAGTCGCGCGGATCGCATCGGCGATTTCATGGGCTGTCGATGTTTTAAGTAAGTAGCCTGTTGCGCCAGCTTCAATAGCCGGATATACTTTCTCATCATCAATAAAACTCGTGACAATAATGATTTTTGCTTCTGGCCAATCTTTGAGGATTGCTTTTGTAGATTCGATCCCGTCCATTTCTTCCATGACTAAATCCATTAGAATCACGTCCGGACGAAGTTCCATGGCTTTTTCGTAGCCTTTTCGTCCATCTTCTGCTTCTCCAATTACTTCGATATCTTCTTGGATCGACAAATAGGAAGAAACCCCTAAACGTACCATTTCATGATCATCGACTAGTAATACTTTTATCATTTTTCCGCCTCCTTTATTAAAGGAACTTTAATTTCTACACTTGTCCCTTGTCCTTTGAAACTAATGATTTTTACTGTCCCACCAATACCTGCTACACGTTCTCTAATATTGTTTAGTCCGTAGCTGCCAGTTTTTGTTTCATTCATATTGAAGCCAGTGCCGTCATCGATCACTCGTAATAAAAGATTATTATCGATTTTATGCAGATACACTTCTAATTCATTTGCTTTTGCATGGCGTAACGTATTTGAAAGTAGTTCTTGAACGATCCGAAAGAGATGATCTTCAATCGAATCAGACAAAGTGATATCTTCAATATCCCATTTCAATGCAATTTGTATCTTGTTTTTTAATTCTTTTAATAATTGTTCAATCCCTTGTTTCAAACTTTTTTCTTCAAGATTGACTGGTCGCAAATGTAGTAGCAACGCACGCATTTCAGATTGTGAAGCATTGATGATATCTGCTACCATCCTTAGTTGTTTACGAAACATTTCAGGCGTATCACTTTTTTCTGCTTGTTCCGTCAGAGCAGACATCATCATCATCGCTGCAAATAATTGCTGGGAAACTGAATCATGTAGCTCACGCGCTAAACGATGTCTTTCTAATTCTAAGATTTCTTCTTTTGTTTGTCCATCGACATATTGAGGTCGACTCGTCAATATTTGAAGTTCACTTGACACTTCGATCATTTTTTCTTTGATTTTAGTGATTTCTTTTTCAATTTCTTTAACATATATATCGTCAGATGCACTTGGTAAGGAATCATTTAAAACTTTTGCTTCATAGTTACCGGATGAAATTGCCCGTAACTGCTCTTCGATTTTCCCATAAAGTGCTTTTTGTAAAAGAGAGACAATCAAAAAAACAATTAAACCGACACCTGACGAAATTGCTAGTAAGTGAAAGATCAATGGCACGTATAAAATTCTGGCACTTAATAAAGTACGCCAAAAATGAGTTTGATTACTTGCGTAAAAATAAGTAAAAAAAGAAAATAAAATGACGATAAATGAGGCGATCGAAGCATAAATAGCTAGCATCGGTCGAGAAAGTTTCTCTATCATGCTCGAATCACCTCGATATCCCCAAGTAATGTGTTCGTAATGATTTTTAAACGACGTGGATTTTCATCGTAATCGTTACTATAGATTTTAATCGACTCGTTCTTCAATGCAAATTGTTCTTCTTCAAATTGTACATTTCCTACTAACGTTGCATGTTCGAGACTGATTGCAATCCCTAAAGGAACTAAGATGCGTGTCCGACCGATTCCTTTTCTGACGATAACGATATTATCGTCTTTAGGTAACAAGGTGTTCCCTAAATCGATGATCGTGTCTCCTGAAAGTAGAGAGATATTAATATCATCCCATTCATACACATCATTACCAATTCGCTGGTTACCGAATAATTGTTGTTTTTTTCGTTCATTATTGTGGGACTTCACTTGCTCTGTTTGAACCATAATGATTTGTTTTTTTCGCCAAAAAGCATTTTTGGTTAGATCGATCCCAGAAATCTCTACACCTTTAAGACCGATGAACAAGACAGCAAAGACTGCCATTATCCATAGCACAGGACTATTGATCAAACTGAAAAAAATAACTAGTCCACCTAGTACAAATTGAAAATTCTGAAATCCCGATCTCGGTGATTTTCGCAATGCAAGATAGATATTAAAAATACCAAATAAAACTAATAGTAATAATTCAACATTATTTACGATTTGCCAAACTGCAAAGATCAATAGTAAGGCTTCTACTACTATAAAAAAGCGCCAAGAGCTATTCATCGCTATTCTCCTTTCCTTTTCATTCTCTTTTTTATCATACCTATTTTTGTTTCGAGATGCTATAGGACTTTAGATGTAACTATCGCTTTCTACAGCAAAAGGCCTGGGACTTTGTGTCATGATCCCAGACCTTTTTGTATAGACAAACCAATAATTGATTATCTGTGTCTAAATTTCAACTTATGCTTGCGCAACCTTGACGATTTTTACTTGCATATCGCCACCAGGTGTTGAAATTGTTACTTCATCATTTTTATATTTGCCAATCAAAGCTTGTGCAATCGGTGAATCATTTGAGATTTTTCCTGAGAAAGGATCTGCCTCAGCACTTCCCACGATCGTATACTCTTCTTCTTCACCATCTGGTAACTCAATGAACGTCACTGTTTTACCAATAGATACTTCATCCGAATCAACGCCATCATTGTCAATGATCTGTGCAAAACGGATCATATTCTCGATTGTCGTGATACGTCCTTCTACGAAAGCTTGTTCATCTTTAGCTGCCTCATATTCTGAGTTCTCAGATAAATCACCAAAGCCACGGGCAATTTTGATTCGTTCAATGATTTCTCCCCGTTTAACTGTTTTTAATTCTTCTAATTCTTGCTCTAACTTCGCTTTTCCTTCAAGCGTCATAGGATATACTTTTTCTACCATGTATAACTCTTCTCCTTTTTCTATGGAATACCGCAAAAGGTAATCTTTTACGGACTACAGTCCAAAAAAGATTACCATGCTTTTTCTAAAATGTAAATGTTTTTCTAAAAATAAATAAAGTTACAGCCAGCGCTCAATTTTAATTATTTACGTATTTTTGTACTAATTCCATATGCTCTTCATATGTTTTTGCAAAATAAACCTCACCTGTAGAGATATCTGCGACAAAATAATAATAATCATTCTCTGCTGGTTCAACAACAGCTTGGATAGCTGCTTCACTCGGGCTATTGAACGGTCCTGGACCATATCCCTTATTTGTATAAAGATTATATGGTGAATCGACTGCCGTATCTTCATAAGAGACAAATTCTTTGTGTTCATCTAACGCATATAAAATAGAAATATCTGATTGTAATGGCATCCCTATGTCAATCCGATTATAGAAAACTCTGGCAATATTTTTACGATCTGATTCAGATACCCCTTCTTTTTCGATCAATGAAGCAAGTGTCATGATTTCTTGAACCGTATGATTTTGCTGCTTGATCGTTGAGAAGTATGGTTGTAACACGGTATTCGTTTTATCGACCATCTGAATGATCAGATCTTTGAGTGACATATCTTTATAGTAATCATAAGTCGCTGGGAATAAGTAACCTTCTAAGCGATACTTGGTGTTTTCTGCCTTAGCTGCACTTTCTAATAAATCAGGATATTTTTGGGTCAATTCCGTGAAAAAGGCTTCGTTTTTTAGTAGATCTAAAAATTCCTGTTTATCTTTCCCAGTGATTTTTGCTACTCGTTCTGCAATCTGCTCTGCATCAAATCCCTCTGGTATCGTGATCTTCCCATCTGCCACTTCTGTAGGTTCTGAGGTTCCACCTTCTTGGAGCTCTTTACCGATTTCATCTAACGTCATGTTAGGGGCTAATTGGTAGAAGCCAGCCTGAAAGCCAGTCATATTTTTAAATTTTGTATAATAATTAAATACGATACCGCTCTTGATGATATGGTCTTGTTCTAAAATCTCTCCGATTTGCTTATTTGAAGAACCACTAGGGATTTCGATTGAAACCAATTGTTCATTCTCTGGGTCTAAAGGTTTTAAGCCACTATCAATATAGCGATAGACCGTAAAACCAAATACACATCCAATAATTAGCAACGTAAGCGCAATCACTAAAATAATTTTTCCTACGATTTTATCTTCTTTTTTACGTAGGTCTTTTCGCTTACTGACTACATCTGTCGAATCAGTTGCATTCTTTTGTCGTCGTCTCTTCTCATCTGGATGTTGTTTGTTTTCTGACAAAACAACTCCTCCTTACTATCAACTTCATAACTTTATTCATTATACATGAAATTCAGGCGGAGGTGAATTATTTTTAACAATTCTTATGTCAAAATTGTAAGTAGTAAATCGATTATCTTCGGCTTAAAATAGAAAATAAAATAATTCTTATTTACTAAATAACAATAATCTGCTTATTTAAATCACTAAGCTCTTTGACAGGAAGGATTGATGTACATGAACACAAGGAAACATTTAAGAAGAAAACAAGCTTCCCATTTTTCTTTTTCTCAAAAAATCTGCTTATTCATTTTAGTCGTCACTATTGGGATTATCACTTGGGCTACCTATGAAATGGCCCAGTCAAGAGTATCCGCCTCGATTCAAGTGGCAAACGATTCCCTAGATTTGACCAAAGATGAACAGGTCCTTGCCGATCAAATCGACCAATTATTACAAAAAAATGATTATGTCGGATCTGTCTATATTCGTAAAAACAATCGAGTGATCCTTGAAAAGGGCTACGGATACGCTAACGAAGAAGCACAGCAACCAAATACTCCATCTTTGTATTATCAAATTGGCTCGATCCAAAAAGCAATGACTGCACTACTGATTCTAAAACAAGTTGATATAGGGAAACTTTCTCTAGATACAAAACTGGATAAATTTTATCCCCAAATCAACGGTAGCAATAAAATCACGATCAAAGACTTATTATATATGCGATCAGGATTGAAAAAAACAGCTTCTCCGACCGTACCGATGAATGACCAAGAGGTGATCCAGTTTGCCCTAGACCATCTCGAATATACCAATGATCAAAGTTACAAATATGAACCATTGAATTTCACGTTACTAACAGGTATTTTAATGAAATTAACTCATCAGCCATACGAAAAGTTGGTGTATGACCAAATCATCACTCCTTTACAATTAAAACAGACGACCTTCTATGACCAAGTCAAAAACACTTCAGAACACGCAGTCTCTTATCAAATGAGTCCAGACGATGATTATCATCAAGCTTTGACTGAATCTGAAACAGATATACGTAATGAATTAGGAACTGGAAATATCAGTATGTCCGTCTATGACTTGAATGAATTTTTTACAAAAGTATTAAAAGGAAAATTGATTCCACAAGATTTACTTTTTTCTCTTTGGGGAAAGAATTTGAATGGACGTCCATATAACGGCGGGGTCTACAGTGGGAGAGATACCATATTTGCTCAAGGAAACATCAATCGTTTCCATGCGGTATTAGCAATGAAAAAAGATACCTCTGATGCAGTTGTATTAGAAAGTAATATCCAAGCCGATAAAAAATATAAAACAACAGCCACCGATCTTAGAGATCAGATTTATAAATTGATGGGAAATGATGAATAAGCAATTTGCTTACCTGTCATCTGTGATAATTGAATAAGAATGAAGAAAACCTTGTATAAGCAATTTGGCTTGATACAAGGTTTTCTCAGTTGTTCCCTAGATATAGAAATTTTATGATTTTGTCATATTTATTTCTGTTGCTAAATATTTTCTCATGCCATCTAGTATGCTATGTTTAGGTTGGTAACCAAGGGTTGAAAGCTTAGTGATATCAGCTAAAGAGTCATGGATATCTCCTGCTCTCTCCTCTTGATAATCTAACAGTAATTCAACTTCAAGAATCTGATTGATTGTCTGGATCAACTCAAGTAAAGTTGTACTGTTTCCCGTTCCAACATTGAATTGTTGCCCTAATGCTTTTTCTTCTTTTGAAACAAGTAATAAAGCTTGCACAACATCTTCGACATAGACAAAATCTCTTGATTGACTCCCATCGCCGAATAAAATAAATGACGCTTTTTCACCTGCAAGTTGCTTTTTATAGCGATCCACTAAAATCGAGATCACCCCACTATATGGCGAATTTGGATTTTGATTTGGACCGTATACGTTGAAGAAACGTACCGCAGTTCCTGGCACATCATACAAATGGCAATAATCAAGTACATATTGTTCAGCGGCAAATTTATCAATAGCATAAGGCGTCAACGGTCGAATAACTGACTCTTCTTTTTTAGGTAGTGTTGGTTCATCTCCATAAACAGCTGCAGAAGAGCTAAATACAATACGCTTTAAATTTGGCTGATACTTACGAATCAACTCAAGTAACATCAAGACACTATCAAAATTCACTCGATGAGTTTCCAACGGCCGTTCAACGGAATCAGCAACACTAGCTATAGCAGCTAAATGAAAGATATAGTCAAACTGGTGAGATTGCAAAATCTTTTCCATTTTTTGCTTATCACTGACATCACCTTCAATAAAAGTGATTTTTTTTGTTTGATCTAAATTCTCTCTATTCCCCATTGATAAATCATCAATAACTACAATATCGTTATGATCTCCTAGATGATTTGCCATTGTTGAACCGATAAACCCGGCTCCACCGGTAATTAATATTTTATCCACTTTATTCACTCCAATTATTTATTAAAAAATATAAACCTATTTTACCATGATAAGATATTGAACACTATGCAGTGTAATCGAAAACGTCTCGTAGAAAATAAAATATTTTTTACGAGACGTTTTTATGAATGATTTTATACAGAAATTTAGATTAACGTTCTTTTAGTAAAATACGAAAATCTTTATAGCTAGCAATAATTGATCGATGTATAAAAGCAAGATATACAATATAAATAACGACGTATACAACCATGCTTGCGAAGGATGCATTGAATAGTACGTTACTTAAAATAAATAGCACAGTTAATAATGTTTCAATAACATGCTTCCAACCTATTGTTAATCGCAAATCTTTGTATAAGAAAAATTCAGCCAGATTACAACGTAGGGCCAAACTAATTAAAATGAGTAAAACAGTCAAATCTAAATTTCCAACAATGAAAATCACAAATAAAGACGCAAGTAATGTTACTCCTAACGTAATGATATTTACAAATAAAATCGTTTTTTCTTTTCTCAAAGTTTTTAGATACGTATTGATCAGTAATGACATTCTTCCTTCATAAATGACAATTGGGAATAAAATCCCCATAAACCTAAGACTTTCTGCATATTCCGGTAACCATAAACTTAAAATGATTTTTGCAGGAATATAAAATATTAGTAATCCGTACGTTAATGGGACAAATAATCCTCTAAGAATTCGAAACAATTCAGGCAATCTCTCTTTATTCGTCCTTCTTAATAAAGGAAACATAACAATGCCAATGGCATTGATGAACGTCAAAAACATATTTGAAAGGCTTAGTGTGAATGACAACTTACCAAATGTTTCGATTGTCCATTTTTGTTGCACAAAAAAACGGATTGTTCCAATAATCAGCATACTCGCAATATTACTAATCATTAATTTACTACCAATATTGATATTATCTAATATTTCTGGGAATAAAACTCGTAAATTGATTAATTTGACATTTAACATATCTTTAATCAAAGACATTCCCCATAATGTTACCAACAATTTAGAAAGGATATCTAATAAAATCAACCAGAAAAAATTTCTACCACCTAAAGAAAAGTAAATAGCAATAAATAAAACATATAGATATCGATCATTTCTTGATAGTTGTGCATACTCTTTGATTCGATTCGTCGATTGTAAAATATATAAAACAAATGTTTTTATAATCGTCACGACTGACACTATTGCTGTTAAGATAAGTATGACTGATTGCTCAGAATGAGGAAGAAACAACCAGGCCCATATAGCTACAAAGAAAGATAAGAATAGTTCAAAGATCATTAGATACCAAAACTGTGTACCCAAATCTCGTTTATTCAACTGATCATATTCTTCTCCGCCAATTTTTAAGTAGATGCCATCAATCCAACCAAAATGTAGAAAACCTACATAAGACGAATAAAAAACATAAAGTTGCCAATAGCTATATTCAGTAACACCTAAAAGTTTTGGCACAAATAGATTTAATAGCACTGATATTCCTAAAGTAGCAAAATTTGCAGCTACAGTATAGTATAAGTTTTTCATTACGTTTCTTGCTTTATCATTCATTATTAATACCTACTTTGTCATACTATTTAATAAAACCATCTTATATATAGTGCTTGTGCCTCTATATTTCTTACAAATTAACCTTAGTAGTATTTAAGCTAATCTATTGAATACTATTAATTATTTAAAGAATATCGTATTGTATGGGACATATGAATTATATGCTCCAGAAACAATAAAAATCAAAATAAATATACAGAAGCTGAACAAAATAAAAGTTATTAAAAATAGAAATTTATTTTTAAAAAGTTTCTCCAATACAATGGGTACGATAAAAATTTCTACTGTTGAAAATATTGTACTGATTCTTCCACCAATTGTTGCTAAAGGTCCGAAACACACTAACAGAATCGTCGATAAGCAATATAAAGACAATATTATATTAAAGTTTTCTGTAAAAACTGTATTGTTGTTTTTTACGAAAATAGTTGCGCCAATCAGTATGACTAATTGCATTATGAATACCGGATTAAAAATCCAACTACCTTGTGCATAGTACCCAGATAAGTAACCATAGTAACGATCTGGAATCATAAACCTAAATAAATTTGGGAAAAAGAAAATGATTCCTACAAATGCGCTAGATGAAATCAGAAATATTTCTTTAGGGACGTTGATCTCTTTAACAATCTGTACGAAAAGATACGCAGGAATAATAAAAATAGAAACAATATGAAATAATGAACCTACTAACGAAAGTAGAATAATATTTCTTAAATTTCTTTTTTTGAACGCTGGTAAAGCCAATAAGAATATGATAGCCACAATAGAAGATCTTATTTGCCCCATATCACGTACTAGAAAAAATCTAGAGTAGTAATAGAGTAGTGCAATTGATGGAACCGGAAAATAATTATTAAGTGCATAAGCGAGCAATAACATGCTTATTATAGAAAATAATAAGATAAAAGTTGAAAAATTCATTCCTAGCTCACGTACGATATAATTTAATAAAAGATACCCAGGTTCTGCATCAATACTACCATCGAATATTTTATCCCAATTAATTAACCTATCAAAAAAATTGTTATAGGAAGAAAAATCATATCCCGTAGAAAATCTAAAACCTGCTAAACACGTTAAAAATACGATACCAGCATAAAAAAATATTTTTTTTCTAGTAAAATATTCCAAAACTGACAATACCGCTAGCAGTGCGAATGTTCCTACATAAATGTACAATGCTGTTCTCCTTATATATAGATTATTTTAATGATATTAGTTAAAGCTTTTGCAATCTCTAATTGTTCTCTATACCATTTTTTTGTCGTATTTTTCTTAAAACAAACAATTAAAATTTCATCTGGTTTAAACGACACAGGCTCAATAATATGATTCAAATTTGAATAAATATTTGTATCATCATGCTTGAAAATTTTATTTTTATCAATGGTATTATTTTCTTCTAAAACCAAAAATTTATTTTCAGATGTGCCATTCAATAGTGAATTGATAATATTTAGTTTTTCTTCTACTGTTGATAAGTCTAAGGAATTGATATCAATCGCTTGAACATCATTTCCCAGTGTGAATTTTTGCGTGATAACTTTGGTTCTGTACTCTTTCCAACTTACTAAAAGAGTTCCTAGACCCAATGTAATAACTATCATTACTAATACTAATAAAATGATTTTTTTTGTACTAATTCCTTCACTCACTTGTGCTGGCAATGTTTTATTATATTGGATATCTTTGTTGATATAATAGAACGTTTTATTATCAAAAAATGGTAACTCGTTATTAGTCATTTCCTTTTGCAATAATTCAGATATTTGTTTTTGTTCTTGCTCTGGGACATCATCTGTAAACTGAACATCAATCGTGTTTTGGATATCATTGTATCCTACACTTAATTTTTCAAGTGTCTCATCTGAAAATTGATTTTTTTCCTGTAAACTAGTTAAAAATACTTGTTTTACAGCCCCTGAAGCAGTCATGATGTTACCTTGACTATTTTCTAAAATAAATGAGAATAATGGACGATTTATTTGATTATTATTTTCAATCTTACTTTGAGAATAATTTGAATAGAAGAATAACCCACCTACAAGAAGTAAACTTACTATAAATGAAACAACATATACTTTTAAATGATCTCTAAAAAAAGAATATATATCTTTAGGCGACAGACTATTATTGGACATGTATTTTCCTCCATTTATTACCGGTATTTTTTATTCACTCTGCTTTTTGTAAAGTATAAGATATCAGCTAGAAAAGAATGCAAAACTGTATAAGAGTTCCAAGATGTCAACACAGCCATTGGTTTATCTTCTTCGATAATCTTTAATCTTGTTTCTAATTCCTTTAATAAAGCTTTCAATGTTTTTATTTTATACTCTTTATTTGGCACATCAACTCGTTGAACAAAATTCAAATTTGATTCTGTTAGAATTTTTAATAACTCCAGTTTTCCTAAACGTATATTTTTCTTAGTTTCTGCAGTTTTTTCTGTTTCTTCATTTTCAATTTGCATGGCACTACTTCCATGTTTTCGCCATAATCCTGTTTTTTCATCTAGTAGATATAACTTGTCTGTTAAAACACCTGTAGACCACATCGCCATATCATGAACTGGATAAAGTGATGTTTCGAGAAACTCATCGAAAGTCGGAATAAAGTCTTTTTGAAAAGCATAAACCCATCCTGGTCGATTTAAAAATACATTTTTTTTAGAAAAATAAATATAATCATTTGGTTGTTTTGTCGGTATCTTTCTCTTTTCACATGGATAAGAGACACCATTTTCTTCAAGTAGCTCATCATAATTAGAAACTAGTACTTTTATATTTTCCGGGTCCGACATAATCTTTTCAGACATATGTTTAATTTTGTGCGGGTACCAAATATCATCTTGGTCACTAAAAAAAATCACATCCCCCTTTGCTTGGTGAATCAAGCGGATGAAATTTTCTCTCCAACCGATGTTTACCTCATTGATCAACAACTGCCATCCAGATAATTGGTTTTCTTCTATAAAATTAGTTACGATCTCAACCGTGCGATCGGTTGAACCATCATCACATAATAATACTTCATCAGGCATACGTTCTTGATTTTTGATTGATTCTAATTGTTCAATGATATTTTTTTCACCATTATAAGTCGGCATAATCACTGAAACTGTAAAAGATTTATCTCTCATATTTATATTACCTACTTTTCTTTCTTATGTCTTTTTATTTTATAGTGATCTCCTTTTTGCTTTTCTAAAGGTGGCAATTGCATGTAATCTCCATATAGACTCTCTAAATAAACTTTGTAATTTTTTGGGATCGATAACTTCGCGTCTTCAAACTCTACATAGATAGCTTCAGAAAAAGTACTAGATGGCAAAAATTCTCTCACTCCATAAATTGTTGATACACTTACTCCTTTTAAACTAGAATCAATCTGTCGCTCATTCGTAATTTTAGCGAGTTGATCCATCTTCCTAGCAAAGTGATTCGCACCCTTACGTCTAGCATACTTAGCAATCATTTTTTTGATAAAAATAAATTTTTCTTCTGGTTTAAACTTTTTCTTACTCTCTGCACCTCTAAAAACATCTAATAACTTCATTCTTTTTACTAAAAATTTTTGGCTAAAAGTTTTTTCTGGTACAGAATCAATCGGAAAAATATCTAAAAATAATCCATGCTGGGCAACTCGATAATCATCATCGATATACGTTCGTGTATCGTTTATTTTTGTAAAAGCATATTCCCATTTATTATCGATTTCTAAAGCTTTTAATTCTAGAAAATCTGGCAATTTATGTGCTAAGCTGATAAGTTTATTGTAATCTTTTCTTGGCATAATGATGTCTGCATCATCATCCCATGGAATAAAACCTTTATGTCTAATGGCTCCTAGTAAGGTTCCTCCAGCTAAAAAATATGTCATATCGTGTTCTTGACAAAACTGATCAAAAAATTTTAATAAATCTAGCAAACCTTCATGGATTTCTTTTGTACTTAAATAATCAGACATTGTTTACTCCCTCTAATAAACCTTATATACCTTTAACATTTGTTGTAATGTATGGCTAACATCATATTCCATTAATTCTTGTGTTATTTCATTATTCAAAGGCTGACTTAAAATTGCTTCACACCAAGTTGCCTTAGCTTCATCAAGACCAATAAAAGTAACGTTTGGAGTCAATTTCGTGTCTGGAGAAATCGTACTCGATAATACGAGTTTTTTTCTACTTGCCTGAGCCTCTAAGCCGACCATTGGAAGACCTTCGTACAAAGATGTCATACAAAATACATCCATAGCTTGAAACAACTCTGGAATGTCGTTTCTTTCACCTAGCAAGTACACATTTTTTGATAGGCTCAATTCAGTTATTTGTTTCTCTAAACTTTTTTGCAACGAACCCGCTCCAACAATCAACAATTTTGCATCTGGTTTCTTTTGTAATAGTTCGCTAACGATATCAATGAGATAGGTTTGATTTTTTTGCTTTTCGAGACGTCCAATATTCCCGATAACAAAATCATTTGGGGAAAGTCCCAGCTCCGCTCTTTTCTCCGCACGTACATCTTCATCCGTCTTATACAATGATAAATCAATACCATTATGAATAATCTCATAAGGATGACCTTGAAATAAGCTATCTCCAGCTTCTTTACTAACAGCTAAAAAATCAGTTGCTTCTTTAATAAGTAAATGATGTAAATATTTCCTTAGTAAATTCATTAAAAAATTAGACGATTTTCCGTCACTAGTGGCATGACTATGTGCTATTCGTTGTGTTATTCCTCGTTTTCTAGCTAATACCAGGTTGATACCTCCGCCAAAATACACTTCATTATGAACGATATCGAAATGCTGTTCTGCTAAAAGTTTTCTAACCTCAAACCAATACTTTATGATGTTTTTTTTAGGATTAGTCACTACAAATATTCTTCCACCCAGTTTTTTTATCTCTTCATGATAATCTGTCACATGTGCAAAATCATCATAAATCAAAAAATCGAACTGTACTTTACGACGGTCGATTCTTCTATATAGATTCATCATGAAGGATTCGGCTCCACCTTTGCCCATTCTCCCCTGAAAATGTAACACTCTTTTCACTTTGTTCACTTGATCACCTATTTTTCTATATTTAATACTCTATAACGGTTAAAAGTATAGAATTATTTTGAGATACTTTCTGATAAGATATCCAAAGTATTCTTAAATCCATCTTTTGCATCAAAAAATGCTTTCCATCCTAAAGCACTCAGCTTTTCGCTATTCAAACTGGAGTTATTCATAGGATTGAATTGTTTTGCTTCACCTGCAGTAGGCAAATCAAACTCCAAATCAACATTCCCAATTTCCGCAATCTTTTTAGCCATCTCTGCAATACTGATAATTGAACATGGATTGGATATATTGTAGGCTTCTCCAGGATTTCCTTTAACAAGTGCATATAGCATGGCAGTAGCACAATCCAGACTATAAGTATAGGATCTTATTTGGCTACCTGTGCTTTTCATAATAATTTTTTTACCTTTCAAAGCATCTAAAACAAATGCTGAGGAAACACGTTTATCTTCTTGTTTTGCTGAAGGACCATAAATATGTCCTGGACGAACAATTACACTCTTGACTGAGTATTCTTTTAAATAACTAACACATAATGTTTCAGCTGCACGTTTCCCCATAGAATAAGAAGATCGTGGATTCAATAGGTCAATATAACCATAATCAGATTCAAGTAAAGGTCTATCTGTACTAAATTCTCCGTAGACTTCACTTGATGATACATATAACAGTCTATCAACTTGTTCTTTCTTTGAAAATTCCAATAATGAATTCAGCCCAAAAATATTGCCTTGCATTGTCTCTACAGGTTTTTCTGAATAAAGTTCAGGACTCGCATGACTCGCGCCATGAATAATATAATCTACTTTATTAGTAAAAGTGAACTCTTTCGTCGCATCATACAATACTGGTACAATGCATTTACTTGCCGAATAAGTAGAAAAACGTGTTTTTAATCTTTCGATATTTCTTCCAAGAGTATATACTGTCATCTGCAAATCAAGTTCTTGATTAGCGATAATCAATAAATCGACCACCGCAGAACAAATCAATCCGCTTGCTCCTGTGATCATGACAGATTTATCTTTGAATTTTTGAAATATATCAGTAGTTTTTTGAACACACATTTTTAGATTTGAAAGATAAGTTTCGTTTTCTAATAGATTCATTTTCTTACCTTCCTTACTTGATCCAGTCATCATTTGTTGAATTCAATAATGCTTTAAAAATTTCTAAATCTTCTAAAGTAGTGATTTTTAAATTTTTCTCTGATCCAGGTGAAAAGTAAGATTTTTTTCCTAAAACTTGCATCAACTGACATGAAGCTGCCATATCATTAATTCCCTTTTCTTCTGCTAATTGGTAGGTTTCGATAATTTCACCCAATTGATACGTGTGCGGTGTTTGTGTACGAACTAAAAGATCTCGATTCAATGAATTTACTGAACTTGTCTCTCCTTTTTCTTCTAATGTGAAAACAACTTCTGTACAAGGAATAACAGCTACAGCATTTCCATTTTCTTTATAAACTGCAATACTCTCACTGATGATTTTTTCACTGACCATAGGTCGATTACCATCATGGATCAATACAACATCATCTTTTGCTCTTTTTTTGTAGATTTCTTTCAATCCATTATAAATTGATTCTTGTCCAGAATTACCACCTTCAACAATATACTTTAGTTTTGTGATATTGAATTGCTTAGCATAAGCAGTCAGCATTTCTTCCCAACCTTTTAAAATAACCACACAAATTTCATCAATCTCTGGATGTTCTTCAAAAGCTTTCAGTGTATAAACTAGGATTGGAATATTATTCACATGGATGAATTGCTTTGGAATATCTTGTCCTGTTCTAGTTCCAGTACCTGAAGCAGTTAATAAAGCAATATTCATAAAATGTTTTTCTCCTTTTCGTGATCTTAACTAACTGTAAGAACTTAATATTTTCTTTTTAATAAAGCGATTAATCGCGGGCTAATTCGCTGGATCTTATTTGCAAAAATAATAGTATGATAAGCGATTGTACTTGGTAGGTTGAAATAAAACTTTGTCAATTTTTTAATGATCGAATCAGTACACGCAATCGAGCGCGCTTCTCTTATTACATCACTATTTAAAATTTCTTTTATTGCATGTCTCTTTTCAATATTAGTTAACTGATACGTTTCAGCAATCGATAAAAGAACTGACGTTGTTCCTTTTAATAAAAGGGAAGCCATTCCTGCTTTATTATTATTATTTGTCACTTCATTTGCTCGTAAATAAAAGTCTTCAAATGTTTGAAACTTATTTTTATTATATTTATTTGTTATTCCTTTGCCACCTTGGAATTCATAGGTATAAACAATACTAGGATTCATTAGGACCTCATCACAGTATTCAAAATAATCTAAATTAAAAATTCGATCTTCACAACTACTATAATTTTTGAATCGAACACTATATTTTTCTAACAAATCTTTACGGTAGCATTTATTCCAAACAACATACATCAGTTGCTGATTCATCAATGTGTACATGTCTTGCAAAAATTCTTCTCGTTTCGTATATCGATGTTCGGTGACCTGATTTATCTTTTCAGAGATTACTTTTTCATCATCAATAGTTCGAAATATGAAGGAACTCACAATCAAATCAGCATTCGGTTGTTTTTTCAAAAGTTGTTCATATTCTTTTAATACTGCTCGATTCGGAGTGTCATCTGCATCAAAAAAGAGGATGTATTCCCCCCTCGCACGATTGAGCCCCTCATTACGTGCAAATCCTGGTCCTTGGTTTTTAGTTGTCACCCATTGAAACTTAGGATTTTTGTCGACTAATTGATGGATCAACTGTTCTGTTTTATCCGTAGAGCCATCATTCACTAATATCACTTCATAATCATTAAATTCTAACGATTGCAATCTATTAATCGAACGCTCGATCGTATCTTCGGCATTATAGACAGGAACGATAATACTGAAAATCGGTTTTTTCATTTTTCAGCTCCTCCAACTCAACTATAAATTTTTTCTTGGGGAAAATCTATTTCTTTTAATGAGCTGGCATTTTCATCCTCTTCTAACCCTTGGGAAGACATTTTATCAAAAAGGATCTTGATCGTTTGCAATAAGATCTTTAGATCCATCATTAACGAATATTTTTTGATATACAACAAATCAAAGCGTAACTTGCTGTTATAGTCAGAAACATATTTCCCATATACTTGAGCATAGCCGGTGATGCCTGCACGGACATTATGTCTCAAATAATAATAAGGATTTTCTGCATTGAATTGATCCACAAAGAAAGGTCTTTCTGGGCGTGGACCGACGATCGACATATCGCCTTTTAACACATTAAAAATCTGTGGCAATTCATCAAAACGTACAGCACGAATAAATTTACCGACTGGTGTTACTCGAGCATCATTACTTTTCGCTAAGACAGGTCCTGATTTTGCTTCCGCTGTCGCTGTCATTGACCGGAATTTATAGATTGAAAATTCTTTTTGATTTTTAGTGATACGGACTTGTTTATAGATCACTGGTCCTGGTGAAGTCACTTTGACTAGTATTGCTGTAAGCAACATGAAAGGTGATGCAAGGATCAGTAAGATAAAGGAAATGATAATGTCGAATAAGCGTTTGAACAATTCATCTTCTGGTTGTATCTTGAAACCAGAAGCTTCAATGATACTTTCATCTTCAAAGTTCATAATGTTTGGATTGATCATTGTTAAATTCTCAAAAGTCGTATTCAAAAATAATTTTTTTTCCTTCTTAGTAACTAATTGATAAATCTTGATTTTTTCATTTTCTTCAATATGTGATGACAAGTAGACGATATCGATCGTATCGATCATCTTCTTGATGTTTTCATAATAGTTATCGATAACGACCGCTTCAACTTTATGTTTATTATTTTTTTTAGATTGGAAATTTTGGATTGCTGGAGCAACATCTTTTTCAAGTCCAACGATCACTACTTTCTTGTCTCTACTGACTTTCAAATATAATTTGTAGACCAAGATGCGGTATAAGCTCAGTAAAACTGTTCCTACTACCAAAGATAAAAGAATAACTGCCCGTGGAAAGGCAAACCATCTACCAGCGAAAGTCACCACCATTACACCTAAAGACATCAATACTTGCCCTATTACAGTCACAAATATAATGTCACTGATCATCCGATTATAGAAGACGTATGCCCCTAATAAAATATTCAAGACGATAAAGATGATAGATATAAACACTGCAGAATGTTGAAAGGTCTCAAAATTCCGTGTGGGAATTTCTCCTTGAAATTTCAATAAAAAACTTATATATATCGCTGCATTGTAAACTAAGACATCCAGCATGATAATGAATATCCGACGAGCAACATTCCATTCTCCATTTTTATTCATGTATACACTCCTAACCACAAAATAATACCTCTATCATCTTACCATAGCACACTTTAAAAACATAGTGAATAACCAAATTGTAACCTAAATTCAAAGTTTTTCACGACAGATTTATGTGCTTGATTCTGCTATAAAAATGGGGCATACAAAAATATACCTTAAGTAAAACTTGAATATTCTCCAAGTCTTTCCTAAGGTATATCAACTACTCTTTAATCTGGCCGTAATGAAAAATCGCCAATTCCTTGTTTGGTCAAATTGTCATTATAGAAAGGATCATGTGCGATATATTTGGGCCATTTATCTTGCATTTTTTTGATTTCACCCGCAAAGCGTTTCTGCTTTTCTGGCGTATCTTCGTACCCGCGAGATTTTGACTCAAAGTGATATAGTTCAACCTGATGAGCATACACATTGTTTCTGCCCAGTTCATAGACTTTAAGACATAAGTCTACATCATTGAAGGCAACTTGTAATGTCTCATCGAAGCCATCCACCGCTTTGAAATCATCCGCTTTGACCATCATACAAGCGGCGGTCACTGCTAAATAATCGACGTCGATCACTAATCGTCCGAAATAGCCACAATGTGTGCGGTCATAATTATTCAACGCGTGACCAGCGACGCCACCGATGCCAACGAGTACACCCGCATGTTGCGTCGTATCATCTGGATAGTAAAGTTTTGCACCCACACAGCCAATTGAATCAAACTGAGCATATGAGACCATCGTTGTCATCCAATTAGGAGCGATCACTTCCGTATCATTGTTCAAGAATAAATAATACTTTCCACTAGCTTTTTCAGCCGCAAGGTTATTGATACGAGAATAGTTGAATGGGATATCGATCAATTCGACAATAAAGCGTTCTTTTAGTTGTTCCTTATATGAGTCGAAAAGATTTTGCATCTTCGGATCAGTACTACCATTATCAGCTACAATGATCTCGTAGTTAGGATAAGTCGTTTTTTCGATGATCGAATCAATACACATTTTCAAATCGTCATACCCATTTTTGGTTGGGATGATGACGCTGACTAGATCCTCTTGTAAGACATCATAATTGATCTCATAAAACCCTGAGATTCTTCCTGGACGCACTTGGCCTTTGATATTCCTGCGAGCTAATGCATCCGTCAAAGCTTTCACACCAGAATCGTAAATATAACTTTTAGCTTCTCCACTACTAGCTGTTGATCCTGGAATCGTACGCCAATGGTAAAGGACACGATCGATATGATAAATATGATCTGCTGGGATCTTTTCTGTAAAACGAAGAACTAGGTCATAATCTTGTGAACCTTCATAGCCTTTTCGGAACCCACCTAGTTCTTTGACGATACTTAATCGATAGACGCCTAAATGAGAAATATAGTTATTTCCCATCAAAGTATTGGGTGACCAGTCTGCTTTAAAATGAGGATCGAAGCGATTGCCATCAGCATCGATCTTATCTTCATCACTATAAATCAAATCAAGTTCTGGCCGATCATTCAAGACATTGACTACTTCAAACAATGCATTGACAGGAAGTTCGTCGTCATTATCAAGTAATGCCATGAATTCCCCTTCAGCGATCTCAAGTGCAGAGTTCGTGGCTAAACTGATATGTCCGTTTTCCTCACGAAAGACAACTTTGATCCGTGAGTCTTTTTGCTGATAACGTTCTAAACATTTATGGATTTTAGGATCGGTAGAGGCATCATCACTGATACATAATTCCCAATGGTCATATGTTTGAGCAATCACAGAATCGATACATTTTTCTAGCCATTTGATTTCTACGTTATAAACTGGCATCACGACAGAAATCAACGGACGATAGGCAAAGGCTTGCGCTTTTGTTTTTTGTGCTGCAACGTCGATTTGTTCATGCTTAGCGATCCATTGTGCATAGTCGATCGAACCTGGTTTCAATTCCATTTTCACACGACGTACAGCCTTTTTTAGGCCATGCGTTCGAGCATAGTTCAAGCCTTTTTTTAACAATCGTTTTTTCTTTTCCAAACTCGACTCGATGCCATCATCATAAGGATAGCGTCCATTCAATTTGACGGCTATCCCATTTTGATGATCTTTCGTTTGAAAATCTAAAATTGCTTTTCCCTTCATCTTTCCAGATAATCGAAGATTAAAACCACTTTGCGTTTTTACATCCAAATCATAAAGATGATTGATATCTAAACGCACGACTGGTGTATTTTTTGCTATAATATTTTCTTTTTCAACTTGGATCGTCGGTATTTCTTTCGTTACTTCATCGATTGCCCAACCAACGATCAATAAATCGCCGGTCGCCCGCTCACGAGTGATTTTATCGATAAATACAGCAATTTCTTTTTTTTGCACTGGTTTGGTACTCCTTTACCTAATAAGTTATTTATATTTCAACTAGCCAAGACTGCCCATTTTCTGCAATCAATTCAATCAAAAATGATTTTTCTTGTTCACACGCTATCTGGATCTCAAAACCAGCTTTTGTGTGGGGAGGAAGTTTTTCGGCTTCATTCACTTCGGCTCGCTCAATCTGCTGAACCTCGAAGAATGGTGATTGATCTACAGACAACTTATAAGATAAAGGTTTACGTTCCGCATTTGAAATTCCCCATCCAATGATTTTGAGTAATTTTGTTTCTGGATCCCAATTTTTTTCGTCGATACAAAGAGAAAGATCTTTGGCTTGGATTTTTTTTGCCGTTTCTTTTGGTCTCCCTAATAGTCCTTTTGGCTTTATTGCCCAATTGTTAGGCTGCAACAAGTCAAAATATCGATCAGCCGTAGTCTTCAAGACTTTCGTCAGCTCTTTATTCTCTATTTGCAAGTGCTGGTTTTCTTTTGTTAATCTCTCGTTTTCAGCAGATAGTTCTTTTTGAACAGCAGCCATAGGTTTGATTTCTCTAAGGACTTCAGTCATCGTTGCTGGTAATTCACCAATGAATCGATAATGGCAAGAGATTTTGATCGTTTCTCCACTTATATCGGTCAATTCTAGTCTTGGTGCTTCTGATCCATCAAAGATATAACAGTCTGTCGCTGTTTTGATGACCGCATTCGATGCGATAAAATCAAGCTTTACTCCGTCTACTTCAACACTGAACTCAAGATAACTTGGTTGCTTTTCAAATTGAAAAATAAAACTTACCGGTTCTTCTGTCAGTGGAAAAGTCAATACTTGGTTTTCTCCCGTATAATTATTGAACGGGATCTGTAATGTTTCTTCTTGCGTACTCTTTTTGATGATTTCCATCATTTTGACATAATTTGAATTTTGCGGTGAATTGATTTTAGCTTCCACATTTGGGTGTTTTTTCAATGAAAAGAAGTATTGATACACTTCGCCAAATGGGCGCATTTTGAAATCATAACGAACTGCTTCTGGTAAGTCAGTATATGCCGACTTCAATTCAGTATCCCCTACTGCTAGATATAAATAATCTTCAATGTTGATGTGCAGATCAGCGTTTGCAAATACTTTTTGAAAGCCTTCGTGGGTATAAAATGAATTATGTGTTTCATCTAGTAGCCCAAACGAAGCCCACGGCAATTCGTTATTAAAGAGGTGGATCAATACAGAGTTATGCACGAGATTAGGAAAAGTAATCAAAATCTCGCCTTCTTCATTTAGAAACTCTCTGACTTTTTTTAATGTCTTCAAAGGATCCACTAAATGTTCCAAGACATCTGCAAATAATATATAATCAAACGTTTGACCAGCATAATATTTTGCCCATTCAAAACTTTCAATATCGCCATAAAAACCATCTTGTGCAATTTCATTGACGTAATCAAATAGTTCTTTGTCCAGTTCAACGATGCTTACTTCACAGTTTTTTGCACCGATCAAATGTTTCGTCATGCGTCCATTGCCTGGACCAAATTCCAAGACTTTACTTCCTGGTTTAATTTGTCCGACAATCTTACCTACGCTACTTTGTTCATCTAAATCCATTTCGAAATCATACTTCATTGTTTTGATCTCCTTCTTTCCACTGGTGATCCAAGACCACGATCCCTTCACCAATATAAGAACCCGTCACAAATAAGTTCATATACTTCGTTTTATAAACTAATGGAACAGTGGCATTTTCTTCAAAAACCGCCACATCGAAATAGTATTCGCCAGCAAGTAAGCCTAACTTCTTATACTTGAGATAAAAGACGTTTTTTCCTTTTTCCCAAGGAATCGTGATATCGTCCAGTAAGGTATTCAAGCCACAGACATAGAAATTATCGACCGTTCGTAGGGCAATCCCTAATACAGGTTTTTTGATGGTATCATCTTTCACTTCATAAGTAACCTTGACATAAAGATCTTCCCCTTGTTCTAACATATCGATTGGTTGCTTGTTTTCATCTAGTAACTCAGCACTTAACACATCGACGATATCTGGGGCAGCAAAACGCTCCACTTGATTTTTGTTACGATCTACTGTTTTTACTGATTTTTTCTTTAAGAAGTTTTCGTAATTGGTTGTCACATCCATCGTATCACCAAATTCTACAACTTCACCATTTTTTAGCCAGTAAGAACGGTCGCAGAAACGACGGATCGAGCTGATATCATGGGAAACAAATAAAATCGTCTTCCCAGAATTTTTGATTTCCGTAAATTTTTCCATACATTTCAATTGGAACTCCAAGTCACCTACTGCGAGTGCCTCATCAACAATCAGAATATCTGGATTGACATTGATCGCTACCGCAAAAGCTAAGCGTACGAACATCCCACTTGAGTAAGTTTTAACTGGTTGATAAACGTGGTCTCCGATATCTGCGAAATCAATGATGTCATCCACCATCGCATCGACTTCTTCACGTGAAAAGCCAAGAACCATTCCATTTAAATAAATATTTTCATACCCAGAATATTCTGGATTAAAACCTGAACCCAATTCAAGTAAGGCAGAAATCTTTCCTTCGATCTCCATGGTTCCACTTGTTGGAGTCAAAACGCCTGTAATGATTTTGAGCATCGTTGATTTACCAGAACCATTTTCACCGACAAAACCAATCATTTCACCTTTTTTAATCTCTACATCAATATTTTTCAATGCATAGAACACATCATGGTACGATTTCTTGAAAGGATTCAAAGCTTCTCTAAAACGATCCGTCGGTTTCGCATACATATTGTATGATTTAGTGATGTTGTTTAATTTAATTGCGTATTCTGTCATAACTATACTCCTTACAGCACATCTGAAAAATGTGGTTTCAATCTACGGAACACTAAGGAACCGATTACGAACATGATTAATGTAACTACCCAAAAATAGATTGTATAAGTACCATGTTCCCAGAACCAAGCTTGACTTAAAAATGATTCACGGTAACCTTGAACAACATAATACAGTGGGTTTAATTTTAGAATCTTTATGATTGCTGGATTAAATTGACTAGGACTCCAAAGAATCGGCAACGTCCACATAATCAGCTGTAGCAAAATTGTGATAAATTGCATGATATCTGGTATAAAAGGTTGAATCGATGCGGTCAACCACGTCAATCCGGTCAAAAAAGCAACCATACAAAATAGATAATAAATCAATTGTAAAGACATGACCGTTGGAAAAATACCATGTCCCATTGTTACGACTAAACCAATCAAAATAAAGAACATATGTGAGTACAAGTTTGAAAGGATTTTAGTTGTTGGTAAGATACGGATATTGAATACCACTTTTTTCACTAAATAGGTGTATTCTCGGAAAACAAGTGTTGTAGAGGTAAACGCATCTGAGAAAAAGAACCATGGGACCATCCCTGTGATCAGATAGACGATAAACGGATACTTCCCGTCAGTCATTGCCGCTTTCAAGCCGAAGCCAAAGACTAACCAGTAAATGAGAACCGTAAACACGGGATTGATGAACGCCCATAAAATCCCTAAAAATGAACCCGCAAAACGCGATTTAAAATCGTTTAACGAGAATTGAAGTAATAGCTTTCGATTTTGATAGATATCCTTCATAAATAAAAACAAATCTTTCAACATTTGTGTTCCTCCAAGCAGTTTCAATTAATTACAGTCAACAGCCATTTTACCACATATTGAGCCAAGGACTGCGATATTCGTTGTTTCTTAATTTTCTATTAAGCAAACTTTTTGTCAACGTTACTATTTTACAAAAGATGATACTTAATTGCAATGAAGCAAAAAACGTGGGCCTGCCAAAAAAGGCTTACCCACGTTTTTATTTTTTTGATTGAGATTGGGACAGAAGTGTATAGCCTTATTTCCGAAGTGCTTGCTCCTGTTTCCACCATTTATTCGATTCTAAGGTGACAGGCAAAATAATTGTTGCTGTTGTCTCACACCCCTTATTTTCAAATTCAGTGATAGCGTGCAAGTCTTGAAGTTGACAGTTGATTTTCCTCTTGTATTTTTATTTGCTTACCTGGTGGCTGATCGTAACGATGACTTGCCATCGCTAACAACAAGTAGCCGATAGGTACCCAAGGGAAAGAAGTCAATGTATCTTCCATAAACGATTGGATCATTACTGCCATGAATGCCCATAAGAACGTAAGCTGTCCATTCGAATAATCAGCTTTCAGTGTTAGTCTTCCAACAAAAACAAGTAATAAAATCCCTACAATTGCGATTCCTATCAATCCATATAAATTCAAAATAGAATTATAACTATTGTGATTACCTAAAACCTCATTCCCACGAAAATAAAGAAAAGGCTTCATTCCAACCAGTAGTTGCTCTGTACTCTCGGAAATCGTTTGATAAAATTTCAGCCATATGCCCTCTCTTCCAGTGAAGAGATTGATCTCTTCAGAAGTGGCAGCTAAATAGGATATCGGTAGCGCCAAGCTAAAAATAGCTAAATAGCCGATAAAAGGGGCACGAATAAATTTAAAGAATCTTTTAGGCCAGATATCCAATAAAGCAAAAATGATGATCGCAATCAATGCCGAGCGTGATTGACATACCCAGATTCCTAAAAATGCAGCAATGATCGCTGGTACTCCAAGGATCCGAATATACCAACGTTCAAATGAACTGGCGAAACCACTGATCAGTAGTCCAAGCATCATCAACGAGCTGCCAATCGTATTTGTATTGATCCAAATATCGGATAATTTATTATCTTGGTTCCATATACTTTGTCCTTCAGGTACTTGAATCTCTGTAAATACTCGATATACCGTCACAGCAAGGAAAAATGAGAAGACAAGCAAATAAATTCCCCGATCTACTTTGTCAAATTCGATCCACTTTACACTCAATCCAATCAGAATCAAAATCGGGATCAACAGATTACCTGCCAAAGAACCTTCTCGTATTCCACTGAAATACGTATAGAAACCGAAGATTACAACTGCTGCTCCTAGATAAAAAAAGTCAAATCCTCTTGCTTTATAGATATTCAGTCCTGTTAAGACAAATACACCAAAAGTGACGAACTGTGCGCTATGTTCATATAAAAATAAAGTAGCTGGTGTGCCTATACCGATCGTCCAGACAGAAAAAAGAGCGATTAGCATCATTAACAAGATCCCAGTACTCATTTTATTTATGAATTTTTCGACAAATGTTTGAATGGTTTCCACCTCCTCTTCCAAATAATACTTTTTAAAAACGGATCATTGGATCAGCGTTATCACGATGATTTCTAACTGATCCAATATCCTCTTTTTTTGCACACATCTTCTTCAAACTAAAAGTTTTTTATTGACCAGTAGACTGTGTTTGCCAAGTAGCATAGTTTGGATACGCTACTTCATAGATCATGTGCCCATCGTCGTCTGGTCCATATAATTTAGTGAACTGCGCTTCATTACGCTGATTATAGTCATCTAATGGACGCTTGGTTACGACATATTTGATGCCTAACTTTTCAGCATCATCAAAATTCAAAGTCACTGAGAACATGTCTGGACGATCTAGCTTGAAGGCTGTATCTTCTTTGGCAATAAAAGCTCTAGTATGGGCATAACGATTGTAGAAACGCTCATATTCCCCTTCTGGATCAATCAATTGCCATGCAGCTTTGTCTGGATAAAAGCGGACCGTATTGAATGCCTTTACCCCTAAAGCCGGTGTGAAATTATAGAGCTCATCTTCGGTTAACCATACTTGACCTGGATCCTGTTGATCGATTTTTTGGATTTCCTTGGCTAACGTTTTTTCAAAAATCGCACCTGTTCCTTGGACAACTGGATTCACAAAGAAACCAGAAGCAATGATCAATGCACTAAATGAAAGGTAGAAAAAGACGCGTTGTCGAAACAGTGCAAATGCTAAAAGGAGTGTTCCCAAAACAATCACACTGATTAACTCAAAGCCAGAGAAATAGCCTTCCATCTTGGAACCTTGTAACGCATAGTAATAGATACCTGCATTAGCAATCAATAAGACGAATTTATACCACGTTGGGATGACATCGTGTTTCCAAATGTACGCGATAAACCAAATCGATAATAGAAAGGCAGCAAAGCTGAAAGTTAAGATCGCACGAAATGGTGGGACAAATGATAACAAGGTCAATTGAGCCATCGTTCTAGGTAAGCCAATGGTGATCCAAAAAATCGCGAAGAGACAAAAGAGCATTAAGATCCGACCAATATTTTTTTGATCGTCGTCTTTTTTTCCAAACAAGACAAATGGACTTGCTAAAAAGACAGTTGGGAAGAAATGGTAAAATAGTGCTACTTCTGAATTATTTGAGAAACTGATATCCTCGAATGGGATTTTCCAGTTCGTTAAGAAATAGAAAAATTCACTAAATTTCCATTTACCACCTGTACTTACTCGATTCCCAGGATACAACGTATTCAAAGAGGCGAGTAACGCATCTTTAGAAATTGACCAAAAATGCCACATGACAATACCAATAAACAACAACGCAGCAGTAATCAATACAGCGTCAAACCAATCCCATTGTATTTTTTTGCGGTAATAGATCAGTAAACCGACAAAATAAAAAACTAATAGATAGGCGAGCATCACTTGATGGGCCGGATAGATAACTAAGATAAATCCGAGACCGAATATGACCACTAATAACATCATCAATGCACGCAGCCACTTTTTTTCATGTTGATAAAAATAATGATAAAAGGCGACCATTAAACCAATTGTAAAGAAAATCAAATCGCCAACGTGTTGCATGAACCACCATTGAACAGCTGGTGAGAAGGTCAATGCAAATGACCCAATCAACGAAAGTGGCTTGTTTCTTTTCGTTAAGATCATCAGGAGTTCAAATCCTAACAGGACCATGACTACCAGTTTCATTGCCCAATAAAAGGACAATCCTCGATCCCTTCCCAAAAAGAAGAATCCCCAGTTAAATGGTTTACCGATAACAGTGATATCTTTTACTGGTGAATTGTAGGCAATAATCATATTTTGACCATTCAACGAATAATCTTCGTTGATGACCGGATAACCCGATTCTGCTTGAGAGAAATAAAAAGGCGTTTGGACTAGCCATTCATCTGAACGAACTTCTCGATTTTGACCAAAAATAACATCCGTCTTTTTCCCGTCATCTCTTTGGGATACATAGTTATCCCAGCTACCGATCGAGCTACCATTCAAGTTGAAGGTCACAACGATAACGATCACCAATAAGCCAATCACATAACGTAATTTCAATAGGATATCTAAAAATAGATTCGTCTGTTCTGTCTCCGGTTCTCGTGATTTATCTCGCCTTGCACTTCTTGTTTGTTTTTCCATAAAATTCTCCAATTTCTTCGTTGTTTCTTTTTTCTAAGGAAAAACCTTATTTGTTTAATTTTTCAGAAGCTTGTAACATTTGTTCAAGTGCTTCTTGCCACGTTGGAATAACAAAACCAAGATCTTCCGTTTTCTTCAGGCTCATCACTGAATATTGTGGACGTGTTGCTTTTTGTGGATATTCGGCTGAAGTAACAGGAGCTACTTCTACTGCTGTATCTTTTAAGATTTCTTTTGCGAATTCATACCATGAACAACTATTCTCGTTTGATAGATGATAGACACCATATGGTACTTTTTCTTCGATTACATAAACCATAAATTCAGCCAGTGTGCGTGTCCATGTCGGACGTCCAAATTGGTCATTGACCACTGTTAATCGATCGTGGGTTTGTGCCAAACGTTGCATCGTATAAACAAAGTTATGACCATATACACCAAATACCCATGACGTACGAATAATATAATAATCTTCTAAAATTTCCTGCACTGCTTGTTCGCCTAGTAGTTTTGTACGACCATATTCATTCAATGGATTCGTTGCATCATCTTCTAGATATTCTTCATCTTCTTTTTTACCATCAAAGACATAATCGGTACTGATATAAATCAATGTTGCATTCACTGCTTTCGCTGCCAATGCAACATTTCTCGTTCCGTCTACATTGATTTTTTCATCTATTTCTTTTCCTTCGTCTTCTGCTTTATCGACAGCAGTATAGGCTGCACAATGGAAGATGACTTCAGGCTTTAAGTCTGTGATATAAGCCATTGTTTTTTCTGCATCCGTGATATCCAGTTCTTGGGCGTCAGTCGAAACATAATCTAACCCTTTCTCATCTAATAAATGACGTAACTCGGTACCAAGTTGACCATTTCCACCTGTTAATAAAAACATAACGCAATCGCTCCTTGATTTATTTATTTTTAAACTTTTTTTTGTAAAAATATCATTAGCTATCATGTTGTCTTTAATGAACGCTTTATCTTTGAAGTTCGATTCATTCAACTGTTTGTTCGGAGTATTGGACAAAAATAACGGTCTCATTATTTCCCCTTATCCCCAAACAACGGCAGAACACTTATGTGCCAACCACGTTCTAAGAACCAAGCTTATTCTACCATATCGGTTCTCGCTTTTCGAGAGGATGAGCATCCATCCAGCGTTCTTAAAAAATTTTTCATGAAAAAAGGGGCAGCGTCAGTTAAACGCAGTGCCCCTTCAATGACTATTTAAAAAGAGGTTGAGTCTCTCAAGCTATCTATTCAAGCAAGAAAAACATCTGATAAGAGGAAGTCTCTGACTCTTATCTACGCAGCTTGTTCGAGGGAATTCGATTTCTCGCCTCTTATTGTCCATTTTTAGCGTAAGCTGCTTCAACTGCTTCTTTCTCTTTTTGCCACCATTCTTGGTTCTCTTCGTACCACTTGATAGTTTCTGCTAAACCATCACGGAAATTAGTGAACTCTGGTTGCCAACCAAGTTCTTGTCGAAGCTTGGTTGAGTCGATCGCATAACGCAAATCATGGCCAGCACGATCTTTGACATGTTCATAGGCATCTTTAGGCTGACCCATCATTTCTAAGATCATTTCCAATACGGTTTTGTTGTCTTCCTCGCCATCAGCGCCAATCAAATAGGTTTCCCCAATATTCCCTTTGGTTAGGATCAACCATACGGCAGAAGAGTGGTCATTCGTATGGATCCAATCACGAACATTTTTTCCTTCTCCGTATAACTTAGGTTGGATACCACTTAAAATATTGGTGATTTGGCGTGGAATGAATTTTTCAATGTGTTGATAAGGTCCATAGTTATTGGAACAATTTGAGATTGTCGCCTTTAGTCCAAATGAACGAACCCAAGCTTTCACTAATAAATCAGAACCAGCTTTTGTTGAAGAATAGGGGCTGGACGGGTTGTAAGGTGTTTCCGCAGTGAACTTCTCACCTTCACCCTCTCCATGACCTGGTAAATCTTCACGTAATGGTAGGTCACCATAGACTTCATCCGTAGAAACATGATGATAACGAACATCGTACTTACGGCAAGCTTCTAGCAATGTATACGTACCAATGATGTTCGTGTGTACAAACGGAAACGGATCTTTAAGAGAATTATCATTATGTGATTCAGCAGCATAATGAACCACTGCATCTGCTTTTTCCACTAATCGATCGACTAATTCTGCATCTGCAATATCTCCGACAACTAGCTCCACACGATCAGTTGGCAATCCTGCTAGATTTTCTTTGTTTCCTGCATAAGTTAATTTATCTAAGACTGTCACATGTACTTCTGGGTGGTTTTGTACAACATAATGTACAAAATTTGATCCAATGAAGCCTGCTCCACCAGTAACAATGATATTTTTCATTTAATATTTCTCCTCATCAAATGTTAGATTTCACCATAAACAAATGGGTTTTCTGCTTCAAATTCTTTCAGTGTAGGATGATTATGATCTTTTTCAGACATGATCGCTTTTGAAAGATCGATTGGCCAATCAATCGCTAACTCTGGATCGTCAAATGCGATCCCACCGTCTGCTGCGGCATCATAATAATTATCGCATTTATAAAGGAAATTCACATTTGGTGTCAATGTCACGAACCCATGTGCGTATCCCTTGGGTACAAGTAATTGACGATGATTATGTTCAGATAAGATATAACTTTCCCACTGTCCATAGGTTGGACTACCTTTACGAATATCGACGATCACATCTAAGACTGCTCCTGAAGTGACACGGATCAATTTTGTTTGAGCGGATGCCCCTTTTTGAAAATGCAAACCACGAATCACTCCGGCTTCAGCAGATAGAGAGTGATTGTCTTGGACAAAATCAAAATCTAATCCATGTTCCGCAAATTTTGCTTTTGAATAGCTTTCTGTAAAGAAACCACGATGGTCCCCAAAAACATCCATTTCGATAATTTTAACATCTGTTAATTTAGTATCCGTCACTTTCATCACTAAAAACTCCTTATTCAGCAGCCAATCTTAATAAATATTGACCATATTGATTTTTTTTCAGTGGTTCTGCCAAAACAGCTAATTGTTGTTTGTCGATATAGCCCATTCGATAAGCCACCTCTTCTAAACAAGCAACTTTTAAGTTTTGACGCTTTTCAATCGTTTCAATAAATGTAGAGGCTTCAAGTAAAGATTCATGCGTGCCTGTATCTAACCAAGCAAAACCACGTCCCATAATCTCTACAGAAAGTTTTCCTCTTTCTAAATATGCTTTGTTGACGTCAGTGATCTCTAGTTCGCCACGCTCAGATGGTTTGATTTCTTTTGCAATTGAAATCACATCGTTGTCGTAGAAATAAAGTCCTGTGACAGCATAATTTGATTTTGGTTCTGTTGGTTTCTCTTCAATAGAGAGAGCTTGCATATTTTCATCAAATTCGACCACACCAAAACGTTCCGGATCATTAACATGATACCCGAAAACAGTCGCTCCACTTTCTCTAGAGGCAGCACGTTGCAACATTTTTGATAGTCCACCACCATAGTAGATATTATCTCCTAAAACAAGACAAACACTATCATCGCCAATAAATTCTTCCCCAATGATAAAAGCTTGAGCTAGGCCATCGGGACTCTCTTGAACCGCGTATTCAAGGTGAATACCTAGATCATGCCCATTTCCAAATAATTCTTTAAAGCGTGGGGTATCTTGAGGTGTTGAAATAATCAATATCTCCTTGATACCTGCCAACATCAAAATAGACATTGGATAATAGATCATTGGTTTATCGTAGACTGGCATCAACTGTTTCGAGGTTGCCTTTGTTAGTGGATACAAGCGTGTTCCGCTTCCTCCCGCAAGGATGATTCCTTTCATGAATATAAGCGCTCCTTTTTCTTTAAATTTTCACTTTCGTTATTATCTCATCAATCCTACTATTTGTCATGGATTTCTTGAGAATTTAACAATATCTTTTAGGGATATTTTTTCCATTTCCGCTGAATGAGTGCTTGGATCAAATGAATCCGCCAAGTGATTTTCTGGCGCCAACTACTCTTCGTTTCAATTTCACTTGCATTAAAATCGTGTCGCCGATAAAGAGTCAGCGGTTCTCGAATAAAGCCCGCATGATTCCCCGCCAGCAAACCGATCCACATATCATGCATCGGTACATTGTCAGGTATCGGTAAGATCGTCTCTTTTAATGAAGAGCGAAAAGCCATCCCTGCACCGATATAGTTACTACGAATCAAATTCGTCAACCAGCCTTCTTTGGATCTCCTAAAGGTAAAGTATGAGGAATGGATCTCATTCAACTGGCTATCTACGATCACTAAATCTGAAATAACTACTAGTTGTTTTGGATGAAGGCTAAAGTATTGTGTGATTTTCTCTACTTTCCCATCTAACCATACATCATCTTGATCTGCTAAAAATATCAGGTCTCCCTGAGCTTGTTCAATCGCAAAGCCAAAATTTTTGATCAAACCTTGTTTGGGACCTTCAAAAAGTTTGATACGTGGATCATTATGTGCATATTCTGTTAAGATCGACCAAGTATCATCGACTGAACCATCATCCGAAATAATCACTTCATCTTCTGGAGAAAGTTGCTTTAAGATACTATCCAATTGTTCTTTTAAATACGCGCCACCATTAAAGGTTGCTATACAAACCGATCGCATCATTTCACACCTTCCAATTATCAACAAACGAACGTAAAGTCATTCGCCAGATTTGACGATTCTTGACAGTCAAAAATTGCTTTGTCATTCTTAATACTAACTGCTTCCGATGTTGCATTAAATGCTGACGGTCGTATTCTTGGTAAAAGATCGACTCAGCAGCCAATATCGACTGATAGCGTGTTACGTTAACTTTTTTATAATCTAATACTGAGAGATCATGAGTCATGCTAGTGGCTAAAACTACAATTTCTTTGTTTAATTGTTTGATTTGCCAAAAAAGCCAATGATCTAAAAAATCGAGTGGGAACACTGTATTATAACCATTGATCTCTCTTAAAAATGTGAGCGAGAATGCCGCGCCAGAATTGATTGCCATAATCCGTTGACGTGTTACTACTGGCTCTTCGATCACTTCGAAGTGGCGATTGATATAGTGGTCTGCCCACACCGGAGAGATTTGTTTTGTACCAGAAAATACTAAGGGGACCGCAGCTACTCGCTCCTTTGTCCAAGTGAGTTCGGCTACAGTTTCCAAATAATCAGTACCTAACTGAGTGTCCTGATCTAATGTTATAAGTGTCTGTACCGTATCTGAAATGTGGTCAATTGCATAATTGTAAGCAACCGCTAGGCCTGGATTTGCTGGATCATGATGATAATGGACGTTCTTTTCTGAATAAAGCACATCAGCATGTGCAACAGGACTATTATCAAAAATAACTAACTCCACTGTCCCAGCTTGGATAGCTGCTTTTAAATAATCGTAAGAAGGCGATTGGTTGATTTTTTGGTGATACAATACGATCACTACTGCTATTTCTGGTGTCATTAGAAGAAAGTCCACCCCCACTTATGGAAGAATTTCATCATTGAATTTAAAAATATTCGAAAAAGTTTGAAGTTACGATGCGCCCCTTTTCCATATAGATGGATGGCACTATAACGTGGCGTATAAAGGATCTTTTCGTTTGCTTTTTCAAAACTTAAACAAAGATCATTATCTTCAAAATACATAAAGTAGCGAGTATCAAACCCATTGATTGATTTAAATTTCGCAACATCTACTACCATAAAACTACCAGAAATCATGCGCACATAAGAATCACG
Source organism: Enterococcus sp. AZ156 (assembly GCF_051714165.1). NCBI lineage: Bacteria > Bacillati > Bacillota > Bacilli > Lactobacillales > Enterococcaceae > Enterococcus > Enterococcus sp. AZ156. The sequence goes on along the minus strand of NZ_JBIORI010000001.1, from coordinate 934,508 downwards.
ATCCTCTGGCAAATCACGACATTCAAAGCGATTCAATCGCCGATCAAACATTTTTTTGACAAATTTGAAAGGAATGAAACGTAGTACATAGTCGAATAGAGCTAAACGCTGTCTAATCAAGTATTGAGTCGTCCCATCTTCATTCAAGATTTTAGGTGCCAACATCGCACATTCAGGATGCGTTTCTAAGAGCGCAACCAGGTCGATCACCGTCTGCTCATCTACTAAAATATCTGGATTAAAAATCACCGCATATTTTGCAGCGCTTTGGAGCAAGGTATGGTTATGACCAAATCCAAAGCCTCGGTTTTCATTATTGAAATAAATATTCATGAACGGATATTTTAAATATTCGCGTAATCGTTCTTGGTATTCAGGTGTCGAGTTATTATCAAAAATTTGAAATTCAATTGCCGGTTCTTCACCGATCGTCGCAATGATCGTATCTAATGTCTGGAATATTTTTTTACTATTTGCTGTCACAATGCTAATTAAAATCGGCTTTTTTTTATTGTTCTCCATTAAGGTCTTTTCCATTTCTTAAAGTATTTCTGCATCACTTGTGTACGGTATTCTTTATTCCCTAAAAACCGTAATGTTTTTAGAATGAATTGGTATTTTTCATTGATCAATCCGATCAATTCAAATAATAAAATAGCAGCAAATAGCATCACTAAGAACAAAGCAATCGTTCCAAGACTTCCCGTATAATTCATGATCATTGCAGTAAATGAAAACATCAAAGCGATGGAGTAGATCGTCAAAACAGCTCCTTTATGGGTAAAGCCTAAAGCGAGCAATCGATGATGCAAATGCTTCTTATCTGCCGTAGAAAATGATACTCGATTCGCTTTTCTACGAATGATTGCAAAAAAAGTATCTGTAACAGGTACCCCCATGATGATCAACAAAGAAATCGATGAAACGAAAGTAACATTCTTTAATCCTTGCAATGATAAAACCGCCATCATAAAGCCTAAGAAAAGTGCACCTGTATCCCCTAAATAAATTTTGGCAGGATAAAAATTGTAAGGAAAAAAGCCGATGATACTTGCGACTAAACAAAAAATAACTATAGGTATATAAACTGTTGAGGCATGTAAAAAAAAGTAACCAATAATACCAATGGTCATCAAGCCAATCAAAGATATCCCTGCTGCTAAGCCATCTAAACCATCAATCAAATTGACTGCATTAGTGATCCCAAAAATCCAAAAAATGGTGACAGGAAAACTAAGCCAACCTAATTGGATATATCCTAAGAACGGTAAGGTAAAAGAATCGATCCTGATATCAGCGACAAAATAGATGATCAAAGCCGCTAATAAAATACCAATACTTTTTTGCTTAGGTGAAAGTTCATATTTGTCATCAAGTAATCCGGTCAATACGATGACGGACGCAGCCAATAATATAGGTAGAATATAAAATTTAGGGATGATATCTTTGAATAAAAACAAACTAGATATCACGAAGGAAACAAAGATAGGTAAGCCACCAGCTGAAGGCATCGGCACTTTGTTTATTCGTCGTTCATTCGGTTTATCGACCATTCCAGTTTGAACTGAAATTATTTTAAAAATGGGGGTCAATATCAAAGACAATAAAATTGTCAAAAAAATCTTTATTACAATACTAAAAGAAACCAGCATACGGGCACCTACTTTATTTAAAGAGTCATTAATAATTATAAAACACTGTCGCTATTTTACAATAAGAACTCGTGTTTCTAATTCTTTTTTTGAGAAAATTTATTTTTTAGTTTACCAAGCCATGTTGATGTGATGCTTCTTCGTTCTTTTATTTCGTTTCCTGTTATGTACTCTTGCACAACAGCATTGATGATTCCACCAAGAATAATGATCGTCGCAGCAAAGTTTAACCAAAGCATCAAAACGATAAAACTTCCGATGATTTGATAACCGCTCACACGCGTTGCAAAATAACGAGCATAAATTCCAAAAACTTGTGACAACAACATCCAACCAGTCGTTGCAAATACAGCACCAGGAATCACTGCTTTAAATTTCAATTGCGCGTTTGGTACAATCCAATAAATCATAAACATGATCACAAATAAAGCCACCAAAGTAATCGGCCATTTCAATGTTTGGAATTGGTCAATAAAGTTTACAGGTATTTTAAAGATCGGTTGAATCGCCTCTAAAATCATTTGTCCTAATCCAAGCACTAAAGTGACACCACTAATCGCAATCATGAACAAGATGATAACTATTAAGGAAAAGAAACGGACAATGATGAAATTTTCTCTATTTTCAACTCCATACGCTTTATTCATGGCAATCTGTAATGCATTGATACTCTGACTAGCTGACCATAAAGCTGCAATAGCTGACAATGACAACAAACTACCAGAACTTTGTGTCAACAAATTTTTTACCGCCGGTCCAATAAACTGATAGATCGTTTCAGGAATCACTTGGCGAATATAAGTCAAGACAGTTTCTTGATCGATTTGAAGATACGGTAGAATATTTCCAAGCGCAATAATCAATGGAAACAAAGATAAGAGTAAATAATAAGCCACAACTACTGAAGTCGTTCCCATTTCAGAATCAACGATCCTCTTTTGCGTCGTCTCAATAAAACGCATTAAATTCTTATGTTGTTTTATTTTATTCAAAATATTCATAGTAATCTCCTGTTCAAGGTTGTGAGAAAAGCGCTTTGACCTGAGCAGTAAGATAGAAAATCAGAAAATAGCTCCCCATATTTTTTGATTTTTTAGCTTAATGTTGAAGGTCAGCTTTTCGAACACCGTTTATCTAGGTTGTAAAAAAAGCTAATAACACTGAGGAAAAGGGTGGCAAACCAGAAAATAATAGACATATTTTTCCAATTGCCACCCTACTATCTTAGTTACTAGCTTTCCTACAACTTTTATCCATTATTTGAAGAAGAAGGTCATCCACAACTTTCTCCATTTAATTAAACAGTTTGCAAACTGTTCGTTGAAAGAAGAACTTAATAAGTTCCTTCTTCACCTTGAGAAGTCAAGATTCTTGGACCATCTTTGGTGATAGCCAATGTGTGTTCATATTGGCAAGATAATCCACCATCTCTGGTATAAGCTGTCCAACCATTTGGGTCCATTTTCATTTTCCATGTTCCTGTATTGACCATTGGCTCGATCGTAATGACCATACCTTCTTTTAAACGTAATCCTTTACCTGGTTCACCATAGTGAGGAATAGTTGGTTCTTCATGGATCGTTGGTCCTACTCCATGTCCAACAAAGTCTCGTACGATTCCTAGATTTTCTCCTTCGACGTACGTTTGGATCGCATGACCAATATCCCCAATACGATTACCAACTTGCGCTTGCTCAATGCCGATATATAGTGCTTTTTTTGTCACTTCCATCAATCGATCAATTTCAGGTGTGGATTCACCCACCACATATGCCCAGCAAGAATCAGAGATTCCGCCTTTTAAGTCAATACACATATCCACTTTCACTAAGTCGCCACTTTTAAGTGGTTTTTTCCGAGGAAAACCATGACAGATCTCATCATTGATACTGATACACGTCGCATATTCATATCCTTCAAATCCAATTTGGGCAGCGACTCCGCCATGACTTTCGATATAATTACGTACAAATACTTCGATATCCCAACTAGTTACTCCTGGTTTAATGAAGTCTCGCAGATTTTTATGGACATCTGCTAATAATGCACCAGACTCTGCCATTGCTTCGATCTCACGTGCTGATTTTAATGTTATCATCTATTCTCGTCTCCTTTTTACAAATCCTTTTTATTTTAACATAGTAGGAAGTATTTAGCCAAATCCCATAGTACCTTTATAAATCTTGCTTCCTTTTTCTCAAACTTTTGGTATAATTGGTAGTTGTTGAAATGCTATTCATTAAAATTTAGGAGGCGCCTTATGGCTTTAGCAAAAATCGTTTATGCAAGTATGACTGGTAACACGGAAGAAATCGCCGATATTGTTGCAGAGGCTCTGGAAAATATGGATATCGATGTTGAAATCAATGAATGCACACAAGTAGATGCAGAAGACTTTCAAGAAGCAGATATTTGCGTAGTTGCTACTTATACATACGATGACGGTGATCTACCGGACGAAATCGTTGATTTTTATGAAGATTTACAAGAACTTGAATTACCTGGAAAAATCTACGGTGTGTGTGGCTCTGGAGATACTTTCTATGATGAGTTTTGTAAGTCAGTGGACGATTTTGATGCTGCCTTTGCAAAAACTGGTGCTGTTAAAGGTGCCGAAAGCGTGAAAGTTGATTTAAACGCTGAGGAAGAAGATATTGAAAATCTTGAAGCGTTCGCAAAATCTCTTGTATCCATGTTATCTTAATCACAAAAAGAAGGATGTGTTTACCACATCCTTCTTTTTATTTAGAAGCATTACGTTTTGTAAATCAAGGCATTACTATCAAATGGGGTCGATCAATTTTTCAAATAAGCAGATCAGTCTACTTCAATCGGATCTTTTAAGCTTAAAATGGCATTGATGCTATCTTGGATCATCTTCTCGATTTGTGTATCCGTCGGATGGATGATATTCGATGACATCAAAGCTGCGATACCTGTTGCAATGATCCAAGTCCCATTGTGAAGCGAGACTAGTTTATCATCTGACAAGTCCATGTATTTTGGATCTTCTTTCACTACGTCCATAAAGTAATTATAGGAGAAATTTTGCATCTCTCTTCCGCCGCCATACTCTTCCAAGTAAAGTGAGCTATATAATTTCTTTTCACGATTTGCGAAATGGATGTAATTCAACGCTAGATCGACAATCGTATTGCCGGTATGTTCTACAGGAAAGACTTCGTATTTTAGATAATCGTAGATTTGCTCAAATAGCGCGTGTTTCAAATCATCCATATTTTTAAACTCTAGATAGATTGGTTGAGTAGAACAGTTCATTTTATTTGCAATGTTTCTCGCAGTGAATTTTGAAAATCCTTCATTGGCAGCAACTTCATAGGCGGCTGCCAAAATCTGCTCCTTTGTTATCGTTTTTTTTCTTGCCATAATTTTCTAATCTCCTTGAAATTTTTTATAACGCTTCCACCATTGATTAATACTATTGTACCATTTTTTTTCAATAAGCAAAACTTGTTTTTTTATTTTTTACAAATTTTTCTGTCATTATACTCGGATATCAACGCTTTTTTGTGTTTTCTAATTAAAAACAAATGATTATTTTATCAGATGTTTATTTGTTTCACTTCTAATAAAATGTTATCATACAATGAGGAATTACAAAAAATACGATGAGGAGGAATTTAATTATGTTAGCTGATTTTAATGTTAATTTAAAAAAATACGCCCGTTTAATTGCAGAAACAGGGGTCAATGTATCGAAAGGGCACACAGTAGTCTTACAAATCAATGTAGAGCAAGCGGAATTAGCCCGATTGATCACGAAAGAGGCTTACCAATTAGGTGCAGATGAGGTGATCGTTCAATGGACAGATGATATCATTCAAAAAGAATTCTTGACTCACGCTGCAGATGATCGAATCTCTACAGTTCCACAATATAAAATCGATCAAGCAGATGATTGGATTGAAAAAGGTGCGAGCAGAATCAGCGTTGTTTCTTCTGATCCAGATGCATTCGCAGGAGTTGACAATGATCGTGTAGCCACTTATCAATCAGCAGTTGGAAAAGCATTGATGAATCTAAGAAAAGCGACACAATCAAATAAAGTAAGTTGGACAGTTGTCGCAGCTGCTGGGAAACAGTGGGCAGCAAAAGTATTCCCTGATCTACCAGGGGAAGAACAAGTCGACGCATTATGGGATGAGATTTTCAAAACGACTCGCATTTATGAATCTGATCCTGTAATTGCTTGGAAAAATCACGATGAAAAACTAGCGACAAAAGCAGAAGAATTGAACAAAGAACAATTTACAGCTTTACATTATACTGCCCCAGGGACAGATATCGTAATTGGCTTGCCGAAAAATCACTTGTGGGAAGGCGCTGGAAGCTATAATGCTCGTGATGAAAAATTCATGGCAAACATGCCAACAGAAGAAGTCTTCACCGCACCTGATAGTCATCGCGTGGATGGGTATATCTCAAGTACGAAACCTTTAAGTTATGCAGGAACGACCATTACTGGAATGAAATTTACATTTAAAGACGGTAAAGTCGTTGATTTTTCAGCGGAACAAGGACAAGAAGTCTTGGCAAAACTACTAGATACCGATGAAGGTGCACGTCGTTTAGGCGAAGTTGCTCTAGTTCCTGATCCTTCACCGATTTCACAATCTGGTATCATTTTCTATAACACATTATTCGACGAAAATGCTTCAAACCATTTAGCACTTGGTTCAGCCTATGCGTTTAGTGTGCAAGGTGGAACAGAAATGACCGATGAAGAATTGGCAGCTGCAGGCTTGAATCGAAGCCAGACGCATGTGGATTTCATGGTTGGTTCAGATAAAATGGATATTGATGGTATCCGCGAAGATGGCTCACGCGTGCCGATCTTCAGAAATGGCGACTGGGCGTAATAATAAAACAAAAAAAGATCTGGAAATCCCAGAACTTTTTTTGTTTTTCCATAGATATGTTTATAATAAATCTTCTTTTTTAGTAAACGTAAATTTGCGACTTTCTTTTTCTACAGGTTTTTCTTCTTCGTGTTTTTGGATTGCCTCTTTCGTAATTTCTTCACGTTCTCTTTTTGCTTCATCTAAACGTTCTGCAATTACTTCTTCTTTTGGCTTATCAGACATAATCAAAACCCCCTTTATCACCCTCATTCTACCACTCAGGATTCCTTTATTGGAAACGTTTTGCTCTAAAAATCAGCTTGCATGTATGCCTTCAAAGCGCTAAAATAATAGTATTGATGCTTGTTCCTGTAGCTCAGTAGGATAGAGCGATCGCCTCCTAAGCGATAGGTCGCTGGTTCGATTCCAGTCAGGAACGTCTTAAACTTATCATGAGTTTGTGATAGTGATGTTCAGCTCCGAGAAATAAGCCCGCTCCCCAGAAATTTGTTCTTGTATTTTGGGGGACGGGCTTATTTCTTATGGACACTGTTTATTCAGTTTTAATAATCATGAGATCCCTCAAGTCACAATCCCCTATTATATTTCTGCTCTTTAAAAAATAGCGACAAAAATAAAATTCCATTTTTTACTTATTACCAAATACATTATGTGAAGTCATTTTATTCGATAATGAGGTAGCATCCATTTTTTGCTATTGGAATAAACTTTATTGATGTTTCCACCTTTTTAAATCTGGGAAAAATTGATGCATGAATTCACGTGCTTCTTCCTTTGTCTTGCCTTGTTCTTTCAGCATGCCTGATTCATTCATGTGCTGGACACTCTCTTCAATCATTTCATCCATTGTACAATCAGTTAAAAATGCGCCATCTTTGTAGCAGTAAATGCAATATTCTTCACTCTTGCTATTGTTTTTGTTTGTCCCTAAAATCTCAACTGAATCAAGTGACATTCCACAACTTTGACAATTCGTCATTGCTTCCATTTCTATGTTCCTCCTATCATCTGATTGTCTTCACTCAGAAATAATCATTGAGAATTGGTTGTTGATTAGGCAGTGATTGACTAAGTTCAGCCACCAATGCGCCTTCTACTTTGATTTTTTCATGGAAATCAAGCTCTTCAACTGTTTGATATCCTAACAATAATTGTGTCAAGCTTTGAATCGTTCCACTGACCACAGGTAATTCTGTCTGTTGGACTTTCTTTACTTCAAGTACTCCATTGACATAAGAAATATCAAAAAATCCTTCGTTCCATTTTGCATACGGATCTTCTGTCACATGGATAGAAAAGTTGATTGCATGTCGGAATGGATAAGTCTGCATAAATTTCTCAACATCTACGATTCTTCCCATCATATAAGGCGTGATCGTGGTTTTAGCAAATGGATTATCCAATAAATAATTTTTACTGTAGCCAGAAAAACCACATGTATACTCAAACGAATCAAATGCGCCACTATGCGAACCAATGAAACGCATCAATCCTTTCAATGCTTCATGATTCAGATAACCCATTTCGACGATGATAAATGTAGGGGCGGCTAATTTATAAACGACATATCCTGTAGCATTCCCCTCACGGTCGTAATACAGTGCATATTGATTCTCTTTTCGTTGTTTAAACTTGTAGGAATACCACCATTCTTCTCGGACCAAACCGCCTCGCGTACTCTCCGGCATATTTGTATAAATGGATCGTATGGCATCCACTGATTCTTCAAAACTTGTCCGTTTCATATAACCAGTTGTTTTCTTTACAGCTGGCATATCACGGCTCGCCAACTCATAGCTGATTCGATCAAATAATTGTTCGTAGCCATAGCGACGATAAAAAGGATAAGAAAATGGTGCTAGATAAGACAGCGTGACATTTCTTTCTCGACAGTCTTCAAGGATTTTTTCCATGATCCGATTGATACCGCCCTGTCCTCGCGCTTCAGGATAGGAAGCAACGTATCCAATCCCAGCCATCAAGTAATTTTTTCCATAGAAATCCACTGAAAAAGGTGTGGCCATTACTTGACTTGTCAAATGGCCCTCTGGATCTAAAAAGCCGTAGTTCCATGAATTCTCAACAATCATTTTAAATCGTTCACGTCGTTCGTCTGTATCTTGTGAATTAAAAGCATAGGTTGCTAAAGCGTACATTTCTTCTAGCGCTTGGTTCCCTAATTCTTTTATAACATTCGTCATACTTTCCCTTCTCCCTTTAAATATCTATACCAATTGTACTATTATTTTCTTTATAATAGCAAGCGGACCTTCATTACTTTCACAAAGTAGTATCTCTCAAAAAATGATTTACAAAAAATAGCGCTAAAAAGCCAAAATAGAACAAACGATTTTGGTTTTTAGCGCTTCATTTTTTTGATCCAAACGTTGTTTCCACAACTTATTCTTATTTTGATCATTAGTTATCCTCTTGGATGGACGATTTGATTTACCATCCTCTTTTAATAGGATTCTTCAATCATCCCTAGCATCTTTTTAAAACGTCTCTTTTTAAAATACATCAACATCGTTCCTAAGATCATATCATTCATTTTCTGCAACATACCGTGTGATTCCATTTGTTCTGTATAGTGGACTTCACACGATTTTTCATCAATTGGTTTGATTTGATAATGAACGACAAAATCATTTTTAGTCGTTGAGGTACGAAATTTATAAGATTGGTTATCAATGACTTCCTCAATGATAATGCGTGCACGATTATTTTGAGAGAATTGTTTGACGTATTCAAGATTCTTTAATTGTTTGCGTGTCACTGATTTCCCAGTGGCTTTGCGGACATCAAAAAGAACAGAATCCATCACTTTATCATAGAAAAACGATGCCGGAATGTTTAGTGTTTTAATTATTTCCATTAGTTCTTTTTCTCCTTTGCTTCTTCTTTTTTCTTACCTTTTAAAAAGAAGTAAATCCCTAGTCCTGCAAAAAACAACCCAGTGACCATACTATAAATGTCATATTGTTGTGTTCCCGGATTTAAACTATATAGTATGATCAGTGAACCAATACTACACAAAAACAATCCATTTTTTATCATTTGAACCACCCTTATCTTGTTTCTTAGACTGCTGCTGCTTGGAAATATAATACCGTGCCCCATGGTTGAGCTTTGATCAATTCTTTTGCTGTTTTGGCAGCTGCTTCTTTATCTTCTGCACTTGTTTCAAAGAATAATTTGATTCCTTGTTTTTCTTTGAATGTAAAGGTCATGCCTTCTTCGTTGTATCCTTCTAATAATTCTTTGATTGCATCTTGTTGCATAGCACTAGCGATTGAAATCATTTGTTCTCCTCTTTTCTTTTTTTATTGATTACTTTTAGTTTCACTCGAATGAAGCGAGGGCTAGGGATTTGACGGATCGTCATCGCCCATAGCCCCTACTTCAACTGATTATTTAGGTTCTCCTGCTGCTGGATCCATTTTATTTGCTGACATCACAAATGGTGCCCAGATCAGGAAGGTCACAACCATACATACTAATGTGACAATCGGCGCCCGCCAGTCTGCCCCTGTTGCAAGGAACGATAGCAAGAACGGTGGGACGACCCAAGTCACTTGTTGGGATACCGGTGCGACTAATCCTAGATAAGTAGCTACCCAACCAATTGTTGTTGCAACAACCGGCGCAACCAAGAATGGGATAAACATGATCGCATTCAAGACGATTGGTAAACCAAACATCACTGGTTCATTGATATTGAAGATACCAGGTCCAATCGAAAGTTTTGCTACAGTCAAGTAGTCTGCACGTTTTGATAATAGTAAGATAGCGATCAATAGAACGATTGTTCCACCTGATCCACCAAACCATGCAAACGCATCAAATGAGCCACGTACCCACATGTAAGCTTTACCATCTTCAATCGCATCTAATACTGCAGGTGTTCCTGTTTTGCCATTGTAACCTTTTTGGAAGATATCGATGTTGATCAATTGTGCTTGACCCCAAATACCTTCTAATACTGGTGCTAATACGTTCGGACCATGGATACCAAAGAACCAGAAAATCTGAACGAAGATCGTAACGATTAATACAGCACCAATACCTTGTGATAAGCCTAAGAAAGGTTCTGCAATATATTTTTGTACTAAATCAATGATCAGTTGACCATCTGCCACACGTCCAACAACATAATTAATGATAGCGATGACATATAATGAAATCGTTGCTGGTAGGATTGCTGCAAATGCTTTAGAAACTGCGGGTGGTACTGAGTCAGGCATTTTGATCGTGATATTAGCAAGCATCAATTTACAGAAAATGATAACAGAGATTGCACCCATGATCATTACTGTAAAGTAGGCGTTACCGTTTAAATGATCTAATTTCAACCATCCCCACAAACCAACTGATAGAGTGCCATCAGCAATCGTTGCCCCAATTTCCGAGCCATTAATCGCATCTGCCACATTTTGTGGAACATTGACATTCAATGCAGCTGATAATGACGGGCCAAAAGCGATTCCTTGGATCAGTGTTGCTAAACCAACGATCCCTCCTGCTAAATCATTCACGCCATATGCACGGGCTAAATTATATCCCCATGAAAAGGCAAAGATCAGTCCGGCGATCGCTAAGGTACCATTCCAAACGAACCCATTGATGCCGATGATCACATTCAATACAGCAAAAAAACCTTTGTCTGCTGCTAAGCTGTCAGCATACGTACTAATAAATTGCTGTGGTAAATCACGAATAATTGCGTTGATCATTACAGCTACTGATCCAGCCATTGTTGCAGGCATCGTACCGATAAAAGCGTCACGCAATGCCACTAAGTGCTTTTGCGCGCCGATTCTTCCGGCAACTGGAAGGATGTATTTTTCCATCCAACTTGTTAATCCATTCATTATTACTTCCTCCTATAAGTTTTTATATAAAGAATAACTCCTTATACCAAATTAAAAAAATCCGTTCAAAAATTTTTTTCTTCTTCCGTTCAAAAAAGAAGTGTTATGGTTATTCAACGTAAGTTCTACGATATAAATCAATGATTTCTTTTGCAAGGTCTGTAAATGCGATCGATGTCATCAAGTGATCTTGACTATGCACAGTCAACAGCGTTACTTGCATATGATTTCCTTGTGCTTCTTGCGTGAGCATTTGAGTTTGTGAATGATGCGCTTCTACCAGAGAGGCTTCAGCATCGCGGATTTTTTGCTCCGCTAAATCAAAATCTCCTTTTTTCGCCGCGGAAATCGCTTCCATTGCATCGCTTTTTGCATTTCCACCATACATGATCAATCCCATGATGGCTTCTAGATTTTGTTGATCTTCCACTATTCTACCTCCAGCTTCACGATTGATTATTTCATTAATTTTTCAGCTTGTTCAAGTACTTTTGCACCGTTCATCATGCCATAATCTTGCATATTGATAACATCCAATGGAATTCCTTTTGGCGCTAATTTTTGTTCAAATTGTGCTTTCATAAAGCGAACTTGTGGACCTAATAATAGAACATCTACATTTTTTGATTCAAGGTTATTGTCAGCATCTGAAGCTGAAACCGCAAAGATATCTGCTTCCATTCCTTTTTCTTCTGCTGCTTTTTGCATTTTTGTTACTAATAAACTTGTACTCATTCCTGCAGAACATACTAACATGATTGTTTTTTTCTCCATTTTTTCCACTCCTTTAAATTTGGTTTTACACTATAACTATAATGCAAGAAGCATGCCAAACACTAAATAGGTAAAATAGCGTTTTCACAACACTAATCAAGCAAACACAGTGCACACACTAATCGTTAGTGTGTGCACTGTGTAATTCCAATCATTTTTTTATTTTATTTTCTATAAACATTTGTGTGATAAAAGCAATTTCATGTTCTGGGATTTTCACACCATATTTACGTTCGATCCCGATCAAATTCGTTCGAACAATATCCATTTCTAAGCGATACATTTTTGCAAAAATGGGGAAATCATCAAATGTACGCAATTTTTCATGTTTGATTAGACCATCAATCAAAAAAGCAACATGGATCACGATACCCGTATCCACACCTGGTTCAACGATGATCGATAAGTCTGCTTGGATTTGTTGGACCGCTTTTTGCAAAGCTTGAATCAAACGCTCAACAGATGATATCGCATTCAATGAGTCTTTTAATGAATCAACAATTTTCGCTGTCGGAACTTCGTCATCTGCGATGCGTTTCAATGTATTGAGTTTTTCATCATCGAATACGTCATAGGCAGAGAAGAATGGGATATTTTGATAATCTACCTCAACAGTTCCGGCAATCGCCTTGATCTCATATTCTTCCAATAACGCATCAATGTGGCGTTTAAATGATTCACGTTCCAAAAACTGCATTTGGATCACTTCAACTTTATCCTGATTGATAACGGGCACAATTCGTTGATACAGTTTTGCTGCCACCCCTTCTCCAGTAAAACAAGTCACGATCACTGCTTTTTTCCGTTCGTTCATTTCCTGCTTTTCGATTTTAAATTGATCTTTGACAATCGATTCAAAAGACATTTGGATACTTTGGTAGATATCTTCTAAGCTTCTACCAACATTTGCCATCCGGATTGCTTCGATGACGATCATGGTACTGGTCATCGTAATTGCTTTTGTACGTATCCCCGTCTCTTCATAGATCAAATCGCTGAATGTATTCAGTGAACCCATATCAGTCAGTAAAATCAACCCATTTGTTAAATTGCTTTGACGATTCTTTACATATTTCAATACTTCTTCGTACATGGATTGAACTTCCATCTCTAATGGCATATTGAACGCTTGACCGATCGTTGTTCCGAGTAAAGCTTGCGCCATCTCCAACATACTTGAAGCGGTTTGTCGCCCGTGCATCAAGACTAACACGTCGACTTTATTTTCTTTGACTGGTTCACTTTCTCCGAGGTTGATCGATAAAAACATACTGATAAAGCCAATTTCATCAAATGGTATCTCTACTTGTTGATCTTCTTCAATGATCGTAGACAAATCGATTGCAACTTGAAATTCTTTTTTGAACTTCTTTCGTATATTATTCAAGTCTGGATGAACGATCATATGTCCATCTTTCACACGATCCAATGTACTTTGCAAATGTAAGGCAAAGGCAAAGCGTGCTTTTTGGTTATAGATTCGGTCTAGTCGTTTCTCAGCAACATCGTATAGCTCATTTGTCAAACGCCAGATGTCTTCTGGAAGTAAATCTTTAGGGATCGTACTTTTCGTCAATTCTTTTACATACGTTTGAAAATAGGCATCGACATCTTTCGAGATCAACGCCTCAAGATCAATATTTTCGCCACCCGTTTCAGAAAGTGACATCACCTTTTCTTCAATATCATTGTACACTTGCATGTTTCTTTCTGGGTCCCGAGACCAAACCACATCAGCGAATCCTGGCTCAAATGTCAAATATTGACTCTTACTATCCATGAAGCGATCTAATCGTTCAGGGACTTCTTTGATTCGTAATAATCCTTTTTGGACTTGCAGGGATAACTCTTCTTTTCGAATGACTAATTTTTCTTCTTGGTGCATACGATAATGAAGGAATGACTTAGCACAGACTAATTTCAGGTCACGTTTCACTTGCCCGATATTTCCCTCTGCGTCGTATAACATAAAAGCTAAAATCGCTTCTTTTTCAATATCGATCCGCTGATTCAAGCGATTCGCTTCTTGCTTGATAAACAAGGAAATGATTTCATACCGCTCATCTAATGAACGAGAGGCCAGATTTGGCAAAGTGATTGCCATCGGTATCCTGCGGTTAAATGTCGTCAAAAAACTTTCAGATGATTCTGTCGTTGCTCCGATGATCTGAACAGACGCCTCATGGACTTGTGCGCTCTCCCCTAATGGGCGATAAACGCCTTTGTCGATAAACGTGAAGAGCATCTCTTGCCCTTCTGGAGGTAAGCGATGGATCTCATCTAAAAATAAGATCCCCCCATCTGCTTTAGCCATCAAACCTTGGCTATCTTGTGTTGCACCTGTATAAGCACCTTTTTTTATTCCGAAGATATGTCCAAACAACAACTGTGGGTTTTGCGCATAATCTGCACAATTAAATGAAATAAATGGGGCATCTGGAGAAAGCATTTCCGAATCGATTGCAAAATGGTACATACATTCAGCAAACATCGATTTCCCTGTTCCTGTCTCCCCAAAAATAATCGTATGCAATCCTCTTGGCGGATATAAAATCGCTGCTTTAGCCTGTTGGATACTTACTTTTAATGATTCATTCTCCCCTACTAGGGTTTCAAAAGTGACTTGTGTAGAAGCGTCCACATGAACTTTATCTGAAGCTATTTTTTTGGGAGGCATAGAATAAACTACAGGTCTGCCAGTGCTTTTCACGATGTAATGCGCTTTATATAAATCACTTAGATAACGACTTGCATTACTACGATCAATCTCTAATTGCTTCGCAACATCCGTTGCTGTCAATCCTTTATGATTTTCCGTAAGTAAATCCAAGATTTCTTCCTGTCTTTCGTTCATGATAACTCTCCTTTAACCAAACGACCTGTTTCCATTTTCAATATAATAACACAAAAAGGCGCTTATTTGCGCCTTGCTCCTTTATTTTTATCTTTTTTATGCTTGTTTTTGTGTTTTGTTTTAGGAGAAGAAGCAACTTTTTTTGTAACTGTTTCACTTGCTTCTTTTTTTCCTAATTCTTTCTTTTTTGGGAGCATTTTTGTTGGGGCTTTTTCAGGGGCTTCTGTCTGTAAGCCTCCCCCATAAATAAATAATTCAGTGAGTTCTGTTTCTGTTTGTCGAGCCATTTTTTTTAAGTCTCTTAGTGTATGTTCATTCACAAAGGTGATGACTTGTCCTTCTTGCCCCATTCGACCAGTTCTACCTGCACGATGCAAATATGTTTCTTCTGTCATTGGAACGTCGACATTGACAACATAAGGCAGTTCCGCGATATCTAGCCCACGAGCAGCTACATCCGTTGATAACAACATGCTGATTTTGCCTTCTTTGAATTGATTCAATGCCGCTTTTCGTAACAGCTTGTTTTGGTCAGATGCTAAACTCGCCACGCGGATTCCTCGATAACTCATTTTTTCTTCCATCATGCCTAACTCACTCAACTGGTTGAAAAAAACAAGACCTTGGAAACCTTCCACATGGGCTAATCGTCTTAGATAGTCCTCTGTTTTTCGAGCAGGAACACGGATAAAATAGTGACTAAGTCCTTTCCTTGAATCATCCATTTTAGTAACGTCGACCACTTTCAGCGATTGTTTTGTCAATGATTCGATTTGCTGGATGGAACGATCGGCTGTTGCTGAAAAGAAAGCTAATTGGTAGTCGGTTGGCGCTTGATGAATGATTTGATCAATAAATGGTCGATTTCCTTCATCAAAAAGTTGATCTGCCTCGTCAAATACGATTGTTTGGATTTGATGAGCCTTTATTTTTTTTTGTTTCATCAACTCCAATACACGACCTGGTGTGCCTACCAATACTTCCGGTTTCTTTTTTAGTCCTTCGATTTGGCGTTTGACATTTGCACCGCCCACAACAGATTGGACAGAGATTGCTAAATCTTTTGCCCATTCACGGGTGACCTCAGCAACTTGGATCGCCAATTCTTGCGAAGAAGCAAGGATCAATAGGGTACTTACCTCTCCTTTTTTCACATTCAATAGTAAAGGCCATAGATAAGCTAAGGTCTTACCTGAACCGGTTGGAGAAACAGCAATCAAGCTTTTACCTTCTTTTAAGTCAGTGAATACTTCTTGTTGGATAAACGATGGGACAGTGAACCCTTTTTCTTCCCATTTATTTTGCCAATTAGTTGGAAAATGTTTTACAAAATCAGTCATTACTCAGTTCCCTCTTTATCTGCATCGAATTCGATCCCACCACTGATTCGCAAATCATAAACGACTTGATTCACGTTTCGTGCAAGTTCGACCCATTCTTCATACTGTAATCCCCATTGTGGATCTTTAGGGTTCATGATCACATTCGCAAAATCTTCTGCCTCTTCACTCATTGGATTTTCAGAAGCTACGATCTCTAATTTTTCAATTTGTTCGTGGTTACGATCATGGTACTCTGCTTGCTCAATTGCATTGACGCCATTCATGATCACTGTTCCACTATCAAAATAAATCTCGGAAGGTAGATATGAATCACCAATTTTGCCCGGTTGGATTGCTACATCAAAAGTAGCATAGCGCAAGATCCCCCAACCTAATCCATCAACACCTGTAGCTATTTTTCTAGGGAAATAATGGACTTCTTGCGGCTTGCCAAACCAACCTACAGCTGCGTAGACAAGGTAAACGCCGAGATCCATCATTGCTCCACCTGAAAAACGCGGAGAGAAAATATTCGGTTCTTCCCCATCTAATACTTGATCATAACGAGAAGAATATTTCATATAGCTGAAATTTGCGCCAATGATCTCATCTTTCAAAGGTAAAAATTCTGCAATTTTTTTAAACCCAGCTTCATGGATATTTCGCGCGGCTTCAAAGAAAAAGACTTTCTCTTGGTTTGCCAAATGAATGATCTCTTCCATTTCTTTTGGTGTACTAAATGCCGGTTTTTCTACAATCACATTTTTCCCTGCCAAAATTGCTTGCTTCGCATGCTGAAAATGCAAACTATTTGGCGAAGCAATATAGACCGTATCCATGTGTTCTAACTCAAAAAAAACAGTTAAATCTGTTGCGAATGCGATATCGCCTTCATATTCTGCGCCAAATTGTTGCGCTTTTTCTAAATGTCTTGAATAAACAGCTGTTAATTCATACTTACGTGTCGCTAATGCTGCTTGAACAAATTGATGGGTAATCCAATTTGTGCCGATTATACCTAAATGGATCATCTTTACGCCTTCTTTCTATAAATTAGGATCTTCAAAAACTGTATTTAGGTCAAATGGGATTGCTTGTTTCAATACCACTTGTTTTTCTGTTACTTGACAATTATATACGATTACTTGAACACCTGCTTGTTGAGCAAAACGAAAAGCAGTGGCTAATTCTGGTTGCATCTGTTCATGGATCGTTGCTTGATGCAAGTGTTCAAATTGTGCAATAAAAAGAATATAGGTCTCATAGCCTTCTTGATGCGCGCGGATCAATTCATTGACGTGTTTAAGTCCACGAATGGTCGGTGCATCGGGAAAAGCACCTATTGCTTTGTTTTCCAGGGTCATCCCTTTGACTTCTACAAATGCTTTTTGACCGCAACTTGTTTCTAAATAAATATCGAATTTAGACTTTCCAAAGGTCACTTCACGTTTGTAGAACTCAATATCACCATTTAAATTTGGTAAGTGGATCGTCCCATCTAAAATTCCATCAATCGCTAATCGGTTTGGTAACTGACTATCGATATTGAACCACTGCTGCTCTTTTTTTACAGCAATTAGATCATAGGCAGTTTTACGTTTTGTTCCAGGAATGTGTACTAACGCCACCTCTGCACCAGGAAGCAACAACTCTTTGCCTCTACCTGTATTCTTAACATGAGTTTTGACTACTTCTCCTTTTTTGTTCAAACAAAAAGCAATAAAGCGATTTGGTCGTTCAATGAAGTAAGCAATTTCAACATCTTGGTAGTCCAATAGTCATCACCTGTCTCCCTACTACTGTATCCTACCATATTTTTACTAAAAACACTTGAAAAACCAGTCGAAAGTCTTAGAGAAATCATGCACTTTCTTTAGTAAACTATAAGAAAAGGAACAATAAGCAAAATATGCTTTTATCATAAATGAAGACAAAGGAGTGGAAAAAAATGAAAAAAAGAATCATCTATATCCTACTTGCCGGTATCGCAACACTTGCTGGAAAAAAAGTACTCGATCATAAAAAGAAAGAAGCACAGGTCGATCATTTGAATAAATACTGTGGAACTTGGTCATTTACGGATACCAGCCAAACACACCATGAACTGACCATCCATTCTGATTATTCTTTTTGGCTTGATGACCGTTCTTTAGGAACACTATTAGTCGAAGTTACCTCCGAAAAATTGATAGTTAGAGATCAGTATGGCTTTTACCTAACGTTTTCTTACAACGACATGTTATTGTACGATGAAGCAAATGATTCCGCTTATTTATTATCAAAAAAATCATGATTATCCTAGCTTAGTAGATGATACACTGCCAATCACTTCATTAACGTACTTCTTTTTTATAAAAACGAGACAAAGGGTTTAGAAAATTGCTGTTTTCTAAACCCTTTGTCTCGTTTTACAAGTTTCATCCATGCAATTTCCTCTAGGTCACAACGATCGAACAAATTATGCTATGATAAGAGCAAAGTACTTTTCAATTAGCGGCTATTTGATCACTACACATCTCAAATAACTACTTAGAAAGATGGACAAACGATGGAATACGAAAAATAAAAAAACCGACATTTCCGTCCTATTTTTTTCTCATAAAATAGTCAATTTGTGTTTTTTTTGTTACACTTACAAGTGATGGTTTCTTACCATGAAAGGATGATCGCATATGACACCAAACCGAGAAGATTATTTAAAAATCATTCTGGAATTAGGCGGTGACACAACAAAAGTCAATAATAAACAAATCGTTTCTAGCCTAGCAGTGTCACCTGCTTCAGTAAGCGAAATGATTTCTAAACTCGTTAAAGAAAAACTAGTCGAACACTCTCCTTACCAAGGTGTACAATTGACTGATAGCGGACTGATAAAAGCAAGTAGCCTGATACGTAAACATCGATTATGGGAAGTTTTTTTAGTCGAACATTTAGATTACAACTGGAATGAGGTTCATGACGATGCTGAGGTCCTTGAGCATGTGACTTCTGAACAGCTTGCGGATCATTTAGAAAGTTATTTAAATCATCCTAAACATTGCCCACATGGAGGCATTATCCCTAAAAAGGAACAGGTTGTCCATGAAGAGCGTCGTCAAACACTGGAATCCTACCCAGTCGGTACCAAAATTCGGATTGCTCGTGTCCTTGATGAAAAGGAATTATTAGACTATTTAGTCACAATCGATGTCAATATTGATGAAACTTATGAAATCACTGATGTAGCGGCCTATGAAGGACCAATCACCATCCAAAATAAAACTAAAAAAATTCCTGTCAGCTTTAAAGCCGCCAGCACAATTTTTGTTGATAAACTGTAAAGGAGATTACCCAAATAATGAATGAAAAAAACGTATTATTTACTATATTTGGCGGTACAGGAGATTTAGCACAACGTAAATTGTATCCTTCCCTTTTTCGTTTATACAAAAAGGGCAACTTGAGCGAACATTTTGCTGTGATCGGTACAGCACGTCGTCCTTGGAGTGATGAACACTATCGTGAAGTGGTTAAAGGAACAATCGAAACATTAAATCCTTCTGCCGAAGAAGCCGAACGATTTGCTAGCCATTTTTATTACCAATCTCATGATGTCAATGATTCTTCTCATTACCAAACATTAAAAGAATTATCTGATCGTTTAGATGAAAAATACCACTTGAATGGTAATCGAATGTACTATTTAGCCATGGCTCCACAATTTTTCGGTACAATCGTTTCACATTTGAAATCTCAGAAAATCATCACTGAAACTGGCTTCAATCGATTGATTATCGAAAAACCTTTTGGTTCTGATTTCCATTCAGCCTTTGAATTGAATGAAAAAATTCGACAAGTCTTTCCAGAAGACGATATTTTCCGTATTGACCATTATTTAGGTAAAGAAATGATCCAAAATATCTCTGCGATTCGCTTTGCCAATAATATTTTTGAGTCTCAATGGAACAATCGTTACATTGACAACATCCAAATCACTTTTGGTGAGAGTTTAGGTGTTGAAGATCGTGGCGGCTACTATGACCACAGTGGTGCGTTAAAAGATATGGTCCAAAATCATATCCTTCAAGTATTAGCATTACTTGCGATGGAACCACCCGTTGCCTTTTCCGAAAAAGAAATCCGATCAGAAAAAATCAAAGCGTTAAAAGCGATTCGTATTTATGAAAAAAAAGAAGTCTTAGAAAATTTTGTACGTGGGCAATATGCTGCAGGTCAACTAGATGATCAGACATTCAAAGGCTATCGTGAAGAAGACAACGTTGATCCAGAATCAACAACTGAAACATTTGTTGCTGGAAAATTCACGATCGATAATTTCCGTTGGTCTGGCGTACCGTTTTATGTACGTACTGGAAAACGTCTTACTGAAAAAGGTACACGAATCAATATTGTCTTTAAACAAGTACCTGTCAATGTATTTAAAACATCGATCGACGAACCTTGTAGTGATCCAACGTTACCACCAAATGTTTTGACTATCTATATTCAACCAACAGAAGGTTTTTCATTTACATTAAATGGAAAAAAAGTTGGTCAAGGCTTCGCCACCGATCCAATCAAACTGGAATATCGCAATAGTGCTGAAATGGTCGAAAATAGTCCTGAAGCGTATGAAAAGCTTATGTTAGATGCGTTGAACGGTGATAGCACCAACTTCTCTCATTGGGAAGAAGTCGCACAATCTTGGCATATCGTTGACGTGATCCGCCAAGTTTGGGATCAAGTACAACCAGATTTCCCGAATTATAAAGCTGGTTCTATGGGTCCTGAAGCAGCATTCGAGCTTTTAGAAAAAGACGGGTTCGAATGGATCTGGCAACCAGATCATTGGTACCGTGAACGTGGTAAATTGGATTAGTGACCAATCATTTGCTATTCGCTTAAAAATACTCTTTGATGTAATAAAAACAACCAAACACAAGATGTGTTTGGTTGTTTTTTACTAACTTCTATTCAAAACCTTCTGCGACTGCTTCTGGATAGAATTCTTCAACAAGCTGTGCGCAACGTCCGCATAAGTGTGGTAATTTTTCATCAGTTCCAACATCTTTACGGATTTGACGGCAACGATCACATGTTTCACCTTCTGCTTTTTCGACTAAAATCGCTACATCATCAAAGACTAAAGCATTTTCAGGCGCTTCAATGTTTTCTGGCATAACCGTAAAGTAGTCTGGTGAGACGATCAATAATTGAGGAATGTCAGCAGCAACTGCTGTCAATAATTGATTCACCTGTTGATTTGGATAGATCGTTAATTTTGCTTCTAATGATTTTCCGATCAATTTACTATTTCTTGCTTCTTCTAGTGCTTTTAAGACTTTATCACGGAAATCCATGAAGGCCGCCCATGTATCTAATAACTCATCTTGGTTAGGATATTCAACATATCCTGGTAACTCACTTAATTGAACATAAGCTTCCTCTTCTTTTAAGAAGGACCAGATTTCCTCTGTTGTGTGAGGAATGATCGGTGTCAGTAATTTTGTTAATGAAACAGCTGTTTCATAAAAAACAGTTTGCATACAACGACGTTGATGATCATTTTCTGCTTCAATATAAACAACATCTTTTGCAAAATCAAGATAGAAAGAAGAAAGATCAACTGTTAAGAAATTCATCACTGTGCGATAGATTTGCATAAAGTTATACTTATCATATCCTTCTTCACGGATTTCTTTGATGACTTGATTTAAACGAACTGTCATATATTTATCAACTGAACGACGATCTTCATACGCTACTGCATCTTTCTTAGGGTCAAAATCATCCGTATTTGCTAATAGGAAACGCATCGTATTTCGGATTTTTCGATAAACTTCAGCAACTTGACCTAAAATATCCATAGACACACGAACATCTGCTTCGTAGTCCACACTAGATACCCATAGACGTAGAATATCCGCACCAAATTGTTTGATCACTTTATCTGGAACGATCGTATTGCCTAATGATTTACTCATTTTTCGACCTTCTCCATCTAACGTGAACCCTTGTGATAGAACTGCTTTGTATGGCGCAACACCATTGATCGCGACACTTGTTGTGATACTTGAGTTGAACCAACCACGGTATTGATCGGAGCCTTCAAGGTACATATCTGCTGGGAAAGATAACTCAGGGCGTTGACGTAAAACTGCTTCATGAGAAGAACCTGAATCAAACCATACGTCCATGATATCTGTTTCTTTAGTAAATTCGCCATTTGGTGATCCTGGATGCGTAAAGCCTTCAGGTAGTAAGTCCTTCGCTTCTTTTTCAAACCAAATGATTGAGCCATGGGCCGCAAATAATTCAGCGACATGTTCAATCGTCTCAGGTGTAATGATTGCTTCACCATTTTCAGCATAAAAGATTGGTAGTGGGACGCCCCAAGCACGTTGGCGTGAGATGACCCAATCGCCGCGATCACGTACCATATTGTAAAGACGTGTTTTTCCCCATGGAATGATCCAATCAACTTTTTCCACTTCATCAAGAATGTTTTGGCGGAAATCATTGATTGAAGCAAACCATTGTGGTGTTGCACGATAAATGACAGGTTTTTTAGTACGCCAGTCATGTGGGTAACTATGGGTGAAGAAATCCAATTTCAACAAGGCACCTTTTTCTTTTAATAGATCCGTGATCATTGGATTTGCTTTGTCATAAAAGATTCCTTCGAATCCAGGAGCTTCATCAGTAAATACACCTTTAGAATCAACGGGAGAAACAACAGGTAATTTGTAACGATTTCCTGCAATATAGTCATCTTCCCCGTGTCCAGGTGCAGTGTGAACTAATCCAGTACCGGCATCCAGCGTCACATGATCTCCTAATATCACTAAAGATTCACGATCATAGAATGGATGTGTCGCTGTCATGTATTCCATCTCTTGTCCTGCAAATTCTTTTAAGACTTGGACTGCTTCCCAGCCAATTGCTTGTTGTACCGTTTCCATCAAATCTTTGGCAACGACAAATTTGCGACCATCAGCTTCTACTAAGACATACGTAAATGTTGGATTTACAGCAATCCCTTGGTTAGCTGGCAATGTCCATGGTGTAGTTGTCCAAATAACGAAAGCAGTATCTTCTTCCAAAAGACCTTTGCCATCTTTCACAGTGAAGGCGACGTAGATTGAAGGAGATTTGACATCTTTATATTCAATTTCAGCTTCAGCTAATGAGGATTCACTAGATGGTGACCAGTAAATTGGTTTTAATCCTTTATAGATATATCCTTTTTCAGCCATTTTACCAAACACACGGATCTGTGCAGCTTCATAGGAAGGATCTAAAGTGACATAAGGATTTTCCCAATCACCAGCAACACCTAGACGTTTAAAGTCTTCTCGCTGTTTGTCTACTTGTGAAAGGGCGTATTCACGACACTTTTCCAAATATTCAGCCATCGTCATTTCTTTTCTTTTGATCCCTTTGTTCGTCAACACTTGCTCAATCGGCAAGCCATGCGTATCCCAACCGGGAACGTACGGCGCACGAAAACCAGACATTGATTTTGAACGGATGATGATATCTTTACTAATTTTATTTAAAGAATGCCCTAAATGGATATTTCCGTTTGCATACGGAGGCCCATCATGAAGAATGAAGCTTGGTTTGCCTTCATTCAACGCTTGTCTTTGTTGATAGATTTGATTTTCTTCCCATTCTTTTTGCCATTCACCTTCACGGTTTGGCAAATTCCCACGCATAGGAAAACTTGTTTTTCCTAGTTGTAAGGTTTCTTTCATTTTCATACAAACACTCCTTAACTATAGTTTACAGAACGCAAAAAAGCATGCTCATCCTAGGGACGAACATGCCGTGGTACCACCCAAATTTAGTTACGATCGTAACTCTCAAAGACCGATAACGAGGTCAACCGCTATTTCTTACTAGTGTTCAGAAATAAATCAAGTAGAGGATCTTTCACTTTGCAGGGTCTTACCAATCTTACACTGTCATTGGCTCGCTTTAAGAATGTCAAAATGCTTTTCTGTTCTACTCTTCTTCGTATTCTCCAGGAATGATCGAAAGATCGATTGCTTGCGTATCAAAAGCAGTCACTGGAGACTCGTATACTCCTGTTTCAGAGTGTACATCACTTTCATTTTCATTGTCAAGCTGTTTTGCCAAAACTTCTTTGATTACTTCATGGCTATCTGTTACATAACTAGAAAATGGTTGTAGGATCTCATCCCATTCTGGACTTTTTACTTGTTCAAGTTGAGATTCCAACATCAAGCTGATTCGTTGATGGAATACACGAGTTTTCTTCTTCAAGTCCTCTGTTTCTGTCGCTAATTGTCTTGCTTTTTCAGTCGCATCTGTCAAGATACGACGTGCTTTTTCTTCAGCATCTGTAGTTAATTGGTGCGCACGTTTTTCAGCATTTGCGACCATTTCGTCCGCTTTGTTTTGTGCAGAAGTAACAATCACTTCTGATTCTTTGCTTGCACTTGTTTTTACTTTGTCAGCTGTATCTTGTGCCACAATGATCGATTGATTCAACGCATCTTTCAATTCATTGAAGTACTCAAGTTTTTCTTCCGAATGCTTTACTGCTTTTTCTAATTCACGATTTCTTTGTGTTACTTCTTCGTAATCACGAACGACTAAATCTAAGAAATCATCTACTTCGTCTTGATTGTATCCCCGCATTTTTGTTGGGAATGTTTTATTTTGAATATCTAATGGAGTTAAAGCCATGAGTAAACCACCTTCTTGTTTTATTTACGTAATACACCAAACAACACCCTGCACTTGTCTTTTTTCGTTTTCCCCTCAAGGTCTTGGATCTGTATTCTACCATACCCTCTGATCGAAACAATGTCCAATAACTCAAGTAGAAAGTCCGGTTTTGTATTTTCTGTCCAATTGACTTTTACTTTACCTGCTTCGATCAGTTGCTTCGAACGTTGTCTGGATATATTATAGATTTCCGATATCACAGTGTCCAGTCTAAGTGAAGTGACCGTTCCTCTTTCTTGCATCCAGCTATCTTTTGGCAAGACCATATCTGTATACTTGATTTCCTCTAAGCGTACAGCTACTTTTCCGATCTTAGTCACTTGATTAACGACAAAGTGGTCGACTTCATTTGCAATGAAAACTTGCCATCGTTCATCATCTGAAATAATATCACCAAAATATGAACGTTTTATCCCTGTACCAACTAATGTACCTAGGATCTTCCCATGGCTTAAACTAGCAAATTTACTGGGATAATGGACTTCATATAATGACATTTCAAAATCTTCATCAACAGGCTCATAATAGTCTGGGAAAATCAAGCATCTTTTCCGTTCCGCTTGCTCATACCCACCATATAACTGAAAACGCAAGTCACTATTTTGACGTATCAGGGTCTCTAAGATGTAGCACTGTCTCGGATCAAGAAATTCTGTCAGATATGGTGCATACTGACTCTGGACCTGTTCAATCCAATCTCCGACAGAGTCGATAAAAGAACGTTCATCTACTCGGAAATGTTGATATACATTCGCATCCACTTGATCCCCTCCTATCTCCCTGTTTATTCTACGCTAAATAGCGAACGTAATCATCCATAAAACGATATGCTGCAATCCTTGTACGGCAAGATTCAAAATCAAAATCGATGCTAAGATCGTAAAATCAATTGGTCCAAATCTTAACGGCAAACGATCAAATAGGCTGATATATGGTTCACAAATCTTTGCTAATATACGTCCAAGACTAGATTGGTACCCTCCAGGAAACCAAGATAGTAACGCATAAACTACTAGAATCATGCTGTAAAAGTATGCAGCACGTGAAATAAAATTAAGTAACATAAAAAGAATATAAATGTTTACTCCTCCTCTTTACAGATCAAACATACTGCCATCTGCGAAAGATTGAGCCGTTGAACTATCGATTTCCAGACCAGCAGGTGTGCAAAGGAAAATCTCATCACCTACTCGTTTGATATCGCCGTCTAACGCATAGACTGTCCCTGTTAGGAAATCCACGATACGTCGAGCCTGCTTTTCTTCTACTAATCGAAAATTGACTAATGTTGCTTCTCCCGCAATGATCCTTTTAGCAATCGTCATCGCTTCAGAGTAGGCACGAGGTTCCATCACTGTGATTTTTCCTGCTACCTGTGTGTTAGGTTGAACAGATGGTCTCGTTTGTCGTTGGTCTTTTTGCGTATTTTTTGTAGAAGTTTGATGTAATTCAATGACTTTTTTTGTTTCGTTCATCGGCGCATTCTCAAGACCAACCGGACGAGATGTCGTCGCTGGACGTTGTTTTTTTTCAATCGGCTGTGAAACAGCTGGAGAATGTTGTTGATACTGTGTGTTTGATTTAGTTGGTTGCTTGGCAACCTGTTGTTGTTCAGGATAATCTTCGTATTCGTACTCTTCTTCATCCGCTAATCCGAAAAAATTAGCAATTGCTCCCCTGTTTAAAAGTGACATTATTCTTCCTCCTCGTCTTTGAATAGCGCTGTTCCTACACGGATAAATGTAGCTCCTTCTTCAATTGCAAGTTGAAAATCTTGGCTCATCCCCATGCTCAGTTCGGTACATGGTGCATGTGTGTATTGTTTTGATTGGGCAAGATCACGCAATTCTCTCAGCGTTTCAAATACTTTATGAATTTGTTCAGCAGAAGCGTCCTTCGGTGCCATAGTCATAAGTCCCACTACCTGTATATTTGGATAGGCTGCTAAAGATTCTAAGAAAGGTAGAAGCTCCGCTGGTGAGATACCGTGTTTCGATACTTCACCAGACACATTGACTTCCACAAAACAAGCTAGCTGTTTTTCTAATCTTTTTTGGATTTCTTCTGCTAATTTCAAACTGTCTAACGCATGAAAGTAATCAATTTCATTTACAATCAATTTTACCTTTCTGCGTTGTAAATTACCAATTAAATGCCACTTCACTTCAGAATATTTAAGCAAATCTTGTTTTTTTTGCAACAATTTATCGACACGATTTTCTGCACAATGTGTGACTCCAGCATTGATTAATTCTTCAGCTTGGAGTGACTCTACAGATTTTGTAACAGCTACTAATGTCACTTCTTTCGGGTCACGATGAACAAGAGCACACGAATCCTGAATGTCTTGCTTGATATTCTGCAAGTTGTCAGCAATCATGTGCTCTTCCTCCTTTTATTTTTTACGACGGAAAAACGGCGGTGTATTCAATTCGTCGTCACCTTTTGTTTTTGTTTCTTCACGATTGAATGTATCAAATTCTTTTTTCTCAATAGTTTCGTAATTAGACTCATCCACTTTTGGACGAACATTTTGTTCGCGGCGGATGTCCCAATCACCAAAACTGCTTTCATCCTCAGCAGTAATTGGTTTTGCTTGGTCCATGTCTAATCGATTGCTTTGAGCAGAAGATTGCGTTTGAGTTGACGTTTGTCTAGCTGGACGACTAGACTTCCGTTCCTTTTTTGTTTCATCAATACCTGTAGCAATGACCGTTACACGGATTTCATCGCCCATTTCTTCATTGATCGATGTCCCTAAGATGATATTTACATCGCCAGTTGCTGCATTTGCTACGATATCTGAAGCATCTTGTGCTTCGAATAACGTCATATCCAAGCCACCAGTGATGTTCAATAGGACTTGTTCTGCCCCATCGATCGATGTTTCTAATAATGGAGAAGAGATTGCTTTCTTCGTTGCTTCGATCACGCGTTCTTCACCGCTTGCTACTCCGATACCCATCAAAGCAGTACCTTGGTTTGCCATCACTGTTTTCACATCAGCAAAATCCAAGTTTACGTAACCTGGTGCAGTGATTAGATCAGAGATACCTTGCACACCTTGGCGTAAGACATTATCTGCCTCGCGGAATGCTTCAAGCATTGGTGTCTTTTTATCAACGACTTCAAGAAGTCGGTTGTTTGAGATGATCAATAATGTATCTACGTTTTCTTTCAAACGTGCGATACCTTCCGCAGCAAAACGGCCACGTTTTGGTCCTTCAAATGTAAATGGACGAGTGACAACACCTACTGTCAATGCACCCAATTCTCTAGCAATTCCAGCAACGATCGGTGCAGCACCAGTACCAGTTCCACCACCCATACCAGCAGTGATGAAGATCATGTCTGCGCCTTCTAATGCTTCACGTAGAGATTGTTCACTCTCTTCAGCTGCTTTTTGGCCAACTTCTGGTTGTGAACCTGCACCTAAACCACGTGTGTATTTAGGTCCTAATTGGATCACTGTTTCAGCTTTTGAATTTTTTAATGCTTGGACGTCTGTGTTGGCAGTGATAAATTCAACACCTTTAACGTTTTCTTCAATCATACGGTTTACAGCGTTTCCGCCTCCGCCACCGACGCCGATTACTTTGATGACTGCGCCGTCATTGATGTTATTATCAATTGAGAATTCCATGTTTTTTTCCTCCCACGATGATTAATCAAATATATTGGTAAAAAATCCTTTGATTTTACTTGTTACGTTTTCGCCAGAATTTTTTTCTTCTGGTTCTTCGTTATACGTTGTTTCTTCTGCCACATCGTATTGTTCATAAGATGTGTGAGCTTCCGGCTCATTGGTTGTATAATGAACAGGTGCTGATTCCCCCATAACAGCGATTTTAGCTAATTGGTATACTTCACTTAAATTCGCAGAGTAATCAACGATACTGATCACGTTTGTAAATACTGGATTTCTTAGACCCATTTGATTTGGTACATAAAGCTTCACATTTACGCCAAATATTTCCTGTGCCAAATCAACGACACCTGGAAGGCTTGCTGCCCCACCAGTTAAGACGATACCGCCAGGCAGCTCTAACGCTTCGATTTGATCTAACGCTTCTTTTGCTTTATTGAAGATTTGTTCCATTCGAGCAGAGATTACTTCTGATAGGTAATGTTCATCGACTCGAACAGGTTCTGTTTGGCCGATCACATCTACCGGAAATTCTTCTTGCTCTGAGGTACGTTCTGGATATGCATCCCCGTAATTTATTTTTAATGCTTCTGCATTGTTGAAGGAAGTATTTAAAACAATGGAGATATCTTTTGTGACAAATTCGCCACCTTCTTGATCTAGGCTCGTGAATTTCAACTGTTTGTCATGCATGACAGCTGTTGTTGTTTGTCCGCCACCCATATCGATAACGATTGTACCAAAATCTTTTTCTCCATCCGAAAGAATTGATTCAGTCAACGCTAAAGGTGTGATCACTAATTCATTGACGATCAATCCCGCATTTTCAACACATTTACGAATGTTATGAATGATTGTTTTTGGTCCAGTAAATAATAGACCATACATTTCTAATCTGACACCGATCATCCCACGAGGATCTTTGATGCCTTCGAATCCATCTACCGTAAAGTCCTGTGGTAAAATTGACACGATTTGACGTTCAGGAGGTATTGAACGAACCAGTGCAGCTGAAGCCACATTGCGGACATCGTCATCGGTGATTTCTTTTGAATCTCCGTTTACTGCAATCATCCCTTGGCAGTTTTCTACTTCAAGCATGTTTGCTGGTAGACCCACGCTTACACTTTTGATTTGAATGCCGGCTTTTTCTTCTGCCTGACGCACTGCTCGCTGTATCGCTTGTACTGTTTTATCGATATCAACGATGATGCCTCGGTTAATCCCTTCTGATTTTGCGTTCCCTACTCCAATAATATTCATTTGGCTGTCGATATATTCAGCCACGACAACTTTGACAGATGTCGTTCCAATATCAAGGCCTACGTACATTCCTGTTTTTGCCATGAATGGGATTCCCTCCTACTTAACTATTCCATATACATGCGAACCAATAACGTCCGTTTTAAAAATATACTTAATAGATATATTCACTGTTTCCAATTTTACCATAAATTACCAGTTTTTAGAAAGTAGATTATCACATTTTACAGTGGTTTTCTTAATTTTCATCTAAACTTGACGAAGATGGGGTCGTATTTTCATTTGTTGGATTCATTTCGCCTTGATTCTCACTTATTTGAGGCTCATCAACGCCCGTTTCTGAAGTAGAAGTTTGATCCGCACTTTGCGCACTTGCCTCTGTACTTTCTTCTGATCCATCTTCTTGCGCTTCTTCGCTATTATTTGAGTAAGGGTAAGAAAAAATCCCTACTTCCATGTCGATCACACCATTTTCTTCCATTTCGCTAGCTACTTGCGCATAAAAATTCATTTGCGTTGCTAAGTTAGTAATATTGACGATCACTTGGTTCCCATCGTTCATATTCAGCTGGATCAAATTTTGATTCGTATTACGAGGCGTATATTTGATTTCCGAAATGGCTTTTTGTAACTCTGGAGATAATTTATTATATTCTTTTGCTAAATCTTTGATTTTTGTTGAGTCAGTAAATCCTTCTAGGATCGGCAGATTTTTTGTTGGACTTTCAACTATTTCATCCAACACTGTTCCATCTTCGATCACAGGGCTATATTTTCCGTCCGTTAAAATCAAAGCAATCTCTTTATATTCAGTGACAGACAGATCAAATGTATTGACACTACTAAAACCGATCGTAGCAGATTTTATTCGAGGCTGCTCTTTTTTCAAATGATCGATGTAACTTTGGCGCTGCCAATACTGTCCCCAAATATGCTGATTCAATGCTAATTGCGTATCCTTCAATATTTCTTCTTTCGAAACAACTTCATTTCCGGAAACAGAAACGCCGTCTAATTTGCTCAACGGGGAAACATAATAAATCAAAAATAACAAAGGAATCAAAAGAATGGAAATGATTAAACTCAGCCTTTTGTATAAAACTTTGTTTCGATAATTTTTTAAATTAGGCAAGCGATCAATAAACGAACCATTATACGGTCCCCCGTCTTTCTTATGTTCGATTTCTTCATAGTCTAATAAATCATCTTCTTCAACAAGTAGTTCTTCTTTTTTAGGAGGTGTAGGTTCTTTTTGTTCTTCTTTATGCTCGCTTTTTTCACTTGTTCCTGTCTGATGATCTGTGTGTTCTTTATGTTCTTCTAAGTATTTTCGGTTGGCCATTTGCCAAGGCGTCAGCGAGTTTTCATCGTTTGACTTCTCAGGCGTTTTTTTTGTTTCTTTTTTCTTACTCATCTATGACCACCACCTTATTCTATGATTAACGATTTTGCTAGTTGATACAAACGCTCAGACGCATCCGGGATACCTAATGTTTTAGAGGCAGTTGACATATTTTGTTGTAGTGTTTCATCTGTCATGATCTCATTTATCGTGGCACCCAAGGAATCACCATCCAACTCTCCATCCGCAATCATCTTAGCCGCCCCAACTCGAACGAGACTCATCGCGTTTTTTGTCTGATGATCGTTTGTCACATAAGGACTTGGGATAAGGATCGCAGGTAACCCAAGTGCGGTCAACTCAGCAATGGAGGTCGCCCCTGCTCGTCCGACCAATAGATCACTTGCCGCCATCACCGCTGCCATTTCATTGATGTAAGGTTGAATACTGATATTTGCTTTTGTTTCTCCTAACTTTTCCTTAATACTTTGATAATAACGTTCTCCTGATGCATAAAGGATCTGATAATCCGTCGCTTCAAATGTATCCAAATAAGAAGTAACAGCTTGATTGATTTTTAATGCCCCTTGGCTTCCTCCAAAAATCAAGACTGTTTTCTTCTTAGGATCGAGATCAAATTTTTTTAGAATATCTGTTTTCATCGTATCTGCAACTTCTTGTGCTCGCGGGTTACCGATCAAAACTGATTTGTCCTCTGGGAAAAAGGTTGCTGCATCTTTAAAAGAAAGCGCGATTCGATCCACATAACGACTCAAAAATTTATTTGTCATCCCCGGTACACTATTTTGTTCATGGATGATTGTCGGAATCCCTAACTTAGCAGAAGCATACACAACTGCCCCAGAAACATAACCACCGGTTCCGATCACGATATCTGGTTGAAATTCTTTTAGTATTTTTTTCGCTTGATGGATACTTTTTAAGAATAATTGGATCGTTTTGACATTAGCTAGTGAAAACTTTCGCTGAAATCCTTGGATCTCTAAGGTATGAAAAGGAATCCCGGTGGTTGGAACGATTTTGTTTTCCAAACCACGTTTTGCACCTACATACATAAACTCGGCGTTCGGCTCTTGTGTTTTCACATAATTGACGAAGGCTAGCGCGGGATAGATATGTCCGCCGGTTCCTCCACCTGTTACCAAAATTTTCATAGTTTTTATCGCTCGTTTCTACTTTTCTATTTTTAATTTTCTAACGGCTTCCATAAAGCGATCACCACGGATCTCAAAATTAGGATATTGATCCCAACTTGCATTGGCTGGTGATAATAAAACCACATCTCCTGGTTCGCTATTTTCTAAAGCTACAGGAACCGCAGCTTCCACAGACTCTGCTGTGCAGACCGTTGGTATGCCCGCTTTTTCACCAGCATCCTTCAATTTCTCTTTAGTTTCACCAAAAGTGATCAATCCCTTCACTCCTTCAAGTGATGGAATGAGTTCATCAAAGCTATTGCCCCGATCAAGTCCACCGGCGATTAAAATTAATTTTTCTGGTTGAAATCCGCTTAATGCCATCTTGGTTGCTAAGATATTTGTGGCTTTCGAATCATTGTAAAATTTACGTCCTTGCACCTCACCAACATATTGTGTACGATGTGGTACGCCATGAAAATGACTCAATGTTTCTTTTATTTCTTCATTTGAGACATTATATTGTTTTGCAACAGTAATAGCTGCTAACGCATTTTCAACATTGTGCGCCCCTGGAACACCTATTTCTGAGATCTCCATGACTTTTTCTTTGTCGTAATAAATAACTCCCTCAAAAGAATAAGCACCTGTCGCTAAGACTTGATCTGTCGCAAAAGGTAACACTTTCGCTTTTGTTTTTTTACTTAGTTCCTGTAATTCTTTCTGATTCCAATTCAGTACAAGATAATCCTCTGACGTCATGTTTTTTTGCAAATGCCATTTAGCTTTGACATAGGCTGGACGAGAGCCATGATAGTCGATGTGTGCTTCATAGATATTCGTGATCACTGCAATATGGGGACGAAGATCAGTAATTCCCATCAATTGAAAACTTGAAAGTTCCATAACAATCTTGTCTTCCGGATTAGCTTCTTGTGCCACACTACTTGCAGGAAAGCCAATGTTACCAGCTAAACGAGTGATACCTGCTGATTTCCCCGCATTCAACAATAACCCAGTCATTGTTGTTGTCGTCGTTTTTCCGTTGGTGCCTGTTATGCCGATAATTGGGCATTCCGCTACTTCGTAAGCCAGTTCAACTTCCGTAATTACCGGAATACCCATTTCTTGAGCTTTTGCAACTAATGGATGTGTATAAGGAATACCTGGATTTTTGACCAGCATTAAAAATTTTTCATCTAATAATTCAATTGGGTGACTACCAGTCACTACTTTGATCCCTAAAGAAAGCAATTCTTGGGCTTCAGGATTTTCATCAAACGGTTTTCCGTCATTAACGGTGACAAGTGCGCCCAGTTCATGTAATAACTTGGCCGCACTAAATCCACTTTTTGCTAATCCTAATACAAGGACTTTTTTATTTTCATAAGTTGTTATTTTTTTCATTCTCGTCATCTCCTACCATACGATCCACAATGTGATCAATGAAGTAATTACACTTGTTATCCAAAAGACAGTATCTATCTTCCATTCAGACCAACCACTCATCTCGAAATGATGATGGATCGGTGACATTTTAAAGATTCTTTTACCAGTCAACTTGAAAGAAGATACTTGTAACATCACGCTAGCTGTTTCGATGACATACATCAGACCGATCAATAGTAATGTCCATTCCTGATTGAGCATGATCGAGATTGCTGCTAACAATCCTCCTAATGCTAAGGAACCGACATCCCCCATGAATATTTTGGCAGGCTTGCGATTATAGACGAAAAATCCTAGTAAACCACCTAAAACACTCAAGCAGATAATTAAGACATCATACTGCTGTTGGTGCCAAGCGATAACTGCGTAGGTCAGAAAAGAAATACTTCCTAATCCAGCTACTAAGCCATCAATACCATCTGTTAAGTTAACAGCATTGGAAAAGCCAACTAACCAGAAAATCGCGAATAATCCGTACAACCAACTTAATGGAAGAGCAATTCCAAAAAAATTCAGTGTTCCAGGGTATCCTTCACCACGATAAACGAGATAAAAGATGATTCCCCCAACAATTTGGCCAATCAATTTTTGCTTTGAGTTCAATCCCATATTTCTTTTCTTGAAGATTTTGATGAAATCATCCAAAAAACCAATTGCTCCATATAGGGCAAGTACAAAAAGTAGGATGAAAAGAGTAGGCGTTAACTGTTGTTGCCAAGCGCCTACCCAGATACCAGTCAAGAGCGCACTGACTAAAAACACCAATCCCCCCATCGTTGGAGTTCCGGCTTTTACATTATGCCATTTAGGTCCTTCCTCACGAATGGCTTGGCCTTGTTTTTTCATTTGAAAATAACCAATAAATAACGGCATTGTTGCAATCGTCATTGCACAACTACTCGCAATGGGAATTAATGTTTGTGTCAAATCCATGCTCTCTTCTCTCCTATTATTCTTTTAGATGGAAACTTAATGTTTCGTCAGATATTTTTTCATAAGGTGCGAGGCTTTGTTCTGTACAGTAACCATCACCGTGGAATGTCACTTCGACACCAAGTATTTTTCCTAATTTCATGATATCCGCCTTTGACCAACCTGTCACATCAGGCATCAATGCAGTACCACCACTATATAGAATCAATTTTTCTCCCGATATCAGCTCATCCCCATTTGCTGTGGATTGCGCTTCTACCTTATTTCCATCGCCAATGACTACTGGTTGCAAACCGCTCTTTTGTGCATCAGCAGCGGCAATATCAGGATTTAAATTACGATAGTCAGAAACAGTGATATTTTCCGTCTTTTTCTCTTCTGGCGTAGCTGTTTCAGCTTCTTTGAAATCCATTGCTCGTTTCAGTAAGGGGTTCGCAATTTTTGCTAAAGCCGTGCGGTCATATGTCTTAGGATGTTTCATTGTCAGATAAAGGACATATTCGGGATCCTCAGCTGGTACCATTTCGACGATCGAATACAGATACGCGGTATCACCTGTTAGATATCCTCCTGTATCAGAAGCAATCTGGGCTGTTCCTGTTTTAGCTGCAATATTGTATCCCGGAACATTATATACTCCGTAAGCACTACCGTAATTTTCATCTTCTATGACATCTCGCATATACTCACGAACTTTTTCTGTCGTTTCTTTCGAAAATGGCTGTCCTAACACTTCCGTTTCAGTAGAGACTTCTTCTCCAGTATTTGGATCAACGATCTTACTAATGTAACGTGGTTGGATCATAGTGCCGTTGTTGGCGATCGCACTGAAAGCTTTCATCATTTGGAAATTCGTGACACCAATCGCTTGACCATACGCACTCATCGCTTGGTCAACGATATTAGCAGTTGGTAAAGCACCCGCAACTTCATCATCTAAACCAGAGTGAGTACTTTGCCCAAATCCTAGTTTTTGCAAATAGTTAAACCACTTGCCACCTAAACGCTGTTCCAGCATTACCATACCCACGTTACTAGACCATGAAAGAGCTTGACGCATGGTCAGCATTCCTTTTTTACCAAAGTCATGGTCATTGATCGTGGCATCAGCTACTTTGATCTGTCCAGATAGGAAAGACTCATTTTCATCGAATTTACCTTCTTCGATTGCTGCTGCTGTCGTGAAGATTTTCATTGTTGAACCTGGTTCATAAGAATCTTGTACAAGGATGTTACGCCACACAGCATCTTCACCAGTCAACCCTTCCATCGTCTCAGGATTGAACGTCGGGCGTTGGCTCATCGCAGTGATCTCGCCAGTTTTAGCTTCCATCAATATCGCAGTCAATTCTTCAGGTTGATATTCTTCATTGACTTGATCCATCAATGTTTCTAAGTAACTCTGCAGACGACTATCAAGAGTCGTATACACATCTTTACCGTCTGTTGCCTTTTCTTCTTCTGCTACAGTACCTGGTAATGGATTTTGGAAATTATCTTTTTGATAATAGATCTTTCCGTTTTGTCCACTCAAAATATCATTATAAGCAGATTCGATCCCAAGTCGGCCAACCAGACCATTTTCTTCTTCATCCGGTACCGCATAGCCAATAAAATGGGAAGAAAATATCCCACTAGGATACATACGTGCAGGATGATTATCGAAATAAAGCCCATTAACATCAGCCGCTTTCATCTCTGCTTCGATGTTTTGTTTCGTCTCTTGGGTGATATTACGTCCATAATTCCCAAATTCTACTTGGTAGAGATTTTGCTCGGCTCCATCGCGTAGCACCTTCAAGGCTTTACTTTTTTCCATTGAAAGGTTTTTGCTGATAATATCCGCAAGTGTATCGAAATCTTTTTCTTGTGCATATAATTTTTTGTTTCCAGTCGTGTATGTTTCGGAAAGAATTGCTTTGATCGAGTAAGACGTGGCATCTTCTGCTAGTGCCACCCCATTACGGTCAAAGATCGTGCCTCGTTTTGCCTTGACCTCTTCACTACCTTGATAAAGCTGGTTCGTTTTTTCTTCTAATGATGTACCAGCCACATGTCCACCGATCACGATGTATGCAAAACGAACGGCAAATAAAAAGAACAATCCAATACTCGTAGCAAATAAAATGATACCTACTTTTTTGCGATTGTTCATCGGATTTAGATTTTTCTTTTCCATAAACCGCCGGAATTTATTTTTAAGACTCATTTACTTCACTTTCCTTAAATTGTCGTCATTGATTGACAACCCTTTTTCTTCTGCGATTTTTTTAACACGCTCGGTACGAGAAAGTTCACTTTTCTCTTGCTCCAAACTGATTTTTTCTTGATTTTTTTCATTATATTCAACCTGTAGCGCCCCGATTTGCTTTTCCATACCACTAATATTAGTTCGTAACATCACTGTTAATACGCAAAGTGCGATGACAGAAAAAGCAATACACACTACGGCAAGCTTTTCGAAAATAGAGATTTGCTTCAAACGTTTTGCTGGAGATTGAGGAAGAACGATTTCTTTCTCTGAGGGTGAATCTGGCAGAGGTTGCTCTGGTAGTTCAATTTCTTGTAAATCATATGGATATTGTTGGACTTTCTTTAGTTCTGCCATTCTTCTACTCCTCTTTCTCTCGTATTTTTTCAGCGATACGCAATTTTGCACTACGAGAACGATTGTTTTCTGCCACTTCTTCTTCAGATGGTAACATCGGTTTTCTCGTTATCACTTTTAATTCAGGTTGGAACTCATCAGGTACGACCGGCAACCCTGGTGGTAAATCTTTGATCGTACTATATTCTTTGAACATGTTTTTGACGATCCGATCTTCTAATGAGTGGAAAGTGATCACACTGAGCCGGCCACCGACCTTCAATAAGCGGATTGCTTGCTCTAAGGAGGCTTGCTCCGCACCTAGCTCATCATTGACTGCAATTCGCACAGCTTGAAAAATGCGTTTTGCAGGATGACCGCCTTTTCGTCTTGCTGGGGCAGGAATCACCTGTTTGATGATTTCTACTAATTCCCCGGTTGTTTCAATCGGATGATCTTTTCTCACCCGTTCAATTTCTCTGGCAATTTGTTTTGAAAATTTTTCTTCTCCATAACGAAAGAAGATCTTTACTAATTCGTTATAAGGATATTCGTTGATCACATGATATGCTGACAAAGGTGCCGATTGATCCATTCGCATATCCAAAGGCGCATCTTGATGATAACTGAATCCACGTTCTGCTTCGTCTAACTGTGGCGAAGATACGCCTAAGTCGTAAAGTATCCCATCGACCTTAGGTACGTATTCAGTCAAGCGCTCTTCAAGCTCACGGAAATTTGCTTTGATAAAAGTGACCATACCTTTTTCGACATACTCAGCCAAACGGATTTTTGCGTGATCGATTGCGATCTGATCTTGATCAAATGCATAAAGATGACCCTCTGTATTCAATTGGCTTAATAAGTATTCGCTATGTCCGGCCCCGCCGAGTGTACAGTCCACATAAATTCCGTTCGGTTTGATTGCAAGTCCATCTACCGTTTCTTTTAACATGACTGTATAGTGTTGAAATGTTTCAGTCATTGGTCAGCCTCTTCCTATTTCTTATAATCCGAAATCAATCATATTTTCAGCGATTTCATTAAAGTTTTCTTCCGCAGCTTCTGAAAATTCTTGCCATTTGGCTTCATCCCAAATTTCGATCCGGTTTGACACTCCAACAATGACACACTCTTTCGTTATAGTTGCGTAGTTTCTTAATGTATTAGGGATATTGATACGTCCTTGCTTGTCCAACTCACATTCTGTAGCTGCTGAGTAGAAAAAACGGACAAAGGTTCTAGCGTCTTTCTTTGCTAGAGGCATATCATTGAGTTTCGACTCTAATTCGTTCCATTCGCTCATCGGATAGCCAAAAAGACAACCATCTAATCCACGAGTCAACACGAATTGTTCGCCTAATTCTTCACGCAGTTTTGAAGGCACGATCAAGCGACCTTTTGCATCAATATTATGCCGAAATTCGCCCATTAACATCGAAACTACCCCCAATCCTCCACTAACTAAAATCAGTCTACCACAATCCCCCACTTTCTACCACCTTTTATGGAAAATCTGAGAATAACTTTTTGATTAGTAAAAAAAATTTTAACAATCAAGCTGATAAAAGATTTTTTAAAGTCTTTTAACAGCCTGATTGCGCCATACTAGAGAAACGAAAGAATGTTTAGGACGATCAAAACGATATACATGACTAAGGTTACCAAAAAAGTAAGACGCCAAGTCATTTTGAAATAACGTGAATACACAAGTTCGTCATAATAATAAGCTTGGAATAACGCGATACAGATTGCCATTAAAAGGATAGTGATCAATAAAAAGGGCAAAAATGAAGACGTATCGGTATTACGAGACAATGCATGGATGCCTCCCCACAAAAAAGGAACGGCTAAATCAGGTGCTTTGACTTTGAAACGCCGAGTCAATGCAAATATTTTTACTAGAAATTGACAACCAAAAATCACGATTGCCGGAAAGATGTACCAAAACAATACAAGTGGTGAAAAACTACCCATTCGACAAATCTCCTTTTTTATCGTTGCGTTCAGTATACGTAATTTAGTTTACACAACGATTTCATTTAGTTTAAATTTATACTGTTTTATTATGTTGTTGCAGCCGTTGTTTGACAAATCAAGATTGATGATCAGTGGGTAGTCTCTTTCAATGTGTTCTTTTCAAGAATTGGTTATAATAGAAGAAAGAAGTATTGAGGAGGTTCCCAATGATAAAGTATTTTACACTTGAAGACCAGAAATTGGTTGATTCAATGGAAGAAACGGCTGAAACCATTTGGTATTGTGTCGAGCGACCCACAGAAGAAGAAATCAATCAATTGATCAAACAGTTCCAAATACCTAAAGATTACCTCACGTCTGTCTTAGACGATGCAGAAAACTCCAGGGTAGAAGAATTTAATCAAGAAAAGCTGACAAAACCAGCATTGGTATTATTACAATACCCTTTTCCAAAAACAAGTCCTAGCGGATATTTCCAAGTAGATACTTATCCGTTTTCGATTATTCTCACGCCCAAAAAGAAGCTTATCACAATTACGAATCACGAACCACTTTTTTTGAAAAAAGTCTTTCATCAAACGTTTCAAAGAAACGATCTTTCGACCACTCTAAATATTTTTATGCAGTTACTTTGGCAGATCACTCAGTCCTATAACACTTATCTTTCTACCTTACTTGCCCAATGTGATCTGTTGGAGACACAACTAAAAGTCTCAACTGAAAATAAGCAATTGTATCAAATCATGGATATCCAAAAAAGCTTGGTTTATTTCAAAGAAGCGACTGCCTCGAATCTTGAAGCGTTACAACAACTAGCCGAGAACCAATCGGTAAAAAATAATCACGCGATGATGAATCACCTCAGAGACGTGATTATCGAAACAGAACAAGCAAAGACCACCGCTCGTATCCGCTTAAAGCTTGTCGAACAGATGAACCAAACATTCTCTGCCATCATTTCAAACAACTTAAATAATATTATGAAAATTTTAACTTCTTTAACGATTATCTTAACGATTCCAACAATCATTGGAAGTATTTACGGTATGAATATTAAACTACCAATTGCCGAAAGGGATGATGCTTTTCTTTGGTTGATACTATTGACCGTGATCATTTCACTTCTGACCACTTATTATTTGAAAAAAGGTAAGTTTTTATAGAGATGCCCTCTTGTAGAATCAATGAAAAGCATGTAAAATCAACTTAACAATAATAAATCGAGGTAATCACGATGCGAGAAAAAAAACAAACAAGCACTTTTGCGAAAGTCACAAAATTAGTGATTTGGACAATGTTGATTTTGACAATCGGTTCAGTCGTTCTAACTGCTGTAATCAGTGTCATGTAAAAATAATGGAGGTTGCGCCAAATTTGGCGTAACCTCCATTTCCTGTTATTAATTATTATCATCAAGAGCCTGTCACATTGGTTACTACATACTTAAACTAACCTCTTTTTTGTTTGTTCTTGGTTGCTGTCTTACTTGATTCGATATATTTTTATGTTGGCTTTTACTCTCGCATCACTTGTTAGCATCGAAAAACTTTTCTTGTTTTCAATTCGAACTCCAGCCCCCGACCGTGTTGAATGACCCACTTGTTCGAATCTTACTTGATTACTTCCTTCTTTTTGCTTTTTCTGATATTGAGCCCCACTATTCTCTAAGGTTGACACTTTTTTACCTGTTGCTGTTTGAGTAGATTGTTGGTTCATCAAAGTATTGGGCAATGGATTCGA
The DNA here is from genome assembly GCF_051714165.1 of Enterococcus sp. AZ156. Lineage (NCBI taxonomy): Bacteria > Bacillati > Bacillota > Bacilli > Lactobacillales > Enterococcaceae > Enterococcus > Enterococcus sp. AZ156. The sequence goes on along the minus strand of NZ_JBIORI010000001.1, from coordinate 893,319 downwards.
ATGTCGATTATTTAAAGCCAAATTCTGCCGAGAATTTTTCTGTGTTCCTTTCATAGCTTCTTTAAATTTATTAAAGTTTTTTTCTAATCTCGGATCGAAATTATTCGGATCGATCCCCACTTCTTTATTAGTCGTCATTCTTTCCACACTGTTTGCCAGATGTGAATTTTCGCGATCTGCGGACATTTCTCTTTGATTCTTCACTCTATCTGGCTCATCCCATTCCTTTATCATCCGTCTTCTTCTTTTTAAGTACTCCTGTTCCAATTCTTTCTTACTTGGAACCGGGGTATCAGTAGCCTGAGGATGAAGAATTACCTCAGTATTTTTAAAATTGCTCATTCCAGGCTGAGAAATCAAATTGGCGTTGATTGGATTGGCTTGAAATCTTCGCTTCTTGCGTAAGCCCTGAATTTTGCTCATCCCTGAGGTTTTTGTAACTTGCTATATCCTTCGATAAGCTTTTGGATAAATCATGATTCGTAAACTCATTGATTAGTATTTTCGTTGCATCCAAAATTTGAGTTGCAAAATTTTCTTGTCCCAAACTATGGTCAGAGGAAGTAGGTTGATCAAACGATTGGGGTGATATATTGTCTTTATTTGCTTTCCCTAGGTTAATAGTAAATAATTGGAGATCAGGTAATGCAAAAGACATCAAATTTGAAACATAGGACAACATGGATTGATCCTTTGCTCCTTGCCCACCACCTCTATCAGTAGGTATTTCATATTGCCTGAAAAAATCAGTAAAGACTTTAGTTACTTTATCCCAAAATGCCTCGTTTATCTTGGGAGGGTGATCCAATCGTTCAAGTGCTGTGCTAGGCGTGTACATTTCCTCAAACGTTTTTTTAACTGGTTCAATCGCTGTTTGAGGCTTCTGGGCTTCCCCAAATGGTAGATTTACTTGTCCAACCGCTGTCGGGGGCTTCTGGATTTCCTCTAAAGGTAGGTTTGCTGCTCCAACCGACGTCGGGGGCTTCTGGATTTCCTCAACAAAACCTTTCAAAGTATTTTTAATTTGTTCTGCAACATTTTCTGCTGTAAGATTTCTAAATTGGCTTCGCTGATTTAGTGTTCTTCGTGGTCTCTGATGAACATTTTTATTAATATCCTTTTTATTTGAAACCATTAAATTGTTAAGTTCAATCTCCCAGTGATTAAGTGTATTTTTTAAATCAATTGTCATGTTGTGAGGGGAAACGTTATTGCTCTGTGTATGACTAGCTGTGATGTTGGAGGTACGTAGATAATCCATTGATTGTTCGGAAGTTCTTTTCATTTCGTTGTTTTTTTCTTTTGGTACATTCAATCGATTAGGGCCATGCGCAACCACTGGTGTTAACATATTTAACACACTGGTTGCGTATACCGCTCCCGTGAAAGCAGAAAATTTCCCTCTATTCAGATGAAATCTTCTTTGATTACTCAGAGCCCTTAACTCACGCTCTAACCCATGCGGATCTTGCTTGTCTATAACACTGTTGTTGAATCGTCCTATTCTCTCGTTATGATTTTCTCCTGGCATTCCTTTCACTCCTTCTATTTATTTAATTGGCATTCATTATTTACCGTAGTCAACATTCTGTTTTCCCATTAGCCTTGATAACGTTTGTGGTAGAAAAGTACTACTATCCTAATTTTTTAGTCATCTTTTTATTGTCTTCAATTAACTATATGCTCAAACTTGGTTCTTTTCGATTTGCTCTTGGACGCTATTTTTCTTGATTAATTATATTTTGACTTTTTACTTTAGCATTCCCTACAAGCACAGATAACCTTGGCTTATTTCCGTTTTGTTTTTCAATAAACGTTTGTAGGTTTTTATCAATGTCGTTTTTTGCTTTGGCTGACAAAAATTTATCGATGCTTAGCCCATCTGAAAACTTCTTAAAGATTCCTAGATTCTCTATATTCGTTAGCCGATCGAGTGATTCTGCTCTCTGATCCCCCTTGGATGATCTGGCTTCAAATTTAGGCATTCCATAAACAAAAGAAGTCTCATCTTTTTTTATGCTGCTCGTGCCGTGTACCAACTGATCATATAGTTCCCTTGACTCTTTCTTATTTGGTTCTAAACTTTCCTGTGACAAATGAGACTTTTCTTTTTGCCAGGAATCGATCCCATTGCTTGCTATATGATGTTCTTCTCTCAATCTAAACTCTGGAATTGGAATGTCTTTTGTCTGGGATGAAGGAGCTTGCTGTAAATCTTTCAAAAAATCCTTCAATTCTGCGGGGAAATTCTGTCCATCCGATGATTCTATCATTTTTAAAATATATTCACCTGTCCGTGTATCTTTTAAATCAATAGTTTTTTGATTCGCCAAGCTGTTATACAGATCCTGTGATTTATTTTGAGACAGTTGCGTAGGAATCGCCTGTTAATATATTTCAGCCTTAGAACGATAAGGATATGCTTGCTCTCCGAACTTGATTAGACTTTCTCCTATACCGTGTGTTAAGCTTTCTTCATTTTCACCTCTTACATTTCTTGCTTCAAATACAGGATTATCATTGAGATTGCGCAGTTTAACTGTGTCAATTTCTTTTTCTCCATGCGTTGTAAAACTGACCTCTGAATTCGGATTATCTTTTGTTTGGGATGAAGTGGCTTGCTGTAAACCTTCTACAAATTCCTTTGTCATTCTCTGTTTTTCCATATAGATTGTCCGATTACGTGAGTCTGTTCCCTGATTTCGCTTGGATGGTCTTGCTTCAAACTTAGATATGTCATCATTTTGAATACTCTTCAAACTTTGTATTACCTTATCCTGTAGTTCAATCGTCGATTTCTGAGTTGTATCTACACCTTCCTGTGACAAGTGATACTTTCCTTTTTGCCATGACGCTATTCCAGTGCTTGTTGACTCATTTTCTTCTCGCAATCTAAAATCTGAATTTGGACTATCTTTTGTTTGGGATGAAGAGGCTTGCTGAGAACCTTGTACAAATTTCTTTGTCATTCCCTGATTTTCCATATTGGTTGTTCGATTACGAGAGTCTGTTTCCTGATTTCGCTTGGATGTTCTTGCTTCAAACTTAGGGATTTTATAAACAAAAGAAGTCTCATCTTTTTGAATAGTATTCGGACTTTTTACTTCCTGATCATGTAACTCACTTGTGACTTTCTTAATTAAATAGGAGGATTTTTTGGAGAGCGCTCGGTGATGTCTTGGATTGATCTGTCTACTTTCATTTAGGGATTGTTGCATTACATCACTTGTATTGCGAGATGTATTGCCCTTATGTTCACTAGATTCTTTACGTTTAAATTTCAATTTCTTTTTAGAAACATACTCACTATTAAATTGTTTAGGAAGCGTACCTGTCATATTAGCTAGCTCATTTGGCGCTGTAACTCTTTGATCTATACTGACTTGGGGAATGATCTGTAATACATTACGATAGCTTTGAGTTGCATTTGCTCTAGTATTTAAATCAAACGAAGGATTTTCTTGATTTCTTTCTCCAAATGAGGTGCTTGCATTTCCTACAATTCGATCATTCCTTTGATTTATCGGCTGTAGTGTTATATTTTGAAGAATACCTGTCGAATAATAAAGATAAGAAATAATTGGGTTTGCTCTCACATTTAGGGATTCATTTCCTGTCCGAACAGCTAATCTACTCAAATCTTCTTGAGTATTTGTCTTATTAGCGTCATGCATTCGATTAATGAACTTTCCACCTGTTTCTCTGAAATCAATTATTGGCATATCTTACACTCCTCGCATTTTTATGTATTTGTTTTGTTCCAATCCTTTTTCTTAGGAAACTTCTAAAAGTGGATGTTCCTAAATCACCCATTTACAAAAAAATTTTAGATGAATTGTCCCTTCCTCCCTTTCTTGTAGGTATTCTCTATGAGTAAAAATACGACGTAACCACCATTTGGACAAAAACAACGAACAATAATCATTGAGTTTGCTATTTCTATAACAAATAAATCACCAGCGGAAACGAATCATTTACATAGACGATATGACGATACTTTTAATACAATACTTTAAGCGAATCAATGATAGCTTTTATTGATCTAAGAATATTCGTGTTATTCATTTACTAATCTATTACATTCTTACAAACCTATCTTTTATCCGTAGTAGTTACAGAGATAATATTTCTTGTTTATTTACAGAAATACTTTAGACTATTTATGACATCCTTTTCCTACTAACCTCAAGTATCTGTTCTTAGCGTTCAAAAAAGAATTATTTTCAATAATCATACGTTTAAACTAATTTATGTGTAGTGCTTTTTTTCAAACATAATCAAAATCTGGGAAAACATTACTACTGACTTTATCTTTTTGTCATTAAAAAAAATTTTTATGATTAAAAAATGATAGGACTTTGTAAGCGAATTAACTATTGATTGACTATCGACAGCTTTTGGATTTACAAATTTCATTCTCAAAATCAAAAAAAAAATATAATAAAATACAATATAAAAATAACTAATTACTTTTTCTGTCGGGAAAGATTTCAACTGTTTTTTTACCTCTATTCCCTAAAAAGCAAAATAAAATCACCCTAGCCAATGTAGGCAAAGGGTGATTTTTATTTTTTATTTATTTTTTCGCCAAACGTAACAACTCTTTGGCGTGTTCGATCGTTAAAGGCGTGATTTCACTTCCCGCTAACATTCGTGCGATTTCATTTTCTCTTTCAGCTGCAGCTAATTCGGCGACGGATGTTTGTGTTCTTCCGCCGACGACTTCTTTTACAATGTAATATTGATAATCCGCTACCGCCGCCACTTGAGGAAGATGCGTGATACAAAGTACTTGGGAATATTTGGATATTTTCAATATTTTATCCGCAATGGCTTGTGCCACTCTGCCACTAACACCAGTATCAACTTCGTCAAAAATGATACTAGTCACACCTTGTTCCGAAGAAAAAATGGTTTTCAGAGCAAGTAATACTCGTGACAATTCCCCACCTGATGCTACCTTGACTAGTGGCTTCAATGGTTCTCCAGGATTTGTCGTGATATAAAATTCGACAATATCAAAACCTTGCTCATCTAAGCGTCCATTTGCTTGCGTTGAAAAACGAACTTCAAATTCGGTGTTTTCCATATAAAGACTCTTTAATTCACGCAGAATCGACTGTTCTAAGTCACTGGCGATCGCTTTTCTTGCTTGATGGAGTTCTTCTGCACATTGAAACGCCCACTCTTCTTTTTGAGTCAGTTCATTCTTCATTTTATCAAGTTGACCTTCTGTAAAATCAGATGAATCCAATTCTTCTGTGATTTCTTCATAGTAGGCTAAGATAGCTTCAACTGAATCGCCATATTTACGCTTCAATTGGCGAATCGTTTCCATGCGTTGCGTCACTTCTTCCAAACGATTCTCATCCAGTTCAAGCAGATCGATTTGCCTGCTCATGTCCCCTACTGCATCTTGCAATAAATAATAGGCACTCTGGATATTATCAAAAATTGCTTCATACTCTGAATCAAGGTGGGCAATACTTTGGATCTCGGAAACAGCCATTCCCACCCCATCAAGACTACTTTGTTCACCTTCACTGAGCGCCCCATAAGCAGTAGCTAAACCATCGACGATTTTTTGATAATTACTTAATTTATCGCGCTCTTCTCGAAGTTTTTCTTCTTCACCAACTTCTAATTGGGCGGCTGCGATTTCTTCTTGTTGGAAATTCAACATATCGATACGTTGGACATAGTTTTTTTCGTTTTGTTGGATCTTACGTACTTTTCTTTCAAGTTCACGATACGCTTGATAGGCTTCTTGGTACGCTCTTTTTTTCTGTTGGAATGTCGAGTCTCCAAAACGATCAAGTAACACAAGATGTGATTCAGGTTGTAATAGTTCCTGATGTTCATTTTGACCTTGGATATCCACTAAATAACTACCTACGCGTCGCAAATTCGCTAATGTCACGATATGTCCATTCACTCGACAAACATTCTTACCTGCTAAAGACATATCTCGACGGACGATCAGATTTGAACCATCGGACTCAATCCCTAACTCTTCCATCAAAGCTTCAAAACCTTCTTGTTTAGGCCATTCAAACAACCCTTCCAGAATACATTTATCGGCACCTTGACGAATATAATCACTTGATCCGCGACCACCTGCTAATAAGCCCAAAGCATCAATAATAATTGACTTACCGGCTCCGGTTTCTCCTGTTAATGCTGTCATTCCTTCATGAAACGACAAACGCAATTCAGGAATTATCGCAAAATTGGTGATACTGATTTCTTGTAGCATTGCAATCACTCCTTAGATTAAAGGTAATGCAGAAAATCTTTCTTTAATTGAACAGCATCTTCTTCCAATCGTGTGATCATCAACACATTATCATCATCGTTGATAATCGAGAATAATTCTTTTTTGTAACGTTTATCGATTAAATTTGCAGCTGCAGAAGCATTGCCCGGCAAAGTCTTTAAAATAACAAATTTTTCCATCTGGTCAACTGCTACAAATGCGTCCTTCAATAGTTTTTCTAGCTTTGTGCTCACATCTTCACTTGTTTCAGCAGGCAGACTATAGCGATAGCCACCATCAACTGCGGGAACTTTGATCAATTTAAGCTCTTTGATATCTCTTGAGATCGTTGCTTGTGTAACAGAAATCCCTTTATTTTTTAATATTTCAACAAATTCTTCTTGTTTACGTATATCTTGTTCATTTAGTAATCGAGTAATCAAACGATGTCGATCTTTTTTTCTCATGCTCAATCCGCTCCTTCACCAATCCTTCTTCTTTCAATGATAGCTTATTTTAAGCGCTTAATAAAGAAGAACTCATAGTCTTTTTTGTCAATTTCCAGACTACCGCTTATGCGTGAATTGTTCATGAGCCATTTCAACGATGTGAGCTGGATCAACGTTCACATAGATTGTTCCTTTATCTGATACTTTTTTTAAGTGCGCTAAAAATTCAATATTTCCTTCTCCACCTGTAATAGGAGAGTAACTTAGATCTAATACATCAAACCCTTGCTCTGTGGCAAACGTCAAAATTTGTTCGATGACTTGTTGATGGGTTGTTGCTTCTCGAACAATACCATTTTTACCGACCGCTTCTCTACCTGCTTCAAATTGTGGTTTGATCAATGCAATTACTTCACCCTCTGGCTTCAAAATTGCATGTAATGGCGGTAGCATCAGCTTCAAAGAGATGAATGATACATCAATGACAGCGACTTCTGGTACACCTTGATCAAAGTCTTCAGGTTTTGCATAACGAAAGTTAACACGTTCCATCACGACCACTTTTGGATCTTGTCTGATTTTCCATGCTAACTGATTGTAGCCTACATCTAAGGCATAGCTCATTTTTGCTCCATTTTGTAAGGCAGCATCGGTAAACCCTCCCGTGGATGCCCCAATATCAAGCAATACTTTATCTTTGACTGTTAGATCAAATTGTTTTAATGCTTTTTCTAGTTTCAACCCACCACGAGAAACATACGGCAATTTTTTCCCTTTGACTTTTAATTCACTACTAACGGGGATTTTTTCTCCTGGTTTATCAAAACGTTCATTTTTTTCATTATAGATCAACCCTGCCATCACGGAACGTTTTGCTTGTTCCCTTGTTTCAAATAGCCCTTGTTTGACGGCTAATACATCTACTCGTTCTTTTTCCATCCTCTTCCTCACTTCTCATCAAATCGTTTGACCAACTGACGAAGAATCTCTCCATCAAATGAACAAACTTCTTGTTCTAACTCGGCAATGATCCTATTGGCGGAATGGATTTCTCGTTGCAACGCAGCTCTTGTCTGCTCGATCCCTAATAAGCGTGGATACGTATTTTTATCCGCTCGTTCATCCTTGCCAGCTGTTTTCCCTAATGCTTCTGTCGTACTAGTCACATCCAATAAATCATCACGGATCTGAAAAGCTAACCCAAGATGAGCGGCAATTTGTTGTAATTGTACCAAAACTTCTTCTGGTTGTTCTGCTAAAATCCCACCTGCTAGCAAAGCATAACGTATCAAACGTCCAGTCTTTCGTTCATGGATCAATGCTAGTTCTTCTAGCGCCAAATCTTTCGTTTCCCCTTGGATATCTGCCGCTTGGCCTGCAACCATGCCTTGTGTCCCAGCACCAACAGCCAATTGTTGCAATAATAACAATTTTGGTGAGTTCGCTAAGTGGGTCATGCTGATCAACTGGAAGGCACCCGTCAATAATCCATCCCCTGCTAAAATTGCGATTGCCTCCCCAAAGACTTTATGGTTGGTTGGTTTTCCTCGACGCAAGTCATCGTTATCCATTGCTGGAAGATCATCATGGATCAATGAATACGTATGGATCATCTCTAATGCTGCTGCTACTTGATAAGCTGAAGCATCGATCTTGGCATCAAAAGAAGCCACGGTTGCTAATAAAGCAAGTGGGCGGATTCTTTTTCCTCCTGCATGGATCGAATAGATCATACTTTCTTTCAAGCGTACATCCGAAGTATATTCCGTAATGAAAGAAACCATTTCTTCTTCTACCAAAGGAAGGTGAGTCGCAGAAAAATCGGTTAGTTTCATTGTGTCCCCTCTTTCTCGTCAAAAGTGATCTCTTCATTCGTCTCAGTCATCATTTTTGTAAGGGTTTCTTCTGCTTTAGAAAGAGTATCTTGACATTGCTTACTTAATTCCATTCCTCTTTTGAACGCATCTAACGCTGATTCTAATGGAACGTCTCCTTGCTCTAATTGCATGACGATTTTTTCTAATTCTTGCAATGATTCTTCAAATGTTGGATTTGCCATCTTATTCTGTCTCCTTTTTGATCTGTTCCACTTTGCCTTTGACCTGTCCATCTGCATAATGAATGACTAACTCATCACCGACTTGGATCTCATCGACACTTTTTGCCACCTGATCATGCAACGTGGTGTAGCTATACCCTCTACCCATGATTTTTAAAGGACTAAGTAAATCAAGTGATTGAACCGTCTGTTGAAACTTTTGTTGCTGTTGTTGCATATATTGGTACATTTTTTCTTCTAGTCGTTTTTCTAAGTAGCTTGTTTCTTGCTTGGCTGATTTCACTCGATAAATTGGTGCAACTTGTTGCAACTGATGACTTAAGGTCATGGTTTGTTTTTCTTTCGCATGGTAAATTTGTTGCGTTGCTTGATACAAGCGTTGCCGCAATTGATCTAGCTTGATCGTTTGTCCCTCATAAAGTCGTTCAGGTTGGCGAAAGACATAGGATTGTCTTGAGCGGGCAAACCGCTCTTGTTTTCGTTGGATTTGGCGTAAAAACCCTTGCTCTAAGCGGGCTTGTCTTTCCTTGATCCGCATCAACTCTTCCGATAATACTGGAACAGCCAGCTCAGCTGCTGCCGTCGGTGTCGCTGCTCGAACATCAGCCACTAAGTCAGCAATCGTCGTATCTGTCTCATGACCGACAGAAGAGATGCTCGGTGTTTTTGCTTGATAAATCGCACGAGCCACCCGTTCTTCATTGAAAGGCCAAAGATCCTCGATCGACCCACCACCACGTCCGATGATCATTGTATCGAAATTTCCTAACGCTTCAACGCGTTGGATATTGCGGACGACATCATCTGCTGCTTGGTTTCCTTGCACAACAGTTGGGAACAAAACAAGTTGCGCGATTGGGTAACGGCGTTTGACCGTCGTGATAATATCACGAATGACCGCACCACTAGGACTTGTTAAAACGGCGATGCGTTTTGGAAATCTCGGCAATGCCTTTTTAGGTCCAGCAAATAGACCTTCTTTCATCAATTTCTCTTTTCGTTCTTCTAGCTCTTGATATAACGCACCGACGCCATCAGGTTCCATATGTTCCACGTAAATTTGATAAGAACCGCTGGCCTCGTAAAGGGAGATCCGACCGATCACCAACACTTTCATGCCCTCTTTTGGTTGAAAACGTAACTTTTGGAAAGCACCTTTGAACATGATCGCAGAGATTTTTGCATGATCATCTTTTAAACTGAAATATTGATGCGCATTCGCTCGCATACGGAAATTCGAGATTTCGCCAGTTAGATAAACTCTTTCCAGATATGGATCTGCTTCAAATTTTCGTTTCAAATATTTGGTTAAGGTGGTAACTGTTAAATATTCTTGCGTCATAACTCTCCTCGCTCTGCTTCAGCTGATTGGACCGTTTGTGCCATCAACATCGTGATCGTCATTGGACCTACTCCCTTAGGGACAGGCGTGATATAGCTTGCAAGAGGAGCGACTTCATCGAATTTGACATCACCGATCAGTTTTCCATCCTCATCCCGATTCATCCCCACATCGACAACTACCGCACCTGGTTTGACGAAGTCTTTTGTTACAAAATGGCCACGCCCGATCGCTACTACGAGTATATCTGCTTCACGAGTTAACGCTGGAAGGTCTTTCGTTTTTGAATGAGCAATGGTGACTGTCGCATCAGCCATCAACAAAAGTTGCGCCATGGGTTTACCGACAATATTACTGCGACCGATCACTACTGCACGCTTGCCAGTCAAATCAATATCATATGCTTCAAACATCTTCATGATCCCATAAGGCGTACAAGGAATCTTATCAGGATTCCCTGCAAATAGACGTCCTAGATTAAATGGATGGAAACCATCAACATCTTTTTTAGGATCGATTGCTAATAACACTTTCTCTTCATCAATATGTTTTGGTAAAGGCAACTGCACAAGGATCCCATGGAAGCGTGGATCATTGTTATATTTTTCAATTTCATTTAGAAGCTCATCTTCGGAGATTTTTTGACTATAACGCTCTACTTTTGAATAAATACCTAATTGATTCGCAACTCGTTCTTTGTTACGAACATAGACTTGACTTGCTGGATTTTCTCCAACTAATAAAACAACTAATCCGGGATTGATCTGTCGTTCGTTAAGCTCTTTTACTTTTAACGCAAGTTCTGCTTGCATTTTTTCTGCTAATTCTTTTCCATTCATCAATTCTGACATACGATCACTCCCAGATATTTTTGCTTTCATTCTACCATATAAACCACTTGTAACATAACCAGATTTACTAACTATCATAGAAAAAAGCTAGGACTTACGCCCCAGCTTCTAATTCTTTTAACACATTCGATAACATACCATTTACAAACTTACGTGAACGGTCGTCACTGAATGTTTTAGCTAACTCGATTGCTTCATTCAATGCAACAGTTGCAGGCACGTCATCCACGTACATCATTTCGAAAATCGCGATTCTTAAAATAATAAGATCCATTTTGGAAATGCGGTTGATCCGCCAATTATTTTTTAAATGCTTTTCGATGATCGTGTCTAACGATGCTTTTTTTGCACAGACGCCACCAACTAGTGTGTCTAGATATACTGGAACAAATTCTGATTGCTCTTCATTGATCATCTCTTGATGGTCCAACTCGATCGCATTGAAAATTGCATCTTCTTTTGTCAGATCAGTGTTAAAATCTAATGGGAACAATGCCTGTAATGCCATCTCGCGGATCTCGTGTCTTGATAACTCTTTATTCATTTTCTTCCTCTTCGTCCTCAAAAAGTTCATCGATTGCTGGTTGTTCCAATTTTTCTGGTACAACTGCTACGACATGGATATTGACTTCAGCTAATGCAATGTCGGTCATGAAAAGTACTTCTTGGTGAACACGATCCTGCATTTCCATCGCTACTTTTGGTACTGATACGCCATATTCTAAATAACAATATAAGTCAACTTTCAAACCTTCTTCGTCATTGACTAAATATACACCTTTACCATGCGCTGCGCGACCTAGCAATTCTGTGACATTGCTAGCAAAAGTCCCACGCATTCCGTAGACCCCTTCGACTTTAGAAGCTGCAATACCGATAATGACTTCGATCACTTCTGGTGCAATCACGATTTCTCCTAAATCTTGATTAGCATGTAAGACTAAGTTTTTTTCGTCTGCCATTTTTATTTATTCCTCCTTTTGCCTACATACATCTTTCACTTCAAAAAGCGAAGTCATGTACCTAGGAAAACTGTCGCCTGTAAATCAGTCATGCGTGAAAAAACGCGCCGTTTACAATCGCTTGATTTCTCTTATAGTGTATCATTAAATGAGCCCATTTTCTATAACAAAGTCTGAGTTTTGACATTTACATTTATTGAAAAACGCTGATTATCACAAAATGATCAATTCTTTTGGTGAGTGAGTCAATACCCGGTTTCCTTCAGCAGTGATCAATAAGTCATCTTCGATCCGGACGCCACCGATTCCTGGTAAGTAGATTCCTGGTTCATCCGTAATGACATTGCCCACAACAAATGGTTTCTCTGCTCGCGCAGATACATTAGGACCTTCATGGATCTCTAAGCCGATACCATGTCCAGTGGAGTGGCCAAATGCTTCTCCATAGCCGTATTTGCTGATGTAGTCTCTTGCTACTGCATCCAGTTGGATACCTGTCACTCCAGGTTTCGCTGCTTCTAGAACTGCCAATTGGGCATCTAAAACGATTTGATAGATTTCTTTCAATTGTTCTCCAGGATCGCCGACTGCAAACGTACGTGTCATGTCAGAAACGTATCCTTCATAATAGCAACCAAAATCGATCGTGATCATATCACCTTGTTCAATGATCTTTTGGCTAGCCACTCCGTGTGGCATTGCTGAACGAACACCACTTGCCACGATGGTTTCAAAAGACACACCTGATGCACCTAGTGAACGCATATAGAAATCTAATTGATTCGCGACCTCGATCTCTGTCATCCCTGGTTGGATCATTTTAAGGATATGATCATAAGCCATATCAGCGATGCTACAAGCTTTTTCAATGATCACTAATTCATCTTCATCTTTTACTTCCCGTAATTCTTCGATCATGTCAGAAACTGGGATCAACTCTGCATCCAGTAATTCTTCCAATACTGAATACTCTAAAAATGAAACTGTACGTTCTTCAAATGCTAGATTCTTCAATCCTTCTTTTCGAGTCAAATCAGCGACTTCCTCAAAAATCGGCGCGACATTTTTGATGATCTCAAAACCTTGCGCTTGCGCAGCTGCTTGTTCTGTATAACGGAAGTCCGTAATAAAGAAGGCTTTCTCTAATGTGATGACCGCTAACCCAGTCGTTCCTGTAAAATTAGTCAAATAGCGGAGATTGTAAGGACTTGTCACTAAAAATGAATCTAGATTCGCTTCTCGCATTTTTTTGCGTAACTTTTCTACTCGTAACATCATGTGTAAATTCCTTCTTTCTTTGCACTCTTTTTATCATTATAGCAAACTTTCTTTTTTAAAGGCATAGGAAAGATAAATTCCTTCAATAGAAACGAACAAAGCGTTTTGGCTTGAGCTTTTCCCTCAAGTCAAAACGCTTTAGACTTTCATTTCTAAGATCTTTTACCAAAGAAAAATGAGACAACTGCAACTAAGATCACTGCCCCTAAAATAGATGGAATAAGTGCCATACCAGCAGCGCTTGGTCCCCAGTTGCCAAAAATCGCTTGACCGATCGTTGAACCAATCAAACCAGCAATAATATTTGTGATGCATCCCATTGAATTTCCTTTACTTGTGATTGCTCCAGCAATCGCTCCAATGATTGCACCAACAATCAATGTCCATAACCAACTCATCGTATAACCTCCCTCTTTACTCTTTAATTTTATCATAAGAAATAAATAGCAGGCAAACGATGAGGGCTAACTACAAATCATTTACGCTTGAAAATACCGATCATGCCTCGCTTGACTACGTCGATCAAACTTAAAGAGCGAACCATGTGACTTGGATCAACATACTTACGGACTGCTCGCAAAACTTCCTTGGGATGCTTTGCAGAAAATGAATAAGTTCCGTTTTTCTTTGTGCGAATCGCAAAACGTGGAATCCATTTTCCTTTGAACATCACAGAGGCAATCACGACATCTACCTCTTCCCATGGGATCTGGACGAATTTCCGCGCATCACGATCATTGTAAAATTCAAAACCTTTATCACCAATCATGATCTTCCCATATTCTGCCACACCTAGATAAGATGTCGCATTCATCGTTAAGTCAACTTTTGTATTCAGGGATTGTACCATTTCAAGCACTCCATTTCTAATCAATCTAAAGTTACAGTACTTAGAAGTCGTACCGTTTCAATGATTTGGCTATTCGTTCAGCTTAGCCATCCTTTTAATTTCACGTTTTTTACTTCTATATCAAAGACATCTTATCATAAATAGTATACCTTTTCGAGCATAGATACTGTCTCCAATAAACGGTTCTCCACAATCGTCCACCATTCGATCAGAAGAAAGCTGAAGTAAAGTCTCGTCGCATTCTATGAAAAAAGCTGCAACAAAAATCAATGATTGATTTCTGTCACAGCTTATTTAGTCTTTTATTGCCTTAGATTACATTAATCCGATCAAGTGGAAAACAATACCCACTACGAATAATCCAAGAATGATAACGATTGGTGAAACTTTTTTCTTCAATAACCACATACAGAACAATGTTAGTAACAACGCAGCTAATCCAGGGATCAAGCTGTCTAAGTTGTCTTGTAATGTTGTTACTTTGTAGTCAGATAGAGAAAGTCCAGCTGCTTGTTGTTCCAACGCACTCTTGATACCTTCTGCACCTGCAGGTAAACTACTCCAATCAATGTAAGCACCTTCGTCAAGTTTAACGCTTGATACTACTGGCGCAAAGCCGATTGATACCCAACGGTTAACTAATGAACCTAAGATGAACATACCTAAGATCGAAGCACCTTTAGTGATGTCTTGCAACAAACCACCAGATAAATCTTCTGTGATTTTAGAACCCGCTTTATAGCCGAATTCTTGTGTATACCACATAAATGCCATACGGATGATATTCCAAGCGACGAAATAAATGATTGGGCCTAAGATATTTCCAGCCATCGCTAAAGAAGCAGCTAGAGCTCCAAGGATTGGTCTTACTGTAAACCAGAAGACTGGATCACCGATACCAGCTAAAGGTCCCATCATACCAACCTTAACCCCTTGAATCGCAACATCATCAACAGGTGCGCCATTTGCACGTTCTTCTTCCAGTGCAAGAGTCACCCCTAGAATTGGTGAAGCAACATATGGGTGAGTGTTGAAGAACTCTAAATGACGAGTCAACGCAGCCGCACGGTCTTCTTTTGTTTTATATAATTTTTTGATCGCTGGGATCATTGAGAATGCCCAACCACCATTTTGCATACGTTCGTAGTTCCATGATCCTTGAAGGAAAGTCGAACGCAACCAAACAGAAATACGATCTTTTTTAGATAATTGAATTCTTTCTTCTGCCATTTCGTGAACGCCTCCTTTAATAGTTATCGATGATATCGCCTAGTGGGTCACCAGTGTTTGAGCTTCCGCCGTTACCTGAACCACCTTGTTTAGAAAGTGCCAAGTAAATAAGAGCTAAAGCAACACCGATTGCGCCTAGACCGATAAGAGTGATTTCTGATACAGTTGCCAATACAAAACCGATTGCAAAGAATGGCCATACTTCTTTTGTAGCCATCATGTTGATAACCATTGCGTAACCTACGGCAACGACCATTCCACCACCGATAGCTAAACCGTCTGTCAACCAAACAGGCATAGATTCAAGCAAGCTTCTTACTGGACCTTCACCAATAGCTAAGATCAAACCAGCAGGGATCGCAATACGAACACCTTGCATACAAATTGCAACAATATGCCATAATTCAACTTTTCTAAAGTTACCATCTTTTGCAGCAGCATCCATCAAATGAACAAACGCTGTCGCAATCGTACGACAAATGATTGTTAATAATAAACCAGCAACAGCAAGTGGCACAGCAATCGCGATTGCTGAAGAAACGCCGGCTGAACCTTGACCACCTAAAACTAAAATAATTGCAGATGCAACAGATGCTAATGCAGCATCGGGAGCGACAGCGGCACCGATATTTGCCCAACCTAAAGCGATCATTTGTAATGTACCACCTAAGATAAGACAAGGAACTAGATTTCCAGTTACTAAGCCGATCAACGTACATGCAACAACTGGTTGATGGAATTGAAATTCATCAAGAATTCCTTCCATACCAGCTAAAAATGCAACGATGATGACTAAGATCACTTGAATAATATTTAAATCCATGATAGTAATCCTCCATTTTTTCTGATAATTAATTAAGCACGATTTTTTAGTTCTTCTTGCGCTTTTTTCAAAATTTCATCCATGTTTCCTTTAGAGTCATTCGGTACTTTACGTACATCGAATTTCACGCCAGATTCTTTCAATTTATTGAATGAATCAATATCGTCTTGACTGAAAGCAAGTACTTTGTTCGGTTGTACTTTACCTGGAGAATGTGCCATTGATCCGACGTTCACTGTTTCTAATGGTACGCCACCTTCAACTGCACGCACGACATCTTGAGGATTTTCAAACAATAGCAATGCGCGTTGTCCGCCAAAGTGTTGATCATCTTTTGCAAGTTTGATCATTTGTTCAACTGGTACAACGTGTGCTTTTACACCAGGAGGTGCAGCTTGTTGGATCAATTTTTTACGTAACTCATCTTTTGCTACAGCATCAGATACAACGATGATCCGTGTTGGATTTGTTGTTTTTGTCCAAGCAGTTGCTACTTGTCCATGCAACAAACGTGAATCAATACGTGCTAAAACATAAGTGAACTTACCAGGTGTTCCTGAAGGTGCAGCTTCTTGTGCCGCAGCTTTTGTTTCTACTACTGGTTCTAATTCTTCCGGTTTGACTTTCACGCCTTCTTTTGCTGTTTCAATGATATGAGCAGCAATTTCATGTGCTGATTCCATTGAAAAACGTGAAGCATATGCTTCGATCAGCATAGGCAAGTTCAAACCACTTACGATTGCCCACTTATCTTTGTGTTCTTCAAATAATGTGTTTGATTGATTGAACGGTGTTCCGCCCCATAAATCAACTAAGAATAAGACTTCGTCTTGGTTATCGAAGGAAGCGACTGCTTCTTCTAATTTGGCTCTCAAGTCATCTGGACCTTCACTCGGTTGTAAAACAACAGCTTTGACATTTTCTTGTTCGCCAAAGATCATTGAACCCGACTGTAAGATTCCTTCAGCAAATTGCCCATGACTTGCTAGGATAATCCCTACCATATTTATACCTCCTACTTCTTTTTGTTGTAACAAAATCAAAAATAAAAATAAGTGCTTGCCTTTTACAACAGATACATTTGACCGTTACGCAACAACAATTTTATGCTTTCTTGGCTTTGGCCAGCAATTCCATTAAAAAGATTTTCCGATCAGCGGGTACCTTCCGAATCTCCAACTCCACACCTTGACCATCCAAAAAATGAAAGGCTTCGATATCTCGTTGATCGACGGACACAAAATTTGTGATCATGGTCTTCCCTTCAGAAAAACTCATTCCCCCGATATTTAGAGAATCAATTCGGATACCACTTCGGACAATTTTCTCAACGTCTTTAGGATTAGTAAATAAAAGCATCACTTTCGTTCGCGCTAAGAGTCCACTCTCAAAGATCTGGATCATCTTTTCAACAGTGATGACATTTGCCATGATCCCTGGTGGAGCAGCTTCTTTTAAAAGAAACTTTCTTAACTTGTCTTTCGCTACTACGTCACTTATGACGATGATACGTTCAACGCCAGTCAATTTAGACCAGACAGTTGCAACTTGCCCATGGATCAAACGATCATCTATACGTGCTAATCGAATATCCATTCGTAAATCTCCTTTTTATTAAATCACTACTCAAAACATCTTCCCACTTCTGTCGGAAGCATTTCCGTTAAGCACACTTTATTAAAAGCAAGAACCGTGCCAACTTTTTAAAGATACACTACTTTATTTAACGGTTTCTTATACAATACACAAAAACGATACACTATTTTAGTGTATCGTTTTTGTGTATATCTTCATTAGTGTATTCTTTTTTCTCCAAATGGTTAGTGATCATTTTCAATAGATAATACACTTCTTCTAACGGAAACTTCACTTTGATCTTTTCTTCTAAATCATTTAGTGGCTCAACAATTTTAACATAGAGCGGATCGTTTTTAATCGAACGATTATCTTGATTTTCTAAAGAGAGCGGTTCATTTAAGATGACACGCTCAATCATTCCCGCCGCATGTAGAACAAGGTTGATCATAAATCCGTATTCTTTTACATCAATGCTTGCTGAATCCATTAACCCATCTGCAAATTTCCAGAGAGGATCGATTAACTTTTCTCCATTGATAAATGTAAAATTATCTGCGATAAATGACACACATGTACTTTTGGCTGTTTCTTCATTTAATAAAACATCTTCGGTTTCATCTAACTCTGACTCTAACAGTAATTGATCTAAAATCACCTCAATGTTTTGATCAATAAATCTTTCCAAAGGAATGAATGGTGCATCGATATGTGGGTCCGTAATCCCAGTCGTCGCAATGATTTGATAATTTTTTTGGATCTTTGGTAGCTTAGTTTTCAAATCAACGATGGACAAAGCAATTACTTCCAATTGAGCTTCTTGTCTTTTACTGACTGCACGCTCGATCAATGATTTGATTCGTTGTGCTGTTCCCTCTCCTGAGGCACAGATCGCCACTACGGCCTTTCGTTGTTTGTCGTCCGCTTCTGCAACATTTCCACTTGAGACTTCAGCATACCCTCGGAAATTCTTCAAGGATTCATAAAGCAAGTCAAGATCTGTTCCCAGCACCGACACTTTACGTACTGTTTCTAAAACTAAAGAAGTCGTGACCATATCGACTGTTCGGACAGGGATACCCGTATCTTGCTGTATCTGAGCATTGAAGGACGCAAGCGAACCCATGTCCACCAGAAGAATCGTTCCACTCCCCTCATCTACTTCTTGCACACTACGCTCAATCCGACTTAAAGCAGTTTTAGGGTCCATGTCTAGTGGCATATCCACTGCCCGGACGTTATCCGCATCTAGCAACTGTTGAACCACTTGCACCATACTGCTTGCGGTACTATTGCCATGTGCAGCCACAACGACCCCGATCCGACCACTTGCTTGATTAGCTCGTAATGAAACAAGTAATACAGTCAAATAGTAATCTTCACTTTCTGGGATCTCCACTTGGAAATACATTTCGATATGTTTCCGTACTTCTTTCGCCAGTGCGTATTCCTCAGGAAAATCAATGGCCATTTCTCGGATATTATCATTTGTATGCCGCTCTTCTCCTAAATGGATTCGTTTTAGAAAAGAGCTGATATGCAGACTCATCGCATAAATAAAATTTTGTTGAAACTCATATGGTAAAGATTGCTTCACCATGAGATAAATCTGATTCGTTACTTCAATAATTTTAGGGTCAACAAATTCCGCCAACTTATTATCTGCATTAAATGAAAAACCGTGATCTTTATAGAATGACTTTAAATGGATATTGATATCTGTTGAGATAAAGTGATTGATTGCTTCTTGGTCCAAGCCATCTGACTTGAGCAAAGCAGCTTTATCACCAATAATGTCATAAAGATTATAAGGCAACTCATAGGAGTCTGCCTGTAACTGCATCACATCATCGTTTGGAAAAACGGTGATTTTAGGATCAAGTATCTTGGATAACTCTGCCATTTCTTTTCGATTACTTGCTAGTTGGATCAAACCACTTCGAATCCCTTCAGTTAAATCATCGATCGTGATCGATATTTCAGGTTTGTTCATGTGGTTTAGAAATCCTCGCGCACATACCAATTGGATATTCGACTTCAACTGTCCAATGTTTCCATAAGTAACACTGCCTATTAGCGCTTTCACAACATCTTCTGTTAAAGAAATTTTTCTTTGCGTACGATTCGCTTCGTGAGCGATCATGATTTTGACTAAATCGATTTTTTCATTCGCTGGACGTCGGTCAAAAGCAGGCAACTTGATATTGATCGGGATACGGCGTACAAATGTCTCAAGTAATGCCGAACCTGGATCTTCAGTCGTTGCACCGACGATTCGAACATTCGCTTCATGAGATTTCGTTGTTTCGCCCAATCGACTATAGGTACCATGGTCCATAAAGTAAAAAATCATTTCTTGTCCTTCGGGTGGGAGTCGATGAATTTCATCCAAAAAAAGCATCCCGCCATCCGCTTGATCTATGATTCCCATTTTTTCTTCTTCCGCACCTGTAAACGCACCTTTGACATACCCGAAAAGATGACTCATCAGTAATTCAGGGTTGTTAGCATAGTCCGCACAGTTAAAGACGATCAACTCTGTGTCTTCTTCCACCACATGGTTGGTTTTAGCAAAATGAAACATCGCATGAGCAAAATAAGTCTTTCCAGAACCAGTCGGACCAGTGATCAAACAGTTCAACCCTCTGGGAGGATACAAAATGGCAGCTTTTGCTTGTTCCACTGAATTTTTCATACTACCATTGGCGCCAATGATTTTGGCAAAAATATCTTTCGTATCTACTTGAAGACTCGTTTTTTTCACGTGAGTCAATTCTTCTTTATAACTAGGTACATATTTGGATAATGGTTTCTCAATGGTCGGTCTTTCTTGATAGACATACCGAACTGGACGACCATCCATTTTCTTTAGTTTTCCTTCACGTACTAATTTGTTGAGATCTTTACTACTATTGGTACGTTGAATACCCAAAACTTCCGCGATCTCTTGGGTCGTTACACCTTGATCGTTTTCATCTATAGATAAATGAGCGGTCTTTTCTTTGACATACGTATAAATTCGGTCAATTCGTTTTGCCAATATTTTCGCCCCTCTTCTCTTGTCCTTAAAACCTAATACTATTGATTTAATCACTATTCGTCAACTATTTATATCAAAAAAGAAAACAAGACACGCTTAAAATAAAAAAGAACATTCGTTGTTTATTTATTAAGCAATTTAGACAAGTCTAAACGTGTACTATTTTTTCAGATAACAGATAACGATTATCTCTTTTTTACTTTGCGCGATATCTTTTTCCAGTTAGAACTAGCGAAAATAGTAAACCAACTATTTTTACAGCCAATCATTCTCCTAACGCAAAAAAAACCTGACTCTGTTTGAGCCGGAAATCATTATTGATTCAGAAAAAATGAAAAAACTCTATCCCTCGCTAGGCAAGGAATAGAGCCAACTGTTCATTAAGCTTCTTGAGCTACTGGATAAACAGACACTTGTTTTTTGTCGCGGCCTTTACGTTCAAAACGAACAACACCGTCAACTTTAGCAAATAAAGTGTCATCTCCACCAATACCTACGTTCACACCTGGATAAATTTTTGTTCCGCGTTGGCGGTAAAGAATTGATCCACCTGTAACTGTTTGTCCGTCAGCACGTTTTGCACCTAGACGTTTTGATTCTGAGTCACGGCCGTTAGATGTAGAACCGCCACCTTTTTTGTGGGCGAATAATTGTAGATTCATTGTTAACAACATGGTCTGCACCTCCTATTTATCATTAATTGTTTTTGTTTGGATATATTCTGGGTTTTCAGCTTCGATCGATTGTAAACCTAATAGGAGATTCTCCAATAAGATTTCCGCAATATTGTTTTGCTCTTGTGTCAATCGTGAAATTACTTCGACGTACAAATAGCCGCCTTCTTCTTCATTCATGTCAACAATCGGTTCAAAACCAGCTAATGATGAAATCCCATTGACAGTGCTGATCGCTAAAGCAGAAACACCTGCACAAACGATATCACTTCCGTAAGGACCGGCATCAGCGTGCCCAGTCAAAGTAAATGAAACGATTTGACCAGCGTCATTTCGTTTAAAAGTCCCTTTGATCATTGTTTAGGCCTTCTTTCTCAAACGCAGATTAAGCGTTGATCGCGTCGATAACCACTTTTGTGTATGGTTGACGGTGACCCTGTTTACGGTGTGAGTGTTTTTTAGGTTTGTATTTGAAAGTAACGACTTTCTTTTGTTTGCCATGTTTTTCAACTGTACCTTCAACTGTTGCACCAGAAACGGTTGGAGCGCCTACTTTCGTAGTTTCGCCACCTACTAGAATAACTTCGTCAAATACAACCTTTTCGCCTGCTTCAACGTCAAGTTTTTCGATGTAGATTGTTTGTCCAACTTCAACTTTTACTTGTTTACCACCTGTTTTAATAATTGCGTACATGCTTTAAAGCACCTCCTTATTTTCATACTTAGACTCGCCATCCAGAGTGACAGGGTGTCCTGTACTTAATCAAACTCATTCTGTGCGGTTGTAGCTGTGGAGACCACAATTACAACATTACTAGAATAACAAATCCTACTATAATAGTCAACAACTTTTTTATTTTGCCAATCATTCGTCAATTGAACGATTTCTTTCTATAATGGACAAGAATAGGAGTTGATACTATGGATTACCCAAAACATTTGATTGACGAAGCAACTCGGCGTATTCAAGGACACCGTGTGGAAGGATTTGTCGCTGGGCAAGGTCCTATCCGACCCAAATTGATGTTAGTTGGCGAAGCCCCTGGTAAAACAGAAATTGAAAATCACATTCCATTTAGCGGCCAAGCTGGCAAAGAGTTGATGAACGCACTAAAATCAGTCGGTTTATCTCGAGATGAAGTGTATATTACTAGCGCTGTCAGAAGCCGTCCTTATCGAATCGTCCAACGCATTAATGGACGGACAAAAAAATCAGAGATCGTTTATCCGAATCGAACGCCCAGTAAAACGGAAGTTTTTGCTCATGCACCAATCTTAGATTACGAACTGCAACATATACAGCCCTCTTTGATTGCCACGCTAGGCAATATTGGGCTACAACGTTTATTAGGTAACGACTATACGATTTCAAAAAATCATGGGAAACTGTATACCGGACCAGTCTTAGAGTTGAATCCACAGCATGATGCTTATCAATTTTCCACTAAACAGTATCGTGTTCTTCCCCTCTTCCACCCGGCGGCCATTTTTTATAATCGAACACTGACAGAAACGATTTTAGAAGATTGGCAAGAACTTGGAAAAATACTTGTTGAAAAAAAGTAAAGGCTACAAAAGAACCAACCAGTCTCTCAAATCATGATCGATTGGTTGGTTCTTGGTTTTAGCGACTAAATCAAGCTAAGATTGGATCTCCTTTGACCAAATCTTGGTTATAACGCGCGATTTTCTTTTGGAGACGTTCCTGACAAGCTTGCATCTCTGCAATTTTTTTTGCCAATTGTTCACTTTCTTCCATAAGAAGATCCCTACGAGCAAGAATTGTTTCATCGCCCGCGCTATATAAACGAATATATTCAGTCAAAGATTCAATCGATAAACCTGCACTACGCATACATAAGGTGAAATCGACCCAACGTAAATCTTCTTCCGTATAATCTCGGATACCTCCGTTTGTTCGGTTCACCGGTGGGATCAAACCGATTCGTTCATAGTAGCGTAACGTATCCGCAGAGATTCCTTTTTCTTCACTCACTTGTTTGATATTCATCCATTCCTACCTCCCGAACGTCTATAAACTTATTTTACCTTAGAACAGGCGGCAGCCACAATTTTTTTAGCGAATCCACTGACTATATTTCACTGTCTAACATATATTGTTTGTGTAAAGAGGTCAGCGCATGAGCCACCGTAAGATGTTGTTCTGTCTTTTGTTTTTCCCAAAGATGTTGCAATTGCTTTTCCACTTCTGGTTGTAACGAGGTGTAAATAATCGTTTGTTCTTTCATAGCAGCTTTTTCTTGAAATTCTTCAAATAAACTTTGCGCCGTCAAATCAATACTTGGCACCCCGCGCATTGAAAAAATGATTCCTTCTTTATCTGCTAATTCTGTTAACGTCGCTTTCAATCGTTCGGCGGACATGAAGAATAAAGGACCACTGATATAAACAACTGCCCAATTATCCAACTTTTTCGTTTCCGGTAAGCTCATTCGCTGCCAGTCGATTTCCTCCACTGAGATCGTGATGGCTGCACTCTTAACAATAAAAAATACACACCCACTAATAATTCCTATAACGATTGCAATACTTAGATCAAAAATCACTGTACACCCCATCGTCAAGAAAAATAGAAGAAGCGCTGACCAGTATCTTTTAGCGAATAGTTCTTTGATCGTTTCCCATTCATTCATATGCCAAGCTGTGACGATCAATACACCTGCTAATGCTGGCATCGGAATGTTCGACATGATTGGTGCAAAAATAAGCATGGATAGAAACAATACGATTGCATGGATCATTCCAGCTACTCTTGTTTGAGCACCGGATTTAATTGCGACACTCGTTCGAGCAATGGCTGCTGTAGCTGGAATCCCACCAAAAAATGGTAACAGTAGATTACCAATTCCTTGTGCGACCAACTCCTGATTACTATCTAACTGACGATTCGCCATTCGGCCTGCCGAAGCACCACACAACAAACTTTCGATCATACCTAACAGTGCAATGCTGATTGCTGGTACAATCACTGTTTGGATCGCTGACAAACTAAAATCACCAAGTACCAAACGGTTACTACTGATCAACGTTTGGGGAATTTCCCCTACGGTCGCAATTGGCCAATCAACGATCATCATCAACGCAGTTGTGAGGATGATTGCCAACAATGAGCTTGGGATCTTTTGCCCCCATTTTTTAGGATAGACCAACATCCCAATAATGACCAAACTTCCCATTAAAATCGTTGGCAAGGAAATTTCAAAGCCTAAGTTTTGATAACTAGCCAATTTTTCCATCACATTGGCCCCTTCTGAATGAACACCGAATAAATTATCGATCTGACCTAAAGCAATAATGATTGCAATACCAGAGGTAAACCCTGTGATGACAGGTGCAGGGATAAATGAAGTCAGCGTTCCTAATCGTAAGACACCCGCAGCGAGTAAAAGAACTCCAGCCAAAAAAGTAGCCAGTAAGACGCCTTGCATTCCTTGTTTTGCGGCAATCGACATCAAGATTGCTGCCATCGCGCCAGTAGGACCAGAAATCTGATAGAACCCACCAGATAAACCACCAATGACTAGACCAGCAATTACAGCAGTGATCAGACCAGCAGCTGCGTCTGCTCCACTTGAAACACCGAAAGCTAAAGCGAGTGGCAAAGCAACCGCCGCGACTGTAATACCTGCTAATAAATCTTTTTGAAATACTGAAAGATTATAACCAGAAAATTCTTTTTTCAATAAACCAATATAATTCTTTAACAACACTACTACCCCATTTTCATAAAAAATTGATAAAATGCACGTTACAGGATAGCATATTTTGTTGATTAAAGTAAGTTTTTTCACAAACTTTCATAATTTTTTTTCAGCAGTTATTCTTTTATATCCTAAAAGAATAACGTAATGAGTGCGATCGCTGCTAACCCACCTTGTTTGACGATGATCAAGCGATCACTAGTAAAGCTACCATAAGCCGCCACCAGCAAAATATAGATCAATAATAGCCCCGTGATTTCTTTTGGTGCATTTGAAAAATAAGCGCCGTACACCAATGCCACACCAAGTAACCCATTATAGATCCCCTGATTCTTAAATAAAGTCTGTACGGACTGACGTCCTAATTCTTCCTTTGGCATGTTGAAGACTCGACTAGTTGTTGCAGATTCCGTCGCAAAAGTTTCAATATACATGATATAAAGAAATTCCAAGGCAACAAGTGTAACTAAAATTTGAGATAATAATGTCATCTGTTTTCTTCCTTTCTAAAATCGGCGATCGACCGTCTTTTTTTAGCTGGATCATTGCTATGAGTACCAACCGAAAACGATCTCTCCTTGATTATAAAGGAACTGCTGTTTTTTTTCTGCAACTTACTCTCAAAAATCAAGAGTGTAACAATACAAACAAGTGACGGGGACATTACTCCTTTTGCATATTATAAAACTGAATAAACGGCGGGAACAGAAGTAACCTCTTCGGAAATAAGGCTAAACATTTCTGTCCCGACCTCTAGCAGTAGTCTTTATTTAGTCATAAGGTCGTGCTTAATAAGTAACAGGTTATTGATTCTCCTCCACCTAGATCGACTGGTTGGCGGCCAAAAATGGTAAATCCTTTTTTTAAGTAAAATTGGTAGTTGCAATTAGAGTCTGTATAGAGAAATATTCGCTTATTTTTATAGCGTCTCTCTATTTCTTCTAACAAGCGTGAACCAATCCGCTTACCCTTCAATGTGGGATCAACAGCAAAATAAGTGACTTCGCCTTCTGGATGAGTGGATGCAAATTCATGATACATTGTTTGATTGGCTTGGTCATAAGTTCCTATCGCCTCTCGATATCCGGTCAATCCCATCAATTTTTCTGCTACGTTGACAAACAAGCGTCTCCCCCATCCAACAGGCACTTTTGTTTCCCCATCGAAGCGAGCAAAAAGAAAGCCGACAAATTGACCGTCTAGATACGCACCTAATGTGACGGTTGATTTCATCAATGCGCCTGTAAGTGCATACTGACGATAGAGATAAAGTGCAATAGGATTTTCTGTATAGCTCGAAAAATTCATCCCTTGTGCTGCAAATTCACTTGCTTTGTTTAAGTCTTTTCTATCAATTGAACGAATCGTTAATTTTTCCATATCCATCTACTCCTTTTGAAACAAAACTTTCTTTCTTTACGTAACTTTATTATAATTACTTAAAAAGTGACTTCCTATAGGCAATGATTCAACATCTGTCCAATAATGAACACTTAGAAAGATACTGTCTAAAAAAGGAGATACAAATGGATCGTCGAAGCAAAAGAACGAAGCACGCAATCAAACAAGCCTTTTTAGATTTAACGAAAGAAAAACCCATCAATAAAATCACGATTGCGGAGCTTTCACAACAAGCAGATATCGGGAGAGGGACGTTTTATACTCACTATGAGGATATCTATGATTTGCGTTCAAAAATCATTGAAGAATCGATTTGTACACTGACAGATATCTTCGATCAAACTTACCCCAACAAAGAGCAATATGACTTTCGCCGATTCGTCCATACTTTAGTCAATCATGTAGATGAGAACAAAGCTGTTTTTCACTTTTTCTTTAATGATTTCATGGATGATGAACTCTCTGTCCAACTTACACAGATCCTGATAAAAAGAGTCATGGACGAAGAACAATTAGATATGAAAGATGTCAAAAATAAAGTAGAGATTCTTTTTTCTATTTCCGGCACTACTAGTGTCCTGACTGAGTGGATCAATGGAAATCTAAACGTGGAGAAAGAAGAATTGATTGCTATTTTAGATGACATCATCACACGGTTTTAATAAAAAAGAAGAACGACTATGCAACGACAATATCGTTGCTAGTGTTCTTCTTTTTTGTTCTTCTTTTTTTCGTAAGTGATATCATTACTCAAGTTGCATCAAAAATTCTCTTTGTTCATCACCTAAAGGGATGATTTTTTTCATAATACGAAACCGCCAGTGCTTTCTGCCAGCGGAAAAACGCCAGACCACGGATAATCCGCCACCTAATGCTACTTGTTCCTCTTCGATCACTGTTCGCTCATACGTGAGATGATCAATAACCTTCGTTTTAAAAAAATTCAAAAATAAAATCGTCACTTTGGTCTCATCGATCAATAAAATCACTTTACTACTGATACTGTCCAAACTCTGAGATTCCGCTAAACAGCGAAACATTCCTGATGATCGATACGGACCTGTTAAACGATCCATCCATTTTTTGGTGATTAACATAAGCGCTTCCCTTTATCCTCTCTTGAAATAAACCCATTCGATTTTCGATCTAAGGAACATCGGTCCTTATTAATCGTCCAGTTGATGTTGTTACTTTATTTTATCATAGATATCTACTTTCCCTATATTGATCCAAATGAAAAAACTTCAAAAAAATAGGTAATGATTAAAAAGATCCTTTTTTCCTTTTGATAAGCAAATTATTCTATTGTCAAAAAAGGCTAATTTACTGAGTACTCGTATTCATTCTATTTTTATCTACTTATTGATGTCTCTAATCAAACGCTAAAAATGACAGCAAATTATTTCTCGATATTCCATCTCAATGTTACAATCGCCCTTTGTTGATTTTATTTATAGGAGGAGTTATTTAATGTTCGCAATGTTTAAAACTGTCAAACTCAATCTGTGGCGGTCACTCTTAGCACTCATTATTTTAATTTTTGCTGATTGGGGAATGATGACATCTTATCCGATCTTCTCAGGTAGGTTAGATTGGACCTTTTTACCTATAGGGGGAGCGCTTGCTTTAATCATACTGATTGGTTGGAACAACACAAACACTTTATTCAAAAAAATCAATAAGAAAGATTGGCGTTGGATTGCTTTTATCCTTATTCTTGGTTCACTACTTTCAGATATTTTTATCTTGACTGGAAAGCTGCTGAATCAAACCATGGCCGCAAATGCTGGTGGAGATAATTAGTACGAAGGGTTAAACGTTGGTGAAATAATCCTATATTTATCACAGCTTAGCGTGAGCCTGATTGGAGAAGAACTTTATATTGCTGCGATTTTTGTTTTGATCTTTCTTTTACTTTCTACATTTATGCGTACTAAATTTTCTATTTGGGGCGCTAGTACGATTTCTCTATTGGTTTTTGGTCTCAGCCATTATGCCGTATACGATGGGAATCTCTATCAATGTATTTTTGTTATTGGTTTGGCTCATGCCCCTTCTCTCTATGCCTGGTTAAAAACACAAAACTTATTGATCCCTATGCTTGCACATATCTTATATGATTTGATTTTACTTTTTATCATTTTACTTTTTGGAATTTGAACCATCGATTTTTTATCCGATCAAGCTAGCACCTTCAACGTTCAGCGATGAATCAATCTTATTTAGCACAAGAGACAAAAAAACCGTTAGAAACAAAAGTTTCTAACGGTTTTTACGTCACAGGAGGGATTCGAACCCCCGACCGTCCGCTTAGAAGGCGGATGCTCTATCCAGCTGAGCTACTATGACAGCTTTAGCGGAACAAAAATAATTATAGATAAATTGAAAGCTTATGTCAATACAAAATAGTTATTTTATGAAACAAAAATTTTTATCGTACTTTTTTCTTACAGTTTTTACTGTAAAAATACAGCCACGATTTTCATATTATAATTTTTTGCTACGATCGACTTGTCATTTTATCATGGAACATGAAAGTCTGTTTCGTCCAACATAGTAAGGCAGAACTTGATTGGATAGATTCCCTACTTTCAACTTCTGCCTTGCTATCAATGAAATTGACTTAGCTACTCGCTTAGCTTAGCTAGCATTCTTTTGAATCTTTACTAAAAAATCTGGCAATTATAAGTCGATTGTTTCTGCCTCTTTCGTGATCAAAATCACACCATCACCCAAAGGTAACAACGTAGAGGTCAAATCCGGATGTTCCATAACCACGCGTAGAAATTCATTCAATTTACGATGGATCGCTCGTTTTCCTCTTGGGATCTCTTCATCTGACAGAAGAATCGTCCCTCCTTGAAAAATATCATCAACCATCAAGACGCCGCCTTTTTTCAATACACGAAGGCATTCAGGCAAGAATTCGATATATTTTGATTTTGCACTATCCATAAATATAAAGTCATACGGACCTGTCAATGTTGGCAAAATATCAGCCGCTTGGCCTTCTAATAATGTCACTCGATCCGTCATCTCTAAACGCTCATACGTTGCTTTCGCTTTTCTGATCATCACGTCAAAGCGATCGATCGTCGTCACATGACCTTCTTTTCCAATGACTTGTGCCATCAGACTAGAGGAAAAACCAATCGCAGCTCCAATTTCAAGTACTTCTTTTGGTTTGATCTGTCCTAATAAAAACTGCAAAAAGACGACCGTCTCATGAGGAATGATCGGCACTTCCGCCGCATGTGCTTCCTCTTCAACTTTCCCCAATTCTCCAGTTAACTGTTTTTGTTTTGTCCGCATAAAATCCAATAACTCTTCTTTTACAACGGGACGATGCATCATTTCATTACGCATACTTCCCCTCCTCTTCCAAACATTATACGAAGAAACCTATCTTTCGACAAGAGGGAGAAGCTGGTAAATAAAAATATGATTATTACATGTCAGAAAAAAAATCAGTTTCTTTCTCTCGACGTTGTTTCAGTTCAAGGTAGGTATGCCAAGCTGTAATGGAGGACAAGCACACAGCGATTCCTAGGAATACCCATTTCATCCAATTGAACGCATGCCGTGAGAACAATAACCCTATGTACGGGATCTTGAATATAGGCGTGCCAATAATATTACGATCTCGTACTGCTTCAACTTCGATTTGCGTTTTTCCATCAGCTTTCGTGTAAAAATACTGGTGTTGATCTTCAATAGCAACGACCCTTCTTGTCACGATATGTTTACCTGAATTTTCATAGTAGGTGATCACATCTCCAACTAAAATCGTATCTGTCTTTCTTTTCTGTACATAGATCAGACTTCCTTCTGCATAAGACGATGCCATCGCTTGGTCATCAATGATATGCGGTGTCAGCCCAAATACTCGAGGGAGCAGCACGACACACAAAATGATCGCTAGAAGAACCACTAACGAAATCGAACTGAAAAAAGTTATTTTTTTATAGATAGGCACATTGAACCTCCTTAAGAAACATTTTATTAAATCTATAATATAATAACGAAATTTTTTTGACAATATTAATACTCAGTTTGAAGATTCTCTATAAAAAAATAAACAAGCAAACAAAAAAAACGATAAAAATAGCTAAAAATTGACTGTTAAATGAAAAAAGTTTACTCTGGAATTAGATAATTTATTAAAGGAGATTTGTCTATGGTTATTTTTAATAACGGACGTAATAAAATTATACCATTCTCTATGAAAATCAAATGGAGCGTACTTATTATATTTGCATCGTTATTTATAATAAGTATCGCTTATTTTTTCATTACCTCTTCACGCCAATCGACAATAAACAAATGTCTCAGATTGATGATTCATGGGTCTATTATTCCGAGCACGATCCTTATTTTCAGTTCGACAGTAACCATATCGACTACATGCCGTCCATCGACAAGAATGAACCATTTATAATGGAAACTACTCTACATAAAGAATTGGCGGATGCCAATCTCTTGATCAAAGGCAATCATCAATGGTTAAGTGTCTCATTAGATGACGCGCTACTCTACAGTCGCTCCAAAGAAAGCGCACGAAACAATCCTGGATTGTCTTTATCGATCATCGATCTACCAGAACCCTATGTAGGCAAGACGTTGAAAATCGTTGTTTCCTCGCCTTATCAAAATTATGCTGGTCTAACACCCAAAGTTTATTTGGGGACCACCAGTCCAATGATCAGCTTCATTTTTTCACAATCGATCCCACAAGTCATCGCGATGATCTTGGCTTTCGTTATCGCCATCGGATTGTTGATCTGGACTAGCTATATTCTCTACAGGCATAATAGATTAGATCGTTCATTATTGATTTTGAGCCTATTTTCTTTCGTGCTTGGATTTGAATCGATTTCGGAAGATATCTTGAGTGGTGTTCTTTTTGAACCAATCGTACATTCGATTTTTTCACACTTATTTGCAATCTTGACTTCTATACTGATTATTTTTTACTATCAGTCCAAAATGACAAACTATCAGAAATGGTATGGTTATTTCTGCTATTTCCAAACATTTGTTTTTGCCAACATCTTGCTTTATGCATTATTTTCAGATTTTGAATTACCTGAATTGATGCCCTTCGCTAGTGTTGTTAGTGTTGTTAGTGTTGTAAGCACTCTAGTTACTTCTATAGCAAGTATCGGTGAAGCATATAAACAAAATCGTTTTTTCACTGTATGTAGTCCTTGGATCGTTTTGATCTCTATCTTTCATTGTATGTTTTATATTCAAACTGCCTTAGGGATTGGGCATTCGATCATCAACTGGTCCACGCTCTTATTTGCGATTCTCCTGATTGTTATTGTCGGATACAATATCATGGAGAATATCATGAAAATCGATAGTTACCATAAAGAACGTCTTTTCTTACAAACT
The DNA here is from genome assembly GCF_051714165.1 of Enterococcus sp. AZ156. Classification (NCBI taxonomy): domain Bacteria; kingdom Bacillati; phylum Bacillota; class Bacilli; order Lactobacillales; family Enterococcaceae; genus Enterococcus; species Enterococcus sp. AZ156. Next base: position 861,410 of record NZ_JBIORI010000001.1, on the reverse strand, counting down.
AAAACAGATCTGATCGAAACACATTATGCAAAAATCCAAGCACAGATCCAACAAATCGATCAAGCAAAAAATGACTTTGTTGTACAAATGGAAGAATTGAGTCAATTGATTGATACAAATGAACAAGCCGAAGTGAAAACTTACTTAAAACGGATCGTAGACGAAACAAGACGATTGGATTTGTCTCTTTTTCCGACAGGTCACCAACTAACAAATTTGATTTTGGCTAGATATCAAGAAGTCGCTGCTAAAAAGAATATCAAGGTTGATTTTCACACCCACATCCCAGCTTCTTTACCGATCCATGATGAAGATTTCACACAATTACTCATCCATATTTTAGAGCATTCGTTTCGCGAAACACAAGCCATTGAAAATCCTTTGCATCGAGAAATCTATTTATCGATCCAAGAAATCAATTCTCACATCCAGATCCACTGTGAGCACAGTACACACTATGAGAAAAATATTTTTTCCAAACATGTGACAGAAGAATTGATACGACAAGAACAGTATGACTTGATGATGATTCAGACCACGCTCGACAAATACAGCAGCACCTTGGTCCAAGAAAAAGATAAGTGGGTCGATCGCCTAAAAATCAATATATCCTCTAATTAAAAAAGACCTTCAAAAGCAGTCAACAGGCTGTTTTTGAAGGTCTTATAATCTATTTCAGATTGTCGGGTCTGGGATATTGGCTATTCGTCAGCTTATCACCCTACAACCGAATAAATGATGTTCCAGAAGCGGACATTCAACATTAAACTAAAAAATTGTAAAATACGAAAAACTATTTTTCAATTTTCTATCTTACTTCCTAGGTCAAGACGCTTCTGTCACAACCTTATTTAGTACAATAACTCCAATAAATCTTGTGCTTCGATTGCACCAAAATACTTCTTGATATCGATCGTTTCCACTGCTTCTTGTAAAGTAGCTTTGTCATACTTTATACCTGTCAACACTTGTTCAACATCTTTGATATCTCCTAGACCAAAGAAATCGCCGAAGATTTTTACATCCTCGATTATCCCTTCTGAGACATTCAGATGTACCTCGATCGACCCAATCGAAAAGCGTTTTTGGCGTGAAAAGTTGAAATCTGGTGATTTTCCATAATTCCAATCCCAATTTCGATAATACTGCTCAGAAATTTGATTGATTTTTTCCCAATCTTTTTCTGTCAATTCATAGGTCTTTACGTCTTCTACTGAAGATACGCCGAAAATTTTCAAAAGAATGTCTTCACGAAATTCTTCGGTTGTCATCCCTTGTTTTTCCTCAGGTAAGAATGGTTTGATATTTGTAACTCGTGAACGAATCGATTTGATTCCTTTGGATTCGATTTTTTCTTTTTTCACTTTCAGCGCATTGACTACCTCATCAATGTCTGAATCGAACATGATCGTTCCATGTGCAAACATTCGACCATTTGTAGCATACATAGCATTCCCTGAAAACTTCAAGCCATCGATTACCAGGTCATTACGTCCTTTTAATTCGGCACCTGAAATACCTAATTCGTGTAACGCTTGGATGATTGGTTTAGTCACCTTCGCAAAGTCACGGAACGAATCCCCATCATCTGGCATGATGAAACTGAAATTCAAGTTACCAAAATCATGATATACTGCTCCACCACCGCTTAAACGACGTACCACATGGATGCCATGTTCTTCAACATATTCACGATTGATTTCTTCGATCGTGTTTTGATTTCGACCAATAATGATTGACGGTTCATTGATGTAAAAAAGCAAGATTGGTTCTTCTAATGGCATCTCTTGCAGTAAAAAGGTCTCGATTGCTAAATTTACTCTTGGATCATGGTTTTCATTTGGTACAAAAATCATTCTGCTCGTCCTCCTATATATCAAACACTTTATCGACTTCAGCTAAAGCAACTTCGATTTCTTCTCCAGCCGCTTCTTTTGCTTCATTCTCTAATTGTGTTAGGTCACCGAATTGTGGCAAGTGTGTCAAAACCAGTTTTTTGACTTTTGCCGCTTTTGCGATCTCTCCGGATTCTTTTGAAGTGAAATGCGCTTTGTGTCGCTCATTTCCTGCAAAAAGATACGTGTCTGCCAAAAAGAGATCCGCCTCTTTAGCGAAGGGAATAAAACTCTCTAAATAGCCAGAATCTCCTGTAAAAACAAGTACTTTTCCGGTGGCTCTTTCGACAATACGCATGGCATAACAAACCACTGGATGAATCGTTTCCAAGAACGTGATCGAAAATGGTCCGACTTCAAGTTCTTGGGTTGGATCATATGACACTCCTTGGGACACTCCTGGCATCGTCAATTGTTCAAAATGACTGGCATCTTTCGTATGTCCATAGATTGGTAATAGCTTTTCCTGATCTCTGTTTGGATGCAATTGCCATTCATATTGCAAAACACCTAGATCTGCGATATGGTCATGATGATAATGGCTGATGATCACAGCATCTAAAGCAAGCGGATCAAGATGGTCTTCCAATTTCACAAGCGTTGCGCTCCCTGCATCAATCAACAAATTAAATTGATCAGCTTGCAACAGATAACTCGTCGTTCCTTGTTTTTTATAAGGATATGCACCTAAGCAACCTAAAACGGTTAATTTCATGACTGATTCCCCCTCAAAAACTTATGCTACCACAATTTCTTATTTTCATAAGAAAAACTGCTTATTCGAAGTGAAAGTATTCCATTGGGCTGCCTTTTTCAATACGAGCTTGTTCGTAAAATTGTGCAATCGACACATTGACATAAGCAATTACCCAAAGTAGACCAAAGAACAGCGCAATAAATCCGAGAATATACCAACCAATAAATGAAAGTTGTAGAAGAAGATAGGTCCCAATACGATCTTTCAATAAAAACCAGGCATATTTCAAACTTTGGATAACTGTCAGTTTCGGATAGTCAAACTTTGTCCAAGCAGCAAATTGGAATAATCCTGCAACGATCGTCATCACAAATAGCGACACGAAGAATAGTAAAGTTGTAAAGACTGCAAAACTCAGATCAATCGTAAAATCATTTATCATCCCTTGCGGTGATGCATTTCCATTAAAAAGTAGATTGATATACGTATTGAATCCGCCAATCAAAAAACTAGGCAAAAGTATAATCCCGTTGATTAACCAATTAAATACGGTATTTAAAAGATTGATAAGCAGAATCGGTACAAAATATTCTTTTTGAAAAACAGCAAATAACAGATTGGATTTTGCTCGCCCACCTCTGACCACAACTAATGAGATATAATAGACCCCATAAGTAAACGCAAAGATCAATACGTGTTGGAGCAAAAAATTGAGTATGTTTGCCTGTGTGCTATCTGTTGGGAAGATACCTACAAAAAGCTGCTGGATGATCAACCCAATAAAGACTGAAAGGAAAATGATCCAAGCATTGATCCCCCACTGTCCTTCTAAAGATGCTCGGGCTTTTTTTCGATATTCAGAAACATTCTTCATTACTCATAACTCCTGATTTCTGCTACTTTTTCACTATCCAAACGTTTGACTACTTCAGTAACTAACTTCACTGTATTGAAGTAATCTTCTTCATGGATGATCGATGTATGTGAATGCAGATAACGAACGGGTACCGTGATTGCAATAGATGGCACACCATTACGTGACACATGCATTTGGCCCGCATCTGTTCCCCCACCGGTGATGACAGTATATTGGAATGGAATAGCCATTTCTTCTGCCACTTGGATCACAAAATTCAATAATTTTTTATGTGGGATCATCGAAGCATCGAAAATCAAGATTTGTGGTCCTTTACCTAAAACTGAATCTGCCTCTTTCGGTGTCATCCCTGGTGTATCTCCAGCAGTACCTGTATCTAAAGCAATCGCAATGTCAGGGTCGACCAAATGAGTACTTGTGCGCGCACCTCTTAAACCAACTTCTTCTTGTACATCACTTCCAGCAAATAAGACATTCGGATGTCCTTCTTTTGCTAGATTTTCAAGTACACGTAAAGAAACAGCTGTCCCAATACGATTGTCCCATGCTTTTGCTAACAAGAATTTTCCATCATTCATTCGACGATATTCAATATAAGGAGTGACCATATCACCAGGACGAATGCCCCATTCCGTCGCTTCTTCTTTGCTTGTCGCCCCGATGTCAATAAACATATCTTTGATATCATAAGGTTTGTTACGAACTTCAGCAGTCAAGACATGTGGTGGTTTTGAACCAATCACGCCATGGATGATTTTTCCCTCTTGGGTCTTGATTTCTACTTGTTGTGCCAACATGACTTGGCCCCACCAACCACCAAGTGTTTGAAATTCAATAAATCCTTTATCTGTGATCTTTGTAACCATAAAACCAACTTCATCCATATGTCCGGAGATAAATACTTTAGGGCCCTTGCCAGAATCATGTTTTGCGATGATACTACCTAGACCATCGTAAAAAATATCATCTGTGAACTGCTCTGCATATTTTTTATAGACTTTTCGTACCTCTTCTTCATTTCCTGGTACGCCACGCGCAGTTGTTAAATCAATCAATAATTGTTCTTCATTTTTATTCAAACGCTTTCCCTCTTTTCCATACTTAATAGTAGAATTATATCATTGTTCACTGATTTTTGGGCAGCATATTTGTTTGATTTATGCAGTCATATTATAACACCAGTCTTCTTTTGAATCTGCTAACATCTAAAAAACAACCCATAACATCCCCTCTATTGGGACGTTACAGGTCATTCCTCGAATTTCTTCATTCGTCTTTTATTTTGGTTCCAATGTATCGTTTATTTTTCTGGTAGTGTATCTGGGGTTTGCAATTGCCAATCCTTACTATAGAAAGAATCATCCATTTGATAATGAGACATCGGTTGCTTCTCTTCTAGGAAAGGTTGGATATACTGATCTGCAGTCAACCAGCCTTGCCACCCAAGATGGATCGTATCTTCCATAAAGTAGGGAACATTAGCCATTTTGGTTAAATCTGCGATGTGTTGAAATCCTTGTTTCTTTAATTGATACCTGATTTTTTTAGCAAATCCTTGCAACATTTCTTGAGACAAACCGGTATAATCACTCCACTTTTCATTCACTGGCGGAAGAATGAATAATGCTTCAGTATGTTCATTTGCTAGTTGCTGCAATAATAATTGAAAATCAGAATATTCCTTTGAAAAACGATAATCCCAGTCTTTCTGTGAGTCTTTCAACTCAGCTAAATGGTGTTTGATTCGGGTATTGTAGAAATCATCTTTTAGAGCAAAAGGATTATTCTTAGTTTTACTAGCACCAATCTGCGTAGCGAGCTTATTTAGTTGTTCTTTTTCATAGCTAGTCGGTAATGGTTTAGTCGCTTGATCGATCTGTTTTTGTTTATCCGTCAAACCAATCCCACTAAATAATTCATCCTCACGCTTCAAGATGTTCCATTTATCTTCCAAGCCTGCTAATTCTTTATCATTGGGTTTGATTCCTTTTTGTACTGTACTTAAAATCCGCGTGATGTCTTCATCTTTCGAAACGATTGAAAAACTTAATAAACGTCGCGCGAAATAGCGATCTGAAGCAGTCACTTTTTTTATTGAAAACAGCCAATCCAATGTCTGTAACTCTGAATAGTGGGTACTGAAATAGTCTTCCTTCACCCCGTCTTTTACGAACCACTGAGGAGACACGATGACCACTACTTTTTTATTTCTGAGATCCTTACTAGCTGAGCGCATCATCATGAACTGGCTCAGCGATTGAGTCCCAGGGGCACCTAATAAAAATGGTTCGTAGCTCCGTTGATATTTCTGGGCTAAAACAGAAGGATGAAAGGGACTGATCCTACTCAATTCACTCGAACCAAGAAAAGGCACATACTTTTTTTCAGCAAAAGCTGTATTTTTGATTACATCCCCTCGTAAGACGTTGTCTGACATCGAACTGGCTGCTCTATGAATGATTTCTGGGTCAGCTACATTCACGCGATAGGATGAAGTGAAAAAAATCGCAATCAGTATAAACGCAAGTATCACTGGACCAAAAATCGCAAACAGCTTTTTCTTCATCATTATCCCTTCAATTCGTTGACTTGATCAATGATTTTGTTTGGTGTTGCCCATTCTTCCCGATCAAATTCTGATACAGGAACTTGTACATCAAGCTGTCCATCCAGCTCAACTAATAATTGAACAGATCCTAGTGAATCCAATAAACCTTCACCAAACAAATCGATTTCTTTATTTTCTTTCACTTCATCTGTACCTGTAATCTCTGCTAAAATCGTTAAAACTTGTTCTTCCATATCTATTCTCTCCTTTAAACTCGTCATTTATTTAAAAAATAGTTGATCTAAAAATCCTGAAAAAATCAATAAGCTAGCACATACTGCTTGAAACGTCATGAAAACAGAAAATGCGTGGGTCAAGCGATTGGAAGGAAGTTTTTTCTTCCGTTTTTTCTTATAGCGAATCCATGAATCTGTCACACAAATCAGCGTTGCATGATAGATACCATACAAAATGTAGTACCATGTCAAACCGTGCCAGACACCCATCAATAGAAACAATGCAAAGTATCCGATATTTGAAGTCACGATCTTACTCTTGAACCATTTTTTCTTCATCAAGAAGAACATCAACCGCATATACACGTAATCTCTGAACCAGAAGGACAAAGACATATGCCAACGATTCCAGAACTCTTTGATGTTCCAAGCTAAAAATGGTTTGTTGAAATTGATCGGGGTATCATAGCCCATCAAATAACTCGTACCAACTGCAAACAAACTATAGCCAGCAAAATCGAAAAAGAGATACAAACTATAGACATACATGTAACCCAATAGCCACCATGAGATTCCGCCATGAGCCAAGGCACCTTTTGATACGATGGGTAACAGTACCTGTCCGAGATAATGACCGATGATGAATTTGTATAAAAAACCCATAAACAAATGATGGACCCCTTTTTCCAACATTTCCAGATATTGTTCCTTTGTTGGTGGTTGGAGCTGATCTTTTTCAAATCTTCGATAACGATCGATTGGTCCTGAAGAAATGGTTGGAAAAAACAACAAGAACTGAATATAACGGTAAGGATGATAGGTTTTGATCATACCGTCTCTCATTTCCATGATCATTTGTACCGATTTGAATGTTAAATAGGAAATACCCAGAAAACTAAGCAGTGATCCCTTACCAGATGTTAGAAATGGTGTGACTTTCGTAATTGCTAAAGGTAGAATTGCTAGAACTACCGCTAGATAAAACCATACACTCTGATTTCTTTTTTTTCGATAAGTGAAATAACACCAAACAAGTATACTTTGCCAGACCACATAGCTAATCAAAGCAAGTCCTTGTTGCCAATACGTTCCTCCAAAGCTGATGAACAAGAAAAAGAAAGTTACAAGAACTTGATAAGTTCCTAAACGTTTCTGGAAAAATAGTAGAGAAAAAATGATTGGCGCTAACGCAAAACTCAGTAATAGAAAATAATACGGCTCCGCATAAGGAATCATATGTGGGAGACTCATCACCTATTCACCTCAGCTGTCAATGCTTTTCGATCAATTTTCCCATTGTTCGTTTGTGGCAATTGGTCAATAAACGCCACTTTTTGTGGGATCATATAGTCCATTAGAAAATCGGTCAACCTTTGTTTGATCGAACGTATCAACTGATAATTAGTATCCGGAATCGCTTGGTTCAGTACAACAAACGCCACTAATTGTTGGACTTTCGACCCTTGATATTTGGGAACAACGATTGCTTGATTGATTCGTTCATCTTTAAGCAACGCATGTTCAATATCACCTAATTCAATGCGGTAGCCATGTAATTTCACCTGTTGATCGATTCTTCCCTCAATAAAAAGCAATCCGTCCTCTGCTAAATATCCTGCATCTCCTGTTCGATAGTTTTGATGCCCAGTTACTTGAAAGAACACTTCCTTCGTTTTTTCAGGATTGTTCAAATAGCCTTTTGACACGCTAGGACCAGTAATCAAAATCTCGCCACGATCACTTGCGCCATTTTTCAAAATAGATACGGTCGTATCGGACTTGACATAGCCAATTGGTAATCGTTCATACGTAGCTAATACTTCTCTTGTGATCAATATACTAGAGATGGCTACTGTCGCTTCTGTCGGCCCATACGTGTTGAAAATTTTGGCTGAAGGAAACCGTTCGAGTAACGCTTGCGCCGTTTTCTTCGTCAATTCCTCGCCACAGAAAATGAACGTAGCCAGCTCTGGTAAATGCCCCTCGTCAAAAGATGCGTCCATCAAGCAAATATCGACAAACGAAGGAGTCGATACCCAGATGTCCAGTTTTAATTGTGGTAAAATAGCAAATAATTTTTGAAAATCTTGGACGTTTTCCTTGAATAAAGGCTTGATGATCCCACCAGAAACTAATGCTGGATACAAAGTGAACACAGATAAATCAAAAGAAAAAGGTGCTTGTGCTAAAAAAGCTTGTCCCTCTTTGATTGGAAAGTCGCGCAAGACCCAATCGACAAAGCTCACCAAGTTATCATGACTGATTTGCACACCTTTGGGTTCTCCTGTGGTGCCCGAAGTAAAAATAAGATAAAAATTTTCATCACCTTTCACTACATGCTCAAATGGATAACCAACTATCGAGGCGATGATCGAGCGTAAACAATCTTTTTGGATGATTGGTATATCTGTCCCAATCTCCCAGTCACTTAAACTAATGATCATACTAGGTTGTGCGACACGTAAAATCGCTTCGATCCGCTCCTTCGGTGTTTGGGCATCAATCGGTAGATACGCATGTCCTGCTTTCACTGCGCCCAAGAATGATACCACCATCTCAAACTCTAGATTGCCGAACACGACGATTGGCCCCTTCGTAGTCAAACGCTTCTCTAAGTAATAGCCTAATGCATCTGAGGAGTGCTTCAGTTCTTGATATGTGTGTTGCTCCTCTGCTGTCTGATATGCGATTCTATCTGGGTCTGCTATTCCCCAAAAATCGATCGCAGCCACGATTCCTTTTTTCTTCATCGTTTCCCTCCTAGAATTCGTTATATATAAATGTTCCACCTTGAATATTTTTGTAATGATACAAATAAATGAGTAATAATAGTATCGTCGAATAAACAAGGGTTCGAAGCATAAAAGTTCGCCAATATCGAACCTGTGGTTGCTGCCACCATTGTTTCATCTCTTTTTCCTCCTATTTAGATCCTTAGTCAAATTCTACTCATTCTATCCACAAAAAAACATTTGTTTTACTAACAGAATGCGCTTTACAGCTAACAGTTTTGTCACTAACTAAAGAGAACAAAAAAAGAGCCGTACGAAAATAAATTCGTACAACTCGATTCTGTCCTTCGTTCAGCTAGAATAAGATCCCCTTTTTGCTCTATTTTTCTTATTCCTCAATGATCCGACAATATAAACGACTAGTCATAAAGTAAAAGAGTAGGTAAATGACGATCAATAAGCCACAGACAAAGTATGCCAACCAATAGTCTGCCCCTTCTACATATTGAGAAAACACATTGATGGCAAATACTGCATGAGTGATGCCCAAAATCATTGGTGGAAAAAACATCAACGCATTTTGTTTATAGATCATCCGATTTGTTTTGCGTTGAGCAATCCCTAATTTTGTTAGCAATTGATAATTGGTTCGTTCAATTTCAGCTTCGGATAATTGTCGCACCATCAAGATACTACCGGTTGCGATGATCACGATCATTCCAACAAAAAGGGCAACAAAGATATTGATCCCAATTTGGCGGTCGATGGCACGCAACCTAGGATAGCGCGCATTATAATTCAAACGTGATGTTTGTCCTGTCAATTTATTTTCTGAATATTCGTTTTCCTCTTCTTTAGAAGCATCTGTATGGATCGTCCCAACTATTCCTTGGTCAGTAATCTCATAACTATAATAAATCGTGTGTGTCCAATTAGTAGCTACTTCTTTATTTAATCGTTCGGTCATTTTTTCTTGATTACCGCCAGTCACATTCCAATTGATGATCTGATATTCTAATCCAGTGACACGGTCAAAGACTTCTTGAGCAACGACCAATGTCGGTCCATAATAGGTCATGCCCTCATCTCCTAAAAATCCAGGAAGAACCTGTTGGATCAAAAGTTCTTGTTTATCCGGCAGATAGATCTTTTTCCCATAACTGGAAAAATTACGAAACATCGTTTCTACTGAATCTAACATAATTGCATGGTCTTTCTCTGTAAGTTTGATGTTTGGCAGACTAGGTTTGATTTTGCGAAAGGCGCGGTATTCTTTTTCTGAAATCAAATTGACTGGCTTGATTTCATTGCCACCAGATACCGAACCGATACTCAGGTTATAATAGCTCCCTACTACTTTGTAATGAAAGACTAATTCGTCGCTGATTTTCTGATTCTCTTCTGTTAAGATCGGTCGCAGTTTATCTGCCGTTTGAGTATCTAATTGATAAGAAACAGGCGCATCAATTTCCTCACGATGAGCAATGAGCGTCGAGATTCCAATCATTCCGCCGATCATTGCCAAAGATAGGCCAATAACTAATGTGATCAACGAATTCATTCGCCAGCCTTTTAACAGATGGATTTGTGTATTCCCAATCAACAAAAAATTGGTTCCCCGGTACTTAAATCTCGATTCACTCAACAAATGGAGCAGTAATCGAAAAGAATAACGAAAGAACAGGTAGGTCCCTAATATGCAGACAAACAATATTGAAAAGGGAAAAGCAATCATCAATCCTAGATTGACTTTTTTTTCAAATAGCTGGCTAATTGTTTCTCTGAAGTTCAATGCAGCGAAATAGCTGCTAGAAATCATCAATACTCCGATCACGCCCAATAAACGATGCCTTGTGCGAATACGCAACATTGAACTTTCCACTTGTTCTCTTTCCCCAAAACTACGATTCATGGGATAACTCCAAATCTTCCATAGTGAATAAAGAGAAACTGCCGAAAGAATAACAAAAAATACCACAACGGTTTCAAAAATGGACGGGATAGAAATAAAAAAACGACTAGTAATGTCCATCTTCATCATTCGTACTAAAATCATTTGAAACAATTTTGAGAAAATACTTCCCAATAAAATCCCTAACATACAAGCAAAAAAACCAATGGTCATCGTTTCCAACACATAGATTGATGAAATCTGGAATTTGCTGATTCCGAATAATTGATAGATCCCAATCTCTTTTTGTCTCCGATTGAGAAAAAAGCGATTAGCACTGAGTACGAAAAAGAGTAAGACAACAGTAATGATCCAACTACCAAGCTTTAAAATATTATCTATCGAAACATCTTGACTTGCCCTTCGAATCAGTGATTGGTCATAGGTCATCGCGCTAAATGAGTAATAGATCATCGTCGATAAGGTCAAACTGAAGAAATAGACAAGGTAGCCCCTTGATTGTTTTAAAAAACTTTTTGCGGCTAATTTATAAAGCATTGATTTTACCGCCTCCTCCAATCGTCGCCTGCATATCGATGACTTTTTCAAAGAATTCTTTTCTCGTCCCACGGCGGATCACTTCTGAAAAAATCACTCCATCTTTGATAAATAAAATACGGTTGCAATAACTAGCTGTATAAGGATCATGTGTCACTAATAAGATCGTTGATTTTTCAACTTCGTTCACTGTTTTTAAATAATTCAACAATTCTGTTGCTGATTTTGAATCCAATGATCCGGTTGGTTCGTCTGCGAAAATCACCTCTGGTTCTACTACTAAAGCTCTAGCTGCCGCAATGCGTTGTCTTTGTCCAACTGACATTTCATCAGGATAACGTTTTAGTAATTCTTCGATCCCCAAAAGCTGGGCAACATGTAAAACTCTTCGGTCCATTTCATCTTTCGCCATATTTTCAACAGCCAAAGGAAGTAAAATATTATCTTTACCATTCAATGTATCAATAAGATTGAACGTTTGAAAGATAAAGCCAATTTTTTTTCGTCTGAAATCACTCAATTCATGTTTTTTCATTTTTGTGATTTCATTTCCTTGGATCATCACACTACCCATCGTCGGTAGATTGATCGTTGATAAGATATTCATCAGAGTAGTCTTTCCCGCTCCACTCGGCCCCATGATCCCAATAAACTCTCCTTCTTCAACTGAAAAAGAAACATTGTCTAATACTTTGACCGGTGATTTACTACTTCCATAACTTTTACTTAAATGTTTTACTTCGATTATTTTACTCATGCTAGTCCTCCACCTTTATCCTTAATTGAATAGTAGCACATCCTTTCCTTTTTTTCCCTTTTGATTTTGTCACCTGATCACTCACGAAAATTATCCTGGAAATTTTTTTATTCAATTTTTTTATTCAAAAAAAAATAATTCGTATTTTTCAAAAGCTGATACTGCACGTTTTCACTTTTTTTCACAAGATAATATACACCATATATAGTATACTCATTCAATTATACAGCGATAAAACACTATATGTAGCAGATAATTAGTTGCTCCTTTCTTCAATTTGTTTTATGATAGACAAGAACTATTTTTTGTAGGAGCTGAAGAAAATGAAACGAACAGATCAAGAAATGGCTGTGCTAGAAAAACAGCCTGAAACCAAAAAAATGACTGTCATCAAACGCGATGGACGCGAGGTACCATTTGATGAACAGAAAATAAATGCCGCACTGATCAAAGCAGAAAAGAAAATTCACGGTTCCTTATCTCCTATTACGTACGAAAAGATCCAATCAATCGCAGAACTTGTGATCAAAGAAATCAAAGATCGCTTCGCAAATAACGTAAAAATCTATGAGATCCAAAACATCGTTGAACATATCTTGTTAGAAAAAAACGAATATGCCTTAGCAGAAGAATATATCCATTATCGAACAAAACGTGATTTTGCTCGTAGTAAAGCAACTGACATCAACTTTTCGATCGAGAAACTGATCAATAAAGACCAAAGTGTTGTCAATGAAAATGCGAACAAAGATAGTAATGTATTCAATACGCAGCGTGACTTGACTGCTGGCATCGTTGGGAAATCGATCGGATTGAAATTACTTCCACCGCATATTGCCAACGCCCATCAAAAAGGCGATATCCATTATCATGATCTCGATTACCATCCGTATACACCAATGACAAATTGCTGTTTGATCGACTTCAAAGGTATGTTGAACAACGGGTTTAAAATTGGAAATGCAGAAGTCGAATCACCAAAATCGATCCAAACAGCAACGGCACAGATTTCACAGATCATTGCCAATGTTGCATCTAGCCAATATGGCGGATGTTCTGCCGATCGCACAGATGAATTGCTTGCTCCTTTTGCACAATTAAATTACAAAAAACATTTAATTGTTGCCAAAGAATGGATCGACACACCCGAACGGCAAGAAGCCTATGCAAAAGCAAAAACCAAAAAAGATATTTTTGATGCCATGCAAAGTTTGGAATATGAGATCAATACACTTTTCACTTCCAACGGACAAACGCCTTTTACTTCACTCGGCTTCGGTCTAGGTAAAAATTGGTTTGAACGAGAAATCCAAAAAGCGATTTTACAAATCCGAATCAATGGATTAGGCAGTGAGAAACGGACAGCGATCTTCCCAAAATTGATATTTACACTAAAAGACGGAATCAATCTTAAACCAACTGATCCAAACTATGACATCAAACAATTAGCCTTAGAATGTGCCACAAAAAGAATGTACCCAGATATTCTAAATTATGACAAGATCGTTGAATTGACAGGAAGCTTCAAAGTACCAATGGGCTGTCGCTCCTTCTTACAAGGTTGGAAAGACGAGAACGGTGAAGAAGTGAATGTCGGAAGAATGAATCTAGGTGTGGTTACGTTGAACTTGCCGCGGATCGCCTTAGAAGCAGACGGTGACCAAGAAAAATTCTGGCAATTACTTTCAGATCGCTTGTCGATCATGAAAGATGCCTTAGTTTATCGTGTCGAACGTTGTAAAGAAGCGATTCCAGCAAATGCACCGATCCTTTACATGTATGGTGCATTCGGTAAACGACTATCTCGTACAGATGCCGTAGATGAATTATTTAAAAATCGTCGAGCAACTGTTTCATTAGGCTACATCGGACTTTATGAAGTCGCTGCTTCTTTCTTTGGCGGTGAATGGGAAAATAATGCTGAAGCCAAAGACTTCACTCTAGATATCGTGAAAAAACTAAAAGCCAATGCAGACGCTTGGGGAAATGAATATGGCTATCACTTCAGCGTATATTCCACACCAAGTGAAAGCTTGACGGATCGTTTTTGCCGTTTAGATACAGAGAAATTCGGTATCGTTGAAAATATCACAGATAAGGAATATTACACTAACAGTTTCCACTATGATGTGCGTAAAAATCCAACGCCATTTGAAAAGCTTGAATTTGAAAAAGACTATCCAAAATACTGTTCTGGTGGCTTTATCCATTACTGTGAATACCCAGTGTTGCAACAAAACCCTAAAGCATTAGAAGCTGTTTGGGACTTTGCCTATGACAAAGTAGGATATTTAGGAACCAATACACCGATCGATCATTGCTACCAATGTGGTTTTGAAGGAGATTTCCAACCAACTGAACGTGGCTTTGAATGCCCAGAATGCGGCAATCACGATCCAAAATCATGTGACGTAGTCAAACGAACATGCGGCTATCTAGGAAACCCACAAGCCCGCCCAATGGTCCACGGCAGACACAAAGAAATCTCATCACGCGTGAAACATATGAAGTAAGGTTGTGAAAGAAGCGTTTAGCACTGAGTAATAAGACAGAAAAATCAAAAATAGTTCTTTCATTTTAGATTTTTTTGACTTATTACCGAAGTGTTGCTTCTTGAACACCGTAGATAAGGTTGTGAGAAAAGCGTCCTGACCTGAGCAGTAAGATGGGAAATCAGAAAATAGCTTCTCATATTTTTTGATTTTTCAGCTTAGTGTTGAAGGTCAGCTTTTCGAACACCGTAAATGAGATTGTGAGAAAGTCGTTCAACTCCAAGTCATACGAGAGATAGCATCCCTTCCTCTGGCTATTTTCTTATGTCTCCTACGACCGTCAAGAATTTTTTATAACGGATACCATTTTATAATGAAAGAAGTTTTGCTATGAGAAATCCTAAACCTAAAGAATGGCTGGCTCAAGATTATAGTCATGACTATATCGCCGATTATAAACCGTTCAACTTTGTGGATGGCGAAGGTGTTCGTAATAGCTTATATGTAAGTGGCTGTTTATTTGCCTGTGAAGGTTGTTTTAACAAAGCCGCTCAGAATTTCCGTTACGGCAAACCATTCACTCCAGAACTGGAAGAACAGATCATGGCTGATCTACGTAACGATTACGTCCAAGGATTGACACTCTTAGGTGGTGAACCTTTTTTGAATACGAATGTTTGCCTACGTGTAGTTGATCGAATCCGGCAAGAATTTGGTCACAGCAAAGACATCTGGTCTTGGACCGGTTATACCTTCGATGAATTATTACAAGATTCGGAAGATAAATTAGAACTGCTCTCGAAACTCGATATTCTTGTTGATGGCCGTTTTGAATGGTCAAAAAGAGATTTCAAATTACAATTTCGTGGAAGCAGCAATCAGCGTATCATTGACGTGCAACGATCGCTTGCTGAAAAACAAGTCGTCATCTGGGAAAAATGTACAGATGCTACGCAAACATATGAGCAAATAAAAAAACAAGAACTGATTTAACTATACTCAGTTTTGATTGAACACAATAAAAAATGCTCCATCTAAAAGACCAAGACAGAAGTGAATTCCGCTTTTGTCTCAAAGTCTAAGATGGAGCATTCTTTATTCTATTTCTGGTTCTATCGCTTGCGTTTCCCACAAAGGTAACACAATATTCTCATAAGTCATCGGATCTAAATTCGTCAGTGTGATACCTAATAAACGAATCCCCTTCCCTATCCCTAAAATCTCTTCCCATATCAGACTAGCTTGATAAAACAGTGCTTCTTTTTTATAGACATATTCTGGTAATGTCACTCGTTTCGTTACTGTAGAATAATCGGTATAACGGACCTTCAAGACAACTGTTTTTCCATGTTTCTGAACACGCCGGAGAGAATCTTCCACTTTCTCAGCCAGCTGACGTAACTGACCAAGAACTTCTTCTTCTGTTCTTAGTGGTTGTCCATACGTATGCTCTTTCCCAACTGACTTACGCTCTCGGGTAACATTGACCGGCGAATCATGGATACCTCGTACTTTTCGATACAACGAATACCCCATTTTACCAAACTGTTGGATCAACATCATTTCAGTACATTGATACAGATCTTCTCCTGTAAAAATACCTAATTCATGCATTTTAGGAACAGTTTTCTTGCCGACACCATGAAATTTTTCGATTGGTAATGCTTTTAAGAAATCGACAGCTTCTTCGGGGGTGACGACCGTCATTCCTTTAGGTTTTTGAAAATCTGATGCAAGTTTCGCTAAAAATTTATTATAGCTGACACCAGCCGAACAAGTCAGATGCACCGTTTGCCAAATATCAAGTTGAATCATTCGGGCGATCTTAATCGCTGATTTACAATTGATTTTATTATTCGTGACATCTAAATAAGCTTCATCAATACTAACTGGTTCGACTAAGTATGTATAGCGATAAAAAATCTCCCTCACTTCTTTTGATATCTCACTATATTTTTGGTGGTCTCCCGGTTTGAAAATCGCTTCTGGACAAAGTTCATAGGCTTTTTGGGCACTCATTGCTGAATGGATGCCGAACTTACGTGCTTCATAGTTAGCCGTCGTCACTACCCCACGCCCGCCAGTATCACTGGGATGTCTGGCGATCACTAAGGGTTTTCCACGAAGTTCAGGGTGATCTCGTTCTTCAACGGACGCGAAAAAAGCATCCATATCGATATGAATGATTTTTCTAGACGTATCATTATGTAAAGGAAACTGTAATTCCATCAGACTCACCCCACTATCATTATACACGAACTTTTGTTCCCTTTCAAGAAAAGATCTTTCCTTAAATCCTGTGAATACGCGCTGTCTTTTCTTTGGCACACGTCTCTATTTGTGCAAGTCTACTTATTCGTTTGGACATGCTCAATATTAAATAACAATTATTATGATTTTAAAACATCATTATATTATGCTATTATCTGTTTGTAAAAGACTGGCCAGTCTTAATTAAAATTAATGGAGAGTATCCATGTTAAATAACTTAAAAAATAACGTTAGCCCCGTTTTAGAAAAAGAGTTTTAAAAAATCAATCAGTTCAGAACTAAATTCTTAAAAAAAAATTTGACAAGAACTACTCCCGATAATACTCTACCATCCAATCATATTGTGAGTACTTCTGATATTTTTACTTTGACTCCTGATAGTGCAAAAAAAATTGTCAGCAAATCAAATGTCCTGATGTTCAGACTCTCAAACTATTGACTGGAACGCCAGATTTTCTATTTGAAAATGAGTTAACAACCGAAGATGAACGCTTCAAAGTACTACCAGATATCAATTTAAAAGAAAACCGTACAAGTCAAAATCTATGTACTGTTCTAAAAGCTTATGTATATGGTAATTCTAATGATGCTCAGGTGTACGAGGAAATGTTGAATCGCTTTATCTTCCCTATGACTCTCCAGCATTATGGCAGCAAGGAGCAAAATCTCACAATCAAAGAAAACACTAGTTTTGTGATTGATTCTGGCGATACGGTCTCCCTTTCTTTTAAGTCGGTGACATTAGAAAAGAACGCTAGTCTCGTTTGTGCACACATGTCCACTTTCAAACTGAACAGATGACTCAATTGGAGCATACTTCCTTGAATAATGGAATTGTCGTCATTGGGACACATGGAGGAAATGGCGGGAATGGCGGGAATGGAGCAGCTGGAGCAAACGGCGGAAACGGTGGTTCCGATATTAATAAAAAATTGGGTGGAAATGGGACTGAGGGTGCAGATGGCTCTCCCGGAACAGAGGGTGGCAACTCATCTGAATGTAAGTTTTATATCAAAAAACTTACAGGAGATACTCCTTTTGGCAGCTATGGTGGGAATGGTGGAAATGGTGACAGTGGCGGAGACGGCGAAGCCTCAAAGAGCTGCACGGATGGCGGAAACGGTGGAAACGGAGCAAATATAGTTATCTATATAGAGGAAGGAGTGGAATATATTCTTACAGGTACACATGACGTTTCCCCTGGACAAGGTGGAAAAGGCGGTGCTGCTGGAAAAGGCGGGTCTAAGAAAAGTGATGGCAAGCCGGGCTCACCGGGAACAAGTGGCAGTGCTGGAAAAAGTGGTAGCGCTGGGCAAGCCGGACAAAGCGAGAATATCTCTATTTTACCTTATCGTGATCCTGTAGATTAATCCGGTTAACCCTTCTTATATCACTTAGATGCAATCAAACGAACAAGCTGTCGAAATAATTTCTGCATCAAAAAAGAGTGGAATCATCGCAGTAAACTAAATAGCTGTATTGTTCCCTTCTACTCTTTTCAAAATACGAAAACTATAATTTAAGAAATGATTCATCAATAATAAGCGGAGAGACGAAAATCTAAACCTAATTTCCGTCTCTCCGCTTCATTTATCTAGAATAGTTGATGTAGCTTGTTCTTCTTATTTCGTTTAATTATCCAATTCATGGAACTGACGATAAACTTCTTGTTTCTTGATTCCGTTTTTGACTGCAATCGTTTTGATTGCCGCATTCGGTTTTTCTCCTTGATCGATCAATTGTTGTACTTGTTCTTTCAAGCTACCTTGAAGCTGTTCAGTTGGAACTATTTCCTCGTTGCTTCCCTCAACAAGTAAACAGCATTCTCCCTTGATCGGCTGTTTTTCTAAATAACCAAGTAATTCTTCGATGTCTCCGCGTAGGTATTCTTCATGGATCTTCGTCAATTCTCGACAAAGCACCACTTGACGATTGCCGAACACTTCCAACATGTTAGTCAACGTTGCGGCTACGCGATAAGGTGATTCGTAAAAAATCAATGTTGCTTTCTGTGCGACAAGAGATGCTAGTATGTCCTGTTGTTCCTTTTTCTTTCTAGGTAAGAAACCATAGAATAAAAATGGTTGCGGAACAAGCCCAGAGGCAATCAATGCGGTTATACCCGCTGTAGGACCTGGCAATGCTACAACTGGGATATCTTCTTTGATACAAGCAACAACAAGCTCATGTCCAGGATCACTGATAGATGGCATGCCCGCATCGCTTACTTGTGCTATCGTTTTTCCTTCTTTTAGCCAGTCGATCAATTGAGGAATACGTTCTTTATAATTATGTTCGTGCAAACTTTTTTGGGGAGTTTGGATCTCGAAATGATTCAATAGCTTTTGTGTATTGCGTGTATCCTCACTCGCGATCAAATCCGCTTCTTGTAATGTCCGCACACTGCGAACAGTCATATCCTCCAAGTTTCCGATCGGTGTTGGAACGAGGTAAAGTGTGCCAAACACGTGATTTCCTTTAAAGCTCTTTTGGTTATACATATGATTCTCCTTATCAAACAGAGTAAAGGAAGCTACTCTAATTAAAAAATTTATCCTGGTAGTTCAACGACGAATACCGCAAAACAAGAATGCTTTGCGGTATTCATTGACTGTGATAGAAGCCACTAGATCCTTTGATTTAGCGTCCACTTTCACGATAGATCACTTCTAAACAGAACGCACAAGGTTCATCATTTTCACGTCTTGAACCATACAAATCATAACAAACATGAAATCCTTCTTCGTAAATCTTTTCAAGATTCATTCGGGATTTTGATAGTTCTTGTTTGGCATTTTCAGCTGGAGCTTGCGCCACTTGGTTCAATTCACGAAGATGTTCACGTAATCGTTGATTTTCCATCTCTAAGGTGGTATTTTTCTCAACGATCTCATGCAGTGCATGTTTCATCTCTACTAATTCAGTCAATGTATTTCGTAACTCTGACTCCAATTGGTTCAACCCATCATATAATGATCTCTTATCCATTCATCTCACCTACTTGGATGAAATTTTTTAGTTCATCCCATTCATATTCAACAGGATTCTCCCGTCCGTTCAGTCGCACACTAACTAAGCAACTAAGCAGGTTCAATCCTACGACTTTCCCTTTACCATCAGGAGTTTCAAGTGTTTTCCCAAAGTCAGGGAGTTCTTTTTTTGCGGCTTCATATGCTTCACTTTCATACTGTAGACAGCACATCAAGCGACCGCACAAGCCAGAAATTTTAGTTGGGTTCAGTGATAATCCTTGTTCTTTTGCCATTTTGATCGAAACAGGGACAAAATCTCCTAAGAAAGAAGAACAGCAAAGTGGTCGCCCACAAGGCCCGATACTTCCGATCATCTTCGCCTCATCCCGAACACCGATTTGTTTCAATTCGATCCTTGTACGAAAAACGGCCGCCAAATCTTTCACTAATTCACGAAAATCAATACGTCCATCTGCCGCAAAATAAAAAGTCAATTTGCTTCGATCAAAAGTATATTCAACTTGGACGATCTTCATTTCTAGTTTTCTCTCTCTAATTTTTTCTTTCGCAATCAAAAAAGCTTTTTTTGCATCTTCTTCATTTTTGTTGCATTTTTTAAGCTCAGCAGTTGTTGCTTTATGCAAAATGGGATTGATGGTTTCAGGTAAATCTTCCAGATCAATATCTCTTTTGGGAATAGCAACCGTTGCGATATGTAAAGTTTGCTGAGACTCGACTAACACTTTATCATTGTATGCATATTCTGAATCTCCGGGTGTAAAATAATAGACATGACCAGCATCTCTATAACGGACACCTACTACTTCTACCATTTGTGGCCTCCTTGATTACGCAAAATATAAATTGACAAATCAAAAAATCGTTTGTAATACAAATTGCTCAGCAACGGCTTGAAAACTCACATTGCTACGCAGTTTTTGTTCTGCTAACAAAATACGTTCAATCGTTTGATTCAGCCGTTTGACTTTACCATACTCCCCAGATGTTATCGCCTGTTTTTGAGCTTCCTGATAATAATACATTAAAATTGAAAAACCAGTAAATTGTTGTTTTTTTTCTTTAAATACTTTCACCAATCGTTTTTGGACATAGATAAAGGCTTGTGTATCTCTTTTATCTAAGTAGACAAACCATTGATAAATCAAGTCCTTAGCCTCATTAAACCATTCATCTTCTGAGATTTCAACTGCTTTTCCTAAACTGTTTGTCAAGAATGACAAAAGTTTTGCTTTTTCCGCAGAAATTTGCTGATCTTGTAATTTTTGAATCAATGAATCCTTTGACAATTCTTGGAAATGCAAGGTTTGACAACGAGATTGGATCGTAGGTAAGATCCGACCAATGGCTTCCGTTTCTAAAATCGCTAGAAAATCACCAGGTGGTTCTTCTAAAAATTTCAATAGACTATTGGCCGCACTCGCGTTCATTTTTTCTGCTTCCTGGATCAAGAATACTTTTTTCCTTGATTCATATCCACTACGACTAAACTCTGTCTGTAAGCGCCGGATCTGATCGACCTTGATCGACTGACCATCGGGTGCAAGAACGAGTACATCCGGATGTTCTTGATTTTTGATCCGTTGACAATTATTGCATCTACCACAAGGTTGTTGGTTGTTCATATTCGTACAATATAAATGTTGTGCTAACCAAATGCCTACCTCATGCTTTCCTGTACCTTTTTCACCTTCAAAAAGATAAGCATGAGCGAGACGCCCATGCTCAAAACTTCGTTGAAGTTGTTGATACACGAGAGGTTGCATTTGCGCAAGTATGTTTTCTTGAGCCATAGTTCCTCCTAGAAATGGTGGAATCCTTCAACTGGTAAGACAAAGACTGTTGCTCCGCCCACTTCTACTTCTACAGGATAAGGAACGCCACCGTCCATTGAAATATCTAACGTTACTGGAGTAGAAACAAATTGTTTTCTTGACTCACATGTTTTTTTGATGATCTCTAATGCTTCTTCGACACGATCGTCCTCAATACCAACGATAAATGTGCTGTTTCCCGCTTTAAGGAAACCACCAGTAGAAGATAATTTAGTCGCACGAATGTTTGCATCGATCAATTCATTGGACAAACGGTTGCTATCTTTATCTTGAATGATTGCTAAAATGATTTTCATTTACGTTCACCTTCCTGACTTTCAAAATATTGTGGAAATTGGTTGATAATTGCGTGGTAACTCAATTGTAACACTTCTTCAAAACTATTTCTTGCATCGATCTTATGGATGCGGTCTGGATGCTCCTCTACCAATTTCAAATAGGCATGACGGACACGCTGGTGGAACTCTAATCCCTCTGAATCTAAGCGATCGATTTGATTCTGCCGATTTTTAGCGATGCGACGTAATCCTGTGTCAGAATCCACATCAAGATAAAGAGTAAAATCAGGAGTCGTTCCTTCTGTAGCAAATTCATTCAGTTCAGCAATCTCGTTTACGCCGATCCGACGACCCGCACCTTGGTAGGCTAACGAACTATCGACAAAACGATCACACAAAACGATTTTCCCACTCGAAAGTGCAGGTAAAACTTTTTCGACCAAGTGCTGTCTTCGAGCAGCTGCGTATAATAAACTTTCTGTTCGCTCGTCCATGCGATCATTTTTGGGATCAAGAATCACTGCACGAATCTGTTCAGCAATTGGTATCCCACCTGGTTCCCGAGTTTGAATGATCTCTGTTTTTGCTACTTGTTGTAAAAGAGGATATAGTTCTTTGATGATACTCGTTTTACCTGCACCATCAGGTCCCTCGATCGTAATAAATAAGCCGTTCACACTTGTTCCTCCATCTCTTCTCTTGCTTTTCTATTGTATCTGAAAATCTTTGTTGATCAAACTACCGCGATCTGACTCGTAGAAAAAAATCATAGTTCACGTCTGCCTTCGACCGCTTTCATTAAAGTCACTTCGTCTGCATATTCGATATCGGAACCAACAGATAAGCCATGAGCTAACCGTGTGACTTTGATACCAGCAGGCTTGATCAATCGTGAAAGGTAGATTGCTGTTGCTTCTCCTTCAGTGGTCGCATTCGTTGCGATGATCACTTCTTGGACCTCTGCATCATGCAAACGTTGTAAGAGAGGAGGAATATTGATATCTTCTGGACCCGTACCTTCCATTGGTGACAATACACCATGTAGCACATGGTACAAGCCACGATACTCACGCATCTTCTCCATCGCCATGACATCTTTTGGTTCTTCAACGACTAAAATGATGCCACGATCTCTCGATGGATCTTTACAGATCTCACAAGGATCTTCTTCTGTGATATTTCCGCAAATACTACAAAAATGTAGATCGCGTTTGACGCTCAATAAAGCTTTGGCAAATTCATTGACCACTTCATCTTTCATATCGATCGTATAAAAAGCCAGTCTTGTCGCTGTTTTTTGACCAATACCTGGAAGTCTCATATAACTGTCGATCAGTTTGGCAATTGGTTCTGGATATTGCATGTTCATTTCCCCTTCAGGAAAATTTAAAAGGGTAAGCCCTTAGTGTATTTTCCCATTGTTTTTTCTGATTCTGTATCGATTTTTTCTAATACGTCATTTACAGCCATCACAATCAAATCTTGTAGCATTTCTGTATCTTCTGGGTCAACTACTTCATCATTGATCTGGATATCTTTCATTCGACGATTACCAGTAAAGACGACTTTGACTAGATCATTCGTAGAACTACCAGTAAATTCTGTTTCATTTAGTTTTTCTTGGGCTTCGCCCATTTCTTTTTGCATTTTTTGGACTTGCTTCATCATCCCTTGCATATTTCCCATTCCGCGCATCATTAATATCGCTCTCCTTTTCTAATCATCGATTACTGTGACTGCTGAACCGAAAAGTTCTTCAGCTTTCGTCACTACATTTTCTTGGTTTGTTTGTTCTTGAGGAAGCAATTCGATCTCGTCTGATTCATCATCAGACGCAAACGATTCTTCTGCTTCTCCATCCTTTGCTTGGACGAGATAATTTTTTCTTAGACCAGGCCAACTTTCCCGTGTGATATAGACAGGCTCTGGCGCATAATCTTTGATCATGCGACTAAGTTGGTTGTGGATCGCTAATTGAAGCTCTTCGTCATTAGCTGCGCGCTGACAGACGATTTCATAATCAAAAGCAATCACTAGTCCATTAGGCCCTGCCGCAACTGGTTCACTTGCTTTGAGCATCGCTCGCTGGGTCACTGACAAACTCATCAAAAGATCATCCCAGACTTCTTTTACTTCATTCAAGTGTTTCCTTGTCGCCTCTTTTAGTACATTATACACCCGTTCCGTAGGAATACGGTATGTACTTGGCTGTTTTTTCTGAACAGGTGATTGCGGCGTTTGCTGATTCGCAGTGACTTTCACCGTGCCATTTTTGATTTCTTTGATTTCCTTTTTCAGCTCTTGGATCTCTTGTTGCAATTGTTTTACTTGTTGCTGATCGATTTCACTAGGCACTTGCTGACTTTCATTTGCTGAAGATTGAGCTAGTTTCACTGTCGCAACCTCTAAATAAATAGTCGCACTATTTGTAAAACGCACCTCATTTTGTGTATCGCTCAAAATTTGGATCATTTGAAACAAGCGTTGTGCCGGGATTTCTTTCGCCAATGTCGTGAATGTTTCTGTTTTGACATGTGAGGTTTCCTCTAATAGATTTGGTGCTTGCTGAAACATCAATAGATCACGGCAATAAGACAACAGATCTTCTAAAAAGCGCCGTGATTCTTTTCCTGCCGCTAAAATTTGATTCAATTCTTGTAAGGCTTGTGGGATCTCTTTGCTAAAACAAGCGGATAGATACGCATCCATCATCTCATTCGTCAAACTCCCCGTGACTTGCATTGCATCATCCAACGTGATCGTGCCATCACTGAAAGAAATCGCTTGGTCAAGAATACTTAACGCATCTCGCATCCCACCTTCTGCTGCTCGTGCGATGACTGTCAACGCAGGCGCTTCGTAAGCAATCTCTGTTTGATCCAAGATATATTCTAAATGTTCGGTAATATCTGCTGCATTGATCCGTTTGAAATCAAAACGTTGTGTTCGAGAGATGATCGTTGCAGGGATTTTGTGCGGTTCAGTGGTTGCTAAAATAAAAATAACACTTTCTTTTGGTTCTTCCAGTGTTTTCAGTAAAGCATTGAACGCTCCAGTCGAAAGCATGTGGACTTCATCAATGATATAAATTTTGTAAGCGGCTTTTGTTGGTGCATAATTTGCTCGATCTCTGATGAAACGGATCTCCTCGACACCATTGTTACTTGCCGCATCGATTTCAATGACATCTTCTTGTGTCCCAGTCGTGATCGACTGACACATCTCACAATGATTACAAGGTTCACCATCTTTGCTGTTTGGGCAATTGATCGCCTTGGCAAATATTTTTGCCGCACTTGTTTTCCCTGTCCCTCTTGGTCCTGTAAACAAATAGGCATGTGAGGTTTTATGGGAAACAATCGCATTTTTCAATGTTTGTGTCACAGCTTTTTGTCCAACGATATCCTCAAATCGCTGTGAACGCCACACACGATAAAGTGCTTGATATGCCATAAGGATCCCCCTTCTTTTGAAAAATTCACTAACTTTTATTATACGTGATTTAGCCAAAAAAAACTACTATACTTTATTCGGTTGTAACAGAAGTGAGCAACACTTAGAAATAAGCCTTAACATTCAAAAAAGCTGCTCGTATTTTGGGATGTTTCGGCTAAATACCAATTTCGAACATCGTTTGTCTAGGTTGTGAAAGAAACCTTAAACTCTAGACTATTAGACAGAAACAGCAAAAATAGCTATTTCATCGTTGATTTTTTGAGCTGTGTCCAAAGAGTTGCGCCTTGAACAGTATTTATCCAGATTCTGAAAAAAAGTTCAGTTCTAAAACGTATGGCTGAATGTGGGAAATAGGTGCTCTGGTTTTCTACATCTTTCGACTGAGAGCATTTTCAGTCTCCTATGGTATAATACAAACATATACGTAGTAAAAAAATACTTGCTCACAGGGAGGACTTTTTATGGGACTTATTAAAGCAGCAACTAGCATGATCGGCGGCGGATTAGCAGATCAATGGATCGAAGTCATTGAACCAGACAATATGAGCGACACCACAGTCATGACAAAAGGTGTCAAGGTACGTAAAGACGATAAAAGAGGATCCAATCGAAAAGGTACAGAAGATGTATTGACAGATGGCACAGTCGTTCATGTCTATCCGAACATGATGATGCTTTTGGTAGATGGTGGAAAAATCATCGATTACACAGCTGAAGAAGGCTATTATACGATCAAAAACGATGCTGCCCCTTCCATGTTCAATGGTTCATTGAAAGGTGCAATCGCTGAAACCTTTGACCGCTTTAAATTTGGTGGCGTAACTCCACAAAAACAACAAGTATTCTATATCAATCTACAAGAGATCAAAGGAATCAAATTTGGCACAAGCGCGCCATTAAATTACTTTGATAATTTCTATAATGCAGAATTATTCTTACGTGCGCATGGAACGTACTCTATCCATATCACCGATCCAATCTTATTCTATACAAATGCAATTCCTAAAAATAAGACGCAAGTTGAAATTGCAGATATCAATGAACAATATTTAGCAGAATTCTTGACTGCTCTTCAATCAGCGATCAACCAAATGTCTGCTGATGGGCAACGTATTTCCTATGTCCCATCAAAAAGTTTAGAACTAAGCAAATATATGGGCACAGCGTTAGACGATTCCTGGCGTGAGCTTCGTGGGATGGAGATTGTTTCTGTCGCAGTTGCTAGCATCTCTTACACAGATGATTCGGTCAAACTCATCAACATGCGCAATGAAGGTGCCATGTTAGGTGATCCTAGTGTCCGTGAGGGCTATGTGCAAGGTTCGATTGCTCGTGGGATGGAAGCTGCAGGTAAAAATGATGCCGGTGCGATGACTGGCTTTATGGGTATGGGAATGGGCATGAATGCCAATGGCTCCTACTTAGCTCAGTCCGCACAAAATAATCAAGAACAAATCAAGCAACAACAAGAAAAACAAAACCAACAAACAGCTCAAGGTACTAACGATACATGGACTTGCCCTGTCTGTGGTACCGAAAACACCGGGAAATTCTGTTCAAACTGTGGTGCTGCAAAACCAGTGGCAAACAGCCAACCAAAGCTTGAAATGAAATGTAGCGAATGTCATGAAGTAGTGGATCTTTCAAATGGAATTCCTAAGTTTTGTCCAAATTGTGGAAAACCATTCAAAGGTATCCCACTCGACTAGTTGAAAGGGGTGCCTGAATGGATGCTTTAACACATAAATGCCCCAATTGTGGCGGACCATTGACCTTCGATCCAAAAGATCAAAAATTTCATTGCGACTATTGCCTAAATATTTATACAGAAGCAGAAGTCAGTCAATATGAAGAGGAACAAAAAGCGGCCCGCGACATCAATGGGACTCAAGATCAACCAGTTGCAACGGATGAGTTCACCTTTACAGCAGAAGAACAGCTCGATCAAATGGATGAAACAGAACGTCAAGCATTTGCCGATGCTGGTGGAATGACTGATACAGAGGCAACAGCTGAACAGACGGCTACTGACGAACAAAGCAACATGGAACTATTTTTATGTCCAAACTGCGGTGCAGAAATCGTCACAGAAGCCACTACAGCTGCTACCTATTGTTACTACTGTCATAATCCAGTCGTGCTATCCGGACGACTAAGTGGTGACTTCTTACCAAATAAAGTTCTGCCTTTTGCTGTAGAAAAAGAAGAAGCAATTAAACAGTTTCTCGCATGGACGAAGAAAAAATGGTTTGTACCAAAAGCATTTTTCAATCAGGAGCAAATCGACAAATTAACTGGCGTTTATTTCCCATATTGGGCAACCGACGCTGAACTAGATGGTTCTTTACAAGCCAACGGGACAGTTGTCAGAATCTGGCGTGTCGGTGATATCGAGTATACCGAAACAAAACAATATGCCGTACACCGTGAAGGAAAGCTTTTCTTCAAAGAATTAGTAAAAAATGCTTTGTCAAAAAATACTCAACAAAAAATGGTGGAAGCTGTCCAACCATTTCCTTTAGCTAAAGCTATCGGATTCAAAAGTCAATATCTCGCTGGATTCCAAGCAGAGAAACGTGACATTGAGTACCAAGCAATCAAAGCAGATATCCAAAATGAGTTACGTGACTATTCCGAAAAATTGTTGCGAGATACAGCCAATGGCTATACTACTTTGACCGGAGTACGTGCTTCTGCAGAAATCACTGGCGAACAAAATGAATATGTCTTGTTACCGGTCTGGCTTGTTACTTACCGTAGCAACGATTCTAACAAGAAAGTCTATTATTATGCAATGAATGGCCAAACGGGTAAAGTTAGCGGTGTATTACCGATCAGTCATAAAAAACTCGCTTTGACCTCTTTCGGGATATTCACTGTTTTAGCGATCCTCTTTATGATTGGAGGCTATTTGATATGATGAGTAAAAAAAGTCTCTCCATTTTCTTTTTATTAGCCATTAGTTTACTGTGGACACCGATCGTAGGAGCTGCTACCCCAACAATCAATGACGAGGCGAATTTATTTACAAGCGAACAAGTCAACACACTGAGCCAACAAGCGAAAGAAATCAATGACAAGATCAAAGGACAAGTATTTATTGTCACGACTACCTCAAATACTGCAGAACCTAGAGACTTCGCTGACAACTATTTAAGAACCGCAATAGGAAATGATCAAAATGGTTCTGTTTTACTTTTAGATATGGGGCAACGAGAAATCTATATCTCCACTTCTGGAAATATGATTGACTATTTGACGGATCGCCGGATCGATTCGATTTTAGATGATGTCTATGATCAGATGACGAATGCAAACTATTATGCAGCAGCCCAAGCCTATTTGACCAAAGCTTCTACTTATGTAGATGAAGGAGTGCCTGGCGGTCATTATCGTATAGATGAAGCCACAGGTAAAATCACTCGGTATAAAGTTTTGACTACCGTCGAAATAGTGATTGCGGTGGCTTTGGCAGCTATCTTAAGCATCGCTTTTTATATGATCACCGCCTCACGATACCAATTGAAATCCGGGACATATAAATACCAATTTCGTGAAAAGGCAAGTATCAAATTGACGGACAAAACAGATCGTTTAACGAACTCCTTTGTCACGACTCGTCGTATCCCTAAAGCGCCACCCCCAGGAAGCGGTGGTGGTGGCAGCACGACTCATTCGAGTGGTGGCGGTACCTTTGGCGGCGGCGGCCGAAGTTTTTAATTAAACGAAAACAGAACACAAACCAAAACATGGATCAGATTATGAGGGACTCCCTCTATCTGATCCATATTTTTTGATTCTTTCATCAAATACTTACACACTTGTCCATACTTCATAGGTATAGAAATAAAATTACGTTAGATAGATAAATATATTGATTTTTAATTTCATAAATGTATACTTGATTTATGAAAGCGTTTCAAATAAACAAAAGGAGGTCTCACCATGAATAATAAAGAAACAGTTCCATCAATCATTCATTTTGGGATGAAATCGGCTTGTTACTTGCTTCTTGCTTGTATCGTCAGTGGTATCTTCATTCCCTATTTATTCTATTTATTGCACTGGGAAGTTCGACTGGGTGTCTTTCTCTTTCTTCCTCCCTCTTTAGCTGCTGTCATCACTGGCAATTATTATTTTATTTCAACTAATACAGGTTTTACTAAAGGATGTATCCGAACATTTCTTATCGCTACAGTCTGTCTGATGTTCGTCGCTTATCTATGGTTGTATCAAGGCATCATCTTCTAAATTCTATCGATAAAAAAGGAGTGTCAATATGTTAACAAAGTTTACAGAAATCATTGAGCGTTATTTGGCAGGTCCAATGGCTACAATTGCCAACCAAAGACATTTACGTGCCATACGTGATGGGATCATCGCTACATTGCCACTAATTATCGTCGGTTCGTTTTTCTTGATCATTGCTTTTCCGCCCTTACCGCCCAGTTGGGGGATCTATCAGTTCTTGTCCGAAAATGCAGCAACTATTTTATTACCTTATCGCATGACCATGTATATCATGTCTCTATATGCGACATTTGGCATCGGTGCCAGTTTAGCCAAAACCTATAAACTAGATGTTGTTTCTGGTGGGTTACTCGCTACGATTGCTTTTTTGTTGACCTTTATCCCTGTCAATATTCCTCTTGAGGCTGCGGAAGCTGCTGGTACTTCTGGTTTTGTTTTGCCTATGGCCAATCTTGGCGGTGGTGGGATGTTTGTCGGAATCATTACTTCAATTTTTGCAGTCGAAGTGTATCGTTTGACGGATAAATCGAAATTTAAAATCACAATGCCTGAGCAAGTACCTCCTGCGGTCGCTCGTTCTTTCGAAGCATTAACGCCAACCTTGATCGTGATTTTAGTCATGGCATCGATCAGCTATTACATCGGCTTTGATTGGCACACTGCCGTTTCAAAAATTGTCAGCCCTTTGATCAGCGCAACCGATACGTTGCCGAGTGTCTTGTTGCTGATTTTTCTAATCACTTTTTTCTGGGCATTCGGTATCCATGGCGTATCCATCATTGGTTCACTTGCTCGCCCCTTATGGTTGCAGATCTTAGAATCCAATACAACTGCAGCAGCAGCTGGTGAGGCTTTACCCAATATTGCAGCTGAACCTTTTTATCAATGGTTTGTTTGGATCGGTGGCGCAGGTTGTACGATCGGTTTAGCGATTCTGCTTGCCTTCACAGCCAAATCAAAATATGCTTCAAAATTAGGTAAAGCAATCATCACTCCTTCTATTTTCAATATCAATGAGCCAGTTATCTTTGGCGTACCGATCGTATTGAATCCAACACTGATCATTCCGTTTATCTTTGCTCCAATGGTTTGCGCAACCATCGCTTGGTTTGCGACTAAACTAGGTTTAGTCAGTGCTGTTACCATCACCGCACCATGGACGCTCCCTGGTCCTATTGGTGCTTACTTAGCTACAGGTGGTGACTGGCGGGCAGCCGTATTGAACATTTTATTGATCATTCTTTCCATTTTCATGTATTATCCATTTGTTAAGATTTATGATAAAAATGAATTAGCAAAAGAACAGGCTTTAGAAACTGGAACACCAAGAGAGACACCACTATCTAACTAATTTGAGAAATACTTAAAGTAAGTTTGAGTCAACTTCTTTTATTTCATAAAAACAGCACCTACTTTCCTTAAAGAAAGAAGTAGGTGCTATTTTTCATTACTGTTTTTTCATTCTAGCGAAACTGATTTGTTGTAACTTATTATTTCAATACCCAGACACTGCTTGTTTCGGGATTGCTATTGGTATTCCACCATTTTGCTTCATAGGTCTTTCCTTTGTAGACGACTCGGTCACCACCAGAATATGCTTTGATTGTTCTCCATTCTTCTGTTTGTGTTTTATCTACTTTCTCCCATGCCTGAGATGTATCAGGACGTTCACCTCTGACCCACCATTTAGCACGGTATTGGATGCCGTTATAAATCACTAAATCTCCTGCTGTGTAAATTTGGTCACTGCGCCAAGTATCTTGAATAACATTTTGCTCATTGGTCTTGATTATCACTGCCGGACTTTTTCCTGACTCATTACCTGCTCCATCATAAGCACTGACTTGATAAGTATAGCTAGTATTGCTTGCTAGATTTGTATCGGTGAAATTCAAGCCTGTTACTGAATTGATTTTCACCCCATCACGATAGATATTGTAGCCAGCCACACGTAAATTATCTGTCGCAGCAGTCCAAGTGATCTGTGCGGTATTTGTAGTAACAGTGCCTTGTGTCAAACCTGTAGGGATGCTTGGTGCTTCGTCATCTTTTTCTTCTTGTCGTGTAACAACCGTCAAGAAGCCCGTTTTTGCTGATTCATTACCTGCTTCATCATAAGCACTCACCTGATACACATATACTTCGTTACTCTTTAAATTTTCATCTAAATACTCTGGCTTATCCGTTGTTCCCACTTTTACGTTGTTCCGATAAACATTATACCCTTTGACTTTTGTGTTGTCTGATGATGGATTCCATGTTAATTTGACAGAATGACTTGTTACCTCATTCGCCGCAAGATCTGATGGGATCGTCGGTGCTTCTTTGTCATTATTGTTCGTACCACCATCGATATCTCCTACTTCACCTGTCATCTCATCTCGATACTCCCAGATTTTTTTAGTCAAGCTTGGTAGTTTTTCCATTTCAAGTCGACTTTCAGCAGTTACTTGAATACCCCATTTTTCAAAGAAAGGTTGTAAGTTCTGACCACTGATTTTTGAAGCCGCAACGACAAAATACTGACGTTTATCTTGTTCCGTAGGAAGGGCGCGTTGTTCATTTCGATACATTTTATGTAAATTAGGATAGAAATCTTCACCAAATGCTAATTCCAATTGCCAGAACATTCCTAATTTTGTCCAGATATCCTGGTCATCAAATTGTTTCTGTCCTGTTCCATTCAAATAGTTGAAAATAGTTGGATAACGATTATCTCTTTCTAGACGACTACGCTCGCTCAGTCCTTTTTCTGCGCGCAGAGAATAAATATTTACTGTGACCTCCGTCAAGTCTTTCCAATTCATTCGTGATAATTGATACGTATGACCAAGTTCATGCCAAATTCCCCATTGTCCGATAGTCGTAGGATTCAGTACTGCTCTCATTGCATCTGAGGTGCTGTTATAAGCTGTATGTTGATAAAAAGCATACATATAATAGCCAGACTGAATGGTTTCTCGCAAATGCTGGAACAAACCAACTGGCTTTCGATGGACAGCAGAACTACCATCTAAACCAGACGTTTGATTATGGAATGTAATGACTTTCTCATGTGCATTAAGAATCGTCTCAGGATCCTTTGCATCCTGGAGTGTTCGATTCGATCCTGTCACTAACACACGGTCACTGACTAGTTCATAGCCTACTGCTGTCGGATTATCGGCAATCATTTTTGTCCATTCCTGCTGGGTTGTTTTACCAAGAATAAACCGAGGAATCTTTATCCCACCTTTGATTTCAATACTTAGTTTTCCTTGCGCTGTTTGACCAGATTCATTTCGAATGTGGATCAGACCGACTTGCGAACCAGAAATCACATTACGTCCCTTAACCAGTTGTGTTCCATTTGCCGACCCTTCCGAAAAACTCGTTAAAGCAGGTGTAGTAACTGTATATGTCGGCAGTTGTGTTTGATCAGTTGATTCATCTACGTATATCTCGATCACATCATTCCCACGCTTATATATTCCGGTCGATTGATTAGTACTCGGACCAAATGGATTATCTAAAATAGTTGATCTATATGTATTTAGATTCTCACTCTGTTTGAGTTCCAGTTTAGTAGAAATATTTTGATTTGTTTGTACGATTGCAGATATGGTAGCTTTTTCATTATCCCTCGAATGAATAACTTCATCTGCAGTAGTTATATCAGAAAACATAACTATCCCTAACAGCGCAGCGCTAAATAATAAACTTTTCTTCATTTTTAAAATAACTCCCCTAAAATTAATTTTTATTACAAAATAACTATAACATCTGAAAGAATATGTTATTTACCAATTTTTCATCACATCTAAAAAAAATGAAAAAAAATTTATTTTATTTATGCTTCAACTGATAATTACCTATAAAATTGCTGTTTATATCACTATCCTTATCAAACAATGATTTAAAAAAATAAGGAAAGAATAAACATGTTTTGTATATTTTGCCTATATAATAAAAAAACAGACTACTTGAATGACCTAGCCTCTGATAGAAACAGTTTTAGAATGTTTAAGCAAATAGATTTTTCTTATCTCTGGAATGTCCGCGTCTGATATGCATTCGACAGCAAGTATCTTTTCTTCTGATGTCGAATGCTGAATCATCGTTACTTGCAGAATATTCTTTATTTGGAAAAAGATTCTGAGCATACATCTACACATTAAAAAACTTAATTCATAAACCTATTATTATTTTTGAAAACGTAGGAAATTAACACGTACTTCTGTATACCAAGCGAATAAACCTAATGTTTAGAATTCTTCGTTAACAGCCAACCAGTGATCAGAAGAAACAGTAAATCGTTTTGCTGTTTTCATGAGTGGTACATTGGTATTTACAAAAGATCAAAAGCAAAAAACAGACTATCCTGATAGGATAGTCTGTTAAACCTTGACTTAACAATGGTTTGATTATTCTGCAGCGTTTTCGTCTTTGAGACCGTATTTTTTGTTGAAACGGTCCACACGTCCGTCTGCTTGTGTGAATTTTTGACGTCCAGTGTAGAATGGATGTGAGTCAGAAGTTACTTCGACACGGATGACTGGGTATGTATTACCGTCTTCCCATTCAACTGTTTCTTGTGAAGTTTTTGTTGAACCTGACAAGAATTTGAAACCAGTTGTAGAATCCAAAAATACGACTGGATGGTAATCTGGATGGATATTTTCTTTCATGCTATTCGCTCCTTTGCCCTGCTTCATTTGCTGAACCAGAGTTGATTTGTCGATTTACAACATTTACATCTTACCATGTTTCCTATAAGCTTGCAATTATCTTTTTAAATTTCTTGTGGGATTTTTTTTGCCAAAAGAAACATCTTGGAAATCTTTAAAAAATTGTTGGTTATTTTTAGTTTTTCGCAAGAAACGGATCAATTGTTCCGTATATTCTAATGAGTCGCCAATCATATGCTTACGGAGTTTCCAGATTTCTTCTAGCTGATCACTATCCATCAATAACTCTTCTTTACGAGTACCTGATTTTTTGATGTCGATGGCAGGGAAAATACGGCGTTCTGATAATTCACGAGATAGTTGTAATTCTAAGTTCCCTGTTCCTTTGAATTCTTCGTAGATGACATCATCCATCCGACTCCCAGTATCAACTAATGCCGTAGCCAAAATCGTTAAGCTACCGCCTTCTTCAATATTTCTGGCAGCGCCAAAGAATTTTTTCGGTTTGTACAATGCTGCAGGATCGATTCCTCCGCTCAATGTACGACCACTTGGTGGTACCACTAGATTATAAGCACGAGCTAAGCGAGTGATACTGTCCATCAAGATGACGACATCCCGTTTATCTTCAACTAAACGCATGGCACGCTCTAAAACCAATTCAGAAACCCGCGTGTGGTTTTGTGGTTGCAGATCAAATGTGGAAGAAACCACATCGCCTTTGACACTACGCTCAAGATCGGTTACTTCTTCAGGTCTTTCGTCGATCAATAGAACGATCAACTCCACTTCTGGATGATTTTCAGTGATCCCATTAGCGATTTCTTTTAAGATGGATGTTTTTCCTGCTTTCGGCGGTGCAACGATCAACCCACGTTGTCCAAAGCCAATCGGCGAGAAAATATCGATCATGCGTGTTGCAATTTGTTGCGGTGTCGTTTCTAAACGAAGTTGCTTCTCCGGATAAAGCGGTGTCAATGCTGGGAAATGCGGGCGCTCTTTCGCATCTTCAGGATCTCTCCCATTGACACTTTCAACGTGCATCAATCCGTAATATCGTTCTGATTCTTTAGGCGGTCTTGCTTTACCAGCTACTTTGTCACCGTTTCTTAAACTGAAGCGACGAATTTGGGAGGCAGAGATATAAATATCTTCGACACTTGGACCATAGTTGATCGGACGCAAAAAACCATAGCCGTCTTGTCCAACGATATCTAAAATCCCCTCCATATAGTAAAAGCCTTGTTTTTCAGCCTGAGCTCGAATAACAGCTAGGGATAATTCCTTTTTGTTCATCTTACTGTAATAAGGAATCTTGAATTCTTTTGCATAACTGTAAACATCTTTTAGTGTTTTGTTTTCCAGTTCGGCCATTGTCAAATAATCGCTCATTCGGCTTCCACTTCCTCCACCATTTTGATACTTGCTCCGATTGCTGTTAATTTCTCGATGATATGATCATAACCACGCAAAATATATTCGACATTATAAATCGTTGTCGTGCCTTCTGCCATCAATCCTGCAATCACTAAACAAGCCCCTGCGCGTAGATCTGAAGCAACAACTTCAGCGCCATGGAGTTTATTCGGCCCATTCAGGATGATCATATTACCTTCTACTGAGATATCAGCACCCATTCGTGCTAATTCAGGAACATGATTCACTCGCTTCGAATAGATCGTATCCACGATCTCAGCAGTTCCAGTAGTCATCAATAATAACGGTGTCAACGGTTGTTGTAAGTCTGTGGCAAAACCTGGATACGGATAAGTCATCACATTCGCGGCTTTTAAATTCTTTGAAGGATAAACTTCGATCTCGTCTTCACTGATTTTCATGCTCACACCGATTTCTTGAAGTTTAGCAATAAAACTTTCAAGATGCTCATAGATCACATTCTTGATTTTTACGCCATTTCCTGCGGCAGCAGCTACAGCCAAATAAGTCCCTGCTTCGATACGGTCAGGAATCATGAAATGGCGGCAGCCATGCAGTTCTTCTACTCCTTCAATACGAATCACGTCAGTACCTGCTCCACGTATCTTGGCACCCATATTGTTCAATAATGTCGCAACATCAATGATTTCAGGTTCACGCGCCGCATTTTCGATTGTCGTCTGTCCATTTGCTTTCACTGCTGCTAACATGATATTGATCGTTGCACCAACAGAAATCACATCCATAAACACACGATTTCCATTAAGCGTTTTGTTTTCTGTTCGTAAGTACATCGCACCATGTTCATTTGTGACTTTTGCTCCTAACGCTTCAAACCCTTTGATATGAAGGTCGATTGGACGCGGACCAAGGTAACAGCCGCCTGGTAGACCAACAACTGCTTCGCCAAATTTAGCTAATAAGGTGCCCATAAAATAGTAAGAAGCACGCAAGCTATTGATCTTCCCACTTGGCATCGGTACTGAAACGACACCACGTGGATCGATTTCTAATACATTGTTTTCAAAACGGACAGTTGCGCCCATGATTTCTAAAATTTCTATCAATGAATGAACATCTTGAATGTCAGGTACACCTTCCAAGATCACAGGAGAATCTGCTAAAATCGCTGCTGGTATCAAGGCAACTGCACTATTTTTAGCACCACTGATCGTTACTTCACCAGTCAATGGACGATTTCCTTCGATGATTATTTTTTTCATTTGTTCCCCACCTTGTTTATTCCTCAAATTTTATACATATGCTTGTATTTTATCATAGATGAAACGAAGAAACGAGTATCGTTCCTTTTATTTAAATAAAAAAAGAGAACAATCGCCGGATCGGCACATTGTTCTCTTCTATCAGTTATCTCGTTCGATCTAACTTTTATCGATTATGCTTTGTTAGCAGAACCGAACCAGTCGATATGAGATTCAGCATCTTTAACGATTGCTGCTTTACCTGGTGCTAATAATTTACGAGGGTCAAATCCTTTACCTTCGCGGTCTTTACCAGCTTCGATATATTCACGAGTTGCTGCAGCAAATGATAATTGGAATTCAGTGTTCACATTTACTTTAGAAATACCCATTGAGATAGCTTTTTCGATTTGATCTTGAGGAATACCAGATCCGCCGTGTAATACTAAAGGTACATCTGAACCTACAGCATCAGCAATTGCTTGTAAGTGATCAAATGCTAATCCGCTCCAGTTTTCTGGATATTGACCGTGGATGTTACCAATACCACATGCTAAGTAGTCAATACCTGTTGCTACCATTTGTTTACATTCTTCGATGTCTGCTAATTCACCTGTTCCGATGATTCCATCTTCTTCTCCACCGATTGAACCAACTTCACACTCAACTGAGATTCCTTTAGCGTGAGCTTTTTCAACAACGTCTCTAGCTAATTTCAAGTTTTCTTCGAATGGTAAATGAGAACCATCGAACATAACTGAAGTATAGCCAACTTCGATACATTCTAATGCAGCATCGTAGTCACCGTGGTCTAAATGGATTGCCACTGGAACAGTGATGTTCATTGATTCAACTAAATTAGTGATCATGTCTTTACATACTTTGTAACCACCCATGTATTTAGCTGCACCCATTGAAGTTTGGATAAGTACTGGTGCTTTTTTAGCTTCAGCTGCTTCTAAGATCGCTTGAGTCCATTCTAAGTTGTTTGTGTTGAACCCGCCGACAGCATAACCGCCTTTACGAGCAGCTTGTAAAAATTCAGCTCCTGATACTACTGGCATAATAAATTCCTCCT
Organism: Enterococcus sp. AZ156; assembly: GCF_051714165.1. Taxonomy (NCBI): domain Bacteria; kingdom Bacillati; phylum Bacillota; class Bacilli; order Lactobacillales; family Enterococcaceae; genus Enterococcus; species Enterococcus sp. AZ156. The sequence continues at coordinate 823,262 of NZ_JBIORI010000001.1, read as the reverse complement.
AAATTTTGTGAAAACTAAATTTGTTAAGATGATCCTTAACCAACGAACCTATTTTACCAAACATTTCACTAGTTTTCTACTAAAATCAATAAAAATGAAAATTTTCAAGACGCTTTTTTCATTAAATAAATAAAATCCACCGAAATATCGTAGGTAAAAGGTTCTCTATAAACATTTAAAATATTTATTAATAACAATTCTAATAATTTGACACTCGCTGATTTTGACGGATCAATTCCTAGTATTTTTTATTTTGATTCGCGTTCCGTTAACGAAGCACCAACAAATGCTTTGATCAATTTTTGCGGACGGTTTGGACGTGAAATCAATTCTGGATGGAATTGACAACCAACAAAGAATTTCTTATCTGTGATCTCAACGATCTCAACTAAACGATTGTCTGGAGATACACCTGAGAAGACTAAGCCATGTTCTTCAAATTGTTGACGGTATTTATTGTTGAATTCATAGCGATGACGATGACGTTCTTGAACCACTTCTGCCCCATCATAAGCTGTAGCAGTAGTCGTGCCTTTTTTGACTTTACATGGGTAAAGCCCTAAACGTAATGTTCCACCAAGATTTTCAATGTTTTCTTGATCTGCCATCAAGTCGATGATGTTGTTTGCAGTTTCTGGAATCGTTTCTGCTGAAGCAGCGTCTTCTAGACCTACAACGTTACGTGCAAATTCAACACACGCCATTTGCATCCCTAAACAAATTCCTAAGAATGGGACATCATTTTCACGAGCATAACGAATGGCTTCGATTTTCCCTTCGATTCCTCGATCACCAAAACCACCTGGTACTAAGATCCCATCGGCCTCTTTCAATCGTTCATCCACATTTTCACTCGTTAACTCATGGGCTTTTACCCAATCCAATTCGATATCCGCATCAAACGCAAAACCTGAGTGTTTCAATGCTTCAACAACTGAGATATACGCATCAGGTAATTCAACATATTTCCCTACTAAAGCAATGCGAACTTTTTTCTTCAAGTTCAAGACACGATTTTCTAATGCTTTCCATTCGGTCATATCTGCTTCTGGTGTTGAAAGCTTCAAATGATCACAAACGATCCGATCCATTCCTTGTGATTGCAATAATAACGGGATTGAATATAGTGTATCTACGTCTGGTGATTCGATTACTGCTTCTGGTTCAACGTCACAAAATTGTGCCAATTTATTTTTGACATCTTGAGATACTGGTTGCTCTGTGCGCACGACTAAGATGTTTGGTTGGATACCTAATCCACGTAACTCTTTCACGCTATGTTGTGTTGGTTTAGTTTTCATTTCACCAGCCGCTTTTAAATAAGGAATCAACGTTGTATGGATATACATCACGTTATCAGAGCCAACATCAGCTTTCATTTGACGCAATGCTTCTAAGAATGGCAGTGATTCAATATCCCCAACTGTGCCGCCGACCTCTGTAATAATGATATCTGAGTCAGTCATTTTAGCTGCACGCATGATTTTTTCTTTGATTTCATTCGTAATATGCGGAATCACTTGGACAGTTGCGCCTAAGTACTCCCCTTTACGTTCTTTACGCAAGACTTCTGAATAAATTTTTCCTGTCGTCACATTGGAGTATTTGTTCAAGTTGATGTCAATAAAACGTTCGTAGTGGCCTAAGTCCAAATCCGTTTCTGCTCCATCATCTGTAACGAAAACTTCTCCGTGTTGGTATGGACTCATTGTTCCTGGGTCCACGTTGATGTATGGATCAAATTTTTGGATCGTTACTTTCAATCCACGATTTTTCAACAAACGGCCTAAAGATGCTGCTACGATCCCTTTACCAATCGATGAAACCACGCCGCCTGTCACAAAAATGTATTTTGTCATATGTTCAAAAACTCCTTCTTGTTTTATCTGCAGGAAAAGTCTAAGAAAATAAATAAGGCTCCCTATCCTTCTAAAGAATAGGGAGCGTTGATTTCTGTAAACTTCTGACCCTCTAAAAGGGTGCCCAAGGTGTATATTACAAGCTATCTAAACGAAAGTCAAGTATTCAATTACGTTTATACCTACTTGATGGATAAAAGCACTTTCACTGACGTCAATACATTAAGTCCTATGAAACGGAATAAAAATAGTGAAAAAAATATTACTATATATATCGAAATAGTTGGAACAAAAAATCTCATAAACGATCAAATAATCGCTTTATAGGAAAATTTTATTTGGATGTCACCCTTTTTACTCCTTTCCATACTCTATCAAAGCAGGTAATAGGAAAGTTTTCTCAGGATCCACTGCAAGCGAGCCACAAGGCCAAAAATTCACACTCCAGTGATGAAGAAAAAAAGCGTCTGAGACATTAGTCCTCTTGTACCACCTAAAACCGAATAAACGGCAGAAACAGAAGTAACCTCTTTGGAAATAAGGCGCCATCCACAAAAATTTGAAGAACAATTTTCGTGGATGGCGCCTTATTTCTCGAGGCTGAACACTTCTGTCACGACCTCTTCTATACTTTTCTTTGATTTAATGGGATTTTATTAGTAAAGCTCTAAATATTGTTCTCTTTCCCATTCAGAAACGGTTTGTCTAAAGGCAGCCCATTCCAGACGTTTTGCTTCCACAAAGTTTGCAAAGATATGATTGCCTAACGCATCGATCATCACTTTGTCTTTGCGCAATTCTTTAATGGCATTGTGGATCGTTGATGGAAGATCTTGGATTTGCGCTTCTTCACGTTCTTCTTCGTTCATCACGTAGATGTTACGATCAACAGCCGGTGGTGGTGTCAATTCATTACGGATACCATCTAAACCTGCTTGTAGTAAAACAGCCATTGCTAGGTATGGGTTCGCTGCTGGATCGACAGAACGTAATTCTAAACGAGTGGATAAACCACGAGATTCCGGTACACGTACCAATGGCGAACGATTACGTCCACTCCATGCCACGTAAACAGGTGCTTCGTAGCCTGGAACTAAACGTTTATAAGAGTTGACCGTTGGATTGCAGACCGCTGTATACGCGCGCGCATGTTTCAGTAAGCCACCTAAGAAATGATACGCAGTTTGACTTAATTCTAAATCTCCGTCTTTATCGTAAAAGGCATTTCCATCTTCATTGAATAAAGACATATTGCAGTGCATTCCAGAACCGTTGATCCCGAATAATGGTTTTGGCATGAAAGTCGCATGCAAGCCATGTTTACGAGCAATGGTTTTCACGACTAATTTAAACGTTTGGATATTGTCACAAGCATCCACGACATCTGCATATTTGAAGTCGATCTCGTGTTGTCCAGGAGCCACTTCATGGTGAGAAGCCTCCACTTCAAAACCTAAGCTTTCTAATTCCAATACGATATCTCGACGGCAATTTTCGCCTAGATCCGTTGGTGCAAAATCAAAGTAACCACCTTTGTCATTCAACGTCGTAGTGATGCCACCATCTTCATCTAATTTGAACAAGAAGAATTCTGGTTCAGGCCCTAAGTTGAATGAGGTAAAGCCAAGTTTTTTCATATCATTTAATGAACGTTTCAGATTGCCACGAGGGTCACCAGCAAATGGAGTACCATCTGGATTATAAATGTCACAAATCAGGCGCGCCACTTTGCCGTGGTCGCTTTCCCATGGGAAAATCATCCAAGTAGAAAGATCAGGATACAAGTACATATCACTTTCTTCGATTCTGACAAATCCTTCAATCGAAGAACCATCAAACATCATTTTATTCTCAAGTACTTTGTCGATTTGACTCACTGGAACTTCAACATTTTTGATTGTTCCTAATATATCTGTAAACATCAAACGTAAAAAGCGTACGTTCTCATCCTCAATAATTCGTTTAATTTCTTCGCCTGTGATTTGTTTCTTTACCATGGTATCCCTCTTTCTTTTTTTTATTTCATTCAGTCAAAGTATTGACGTTGTTGCAAGCCTTGTGACTGATAATGTCCTGTTTTGGCTAACCCACCTTGAGCTAATATCTCATCACGGAAAATTTGACGAACGTCGTGATCGGTCAGCGGTTTTTTACTTTTTTCTTCTTGTTTTTTCGCCTGTGCCATTTCATAGACACGTTTGATTCCAGCCATATTCAATCCTTCTGAAAGATAATCCTTGATTTCTAATAGAATATCGATATCATTCAATGAATACATGCGTCGATTTCCTTCACTTCGCTCGGGATGAACAAATTCCTGTTCTTCATAATACCTGATTTGTCGAGCAGTCAAGTCTGTTAGTTTCATAACTGTACCAATTGGAAATACTGACATTGAACGACGTAATTCCTTTTCTCCCATCTGACGTCTCCTTTCGTCCTATCAATTGAATAAAGTATACCAATCACAAAAAAGACTGTCAACCTCCCATGTTAGGTTTTCTTACATAAGGAGCAGTTTTTTTTATAAAAAAACTTGATCCACTTCTATATGAAGTCGATCAAGCTCGTTTTTTCTTATTATTTCATTTTTAAAATAACTCATCTTTTTTTAGCCATTTTGAATTTTTATTCGCAAACCCACGTACTTCATAGCTATTTTGTTCTTCAATGAAGTGTTCATCTAATACAAGTGTCTGCCGTCTCAACTCACTTAATGTTTGTCCTTGATCACTCGGCACAATTTTCGTATAAGGAAGCATCAACTCCATCAATTGCCGTTTGACGGCCTCGATCAAGCGTTCTTTCCCCTCTTGTGTCTGAGCAGAAATCAAGACATTCGGAAATAAAGTCGGTGTAAATCCTGCTGTGTCGATCTGGTCTGATTTATTATAGACAGTCAATACAGGCATTTCTTTCATATCTAACTCGTCCATCAACTTTAAAACTGTTTGTTCTTGCAAGATTCGATCAGAAGAACTTGCATCGACAACATGAAGCAAGAGATCCATCCCTTGACTTTCTTCAAGGGTTGAATGGAACGCATCAATCAACTGGGTGGGCAGATCTTGGATAAAACCAACGGTATCCGTTACAGTCAATTCGAATCCTTCCGCAAAACGCCATTTTTTCGTCAGCGGATCAAGGGTGGCAAATAGTTGATCTTTCGCATATGATTCAGCTTGCGTCAATAAATTAAGGATTGTTGATTTACCCGCATTTGTGTAACCGATCAAACCAATTTGAAACACTTCGCTACTTTGTCTTTTTTGCCGATTACGTTCTCGATGGGCCTCCACTGCTTTTAGCTCTCTTTTTACGCCTAAGATCTTGTTGCGGATATGCCGACGATCCGTTTCCAGTTTCGTTTCTCCTGGTCCCCTTGTACCGATCCCACCACCAAGACGAGAAAGCGACTCACCTTGTCCAGCGAGACGAGGTAGTAGGTATTGCAATTGCGCCAATTCGACTTGCAGTTTCCCTTCTTTAGATCGCGCACGCATCGCAAAGATATCCAAGATCAATTGGACTCGATCAATGACCGGCGCCCCTACCGCATCGGTAATCAGCTGACTTTGACGCGGAGTCAATTCGTGGTTGAATATGACAAGATCTGCCTCATAAGCATCTGCTAATTGGGTCAATTCTTGAAGCTTTCCTTTACCGATCAACGTTTGACGATCCACTTGCGGTCGTTTTTGCGTGAGTCTATATACGACTTCACCAGCTGCTGTATCGATCAATTGTTCCAATTCTTTCATTGATTCAGCAAAATATCGCTGATTTTCTTCCGTTTCTACACCAACAATGATTACTTTTTCTTTTGCTTCTCTCATGTTCCCACCTCTTTCAGCCAACCTTCGATGGCATTTTCGATCTCTGCTAGATCTGTCGGTTTTTTCAAGAGATCGAACCAATGCGCCGTCAAACGATTACGAAACCAAGTCAGTTGTCGTTTGGCATAGCGCCGAGAGTTCAATTTGATTTGTTCGACTGCCTCATCTAGAGTGATGTTTTCTTCAAAATAAGGAAAGAATTCTTTATAGCCGATCCCTTGACTGGCTTGAACCGCCCCTAATTCATAGACCTTTCTTGCTTCTGCAATCAATCCCTCTGTGAGCATTTGATCCACTCGTTGGTTGATTCTACTATAAAGGAACTCACGCTCCGTATCCAGACCGATCATATAATAATCATACAAGCACTCAGGTCTATCTTTCGGTGCCATGATACTATAGCCTGTTGTCTCAAATACTTCTAATGCGCGAATCACTTTTCGCTGATTATTCCAATGGATTTTCCCCGCTGCAAGCGGATCGCGTTCATTCAAATAAGCCCAAAGTTTTTCTTTTCCTAGTTCTTCAGCCATTTTTTCATATTTCTCTCGAACAGTAGCATCCGTTTCTTCATTTGCTCCTAATTGAAAATCGTACAATAACGATTGAATATATAAACCGGTGCCACCAACGATGATCGGCAAATGTCCTCTTTCGGTGATTTCCTTGATCAACTTGCGACCTGCCTGTTGAAAATCCGCTGCCGAATACTGCTGGTCTGGCTCGATCACATCAATCAAATGATGAGGAATCCCCATCATTTCAGTTGGCTTGATTTTTGCCGTACCGATATCCAGATGTTTATAAATTTGTAAGGAATCTCCACTGATGATCTCGCCGTTGAATTTTTGGGCAAGTGTCACACTTAACGCTGTTTTACCAACTGCTGTGGGTCCTACGATCACTAATACTTTTTCCATATGGCTCCTACTTTTTCATTAATTGTTTAACATACCAAGCACGTTCAGGAAAGTCTGTGATGAGTGCATCCACAGGTTCCTTTAATCCTCTTTCAAGCTCTTCTGTCGTATTGACTGTCCAAAGACGAATACGCTTTGGAAACTCCTGTATTTCCTGAGGATGCGCAAATGCCCAAGTTGCTTTAGGGTGAAGACCTTCAATAAAAGGTAAGGTCTTAGCTAGATCTAATTTTTTCATTGAATCACTCATTAAAAGATCCAGTTGTGCGTCTGGTTCGATGACGGATAAACGTTCTAAGGAACGAAGGTTGAAACTACAATAAGCATGACGAAACGGCCACTCATTTTTTGTCATAAGTTCAGATACTTGTGCTTCGATCCCTTCATACTCATACTTGTCCGTTTTGATTTCGATCATCAATGTTCCTCGATAATTTTTTTGGAGAAGTAGCGAGAGTACTTCTTTTAGCGCAGGGATTTTCGCTGCTGGGAAATCTTTACTAAACCAACTGCCTGCATTCAATTTTTTCAGCTCTTCGAGAGTCTTTTCTCGAACAAGGCCTTTTCCATTGGTTGTTCGATCAACGGTTTCATCATGGATAACAATCAGTTGACCGTCCTTACTAAGATGGACATCTAGCTCGATCCCATCCACCCCCACTCTTACTGCTTCAGAAAAGGCGGGCAATGTATTTTCCGGATGGGTTCCTTTACTTCCTCGATGTGCATAAATCTGTACCATAGTCCTCACTCCGATCATCCCTATTTTACCACAGGAACAAAAAAGAAAAAGCTTGGACTCATTGTAAGTGCCCAAACTTTTACTTTATCAAAATGTTTAGTTTCTCTTATCCTTGAGTAAACAATATGTTTTGTTTAGCTCCACACATCATCTTTTGAGAAAAAGCCGATTGGTTGTCTCGTTGTATTTTTCAACTGGGATTTTTTCTCATTGATCATTGCGGTCAAATTATCTGTGAAATTTTCCAAAATGACACGCCCACCTTTGTAAGCATAGCCGCCGATCTTCATCGTTTCATCCGGTGAAAGAATCACTTTGCGATGAGCGATATTTTGGAATAATTCATCTAAAATGTAATTTGGTAAATAAAAATTATTTTGTGCAGAAAATGATTGCAAATACGCAAAGTCATCGATTGTGATATAACAATCGTCAAAAGCATCAAAGCTGACATATTCTTCCAACAAGCTCGCACGCTTTTGGAGAATCTCATTGATTTTTTTATTTAATTGATTCAATGTTTCGATTTCTTTGACTTTCAGTTCCAATTCGCGTCTACGTTGCTCTTTATTCTCAAGATGACGCATTTGGATCGCCATCCCTAAGTAGACTAAGATTGCTCCTACTAATACACCGATAAAACCTGTGATAGCAATTACCAATTACGGTTCCTCCTTCTTATTGATTTCTTTTTTATCATAACATAAACTCACTTTATGAGACTAGCTCTCGGAAAGTTTTTTCATTTGACCTTTATTGACCAAAAATGTATACTACTTTGTAGGTAATCAAAATCAATTTATGTTACACTATTTCTAAACAAATCAAGGAGGAACCTTATTATGAATTTAATTCCTACAGTTATTGAACAATCCTCACGTGGGGAAAGAGCCTACGATATTTACTCACGTTTATTGAAAGACCGCATCATCATGTTGAGTGGACAAGTAACAGATGATTTAGCAAACTCAATCATCGCACAATTGCTATTTCTAGATGCACAAGATTCTGAAAAAGACATTTACATCTATATCAACTCACCTGGTGGTTCTGTGACTGCTGGAATGGCCATCTATGACACAATGAATTTTGTCAAAGCAGATGTCCAAACAATCGTTATGGGGATGGCTGCTTCAATGGGAAGTTTCTTATTGACTGCCGGAACAAAAGGAAAACGATTTGCTTTACCAAATGCTGAAATCATGATCCACCAACCACTTGGTGGCGCACAAGGACAAGCAACAGAAATCGAAATCGCTGCACGTCATATCTTACAAACCCGCGAACGTTTGAATAAAATCTTAGCGGAACGTACTGGTCAACCAATCGAAGTGATTGAAAAAGACACAGATCGTGACAACTATATGACTGCTGAACAAGCCAAAGCATATGGCTTGATCGATGAAGTCATGGAAAACAGTGCTTCATTAAGCTAATCAACCTATCAAGATCAAAAAAGAAGGCCTTCATCCTTGGATGACAGACCTTCTTTTTTTGCTGTAAAAACATGTGTTAAAACTATTGTTGCCATTCTTTGAAGAATCCATCTGCATGTTTTTGTCCCATTTCGATATAATGTGTGATATTCTGTTTATTTTTTTGGATTTCTTCTTCTGTTAACGGACGGATTACCTTGGCTGGTCGACCAAAAGCTAAAACATTCGGTGGGATGATTTTTCCTTCTGTCACAAGTGAGCCTGCTCCGATCAAACTATTCTCACCGATGACTGCATGGTTCAAAACAGTCGCTCCCATACCGATCAACGCACCCTTTTCGATTTTACAACCATGCAGCATACATTGGTGTCCGACTGTGACATTTTCAGCGATCTCAACTGGTGCATCATGATCAACGTGTATGACTGTTCCGTCTTGTATATTGGTTCCTTTGCCGATCTTGATCCAATTGCTGTCGCCACGAACCACTGCTTGGTACCAAACTGTGACATCTTCTCCTAATTCTACATCACCGATAACCGTCGCATTATCTGCTATAAACCTTGCCATCTTTTTCCCTCTTTTCATTTATTGAAGAAAAAAGGTCCTAGAAGGCTGTTCGCCCCTAGAAACCTCTTGTCATTATTCCGCTGCTTCAGCAAATTGGCTGTTATAAAGTTTCTCATAGAAACCGCCTTTTGCTAATAAACTTTCATGTGTTCCTTTTTCAATGATTTGACCTTGATCCATCACTAAGATCAGATCGGCTTCACGGATCGTTGATAGACGGTGAGCGATCACAAAACTCGTTCGTCCTTCCATCACTTTATCCATTGCTTTTTGGATCAACGCTTCAAGTCTTGTATCAACGGAACTAGTCGCCTCATCCAGAATCAATATCTTCGGATCGGAAACAACCGCACGAGCAATCGTCAGCAATTGTTTTTGTCCCAACGAGACATTATCTCCTTCTGAATTGATCTCCATTTCATAACCATCAGGCATCGTTCGGATAAAATGATCGACATTCGCTGTTTTCGCTGCATCAACGATCTCATAATCCGTTGCATCTAATTTACCAAAACGAATGTTGTCGGCAATCGTTCCCTCGTACAACCAAGCATCTTGCAGTACCATCCCAAACATGGAACGAACATCACTTCGGCTCATCGCTTTCGTATCAATACCATCAATTTTGATCGCGCCATGCGTCACATCATAAAAACGCATCAATAAGTTGATCAATGTTGTTTTCCCAGCGCCCGTCGGTCCGACAACTGCCACCATTTGTCCAGCTTTCACCTCAAAGTTCAAGTCTTGGATCAAAGGTTTCTTCGGATCATAAGCAAAATCGACATGTTCAAACGAAACATTTCCATGGATCGTTTCTGGCAAAGGAACATCGGTCTTGTTTTCTTTTTCCTCAGGTTCATCTAAAATCTCAAATACCCGTTTCGTGGCTGCGGATGCACTTTGCAATACGGAGGATAATTGCGTCACATTACCCATTGGTTGGCTGATTTGCCAAATATATTGGATAAAGGCTTGTAATTGCCCAACCACAATGACTCCAGAAATTACATAAAAGCTTCCTAAAACTGCCATACCGATATACGTAGCGTAGGCAGTTAATTGTACTAACGGCATCATCAATCCAGAAATAAAGGCTGCTCGAAACCCAAAATGTTTCAAGCTATGGTTGACCTTATGAAATCCTTCAAATGTTTCTTTCTCACGACCGTATACTTTTAACACACTGAATCCAGTCATGTTTTCCTGAACATAGCCATTTAATTCACCTAAAGAATTTTGCATTTCTTGGAAATATTTTTGAGAAGCATTGATCACTCGTTTAGATATCCAAATTGACGCTGGAATCATGATCATTGAAATCAACGCCATGACCGGTTGGATATAAAACATCATCGCTGCTGCCATCGTGATGCCCAAAATAGCATTGACAATACCGATAAAGGCTTGTTGCAAGGCGCCACTAACTGCATCTACATCATTCGTTACACGAGATAAAATATTTCCTTGTTGATTTTTATCGAAATAAGAAACCGGCAAACGATTGATTTTTTCTTCAATATCTCTACGCAAGTCTTTCATGGCACTCTGAACAACATTTGTCATCAATACCCCAGAAAGCAATTGAGAAATACTATAACCGGTACCAACCACCGCGATCCAAATCAAACAGTTGATGATATAAGAAAAATTGATTGCCTCATTATTCACTAGATTTTTGCTGATTTCTGTTGTTGGAAGCCCGACGACATAAGGCAATGCCGCATTGAAAGCCACCGTTAAAAATGTAAATAGTAGCACTAAGATAAACGTCAATCGGTAAGGACGGATATAGCGAGCTAAACGTTTAAAAGAAGCGAAGGTTTTTTTCATGCTAGTTCCTCCTTCGATAATTGAGAAGCGGCAATGTCGTAATAAATCGGACAATTTTCTAGTAGTTCACGATGCGTGCCCATACCTACTACTTCTCCTTCATTTAATACGATGATCTTATCGGCGTGCATGATAGTACCCACACGTTGGGCAACAATCAATACGGTTGATTCAGTTGTTTCTTTTTTCAATCTTGCACGAAGTTTTGCATCCGTTTGATAATCAAGTGCTGAAAAACTATCATCGAAAATATAGATTTCTGGTCGGCGGATGATTGCCCGAGCAATGGCTAACCTTTGTTTCTGCCCACCTGAGAAGTTTGCGCCACCTTCAGAAAGATGTTCATCATAACCGTCCGCTTTTTTAGAAATAAAATCAGTCGCCTGCGCAATATCAGCCGCACGTTCCATTTCCTCTTGCGTTGCATCTTCTTTTCCGTATCTCAAGTTTTCAGCGATCGTCCCAGTAAACAATAGTGCTTTCTGTGGAATAAACCCGATTTTTTGTCTTAGTTTACTCAACTTGTACTTACGCACATCTACACCGTCAATCAGGATCTCACCATGAGTAACATCATAAAAACGTGGAATCAATTGGATCAATGTAGACTTCCCACTACCTGTACTACCAATAAATGCCACTGTTTCGCCAGGTGAAGCAGTAAAGCTGACGTTACGGATCACTGGTTCTTGCGAATGTCCAGGGTAAGCGAAGGTCACATTTTTAAATTCAATGTAGCCTTTCGTTTTTGTTTCCGCTATGCCATTTGGATCTTCAACAATAGCAGGCGTAGCATTTAAAGCTTCTTGGATACGACTAGCAGAGACTGCTGCTCGCGGATACATCATAAACACACTCGCAAACAACATAAATGAAAACAACGCGTGGAAAATATATTCAATAAAAGCAATTAGATTCCCTACTTGCAACTGTCCATCTGCAATTTGTAGCGTACCACTCCAAATAATCAAAATCATCACGATATTGAATAAAAAGAAAAAGCCAGGTTGGGCAACTGCCATTAAGCGAAAGAGACTTTTAGAACTTGAAGCATAGTTCTCGTTGACTTTTTCAAATCTTTTTTCTTCGAATTTTTCATTTACAAACGCGCGGATAACGCGTAGACCTGATAGGTTTTCACGTAAGATACTATTGATTCTGTCTAAATTCTTTTGTTGGATTTTTGATAAAGGTTCAGAAAATTTAGCAATCCCAACAACAGCTAATAATAAGAATGGTAATGCACCAATCACGTATAAACCAAGAGATGGACTTGTTCGCATAACCATATACAAACTAACAACAAACATCATCGGTGCCATAAAACCGATTCTTAAAATATTTTGTAGAAACAACATGATTTGATACGCATCATTGGTCGTACGAGTGATCAATGATGATACGCCTAGTGTTTCATACTCTTGATGTGAATACGTTTGGATATGTTTGAACAGATCATCACGAATGTCTGCAACGATATTCGTCGTGATCCTTGACCCAAAATAACCTAAAAATATATTCATTATGATCCCGATCACAGTGATCACGATCATCAATAGTCCTTGTTGTTTCACATAGTCAAAATCATCGTTGAGGATTCCAACATCGATCATGCGTGCTAAAATAGTTGGTAGACCTAGTTCGATCAGAATAAAGCCGAACACACAAATAAAATTCAACACCAAATATTTTTTGTAGCGCATGGTGTAATGCCACATTAACTTCACTTTATCATCTCCTTTAAATATTCTATCTTGCCATTACTTTCAATAGTAGCACAATCTACTACTTTATAGAACACTACATTTTTTAAAAAGAAATTTTTCTGAAAAATATTTTCTCTTCGTACGTTTTTTCATTTTACAGTGACCGTTTTCTATACTTATCTCTTGATTTATGCTAGAATAGCAATTAACTATTGTATGTTTCATACAGAGGATCCGAGTAAAAAATATTCCAATTGGATAAGCAAATGCGAGGCTTGTCTCTTTAAGGAGAATCAAGTATTTTTCTTAAAGTATAAAAAAACACAGGTGGCTTGTCCCCTCGTTTTGTGTTGTCCAAAAAATACGCTAAATTACTGCTTTAAGCAGATAAAGGAGACATAAACCATGATTTACAAAGTTTATTATCAAGAGTCAAAAATCCGTAACCCAAAACGTGAAGAAACACAATCGCTATACATCGAAGCAAACAGCGATGTTGAAGCACGCCAACGAGTGGAAGAAAATACCCCATACAATATCGAATTCGTACAACTTCTAGAAGGTAACCATCTAGAATACGAAAAAGAAAACCCAGCATTCACATTAGTGGAGTTTTAAGATGAAACTTTCCATCAAAAATAATGAGACAGGCGTCTTTGCGATTGGTGGATTAGGTGAAATCGGGAAAAATACGTATGGGGTACAATTCCAAGATGAAATCATTATCATCGACGCTGGAATCAAGTTTCCAGAAGATGAACTGCTTGGCATTGACTACGTCATTCCTGATTACAACTATATCGTACAAAACATACACAAAATCAAAGCTTTAGTGATCACTCATGGACACGAAGACCATATTGGTGGGATACCTTACTTATTAAAGCAAGCAAATATCCCGATCTACGCTGGCCCTCTAGCTTTAGCTTTGATCACAAATAAACTGGACGAACATGGCTTACTTCGTGACGCTGTGCTAAATGAAATCAATGAAGACACTGTGATCCGTTTCAGAAAAACATCCGTCAGCTTTTTCCGAACGACCCATAGTATTCCGGATGCTTTAGGTGTGGTTGTCAAAACACCTTCTGGTAACATCGTGGCTACTGGAGATTTCAAGTTCGATTTTACACCTGTAGGAGAACCAGCAAATTTGCATAAAATGGCTCGTATCGGAGAAGAAGGCGTTCTTTGCCTCCTTTCAGATAGTACCAATGCAGAGATTCCAACGTTTACGAAATCAGAAAAAACGATTGGCCTTTCTATTTTGAAAATATTTGAGAAAATCGAAGGTCGGATCATTTTTGCCAGCTTTGCTTCTAATATCTTCCGTCTACAACAAGCAGCGGAAGCCGCTGTAGCAACGGGTAGAAAAATTGCTGTTTTCGGGCGTAGTATGGAAAATGCGATCGTCAACGGACAACGTCTCGGCTACATCAAAGTGCCTGACGGTACCTTTGTCGATGCGCATGAAATCAATCGTTTGCCTGCAAATGAAACAATGATCCTATGTACAGGTTCGCAAGGTGAACCAATGGCTGCATTGAGCCGCATTGCGAATGGTACCCACCGTCAAATCCAAATCCAACCAGATGATACAGTGATTTTTTCTAGCTCACCGATCCCAGGGAATACAACAAGTGTGAACCATTTGATCAACTTGTTGTCTGAAGCTGGCGCTGAAGTGATCCATGGAAAAATCAATAATATCCATACATCTGGCCACGGTGGTCAAGAAGAACAAAAATTGATGCTTCGCTTGATGAAGCCAAAATATTTTGTACCGGTGCATGGTGAGTTTCGGATGTTGAAGATCCATGCCTCTCTTGCACAAGACACAGGTGTACCAGCTGAGAATTGTTTTATCATGGAAAACGGTGATGTATTAGCATTAACAAGTGATTCTGCTCGTTTAGCTGGAAAATTCGTCGCTGGCGATGTCTATATCGATGGCAGTGGAATCGGTGATATCGGTAATGTTGTTTTACGAGATCGTCATTTACTTTCAGAAGAAGGACTCGTTCTTGCAGTGACAACTGTCGATATCAAGAAAAAAGAGATTCTAGCTGGACCAGATATCCTTTCTCGTGGCTTCGTCTATATGCGTGAATCAGGGGATATGATCAATGAAGCACAACGTATTTTGTTCCACGCATTGCGTGATGTGCTAAATGCCCCCGACTGTTCGGAGCATAAATTAAAAGAAGCGATGGTCGGTGCATTACAACCTTACTTGTTCGATCGTACAGAAAGGCATCCAATGATCATCCCTATGGTGATGACACCGGATCAAAACTAACTTAAAACCGAGGTTGCGACATAAGTGTTCAACCTCGATAAACAAGGCGCCATCCACGAAAATTGTTCTTCAATTTTTTGTGGATGGCGCCTTGTTTATCGAAGAGGTTCTTCTGTTACCGCCGTTTATTCGGTTTTAGGTGGTGAGAACTAATGTCCTACTCGCGGTTTTTTATAAAAAAAAGTGAGACCCACAAAAATGTGAAAGAACAATTTTTGTGGGTCTCGTCTTATTTTTCGAGGGAAACACGTTGGTTTCGACCTCTGTCATCAATTATTTGGTTCGCTCCATGACAAAGCAAGCCTCATAACAGTATATTTTCGTATAGATTACGCTTTTTCAACGTTTGTAGCTTGTGGGCCACGATCTGAATCTTCTACGTCAAAAGTAACTGCTTGACCTTCTTCTAATGTTTTGAATCCGTCACCTTGGATTGCTGAAAAATGTACGAATACGTCGCTTCCATCTTCACGTGAGATAAAACCAAATCCTTTTTCAGCGTTGAACCATTTAACTGTTCCGTTTTCCATTAATAATACCCTCCTCGTGCCAAAGCACTTATTTGATTGTAACATTGCTCGTGTACGATAGAGGTGCAACAGATGTTTCAACTTCTATTCCCAAACAAAATTACATTATAATTGTACACTTGGTTGTTTTTTTTTGCAAGAAAGCTACATCATTCTTTTTCCATTAATCCTTCTTCACGTAAACTAAAGTATTGTTTGCTGCCAATAATCAGATGGTCAAGAACTTCGATCCCCATCATCTCTCCACATTCCTGGATGCGTCGTGTCAATCGCATGTCTTGCTTGGATGGAAGAACGTTGCCGCTAGGATGATTATGAGCAAGGACAAGCCGTGCTGCTGAATAGCGGACTGCGTAATGGAACACTTCACGTGGATGCGCGATCGTCTGATCCAATGACCCGATGAATAAGGTTTTCTTTAGTAAGATTTGATTTTTGGTATCGAGATAGATGCAAACTAAATGTTCTTGTTTTTGATCTTTTAGTTCTAGGATCAATTCTTTTGCCAATTCATAACTCGCATGGACAGTCGTTGTTTGACGCAACTGATCGACTTGTATCCGTCGCCCCAGCTCGATCAATGCTTTGATCTCTAAGGCTTTGACCCGACCAATCCCACGAACCGCTTCTAATTCTGCTAGTGTTGCTTGTCTCAAGAGCGCTAAACCACCAAATTTCTTCAATAACGTACCCGCAACTTCTAATACGTTATATGGATGCTGACCAGTCCGAAGCAAAATGGCTAAAAGCTCTTGATCTGATAACGCACCCTCTCCATAAGTCTCCATCCTCTCCCTTGGTAGAGACGTGGCGGGTACTGTTTGAAGCAAATTTTTTTCCATAAAAAACCTCCTTTCCCGTGCGCTCAAAATAAGATACGAAAAAGGAGGATATTTATTTTATTTTTATTTGATCAATGCCGGAACTTCATGAAGTGAAGAAACAATCGCTGTTGTCTTAGCGGCTAATTCATCAGAAGGCGCTAGTAAATCTGGCACCATGATTACTGGGATTCCTGCACCATACGCCGCTAGTACCCCATTTTGTGAATCTTCTAATATCAATGTCTCCGCTTTTTCAGTACCTAATAACGCCTGGGCATGTAAAAAGATTTCTGGATCTGGTTTTGCACGTTTGACATTTTCAGCTGAGACGATCATATCAAAACGATGACGTAGATTATTTTTTTCTAGCAACAGTTCAATGACATGTCGCTGATTACTTGATGCGACTACTTTTGGGATATCTTTTTCTTCCAAAAAGTTCAAGAATTCTAAAACACCTGGTTTTAATTTAACTTGACCTAAAGCAAAACGATCAAGCGTTTCTTGATAGGAATCGTCGATAAATTTTTGGACAGTTTCTCGACCAAAGTTTGCAAAAATAGTATGGTAGTTCGCCCAAACTTCTTCATCAGAAACGCCTAAAAATCGCAAGTAAAGATCTTTG
The DNA here is from genome assembly GCF_051714165.1 of Enterococcus sp. AZ156. Taxonomy (NCBI): domain Bacteria; kingdom Bacillati; phylum Bacillota; class Bacilli; order Lactobacillales; family Enterococcaceae; genus Enterococcus; species Enterococcus sp. AZ156. The sequence continues at coordinate 806,081 of NZ_JBIORI010000001.1, read as the reverse complement.
TCATAGGGAAACCCCATCCGATCGGCTACTGTTTGGGATGCCTCATAATAAACGATCTCTGTATCAAATAATAAGCCATCCATATCAAAAATCACTGCATTAACTTTCATTTTTTCCTCCCAACTGTACAAGCAAACGTCGCACTTCCGAAATAAAATAGAGTGAACCTGTCACTACAAGAACATCCTCAGCCGTCATCTTCTCCAAGATCTCTGCAAGCCCAAATTGCCACATTGAAACAATCGTAACTTTCTCATCACTCGTTGCTTGGATATCCGACAGCTCAATGGCTTTAGGATAATCAAAAGTAGTGACGTAGATTGTTGCATCTGGTACTTCTTGTAATTGGTGTAACATTTTATCAACCTCTTTTGTTCGTAAAGCAGAGAACAAAAGATGGATATGATAGCCTTTGAATTCTTGTTTAAGATTTTGGACTAAACGTGCCATCGCATGGGTATTATGCGCCCCATCTAAAATCACTAAGGGTTCTTCACTTAATCGTTCCATACGTCCTGGCCATTGCGCCTTTTTCAAGCCATTGATCACGTCTTTTTCACGGAATGGAAGATTCATCATTCCACAATAGATTTGATACATTTCAATCGCCATACCAGCATTTTCAACTTGATGTTTCCCGATCATATGGATCGTCAACTTAGGGATTTTGCCAAATTCATTTTGGAATGAAAAAATTTCGCCCCACTCTTCTGCCGGATGTTTGTAACTGACTGTGTAAGCCTCTCCCCATGCGTGTTGTGTAGCATTTTTTAATTTTGCTTGTTTTTCGATCACTGCCAAGGCTTCAGGTACGATATTTCCAGTGACCAGTGGCACATTTTGCTTGATGATCCCTGCTTTTTGAGCAGCGATTTCTTCGATCGTGTCGCCCAAAATATCTGTATGATCCATACCAATCGTTGTGATACCCGTCAACAAAGGTTTCGCTACGTTTGTTGAGTCGAGTAAACCACCTAATCCCACTTCAATGATCGCGACGTCCACTTGTTCTTCCAAGAAATAATCAAATGCCATAGCAGTCAACGTTTCAAATTCGGTAATACCAGCTACTGCTTCAAATTGATCCATCTGCTCAACTAGCGGTTGATATTTCTTTACTAGTCGAATCAATGATTCATCAGGAATGCCTTGTCCATTGATCGAAATGCGCTCATTGAAGTATTCGATATATGGGGAAGTAAATGTTCCGACTGTCAAGCCGGCTTCTTCTAATAAATATCTTAAATAAGTCACTGTTGAACCTTTGCCATTCGTCCCTGCAATATGGATCGTTTTGACTTTTTCTTCTGGGTGTCCGACTACCTCTAATAAGGCCTCTACTCTGTCTAATCCAGGACGTGAGCCAAATGGTAATCGGCTATGGATCCAATTGATTGCTTCTTCGATTTTCACGTTACTATCCCCCCATTCCTCTTCATTATAACAAAAAAGCTTACGTAGGAAACAATGAAATCCAGAAGAGCTCTTTTTACTTAAAAAAGAGAGGCAACTTCCGTCACCTCTCCCTTTCGTTTTATTTGATTGATTTTAATTGCGCAATACGTTCATTGACAGCTGCTTGTTTTTCTGAATAATCTTTTTCTTTTGCACGCTCTGCTTCAACTACATCATCCGGTGCATTCGATACAAAACGCTCATTACTTAATTTTCCTTGTACACGTTTCACTTCGCCTGTCCATTTTGCTAGTTCTTTTTCTAAACGTTGGATTTCTTCTTCAATGTTGATCAGCCCTTCTAAAGGTAAGAAGATTTCCGCGCCAGTCAAGACCGCTGACATTGCTAGATCCGGTGCAGTTACGTCACTTGAGATCGTCAACTCTTCTGGATTACAGAAGCGCTCGATATAGCTAGTGTTTTCATTTAAGAATTGATCGATCTTCGGATCATTTGTTTTGATCAGTAACGTGATTGGTTTTGATAATGGTGTATTCACTTCAGAACGGATATTACGTACAGAACGAATCAATTCTTTCAGTACTTCCATCCCTTTTGAAGCAGCTTCATCATCGTATTCCGGTTGCACGACTGGATAATCAGCCACTACTAAAGATGTTCCTTTATGAGGGATGTGTTGCCAGATTTCTTCTGTAACAAATGGCATGATCGGATGCAATAAGCGTAAGATCTGATCCAACGTATGGACAAGAATACTACGGTTCGTTTGTTTCGCTACTTCGTCCTCACCGTAAAGTGTTTCTTTACTCATCTCGATGTACCAGTCACAGAAATCATCCCAGATAAAGTTATACAATTGGCGACCAGCCTCACCAAATTCAAATTGTTCAAATAAGTCAGTCACTTTAGCGATTGTTTCATTCAAACGTGTCAAAATCCAACGATCGGCTACAGTCTTCTCACCCGAAAGATCAATATCTTCTACGGTCATCCCTTCAACATTCATGATAACGAAACGAGATGCGTTCCAGATTTTATTGATGAAGTTCCAAGAAGCATCCATTTTTTCGTAACTAAAACGTACGTCTTGTCCTGGTGCTGAACCATTAGATAAGAACCAGCGTAACGCATCAGCACCATATTTTTCAATGACTTCCATTGGGTCGATCCCATTTCCAAGAGATTTACTCATCTTGCGTCCTTGTTCATCACGAATCAATCCATGGATCAGTACATTCTCAAATGGACGACGTTCTGTAAATTCCAAGCTTTGGAAAATCATTCGGCTTACCCAGAAAAAGATGATATCATAGCCTGTTACTAATGTACTTGTTGGGAAGTAACGTTGGTAATCTTCATTGTCTTCGTCAGGCCAGCCCATTGTTGAAAAAGGCCATAGCGCTGAACTGAACCAAGTATCCAACACATCGGGATCTTGTAACCAGTTTTCACTGTCTGCTGGTGCTTCCATGCCCACGTACATTTCACCAGTTTCCTTATGATACCACGCAGGGATCTGATGTCCCCACCATAGTTGACGTGAGATTACCCAGTCATGAACATTTTCCATCCAGCGTAAGAAGGTTTGGTTGAAACGTGGTGGGAAAAACTCAACTGCATCATCAGTTTCTTGATTTTGGATCGCCTTTTCAGCTAAAGGTGCCATTTTTACAAACCATTGTGTTGATAAACGAGGTTCAACAACTACCCCTGTACGCTCAGAATGGCCTACATTGTGGATCATCGTTTCGATCTTGATCAGACGACCAAGTTCTTTTAGATCCGCAACGATCGCTTTACGTGCTGCAAAACGGTCCATTCCTTGATACTTACCTGCTAATTCATTCATCGTGCCATCTTCATTCATGACATTCACTCGTGGGAGGTCATGACGGTTACCGACTTCAAAGTCATTTGGGTCATGTGCGGGCGTGATTTTTACAACCCCTGTTCCAAATTCCATGTCGACATATTCATCTGCTATGATCGGTATTTCTTTATTCACTAGTGGTAAAATGACTTTCTTACCAATCAATGCTTGGTAACGCTCATCTTCTGGGTGAACAGCGATTGCCGTATCACCAAGCATCGTTTCTGGACGGGTCGTTGCGATTTCCACCACACCTGAACCATCAGCCAATTCATAGCTCATATGATAAAAGGCACCTTCGATTTCTTTGTGGATCACTTCGATATCAGAAAGAGCTGTGCGTGCTTGTGGGTCCCAATTGATGATGTATTCGCCACGATAGATCAACTCTTTTTCGTATAGGCTAACGAATACTTTACGAACAGCTTCAGACAAGCCATCATCTAAGGTGAAGCGTTCACGGCTATAATCCAAAGATAAACCCATTTTTGCCCATTGTTCACGGATATGACCGGCATATTCTTCTTTCCATTCCCATACTTGATCAATAAATTTTTCGCGACCTAGATCATAACGAGAAACACCTTGCTCACGTAATTTTTCTTCTACTTTTGCTTGTGTTGCGATCCCTGCATGATCCATCCCTGGTAACCATAACGTATCATAGCCTTGCATTCTTTTTTGACGAATCAACATATCTTGCAATGTTGTATCCCAAGCATGACCTAAATGGAGTTTACCAGTCACATTGGGAGGTGGGATAACGATTGAATAAGGTTTTGCTTTTTTGTCGCCACTAGGTTTGAACAAATCTTCGTCTAACCAGTTTTGATAACGCCCCGCTTCAACTTCTTGCGGATTATACTTTGTCGATAGATTCTTTTCTTCCGTCATACTGTCTTCCTCCTTTGAAATAAAAAAAAAGCCCTAAATACTTTCGTATTTAGGACGTATAAATTACGCGGTACCACCTAATTTGTAATAGTTGCCTATTACCTCTCAAAGTGAGTTAACGATCACTACTCGTTCATCTCTACTCGATTCAAGACAAAAACTCCCAAGCTACCTTCACTAGCTTTCGTTAAGAACGTTCCACCATTCGTTCTCTCTCTCTAAACGTCGGACTAGTTACTCCTCTTGATCAACATCTTGACTCATTTTACAATGGTTAGTAGCCAAAGTCAATAAAAGCTCTTGATGAATCGCTGTTCGATTCACATAAAAACGCCACTTTTGCACGATCTTCCCACTTAGTTTTTACTTGGAAGGAAAGACTTGCGAATAATTTTCATCAAAATAGATCAACGTCTGTAGTTCAGTTGTCAGATCGATGTATTGCATATGGACATGTGGCGGAACGTTGACACGATCTGGTGCAAAGTTCAAGATCGCAGTAATGCCTCCTTTGACGATTTCGTCGATGGCTGCTTGTGAATACTTACTTGGCACAGTTGATATCGCCACTTTGATTCCTTCTTTTTCAACGATTTCACTAAAGCGATCCATAGGATAAACCATCACACCTTCGATTTCTTTTCCGACGATGGCTGGATCATTGTCAAATACACAAACAATATTCAAATTTGCATTTCTTCTGAAATTGTTGTGTTTCAATGCTTTTCCTAAATTCCCAAAACCAACTAAAGCGATTCTTTTTTCTTCCTCTGTGTTCAAAATTCGATCAAATACTTCAATCAAATAGGGAACATCGTACCCATAACCGCTTCGTCCTAATTCTCCTAAATGAGAAAAATCTCTGCGGATCGTGGCAGAAGGTACTTGTGTAATCTCACTAAATTCATTTGATTTGATTCGTTGAACACCAGAATCATTCAACATATTTAAATAGCGCAAATATAAAGGCAACCGTTTCGCTGTTGCTTTGGGTAACGTTTCTGATTTTTCTCGCATATCGTTTCTCCTTGTTAATCATTTCACATAATTTTAGTTTAGCATGGAACAAGGAACCTCGCAATAGGAGGAAACTTAACTCCATGAAAAACAAGAAAAATAAGGTACCATCCACAAAATTTGACATACAATTTTCGTGGATGGCGCCTTATTTCTCGAGGCTAAACAATTGTCTCGTCCTCTTTCACGTGTCTACTTCTTGAGTCTGGATCTTTTATTACGAATGATCGACTCGTACAAGAAGTACAAGTTCCTTCGTTTAAAGTAAATCAGAAAATTCTTCTACTTGTTCTTTTGCTGTTTCTGTGTGGATCGTTTCGATCTTTAAGCCTGCCAAAGCACGTTCGATCATCCCATCGATATCCAAACGTTCTTCGTATTGATGCACTTTTTCTAGTCGTGGACGAGTCTTAGGCTGTGGCGGTGCAAAAATCGTGCAGCAGTCTTCAAATGGTTGAATGGACAAATCAAACGTATCGATTTGTTCAGCCACTTCGATGATCTCTAATTTATCCATCGTCGCTACAGGACGAATGATCGGTGTATTCGTGACCTCATTGATTGCCACCATACTTTGGAGTGTTTGGGAAGCCACCTGTCCTAATGATTCACCATTTAAAATCACTAGTCCATGACGAATACGGCGGATCTCATCTGTCAAACGAAGCATCATCCGACGTGTGATCGTCATCCAGTAGCCTTGGGGCACCACTCGTTTGATCTCTTCTTGCACTTCTGTAAACGGTACTTCGATAAATTCGATTTTACCAACATAGGGTGTCAGCTTCACTGTTAAGTCTTTCGCTTTTTGCAAGGCTTGTTCACTCGTGTAAGGTGGACTAGCAAAGTGGACAGCTTCAATTTCTACCCCACGTTTCATGGCATAATAACCGGCAACTGGAGAATCGATCCCTCCAGAAAGCATCAACATACCTTTTCCGCTTGTACCGACAGGCAGACCGCCAGCTCCTTTGATCGTTTCATAGGAAAGATAAGCCCCATCGCGGCGGATTTCCACACGCAACGCAATATCTGGCTTTCTCATTTGTACTTGGATATCCGGAAAAACATCGATGACTGCATTTCCTAATGCTTGGTTTAGTTCATTGCTGTCCAATTCAAAGCTATGATCACTACGTTTTGCAATGATCTTGAATGTTTCTTTTCCTGTATAGATTTCTTGCATGATTTCCTGAACCGCTTGTTTTAAACTTTGTACTTCTTTTTCTACTCGTACGCTAGGTGAAAAGTTTTGGATCCCAAATATCTTCGCTAACTTAGGGATAACTATGTCTCCGTCTACACCATTCAACAGTAGATGCATCCGATCACGCTCTGCGTGGATCTTGATTTCAGGAAAATCGCTCAATGCCTGTCTGACATTTTGTGCCAACTGCATAATAAAACTTCGACGATTTTTTCCTTTTGTTGAAAGTTCACCATAGCGAACCATGATTTCACTGTACTTCACAAAAACACTCCTCTGTTTCTTAATTGATGACTGAAAATTTCTTGTACAACTGTTTAAAGATGATCATGAATTGTTCGACTTCTGCCATCGTATTGCTTTCATCTAAGCTGACGCGAATCGCTGAAGTAGCTAAATCATTGGGTACTTGCATCGCATGCAGCGTACTACTTGCCATGTGCTTTCTAGAAGAACAAGCGCTTGTCGTAGAGACAAATATTTGTTTTTCTTCTAATGCATGGACCAATACCTCACCACGAATACCTTTTAATGAAAAGCACAAAATATGGGGTGCGTAATCTTCACCTTCAGAAAAAATCGTTACTTTATCATACGTATGTAAAGCTTCAATCAATGCTTGTTTAAGATAGGCAGTTTGGTTTGGTTTTTGTGCTTTAATATCTAGAGATAAACGCAGCGCTTTTGCCATCGCGACGATCCCCGGCACATTCTCTGTTCCACTCCGTTGATTTTTCTCTTGTCCGCCTCCAGTGAACAGCGGTGCTAAACGTCGGCCTTTTTTCCAATAAACAAAACCAACACCACGAGGCCCGTGGAATTTATGGGCAGAAAAAGTGGCAAAATCCACACGTTCTGTCAACCATTCCTCTAAAGGAACTTTACCAATCGCTTGTACCGCATCCACATGGAAATGGATTTTAGGAAAATCATTTAAAAAACTACTGATTTCTTTGATTGGTTGAATCGCACCTACTTCATTATTCACTGCCATAACGGAAACCAAAATCGTTTCTTTACGTACTAATTTTTTCAACTCATCTACGCGGACGATCCCTCTTTTATCGACAGGAGCAATACTCACTTCGATACCGAGTTTTTTTAACTGCTCAGCTGTTTCACTGACAGCAGGATGTTCAACGCCTGATATGATCATGTGGTTACCGTAACCTAGTTTTTCAAGCATCGTTCCTTTAAGCACCCAGTTATTTCCTTCTGTTCCACCTGACGTGAAATACACTTCTTCAGGAGACACAGCAATCAGTTCAGCGATTTGTTTTCTCGCTTGTTGTAGCAGACGGTTCGCCTGATTGCCTAAATCGTGTAGACTTGATGGATTCCCGATGATCCGTTGACTTGTTTTGACATACGTATCCAAACTTTGCGGATAGATCGGTGTTGTCGCACTATTATCGAAATATATCATATTTAAACCTTCTTTTTTTGAAATTCTTACCTATTATAACGGTTGTCCCTTGTGCTTTCAAGTGGCGTTTTCTCCGAGTTGGACTCTATAAAAAATCGCTCGAATCAATGTATTCCCTGCCCAACAGTTACTCATCAATGACTTCCAAAAAAAGACAACACTCGGCACTTGCCTGTGTTGTCTTTTTTGATCGCAGGATTATACTAAATCAGGATGATTGAAGTAAAAATCTTCGATTCGTTTGAATGCACCTGGTTCTGTGCGCTCTAATGCTGTGCCGATCTCATCCAAAGCCTCTTGATAGTGATATTCTTTATTGAATAAGTAATAACTCTTTTCAATGGCTTCTTTCACTTCTTCATGTGTGTGACGGTAACGGTTCGCATATTGCAACATTTGTTCGGTTAATGCTGCTGCATCCACTAGATCGTGGGTTTTCTTATCGAGTAACTCTAGATCTTCTTCACATAATGCTACAAGACGTTCGACCTCATCCATGTTGACTCTGATTTTATTCAACACAGTACTCAATTCTTCGATACGTTCTGTTGCCACAAAGAAAAACTCTAGATAATCATTTGGCAAACCTGGTAAACGTTGTTTTTCAACAAACCGTTTAAGACTGCGCAATTTAAATTCGAATGTGTCGATTTTTTCTTGCGCTTCTTTTTCACCTTTTCTTAGTTCGTGTAAAGAATCGCTGATTTCAACCTGTTGGTTTTCAATATCTTCTAATACTTTGAAGACTTTCTTATAGAACGTTCTTACTTCTGAGTAAGGCACTTCATGTTGTTGTAACTGTGGTTTGATTTGTTCGTTTTGACGTTCGATTTCTTCCACTTCTGTTTGGAAACCACGTACACGCCCGATTTCGTTATGGTTCAATGTATAACTTTGAGCGGTATGATCTAATTCGATCAATAATTGACGATTGTTTTTCGTCGCATGTTTGATATATTGTTCGATCGTTGCTTGATTTTTAGTCACAAATACTTGTGCTTCCATCTCACGTTCTAAAATATCGTATAATACATCGATCAGATTAGCCGTTTCACGATTTTCAAATTCAACAGTTTCAACTTCCGTTTTCTCAATATTGATCAACGAACGTTCGATTCGACGATTGATCGTTTCGATATCGCCAGACAGGCTTTCTTCTGGAAAAACATACTCCTCTTTGATTAAGCGGTCATAGGTCTCTTGAATCTCTTCCACTTGCGCCGGGAAAGTCGTATTCAAATCTTCAAATAATGGCGGGATTTTTTTCATTAACGTATCCACTTCATACGTGTGTTTTTCCGCTTTATCCAGCACTTCACGGGCTTCAACTGGATCACCTGAAGTATTTAACGTAACAAATTGTGTAAACTCATTTTCAATCGTTTTCACTTGCTTTTGTAACTCAGGTAAAGCTGGACCGTATTGCTGTTCTTCTTCTCGGATCGTTGCTTTTAGTTCCTCATAAACGTCTAAAGCTTGTTGAACAGCTAAGGAATTACGTTCTTCTGTTTCACGCAATTCTTTTAAGCCGTCACGAATCTCCGCAACTTCTTTTTCCATTTGGTTCATGGTTGCTTCGGCTTCTTCTACTGCTTTTTTCCCTTTTAAGAATCTAAAGCTCTCGTTGAGATTTTCAACTTCAAAGATCTGACTTTCTAACTCGGCAAATGATGAGGTAGAGATGTCATTCCATTTTTGACTCCATTCACGAAAGGTATTTTGGCTTTGCCCCACTAGATGCATTTTTTTGACATCGTCAACTTCTTCAATCACAGGCAAGTCGAATAATTCTTCCTTGCGTTTTTCTAAGACGTCCAATCGATCTTGGTTTTTTTTCTTCATTACGTAACTAACCAAAAAAGCCAGAATGGCGACTATAATGATTGCAATGACGATCCCGATGATAACATTATTTCCCATTTAAGGTTCCTCCGTTTTCAATATGCATCTACTGTCTCTATTTGTTTGTGATCAGACGAATCTGATTTGCATAACATTGTAAATACGTCTTTCGTGCAAAAAGACATCTATTTTATATTATAACATACTATGTTCAGTCATACACTACCTACATAAAAAATCTTTTTTGCTATCTTTCTACCAACTAAAATGAGAAGACCTTATCAAAGACTCGTTGAAGAATTTTCTTCGGCAAACTTTACTCGCTCTGCCTTCTTCATTTGTTCATTGATTTCCTTTGCGATCCTTTCTTCAGGTGCATAATCCTTTTGCCAATTGTCTGGCTTCAATACTTTGTTTGTAATAGGATCGTAGTGAGGTTTTCCATCTGGAAACAGTTTTCCCATATTCGCTTGATGGACAATATCAAAAATCCTCGTAGGATCAACGCCCAGCAAAGAAAAAGAGCCATACGTAAAATAAAGCAAATCAGTCAGCGCATCTACTTGCTCAACGAGACTTTCCTCTCCCCAATTTTGTTTTGTGAGAATCTTTTTTTCTGCTTGATCAAGTGCATCATGCAAATATTGGACGGAATCATGCAATTTTTTTGCATCACCGTCACTGGCTGCTGCCACAAATTCAACTAACTCTTCGATTTTAAAACCCGCTCGGTCATCGGCATGTTTTTTTGTAAATGCAGTGGGTCGCTCTGGTATTCTTGGATCGAACGTCCGATGGAATCGTTCTACTTTTTGATAAGGTGTTTCTGGCTCCATAACGATTTTAGTCCTCCTAACTGACACACATTCAATCAACTATCCCAAAATGCTTCAAACCTATATAAATACCATCCGCTTCATTCGAAGCCGTGACAAAATCAGCTTGCTGCTTCACACCAGTTGGCGCATTGCCCATTGCAACACCAATTCCAACTCCTTTTAGCATTTCAACATCATTGTAATGATCGCCAAACGCCATGATTTCGGACAATGCAATTCCTTTATTTGTCGCAAATTGTTGGATTCCTAACAATTTGGACCCTCCTTTAGGAATAATATCGACCGTATAAGGATTGGAACGTTGGAACGAACACTCTGGGAATCGTTGGTCAAGCTTTTCTTGCTCAGATGTTTGGCTCAATAAAATACATTGATAAATCGGCTCGTTTAAGATCGCTAATGTTTCATATCGTTTTCGTTGCCGATGGGGACTGAACACTTGCAAGATTTTTTTCAATAGACGTACAGGGAATTTTTTGGGTAAGTGATTGACGATTTTTTTGATGATGATCGATTGTCCTAGCATCATTGTCGTTGAACCATCTAGTTGATCTCGCCCACCAAAAATGATTTGTCGGTGATGGGCATCCGAAAAGTGGACGATATCCGCTAATACTGTTTTATCAAAAGGATGGTCGACGATCGTTTGATCACGGTCAAAGACTAATTGACCATTATAGACGACGAACATGTCTAGTTCAAGTTCATCGATCACTTCTTTGATTCTTACAGGGCTGCGCCCAGTGGCAACACCGCATAATATGCCCTTTTTTTGTAGTTGATCAATCGCATATTTAGTTGAAGCCAACGCTTTTGCTTGGTTGTTGACTAATGTGCCATCGATATCAAAAAAAACTGCTTTGATCATGTCGTTCCATCACCTCTTCCGATTATTATTTAGTAAAAATTTCTAGTTGAACAGTTTCATTTCTTATTGGTAAGGCGTGCTTGCTACTTTTTATATAGAGTGGTTACAAAAGCCAGGTCTTCAAAACAAATCGATTTGTTTTGGGTTAAGCTCATCTGGTTCGATCCCTAAGATTTTTTGTAATGCCAAAGCATTTTCAGCCGCATCTCCACCAGAGTTATTATTGAAGATCACCCCAACATGTTTTGTTGCACCGTCTACTTTTTTGATGGCTGCTGCTAATTCCTGTAATTCTTCTTCAGAATAGCGATACAACGTTCTTTTTTTACGCCAATCCTGATCATTTGCTTGCCAACCTTGCTCATTTCTTCCATGAAAACGGAAAAGGGTAAAATCCGTATTTGTCACATTAGGATCGAAAGGAATCGTCGTATTCAATAATTGTGGTTCATCAATGATTGCTAAGGAAAACATTGCACGAGTCATAAACTGTCTCGTGCGTGACAGAAATTGGTCGCTGTACCAAGAATAGTCACGTAACTCAATAGCTACCGGATAGCCATTGAACCATTTTCTTAGTTTTCTTAAATAGGCAACATTTTCTTTGGTGCATTTAAATGAAGCAGGGAATTGAACTAAAAAACAAAAGAGTTTACCTGACTCGCTCATCGGTGCCATCACATCTAAAAAGCGTTCAATCATCTCTTCTTCGGATTGATAATACTTCTGCCAGTCGCCTTGACCACTGATTCCTTGGTAAGCTTTCATCACGAAGCGAAAAGATGCTGGTACTTCATTCACCCACTTCTCCACAGATGACTTTCTTGGTATACCATAATAGGCGGTATCTAATTCGACTAATGAAAGGACACTCGCATAATCGTAAAGAGTATTATTCTTTTTTCCTGTTAATTTTTCATGTTCTTTAAATGAAGTCAAGCCAATTTTGATCACGACGAATCACTTCCATTCGTTTAAATTCATTTTATCTTTGTTCCCAAATTGTTCTGTTTGATTCATTCATAGCAAAACTCTTTTATATAGTATACAATAAGCTAGAAACCCTATGCAAAATTATTCGTGAGGAAGTTCTGAAAATGAAAAAAATTCTTATCTTACACACAGGCGGCACAATCGCCATGAAAGAAAATTCTTTAACAGGTGGCGTGAGTCCAGATGTGGCTAACCCACTATTAGATGCAGAAGTAACGATTCCAGAAAATGTTGATTTGATCATGGAAGATATCTTTAATCTTCCTTCCCCGCACATCATGCCTAAACATATGTTACAACTTAAAGAAAGAATCAATCAAGCCGTTCTTTCTGACATCCAAGGTGTCGTGATCACGCATGGGACAGATACGTTGGAAGAAACAGCATTTTTTCTAGACTCAACGATTGGTGATAAATTACCGATCGTCTTAACAGGAGCGATGCGTTCAAGTAATGAGTTAGGTAGCGATGGTCTATATAATTTTGAAAGTGCGATTCGGGTAGCAAGTTGTGATGAAGCAAAAGACAAAGGTGTTTTGGTCGTGATGAACGATGAGATCCACTCAGCACGCTATGTCACTAAAACCCACACGACTAATGTTGCTACTTTTCGTACTCCTACGTTAGGACCAATCGGTTTGATCACTAAAAATCGTATATTGTTTATGCAAGAATTACTTGAAGCGCAAAGACTAGATATCGCATCAGTCAAAGGAACGATCCCAATCGTCAAAGCCTATGCGGGTATGCAAGGTGATTTATTAGAAGCACTTGCCCATTCGAAAGTCGACGGTCTGGTCATTGAAGCTTTAGGCGCTGGGAACCTGCCTCCGCAGGCATTAACAGCATTAAAGAAACTCTTGATACAAAAAATACCAGTAGTCTTGGTTTCTCGTTGTTTCAACGGAATCGCTGAACCCGTCTATGATTACGAAGGTGGCGGAAAAGAACTCGCAAGTATGGGCGTTATTTTTTGTAATAGTATCAATAGCCAAAAAGCTAGAATAAAACTTTTGATTGCCATTAACGGTGGCTTGTCAGAAGAACAGTTGATCAAATTTATGACACAATAGAAATCAAATTGAGTAATACAGGGCTTGTTCGCCTCTTCATATGGAAAACTCAATAGACGCTACAATCACATCATTGTTAAACGGAGTTCCAAATGAAACTCCTTTAGAAATAAGCGCGAAAAACCAAAAATTGGAAGAACAATTTTCGGTTTTTCGCGCTTATTTATCGAAGCAAAATATCTCACAATCTTATCTCACTCGATTTATTTTGTTTCTTCATTTTTCTCCCATAAGATATTCGCTGCACAATAAAGTTGCTCTTGCATTCTGATCTCATGTCTCGTTTTTACCTCTGTTCCAGACACCGTTTGTTCATAATGACTCTCGATCTCATTGCCATATTCAACTTCTTTATCAAAACGGATCAACACATGTTTAGGTGTATGTGTTGTCAAAAAATCGTAACCTAAAACATCAATGATCCAGTTGAAGTACATCGCATTGTTCACATGTTGATTGCTGTCAATATCATAAAATCGCACACGATATGGCAACATCAAGCCTGATTCGATTGGCTCGATTTTTTCTTGTCGTTTGATTTTCTTGATTTTTTCACTTTCAAAAGGTGCAATGATTTCTTCATTCACACTACTCATCTTACGGTTCACTAGATCCATCAAAACAAATACTGATTCGATTTCAACTAATTCATTTCCTTCCTCATCATGAATCCAAAAATTACGATAACAAAAGAATTTATTATACTGCATCGCTTGTGTGGTAACATCGATTTTTTCACCGACATGAGGCAAGCGATTGATGTTCATCGAATAGTTCGTGATTACCCAAGTCAAGCCAAAGCTACTGACAAAGTCGGTTCCTCGGCCTAAATGATCACTTTGTTCTTCCGAAGTCTTGATGACCACACCCAGCATGGACGGAAAAGTCATTGTTTTGTTGATATCACATTCATAATAAGATACTTCATGTTTTTTTGTATATTTTTGTGCCAAAAGAAAACCTCCAATTACTTCTTCATTAATATATGATCGACCTGTGTCCCATAACTCTCTCCAAACATATTGAGATGCGCCAACAAGTAATAGAGTTGATAGAGTGGCAAACGACTCTCCCAGCCCTCTTCCAATGGCCAGCTTTCTTGGTAAGCTTCCAGGAATTCAGGACGAAAGCCACCGAACAACTGACTCATCGCAATATCTTGCTCGCGATTCCCATAAGAAACTGCTGGATCGATAAACACTGGTCTTCCTTGCTTATCATAGAAAACATTACCACTCCATAAATCTCCATGCAAGAGGCTAGGCGTAATCTTCCGATGATCGTCACGATTTAGTAGTTCTTTTTTTAACCGTTGATACTCTTTTTCACGTGTTTCATTCCATCGATTGTTTTTCTCCGCTATGTCGATTTGAGCCTCCAAGCGATTTTTGAAAAAGAAGGTCCACCAATCTTCTTCAAATGTATTGAGCTGTGGTAAACTCCCTAGATAATTGTCCTTGCGAAAACCAAACTGTGGTGCAGTTGAACGATGGATTTTTACTAAGTCTTTTGCCAGTTCTCGAGGATCACCTTTCCCTGGTTCGATCCATTCCATCAATAGATAGGCACCTTCATTTGTTTCGCCTAACATATAAGTTTCAGGTACTCGTACATGTGGTGCAAGCTCTTTCAGACCATCCACTTCTGCTTCAAAAAAGCGTTTGGTCACATGAGGATGGATTTTTAGAAAATAGGATTTTTGCTGTTCATCAATTCGATAGTTTTGATTCACATCTCCCCCAGTAATCGGTATCACTTTACCACTCAAACGAATCTCTGTTAACACTTCTTGGATATCCATTTTCACTCCTCCTTGCTATTTCACAAGATCGATGATTAATCGATCAAGTACGCCCGCAACAACTCCTATATCATTTTAAAGTATAACACAGGTATTTATAAAATCCTGAAATCAAGAAATCAACAAAAAACAGATACAGAAAACTATCAAGTCTCTGTATCTGTTTTGATTGATATTGAAATTAAGCTAATGCCCCCATTGGGTCCCAAGGAGCTAATAAAATTGGTTCAGCATTAAATGCGGCTAGCTGTTCTTCCGTCAATAAATCTTTGCGGACAACGATTTGATACGTATATTCATCCATCCACTCGTCACTCATCACAAAGAATCCTTTATCTCCGACTTTTTCTCCCCAGCTATTTTCGACTTTCCATTTCGTTGATTTTCCATCAACTAAATCGACACCAGTCAAGACCATCGCGTGAGTCATCAAACTTTCGCCATGATCCAAACGCTCCGCTTTCGTCATAGAAAAATCTAAATCAAATAATTCATCCATCTCATAAACGTCTGTTGCCATGATGCCGCTATCTCTTGTAGAAGATTGACCAACATCACACCCAAACCACACAGATTCTCCTTGTTCCAATTGAGCAATCGCTAAATTTTTGAACGTTGTCATATCGACATTAAGATATTTGACTTCTTTTCCTCCCACAACATTCCCTAACATTTCAACCGTATAAGAGCGATCATACGGTTTGTCTGCGGTCGGTGCATTGATGATACTTACATAATCATCCAAATTTACACCTATATATTTATCGTAAAACATTTGTGGAGTCAATTGTTGATCGATATGGTAATTTTTTTCTTCATCTCGATACTCAAAATCAAATTCAGTTGGTGGCGTACCTAAAGAAGTTGTTAGAAATTGATAGATCCCAGCTAACATCTTTTCTTTTTCTACTTGGATCTCTTCATTTGTTTTTCCTTCTGCCACTAATTGACGTAGTTTAACGGCGTCTTTACGCAATAATTTATTTAAGTAGTTATTCAAATCACGAGAATTTGAGCTATTCGCGCTTTCTGGCATCACTGATTTTGGTACAACACCATATTTTTGGAATAATGATACGATCATATCCCATTGTCCACCATCTTGTTGGGGAACAGCCAGTAAAAAAGCGACTTTACGACTGTCTAATGCTTCATTACCAGTTGCAAGAATATTTTCATAAAAATAGTTTGCTTTCTCGTATTTATCCCAAAAGAAAGTATAATTTTGTGATAATTCAAATTCCTTTAAGTGGAATTGATTCAACAATTTGTGACGGAATGTATTCAACGCCGCAAACATCCAGCAACGGCCAGATTGTTTTTGGTTTGAGACTTTTCCAGTCGCTAGATCTACAGAAAATACCGGGGTGTTTTTTGTATGTGAAGCAATATTTTCTGCTGAAGCTGTGATCCCATTCTTTACAACAGCATTTTGTAAGGCTTGTTGCTTTTTATTCGTTTGAAATTGATCGGCAAATTTTTTTGTCATATCTGGTGTAATTGCGTTCATTTAATCATCCTTCCCGATTGAAAATATATCTCCATTTTACTCTTTAACCCTTTGAATTACAACGTGCTATTCTGAAAATTCAGAACAATCATGCGATTCAATCTGCGTATTTCCATTGAAAAACAAAAAAAGTCTAGGAGAACTCTCCTAGACTTTTTGTATTACTCCGGCAGTAGGACTCGAACCTACGACATCATGATTAACAGTCATGCGCTACTACCAACTGAGCTATGCCGGAATCAAATTACATAAATATAATATCAATTTTCATCATATAACGCAATACTTTTTTTCAATTTTTCAAATAATCACTAATTAACCATCGTTATTTTATATTTGTGAAAAACAACTCAATTTCTTTTAAAGGTCGTCTGTTCATAGAGAAAAGTTATTGACAAATGACTATAAATTAGTTATCCTATTTAGGTAGTAAAAATGCCGCTTTAGCTCAGCTGGTAGAGCGCTTCCATGGTAAGGAAGAGGTCGACGGTTCAAGCCCGTCAAGTGGCTTTGTAGAGGTTGTGACAGAAGTGTCCAACTCCGAGAAATAAGCAGAGGACCCAAAAAAATTATCCATTAATTTTTTTGGGTCCTCTGCTTATTTCTGAAGGAGTTACTTCTGGAACACCTTTTATTCGGTTTTAAGGACAGAATCAAAAATGACTTTATTTTTGTACCATGCACTAAAAAAAAGAGATAGTATCTCCTTAAAAAGACACTATCTACTGATTTTAAGCAAATCGTTTTCTTTAATATTTTAGGCATTTCCAAAATAATGTGCAATGAATCTTTGATTTGAAACTCGATTAATCCTATTAGGTTGCCCTAGCTTAATGGTAGCTCGTGGATTAAATGGCGTTACAGTTTGGTTAACCATAATTATAATTGTATTTTCAATGGAAACTGTGTTTCCTAAAGAATATATCCCGACTCTATAAATCAGCCATTTGTCACTATTAATATTCCTGCGATTATCTACTAAAGAACCCACGATTCTCTATTGCTGAAAGATTAGCAGTCCTATATCCCCCTTCAGCATTTAAAGGACCACCAACAATTTGATAAGTATCAGCAACATTACTTATGAATCGATCGATTTTTAATTTGAGGGTCTACTATATTTCCATCCGTACTTACAATATGCGAATCTAGCATTATACAAAATGTTGTAGCTAAAAAATTGCAAGTCGAATTTTAAGCGTTTCCTAAAACTCGGATAATAAATCGCTGACTAGTACCTCCATTAACTACTTCAAGTGGTCTCAATATAAGCGGACTACCCAGCCAGGCAGCAGGATAAGTCATAATACGATTTTCACTCACATTTTGAATGTATACTGTATTTCCATTCGCATGTGATCCAAAACGGAAAATTCGCCACTTATCGCTATTGATATTCCAACGTGTATCAATATTCTGCCCATTTGCTGATAGATATGCTGCTCTGAATGTCCCTCCAGCATTAAGAGGACCTCTTACAATTTGATAAGTATCATCTTCATTGTTATAGAACATGACCCATCTTTGATTTGGAAGGCCCTGGTCTTGGCGCATAAATACACGACTGGTAGTGAACATATTCCACTCTACAACATTTCTCGGATTTTCTAACATCTGAATTGATACAATTCTGTGATGGTAGATATTTCCTACGTTAGTAGCTCGATTTATAATTTGAGGCTCTGCGGTATTTTCATTCGCACTTACAGTACTTCCAATAATTATTGCACTAAATATCGTACAAACAAAAATTCCGAAAATCAGTTTAGTAATTTTTTTCATAACTTAGTCTCCTTTATTCCGATTTGCTTAAATATAGTATCTCATTTTTTTGTCTAAAATTACATTTAAATTAGTATTGCAACAAAAAAATACTTCGAAAACAAATTTTAAATTAATTTAATTTTAATAAAGAAGCAAGAACAATTTTATACTCATATTTATCTGAACACATCCATCCACATACTCAAACGAGCTTCCTATGGCTTTCAATCATTTGAGGATATGTGGGACCTTTTTGATGATATCAATCCATTCAAAATAAAGAGTTCGGGACAAAAGTCATCTCGCACAATCAAAAACTGAATAAACAGCTGGAACAGAAGCAACCTCCTTCACTTGATTGAACTCATCAGTTCTTATTGACAAAGAACCAGTCTTCCAAGATTAATCCGGAATAAAAAAGAATCAATCTAAGCTTCTTACTGCTTCGATTGATTCACGATGAAATTCTCTCAATTTTGAATTCACCAAACTACTTGACAAAGAGCCATTTTTTATGTAGAAACGACAAAAAAACACAACAGATTTTGTTGTGTTTCAAGTACTCCGGCAGTAGGACTCGAACCTACGACATCATGATTAACAGTCATGCGCTACTACCAACTGAGCTATGCCGGAATAATAATACCAGCGTGGCGGCGTCCTACTCTCACAAGGGGCAACCCCTCACTACAATCGGCGCTAAGAAGCTTAACTTCTGTGTTCGGCATGGTTACAGGTGTATCCTTCTCGCCATCGCCACCACACTTGGTGTTATCTATATTGAGTAAATCTTGTTCACTCAAAACTGGATTTGAAGTATTAGTAAGAAACTCTCCGAGTTTTTCATTTTATTTTGGTTAAGTCCTCGATCGATTAGTATCAGTCCGCTCCATACATCACTGTACTTCCACTCCTGACCTATCTACCTGATCATCTCTCAGGGATCTTACTTTCTTAAAGAAATGGGAAATCTCATCTTGAGGTGGGCTTCACACTTAGATGCTTTCAGCGTTTATCCCTTCCCTACATAGCTACCCAGCAATGCCCTTGGCAGAACAACTGGTACACCAGCGGTAAGTCCATCCCGGTCCTCTCGTACTAAGGACAGCTCCTCTCAAATTTCCAACGCCCGCGACGGATAGGGACCGAACTGTCTCACGACGTTCTGAACCCAGCTCGCGTGCCGCTTTAATGGGCGAACAGCCCAACCCTTGGGACCGACTACAGCCCCAGGATGCGACGAGCCGACATCGAGGTGCCAAACCTCCCCGTCGATGTGGACTCTTGGGGGAGATAAGCCTGTTATCCCCAGGGTAGCTTTTATCCGTTGAGCGATGGCCCTTCCATGCGGAACCACCGGATCACTAAGCCCGACTTTCGTCCCTGCTCGACTTGTAGGTCTCGCAGTCAAGCTCCCTTCTGCCTTTACACTCTTCGAATGATTTCCAACCATTCTGAGGGAACCTTTGGGCGCCTCCGTTACTCTTTAGGAGGCGACCGCCCCAGTCAAACTGCCCATCTGACACTGTCTCCCACCACGATTAGTGGTGCGGGTTAGAGTGGCCATAACGCAGGGGTAGTATCCCACCAGCGCCTCCATCGAAACTAGCGTTCCGATTTCTACGGCTCCTACCTATCCTGTACATGCGGTACAGACACTCAATATCAAACTACAGTAAAGCTCCATGGGGTCTTTCCGTCCTGTCGCGGGTAACCTGCATCTTCACAGGTACTAAAATTTCACCGAGTCTCTCGTTGAGACAGTGCCCAAATCGTTACGCCTTTCGTGCGGGTCGGAACTTACCCGACAAGGAATTTCGCTACCTTAGGACCGTTATAGTTACGGCCGCCGTTTACTGGGGCTTCAATTCGTACCTTCGCTTACGCTAAGCACTCCTCTTAACCTTCCAGCACCGGGCAGGCGTCAGCCCCTATACTTCATCTTACGATTTTGCAGAGACCTGTGTTTTTGATAAACAGTCGCTTGGGCCTATTCACTGCGGCTGATCTGACGATCAGCACCCCTTCTCCCGAAGTTACGGGGTCATTTTGCCGAGTTCCTTAACGAGAGTTCTCTCGCTCACCTTAGGATTCTCTCCTCGACTACCTGTGTCGGTTTGCGGTACGGGTCGTTGTTTTCTCACTAGAAGCTTTTCTCGGCAGTGTGACGTCAGGAACTTCGGTACTATTATTTCCCTCCCCATCACAGCTTGTCCTTAAAGTTAGAAGCATTTGACTCCTATCAAGACTTACTGCTTGGACAGACATTTCCGATCGTCTGCATTCCTTAGCCTCCTGCGTCCCTCCATTGCTCAAACAAAAACAACGAGTACAGGAATATCAACCTGTTGTCCATCGCCTACGCCTGTCGGCCTCGGCTTAGGTCCCGACTAACCCTGGGCGGACGAGCCTTCCCCAGGAAACCTTAGTCATTCGGTGGACAGGATTCTCACCTGTCTTTCGCTACTCATACCGGCATTCTCACTTCTAAGCGCTCCAGCAGTCCTCACGATCTACCTTCAACGCCCTTAGAACGCTCTCCTACCAATACACCTAAAGGTGTACTCCACAGCTTCGGTAATATGTTTAGCCCCGGTACATTTTCGGCGCAGGGTCACTCGACTAGTGAGCTATTACGCACTCTTTAAATGGTGGCTGCTTCTAAGCCAACATCCTAGTTGTCTGTGCAACCCCACATCCTTTTCCACTTAACATATATTTTGGGACCTTAGCTGGTGGTCTGGGCTGTTTCCCTTTCGACTATGGATCTTATCACTCACAGTCTGACTCCCGGATATGAATGAATGGCATTCGGAGTTTATCTGAATTCGGTAACCCGAGATGGGCCCCTAGTCCAAACAGTGCTCTACCTCCATCATTCTCAATTCCGAGGCTAGCCCTAAAGCTATTTCGGAGAGAACCAGCTATCTCCAAGTTCGTTTGGAATTTCTCCGCTACCCACACCTCATCCCCGCACTTTTCAACGTACGTGGGTTCGGTCCTCCAGTGCGTTTTACCGCACCTTCAACCTGGACATGGGTAGATCACATGGTTTCGGGTCTACGACTACATACTCAAACGCCCTATTCAGACTCGCTTTCGCTGCGGCTCCGTCTCTTCAACTTAACCTCGCATGCAATCGTAACTCGCCGGTTCATTCTACAAAAGGCACGCCATCACCCATGAACGGGCTTTGACTTGTTGTAGGCACACGGTTTCAGGTTCTATTTCACTCCCCTTCCGGGGTGCTTTTCACCTTTCCCTCACGGTACTGGTTCACTATCGGTCACTAGGGAGTATTTAGCCTTGGGAGATGGTCCTCCCGGATTCCGACGGAATTCCTCGTGTTCCGCCGTACTCAGGATCCTCCTAGGTGCCTTCCAAATTTCATCTACGGGGCTTTCACCCTCTCTGACTGACTTTTCCAAGTCATTCGACTATCTGAAAGAACTACCATATTGGAGTCCTACAACCCCAATGAGCAAGCTCATTGGTTTGGGCTTTTCCCGTTTCGCTCGCCGCTACTCAGGGAATCGAATTTTCTTTCTCTTCCTGCAGGTACTTAGATGTTTCAGTTCTCTGCGTCTACCTCGTATACGCTATGTATTCACGTATACGTAACATCCTATAAAAGATGCTGGGTTCCCCCATTCGGAAATCTCTGGATCATAGCTTACGTACAGCTCCCCAAAGCATATCGGTGTTAGTCCCGTCCTTCATCGGCTCCTAGTGCCAAGGCATCCACCGTGCGCCCTTATTCACTTAACCTTATCAACCTTGCGGTTGGGTTTTGATCTTTCTTCTAGCGATAGAAGTCCAATCAAGAAAAATAAGCAATTGAACTTATTAAAAAACTCATTCAACGCGGTGTTCTCGGTTTGTATTACTTACATTTTTACTTCAATATCCAGTTTTCAATGAACAAAATTTTGAGAGTAGACCTCTCAAAACTGAACAAAGTATCGACAAACGTGTGTAGTCTCCGTAATATTCCTTAGAAAGGAGGTGATCCAGCCGCACCTTCCGATACGGCTACCTTGTTACGACTTCACCCCAATCATCTATCCCACCTTAGGCGGCTGGCTCCAAAAAGGTTACCTCACCGACTTCGGGTGTTACAAACTCTCGTGGTGTGACGGGCGGTGTGTACAAGGCCCGGGAACGTATTCACCGCGGCGTGCTGATCCGCGATTACTAGCGATTCCGGCTTCATGTAGGCGAGTTGCAGCCTACAATCCGAACTGAGAGAAGCTTTAAGAGATTAGCTTAGCCTCGCGACTTCGCGACTCGTTGTACTTCCCATTGTAGCACGTGTGTAGCCCAGGTCATAAGGGGCATGATGATTTGACGTCATCCCCACCTTCCTCCGGTTTGTCACCGGCAGTCTTGCTAGAGTGCCCAACTAAATGATGGCAACTAACAATAAGGGTTGCGCTCGTTGCGGGACTTAACCCAACATCTCACGACACGAGCTGACGACAACCATGCACCACCTGTCACTTTGCCCCCGAAGGGGAAGCTCTATCTCTAGAGTGGTCAAAGGATGTCAAGACCTGGTAAGGTTCTTCGCGTTGCTTCGAATTAAACCACATGCTCCACCGCTTGTGCGGGCCCCCGTCAATTCCTTTGAGTTTCAACCTTGCGGTCGTACTCCCCAGGCGGAGTGCTTAATGCGTTAGCTGCAGCACTGAAGGGCGGAAACCCTCCAACACTTAGCACTCATCGTTTACGGCGTGGACTACCAGGGTATCTAATCCTGTTTGCTCCCCACGCTTTCGAGCCTCAGCGTCAGTTACAGACCAGAGAGCCGCCTTCGCCACTGGTGTTCCTCCATATATCTACGCATTTCACCGCTACACATGGAATTCCACTCTCCTCTTCTGCACTCAAGTCTCCCAGTTTCCAATGACCCTCCCCGGTTGAGCCGGGGGCTTTCACATCAGACTTAAGAAACCGCCTGCGCTCGCTTTACGCCCAATAAATCCGGACAACGCTTGCCACCTACGTATTACCGCGGCTGCTGGCACGTAGTTAGCCGTGGCTTTCTGGTTAGATACCGTCAAGGGGTGAACAGTTACTCTCACCCTTGTTCTTCTCTAACAACAGAGTTTTACGATCCGAAAACCTTCTTCACTCACGCGGCGTTGCTCGGTCAGACTTTCGTCCATTGCCGAAGATTCCCTACTGCTGCCTCCCGTAGGAGTTTGGGCCGTGTCTCAGTCCCAATGTGGCCGATCACCCTCTCAGGTCGGCTATGCATCGTGGCCTTGGTGAGCCGTTACCTCACCAACTAGCTAATGCACCGCGGGTCCATCCATCAGCGGCACCGTAAAGCGCCTTTCAAAACGAAACCATGCGGTTTCGATTGTTATACGGTATTAGCACCTGTTTCCAAGTGTTATCCCCTTCTGATGGGCAGGTTACCCACGTGTTACTCACCCGTTCGCCACTCCTCTTTTCCCGGTGGAGCAAGCTCCGGTGGGAAAAGAGGCGTTCGACTTGCATGTATTAGGCACGCCGCCAGCGTTCGTCCTGAGCCAGGATCAAACTCTCATAATAAAAGTTAGAACAATCTTTCGATTGTTAAGCTCAATTGTTTGCTAGCATATTGCTTGTTAAAAATGTTTGTTGTCTTGAATTGAATCAAGACGCCCTGCACATTTGGTTTGTCTTACTTTGTTCAGTTTTCAAAGGTCTACATGACAATTGAAACACAACTGCCTCAACTTATCGTTTGTCATTGCCGTAGCAACTTTTATATCTTAGCAAACTCTCGAATGATTGTCAACTATTTTTAAAAGTTTTTTGAACTCGTTTTTCACGAGGTCGTTTTAGCAACTCACTTATCATAACTTGTCGTATGTTATTTGTCAACACTTTATTTGGCTTTAAATTCTTATATACAAGCGTCTCACAAAGCGCTGAAATAATTCAACTTCGTTATATTAACATGGTTTTATCCAGCGGTCAATAGTTTTTTCGATGTTTTTCTGAATATTTTCAAAAGAACTTTTTTTCGAATCAACGTTTTCTAATTTACCATGCTACACACCTAGCGTCAATACTTATTTTTAAGTAAAAAAAAAAGACAAGGTTTCCAATTATTTTATGATCATTCGGATTATACATGTATTTAAGTGCTTTTTTTATAAAACAGGTAAAAAATCAATTGAATCCTGAACATTCTCTTCTACTTTTCTTTTAAAATAGACAAAAAAAAGAAGTTTGAAAGATATTCAAACTTCTCTGAAAGTCCTGCTTGGTTCCAAAAAATGATCTCCTATTTTATTCGTTGATTCTCAAGTAGTCAACGATACACCTGCGAACGGTATTCATTTCTCTTTGGTAGAGGTACTTGAATCAATTTAAAAAATCGGTACACCATCTACTTCATAAATCCCTAGTACCGTACGCATTTGTCCTGGATCTTCCCAATGATAACCTTCGCCTAACTGTTCTTGTTGATTTTTTTGTTCCGTTTCAAAAACAAAAAGTGGAACATTTTCTTGATTGATATGGGTATTCGTCAACTCCATCAAGTTGATTTTACTCACATCAATATGAACGTTTTCTTTTAAGAAACTAAGTATGTTTGCTAAACCAGTCTTATCATTTGAGTGGTCTGCGCATGCGAACTCTAATTTATTCTCTCTTGAATGAACTAAAAATTTTTTAGATCCATCCTCCAAATGCAACATAATTGTACCAGCGACTCTTTTGTTTGCCAAAATTTCCACCTCGATCAACTTGTTTATGGCTTACAAGAGAATTTTAGCATATTTTCAGAAAAAATACACTTTTATTTCCTTGATTCTTTTTTATCTAATTGGATCAATGCTTCCTTGATCCATATAGGTAACTGTTTTTCAATCGTTGCAAACCCGATTTTTTTATTTTTATTAGTGAAGTATCGTTTTCTTCGGTATGGGATCGATGGTACTTTCTTTTCTAAGGTACGTAACGACAGACTGATTTTATTCGAATACTCATCAATATCAATGATTTGTACAGTCACCGGTTGCCCCACCTTCAATAATGTATGAATACTCTTCGTATAACCAGATTGCACTTCTGATACGTGGATCAACCCTTGTGTCTCTTCATCTAATGAAACGAACGCTCCATATGGTTGTATTCCAGTAATTTTCCCTTTGATTATTTCGCCTATTCTATAAGTCATATACTTCCCTCTCTTCGCATTTATCATTATACTGTAAATATTAAAAAAAAAGAAGTTCTGTTCTTGCATCTAGATATGGAGGTCTTATAGATGGAACAATTTGATGAAATAGTTTCAAGACTAAACACAGATAGCGTAAAATGGGATGCCATCTCACAAACTTATCATAGGAATGATCTTTTACCTTTATGGGTAGCGGATATGGATTTTCTTGCCCCTCAAGGAGTAACAACCGCTTTTCAAAACTATCTGCAAAAAGGCATTTTTGGTTATTCGATCGTACCGGACGGTCTCTACCGATCAGTGATTGATTGGGAAGAAAGGCGCCATCATGTGACTCTAACTAAAGACCACATTCTTTTCACTAGTGGAGTCTTAGCTAGTCTCTCCTTGGCGATTCAAGCATTTACAGCTCCAGGTGATGCAGTGTTGATTCATGATCCAGTTTATCCGCCATTTGGTGCAATTGTTGAAAATAATGAGCGTCAATTGATTCGCAGTCCTTTAAATAAAGCAGCCGATCATTTTGAAATGGACTTTCAAGATATGGAAGAAAAAATCGTCTCAAACAAGATAAAAGCAATGATTCTATGTAACCCGCATAATCCAGGTGGTCGTGTTTGGACTAAAAAAGAGCTCAAACAGTTAAGTGAACTCTGCTTAACATACGACGTCTTCTTATTTAGTGATGAGAT
The DNA here is from genome assembly GCF_051714165.1 of Enterococcus sp. AZ156. NCBI lineage: Bacteria > Bacillati > Bacillota > Bacilli > Lactobacillales > Enterococcaceae > Enterococcus > Enterococcus sp. AZ156. The sequence continues at coordinate 779,686 of NZ_JBIORI010000001.1, read as the reverse complement.
CCATCAAGATATCGTCTTTTCCGGACATGGATTCACCTCGATTCAAACAATTGATCCTGCCCTTTCTCGATTATTGATCACATTAACTTCAGCAACTAAGACATTTAATCTAGCTGCAATAAAAAATTCAATGGTTTTCATCAAAGATCATGATTTAAAAAGTCGCTTTACGAAACAATTAGAAAAAAATCAACATCAAGGAATCAATACTTTCGGACTTTTAGGCACTCAAGCCGCTTACGAAACTGGTGAGGAATGGTTAAATGAGTTATTAGTTTATCTGGAAGAAAATGTCCAAGAAGTCATTACCTTCTTTACTAAGCATCTCCCTGATGTCAAAGTGATGAAGCCAGAAGGAACGTACCTTATATGGCTTGATTTTTCTGCCTATACGGACGATGACCGACTACTTGAAAAGAAGTTGATTGAAAAAGGCAGAGTCGTCTTGAATCCTGGGATCAGTTTTGGACCAAGTGGTCATTGCCATATGCGTTTGAATGTCGCTTGTCCAAGATCAGTATTAAAAGAAGGGCTTTTACGTATCCAACGTGCTTTAAGTTAGAAAACGAAAGAAGTCATTGGACAAAAAATGTTAGTCTTCCCTACTTTGTTACCACCCCAACCAAAAAAGCACCGAACAGCAAAAGTATTTTCTGCTTTTGCTGTTCGGCGTTTTTTAAGAGCTTGGTATGTTTAAAATTTTACTTTATTCAGAAATCTCAATCGTTTCGATCACTACATCATGTACTGGACGATCTTGTGGTCCACGTTGCGCATTTGCGATATCATCGACTGTATCCATTCCTTCAAGTACATGGCCAAACACTGTATGACGGAAATCAAGCCATGGTGTTCCCCCATTTTTATACGCTTCAATGATTTCTTTAGGGAATCCTGCTCCTTCTAATTGACTAAGCATGTTTTCTGGCACATTTGTGTTGTTGACGATAAAGAATTGGCTCCCATTTGTATTTGGACCAGAGTTAGCCATTGATAGTGCGCCACGTAGATTGAACAATTCGCGGCTGAACTCATCTTCAAAACTTTCGCCGTAAATGCTTTCGCCTCCCATACCTGTACCGGTTGGGTCGCCTCCTTGAATCATGAAATCAGGGATCACACGATGAAAAATCACGCCATCATAGTACCCTTTTTTTGCTAATTCAACAAAGTTTTGGACTGTTTTAGGTGCTAACTCAGGAAATAGTTTTACTGTAATATCTCCGCGGTTCGTTTTTATAAGAGCTTTAGGCCCCTTCTCATTCATAAGATCAAGTTGTGGAAATGCCATTTTTTCTTCCTCCTAAAAAATTCTGTCTTCCTGTGTAATCATAACATATTCTATTGATATACGGTAAAGATGAGCCACAAGAAAATCAAAAAAACGATGTTGTAGAATGCAAAGACGAATAAATACTTTTTTCTCCATTCCGGATATTGCTTGATGACTAATTTGTAAGAGATCAAACTTGCCATTGAAGCAATCAATGTCCCTAATCCTCCCAAGTTCGTCCCAATGATCAAACCCTTGATATTTTCTGTATAACTTGATAACAGGAGCGCCGCAGGAACATTACTAATCAATTGACTTGCAAAAATGCTTGCACTGACTTCATGATGCGCCACACTTTTTTCAAAAAAGGCTCGGACAACATCTACTTGTTTGATATTCCCGATGAATATAAAAAGAAAAACAAACGTAAATAATAAGGAGTAATCGATATGTTTAAAGAGTCGGCGATCATTGCCTAGGATACTGACACTCACTAAGACTAATACGACATAATGAGGGATGATGCCACTTACAGCTAGAAGACATATTAAAAATAGACCAAAATAAAAAATGAGTTGTTTTCGCTTTAACATTATCTCTTCTGTATTCGCCAAATCGATGGTATTATTCTTGATTCTCCCATAGATCAACACCACCAATAATATGGCAGCAGCCAGTGTATAGGGAAGCATCAACTGTAAAAATTCGAACAGTTGTAAGTGTGATTGTGCGAATAAATAAAGATTTTGTGGATTACCGATCGGAGTGAACATACTTCCTAGATTACCCGCAATCGTCATCAAAGTTATGACGAGAGGAATCAATGTTCGCATGCCGATCCTTTCTACTATCAATAGACCAAATGGTACAAAAATGATCAGTGCCACATCATTCGTAATCAGCATACTACTGATAAACGTGAGAAACACTAAAATCAAAATAATCCCTCTCGTATTTTTTGTCTGGGTGATCAAATAATTGCCTAGATAATCGAAAAACTGTTGTTGCCGTATCCCTTCTACAATCAACATCAAACAAAAAAGAAGAATCAATGTGTGAAAATCGATATAAGAAAAATAATTGAAGTTTGGCGGGATGATGAACATGGTACCTATTGCTAAAAGAAAAGACAGCGTCAATACTCCGTCTTCTTTTGCATTGCTTGTTATTCTTTTAATCATAAAATTCTACCTCTTAGATTCAAACACTTCGTACTAGTAAAATAACTCTTTTTAGCTAATATTGAAAGTAAATAAACTATATGTTAGATCACTCCTTATATTTTAGTGACTGCTCGTTCCATAATTAAACTATTTGAGAAGAATTCTCAATTAAATTCTGTTATAGTGTCACCAAGGGAGGAATTTCAAATGGAAATTTACGATATTACAATTATTGGTGCAGGGCCGGTTGGCATGTTTGCAGCTTTTTATGCTGGTATGCGCCAAGCGAAAACCAATATTATTGATAGTTTGCCTCAACTTGGTGGACAGTTAACTACCTTATACCCTGAAAAATATATTTATGACATTCCTGGTTATCCAGCAATCAAAGCGGTTGATCTTGTTAATAATTTAAAGAAACAATTGACCACTTTTAATCATACATTTCATTTAAATGAAGAAGTTCTCTCACTTTCCAGAGAAGATGAGATCATCGAGATCACTACTACGAAAGGTATCCATTATTCAAAAGCTGTGATCCTGACGCTAGGAAGTGGTTCTTTCCAACCAAGAAAGCTGAATTTAGAACATGCTGACCGATACGAAAACCATGGGTTAGATTATTTCGTGAACGACTTGATGAAATATGCAGGAAAGAAAGTTGCCATTGCTGGTGGTGGGGATTCAGCAATCGACTGGGCACTGATGCTTGAACCTATTGCGAGTGAAGTTTATTTGATTCATCGTCGAGAGGCATTTAGGGCTCATGAACATAGCGTCAATCAGTTGAATCAATCCTCTGTAAATGTATTAACACCTTATTTGATTGAGCGTTTATCTGGTTTAAATGGAGAGTTGTCAGACATTCGTCTAAAAAAAGCTAAGACGGATGAAACGATTGATCTCATGGTTGACTCATTGATCGTCAATTATGGGTTCACTTCTAATTTAGAGCATTTATCTTCTTGGGGACTTGAAAGTTCCAGAAATGCGATCACCGTCCACTCTGATATGTCAACTTCAATTCCTGGTGTGTATGCTGCTGGCGACATTTGTAGCTATGAAGGAAAAGTGAAATTGATTGCCACGGGATTTGGAGAGGCACCGACTGCTGTCAATAACGCGTTACATTTCATCAATCCAAAAGAACGTACGCAGCCTGGTCATAGTACAAGCCTTTACGATAAAACATTTGGACCAAAATAACTTAGCTGCTTTTTTATAAAAGAAATGATTCTTGCTTTTTGTACGTACTACGTTACCATTATAGATAGAAAGAAGAGACGGAGGAATCAAAAATGGTCATAAAAACAGAAACCTTAGAAGAAAAAGCGCGAGATCTCCTAAAAGAACGTGGCGTAACAATTGAGGATATCGCTGAATTAGTCATGTTTTTACAAAAAGACTATATCTCAGATTTAAGCTTGGAGGATTGTGCGGAAAGTATTAACGCAGTCTTGACAAAGCGTGAAGTCCATAACGCGATCATTACTGGCATCCAATTAGATATCTTGGCAGAACAAAAACAATTGATGAGCCCTCTTCAGCATATCATTGAAGATGATGAAGGATTATACGGAATAGATGAAATTTTAGCCTTGTCGATCGTCAATGTTTATGGAACGATTGGTTTTACCAATTATGGCTATATCGATAAAGTAAAACCTGGGATCTTGAAAAAGTTAAATAGTCACGATGGCAAAAATGTCCATACATTTTTAGATGATATCGTGGGAGCAATTGCTGCCTCTGCCGCAAGCCGCTTGGCCCACCAAGAACCGGAAAAACGGAGCCGTTTGACACAATAATCAAATAAAAATAAAAAATCATCCATAAAAATCGCAAAAGGATTTTTATGGATGATTTTTTGCTATATCCGAAAAAGCAATCAACGCGCTACACGAAAGTGATTGTTTAATTGTTCCCCTTTTTCAATTCTCTTTTGCCAACAAGAACCATCAAAGCGAAAAATAATTCGATAAGCACAAAAAACAGAATGAAACAATGCATGAAGTATTGCTCAGGTAACACATTGATGATTGGATCAGTTTGAGGATCAAACAACCAGTCATCATTATTGAAAAATGTTTCGTGAAAAAGAATAAAAAAACGATCAAAACCAATCAACATAAAAAAGCCAAAAACAAATGGTAGGATCATGCCGATTTGGAATGGGCGGATTAGCCGCCACAAACGCTGATTTCTTTTCAACTGGCGAAGGAACAAGCCACTTGGGATCAATGTAAGTAACAACACCGCATAATTGAGCATGAATAATAACTTGACTTCATAAAAATGATGTAAGCCACTCGCTGACATTGGAAAGTCGGGAAGTGCCAACACTTGCTCAAAAGGATTATTCAGATACCTCATCAGTTGATCATAATTTTGGAGTAATGTTGGCTGCTCTACGGTAGTGTAATCCAAGATACCTAGATGCCCGATATCAAACACATATAGTGGGCGGAAATTGATCGTTATTGCAATTGCTAAAGTGAGCAACGTCAGGAACAAACTAACCATCCCCGCATATTCCACCCATTGCCATCGTTTATTTTTCATTGTTTTAGAAACTCCATTCATCTAACGATTGCAAAACGAAGGTAGCTGGTGTTGGTAGATCTGGAATGTCTTCTTCTTTGGTAAAACCTGATAACACAAGCAGTGTGTCGATACCATTACGAATCCCTGCTTGGATGTCAGTTTCATAATTGTCCCCTACCATGATGACTTCTTCTTTGTTCAATCCTAAAAGTTCCACTGCTTTATCCATAATGATTGCTTCTGGCTTACCAATATAGACTGGTGTGGTTTGTGTCGCTGTCTCTACAAAAGAAACAACCGAGCCAGCTCCAGGTAATAATCCTCTTTCTGTAGGGATATTTTTATCAGGATTTGTACCGATGAACGTTGCTCCCTTTTGGATCGCTAAGGTTGCGGTCACCACTTTTTCGTAAGTCAAGTGATTATCTAAACCTACTACGACATAATCAGGATGTTCTTCTTCCCATACAAACCCTGCCTCCAAGATCAAATCTGTCAAGCCAGCTTCACCGATCACATACACTTTATTTCCTTTAGCGTCTGATTTCATGAAATCAATGGTCGCTAGAGATGCTGTATAGATCGTTTCTGGTGAGACATGGATATCAAACTCAGTGGCTAAACGTTGTGCCACTGTTCTCGGTGTTTTTGTCGTATTGTTGGTTACAAATAAAAAGGGCGTCCCATTTTCCTGTAACTGTTCGACGAATCGTTTTCCTGCCGGTATCGGCTCCGTTCCACGATAGATCGTTCCGTCTAAATCGATCAAATAGCCTTTATAATTCATAGAATCATTCTTCCCTTTGTCTAATAGTAAAATTCTTTTTAGAAGTTGATTTTGTTGGGCGTTCTGATGTTTTTTCAGTTCCCTTTGGTGTTGCCTTAGTAGTTGCTGGTTTACGATTTTTGATCACAGGTTGTTTGCGTACCGATTCAACGGGCGCTTTTTTTTCATCGATATGCGCTTGATTGTTGCGATTCGGATTTTTTTTCTTTTTACGTCGTTGGGTATTTTTTTCTTTTTTTCCACCAATGCGTTCAATGACAAAATATGCACAGCCAAAATTACAATATTCGTATAAATAGTCTTCTAATGCATCAATTCGCTGATCTGGGTGAGCACGTCGATTCGTGGCATCAAAAAAGCCTTTCAAACGTAGCTGTTCGTAACCCCAGTCACCTACGATGTAATCGTATCTGGAAAGCACTTCGCTATATCTCTCACCAAGCTTCTCAGCATTGAAACCTTCCCGGTAATCCGTTACGATACGATAAGGTCTATCACCAATCAAAAGATTCGTTTCATCTGTCAATGTGACGATTTCTCCTTTGACTTTCTCTGGCTTCGTTTCCTCGATTATTTCTTCTAAAACTGCCGTCACTTCTTCGGTCACTGTTTGTTCTTGTGAGCGATCGACCGTTTCTTGACTCTCTTTTTTGTCACTGTTGTGTTGTTTATTTTGTTTCGTCGACATGCTTTCACCACCTATTTCTCTATTATACCTTCTTTTTCATTGGTTGGGTAGTGAGCATTTAAGTAGTCTCCCACTACTGTACGAATAAATTCGGGAAATAAAAAATCGACCTGTCCAACAATTTCGATGGTTGGGAAAAAAGGAACAAACATCAGATGGTCGACCGTAGTAACGGTATAATTCTTTTCCTCTTCGATTGGTTGTTTTTGCCACAAAACTTCTCGATTGACCGCATCATACGTGATCCCACTATAGAAAATCTCACCGAATATCTGACCACGAAACCCCATTCCCCTGATAGGAAAATTCCGTAAAAAAAGGCGACTTTTTTCGATTTCCAACACTAAGCGAATCATATCTGACCCTTTCAGCGTGACGTTGATCAAATGCATCGGATGTGGCAGTGCACTATGGAGTTGATCTTGGTCAACCAGCCCCTTAGGTACGCTATTCAAAAAAAGACCACTATTCAGAAACGATGCTTCTGTGTTCCCTCTTTCTTTTACCGCTTCTAAAGCGATCTGGATAAAGGAATGTTCATCAAATAAATCAAGTGATAAGTCAAATGGTAGATCTGCCACTTTCTTTTGAGCTAAAAGACGATGTCCTTGTTCAAGATAACCGGCGATTTCTTTCTCATCCTCTACGAATGCAGTCATTGTATCTGTCGGAATCGCTTTAGCGTAGTGTCCGACGATTTTTTTATTTTCCAATGAAAGATGTACTTCCCCTACATATTGCCCAAATTTTCCGGCAGCGGCTAATTGTACCTCATTCACGACTTTCCCATCAATAAAAAGATGATGGGTATGTGATCCTAAAATCACATCGATTGCAGGGATTTCTTTTGCAATCTGTAAATCATCTTGAATGCCTAAATGACTCATTAAAACAATTACGTCTACCTGTGGACGTAATTGCTCAACTAACTCTGGCAACAGATCATAAGGCTGACGGATATCCCAGCCATTTGGATTATACGTCAAAGGAAATGGTGCAGTAAAAGCAATTAACCCAACTTTTGTTCGTTGCTTTGTTTCGATGATTTTATATGGCTTTGTCCATACTGGTGATTGCAAAGTATTTTTATCGAATAAGTTGCTCAGTAGCACATCAAAATTCGCGTGATCATATAAATGATTCAACTCATTCTTGGAATTACCTACACCTTCATTATTCCCTATAGTTGCTGCATCATAGCCGATTTGATTCATTAGTTCAACATTGGCATGGCCATTCGTTGCTTCTGACAAAGGATGCCAACGATCAACGAAATCCCCAAGATCGACCGTGAGAGTTGTCGTATTATTTTTTTTCTCATTTTCACGCTTTTTTTGCTCAAGGAATCTTCTGATCCGTGGCCAGTTTTCAAGATGAGAATGTAAGTCATTCGTGTGTAAAAGAACGATTTCTTCCACTGTTAGTTCCACCTCACTTTTTTTCATCATACCATAGGGTTCCCCTTTGTTCACATGGAAAGTTTTTGCACAAAAAAAGGTACTTAGACTTTTTTACAAAATCTAAATACCTTAAACTTGCCTCTAATAAAAAAAGCCCTTTAGGCTTAATAAATCCAATCAATCAGACACATGGCGGCACCTGCTTAGTGCTGCTTCCTTCCGGATCTGACACGCTTCACAAGCCCACCATTGTCCTAGCCTTTCGGCAAGGAATAGTATACCGCATTTTGTTATCCTTGGCTAGTCCTTTTTTAATTTCTTTTTCTTTGCTCGCAAATTTCTAAAAAACACAGATAAAAGTTCACCACATTCTTCTTCTAATATCCCGCCCTCCACCTCGGCCTGATGGTTGAAACGTTCATCCTCAAGTAAATTCATCAATGTCCCTGCGGTTCCTCCTTTTGGATCATAGGCACCAAAGTAAACTTCTTTTACGCGAGAAAGAATCATGGCACCGCTACACATTGGACACGGTTCTAACGTGACATATAATTGTGTTTCTTCTAAACGCCAACTTCCGATGGCCTTGCATGCTTCTTGGATCGCAATCATCTCAGCATGTGTTGTTGCATTTTGTGTTGTTTCCCTCAAATTGTGTCCACGCCCAATAATCTGTCCTTGGTGAACCACGATGGCGCCGATTGGTACTTCTACTAACGCTTCTGCTTTTTTGGCTTCTTCAATAGCCACACGCATCCATTCTTCTGTTATTCGCTGTTGTTCTGTTTCTTCCACTTGTACTCCTACCTTTTTTAGATTTACTTATCTTCTCTATCAAACATAGTATAACTGGCTTTTTAATGAAGTACAAAGAGTTTTTCCTTATCGCCATGTCCTATGGTAAACTAGGGGATGAGGTGAAGTAAATGAACACAGAAAAGTTACTTGGATTATACCCAAATGCACAAAAAAAGAATTCTCCTTCTTCTGATGATCGAATTCTTTCACTGGTTGTAGAAGATTACTTCTTGTGGATCGATAAAAGTTCCTTGTCCGTTCAAGAAGAAAAACTTTTGAAAGCGTTATTCCAGAAAACAAACACCTTAGACAGCCATCCTTGGTATCAATATTTATTTGAGGAAAAGGTATATGTATGTGAAGAAAGCTGCCGAATCATTCAGTTACATTTTGAAAAGAGATCAGATTTCTTACAAAAAGAATGGCGAGAAACAATTTCCGGATTATTTCCCGAAGCTCTTGATTTTTTTCTTTACACAGAGACAGATGCGTTGATCATCGAAAGAAAGCATGCCAATTATTTGAGTACGGCAGATCTTAAAGGCATCTTTTTATCTCTTGATGTCGATTTTGATATGACGACACAAGCCTTTATCGGTTCATTCCATTCAGCTGGACAAAATCTAACCGCTATGTTCAATGAAGAACGAAAAATTTTCCTGAATAAACGAACACACATACAAGTAGCCGACCAAACGACTTCCATACAAGAAATTGCCTTATATTATTATACAAAAGAATTAGTTACATCCAGTCAGCTAACAAATGAATATCAAGAAATAATCCGTAGTTTTAAAATGGAAGACATCATTATCGAACTGTGGAAAAATTTCGGGAATATCAGTTCAGCGGCTAAACAACTTTTCATGCATCGAAACACTCTCCAATATCGGATCGAAAAGTTTGACGAACAAACAGGCTTCAATTTAAAAAAAGCAGATGACTTACTCTTTTGTTATCTCCTTTTGTTACACATATAAAAAAGGAACAAGCAGCAATAAACATCGCCTTGCTTGTTCCTTTTTTCGATCAATTCAAAGAGAATCGTTTTTAGATCATTTTCTCAACAAGTGACATCAGACGACCTTTTGCATCTTCTGTTGAGTCTTTGATAGAGTCACCGTAGACAGAAATTTTCTTTTTGCCAGATTTAATCTTTGCTAGCATGCCCATCAATGAATCTAAATCGCTATCTGATAAATGGTCGACGACATCTAATAACTTTTCATTCCCATCAAATTTGTCATACACGAATTTTTTTACTTTTGTGCGGTTACTTAGATGATGGATTTTTTCGATCACTTTGCCAGAAACAACTACAGCTGTCGCCACACTTGCTGCTGCTACGACACTTAATCCAATCGTTACTTTTGTTGATGTTTTCATAATTATCAGCTCCTTTTTATCTACTACAATCATATCACAGTCAAATAGATAAGCGAACTAATTGCTATGAGCCCTGCCCGATGAATAGCAAAAAAATTTACAAAAAGCACATACTGTCTTGTTTTATTATTTACTTTTGTACGACGCCTCATTTGGCATTTTCGGTTTCAAGCAACCTTAGTTTGATGCGTTAAAAAAAGCACCTCCTTTTTGGAGATGCTTCATACGAACAACTAAAGTAAATCATCCATACTAAGAAATGTAAGATCAATTAACCGGAACGTATTGGATATTTGTTAGCATTTCAGGCAAATCATCTTCTAATTCTGCTAACTTATTCCAAATCAATGTCATTGTCTCAAAAAATTCCTTTGATGATTTATCTGAATTTAAACTTCCTAGTGCGTTCAGCCAAAGAAGTTCTAATAAATATGCTTCTTTGATTCCCGTATGTTCTCTGACAAATTCTGAGAACGTTCGTTTGAACAACGAGGCCATGTCTAATTCGGATTTGATAACTACTCCTCTAATACTCTCATGAATCGAGAAAAACTCCTTCAATAAATGAACGACACTGAAAAAATCGTCAATAACGTATTCAGCTAAATATCGATCAAAACATATCGTGATCTCTTCGATAATTTTTTCTTTTAGTATACGGATTGATTTAAAATGTGCATAAATCGGGTAAGTAGAACAGCCACAAAAAGAAGCTAAACTTCTCGCTGTGATTGTCGATAACCCATTTTCTTCAGCATATACCATACTCTTAAATAGTAAATATTCTTTACTAAAATTCGTCACTCTTCCCACGAAACCATCCATCCTTTCCGATTATCTTATTCATATCCGGCAATGATTCTTTTTTTAATTTCCCATGACGATCCAGCGCATTCGCTAGTAGGAAAAACTTATGTAAACCATGAAGAAACAAGTTTTGATAAAAAAAAACGATAATAACATATTTCGGGGGTTAAAATATGTCTCTTTGTAATAGAAGCTTGATTTATCTAATGCTTCGCCAAAAATAAGATTTAAAAAATAACGATATCCTCAATTAAATAACATTGTATTCCCTTATCCAAGATTATTTAAATGATTCCAACTTGACAAAATAAGCAAAGAAATAAACAATAGAATAGATAACTGATTATCATTTCTTAAAATAACAAGTTATATAATCAAATTCTATTACTATGTGAGAATATCATACATTGAAAACACTTTCCACTCACATTTTATGTCACCACTAGTACACTAATTGTCAGAAAGGAGTCCATCATGTTAATCGATGCAAAAAAGAAAGAGTTATTAGTCCTCTATACGATCGCTCAAAAAAGTCAATGTACGTTAAAAGAACTTGCGGATGAACTGACTATACCTAAACGGACAATCAAAGAATTGATTCGAAAGTTGAACACTACGATTGAACAGCAATTGAGCATTTCTACTTTTATTTTCTCTACACACAAAGGAGAAATAACTATATCCGATGAACACCAAGAAATAAAAATGATGATTTATCACAAACTCAAACTTTTTTATTTAAGAGAATCCAATCGTTTCAACTACTTATTACTTATGGTCAATTATCCCAAAGCGTATGTTCCGAAAAAATATTTATTGGAGCAATTATACATATCCCACTCTTACTTAGAAAAATTAACACACCAATTGAATGAAACACTTCAAGATTTTGAAATCGAGATTGTTTCATCTCAGGGCTGTTATTTGTTCAAAGGAAACGAATTATTTATCCGACTCTATTTGTTTTTTATTCTATCTGATGCTTTTCAAGGGTTGGAATGGCCTTTTGACAAATTCAAATTGAGCCAACTAAAAAGAGAGCGGCGATTATCCAAAAAATTGCTCGTTTCAAAGCATTCATTGAAATATCAAGAAAACCTGTATTTGCTGATTGCTATCTTTACGCTTCGTACACAACAATCATCATTGATCACCTCTGAATCTAGTGAGGTCTATGCTATTTTAGAATTGCTACAACAGGTACAAGATGTCTCCGGTAGTTTTAAACATCATTTGTTTCATCTTTTACCACATGAAATCGCCATTGATGAACTATTGCATTTCAATTTTTTGATTTATTGCTTTTTTCCTAATCTCATTTCAAGCCAGCAGAAGAGTTTGATTGGTTATACTTTGACGAATAAACGTAATCATCTATGTATGAAAATCACCTCACTAACAAAAGAGTTAGCTCAAACCTTTCCAGTGATCGCATCATCTGAAAAAAGGTTTTTCTACAATTACTATCTTATGCTTTCTTTAATTTCTATTTTGATGTTGGGAAATACAACTCCCTTTTTCTACTCGTTGCATTTTCCTAAACCAGCACTTGAGATTGATGAATCGAATGAACAAATACAACAAATCCAACAAATTATCTCTGAAGTTTTTCATGACCACCAAAAAAAAACATTGATTATTTATTATTTGAGTAACTTGATTTATAACCTCTTGCAGTCGGAAACAAATGAAAAATTATTGATCTATGTACAAATGAATAAAACGCTGACAGGAAATTATCATATCCAAAATCGATTACGACAAGTATTTGACGAAAAAATGATTCGCTTGACAGAAAATCCAGAACAAGCAGATTTGATCGTCACCGATTGGTTTGATAAATTTCATCAAACGAGTAAAATTTTTTACCTTGATCCTAGTAAAGAAAAAGATTTATGGGTAGACTTAGTCACAAAAATTCAACAACTCTATGTCAATAAAATGATTTGATTTAAAGAAAAGATAGGAGAAGCAAGCGGTCTCCGTCTGAACTTTTAAATTAATACTAATTTTTCCAAAATAAAAAGTGAGTGGATCAGTCCAATCGACTGTCCCTCACTTTTTATTGGTTTGTTCTAGTCTCGACGGTTACCGCCAAAAATCAAAATCAAACGTAGCAATTGTAAGAAAGTAGATAGCGCTGCAGCAACATAGGTCAAAGCCGCCGCAAATAGCACATGTTTCGCCATTGGTACCTCTTCTTCTGTCAGTAAGCCACCTTCACTTAAAATTTGGATCGCTCGTCTTGACGCATTGAATTCTACTGGTAGCGTAACAAGTTGAAACAATAGTGCCAATGAAAAAGCGAAGATACCAATATTGATCAACGTCGTATTCCAACTAAATAATACACCTACCATGATCAACGGAAACGAAATCATCGAGCCAAAATTAGCGACAGGCACTAATGAAGCTCTGATTTTCAACGGCGCATAACCAACGGCATCTTGCACTGCGTGTCCGCATTCATGGGCAGCTACCCCAATTGCAGCGACTGATGTAGATTGTGCTGTAGCTTGCGATAAACTCAACATCTTGTTCCCTGAATTATAATTGTCCGTCAAATCACCGGCGATTTGTTGGACGCCAACGTTATTGATTTTCTGACTTTGTAAAATGAACTGGGCGGCTTGTGTACCAGTCACATTATTTTTGCTTCTGATTTTGTCGTATTTACGAAAAGTACTATTGACGTAAGCAGAAGCGATTCCGGAAATAGCTAATCCAGCAATAACTAAAAGAAACGTTGGATCTAAGCCATAAAAACCATATCCATACATAATCGTTTCACCCTTTCCTCATTGCTTTTATTTTACCATTGTTCGAGTAGAATAATTGTGAAAAGAGATTGAATATTTTAATTCTTTTTGACAAATTCTGATTTCAGCTTCATCGGACCAAACCCTTCGATTTTACAATCGATATTGTGGTCTCCTTCAACTAAACGGATATTCTTCACCTTTGTTCCTTGTTTGATAGGTGAGGAAGCTCCTTTAACTTTTAAATCCTTGATAACGGTCACACTGTCGCCATCTGTTAAACGATTGCCGTTTGCATCAGTTACTACTAGGCCTTCTGCTTCTGTTTCTTCAGATGGTGTCCATTCGTTTCCACATTCAGGACAAATCAATAATCCCCGATCTTCATAAGCATATTCTGAACCACATACTGGGCAATTTGGTACTGTCATGTTGTTTCTCCTTTTTGTTCGTTATTGAGCAATATTATAACGGAAAAATAACAGTTTGAAAAGAGCAACTTCTTATCGGAGATCCTAAACTGCCTACGCTGATTCAATCTCACTGACCTTGATTGCACATACACCTGATAAAAAGACAATCAACTTCGATGAGTAAAAGGTCAAGGCAGAAGTAACCTGATTGCCGAAGAGGTCACTTCTGCCCCCACCATTTATTCGTGCCAAAGGGAATAGATAAAAGAGCATGTAACGTTTGCTTAAAATTCTCGATTGACTACTTGGAGTACACTTTTAACGTGCATAATTGGTGCAAGCTTCTTGTATTTCTTTGTAGATCTCTGCTACTTCTTGCAGGTCTTTTGCATTTGCGCCACTTGCCAAGGGATGGCCGCCACCATGATGTCGTTTGGCGATCTCGTTGATGACTGGTCCTTTTGAACGTAAACGTACACGATAATAGCCCTCTGGTTGTTCGACAAAAATCGCCCAAGCTAACACTTCGTCAATCACACCAGGTAAAGAGACGACAGCTGCGGTCTCTGAATCGACGATGCCATACTTGCCTAACAATTCTTGTGACAAAATTACTTTTCCAGCACCTTTTTCGTCAACTACGATCGTTTGATAGACACAACCGGATAATTTCGCTACTTTCATGGTGATTTGTTCAATTTCACGATTCAATTGGCTTGCATCGAAAGAATACTTTCTTAACTCTGCTGCTAGTTCTAACGTACGACCTGTTGTTGAAGGATACAAGAACCTACCAGTATCTCCAACGATTCCCGCATACAATAAGCGAGCAGAATCGCTGTTCATTTTCAGCTCATTAGGGAACATCAAAGCAAACTCAGCGATCATTTCACTACAGCTGCTAGCTTTCGTATCCACCCAAAGTAAATCGCCATATGGTTCATCATTCGGATGATGATCGATTTTGATCACTTGATCCCCTAAGGAATAGCGATTATCATCAATACGCGGCGCATTCGCTGTGTCTGTCACGATGACTAATGCTCCTTGATAGAAAGCATCGTCGATTTCTTGCATTTCTGTTAAATAACGTAAGCCTTCAACGTCTTTTCCAACTTGACGAATTTCTTTTTCTGAAAAACTATTACGTAATAACTCGGCTAATCCTACTTGTGAACCTAAAGCATCCGGATCTGGCCTTTGATGTCGGTGGATCACGATTTTTTGATATTTTTTGATTTCATTCAAAATCTCTTCTTGTATGGTCATTTTCTTTCCTACTCTCTACGAACGTTCCATCACTTGGCAGACGACAATGGCTTTAGCCACGATCGTGTTTTCTATAAATACTTCTACATCAAGTTTAGCGGACCTTCTACCGATTTCTAAAACTCTTGGACGAATATCTAACTCACTTTCGATCTGGATCAGACGAAGGTAATGTAGATTCATTTGCTCCAACAAGATATTTCTTCGTTGATTCATGATCATTGTTTTTTGCGCAACATCTGAAATGATTTCACTTAACACCCCAAAAGAAATCGTTCCAACACCTGTTACCATTTGTGGTGAAACCTCAAATTTGAACTTAGGCGTCGTCAATCGATTGCCTTCACGATCTGTATCGATCGTTTGGATGGCTCCTGAAATCTGATCAGAAATCGTATCAGCAATTTGCGGTTGACGTTGCACCAATTGCATCGCCTTCATGACATCTTGCCGTGTGATCAATCCTTCTAACGTCAAATCATCGGAAACGACTGGCATGACTTCTAAACCATCCCAAATCATTTGATGTCCGACAGAAGCGACGCTCATCGATTTCTTGACACTGATTGGATCTTTGGTCATGACCCGATCAATGACTTGTGTCGGTGCTTTACCTACGACATCTTTTGCCGTAATGATCCCCATCAAACGCATGTGATGATTCACCACTGGGAAACGAGAATGTTGGGTTTCTTCTGAAATCCGTTGATAATCAGCCACCG
Organism: Enterococcus sp. AZ156; assembly: GCF_051714165.1. NCBI lineage: Bacteria > Bacillati > Bacillota > Bacilli > Lactobacillales > Enterococcaceae > Enterococcus > Enterococcus sp. AZ156. The sequence continues at coordinate 763,677 of NZ_JBIORI010000001.1, read as the reverse complement.
TATCCGACTGTAACAAATAATGTGTTTTCTGGGCAGACAGATAAATATCACCGACGAGCATGATATCTTTTTTGATCAGTTGGTCACTAAGCGCTCGGTTGATCATCGTTGCTACAGTAAAGGTATCATAAGTCGTACGTAAAATCGGCATAGCTAATTCATCGGCTAATTTAGCAATCTCAGGCGTCGTATCAAAACCACCCGTGATCAACACTGCTGCGCCATCCTCAAGTGCTAACTTTTGCACTTCTGTACGGTTACCGACGATCATCAATGAACCTGGAGTGATATAGCGTTCCATTGCGTGCTCGGTCATCGCACCTATGACAAATTTATTCAAAACTTTATCTAGACCAACTGCCCCGCCTAAGACATCGCCTTCAATGATCCGCACGACTTCGCCAAACGTCAATCGTTCGATATTTTTCTTCAACTTACGTTCGATCCGTATCGTTCCTACTCGTTGGATCGTTGACACTAACCCTACGTTTTCAGCATCTTTAATTGCTCGATAGGCCGTTCCCTCACTGACATTCAATTCTTTGGCTATACTACGGACAGATATTCGATTCCCCACTGGTAGGCTTTCGATATATTCTAAAATCAAATCATGTTTTGTCGCCATCTCTTTCCCCTACACTTCCAGCGTTTCCGAAACGCTCATTATTTTTCCTTCGGTATCTGTTAATAAATCCATGAATACTTGCGGATCTTGTTCAATGACAGGAAAGGTATTGTAATGGATCGGCACGACTTTCTTCGCTTTGATTCGCTTCGCCGCACGAGCCGCATCCTCAGGTCCCATTGTATAATTGTCGCCAATCGGTAAAAAGGCTACATCGATCATAAACTGTTCACCTAAGAGCGCTAAGTCGCTAAAATCTGCGGTATCACCCGCATGATAAATCGTCTTCCCATCTGCTTGGATCAGAATACCACTAGGCTCTCCCATATAACGCGAAACACCATCGATTTCAATACTTGAACTATGCTGTGCATGGACAAATTTGACTGTGCCAAAAGGAAACTCCCTTTTGCCACCGATATTCATCCCAAAAGAGTTTGCTCCTTGCTGTTGTGCATAATCAGCGATTTCGACAATACTGATGATGGTCGCCTCATTGTTCTTCGCAATCGGCAACATGTCTCCAATATGATCAGCATGTCCATGGGTGATCAATATCCAGTCCGTCTGGACTTCATCCACTTTTAAATCAGTCATAGGATTCCCAGTAATAAATGGATCTATCAGCACTTGCTGGCCATTTTGCATTTCAAGAGAAATACAAGAATGTCCATGATAAGTAATCTTCATCTTCTCACTCCTCAACATTTTGGTCACTGACTCTTTCGTTTTCGTTTCGAACATTTACACAATTAGTAGTACAGTATATCCTATTCAATTGTAACAGATAATACAGGTTGTACCAAGTATCAAGTGAGCGTGTACTTACGACTGAATCCCCAGATAAAAGAATGTTTCGTCTATAATTGACAGTTTCTGTTTAGTGTTTGATTTCTGTGAATAAATCTAGAATGACTACGAATCTGTAATAATACTCAAAATAAAAAATACCCATAGTAGAAACTAAGACGCCAGTTTCTACTATAGGTATTTTTATTACAGTTTAGATGCCTTATAAGGCTTACAAGATTGAATAAATCCGCAACACTTTTTTAGATAGAGGAGTGATAAAAAAAAACGAAGTTTGCTAACTATTTTGATAATTTCTTCTTTTCCAGTTTAGTGATGGAGAAATTTTTTTAAGATATTCTCGGCATTTAGCAGACCATAATCTTTCATGTCTATCACTTCAATAACCTTTGTAGGATAATCTTTTACGATACTTTCTCGCATAGAAGAAAGCTCTGGAGATAATAGAATAACATCGGCAGCCTTTGCATACTGATCTAACTTAGAAATGCTATGCATGTCAACATGCACAAGTAAATGTTGTTTTTTTGCTAGGTTGTTCATCTTTGTTATTAACAAATTGGTATAAAGGGTACTATCTGTACTCATTGAAGTTACGCCAAAAACGATGATCTGTTTCTCTTTCATTTGATTATTTTCCAAAACAAGTTCCTTTTCCATTACAGACACTTCCACCTTTCCATAATATATCCAATGCTCTTACTGCTATAAAATAAAAGCTATACCAAACATATTCATTATCTGAACATCTTTTGATACAGCTTTTCATTTTTTATCTTTTGCCGCGACGTTGTGTCGCTTCCATGATGACTGGTAAAATCACTGGGCGGCGTTTGGTTTGTTCAAACAAATAGCGACCTAATTGATCACGTATTTCTTGTTTCAGCTTGCTCCACTCGAAATCATCGCTTTCTAAATGTTTGCCTACAATGGTTTCGATCATGTTGCTACTTTCATTGATCAAATCACGACTTGCTTTGACATAAACAAATCCTCGTGAAGTGATTTGCGGTTTTGAGACAATTTTCTTTTCGCGACGACTAATTGTCACTACTGCAACAAAAATACCGTCTTCAGATAAGATTTTACGATCGCGTAAGACGATGTTTCCAATATCGCCAACACCTAGTCCGTCGATCATGACATTTTCAGCACTTGTCGTACCTGCCACACTCATCCGCTTGTTTTTATATTCTAAAATATCCCCACGTCCTGTGATATAGATATTTTTATAGGGGATACCTACTGCATGGGCTAAGTCTGCATGGGCAGCTAGTTCACGGTATTCTCCTTGAACTGGGATGAAATATTTAGGTTTCATGAAGTTCAACATCAATTGTAAGTCATTTGGATTTGCATGACCGGAAACCCGCAAGTTGTCAGAGATTTGTTTGACTATTCCACCTGCTCGGTAAATGATGTCTTCTGTCTTAGCAACCATTGTTTCCATCGCAATACTTGGTGTCGTTGTGATATAAACAAGATCGCCTTCTTTGATCTTGATATGGCGATGCGCGCCATTCGCCATTTTTTGTAAAGACTTGATTGGTTCACCCATCCGGCCTGTTTCCAAAATGATCAGTTCTTCAGGCTCATAGTTTTTCATATCTTTTAATGTGACCAATAGGTCTTCACTTGGTAATTGAAGTTTTTCTAAGCGCATAGCTGTTCGGATGATCCGTTCAAAGTCTTGCCCAGTCAACACAACCTTACGTCCTGCTTTAGCAGCGGCGTCTAAGATTTGTTGGACGCGTTGAAGATTACTTGCAACACAAGCAACGATGATCCGTCCTTCCCAATATTTGATCGTATCAAATACTTCATCAGCAATTTGGAACTCAGAAGCAACAGGGGTCGCGTTTTCTGCATTTGCTGACTCACTTAGTAAAGCTAACACGCCTTCTTTCCCAATCTCTGCTAAACGAGCGTAATCCGTTTGGTACATTGGGATCGCCATTTGGTCAAATTTGAAATCACCCGTATAAACGATATTTCCTTCTTGGGTTTTTAAATTGATCCCAACTGAATCTGGAATCGTATGGGTGGTGCGGAAGAAGCTAACGATCGTTTCACCGAAATCGATCTCTGTATGCTCATCTACCACATGAAAATCTTTGAATCCTTTTGCAGCATCATTGCGATTGACATTCAATTTTGCCAATTCGATCGTCAATTCGGTTCCGAACACAGGTACAGAAATCTTTGACAATAAATAAGGCAACGCCCCAATCGCATCTGCGTGACCATGTGTCAGAAAGACACCTGCTACACGATCGACATTATCTTCTAAATACGTAAAATCAGGAATCACAACGTCAATCCCTAATAATTCGTTTTCAGGATATTTCAGACCACAGTCTAAAACAAAAATAGCTTCCCCTACTTCTGCAATGTACAAATTTTTTCCGTTTTCGCGTACACCGCCTAAAGGGATAATCTTAATGGTACTCACAAATTTCACCTCTTCTTATGACATCTTCATTTTGACGATGTCGATTCTCTATTTTATTTAAAACGATCCAATTTCTGAGTGCCTCGTTTTCGGATGATTTCATTAGATAATCAAATCTATCTTAATCTTACAGGCGTTTAGGATCTTTTTTTGACACAAAAAAATCGGGATTGCTTCAGTTGCTCGATCAACTGCTCCACATCATTATACAACAAATCAAACAAATCGCTAGCATGTACGATTGTTTCTGTCTTCATGTTTTTCCCAGACCATTTTTTCTTCTTTTGTTTTAGAAGATACTTCGTCTATTTTAACATAAATTACTCAATAACTATAGAATGTTTTTCATTTCCTGCTCCATTTGATCTGTTTTTAGCTTTCAACTGTTTGTATTCGTGGCCGCTTTTTAAGGTAGTCTTAAGCTACTCCCTTTATTCTATTTTTTGTACTCATTTCGAAAGGAGATCGAACCAATGAATTTTTTCAAACGAGCATTAAAAAGTACAAAAGTAAAATGGGGGCGTTCTTTACTATTATTAGCAGTTTTTACAGCAATCCTTGTCTTCGTTCTTGCTGGACTAACCATACGTAGTGCGGCACAAGAAGCAGCAGAGCAAGCTCAAAAAGATGTCGGTGCGACGGTCACTTTAAGTGCAAATCGTGAAGCGGCTTTTCAAAAACAAACAGAGGCAACTGATACTGAATCCGGTGGACGACCAGATCCTGGAAGTTTCTCCCTCACACCTATTTCAGTCAGCGATGCAGAAAATATCGCAGCACTAGATAATGTAGCAAGTTTTTCCTTCGAAAGCTCTGCATCAGCTTTAGCCAATAGCGGGATCACTGCCATTTCAAGCTCTGATACCTCAGAAACATCCGAAGAAACTGATACTGCAACTGATGCTGCACCAAACGGTGAAAACATGGGTGGAGCTATGGGAGGTGGCAAACCCCAAATGATCCAAGCAGATTTTCAAATCAGCGGGGTATCCAATACAGCCCAAACCAGTGGCTTTACAGATGGCACAGCTAAAATCATCGAAGGAGAAGGAATCACTGATAGCGACAAAGATACGAACAATGTTGTGATCGACTCTACTTTAGCTAGTGCGAATGACTTATCCGTAGGAGATACTTTCATAATTACTAGCACGGAAGACGAAGAAACAACTTATGAAATGACGATCAAAGGAATCTATGAGTCAAGTGAAACAAGTAGTAGCATGGGAATGAATTTCAATTTCATGAATCCAGCGAACACTTTGTATACTTATTATACGTTTGCCAATACATTGAATGGCTCGACAGAAGATGACACAATCGATTCTGCGGTTTATACGCTGACCGATCCTAATAAAATGACAGACTTTATCAATGAAGCAGAAAACCTGATCGATACTTCAACGTTCAGTCTTCAATCAAACGATACCATGTTCCAAGCAATGCTTGAACCACTTAACAACGTGGCCAGTTTTTCACAAAATGTCGTTTTACTCGTTGCGGTTGCTGGAATCATTATTTTGACTTTGATCATCATGATCACGATTCGTGAGCGTCGCCATGAACTAGGGGTATTGCTTTCATTAGGTGAATCCAGAAGCAAAATCGTCCTTCAATTGTTTGCAGAAGTGGCCATATGTATGATCGTCGCGTTAGGTGTGGCTTCATTCAGTGGAAATGTCGTTGCAAATGCTGTCGGTCAACAGTTGCTTGATCAACAAACTGAAACGTCAACCGACTCACCTGCCGAGCAACAAGGAGAGCAGATGCCTGGTGGTGGCAATCGTGGACCTGGCGGACAACCAGGTGGAACTAGTAATCCATTTACCGTTTCGGAGCAAGTAAGCGACCTTGAAATCACTGTTCAACCAGCTCAACTTGGCCTACTAGCAGCTGTTGCATTTGGGATCAGCTTACTCTCAGTTTTTCTAGCCTCCATCGGCATACTACGATTAAATCCACGAAAAATTTTATTAAACTAAAGGAGGAATTGGATGTTACGTACAGAAAACTTGGGCTTCTGGTATCAGAATCCAACAGAAGCACTTTATAAAGATGTGAATCTATCCTTTGAAAAAGGAAAAATGTACGCCATATTAGGGGCTAGTGGTTCAGGAAAGACGACCTTTCTTTCGTTGATTTCAGGACTTGATACACCAAAAGAAGGGACTGTTTATTATGAAGAGCGAGCTTTAGCTAAAATAGGCCTACGGAATTATCGCAAAAATGATGTATCCATTATTTTTCAAGCGTACAACTTATTGCCTTACCTTTCCGCTCTTGATAACGTCATTACCGCCATGGAAATTTCAAATACTCCTCAAAAAGAGTATCGCCAAGTAGCACTTGATCGCTTGGCACGCGTTGGGATAAATGAAACACTTGCAAAACAACAAGTCACTAAATTATCTGGGGGACAACAACAACGCGTAGCGATCGTCCGAGCGATTTGTTGCGAACATCAGTTGATCATTGCGGATGAACCAACAGGAAACCTTGATGAAACGACTTCACAAGAAATCGTTCAACTCTTCCAAGAAATCGCCCATGAGCAAGATCGCTGTATCATCATTGTGACACACGAACTAGAAGTGGCTAAAAAATGTGATGAAGTTTTTGAATTAAAAAATAAAACATTCGCGTCCATTGCCATTGGATAACCGCTAAAAAAAAGCGTCCACCTTATTGGTAGGACGCTTTTTTTTAAGAATTTACAAGTAGACTATTTATGGTCTTTTTTTGAAAATTTTTCTTTTACATCTTCAAAGCCTTCTTTGATTTCATCGCCGATATTACGAGCTTTACTCTTGATATCCGCACCTACAGATTGGGCTTTACCTTCTGTTTCTTTACTTCTATCGCCTGTTGCTTTTCCATAGGCTTCTTTGCCTTCACCTGCAACTTTGTCTTTCAAATCTTTAGAGCGTCCTTCTAAATCTGCCATAATATTTCCTCCTCTAAAATTTGTCTTTGTAACTACTTTTAGAGTAACACCAATTATAAAAACAAACAAACAGAATGCTTATTGTGTTATTTAGTTGTTAAGAATTTGCTCAAATGTTCCCCAAACTTTCACTTGTTTTTCTTGGACCATGATGGTGCCATTAGCGATCACCGTATCGATTTCTAAGGTTTCTTTATCAAGTAGACAAAGATCTGCATCTTTACCAACAGCGATTCTTCCCTTTTGGTCCAGTTTAAGGACTCTTGCAGGATTGGACGTCACAGCTCGTAAGGCAATCTCTAAAGGAATGTCTTCTTTTTGAACGGCTTCTTTGATGCCCACCAGTAAGGATTTCGCACTACCGACGCCCATACCGATAAAATGGTTCTCTTGGTCAAAATATGGGAGACTACCTTGTCCATCGGAGGTCAAGGTGAAGTTATCAAGAGAGACTTGTGCTTCCAATAACTGCTTCAATGCTTTACTGAAACGAACTTCACCATCGGTCTTTTCCCAAAAATCAGGATCTTCACTTGCAGTGAAATCGATCGTTCCACCTTTTTTCGCAAATTCGATACATGCAGCTAATAATTCAGTTGTCCGATTCGCATGCGTCGGATAAAACTGAGTAATAGGGATTTCTGTTTCTTCAACCATACGATTCAATAGTTCCAATTTTCGACTTCCGCCACCTAAATGGACATTCACGATCCCTGCTTTACCTGATAACATGCCCCCAACACGAGCATCCGCCACTGACCGAGCAAACTCATCGAATGTTGGCTGAGAAGAGCGATGATCAGAGACAGCGATTTCTCCGATCCCAATGATCTTATCAATGGTAAGAAAATCTTTGATCAATGAATCAGTCACCGTTTTGACCGGCAACCGATAAGAACCAACATAAACATACGTAGTCAATCCTTCTGCCTCTAACCCTCTTGCTTTACTGATCAAAGCAGTCATATCTCGACCCTCGCCATCTGTCCCGATACAACCTACGACTGTTGTCACTCCTGCTGTCGTTAATTGACTAAGTGTGACTTCTGGCGTGCGATTATGATAGCCTCCTTCGCCGCCGCCACCTAAAATATGGAAATGGGCATCAATAAAACCTGGGGTCAAGAGTTTTCCTTCTCCTGAAATTTCTTCCACGATCAATTCTTCGTAACCGCCGGATAGTTGATCTTCCAAGGCAACAATCTTATTTCCTGCCACTAATACGTCCTTCTTACCAAGATATTCTGGTGCATAGACATCGATTTGTCGAATGAGTTTCATATCTGATCTTCTCCTTTATAAAATAGTCTTTACCTTTTAGAACACTCAAAAGGTTGTTTAATAAGCAATCCATCGCTCTTTCGGAAATAAGCGAGAAAATCCAAAAATATGAAGATACTTTCGGGTTTTCTCGCTTATTGTCTCAGAGTTACGTATCGGTTAGCATAACTTCTTTGATTGCTATAAATCAGTTCTTATTTGTTTTATTGAAGTCCGATCGCGATTGCAATCATAATGAAGATCGTTCCTAAAACAAAGAAGAATCCTTGCATTTTGATTTGGAATCGTGCCCATTTTGCCCATTCGATCCGTGCCACACCTAAGACACCAATCAAGCTAGCAGAAACCGGCGTGAACGCATCCATGAATCCTGAACCTAATTGATAAGCTAATACAGCCACTTGACGAGAGACACCTACTAAATCAGCCAACGGTGCCATGATTGGCATCGTCAATGCCGCTTGTCCAGAATTTGAAGTGACGACTAAGTTGAACAAACTTTGGAATACGTACATCGCCCATGCCCCGATAACTGCCGGCACACCAGTCAGTGCTGTTCCAATACCATGTAAGATCGTATTAAGCGCAGAAGGTACAGAAGCATCTGATCCACCTAATACAAGTAAGATTCCTTTTGCCATCCCAACAACGATCGCTGTTCCAGCTAGATCTGCTGCTCCAGATTGGAAAGAAGAGGCGATATCATTGACCGTTATACCGTCCAATTTGAATAAAACAGCAATGATCCCTGCAACGAGTCCCATAACAAAAAATTGAGAGGCGATTTCTGGGATATAATAGCCTTTTTGTGTGACTCCCCAAACGATCCAAACTAAAACGATCAACATTTCGCCTAAAATCAATTTATGGCCTAGTGTAAATGGTTTTTGTTCATCGGATGTTTTCTTCAAGTGGTTACGGAAGTATTCATCAGATTTATACGTTAATGAACTTTCCGGATTCTTCCGAACTTTTTCGCCATAGATCATTAAGTAACCAGCCGATAACGCAGTCACGACGACCCACATGATCAATCGGAAGGTGGCGCCTGATAAGACTGGAATACCTGCAATCCCTTGAGCAACGGCGACACTGAACGGACTCATCCATGACGTGGCATTCCCGACTTGTGACGCCACATAGGTGACTGTGACGGCGACGATTGAATCATAGCCTAAGGCAATCACAAAAGGTACCATGACCATTGAGAATGGAATGACTTCTTCAGCCATACCGAACGTTGCGCCTCCAAATGAAAAAGCAAAGAATAAGAGCGGTAAAGCTAAACGTTCTAGACCACGTGTCTTATTGATAAAAGCATAAATACCTGCATCGATGGCACCCGTTCGCATAATGATCCCGAATGCACCACCCACGACTAAAATAAGTGCAGCAATCCCGACTGCTGAACCATATTTATCACCTGATACTAGACCTTCAAAAACGAAGTTTAAAAAGCCGAAACCACCGAAATCATCGGTCCCCCATAGTTTTGCTGTTTTATGCAATTTCTTTGAGGTGTCATAGATGTCTTCACCATATTCATCGTATAAAACATCATCTGTCAGTGAGATTTCATCTAGTTTCTCCTGGGTCAAGTTTTTCTCACCAGCTGCCAAGACTTCTTCTAATCCTTCTTCAGGAACAGCTAGCTTTTCTCTTTCCTTTGGATCATTTTGTAATTCTTCCAGTTGATCAAATACAAAAGCCTTATCTAATTCATAAGCATAACGAAACGAATCTTGGCGTAATACTGTTCTGGTACTGGTTTCTCCATTTGCATCTTTGTATTCTATATCTTGCGTACTGAATCTCCCAGCTGGTACGATAAATGTTAATAACCAGGCAAGTACAACTACACCAAAAATAATGACATACGTATGCGGTGTCGTCATTTTGGTAAAGTCTCGTTTTTTCTTTACTGAAGAATTTTTTCTCTTCAAAACTCGTTCTTCCTTTCTTGCTACGTTTTTGTCAATAATGAATAAGCAAATAGATTATACAGTAAAATGTTCTATACCACATGAATAAACAATTAAAATAATCTATTGATTTTAGTTATCATCAAGACACATTTTAATAAAAACGCTGGTTTCAAAGCCATAGTACCTATAAAAATGGATTAAAATTCTTTTTTTATTTTTACAATGTCGCTATTTCCGACTATTTATTTTCATTTCTAATTACGTATAAACAAAGATTTTTTAGCGATTAACAAATATTTATACATTTTCTTCCTCGCTCCTTTCCTATTTGAATCGATGTTTTTGATTGAATTTCTGCCTCTCTCTTCCTCTCTTTTTATTTTCATTAGGTATCTTCATTGCAATATTCATAACAAATGTACTATAATTGGAGTGTAAAGAGTTTTGGGGAAGACTCTTTCATCAACGTGTATAAAGAGACAAGAAAGAATCTTCATGATTCTTTCTTGTCTCTTTTTCGGACTCTTAACCTTCTCGCTTTAGTGACTCTCCAACAAATAATACACTGAAAAATAAACGATCTGCTGTAATAGGATTAAGGTTGCTAAGGAAGCTGCACCACATATAGCTGGCTCAAATTTAGGAACCGTAAGGACGGCATCATCTATCGTTGCATAGTTATCTAATACTAGATCTGCATATTCATATAAGCGCAAACCACTACTATGTCTTGACTTGATACTTCGGGATAAGTCAAATCCGGTGATCACGATCAATAGATACCCTTGTTCTTTGACCCATTCCGCCAGTTCAATGATTGCAGGATTTCTACCTTCATTTGATAAGAAAAGAAAAATATCTTCGGGTTGCGCATTGATTTGTTCAATGATTGCTTGGCCAGTTCCTTCCAGCGACTCATAAATCCCCGCTGCGGGATGTTCAATCAACTGAGTTGGCAAGATTTTTGGACATTGTTGCCAAAATTCATAGGCAGTGCCTTGTAAGGTACGGCTAGCAAAAATATGTAAACATCCTCCTCGATGAATCTGTGTAGCGATCCAACGACCCGCTTGTTCCATCAAGGGTTCCTCGATCCTTAATTTTTGTTCAAGTTTTTGACAATAATCAAAATAGGGTAAGCTCATTCTTTTCTCCTCTTCTTCTGCTATTTCAGAATAGAGATAACTATCAAAAAGAAAAATACAAAAAGATGAGACGAAGCAATTGCTCAGTCTCATCTTTACCTTAACCACTTATTCATTACAATCAAGCAAAAGATCTGATGTAGCAGCATCTTGATGTTCTTCGGCTTCAGTGTAAAAGATAGGAACGATGTATCGCTAAAAGCAAGTCTTTAAAACGGATTAAACAAACTTCTCGCTTGAATATACATCTGTTTTGACATAGTAAATAAACTGCCCCGCTTCCTCCGCTTTTTAGATTCATAAGGTAGAAAATCTTCCTTAAATCAGGTACAATAAATGCGGTCGGTGCGCTGCATCGACTATGGCAAAATGATCGGTCAGGGTGTATACGTGTGACTGGTCATTCCTTGATAGTTAGTTGCCGCTAACTATCAAGGAGCCTTTTTTTTAGTTATTTCTATCTGCATCTATTGTAAGGAAAGTGCGAAACAAGTGCAAGTATCAAAATATCAGCGGTCAGATCTTGTCCGTCTTTCTGAGACATCCTTTGAGCGGTTCGGAGAAGCCGCATGTTTGCCTTTTTTGACGACATGAAATCTTTTGAGTAGATACGGGATATAGGCAAAAAGGTACAGCAAAAGAAAAGCTGCCGCAAAAAGAAATGCCTGTTGATCTCCCCACAAAAGAACGATGATCAAACTACCGATCGCCACTGTTGCTAAGTACCAAATAAAAATCAAAAAGGTTTCTTTTATTCTGACCATATAAAACATCGTAAACAAACTAATAAATAATACTGGCAGTAAAAACAGCCAATTATTTCCCTCCATCAACCATTTCAATCCATCAAGAAACGTTTGTGCAATGTTGATTAGAATCCCCATGTAAGCAATACACCTCATTTACTATTCTTTTCTCAAGATTTTATTTCTCTAATTGTTAAGTTTTTAGTCCAGAGAATGACTTAGATCAATGAGGTATTGTTTCAGCTGCTCGCTGATTTCAGGATGACCTAAACCGTATTCGATACTTGTTTTTAGATAACCAAATTTATCACCGACATCATATCTAGAGCCTTTGAATACTCTCGCATATACGGGTTGCTTTTTATTTAATTCATCAATTGCATCCGTCAATTGAACCTCATTTCCAGCTCCAGGTTTTTGTGTTTCTAATAATTCAAAAATTTCTGGTGTCAATAAGTAGCGTCCAATAATCGCTAAATCACTCGGAGCTTGTTCAGGTGTTGGTTTTTCGACGAATCGTTTCACTTCATACAAGCCTTCAGATTCTTTTGTTTCTGGATCGATGATCCCATATTTTGACGTGTCTTCATGAGGAACTTTCATGACTGCTACAGTCGAACCTTTTGTTTTCTCGTAATCTAAGATCAATTGTTTTGTCAGTGGAATCTCATCTTCCATCAAATCGTCCCCAAGCATAACGATGAATGGTTCATCTCCAACAAAAGTTTTCGCTTGTAATACCGCATGACCTAGTCCTAAAGGATGGGACTGACGGATAAAGTGGAGATTGACATTCGTTGTTTCTTCGACTAATTTTAGCAAGTCGATTTTATTTTTTTCTTGTAGATTCAATTCTAATTCGATATTCGAATCAAAATGGTCTTCAATCGGTCGTTTTTCTTTTCCGGTAACGATCAAAATATCTTCGATCCCCGAAGCTAAAGCTTCCTCTACGATAAATTGGATCGTTGGTTTATCAACGATCGGCAACATTTCTTTTGCCATTGCCTTTGTAGCAGGTAAAAAACGTGTACCTAGACCTGCTGCAGGAATGACTGCTTTTCTTACGATTTTATTCTCCATATGCGTATTTATATACTCCATTCTGTTGATTTACTGAAATTCGTTTTCCATCTTGCCATCACGCAACATGATTTCTTTTGCTGCTTGTTTGATATCCTTCCCTTGATAAAGGACCTGATAGATTGTTTGAGTGATGGGCATTTCTACACCTAGTTGATCAGCAAGTTCAACCGCCGCTTTTGTTGTCGATACACCCTCCACGATCATTCCCATATTCTCTAGGATTTGGTCTAATTTCTGTCCTTCACCTAACATATGACCCGCGCGCCAATTTCGTGAATGGACACTGGTACAAGTGACGATCAGATCACCAACACCGCTCAATCCAATAAAGGTCAAAGGGTTCGCGCCCATTGCTACACCGAGACGACTGATTTCAGCTAATCCTCTTGTCATGATCGCCGCTTTCGCATTGTCACCAAAACCAAGACCGTGGATCGCGCCGGCACCGATTGCAATGATATTCTTCAATGCTGCACCTGTTTCCACACCGATCACATCATTATTTGTATAGATTCGGAAATAATCATTCATAAATAATTCTTGCACATAAGTAGCTGCTTTTTGATCAACACTTGCAGCAGTAATCGTTGTGATATCGTGGACTGCCACTTCCTCTGCATGACTAGGTCCCGACAAAACAACGATGGATTGACGTTTTTCTTCTGGGATTTCTTCAGCAATCACTTCTGAGATCCGCTTATGCGTGTCTTGTTCTAATCCTTTACTTGCATGGATGATCACTGGTTTTGTCGTTAAATGTTGTAGCAATTCTTGTGCTACAGCACGGATTGCTTTCGTCGGTACGACAAATAATACTGCATCTACCTCTTTGACAGCTTCAGCCAATTCTGTGTAACCGATGATTGATTCTGGTAAATGTAACTCAGGTAAATAGTGTTTATTCGTATGATACGTATTGATTTCTGTGATTTGTTCTGGAACATTCCCCCAGATACGGACGTCATGTCCATTTTCTGCTAAGGTTTGAGCTAAAGCAGTTCCCCAAGAGCCAGGGCCTAATACTGCAATTTTTTGTTTCATGGAAATTCCTCCAAAATTCATAGTTAGTTTCTATTATAGTATAGATTAACAAAATACTGGACTTATTTTCATTGTTTTTAGCTTTTGTTTAAGAAGAGGTCGAGATATAAGTGTTTCGAAGTGGCTACTTTTTAGATGGTGTGAGAGGTCAAATGCCCCAGAAACATTTTATTCAGCCATTTTATTTCTTGATCTACCTTAAATAGAAATTATAATGTTGCAATACCATACAAGATGTTTTTTGGTCTATTCCAATGATATAGTCTATTTATCAACAGTCGAACTAAAGGAGGTGCATCTTATGTGGTCAGTTACTCCACCAATGTAAGTGCAAGTTTCAAGAATAGACAAAATCCTCAAGAATAAAAAACGAAAATCGTCGTTTAACAAGCGATTTTCGTTTTTTTATTTATTTTTCTAAAAATCAGCTGTCTCTATCCATCTCTTCTATTTATCGTAATTCTTTCTCGATGATTTTTTTATACATAGCAATATCATAACCAAACAATTATGTTTCTTAAAAAATAAAAAAAGCCCTCTAAAAAGAGGACTTGGAATTTTTATAATAGTTGTTATAATATATGTTTTTTTCATGTTCTGTTATACAAACATAAATAAATAATTGAATTTTTATCATACGTTTGCCCAATTGCTAAGATTCTCGTTATACATGCACGAAAATCTTAACAATACTGAGCAAATCACTTATTCGTTGATTGATTCAGCATCAACGATTGCTTCATTAATAAAAACGGGTATGGATCGATTAGCCAATCAATTCCCAAGGTCCCCATTGTTCAGTTCCAGGCTCATTGCCTCGTGTCCACCATTTTGCACGATATGTGTTTCCTTTGTGTGTCACGATATCACCTAAATCATAAATTGTATCTGCATCCCATGCTTCTGCTGATGGTGCATCCGCCGTTGTCACAACTAATGCTTTGCTTTCTTCTGAAATGTTGCCCGCTTCGTCAAATGCTTTTACTGTATAAGAATACTCCGTATTAGCTGTTAATCCTGCGTCACTAAATGTATTTGTTTCTGTTTCTCCTACTTGCTCACCATCACGGTAAACATAGTAACCTACTACACCCACGTTATCTGTTGATTGTGTCCATGATAAAGAAACACTCTTGTCACTAATTGATGAAGCCGTAATGTTCAATGGTACTGATGGAGCTTCTAAGTCTGCTGGTGGCTCTTCTAATGTAGAGATCACTAATGCTTTACTTTCTTCTGAAACGTTACCAGCTGCATCAAATGCTTTCACTGTATAAGTGTATTCTGTGCTGGCAGTCAATTTTGTGTCTGTATAAGCATTGTTTGTTGCTCTACCAATTTGTTCGCCATCACGATAAATGTAATAACCTGCTACGCCACGATCATCTGTTGATTTTGTCCATGATAAAGCAACAGTTGAATGTGTTGCTGTGCCTGCTAGATTTGTTGGTTGTGATGGTTTTTCTGTATCAGGTGTTTTTTCTTGGAATAGATCCTGATAAGACTTCGCAAATGATTCATTGTACTCGACACCAGCTGAGTTTCTTCCTTCATCCCAGTTGATACTCCAAGTCATCAAACCTTTTAATGGTGTTTGATCTTTTTCCATTTGTTCGAATACATCGTAAACTTTTGATGGTTCTTTTACAAAACCATTTGCTGCTGCATCTACGTTTGCTGGAATACCTAAAGCTAAGCGATTCGCTGGGATTTGGATAAACCCACCGCTTCCTTCGTTGAAAGCTTTTGAAATTCCATATAAGAATTCAAATTTTTTGCTGTCATTATTTTGAGCGATCCATTCAGTTCCAACACTTATACCGTCACCTGCTTGGTTGTATAACTGTGGTGCAATAAAATCATATTCTTGTTCTAAAGCAGTAATGTATGGTACATATTTACCTTGTGTTCTTAAATATGGAAACTCTGGCGCCATGGAGATAATGAAATGTTTTTGTTCTTTCTCAAAATGCGCACGGACAATCTTCAAAGCATCTGGAATTACTGTTTTATTGTCGCCTGCATCTACTGCGGTTTGTTCTAAATCGATATCTAAGCCATCAAATCCATAAACTTCAACCAAACGGATGATTTCATCGGCAAAGGCTTGTTCTTCCCCTTTATGTAATTCAATATGTGAATCTGCACCACCAAGTGAAATAATGACCACACGATTTTCAGCATTCAAAGTGGCTACTTTTTGTCTAAATTCAGTATCTGACATATTGTAAGGTTTGAATGTTGGGATACCTTCTCCTTTCATGAATGACACAGCAATCACATTATAAAAAGGATTTACTTTTGCCAAATCAGTATCTGCCGGACGGCCACCTTGGTAACCAGCACCTTGTTCAGGCACCCAATTATGATAATAACCTACTGAAACTTGGCGATTTGAGATATCTGGCATCGTATCTGCTGCATCTGCTGCAAACACATCTGTTCCGCCTCCAAACAAACAACCTAAAAGACCAACTGAGAATAATAAACTTTTCTTATTCATTTTTTTCCCTCCTAAATTTGTATTACAGAAGAGATTAAAACATATTTTATCCTTCAAAATTTTTTTTGTTTGGTATTGCAACAAAATAACTTTCCAAACAAAAAAATCGCACTTTTTTAACAAAAGGGCGCACATATGAAAACATAACATCCACATAACTATATTATGCTATTATAACCATGTACAAAAAAACAGCTTCTGGAGGAAATGAACATGACAGAACATGCTGCTCTAATTCGAAAATTAAGAAAAGATCGTGGATTGACACAAGAACAACTAACTTCAGGTATCTCACAAAGAGGAACCTTAGCAGCTTTTGAATCACGTGGAACAAAAATCGGCTTTGAACTAATAGTAAACTACCTTGATCGGATGAATATCACACTTGAAGAATATCAATTTTTATTGAATAGTAATTCGTTGTCTAATAAACAAAAATTAACGAATTATTTAATCACTTCAAAAACCATTACATCTGCTCAAGAACAAGAATTGCTCAACGAATTTGAAAAAACAGGAAACATTTATTATCGTTTGATCTACGCCCAAAGAAAATTGATTTCAAATTATCTGTATAGTAGCTCTTTTACCGCATCAATGAAAGAAGAAATCAGTGTTATAAAGAAGTATCTTGAAAAGATTGATACATGGGGGCACTTTGAATTGACTATTTTTTCGAATTGTTTATTTATTTTTGATGATGAATACATTGCCTATTCGTTCCAAAATAGTGTCACAAAGATGAAAGCCTACATAGATAATACCTATTATTCGGAGCTTCTTTCTAACTTTATTTTGAACGGCATACGTCTTTCTTTTAACCGTGAATCAACCACATTACGCAAATTATTTCTAGCCCAATTAAAAAAAATCGCGACGACACACAAACAAACACTCGATCTTGCACATTACAAAGTGTTTACTGCTTTAGATAAACTAGCTGATGGACAAAAAACAGCTTTAAAAGAAGTGGAAACGGGTATTGCGTTTTTTGAATGGTTAGATCTTTCTACGAGTAAAGACTACATGATCAATCTAAAAGAAAAATTTTGCGCTGAAGTATGTGATTTTCCGAACAATGATCATCACACAAAAGTCGTTGTCAAAAGTACGTGCGATCGCCTCTCTCCACAACGCCAAGTGAATACTGCCTAAAATAACCGCGTATCTCCTCACTCCCAATGAGAAGATACACGGTTTTTAAGTCTCTCTGTTTATTCTCGATTGATTCGATAGGTTCCACTGGAATGGCGTGCTTGATACGAGAGTTTCTAAACAGTTCATTGCACATTTCGTAGTCAGACGATTATCGATCAAAGAACTATCAGAAATGCAACGCATTGAAGAAATGCGTCTTCGTGTATTCCTTTCAGGGGCACCGATTACTAAAGTCAACAAATCCTGGCCAGTCATATGGACCACCTACAAGGGCGCACCAGCCTACTGCCTGTGTAGGTGCATAACGTTGCTTCCTTCATTTTCTGATTCGTTCTCTACATTTCCTCTCAATAAATTCTTTTGTTACTTGTTTTATCCCCATGTCTCCCCTTTCTATACTGTGCAAACGCGACTCCTTCAGTGGCAGTTCTTTCTCCAGCGAACATTTGCGTTTCACCTAAAAAATGACTAAATAGTATAATTTCTAATAACACTCGCGATGAACGAAATTTTTTTGTTGCAATAACATACATAATTTTCAGATTAAAAATATATCAGTTATGATAACAATCGTACATTACATAAAGTAAAAATATCGGAGGAATTATTATGAAAAAGAGTACATTAATTGGTTTAGGATTCATTTTGGCAGGTATCGGAGCAAGCACGCTTACTTCTGTTGATGTTGCTGCTCATGGTTATGTTTCTGAACCAGCAAGTCGTGGCTACCAAGGAAGCCTTGACAAAAATACAAACTGGAATGCTGCATTCAAAAAATACGGAGCTGTTATCAATGAGCCACAATCCCTTGAAGCACCAAAAGGATTCCCAGCTGCAGGACCTGAAGATGGTCAAATCGCTTCTGCAAATGGTACGGTAGGTGATTTCTTATTGGATCAACAAACAGCCTCATTGTGGACAAAACAACAACTGACAGCTGGTGCAAATGATTTTACTTGGACATTCACTGCCAACCATGCAACAACGAAATGGCATTACTACATGACGAAAGCCGGTTGGGATCAAAATGATGCGTTGACAAGAGACGACTTGGAATTCATTGGTGAAGTAGGCAATGATGGACAACTAGCTTCTACTAATCCGACACATTCGATCAACATTCCCAATGACCGATTAGGTTATCATGTGATCTTAGCTGTTTGGGATGTCGCTGATACTAAAAATGGGTTCTATAATGTCATTGATGTCGATGTTAAAGGTGAAACAGTTTTAGCTGACTTACAAAAATAAAAAATTATTAATGACCGAAAGAGACCGAGGCAGGAATCTTTAGCCACGGAAATAAGTCACCATCTACGAGAGTTGTTCGTCAATTTTTTGTAGATGGTGCTTTTTTGTAATTATTTTTTTCTATGGTTTATTCAATTATAGGCGTTGCAAGAGCGACAACGCGTTAAGCGTTATGGTGTGATTTCTTAAGTTTTACTAAAATGTGCGGATTATGAAAAGGCTTGTTCTCTTTTCATTCTAAATTTCATAAGCTACAATATGAGAGTACCTAGTTATATCATCGTTAGATTTCTCGCTGCAAGATATTTTTGTTGCTTTAAGGATATCTATTTATCATAAATCGGTTGTTTTTTGCCGATAGACGTTCGAACAATATTGGGTAACTTGTTTTTAGGAGGAAATTTTTATGATTCAGTTATTGCGCTATGCGAAAGACTATCGAAAACAAATCATCCTAGGTCCTGTATTTAAATTTTTAGAAGCAGTCTTTGAATTGATTTTACCTTTACTGATGGCTTCGCTGATCGATAATGGGCTAAAAATGAACAATCGTGAAGTGATCATCAATATGGGTATCTGGATGATCGCGATGTCGGTGATCGGATTGATCTGTGCCATTATTTGTCAATATTATTCATCCATTGCCTCTCAAGGGTTTGGAACAGAACTTAGAAATCAACTCATCAAAAAAATCAACTCTTTCTCCCATAGTGAATTAAATCATTTTGGGACGGATACATTGATCACGCGGATGACCAATGATATCAATCAGCTACAACTTGCACTCGCAATGGTTATCCGTTTATTGATCCGAGCACCTTTTTTAAGTATTGGATCAGTAGTGATGGCGTTTGTGATCGACTGGCAAGTCGGGCTATTCTTCTTAGCTTTATTACCAATTTTTTCAATCATTTTATACTTTATTATCCGTAAGACGATCCCCCTCTATCAAAAAGTCCAAGAAAAGTTGGATGGTCTAAACGAGACTGTTAGCCAAAACTTAAGCGGGGTTCGTGTGATCCGAGCATTTTCACGTACCAATAAAGAAATCGAAACATTTGATGAAAACACAGATGTCTTAGCAAAAAATTATTTACGTGTTTCCAATATCTCCGCTTTGCTCTCTCCGGCAACGACATTGATCATGAATGTCGGAATCATTTGTCTATTGACTGTCGGCGGGGTCAAGGTAAATATCGGTTCCTTACAACAAGGACAAGTTTTAGCATTGATCAATTACATGAACCAAATGTTATTAGCCTTGATCGTCGTTTCCAATCTTGTCGTGATTTTTACTCGTGCAGAAGCTTCTGCTCAGCGGGTCAAAGAAGTCTTAGATACCGAAAATACCATTGCAGATGCTGAGACTCCTAGTGAACCAGTCATGGATTCTGAAACAATTCTACAATTTAAAAACGTAGATTTTCGTTATACGCCAGAATCTGGTCTGTCATTACAAGGAATCAATTTCACTTTGAAACGCCAAACTGTCTTAGGGATCATTGGTCCGACCGGAAGTGGGAAGACGACATTGACACAATTGATCCCACGTTTTTATGATGTTAGCGAAGGCTCTGTGCTATTTGATGAACAAGACGTTCGTGACTGGCCCTTAGATACATTACGAAGTCAGATTTCGCAAGTACCACAAACGGCTGTCTTATTCACCGGTACCATTCGGGAAAATCTTCAGTGGGGAAAACCTGACGCGACAGACGCAGAGTGTTGGGAAGCTTTGGCAATTGCCCAAGCGGAGGATTTTGTTCGCCAATTACCCAAAGGTTTAGACACAAGAGTCATGGAGAATGGGAAAAACTTTTCCGGAGGACAAAAACAACGGTTGACGATTGCTCGTGCATTGATCGCCAAACCCGCCTTATTGATCTTAGATGACTCCTTGAGTGCCCTTGATTATCAAACGGATCTAAACTTACGCCAAGCACTACAAACTTCCCTCAACACAACGGTCATCATTATTTCTCAACGCATCCGTTCGATTCAACAAGCAGAGCATATCCTCGTCATGGATCAAGGAAAAATCGTGGCCCAGGGTACGCACGATACATTGCTTAGTCAATCTTCTGAGTATCGTGAAATCGTGGCATCACAGGAGGAGGAATAAAATGAAAACAAAAAAACTATCTTGGCAAACGCTCAAACGTTTTGTTCCTTATCTGACGGCCCATCCACGTGAAATTTGGTTAGCTGTCTTGTTGGGAATCGTCAATGGTGTTGCTACCGTCGTAATGACCTTACAAATCGGTCAAAGTATCGATCAAATGGTTGGTGTGGGACAAGTCAACTTTACTCGATTAGTCCAACTTCTGGTGATGTTTGGCGGGATCGTTTTACTTAATGTCATCAGTCAATGGCTGATCCAAGTATTAAGTAACCGATTGGCTTACCTCTCCGTTGCGAATCTACGAAAAGATGCCTTTGCTCGTTTGAATCTTTTACCTTTAAGATACTATGATCAAAATTCACATGGGAATATCGTCAGCCGTTTCACAAATGACATGGACAATATCTCCATCGCGATATCAGCGGCGTTCAATCAATTATTTTCTGGGGTAGCGATCATTATCCTCTCACTGATCTTCATGCTCAACTTGAGTCCGTTATTGACACTTGTCGTCATTTGTTCGACACCAATCATTTTCTTAGTCAGCTGGTTAGTCGCACGGGCTTCTCAAAATGATTTTGATAACCAACAAAAAATCATTGGGAACATTTCAGGATTCGTTACGGAACGTATCGGTAATCAAAAAATCATCAAAGCGTTCCAACAAGAAGAAGTCAATCAACAGCAATTCAGCGCATTGAATGCTGACTTATATGAGAAAGGGCAGCGCGCGCAATTCTCTTCTTCATTAACGAACCCATCTTCTCGTTTTGTCGATCACTTAGCCTATCTCTCCATTGGTTTGATTGGTGGTTTACTTGCCTTACGAAGTGATTCAACGATTACTGTCGGGATCATTTCAAGCTTTACGATCTATTCAAGTCAGTTTTCAAAACCTTTTATTGAATTATCAGGGATCACGACACAGATCCAAACAGCATTTTCTGGTTTAGAACGAGCATTTGAATTGATCGACCAACCGGAAGAAACGCCAGATGAACCTTTTGCGTATCAACTTGAGCCTCAAACGATCAAAGGCGAGGTCGCTTTTAAACATGTTTCTTTCTCTTATGAGCCACAACAACGGTTGATCGAGAATTTCAGCTTTGTTGCCAAACCAGGTCAAACAGTGGCAATCGTTGGTAAAACAGGAGCTGGTAAATCCACATTAGTGAATTTATTGATGCGGTTTTACGATGTCAATTCTGGGACGATTACGATCGACGATTATGATATTACCCAAATCGCCCGTGATTCCTTACGTAAAAGCTTTGGGATGGTTTTACAAGATACTTGGTTATTCGACAGTACGCTACGAGAAAACTTACGTTACGGGAAGCCAGATGCCAGTGATGAAGAAATCAATGAGGCCCTAAAATCAGCCTATATGTATGAATTTGTCCAACGCTTGCCACAAAAACTAGATACACGCATTGGTGGACAGGGATTAAAAATCTCCGATGGGCAGCGTCAATTACTGACGATCGCTCGTACGATGATCAGTAATCCACCCATGTTGATACTTGATGAAGCAACAAGTTCAGTGGATACATTGACAGAGAAGAAAATCCAAAATGCCTTCCTAAAAATGATGGAAGGAAAAACTAGTTTTGTGATTGCCCATCGCTTGTCCACGATCAAAAATGCCGATCAGATCCTCGTGATGGATCAAGGGGCAATCGTTGAGATGGGAACACATGATGAATTATTGAAAATCGAAGATGGTAGCTATCGTCAACTTTATCAAGCGCAATTTACTGGATCGGTTGAAAAATAGTGAACATCGAATCAGATGATTTTTCTGATCTATGCAAAAAACAAGCAGTCTTCTGGGATGGGAAGACTGCTTGTTTTTTATTTTGTATGCGTCGTTAAACTCCGCAAAATTCTTTTATATGGCATGGCGCGCCCAATCACGTAGATCATCGTCGATTGGATCGGCAACCAGATAATGGCTTTTAATAAACGTGGTCCCCAGAATACCCAGTTCATCGGTACTTGATACATGATGACCAACCATAATGGTGTCAGGATCAAGCTAACGAACACTGTCACACTGAGCGTGGCTAAGATTGCATTTTTCCAAGTGATCTCTTTGCGATAGAAAAAGAACCCATAAATCGCTCCTTCAATAAAAGCATTCAACGTGAAGCCAATGAAAAAGACAGATTTAGGAAATAATGCCATACCCACCACATCAGCTAACACAGAACCGACCCCTGTCCAAAATGGGCCAAATAAAATACCCATGATTACTTGGGGAATGAACGTTACACTGATTTTGAGTAATGGTGTTTCAAATGAAACTAAGCGAGACAACGTGACCATCAATGCGATCAGCAGTCCCATGATCGTAATCATACGAGCATCTAAACGATTTTTCTTCATTTCTAGCATCTCCTTTAAGAGCTGCTACATGTTTCATGCAGCGAATGCGAAAATAAAACCGCGAACTTACGTCCTTCGTCCTAGAGGCAACATCCCATCCTCTAAGCACTTAACGCTTTATTTTCTACTCTGTTAATAGTGGGAACTTATCCCAGACAAACTATAGCATAGAAAAGGAAGAACTGTAAATAAAAAAACCTAATGTTCTAAACGAAAACGATTCCTAAGTTCGTAACATGGCAGACATTCGCCTTGATCAACTGTCTCTATCCTCATAAAATCCGAATTTTAAATCTTATTAGGAAAAGGGATCTTACTTCCTTCTTCATGGATCACTTGTCGGAACTCCAAAAATCCGGCTTCAAGCCCTCGTAATAAAACTTCTGCGGTACCGATATTCGTTGCTAAAGGAATATCATATACATCAGCCAAGCGGATCAACGCAGTGACATCAGGTTCATGAGGTTGAGCTGCTAAAGGATCACGCAGGAAAATCACTAGATCCAATTCATCTTCTGAGATCATCGCGCCAATTTGTTGGTCACCGCCTAAAGGTCCTGAATTGAACCGATGGACCAATAATCCTGTGGCTTCTGCAATCTTTTGTCCGGTCGTCCCTGTCGCGAATAGTTCATGTTGTTCCAGTATCGTTTTGTAAGCAGTGGTAAATTTTATCATCAATTCTTTTTTGCGATCATGTGCAATCAATGCTATCTTCATCCGTCCTCACTCCTTTTTTACCAGTGTAC
Organism: Enterococcus sp. AZ156; assembly: GCF_051714165.1. Lineage (NCBI taxonomy): Bacteria > Bacillati > Bacillota > Bacilli > Lactobacillales > Enterococcaceae > Enterococcus > Enterococcus sp. AZ156. Next base: position 739,451 of record NZ_JBIORI010000001.1, on the reverse strand, counting down.
CAAATTTCTTTGTGGTTTGATATTTTTCAAATTTCTATAAAAACATATCAAGGACTTCTAGTACATCCACCCATGTGAGAATATCACATTGTTCAATTTTTATTATGTTTCTAGCGGTGTAGTCAATTGAACGCAATTGATGTGTAACAACTTGTCCAGAAATGATTTGTGGTTCTTTGATCTTAATATATGTATCAAATTTTCTTTCAGTTGATGTGATTGGGCAAATCAAACAAAAACCAGTGTATTGGTTGAAGTTATTCTTACTTACTACCAAACCTGGTCTTCGCTTCTTTATTTCCTTTCCTCTAGCTGGATCAAAATCCAGCCATACAATATCTTTTTGCTTTGGATAATCCATTTATAGTTCCTCCCCCTCAAGGTTCATCTCATCCCACTCTTTATCTTCTTGGGTGATTGAATCTCTAAAGCCTGCCCATGCCTCTGGAGTCTTAAAAATATCTTCTTTTTTGGGCTTTAATACATATGTTTCACCTATTTTAATAATCGTATATATTTTTCCAACTTCTGGAGAAATATCTTTGGGAAAAATCGCTCCTACAGAATTTCCAATCTTTCTAACAGTCGTTTCCATTATTATCATCTCCCAGCTTATGTTAAATCGAGTTTAACTTAATTTAACATGAAAATCAAATTTTGTTTTCTTGGTTGCCTCCTTTTTTATATCTCTTAATATCTACAAAGTATTATACGCTCTAAGATAGTGAATACACGGTAAATCTTTGATAACTCGAGCAGTAAAAACAAAAAAATAAATTGCCATATTGCTGGAGTTTGCTCTCATTGTTGAAGGATCTGTTTCATGAACATCATTTATTCTATTTTATAGGTGGCAGATTTAGTAATCTCACGCACTTTCCAATTATTTTGTACACATTGACGAAAGTTCCTACGAATTCTTGTTCATTGTGACATTGAATATAGATAGCGCTTTCAACTATACTAAACACATAAAATAAAAGAAAAAAAGAAAGCGTGGTTTGTACGATGGTAGAAATGGCTCTGAAAAATGTATACAAGAAATATGATAATGCAGAAAACTATTCTGTTACTGACTTTAACTTGGCAATCAAAGATCGCGAATTTATCGTATTCGTTGGTCCTTCCGGTTGTGGGAAATCAACAACTCTACGAATGATCGCTGGTCTTGAAGATATTTCCGAAGGAGAATTGAATATCGGAGGCAAAGTAATGAACGATGTTGCTCCTAAAGACCGTGATATCGCGATGGTATTCCAAAACTATGCCTTATACCCTCACATGACGGTATTTGACAACATGGCGTTTGGTTTGAAATTGCGTAAATACGATAAAGCAGACATCCAACAACGTGTAGAAAATGCTGCAGAGATCCTTGGTTTGACTGAATACTTAAAACGTAAACCTGCTGCTCTTTCTGGGGGGCAACGTCAGCGTGTGGCTTTAGGTCGTGCCATCGTACGTGATGCGAAAGTCTTCTTGATGGATGAGCCATTGTCAAACTTGGATGCCAAACTACGTGTAGCCATGCGTGCCGAGATTGCGAAGTTGCATCAACGCTTAGAAACAACAACCATTTACGTTACCCACGACCAAACAGAAGCGATGACGATGGCAGACCGTATCGTCATCATGAAAGATGGATTTATCCAACAAATCGGTTCACCGAAAGAAGTTTATGACACACCAGTCAACATGTTCGTTGCTGGTTTCATTGGTTCACCTGCCATGAACTTTTTCAACGTAAAATTAAGCCAAGGCGTTATCTCAGATGGTCATGGACTAAAATTGAGAATCCCTGAAGGTAAAAATAAAGTACTAGTTGAAAAAGGTTATGAAGGCAAAGAACTTGTCTTTGGTATTCGTCCTGAAGATATCCACAGTGAACAAGTTGTCTTGGATGCATCACCAGAAACTGTTGTCAATTCAGAAGTCGTTGTTTCAGAATTACTAGGCGCAGAAACCATGCTTTATACTCGCACTGGAACAACTGAGTTCATTTCAAAAGTTGACGCGCGTGACTTCCATAAACCAGGAGAAATGATCGACCTTGCCTTCAATATCAATAAAGGCCATTTCTTTGATAAAGATACAGAAGATGTCATCACGATCCCATAAACGAAACAGAACTTGATGATACGTAAAAGACCCAACGATCGTTCGATCTTGGGTCTTTTTTTGGTTATTTTTCAGTCTTTATCTGTGGCATTGCTAAACGACTTTTTTGATCGTTCCTTGCACGATCTCTTTCTTTTGCTGTTTCTTGGCAGCAGTGAAAACTGGGACATCAAAGAATTTACTCAATGTTCCGGCAATGAAGTAAGCGATATTGTAATCCACCAAACTATGGATCAAGCCACCGATCCCCATTAAGATGAATACGGTATAGAAGTAGCCTTCTGCATAGTATGTTTCCGGCATATTCCCAATGAAGAAGAACACACTCACCACTAGCATTTCGATGATCGAGTGGATCACGCCAATCAATAAGTTAAACCCTTGAAAACGCCAGTTCATTAATGTGAATTGCCCGTCTTTTAAGACGATCCCTGGTTTTTTTTGTAAATACCATGCACCGATTAGAGCGAATACCAAATGAGACAATGCACGAAGCGCAATAATCACAGGTGTCGTCAAGAAGAAACCAAATGTTGTACCTAGCGCCACTGCCACAGCTACACCGGGTGAAAAAAACATTGCGATAAATAATGGCACATGTGAAGCTAGTGTAAATGAAGCAGGCGGAATTACGATCTTAGGCATGATCATCGGAATAAGAACGCCCATCCCGATCAATAAAGCGGAAATTGTCAATTTTCTTACAGAATTTGTTTTCATTTTTTTACTCCCTTGATGTGTCTTGACACATTTGTTTTGACCTATTGTACCGCTAACTTTCTAATGTGTCAAGACACATCAAGAGGAACAAGGCGCCTGAAATACCACCCTCTTTAAAATCCAAGAATTTGATTTGGGATCTTGTTTCCTAAAATAGTCAGGCATCACTTGAAGAATACCCAAAATGGTTTTCTCAAGTGATGCCTTCAGACTTAGAGCGAAAAGACTTTTTCAGCCTTCTATTCCTCATTTTATTTTTTTAGATGTTCCATAGCATTGCTCAAAGTAGCAAATTCTTCTAAAGAAAGTGTTTCTCCTCGTCTTTTCGGATCGATTCCTGCCTCTGTTAGACTTGCGGTTAACCAACTTTTAGTTTCTTCGTCTTTCCCATAGGCATGTTGCAAATTATTCCATAAAGTTTTTCTACGCTGTTGAAACGCAGCCTTTGTCAGACGGAAAAAGGCTTTTTCATCCGTTACGGAAACTGCTGGTATTGCGCGTCTTGTCAATTTCAAGATTGCTGAATCCACGTTTGGTTGTGGCACAAATACTGTTTTTGGCACAATAAACGCCAAACTTGCTTCCATATAGTATTGCACAGCGATCGATAAAGAACCATATGCTTTTGTTCCCGGTTTTGCTGAGATGCGATCAGCGACTTCTTTTTGCATCATTACGATCATTTCGTCAACCACTACGTCTGATTCAAGAAAGTGCATCATGATCGGTGTCGTAATATAATAAGGCAAATTAGCCACCACTTTCAATGGTAACCGCTCATTGAATTGAGTATTGACTGCCTCTGCTAAATCAGTTTTCAAAATATCTTGGTGGATGACTGTGACATTCGGATAAGGTGAAAGGGTATCTGCCAAGACAGGAATCAATCGATCGTCGATTTCAAATGCGACTACTTGTTTGGCATGACGCGCGATTTGCTCTGTTAATGCACCAATTCCTGGCCCTACTTCGATCACATTAGTCTGCTGATCGATTTGACCAGTTTCAATGATTTTCCGAAGGATATTCGGCTCTGTCAAAAAGTTTTGTCCTAAGCTCTTCTTAAAAGAGAAGCCGTGCTTCAATAAAATTTCTTTTGTTCTAGTGGGTGTTGCAATATCCCGATATTCACTCATAATGATCCTCCACTTTTTTCATTGCCTGCTTAAACTCAGTTAACGTAATTCGGAACATGTTCAATCGTTTTTCCAATTGTTTTCCGTTCGTATAGCCGATGCGTAATTCATCACCTAGCATCTCACGTTTTTCTTTTGCATGTGCTCCGGCAATCAATCCATATGCAACCAGCATTTGTCTAGTGATCTCCGGTACTTGGGTCTCATCATCGACTGGCGTAACGACCTTTTTCAACGCTTCTAATATCGCTTCATCACTCGCATGTTCGACCCCTAAGCTTCCCTTTTTTTTCGGTACGGCTTGGTTCCTTGGCAAAAATGCATGTTTTGCTTGTGGTACCACTTCCATGATCGTTTTACGGATCTTCTCACCTGAGAAATCTGGGTCCGTAAAAATAATGATTCCCCTAGTTTCCTGTGCATGTTCGATCTGCATCAAGATTTCTTCATTGATCGCTGAACCAATCGTTTCTATCGTATCGGCTTCAACCACTTCTTGTAGCCTTCTCGTATCGTCTTTCCCTTCGACAACAATGATTTCTTGGATCTTTAACTTAGTCATGCTCTGATAATCCAAATAAATGATGGGCGTTTTTCCATGTTTGTGCCGCAACTTCTTCCATTGGTAGTTGACGAAGTTCAGCGATCTTTTCGACTGTGTAACGAGTATACCCTGGTTCATTTCTTTTTCCTCGATAGGGCACTGGCGCTAAATAAGGAGCATCCGTTTCCACTAATAGACGATCCATTGGGACGTTTGTCGCTGCTTCTTGCACATCTAACGCCTTTTTGAATGTCACGACACCACTAAAAGAAATGTGCATCCCTAAATCAAGGAAACGTTGTGCCCATTCATAATCACCACTAAAGCTATGCATGATTCCGCCAATATCACGAATGTCTTCTTCTTTTAACACCTTATAAGTGTCTTCCAAGGCATCTCTCGTATGGATACTGATCGGTAGACGCATTTCTTTTGCGATGGCGATCTGTCTTCTAAAGATTTTATCTTGGACTTCTTTGGGATCTTCCATCCAATAATAATCCAGTCCGATTTCACCTAAAGCAACCACTTTTGGTAAAGTCAGTTGTTCTTGTAGTTTGTTTTCGATTTCTTTCGTATAGCTACCAGCTTCTGTAGGATGCCAGCCGATGATGCTATAAATGTTTGGGTAATCTTGACTAAGCATCAAGGACTTTTCGATCGTTGGTGTATCAAAGCCTACAACGGCCATTTTAGTCACACCTAGTTCTTCTGCACGCTGGATCGTTTCAGGAATATCATCATTGAATTGTTCCGCGTTCAAATGAGTATGAGAATCAAATATCATCTTTATCTCTCCTTTTCATTCATTACTTTAGCATATAAGCAGGCGTTAAAGAAGTCTCAAAGACTAAAAAACATGAGATATCGTACAAAGAAAGACAAGAAATGACTTGATTCACTTCTTGTCTTTTCATTATCAGTTAGTTACTTTCAGTTTGTCTTTTTTTGTAGTAAAACACAGGTACACCTAACAATGTGACTAAGATTCCGATCAATGCCAAATTCGTTTGTGTGATCAGTGTCATCCCTAAAATAAAGATGGCTCCTAAAATCGCAATGATCGGTATCACTGGATAAAGGGGTACTTTGTATGGACGAGGCATCTCTGGGGCTTTCTTTCTTAAAATAAATACGCCAATAAAAATCAATAAGCTAAATAGCCACATGACAAAAATCAACATATCTGTCAGAAAATCAAATGAACCCAAGCTCATCATGATACATGCAATCGCTAGTTGGAACAACGCAGGGACATAAGGAACGGTGAATTTTTTTGAGAGCTTTGTCAACTGGTTACTGAACGGCAACTCATTTTCTAATGCCATTGCATATGGAACACGAATCCCAGTCAACGTATAACCATTCAGTGCGCCGTAGACAGAGATCAAAATACCGATCGTAACGATTTTTCCTCCTAGTTCACCGAAGATGACCGCTGACGCATCAGATGAAGCATTCAAGTTTCCAGCAATTTGATCAATCGGTAATGTTTTTAAAAAGACGAAGTTGATCAATAGATAAACGAATGTCACAAAACTCAATCCTAAAATAATCGCTTTTGGTAGATCCTTTTCTGGACGTTTCATTTCTCCAGCCATGGCTCCGACACCTAACCAGCCATCGTAAGCGAATAGTGTCGCCAACAAAGCACCACTAAGTCCTTCTGCCCATGAAACACCTTGTCCGGCTTCTACTGGAAATAATTGAACAGTACCCTGTCCGGGTGTCAGAAGCCCCCAAATAATGATCACTGCAATTGGGATCAACTTGACTACCAATGTAATCGATTGAACGTACGCACCAACTTTGGTCCCTAACAGATTCAATCCAGTGATAGAAAGTGCTGTAATAATAGCAATCACTAATAAATAATCAGGAGATAGCTGTAAGAGATTGATCAGCTGTGTTGCAAAGATGATCGATAATGCCGCAATGTTGGCTGGAAAGTAAATCAAACTTTGTGCCCAGCCTAACAAAAAACTTGGTAACTTACCGTAAGCTGCTTCAATATACTTGACAGCTCCACCTGTTTCAGGAATGGCAGTGGCTAATTCAGCAACTGTTAGCCCCGCACTGATCGTTAAGAATCCCCCTAACAACCACGCGAGTAACGTCAAACTTGTTGATTGTGTACTTGCCACTACCGCAGCTGTTTTAAAAAAGACGCCGGCGCCGATCACAGTTCCCATTACTGTGGATAATGCACCAAACAAATTGATCTCGCGTTTTAATTTCCCCTTCATCCTCTTCCTCATTTCGTATTTCTTTTTTATTTTTTTCAGTATAACCGAGAACTTTTCATTTTACCATTCTTTTCAGAAATTTGTAGTGAAAATATCCCTCTAAAGACGGATGTATTCTTGTCTTACTTCTTATAGAATGAAGCTACTTGAAATGTCAGGAGGTACCCGATGGATTTTCAATCGATCGATCCAAAACTAGCATCTTATCTAAAAGATAAAGGTACTACTTTCTTTCCACAAAAAGAACAAAAACAATCCAAGCTACATTGGTTATTGTTGATTTTATTTGGCTGGCTAACAATTGCGACATTGACACAGCAATTGCTATTGATGGCTGGTTTTCTTCTCATTGCCGCCTTGATCAAAGGGCCTGGGATGTTGTTGTGGGGAATCGTCTATTCCTTTCTCGTCGGCTTGTTTCCGCCCATTGCTTTTTTACTATCGGTCATCTTTTTACTATTGAATGTTCAAACGATCGTCAAAAATTGGCGCGTCACGATGGTCGGGATTTTTTTCTACGGCTATCCTTTAGCCATGAACGCCTTGCGCCACTTGACTGATTGGGATACAAGATGGTTCTTTGCGATCAGCTTGCTCCTAGGGCTGGTGATCCTTCACTCGCTATTGACCAAGATTTATGCACGTTACGGCAATAGCCGCCTGATTGCTTGGTATATTCTATGTATTCCATTTTCAATCGTCGCAGCATTATTGCCAACGAAAATCAAACAACGGCTAAAACTAAAAAAAGTCGGACGATGATTATCATCGCTCGACTTTTTTCAATTATCTATAAAGCTATTTTATTGATGAACCGATCCTGTGAATTTCATTTTTTTTAAAAACTGTTCATACATATCTTGACTCATACCTAAAGTATCAAGTAAATAACCATTCTCGGTTCCCCAATTACTTAAACCTCTGTAGTAGAACTCACGATGGACATCTTTGATCACGAAAGGCATGATATTGTGCTTCAAGCATTCTTTGAACATGATCAAACGTCCCGTACGTCCGTTGCCATCTGCAAATGGGTGGATGCGTTCATATTTCACATGAAAATCTGCAATTTCAACTAAGCTTTGTTTTTTTGAGTTCTCATAGTGAGCAAGTAATTCCGTCATTTTTTCAGTTACTTCCTCGGGTGCTATGGTTTCAACCTCATCATAACCAAAACCAATCATATTTTGAACAAGTTTAAATTCTCCGACAGGTGTTAGCGGATTGTTTTCATCAGTTGTTCCTCGTTTCAAAATTCGATGTAGTTCTTTGATAAAATCATTCGATAACGGTTCTTCGATATGATCGATCACGTAATCGAAACCTTTGAAATGATTTTCTGTTTCTTTGATATCATCTAGTTTCGTTGCCTCGCCACTTTCAGCAGGAGGGAGAATATTATTTTCAAATATTAAGGCGGTTTGCTTCTCAGAAATTCTCGACCCTTCGATTCGATTGGAGTTATACGCCATTTCTACTTGAGTCAAATGGTAAATTCCGCCATGCAGATTTGCTTTTTTTTCCAGTACAAATCGGGTAACTAAATCTAACTCAGCCACATTCATCTTTCGTCTCCTTCCAATAGATAGCATAGTTATCCTATTTCTTATCAAGCGCTAACTAAGCCAATGACCTGCTCATTCGGCTTGGATCGTTTACTTACTCACTTTTCTTTCTTATTGTAACATGAATGAATGGTTTAATACTGCAGTTCCAAAAAATTTGTCACTCAATCAAAGTTATAAAAAAGCCGAGGAGATTCGTCCTTTCGTACCCCCTAAAAACAAATAAACGGTGTTCGCACAACCTCGTTAGTTTTATTTTTATAGAGCCATGAAAAGTAAGGTTATCAAAAAAGAACTATTCTAAGCTTATTTGCTTAGAATAGTTCTTAACAGTCATTGATTAGCCAACTTCAGAACCGTTTGGAATACCTTTTGGTGCTTCGATCACTTGTAATGAACCATCAGCTGCTTCTGCTGAAAGAATCATTCCTTGACTGATCAGCCCGCGCATTTTGCGTGGTTTCAAGTTAGCAACGATCACTAATTTTTTGCCGATCAATTCACTTGGATCAGGATAAAATTCGGCAATACCGGATAAGATTTGACGGTCTTGGTCATCTCCTGCATCTAGACGGAATTGCAATAATTTATCTGCCCCTTCGACTTTTTGGCAATTGATGACTTCTGCTACTTTTAATTCGACTTTTTCAAATACATCGAATTTGATTTGTTTTTCTTTAGTCGAAACAAGCTCTGTTTCTTCTGGGTCCCATTTGACAGAGTCCTCATTTGTTTGAGTACCTTCTGACATTTTTGCTTGGATATACGCAATTTCTTCTTCCAGCTCTAAGCGTGGGAAAATCGGTGTACCTTTTGCAACGACTTTTGTCCCAGATGGGAATTCACCGAAGTGTAATCCTTCAAGGTTCATCGTCTCGGCATCCAACCCTAATTGATTGAAGATTTTAGTTGGTGTTTCTGTCATGATCGGTTGTAAGAGGATCGCAGTGATACGTAACGATTCAGCTAAGTGGATCATCACGCTCTCTAACTCTTTTTTCTTCTCTTCGTCTTTTGCTAAGACCCAAGGTTCTGTTTCATCGATATATTTGTTGGCACGAGAAATCAATACCCAGATTTCGGCTAAAGCAGTGTTGAATTCCATTTTTTCCATTGCGTCATGATAACGACCAACCACATTCGCAGCAGTTGTTGATAACTCACTGTCAAACGGTGTCACTAATGACGCATAGTCAGGAACCATGCCATCACAATATTTATTGATCATTGCAATCGTTCGATTCAAAAGATTCCCTAAGTCATTCGCCAAATCGTAGTTCACACGTGACACAAAGTCTTCTGGTGTAAATACGCCATCTGAACCAAATGGTACTGCACGCAATAAGTAATAACGCAAAGCATCTAAGCCATAGCGTTCTACGAGCATTTCTGGATAAACGACATTGCCTTTCGATTTAGACATCTTGCCGTCTTTCATCAACAACCAGCCATGTCCAAAGACTTTCTTTGGCAATGGGATATCTAATGCCATCAACATGATCGGCCAATAGATCGTATGGAACCGAACGATTTCTTTTCCAACCATATGGACATCTGCGGGCCAATATTTCTGGAATAATTGATCGTCTTCTGAACCGTAGCCCAGTGCGGTGATGTAGTTCGACAACGCATCGATCCAGACATACACTACATGTTTCGGATCATTTTTAACATTGATTCCCCAGCTGAATGTCGTCCGTGAAACTGCTAGATCTTCTAAACCTGGTTTGATGAAGTTATTGATCATCTCATTTTTACGTGATTCAGGTTGGATAAACTCTGGGTGTTCTTCGTAGTACTCTAACAAGCGATCTGCATACTTACTCATACGGAAGAAATAAGACTCTTCCTTGACTAGCTCAACTTCATGACCACTTGGCGCTTTCCCGCCGATCACTTTGCCGTCTTCATCTTTGTATACTTCTGCAAGTTGAGTTTCTGTAAAGAATTCCTCATCAGAGACAGAATACCAACCTTCATATTCACCTAAGTAAATATCGCCTTGTTCAAGCAAACGATCAAAGATTTTTTGAACTGCTGCTTTATGATAATCATCAGTTGTGCGAATGAATTTATCGTAGCTGATATCTAATGTCTTCCATAGTTTTTTGACATCTGCAGCCATTTTGTCTACATATTCCTGTGGCTCTACGCCTAATTCTTCTGCTTTTTTCTCGATTTTCTGTCCGTGTTCATCTACCCCAGTTAGATAAAACACATCAAAGCCCATCAAACGTTTATAACGTGCAACAGCATCACATGCAATCGTTGTATAAGAATTGCCAATGTGCAGTTTGCCACTTGGATAATAGATGGGCGTAGTGATATAAAAAGTTTCCTTTTCTGCCATGGGGTACTTCCTCCTTTATCGCATGGTGCGAATTCGTTTCCTTGCTAGTATACCATAAAATGAATACGCTGTTAGCTTTTTTTGATAACTCCCGAAATGTAAAGATGTCCTTTCCCTTCAAGAAAACATCTATAAAGAACCTACGTTATCGTGATGAACCACTTCCTTCTCTATCCACACTCTCACTCCTTTTTCTTCAGGATCGTCTACTCTCTCATTTTTACTTTACAAACATGCTATAATAAGCAATATCATATAAGAAAAGGTTTTGAGACTAATGACAAAAAAACACAAACGAATGATTATCAGCATTGCTTTACTTTCTCTCATCCATCTATTATTTAGTTTTTACTATTTACATCTGTATGGTTATTTCAATCTACATGGGCAATTAAATACTTTTCTTTTGCTCACTTTGATCCTTCGAGTGATCCTAGCAGGGTATATCGTCCTCTGTGGCTTTTTCGCCATTCGAGAAGAAAAACAGAAGCTTCTCCCTTTTTATTTGCTTTTCTTCCTATTTAATCTACTCTTACCGTTTCTTTTTCAACTCTGAGTTGGATTTATTTGTCTAGAAATCTTTGGTTTTCAGAGAGATTCTGCTACAATAAAGTAAAAAGTACCTTAACATAATAGGAGGTGAGAAAGTGGAACATTTTCATTCAAAAGAAGAAGAAAAAACATATTATGAACAAGAGGCCTCTGAAACTGATTTCTTATCTTGGTACCAAGACCAAGAACGTCCTGAATATGAAAAACCTTCCTTGACCGTCGATATCGTTTTACTCTGCTACAACAAAGAAGAAGATCAATTAAAAGTTTTACTTATCCAACGTAAAAGCCATCCTTACCGAAATTCTTGGGCACTTCCCGGAGGATTCGTCCAAAAAAATGAATCGACTGGTGCCAGCGTATTGCGAGAAACAAAAGAAGAAACAGGCGTCATCATATCCGAAGAAAATATTGAACAACTGCATACCTTCAGTACACCGAATCGTGATCCTCGTGGCTGGGTCGTGACAGTCAGCTATCTCGCCTTTATCGGTGAAGAACCTTTGATCGCTGGAGACGATGCCAAAGAAGTGCAGTGGTTTTCACTTGAACGCAATGCAAACAAACTGCATTTATCGAGTGGGGATGTAGCAATCACTCTAGACTTGACGACGAGCGAGTCTTCTGGCAAAGACACATTAGCTTTTGACCATAGCGAGATCATTGTCAAAGCCTTCAACCGTGTCGTCAACAAAATGGAACATGAACCCCAAGTGCTTCAAGTGCTAGGAAAAGACTTCACGATCACTGAAGCACGCAAAGTATTCGCTAAATTCTTAGGGATCGATTTTAAAATGATCGATCATTCCAATTTCAAAAAAGCTATGTTACAATACTTCGATGAAATCGGTGAACGTCCTGTCGGTATCGGACGTCCCTCAAAGATCTATCAATTAAAACCTGGACATACAGAGTAAATATCCACCCGTGAAAACGGGTGGCTTTTTAACAGCTCTAGAAGGGCTCACCACTCGCTAGCCCCTTAAAAGGGGCTTTTTAAATAACCACCAACCGCTCGCTCACAGCTCTATCTCTCTTTAACTATTTAAATGGATCTACATACTCTTGTTTACTTATACTATCTCTAATTCGATCATCTGCTTCTTGTTCTCGAATATATTTTTCAATTGTTTTTTGATTTAACCCAACCGTACTCACGTAGTATCCTTTGAACCAAAAGCTTTTATTCCCATACTTATATTTCAAATTCGCATGTTTTTCATGGATTAAAGTTGCACTTCATCCATTTAAGTAGCCCATAAAACTAGAAATACTAATCTTTGGTAGTATTCTTACTAACATATGAATATGGTCAGGCATTGCATGTGCTCCAATGATTTCAACATCTTTCATCTCACACAATTTTCTTAATATCTGACCAATACTTACTCTTAACTTTCCATAAATCACTTTTCGTCTATACTTCGGGATGAATACTATGTGATACTTACAATTCCATCTTGTATGTGCTAAACTTTTATCATCGTTAGACATAAAAAAACTCCTTTCAATCTGATATGCGGTTGGTAGCCACTATTAGTATATCGAAAGGAGTTTTTTATCGCTAAAGCTATTTCGTCCACGCATAGAAACGCGCGGTTTTTTTGTTTCGTACGCTACGCGAACGAAACTGACTAAAGTCAATAACAAAAAAACTGTAGAACAAAGAAATTTTTTCTTTGTCTACAGTCTGATTATGTTTGGTTCCTATTTGTGGGAGTTGCTTTTCATTACTCGAGCCTTTTTCATTTAAATATGAAGGGGGAACTGGCAAGACTTTTATGAACAAAAAGGTAAGTTAATTTTGTGAGGATGGACTTCCAATTTTTTGAAACAGTTTGGACAGGTAGTCCTTCATCCAGGATGAATAAAACCGCTTATCGTTTGAATTCTTGTGTAAATGGTCCATGTTTCATAGTAATTCCCCCCACAAACTCTCTTAACTTGGTATCTACTTTAATATAACTCGTCCATCACTCCTCCTTAATTTTTTGTTTAGTTTATTATACCAAGCCCATATATTTTTGAATGACCTACTTGAATTAATATTGTGGAGTTACTTCTTGCAGATGGTTTGTTCGTCTCTTCGAGACATTTTGTCGAAGTTTATTACTTTTTTCAATACTACTAGTTACAAGGTTCGAGAAACTTAAAGTCAATGAAGGGTGTGTTGGGCTCATTACTCCTTGTTCTTTTATAATATATTCAGTTGTACTGTTATTACTTTTTATCATACTAGTCGTTAGAAGGTCTGAGACTTCCTTTTTCAACATATCTTTTGCTTTATATTTTAGTATTTTTAAAGATTCCGTGTGTACAGGCATTCTTGTTTCTTTCGGCATTTCTTTACTTGGGATATCTGTACTTACATTATCCATTACTTTTGTTGTGGTCTGTTCTTTCATTTAGTTTAACTGATGATTTACCTCTAAATTTGAATTTCTAGACAGATAAGCCATTGCCGTATAGAGGAACAGAAATTTTAGTTTCATTTTTTTATTATCTGTACTTCTTGGGACACGAACGATTTCATCCATCTCTCTTCCTTCGATAATGTCCCTTAAAATCATTGTAAAGAATTCTGCATCTGTCAATAAAAAATTATAAAGCAACACATCATCTTCACACATTCTCCTTATAACCTCAGACTTGGATAAGGTAGGTAAATTCAATTCTTTCGCTAAATGATCCACAAAAACACCGAAAGGTTTAGAATCTACATTTACTATGTTTTTTAATTCCTCGTAAAACCGGTTTATTGCTTGTGCTGTAGTCAATTCCGTCCCTCTTAGAGAATAATATTGAACTGCCAGATCGTTTGTATTTGAAACAAGATGTGATCCTTCATGAAAGAGCACTGAAGAAGGTCTTGCTGTTAGCTCATATTCTGGATATTTTTGAGGATCCAAATGAAAACTATCTGCATAAATAATGACCCGACATTCTCCATCAACTGGAAAAACCTCTGCTTTCGGAATATTTATATCAGCTGTTGATACATAAACATCTAATCCTTCTTTCTTGGTGAATGAATCACTCCAAACGAGCAAAATATTTTCATAGTCCCATTCCTTTGATTGCTTATAGAAGTCTTTGATTTTTTTCAACCTATTCAACAGTCTTTTAATCGTTTCTGTTATGATGAGTTCTTGGCTAGGAATCTCACCTATTGAAAATAATTTTATTAAATATTTCCCTTCCTTAGATTGTGAAAGAGTTTGATCAAACTTAACTAGTTCAATCGCTTTGTCAAGTTCAAATTGTGCCTGCTCTGCTTGTGCAATAGCTTTGTCAAGCGGAGATTCTGCAAGCTGAACTTTTGCCACAGCATCGTTAACTACAGCTTTTGCCACAGCGTTTTCAACCTCAGCGTTTGCCACGGCTTTATTAAGCTCAACTTTTTCAGTAGTTTTGTCAAGCAATAATTTTTCAAATATGGCTATTCCAGAATCTGCAAAATCCATTAATTGTTCAAGACCATATTCCATATCTTGAACAAACGGTTTGAGAAAGTCTGGCACTTTATCAGAAGTAACTCCTGCCACTGTTTTAAAAGTAGAATTGGGCGGCAAGTTCACTTTAATTGTTTTCAAAATACTCTGTCTTATTTCCTCGTCACTAAAATGATATTTATTAGGCAAATCTGAAACAAATTCAGTTAACGGTGCAAGTCGAACATTAGGATCTTCTATTCTTGGAATTACACCTTTAGAAAGCTCTGCTTCTCTAAGTTTACTCCATAAATCATATTTTCCCGCGGATTTGGGAATATCATTATTTTCCACTTGACCAACCAATGTGCCCATTTTAACCCTTTTATCGTGAGAACTTGTGCTTGAAGTACCTGAGGTGCCCGGTGTCTCTCCTTGCGACACTCTTGATTCACCTGAAGTGGTTTTTCTTTTATGCTGTAAAGCCTCTAACTTATGAGGTTTTTCTTTCTTACTTGTTTGTTCAATTGCTTCTACCTTCGCTCTTTCCGAATCTGTCTCAAAACGAAACTTGCCTTTTTTTTCATCAAATATCAAAATCGTCATCGGTTCATTGTATTCCTTTTTCACTAAATAATACCGATTGCTATTTTTATCCAATGCGATCAACGGAATGTAATGATTATTGATCTTGATGTAGGATCTGCCTGATTCATTCCACATCATCCACTTTCCATACGGAGCAGAAAGTCCACTTGGATCTTTTAGTGTTTCAAACTTATCTAACATCCCAGCGATTTTTTCCTCTACGGATTTTGATATGAAAGTAGACGTTGCTTCTTCAAAATACCATTCCATCCCGTTAAAATTCACTGGTAACATTTTTCCTTCATGACGATCATAAACATCTAATCGGATTCCATGCTCTTTGATGACTGTCATGGTCACTTCAATCAATTTCCCCTTCATTTCAATACAACGCTTCGTTTCTTCACCTTCTTTTACTACAGTTGTGATCTTCCCTGTACCATAGGCTTGAGGATTTAAATTATCTTCCACGACAAAGATCTGATTTTCATCTAACTTCACCTCCAAGAGGTTAATCAAGTTGAGTTGTTCATTCGTAAATGTAGCGGGTCTATAGGGTTCTAAGCGATCCCCCTTTTTCATAAGCAAGCCGCCAAACACCTCTGCAGTTTCTAGATTCGTCACGCGCATATACAAATGAGCATTCACTTTTCTCACTGGTACTTCCAGACCATTTAACTGAACGATCTCGATTGATTTCTCCCACGCTTTTTGCGTCTTCTCCCACGCTTCGACTCTTTCTAACATTTCTCTCGTCTTTTTACCCACACGAAGTTCATTTTTGAACTGCACTACTTTTCTAATGATCCATCGTCCTCCACCTACAATGGTCTCAAATCCTGGATCAATCGTTTGTGCAAGAGTTAACGCAAGTCTTCTGGTCTCGGCCGCTGTTGGTAGGAAACTTTTACCACTTCTGATGGCGTTGCGAATTCCTCTACTGGCAAACGCTCGAGCCACACCTAATGTAAATTTCATATTGAGGGAAGTGACTTGACCGAGTACCGGAATCATGAGTAAGGCATCAATCGTACAAGAAACAATTGCTCCTTCTGTGTCTTGATTAATGCTCCCTGTCACACAATCATAAAAAGGAATAAAATGCTTGACGACCTCCAAAGCTTTTTCGAGATCCGCTTTGTCGTCTCCCGAATCATACAATTGTTGATACAGTTGATCACTATGTTTACGACTAAGTGCTTCAATGAATGGAGTTGTCTCAACTCCATGGGATAATTTTTTACTCCAATTCATACGAGTAGAAAATGTAAAAAGTTTATCCCCGATCCGAATCTCATTTCCTTCTTTCTTATACCCATTTTTCCAAAGGTTTTTCTGATCAAATAACCCAAATTTGAGGTATAATAGAGGATCTTGATCAACACGATAAAAACGATAACCTCCTTCGCCAGCCAACTGCTTCAGGGCATACCAACGTTTTTCCTTTTCGTTGTCCGCTACAAACAGATCGGTTTTGTCTAGATTTAGAATCGTTCTCTGTTTCTTCTTCATAGAAAGCAACTGATACATCTTCAGAGCCACACTTACGACTGGCACTTCAGCCATATAGTCACTTTCATTTGTTAACTCGGCATTTGCCTCATATAGCTGAGTTCCTTCTGAAAAAATAAACGCTCTTTCCTCTTTGTCGAAGGCGAGTAATGCAAACTCTATCAGTTTTTTATTCAGTGGCAAATACGTATCTGCTACATTTTTCGTCAATTTAACATAACTAGTTTCTAATTTCTCTGGAATCCAGTCAATATCTGGACAAGGATCTTCTGAACCTATAAGATAATTTTGTTTGATCACATGAAATGAAATGAGGGAACCTTTGTCGCGACAAGTCTGTGCCACAGTTATAGCCAATGCTTTTTTTCGACGCCATTGAAGAAAGACTTTTTGATAAGCTTTATACAATTGACTGAGGAGTTCTTGATTTTCGACTAGCTTATAATAACCTTCTTGTTGATATCCAATAAAGGTACTGATTGCCACTTCTTTGTAGGTGTCCGTAGCCAATGCCTCTCGTAATAGATTTGGTTCTAGTTGGGCGACCGCAAGCAAAGAAGGCATTAGAAGTTGACGGAATTCTTCATAGCTGGTCACGCCTTTTTCAAGGATCGTTTCCCAGAAATGTTGCCCCATCAACCAACTATCTTCTTGACTGAATGCCTGTGGGTACCCACTCTCATTTAAAATTTGTGCTCCTGTCAGCTGCATCAATGATTGATAATCAGAAATCAATAAGTGATCCGCTAAACCACTGCTATCTAGAAAATAATTTGGTAGCTCTTTATGAAGTAACAAATTCCATAATTTGTTAAAGACTCTTTTCTGTTCTTGAGAAAGGGTAGGCGTATCTAACTGAATTAATCCCTCTTTTTCTAAGTTTCTGACAGTGAATAAATCTCTCAATCGACCTATGGTAAATTGCTCTACATCAGGAGCCGACACCAAGGTTTTGACTATATAAGCTTCAATCGAACTTCCTAATATCGTTTCAAAGGCCCATTTCATGACAGTTAATTCGGCATCTTTGTTTGAAATCTTTTCCTTTCCTTTTATATCATAAAGCTTCAATCCTTTTATAATCACTTTTGCTACTGCTTGAATTCTTTTATAATTGAAGACGAATTTGTTATTTTCTTCTTTGATGATCCATTTTCCTAAGGCGATCAATATTTGTTCTTTGGTTGGCTGATTTGGTAATAATTCCTTTTCTTGAAAAAATGCTTCCATTTGTTTTCGCACATTAGGGTCAAGCCATTGAATTCCATCAGTTTCGCTGTTATTTTTTTGGTTTTCTGTCCTTGTGGGGTGGGGCGTACTGGTTCCTTCTGGTTGTTTAGTCGTTTACACAACAAGATTTAAAGCCACAGATTGGTTGTCCTTCACTGTTTCACAGATCCATGTCCCGACCGTTAGACCGGCTTGTTCCTCTGAAATCACTGTCTCTTCGCTCATTTCCAAGATCAGTTTTGCAATTTGTTTAACTTTCACCATATCCAACGTTGGTGGCGCTGCACCTTCAAGAAGTACCCACTCACCGACTGTCTCCATTAATTCCTCAGCATTTTCTTGACAAGCAATTCCTTTTTCCGTGAAAAAATGAGTCAGCTTTTTATTTATGTCCTCTTTTTGTTCCTTATTCCACATTGGAAGAGGTGTTTCCTGTTCTTCTTGAATTATTTCCTTTGCTGGGTCAGCTCTATTTTCACGCAAAAATGCTTGGATTTTTTCATTGATCTCTTGCTCTTGGGTGGTGTCAAATTCTCCAGCTGTTGTCACATTTAATCCAAGTACTTCCGTAGGAATAGCTGTCGCATTCACCGAACTGTCTTCGAGAGTTGTTTCAGTGCTAACAGGAAGGGGCATTGCTTCCACCCCAAATGTTGGGAAAATATCAAAGCTCCCTACTTTTTCACAAAAATCTTCTACTAGATCCCAAAGTTGCGTGAAGAAACTCACTTTTTCAGGAGATAGTACAGATTCACCTTCTGGTGGTGTGCCTGTCACTTCCTCTGAAGCTGTTTCCTGAGGATCCTGCGCCTGTTTTTCCTCCCTTGATTTTTTTGGTGAAATCTTGGATGGATGCGAGTCTTTCGTGGAGTACACATTCATCGGTATCTGTTGATCCTTTTCTAAATGGAAATCACTAGATAGCTCTTCCTCATAATCTATCGAAAAAGTACGCAACAATAAATTCACAAACTGCGACAGCACTGACCCACCACTTGTGTCTTTTTGTTCTTGGGTGTAGCTCGTATTCTCGTATTGGTGAAAGATCTGGTAAAATCGCTCCGTTAATCCCTTCCAAAACGTGGCTGGGATTGGTCTATGTACATTCGTTGGGGCATATGTTGTGCTATTATATTTGGTTTCAAAGGTGGTTCGGATGGCTTCACTTAGTTTTTGAGCCGACTCTTGTGCAGAAAAATAAGGAAAATCTTGAGTTTTTGAATCATTCTTATGGTGAGAAGAGTGTGTAGAATTCTCCCTCTCTTGTTTCTTTTGCTCATTTTGCGCATTCGATCGAGTAATCGCTTCTTGGCAAATAGTGGTCAATCTCGTTTGTTCCACACTTGTTCCTGTGACGATCCATGTGTTTACCTGATCTGTCCTTCTCGTGGTGGTACAATTGATCAGTTGATGAATCTTATGCCTCCGTCGGTACAAAGAAAGACTTCGTTCATGCACCATCTTCGCGAGATCAACGTACGGTGATAGATCCATGGATGTCGTATTAGCAAACGTCTGATTGTCATAAGAAAGTTTGTCTGTATCCGAATGGGATATCGCATGGTTTGGATTCAAGGAATGGATTCGAGCACGATTGATGGTGGAGGTGGAAACAAAGGAGTGAATCCTTGCCTGATTCCCCTCTCTTCTCACGTCAACTCGTGTAGTGACTTCAAATGCTGGCGAGTCTTTTTTTATAACCGGATGTTGTTCGGGAGGATCTACTGGCCGAAAATTTTGAAAAATAGTGGCTAGATAAACCAATCCAGTAAATGTCCATATACCATTGCGTATCAGCGTTTGCCCCCTGTGATTGGCTAGATAGGTTAAAATCTTTTGGTCCGTTCCTGGCGGATGTTCATCATTCCGTTTGTTGTAATTATTTCCAATTTTTTCTCTATGAGCATCTTCTGGTACTTTGGCATCTCTTTCACTCCTCGTTAATTAATAAGATAGATAGTTTATTTATATGTAGTCAACAAAAAGCACCTCCTAATCACTCTTTTTTGTATCATATAATACAAACTTCAAAAAATACACTAAAAAAGAAAACTCAGACTACAGTTTTTTTATTACAATTAAAAAAAAACGTTCGCTTTTTGAGGAGGAATGTATAATGCTGTCCAAACAATCAAATGAATGAGCAACGTAAAGTAGAACAGAAAAGCCATGCAGAAAAACTGAAAAAGAACTGGCGCTTTCTGCTAAAAAATCGTGCAAACATTAACCACTATGAATATAAAACATGGAAAAGTTTCCGAGCACCTAAATATCCATTTCTTACTGAAGCAATGATGATTGATCGATTGCTTAGCTTTTCCACGCCCCTAAAGGAGGCGTATCCCGTTTTCCATGAATTAGTTGAAGCTTTTCGAGACAAAGATCCTGACTTGCTTTTCTCCTTATTGGCAGAACTTCCCGAAACATTAGATGAAGGATTTCGTGAGAAACTTCAAAACCTTCTGATCTACGAAGAAGGCATCGGCAATGCGATGATTTATCCTTACTCCAATGGAAAAATAGAAGCAAAGAATACCCACATAAAAACAATGAAACGAGTATCCTACGGATTTAAATCATTTGAGAATATGAAAATTAGAATCTTTTTGACCAATCAATTAATCAAAGTTAGATAACACAAAATCTGAATCAGAATGAGGTTTGTTCTGACCCAGATTTAGTTTTTCGCAATTCATCAGTCCTTATTGACAAAGAGCCCATATCTTTTATTATACAAAAATAGACAAAAGTATTAGTCTACACTCTTAGTAAAGAGGAAACTGATGCTTTTGTCTACAGTCTGAAAGGAGAAGAGCATTCATGCTCTTCTCCTCTTTTTTGGTTTGTCATAATTAGTGAGCTTCTCTGAAAGAAATTCCTAGAAACAAAAACAATAGATGTTTTTTATTAGCAAGGCGAACCCTGGCGCCCCTACCAGTTTTTTTATTCAAAAAGGACTTGCTTCCCGATTTCAACTAATTCCAGACTCTTTTTATTTGTGGAAGGATTTGTTTGTTCTTTCATATCGATCAATACTAACTTTTTGCTATACCATTGCGATTTATATTGGAGCTTTGCTAATAGCTTATGCCAGTCTTGGATAGAAAAATCACCTTTCGGACAATCTGCTGAAATCGATTCGACAAACAAATAATCATAATGATGGATCACTGTTCCTGAAATTTGTTCTAAATAGTCTTCTCGTTGAAATTTTTGTTTTAAATAAAGGTCTTTGATTTTCCTTTTTTGCTTTTGATAATTTTTTACTCTTTCAACGTGTGTTCGTCGATGCTGTGCTGATCGTCCTTTGATCACAAGCTTTCTCTTTGCCCGTAGGAGTTGTTGATCAACTTGTTTGAATTTAGGAATCGTGATGTCAAGCGGTGTAGACATCTCCACTAGACGATCTGGATCATAGGCAATCCCGATCCATTTATTTGACGCTCTCATCGTCTTTTGGGGAACTTCACAGAGCAAGGAGACATAAAAGATCTCGTTGTATCGAGATGAGATCGTTGCTGAACGAATCGTTCCTTCAATCGGGCGATGGGCATGGATGCGAATTTTCTCTTTTAGCTTTGGCAATTTGAGGTATGTTTCTTCTAAATAGATTGTTCCTTTTTGATTATTCGTCGTATACGACTGCCAAATACTTTTTTTATTTTTTAGTTTGGGGAAGCTTGCGCGTCCTTTAAAATAATTACGAAATGCACGATCCAAGTTTAATTGGGCATTCGCTAAGGCTAAACTATCGACTTCCTTTAAAAACGGATATTGCTTTTTTAAAGAAGCTGGTGTCAGCGTATAATCGATCGCTTGTGTTTCTAAATAATACGCCTGTCTGGCTTTTAATAAATGATTGTAAGTAAAACGCACACAACCAAATGTTTGGATCAACCACTGTTTTTGTGAATCAGTGGGATAGATTCGAAATTTAAAGGCTTTTAGCATCGGCTTCTCCCCCTAGTTTGCGACTAGCAAGGCTTCTTTCTGCCGTTTTAATTTTTTCGCATAATAAGCAACTTCTTGTTCTGTTGCATATACAAAATGTTCAGGAGCAATTTCTCTTAACGTGCGGATTTGTCCATCATCTGGTTCAGGTTGATACTTGATCCGGCGACGTTGGCGTTCATGATCAGGGTCAGGCAATGGGATCGCTGATAGTAAGCTTTCCGTATATGGGTGCACTCCATGATTATAGATTTCTTCACTGGTTCCCATCTCAAGCAACAAGCCATTGTGCATCACACCAATACGGTCACTGATATGTTTCACCATGGATAGATCGTGCGCGATAAACAAGTAAGTCAATCCTTGCTCTTTTTGTAAATCTTGTAAAAGATTGACCACTTGGGCTTGGATCGATACGTCTAAAGCAGAGATTGGTTCATCACAAATGATAAACTTCGGATTGACTGCTAATGCTCGTGCAATCCCGATCCGTTGGCGTTGTCCCCCTGAAAATTCATGAGGATAGCGTGTGCCATGGCTGGGATTTAAGCCAACTGTTTTTAGTAACTCGTTGACTTTTTCTGCACGTTCTTCGGGTGATTTAGCTAGTCCGTTGACATCGATTCCTTCTGCAATGATATCTCGTACTTTCATTCTTGGATTTAATGAAGCATATGGATCTTGGAAAATCATTTGGACTTCATGACGAAACTTTGTCATGGCTTGTTTGCCTTTTAATTTCGTCACATCTTGCCCATCAAATAAGATCTCGCCACCCGTTGGTTCATTCAAACGGATGATCGTTCGACCTGTGGTTGACTTTCCACTACCAGATTCGCCAACTAAGCCGAATGTTTCTCCTTCATAGATGTGAAAACTGATATCATTCACCGCATGGACTTCATTTTTCTTTCCTACATTAAAATACTGTCTTAAGCATTTAACCTCGAGCAGTTTTTTGTTCATTGTTCAATCCCCCTTGGCCATGTGCTTTTTGCTTTTCTTGAAAAATCGCCCAGCGCCGTTGAATCTCTTCTGGCGGTGTCACTTTTGGAGCTTGTGGGGCTAATAGCCAAGTAGCTGCTTGGTGTGTTGGTGATAGTTCGAAAAACGGTGGTGCTTGTTCCGCATCGATTTTCAATGCAAATTCATTTCGTGGATAGAAGGCATCACCTTTTGGCGGATTCAATAAATCCGGTGGAGAACCTGGGATTGCATATAAGCGGTCATTGCCACTTTCCAATGTAGGCATAGAGCCAAGTAAGCCCCATGTATACGGATGCTGTGGATTGTAAAAAATCTCTTCAGATGTCCCCACTTCAATGATTTTTCCACCGTACATCACTGCTACTCGATCAGCGACATTCGCTACGACACCAAGATCATGGGTGATAAAAATGATCGACGTGTCGATTTTTGATTGGATTTTTTTCAACAACTCTAAAATCTGTGCTTGGATCGTCACATCTAAGGCTGTCGTTGGTTCATCTGCAATCAAGATTTCTGGGTAACAAATCAACGCGATCGCGATCACGATCCGTTGCCGTTGTCCCCCTGAAAATTGATGAGGATAGCTATGGATGCGTTTCTCAGCTTCCGGGATTCCTACAAGATTCAATAATTCTAAAGCGGCTTTTTGCCCCTCTTTTTTCGATACTTTATTATGCTTACGTAAAGATTCTGCTACTTGTTTACCAATCGTCATCGTTGGATCTAATGAAGTCATCGGATCTTGGAAGATCATCGCAATTTCTTTCCCACGAATCTTTTGCATTTCTTTTTCTGTTTTATCAACAATGTTTTGTCCTTTGAATAAAATCTCACCAGAATCGATCGATGCGTTACTTGACAGTAAACGCATGATACTTCTAGTCGTTACAGATTTCCCACTACCGGATTCGCCAACGATTGCCAATGTTTCACCTTTGTTCAAATGAAAATCGACGCCTCGGATTGCTTGGACTTTTCCAGCATAGGTATCAAAGGAGATTTGTAAGTTCTTCACTTCAAGAATTTTCGTCATCGTACTCACTCTTTCATTTTAGGATCAAAGGCATCACGTAAGCCATCTGCTAATAAGTTGAAACCAATCATGATCACCGATAAAGTTGCTGCCGGTATCCATAATAGGTACGGCAAGTATAAGAATGTTTTGTATCCATCACTCAACATCGTTCCCAATGAAGCAGAAGGTGGTGTCAAGCCTAGGCCGATGAAACTTAAGAAAGCTTCGAAGAAAATCGCTGATGGGATACTGAACATCATTTGGATGATGATCACACTCGAAATATTTGGCAAGATATGCTTGAAGGCGATCTTCCATTTGGATTCACCTAATGTCATTCCTGCTAACACATACTCTTGGTCTTTTAATTTCAATGTTTGCGCCCTGACGATCCGAGCCATCGGAATCCAGTTCGTGATCGCCATCGCTGCCACGATCGAGAAGATCCCTGGTTCAAAGACGACTAACATCAAAATCATCACGACTAAGTTAGGAATACCAGATAAGACCTCTAAGAAACGTTGCATCGCATTGTCCACACGACCACCTAACAAACCAGAGATCAAACCATAGGCAACACCGATCGTTACATCTAGTAACGCAGCAATGAAGGCAATCAGTAGAGAGATACGTGTTCCCATGAACAAACGACTTAACACATCACGACCTAGACCATCTGTTCCTAAAAAGTAGTTCACGTCTGCGGGAACATTTGCTTGCGCATATTTATCGACTAACTCACCAGCAACCATTGCTTTTCCGTTTAGTCCGTCGATATTGATACCAGGAATACGTGGTGGTAAGTTGATGTAATCGACATTTTGAGCGGTTGGATCATGGGGTGAAACGAAAATCGTGATGATCGAGATAAAGATGATCACGATCAGTAATCCCATAGAAATAACTGCCGCTTTGTTTTTCTTCAATCGACGCCAAGAATCCTGGATAAAATTCAGTGAAGGAGCTTCGATTTTTTCACGTTCTTCTTCTGTGTTTTTTTGTAACGGTAAAAATTCATCTGCAGGAATTTCTGCAATTGTTTCGTAGCGTTTTGGTATCAGTTCCATCTAGCTTCGACTCCCTTCAGAAACTCGGATTCTCGGATCAACTAGTCCGTACAATAGATCCACGACTAAAATAACTAAGATCAACATAAATGAATACAAGATCGTGACAGCCATGATCGTTGGATAGTCATTTGTTGTGATCGACTTAACGAATTGCTCACCGATCCCCGGAATAGCAAAGATATTTTCAACAACTAATGAACCAGTCATCAAAGCGACTGCTAATGGGCCTAACAAGGTCATCAACGGGATCAAACTATTACGTAGACCATGTTTGAAGGCAATTTCCCAACGACTCAAGCCTTTTGCTCGAGCCAATTCAACATAATCACTATGCAAGACTTCGACCATTTCTGTTCGGATGAATCTGGCAGAGTCGGCTAATGGCGACATGGCTAGTGCAATCGTTGGTAAGATCGTATACATGAACCCATCCCATTTTGCGATCGGTAATACACGAAATTGGATGGCAAAAATGTATTGTAACAATACAGCAAAAACAAAGTTAGGGATAGAACGTCCTAAGATCGCGACTAATGTAGAAGACGTATCGACCCATGTATTTTGTTTCATTGCTGAGATTGTTCCTAGGATCGTTCCAAAGAAAGTTCCGAAAATGATTGCTTGTAGACCAAGCTGTAATGAAGGTCCTACTCGTCCTGCTAATAAGTTAGCAACTGGTTGGTTTTTGAATTGGAAAGAGATACCAAAATCTCCTTGGATCAAATTAGAAAGATAGATCCCATATTGAACGATGACTGGTTTATCCAAACCAACTTGTTTGTTCAACATCTCAATTGTTTCAGGACTTAAACGTTCCTGGTTTGTGTAAGGTGTACCAGGCAATAATTGCATCAAAAAGAATGTGATGGTTGCAATCAACCAAAGTGTGATGACCATAAAGAAGACACGTTTTAATACATATTTTATATAACTATTCACGAATGTTTCCCCCTAGCTTTTGACTTCTGATCAATGTTTCGCTACATTATTTAATGAACCAATGATAAAGGAGCAAAAAAATGAAAAAAAAATATCGTCCTTATTTGTTTGCCGGTTTAGTGATCGTCCTCGTGTTACTTAAAAATGCTTTGACTGATCAGTTGACCCTTCTTCAATTATCCAATGATTTATTTTTATGTGCGTTGCCGTTTTTGATTATCGGCGGATTTTTATGGGTGTTCTCCTCAGGTTTCTTTGATCACTTTCAACGTTCGTTTCACTTAGCACGAACGAGAAACCGGAAGGAAAAACCAGAATTTACTTCCCTATCTTCGGTCAGCTACGGTATGTATACCTTTTGGCTGATCATCGCTGGAATTTTGCTTGTGTTTTCGATTGTCTTTGCGCTCATCTCACTTGTCTAAATGAACGGCCAAAAGAATAACTAGGATCAGAAAATTGAGAGGTCTGGGATTTGTAATACATCCCAGACACTCTTTTTTCTTTTTAGGACAGTTTATTCTTCAATATATGTCCATTTGTAATCCCATGATGCGCCAGCAGCATGATGAACGATACCTTTGACTTTTGGATTAACTAAATGACCTTCAGCTTTTTGATAAACTGGTGCGACACCCATATCTTCAGCGATGATTTTATTCGCTTCTTGTAAGTCAGCCCAACGCGCTTGTTCGTCACCAGCATCTTTAGAAGCAGATGCTTCAACGGCTTTGTCATAGTCCGCATTTGACCATTGTCCACGGTTGTAAGAATTGCCTGTTACAAATAAGTCAGTAAAGCTACTTGGGTCAGCATAGTCTGCGCCCCAGCCACCTAATACTGTATCGAAATCACCAGATGATGAACGATCCAAACGAACAGAGAATGGTACTGGTGTAGGTTTTACTTTCACACCGTCAAGGTTTTCTTGGATAGAGTTTTGGATATATTCGATCACTTTTTTCGTTGAGTCATCATCTGATGCCATCAATTCAAATTCTAATGAGTCGATTCCTAATTCACTCTTCGCTTTTTCCCAATATTCTTTTGCTTTGTCTTGATCATATGATACTAATTCGCCGGCTTCTGCTGCAAAATCTTCATTTGTTTCAGGATTCTTAGTCATGTCAGCAGGAATCAAGCCTGTTGAAACAACTGAACCATCACCCATGACTTGTTTCACTAATGCTTCACGGTTGATTGAATAAGAAATGGCTTTTCTTAAGTTCACATTTTTGAATGGTGAATCATCTTCTCTTTGATTGAACTCGATATAACTTGTACGTGCTTCTTTAACTGACGTATAAGCTGGATCATTCGCATTTTGTTGTGCTAACTCACCTGATAAGATGACATCATCTGCTTGTCCATCTTTGAATAGATTCAATGCAGTAGAAGATTCTTTTACAACACTGACTTTTATTTCTGATAATTTAACTGCATCTTTATCCCAGTACTCTTCGTTTTTCTTGTACGTCCATTCTGTATCAGTACCTGGTCCATCAAAATCAGCTAAAGTAAATGGTCCGTTGTATACTGCGTTGTCACTTGATGATGCGTACGCATCTCCATGTTCTTCAACCACTGCTTGACTTTGTGGGAAGAATGAAGGGAAAGCAAGTAAGTATTGGAAGTATGGTGTTTGTTTGGCTAATTTGATTTCCAATTCATAATCGCCAACTGCTTTGATGCCTAATTCTGATTTGTCTTTGTCGCCTGCTGTGATTGCTTCAGCATTTTCAACTGGTGCAAAAAGATACGCATATTCTGATGCCGTCGCTGGATCTACCGTACGTTGCCAACCGTAAACATAATCAGCTGCAGTGACAGGCTCCCCATTTGACCATTTTGCGTCTTCACGCAATTTGACTTTATAAGTCAATCCATCTTCACTAACTTCAGCCAATTCACTTGCACCGGCTGGTTGAGGTTTACTATCTTCATCTAAACGATAGATTCCTTCATACACATTATTTAGTGCAGTAAAACTGATTGTATCTGTTGCAACCGATAGGTCGGCTGACGGCATTTCTTGAGGTACTACTAAGTTGAAGACGCCTCCTCCATCTGCTGATCCACTGCTTGAAGAACCACTACCACTTGTATCTGCACTGCTGCCACCATAACAACCAGCAAGTACAAGCCCACATAAGGCCACAACACCAAAAGTTAAATTCTTTTTCATCTTCCGTACCCCTTTATCGAAATTTTCAGAATAATTAGTATTTTCTGAGTTGTTTATGAGTTTAATGAATAATTATTAAAATTGCAACAGTTTTTTTCGCTTTTTCTAAAAAATAATGACTTTTCCATGAACGTTTTATTATTTTTTTCTGAAAAAATGAGATAAATCAAGGATTTTTATCTAATCCTCTTTCGAATAAAATAATCATAAAAAAATGGTCGTTATAAGAACGTTTGATATGAATGTTCGGTTTTTGCTACAAAAAAGAGCCTCCACACTAGGGGAGGCTCGCATGTTTTATTCGATTTTAAAAAATCATTTTGGTGCTTCATTCATTGATTTATTTCTCCAAGTCGTTTTGCCAGAATGATATCTGGTTGATTGAGCCCATTTGCATCAGGAATCGCTCCAACGACTTGATAGCCCATTTTTTCATAAAATGTATAAGGATGCTTGTTGAAAGTTTCGATTGATTTCATTTTATCTAACGGATGATCAAAAAGATCCGTATGACTAAGACTCGTGTCCCCATCCGTATCATCTGTTCCTAAATAAACCATCACACCACCTTTAGAAGCGATTTCTTTCTCCACATAAGCAACTAAGCGGCTACCGATATACTGCTTTCGATAAGAAGTTTCTACTACTAGAGGGTGAATTTCCCAACCAGTCATTCCATACTGCGGAATCGCACCGATAAAACCAACCAAACGATCTTGTTCCACCGCTGAGACAGCGATTCGATCCATCGCCAGCAGTTGCTCGACTTCTTTCATTGGTTGTTCACCGTAATCCTTCGGCCAAGTCAATCGCAAAAGGTCAGCTAGCTGATCCTTCAAACCGATATTTCTACGATCAAATTCACTGATGATCATCCTATTCCCCTCCATTCCAATTTCAGCCTATTCTATCAGCCAAACGGGAAAAAGAGAAGGAAAGAAAACTTAACTTTAAGAATATTTATTTTGCTACAGTTTTTTCTTTTTTCATTTGTTTGCTACGCAATTGCCCACAAGCTGCATCAATATCTGTCCCATGCTCTTTGCGAATCACACAATTGATGCCGTTCTTTTTCAACACATCATAAAATTTCAATACATCCGCTTTTGGACTTCTTGAATATTGATCATGTTCACTTACTGGGTTGTAAGGAATCAAATTGACATAAGTTAATTTTTTCTTGTCTTTCAACAGATCAGCAAGTTGTTGCGCATGTTCTGGCCGATCATTTACTTGATTCAGCATGATGTACTCAAACGTGATCCGGCGATTAGTTTTCTCCAAGTACTCATCCACTGCTTCCATCAATTTTTCGATTGGAAAACGGCGATTAATGCGCATCATGGACGTACGGACTTCATTATTTGGTGCATGTAATGAAATTGCTAAGTTGACTTGTAATCCATTTTCAGCAAACTCTTTGATTTTATTTGCCAACCCACTAGTTGACACTGTGATGTGACGAGCACCGATTGCTAAACCTTTGGCATCATTGATGATATGCAAGAAATCCATGACATTGTCATAATTGTCGAACGGTTCACCGATCCCCATCACCACGACATGGGATACTCGTTCCCCCAGTTGACGTTCATCAAAGTAATGTTGGACCATCATGATCTGAGCCACGATCTCACCCGCAGTTAAGTCTCGGTTTTTCGTTAATAAACCACTGGCACAAAAAGTACAGCCAATATTACATCCGACTTGTGTAGTTACACACACAGATAAGCCATATTCTTGTCTCATCAACACCGTTTCGATCATATTTTTATCTGGCAACTCAAACAAGTATTTGACTGTCCCATCACTTGCCTCTTGCACGATCACTTGTTTCAATGGATTGATCTCAAAATTTTCTGATAGTTTTTCAATCAAACTTTTTGAAAGATTCGTCATTTCTTCAAAGCTTGTGACACGCTTTTGATAGAGCCATTCCCATACTTGTGAGGCACGGAATTTCTTTTCACCATGTTCTAAAAACCAAGCAGTCAATTCTTTATTTGTTAAACCATAAATGGATTGTTTTTCCACGATTATTCCCTCTTTTTTTCAAAGTATCGCTACATACTATAACTGATTCCCTTTATTAATGCAATAGTTCACAAAAGAAACTAAATAATCGTTAAAAACTTGTACTAAATCTTATTTAGGTCATGCATGGGTATCATGCCACTCATCGTATTCTTCTACTGATTTTTCTGGATCTATAATCATCCATTTAATAAAGATAAGCCCTAAAATCAACAAGGTTGCTGGAATGATCAAGAAAAAACTGAATAGTAGTGGGGAACCATAACCAATAGCAGAAATGATCAACCCGACTGTTTTTTTAGAATCTACTGCTTTTGAAAGCAATAAATATAAGCTCAAAGTGAAGCCGATCACGCAAATCATACTTAGGATCGACCAAAAAATAATTCCATAAAAATTCCCCCATAGACGTGTCACATAGACGAGAGGAACCAGACCTGACTGCTCTGCTACTCGGTTAAAGAAACCAAAAAGATAAATCACTGTTTGAACGATATTCAATATAAAAATAGTTTTGATCATTTTTTGATGCATATTGTTTTCTCCTTTCTAGTAGTAATAACCATCATAAATGTAAGGATCATAGTTATAAGAATCCCGGATAAAAGAATCACGAATATACCATAAGCTAGAAAGAATGAATACGACGAAAACAAGATATAAGAGGATAATCACAATTTGAATAATAAACATCGCTATGCCAGCTCTACTCCAAGTTTTTTGGACTTGTTTGAATGTTTCAACATCCGTATAGTTTCCATCTCTCCATGCCCCTTCATTGCCTTTGAATCCGCAAATAAACACCCAAACAAAATTGAATAGTGGAATCAGACACAGTAATGGAAGATACGTTTTGTTCCCAATTCCCCAGATGATGTTAAGAGAGAAGGCGCCCCAATTCCATTTTTTGATTTCTTCCGGTACTTCCTGATTGCCCCTTTGAAACTCAGAATTTGCCAAGCCGACTCGGGGTTCATCACGCGTTGCTTTTTTTGTGTGACTCGTTGGTTGTATCGGTTCTTCGATCGGTTCTTCGATCGGTTTTTCGATTGGTTCTTCGGTTGCATCTACACCGGCATCCGCATCCAGTTCTTTGACTGGTTCTTCGATTGGTTCTTTGGCTCGTTCTTTAGGTTGTTCGTTGACTGGTTTTCCAGTCGCTTCATCCCTTGTTTCTGTTAATTGTTCATTCGTGATTTTTTCGGAAACTTCATTCGTTACTTGATCAATCTTTTTCATTGTCTCATCGTTCATTCAGTGAATCTCCTTTCATCTAAAAAAACTATTGTGACTTTACGCCTATCATTTTTTAACATGAATGATTTTATAATAGTCGTGTTGTTACTACCTGTTTTTTTTCACAAAAAATATTTTTATGGACTAAACGCAAAATAAAAGCAAAAAATCAATTCGATAAGAAAAGATTTCTTGCTTTCATTTTATATGTCCTGATTTTCAGATAATGGTTGCTCCATTGACTCTTCCACTTGTTCAATAAAAACTTTTCGAGGCTTACTGCCTTCTGAAGGGCCTACGACGCCGTGAGCTTCTAATTCATCGACTAAACGAGCTGCCCGATTGTAGCCGATTCTAAAACGACGTTGCAACAGAGAAATACTAGCGGTTTGCATTTCGATAACTAATGCTTTTGCCTCTTCAAATAGTTCATCTTGAGGTTGTTCAGCTGAACCAGCTGATTCAACTTCATCCGTTGGCATCATTTTTTCTTCGTAATTGGCTTCTTGTTGATCGGTGACAAAGTTAACCACACGTTCCACTTCATGGTCTGAAATGAAGGCGCCTTGAACACGGATCGGTTTGTTCTCTCCCATTGGTAAGAAGAGCATGTCCCCTCGTCCTAAGAGCTTTTCCGCCCCATTAGAATCAATGATCGTTCGTGAGTCTGTTCCGCTGGAAACAGCAAACGCCATTCGTGAAGGTACATTGGCTTTGATGATCCCGGTGATAACATCCACACTTGGGCGTTGTGTCGCTAAGATCATATGGATACCTGCGGCACGAGCCATTTGCGCTAAACGGATGATCGCATCTTCGACTTCGTTGCTTGCAACCATCATCAGATCCGCTAATTCATCAACAATGACAACGATAAATGGTAAGGTCGGATGTTTGGTTCCATTTTCTAGATTTTTTTGTTGGACAAATTCATTGTACCCAGAGATATTTCTCACACCAGTTGCAGCAAACTTCTCATAACGTTCTTCCATTTCCTGAACGACTTTTTGCAATGCTTGTGCTGCTTTTCTAGGATTGGTCACAACTGGCGTCAACAAATGCGGGATACCATTATACATATTCAACTCAACCATTTTCGGGTCGATCATCATCAGTTTGACTTCATGAGGTTTTGCTCGCATCAAGATACTTGTGATGATGCCGTTGATCGCTACTGACTTCCCACTACCAGTCGATCCGGCAACGAGCAAGTGAGGCATTTTCGATAAATCGGCCGTTTGGACACGACCCGAAACATCTCGTCCTAGAGGTACTTCCAATAGCTTGTCTGGATGATCCGGTTGGGCTTCGATGATCTCTCTAAACGAAACCATACTGATCTTGCTATTCGGCACTTCGATCCCAATCAGTGATTTCCCAGGGATCGGTGCTTCCATACGAACATCTTTTGCGGCTAAAGCTAAGGCAATATCATCAGTCAAACTAACGATTTTACTTACTTTTACTCCGACAGCTGGTTGGATCTCAAACTTCGTCACAGATGGGCCTAAACTTGCTTTGACGACTTTCGCATCGACACCAAAACTTTGGAAAGTTTGTTCTAACACGCCAATGTTCTTTTCAATTTTCTTGTACTCATCACTTTGATCCACGGTTTGCGCTGAGTCTAATAAATCGATTGAAGGTAGCTCGTATGCTTGATTTTCTTCTTCTGCTTCGATCTCAAATTCTAATGCAGTGCCATCATCTTCAAATAACTCATCTTCGGAAGACTCTTGTACTTGGCTCATCTCATCCTGTTTAGGACGTTCCATAACAGGAGGTTGGACATTTCCTTGGAAACTGTCAATCGGCACAAAACTTAATTGTTCAGGTTCACTTTCTTCATAAATAGGAGAAGTTTCCTTTTGTACCTGATTCTTTTGACGAGTGGCTCGCTTTTGTTCTATTTCCGCAGCTTCAGCTTCGGCTGCTTCTTTCGCAGCAAGACGTTTTGCTTCCTTCGCTTCTGCTCGTTGTTTTTGCCGCTCTTCTTTCGCAGCTTGTTTACGTGCCTGCTTTTCTGGATCGCCTTCTAACAGTTCTTGGAATCTATCTCCCATGACTTGTAAGGCATTCAATAATTGATGACCCTCAACATTACTGAATAATACTGCTCCGCCAATAATCAATAAAACAGCTACGAAATAACTTCCCGGTTGAGCAATCAAAAAGAATGTCAGATTATAAATAAATGCACCTAACATACCGCCACCGACATTCGTGGTGATTTGGCTTTGACGAATATCTCCCGATAGTAGATCCCAAGTCGTTCCAATGATATTGGGTTCTCCGCTGTTCAATTTTCCAAAAAGATTGGCATGTAAAAAGAGTAAGATACCTAAATAAAACAGACCGACTCCCAGCCAACGACGACTCTTACCCATCGTGAATTCTCTATTTTTGACCATGATCCAAAATCCTAAAACTGCTAATAATACACAGAGGATCTGATACGTATTTCCAGCGACTATGCGAAAGCCATTCGCCACTAAAATGCCTAAAAAGCCTAATTTCAAAAACCCAAAGACGGCAAATAGTATAAAAGCAAAGCCAACACCGATCGCAATCATTTGCTCCTGCTGCTGTTTTTGTTTTTTAGTTTTTCTCTTCTTCTTAGCAGGACGTTTTTTCTTTGCCATGATATATCCCTCT
The DNA here is from genome assembly GCF_051714165.1 of Enterococcus sp. AZ156. NCBI lineage: Bacteria > Bacillati > Bacillota > Bacilli > Lactobacillales > Enterococcaceae > Enterococcus > Enterococcus sp. AZ156. Next base: position 705,384 of record NZ_JBIORI010000001.1, on the reverse strand, counting down.
TTTCATCAAGTTCCATTATACAAAAAAAAGCAAGCGAACAAAAGTTTTGTTTGCCCGATTGCTGATTTTCTTTTTATCTGATTCTTCAAAACTCTTCCTACGATCCTCGCCACCCCTTTTGCCTCCATGGTCTTCGCTCTTTCGTTGAGGTGAGGATAGAAATTCTTTTATGTCTTTGTAAGAAGAATTATTTGTTGCAACACCACACACTATGAACAGTACCTATTATAGGAAGATATACTTTTTTTAAAACAATCAACTTTAAAGGAGGTTACGAAAATATAGGAAATCACACCACTTTTTGTTTTGTCATAACACTCACAAGAATCAAAAAAGCCTTCGAGTGTAGAATTTCAAAATAAAAGTGAAACAAACTTTAAAAAATAAATTAATATAAGAGAATGGAGTAGAAATGAAATTTGAAAAGCGTACTAAAATATTAATAAATAAAATGATCAAAAGCATTACTTTGAGTGCGAGTATTCTAGTAGGTACAATTATGGTTGGCACTACGGCATTCGCAGACATCGACTATTCGTTTGTAGTTACCTCTGATCCTCAATTTCCATGGACAGCAAAAACAGATGATGGTATTTATCAATCAGATAGCGATCTCAGAGCGGAGTCCGCTGCGTTAATTTTAAATCAGTATGACAGTATCAATGATTATTCAACAAGCATCGGCAATAAAGTAATACATACCTATGTCAATGGGGATGTCACTGCTTACGGTCAAGGCTCTCAGTGGAGTCGTATGGATCAATTATTCAGTAGACTAAAAATGCCTTATTCTTATGGCCTAGGAAACCACGATATTGAAAATAATTTCGAGGATACTTTCCTCAACCAAGCTTGGCGGATAACCTTTAACAGAATGCATACCTATAGACCTCATAATTGGATTTCAAAAGATACTTGGAAAGAAGATTACTTTTTTGAATCTAAGCATGTTGGTAGCCTAAACTATTCACAAAAAATTGGGGATTTTAGAATGATCACAGCCAACAATTATCCCACGATGCATCTTTCTTGCTCTGAAGGGCCTGGTCCTACTTATTGGTTAACACCTGGGATGGACTATATCGAGAGACAGTTAGAAGAAGCAAGAAGTGCAAACCAACCGGCTATTCTTTATATACATAAACCAAATGATTGGAAATTGGGAAGTGATCCCCAAGGAAGATTCAAGGCAATGGTAGAAAAATATTATGATAATGGAACGTTGCGAGCCGTTTTTGCAGGGCATTATCACAAAACAATCGGTAAGGTTTCTTACCCACAGTATTTTGGCAAAGTCCCAGTTTATTCTTCTGGCAGTGCTTCTCAAAAAACTTACTTAACTGCAGAAGTCGATCATTCAAAAAATGAGATGAAAATCTATCGAGTGATTGGGAATGTTTGGGAAAAGAAACAACTCATTGATACAATTGCTATAAATTCGAAAGGACTCACTGCTGTGAATGATGACAGAGACTACCAACAGCAAAAAGAATTGGCTAATAGGGTAGGTAATTCTTATCACATCATTAATTCTCTTAATAATAGTAGAGCGTTAGATGATTCAGCAAGTAGTGATGATGTCATCTATTTTAATGAACATAGGAATACGAACCAACAATGGAGATTTGTATTCTATGAGGCTAACAATTCCTTTGTCATCCATAATCGAGCAAATAATTTTTCAATGTATGAATCAGATAGTAAATGGAATGGCTTCTCTATTGTACGCACTGGGGTTTTAAATGCTTCAGATAAACGGGCACAATGGCGAGTAGTAAGCGCAGGAAATGCCTATGGAACCATTCCTTTGTACAAGTTCAGAAACGTTCGAAGCGGAAAACTACTCACACTAAATTCGTATAGTGGGAAATTGACGGATGCCGCAATCGGCGCAACATTATTGACTGCACCTGATTTTGGTGTAACGGTGCTTCAACAATTTATGTTAGACTAGTGATCAACAGAAATTCTAGGTGATGTAAAAGCTAAAAGACAAACAAAAAAAGGAACAAAAGATGAGCAGTACCTCCTCTTTTGTTCCTTTTTTTAAATTGTGCCATCCACTTTAGTACGTATTATTCGTGCAATATTTATTGGTTCCCAATATTCGCGCCATTCTCACGAATTACTTGTTGGTACCAGTAATAGCTATCTTTTTTGTAGCGATCAAGTGATCCTTCTTGTGTTTCATCCTGATCTACATAAACGAAGCCATAGCGTTTTTGGTAGCCATTTAACCAGCTCAGCAAGTCTGTGTAAGACCATGTGCAATAGCCCAAGACTTCTGCACCATCTGAAATAGCTTCTTTGATGGCTTTGACATGACTTTTCAAGTAGTTGATACGGTAGTCATCATGGATTTTTTTATCTTCTGTCAATTTGTCATATTCACCTAAACCGTTTTCCGTGATCAACACAGGGATACGGTAGCGACTCGTGATTCGTCGCAAAGCAATACGTAAACCTTCTGGATCGATTTCCCAATCCCAATTTGTACGTTCGACAAATGGATTTTCTACTTTTTTGTACATGCCAGGCACGCCTGTTTCTTCTGATGAGCCTTTTTTACCTGTAGTATTCATCTTACCAGCGCCGACACCATCTAATGGATTAAAGGCATTCGTTGCTGTTTGGTAGTAGTTGATGCCTAAAAAGTCAGGTTTCGCAGATGCTAGTAGCTCCTCATCGCCTTCTTCAATCGTTGGCGCCCACCCTTGTTCTTCCAAGAATTTCATCGCAGCGATTGGATATTTGCCCCACATATAAACATCCATCCAATAATGTGCCATCAAATCTTCCGCATTTTCAGCAGCCAAAATGTTCTTTGGATCACTGTCGATCGGATAGTTTGGCGTATACGCAAAACTTGGTCCGATTTTCCCAGGCATATCCATTTCATGGAACTCATTGATCACTGCTGCATTAGCTAAGTTGGCAATGTGGTTCACTTGGTACATTCGTTTTGGATCAGTCACTCCTGGAGGATGTACCGCTAATAAATAACCGAGTGAAGTAAAAATATTTTGTTCGTTCAAACTAACCCAATAGTGGACTTTGCCACGAAATGCTTCGAATAATGTTTTTGCATAGTTCGTAAAATCTTCGATGATCTGACGAGATTCCCATCCTTGGTATTCATCTTGCAATGCTTGTGGCAGATCCCAATGATACAAAGTCAACATTGGTTCAATGTCGTGTTTGATCAATTCATCAATCAAATCCATATAGAAAGCTAAACCTTCTTGATTGATCTCGCCGCGGCCATTTGGAAAAATACGTGTCCAAGCTACAGAGAAGCGATACGTTTTCAAACCTTGTTCTTTCATCAAGGCAATGTCTTCTTTATAACGATGGTAGTGATCTACTGCTAGGTCACCATTTGTTCCTTTAAATGTCTTACCTGGAATACGAACAAAGCGATCCCATACAGACTCACCTTTTCCGCCTTCTTGCCATGCACCTTCTACTTGATAGGCAGCTGAAGCAGATCCCCAAAGAAAATCATCAGGAAATGCCGTTAATTTTTGGTGTTCCATGAACATCTTCCTTTCCTAGTTCAATCTTTACCTCTTTAGAATAACACGAAACCCTTTTCATTACCAAGTAGATTTTTGACATTTCTAAATAAAAGTCTAGTCATTTAAAAAATAAGTCCAAAACAAACAAAAAAAGCGGAGCAGCAGATGCTGTTCCACTATTTTGACTTCCCCTATGATTCGATCCTTCATGTCATCCTGTCACCTATTCTGGTGTGACATCTTCACCAAACCACTTCTCTGAGATCTTTTTAAATTTTCCGTTTTCAACCAATTCGGCTATGCCATCATTGACTTTTTCCACAAGTATTTCGTCATTTTTTCGCGCACCGACAGCAAAATCTTCTCCATCAAAGTCCCCTTTGATCACATTGAAATTGTCTAATTCGTCTCGTATGTTCAAAAAATACTCGGCATAGACTTTGTCGATCAACACACCATCTGTACGGCCACTTTTCAAATCGATCAATGCTTCATTAAAGCTTGCATACAAAACTGCCTCTTGATTTTTCACATAGTCTTTGAGTATTTCTGGATGTCTGACAAACATATCATAACCAGAAGAACCGTTTTGTGCGCCTAAGATTTTGTCTTGCATTTGTTCAAAGCTTGTAATACCAGAAGTTTTTGGTGTGATCAACACTTGATCATTTTTCATATATGGTTTTGTAAACAAGACTTTTTCTTCACGTTCTGGCGTTTTTGAATACCCGTTCCAGATCAAATCAATTGTTCCGTTGTTTAATTCGAACTCCTTCATTGACCAGTCAATTGGTTGGAACTCAACAGTAATGCCATATTCATCAAAGACAGCTTTCGCTAACTCAATATCAAATCCTGTCAGTTTACCATCTTTATCACGAAAACCCATTGGTACAAAGCTGTCGTCTAGTCCTACGATAATCTTTTTTTCTTCATTGATTCTTGACCAGCTTTCTGTCGCTGTCCGCTCATTCGTGCAGCCAGTTAAAAAGAAAAAACCAATCAAAGATAAAATCAAAAAGCTGAATTTTTTCATTTTCTCCCCACCGCTTTCCTACTTACTTGGCATAACTTTGATCAATTGATCCCCAACGTTTTCAGCAAAGACTAAATCGTGGGTCACGATGATTTGTGTCACGCCTTCTTCTTTTAATGAAAGAATCAACTTCTCTACTTGTTGGCGTAACTCTGGATCTAATGCACTCGTCGGTTCATCATAAGCTAACACTCGTGGGTTCATCGCTAACGCACGAGCAATGGCCACACGTTGTTTTTGTCCTCCAGATAATTGATAAGGATAATTTCCTAATAAATCACGAATCCCTAATGAGTCCGCTAATTCCTCCACCTTTTTCGTGTATTCTTCTTTACTTTGTTTCAACACCATTTTAGGTGCCAAAGTAATATTGTCAAAAATACTCAAGTGTGGGAAAAGCTGGAAATCTTGAAACACGACGCCTACCACTTGTTCTTCTGTTTTCAATTCAAAAGGGGCAAATTTCGTGCCATCCAGGTAAAACTCACCACTGTCAGCTTTTTCTAAACCGGCTAAAATCCGTAACATCGTTGTTTTACCGCCTCCTGACGGTCCGCCGATCGCTAATGTTTGTCCTTCCGGTATTACTAAATCAAAATCTTTGATCACTTGTTTGTCACCAAATGATTTACTAATCTTTTTTAATTCAATCATCGCTGTTCCCTCCTCGTTTCTTAGCGGTAATAATTTAATTTTTCTTCAATTTGCTTCAACACGATCGTCAGCACTCCTGTTAGTGCGAGATAGATCAGTGCCACGCCAAGCAATGGAAGTAAACTTGCATCTCTCTCCATCGCGATCTTACCCGCTCGCATCACATCACCTAAACCTAAGATATAGATCAACGAAGAATCTTTCACTAGATTGATGACTTCATTGCCGACAGAAGGTAACACGATTTTTGTTACTTGCGGAATAATGATTCTTGTCACTGTTTGGAAAGGACTCAACTGTAAGACTTGAGCTGCTTCATACTGCCCTTTAGGGATAGACTGGATACCACCACGGAAAATCTCAGCAAAATAGGCAGCATAATTTAAAACGAATGCGATCAAAGCAGCTTCGAAACGATCAAACACGATCCCGATCGTTGGCAAACCGTAAAACACGAAGATCAATTGTAATAATAGCGGTGTTCCTCGCATGATCCAGACATACGTTTGTAGGAAATAACGGATCGGTTTAAAATGTAACGACAACCCTAAGGCTAAAATAATTCCTAATGGCAAAGAACCAATCAAGGTAAAGGCAAATAATTTCAAGGTTGTCAGCGCCCCTACTAACAACTGTGGCATCACTTCTAATAAATCATTCATTTTCTTTTCCTCCTCTTTTCTTTAAAGGGGTACATTGTTAGCTGTCCCTTCCAACCACATGAAAAACAAAAAAAGTCCTTTGATCCGAAGATCAAAGGACGCAAAATACGTGGTTCCACCTTTTTTTATTAGTTTCTCGCAAAACTAACCTTATCTGGTCGTCTAACAACGACCGCAGCTATAACGGGCTTCCCGGATTTTCTTACTGGCTGTTCAGAAAATCGACTCCAAGATGTGTTTCACAATCAGTTATTGCCTCTTCTCACCAACCAGAGACTCTCTTCAAACACTTAATTGCTACTCTTCTTTTCGATGTCTTTTATTTAACTTAATGAGTAATTTACCTGATTCATTTTTATTTGTCAATCTTTTTTGTGCTAAAATAAATAAAAAATGAATGGAGGATTGTTTTTTATGTGTCATGCCACGAAACAAGAGGCCTATGAATTGCTTGATCTATTGGCAATCAATTACCAAGAAGTGAATCATCCAGCCATTACTTCTGTCAAAAATCTAACTTTTACTTTACCAGGTCCACAAGTTAAAAATCTTTTGGTCAAATCAAAGAAAGGCAAACAAATATATTTTGTCGTCTTACCTGATGAAAAACAAGCCGACTTGAAGTTATTGGCAGAACAGTTGAATGAAAAACGATTATCGTTTGTGTCAGGAGACCAAGTCAAACAGTTGTTACATGTTCCGCCAGGTACCGTCAATCCATTTGCCTTAGTCAACGATTTAGAAAACGAGATCCAAGTCGTCATTGATTCCTCGATCGATCGCAAAGATACCGTGGGCTTTCATCCAAACAGCAACACCAGTACCATCATTTTTCCCTTTGCAGATTTTGAACGACTACTCGCTCATGTGGATCATCTGCCAAGGTATGAAGTCTTGTAACTTAACTATCCTTCATCGCAGCTTTTAAGGCTGCTGCTAATGGGCTTTCTTCCGGTTCTTCTGCTTGAGAATATTTCTTCATCAAGCGACGTTCTTCATGTTTTGTCATTTTTTTCTTCTGCTCTTTTTTTTCTAGCATCTTCTCTGTCGTCCCGTCAAATTTACAACGGAAGTAAGCGCCATTTTTGCCTTCAATGATCTCCATTTTGCGGTGACATTGTGGACAACGATGGTTAGAGACTTTCGGATCTTTCCGACGACGATAGCTACAATCTTGATTCGTACACACATAGATTTTGCCATCTTTTGTGTTCTTCTCACGAAGATTCGAGCCACAATCCGGACATTTCTTTTGGGTAATCGAAAAATCTTGGTATTCTTGCTTACTTGTTTTGATTTCTTGGACAAGTCGCTTCGTTTCTTTTTCGATGGATTGTAAAAAGACGTTGGCTTGTTTTTTTCCAAGCGCGATCGCTTCTAGATCTCTTTCCCAACTTTCAGTCAAATCTGGTGTCACAAGTGATGGATTGACCAGTTCTAACAACTGCTTGCCCTTCGGTGAGACTTGTAAGCCTTGCGGTGTGCGTTCCATTAATTCGGATTTGATCAACTTTTCAATGATCTCCGCACGAGTCGCGGGCGTGCCTAAACTGTGTTTTTCCATCAAACCTAACAGACTTGCTTCTGTCAAAGGTTTTGGCGGTGCCGACAATTCCTTTTTGATCGTAAAATCAGGTTGGATGCGCATGTCTTTTTTCCAGTCAAACGAATCCACATGACTTTCAGCAGACGTTTTCCAACCAGCTTCCAACACCCGGTTTTGGCGGAAAACAAATTGTTCGTTCCCAAATACGACAGTGATTTTCGTTTGACTGATTTTATGTGGTTCTGCAAATAACCCTAAGAATCGTGTCACGATCATTTGGTAGATTTTTTGTTCTTCGTTACTTAATTTTTCATAGCGTGGACGATTTTCCGTCGGTAACAAAGCATGGTGATCTGTTACTTTACTATCTTGGAAGACACTCGTTTGACGAACCACTGCCCCATTCTTCAAATAAGTTTTCACTTCTGGTGCAAAATCGCTGATGGCTTGAAGTCTTTCTTTCATGGTACTTTTCATATCATTCGTCAAATATTTACTATCTGTTCGTGGATAGGTGACGATCTTGTGCGTTTCGTATAAACTTTGAACAAGTCCTAACGTTTTCTTTGCAGAATAACCATAACGTTGGTTGGCTTCTCGTTGGATCTCCGTGAGATCATAAGGCAGAGGAGCTTTTTCTGTCTTTGTTTTTTCTTCAATGTTGACTACTGTTCCCTTACTCTGACTAAGGGTTTTAACAAACGCTTGGGCTTCTTCATGGGATTTCAAAGCAAACTGGTTTTTTTGGACCATTTTTGCTTGTTCATTGCCGACTGTCAATGAAATCGTAAAATACGTTTGTGGTCGGAATGATTCGATTTTCTTTTCCTGATTACGCACCAAAGCTAAGGTTGGGGTTTGTACCCGACCCGCTGATAAATTGTCTTGATATTTTACTGTCAGTGCACGTGTCACATTCAACCCGACCAACCAATCTGCTTTTGCCCTGGCCAAAGCAGACTCATACAGCGCATCATAGCTTTTAGCTGGTTTCAATTGGCTGAAACCTGTCTTGATCGCTTTGTCCGTTTGAGAGGAGATCCACAAACGTTTCACCGGCTTATTGAAGTGAACGTATTCCAAGATCCAACGTGCAACGAGTTCTCCTTCACGTCCGGCATCTGTGGCGATCACTGCTTCTGAGACATCTTTACGACTAGCCAATTGCTTGATGGCTTTCAATTGATGACCAGTTTTTGGTAAGGGTTTGATCCCTAGTTTTTTAGGGATCATCGGCAAGGTCTCCATCTGCCAGCTTTGCCATTCCTTATTCAGATCCTCCGGCATCTTTAGACCTAATAAATGACCAAGGGCCCAAGTCACGATCACCTTGGGTCCTTCGTAATAGTTTTTGTGTTTTTGATTAGCACCAAGCACCTTGCTTAGGTCTTTCGCAACGCTTGGCTTTTCCGCTAGAATTAGTTGTTTCATAAAAATCCTTTCTGCTTTCCAAAGTGATCGGTTGATAATCTTTCAGCAAAGCCAGTCCTTTGTATTGCTGCAAATCATCATCGCATTCTTCACACCAGCGCTCATCGCCATCATTCCAAAAAGCGCTAAGAAAATTATTTTTGGCATGGATATACTCATAGTTGTCTTTAATGGCCAGCCATTTTTCTTCATAGTTTTGTTGCGCTTCTTCAAAAGAGGAGAAAGTTTCCTCCATTTGAATATCTTCTTGCCAATCTTCAAAGAACCACCAAGGCTCATTATCACCGAACATTGTAATTACTTGATACATACATGCGCTCCTTTTCTCAGGTCATCTTAAAAACATATTAGTCACTTTCCAAGAAAGTTGCAAGAAATTTTGCTTAAAAGGGGCTTTTTATGAATGTTCAGAAAATTAATTTAAATGATGCCTTTTATTTTATTGGTAAAGTTGCAATAAAGTCGTCGATCATCCAGACATAACTTTCTTCTGGAGAAACATTCGGTTCATTGGTAAAGTACCCTAAAAAACGTAACGAAAGGTACCCATGGATCATACTTCGCAGTTCTCGACTTCGATGGACCTTTTCTTCTTTCGACAAAGAAAAAGCGTCAAATATTTGTAAAATGATTTGGTTCGTTTCGTGTATTCCCTCTAATAGAATTTCTTCATTTGTATGCGGTACACTGATCAGCAGTTCATAGACTGCCTGATTTTGAAACGCAAATGACTGATAGGTTTGCGCGTACGCTTGGATCGCTTCTCCCTTACTTTTCCCAACTAACACTCGACGTAATTGATCATTCAACTCCGTTAAAAGTTTCGCAGTCAACGCCGTTTTCACTTCTCGAATATTCTTAAAGTGGTTATAAAGCGACGGTGATTTGATATTCAATGCCTTAGCTAAATGTTGGAAAGTGATTTGCTGTACAGCCATCTCTTCTGCCAATTCTCGAAAGCAGTCTATGATTTTCTCTTGTGACAGCGTTCGTTTTTTCATTTGATTTCCCCTCTTATGGAATAAACTCAATCCCTTTAAGTTTACCATGAAAGACGAAGAGAAAAAAGACTTGTTGTTGATAAACTACACGTTGTAGTTTATAATAAATGATTGTAGATGAAAATTTTCAGAAAGAAGGCTTTAATTGTGGTGTCAAGAGTAAAAGAGACAGTATTCAGAAAAAGAGAAACATGGGAGAAAAACCTAGTTGTTTTGTGGTTTGGTACATTTATGGCAGGGATTGGGTTTAGTCTAGTGATGCCTTTTATGTCGCTTTACATAGATACGTTAGGAAATTACAGTACGTCACAATTGAACTTTTGGAGTGGCTTGACCTTCTCCTCTACATTCCTTGTTACTACTTTGATTTCTTCATGGTGGGGACGACTTGCCGATCAAAAAGGCCGAAAGATGATGTTGTTGCGCGCTTCTCTAGGGATGGCGGTAGTGATTTCCTTGATGGGTCTAGTAACCAGCGTGTATCAATTAGTCGCATTACGTCTGTTGCAGGGAATTTTTTCCGGCTATATCAGTAACGCTACAGCTTTAGTCGCCACTGGTACCCCAAGAGAAAAAAGTGGACAAGTACTTGGCACTTTGGCGACCGGCTCTGTGACCGGAACATTACTTGGTCCTTTACTTGGCGGACTTTCTGCTTCTGCTTTTGGGTATCGCCCTACCTTCTTTATTACCGGGACAATTTTGTTCTTCGTTTTCTTACTTAGCTTATTTTTTGTCCATGAACAATTTGTGCCAGTAGAAAAAAGCGAGTTGGTTTCTGCTAAACAAATTTTCCGTGACCTGAAATACCCACATGTCGTCATCGGCATGTTTATTACCACAATGATCATTCAAGCATCAAATAATTCGATCAGTCCGATCATTAGTTTATATATCCGGCAATTATTACATGGACATGGCAACGTCACGTTGGTCAGCGGGATCATTGCTTCTATTCCTGGGATTGCCACCCTGATAGCCGCTCCTCGTTTCGGCCGCTTAGGTGATAAGATCGGGAGTGAACGAATCTTAGCCATCGGATTAGGCTTCGCCTTGATCGTCTATATCCCAATGGCTTTCGTAACGAATGTATGGCAACTTGCAGGACTACGATTTTTGATCGGGATCTCAGACGCTTGCCTCCTTCCAGCCGTGCAAGCATTGATCACTAAATACTCTCCCCCACAAGCTGCCGGAAGAATCTTTAGTTACAACCAATCCTTCCAAGCCACTGGAAATGTCGTTGGCCCCTTGATCGGTTCAAGCGTTTCAAGTATCTTCGGTTATCGTGGTGTCTTTTTATCCACATCCTTACTTGTACTTGCAAACTTTGTGCTGGTCCACCATAATACGAAGGAGATTCATAAGCAGGAAGAAACAAGCAATGGTCATGCTTTTGTCAATAAATAGCAAAAAAGCCACAGGATTCGTAAAAAATCCTGTGGCTTTTTTAGACTATCTTAGACGTATTGCAAAACTTTCGTTTCTTGATACGCATGATCGATCAATCCGCCACCTAGACATTCCATTCCGTCATAAAAAACAACGGCTTGTCCTGGTGTGATTGCGCGTACGGGTTCGTCGAAGATGACTTCTGCCCGATTATTTTCTAATAAGCGCACGGTTACCGGTACATCTTGCTGACGGTAACGGAATTTCGCTGTACATTTGAATTCTTTTGGCATTGGTTCATTCGTTGTAAAATGGATTTCGCTTGCATCCAAACTGGTTGCATACAATGCAGGGTGGTGGAAGCCTTGTCCAACATATAATGTATTCGTCGCAAGATCTTTCCCCACCACGAACCAAGGTTCTTGTGAATCGCCACCGCCGCCGATACCTAAGCCTTGACGTTGTCCGATCGTGTAGTACATCAAACCAGCGTGTACGCCTTTCACTTCACCATCAAGGGTCACCATATTGCCTTTTTTAGCTGGTAAATAGTTACTTAAGAATTGTTTGAAGTTCTTTTCGCCGATAAAACAGATACCAGTTGAGTCTTTTTTCTTCGCCGTTGCTAGACCGGCACGTTCCGCAATCGCACGTACTTCTGATTTTTCCATACCGCCTAACGGAAACATCGTTTTTGCTAACTGTTCTTGTGACAATTGGCTAAGGAAATACGTTTGGTCTTTGTTATTATCGACCCCACGCAACATATGTGACACGCCATTTTCATCACGTGTGACTTGCGCATAGTGACCAGTAGCAACATATTCCGCTCCTAAGTCCATTGCATAGTCTAAGAATGCTTTAAATTTGATTTCCTTATTGCACATTACATCTGGGTTCGGGGTACGTCCTGCACGATATTCTGCTAAGAAATATTCAAACACACGGTCCCAATATTCTTTTTCAAAATTGACCGAGTAATAAGGAATCCCGATTTGGGCAGCGACTTTCGCTACATCCTTATAATCTTCCGTCGCCGTACAGACGCCATTTTCATCGGTATCATCCCAGTTTTTCATAAAGATCCCGATTACATCATAGCCTTGTTCCTTTAACAAAAGTGCTGTTACAGATGAGTCAACACCGCCACTCATCCCAACGACAACGCGTGTTTTGCTGTTGTCTGTCATGGTATCACCATCATTTCAATTAGATTCTGAAACATCTACGAGTTGAAGGTCGCAACTTTTCAGTATTTTACATTATACGTCATCTTTCTGAAAATTTCACCCCTAAATAATCAATTTAAAAAAACGACGTTTTTTAGTTGGCCTATTCTGTACTTTTCAGATACCAAAACTTTGCTATGAGAGGCGTTTTGTTCGTGATTCAGTTTCTTACTACATTCACCAAAAACAAAAGTAACAGCACAACATTGAAATATGTAGAAAACAAATAGTTGATAAACAATAAGTAAAATTTTCGCCGGCTAGTTTCAAGCTTTGTTGCGGCGTATAATCCAATCAAGCCAGAGATCACCATCAACATCAGTAAAGGAATCAAATAATAACTTTCGAATGAATGACTTTGAAAAATAATCAAATAATGAGCATAAATAAATGCGAGTGTAGAAATAGACATCGGGATGATCAATCCCATGATAAAGAATGCTTTCTTTTTCTCTAACTCATGAAGCGCGCCCACAATTAATACGTACGCAACAGGGAACAATAAATACTCCACCTTACCAAAGCTGACAAAACCTAATAAAGTTCCTAGTACAATACCGTACATCAAAACAAGATGAATGCCAATGAGCACTCTTTTTAAGAATGCTGAGGGGATTCTAGTTGAGTAAAACAAACTGATTCCACTGATGATCCACCAAGAATATTGGACTGTTGCAAATAACCAATAAAATTTGAAAACAAAAACTAAACTTCCTAATAGAAAACAAAGCGCCAATAGATAGAACGAAATATATTTATTCGGCATACTTTTTTTTACAAACATTCCACTCACTCCTTTTAAAACATACTTATCTAGTAGAAAACCACCAGCCAAAGATACAGAACCAGTTAACCAAAATGATCAATACTTTTACCCAACCGAATTTTATTCCTGTCGAAAAAAATAAACTAATCCCACTCAAGAACCAGCAAATCGTGGAAATCATCAATTTAGTCTCGCCAGTATATGGTAAATATGGTAAATACGGTAAAAAATAAAAAATCGCAAAAAAACTGACAAGCACATAAATAGTAGGGAAAAAACTTAAATCTTTTAGGTTCAATCGAAATCATTCATCTCACTCCTTTTTTCAACGATTACCGATCATAGCTTACTAGAAATAAACTCAATCACACGCATCAAACTCATAGCGGTCGCAAATCCATAATTTACGACTAAGAGAAATCCTTTCTGATAGTTACTCATCGTAAGACAGTTCGTAAAATAAATCCCCATAAGTCCAGGAATTACCATGTACAGGATAAATGCAAAACTTGAAAGTGGCTCTTCTCGATATAGAAAGCTCCCTATCATAAATAAGATCATAAATAAGATAGACAACAGCATCGAAAGACCCAATCCTATTTTATGGAATTTCATGGTGATCTCCTATTCATCTTTTATTTATTGTGGCGTTATGGTGCTTTTTTCTATGTACAGTTACTGTTCATTTCACCAGTAAATAGAGTCTTAACTAAAGGAAAACAGCCAACCATAGATACAACTAAAGTTCAAAAAAAATGACTAAGTTTTTTAAGGCTTTACTTTCAATGAACCTTGAAAAAAATAAACTTATACTGCTAAGTAGCCAACAAATCGATGTCAATATTACTCGCCATTCAATACTATAGCGACCTCCTTGAACCATACTGAACGTAATCACACTGATCGATAAGAGTAAAATAATCAATGAACAATATCTTTTGTATGTACTTTTCATTTCAATCTCCCTTTCAAGTAATATTTAACTCTATTAATTGTTCAAAGTTAAAACAATTAATTGAATGAATTGTCCAATAATAATAAATGTAGCAAAAAAATAATTCAGAGAAACAATCATCCATTTGTATCGTCCAAGATTCGCTTTCATCGAATAATAAAACCCAGCTAATCCAGGAAATGTCATAATGAAAAACAATAAGACACTCTGAGGACTATCTCCATAAACGATTTCTCCAACAAAACAACAAATCGAAAAAAACATCGCTATTAATAATCTGAATTGATTATTCGTCATCTTATTCTCCTTTTAATTTTATGAATATCTGTAGTTTCAAAAATCAAAATATAAACCACCAACCATAAATACAAAAAATATTCGCTCCTACAACAATACACTTAATAAATTTATTGTTGATTCCTGTAGAAAAAAACAAACTACATCCACTCAATAACCAACAACTGATAACGATGATTCCTTGATATACAAGAGGCAAAGTTCTATAAGATGAAAAATAACTGCTACTAAATAAACAAGAAGCGAACAAAAAGATGATCGATAAAATCCAGTACTTGTTATTCTGTTTTATAATCATATGTGACTCCTTCTTTCTTAAATCCACTCACAACTAGATATAATTTCTATTAATTTTTAAATTGTTCAATTGATACATAAAATAAAATGTACTAACTTGTAAAAAACTCTATCCCGAAGACTTGTAACCAATAAATTACGATAATCAAGACGGTACTGTAAGTAGCGAAAAGGTAATTCAGCCCTAGCAGTAGCCATTTCAACTTCGTCTTTTTTATTTTTGTCGAACAATAAAAACCAATCAAACCCGGAAAACCTAAACCTAATGCAAAAAGAATCCCCTCAATTTCTCCACTTAAATAAATATGTATATAAAACAGACCACTGACACATGCAAGTATTGACAAAAATAAAACGACTAGATTCAATGCACGTTTCATACTTCTTTCTCCTCCTTATCAACATCAATATTTCTCACTAAAAACAGAAATAGCTTCAAAAATTCAAAGAAAAATGAAAAATCGTAGATAAAAAGACATAGCTAAACACAAAATTCAACGTAATCAACGTCCTTTTCAGGTATCTATCTGCGATTCCTAACGCAAAAACGATACTCCCTCCATTGATGACCCAACAAATCGAAATTGTGACTATAAATAGATGCGGTTGATACTTAAATGAGTCAAACAAGATGGGACTAGCAAAGACACACGTAATAAATACAAGAAAAATTGATAATACCAATAGAACTACTTATTTTTTTGTACGAGACTTATTTTTTTGGAAAAGACATTTATACGCTCCTTTTTACTATTTTACAAGCACACATAGACTAACCAAAATAAAATAACCAACCATAGATACAACAAAAATTCACTAATATGATTCCTCTTTTCAAATATGGATAAGTGATTTTCGTTGAAAAAAACAAACTTGCAGTGCTACATAACCAACAAACCGTCATGATGAATATTCTGATTTCATATTGCAATTTAGAATACGGATAGGCATAGAATAAAAATAAAAGAATAGAGATTGCCAATAAAACAATTGAAAGAATAAATTCTAAATAATTTTTCTTGGTTAACATTCCTATTCCTCCTCGTAAATAGTCTTAACTCATTTGGATAAACTTTCTAATAAACCATTCAATGAATTGCCCAATAACAATATACGTAGCAAAAAAGTAATTCAAAGAAATAAGCAACCATTTATACTGTCGAAGTTCCGCTTTAGTGGAAAAATAAAGTCCTAGCAGACTTGGAAAAGTCATCATGAAAAACAAAATAATCCGTAGAGCACTCTCTCCGGAAATGATTCCTCCAACAAAGCAACTCATCGAAAAAAACATTGCTATAGATAATCTGAATTGGTTATTCGTCATCTTATTCTCCTTTTAAATTTATGAATATCTGTATTTTCAAAAATCATATATAAACCACCAACCATAAATACAGAAAATGTTGATGCTAATGACAATACGTTTCAGAAATTTATTACTGATCGCCCGACAAAAAAATAAACTAAATCCGCTTAGTATCCAACAACCGTAGACAATAATCCTTTGATATACAAGTGGATATAGTCTATAGGATAAAAAATAATGTCTAGCAAGTAGACATGAAAGTATCAATAATACAAACGACAAAATCCAGTATTTTTTATTTTGAATCATTTTTTTCTCCTGCTTTCAATATCTTTATTGATACGTCTGGTCCTTTTTATTTATAAAAAAATCGTAAGAAAACATGGACAACGTCCCATCCGATGAGCGTAGTCGCAAATAAATAATTCACGACTAACAGAGTCCACTCTATGTACTTTTTCATGGTAGTTTTTGTAGTAAAATAAATTCCCAAAAAGCCAGGAATTATGACTACAAATGACAAAATAAAACCAACATACCCTCTATAATCTATGATTATTCCCACTAAACATAAGATCGATAAAATCATAGAAACAACTAAACCGGTTTTATAACCGTCCATAACTATCTCCTCTCATAATTTCATTTAAGTTATTGTTGTTCGGATGCCCAGTTTACTTGATAGAACTTAACAATCAATAAAAAATCCACCAACCATAGATACAGAAAATGTTGATGCCAATGACAATCACTTTCAGAAGTTTATTCCTGATTCCTCGACAAAAAAATAAACTAAATCCGCTTAGTATCCAACAGCCGATAATAATGATTCTTCTATATATAAGAGGATATTGCATATAGGGTAAAAAATAATGCCTAGCAAGCAGACATGACAGACCTAAAAAGACAAATGATAGAATTAAATACTTTTTATTTTGGGTCATTATATTTCCTCCTTTTTCCATTTTTTGATATGTATCATACATTACTTGTATAAATGTAAAATAGCATGAATAAAATACCAACCACTAAGCGTAGTCGCAAATAAATAATTCACGACTAACAGAGTCCACTCTAAGTACTTTTTCATGGTAGTTTTTGTAGTAAAATAAATTCCCAAAAAGCCAGGAATTATGATTACAAATGACAAAATAAAACCAACATACCCTCTATAATCTATGAGTATTCCCAATAAACATAAGATCGATAAAATCATAGAAACAATTAACCCGATTTTATAACCGTTCATCTAATCTTCCTTTCTTCTAAAAATTTTAGGTAACGCTATTCGCTGATTCAGCTGATTTTTATTCGTTGATCTCTTACAACCTATAGAACCCTCGTTAAAAACTGGATGAAATATCTGATATGAAGATGCGTTGCGAATAAATAATTTACGATGAAAAAAAAAGATTTCAGAAGCTTATCCATAGTGATTTTAGTTGTAAAATAGATCCCAAAAAATCCTGGAATAATTGTTAAAAAAACTAACAATAATCCAATTAGTCCACGTCCATCAATCAGCGAACCAATAATACACAGAATAGATAAGGACATTGACGTACACAAGCCGATTTTGTACCCATTCATAAGCTACTCCTTTCTTCGCTTCATTTAAAATAATCAAAGCTATTTTTGGATTAATAGAAAAATTATACATCTAACAATCAAAAACCAATAAATCGTTATTTAAAATAAAAGTTAAAATAACTTTAAAATAAATTAATTAACTTGCAGAGAAATAATGGAAAATCCTTCACATTAACTTTTAATGATAAACATAATTAGATAAAAGCTTTTCCATAAATTCATATAAAAAAACATATAAAATCAAAAAAATAGGTGCTTTTATAAATATTTGTATGTTATTATTTTATCATAAAATTAAGGAGGAAATATCATGAAGCTCAAACTTTTTTTCACAACTTTTTTATTAATCGTTTCACTTCAATTCTCAAATATGCAGGTACATGCCGAAGCGGACTCTTATCAGTCTTTAGAGGATTATTATGAATTTTTCAAAAATGAATACGCTTCCTTCGAGCAGACATTTGAGGAATTTTCAGCTGGTTACTACAACCAGACACCTTATTTAGATGAGGATCAATTAAAAGAATATGCACATTCCGTCAATGACACGTATTTAACCGAGGAAGCAGAATGGTTAGCGAAAATCCCACCACTATGGTCTTTCAATATTGGCAATTCTTTAGATAATATTACTTTTGAAAAGAAGCCGGAATATGGTACTTATGACTTGTTAAATACGGTCCAGCCTGGAGATGTTATTTTTGAGGTAAACAGAGCTGATATGGTCATCAGATATCTGCATCATGTCATGATTGTCGATGATATTGTTGAAGAAACTCATATGATCAACGGAAAAGAAGAAACCTTTACATATATTCGAACAATTGAAGCGACAAAAGGAAACTTCGGCGCCAAAAGTGATGGCGTTGTCTACGGCGTATTAGATGACGAGCGTTTTGATTATACCAATGCCTCTATCTTAAGAGTCCCTGAAGCAACTGTTTTACAAAAACAAGCTGCTGTTTTATTTATGAAAAGTCAATTAGGAAAAAAATATTCTGCATTAGATATAATCGGACATCGGGATCGTACTTTTAGCAGACAAAGTTGGTACTGTTCCATGCTTGTATGGGCTGCTTACATGAACGCTACACCTGATGGCAACATTGATGACCTGACGCCTGGAGATGACCCAAATTTCCAAGGAATCGACATCGAGTCAAAAGATGACCTATTCGAATCGCCAACGATTACACCTAACGATATCTGGCGCTCCGATAAACTGGAAAAAATCAGTCCTTCGTTCCCTGAATACAATGATTATACAAAGAATATCACTTGGGCGGGGGGAGGTTCCCCAATGGAAGGTGAAGACTTTATTTTCAGTAGAAACTCTAACCTTTATTACCTTGAAAACGACTATCATTTCTTAGCCATCGACCAAAACAACCAACGTCCCTACACCAACAAATCACTTACACTCGGTCGGAACGCCAGTGGAAATGTTGTTGCACAATTAGATTTATTCACCAATTTCGCTTTGACTGATGAAGCGAAGCAAAAATACGCAGATAAAAATATCCCTGTTGTACCTAATGGTATTGAACTTGCGGATATCCCAAATTACGTGATGAATTGGATCAATCGCTATACTCAGTGTAGCTTTGATATTGTTTACTCAAAAGATATCACGACGGATAGTAATCACTTACGCTATAATCCGACTTATTCAAAAATCGATCAAAAAGCACATCCTTCATATGGCTATTTAGTTAGTCAAGTAGTACATACTCCTCCAGCATTTACTCAAAGAAAATTTGATTACACGGAGAATTTAAGTGTCTATGAAAATTATGATCTGGCCTATCCGAATCCATTGAATTATGATGTATCCTACACGAAGAACCGTCCGACTTGGTATTACTTCTTTAATAACTTCCATGCCTTGATCAAGCTAGAAAATGGTACCTATCGTTCCGCTACTTATCTACGATTCCATGGCTCTTTCACTACGCCTGCTTCTCAGAGAAACGGGTATGGACTGAACCATGATTTTACAATGACCGATGAAGCCAAAACGATTTACCAAAATTATTACTATCATATCGGCGTCAACCAATCTGTGGATTACGCGATCGACTGGTTGAATCAATATACAAAAGAAGAGGTCCTTATCGTCTACTCAACAAATATCACGAATGATCTTAAACGTTTGAATGATGGGACAGCCACTGTTGGTAAAGGATTGAATAATCAAGGAAAACTCGTCAATTGTATTATTTAAACTTTCAATAGCTCCTTGGATTTTATGTCTGATGAATCTATAAAGTTGTTAACAAGGATTGAACAAATGAACTCTACACTTTTTCCACCTAGTATCTAGATGAATGTCGAAAATAAAACAGGTGTGAGACAAAAGTAACATTTCCTTTTGTCTCACACCTTAAAACCGCATATGCGTTGGAAACATAGGTAACCTCATCAGAAAAGCGACTCATTCCTGTTACAGGATTAATCTCTTCTTTGATCTCTTCATCTTCATAGACTAGATAAAACCGATTTTCTGTACCATATTCTTCTTGCAATGTTTGAAGCAGTTTGTCATTTGTGACTGTTTCAAGTGCTTTGAACGCATCGTACTCTTCAATCGTCCCCTTTTCCTTATCTGTTATTCGAGCCATTCCAGTAATCGGATTGATTTCTTCTTTCGTTTGATCATCTTCATACTCTAAAAAGAATTTGTCCTCTGTCCCGTATTCTTCTTGTAGTGATTTTAGAAATTCTTCTTTTGTAAATAATTCAAATTCCCCGAATGCTTCATATTCTTCCGTTTCCCCTGTTTTTTTATTAGTGGTTCTAGCCATTCCAGTTACTGGATTGATTTCTTCTTTGTATTCATCATCCTCAAATTCAAGATAAAATCTGTCTTCTGTGCCGTATTCTTCTTGCAACATTTTTAATAGTTCTTCTTTTGTTTCTACTTCTTCACCGACTTGTTCTGTTCCTTGCGATGTGTCAGCAAAGGTAGGAACAGCACCAAAAGCAAATGCACTGAATAGGCCAACTGAAGCTAAACTTACACTCAATTTTTTGATCATATGTCATCACCTCTCTATTTGATATGGATTTATAATAACTTAAAATTTAGGTAAAAAATGGATTTAAATTTAAACAAAAACCGCTTATTATCTAAACTATTCTTTAATTAAGAATAATTTAAAAATAACTAACGGTTTAAAATTATCGAGCGATGTTTAGCGTTGAATTTTTTGTAGCTCTTGAAACTTTGCTTCATAGATTTCTTCAATCTCTGCTTCCGAAAGTGGCGTGCCAAACGGGTGTTTTGTTTTTAATAATTCTCGCTCTGGAGCATCTACGCCTACATTGACGTCGTTGCCGATGGGTACGCTGTAGTGATGGATATGTCCATGAAGATTGCGTATTTTATCATTGCCTCCGAGCAACAATGGATAATGGGTCAAATAGTATTGTTGGTGATTGAATTTTATGATGACACCTACATCATAAAAGTGAAACTTTTGCTTTCCTTCCTTTTTCCACGGATCATGTTGTTCCAAGTAGTTGAAAAAGGCCCGACTGTCATGATTCCCTTTGATAAAGTGGATCGTGCCATTCAGTTCTTTGACTAAGGAAAGAATTTCTGCGCTACCTTTTTCATACTTAGGGTGCATCGCGAGGTCCCCTAGATGATAAACATGGTCGGATTCCTTTACGACTGCATTCCAACTAGTGATTAATTGATGGTGCATGTGGGCAATATTTTTAAATGGTCGTGGCGAAAAATCACTATTACCGAGCAACCGTTCATGGAAAAAATGCATATCACTGATAAAATAATTCATCTAAGCTCACTCTCCTTTATAAATATCGTATGTGAAAACAAAAAAATAGGCAATCAATGCCTATCTTTAAAAAAGAAATTTATTGCTTTGTCTTAGCTATGTTTACTTTGTAATTCTAAATCGTAGTTTCTGGCTGAAGGAACCAGGTACAGTGCAATTGCGCAAAGTAATGTACCGACACCAGCAATCACAAACAATTTCTCCACGCCAAGAGCATCTGCTAGTGGTCCAGCAAAGATCAAACCGATTGGACCAGACAGAGACATCAGTGAATTGAACACACCCAACACCCTTCCTAAAATGCTTGGCTCAAAACTTTGTTGGATCATCGCCATGACTAATGTATTGTAGTAAGGCGTAGCCAAACCGGCAATGGCATTCAACAGAACAAAGTAAATAAATCCTTGTGAGGTTGCTGGCAATAAACCACTTGCTGTGACGGATACCCCTAAAACGATATAAGAGATGATCACTAGCTGCATTCGATTCTTAAAATGACCAGAAAAACCAATGACTGCGCCTCCGACTAACATCCCAACGGCGTAAATGACTTCGATCAATCCCGCTTGTCCAACTGTGCCATTAAAATAACCCATGGTCATCAGTGGATATAAGCTTGCGGCAGGCATGAACAACAGCATGAAAACTGCCCCATTGAGCATGATATGCCATAACCCTTGCTTCTCATATAGTTTCTTTACTCCAAATTTAGTATCCGCTAACAAATGAACCGTTTCTCCTTGGATGTCCATCTTGGGAATTACCACAAGAATCAACAATCCTACACCAAGAATGGCACCTAATACATCCAAAAGAATCAAAGCATTCATTGGTACCGCAGCAAATAAAAAAGCACCTAATCCAGGAGCAACGATATAATTCGCTGATTGCACCATACCCAATCGCCCATTGATCCTTGTTAATTCTTCTTCTGGAACCATTGTTGGTAAAATTGATTGGATCGTCGGCATTTGGAATGTCTGTGCGACCGAACGAATAAATAAAGAGACAAACACTAACCAGAGCGGAAAGGTCGACATCACTGTTCCTACAATGGATAAAATAAGTGCAAAGATCGCAACAATGATATCCGTATAAATCAATAATTTTTTCTTATCCCAGCGATCGATCAGTGGCCCAACAAATGGACTTAATAGAACCATCGGCAGCATTCCTAATAATGTGGCAAAACTTAAAATAGTCGCAGAACCTGTTTCTTGCGTCAAATACCAAATAATAGCATATTGAACAACCATACTTGTGATTCCTGATAAAAATTGTCCCATCAAAAATAAATTAATATTCTTTTTCCAGTATTTCTGCATAACGCCTCCTAATTTTGTATTCTTTCTGTATTTTACCATTCATTTGTCTTATATTTTTTTATAATTATGATTATTTTATTATTGCTTGAAAAACATGGTACACTGTAGAAAAAAACGGGAGGATACACCTATGACTAAGGTTAGTTTTCACACAACGATCACTGCTTCTGAAACACAGATCCAATTAGAGGAAGAACAAATCCAACTCTCTATTTGTTCAAAGCCAGTAAAAGAAATAGAAAATTCCTTTTATCTTTATTACTTAGACAAAAAGTGTCTGGCAATTGGTACAAAGATCCGCCCAAAATCCTTTGACCAAGTCATCACTATCCATTTACCATGGGATCTTGAAGCAGATTATTTTATGTATCTAATGAATAATCAAGCCACCGAAGCTGGTCTAACATTAGAAAAAGACAAAGATTTCAAAGAAAAAATCCCAGTTGAAGCAACCAAAAAATTAGCCCCGACGATCGAAAAAGTAATGACTGTGTTATCAACGTTTGGCTACGGATTTGCTCCGCTTGCTGCAACGAAAAAGAAACCTGCCAAAGCGCGTCATCGGTGGACGAAACAAATCAGCGAGATTCCTTTTACTGTGGAATTTCGTGGTAGCAAGGCAACACTTTACTGGATCAGTCGCAATGAGATGTTGATCAAAGCTGGCGCTACGTTATTACTTGATGCCCCTTTGAATAAAGATGGTTCGGTTAGTTATGCCGCGAAATATGGAGATAAGATGCGGGCTGACTACCAAGAGCAGATCAAAGATGGGAAAGTTGTGGAGGACATCATCGTCAAAAGTGTGAATGAAGCTAGCCTATTACTGTATTATGGCGGAACAAATAGTTGGTTAGAACTAAAAGATGCCCAAGGAAAAACATTAGATGAATGGTCAAAAGTTGAATGATCATTGACCGATAAATAAAAAAGTACCCAAGCGCTAGGAAGGACAGTTACGCATGCTCGCTGTCACATGAAGACGATACATGCACTTGTTTTTCTAGTGTTTAGGTACTTTTTTGTTTTTCTTTATTGTTTCACATGAGTACTTAGCCTTCTACTTTTTCAAATAGTCCACGACTGATCATGCTATCCATCAAGAAATAAAACTTATCTTGACTCATTTTTTGCTTTGGATCTTTAAAAATATCGACTGCACGCAAGCCATTGGCTGTCGTGATCGACATCTTCATTGTCTTGATGTCTTTTGCAACCGTGATTTTTAATTTAAAACCTTCTTTGCTTTGTGGTGTTGCATCAAGCGGACGTATCAATTGATAGTTCCCGCCATTTGTTTCTGTAAAGCCATTGTCGCGTAATGTGTATCTTTTTGCATCTGGATGTAAACGGTAGCTAACTGGAGAACCGAGTACGGACGCTGTTTGTTCAAATGCCATCTTTTTCACCTCAGTAAGTTTAGTTTCCTCTTTATTATAAAAGTTTCTAACTCGTTTTACTAGGTTTTTTAGCGCTTAGATTGCTTTGACTAAACCATCAGCAAATCGTTGGACTTCTTCTTCTGTATTCCCATAGCCAAAACTGATGCGGATGGATTCTTTCAAGAATGGTGTTCCTTTTCCATACATGGCTTCTAGTACATGAGAAGGTTCGATATTTCCAGCAGTACATGCCGAACCGATCGAGATCGCAAAGCCTTGTAGATCCAATTTCATCAACAATAGATCGTTGACGATCCCTGGAATACGTAAATTCAGTACATGAGGTAATTTATTCGTCAAATCCCCATTGATTGCATATTCAATCTCATTTTCTGTCAATTTATCTAAAATTAGTTGTTGGAAGTCCAAGTATTTTTTATTACGTGCTTCTCTTTCTTCAAGTGTTAATATTTCTACCGCTTTCGCTAATCCACAGATCCCCGCTAAGTTTTCTGTACCGGCACGGCGTTTTTCTTCTTGTTCTCCCCCTAAAAGCAAAGGTGGGATATTTACGCCATCTCTTTTATATAAAAAACCGATTCCTTTCGGTCCATTGATTTTATGACCAGATATGCTCAAAAGATCGATTCCTAACTCTTGAGGATGAATCGTTTGATTACCATAAGCTTGAACAGCATCCGTATGGAAATAGGCTGGATGTTCTCGTAAAATTTCACCGATTTCTTTGATTGGTAATAAATTACCGATTTCATTGTTCCCGTACATGATCGAGACTAGAATCGTGTCTTCTCTTAAAGCCGAGCGGAAGTCAGCGATCGAGATATTTCCTTTTTGGTCAACTGGTAGATATGTAACCTCAAAACCCTTGTTTTCAAGATACTTCATCGTATTCAAGACTGCTGGATGTTCAATAACTGTAGTGATTAGATGTTTCCCTTCATTTTGACGTGAGAATGCTGTTTCAAGAATCGCAGTATTATCACCTTCCGTTCCGCCACTGTTAAAAATAATCTCATGCGGGCGGGCGTGCAAACTATCTGCCACGATTTGTCTAGCATTTTCTAATTTTTCATGAGCCATCCGACCAAATTCATGAATGCTCGAAGGATTGCCAAATGTCCCTTCCATGATATCCATCATTTCTTTGATTACCAACGGATGCATCGGCGTCGTCGCTGCATGATCTAAATAAATATTGCCCAATGTATTCATCCCTTTCAAATAGAACTAGGCACATTCTAGCATAGAAATAGCCAGTTACCAAAAATAAACTTAGGCAAAAAGAGGATTTTTTAGTAGATATGTCCAAGTTCCTAGCAAAAAACACCATAAAATGACCTAAATTCCGTCATTTTATGGTGTTTCATTTTTATCTAAAGCTCTTCTCTTCCAAACGGAACAGTGGGCTCATTGGCGTGTTTTCATGGATACGCTTGACGGCTTCACCCATCAAGTTTGAACAAGTGACGATCGTCAATTTTTCTGGGTGACGGTCTTCTGGTGTATACACAGAATCAGTGATACAGATATCTTTGATTGGTGCTTCGTCCAAGATCTCTTTTGCAGGCTCTGACAACAAGCCATGGGAAGCACAAACATAGATATCTTTGGCGCCATTTTCTTTCAAGACTTTGGCTGCTCGAGCGAATGTCAATCCAGTATTTAAAATATCATCAACCAGGATACACGTTTTTCCTTGAACATTCCCGATCACGTAACTTGCTGCTGTCCCTTCGACTTCTTCGTCCGCATGATCAACGATCGCTAACGTACTATTCAAGTACTCTGATAAGCTACGCGCGCGTTGGACACCACTGTTCTTTGGTGAAACAACGACAATGTCATCGCCGACCAGACCAAGTTCACGGTAATAATGCGCAAATAATGGCATTGTAAATAAGTTATCTACTGGAATATCAAAGAATCCTTGTACTTGCACCGTATGCAGATCTAAGGTCAATACACGAGTCGCTCCTGCTTCTTCAAGCATGTTCGCAATCAATTTTGCTGTAATTGGTTCATGGGGCTTCGCTGTACGGTCTTGTCTCGCATAACCATAATAAGGCAACACCACATTGATCGTTTTGGCACTTGCACGTTTCATCGCATCGATCATGATCAATAATTCCATGTAGTAATCATTGACTGGTGCATTCGTCGATTGAACGATGTAGACATGGTCGCCACGGATACTTTCTTCAATGTTGATTGAAATTTCTCCATCACTAAATTGTTTGACTACACTTTTCCCTAACTCTGTTCCAAATACTTTGGCGATTTTTTCTGCTAACGGTCGATTCCCATTCAAACTAAAGATTTTCAACGTGTCGTCCTGATACTTTTTACTCATGACATCCTCCCAAACTTCTCTATTCTTCGATAGTTTAACATATTTCGTTCCGTATTTCTGGTATTTTCTGAAAATAATCAAGGAAGTGAGACTGTTCCATTTCCCCAACTTGCAGGAATCACTTTATTTGTGTTTCCCCAATTATCATGGACTTTATAATAACGCTCACCAGAAGCTGATTCATAGTAAGCATAAGCAGTGACCCAATGATTGCCGTAGGTACTGCCTAGCAATCTTAAAATACCGATCATCACAGGTTTTCCTTCGCGAATCCGCTTTGTTGCTCGTTGCCAAGAACCGACTACTGTACTTCTGGCATAAATCGGTTGTTGTTGTGTTCTAAAAAAGGCTGAGATCCCTGTACTTACTTGGATAGGTACAGTGGGCAAGCCTAAAGGTTGGATCGTTTTACGCAGTTTTTGGATCAATTCTTTCGCATCGCGGGAATCTTTTCGGCGAATATCTGAAGGAATCAGATTCGGCATACGATAATCTTGATAGTAGGCAAGTAACACTGCTGCCGCATAAGTGCCACAAAGATAACCAGACGTTGTTCGCCACTTTTTATAAGTCAAGAAACGTTGCTCTGGCAAGCCTACCCAACAATCAACTAAATAAGTCGTTGGCGCTTGTTGCGCCCACTTTGCCAGAAGTTTATCGATCAGCTCATCGTCAATTCCTTCTGCATTTATACTGGCTTCTTGCCACATAGTGGATGTTGCAATGCTTGTTGAATAGGCGTTTACCGCTGTAATAAATTCGACTGGTTTTCCATGAGGATCAACGATCAAATAACTCTCATTTTCAAAAATCACTGCTAAATAGTATTCGTTCTCCCGTCTTCTCTTTAGCAGACGAAACTCACTGATTCGCTCTGTTTTGCCATCGAGCGTGATTTCTTGCCATTTCCCACTTACTTTATTCAGAATCAATCACCTCCACCTACATTATAAGGGATAGTCCTAAAAAAATAAATCAGATCGACTAATGGTTGATTGCGCGTTTTGAACATTTTTCCTGATTCGTATGTAAAATGATTTTTAGAGCTTGCTTACAAAAGAAACCGATTACAAAATTTGTCGCTTTGAAATAGATTTTACATTCCATTTGTTTATTCTGCTTTTTTGTTAGATAATGGGCACACGGAACTAAAAAGGAGCGATGATTCAATGAACCAAGAACGTTTGAAACAAGATTTTTTTGAAGCAGTAAATGAAGAATGGTTAAAAACAGCAACAATTCCTGCCGATAAGCCAGCAACTGGTGGGTTTCAGGATTTAGTTGATGGCATTGATCAACTAATGATGCGAGATACAGATGAGATGTTAGCTGATCCAACAAAAGTTACATCTGATAAAATGCGTCACTTCCTTGCATATTATCAACTAGCAAATGATTATGAATATAGAGATCAATTAGGTGCTACACCTTTACAACCAATCCTCGAAAGGATCGAGCAACTCACTTCCTTTGACGAATTAAATCAGCAATTTCCCGAATGGACATTGGACAGCTTACCGTTGCCTGTTGTCTTAGATGTGGATGCAGATATGAAAAATGCGCAAGTCAATGCCTTTTTCGCTTCACCACCCTCTTTATTTTTACCAGATAAAACTTATTATGAAGCAGAACATCTAAATGGTGCTCAATTATTGTCCGTCTTTTTTGATATGATGGTCCAACTTTTAGAAATGACAGGCAGAGAAAGAAGTCAGGCAGAAGCAATCGTCGAACAAGCGATCCAATTCGATAAATTGATTGCGCCCCATGTTAAAAGCGCGGAAGAAAATGCAGATTATAGCCAAATGTACAATCCACGTGCCTTTAATGAATTTACGGCATATACCGATGCTCTTGACTTAACTACCTTGACTACTGGCTTGATCGGCACACGTCCAGACCAAGTGATCGTTACTGACCCTGTCTACTTTGAACATTTAGCTGAACTTTTGACGACACCACATTTCCGACTACTTAAAAGCTGGATGATCGTAAAAACGGTGCGTTCACTAAGCAGTTATCTATCTGAAGATTTCCGTCAAGTCAGTGGGATCTTCTCTCGGACTTTATCAGGAACCGATGAAGCAATGCCACAAAAGAAAGCAGCTTACTACCTTGCTTCTGGACAGTTTGATCATGTGTTGGGCGATTACTACGGTAACAAGTATTTTGGCGAAGCAGCGAAAAAAGATGTCGAAAAAATGGTCAAGAAAATGATCAATGTTTACCAAAAACGACTCGAAACGAATGAATGGTTAAGTGATGCGACACGAGAAAAAGCAATTGTGAAATTGAACAAATTAGGCATCCAAGTCGGTTACCCTGATAAAATCCCTGCCTTGTTCGATGCGTTCCAAACAGTTCCCGCAAATGAAGGTGGAACCTTGCTTTCAAATGCGTTGAACTTTAGTCATCTAACCCTAAAAGACCGTTTCAGTAAATGGAACAAGCCTGTTGATCGTGATGAATGGGAAATGAGCGCGGATACAGTCAATGCGTACTATCATCCATTCCGAAACGTGATCGTTTTCCCAGCTGCGATTTTACAAGCACCATTTTATAGTTTGGAACAATCTAGCTCGGCAAACTTCGGCGGAATCGGTGCAGTCATTGCCCATGAGATTTCCCATGCGTTTGACAACAACGGGGCGAAATTTGATGAGTTCGGTAACTTGAATAACTGGTGGACAGAAGAAGACTTCGCTCATTTCCAAGAAAAAGCGCAAGCCATGATCGAACAGTTTGACGGTGTACCTTTTGCTGATGGCACAGTCAATGGAAAACTAACCGTTTCTGAAAATATTGCAGATGCTGGCGGATTAAGTTGCGCACTAGAAGCTGCAATGACAGAAGACGATTATTCAGCAGCCGATTTCTTCATGAATTGGGCGACAATCTGGCGTACAAAAGCGAAAAAAGAATACCAACAATTACTTTTACAAATCGATGTTCATGCACCTGCGAAACTTCGGGCGAATATCCAGCCACAAAACTTAGCAGAGTTTTATGAAACATTTGCGATCACTGAAGAAGATCCGATGTATCTAGCACCTGAAGAACGTGTGCATATTTGGTAAATAATTCCCTAACAAACTAGGCGTATGGGGCAAAAAAATAAATTCATTTGCAAATTCATTTTTGTTTCTGATTTAAATTCAAATAAACGATGTTCCAAAAGCTAACCTTAGTTAAATAACAAGTCAAAAGAGTATAGAGCAGACACACCAAAATGTTTGCTTTATACTCTTATTTTTAAAGTTATATTTCATTGTATTAACGTCTTATAGTTAATAATCAGCAAAACTAACATTGCGAAAGCGATCATCAGTTGCATTGCTTCAAAAAATCGACACTTGTCTATTTCATATTTGCAAGGGTAAAATTATTTTGCTATACTATGATTAACAAAATGAGCTATGCGCTAACATAGCTCATTTGTAGAACCGTTAAAAAGACGGCAGCTTTTATTAGTTTGATATTCTAATCATCTAATTACTCGCCAAAGTGGATTAGATGGTTACTTTTTTTGGTCTTTATGGGCAATAATCAGCAAAAATAATGTCGCAAAAGCGATCATCAGTTGCATTGCTTCAAAACTTGACACTTGCCTACCCCCTTCTAGGGATAAAGCTATGAACCATAGGCATCACCCCTTTTTCAAGAGATTAGCCACCATCTTTTCACTTCTCTACCTCAAAATTATATCATATTATTTACAGTGATTTCTTCGATAAACAGTCTTTTTTCATTTTATCTCTATACCAATCTTTGACTCTGATTCTCGAGTGGTGGTTACTCCCACAATTTGACTTAACTGACTTTCAGCGGTGTTCAGTTTTTCAGGTGGGTTTCCTGGTTTTTTCCACCCACCTCTATTTTCAAAAGTTTGTGCATTTCTCCAATCGAAAAAAGCTCTGTTATATTTAGCTCATTTTTATAGATAATCTCCTACTTAATCAGCTGAAGTGAGCTTAGAAACTTGCACTCACTTCTCCTATCAACCACAAACAGAAGTCTGAATCTGAAAATAATGGAAAATTACCGATTCTTCTTATTTGTTATATTCTTCCATTCCTCATTAATAAATAAACACCAAAAAAGGAGTGATACATTAGTACCCTTCCACCACCTAAGGGTAGGAACAGAATTAACCTCTTCGAAAATAAGGCTGAACACTTCTGTCACAACCCCTTTTTATCTGATCTTCTTTTAGTGTAGGGAAACCCCTTTTTTGTTTTTTATAATCAATCTAGCAAAAAAAAAATAATTAAAAGGACTCCTAAGATAATAAGATAAGGTACTAGTGTAAAAGTTATTTTTTCTAATCCTAAAAGATCAAATGATTTTTTCAGTAAATAATCACTCAAAAAGATGAAAAAAAGAGATTTAAATGTACCCCAGCCTTTATGAATTGGTACCAATCCAATCCAATCACAACACCAACAACAATCGGGACTCTAAAATAAATTTCATCGAGAGTAAATGAATAATTTCCTTTCCAAATAAATTCTAAGATTCCTCTTAAAACAAACAATAAAAGAAATACACCCACGATATATCGGGAATCCAGTTTTTTCATTATTTCACCTTACTTACATTGTTTTATTTCATGTACCTTACGTAATAAACAGTCTGTGAAACATTGCTTGGTTCACCAACCTATCATCCAATCCAACCATTTCCACTTGT
Organism: Enterococcus sp. AZ156; assembly: GCF_051714165.1. Classification (NCBI taxonomy): domain Bacteria; kingdom Bacillati; phylum Bacillota; class Bacilli; order Lactobacillales; family Enterococcaceae; genus Enterococcus; species Enterococcus sp. AZ156. The sequence continues at coordinate 674,134 of NZ_JBIORI010000001.1, read as the reverse complement.
GTCCAATCCTCTAGCAATAGCATCTTCAGTACTAAAACCTTTTGTAGTTATTCCAAAAATACCTCAAAAAGAAACTACTTCCCCAAATGAGAGAGCAGTAAAGAATGCAAACAAATCTATTTCTACTACAAGATTAGTATATTTCAAAGCTGGCTTTTATTATCATTAATACTCTAAAAGTTTCGCAAATAACAATTATTTAACTTATGGTATTCAAAGGAATATTCTTAATCACAACCTACTACCAAACTTGCAAGTACTGCTGACGGGTTCAGTCGCCAGATTCATTTCTACTCCCCTTAATGGTAGAAATAGAAACACTACTTGTCGAAGAGCCTTTTTCAGCTTATTTCATATTTCTTTTTGATATTTTTAATTTGAATTTATGTATGATTTTACACTTTCTTCACCGATCAGCAGACACTACTCCTACTAGTCTCTGCTCAGATATGAATTTAAAACAATTAACAGAGAAAAAAACATACTAATAAATATAGTGACGAACGCTTGTAACTCTCCCAGTTTTATAGTTAGAATATATGCTAATAACAGTGAAAAAATTATAATTTTCAGTAAGATACTTCTGGTTAAAACTCTTTCTTTCGTAAAAAAATCTTTCAAACCTTCCCCATTTTTTGTTATCCAAAAAAAAGCCAAACAAAGAAAATAATGCAAAGAGCGAAAATAACCCTGAGAGATTTGGCAAATATCCTAAAAACCCTAAAATTCCCAGTAAACCTAAAAAACCCAAATTTGCTTTCCCTTTTCTCATACCGATTCCTTCCCTTCACGTAGAAACGACTTTATGCACACCACATTGATCAATTTGTATGTATCTATTTCTCTTTGTTTCAGTTAATGACCAATAGAAATAGTGGATAAAGTACGATATAAACGCCTTTATCCACTTTATTCACTCTTTTTATCCCTTAATGATCTCCGCACCAAGGGCTGTTTGAAAATGTTTCAATGCCCAGTCATGTCCGATTGGATCAAAGCTGGCAACTGCATCTTCGTAAATAAATAATTGATAGCCTAGGTTATAGGCATCGACTGCTGTATGCAAGACACAGATATCTGTACAAACACCTGTCAAATAAATCTCTGTAATCCCACGTTCCCGTAAACGAATGTCAAGATCTGTTCCACTGAATGCAGAATAGTGACGTTTATCGATCCAATAAACATTGGCTTGTGTTTGATGTTCCGCATAAATCTCTTGCAATGAACCATACAGATCGCGGCCACTCGTTCCGACTACATTATGTGGTGGAAACAATTGGTTTTCCGGATGAAAAGCATCTTCGGGATCATGTGCATCGATCGCAAATACGACAAATTCTTTCTCATCAATAAACTTTTTTGTATACTTCGTTAAAGCTGGTTCAATTGCCTGACCGCTCTTTCCAGTCGTCAATTTCCCATCGTCTGCCACAAAATCATAGGTGTAATCAATCGAAATCAATGCTTTCATTCGGTTCACTCCTTATACAAGATGTTTGACAAATTCAATCACCATTTCAGCTGAACGTTTCCCTGCTTCTTCGATGAATTCGTCAAAGCTTTGTGTCGCTGAATGGTCCGCAGTATCACTCATTGCTCGCACGATCAAGAAAGGAATATTGAATTGTTGTGCCGTTTGACCGACTGCAGCCCCTTCCATCTCACAAGCAAGTGCTTCAGGGAAATTGCCTAAGATCTCTTGGACTTTGACTGGCGAATCAACAAATGTATCTCCTGTGACGATCAAGCCTTCTTTTACATTCAAGTTGGTTGCTTCTGCGGCTCTTTTCATTTCTGAACGTAAATACGTGCTTGCTTCATAATAAAGAGGCATACCTGGTAATTGTCCTGGCTTGTAACCGAACCCTGTAACATCTGCATCAAAATAGGCAACTTTGTCAGAGATCACTACATCCCCTACACGTAGACCTTCACCAATGCCACCAGCTGATCCTGTATTGATGACCATGTTTACACCATATTGTTGGATCAATAAGCTTGTTGTGATCGATGCTAAGACTTTCCCGATACCTGAACGTACAACGATGACTTCATGGTTGCCTAATGAGCCTGAGATAAACAGAGCGCCTGCTCTTTCCCATGATAAGGGTTGTCCTAGTTGCTCTCTTAAAATTTTTACTTCTTCTTCCATTGCTCCGATGATTCCAATTTTCATTTAGTTGTTCCTTCTTTCTATATAAATGCAACTGCCAGAAAAACGATGGCTAACAATAAAATGACTATAACCAAGCCTTTCATCAAAACAGCATTCCATTTACGTGTTTTTTCTCGTTCGCCTGCTCTTGTTTTCGTGATTGGCTTATTTTTCTTTTGTTCTTTACGATAAAAACTCGCGATCTTTTTTTCTTCTTGTTTGTACGTAGCTTCCGCTTTTCTTTGTTTTTTTAATGATTCTTGTGCTTGTTCTTGCTGTCGTTTACGGATTTCGCTACGTGTGACTAGCGGTCCTTTGACCATCAATCGATCCCTCTACTTTCCTTTGTTCATTGATTCCCAGTATTGAATCGCATAAATCGTTTTTGCATCGCAAATGACTTGATCTGACATCGCTTGTTTTGCTTCTGCTAAAGTCAACGCATAAAGTTCCAATACTTCGTCCTCATCTTGTGCGAGAGGCTGTTCCACTTTTTCGATATTTACTGCATGATAGATATGCAGGAGTTCATTCGCAAATCCTGGTGACAAATACATAGAAGTCAAATGATCCAAACGCTCTGCGCGGTACCCAGTTTCTTCTTCTAATTCTCTAGCAGCAGTGATCTCAGGCGCTTGTTTTTCTCCTGGATCAATTTTACCAGCTGGTATTTCGAGGATCACTTTCTCTAAAGGTTTGCGGAATTGTTTGACTAATAGTAGACGATCCTTTTCATCAAAAGCAATGATTCCTACACCACCGGGGTGAAAGACTAATTCACGCTTCCCGATATTTCCATCTGGTAAGCGAACATCATCCACAGCGACATCAATGATCGCTCCATGATAAATTTCTTTTCGTTGGATCGTTTTCTCTTCAAACTGTTCATATTCAAGCATCTTTTCCCCTGCTTTCTTTTGTCCTATAATAACTACTTTTTTTGTTTTTTTCAATTTTCTTTTTGATTTCTTACTTAGTTTACCATATCCAAACCTTAGAAATTCTATAAACTCATAAAATCCACCTTTAGTCCGATACTAATTATTAAGAAGGTTGTGCTAAAATAAAGAAGTAGATGAGCAGAGTGGACAATGAATATACACGGAGGTTTTTAGGATGATTAAAAAGAATTGGAAATGGATCGTAGGTTTACTCTTAGTGATACTGTTCTTCAGTTATAATGATGTATCGATCATATCAATGATCTTGTTAATTGGCGCAGTTTTGCTGATTTGGGGGCTTTTTGGTTTTCGTAAAAAACCTAAGGACAAAACAGCTTTACCAAATCTATCTGACAAATTAGCGACCCATTATAGCGAAAACGGCATGACACCGAGTGAAATCTCTTTTTTTAGAGAAACGATGAATCAAACAAAAAATGAAATCGAACAACTAGAAAAAAATATGTACGAAACGGCAAAGCTTAAAGCGATCGATCTTCGTCACGAACCTGTAAAAGCAGCAAAAGGTTTGTTCAAAGAACTCGTAAAAGAACCCACTCGATTGCACGATGCGAGTCAGTTCCTTTACACCCACTTGCCAAACCTAGTGGATTTGACAAACAAATATATTGAGATCAATGAACACGAGATCAAAAACAAACAGACCTATCAAAAACTGGAAGAAAGTACCCAGATCATTGATCAACTTGCTTCATTAGTCGCGAAAGACTATCAAGATTTCGTTTCGGAAGATTTGGAAGATATCGATGTAGAGATATCTGTTGCGAAACAAAGCTTAAAGCGTGATAATAAAGATGTACCAGAAGAATAAGCACGTTTATTTCTTGGACTCGGAACACTTAGACATCGTCTGATTGTTTCGGGTACTTTTTCTAGCTTAATCGATAAGGAGGAATTTTAATGGAAAATAATCCACATGAACCAAAACACGAAGTAACCCCTGTAAATGATACTTTAGAAGATTTATTGAATAATCCTTTTTCGACACCCGTCGATAAATTGACTCAAACACAACAAAATGAAATCAATGCACTTCAAGAACAGCAAACTGCTGCTCGGCTGATTGATAAATTACCTGCTGAAAGACAAGAACAAGCCAAACAATTGGCTGAAAAAATCGATGTCACTGATTCTCAATCGGTCATCAGCTACGGTTCAGCTGCTCAAACAAAATTAGGTGAGTTCTCACAGTCGATGTTGAATCACGTGCAAGCACAAGATATCGGACCAGTCGGTGATTCATTGACTGAACTGATGTACCGCCTTCAAGAAGCAAATCCAGATGAATTACGTGCAGGAGAAGGAAATATTTTCCAACGCGTATTCGGTAAAGTCAAACAATCGATTTATGAAGTCACTGCCAAATACCAAAAAATCGGTGCGCAAATCGACAAGATCTCAGTCAAATTAGACAAAGAAAAAGATGGCCTATTAAAAGACAATCTGATGTTAGAACAACTTTATCAAAAAAATAAAGATTATTTTGATGCGTTGAACATTTATATCGCTGCTGGCGAATTAAAAATGGAAGAATTACAGACAAAGATCATTCCAGAAGCCATGCGAAAAGCAGAAGAAACAGGGGATCAAATGGATGTACAGATCGCCAATGATTATACACAGTTTCTTGATCGCCTAGACAAGCGCACTCATGATCTACGCTTAGCCAGACAGATCACGATCCAACAAGCGCCACAGATCCGTTTGATCCAAAATACAAACCAAGCATTGGCAGAAAAGATCCAAGCATCGATTGCTACAGCCATCCCATTATGGAAAAACCAAGTGGTTATCGCATTGACCTTGCTTCGACAAAAAGATGCAGTTACAGCACAACGACAAGTTTCTGAAACAACCAATGATTTATTGAAGAAAAACTCAGAAATGTTGAAAATCTCTGCCATCGAAACTGCTAAAGAAAATGAACGTGGCATCGTGGATATCGAAACATTGCAAACCACACAAAATGATTTGATCGAAACGATCCAAGAAACACTTCGTATCCAACAAGAAGGAAAAGAAAAACGTCGTCATGCAGAAGTCGAACTTGGCCATATGGAAGAAGACTTGAAACAAAAATTACTCGATTTAACGCAATAACAAATAGAATGAAAAAACCTTGTATCAGCAATGCTGCTTGATACAAGGTTTTTTGTTTATCTTTTTATTTTTCGGTATTCATCTTACTGTGTTTGTAACCATAGCCAAAGTAAATCACTAGGCCGATCACCATCGTAATCCCAAAGACTAACCAAGTCACCGCTTGTAAACGTGACATCAAGACTAGACAAGATAAGATCGAAATGATTGGTAAAATCGGTACCAATGGTACTTTGAACTCGCCTGCTTTTGGTTTGCCAAACATTTTACGTAATTTCAGTAAGCCTAGACTAACTAACATTAGATAAGCCAATGCCATGATGTTCGTCAACTCTGCCAAGATATTCAATGGGAAGAATCCTGCGAAGAATAATGCGGCGATACCTGCTGCATACGTCGCTTTCTTCGGTGTGCGATGTTTCTTGTCGATTTCTGTCATGAACTGCGGTAACAAGCCATCTTTACTTACTGCAAATAATAACCTAGCTAATGAATACATCATGGAGATCGTCACAGTCAATAAGGTCAAGATCGCGCCAACGGCGATGATCGCTCCTACTGTACCATGTCCTACATAACGCATCGCGAATGCCACAGGATCATTCACACCTAATTCTGTATAAGGCACGATCCCTGTTAAAATCAATGTCACGATGATGTACAACACGGTTGCGATCAAGATCGAGCCAATGATTCCACGTGGTACATCTTTTTGAGGATTTTTTACTTCCTCCGCAGCCATCGCTACCGCATCGAATCCTAAGAATGCGAAGAAAACTAATGCTGCGCCATCTAGGACACCTTCAAAGCCAAATGGTGTGAATGGTTGCCAATTCTCTGGTTTAACAAAAAAGATTCCTACAATAATAAATAATGCAATGATTCCAAATTTCACATAAACCATCATGTTGTTCAATCGTAACGCTTTCTTCGCTTCCAAAGAAACAATGTATGTGACGAAAATCACAACAAGCACCGCAATTAAGTCGATGTATGTACCATTGGCTGGATTATATCCACCTGTTAGCGCCGTTGGTAAGCCAAAACCAAGACTTTCAATAAACCCTTGTACATAACCGGACCAACCTGACGCAACGGATGAAACGGCCAATAAGAACTCACCGATCAATAACCATCCAGTCAACCAAGCGGCAAATTCACCGAATACGACGTATAGATACGCATATGGTCCGCCAATCACTGGTACCCGCGAAGCAAATTCTGCAAAGCTTAGACCAGATAAAATCACAACGATCGCTGCTAAAACAAACGATAATGATAGTGCCGGACCTGCATTTTGGTTTGCTGCCACTCCTGTTACGACAAATATACCTGTACCGATGATCGCGCCAATGCCAAGCATGATCAAATCGGATGTTTTTAGTTCTTTCTTCATCTCACTCGTATGATTGAGACTGATTTCTTTCTTACGAAACAAATCCATTAAATTCCCTCCCCCTGATTTTTGAGTATATAAAAAAACAGCTTTACGCTGTTTTCATATACCCTAAAAGGATACCACCAAAAATAACTAAAAGGCAACCTACAATTACAAATATAAGCTCTTTTTTTGTCTTTTTCTCCCCTAAGATAAAAATACCACCTAGAGTTGAAATGATGATCCCCATTTGAGAAAGAGAGAAACCGACTGCTAGTCCTAATGACTTAACGGTCAATAGCATACATACGTTACCGATTCCCCATAGCAATCCACTCGCCATATTTTTCCAAACATATTGATCAACTTTTACTTTTCGGAAAGCAAAGAAACTTGCCCCTAAGATCATACCGATACTTTGCGGTAAAATAATCGACATCGCATCTAAATTCGCCCAGTTGACGATAATCGTATAGACACCATAACCTAAAGTAGAATAGATCAATGCTCTGAATCCTTTACCAAAATCAAGTATTTTATTATCTGTATCGACTTTTCCTTCATCATCTTGTCGAGCAGTCAAATACGCACCGCTTACAAGAAGAATCAGCGCTAAAATACCATAAACGTAATCTTTTGTTTGTGTCCATTCATGGAAAAAGACAGCGCCCGCAATCGTATTCAAAATTAATTGAAAACCAGTGGATAACGGCAATCCTACAGATACTCCCATGAATTTCATCCCATGAAACTGCCCATTTTGTCCGACACTCCACGCTAGACCAGATAAAAATCCAATCAATGTGATCCATGGCGTGATCGTTGGATTAACGATGAAAAAAGCAACGAGTGAAAAAAGAAATGCACCGATCGTCATTCCTAATGTTTGTTGATTGGCATCGCCACCGATCTTTCCACTGACTAAACCAATACTTCCCCACGCGACCATTGGGACTAATGCGATTAATAATTCCATAAACATTCTCCTTCTTTTAAATGTCACATGTTATAGAACATATCAACGAAAACGTTAACAACACAAGAGTTATTTTTTATTTCTCACTTTTTTCTAACTTAACTTCCTTGACGATTCTATGAAGTTCAATCAGTCACTAATAAATCATAAACAAAATCAACCGTTACCTCGAAAATTCTTCTACTTTCGGGGCAACAGCTGATGTATAACTATATTAAAACTTTTCCAATCATCATCTAAGGTCAACATACTTCTATCACAACCAAATTAGACCATGTTCAACCGGTAGTTCCTTCAGAAATACGCGTGAACATGTCGCAATCCCATTTTTTTAGCGTTCTTCTTGGTAAAAACTCAAGATAGGGAAAAACAAAGACATAGTCGTCCCTTCTCCTTCGATCGAGTCAACAGTGAGAGAAATCCCTAATTTTTCCGCAAGATTTTTAGCGAGGTATAATCCTAGACCAGTAGAGTGGGTTTTGCTCAGACGGCCATTCGCCCCTGTAAAGCCTTTGTCAAAAATCCGTCCAACATCTTCTTTCGGTATACCGATGCCTGAATCTTTGACAGAAAATTTTACGCCTTTTGTCGTCTTCTCGATCAATAGTTTGATCTCGCCTTCATCCGACGTATACTTAATGGCATTACTAAGAATCTGTTTGAAAATAAAAGCCACCCATTTGGAATCAGTCAAAATCGTTTGATCTTCACCTATCACTTCATAACGTATTTTCTTTTGGATAAAATAATTTGCTTGGCTACGAATGACGGGTTGGATGATACTCTTGATACTGTATTCTTGGATCAAGTAGTCTCTTGAAAAACTATCCAAGCGCGCATAATACAATACTTGTTCCACATACTCATCGATTTTAGACAACTCATTTTCTAACAATGTATATTTTTGATCATCGATATCAAACTCGATCGATCGTACTAATAATTCTGAAGCCGCTACGGGTACTTTGATTTCATGGACCCATGAGTCGATATAATCTTTTTGATCTTGCTGGTTCGTGATGGCTTCTTGCATCACTTCCTGATGTTCACGTATCAGTTGATTGATATAATCTTCTATCAACTTCTCTTCCTCTGTATGTCCACCATCTAAATAATTTTGCAAGGGAGAATTTTTTTGTAGATTTGCCAATTTTGCCCACCACCGACGTTTACTCAAGTAACAGACAAGTAAAAAAAAGATTAAGAAAACACCTTCGATCAATGTTAAGTAAGCAATCGTGGCCCAATCGACCGTTATATTAGGGGCTAACCACATCACAAAAATCGTCAATAAAATAAAAAATATCCAACCGACGATCAGCGACCATTGATCTTTCAAATACTTAAAAAAGTTCATAGTTGTATTTCATCCTTTCAGGGAACAATATACCCCTGGCCGACTTTTGTTTCGATATAATCGGTGATCCCTGCCTGTTCGATTTTACGACGTAAGCGATTGATGTTGACCGTCAGTGTATTGTCATCGACAAACCGTTCATCATCCCACAACGCACGCAACAATTTTTCACGAGTCAAAATTTTCCCGTGTTGCTTCATTAAAATAAACAACAAGCGATACTCATTCTTACTCAAATCGATCATTTCACCATTAATCTCCATACTGCCATTATCGACGTTCAACGTGATTCCATTATGGGTCATCATTTCACTCGACAACTCACCATAATTATATGAACGACGCAACAAAGCATTGATTTTAGCAATCAAGACATCGATTTGAAACGGCTTCGTCACAAAATCGTCTGCCCCCATGTTCATCGCCATGATCATGTCCATATTCGTATTACGACTTGAAATAAAAATGATTGGGACTTTGGAAATTTCTCGTATTTTCTGGCACCAATAATAACCATCAAACACTGGTAAATTGATATCTAAAAGAACAAGTTGTGGTTCTTCTTTCTCAAAATCAGCAAAAACCTGATTGAAATCTGACGTTCCATAGGTTTCAAATTGCCATTTCTCCAACTCTTCCATAATCAGCTGACGAATGATCTCTTCATCTTCCACTACCATAATTTTAGCCATGATATACCTCCGATGTTTTTCTTGTACTAACCATATCAAAGAAGCAAACATTCTACAAGTAACAATAGGTCGTGAAAGAAGCGATCAGCACTAAGGCATAAGCAAAAAAAAAGCGAAAATAGCTCTTTCATTATTGATTTTTTTGCTTAGGACCGAAGTGTTGCTTCTTGAACACCGTTTATCAGGTCGTGAGAAACCCGGTCAGCTCCAAGTATTAAGACGGAAATTGAGAAAATAGCTTCTCATATTTTTTCAATTTTTGACTTAATATCGTAGGAGTTGGCTTTCGAACACCGTGGATCAGGTCGTGACAAAAGCGTTTTGACCTGAGACTTAAAAACAATCGTTCTTTGATGTGACCAGCTCTTCTTTCTCGTTACTTACTTTCTGTTAACAAAAATGAGAATACAATTGGAAATTATCAATAGTTATCATTTATAAACAAAAATATTTCATTGAGCTATTCCTAATATTTTCTTTTAACGAAGTCATTCTCACAGAATAAAACATTGATAAATCAACGTTTATAAAATAACTATAATATCTAGAGCGTTTTCTTTGAATTTTTTTCCATTACATATAACAATAGTAATGTATTAAAAAATGATTAGGAGGAGATTTGATGTTTAGACACCAAAAAGAATTACAGTTTGAGGCAAAACCAGATCGTCCGAATCCATTAATCGCAAAATATTTACAAGAATTGATTGGCGGACAGTATGGTGAAATGAGTGTAGCGATGCAATATCTTTTCCAAGGTTGGAGCTGTCGTGGAGAAGAAAAATATAAAGATATGCTGATGGACATTGCAACAGAAGAACTTGGACACGTTGAAATGTTAGCGACAATGGTTGCTCGCTTACTTGAAGATGCACCTGTTGAATATCAAGAAGAAGCAATGAAAAAAGACCCAACGATTGGTGCGATCATTTCCGGCATGAATCCTCAACACGCTATTGTAGCTGGCTTAGGACCTCGTCCTGCGGATAGCGTTGGTAATCCTTGGAGTGGTGGTTATATTGTTGCTAGTGGAAATTTACTTGCTGATTTTCGTGCAAACTTAAACGCAGAATCTCAAGGAAGACTACAAGTGGCACGTATTTACGAAATGATCGATGATCGTGGCGTAAAAGACCTACTATCAGTTTTATTGGCTAGAGACAGTTATCATCAAAACCTTTGGGCAGCGGCTGTCAAAGAATTAGAAGAAACAGAAGGCGGTATTCTTGTTCCTACGACTTTCCCAAGAGAAGAAGAACGTAAAGATATTGCTTATGATTTCTATAACTTTTCAGAAGGTGACGAAAGTAGCGAAGGTTCTTGGGCAAAAGGTAAAGCTTTAGATGGTGAAGGGGAGTATCAATGGTTGGAAGAACCTAAGATCGAAGGCAAAGCACCTAAATTAAAACCGGTAACACCTAAAATGTACGGTACCCCTCCCAAAAAAAAATAAATGAAAATTAAAAACTGATGCCCTATATTAATGGGCATCAGTTTTTTCTATTATTCTATCAACAATATTCCGTCTTCGACGATCTTACCAAAAAATAGGAAAATACTACTGGTGAACAACAATGTCATGTTCACACCAAAATAGATCGCAATTTTTTCTAGGTAATTTTTGATTTCTTTTATTTTAATGTACATAAATGCCAAAAAATTGACGCCGTAAACTAAAATCGTCAGAAAAATGATCATGTTTGTCATCACTGGACTGCTCGCCCCTCTTTCACTGTATACTTGTTCAAATTGATTGGAGCTTTAGAATGATCCAGATTGTAAAGACACCCTTCCAATCATTACGTACCATTCTTGCAAGTCCAGTATCCATGGAATTTAGTAAGATTTACACAACGTCAATATGTTTAGCGCTTCCATTGATCATTAGACTAAACGTGAGCTATTCTCTCATTTGCTCTAATTTTTCAGCGAAAGCCTGGGCTTCTTCTTCTGTGCGACAAATAATAATGAACGTATCAACGCCGGCAATCGTCGCAGCCACTTCTGGATAATCAACTTCATCTAACCAGTTTGTTACCACATCCGCACCATCTTTTTCTGTTAAGACAACGATCATGAATTGAATCCGTTGAATTCGTAATACTTCTCGTTTGACCGCACTTCGCAAGCGATCTTCCATCAAAGAATCCGCTTGTTGATTGAATAACGCATAGCGTATTTGTTTATTCTCATCTTGGATTTTCACAAGTTTCAACTCACGTATATCTCGTGAGATCGTTGCTTGCGTTGCATTGACCCCATTCATCTGCAAATGATTCAATAATTCCTCTTGCGTACCGATGGCATGCTCAGTAATCAATTGGCGAATCAATGATTGTCGTTGATTTTTTTTCATACAAAAAACACCTCTTCGTATCTATTATAGCAAAAAAACAGGGAATCTTTCTCTCTTTTAGTTGATGTCTGACACTTCGACTGATTTGTCTTGTTCAACGGTTACTCGCAAAATCGTCTTTAATTTTTCTGGTGCCGTCCTTCTGGGATCACTCATATAGATTTCTTTATGCTCTTTTGAAGTTCGGCGATAGCCTTTTTCCTTGAGAAATAAAGCCAACTTTTCAAATGTTTCTGGTTCATCGTCGTAGGAACCAATGTGTAAGATCTGTGCCACAAGGCCTTCTTCAATCGTCTTAAAAACGAGCTGACTCGCTAGGTCTTCTGGAATTTTGGTTTTGGCTCGTACTAACGCCTCTGCAGCAACTTGAGGAGTCACAAAATCCGGTTGCTTGATTATCAACTGATAAGAAAAATGCTCTTTTAACATCACTGGTTCGTTCAAAAATTTTTCTTGCAGTCCCCACTGACCTTCTAAAGGATACACAGTATAGGGGGAGTAATCAGGGATCAGCCAATCATTTTTAGGTGCCATTCGGATCGTATAGCTAACAGCATACAAACTACCTACACGACGCTTAAATTCTTCTCCATTTGGATCACCTATCCCGTTGATACAAAAAAAATTTTGAGCAGGGAGTGTGATCAATTGCGGTTTCTTTGACATACGATAACTAGGGTCGGTTTTTCTCCATTCGATTTTTTCCATAGGCCCTCCTTGTTTTCTTCTTCACTACTATCATAACTCTTTTACATTGGATTGGCTAATCTGGTTGACACTATTTTTAGACTTGTGCTAGAATAAGCCGAACGATAAATCGTACAGATAACACGCCTAGCGTGTCGAGAGAGAGGCGGTTTCTATTTTCGAATAGAGATCTCTCTCTTTTTTTACGAAATAATTTAGAGGTGAAAAACATGCAAAAACAACTACAATTAATTCCTGCTGTACTTGCCACAGGGATCATGTCATTTGCAGGTGTTTTGATCGAAACCGCAATGAACGTGACCTTCCCAACGCTGATTCAGGAATTTCAAATCAGTACCTCCCAAGTACAATGGGTAACAACCATTTACTTATTAATGATTGCGATCATTGTGCCACTTTCAACTTATCTGACAAAAAACTTTAGCCTGCGTACTCTTTTCTTGAGTTCCAATTTACTATTTATTGCTGGTTTATTGGTCGATTACTTTTCCCCTACCTTCTTGTTACTGCTTTTAGGACGGGTACTCCAAGGTGCTGCGACAGGGATAGCCTTGCCATTGATGTTTCACATCATCTTGACTTTTGCTCCTATGGGAAAAAGAGGAACGATGATGGGGCTTGGTACTTTAACAACCGCCATTGCACCAGCGATTGGTCCTACGTATGGTGGGATCTTAACTGCTAATTTCTCATGGAGTCATATTTTTCTCTTTCTATTACCAGTGTTACTCCTTTCACTTGGGATTGGCTTATACGCGATTCCTAAATTTAAGGTGGAAAAATCTGGCCGCTTAGATTTACTCAGCGTCCTTGGTATTAGTCTGATGTTCAGTGGAAGCTTAACTTTTCTAAGCATGTTCAGAGACTGGATTGGCTGGGCATCCTTAGTCATCGCCATTTTAGGATTCATCCTTTTCTATCAACGAACAAAAAAAGCCGATCATCCTTTGATCCGACTTGAAATTTTTAAAAACCATACGTTTCGCTTATTCTTATTTAGCTTTTTAGTTTATCAATTTTTATTACTTGGTGTTTCTTTTGTCCTACCGAACTTTGTCCAAATCGTCCAAGGGAACAATGCCTTTGTCGCAGGTTTAGCTATGCTTCCAGGTGCAACGATTGGTGCCCTGTTATCACCTTTTTCAGGAAAGCTACTCGACCAACATGGACCTAAAAAACCAATTTTCATCGGTCTCTTGTTTTCACTTGTTGGCTGGACTACCCTTGTCCTGATCTTAGGTCATGCATCATTAGGTTTTTTGATTGCCTGTCATTTCTTCTATATGATCGGTATTGGTTTGTCTTATAGCAATATGATGACTACTGGAATGAATGCTTTATCGATGGAATTACAAGGTGATGGCAACGCCGTATTCAATACGTTGCAACAATTTTCTGGCGCTGTCGCTACTACGTTGGTGGCTGTGATCATCAACTTTTTCCAAGATCATCGTTCAGATAGTTATGAAGCAGCAACAACGTTAGGATCAAAAGTTGCTTTAAGTGTCCTACTTGGCTTGTTGATCATTAGTTTGATCCTATTTATCCGCTATATGGTGCAAAAACCTAAGCAAATACAAAATTAATAGATAAGGAGGTGTGAGAGAATGAAGCTCACTCCTCCTTGTTTTTTTTGTCTCTAACTTTATCAATAATCAGTTTTCACCATACAATCGTTCGGATGAAATAGAAAAAAATCCTTGGATAAAATATTGTATCTCTAATGATTTTATGAGATGGTAGATAAGTAAAGGAGGTTTTTCTATGGAAAAAATTGCTATTATCGGTGGTGGCATCATCGGTATGACATTAGCCAACTATTTAGACACCTCTAAATTTGAGGTGACCTTATTTGATGCAAAAGAAGGACAAGCTACTCGCGCTAGTGCAGGCATCATCTCGCCTTGGCTTTCAAAAAGACGAAATAAACAGTGGTATCAGTTAGCAAAAGATGGTGCGGCTTTTTTCCCAAAACTAATCCAGGATCTATCACTTGATGATTCCATCTATAAACAATCCGGCACACTGATTTTTCGCCAAAAAGAAGCTTTGGAAGATCTTGCTGCACTTTCCGAACAACGAAAGAAAGACACACCTGAAATCGGCGATATTTCGCTGTTACAAGCTGAAGAAACAGCCAAAGTTCTCCCATTGCTAAAACCAACACCTGCTTTATTTGTGACTGGAGGGGGACGTTTAGACGGTCATGCCTATCTATCTCACCTTGCCACACGCTTGGAGAAACAAATGGTCAAAGTAATCTCTGAACGTGTCCAGTTACGCAAAGAAACCGCACACTGGGTCATCTCTGGTACTTTTGGACAACTTGACTTTGACCGAGTCATTCTAGCGCCTGGCCCTTCATTGAAGCCGTTACTGGAGCAGATTGGCTTTCATGCTGATATTCGTCCACAAAAAGGACAGCTGATCGTTTTTCAAACACCTTATGCGAACAGCCAAGAATGGCCTGTTGCCATGTTAGAAGGGGAAGCCGATTTTATCCCATTCAACGATGGGACTATACTAGTTGGCGCAACCCATGAAAATGATGCGGGTTGGGATTTGGTTCCTACCGAATCTGCTTATCAGCAATTGATAAAAAGTACAGTACCATTTTTAGCTGAACCCGATCAACTTGCTACATGGAAACACACCATGCGAGTAGGCACACGGGCGTACACCTCCGATTTTGCGCCGTTCTTTGCACCTGTTCCAGATGAACCAAGCTTGATCGCCGCAAGTGGCTTAGGCTCCTCTGGTTTGACTACTGGCCCTTATATCGGCTATTTGATTGCAGAGTATCTCAACACAGGCATTTGGCGAGGCGACCATTATCAAAAATCAATCGATACGTACCTTTCAAGATTATAAAAGAAGTAAAAAAAGAGGCCTACTTGCGTAGCCCTCTTTTTTGGATTCATGATTGATGGTTATCTTAGTACCAACCGTTTGCTAACCAGAATGCTTTTGCAGCATCCCATGAACCATAGCGTCCAGCAACGTATTCTTCTACAACACGTTCTTGGTTCGCTGGTGAGTAGTCACCGTTCAAATATGCTGAATCTAATTGGTAACGTCCGATGTAACGGCCGTTTGTTGCAGTGTAAGAACCACCTGATTCTTTTTGTGCAATCCATTCTTTCGCAGAGTTGCTGTTTGTTGTTACAGTAGTTGTAGCTGGTGCTACTTCAACTGTTTCAACAGGCGCAACGTATGTATATTCTTGCGCTGGTGTTTCTGTTACTACAGGAGTTTCTACTTTTTCAGTTGTTGGTGCTACTTCTGTTGTTTTTACTGATGAAGCGTCAGTTGGAATTGTTAATTCTTCACCAACGAAAATGCGGTTGATATCGTCAATCGAATTTTGCTCTGCAATAGCTTTGATCAGTGAATTGTCACCTGCAAATTTTTGTGAGATTTTAGATAATGAATCTCCAGCTTTTACTGTATAGACTTCATCTGCATGAGCAGTAGTCCCTACAAACATTGCAGTTGCTCCAGCGGCAACAGTTGTCCCCAAAACGATCTTTTTAATTGAATTCATAGTAAGCTCCTTTTTTTCTCTTTGATTTGTTTCAACGTCACTAACTTTATCATCTAGAAATATTTCATAGGTGAAAGAATTATGACATTTAATGACAAAATCGTCACATTTTTAATATTTGTAATATTTGATTTTCCGAAAAACTAGGACTAAAGTCGTAGAAGCTTTATAAATCAACGTTGGAATCGTTTTTCAATCCTTTCACAGAAACTTTAAAAAAACTTACATTCTGTAATATTTAGAATAAATTTTTTTCAATTTATTGTATTTTTCTGCGAAATTCTTCTCATTTTCCCAAAAATTGATGCAATAAACACAAAAAAACCAGTAATTGTTACAACAATTACTGGGAAAAATGACGTATTCGAGTAAAAAAGTCATTTTTTAGGAGTTTTTTTCTTTTGTAACAATTGGATTGCTTGGTTCATTTCATGGATTGCTTCTTCGTCTGTTTCTTTTTCCAGTGCGCAACTTAATACTTCTTGCCATTTTTCAGGATCTTTGATTCCTAACTTACCGATTGCCCACGCTGCTGTCCCGCGAATCACTGGACGAACATCACTTAGACACTCTTCAATATGAGGCAAAGCGGCACGTTCTCCTAAATTGGCTAAGGCAATCAGCGCATTTCGTTGAAGAGGTTTCCTTCCACGCCATGAGCCAGCCAAATGACCGTATTGCTGTTTAAATTCTTTATTAGAGATCGTTAACATAGGCGTGAGTTTCGGATAGACTTCGTCTACTTTTGGTTCCATTTCTGGATGAAAGTGAAAATCTTTCCCTCTATTATAAGGACAAACCAACTGACAGATATCACAACCATAAATGACGTTGCTCATCTTCTTTCGATACTCCTCTGGCATCATGCCTTTTGTCTGCGTTTGATAAGACAAACAGCGTTTAGCATTCATTCGCCCATCACCTAAAAGTGCATCCGTTGGGCAAGCCGTCACACAACGCGTACATTCGCCACACCCAAAGACACCAGGAGTATCTGGTTCTAGGTCGATATTGGTCACGATCTCACCTAAATAGACAAACGAGCCAAATTCCTCTGTGATCAATAATCCGTTTCGACCGATAAACCCTAATCCAGCACGTTGCGCCACAGCTACGTCGATCAACTCACCTGTATCTACTTGCGGCGCCAAGCGCCATTCTTCTTCCTTTTGCCAATGTGTCGCTCGTGACTCAATAAATGAAATCAATTGTTGCAGACGATCCCGTAAGACATCATGATAATCGATGCCCCAAGAAGCACGAGCAAACTGTCCACGCTTTTCATCTCTAGGCATCTTTTCATGGATCTTTGTCGGATACGCTAAAGCAATTGCAATAATTGATTTCGGCCGATCAAACGTCATTTCCGGATATAAACGTTCATCGATATTAGGGTGTTCAAATCCAGAAGTATGTCCAGCAGCTTTTTGTTCTACCAACGATTCTTTCAAATGATCAAATGGCTCTGCTGTAGTAAACCCGATTTTATCAATCCCGATTCGCTTACTTTCTTGAATGATTTCTTCCTTTAATGTTAGTGCCATCATTACCACCCTCGATCAGACACGACTATATAATCCGTAATATAATCGTTCTTTTTTCAATTGAACGAATTGGATCTGTTGATCTGGGATTTTTCTTTCTTCCATCCAACGATTTCTAGCAGCAAAAACTTCCCAGAAATTCACGGATACCCATTTTCGACGTTGGTCTAATGCATTGAAAAAGTTCAACGAAACAGGTTTTGTGTGGAGTAGTTCATGTAAACGTAGTTGTTCTCTTGCTGAGAACTCAGATAGATCCCGTGAATAAACAACATCTTCGTATAGATTTTTTTGTTGCCCATAAGTGAACGTTTGTGGAATTTCTCCTGGACGAGCAATTTCTACTAAACGATTATAATACGTATTCATTAGTTTGCTATTTGCAATAAATGCACTCTTGAAAAATGCGGATTGGATTTTTGGAATCACACCCTCTGTCCCTATCAAAGAAAACAACGCGGGCCATGCTTGAACCTTTAGTTCGTTCTTTTGTTTGACTAATACACCAGGAGTAAAACCGACGGATGAAAGAAAGACAAAGTAGCCAATGCCTGTTTCTTCATCTAATGGCTGAAAATCATCAAATAACCATTTTCCAGGGTATTCCTCTGTTTCCAATTCTTCTGGGCTTGCTATGAACGCTTTCGCCATTTCTGCTTCAAGAAATAGGAGATCTTGATCTTTCTCCTTATTTTCTAGTTGGTTGATTTTTTTTGTTATTTCTTTTGCAATCAATTGTTTGTCTTTGCTAGTAAAATTCATAGCTTCACCTTCCTTTCCTCTCTTTTAACTATAACGGAATTTCACTAAAATTGGTATCTTTAAAACAATAAACGAACGAATTTTTATTTGTATAAATTGCGGAAGCATTAGTCCTCACGTCTCCAAAACTGAGCAAACGGAAGGAATAGAAGGACTCTCTTCAAAAACAAAGCGCCATCCACAAAAATTTAAAGAACAATTTTCGTGGATGACGCCTTATTTATCGAGGCTACACACTTTTGCCTCTTTTTAGATTATTAAATCGATTAGTGATTATTTCTTTTCTTGAGATAGACCATCGTGGATCGTTTCGATGTTCCATTTCATCATTCCATAATAAGAATCACCAGTTTCTCCTTCTTTTGCAATGGAATCAGTGAATAGCTCATCATAGATTTCAAGGCCTGTTTCACTTGCGACACGTTCCATGCTTCTCGGATCAACACTTGTTTCCACAAATAAGACTGGAACATCCGAAGTACGAACTTGGCTGATGATCGACTGCATTTGTTCAGGTGTACCTTGGCTTTCTGTGTTGATTTCCCAAATATACCCTGCTGGTAGATCGTATGCTTGTGAGAAGTATCTAAAAGCTCCTTCACTTGTTACTAATAGTTTTTTATTGTCTGGGATCGATCCGAAACTCTCTTTCGCTTGTTTATCTAATTCTTTCAATTTTACGATATATGCATCTGCATTTTCTTCATATTGCGGAGCATGGTCTGGGTCTTTTTCGGCAAAGATGCGTGCGATTTCTTGTACATATTTGATTCCGTTTGAAAGATCCAACCACGCATGTGGATCTGCTTCTGTCTCTGATTCTCCACCGGTCAAATAAAGTGGTTCAACTTCTTTACTTACTGCAAAATAGTCTTCATCTTCTTTTTTATTTGCCGTATCCATCAAGTTTTCAAACCAAGCATCCCCTGTTTCCAAATTTAACCCATTGTATAAGATGACATCAGCATCACTTGCTTTTTTGATATCTTCTGGCAATACCTCGTATTCATGTGGGTCAGTTCCAACAGGGACGATACTATGCACATCGACATGTTCTTTTCCAACTTCTTTCGCCATGTCGGCGATGATCGAATTTGTTGCTACGACGGTCAGGTTTTCTTCTTTCTCTTCTGCTGCGGAACTGCCACAACCTGCAAAAATAAATAAGACAGCTCCCATTAACCATAAGATATTCAGTTTATTTTTCATGTACATACTCCATTTCTATTCGTTAGATTTTTTACGACTCGGCATTTTTTTCGTTTTGTTTCTTGAAAAAATAATCCCTTTAGTCGGTGAAAATAAAAAGGCCAACGTAAAGAATACTGCACTGGTCAACACGATGGTCGCCCCAGAAGGCCAATTATAACTATAACTATAAAACACACCGATGATCGCACTTAACACGCCGACTGTTGCCGAAATAAAAATCATTTTTGCCAATCGATCGGTCAATAGGTATGCAGTTGCTGCTGGTGTGATCAACATCGAGATGACCAAAATCGTTCCTACTGTCTGTAAACTCACAACGGCAACCAGTGTTAAGAAGAACATCAACAAATAGTGAACAAGTGTCGTATTCAACCCATAAGCTTTTGCCATCATCGGATCAAAAGAAGTGATTTTCAGTTCTTTATAAAAAATAAATACAAACAATAAGACGATCCCACTCACTATGGCAGTCATCAACATATCACTTTCTCTAACTGCTAAAACATTTCCAAATAAGATATGGTACAGATTAGTTGCACTTTGAGCAAAAGAAATCAAGATGACACCTAATGCAAAGAACGAACTAAAAACGATCCCAATAGCTGTATCATTTTTCAAACGGCTACGCTGTGTGACAAATCCGATTATGCCAGCTGTCAACATCCCAAATGCAGTGGCTCCTAGAATGTAACTAAAACCAAACATATACGAAATCGCGACTCCAGGCAGTACCGCGTGAGAAATCGCATCCCCCATCAAAGACATCCCTCTCAAAATAATAAAAGAGCCAATCACCCCTGAAGCCAATCCAACTAACATAGATGTAATCAATGCATATTGCAGAAATTGATAATCCATTAACCCCTCAATAAACGATTGAATCATTTTTCTATTACCCCTTTAACTAATTGCCCAATGATCTCCCCATAAGCCAACTGTAGATTTTCTGAAGTAAATACTTCGTCAACTGATCCAGCTGCAATCAATTCTTTATTCAATAAAATTACTTCATCAAAATAGGCTTCGACTTTGTGAAGATCATGATGGACGATCACAATAGTTTTCCCTTCATTTTTCAGTTCATCCAAAATAGCAAAGATTTTTCTTTCACTGACCGCATCGATCCCAACAAATGGTTCATCTAAAAAAATCCATTCTGCGCCTTGAGCCAAGGCTCTAGCAATAAATATCCGCTGTAATTGTCCTCCAGATAATTCACTGATTTGTCGATTTTCATAATCTGTCATGTCCACTTTCGCTAAGGCTTGTTTTGCTCGTTCCTTTTCTTTTTTCCCAGGACGTTGCCCCAAGCGCAAGGATGGATAGGTTCCTAACAAAACTACCCCTAATACATCGATCGGAAAAGAAAGATCCAGCTCACTACGCTGTTCGACATAGGCAATTTTTTTGCGAATCGTTTTTATGGAGCGACCGTCGAAAGTGATTTCTCCGGAAATTTTAGGAACTAATTCTAATAAAGCTTTCATAAAAGTAGATTTCCCAGCGCCATTCGGTCCAATGATCCCTGTAAATTTTTGTGATTGGATAACTGTTGATACATGATTTAATACTGTCTTTCCTTGATAAGCAACCGTCAAATCTTTAACGGATATTTCATTTTTAGACACCTCTTACCACTCCTTTTCGGTGTACCTAACTTTTTATTCAAACTTAGTTTAACTAATATCAAAATCATTTACAAGTGTTATAGCTAATTTTTTTGATTTTTTAGATTTTTCTCGCAATTTTTGAAAATTTTCTGTAAAATCACAAACAAGAGCTATAAAGTAATGGTCGTTATTTTGTTTGCTAGTTATAGAATAAACTTATTTTTTACTTTATCACTCAACTTAAAAAAGGAGTTTTTGTATGGAAGAAGAAAAATTAACTCGTAGTCTCAGTGCACGTCATATTCAAATGATTGCGCTAGGAGGAACGATCGGTGTCGGTCTGTTCATGGGTGCTTCATCCACCATCCGTTGGACAGGACCTTCTGTAATGGTTGCATATGCTGTAGCAGGCTTCTTTTTGTACCTGATCATGCGTGCATTGGGCGAGATGTTGTATTTAGATCCTTCTACCGGTTCTTTCGCTAATTATGCAAGTGAATACATCCATCCCGTCGCAGGTTATTTGACGGCTTGGAGCAATATTTTTCAGTTTATCGTGGTCGGTATCAGTGAAGTCATTGCTGTAGGGGAATATATGAACTATTGGTGGCCAGACTTGCCCCAGATCATTCCAGGAATCGTTGTGATCCTTTTCTTGATGTTCGCCAACCTTGTTTCTGTCAAAGCATTCGGTGAATTAGAATTTTGGTTTTCTACTATTAAAGTAGTGACAATTATTTTGATGATCATCGCCGGTTTAGGCATCATTTTATTTGGATTCGGTAACCATGGAGAAGCAATCGGGATTTCAAACTTATGGAAAAATGGTGGTTTCTTTACTGGTGGCGTGAAAGGATTCTTTTTTGCTCTATCGATCGTCGTTGCCTCTTACCAAGGAATCGAGTTGATTGGGATGACTGCAGGTGAAGCGAAAGATCCCCAAAAAACGATTGTAGACGCTGTCCAATCAACGATCGGGCGGATCTTGATTTTTTATATTGGGGCGATCTTCATCATTGTCAGCATCTATCCTTGGAATCAATTGAGCGAACTAGGATCACCGTTTGTTCAAACTTTTTCTAAAATCGGGATCACGTTTGCTGCTGGTTTGATCAATTTTGTTGTCATCACTGCTGCTTTATCTGGTTGTAATTCCGGTATTTTCAGCGCCAGTCGCATGGTCTACACATTAGCCATCAACGGCAAAATGTCTAAAAAGTTTTTGAAACTTACACGTCATGGAGTGCCATTTTACCCAGTAGTAGCCATCTCATTTGGTATTTTGATTGGGTTGATTTTGAATTATTTGTTGCCCTTCGTCTACTCCCAATCACAGGATTTATTTGTTTTTGTCTATAGTTCCAGTATCTTACCAGGGATGGTACCTTGGATCGTTATTTTGATCAGTCAAATCAAATTCAGAAAAAAACATCCGATAGAAATGCTTGAACATCCATTTAAAATGCCCTTATCCCCATATACCAATTACTTGTCATTGGCCTTTTTGGCAGTGGTATTAATCTTTATGTTCATCAATCCCGAAACAAAAATCTCATTGATGATTGGTTTGATTTTCTTGATCTATATGACGGGTTACTATTTTGTACGCGAAAGAAAAATCAAGGAATAGTAGAAGAAAGTATACAAAAAGAAGTCAGGACTGCGCGAACGTAGTCCTGACTTCTTTTAATCTATCACAACCTGATTGCACAACTGCTACTTACCAGGGACTAAATTTTCTACAAGAGTTTCTAGTACGTTGTGAGTTTTTTGATCATTTTGTTCTTACTATTTAGTGGTATGGTATAGTGTGGTTTTGTACATTCCAGTTGAGTGTGTAAAAATAAAAAATCAAAGTCCCTGGCAAATAGCAGTTGTGCAATTTGGCTATTAGCTTCGCTACCATCACAAAAATATCCAATAAATCTTGTGGCGACAGACCGTTTGTCCTTTAGGAATACCATCGATCAATTTAGGCTTCTTCCACTAAAAATGACAGAAAAGCACATCCTGGAATTAGCAGTTGACTTGAATGAATACTCCCAGCCATATTTTTCAAAAAGTTGTTGTACGATAAACAATCCTAAACCAGAACCTCCAGTATCTCGACTTCTGCTAAAATCCGGTCGATAAAAAGGTTGGAAAATCTTACTTAATTCCTCCTCCGTAAGTATCTGATTCACTTCATTTTCAATCACTAATTGTTTACCATCAAAAAACAGACTGATTTCTCCCTCATGCTTCGTATATTTGAAGGCATTACTTAGTAGATTATCTAAAATTTTATCCATATCATTTTTATTACCGATGATTTTCTCCCCTTTTAGATTGACGACTAGTTTTTTCTGTTCTGCTTCCGCAAGTATCCGGAAAGAAGTCAATTTCTGTTCAATCATTTCTTTGATTGAGACTTCTTCATAGACCACATCATCTGAAGGCAAATTGTTTCTTGAGGCAAAGAGGATATTATTGATCATTTCTGTTTGTTCTTGCAAAATATTTTTGCAAACTTCTAAATATCGCTCTCTGTCTTTAAATTTTCCGACATTATAGATCATGCCATCAATCAACCCCATCAATGAAGCAACAGGTGTTTTCAATTCATGAGAAGCGATTTGCATAAACTCTGACTTTGCTTGTTCCAATTCTTTCGTTTTAGCTACTTCAAGCTCTAACACTTCAATTGTTTGGATCAAAGAAACATATAGATGGTTGATATCTTGCGCTAAAAGTGAGATTTCATCCGTACCTTTGACATCACAACGAATATCCGCGTCTAATTCGATCATTTTTTCTGTTACTTTGGATATCTCTTTGATTTTTTTTGTCGAATAAATACTATAGTAGTAAGCGCCGATGCCCCCAATGATTAGTGAGACGATGATGATGAATGGATATAAATGAAGTAAGACTTTACTTGCTTCTTCAACTGGTTGCATTGAGTACATACCAACTAGATAATAAGTGTTACCTTCTTTGTCAGTAATTTCTTGATAAAGGTTCATTTCATCAGATAAAATACTTATTACTGAATAGCCAATACTTTCGTCAAAGAAGGAACCAAGGGCTATACCATCGGTATTGGTCAGGAAGAGATCAAGATTTTGTTCTCTTCCACTTTCAAGCCAGTATTGATCAACCACCTTTTGCATGGTAGCTAAATCTTTGTTTTCTATACTCTTTGCCACTTGATTGAATTCTTTGTTTATTTCGTTCAGCTTCATTTGTTCATAGTAGACAGGCATCGTAAAATATAAGACGATCAACGAAAGAATCGAAACTAGAAAAATGATGATCCCAGAAAAGAGAAAATTTTTCAGCATGATACTCATGGGGTGTCCTCAAGCTGGTAGCCTCTATTTTTGATCGTTTTTATTGATAAAAGTGGCATTTTCTTTCGGATATTTTTTATATGATTATCTAATATTCGATTTTCCAAATGATATTCATACGACCAAACTTGATACACTAATTGTTCTCGCGTGATGATTTTCCCTTTGTTTCTTATTAGAATCACTAAAATATCGTACTCTTTTCTTGTTAAATGGATTTCTTCCTCTTGGTATTTTACAAGACCACCATCGAGATCAATGGCGTACTCCCCGATAGTGATGTGGGGATTTCCTTGATTCATCCGAAACACATTTTCGATCCGTTTGATCAAAATAAGTGGGGAAAAAGGTTTAACGACATAGTCACTGATCAAATGGGAAAAACTGAGCAACTGCGTATATTCATCATCCAAGGCAGTCAGCATGATGATCGGCACATCCGACGTTTCCCGAATTTTCTTTAAAACATCCGTCCCCCTTATCCCAGGCAACATAATGTCCAATAGGATCAAGTCAAATGTTTCTTCAGCAAAAACTTCCAATGCTTGTTCGCCACTCCTTACTGAATAAACTTCATATTTACGCTCTTTTAAAAATTCCGTCACGATTTGATTGATCATATATTCATCTTCAACCACTAAAATTCTTTCCATATCGCTCTCTCCTTATTCAAAGCGTAATGCCTCGATAGGGTTTAATTTCGAGGCTTTCATCGCCGGTAATAGACCAAATATCACACCCATCAGGGAACAAAAAACTAAGCTAACAACAATGGAAATCACGGATACGATATAAGGATAATCCAGTGACTGTGTAATGGCATAGCCACTCAATAAACCAATAAGCACACCTAATACCCCACCAATCAAAGTCAGGACGACCGCTTCTACTAAAAATTGTTTTAAAATTACTTTTCTTCTTGCACCGAGTGCTTTCTTGATGCCAATTTCTTTCGTTCTTTCCGTGACAGAGACCAACATGATATTCATCACACCGATTCCCCCCACTAATAACGAGATACTTGCTATACCAGACAAAAGAATAAAACTTGACTGGTTCATTCGTTCCAATCCTCTGGCAAATTCTTTCAGATTCCTGATACCGTATTCATAATCTGACTTCGGAATATGTTGATTGAGAATCTCTGCAGCTTTTTCTGCAGCGCTTTGTAATTGATCGGTATTATTTGTTTGGATCGTGACAAGTGGCACAATATCTAACTCATCAGATAGTTTATGTGCTTGCTGTAAAGGAACATAAGCTCTTTTCTCAAAGCTAAATAGATTACTACTATTGGGATCTAACTGAAATACCCCTTGAACTTTAAATGGCACGCCATTCACTTCGACAAACTGTCCGATCCCTTCTTCATTGGGAAATAATTCGTCATACAAGGAATCTTCCAGAAAAATGGCTTGTTGTTGCTCCTTGAAGGCTTGAGAAGCAAAACCTTCCCCTTTGATGAAGTTTAATTGCTCCAGATCGGCTACAGATGATGTGACAGCAGAAACTTTGGCGTCAGCCTCTTTTGCTTTCCTGTAGATTTTCCCATCTTTTTGATAGGACAAGCCACTTGCTAAGACCTCTGGTATCTCATTGACTTTCTTTAGTATCTCCTCGTCTAAGAATGGAAAATATAACGGTTTTTTCTCTTCCTTTTCAGATAGGATTCCATCTGACATAGTGTTCTGTTGAAAAGCACTTTTACTGTCATATTGGATATTAATTGTATTATTGTTACCACCAATCATTTCTCGTTTCATTTTTTCGGTGTTTCCGCCGATGATGCTGAAAATCGAAATAATGGCAGCAATCCCAATAATGACACCTAACATAGTCAACACTGAACGCATCTTATGAGCAAAAATCGATTGTAAGGCAAATCTGATTTCTTCCATTCTTGATCACCTCACTTCATTTTGTTCATCACTGATTATTTGACCATCTCGTAAAGTGATCGTGCGCTGACATAACGCTGCAATTTCTGGCTCATGGGTAATTAGAATAATTGTTTTTCCTGCTTGGTGGAATTCCTTAAAAAGGTCCATGATTTGGCTACTGGTTTTTGTATCAAGTGCCCCTGTCGGCTCATCCCCTAAAACAAAACTAGGGTTAGTCACTAAAGCTCTCGCAATTGCGACACGTTGCTTTTGTCCTCCTGATAATTCCATTGGTTTGAAGTCACTTCGATCCTCTAACCCTACGAGTTGCAACATATCCAAGGCACGCTTACGCCGCTCTTTTTTATTGACTTTTTTATACGTTAATGGCATTTCCACATTTTGCGAAACAGTTAATTTTGGCATGAGATTGAAATTCTGGAAAACAAAGCCGATTTTTGCGTTACGAAAATCGGCTAATGAATTGTCCGCTAACGTTTTGACATTCGTTCCTTCAACGATGTAATCCCCTGATGTAGCCGTATCCAGACAACCAATGATATTCATCAACGTCGACTTTCCTGACCCCGATGGCCCCATGATTGCGACCAGTTCTCCTTCATTGATTTGCAAAGAGATATCTTTAAGGACTTTTAGTTCTTTCCCGCCTTGCCAATATGACTTCTGAATGTTGTTAAGCGTCAACACTTGCACCAACCTCCATTCCCTCGACCATTCCTGTTTGAGGCAAAGCAAGTTGATCTTCAACAGTCAATCCTTCGACTATTTCTGCGAGTTCATTATCCATCGGATTTACCTTGACTTCATGCTCTTTGATCCGATCATTTTCTACTTTCCATACATAATATTTTCCATCTTTTTCCATGAGGTATCTTTGGTTGATGATCACTTTTCCTGACACAAAATCTTTCGGTAAAACATTGACATACACATTGGAACCAATCAGTGGCATTTCTTCTTTTGGATCAATCTTAACTTTGTAAGGAAACTTAGATAAATTTGGATTCTCTTCTTTTTGATCGTCTTGTTTTGCATCACTTGTTAAATTTGCCACCTGCACAATGGTTCCTTGCCAAGTATTCTCTTGGTCTTTACGATCCATAATTTCTACTCGCTGATCGACAGCAACTTTTTCACGATCAAATTCAGTGACTTGGCCATCCACGTACAAGTTCGAATCATCAAGGATCTCCATAAAGTTTTCTTCTTTTTGACGTTCTTTTGATTGATTGACTAAGTCACGATTCAATGATTTGATTCTTCCTGAGTTATCGGCTGTCACTGTGTCTTCATTCAGCCGTTCTTTTTCGTTTTCGTGAAGTAGTTGGGCTTTTCGCAAGTCTGTTTCTATATTCTTCACTTCATTGTCACCAGCAATAGCTTCTGCATGTAGACTGGTGATTTCTCCTTCTAATGCTTTGATCGTACTTTGTAACTCTTCGGATTTTTCCTTCGCATAATCTTGTCTTGCTTTTCCAAGCTCTGCTACTTTTTGGTTATGTGCTGTCCATTTTTGATTTGCAGTCACTCGTGCTTGTTCTACTGCTCTCACTTTGATTTCTACGTCCATTTCAGCTTCCACAACTTTTCTCTGTTGATCCGTTTGGTATGTAAACAAAGGTTGCCCTTTTTCTACGACATCGCCTTCATTTACCAGAATATCTTTCACTGTTCCTCGTTCTGGATCAATTTTGATTTTGTTGCTATTATTTGGCATGACTTTTCCTGCTAAAATCAAATTCGCCGCTTTCACCTCATCAATGAGGGATTTGACAGACCGTGCTTCAATATTTGTTCCTGCATTTTCTTCTTTTGTTTTCCCACTAGAAACAACTATACTGATTGCACCAACTACTAGTAAAACAGTGATGACTGCTACTAAATAATACCATTTTCGGTTGAATTTTTTTATTTTTTTAGGCTTCATGTACCTACTCCTTCATTCAGATCAGTCATTAGAAAAGCGCTTATATAATTCTATCCAAAGCTCATTCCTCTTCTTTTTCCGAGACTTCTTCCTCAAACTCTTGAACAACCATTCCATTATCTAAAACTTTTTCTGTTCCTTCTTTCCCATCCACGGTTATTTTTCGTTCACTTTTTACTTTTGGCATATCTGATTCACTTGTATCTTTGGTCTCTGAACTGCATGCTGCTAAAAGACCGATAGAACATACTAATACCAGATAACCTTTATACTTTGTTCCTTCTTTCATCATAAAAAACCATCCTCTTCTATTTGTTTTAGTTATGTTTCTCTTGTTATATTTACTATCATACATAACAGAC
Organism: Enterococcus sp. AZ156; assembly: GCF_051714165.1. Lineage (NCBI taxonomy): Bacteria > Bacillati > Bacillota > Bacilli > Lactobacillales > Enterococcaceae > Enterococcus > Enterococcus sp. AZ156. Next base: position 645,253 of record NZ_JBIORI010000001.1, on the reverse strand, counting down.
CTATTCTCTTTCTAAAGCTAATCTGTTTTTTGTGTAATTTTTTTGGTAATTTTTTTTGAACAAAAAGATAGCGCTTAAATTTCACACAAAAAAAAAACAACCCAAGTGATCGTTGGATTGTTTTGATGAAAGTGAAATCTTCCACTATTATTTTTAGCACTCATTCGGTGAACTACTCACCACTTTGCTAAACCTAACGGTTCTTAACACTTGAAGTGGGAGCTTCTTGGGAATAGAGCATACCTGTAAGTGTATTTCTTTACTCACAGCGGTTTCTCTTGTTTACCAAGCGATCTCCGTAGTTCCTACGGTTCTTTATGTTATCTCAGTCAGCGATTTTATGCGTAGTCCTTCGGTCAGAATATTGATACTAGCATTGATATCTCGATCATGATGCGCGTGACAAAGAGGGCACGTCCATTCTCGAATTTCGAGGGATTTCTTGCCGTCTTTCTGTCCACATTTCGAACAGATTTGACTAGATGGAAACCATTGATCCACCTTGATCATTTTCCGACCGTACCAGTCAGCTTTGTACTGTAGTTTTTTCACAAAGCTAGACCAAGACACATCAGAAATGCTTTTTGCTAATTTATGGTTACGCAACATACCTTTGGTATTCAAGTCTTCAATACAGATAATATCGTGATTTTTGATCATTTCTGTACTCAATTGATTTAGAAAATCATTCCGTTGATTCATTACTTTTTCGTGTAATCGAGCGACTAACCGTTTTTGTTTTTGATAATTCTTCGCTTCAAACAGATTGAACCCTCTCTGTTTAGCTAATAACGCACGTCTTGACAATTTAGGTTGTTCATGTTTAAGTTTCTTTGCCATTTTTGAGGTAAATTTATTGTTATCAATCTTTTGAACAGTTGAAAAAATGGCAAAATCAGTGATCCCAAGGTCAATCCCAATAGCGGAATTCGTTTGAGGTAGTTCGCTAATTTCTTCTTTACACAACAACGAAATATAGTATTTACCACTTGAATGACGCGAAATGGTCGCTGATTTGATCATTCCTTTCGGTCTTCTATGAAGCTTGATTTTAATTAATGACTTCAATTTAGGAACTTTGACGAATTTATGATCAATCAAACTAACTGTTCCATTTTGATTGTTGGTGGTGTAACTTTGAACTGGATTTTTTTTGCTTTTGAAACGAGGAAATCCAACGGATTTATCACGAAAGAAGTTCTTGTACGCCTTGTCTAGATTGAGTTGTGCATTCGCTAAAGCAAGGCTATCTACTTCTTTCAAAAACGGAAATTCTTCCTTGTATTTAGCGGGTGTTGGAAAATTCATTTTTTTAGAAGGATCATTTTTTACTTCTTGATAGGCTTTTTTTCGGTCATCAAGCATTAGATTGTAGACCTTACGGACACAACCAAAAGATTTGGCAAAGAAAATTTCTTGTTCTTCTGTTGGATAAATTCTAAATTTATATGCTTTCAGTCGTTCCATCAGCTTCATCTACTCCTTGTGATTGTTTCCTTGGCTTTGACTCTATTTCTTGATGTCACTAATAGATACGTCACCAGTAGTCAAAAATTTTTAGACGAAACCATTTCTTTTCAAAGAAACTGTTTGATTCGTGGGAAATCACGTTGATAAGCAGTGATGAATATTGTCAGTCCTGTTTTAGATGGGTTTTGCACATGATCTTTCTCATGATGCCACTCAACTAGAGGGATAAGATTCTGCCATTCGTACAAAAGTGGTTTTAGCAAATTCAGATCGTTCAGCGTCAATCACTTGTCTACGGTATTTAGTTACCAACACAAGGTGAGAATAGAGGAGAAATTCTGAATGGTGATTCGTGTCGAATGCCATTGTTCTATCCACTCATTTCTCCTATAGATTGATAATAACGTCGAACATAATAACCTGTCGGGTTTCGAGTTGCCAACGGCAATCCTCATACCGAACGACATTCATCACCCACCTAGAGAGGATGGGCGACTTCTGCCTAATTACGTTAAATCATAACTCTCTTTCAGTAGATAAAAGAGTTGCTTTTCTGTGACTGCACCATTCAAAGCTACACTGATCCAATGTTGTTTATTCATATAATAAGCAGGATAATAGCCTTTACTCTTTTTCAGGATGGAGATGATCTCTGGATCTGCTTTGACATTGACGAGGGGGACTTGACCTTCGCCTTCTATGCCTAATTTGTCTTTTTCAACAGATACGATCAAACCAAACCATTTACCTGTCGATTGATGTCGAAACACGATATAATCTGGAAATTTTCCAAAAGGATGATCCATTTGGACGGCTTCCAAGGTAGTAGCAAAATCGACAAGTTTTTCTGTCAAATCCATTGGTAAGTTCTCCTTTCTGCCAATAAACTAAATTAAGTGGTCATGAAATAATTCAACTATGCTCTAGGTTGATTCTAGGATGTATTCGATCAGATTGACTAATTTCTTAACATTGTTCGTTCTGTTTTATCTATTCAATTACCAATCCCAACCCAGCCGAAATAATGATCGCTTGTTCCTGATTGACGATCAGTCCGCGAAGTAATTCCATAGATAGATTGATTTGAGAAAATGTATTCGTTGTAAAATCTAATCCTTTCAGTGGCGTATTGACCCAATTTGAGCCTGAAAGGTCATTGTTTTCCACTACTAGATCTTTCCAATTGCTATCGAAAAAATCAGTATTTTTTAATTGATTGTCGCTAAATCGAACGAACTTCATATTCGTATAGCTAAAAGAAGAGAGATTTGCTACACACTCTTCGAAAACACAATCATGCAAGAAGCTGTCTGAGAAATTGGTTCCGGTCAATTTGCATTGCTTGAAATGCACACGATGAAAGCTTGCGCCAAACCATTCTAAATTTGAGAAATCACACTTCTCAAAAATGACATCGCTACATTCAAACCGCTCTAAACGAGATTTTTGCATCGCTAATTTTTTGATATGGCTACTCTTCAACACGATATTGCGAGAACTAAGATAACTTTGATCTTCCCCTTCAGAAAAAATACCTGAAAAGGTTGTTTCATCCTCTAAATAAAAGTTTCCCTCAACTAATTCGGGCAGCTCTGGAGAAGCAATTTTCTTTGCCATACATTCAGCTCCTTTCTATCTATTTGTTTTACTACCCTTATCATAACAGAATAAAGATAAGATAACGTGATTTATCTCATATAGATAAACTTGCTTTTACTCATATCTTATTGCAAGCTAATCGGCTTTATCCCCTGTCGATATTTGACAATGAAACAGCTTTCACCGTACACTATAAGTAACTAGTATTTTATTGTTTAAATAGGATATGTATCTTTCAGGAGGCTTTTATTTTGACTAATTATCATTCCAAACCATTCACATTCCTGCGCTTGGCATTATACACCCTTTGCAGTTTAAATCTATACTACCAATTCATCACAAATTCGATCTTTACTTGGGCGCTTTATTTGCTTGCAATGGGATTTGTTGCTTATGACGTTTTTGATATGATCAAGACACGGAAATAATCTATTAATTTTTATATGTATATGAGGTCGGGATAGAGATAACTTCTCTTGTCCCGACCTTTGTTTTTTTACCTGCGACTAGTTCGTTGAATTTTTTCTACCTTAATGAGAGCAATCAAGCTTCCTCAAGATTCACTAAGATAAATCAACTGCCATGGTACTGAGTGATTCATGTCAAGACCTGTTAGTTCTCTGTAAAAACATTTTTTATCTTTGGCGATCATTGAAATGATTTCTGATTCTGTCATCCCTAATTCTTCACATAAACTTTTGTTTGTACTTTTGATCAATTCTAATAGGATCTGTAGCTGTGCATCAATATCTAATAATATTGCTAATTTCAGAAAAAGAGTGGCATCTGTTTGCTGATAAGTCATTAGGAATTTTGTTCGTAAATCAAGATAAAATTCAAACATTTCTGGATGTTTACTGATAAAAGAATGATTGATTACTCTCTGATCATAATAGGCCAAGTATTCTTCAGGCGTTTCAATTCTTTTCGTTTCCATTCGCTCCCTCCTTAAAACATTAAAAACCACATTAATGTTTCTTTTAAGATTTATTTGTCAGATTCACTAAATTTAATTACGCTTACATTTTGATACTTCACTCAAGAAAATAATTACAAAAAAATATATCTTTCTTCACAGATTATTTTTATATTTACTCATTAATGAAAGTAACAGATTCTATATTTGATGTGTTTCATAATAACATTTAATGCAGAGAACATCTTACTAGATCCAAATCAGTTTTTCCCATTACTTAAAATTGTTTATGTGAGACTACCTTAAGAACAAGCCTCTTTCGTCGCAATAATTAACAAACAAATTGAACTAATAACACTCCTAATTTCTAACTTCTTCATGCAATTTTACAGTATTCAAATAATACTTCAATTGAATAATTTCATAGTTTTCTGAAATTTATAGATTGTTGTCATTAAGTTATTTTAATATAGTTATTAGGTAATATTAATTATCAATCTGAAAGCGATTTGTTTTTTAACCTTACGCTAGTGCAAAAGTGGATTGCTAAAAAAAATAGAAAGGACGAATATCCGGTAATTAATGGTATTAGTAGCTCGTTTATCTACTGAACACTTTGAACCACTATCAAAAACTGATCATAGAAGTAAAACCAACTCATTTGATACTGATTAAAATAACCATGTAAAATCGAACGCTCCAATAAGCAAATAAAAAACGTTAACCTTTCACTCAAAAGATAACATAAGTTACTTTTAATTTATATGAATGTCCACTACTCAATTTGAACATTACTCTCATATTCAACATATAAGAAACTTAGATCTAATGAGCTCCTAACTAAATGAATACTATGATAAAAGCAATTCTCCTTTACTCTTTTATTAAAAATATACATCTGAAAATATTCTAGCTTTTTTTGAATTTCTATCTCACTTGTTAACAAATAAGAAATTGGAAAATTCCAAAAATATATCTTTAACTTTCGCAATGGATGCAAGCCTATGCTCTATTTTCTATTCCCTAGAAAGATTTAGATAGGAGGTAAAAGTTCTATTGAAAAATTTTCAATTAAATTTTATAACAGATAAAGTAAAATTACGTTGGTTCCAAATCTTGAAAGAGTTAGAGTCTACTGGAATCTGTACGACAGCCCAACTGATTGGCATGACAAACAGTACAGCCAGGACATTAGTCAACGACATCAATTATTTGAGAGAATATTTCGAGAACGTCGCGGATATCCAATCCTCGAAACAAGGTTATTCTTTAAACATCCATTCTTCAGAAACCTACCTAGAAAAAAAAAGAGCGATTCTCGAAGATGAACCACTCTTTATTATTCTTGAACAAATTTTTTTCAACGAACTTCAGTCTATTTATGATTGGGCAGATTACTTTCATATCTCTGAGAGCACGATGATCACGTACGTTAAAAAAATTGCAGATCAAGTAAAAGAATTCAATATCACCCTTGAGCTAAATCCCGTCAATTTGATCGGATCAGAAGCCGATATTCGAAATTTTTATTTTGCTTTCTATTACGAATCAGATATTACACCCCACACGGTTTTTCCATCAATTGCGACGCAAGAAGTAGTGATTAAAATTGTTAACCTATTGGAGCGTCCTAATCAAAAAGTTTCTTCATTTGGTTATTTTAGTTATTTATTATACCTCTCTATTGAACGGATATTATGTGGTTGTATGGTGGAACTCGACCCTGAATTAAAAGATATTGTCCTTAATGATCCAGAGTTTCACCGACTTTCACCTGCATATTCGATTGTGAAGGATTATTTTAATATTGACCTAACACAAGAAGAAGCCATTTTTATTTTTAGTTCTGTTTTATGCCGTAGAGGTATCGAAAATCCGAAACAGGAAAAATATTTTTGTGAAAGGTATAATCGATGGCCACTAATAATAGCGCTTACAAGTAGCTATTATCAAATGATCAAGAGAAATACGCACACACAAGCACACGAGTTAATCTTATTAGAATCTTTTTTCACGTCCATCAAGCTACGTAGTCTATTGTCTAAAAGCGGAAATAAAAATATCCAAGATACAAATGAGTATGCCAAAACCTTGTTTAGCAATGAATATAAAAAAAATCGAGCTTTTTTAGAAAAAAATCCCTCCTTCCATCATTTGTTCTCTGATGATCATTTGGATGATATCTGTGCTAGTTTAACGATATTCACTGAGTCAATCAAAGAAAAATATTGGAAAAACCCTACGAATATCGCATTTATTTTTGAAGGAAATGAGTATATCAGTCAACATCTCGAAGCCTTAGTTCGAAAATATTTAGGGGGATTTCAAAATATCTACTTTCTTCGTCCAAATGAGCTATGCGCCTCTTATATTGAAAATCATGAGATCAATCTCTTAGTCACGAATTACAATGAATACTTGACATTTTCTTCGTTAGGTCTTGAATGTCTTTTATTAAAAACAGTACCTGATGCCTCAGATTGGAAAAAATTACTAAATAAAATTGATCCTCAATTATTACAAAAATTTAGAACGCAACATTAGTAAAACTTACAGTTATTCATTTTTTCTACTGCATAATGTAGTGATCCAAACAAGTAAATACAACTCCACCGATTCGGAGTAGATGGTCTTCGGACGACTCTTTCAGTGAATTTATACTTATAATCATCACTTGCTACATCTTACATCTAAAAAAGGAATTCAATTGACCTTAATGTACCGATCAATTGAATTCCTTTTTATTTTTTTCATTTCCAGTCAATTTTAATCACCACTGACTGGTTCATTCTATTCGATTTTTAGGAGTGGCTTGAAACGAGTAATTGATGTGCGTCGTATAGTTTGTTGCTTTTGCATTTGCTGTATTCGGCACATTTAGAAAGATACTGCTCTCTTTATTCGAATCATCCCCAAAATTATAAAACCATGTCTGCTTCTCTATGAATAGATTTGCATCGATCAATTGAATACTATTATTGTTAGGAATCAAGATCCCACTCGTGCGGATGATACCTAAATTATCTTCATTGCCGATTTCTCCAGTGCTTGAAATGGCTTGTCCATTTTTCCAACTAAGTTGGGCACCTTTCAATTCACCTGTTTTTTGATTAGAAAATTGTTCTTCTTGTTTGATGAACAAACTCCAGCCACTTATTTCTGATACCGGTCGCTCATCTGTCACCTGTACAAAATTCGGTCTGGAAGTTCCTTGCGCCGTACCGCCTACCTGACTCGGTAATGCATGGTACGTTTGTGTTTTAGTCGTAAGCGGTTGGGTCCCAAAGTCCCAATTACTTGCTTGATCGATCGTTAGCTCTCCATCGACCATACCACCGACAATCAATGTGGTAGCAGGAACAAACGTTGCATCCCGAAATGCTAATGGCGTTTTCGGATTGATGTTTCCTACGTGATTATTCGTCTCTGGTGGATTCATGACACCAGCTTCACTAGCAGAACCTTGGTGATCTCTTAAGAAGACTTGGATGACATCATCTACTGCTAAATTTAACTTCTCAACAGCAATCCTGATATCCCCTTTATCATCTATGGTAATGAGTGTAGGATCGATTGTTTCTCCATTATGAGTCGCCGTAACCTCTACCTCAGGATCGTCGGAATGACCTGAAATAACCCGCGCATTTGCCGGAACTAAATGATTGGAGAAAGTCGCAGGTGAAGGTGGTATGATAGGAAATACGGTGACATCTTCCACTTCATACACATTTTGAAAATCGCCTTCCATTTCACCTGCTAAAACCTCAACATCTGTTATACGTACAAGATCGCCTGCTTGTAAATATTCGTCAAGTTCGATTTCAAAAACGCCGCCTTGTGGCTCTTCATCATAGATACTAATACCTGGTTTTTCCGCTGTGTGACCATGTGTCAAGGTTTCGTATGTCTGAATCACTGCCCCATCTCTTTCGATTTCCACAGTTACCTTCACTTCATCTTGCCACGCGGGGCGGCTGTCATGGAGACCAACTGGCATACGGATCAACCCGTGGATTTTTTTATCCGCATTTGTCGGTACTCTCAATTCATTCACGATTGCCCAACGTGCATTGTTTGAGCTGAGTCGAGAATAAGAAGTCAAGCCCGCTGAGCCAAATGCTTCAAAATCGAAACGTTCTGCTGGTTCCATTGAAGTGAGCGTAGAAAAGTTAGTGCCAGAGAATGTATAATCCATATTGTTCGAGTGAAGATACGGATCGGCATCTAAGTCTGTACCATCTTTCCAAACAGCAAAATCACTTGCAGTAGCAGTTAAAGTGGAGCTCGCAATATTACTAAAAATATTCCCGCCACCTACACGATTATTCCGATAGTCCATAAATAGCGGATTATCGAAATTCACAGTAGTTGAACGACCACGAAAAATACCTGCATTTGCGCTTGCCGTACGACCGGAAGCTTCAAAATAACCTAAATTACTCACTCTGATCTCACCATTTCCACCGGCTGTATTTCCACCGGCTACTGTCGCATCACTCATATCCAATGCGGGACCATCATTCGCATAGATTCTTACTTCTGAACCCGGATCATTGACAGAAAACCCATTATTTGATCCAGCAGTATAATGGATTCCTTGGTTTCCACCACCTGTATTCCCATTATGAGCAATACCAGTCCCCTCATTGACTACTAACAATCGCCCCGCATTACTAACAGTCACTTGATTATTACTGCCCCACATCCGGATTGCTGGCGCCATTTGCGCCGCCCCCCCTGCGTTACCTTTTCTCTTAGTCACGGTCATATCCCCACCATTGATATTAAATTGATAGCCACCGTGCGTCGTTCCTGTATTATTTGGACCGGAACGTAAGAATCTTAAAGTAGCATTCGCATTATTTGCTTCAAGTTGTCCAGAAGGACCTGAATCTAACTTTAATGTCGCCTTGCTATTTACATTGAACTGTCCATTGATGCCTTGCAAGACTAATGCAGAGGATGAGTTCGCCCAAAGTGTGATATTTGCTGAATCGGATGCTCCTACAATTGGCTCACGCCCAATTTTTTCTGTTTCTTCTTCGCCTAACTTCACAGTGGATACACCATTTACAGTTGTTGCGATATAGTTACTTTTCGCATTGATACTTGTCTCTTTATTCTCTGCGAGGAGTTTGACATAATCACCATTCAATTGTATCGCTGTCGCTGCTTGCGTTTCCGCAGTTAACTTTCCGCCTTGATTAAGTGATAAAACAGCATTCGCACCGTCTAAGCGAATCCCTCTCTTCGTACCCGAGCGGACCAATACATCCACGCTAGCTCCTCGAGTAATTTCCATAGTAGGAGCATTTCCTTTTAAATAGATACTATTATTCGTTATGACGGTGTCAGCAGAATTAGTACTTGGAACTGCGACAGATAGTTGTGATTGGTTGTCAACAACCATTTTTGCTTGATTTCCTTGAAGAGAGACATTAGCAATTGCTCCGCCTTCATTTTCTACACTCATATTACTTTGGTTATCTAGGGTAAATAAACTAGTTTCACCCGTCAGAAGAACAGCTCCACCGGTACTTGTTGATTTCGTTGTCAAGTCACTTCTATCTAAATGGACAGATGGCTCAGCCCCAGATAGTTCCACTGCTCTTCCTGTCACGGTCTGTATGTCAGCCTTAGAATCTGCAAATGTAATACCCGCTTTCTTTCCTTGTAAATATATGCCATTGCCTGTTCCACTGTTGACTGTCAGATTCAGTTGAGCATTTTCTGAAAGAGTCGCTTTTGACTCTTCCCCGTAAAGTCCAATCAAACTATTCGCACCTGCGGTAGATACTAACGCACCTTGCACGTCTAGCGTTGCACCATTTTGCATACGTAACGTAGAATTTTTACCTAATGTGGTGGTGCCGAGTTGATTGATATCCTCGGTTCGGTTCCCTGTATTTGTAATAGCAACAGCACTATTATCAACAGTTAACATCGCTTCTTGATTCAACAATCGAATACCTGCCCCGGTTGTCGCAGTCATCTTCAAATCACTGTCATTAATCGTCATTGTCGGCGTTATACCAGTCATTGTCAGCCGATTGCCTGTACTAGAGTTGATTGTTACATTACTTGCGTCACTTACTTCAAAAGTTGCATCGTTTCCAGACATGACTAGACTATTTCCTGTAGTCGATTGGATTACTGCCGTTGATTTAGCTATGTTGAATGCGCCATTTGCACCTGTAAGGTTGATGGAATGCGCTGTATTCGATTGACTTTGCCATTGACTACCTGATGCCACATCGATTGTTGGGTTTTCCCCTGTCATGATAATTGCCTGTCCACCTGTAGTTGTCGCATTTAACCTTCCATTTTCCAGCTCAATGCTCGATTGATTCCCTGTCATCGAGAGCGCATTCCTACTTGTAGCGTCTGTCGAAGTAGATGCTGCACCATCCGCTTGTATTTGTAAGTTACCGTTGTTTTTCACAGAAACTGTCGCATTGCTTCCCGTAAAATAGACGGAATTTTGCAAAGCGGTTGTTCCACTGTTCGTAATAAACAGTTCTGCTCCATCTGCGACGGTCAGTTTTGCATTCGCACTCGTAAATGCCAACGCAGAATTTTGAGTATTCCCTAGCTTCACGACTGCCTGATTTTCTACGATAAATTCTTTTGTCGTAAAAAGCGCGCCTGGTAGATTGATCCTATTATCTATGGTTAACCCACCGCCAGTTATTCGTACCACTGCGCTTGAGATATCAGCTACTCTAAAATAATTGATCGATGAGCTGTCTCTTGAAACATCTTCCATTTGAAGGGTCCAATTTTCACCAGACGATTGCCCGATAACAAAGGGATTGGTATCTGTTTTATTAAGAAAAGTATTTTCAATTCTTAAAGTTTTGCTCTCAGTAGTCGTCAATAAACGCACTTGTCCGGTGCCGATATTTAAAGTATTCATTTGCCCATTGATTTTTAGTGAACGATCAATGTCCAAGTTTTCTGGACTGATAACTGAGCCTATATCGATCGAACGTTCCAAATTGATGATAGAAACCTCTGGATTGGCGAGTGCACTTAAAAATTCTGCACGAGTCGAAACCGGTACCGTTGCTCCTTGAATTTCTTCGTCCTGTTTCTCTTCCGAGCGATTTCTTTCTTCCTTTGGTTCGTCGTTTTCTGACTTTTCTTCTCCTGAAGAATGGTTCGGCTCAGCCTTCGTGATTTCTACTTTAACAGTTGCCACTTCTCCTACAGTTACTGAATAGGTTCCTGCTTCTGCAAACATCACAGGTACGGTAAATTCCTTTTTCGGAGTTTCTGATGATAAGAGCCACTGGTCGAACGTTTCATCATAACTGCTACTCATCCCTGATGACAATTCATCTTCAATGATCTCAGCAGTTGACGGAAGTTTGATTGCCACGTTATCCACTTCTTCTGTACTTATAAACGAAAGGGCAGTTACCGTCTTTTCAGTTCCCTTTATTACCGCTTGCTCCAAAGAAAAAGCGGGTGCCAGTGACTGGGTATCCTTCACTTCAGCTGATTCTGTTGATTGACTATTACTGTTCGGCGTGTTTATAGGTTGACTCCCTTGATCGATTGTCTCCGCAACAGCGAGGAAAGGTATACCCAAAGTATATAGTGCAAAGATTGAAATACTTATTTTAGTCATCATTTTACATACTTTTTGACGCATTGGTCCTCCTCCTCTAGTCATCTGTTTTATTTTCTGAAAGTGTATCCATGTATTTTTCTTGCATTAGTTTTGCTTTTTTCTTATTTTTGTATGTCGTATAGGCGAGTACACTAATAATGATCACGATTAGAACGATTGCTGCAATCAACCACCAGTTGGTATCTTTAACGGAAACATCTGATTGGTTCAAGCGTCTTGCTTCGTCTGCTGTCACATCAAAAGTTTCTTCCCAAGTCCATTCATGTTCGCCAGAGCGAGCCGTCATATTCAGCACATATGTCCCGCTTCTAAAACGTTCGCCATTGAGTGAGATTGGAAAATTAAAATTGGAGTTAGGTGCCATTTGCATCATCTCCTCTGATGCTCGATATAAAATCGTATCAGATCCTTCTCTACGTATCGAGGCTTCCACACTTAGTTCATTCACAAAAGTAGGTAAGAAATTCTGAATCGTCGCACTAAAGGCGTTTCTATAATTTATTTGATCCGCAAATACATCTAAAAGCGCCAATTCTGGAACAATCGTTTGTGTACGATCATTACTCGCTACGACACCAATTACATAAGAAAAAGAATTGATGATCTGCATTCCTTTATCCTCAGAATCCTCTTCCTCTTCTTCTTGTGTCACTTCGCTTAGTTGTAAGCCACCGGCTAATAATCCTTCTACCTCATCCTGAGGCATAGTGAGGGTTGTAACGATCCGTTTTTCCTCTCCTGCTTCTAAACGAATGGGTTCATCTTCGACATCCAGTAAGTCCTTCATTTCCACTTTTAATGTAGGATCGGGCTGGTCAGTTTCTCCGCCATATTCAACCACACCATTGATATTTGTGTAGGCAGTATGAGCTGTGATCGAGAGATCGATCGGGATATTTCTAACATTTTTCACCACTAACGTGAGTTCTTCTGTTTCTCCTGGTTGCAATTCCACATCAAAGTAGCCTTTATCATCCCCAAATTGACTTTCAGGCGTAATTGTGCGAACACTAAAATTTAGTTCACCATTGGCAAATACCTCTTGAGAAAAACCAACAAACCCGATCATTACATAAAGCATAACCAGAAAAGATGCTGTAAACTTGTTAAATAAAGGCATAGTTATCTCCTTTCTAAAAAACAACGATGCTGACTGCATCGTTGTTTTTTATCAACCTTTCAAATCTCTAGCTAGTTAATTGATATTTGCCGGTGTTGCAGACAATGTCCATAATAAATTAGTCGTATATTTGGAATTAGCATCTGTACGTGTTGTGCCAGGTACACTTAATTGTACAGAAGGATTAGCCAATCCTCCATCTACTTCACTGTCTTGCACTAAGTTGGTTTTATCTCCCCACATGGCAGTACTTAGTCCATAGCCTATGTTGCTTCCGGCAGTCATGATCACTCGGCTATTTTCCGGAATCAACGTGAAACCTGAATTTATCGTTGGTAATTCGTCACTTGTATTTTGAGCTGTCCCATTCGCAAACTTGACTTGAGCACCATTTAAGCTTCTTTCCCCATTCGTAAATTGTGCTTCTTGTTTCAATGCCAGGTTCCAACCTGTTAGGTCTTCACGTAAGTCACGTACTTGAGCAAATTGTGTACGTGCAGCTTGTTTTGTCGCTTCATTGACCCATGGGCTATTCATATCAGGATTAGGAAAATCAGTTGATTCTTCATCGATGTCAAACCACCAAGCGGCAGCTGGATAAGATTGATCTAATGCTGAATTTTGACGTAAACCAAAATCATAATCACCAACATATGCAATTGCAAAAGCACCATCTTGAGTAGGAGGTACGATGACTTCTTCTGGTCCCGGGTTTGGATCAATTGTTTCACCGTTGTCCTCATCCGCTTCACGATATTGGATCTGTCCATTCGTTTTTAGTGTTCCATCCTGATCTGTATTGTCTGCATGAACAACCATACTTCCTGTTGCTAGACTTGCTAATAACACTGACATTGATACTAGTTTTAATGCTTTCATTTATTCGTTCTCCCTATTTGTTTTATTTTTTTGTAAAACATCTACTTGATAGTGCGACTTGCTCGTTTATTTTCTTATCTCTTCGTTTTAACCAAGTTCGAATGACCCATAAAAGAATTAGTAGACCCAGCAACCCGTAACTTGGTATCACTTGATTTAATTTTGGTAATTGTCCATTTACCTGTACATATTCGTCTCTATCTGAGGGTTGCGCCTGCTCTTCAGAAGGTGGTTGTGGTTTAGGGTCCCCTTCATAATCGATTTCTCCGTAAAACCCTACATTCTTATTCGTTTCTACAGAGGAGCCTTCTGCCGCAAAGACTTGAACTGGTTGATGAAGCATCCCAAGAAACAATAAAATGGTCCATAACAAATACCAAGGCTTCTTTTTCACATTTATTTCATTCCTCCTATTCTAGGTAACTACATTTATTTTCTTCTAAATAACATTTTTATGACTCAAGTTTGTTTTTTAGAAGAGTACATTATATACTTTAAACAACACACGCATTCTTTCGCAATTAGCGTTTTTCACCATACTCTGAAATTATTACTATTTACTAATTATACTTAATAGATATAATTTACTTAAAATTAGCTACACCTAAAACAAAGAATCAACTACCCTAAACTAAACTGATCTATGAGAGGTGGGTACATTGAAAACATTCCAACTGAATTTCATTACCAATAAACCACTGATACGATGGCTTCAAATCCTCAATGAATTTGAAAAGAATGCTTGTTGCAACGCGAATGACTTAGCAATACTTACTGAGAGCACTTCTAGAACAATTGGTAAAGATATCTGTCAGATCCGAGATTATTTTGAAGATTCGATCACGATTGAATCTACCCATCAGGGGTATGTATTCAAACAATTAAAATTAGTTACTTACGAAGAGAAAAAAACTGCTTTACTTGAGAACGAGCCACTTTTTTTAATTCTTGAGAAAATTTTTTTTGCTGAATTATATACCCTTGACGATTGGTCCGATCAGTTACATCTCTCTAAAACGACCCTCTTGAAATACCTCAAAAAAATCCAATCACAGTTAGTTCATTTTGATTTGGATATCACGCATGATCCCGTAAATATCATTGGTCAAGAAGCAGATATACGACATTTTTTTTGCACGTTCTTTTATGAATCTGAAATCACTCCGCACACCATCTTCCCTTCTGTTTCCGCTCAGCAAGCGGTGAATGAAATCAGTTGTCTGTATAAGAATGACTTCTATCGAAATACCTCATTTTTCTTATACACTTACTTACTTTATATCTCGGTTGAGCGATTCATGCAGGGAAATACTGTGAACGTAAATAACCACTTACGCTGTGTCCTGACTGATCGGATGCAACAAGTACATGCCGAAAAAATAAATGACGTAATTGAAAAATATTACGGCATCCGTTTGCCTGAAGATGAACTGATTTTCTTATTCTGTAGCATTATTACACAGAGAAAAATGAGTGATATCATTGTTGAAAAACAATTTTGTTCAACATACAATCAGTGGCCAGAAAGCAAACGACTTGCAAAAGAGTTTCTAGAGATATTAGACTGTAGCGATGAAAATAAGCTCGTCAATCTGATCTTTTTAGAATCTTTTTTTACAACTGCGAAACTGAAAGAATATTTGTGCATTTCTGCTAATCGAAATACGCAAGATATCAATCGATTTATTAAAAAAATCTTCCCGAATGAGTGTCGTAAGTACCAATATTTTCTAGAAAACAGCTCGGCTTATCATTCGCTATACTCTCATGACTTTTTAGTAGATTTCGCTTCTAGCCTAGTGATCTACGTTGAAACCATTCGAGAACGCTACTGGAAAAACAAAAAAAATATTGCCTTTCTTTTTGAAGGCAATAATCATGTCATACAGTTCATTGAAGCCATATCGAATAAATATTTTATGGAATATCAATGTGTGTTCTATCCAAACGCTAGTGAAGTAAACAAGAACTATCTTCTTAAAAACAAGATTGATTTTTTGATCACTAATCATCCTGAACATGTAGAAGAATTCCAAGAAGTAACAGAATGTATTCTTTTTCGGTCTATTCCTTCTGCTTCTGATTGGAATCGCTTGCTCGAAAAAATCAATCCGAAAATCATCAATCAATATTTTTTAGCTGACAAAACGAGCTTTCCCTCATCCATATGCGAATGATAAATCCACCATACTCCAATGGCCTTTCGAATGGGTCTTTGCTAAGCAGATTTTAACTATGTCTACGATTACTCCTAACCTTGGCTTACGATTATTTTATCAGCACCTGTATCATGAAATGCTTGTTGTTTAGATTTGCAAATATGTATCGATTTTTAAGACAAAAAAACTCCCTCAAATGGAAATAATCTTTGAGGGAGTAAAAACGTGATAACGTTAGTCGTTCATTGATTCAGTTGAGGGAAATGTATCTGGGTACAGCTGACTAGCACTTCCAGCAGTATACTCTCGATAACCATTGAACCCTAAGAAATTCTGTGTAAAGCTATTGATGTTCGAAGAAACCACTTGACTCCCATTTGCACCACTTAACTGTGTTTGTAGATGAGCTGTCCAAGCATGAGTCGGTGTTGGTCCAAAATTATTATTCGCCCAGAAAGCATTTCGAACGGCATTGATCTGGATATTTGTTCCTAACGTATGGATCAATGGACTAGAATAAGCGGCAGAACCCGTTTGTCTTAAATGGATTTGGTAAGGATTATCAATTGTTAAATGTCCAGATCCAAGGACTTTTACTACTGGCTCTCCACCAGTATGATCTGCTTTAAATGTTGAGAATTCCCCCACATACATCCGACCATTTGTTGAAATTTGTACAGGTGATAAAATATTCGAATTGACAGTCAAACTACCGTTGTTGATCACATTCAATTGATTCGCCACGATGGCTTCATTCATGATCACTTGGGAGCCAGAGTCGATTTGCACTAGACCATCTGTTCGGATAAATGGTTGTTGTCTCTGTCTTGTTTGTTCATTGCCAACAACCAACGTATTCCCAGAAAAACTTACTGTTGAACCAGAGACACCTTGTATAAATGGTTGTCTGACTTGGTTTCCGTTTGTAACAATTGGTCGATTCGAGCTAGAGTTAAAATGAACATGTCCACCAAACCCTACATGTAGGGAATGATTATTATTCATATTGATAGTCGAATTATTGAGGAAATTGATTGTCACCGCTCGATTGACTGTGTTTAGACTAGTTAAAGCGCTATTGAAACTTGAAGTGACATTGATTACTGACACATTTGAATTATTGATGGCACTTCTAAATCCAGACCATGTTCTTACGGATGCAGTTGTGCGATTTTGATCATCTACAAAAAATTCCACGTCCTCATCATTTGTAAATGTTTCCCCATACATTGATAATGTTTCCCCATCTTTCAGAAAAACACCACCAGCAGTTTCGCCTTCTGTCAATAATTGTGCTTCTGGTACGATTTCACTTGCAGCGACATTCGTTACTGAAATTGGGCCAGCAAGGAGCATACCACTTAATAATAAGGTACTCATCAGAGTCATTCGTTTCATTTTCTTTCCTCCATTCATTTGATAATTTAAGATTAACGAAGAACTCACATTGAATCAAAAGTGTTTTTTCGTGACTATACGAAATTTTTTAATTGATTCTTTCAAGGTTCTTCAAAAGCTGTTGTGATTTCTACTTCAATCATGTTACTCCGGGAATGTATCAGGAAATAATGGCATCTCCATTCCAGCAGTATATTCTCGATAAGAATCAAATCCTAAAAAATGATTTTCAAAACTAACTGAATTTGAACGAAGAACTTGCGAACCATGGGGGCCACCCAATCGTGTCTGTAATTGACTATTCCAAACATGGGTGGGACGAAAACTCATATTATAATTCTCCCAAAAAGCGTTTCTCACGGCATTGATTTCCATGAGTACGGCAGAAGAATCGATCAATGGAGCGACAAGCCCGCCGAAGCCAGTCTGTTTTAAATGTATACTGTACGGATTATCAAAAAAAATCTCCCCGCCAGTCATTTTGATCACTGAATGACTCCCCCCATGCGTCACTTTTAACGAAGAAAATTCACCGACTCTAATCGTCCCATTGATCCCCATTTTTATGGGGGTGATTTCATGTGCGCGTAATTCTAAACGACCATAGTTGATCACAAATAAATCATTTGCTTCGATTGCTTCATGTATCCTTACATTGGAGCCAGACGGAACCTCGATCAATCCTTCTGTTCGAATAAAAGGTTGCTCTCTCAGTTCAGTTGAACCATCTCCGATGACCACCTCACCTTCTAGACTAATCGTACTCCCATAAGAACTTTGGATAAATGGTTGCTTTAATTGATTTTGACTAACAAATATGGGCGACTTGGCGTTCGCTTTGATTTCTAAAGTAGAATGCTTTGCCAGCTTGAGTGCATGATTATTTTCTAAATCTATACGAGCAGCATTGATAAAATTGATCGTCAATGGGCGATCAATCGTATCCAACGAATGAAAGGTCGTATTGAAGCTAGCTGACACATTGATAACGCTGACATTTTGATCATTGATAGCATTTCGAAATTGGTACCACGTTCTTACCTCCACTGTTTTACGATTTTCCTTGTTTACGACATAGTACGCCCCATCTTCACTGATAAAATGATGGACGTTATCGGCTAATGATTCACCATCTTCCAGCAAAATCCCATTGACCGATTCTTTCACTCCGATTCCAAGATTTGTTTGGAAATCATGCATTGTCGCTTCACTTGTTGTTGAACGTACAAAGAGTAAGCCTATTATTCCTCCTAAAAAAAATACCAAATTGAGCTGCATAATTTTTTTCATATCTAACACGCCTTCCTTTTATAAAGCGATCATACCTGAAAGCAAAATGGAATATCAAAAATGTTTTTTCTGCAAAGCAAGAATTTTTCTGTTTTTACAACTAGAAGTTGTGCTCATTCGGCATATACATCCACCATGAAACGAACAAACCAATAAGCCCCTTTCAATGACGGAGACCTATTGGTTTGTTTCTTCTTTATTATTTTGTTTTTAGTAACTATTCTTTTTCGGACGTTTGTTACCTGAGCGATGATTCTTTCTAGTCGAAATAACAAGCCAGGCGGTAACGAGTAAATAGCCAAGCCACAAGAAACGCTGACCGCTCAAAGCGTTTGTTTTTGGTAGCTTCCCTTGTTTTAGTTCGGAAATATCAGCGACAAGGGTGTGCTTCTTGTCCTCGTTTCCATGTGATCCATTGATCGTTATACTTTTTTCTGTGCTAGTGTCTTCTCCAATTCGTCCAGTGACAGTGATTTGTCCCGTTGTCGTATCTGCACCAACTACCTCAGTAAGCAATCCATTAGCGATAATAAAGAATAGTCCCGTGATATAGAACAACTTCATTCTTCTTTGCATACGATTGATCCCTTCTTTTTGGGATTTAAGTGATTCTTTTTTATGCTACATTAGGAGAGAAACTCAAAACTAATTTAAATGTTGGGTTTAACTCTGCTGAGGCATTGACCGGCGTGACTTTACCAGTGAAAGTAAATTTTCCTTCATTCGTCCCTTGATTTCCTTGGAGTCTGAAAAGTTCAGCTACCGTTTCTGTTGGCTTGCCATCTTCAAACAAATCAATCGTATTCACTTTCAATGAGTCTACTTCAGCCATATTCGTTGGTGTATCTACGCCAGAAACGGAAGCAATCACGCCAACAGCAGAATTATTCGTAATCGTGTGTTCAGGTGACGTAATTGTGGTATGATTTGAGGCTTTTGTTGTGTAAAATAAGGCGGTTGTTGGAATCGTCACATTGATCCATTGATCCAAATCCTCAGGATTTGGTCCAGGTGTCGTATTATCGAATTCACCGATGATCCCCCGTACAAGAACGTCTCCTGACGTCTCTCCTTCACGCCCGTCAATCACTTGCTCCGCTCTAGCGATTGTCCCAGTTGCCATAATCCCTGCGATTGTTGCTGTACTTATAAGTGCTGCTACTATTTTTTTCATCTAAATTCCCTCATTTTCTTTTTTTTTAGTTTTTAACGATAATCATTACTTCCGCCTCAGTGACCCCTTGTTTTTCTTTCGTTTCAGGATCATAAATATTAACGGTGGCTTTAGCAGGATACTCTCCTTTAGTTAATTGTTTTTCCAATTTTACATTCTCTACGAATTGGTTTGGATGGATGGCACCCGAAGAATAAATCAACTCTCCAGTAGAGAGTAAAGAAATATCAACTGCGATCGGATAAACATTCGTCCCAGGATTGACAATCTCGATCGAGCCTTCACTCTGTCCGTTCTCAAAGACGGCTTCTGGATTGATTTGTAATGTAAAATAATTGGCATCGGCTACTTCTTGCGCACGTTTCGCCAAGCGTTGATCAGAGGCATCACCAACTGCTGGTAAAAGATCCGCACTGATCAATGGAACCTGATCTTTTGATTGATTGAAATAATAGGCAAGACCACCGGCAATCAACGAAAATAGCAAAAACCACAAGAGCCATTTACGCTTATTTTTATTTTGTGCTTGGTTCGTTTCCTCCAATGGCTTCACCTCCTTGTTAACTATTTTTTTCTTTAAGTTCGTGGGACGAATCGTAACACGATTCGATAATTAGGCACGAGCATGTGCTCGTAATAGCCTCCTTGCTCAATATCAGGGTTATCAACCCACCGTGGATAATTCCCATAAAATTCTCCCGATAAGGAAAGGGGGGTACGATCTCCTTCAGATAAACGAATCAAATGTTGCTCTGACATCGTTGCGTATAACTGTTTTTTAGTCTCTTGCGTTTGGAGATGCAAGCGCAACAACGGCTTCGTAATATCCTCATAACTAGGATCTTCCACTGCACTTTCTGCATAATCCAGTGGATCTTCCCCTTTTTTTAAAAGAACGATTCCAGCAGAATCATCAATAGCAACTTGGTTGATATACGTATCAATAGCTACCGAAGATTGGTTGTGGATCTCATAGGTTTGGCTCTCAAACTGGCGGTTTGATTCTTTTTCGTCATACAATGATTCAAAAATCATTTTGACAGGAATCGTTACCCGCAAATGTTCAACTTTTGAGGTCAGATCGATACCGATCGTCATCTGATACGCTTTATTGCCGACTTCAAGAATCGCGTAGTAACTTCCGTCTTCTTCGCTATCTAACGAAAGATCGGTCTCAACGATGCGAAAATCATTGGTCATGTCTTCTTCAGATAAGATATTTTTTGCTTGTGCACGACTTTCTTGAAGAATAAGCGCATGTAATGCTTCGACAGTAGCTAACTCATTGAGCTTAGAACGATCTAACGTAAAGTTATTGCTCCGATAATCAATCCCTTTGATGACTGTTTGCTCTTCTGCTACATCACCAGTTGTGTCTCCTGAAGGTTTGGACAGTTTGATTTCGACCGTTGACCCCGTTTCAAGCCGTTCATTTTCTGTCAAATTGATTTGGAACGAGCGAACCTTCTCCTGGGTATCTTGATACTCTCCCCAGACGATGCGAGGAGAATCTTTTTCAAGAACTACTGTACTTCCTTCTGTGTTTTTATAGGTAATCGTCAAATGGTCAACTGATTCTGTGGCATGACCATGAATCGCTACAGATTGGTCACTCACAGGGTCAAATTTGGCAATGAGTTGTTCAGGAGGAACTGGCTCCCAGATATACGTACCTGGATTGGAGCCGTCATAATTAGTCATAAAGTCTGTTGAATTCTCAAATGCTATAACCCCAGATCCACTAGTCAAACTTTCTTCTAAGACCCATCTGCTCGTGTATAGGTTATCTTGTTGTCTATTTGGCAAATTTACTGAAGAATCAAAAATTGATTTTTCACCTAGGCTAATCCTCTTCAAATTATTTGTCCCAAAAAACATATGGTTCATTTTTGTTACTCGAGAAGTATTCCATTGACTAACATCTAAGGCCTGTAACGAGTGTGTTTGATTAAACATCCAACCCATATCCGTGACCTTGGAAGTATCCCAGTTGCTGACGTCTAGTTCTTTAAGTTCACGTGAATTTTGAAACATAGTGCGCATAGACGTTACTTGAGAAGTATCCCATTGACTGACATCTAACACCTGTAACGAGTGTGTTTGATTAAACATCCAACTCATACTCGTAACCTTGGAAGTATTCCAGTTACTGACGTCTAGTTCTTTAAGTTCACGTGAATTTTGAAACACACCATTCATACTCGTTACTTGAGAAGTATCCCATTGACTAACATCTAAGGACTGTAATGAGTATGTTTGATTAAACATAAAACTCATATTCGTAACCTTGGAAGTGTTCCAGTTGCTGACATCTAGTTCTTTAAGTTCATGTGAATTTTGAAACATAGTGCGCATAGACGTTACTTGAGAAGTATCCCATTGACTGACATCTAAGGCCTGTAACGAGTATGTTTGATTAAACATCCAACCCATACTCGTTACTTGAGAAGTATCCCATTGACTGACATCTACTGATTTTAAAGAGCTTGCGTATGAAAACATTTGCTCCATCATTGTTACATTTGAAACGTCCAAATTTCCAGCATTTTCTATCACTTCTAAATTTGTCAATCCGCTAAATAACCTAGTTGATATTTCAGGTAAGACAACCGTTTCTTCAACTATAATCTCTTTTACAGAAGAGTATACTTTCCACGGAGCATCTGCTACTTCGCCAGCTTCTCCACCATATAATGTGATTGTTTTAGTTCCTTCTTCATACGACCACGGGACCGTTCCCCATAGATTCTGTTCAGGCTCGTAAGTATAGACAACCGTTTGTTCTTCTACTCTAAAAGTCCCAGAGGCATTTTCGGGAGTCTTACTCAATTGCCAACCACTAATACTTAGCGCTGCGGTTGTATAAGTTTGATCAACTAAACCAGTCAGCACGCTAGGATCAGCTAATTGATTCCCTGCCTCATCTTCATGCTTTACAGTAATATTTCCACCTTGAACTGGTTCAAAAACTGCACGAATCACAGAGTTTCCAGCTTCCCTTTGGTTTACACTAAGATCTTCGCTATTTGAATCAAATATAAATATCGGACCTGAAACGACTTCCCAATGTAAAAATCGGTATCCTGGGTTAGGGAATGCCCTCATATTCCCTAAATTTCCTCCTACCGGAAGCCATACCACACTCGATCCTGAATCAGTTCGTCCAGGATTGCCTCCAGCGGGAGGGCTTGCAACTAATTCTAAACGATATTCAGTAGCACGATTACTTACCTCTTCACTTTCTTTTTTTCCCGATTCTTCTTGCTTTTCTGGATATTCCGTAATTGCTGCTACTTCATGATTATCAGAAGAGCTTGAATAATCATGTGCATAGGTTAGTTGAAATGGGAGCTGGGGTAAAAGCAAAATCATGATCAACAATAACTTTCCAATGATTCGGCTAATTGTATTTATGTTCATACCACTCCTCCTAGTATTTGACCTACTGTATTATTCTTATTAGAAACTTATAGCGAACAAAGTTTAGACATTCTTTTTATCAACTGTCATTTTTTGTGGGCTCGAAGATAACTCTTTTTTCAAAAATTCTGTAAGTCAATTTGCATGTTTATTACTTCACTAAGATTACATTGATTTTTTAATGAAATAAAATCATCTATTTCATTAACGTCTGAAATAGATGAAAAAAAACAGTCGCTATTTTTATTAGCAACTGTGGAAAAATATTAATTATAAGTTTTACGATAAGGATTTATTTTTCTTTCTAATCGTTGCCAATCATGTTCATCTGGAACAGCTTTTAACAAAAGAAAATCGGTCTCAATGATGTAATCTAAAAGATAGCGATTGTAGTTTGTCACAATTAAATCAATATGTGCGGCGTTCAATACTTCTTCTGCTAGATAATAAAGTGGCAAAAAAACTAATGTATGTTTACTCCCAAATTGTTGACGTACACGAGTTATAATTTGTTGACAAACAAAATGATCCCCTTCCAGAAGAAAGTAAATTGTTTTACTTGGTAAATAAAAATCGAAAATCAAATTACTATAAATCGTTAAACTCACACTTATATCTTCCATGTATTTTGAAGAAATAGAGTAGCTTTTCCTTTCTTTTTTTAAAAAACCTAAATTCCGCTGATAATTCTCATTATCTGAGCGTATGACTGCTTTTTTTATCTCTATCGCCTCTTTATTTAACACAGGTGATAACAAATCATTTATTTTTCTAGATAGAAAAAACGAGCGTAAGAATGTTGTGATTTTTTGATCAATATTTTTAGGGAAATCAAATTCCTTTAAATATCGATTCGTGAGTTGAGAAATTTCTGTGCCTTCATGAAAATCTTTATAAAACTTTTTCTCTGATTCTTCATGATCTAGGGTACGTTTACAGACAGTGACTAAATAAATCCAAGCGAATTCTTCTTTTGATAATTCGACCTTATAAAGTTTCTTGATGTCATCTTTCAAAGAATGAAGGAGAGAAAAATTCTTTGCTTTGTATGCTAATTTCGCTAATTTTCTTGGAATCTCTATAGAAAAACCCAGTCCTGCACGTTTGATTGCGATATAAAAAGTATAATAAAATGCTGCTGGCGTAGTTCCAGATCCAACCTCATCTTGGCCCAATTTATTGCTTAATTTTTTTAAAACCAATTCATGTAATTCAATATCAGGAACAAGCGTATAGGGCGTTTCTACTCCTTCATAATAAAAATCTTTGAAGAATTTTCGCAAATTAGCTTCTCTTCCTTCAATCGACAACGGGTTGGATGCCCACTGCAGTCCATAGCTCTTCAATACTGTGGTTGTTCGATTCAATAGCCGGCGAAAGGTACTCTCTGAAAAATGATAGTGATGGGCAAGTTCATCGATTGTTGATAATTCTCCTAAAAAAATATTCCCGATGATTTCAAATAGACACTCATTCTCAAGTAATTTCTGCTTTTTTTCTTGATACATCGAAGCTTTTTTTTCTTCAAAAAAGATTCCACTATTTCCTGAATCTAAACTGATACAATCATCAAAATAGTCTTTGATGTACTTGATATCATTGGCAATCGTTCGTTCTGTCACTTGCAGTTTTTCGGCCAATTCTCCAATCGTAAACAATCGTCTTCGTTCAATCATACTCAATATTCGAAACAAACGACTCGTCGTTCGATTACTGATAAATGCCAATTGTAAGTCTTTCAATTTTCCACCTCATTTTTTAAATGAACACTTTTCTTTATACTTACATATAAATAACACAACCAATCGGAATGATAAACTATATTGTTTCTCCTTGAAAGAAAAAACGAACGTAAAAGTGACAGATTTTAACGTTCTATTTTGCTTCTTAACCTTATGGTAGTTATGATTTATTCAATAGTTACACAACGCTTTCTAAATGATCATTTGTACCCATTTTTATATTTTTTTCAGGATTCCAAATGAATCCTACTGTTATAAACAGCATTACCAACAAAGTCATTCTTTAAATAAAAAGGACTATTTTTGCTAACTGACCAATCTTATTAGTTATTAACCATGTATGATCCAAAAAAGTTGATACACCTTACATAGAACCAACTTATTTATAACAATTTGTTCATGTATTCTTGCTTATTATCCATAAACTCAAGTTCTTGATCTCCCTTAAAATCCATTTGCTATTATCGTTTTTTGTCTTCCTTGCTCTAGTATCCTACAAAACAAATCCAATAAATAAAAAAACATGTCTTTCTCCTTCGTCAGATAATACGTAGAAGAAATACATGTTGAATATTTTGTTCATATCCAATTAAATAATTTATTGGGATCAACGTGGAGAGTTTTCTCTTTCACCAATACTGTTAACATTAACAACGACTATTTTATTCACTTTAACAATCACTTACCTATGGAATAGAAGATGAGAAATCAGAACGGTAAATGCGTAACCTTATAACCAGTCAGAATAGTCAAAAACCTAGGATAAGAACCAGCGATCACTGTGATATCTATCCTAGGTTTTTACTGTCTAGCTTGAGCATACATATTTTTTCCCTTAGCCAATCCACTCATTTACCCCTCTACCAATTAACAGATCTCTGCTTATCTCTTTGATTTTTTCACACCAGCATCCTATTTAGCGACAAATAGCAATCCAACGCCTTTTTTCATTTCGCCTAGATACGCTGACACTATCACCGACAATCCCAATTGCGTACTTACTTTAGTGATATAGACAGATACATCTCATCAACATGCTATAATTGATAGAAAGGAACAGAACCATAAACAAGTAGGTGATCCATGTATTCTCCAATTCAAGTACCCTATATCGTCAACCCAATCTATCAGAAATATTTCAAGTATCCAGCAATTGTCATTCCCTCATTACAAGACTTTGTGATTTGTCTATGGGAACACCAATCCTTGACTCAGGATTCCTACGAAGTGAATGATTTGATCATTCCAGATGGGTGTATCGATCTTTTCATTGATTTCAAAAAGCAATCATCGAATTTTCAGGTATCAGTAAAACAGAGTATGATTTCTATAGCAATTAGTGAGTTTAAGATACCTTTCAACCTCGACTATTTCTTCTCCCTATCCTATTCTCAACAAAAAGAATATTTTATTGATTACCTCCATCAATTGATTGAAGGACATACACCAAACCAGTTTATCAAATTGATTGATCGATTTAGCCAAATCCCTGCTTCTACAATTCAAGATTTGTGTCAGGATTTAGTTGTAGGCACACGGCAATGCCAACAGTTATTTAAGAAGTATTATGGCATTTCACCGCAACTGATGTTGCTTACATTGCGTTTTCAGTACTGCTTGAAAATACTAACCGATCCTCACGCTAGTGAAAAAAAGTTAATTGCGTTGCATTACTACGATCAGTCTCACTTGATCAAAGATTAAAAAAAACATATCGGCTTTACACCACTCGAATTTGTCCAGCTTTGTAAAGAGTTCAAAGCACAACCTTTGGATTAGATGATACGTCGTGAGCAAAGTGAGATGTCGTGTATTTACAATACAGTCTAAAATTCTCATGCTATAGTTGCTCGATCAAGTTCAGGGAGATGAAATCATGAATAAAATCAAGTGGAAAGGCTTTTTACTTACAACTTCTGATTCAGAAATCGAAGTGATCCACGATACATTGACCTATGACTGGGGACAAAAAGTGTTTCGTTTTTACGACTACGATAAACATATCGTTGAAGTTTCATAAAGCATTCAAGGTGTCTTCAATCGTCTATATGCGCAAGGATTGAGCCTTCCGGAAATCGCTGAACGCTTCGGTGAGCCACTAGAAATTGTCAAAGAGCGTTACAGTATCTCCTAAACTCCAAGAATAACTAAATTATCCACCTCTAAGAAGTTTGTCTATTCTCAATAGATTTATAGGATATCTTAGAGAATAGGTTCATCGTTAGAAAAACTAGAATATTTGAAGTCAAGGCAAGTAAAAATTGATCAAAACCAAAAATACTCCAATTTAGCAGTATGACTATACCATCTATGAAAAACAAGCCTGTAGAGAGTTTTATATTGAAATATTTTTTTAAAATTATCGGTGGAATGGACGTTCCTCCACTAGAAGAATTTTGTGAATAAACAATGGACATACCTACAGAAAAAATTAGACTCCCCAAAACGATCGATAAAATTTTATTTTCAGTAAACATTATTTTAGGTACATAAGTTAACAATAACGGTAGAACTAAGCTGCCATATAAAACTTTCATAAATACTTGTTTACCTAAATAAATGATTGCTAATAGCAACATAACTGAATTTAATGCTAGCACGACGAGTGAACGATTTACTTGAACAAGGTATTCAAGTAATATTCCTAGACCACTCGTTCCTCCAGCAGCAATATAATGTGGGCCAAAAAACATATTGATACTAATTGATAGTATCCACAGCCCCAAAGTAATCGTTAAATATTTGAATAGATTTTTCATATGCGCCTCCTAATATTTTTTAATGCAAGAACACAAAAAGGGATTAGATAAGAATATTCTTATCTAATCCCTTTGGATCCTCCGAAACTTTAATTAAGTTAACACATCTATTCTAAAAAGTAAACCTGTTAATTTTATTTTTTAATTTTGACTCACAGAATTACACCGCTATAAACAATTGAAACTAGTATCCGGCAGAACTCCTTTCACTAATTGGCTTTCGTGGCTCTGTGCACGATCTAGTCAAACTAAAGAGGTATCTCTCAAAAAAAAATTTCAGGTTTCACTGCTTATTGCTTATAGTTGCATCGTTCTGTCTTCTTCTGATTTTCCAGTTAGTTGCTCGTTTGTCTGACTCACATTCCATCTCTTACAATGGTCTTTTCACTGTTTCAAATAGCTCGCATGAAAAGCAATATGTTGTTCTACAAATGTAGCAATGGTGAAGTAGCTATGATCATAGCCTTCTTCTTTTCGGTAGAAAACTTCGTGTTTCACTGATTCTGCTGCTGATAAAAAAGCTTCTTCATTGAGCTGGACTTCGTAGAATGGATCAGCCGTCCCTTGTGTGATCAGGATAGGCGGTTGACTGGTTGTTTCTTTTTTGATCAGCTCAGTGGCATCCCATTCACTCCATGTCGCTTGGTCAGCACCTAGATAAGCGGTGAATGCTTTTTGTCCCCATGGTACGTTTGAGGGGTTCGAAATTGGTGCAAAAGCAGAGATCGAAGCAAAGCGTGCTGGATTTTTCAGACCGATCACTAACGAACCATGCCCACCCATGGAATGACCCATGATACTTTCTTTTCCAGAAAGATTTGGGATCAAGGAGTAGATGATCTCAGTCAGCTCTTTCGTAAGGTAGTCGTACATTTGGAAGTCTTTCTTCCAAGGTTCTTGTGTTGCATTCAAGTAAAAGCCAGCCCCTTGACCGAGATCCCAATCTTCACTGTCAGCAACATCTCCCCGAGGCGATGTGTCCGGCATGACGAAGGCGATTTGCTGTTCTGCTGCATAGCGTTGGAATCCACCTTTGATACTAAAATTATCATCTGTACTTGTTAAACCAGCTAACCACCATATGAGTGGGATTTCTTGATTTTCAACAGTGGTTTCTGGTAGATACACGCTGAATGTCATCTCACAATGTAGCGTTTCTGACAGGTGACGATATTTGATTTGTTGCCCGCCAAACGACCGATGTGTTTCAATTTTCTGTAGTTCCATCAGTATCACCTCCATAAGTGAGCATGGTACGAATGGATTCTCCACGATGCAACAGCTCAAGTGATTCATTGATTTGTGTAAAATCTAAACGATGGGTGATGAATGAATCTAAATCAATTCCACCGTTCAAGTAATCTTCCACCATACCTGGCAATTGGCTTCGCCCTTTGACACCGCCAAAAGCCGAACCACGCCAGACACGACCAGTCACTAGTTGGAACGGACGCGTGTGGATTTCTTTTCCAGCTCCGGCTACACCGATAATGATGCTTTCGCCCCAGCCTTTGTGACATGCTTCAAGCGCGGAACGCATCACTTCCACATTACCAATACACTCAAAACTATAATTTACGCCACCTTGGGTCATTTCTACGATGACTTCTTGGATTGGACGATCGTGTGTTTTAGGATCAACAAAATCCGTTGCGCCCATTTTTTTAGCTAACGGCCATTTTTCAGGGTTCATATCGATTGCAATGATTCGTTTAGCATTAGCTTTTTTCAAGCCTTGGATTACTGCTAAACCAATCGCTCCTAGTCCAAAAACAGCTGTGACAGCACCTTCTTCAACTTTTGCCGTGTTTTCAACAGCACCTAACCCTGTCGTTACGCCACACCCTAATAGTGGAACGGTATCTAGAGGAGCATCCTCTGTGATTTTCACCAAATTGATTTCATTGACGACAGTATACTCACTAAACGTACTCGTACCCATATAGTGATAAATCGGCTCGCCTTTGTAAGAAAAACGTGTCGTACCATCTGGCATTAGACCTTTTCCCTGCGTTTCACGGACAGCAGAGCATAGATTGGTTTTTCCTGACAAGCAAAACTCACACTTCCCACATTCTGGGGTATACAACGGAATCACATGGTCCCCCACTTCAACAGATGACACGTCATCACCAACTTTGACAACGATACCGGCGCCTTCATGACCTAAGACCGCAGGAAAAACTCCTTCTGGATCTTCCCCTGATAAGGTAAACGCATCTGTATGACAGACAGAAGTGTACAAAATTTTTACCATGACTTCCGTCGGTTTCGGATCAGCAACATCGATTTCAACGATTTCTAACGGTTTTCCTGGTTCAAATGCTACGGCAGCTCTACTTTTCATTTTTCTTCCTTCTTTCTTATTCCGCTCGTCTGGTTCTTAGTTAGCGAGCGAATCCGCAATCTTTCCACTTCATCGTATCATAGGCTGTGTTGAGAAACAAAACTGACAAACTTGTCAGTATCCTCAATTTCTTTACTTCCATTGGTGAGATTTGTATAATAGCAACTATTGCTGTCGAATAAATAAATCAAAGTGAGGTTCTTTATGTATCAATACCATGAAAAAGAGTTTACCAATACGAAAGATTTAGCCATGCACGTCCTGAGTGGAAAATACAAGATCGTCTTGATTTGATGTTTTTTACAACAACCGATTTTACGATTAAGTGAGATTGAAAAAATGTTACCAGACATCAACCAGCGAATGTTGATTCTCCAATTAAGAGAATTAGAAAGCGATCATTTACTCACACGTAAAGTCTATCCCGTAGTCCCGCCAAAAGTAGAGTATCAATTGACCGAGATCGGCCGCGAACTCTCAACGATCGTCCAACATATCTGCGATTGGGGCGATCATTATTATGAAGTCGTTGCTGATCTTTCAACGGATATAGCGGATTGATTCTGTAAATGATGGAAAGATGGTTTTTCTATCACAGTAAAGACAGTTCTTGAGATAATAAAAATCCCATATAGTTGATAGTAGAATGAACATCTTCTCTTATCGACCGTATGGGAAAGTGGGGAAGTATTTTAAAAAGTTGGGTCAATCAAAAACTCGAATGTTTCCGCTTCCAAAAGCGTCACTTCATCTTGTGGATTTTTGTTGATTTTGTAAGTCACTAATTTTTTGCTCTGTGTGGGGCCAAACATGTTGACTTTGCACAAGATCCAATAGTTTGTCCCAGCAACTACTTGTGTTCCTAATAGCGCAAATGGTATAGCCTCACTACTGTCATCTAACGTTTTGCGTGCTTCTTCTACCAGCTTCTTGTGTTCATCAGTAATCGTTGGTGCGTCTGGAATAGTGATTCCTCCAGCTAAATCAGTCATATCTATCGCCTACTAAGCTTACATCGAAAGCGCTTACCGCTTCTTAAAATAAGGATAATTTATTAAAAAAAAAAAACATCAAATAAAACAACCCGAAGAATTCCACACACTGAATGAATCTTTTTTATATTTCCCCTCTTTCGCCTATCCACCATACCATTCCCCACTGCATTAAAAACCACTAGCCCTCATAAAACAATGAAAACCAGCTGATAAACCAGTATTATCAAAGTCCCATAACACCTAGCAAATCATGGAATCGCATAAAATCTATTCATGTTTCACCCGATAAATTAAATAACTTTAAACAAAAATATAAATAACTAAATAAACAAAAAAATAAGGTTACCAACAAAAAAACATACGCCAATCTTTGAAGATGGCGTATGTTCTCTTGATCATGCTATTTTCATTTTACCCATTCAACAAGGCACGTTCCAAGAGCGCTCCAGCTTGGTGCTGCCCTTCTAGGTTTCGTTCCCCGGAGAATTTCGACACACGATCCATGTTCGTGATCACAACGATGACCATGCTCTTTTTGCCTTGACTATGGATATAAGGCAAATCCATTTGAGCAATTTTAGTGTCAACGGTTACCTGATCACCGACCTTTACAAGTACATCGAATCCTGCCCCATTCAAGTTGACAGTATCAATTCCCATATGGACTAATACTTCGACGCCATTACTAGTTTTAATTCCTAACGCATGTTTGGAAGGGAAAATCGTAGTGACTTTTCCGCTGACCGGTGCAAAGATGGCGCCATCGATTGACTCGATTGCAAAACCATCCCCCATCATTTTCGTTGAAAAAACTTCATCAGGCACATCTTCTAAAGGAATATATTCTCCTTTAGCTACAGCGTGTAGATTCACTTCGTTCGTGTACTCAGTATCTTCAGCTTGTTCGTTTGGTACTAAGAAATAAGTGATGGCGAATGAGGAAACCAAAGCGATCACTATCCCAAGTACCGCAAAAACAAAATACTGACCGATATAAGCTGGTAAGCTAAAAATACTTGATAAAATATAGCCGTAGATCCGAACACCGAAGAAACTGATAAACGCTGAAGCGATCGAGCTACCGATTGTAGCCGCCATAAACGCCTTCTTGTATTTTGATAAGATCCCAAATAGCGCTGGTTCAGTGATTCCTAATAGACCAGAAACAGCAGAAGATAGTACCAATGACTTTTCTTCTTTTGATTTTACCTTGAGATAAATTGCGCTGTCGCACCAGTGATCGCCATGTTCGCCATGAACATCATCGGCATCAACATGTCATAGCCTTGATTCGCAAAATTTTGTAAGGCAATTGGGGTCATCGCATGATGCAACCCAGTAAAGATTGCAATTGGACGGATCGCACCGACCACGATACCAGCTAACACTGGTGAGATTGAGAATAACCATGCCACACCAGCTGCTAAGAGGTTACCTAAATGAATACTGATCGGGCCGATCACTGTGAGTGTCAACAATCCTGCAACAAACAGGGAAATGGTTGGTGTGAAAACCGTTCGTAACACTTGTGGCAACAACTTATCCACCCAACGATAAATGTAGCTGAGTGCCAATACCGCAAAAATGATCGGGATAACTGTTCCTGCATAATTAAAGACAGGAACTGGAATGAGACCAAACAGTTGGAAAGCAGAGATCGAACCTTCAGCAACCGCTGTCGTCATGGTGGGAAATTGTAAAGTTGCAGCGATCGCAATCGCTAAATATGGATTCGTTTTGAAGATCCGAGCGGCAGAAGCAGCAACGAAAAATGGCAAGAAAGTAAATACGCCACTCGCAATCATATCAATGATCAAATACGTATCCGTCTGGTTCGAAATGACATTCAATGCCACTAAACCGGCCATCAAACCCTTGATCATTCCTGCCCCAGCAATTGCTGGTACGATCGGACCAAATACACCGGAAACAGTATCCATAAATAAGGATACGACGCCTTTTTTCTCTCCTTCACTGCGTTCACTTGTTTCATCTAACCCTAATTCTTTCGCAATTGGTGCAAAATAGTCAGCGACTTCTGTACCGATCACGACTTGCAGTTGTTCACTTTGATATTTTGTCCCCACCACTTTCGGTGTTTTTTCCAACGCAGCATAATCCACTTTTTTCTCATCTTTTAAATCAAACCGTAATCTTGTCATACAATGCCAAGCGTTGTTGATATTACTTGCTCCACCCACATGTTGTATGATTTGTTTTGCTATTTCTTCATGCTTCACATGTTCTCCCCCTTATTCTCATCAAACAATGATTCTTGTTTCCGCTTTCACCCAAATAGTAGCATGTGGAACGCCACTTGTAAAACCAGTCCTTTTTAGTAAATAACCAATGAAAAAGCTTTAATATCAACGTTTATAAAAATACTAACGTAAAATTGGACTGATTTTTAGTCGGTTTAGATGTTTTTATTAGACCAAATTGACAGGATGTTCTTCCCCATGTTTCAATGAGGATGCACATGATTCATATTTATGTATATTGGAGTGAAAAAAATGACACCAACGATCATTACAAATATAAAAAGTTACGCAATCAAACCAGATCGTCACAACTTGTTAGTCGTAAAAGTTGAAACAGATAAAGGCGTGACCGGCTTCGGTTGCGGCACTTTCCAATTTCGTCCTTTGGCTGTCCAGACCGTAGTTGAAGAATACTTAAAACCTTTACTGATTGGACGCGATGCGAATCAAATCGAAGACCTTTGGCAAGTCATGAATGTCAATTCTTACTGGCGGAATGGGCCAATCACAAATAACGCCATTTCAGGTGTCGATATGGCGCTCTGGGATATCAAAGGGAAAATCGCTGATATGCCATTGTATCAGTTATTCGGCGGAAAAGCTCGAACAGCAATTCCTGCGTATACGCATGCTGTCGCAGCTAATCTAGAGGACCTCGATCGTGAAATCGAAACATTTCTCGCACAAGGGTATCGTTATATTCGTTGTCAATTAGGTTTTTATGGGGGAAATCCAACGAATTTAGCAACACCTGAACAACCACTTGCTGGCTCTTATTTCGATCAAGAAGAATACGTGTCCACTACGCTATCCATGTTTGAACATATCCAAAACAAATATGGCGATCGTTTCCAAATGTTACACGATGTTCACGAACGCTTGCATCCTAACCAAGCGATCCGTTTTGCAAAAAAAACAGAAAAGTACAATCTTTTCTTTTTAGAAGATATTCTACCGCCAAACCAAAATGAATGGTTGGCTCAATTGCGAAGTCAATCAACGACCCCGATTGCTACTGGAGAATTGTTCAATAATCCAATGGAATGGAAAGAATTAGTTCGCAATCGTCAAATCGACTATATGCGTGCCCATGTCTCACAAATCGGCGGGATCACGCCTGCCTTGAAATTGGCACACTTTTGCGAAGCGATGGGGATACGAATCGCTTGGCATACGCCATCTGATATCACACCGATCGGCTTAGCAGTGAATACGCATTTGAACATCCACTTGCACAATGCGGCGATCCAAGAAAACATCGATGTTCCTGAAAATACGAAACAACTTTTCGGAAATATCCCCACACCAAAAAAAGGCTTTTTCTATCCGATCGAACAAAGTGGGATCGGTGTCACATTCAATGAAGAACAGGCGGCAGAATTTCCAGTTGTCTATCGTCCACACGAATGGACACAAAGCCGTACACCAGACGGCACGATCGTGACACCGTAATTCCAAAAAAAAGCTATCCTTACACGAAATATGTAAGGATAGCTTTTTTTGGTTCCGCTGTATTCCTATTATTATAATAATGAATACACGTGTAAACCTTAGTAGCTTTTTATGTAAAACATAGTTTTCAAAAATCAGTTTCTAAAGAATAATCTAAAATCTGTTTGACTTGAAGAAAATCGTCTCCTCTTAGACGATCAATAAATTCTTTACTAATAATCCGGTCAGTATCAAAACTATGAATTTGTGTAGCGTTCACTCTTCCACGTATCTTGTAAGCATTTGAGGAAACAACTAAAGCTGGCTGCTTTCCTCTTATTTCCCTGCTAAAAGAAGGCGTAGAATTAAGTCAGATCAAATCACCTTGTTGAGGTTCATACATTTTTCCCAATCTCCTCTTTTGCTATTGTTTGCCATCCCTCATCTTCATCCTTTTGAAATGGTTCATCCAATAAAAATGGATTTTCTATTTTTGGTGTGAATATTAATCCTCCATTCTTAGATTTATATACGACATATTTTGATCCAGCTTTAACCTGATACTGTTTAGGAATTGAAATAGAGATAGAATTCCCTACTTTACGAGCTTTTACATTAATCATCATTTATCACTCCTCACACAGCAAATTTTATTATGTAAAATTTAATTTTATAACGTAAAAGATACTAATACAAAAATAAATCAATAGAGTGTCTCAGACCTTCTTAATCTTTTATTTAATGCCACATTCTCATTAAACACTTATTGAATATTGACTTAAAAAAGGCATATAATCAACTTAAATCACAATAATAATTTTAAGGAGGATGAACATCTATGTCGAATAAAACCCAAGCTGCGAGAAAACTTGTTCAAGTTATTTGGTTGTTACAACTTTTAACTTTGTATACTTTTTTCCTAACAACTAACGATCAATCCTATCAGCTATCGAATCTGATCATGAAGTTACTTATCATGCTCTCTCTAGGTTTACAGAGTATTTTTATACGCAGTAACAGGAACTATAAATTTGGTATCATTTTTACATACAATCAATCAACAATAGCTCAAATAGTTGAAAGACTTATTTGGTTCATACTTATTGTAAGTTATTTTTTTGTGTTTTATATTTTCTATTATAAATAATATAACTTACTTCACTTATCAAGCATTTGTAAGAAAGCACTATCAACTAATTCGCTTTAATGTTTTCTTCCTTAACTTTCAAAAAAGCTACATTTTTACAGAAGTTTTTTCCTTAAGCTATTTTGAGACTACTCAAATCCTCAATCAATCCTCGAACGATGGATCTCACGGTCAAAGGGGCGGATGTAAGTCACAGAGTAGTCGATGGCAATGATACTGCTGTATTCATAGACTTGTCCATCTTCTAATATAGCTCGGTTCGTGATTTGCATGGCTGGTGTACCGCGTTTACATAGCAATATTTTTGATTGTTCTTTGGAAGTCGTGATTGGGTCATAACTCGTGATATAGTGAGAAATTCGATAGCCTTTTTGTTCCACGTACTTTTGGATGGAATGTTCGATGACTTCTTGGGATAAGTCGGGAAACATTGCTACCGGCATTTTTGACATTTCTAACTGCTCGATTTTATAATCAACGATTCGAATACGTTCAAATGTCCAAACTTCGGCGCCGTCATCAAGTTGAAAGATTTTTTGCTCATCCGCCGTTGCTGGTGCTTTGTTTAAACTGATCATTTTTGAATGGATCCGATCATAAGGGGTACGTGTCAAAGAATTGAAGATCAAGGGATTTTTGACCCATTTTTCATGGATAAAGATACCTGATCCTTGAACGACACGGACAATACCGATTTCTTCCAGGTTTTTGATCGCTTGTTGGATCGTAAAGCGAGAAACATGATAGATTTCCGCTAGTTTTCGTTGATTCGGTAATTTTCCATCTTTAAATTCTTCTTGATAGATCTTACTCAATAAATCTTGGACGATGAATTCTCGTTTTTTCATGATCTTCTCCTTTACGGTTTACATTCACTTCTTTATCTTAACAAAAAAACAACCAATCACAACCCACTCATGATGAGCCAGTGGAGAACGAAACGTATTTAGAACAAAAAAGCCACAAAAATTGGCAAAAAGAACCATTTTTGTGACTTCATCTAATCAATTGAAGTTGAATCTTTCTTCTTGATCTTCCTAATTCAAACGTAATTCTTGACCAGGGTTAAAGAAGAAATCATCCATCGTCATGCCATTCAAGGACAAGATCGTCTCAACTGGCACACCCGTCCGTTGCGCAATTTGATTTGGACCTTCGCCTTCACGTACAACGGTTGTAGCTGCTTGATTGGCTTGATTGCTCGTATCTTCTGTGGACTGTGCCGTGTACTGATCGGCTTGTGACTCCGACGTTTCTGTTGTTTCTGGTGTCGCTTCCGTCGAAGGTGTCGTCTCTTCCGAAGAAGATTCGCTACTAGGTGTCGCTGCTTGAAGTTCCGCACTTGTTCGCAGATAAATGTCGGAGATCCGAGCGACCTGCGCCGTATAACTTGCAGATAGCTGATTGATCATGGTATCTAGGTCGATATCCTCCTTGTTGGAAGCATCTTGGTACATCCCTCTTAATTTACTGATTCCTTCATCCGACAAGGCTTGAAGTTCTCTTGCTTTTCGGTTGGCAATGACCGAAAGACCATTGACACCGTCTTGATTGTTTTGGATCTCTGCTTGGTATTCTTCGATCAACACTGGGGTTTTATCTTCGATTTTCTTCGAATAATCTGCAACGACTGCTTGTAGTTGTTCAGAAATAGCTCCTGAAGGTTCTGTTGCTTCGCTGCTTTCTTGTGTTGCTTCAGTTTCAGATGAAGCAGTAGTTGAAGCTGTGGACGATTGCGTCGTTTCACTCGTCTTTGCTACCGAGTTTTCACTGGCATTGTTTCTACTATGGAGATATAATCCAGTACCTGCACCAACCAGTAGTAAGACTACTGCAACAGCGGCACCGATTTTCATCATACGCATGCGTGATGCTTGTTTCTGTTGTTGTCTTCGAGCTGATCGAACATTGCCACGCTGTTCATTTTCTTCATTCATTTCATTCACCACCTGTTATTTCTGTAAAAAAATAGCGTTACCAACTTTCTTGTAGTTCCATTGTAGCAAATAATAAGCGTTATGAACATTTTTTATTATGTTATTACTGAAGAAAAATCACCATTTTTGATGATTCCAAGATTCTCCATCGATTTCTCCTTGCAACTGCTCGATCCGTTCATTGATTTCGACAAATAAGCGTGACATTTCATGAAGTAAGGCTTTGCCCTCATAATCCGCTTGCGTACTCAATTCGGCTAATTGTTCTGTCAACCATTGATCCATTATAAGGTCTTTCCTTTCATCTCTTGTAGTATAAATGTCAGATCTTCAATATTTTCTTTGGCTTCTTCTAACATCGTTTCGATCATCTGCTGCTTCATCGGTGCTTTTTCCTTGATGCGTTCATTTTGTGCAAATCGTTCGATAAACCAATCGATCCGATTGATCAGTGAAGGTTTTTCGACTAATGTGAGATATTGCTGATAACTGATCAGGCGTTCAAACCGTTGTTCTTGAGTTAAGTACATGAACTGTGCTAAAACAAACGGAGGCAAAAAGGTCATCTGGAATTTATGGGCAATTCGTTGATACGGACGCAAATACTCCGAGATCGTATACTCTTCTTTCCCACCTGCTTGGTATTCTTTTTCACTCACGCCGGTTGTTAAGACGATCCCTAATTCTTTACCTGATAAGACTGCTGTTGCCGCTTCTAACACTTGGTCTTGCCACATTTTCAAATGGGCTGGCGCGCTATACCAATAGAAAGGAAATTGGAAGATGATCCGGTCATGCTCTTTCAATAAAGCAAGTTCTGCTTGAAGATCAATTTCCCCATCTGGATAACAAGCTTCTAGATGATGCCAAGTAGTCGATAGCTGGCTGGATGCTTCTTTAAAAAACTGTTGGTTCAACGATGTGTCAATTGTCGGATGGCTGACAATAATCAATGTTTTCATAGCTTTTTCCTCCCGTTTTCTAGTCTAGCATATCCCAAGAAAAACCCAGTCAACAATGCCTTTATGTCTTAGGTCGCCCAAGAAATGATGGCTTGTTCTTCTAATTGCTTTTTTAATTGTTCTGCGGAAACTCCTTTGATCTTTTCGTTATTCATTCGTCTACGATAGTTTGTCGCCGTCTCACCAGTGAATTTCTTGAACATGCGGCTAAATACGACCAAACTATTGAAGCCGACTTGATAAGCGATTGCTTCAACGGATTCTTCCGTCAGAGATAAGAGAAACGCTGCCCGATTGATGCGAACACCAATCATATATTCTTTGATACTGATCCCCATATGATTTTTGAACACACGAGAGAGATGACTTCGGTTAACGGATAATTTTTTTGCGATCTCCTCAACAGTCAAACGCTCGCTGTAATGTTCTTCGATATACTGTACCGCATCAACAGCGAGGGCTGAATAACTTTTTTGTTCTCCTAAATGAACATAGCCACCATCTTCTAATAAGAGCGCGAGCAATTGATACGTCAACGCATTTAATTGCAGCTCATCGACTAGATTTTTTGTCGAGTAATTCATACATGCCAAGATAATCTCCACATATCTAGCAATTTCTGAAGAAACCATCGTGTATTGATCATCTTTGAATAAAGAATGTTGAATGATTTTATCGGCTACTGCCCCACCGAAGGAAATCCAACAGTAGACCCAAGGATCTTCACCATCCGCCAAATAAAAAGTAGAATCACCCGGTCTAATCAAAAAAAGATCACCTTTTTTTAATTGATATTGCTGATCTTTTACGCGATAGACTCCTTTTCCTTCCATCACGATATGCAAAATATAATCTTGACGAATAGCTGGTCCAAATGAATGAAAGGGCAATGTTTTAGAAAAACCGCAAAAGTCAAAGTATAGTTCTTGTGAGATGGATTGATGTTCTTTTTTCAAAAAAATCGCTTTTTCCATTGACGTACCCTCTTTCGTATTTTCTTTATTCTACTATAGATGCAACAAAAAGTTAAATACTGCTCACAGAAATACATTCAAGCAAGTGCTCTTCTTTGATATGATTGAATGGTAAAAACAGTAAACGCCCCATTGTAAACGCTTCATTTAATGGTATAGTTAATTTGATTAGGCGTAAACTGCGCCTACACCAACTACTAATCCAGCACCAAGAAAGGACTACTTAAATGGACATTACTAAAAAAACATTTGGACAATCTGCACATTTGATTACTTTAACCAATCAACAGGGTACGACCCTCGCTGTTACCGATTTAGGCGCACGGATCGTCAGTTTGACATTCATGGGTAGAGAGTTGATTCTAGGTTTTGATTCAGCAGAAGAGTATCTCGAAAAAGATGCCTTTATCGGAGCAACGATCGGACGAACTGCTGGGCGGATCGATGCAGGCAAATTCACCCTCGACGGCCAGACGTATCAACTACCTGTCGATCCTGCAACTGGTCACTCCTTACATGGCAGTACGCCAAGTTTTGAAGAAAAAATCTGGCAATACGAAATCATTGATGGCGAACAAGAAGCCACTGTGGTCTTTACCACGACTAGTCCCGACAAAGAGCGTGGTTTTCCAGGGAATTTATCCGTAGAAGTTCGCTATACCCTTACAGAAGATAATATTTGGCGTGTCACAACGAAAGCAGTCAGTGATCAATTGACACTATTCAACCCAACCAATCATGTTTATTTCAACTTGAGTGGTGATGTGACGCAACCAATCGATGACCATACTTTGTGGGTCAACAGTCAAACCTTTGCTGCTTTACGACCAGATAGCATTCCGACAGGTGAACAAATAGAAGTGACTGGAACACCGTTTGATTTTCAAACACCAACAAAACTAACGACTGTTTTCACCAGTGACTTTCCACAAAAAGAATTATTTGATGGAATCGATCATCCGTTCTTCTTAAAGGACACAGGCTTAGATAAAACGGCCGCTTCTCTTTTAAGTCCAGATGAAACAATCAAAGTCAGTGTCAGGACGGATGCATCGAGTATCGTCATTTTCACTGCCAACTTTGGGGAAGATACACCTGAAATGCGCGGGCAACGTTTAGCGAACCATGGCGGCATCACTTTTGAAACACAAATCGCTCCAGGAGCAGAACGTTACCCTTCTTTCGGCGACATATCTTTGGTACCGGAAACACCATTTGAGACGATTACAGAATTCAAACTTGAAGCAAGAGAGGAACAAGACAGATGAATAAAACAGCACATTTAACAACGAAATTCAATGAATTATTTGGTGAAAAACCAACAACAAACTATTTTTCACCTGGGCGAATCAACTTGATCGGTGAACACACGGACTACAACGGTGGACACGTTTTTCCTGCATCGATCACTTATGGCACTTACGGCGTTGCTGCACGTCGAGAAGACAACAAAGTATTAGTTTACTCAACAAACTTTGAGGAAATCGGCGTGATCGAATTCACGCTTGATGACCTGACATTTGATAAAAAAGACAACTGGGCAAATTATGTCAAAGGAATGATCTTGAAACTAAAAGAAGCTGGCTATACCATCGAGAGCGGTTTTGAATTGGTGATTGAAGGAACGATCCCTAATGGTGCCGGACTTTCTAGCAGTGCTTCGTTAGAATTATTAGTGGGGGTTGTTCTGGAAGATTTGTTTGATTTAGCGATCGATCGCTTGACACTCGTTCAAACTGGAAAAAAAGTAGAAAATGAATTCATTGGTGTCAATTCAGGGATCATGGATCAATTTGCGATCGGTTTTGGAGAAATCGACCATGCCATCTTGCTAGATACGAATACATTACACTATGAAATGGTCCCAGTTAAATTAGATGGCTACGCCGTGGTTATCATGAACACGAATAAACGACGTGAATTAGCGGAATCAAAATATAATGAACGTCGCAGCGAATGTGAAGAAGCCTTGAAACGTCTACAAACGAAGCTGGACATCAAAGCTTTAGGCGAATTAGATGAAGCGACTTTCGAAGCGAATACGGACTTGATTGGCGATGATACCTTGATCCGTCGCGCACGTCACGCCGTCACTGAAAATCAACGAACATTAAAAGCAAAAGCTGAATTAGAGCAAGGAAACTTAGAAGCTTTCGGTCTATTATTGAATGATTCTCATTACTCACTCCGTCATGATTACGAAGTCACAGGCATCGAATTAGATACACTTGTAGATGCTGCACAAGCGCAACCTGGTGTATTAGGTGCACGAATGACAGGCGCAGGATTTGGTGGCT
Source organism: Enterococcus sp. AZ156 (assembly GCF_051714165.1). Taxonomy (NCBI): domain Bacteria; kingdom Bacillati; phylum Bacillota; class Bacilli; order Lactobacillales; family Enterococcaceae; genus Enterococcus; species Enterococcus sp. AZ156. The sequence continues at coordinate 603,340 of NZ_JBIORI010000001.1, read as the reverse complement.
GTGCCATCGCTCTAGTCAAAGAAGAGGAAATCCCCGCCTTTAAAGAAAATGTCCATGCACGTTATTTAGAGGTTGTAGGATATGAGCCAGAGTTTTATGTAGCACATATCGGAAGCGGTACGACGAAAATTTAGTTAAAAACAGAAACATGCGTCTGGGCTTGGCAAACAACCAAAATCAGGCGCATATTTTATTGAATCATGATTTTGAATCTAGGTTAAATAATTTTGAAAAAATATAAAAATCAGCTGTTGATTAGTTGCATCTTATTTTAATTATAAATTTCTTTTTCAGTTAAAAAGACAGAAAGAATGTATTTGCATTCTTTCTGTCCCAAATCATTCTAAAATTCTTTATTCCTCGTATCACTATTTTGACTTGCAACGCTACAAAGTGTTCAGTCGTTTAACCCAAGATCTCAACAATTGCTTTGTTGAATTCAGGCAAGTCATCTGGTGTACGGCTAGTAACTAATTGATTATCGATCACCACTGCTTCATCTTTGACATTGGCGCCAGCGTAAGCCACATCTGGACGAACAGTATCGTAAGCAGTCATTGTTCTACCTTCTGTTAGACCGGTTTGGATAAACAATTGTGGGCCATGACAGATAGCAAATAACGGTTGGTCATTTTTCAAGAAGTAAGTAACGAAATCAACAAAACGTTGATCCTTACGTAATTGATCCGGTGAGAATCCTCCAGGGATCAAGAGCGCATCGAAATCTTCAGGAGAAACTTCATCAATGCTGCGATCGATCGTGAACTCGCCACCTTTTTTGCCTTTGATCGTTTGGTTTGCTTCAAAACCAATCGTTGTCACTTCATTCCCCGCATTTTCCAATGCTTCTTTTGGTGAAGTCAACTCAATATCTTCGACTAAATCAGTTACGATTGCTGCAATTTTTTTTGCCATTTTTCCTCTTCCTTTCTTATCGCTTGATTCTAGCCTAAAGGATTTCAGAAAAGTGTGCAAATCATCTGTTTATGATTTATAACCTATTTTATTTAAAAGAAAAATGATAGTTTCTCTTTTAAAGTTAAGCACCTAGTTTTTCACGAACAATGGCTTCAGTCAATGTCTTTGAAAAATTTAGATGCATTTCTTTACCTAACTTATCTGCCCATTTTGGGATCGTTAACGTCTTTTTTACAGGTTCCTCTGTGCCTAAATATTCTGTTAGATCTACAGAGACCATTGAAATAAATGATTTTTCAGCATCATATTCTAATATGAACTCAGAGTCACTTTTAAAAGGGTTATTTTCTATAAGTGACAATGAACTGATAAGAGATGGTTCAGGTAATGTTCGGTCTTCTTCTATCTCAGCCGCCAAAAGAATACCTAAGTAATCAGAGGCATTTTCGAGCGCTTCAGGAATGTCAGATCCGCTTGTACCAGCCATCTCCGGAAAATCTGGAAAGAAAACAGAAAATCCCGAGTCATAGCCTTCGCTTGTTTCTGAATAGAATAATGCCGGATATGAAATAAGCATGATCCTCCTCCTCTCTCAAGAAGCAGGAACAAAGCTATTTTAACCCTGCCTGCCTCAGTATCGCATGTTCTGTCCCTTTAGGTAGCTTGGAAGGAACAATAATTGGTCGATTTACTCCTGGTAGTTTCACTTTTATATGAGAACCTTTTCCACCTTTAACTTTTAACCCACTTATGGAAATCAAGAGTTTGACCATTTCCTGTTATGTCATTGGCATTGTTACAATACCTCCTGACATATCTATACTAACACGTGTAACACGTGAAAAAAATAAAAAACACGTGCTATACGTGTAAAAGCAAATATAGAAAAATTATTCAAAAAAACCAAGGCAGCTATCTAGGTTCAGCTGCTTTGATTTATTTTCTGTATGTCGCTTTTTTATCCTCACGGCTACGGTACACTGGATATTCTCCAATCAATTGGACCGGAAATGCTCGCTGTTCCAGTAGTTTGATTGCTTCGTTCAATTTTGTATCTGCTTGTTCAATCTCTACTTCGATCACGAAAAAGTATTCACCTAACGAGGTTTTTTGCGGTCTAGACTCGATTTTGGTCAAATTAAGTTTTTGTTCTGCAAACACCGCAAGTACTTGATATAACGCACCTGGGCGATTTTCTGGCAAGTCTACAAATAGCGTTGCTTTGTAAGTACTGACTGGTAATTGAGATGACATCGGTGAGGAACCTAGTAGCCAAAAACGGGTTTCATTGTTGCGGATCGATTGGATATCTTGCTGAACGATGGTCAAACCAAACTGTTCCGCAGCTTCTTTAGGTCCGATTGCCGCGATTTTTTGTTCAGGATGCTCGGCAACTTGTTGGGCACCTTGGGCAGTCGAACCCATTTGCTCGATTTCCACGTCAGGGAACTGTTGCTTCAAAAATACTTGCGATTGTGCCAACGCTTGCGGATGACTACAGATTTTTGTTACCTCTTGCCACATCTGTTGATGCTTAGGATGTACCATCAATTGTTGCTTGATTGGTAAAACGATTTCTCCTTGGATCGTTGGTAAGGTTTCATAGACATGGTCTAATGTGGGCAATACAGAACCTTCGATGGAATTCTCGATCGGTACCATCGCATAATCGATCGCATCGTTGATCTGGGCATCAATCAAATTTGTTAAAGCTTGATACGGAGACCAATCGCCTTCGTTGAAATAATTCTTTACTGCACTATATGTGAAGGAACCTTTTGGGCCTAGATAACCAATTTTCATCGATTCATCACCTGCTTTATGATTTCTGAGACAACTTCTGCTGGTGATTTACCAGTTGTTTCTATCGTAAGATCTGCTAATGTTTCATAGTGTTTTTTCCGCGAAAAAAATAATTCTTTTAACTCTGTATCATCTTTATCGAGTGCCAACGGACGGGCTTGTTTGTGATCTTGGCGGATACGTTTGATCAAAAGATCGGGATCAGCTTTTAAGTAAACCACCAGATGATCTGTCAGCAGTCGTTGATTTTCTTCTTGTAGGATAACTCCCCCACCTGTCGCAATGATCGCTTCTTCTTGCAATGAGTTTTTCAGTAGCTTCGTTTCTTCCTGTCGAAAGGCAGCTTCGCCATGTAATTCAAAATACTGACTGATTGAACAGCCAAACTCCTCGACTAGTTTTGTATCCATATCGATCAATGGTTTCTTTAACTGCATAGAAAGCTTGCGACTGATCGTTGTTTTACCGGCGCCCATAAAACCAATCAGCACAATTGCAGCCATTAGTTTTTCTCCTTGATCAGACCAGCTAGATCAGTGAAGAAGTCAGGATAAGAAATATTTACCGCTTCTGGATGGTTCAATTCAACTGGCTCATCGGTCAATAATGCGGCAATCTGTAACATCATGCCAATGCGATGATCCCCATGACTGTCAACAATTGCCCCATGCAAAGGTGTCGGACCATGAATGATCAGCCCATCATCTGTTGTTTCGATGTTTGCGCCCATTTTTATCAATTCTTCCGCTGTCGCATCGATGCGATTTGTTTCTTTCACTTTTAATTCTTGTGCGTCCCGAATGATCGTCGTGCCTTGTGCTTGTGTTGCAGCTAATGCCAAAATCGGTAATTCATCGATCAAGCGAGGAATGATTTCTCCTTCGATCGTACATGCCTGCAAGTTGGCAGAACGTACCATTAAGTCAGCCGCTTGATTTTGTTGATCGATTTGCATTTCTTGGATCGAAGCCCCCATTTCGATCAATACATCTAAAATCCCTGTTCGTGTTGGATTGATTCCTACTTGTTTCAATAAGACTTCACTATCTGGCAAAATACTTGCTGCGACTAGATAAAAGGCTGCTGACGAAATATCCCCAGGTACCGCCACGTTTTGTCCAACTAACCGTTGTCCGCCAGCAAGTGTGATCACTTTATCTTCTACTCTGATTTCTCCACCAAATTGTTTGATCATTTCTTCTGTATGATTCCGTGAGCGTTCTTTTTCGATGATCGTTGTCTCACCATCTGCTTGAAGTGCCGCGAATAAAATCGCTGATTTGACTTGCGCACTGGCAATCGGCATCTCATATTCGATTGGTTTCAAAGGCCCACCAGTCACTCGTAAAGGTGGTAGATCTGGATGTTCGATCCCTTTAAGATCTGCACCCATTTCACGTAAAGGATTCATCACTCTCCCCATCGGGCGACGATTCAACGAGTCATCTCCAGACACTTCTGCCGAAATCTTACTTCCAGCTAAAATCCCTAAAAGTAAACGGATCGTTGTACCAGAATTACCTGCATCTAAACGTTCTGTTGGTGTTTGTAATCCCTCTACGCCATAACCATAAACATGGATTTTCTCTTCTTCCTCTTCTATTCTCACACCTAATTGTCTAAATATGGACATCGTACTCAAGCAATCTTCTGCTTTTAAAAAGTTCGTTATCGTCGTTTTTCCATGACTGATTGCACCAAACATGATGCTGCGATGAGAAATCGATTTATCTGCTGGAACCGTTAGCTCACCTTTGATCCCATGTGTAGCATTAAGTAATTGCATTGTCTCAACTCCTGATCCAACAGTGAAAATTTTCCGCTTGAATCAATGCTTGTCCTTTTTCTAAATCGGTTTGATTTTTGAAGGACAATTCAAGGACTCCGAAAATATCTTCTCTAGTTTCTTGTATTTTTAGATTGATGATTGAAATATCTGCTTGGCTCAAAGCCGTTGTCACCTTAGCAACTGCACCGGCAATATCCGGAATATCAACGTATAGATCATAGAACGCTGGAATCGTTCCTTGTCGTTTCTTCGGCAACTGATCCCTTGTTTGCTTCGCTTGTGCAAAAAATCGATAAATGGCCTCTTCATCATTTCTCGCAAGTTGTGTTTTCAATGTTTCCATGGAGGATTGCCATTCTTCTAGTAAAGACAGCATGATTTCTTGATTCGTTAATAAGATATCTGTCCACATTTTTGGATCAGAAGAAGCAATACGCGTAATATCTCGAAACCCTCCGGCTGCAAGTTGGGAGGCTCTTGGATGTTTTTGATTGAGTTCATCACTGGTTTGCACTAAACCAGCAGCCACGATATGAGGCAAATGGCTTAAAACGCCGACGATCTCGTCATGATTTTTGGCTTCCATCAACACAAATTTTGCTCGAGTCGGTTCTAATAGTTCCATCAGTTCAGCTACACGATCACTCTCATGATCATTGGTCAATATATAATAAGCTTCCTCGAACAAATTGGGATTGCCGGCTTTGACTCCAGATTTATGCGAGCCTGCCATTGGGTGTCCACCAATAAAAGTAAAAGGTAATTCCTTAGCCGCTGTCATGATTGCTGCTTTCGTACTGCCAGTATCACTGACCAATACAGTTTCCTTTAGCGGAAGTGTCGCTAATTGTTGCAAATAGTCCAAACTAACTTGTACAGGAACCGCTAATAAAATAACATCCATTTGACTTGCTTCTTCGATCCCAGACACCAGATGATCCACTAATTGGACTTCTTCTGCAATTTTTCTTGTTTCTGCTGAATGATCCCATCCATAAAGAGTCACATTCGATCCTTTGATGGCTCGGCAAAGCGAAGCACCAATCAGACCTAAACCTAAGACAAATACCTTTTTCTTCATATCAGTCTCCTCACTAAAAGTCTTGGATCATCTGCCGATGACTGGCAACAGATTTTTTCAGCTCACTCATGTTATCCGCTGGGAAATGTTCAAGGATCTCCACGGCAAGTGCTGTTGCAATGACGTGTTCAGCCACCACAGAAGCTGCTGGTACAGCGGTACTGTCGGAACGTTCGACACTTGCTTTATAGGCTTCTTTCGTGTCGATATCCACACTCATCAACGGCTTGTAAAGTGTAGGGATCGGTTTCATCACACCACGAACGATGATTTGTTCCCCATTTGTCATCCCACCTTCAAATCCACCTAAATGATTGGTTGTCCGGCGGTAGCCTTGTTCTTGATCCCAGGTGATTTCATCCATAACTTTAGAACCTGGTAAAGTCGCTGCATCAAAACCGATCCCAAATTCTACCCCTTTGAAGGCATTGATACTCAGCATGGCTTGTGCTAATTTTCCATCTAATTTTTTATCCCATTGGACATAACTACCCAAACCAGCCGGTACATTTTCAACCCGGACTTCGACGACACCACCTAAGGTATCACCTGCTTTTTTCGTCTCATCGATCAATGTTTTGACTTGTTCTTCGATCTCAAGGTCTACCATATTGACTTCGGAGATCGTTGTTTTTTCCTTGATCACCGCCACAGGTAGCACTTCAGGAATCGTTGCTTTGACCCCTCCAAGAACTGCTACGTGACTGGCAATTTCAATATCTAGTGCTGCTAGGATCTGTTTTGCTAAAGAGCCGATTGCTACACGCATGGTCGTTTCTCTAGCTGAAGACCGTTCTAACACATTCCTAAGATCTTGATGTTGGTATTTCATTCCACCAACTAGATCCGCATGTCCTGGACGAGGTTTGGCTACTCGACGACGTGTGACATGTTTTTCTTCGATTGGCTCGACTGACATCACCGTTTGCCAATTCTTCCAGTCTTTATTCTCCACGATCATTGTGATTGGCGAACCAAGCGTTTTACCATGTCGAATACCTGAGGTGATTTGGACACGATCTTTCTCGATCTTCATTCTGCCACCACGACCGTACCCCCCTTGTCGTCTCGCAAGATCTTCATTGATTTTTTCAAGTGAAACTTCTAAACCTGCCGGGATACCTTCAATAATGGCAGTTAACTGTGGACCATGAGATTCTCCTGCTGTTAAAAAACGCATTTATTTCCCCTCCTTTAAATAGTCTTTCACGGACTCAAGCGGAATTTCTTGGATTCTTGCTTGTCCGATTTTATCTAATAAAATAATTTTCAATGTCTTTCCACGTGCCTTTTTATCGTGGGTGATCGCATCATAAAGGGATTGCTCCTCCCAAGGTTGGTACTTGATCGGTAACTGATACTTTTCGATCATTTGGATCAATTGCGCAGTGATGCCCACTGGTGATTTTCCCATTTTTTCGGCTTGTTTGGTGATTTGCACCATACCGATCGCTACGGCTTCGCCATGACTGATCTGACCATAACCAGCAGTATTTTCGATGGCATGTCCGATCGTATGGCCAAAGTTCAGTAACAAACGATTCCCGTTATCGAATTGATCTTCTTCAACAACTTGTTTCTTCACACGCAACGCCTTTTCAATGATTTTTTCACTATTAGCCAGTAAGTCAGCAACTCCTGTTAATTTTGCCAAATCTTGCCATAGCGTTTCATCACTGATTGCGCCACACTTGATGATCTCAGCGATCCCTTCTTGGATTCTACGCTCTGATAACGTCATTAACGTCTCTGGATCGATCAATACCCCGTCTGGTTGTGCAAATGTCCCAATCATATTTTTCGCCATGGGTGCATTGATTGCTGTTTTTCCGCCAATGCTTGAATCGACCTGTGCCAGTAGGGAAGTCGGGATCTGGACAAATGAAATCCCTCGCATATAGGTGGAAGCAACGAAGCTGGCTAAATCGCCGATCACTCCCCCTCCAAGCGCAATCACCGCATCACTACGCGTAAATTGTTCTTCTGCTAAAAACGCATAGAGGTGAGCTGCCATGTCGAATGATTTGCTGCTCTCCTCAGCTGGAACAACATAATGGACGACTTCGTAGCTTGCCCGCAACTGTTGACAAATTTTTTCGCCGTATATCGGAAAAACATTCGTATCACTGATAATCGCGATTTTTTTATTTTTCCAGATTCCTTCGATCCACTCAGACACATGATCGAGTGCATTTCGTTCAATGATGATCTCATAGCTTTTTTCTGGTAAGACAACTTCTAACATGACGCTCCTCTTTTCTATAAGGCTTTGATTTTATTCATTGCTTCAACTAAAATCTCGACTTCTTCCATCATTCGTAGGTAGTTCTTTTCATTCAATGATTGCTGTCCATCTGACCATGCGTGGATTGGATCAGGGTGGATCTCTACGATCATCCCATCTGCGCCACTAGCAACACCGGCTCTTGCCATTGGTGATACGAGATCCCAAACCCCTGTACCATGACTTGGATCAACGATGATCGGGAAATGACTTAATTTTTTAATGATCGGTACAGCACTTAGATCGAAGGTATTGCGTGTCGCTGTTTCGTAAGTACGAATACCACGTTCGATAAAGATGATGTTTGGATTGTTTTGTACCGCAATGTATTCCGCCGCGTTCAACCATTCTTCGATCGTTCCTGAAATCCCGCGTTTCAAGCCAATTGGTTTTTCTGTTTTCCCAACAGCTTCTAATAGACGAAAGTTTTGCATATTTCTGGCGCCGATCTGAATGATATCTGTGTATTCGCAAACGACATCGATATGGGCTTCATCCATGACTTCGGTAATGACTTTTAAGCCGTAATGATCCGCTGCTTTACGCATCATTTTCAGTCCTTCTTCTCCTAATCCTTGGAAAGCGTAGGGTGATGTTCTAGGTTTGTAGGCTCCTCCACGTAGGACCGTTGCTCCACCAGCTTTTGCCATACGAGCAGTTTCCATGATTTGTTCTTCGCCTTCTACTGAACAAGGACCAGCCATCGTCACAAAACTACCATCACCGATTTTCAGGCCATCCACATCAACGACTGTATCTTGCGGATGAAATTCTCGAGAAGTCAGTTTGTACGTATTAGAGATTTTTACTGCACGCTCCACCGTGTCGTATCTTTCAAATGGTACACCTTGGATAATTTTTGGATCACCGATCAATCCTAAAACAAGACGATCTTTGCCGTAGTTGATCTGGACATCCAAGCCCTCTTCCTTGATACGTGAAAGTACTGGTTCTAGTTGGTTTACTTCAATTCCTGGTTTAATAATCAAAATCATAAAATAACATCCTTTTTTATTTTTATTTTTTTATCACTGTTTGAACACTTGATCGACAATGGAAAATCGTTCGTTGTTTACTTAAAATAACTCGGTGGAAAATGAACTGATGTGGTTCTCCTTTCGTTAGGTATAAAAAAAGCCCGCCGTAGACAAATCTACAGTGGGCCTTCACCAATTCTAACAAAAAAGCCACTATAGATTTTCATCTATGTGGCGGACAAGTCATCTCAAACATCCTTAGCCATCATAGATACAAACGTTGTGTTTGCACCCATGAATGTCATGAATACAAACCTATCTAAAATAGCTAAAGTAATACGTATTCAGTTGTGAATTCAATGTGATTTTCATAAGAAATCGCTCCAAACTGATTTAAGATTGGTTTAAGTATAGATTTCTTTCTGAAATAAGTCAACTACTTTTTCAAATCTTTTTCTCTTTATGCTAATGATCCTTTAGAAGACCGATGTTTTTTTAAAGTTCCTATTGATTTTTTCGTTGACAAAAAACGCGAACGTGTGTTCTAATCATGTAGAAGAGGTGACTGTTATGTTTAAAAATCAAAATCCTGTATTTGACTATCATAAAGAACCTTCTAGAGATATTTTATGTATTGATTGTAAGTCGTTCTATGCTTCTGTTGAATGTGTCTCACTTGGTTTAGACCCTTTAACAACCAAACTAGTTGTTATGTCGTACCCCGGAAATTCATGGGAAGAACGTGGTAGCGGGTTGATCCTTGCCTCTAGTCCAGCTGCAAAAAAAGCCTACGGGATCACGAATATCAGTCGTGCGCGTGATTTGCCCTTTCCTTATCCCAGTGATCTATATATTGCCCCACCACGAATGGCTTATTATATGGAGAAGAACAAAGAAATCAATGCGATTTATAAAACCTATGCAGACGAGAGTAACCATCATGTCTATTCGGTCGACGAAAGTTTTTTGGATATCACAAATAGTTTGAATTTGTTCGATGCTCCTGATGCCCGGACACTTGCAAAAAAAATTCGTCAAGACGTTTATGACCAGACAGGGATCTATACCACGATCGGTATCGGTGATAATCCACTATTGGCAAAATTAGTTCTGGATAATGAAGCGAAGGATACCCGAGACATGATCGCCGAATGGCGTTATGAAGACGTCCCTGAAAAACTTTGGCGGATTCCTCAGCTGACAGATTTTTGGGGGATCGGTCGAAAAACAGCGATTCGTTTAAATAAAATGAACATCCATAGCATCTATGAGCTTGCACATGCGGATTACTATCGTTTAAAAAGTGCAATGGGGATAATTGGTACACAACTTTATGCCCATGCCTGGGGAATCGATCGGAGCTTTCTTGGTGAAGTCTACACCCCTAAATCAAAAAGCATCGGAAATAGTCAAATCCTCAATAAGGACTATACCCGCCGAGAAGAGATTGAAATCGTGATCAAGGAAATGGCAGATCAAGTAGGCACACGCTTACGTCGAGAAGAAGCAAAAGCACAAGTAGTTAGTCTGTGGGTCGGCTTTTCTTTGGGCTACACAGATGTTTCAGGAAAAACTGGGTTTCACCAACAGATGAAAATCGAGCCGACCAATGCCAGTCATGTTTTAGCAGAAGCACTATTGATGATTTTTGATCGACATTATCAACGGCAAGATATCCGAAGTATCGGCGTCAACTGTTCTCGCTTAGTTTATGCGACTGGCTTGCAATTGAATCTATTCGATGATCCTAAAGAGCAAGTCAATGCGGCAAAGATTGACTTTGTCGTGGATAAGATTCGACAAAAATATGGATTTAAAGCAATCGTCCATGCACATAGTTTACTAGAAGGTGGTCGAGCAATCGCCCGCAGTTCGCTTGTAGGCGGTCATGCTGGCGGAATGGCTGGTATTGAAGGTGAGGGACATGCGACGCACGAAAAAAGAATTTCTCGATTACAATGAATACCGTGATCGCCCCTTTGGCTTGAAATGGGGAACCGCTTTTGCCATGGATGAGCTAGTTAAAGGGATCGAAGAAAATGCAGCAGTCGCCTTAAAAGACCTCCCTCCCCAATTGCAAATGACGAGAGAGGAAATCGACCAAGTACTATTACAGTCCTTTCTCTACCGACAAAGAGTGACCATCCAATTAAACACAAAAGATGAATTTGGTCGATATAGAGAAAATATCGAGGGCGTTTTCTTAGGCGAATGTGATGAAGAATATCTGACGATTGACCAGTACCAGATTCTCTGGGAGAACATTCGTCACGTTGGTTTGAAACAAGAAATGAAATGGTTTGAGTTTAGTACCAACAAGACATATGACGAACAAGTTTCCCGATCAATCGATTGGAACAAGCCAAACCAACAAGCTGAGTTGCAATTGATCAAAGATGAATTTTATCAAGCTTTTGAAGAGGAAAATGACTAAAAGGGAGGCGTTGCCGATGACAATGGTAAAGAATCATTTCGAAACTGTCATAATCACTGCTTATATTGCCAAACAAGAAATTACGATCCAAACAAAAAAGGGAGAAAACTATAGAGGAAAGATTCAAAAAAAGATGACAGAAGATGGCTTTTATGTAAACGAGGGCTTTATTGCTTGGGATGAACTTGATTCGATCGATTTAGAAGAGGAATATTTTCATTTTTGGCAAGAAATCGTCAAGCAAGCGATTGAGTAATTCAGATAAGCATTGGATTCTTCGGCCATTATTGAATGCTATTTCTCTCAACCTAAAAAGCATCAACCGGTAAACATGTAAAAAAGATTCTACCGGTTGATGCTACTATTCTCAGCAAAGAACGATTCTATTCGTAAAGTCTGAAAGCTTTAGTTCAAATAGTTTGGGTCAGCCAATAAAGATTGGATTTTATTTGTATCAATAACGAATTCTTGTGTCCCCATAGCACCAGGTGCTACCTCGTATTTATCAAAGAAGATAACCAGCTGGTGTTCTTTATTGATATAAAAACTAGGATCTTTTTTTAATAAAAATGAGCCATTATCCTCTAGAGCAAAATAAGTTGATTCTGGATTTTTTTCCATACGATTTTTCATCTGTTCTTCAATTTCCTTTGAAAGAGCAATGAGATAATCATCATTTTTAAATAATAAAGGCAAAGACACAAGTACCTCATTTTGTTTATCTAACGTGTCAAATTGATTGTTCGTTTGCGTACTTGCAATTGTCTGTTCGATTGAACGATCAATCACTAAAAATCGCTCATCATTGACCAATATGCGATATCCACCTGTTGTATCAATCTGTTGCCCGTTTTTCTTGATTTCTTTCACTCCTTCCTCATAAGCTTGTTGTCCCTCTGCGAGATATTTTCGATTCAACTGGTCATGGATTTCTTCTTTTCCAATTATTTTTGGAACAGCAATCCTGATACCCGATTCCTCTTCTTGGAATGAATAGGTTTTCCCAGTAATGATCGAAACCAATTCTCCGAGAATAGGGATTTCTGTCGCCCATACGCGAAAGTCTCTATTTTGAACACCTGCGAACAAAATAAGTACAGAGCAGACGATCCCCAAACCGATATGAACAGCATGTTTTACTTGTCGTTTCACCTTCACTTTTTTCTTGGCAATCGTAAAACGCTTGAATAGCTCATCTTCTAGCTGTTCAGGAATTTCCCCCGCTCGATACGCCTGATTCATCATACTTATTTTTTTCTTTGTTCCTCCCATTTCGCTATCCACTCTCCTTTATTTTAAAATTTCTTTGTAATTATCTAGTGAGCGATACATTTTTGTTTTCACTGTATTCTCATTTAAATTTAAAATCTGAGCAATTTCTTTCAATGTAAATCCTTCAAAAAATTTCAAGATAATAATCTCGCGTTCTGGGCTAGGCGTTTGGCTCAATAATTCACGTAATTCCATGTAAGAAACATCATTTTGACAATCGATGAATTCAAGTCCTGGACAGTCTTCCAATTCAAAATTCAAAGGCATTCGTTTATTCTTGCGCCAATAATCAATTGCTGTGCGGACTAAGATTTTATAAAACCAAGCTTGAAAATGATCGATCTTCTTTACCTTTGAGAAATCCATCAGCGCTTTTTGAAAGCTATCTTGGATAACATCTAGTGCATCTTCCGAACAGTGTGTATAACTATAAGCGATTCGATACATTTTTTGATATTGTGTCTCAATCAGCTGTTCTAACTGAGATTCATAATGTCTGACTCGCTGCTTTTTTGCTATCCGATTAAAAATATTAGATCCCTCCCTATCTCAAATAATAAATTTCACCCAGTTCTCGCATAAAATCCTTGTTTGCTTCCTTACGTGGTTGTGTATCTTTCGTTCTAGTCGACTCGCTTGTCCCTATCTCTTGTGGCTTTTCTTCTATGATCGAAAATGTATCCATTGAATACATCCATAAAAAAAGGCTGGTAAACAGGAACAATAAGACTAGGAAAATTAGTTCTATCGTTAAAAATGAATAGTTTTTTTCATGTTTCATACGCTCACTCCGCTTTCTTTTTTTATACTTAATTAGACGATCGTTTTCTAAGAAAAGTTTCAAAAAAATCAACTTTATTTTGAATCACTAACTTTGCACAAAAGACAGTTTGTGAGATTCTGATAAAAGTGTTAAGCTCCGCTAAAAAGCACCAAAACCCCACAATTATTCATCGATGGATTTTGGTGCTTGTTTATGTAGTATTCACTTCTAGAAAACCATTTATTCGTTTTTAGCAATCACAGTACCATCTGGCAGCTTATCTTTCCATTTTTTATCCGAAATTTTTTCTCCCAAATAACTCCTCACTTTTCAAAAGGCACGAAACCAACGATGATATCTTTAAAAAAAAGAGTCAGCGATTTGACGTACTCCAAAGGATAGACCCAAGTGGAAAATAAACCAGGCAAGAATATCAAGAATCACTAACACTCCAGTGATCAAATGAATCAGTAGCATAAAAAGCTCCTAAAATTTGTTTTTTCTTCCTAAAAAAACGATTACACTATTTCTCTAGTAACTCCTAGAACAAAATAAACGAGAGAATCCAAACACTTTTAAAACAAGTTTTAGATTTTCTCGTTTATTTTTCTGAGTTGTCCATTTATTTCACAACTTCTTTAAAATAATTCACTATGGGATCCCAGCCTAGCAAGTATCAATATTAATTGATCATTATCAATCTTATATACTAATAGCCAATCAGGACTGATATGACATTCTCTAAATCCCACATAATTGCCGGTCAAATGATGATCACGATACAGTTTGGGGCATTTACGTTGGCTTGCAAATGAGATAGCACCTTTCTTAGTTTTGCTAAATCTTTTCCCTGTTTTTTCGTTTTTTTATAGTCTCGCTTGAATTGTGAAGTATAAAAAGTCCTCCAGCATCTTTTCTCGCTTGCAAAGTAGCCGAATTTTCCCTTTCAATTTTAAAAGGAAGTACCAGTTTAGTTACAGACTGTTTTTAAAAAACTGTAATTGCGGTTATCATATTCATACCCAACTCAGCAAATAATTGCTCAGCATCCTTTTTCAAATCCTCATCAATTGAGATATGGATTGGTTTCTTTTTTGTCGTTTCCATGTCATCACCTCTGCTATTTTTCAACATATAAACAACATAAAAGAAACATAAATCCGTTTTAAGAACCTACTTATTCCTCATTCTTCTAATGAACGCTCGTTCCAATCGTGGCCGATTATAGCGTTGGATCATAATAAATGGGATATTGACAAGAAGCGCATAAAAAACCATGACCCACCCCGCCCATTTGGGATTCCACAAAAAGAAAAGGAACGCTGGCGCAATCAATAGCCAATGTGTCAGCTCTGCTCTTTGTGTTTCAATGATGAATTTCTTCAGTGCGGCAGAATCAGTCTTACCAAGTCTTGATTTATCGAATCCACTCTTGGCAATCACAGTACCATCTGGCAGCTTGTCTTTCCATTTTTTGATTCGAAATTTTTTCTCCCAAATAACTCCTTGCTTTTCAAAAGAAAAAGAACGAAACCAACGACGCTTTCTTTCAAAAAAAGAGTCAGAAATTTGACGTACACCAAAGGATATACCCAAATGAAAAATAAACCAGGCAAGAATGTCGAGCATCACTAATACTCCAGTGGTCAAATGGATCAGTGGCATAAAAACCTCCTAAAGTTTGATTTTTCTTCCTTTCCAAGTCACTGATTTCAAAAGATAGGTTTGGATCAATGACCACAAAAACAAGAAAAGAAAGAAGATAAAAAAGAACGGAAAAACGAACAAGAAAATCGGCTTGAAATTTCCTACACGTTTGGCAAATACAATACATTGAAGCACATACAGGCAATAAATGACCAGTGCGAGCGGCCATTGTTCCATACCAAAAGCCAACACTGAGCCAACACCACCACTTATCCAGAGGATGACTCCTAACAAAATAAAGGGATTGGTTGCTCTAGAAGCTGTGGCAAAATCCTTTGTCCATCCTTGGATCAATTGCTTGAAACCTTCAGGATACATGCGAAAAGCAATCAACTCTTTCCCACCATATAAATGGATGGGAAATCCTGCCTTTTGAAAACGATTGGCTAAAGCCATATCATCTAAGATCCCACGAGGCATATCTTTATGCCCATCGACTTGGAAATAATCGGTTTTCGAGCATAAGATACACGGCCCAAACGCCCCCGCTGCTTTTAATTTTTCACCTAGCACAGAAAAAGTATTCAACCCTACTAGAATGACCACATTGAAAACAAACGAGAGCTGTTCATAAAAGCGAACAGTTTGATGAAACGGTTGAAGCGACAGCAAGCCACTATTCCCTCTTTTTTCGTATTCATTCAACAGTCTTTCCAAACTATTGTCTGTCTGAAAAAATGTATCTGCATCTAAAAATAAGAAATGCTCACTTTGGGCCTTTGTTGCACCTAACCAACAGGCAGCCGCCTTGCCATGCTGCTCACGATCATTTGAGAAAACTGTTGCATCTAAGTTCTTGGCGATTTCTGCTGTACCGTCAGTGGAATCATCATCCACGACGATGATTTCTCGTGGTTGGATCGTTTGCCTTTGGATCGATTGTAGCAATTTGGGGAGCGTATTTGCTTCGTTACGTACAGGAATAATGATTGAAACATTTGTGTCAAA
This sequence comes from Enterococcus sp. AZ156, assembly GCF_051714165.1. Taxonomy (NCBI): domain Bacteria; kingdom Bacillati; phylum Bacillota; class Bacilli; order Lactobacillales; family Enterococcaceae; genus Enterococcus; species Enterococcus sp. AZ156. The sequence continues at coordinate 587,364 of NZ_JBIORI010000001.1, read as the reverse complement.
ACGTTTTGCAGAGGTTAGGTTTGTGATGAATGGCAGTCGATAAAAGATACACCAACCTGAAAGCCAAGCAACAAAAAGGACGATCATTATTAGTAACAAAATAAGCCTTCCTTCCTATACATCCGCTTCTCTTCGAGCAATCTTGTCACTCACTTGTTGCCCACTCAAAGTGACCATTGGCATACCTGCACCTGGATTGACTGTCCCACCTACAAAGTATAAGTTATCATAGCGCTCACTATGTTTTGCATGTTTGAACCCATGATTTTTCTTACGATCAGAGACAGTCCCATAGATTGCTCCACGATGGGATAAATAATTTTTTTGGATATCTTCCGGGGTCCAACGATTTTCATAGACAATATGTTTTCTCAAATCCGTTAATCCCATCGTTTCTAATTTGATCAAGATACGCTCCCGAAAGGCATCGTATTCTGCCTCTGTAAATGGTTGATCTTGTAAATAAGGGATGTGCGGTAAAATCTTGATGTTCTCATGTCCTTCGATGGTTTGAGAAGGATCAGTCTTATTGACATTCACAAGATAGATCGTTGGGTCGTCTGGCAACTGATGCTGATGGAAGTTTTGATCAAAGTTTTCTTTAGAAGCATTCGAAAAGAAAAAATTATGATGGGCTAATTGTGGGTATTCTTTATTAACACCTAGATGCAAGACAAAACCAGAACTTGCGGGTTCAAATTTCTTTTCTAATTTCTCGGTAAACGCTGGTTTTTCATCTAATAATTGTTCATAAGCTGGGATGACTTCCATATTCGAAACAAAATAATCTGCTTCGATCACCGTCCCATCCGCTAGTCGTGCCGAACGGATCTGTTCATCCACTACATTTAGTTTTTCAACCTGACAGCCAGTATGGAACGCTACGCCGAGCTCTTTCCCAAGATTGACGATTCCTTCAGCAATTTTATGCATCCCGCCCGGAACATACCAAATTCCTTGCTCATGCTGCATGTAACTCATCATATTTAAAACCGCTGGCGCATCATAAGGAGAGGAACCGACATATTTGCTGAAATACCCTAAGATATCTTGCATTTTTGGATGACTCACACGTTTAGCGATTCCATCATGCATCGAAGAAAAATAATCAAACCCTTTCAACGCTTTGATCACACCATGTTCTTTTAAAATCTCCATTGTCGAATCAAGCCCTTTGTCAAAATAACCGACTTCTGTGGCCGCATAGATTTCCTTCGCATAGTCTAAGAAATCTTGATACTCCATCATGTCTTTTTCAGTCAGCAAAGGATTTTCTTGGGCCATTTTCGTTAAATCACTGTATAGATCAATCGTTGTGTGATCAGGAAAAAAAGAACGCCACTGCAAATCTAACCGTTCGATCGGAATGTAATCTGCCATCTGTTTGCCACTCGTGAGAAACAGTTTTTCAAAAATTTGGGGCATCGTCAAAATCGATGGACCTAGATCAAAGCCAAACCCATTTGCTTCTAAACGGTTCAATTTCCCCCCTAAATGATCGTTTTTTTCATATAGCGATACGTCGAATCCTTCTTGGGCTAAGGAAACTGCTGCAGACAAACCACCAAGTCCACCTCCCAGAACAATGACTGATTTCTGTTTGTTTTTCACAAAATCACCTCTTACTTTCTAAGTCTTAAAGCACATTTTCACAGATGTAAATTCGTAAGATCCAACTGTAAAAAAACACTTTATATCTATCTCTATAGTAGCATATCTCTAAAAAAACTTATTTTATTGCGCATTGTATTGTTATAAAACACTAAGAAAGGATAAAAGAAAAAACAGAAGAAACAAACACGTATGAAACGCTTTGTCTATTCTGTCTTAAGCTAATGGCACGTTCTTATGCGCTGATTCCGTTGCTTCTATCAAAGTATCGGCACAAACAAGCCACTGATTTTCTCTTTGATTTTCGTCCATGCACTTCGCTCTTGCCATTCGTCTTTTTTGACCTTTTCAGCGTGGGCTAAATCTTCTGTAAAATGGACGTTCAATTCATCAATCGTTTTTGATGGACCATAAATGAACATTGACAGTTCATGATTGAGATAAAAACTGCGAATATCAAAATTAGTTGATCCAATCGTTGCTACCACATCATCAACGATCATATATTTACAATGGATAAATGCAGTCGTATCGTAGATCGACACTTCAACTCCTGCCGATAACAACTCATCAATAAACGAGTTCGTCCCATGAAATGAAATCCCGCGATCGCCTTTTCCCGGTATGATCAATTGTACTTTGATCCCACAGCGAGCTGCTCGTCTGAGTGCCCCAAGAGTTTCTTCATCTGGAATAAAGTAAGGCATAGCAATCTTGATCGAATCAACTGCTTTACCAATCAAGTCATTGAAAGAGTCTTTGATGATCCTCTCCTGATCATACGGCCCTCCGTAAACGACCTGTACGATTTCCGAACCTTTTGGTTGTTCCGTTTGTAATGGAAAATACAGCTCTTGCTGATTGATGAAATAAGTGATCGTTTCCGTTCCTTCATCGAGAAATAACCAATCATAAACGAAACATTCCTGCAACTCGAGTACAGAAGGCCCTTCGATTCGAACATTCGTATCCCGCCAATAAGAAAACTTTTTCCCGCGTCCACTATACTCATTCCCGATATTCATACCACCAGTGTGTGCAATTTCCCCATCGATCACAACGATTTTCCGATGATTGCGCCAATTGGCTTTGTTACTCAGCCACGGTGAATTCAATAGATCATAGGTTCTTACCTCTACACCATTTTCTCGCATCATATCTAATAATTGATTCGGGAAAGCAATTGATCCGACACTGTCATACATAAAACGTACTTTGATTCCCTGTCGAGCTTTTTCGATCAAAGCAGCAACTAGTTCTTCGCCAGTTTCATCCCCTTTTATAATATAGAAGAAAACATGGACATGATGTGTTGCCTGTTTGATATCTTGCAACAATGAAGCAAAAGCATCCGTCCCTTCTTTTAACAATGTCAATTGATTGTCTTTTGTGGGATACTTTGCGGAAAGATGGAAAATTTCTTTGGAAAGATCGTGCTTGGCATGAATGATTTCTGAATGTTCCTGAAGAATCTTGGACACCGTCTCTTGTATGTTTCGTTCATTGTCTAGTTGCTGTTTCGATAACTTGCGTAATCGTGGCTCACGACCAATCAGATAGTACAGCATGATCCCGACGACCGGTAAAAATAATAACGCTAAGATCCAAGCAATTTTAGAGGTTGCTTCTCTTTGATCAAAAATCACTAAATAGCCACAAAGAAGAAAGGCAAAAATTTCCACGATCAGCCACGCATAAATGATTTGATTCAAAAAAATAATCAGCGAAACAGCTACAAGAATCAATAATATCAATAATATTTTGTATTGTTGCAATTTATTCTTTATCATATCTATCTCCATATTCGCTCGCTTCGTTTTTTTGTTGCTTCTTTTTTCTGTGCCACTCAACGTTAATGGTGACAACACACCTTATATAGATTATATACGTTATAGTTACTCTAGTGTAAAGAAATCTCTCGTTTTCTTCGCACTTTTTTACAGAAAGTTTTCAACTAATAGAAAAATACTTTTTTCCCTCAGTTTTAAGAAAATGAAAGAAGTGAGATAATATTCATCATCTCATACTCCCTAAAACTGAGTAAATGTAATTAAAAAAAGGATGTTAGCAAAAATAAGCCAGAAATCCCGAAAATCTTAGCGGTTTCTGACTTATTTTTTGGAGCTGTATCTGGCTATCACAACTCTTTTTTTTATTGATTTTCTGGAACACTACTCAATTCCCAAGTAAGTGTCGTTGAATATTCTTTGGCTTCTGGATTCGTTCCTTTCGGTACATACAAACCAACACTTTTATCAGCTGTCTCTGCATTACCAAAACGATAGATCCAGGTTCCTGTTCCAGATTTTTCATCTGCTTGTAATAAGATTCTTTTAGTATTTGGTATGATTTTTTGGCCAGTTTCTTCTTTTAGCGCAGGCGCTGTTCCGCCTTGAGCTGTCACTAGTTCTTGATTGAGTAACTGGATCTCAGAACCAATCAATTCATGACCATTTTGATTACTGAATTGTCCATTCTGGGTAACCGATAATTGCCAACCACTTCGCTCATTGTCCGGTCGACGATCACTGATTTGGATAAAGTTTGGTCGTTCTTGTATTTCATTGACCGTGCCATCTTCGTTCAGTAAACGTTGGGGTTGGGCATAATAGGTTTGTTCATGAACAGAAATAGCTTGTGAGCCAAAATTGAAGGACGAAATAAAGTCAATGCTTAGTTGCCCTTGATCTTCTGGCAATTCTGGTTTATTTTCAGGTTCCACTTCTAATTCTGGATCCAAAGGATCTACCGGTGAGAAAGGTCCTACATCCTCAACGATTAATGTCGTAGCCGGTTCAAAAGTTACATCGTGAAATGTTAAGTCAGCGGCTGGGTTAATATTTCCACGTGCGTTATTTGTTTCTGGCGGATTGATCACACCTGCGGCTTCTGCCGAGCCTTCCGCATCTCTTAGAAAGACCTGAATCTCATCGTCTTCTTTTAAAGTTAAGTCAGATAAATTCAGGATAAAGTTACCCTCGTCGTCTACCGTTACATCAGAAGTGTCAAAGATTTGTCCATTATGAGTTGCGGTTATTTCAACCTCTTTGTTTTCAACATATCCCTGAACATGTGTTGCTGTTTTTCCGATGATATTCACAGGGAACTCCGCTGGTTTTGGTGGGATAATTGGAAAGACGACAACACTATCTATTTTGATATCGTCCGGCAAACTGGGAACTCCAACTTCACCAACACCGCGAAAAGCAGATAGAACGCTAATCCGATCTCCCTCATTTAAAAGTTCCGGTAATTTTACTTCAAATATTCCCTCTCTATCTGCTTCACCATAGATACTATCTACTTTAGTAACTGCTCTATGTGTTTCTTTTTCTCCAGTAAGTCGTTCAATTTCTATCTCTAGTTCTACCTCGCCTTCAAACGCTGATCTATAGTCACTCCCTTCCGGAATACTTACATGACCAAAAATAGACTTATCTGCATTGGTAGGAACTCTTAATTCATCTACAACAGCACGTGCGTTATTTGCACTAATTCTACTATATGCAGTCATTCCAGCTGGTCCAAAAGTACTTGTATTAAATGATTCCGGATCGCTAGTCTGTCTAATAGTATTAAAATTGCTTCCCGTTAATTCAAAATCAATCATATTCCAATACTTTTCTGCTTCAAGATCAAAATTAGAACCATTAGTCCATGCTGCAAAATTAGAATTTTTCAAATCAAATATAGAGGATGCCGATACACTATATATATTGCCTCCGTTTGGACGTGTATTTTTAAAATCAAAAAAAAGTGGATTATCAATAGTTATATTACTAATTGAACCATTAAATATTGCACCTGATGCAGTGCTCGATCTTCCAATTGCTGTAAAACTAGTTCCTTCCCTAACATTGATTTCCATCGAACTGTTTCCACCAATAGCAGGTCCAAAATCAGAGACAATATTTACTTCTGTTCCCACGCCACTCAAATCAAAAACTCCACCATCATTAGCAAATTCTATACCTTGATTCGCCGAATTATTAGGTGATCCGTTTCCACCATTGTACATTTGTAATTTACTATTTCCTTTTACAAAGAATTGACCATCCGCACGAAATCTTACTGCCGGAGCAGCTCCTTCTTCAGCCTCAATAATAACAGTACTATTATTATCTATATCAAATCGAGAACCTCGGCTTGCAGCCCCATAAAATCTAACTGTTGCATCATTTCCATCAAGACGAGAAGAGTAAAGTTCCATTTTAGAGCCATTGTCTACCAAAATTCTTGAATTCGTAGCAGTATCATAAAGAAGCGCACTAGTTTGAGGGGCTTCTATTTTCAAAGATGCTCCATTGTTAACCTCAATAAGCGATTCATTTGAATCAAATCTAATAACCCCTCCGTTTCTACCCGAGCTTGTTGAAGTTGTATTAATAGAAACTGTAGTGTCTTCATCCGTAATTTGAACTACCGGTAATACGCCTGAAATTTGTGCTAACTTTGCTTGCAGGTCCATACTTACTTTACTTCCATTTCGAGCAAAAAATTTATTGACTCGGAAGACAGCATCATCACGCCCATTCATAGTCGACCTATAAGTATTTTCGCCACCTATATATCCTGCCTTTGCATTCGGTGCATTAACTAAACCAGATACATTCCCACTTCCCGTATGAACATTTTCAAAATTTAATGTCCATCTTTGACTGTTGGCTGCTGTACCTGTAAAAATTGCTGTAGTTCCTGGTTTTGTTATTGTTATATTTTTTAAAGTAATTGTCGTCTCTACGCTCACTGCTCCAAGTGTGAATCCAGCAGTATTATTAGCAAAATCTATCGACCATCCTTGTCCGTCAATTTCGATATTTCTGTTGATCGTTCCTGCCGATCCAGCGTTTCTGACTATGTCGTTTTCCAAAATAATTTTTTGTACATCATCGTTACTTATGGCTTTTTGAAATTCTTCCCATGTAGAAACACTTACGAAAGGCTCTTTCTCCTTTGTTTGTTGATCCTGCGGAGCTTCTTCCTTAGGCTCATCTACTTCTTCGGATGTCTGATCATCCTCTTGATTTTCTTCTATTATATATTCTCCCTCTTTTGATTCCTTTTGTCCGCCTAGCTCATCATCAGGGGAGTCACTTTCTTCAGCTGGAAGTTCATCACTGATTGCTTCTGGCTCACTGATTTTTAGCTGAGTCGTCGTTTCTTCCACAGACAGTTCATAGTTTCCTATCTTGTCAAATACCAAAGGAAGAACAAACGTATTTTGCGCATGTTTTGAGTGAACGATCCATTCATGAGGCTGCTCTCCTTGTTCGATTGAAATCCCTGCCGACAATTGGTCTTGGATAAGCGTTGCTTCTTCTGGTAAGATCACTCGTGCCTCTGACACTTCTTGATCAGAAAAGAACGTCACTTGTAGCGGAACTTTTATCGTTCCTTGCAATTGAGATTGAGAAAAGAAAAAGTTAGGATTACTGGATAGTTCTTTTAAGGAGTTTTGGATAGCAGGACGTTCCATTGGCTCATGTTCCACATTGTCCATCGTGGTTTCTGCGTAGACCATGCCTATCGGTATAGTTACTGTTTGTATCACTAAAATTGTCGTCCCTAAAAAAATCATCGTTCTTCTTAATCTTGAGGGCATTGTATTCACTCCTTCTCATTACTCTTATTCGGTTGCTCTTTTTTTCTTTTATGGATTAGGTAAAGAATTATTCCAAGCAATAAAACAAGTAACATGATTGAACCAATCATCCACCAATTAATACTCGTATCGACCATAACATCCGCACGATTCAATGCTCGTGCTTCATCTGCTTCGATCGTAAAGGTTCTTTCCCATTGCCATTCGTCTTCCCCAGAACGTGCCGTCATTTTCAATACGTAGTCACCACTGCGAAAACGATCACCTTCTAAAGAAATCGGGAAATTAAAATTGGAATTGGGTGCCATTTGCATCTGTTCTTGACTGGCTTGGTATAAAATCTCTTCTTCGCCCACTTTTTGAACCGTAGCTTCGACTTCTAAGCGATTCACGAATGTCGGGGTGAAGTTTTGTAGATTCGCACTGATCACATTGCGATAGTTGAGTTGGTCAGCAAAAACATCTAACAACTCTAAGTCCGGTTGTACAGCATCTTGTTTGTTGCTCACAACCACACCGATGATATACGCAAAATCATTTTGGATGGCGACACCTTCTTCATTACTCGTTTCTTCTGTTGCTTCTTCTTTGACTTCTGACACTCGTAATCCACCAGCTAACAATCCTTCAAATTCTTCTTTAGGCATGTTCAAATCAAGCGTAACGATCTTTGTTTCATTTCCAGCAAGCTCAATGATTTCTGGTTGTTCAATCAACTCAGCCAACGAATGTTTGAGCGTTGGATCTGCTTCTTCCGCATCTTGTCCGTATTCTACGACCCCCATCACGTTGGTATAAGCAGTATGTGGGGTGATTTTGATTTTTTTGGCTTCTGCGTTTGCGTTTTGTAGTTTCAACGTTAGCTTTTCTGTCGTGTCTGGTGCAAGATTCAATTGAAAATAACGATCATTTCCTGATTTTTGATTTTCTGAGAACTCAGGCGTTACATAAAAATTCAACGTTCCTTCTTCCGCTCCAACCAACATGGGAGCCATCAGGCTGACAATCATGACGAGTAATACGATCCCCACTTGTTGGATTTTATTTTTTCGATATGTACTTGTCTTTTTCATAAACTTACCCCTTTCTTTAAAGGAGGTAGCGCTACAAAATTGTAACGCTACCACATTCACTTCTATAAACAAAAATCGGTTGCTTTTTAATGATTATGATTCGTTATGTTACTCATATTTTTTTTCTTGTTAATTTACACCACTAACATCAGGTGTATTGGATAATTCCCAAGTCAATGTTGATTTATATTGTGTCGCGTCTTTTGCTGTAGAACCAGGAACAAACAATTGGATCGCATTATTTGTTACTACTTCAACTTCATCGTTCACCTCTTGTGCATCTAGGTCTGCTTGGTTTCCCCAAACAACTGAAGATACCCCTGCACCTTTATCTTTTTCTGCTGTCATCACGGATACCGCAGAAGCATTTGGTATTAATTTCATTCCAGCTGGATGAGCTACTGGCGCATTACCAGGCGTGCTTCCTTCATACTGGATTCTTGGATCCAACAATGAAATTTCTGCACCGAGCAATGTATCATTTGTTGTATTCGTTGCTTTAAAGTCGGTCATGCGTACTTGCAGATTCCAACCAGCATTCGTTCCACGGACATCTTGTACTTGCGCAAAACTGACATACGGAACTTTGTTTTCTTCACCAGTTGTCCCCTTTTTTTGTTGTTTTTCTGCAACCATATTGTATGTTCGATCTTGATTTGAAATGACTTGTGAACCGAAATCCATTGTGACAGCTTTCATGATCGATAAAGGTCCAGTTGTTCCTGGCACTTCAGGCTCAATCTCGACATCTGGTTCTTTTACTGGCGGAACAACGACTAGCTCTTCATCTTCATTTGGTGTAAATTCAATCGTTCCATTAGTTGTTACATTACGTACTTCTTTTGATGTGTTTGTGGAACCATCTTCTGCAAATACAGTCATACCTCCGGCAAAAACTGTTGATGATAAGGCTGCAATTGTTGCTAATCTAACTAATTTCATTTATACACGTCCTACTTTCTATGATTGTTTTTTCTTTTTGTATTTCCAAAACCAAAAACTAAGTGTCACTATCACAAGAAAAACCCCTAAAATTATCCAACTACTCATTTGTTGTGCATTCATTTTTGGCAATCTTCTGTGACTGGCATCTCTCTCCTCTGACGGTTGTTGAGCGATTTCTTTCGGGAAATCTGGTTTGATTTCAACTTCTGGAGCTGGTACTGGATCTCCAGGCATTTCATACATGCCTGTAAAACCGACTGTCCCCTCTGTTTCAACCGATCGAACCTCTGTCCCGTATACAACCAAGGGTGCATAACATTGAATAAGTAACATACTCAGGCTTAGTATGTATTTTTTTTTACGATTCATTTCCCTCCTCCTATAACCTTTCTTACATAATAGTAATTATCATTACTTTCTGCATAAATAAGATTAACGTAGCTCAAAAAGAAAAGAAATTCATATTTTTCACTAACTAGTGAAGTGGCTTGTTCCCACTTTCACTATGTGACTTTGATAGATTCGCTCCTTTAGTTGCACAACAAAAAATCGATGAAGAACCGCGGAGATCAGTTAATCTCTTTAGTTACTTCATCGATTAACGTCGTTTTTTGCTTCTTACAGCATACTATTGAGTAAAGGATTCAACTGAGTAAAAATGTTGACCCAATCATTTCTATTAGGGACTCGATTGATCAACAAATAGTCCTTGTTCAACTGGTAATCCAATAAATAAGGACGATAATTCGTTACGATCAAATCAACATGCTCAACGTTCAAACGTTCTTCTGTCAATTCATGTAACGGAACAAACAGCACATGATGCTGCTTCGACAACAGTTGATTGGCTTGGACTTTGATCAACTGAACGAGTAAATGATTACCTTCCAAAAGAAACAACACTGTTTTCTTAGGTGAATAATAAGAGAACAAGATTTCTGTATACATCGTTAAACTTGCTATGATATCTTCTAAATATTTCTCTGAGAAAGACAGCAATGGTTGATTTTTTTGAATAAATTGTCGATTTTTCTCATAGGCTAAACCATAGAGACCTTTGATGATAATAATTTCTTCATTTAATAATTTATTCAGTATTGGTGCCATTTCATTATTGATTTTCCTCCCCAGAAAAAAGGCAGAAAGAAAGGTGGATAATATAGGATTAGTCTTACGGTCGATGTTGAATAATTGGAAGTAAGATTCAATCACTGGATCTATTTCAGGCCACTGATTATACTTCTCCAAAAAGACAGTCTCTTGCTCGATATGATCAATTGTTCGTTTGCTAATTATGATCAAAAAAAGCCAAATGATTTCATCTTGATGGATCGAAATACCATACTCCTTTTTGATCAGTGGAATCAATTCGGACATCAATAAAAAATCTGTCTCATTGCTAAAATCGATCTCTTTTATCCTACGAGGTAAAGAGATGATATGCCCATTCTTGTTTCTGATCATCGTGATATACAAACAGTAATAAAATCCTGTGACCATGATCCCTGTACCTATCTCATACTTACCAAGACGCTCACCTAACTTATCCAAAAACATTTGGTGGATTCTTTCCGGGGGATAGACCGTATACGGTGTTGGTTCTCCTTCATAAAAAAAATCAAAAAAAAACTTGCGGATATTTCCTTCTTTTCCCACAAGGTCCACTGGTTTTAAGCTAAGTGAAAGCTGATATTCTTTTAAAACCTCTTTGATTTGAGCGACTGATCGTAGCATCGTACTTTCTGAATAATTATAGCGATCAGCTAATTCTCCGACAGATACTAGCTCTCCATAAAAAATGTCACTGATAATTTCAAACCAAATCTCCGATTGTAACAATGCTTCTTTGTCTTCATGATACAGTCGTCGATTTTTTTCTTTAAAAAAATAGCCAGTGGTATTTGACTCAAAAATCGCACTCTCTTCAAAGTAATTTTTCAGTTCACTGACATCTTTTAGGATCGTACGCTTAGAAACACCAAGTTGTTGTGACAATCCGACAATCGTAAACATATTCTGTTGTTCGATCACATTTAAAATCCGCATCCACCTTTCTGTAATCGTATTTGTAATAAATTTTAACTGTAACTCTCGCATTTTTCACACCTCTTTTGCTTTTTATATCTATTCTAAAAAAAAATAGATTGTAAACATGTATATCAAAAAATATGTGAAAATACTAATAATAAATAAGTGAATAAACTAAAAAATAACATACTTATGATGGCTTTCCATAACGCGTTGACAAGTTTAAACATATCGTGCTATACTCACTTTAACAAATTGAAGGAGGTCACTATGCGAGAAACATTTTTAGCGTTATTACGCGATTCCACGCCCCTATTTACGACATTACAAGAAGAAAATCGTCAAGAAATCGTCAGTTTGCTAGTAGAAAAAGGTGGTTTAAGTGTGACAGAAATCACAGAAGAAATGTCTATTTCTCGCCCCGCTATTTCTCATCATTTAAAATTGCTTTTACAAGCAGGGATTGTGTATGTCGAAAAACGTGGCAAAGAGCGGATCTATTATTTAGATGTTGCTTGTATCAAACGTAATTTGAAAGGATTTATGCAACTATTAGAAAAAATATAAAAAGGCTTCGGCCTTTCTTTTTAAATAAATAGGTTCATAAGTTCGAACATATAAATATATTAAAAGGAGAAAACGCATGATCAACCAACTTTTACAGAATCAACAACATTTTTTTGAAACAGGAAAAACAAAATCAATCGACTTTCGATTAGCCCAATTAATCAAACTGAAACAGGCGATGCAAGAAATAGAGATTGAATTGACACAAGCATTATTCAAAGATTTGCGAAAACCAGCACACGAAGCATATGTCACTGAAATTGGTGTTGTCTATCAAAGTATTTCTGAGATGATCAAAAAATTAAAGAAATACGCTAAGCGAAAAAATGTTCATACACCGATTTATATGTGGGGGAAAAGTTATCTTGAGTATGAACCTTATGGACAAGTGTTGATCATTGCTCCTTTCAATTACCCATTTCATTTAGCTATTGAACCACTGATTGGGGCAATTGCGGCAGGGAATACGGTGATTTTAAAGCCAAGCGAATTAGCACCAAATGTGGCTAAAGTTCTGACAAAATTGATTCATTCAACTTTTGACAAAACATACATTGCCTCGGTCGAAGGCGGTGTGGACGTAACGACTGAATTACTCGCACAAAGATTCGATTATATCTTCTTTACTGGCAGTGTCCCAGTAGGAAAAATCGTAATGCAAGCTGCCGCAAAGAATTTGACACCCGTCACTTTAGAATTAGGTGGCAAGAGTCCCGCGATCGTCGATGATACTGCTAATTTAAAAGTGGCAGCAAAGCGCATCGTCTGGGGAAAATTGCAGAACAACGGACAAACTTGTATTGCGCCAGATTATGTTTTAGTGTCCCGTAAACGAAAAAACGCATTGATCAAAGAAATGATTATTGCCACGAAAGAATTTTATGGTTCTGATATCCGAAATAACACAGACTATGGCAGGATCATCAATGATCGCCATTTTATCCGATTGCAACAGATGTTAGAAGCTGACCACTCCTTTGTCGTATTTGGCGGTGAAACAGATCGGGAAGATTTATATATTGAACCCACAATTTTGGATTTACCTAGTCATGATGCCGCAACCATGCAAGAAGAAATCTTTGGGCCGATCTTACCAACCTTGACTTTTGATACCATCGATGATGCGATTTCTCAAGTTAAACAGTATGAAAAACCTTTAGCACTATATCTATTTACAACATCGAATCGGAAAAAAGAACAGCTCATGACCGCTATTTCATCAGGAAATGTGACGGTCAATGATGTTCTGAAACATATTGCCAATCCTCATTTACCTTTCGGTGGTGTAGGAGAATCTGGTATCGGTGGCTATCACGGAAAATATAGTTTTCTTACCTTTTCTCATCAAAAAGGAGTCTATGAAAATCGTTTAACCTTCAATGTTCCTGGATTATTCCCACCTTATTCAAATCGATCGTTGAAACTTTTAAAAAAAATACTGAAATAAAAGGAGAATTCAATGCTATTATCAAAAATCACTTTACCAAATCAAACAATCTTAAAAAATCGAATCGTCAAATCTGCAATGAGTGAAACACTTGCCGACAAAGAAAATAACCCAACTGAAAAACATATTCATCTTTATCACCGTTGGGCTCAAGGCGGTAGTGGACTTTTAATTTCAGGAAATGTCATGGTCGATCGTGATCATTTAGGTGAACCTGGAAATGTTGTTATAGATGAAAATACAGATAAATCAATTTTAAAAGCCTGGGCCAAAGCTGGAACAGAAAACCATACAAAATTTATTTTACAAATCAATCATCCCGGCAAACAGTCACCCAAAACAATGAACTCACAACCGGTTGCCCCTACTGCTCAACCGATAGGTGAAGAACTTCAAGGATTTTTTAATCCTCCAAGAGAACTAACTACTAAAGAGATCAAAACACTGGTGGAACAATTTGTCACAGTTGGTAAAATAGCGGAAGAATCTGGTTTTTCTGGGGTACAGATCCATGGTGCACACGGCTATCTCATCAACCAATTTCTTTCTCCAGCAGATAATCAGCGAACCGACCAATACGGTGGTTCTTTGGAAAATCGGATGCGTTTCCTTCTTGAGATCTACCAAGGGCTAAGAGAAGCCACTACACCTGAATTTATTGTTGGTTTAAAACTTAATTCCACAGATTTTACTGCTCAAGGGTTTAGTGAAGAAGACTCGCGTCAAGTTATTTTAAGAATGGCGGAACTAGGGATCGATTTTGTTGAGATTTCTGGTGGTAATTACGAAAAAACAAAATTCATGGAGGTTGGGGAAGGGGCATTTTTCCTTGATTTTGCTAAAGATATCCAACAGCAAGTGACAACCCCAATCATTCTAACTGGTGGACTGACACAACCAGAAACAATGGAAGAAGTAATCACTAAAGAAAAAATTGCGATGGTTGGACTAGCACGAGCACTAGCAATGAATCCAGAGTTGCCAAATCAACTAGCAGAAGGACATGCTCAATCCATTCAGTTACCACGTCTAACGACACATCTGAAAAATCTCGACAAAAAAGCTGGGAGCATTATTAGTCTTTCTTATTATGAACAACAAATGAATCGCTTAGCGACTGGTAAAGAAGCTAAATTTACAACCAACGCTTGGTCACCGCTTCTTGATGCAATGTTTAGACATGGTCTAAACATTCTAAAACCAAGACGCAGATGATGGTTGCTAGTCAATCAATAAAAAGAAAATCCGTTCGACTTTCTGTTTCTTAGTCGAACGGATCTTTTTTTGATGCAACACAGAAAAACTTGTTAGTTACCTCCTAAACGGATTATCTGATCAATAAGAAGATGATATTTTTCAGCTATTCTTTTTGACCAGATAACATGAAAGAGCAAACCGATGAGATTCGATAAAACAGACTGTTCATATTCGTTACATTTCTTGTATCAAAATGACTCACATCTATTTCTCTTAAATTGCGCATCTGGGTAAACATACGTTCCATATTTGTTACTTGACTCGTATCTAAATACTCCATTCCTTCAATTGTTTGGACATTTCGTAAATTTTTCAAAAAATCCTTGGTTATGTTCCCCCTGCTCAGCATTCGATAAGACACTATTTCTTGTTCCAATCAAACTTCCCCGTAATTCGATCCTCCCCGTGATAACGATGCCGTTGATCATTTCTTGATTCGCGGACGTATGATTAAAATAATCCGTCGCTCCATATCGACCACCAACATTATTTTCCTCATCGAAGATGCCAGAACTTAGAGTCAGTGTCCCAGAAGCATCGACTGTCCATGGAATCGTTCCTAATTGACCAGATTCAACGACTGCAGGATCAAACCCTTCAGTCTCATTAACAAACGCTTCTACATCGCTTTGCTCAATAGTCCACTCAGGCGCTTCTATAAGTTCAGTACTTATCTCCGCTCCCTCATAGAGCCTATCATTTTCAATTTCTTCAAATTGAGAAAACTCTTCTATCCCGTTTTCTTGCGGAATATTATTAAAATGGAACACATCGTCTTTTAAAACCAATTCGTCATTGCTATGTGCTTCTGGTGATTCCTCCGATTCTACGTGAATCGCAATTACTTGCCCAACTGGCAAAAGCATCATCATCATCACAACATTGAAAATCAAAAGTTGTTTTTTCCACAAACCTTTCTTTCTCATGTAGCCACCCACCCTAACTCTATATAAGTGAAAGAATTTGTCATTAATAGCTTATAGCCTACTCAAATAAACAATATATCTTAATCATGTATCTAATCTCTCAGCTATTAATAAAAAAGCTCTCTCTTTTTCAATAATATATCACCTCATTTAATCTTAATCCATTTATTATTTTTTTCTAATTCAGAAAAATTACTGTACTCACGCCTATTTCCCTGATATAAAAGAATGATTAAGTAAAAATAAAATAACGTTTGAAAGAAAAGATAAAAACAGCTCAAACCCTTACTTAGAATAAACTAAAAGCAAAAATTACATTATACTAAAAAAACACATCTTTATAACCATTAAGACAATGTGATGCACAACCTGAGATCCACTCCAATTCCCCTAAAAAAAGATATTTATTCCTCAAAATAAACCGAATCCCTTTTCAACTGTTCCTTGGATTATTGGAAGACAAAAAAAACTGACCTAATTTCTTAGATCAGCAAGTCTATCGATACAGTTGATTATAAATGGTTGGTTTCTTACAATTTTTTTGAAAAATCAATGTTTAAATTTTTGAAGTAATAAAAAATAGCAACTCAACCTTTAAGAAATTGATGATTCATTGCCTGTAAACTTAGTTGATCGATAGCCAGTGCTTGTTTCAAATAAGTTTGGATCGACCCGTATTCCTTTTCTACCACTTGATAAAAACGGTCCAAGTAACTACTGTCCACATTCAACGCAACATCTAAAGCAGCTAGATTCCCCTCAGTCAAGTGGACTTTTTTTGCTTGCGCCAAAATCAACGCATTTTCTTTTTTACGTAGTTCATTCGTACGTAAATAATCGACATAGATTGCCTTGCGAGGAACGTCTAATGACTCTAATATTAGTAAGGCTGCGATCCCCGTTCGATCTTTCCCAGCAAAACAATGGAATAAAAGACTTTCCTCTTGATCCAAAGTAAGTACTTCTTGGAAGAAACGAGCATACCCTTTCTGCGAAGTCGGATTCAATGCGATATCTTCATATATTTTTGTCATATAGTTCGTAGCTTTTTCAGGTGAGCCGATTTTCACAAAATCTTCCAGCCCAGCGCCTTCGTCTGCCACATCTTTTATGATGTCGATATGGATATATTTCGTCTGTGGAACCGTTTTATCTGGTCGAGCCTGAATTTCATCTTCGCCGCGTAAATCAACGATTTTACTTAAACGATAGGTGGTTTCTAAATGTCTAGCATCTTCTTCTGTCAAACTAGATAGTTCACCTGAACGCAAGAAAACATTTGTTAAAACTTCTTTGCCATTTCTATTTTTGATGCCACCGATATCGCGAAAATTTGTGATTTTTACCATTTCTGCAATGACCTTCCTTTTCCTATATTTTAGGATCGTTTCCACTTAGTTCCTCAGAAGCGGTTGCGTACTGCATCTGAAAGAACCACCAAAGATCCTTGTCAGTTGATAGTCAATATACTCGACTGTGATTCCTCGTTTCTCTAATTCTTCACCAATAAAAGTAAATTCTGGATCTGTGATATACGTTGTCTCGTTGATCGGCAGTCCGTTCGTCGCCAATCGAGAGGCTTGTGCTAAAGACACCTCTACCCGATCCCAATGGCTTAACTGTTCTGGGATACCATTTAGGAACGCTTCTTCACACACGATCATCAATCCATCTTTGACAAGGCTTAATGCGCAGTCTAAATGCAGGATCGTCGGATGAAGTGGCACTTCGATCACTTTGTAGCCGAATCGTTTGACTAGATTTCTTAACCATTCAATACTACGAGTATTGGATGCTAACCCTGAGTTACCTGCAAAAATCGTTTTTCCTAATACTAAAACATCTCCACCTTCTAAGAAAGGCCCTTGGTCTGAATCGATACCTTGCGAAATATCCGGCTTAGGAATAGAAAAATACAAGCAGTCATTCTCATTCGATTCATTCATGAGTAGCTCACGAATCGGTAGAATCTCATTTCTGCGGTGTGGGAGCTTCAATGAGCCTTCAATCAATAGATCCCCGATCGTAAAAAAGGGATCTCGGGTGAAAAAGTTACTGTAGCCATACTCTAGTCCTAGTTCTTTTTCAAAAGAGGTCAACTTTCTTGGTAAAAGGACTTCTACCTCATGTTTTTCTAGTACTTTTTGTAAATTCTTCCGTTCGACTTCCCAAGCTTTTTGTTGTTCTGGGAAAGCTTCACTAAAGTCTTTGCCTATCACTTCAGGCCCACTAAATAATTCATGGTTTTCTTCTGTCAAGAAATCGACACCGGTTAATTTTTTCGTAGGAAAGCCAAATTCAGACTGTGCTAAAACGACCCGTTTTAGCGGTGCAAACTCGCTTTTCACAAAAATATGATCCATCGTTTCTGCTCCTCCTCGATTTGTTCGAATCTTTACAGGAAATAACATGCGAAACCAACCAAAAATATTAAAACAATCAAAGCAATCAAAGCAATCATTGGTTCGACCCATGTTTTTTTCGAAGAAAGAAAGACATTTTTCTTATTTTTTACAAATCCCCAACCAAACTCTCTAGGGAGTTGTACTTCTAATATCATCCCACCTGATAAAGGCAAGAGTGCCACTTTATATCTGGATTTTGCAAACAAAAACAATGACATAAAATAAAGACCGAACTGGATGATTTTGATCAATCGAATGATTTGGATATTTTTGATTTTTCTCACTATTTCTCTCCTTCTATCCTAGCGGTTATCGTCTAACAATAACACCCTTTCTCTTTTTCTTAGGATATTTTTTAATTATTTGGTTAAAAGAGCGTTCTATTCTGTTACCTCTGCTCCCCAACCTCCACTATCTGCCAGAAGCAACTTTTTTTACTATAACATGAGTTGACTTCGTCTAGATCAAACCGATCATAATCGTTGGTTTTGGACTCATAACCTACAAAATCTCTCACTAAATAGCCCACATCCAGTCGATTGGAGGTGAGCTATTTTCTACCGAATTATTTCATTTCTACGCTTTCACCATTAGTCGCAATCACTTTTTGATACCAGTAAAATGATTTTTTAGGCGAGCGGGCCAGCGTTCCTTTGCCCTCGTCATCTCGATCGACATAGATAAAGCCGTATCGTTTACTCATTTCACCAGTTCCTGCACTGATCAAATCAATACAGCCCCAAGAAGTATAACCAATCAAGTCCACGCCATCATCGATTGCTTTCCCCATTTCTTGGATATGTTGGGCGAGATAATCGATCCGGTAGTCATCGTGGATCGAGCCATCTGGTTCAATTTTATCGACAGCCCCGAGTCCATTTTCTACGACCATCACTGGGATTTCATAGCGAGAATAGATTTGATTCAAGGTATATCGCAACCCGACCGCATCAACTTGCCATCCCCATTCGCTTGTTTCAAGATACTCATTAGCCACCCCGCCAAATAAATTGCCGCCACTTTTATCTGACCGAGTATTTAAATCATCTGCAATACACGTACTCATGTAATAACTGAACGTATAATAATCGACAACGCCTTCCTTCAAGAATGCCAAATCCTCTTCTGTGATATCCACTTCGATTTTTTCTTTTTCAAAGTAGCGTTTCATGTAATAAGGATAGGCTCCTTTGACTTGGACATCGCCACAGAAATAATTTAACCGGTCATTCATTTGTTGCGTCTTCAATACATCTAATGGATGACAGGTTTTAGGATACATCGTGATATACGCCAACATACAGCCGATCTGAAAATCAGGATTGATTTTATGTCCAGCAATCACCGCTCGAGCAGAAGCAAGGAAGACATTGTGTAAGGATTGATATTTTTCTGTTTCCGTATAAGTTCGATTAAATAATCCATTGATTTGTTTGCCATGTTCTAAGACACCAAAATTGATTTCATTGAAGGTCAACCAGTATTTCACTTTGCTTTTGTAGCGTTCAAAAAGTGTCGTTGCGTAACGTTCGTAATACTCGATCGTTCGTTTGTCTAAAAATCCGTCATACGTTTTTCCCAAATGAAACGGTAACTCAAAATGTGAGATCGTCACGATCGGTTCGATCCCATATTTATGTAGCTCATCAAACACTGCATCATAAAATTTCAACCCTTCTTCATTTGGCTGCTCTTCGTCACCATTAGGAAAAATCCGTGTCCACGCAATCGATAAACGATAGGCTTTAAAGCCCATTTCCGCAAATAATGCGATATCTTCTTTGTAGCGATGATAAAAATCAATCGCTGTATGGCTCGGATAGTAATACTTGGTTTCATCGATCACCAAATCAAAGGTACGTCGTTTCCCCATCTCACGATTGCCTGCACGATTGTGATCGCTGATCGAATCTCCTTTACCATTGACAGCCCATGCTCCTTCACATTGATTTGCCGCTGTTGCGCCACCCCATAAAAAATTCTTCGGAAAACTCATCAGTCATTGCCCCTTTTCAGTTTGATATGATAGCCTTACTGTTATTTTATTATTGAGTATAAAAAAAGACCTAATCAACCACCTAAAAAGGCCGTTGATCAGGTCTAGCTTAACTGAATAATCACTATCCTATCTAAAAAGATACTATTTTTTGTAAACGTTGTCAAACATTGATTTATTCGTCATCTTCAGCCAATGCAACAATCACTTGGTTCACATTCAAAATATTCTCTGCACCAGAGCGAACATATTCCGGCGCCGATCCAACCATTTGACTATTGATAAACTCGATGACCATTGGCATATTCATGCCCGCATATAATTCGATCGCTTCGCCTTCCATGATCAATTGGACAATACTATTGGCTGGCGTCCCGCCCATCAAATCACAAAAGACAACATAGTCTTCCAACGAAGAAACCACCGCAAGAAATTTTTCTTTGAAATCCTCTGTTCCTTCTTCCGGCAATAAAGGCACTGTATGAATATGAGCTTGCGGCCCCATGATCATTTCGGTACTTGCCTTTAGTCCTTCACAAAGTTGTCCGTGACTGACAAGAACTAACTGTTTGCTCATTTTCAACACCCTCCTATTTTGAGATCACACCTAAAGCGGATAAAACGACACAGATAATCAAGACGATAAAAATTGCTCTTGTTGATGTCATATTCTTTTTGCCTAATAACCAATAGACACCGCCAACGATCGCTGCTGGTAATAGTTTAGGAAGGATCATATCAATATTATTTTGCATGTTCATCGTCACATCACCAATGCTCGGCGCCCAGGAAACTTTCACATTCACCATTGTAGCAACTAATGCACCTACCATAAACACCCCTAACAAGGTTGCGGCATCTGTGAGCGCTGTTAATCGTGATTGCATCGTGGTCACTAAAGAAATCCCTTCTTTGTAAGCAAATTGCAATTGTTTCCAACGAAAGACCATGACTGCGATTTGTGCTACTATCCAGATAAAAATACCCGCGGGGTTCCCATTGATCGCCATATTTGCGGCTAATGCCCCAAAAATGGTCGGGATCAATGCGGCGAAAATGGAATCGCCAATTGCGGCGAAAGGTCCCATCAATCCAGCTTTCATCCCAGAGACAGTTTCTTTTGCAGCAATGCCCTCTTTTTCTTCAATTGCTAAATCGATCCCGGTAATGATCGTGTTGAAAAAGTTAGAGGTATTAAAAAATTGTGTATGAGTCTTCATTATTTCTTTTAATTCCGGCGTATCATCTCCGTAGATTTTTCGCAATTGTGGCAGGATCGTATAGAGATAGCCTGAACCTTGCATCCGCTCATAATTCCAGCCTAATTGGAAAGTCAACAAGCTTCGGCGGTTGATTTGTGTAAAGTCTTCTTTCGTTAACTTGTAATTAGATTTCGTCATCTTCGATTTCTCCTTCCTCAGAGGTTGTATGGGGACTTGCTACTTGCTGGTTTTCTGTTCGTTGATTGTTTTTATAGCTGATCGCTGCTAAAGAGAAACCGATCATTGCTACTGCCAACATCGGTAATGAATTGAAGGTTGCTGGCAAATCTTTGACGACACTTGCGACACTCGTGCCAAGCAACTGGACATTTGAGAACAACGTTGCTAATAAAGCAGTGATCGTAAAACCTAAAATCAGATAAGGAAAATGTTTCTTGACTGGTAAATAACGTAGTAAAATAGCAAAACCGACTGCTGGTAAAACGGCTCCTGCGACAGATAAGCCATCTCCTAACCATTTCAAATCGCCATTTAGCACAGCGACGACGTTTTCGACTAGTCCGCCACCAAATGCTAAGGCTAAAAAGACGGGGATCAAACGTGACAAGGACCAAGGAAGAGCACCTAATAAATAATTGCGTTCAATTGCTTTATAATTCATTGTTTCGACATGTTGGTCGATACGATGAGCGAAGTACGTATTCGCAAATCGAGCTAAAATATCCAATTGGATCATTAAACTAGCGACAGGAACTGCAATAGCTGCAATTGCCTGTTCTGGATTCATCCCTAATGAGATGGAAAAAGCAGTCGCTAGTATCGTTCCGGAGTTTGCATCGATCCTTGAAGCACCGCCAAATGTCCCAACACCTAGAACGGTCAATTGCATACTACCACCGATGATCAATCCAGCTTGTAAATCCCCCATGACTAATCCGGTGAACAAACCGGCAAAAACGGGGGCACTCATTGAGGAATAAATTTGTAGTTCATCTAAAATCTGATAACCTGCATATAAAGATAATAATAAGATTTGCCACCATTGAATGGACATCTACTTAACCCCCTTATTTATTCAAAAGACTCATAAAATCTTCTGACTTATCACTTGGTACCATTTGTGCGGTCAAATGGACCCCACGCGCATTTAACTGTTTGAAATCCTCAATATCCTTTTCCACCACATTAATCGATTTGGTGATTGATCTGGTTTCATTTGTCTGAGACATATTCCCTACATTGACTTCCTTGATCGGCACGCCTCGTTCAACAAGTTTCAATAATCGATCAGGTTTTTTTGCGACGATCAGTAAGCGTTGGGAGTCATATTTCCCAGCGAGAATATTCTCTGCGGCTTTTTCAATCGGTAAGACACTTAACTTTACTCCTGCTGGTGTGGCTAATTTCAAGCCACTTTTTTCTACTGTATTCATTGCGACCTCATCATCTACAACTAATATCCGAGTAATCGACAACTTCGTTACCCAAAGATTCGCGACTTGCCCATGGATCAAACGTCCATCGATTCTTACACCAATAATTGCCATTGTTCATTCTCCTTTACAAATAAATTGTTCATTCTCAAACTAAAGGTAACGCTTACATTATTCACCTGTTTTTTGATACCAAGGTGTCGCTGTCTGATTGATTACTTGATTCAAGTTCTCAATATTCTGTCTACCTTGTGTCCGTAACCATTTGACGGCTCCTTCTTTCCCAGCATCTACATAAGCTTTGACGCCATCTTTCCAAGTCGCTCTTCCGCACAAGACACCATTGAAGGTGGAACCTGACTCATGAGCAAAGACTAGCGTTTGTTGGAATAATTCAGAAGATACACCCGCACTCAAGAAAATGAATGGCAAGTGAGTCGCCTCGCTTTGCGCCTTGAAAAAGTCAGCTGCTTCTTTTTGACTATAGACGATTTCCTTGTCACCAAAACCTTCGACAAAGTTCATATTGACTGGTACTTCGACTTTCAAAACATCTACTTGGTAACGAGGATTGGAAAATTCTCTCATCATTTCAATCACTTTATGCGGTTTGACCTTTGCATACTCACGTGAAGCGCTATCATTTATTTTCGCATCATAAGATAGCAGTTCTAAATAAAACGGTCGATCCTCTCCTGCGCATTCACTTCCTAGACGTTCAATAAAGACGTGTTTCAAATGATTGATTTTTGGATCTTCATCAACGTCATAATAAAGTAAAAATTTCACTGCATCTGCTTGTTCTTCTTTTAATCTCAAGGAAGACCAGTCTCCTAATAGATCCGGTAACCGTCCAGGAGTCGATACATCATATCCCGTTTTTTCATACGCCAAGAGCAAACCAGCGGATTGATCACGTACTTTGGCAGCGGGCAAACCATATTCAGGATCTAATAAAATAGCTGAAGCATAGGGCGTCAACTCACTAGAAACCAACGCTTTGAACTCAATCAATTGTTCATCTGTGGGTGTTTCTCCTAAAGCCGACAGCATTTTCTTCAATGCTCCCCGCTGATCGATTGCTAATGCACTGATGATGCCGTCTTTTGTTGCTAATTGTTCCATCGCTTTTTTCTTATTTGGTGTCATCGTTTTTATTGACCTCCTTGTTATTCATTTTGGTACTCATGGATCGTCACACCTTTGACTACTCGATTCACCGTTCCTGTCGGTGAAGGTGTGTCAGGCGTATTACCAACTTTGATCGACATCTGAAGAGCAATGATTTGTGCGGTCAAAATCATCACTACGGATAGATAGGCATCGGGTAATTCTAGCGCGGCTGGTTCTAGGAAAAAGTTTGCTCCAGAAAAGTCTCTTTGCGTCGATTGAGCAATGGCTAACACCTTTGCAGCAATAGCATTGCCATTGATTTCTTCCAAAATATCTAAATCATAGTTGCGTGTGTACGCTTGGTTCGTCACAAACCCGATCACTAAAGTTTGCTCATTGACAAAGGATTTTGGTCCATGACGGAAACCCATCGAAGAATCAAAGATCGTCGCGATTTTCCCAGCCGTCAACTCTAAGATTTTCAGCTGTGCTTCCCTTGTGGCACCAGCCAAGCTACCTGAGCCAAGATATGCAACCCGATTGAATGGTACTGCTAACACTTGGATCAGTTCTTGCTCTCTTTTCAGAACATCTTTGCCGATATGGCTCAAGGATGTGACATACTTTTGTTTTGTTTCTTGGTTCGTTTGATCAAACAGCCAAAGGGCACTCAATAACATACATGTAAAGCTACCTGTCATGGCAAAGCCAGCGTCATTTGCTTTTTTTGGCATCAACAACAAGAAATGTTGCGATTGTTTACGTGCGACTTGTGCTAATTTTCCTTCTTCTGCACACGTAATCACTAAATGGAACAACGTATCCACAACTTGATCGGCAATTTTGACTGCTGCCAGACTTTCCGGACTATTGCCACTTCTAGCAAACGAAATCAATAACGTGGGTTGATCAGGAAACAAATACTCTCTTGGAGAAGCAACAATATCGGTCGTACCAAAACTATGAAAAGCAAACCGTTTGGTGTCTCCATGCTCATTCAAGTAAGGAACAAGCGTATCGCCTACATATTGAGAAGAGCCTGCACCGGTAAAGATGACTTGGATTTGTTGCTTGTTTGCCTGTTTTTCAAGTGCATCAAAGAAAAGGGCTAATTCATTTTTCTTCTCTTCTAAGATTTCCACAACCTCTTCCCACAGATCTGGTTGTTGTTTGATTTCTTCTGTAGTGATCCTTGCACCTATTTTTTCTAATTCATCCTTCGACAGTTCAAACATGTTATTTTCCTCCTAGATTACTCCGAACATGACGGATCTTATAATGGAATTGGTCTGCTCTGGCGACACTATCTGTGTATTCGATGATCTCGTTTTTGCTATTGAAGGTCGTCCGTTTCAAATGTAAAATTGGTGCCCCATCGCATATATGCAGTAATTCGGCATCATTTGCGTAAACAATACTGGCATAGAATTCTTCTTCTGCCACTTGGACATGTTGATCAAAATCTTCCAGAAAAACATCATACAAAGGCTTGCTTTCCAAAATCGGCAAATCAAGGCCAAGAAACAGTTTTGCTGGTAAATAAGACCGTTCAACCATCAAAGGGACATCATCCGCTAAACGTAGCCGCTTGATTTTGAAGATTGCTTCTCCTAGATTGAGATTCAATCGTTCAGCCAACTGCTTTGTCGCTGCTTGTTTTTCAAAAGCTAAAATAATCGTTTTCGGTGTACGCCCCAATGCCAACATTTCTTCTGTGAAGCTGTAAGCACCTGCTAAACTCGCTGCTTGATGCGATAAGTCACTGACAAACGTTCCTTTTCCATGTTTTTTATAAATATAGCCAAGTGTTTCTAATTCCTGCAATGCTAATCGAACCGTCGTCCGACTCACACCATAGTACAGACATAACTCTCTCTCAGACAGCAATTTATCATGCGGGATCATTTCTGCTTCAATTCGTTTCTTTAGTACATCAACTAGTTGATAATATAACGGTTTCCCTTTACGAGAATTTTCCATTTCTTTACCCCTTCCAACTGGTTATAACCACAAGACAATCGTAAAGTAATAATAACTACCTGTCAACATAAAAATCGCTTAAAAACCGCTATATAACAACGTTTTCACCAACTATATATAAAAACATTTTAAATACCTCGAAAATACCACTTAAAATAAAAAAACAGCATAAACTTCATAAAAAGAAGCATAAGGCTTAGCCTTAAAAAGCTTGTTTATCCTAGAAAATTTATAAAATAATGAACAAATCCAACGGTTCTTTTTCGTGCATTCCGCTAAATTCCAATGAAAAATAACAAAAAAAAAGAAACACTTCATTTCCCACGTCTAGGCGCTCAAAGTGTTTCTCTTTTGCTATTTCAAGATGACTAATCAACTAGCGACTAATCTTATTTTGCCAAGAAGAAGCTGTCTTCCTCAATACTCCATTTAATTCCTCAATGTTGTTTCTCCCTTGTTCAGCTAGCCATTTTATTGCCGCCTGTCTCCCTTGATCCACAAAAGGTGCCACACCATCTGCCCATGTAGCTCGCCCACATAAAACGCCATTGAACGAAGAGCCAGCGTTTTTGGCAAAATGCAACGTTTCTTGGAATCCTTCGGCACTGACACCTGCACTCAGAAAAATAAACGGTAAGTCAGTGGCTTGGCTTTGCTCGATAAACAAAGCGGATGCTTCTTGCTTGGAATAAATGATTTCTTTTCCAAAACCTTCAACATAAGTCATATTGACAGGTACTTCTACCTTCAAGACATCTACGTTGAACCTCGGCTCTGAGAAAATCTTCATCATTTCAATGACTTTTTTCGGTTTGATCTTGGCATATTCTTTGGAGGTCGTATCTGGGATCGTTGCATCATAAGATAGCAATTCTAAAAAGAAAGGAAGATCTTCCGCCAGACATTCTGAACCGATTCTTTCTACATATGCCTGTTTCCGTTCATTGACTTCTTCGCTTTCGTCTACATCATAGTAAAGCAAGAATTTGCAGCCATCTGCTCCAGCTTCCTTTAGTCTTTTGGCTGACCAAAAAGCTAAGGTATCTGGCAAACGTCCAGGTATCGTTGTATCATATCCTGTTTTCTCATAAGCCAACAATAGTCCAGCTGTCTTAGCGCGTTTTTCAGCAGCGGGCAACCCATATTCTGGATCTAAAAGAATCGAAGAAGCAAAAGGTGTCAATTCTTCGGACACGAGTTCTTTGAAATGGATCAAATCATCCACTTTGACCTCCTCTTGATGTCTCGCCATCATTTTTTTCAATGCGCCTCTTTGGTCAATCGCTAAAGCCCCGATGATCCCGTCTGGATTACTCATGTTTACCAATGCTTGGTATTTCCCCTCTGATACTTTCCTCATTTTTTCAACATCCCTTCTAACTTAGAATCAATCAAGCCAACAATTTCTTCTTGAGTGGAAGCAGTGATAAATGCTTGTTTAAAGCCTTCATCCATCAACATTCGTGCCATTTGTGAAAGAAGCGCCAAATGACTGGTTCCTGCTTCTGCAGCTGGAATAAACAACGCAATCACATACTTGATCGGTTGACCGTCTAAACTATCCCAGGCGACTGCATTCGTTAATTTCAAAATAATGATCGTTGGTTCTTCTATACTTTCACTTTTCGCATGAGGGATCGCAAAGCCATCCATCATACCAGTCGTACCTTCTGCTTCGCGTTGTTTCAAGCCGATTTCGACCGCCTGTTCATTGGTCGCTTTACCTACCTCAACGATTTTTGTTGAAAGAAACGCAAACACCGCTTCACGAGTATTCGCCGCCACATTGGTATAAACAAATAAATTTTCCATCAAATGAATCCTCTCCCTTTCACACACTCAGTGACTTTCTTTTTTGAACCAAGCCTAGTAATACTCCCCCTACAATAGAACCAGCAAGAATCGCAAGAATCCAAAGTAAGCCATGCGTCACTACTGGTAAAACGAGAAATCCGCCATGGGGTGCTGGTACTTGCACGCGAAAGAAATAGGTCAATACAGCGGCGATCGACGAACCAAGCATCATGATTGGCAAGACACGAAGCGGATCTTTTGCTGCAAAAGGAATCGCACCTTCCGTAATATGTGTTGAGCCTAGAATGAAATTCACTAGACCAGCATTCTTTTCGTTTGGCTCGAAGTATTTCCCAAAAAGCAAGACCGCAAAGCCAGTAATCAACGGCGGAGCAATACAGGCTGCAGAAACTCCCGCCATAAAGCTAGTATTTCCTTGTGCTAACAGGGCAGTTCCAGTAACGTAGGCTGCTTTATTGATCGGCCCCCCCATATCGAATGCGCACATACAACCGACGATCACCCCTAATACTAAAGGGCTTGAGTTTTCAAACCCTGCTAGAAAATCCATCATTCCTTCATTGATACTAGCCATCGGTCCTGAAATGACTGTCATGATCAATCCAGTAATCAACACCCCTAGTACGGGATATAAGAAAATTGCCTTTAAACCATCTAGTGTTTTAGGCAAAGGTTGTAACGCTTTTATTAATCCCAACACCACATATCCTGCCAAGAAACCTGAGATAATTCCACCTAAAAAACCTGTACCACCATCTGAGGCAATCAATCCGCCGACAAACCCCACAACCAATCCAGGACGTTTTGCAATTCCTTCAGCAATAAACGCGGAAAGGACCGGCACCATCATACTCATTGCAAAACCACCGATTCGATTCAAACTCGCAGCAAATTCATTGTATTGCGCATTGGCAGGATCGGCAGAATAAATCCCCCATAAAAAAGAAATGGCGATCAAGACTCCCCCACTGACAACAAAAGGCAACATGTGGGAAACACCATTCATCAAGTTCTTATAGATGCTGTGACCAACACTCTGTTGTGCATGTTGTTTTTCCTTATCTCCTTCTGCCATTTCGATTTTTTCAGAAATCACTCCTTCACCGTTTAAAGCCGCAGCAATCAATTGATCGGCTTCTTTGATCCCTTTCGAAACAGAAACATCAATGATCCGTTTCCCGGCAAATCTTTCAGGCTGAACATCTTTATCCGCCGCAATAATCACTGCTTCCGCTTCAATGATTTCTTGATCTGTCAAACGATTTTCTACCCCTACTTGCCCATGGGTCTCCACCTTGATCGTAATGCCTTTTTTCTTTGCTGCCTGTTCCAGTGCTTCTTGTGCCATATACGTGTGGGCGATACCTGTGGGACAACCAGTTGCAGCAATTAATCGATACTTAGCCATTATCTGAATTCCTCCTTATGAATGGTGATTTGTTTTTTCAACTCTGCGACATCGGTAAAATCAGTCAATCCTTTTTGAAACGCAGTCGAGCTACCCGCAGCTAAACTGTCCTTGAAACAATCCGCACTATTTTCTTCTTTGATCAATCCTGCCAGAAAAGTGGCTAGGAGTGTATCCCCGGCGCAAGCGGTATTAACGACTTTTCCTTGCGGGGCGTTTCCTGTCAAACAATAATTTTCGTTCACATAGATCCCACCCGCTCCACCTAATGACAGCAATACATTTTGTGCACCTGCGGCTAATAGTTTCTTGCAATAGTTTACATATTCCGTTTCTGCTATTTCTTCATCAAACCATTCTGCCAATTCCTGCTCATTCGGTTTCAGTAAAAATGGTTGATACTTTAGACATCGTTTAACGATTTTAGCACTCGTATCTAAAATCAAGCGCACTTGATTCTCATGACAGATTTTACTGATCATTACTAAGATTTCTTCTGGTACACCTCTTGGCAGACTCCCAGAAACACAAAGATAATCTCCAGCTGACAAATGACTGATTGTCTCAAGCAATTCTTCCATCGCTAACTGGTCGATTTCTGGTCCACGATTGACCAATTTATATTCACTTGATTCCTCATTCACTTGTGTAAATACGTTGATGCGAGTCATTCCGGGTATAGAAACAAAATGAGCGTCGATTCCTTCCTTCGTCAAGCATTCCTCAATATAAGCCCCAGTAAATCCTCCGCTAAAGCCCAACGCAGTATTTGGTATCCCGAGTTTTTTTAAAATCAATGAAACATTGACACCTTTCCCATTTGCTTGGATATCATCATCGATTGAGCGGTTCACGACATTCGGTTTGAGTTGTGCCACTTCAATAAACAGATCAATCGCCAGATTCATCGTACATGTATATACGTTAGCCACCTGTATCCCTCCTCACTTTATCTACAGTATGGCCTGTTTTTGGATGTACATGTTTTCTAAATAAGCAAAATTTTAGGTAAATGTTTACAAAATAAAACTCATCTAAGTAAGGGTTTACATCAATGGTAGAATAAAAAGAAAAGGGGGAGGACTAAATGGAAACTAAATTAAGCGAGGCAGAACATTTTTTATGGGAGTATATGATGAATCACATCCAAGAAATCCCAAATCTATCAATTATCAAACTAAGCGAACGAGCCAACGTATCCACCACGACCATCGTTCGTACCATGAAGAAAAAAGGGTACGAAGGCTATACTTCTTTTAAGCATCATTTAAAGGAAAAGAAGAATACCACCATCAATTTTGCTACGGTCAATAAAGTAGATGAAGAAATAAAAACCTCTATTCTAAAAAACGAACAGGAAGTCGTGCGTACCATCAATCTATTGGATACAGGGGTAATCGAAGATGCGATTCAAAAAATCTGGAGTTCACAAAGAATCATTATCTTTGCCAGAGGATTTTCAGAAATGATTGGAGAAGAAATACAAACAAAATTCCAACTACTCGATAAGTATTGTGTCCTTCATACCGATCCAAATATCATCAAAACCGTTAGTCGCAAATTGCACAAAAAAGATGTCGTTCTTTTTATTTCCTTAAACGGTGAAACAGAAGAACTCGTAGCAGCAGCGGAGAATTGCTACCGCGAGGAAATCAGTTCGATCCTGATCACCGCCTCACGGGAAAGTCGCTTGAACCGATTAGCAGAATTATCTTTGATCGGCTTCAAATCCGAAATCTCTTTTTTCCCTGAATATGAAGTCCGCTCTCGCCTGCCACTTTCTGTGATTGCGCGGATCTTGCTGGATTCGTATGCGATACGGGTGAAGAAGGGGGATTGAGGAACAAGTATAAGAAGCATCAATCACCGAAAATGTGAAGTTTTTTCGGTGATTGGTGCTTCTTTACGAAAGAGTTCATTCAATTTTATTTACGTTTGATTCATGACGTTCATCTACATTCATGTCTTGTCATAATGCCAAAACAAAACAAATAATCGAAACTACAACTGTCAAAACAAATTCAACCTTCACTTCCGTTCCATATGTTTGATTCGGTAGATAGATGGCTTTTCGTTCCGATTGATAAGGAATTTTAGGGCGGTTGGGTTGAGCAGACTCAATAAGTATTGATAATAAAATCAGTGTGAAGTAAATAGTATTTTGCTGGGCCGCAAAATAAATACTTGAAGCTAATAAAATTAAACTAGTCCCTTTGAGTATTCTAGCGTAGGTCATTGTTATCTCTCCATTCTATTCTTCTTTTATTTGTAGATTTTCTGTCCTGTTTTCTAACTATTTTCTATTATTTTTATACCTCCATGAGGTTGTGACAGAAGTGTCTAGCTCCGAGAAATAAGCCGAGAAAAACGAAAATTGTTCTTCAAATTTTTGGATTTCTCGGCTTATTTCTGAAGGAGTTACTTCTGGAACACCGTTTATTAAGTTTAAGGTTAGAAACAAAAATGAATTTTATTTTTGTTCCCAATCACTAGATAGGAGGTGAGAACAATTATTTGGCTTACTCGGTTCACCTTCTCTAAAATTCTCATACGATCGATACTTTTATGTATTCATTTTTATTACTAACTAAATAGATGTGGTTCAAATTATTCCTGTTACTAAAAATGATACAATTCTAATTCCAAAATGGAGCAAATCATAAGAACTAAAATCGTGGGAATCAGCGCAAACACCACTTCCGTTCTAGATGTTTGATTCGGTAGATAGATTGAATTTTTTCCCGATTTGTAAGGAGTTTTAGGTTGCTCGGATTGGGTATATTCAATAAATAGTGATAGCATAATCAGTATGGTATAGATCGTATTTTTCATTGCAGCAAAATAGATGCTTAGCGCCAATAAAACCAGTTGGATTATTTTGAATATTCGAATGTAGGTCATCTTTCATCTCTCCATTCTATGTATAAATAGTAACCGATCCCTCTCTACAAATATATATACGTAAAGCACTAAAATATTACTTTAACAAATTAAAATAACTTCCATCTTAATCATATCAAAAAATATCAAAAAAAATTATTACATTCCTAAAAAGCTGTTTTAACAGCATAATCGTCAACATTTCCCTTCAACCCAAACAACTCTTACGAATAAATAAAAAAACGGAACAACAGGCTGAATGTTTCCATCCACCTGTTATTCCGTATTTACTATTACTTAAATTTAGTTTTTACTCCACAAATGGCTCTTCACCTAGTGCTTGTTGTGCCGCTAAGTTTAGTAAGCTCCATTGACGGTCGTGTCCTGGTTGGAAGAAGAAATCTGCTTCTGCCAAGTCTTCGATCGTTAATTTTTGTTGGATTGCTAGTGCTAAGACATTGCCTTGTGCAGTGATGTCCTTCGTTGATAAAACAGCGCCACCTAGCAATTGGTGCGTAAATGGATCATAGGCTAATTGTACAGCTGCTTTTCCGTTCCCAAATTCTTCTGGTACGAATTTTGGACGGATCGTATCTTCATAGAAGGCTGTTTTGATGGCTACGCCAGCGCGATCAGCTGTGAAGCTGTTCAAGCCACTTGCAGCAAAATGATAGTCAAACACACGTAACGCAGATGAGCCGACTAAGCCACCAAATGGTTTGCTTGGTGTTTGTTCAAA
This sequence comes from Enterococcus sp. AZ156, assembly GCF_051714165.1. Lineage (NCBI taxonomy): Bacteria > Bacillati > Bacillota > Bacilli > Lactobacillales > Enterococcaceae > Enterococcus > Enterococcus sp. AZ156. The sequence goes on along the minus strand of NZ_JBIORI010000001.1, from coordinate 554,916 downwards.
TAAGTGTTGAACGACATAGCGTGCTTCTCGACGTGCAACTGTTGCTAATGCGATCGGCACTTTTTTGCCTGCTGGGATCGAATAAGCAAGTGTTGCATCTCCTACTGCATAAACATCAGGTAAGTTTGTTTGTAGGTATTCATCTGTGATGATCCAGCCACGTTCATCTAAATCAACGATGCCTTTCAACCATTCGGTATTCGGTTTGACACCGGCAGCTTGGATGATCAAATCTGTTTCGATCGTGCCACTGTCTGTTTCGATGGCTGCGACTTTACCGTCACCTGTGAAGGCTTTGATATTCACGCCAGTTTTGATGTTCATGCCTTTTTCTTTTAAGTGCGCTTCTAAGATATCTGTCATTTCCTTATCTAAGTAAGTACCTAAAGGACGATCGATCATATCTAATAACGTTACTTCTTTCCCTGCATTCAAGAAAACTTCTGCTGCTTCGATCCCGATGTAACCTGAACCGATCACAGCTACTTTTTTCACTGCTGGGTCTGTCATGCGTTCTTTGATTTTCGTTGCCCAATTATAGCCACGCATCAAATATACATTTTCTAAGTCTGTTCCTGGAACAGGTAATGAGTTTGGTTTAACACCTGAACTCAAAATCAATTTATCGTAAGCATACTCTTCTGTATGTCCATCTTCTTTACGTGTAACTGTAACGGTTTTTTTATCTGCATTGATTGTGTTTACTTCGTGGTTATTTAATATCGCCACATTTGGTTGTGGAAAGTTTTCCGGTCTGAAATTACGGACATCATTCACACTAGTGACTTGATCCTCTAAATATAATTCCATGCCGCATGACATAAATGAAACATAGTCGCCTGCTTCAAACAAGGTGATATCCACATTTTCTCCGTATCTAGATAGTAATTCTAAAATGGATTGATGCCCTCCATGTGATGCACCGACAATAATTACTTTCGTTTTTTCCATTGACAAAACCCTCCTCATAACAATTGTTTAGAATCATTCTAAACAATTTTACGATATCATTCTAAGAATAATAATGCAAATGAAAAGGCTTGCCTAAAAATTTTATTCGTTATTTTAATATTATTTTTTTAATTGTGCTAAAAATGTGCCGATACGTTTACACGCTTCTTGTAGGTCATCCATCCCACTTGCATAAGAGATTCGGATAAATCCTTCACCTTCCGGTCCAAAAGCTGAGCCAGGGATACAGGCAACCTTACCTTGTTCTGCGAGTGCTAAACAAAAATCCCACGAATTCATCTGGATTGTTTCTGGTAAGCGACAGAACAAATAAAACGCACCATCAGGTTGAGAGATTTGAAAACCTAATTCCGTAAGTTGCGGCAATAGATAATCTCGGCGTTCGACGTAGCGGGCCTTCATTTTTTCCCCTTCGTCCATACTCGTTGTCAAGGCTTCGACCGCAGCTTTTTGAGAAATCGTTGTGGCAGAAGTAACTAAATATTGGTGGACCTTGATCAATTCATCGATCACTGGTTTTTGAGCAAAGAGAAACCCAATGCGCCAACCAGTCATGGCATGAGATTTAGAGAGTCCATTCACGACGATCGTTTGTTCAGGCAAGTACGTAGCCATCGAGACATGATCTCCCACGTAGTTCAACTCCGAGTAAACTTCGTCACTGATGACAAAGACTGGGTGCTGGCTTAAAACTTCTGCAAGTTTGCTCATTTGCTCCGCAGATAACAATGTTCCCGTTGGATTACTTGGGTAATTCAAAATCACTGCTTTGATTTCGTCTCCGTATTTGGCAAACGCCTCTTCTAGTTGTTCTGGCTGACAAATAAAGCCAGTGTCTGATGTATCGATCGTGATCAATTCGGCGCCTGCTAGATCAACAATTGGTTGATAGCCGGGATATGCAGGTGCTGGGATCAATACTTTATCCCCTTCTTCTAAGACCGCTAATAAAGCTGTCGCGATCGCTTCTGTGGCACCGATCGTTGTTAGTACTTCCGTTTGCGGATCATAAGAAAGACCGTAACGTTCTTTTTGGAAGAAACAAGCTGCTTCACATAATTCTGGTAAACCTCTCATCCCGGTATAATGAGAATAGTTTTCTTTGATGGCTGTGATCCCTGTTTCTTTGACTGCTTCAGGTGTTGAAAAATCTGGCTCACCTAATGTCAATTTGATGATGCCCGGAATGCTTGAGATTTGCTGATCGAACATACGGATCTGCGAGACTTCGATTTTAGCCAGCCTTGGATTAAAACGATGGTGTAGATTCATAGACTTCTCCCCTTTTGGTTACTATCCTTATTTTTTCAGAAAAGTTCCTCGGTGTAAAGGATTGTTTGGTACCATTCCAATCCTTTTTCTAAAACAGCCATGTCGAAATCAAAGGTGGCATCATGCAGGGCTGGTGTATCACCTACACCTAAGAAGAAAAAGACACAAGGATAGTGTTCCGTATAAACACCAAAATCTTCTGCTTGTAAGACAGGCTCAGCCAACTCATGTAATAACTCTGAGTGGGCAAGTGCTGCATACAACTGTTCATCGTTACGTACAGCAGGATACCCATCGTTATAACGAAATGAGATTTTCGCTGGGGAAGTTTGTTGGAATTCTTTTGCTAGTCGTGCTAGTTGCATCTTTAAGTCCGTTTGGGTCTTACGACTGTATGAACGAATGCTGCCTGAGATCACGACTTCATTGGCTAAGACATTGCGGATCGTCCCACCTGTAATCTGACCAAATTTCAAGAGATGTTCAAGGTTTTCTGGCAGAGATTCATCAAAGTCATAGACTTGTTTCATAAAACGCACAGCTGCTTCTAGACTGTCGATGCCTTGACTGCTTGAGGCGATATGCGCAGATCTGCCTTGGACGATGATATCTGTTTCACTACTTTGCGCCATCAACGCACCTGGTCGTGAAAATACTTTTCCTTCTGGCAAGCCTGGCCATAAATGAAAACCAAAGATTGCCTGTACCTTGTAATGTTCCAACCACCCAGAACGGATCACACTATCTGCCCCGCCAGCAATTTCTTCTGAGGGTTGAAAAATCAAGACGATATTGTGCCGCATCTCTTGACGGTGCGTGGCAATATAATCGGTCAATCCTAAGAGCATTGCCATATGACCATCATGTCCGCAGGCGTGCATGAATCCTGGGTGTGTAGACGCAAAAGGTAACCCTGTGGCTTCAGTGATGGGCAACGCGTCGATATCTGTCCGAAAAGCAATCGTTGTGTCTTGTTGCTGATCAAAATAAACCAACAAGCCTGTCTCATCGATTTCATGGATCACGCCACCACAGTTTTTGATTTGTTCGTAAAGGTATTCTTTCGTTTTAAATTCATGAAAGCCAAGTTCAGGAATTTGATGTAACGCCATTCGGTGTGTTGCCAACATGTCGCCTCACCATCCCTTCATAGATTCCTTTTACCACGGTTTCATATTGTGTATTGGGTACGCCGATGATCAAATTCAACTCTTGCGCACCTTGCGATAAAATCGAGGTCCTGATTTCTAACTCATTCAAAATCGATAATACTTTTCCAGAAAGTCCAATTGGTTCCTTATGTGGGCCACCTACAACAGAAATCAAAGCCAAGTCTTCGATGATCTCGATTTCCTCTACGCCTAATTCCTCACGTAATTCTTTCGTGATCAAAAACAATTTATCCATGATCAATTCCGCCGAAACGACGACACCGATATTATCGATGCCAGAGGGGATATGCTCGATCGAGATGCCATGTTTTGCAAAAATACTCATGGCTTTCCAAATAAAACCGATCTCGTCTGACATATGTCGTTTGAACAAGGTGATTGAAAGAAAGTCTTTTCTTCCTGCAATCCCCGTCAATCCATTTTCTTTTTCGACTTCATGATTTGAGATTTTTGTTCCATGATCATTCGGTCGATTCGTATTTTTGATTTGGATCGGGATATCAGCTTCTTGTACAGGAAAAATCGCGGATTCATGCAAGACATTGGCACCCATATAAGCCATTTCTCGTAATTCACGGAAAGAGATCTCTTCAATTACTTTCGGTGAGTCAATGATTCTTGGGTCTGCCATCATGATGCCTGAAACATCCGTCCAATTTTCATAAAGATCTGCCTGTAAGGCACTTGCTAAAACGGAGCCGGTAATATCACTGCCCCCACGACCAAGTAATTTTTCTTTTCCTGCTGGGTTGGCACCATAAAATCCTGGGACGATCAACTTTTGGTGTTTCTGGTACATCTCGCGTACTGCTTGCTCTGTACGCGGAAAGTCGATGCCTCCTTCATAATCAAAGTAGATCAGCTCACTTGCGTCTGCAAAGGTATACCCTAAATATTCCGCCATCAATTGCGCAGTCAGATACTCCCCACGACTGACTAAATAATCGATCGTCACTTTTTCCTGTTTTAGATGTGTTTCGATCGTGGTTAATTCTTTTTCAATCGGAAAGTCGAGTGACAGAAGATCCCTAACTTGAATAAAACGTTGTGTGATCCGTTCCCATAGTGGCGTCCAATCAACCTTATGTTGAAGATACGCATGGATCAAATAGAGTAAATCGGTCACTTTATCGTCTTCATCGGTTCTTTTTCCTAAAGCGGAAACGACAACGACTTCTCGATTAGGATCAGCTAACACGATCTCACGGACTTTACGGAACTGTTCTTCATGAGACATCGAGCTTCCACCAAATTTTGCGACTTTCATGAAAGGACCTCCTCTTGTAGAAGCGCCAAAGCAATTTGCACCGCGTTAGCCGCAGCGCCTTTGCGAATATTGTCAGCCACGGTGTAAAAGAGTAAGCCATTTTCAACAGAGAGGTCGTGACGAATACGCCCAACGTATACTTGGTCTGTGCCTCTTGCTAATGTACTTGTGGGATATTGGTGTTCTGCTAAGTTATCGACAACCAAAATCCCTGGAAACTGACTGAAGCAAGCACGGATTTGTTCCAATGAAAATTCCTTTTCTAACTCAACAGCAATCGAGACACCATGGCCATTTTCAATCGGTATACGGACACAAGTCGCAGATACAGGCAAATCTGGTTGATGCAAGATTTTTTTCGTTTCATTGATCATTTTTTGTTCTTCTTTGGTATACCCATTTTCCATTGGGCGATCGATTTCTGGAATGACCGTTTGACTGATGTCATGGGGATAAAAAGTTGCTGGTTCACCATTTTTTGTCGCCTGTAGATCAGCGATTCCCTGTTGCCCTGAACCTGAAACAGCTTGATACGTCGTGTAATTGACACGTGTCACACCAAAGGTATTCTGTAGTGCTTTCAGTGGTAACACGGACTGGATCGTCGAACAATTTGGGTTGGCAATCAATGGATCTAACGTATGATCCTCTAGATTTACTTCAGGGACGATCAACGGGATCGTAGGATCTTCTCGCCACGCTGAAGAATTATCGATGACTACTAAGCCGGCTTGACGTGCAATTGGGCCAAATGTTTGAGACACGGATGCTCCAGCTGAAAAAAGCGCCAAATCATACCCAGAAAAAGAAGTCTTAGTCAGTTCTTCGACAACATACTCTTTTCCCTTAAACACAGACAGACTCCCCGCAGAGCGTTTGGATGCTAAAAGCTTGAGTTTTCCTACTGGAAAATCGTACTCCTCTAATACTCTTAACATAGTTTGACCGACTAATCCCGTCGCTCCGACAATACAGGTATCTATTTCGCGCATGTTTTTCATCCTTTCTTTGTCTACAATTCTCTTAGTGCTGCAATCAATGCGGTATTTTCTTTGGTTTGATCATCTTTTATTTTTAATACACGTGCCGGTGTACCACCAACGACCGTCTCAGGGGCAACGTCTTCTAAAACGACTGCACCTGCTGCGACGACTGCATTCTTTCCAACACGAACGCCTTCGACGATCACTGCATTCGCACCAACTAATACACCATCTTCGATCACTACTGGTTGAGCGGAAGCTGGCTCGATGACTCCAGCTAACACAGCTCCAGCACCGATATGACAATTCTTACCGACAGTCGCACGTCCGCCTAGGATTGCTCCCATATCGATCATGCTATGATCCCCGATCTCAGCACCGATGTTGATCACAGCGCCCATCATGATCACTGCTTGATCGCCGATGGTCACTTGATCACGAATGACAGCGCCTGGTTCGATGCGAGCGTTGATGTCTTTGACATCCAGTAAAGGAACTGCACTGTTTCTAGCAGTTTGTTCTAGTTCGATCGCTAAGATTTTTTCCGCTTCTTTTTCTAGTACCGGCGCGATGTCTTTGTAATCTCCAAAAACGATTGGACTATGCACTTCACCAAATACTTTCGCATTCGGAAACTCGACAGGTTCTGATACATTTAAATAAACTTTGACTGGGGTCTTTTTTTCTGCTGTTTGAATAAAACGAATGATTTCTTGTGCGTTCAACTTAGGCTCCTCCTCTAGGTTCAAATAAATCTTCTAATTGATATGAACCGGCTGACTGCTCGGCCAACCAGATACTTGCTTGAACTGCCCCTTCTGCAAAAATTCGATTTGAAAAGGCTTCGTGCTTCACTGAAAGAACTTCATCTTTGGTTGCAAAAAGGACTTCATGTTCTCCTGGAAAAGAGCCTGCACGTAGGCTATGGACACCGATTTGTTGGTCTTCTCGTGATTTGTCCGCCCATTGATAGACAGGCGTCAGCTCTCGAACAGATTGTAGTGTTTCTACTAAGCGCTTGGCTGTGCCAGAAGGTGCGTCTTTTTTTTGGCTGTGGTGTTTTTCGATTAATTCGATCTGCCAGCTGGCTAAGTCTTTAGCTGCTTGTTTGATCAAGCGATTCATCACCATAATCCCTAATGAAAAATTAGCACTGTAGAGTACAGGGATCGTTTGAGCTGCTTGGGCGATTTCAGCAAATTGCTCTTCGGTATAGCCTGTTGTGCCAATCACCAGTGGGACTTGGTGAGCTTTGCTGTATCGCAAGATTTTATCCAAACCAGCTGGATGAGAAAAATCGATCATGACTGCTGGTGTCTGATCAAACGATAATTCCTCCGTTGCTTGTAAGGATTCGGTCAAACTCAATGGCTGATGTTGATATTCTTCGGTAACTTCTGCAATTCGCTTACCCATTTTTCCACTTCCGATGATCCCTATATTCATGTGCTTGCCCCTCCGTTTTCTGTTAACAGTGCGATAAGTTGTTGCTTTTTCTCCTCGCCTAATTCAATCAGTGGTAGTCTTAATGGTCCAGCAGGTAAGCCTAAATGATTCATTGCTGCTTTCACTGGAATTGGATTGGTTTCACTGAATAAGGCATTGATCAACGCTAAATGAGTCAATTGTTTTTCTTTTGCTGAAGGACTGTTTCCGTTTAAGTAATCATGAACTACTTCATGGACTACTTTTGGCTGGATATTTGCCCAAACACTGATCACACCGATACCACCAATACTTAGAATAGGTAAAATCAAATCATCATTGCCACTGTATAGTGCAAATGATTCATCAATCAGTTGCGCCACTTCCATTGTATAGGACATATCACCAGAGGCTTCCTTGATGCCGATGATTCGTGGATGCTTCGCTAGTTCTGTTAATACAGGTAACGAAATCGTCATCCCTGTTCGTGACGGTACGTTATATAAGATGATTGGTAGCGAGGAAGCGTCTGCGATCGCTTTAAAATGAGCCAGTAACCCTACATCACTCGTTTTATTATAGTAAGGGGTGATCACTAATAATTGGTCTGCCCCAAGTTCAGCAAAGCGTTGGACTTTCTTGACCGTTTTCGCCGTTGCATTTGATCCTGCACCAGCAATCACTGGGATACGTCCATTGACTTTTTCAACGGTGAATCGTAAGATCTCTTCCTCTTCCTCCTCAGATAGTGTGGGTGATTCCCCAGTTGTTCCAAGGACCAGTAAGCCGTCTGTTTGTTCTTTCAGATGAAACGCAATCAGCTGCTCCAAGCCTAGATAATCCACTGCACCTGTTTCCGTCATTGGTGTCACTAACGCGACAATTGAACCTTTGATCATGCCTCTACCTCCAAATTTTTATGCCATTCATAGGTGGCTGGTCCCGCCATCGTGATCGTTTTATCGCCAGAAATCAGTAAATCGCCTTGCTCTAAATGAATCGTCGCTTGTAAGCCGGAAAGGTATCCTTGATCTCTTGCGACGACATACGCTGCACAACAACCTGTACCACAAGCTAGTGTCCAACCGACCCCACGTTCATACGTGCGGACGATCAATTCTTCTTCATTGACAGATTGGACAAAATTGACGTTTGTTTTTTCTTTGAATAAGGGATGATGGCAGAGTTTTTCTCCAGTCTCTTTGGTTAATTCAGCCAACGCATCTTCAACAAAAACAACTGTATGGATCGTCCCCATGAATAAACTAGTCAGCTCTACCTTTCGCTCATCAATCGTCAGCGTTTGTTTGATGATAGGTGTTGATTGTGCTACGCCTACTTCCTCTGGTTGGTAGTCCGGCGCTCCCATGTCGACTGTGCAATAAAAAGGCTCTCGTGAATGGATTGTCACATGGATCATCCCAGCAAGCGTTTTGACCGCAAATTGTGGCGCTTCAAGTAATTGTTGATCGCTGACATAATTGGCAAAACAACGGATACCGTTGCCACACATCGGCGCACGGCTACCGTCTTTATTGTAGTAGATCATTTCTAAAGGTTCGGTTTTAACAGCAATCAATCCATCCGTATCGTAAGCCGTGGGTGCACATAAGCTTTGAGCCAAATGACTATAGTCGATCGTTTCATCGTAATCTAAGAGAATAAAGTCATTGCCACAACCATTATATTTATAAATATGCATAGACTTCTCCTCTCAATAGATCCGCATAAGTTTGCCGACGCACGACTTCTCTCGACACGCCATCTTTGACAAAAACAACTGCTGGTCGCAGTGCACGATTGTAATTGCTACTCATCGAATATCCGTAGGCTCCTGTGGCATACACTGCCAGAAGATCACCTGGCTCTGCAGGAGGCAACTGTGTTTCTTGGATCACCACGTCTCCTGATTCACACATTTTTCCGGCAACCGTCACTTTTTCTGTTTTTTCAATGTCTAGTTTATTTGCTAAATCACAGGTATATTCTGCTTGATAAAGTGCCGGTCGAATATTATCTGTCATCCCACCATCCACAAAATAATATTTCTTGTGAGGTGTTTCTTTGATATAGCCGACTGTATAAAGTGTTGTTCCGGCTTCACCAACGATACTTCTCCCAGGTTCAATCAATAAGCGATCGATCGTTAAGTTTCTGTCAGCTAGCGTCTGCTCTGTGTGTGTAACCAGATGTTTGACTGATTCTGCAATTGGTAAAGGTGTGTCCGCTTCGGTATAACGGATACCAAAGCCCCCTCCCAGATTTAAAGAAAGCGGTTGTTGAAAATCTTCAAGGTAGGTAACCAGCTGGTCGATCTCAGCCAGCCAAGCAGTCATATCAAAGATTTGTGAGCCGATGTGGGCATGAAAGCCTTCCAATCTAAGAAATTCACTTTGTTGGATACGTGCAATCGCTTGTTGGCAAACATCGCTATCGTAAAGCATGCCGAATTTTGAATCGATATGTGCGGTGACGATGTATTCATGGGTATGTGCTTCGATCCCTACGTTCAATCGCAACATGATCTGTAGCTTTTTCTGATATTCTCGGCTTAACTCTTCCAAGACTTCGACTTCCATCCCATTATCTGCAACAAAATGGCGTATATCATTTTCAATGGCATATCTTAATTCATCAATCGTTTTGTTGTTGCCATGGAAATAAATATCTTCTAAAGGAAATCCAGCTTGTAACGCGGTATAAATCTCCCCACCACTTACGACATCTAGACCTAACCCTTGTTCAGCAATTAGATGGAGTAATTCTACCGTTTGAAAGGCTTTAGACGCATACAAGATCTTTGTTTGAAAAGAATCAGAATCAAAGTTCAGCTTAAACGACTTTATCGTTTCTTCCATCTTTTTTTCATCATACACATATAGGGGTGTTTGATATTCATTTGCTAATTGACTCACTGGAATTTCGCCGATCGTTAATTCTGTCATTCTCTTTTCCCTCTTTTCAAAAAATTATTTTCTCATCAAATTGAAATATCCTTAGATTATAATTTGAATTTTATTTGAATAATATTAAACAAAATTGTTTGAATTGTCTAGTTTAAATCGCTATTTTCAGCAAAAATGTTTAATTTTTCAATTTTATTGCATACAGAAAACAAAAAATAAAAAACTACTATTTATTTTCACATAATTCTCTTAGAAATAGACAAAAAAACTGACCAATAAATTGGTCAGTTTTTTGAATCATATTTTCCTTAAATCAATTACTTACATAGATTGCTAAAAACATCAACGCTGCACCTAACATGACAAATAGATGCCAAATCACATGGGTGAATCGTCTGCTTTTCATGCTATAAAATAGTGATCCCACAGAATAGGCGATTCCTCCGCCAACTAGCAGTAGCAAGCCAGTCAAATCGATATTCTGATAGAGCTTAGGTAGCACAACGATGATTGCCCACCCCATCACATTGTAAATGATCGTTGAAACTTTTGATACCTTGTTTGTCTTTGTTAAAGTCAAACATTTATAGATGATGCCAATCACTGCTGTCGCCCAAATAACACTTAGCAAAACTAGTCCTGTCGTTCCTTGCACGACTAGCAGACAAAATGGCGTGTAGGTTCCAGCAATCAAAAGGTAGATCGAACAATGATCAAATACCTGAAATACTTTTTTTGCTTTCGTAAAAATCAAACTATGAAATAACGTAGAAGAAAAGAATAGCAGAAAAAGAGAACTACCATAAATCGCAAAAGCGACATAATCTAAGGTTGTATGGGCGCGATCCATCAGCAAATTGAAGCAAAGCAGACTTAACAAAGCTGCAATCCCATGGGTCACCGCATTTAATACTTCATTGACGATTTGGTACTTTCGGCTAAATTCTATCTCCATCTTGATCCACTCCATTTCGTTTGTTCAATTTCATTATACATGAAAGATGTTCTGTTTACAAAAACTTTATCATCTAGTTTCCGAAACTATATTATTTTTTAATAACTTTTGTAAAATATTTTATCATCATGATAAGAAATAGCAACAAAAACACACTGATCAAGCCATTTACGAGTAAAAATGCAGTACGCTTCGCCCGTTTCACTTTTTCTAACGATTCTTTTATTTCTTCTGGTTCAACAGCGACCCTGTGTCCGCGTACTAATAAACGGTGACTGTTGACCATATACGGAGTACAAGTAACCAGTGTGACTAAATCTTGATTTTCTTGGATTTGTAGCGCTTCTGTTTCTGTCGGTGCTACGGTTTTAATCTGATCGACTTGATACGCAAGATACTGTCCATTGATTTCAATATAAAAGTGATCTTCTATTTTTAATTGAGGTAAATCTGTAAACAATTTTGCTTGCGGCAAGCCTCGGTGGCTGGAAAGTACCGCATGTGTCGATTTGCCTCCGATCGGGTATGAGGTGCCCTCGAGCAGACAAGCGCCTTTTTCCAATAGTTTCGTCGTTGTTTGATCAAAAATCGGTAAGCTGACATTGATTTTGGGGATCGTCAAAACACCAACGGTATGTGATTCGATATACGATTTCTGAGATTTTTGATCATTCTTTTTTTTCTTGGAAAATGGGTCTGCTTCTGGCATCGCTACGTTTGATGCCAGTTGTTCATTTTTTTTGATCATCCGCTTTTGTAATTCAGCAAGTTCTGTCGCATGTTCAGACTTTGCCTTTTTTTGATAATTTTTGATGATCTGCTGGTCGAGATAATTATTCAACGTATCACTGACAAAAGGATACGCCAAGCTGAGGACACCGATAAAAAATACCGAGAACATGATTAGATCTAACAGACGCCATTTTTTTTGTTTCATTTTATTCTCCTCAGCGAGTCACTTGTTCTTCATTTGATACTATTTAACTTTTGGTCGTTTTAGCCAGTATGCACCCACGATTGTCAGTAAAACCACACCTAAGAAAATGTACAATGAAATGCCTTTGCCACCAGTTGCTGGTAATGTCCCTTTGTGTTTGTTTGGTACTTTCTCTGGTGCAACCAATTCACCTGTAACAGCATAAGATTGCTGATCGACCTTAAACGCAATTCGTTCAGTTAGTTTCACATAATTGTTTGGTGCTTTTGTTTCTTCTAAATAATACGTACCATAAGACAAGCCTGTGATATCCACTAATCCATCACTTGTTGTCGTGAAAATCGTTGCTTCTTCCTGTGAAGTCGTCCACGCTACTGCTTTTGTTACTGGATCAATGATCAAATATTTCGCTGTTGCTTCATCTTGATCACGTACCACAAACGAAGCGTCTGCTAATGGTTTGATATCAGCTACTGCTCCATCTACTTTAATGAATCGTTTCCCACCTGTCAGTACTTCCACAGTTGGTGGTGTTTGATCTGTCGTATGTCCAGTATCAACATTTGCTTCGTTGTTATAGCCTTGGGTTGGTTCTGCTAACTGATTCAAATGCATGTAATAAACAAAACGCAACGTACCACCTGGAGTCAATGAAGGAATATAAGTTGGTTCAATCGTTACTGTGAAGCCGTTTGTTTGTTCAGTTACGTGGTAATTTGTTGAATCAATGATCGTTTCACCATCGTAAAGTGCATAACCTGTTTCTCCCGTTGATTGGTTCATGAATGTTAAAGCTGGATCATGTGTATCAATCAATTTGAAGGTGGTATATTTATTGTTTGATCCTTCTTTATCCGCGATCCCAAGAGGAATATTGACGCTGATCTCATAATTGATCGGTTCTCCGATTGCTACGTCTTGCCCATCTAATTGCGGCGTTTCTTTTTCTACTTTCGTCGTATCATTTTTCACTATAAGTTCAACTGGCGTTTGGCTACCAACAACAATTGTGAATGGTGTCTTCGTTTGCTCAGTGATCATCGCTGCATTTTCAGGTGCTTTTACTTCTTCTAACACATATTCGCCAACTTCTAATCCAGTAATGAGCATTTGACCTTTCTCTGCTTCATTTTCAGCAACGTCCTCTTCACCGATTTCATAGCTTTTGCCAGTCACAAAGTGTTTTGCTTTAGATTTATCAGTTGTCCATGTATACATTCCTTGTGCTACACCTTGCAAATATTTGGCAACACCTACATCTTCTTTCACAATGACAAATTCCGCACCGTTTAGTGCTTCACCTTCTGCTGAACCTACTTTTTTGACCTTCAGCGTTCCTTCATTTTCCACGACATTTTTAGGATATAAATGAACTACGTCTAGTTCTTCTGTCCCATATTGATATGAACCGTCGGATTGTTTGATCAGTTCATATACTGGAAATGCCACAACCATATTTGCAGCAGCTGTTACTCCTGATTTTGCTTCTTCTTCAATCACATAAACTGCATCTTTTCCAGCTTGTTTTTTTGGCAATGCTAAAGAAAGATCCCCCTGAGCGTCTGTGGTACCAGAAAGAAGAGCTGTGCCAGAAGTCTGTGATTGGACGATCGCTTTTGCTTCTTCAATCGTCGCGCCATTTTTTCTTGCTTCAGCAAATGATTCGGTGACATCATACACATGGAACGTCACATCTGCCAACCCTTGATAGTTGTTGAATTCAGTCATTTCTTTCCCTGTATTTTGGATCTCTTGTTGTGGGAAATCTAACATTTTCTTTTTGTGGATCACCAATTGTGCATCCATTCCTTCAGCAAACACTTGTGGATTAGGAAGTAATGCCACCAGTGTAAGTAGTGATGAAATAAGACATAGTAATACTTTTTTGAAATTTTTTCTATTCTTCATTCTTCTTTACTCCTGTTCTTTTGATAAATAATGAAACTACCTATGATCGATATGCCACCAATCATACCAACACTTATTTTTTCGTCAGTTGTTTTTGGAAAAAGAAAACTCGTTTCTTGTTTCTGATTAGTGATTTTCAAAGGTTCACTAGGTTGTCCATTGATGGCATATGACATACTTTTTACGACAAACGAGACAGCATAAGGATTTCTTTTATACCCTTTTGGTGCTTTGATTTCTTCAAGTAAATATTCTCCGTCTGCTAAGCCATTGATGGAAAATAAGCCATTTCGATCAGAAGTCAGCGTTATTGCATCTCTTGCTCGTTTTTTCCAGCAATATTTTCCATCTTTCAAATGCAGGTATTCTTCCTGTTGGTTTTTGATCATAAACATTGCATCTTCTAGCACCTGTTGTTCCTTATCTTTTGTAACTTTTTGAAACCACTTCCCTCCTGTTCGAATACGTGTACTTCGTGACAATGATGCTGTTCCGATATCTAATGTCGCTTGATTGATGATCGATTGATCAGCGATTGCATCTTGTCGTAAACGCATCTGATAGTTGATCCTCACTGTTTTACCTGCCAGATCTTGCAAGTCTTGACCGTTAAACGCAATACTGAATCCTTGACTATGGCTATGAAACGTCAGATTTTCCAAGCGTTTTTCTTCACTGTGGACTTTGAGCGATTCAGTTAGCAACTCCAACTCTTTCGTCGCACTGTCAGTGACTACACATGTTTCTTCAGTTGCTATTCCATTTGGAAACTGGATATCCAATTGATAGTAGATCTTTTCACCAATCGAATAAGTGTTTTTTTCCTCTACAAGCTTTTTTTCAAAGACGATCGCAGATGGCTCTTGGTTCATTTTAGGATAGAGATGGATTGCCTTTTGTGGGTGATCATATGAATCATAAAGAGGCAAAACCACGACTACATTTTGTGATCCTACAAACGCATCTGCTATGTGAGTGGTTTCGTTCACTAAATAAACGTTACCTATTTGATTCGTTGACTCACGTAGATCAAAGATTGCTACATCTTCTCCATCATTGTTCGACTTCACCAGTTTTTCCATTAGAAAAGAACCTGCTGAAGTACCTTGTCGCGCAATGATTTGTTGTGTTTCTTCGACAGTAAATCCTTTTTTACGTAATTGATAAAATGATTTTGTCACATCGTAAACCGCAAAACTCGCTTTATGAGATTCCGTTTGTTTATCTGATGAGGGTTGCGTAGTATGGACAATCAACTGGACCATCTCTTGTGTTTGGGCGATACACGTTTTGGCACCACCAACTAACAGAAAAGGCAACAACAGCAAGAACCAATAATACTTGGTCAACTTGAAATGCCTCCTCGTCTCATCCCCCTTAAATAAACGACAAATGAAACAATCGCAAGGATACCTAATAATAGGAAGCCAAGTCGGCCAGATCCTCCGGTTTCAGGCAGTGGGATCAATGCCTGATTGGTGATGACCAAATGGATTTGGTTGTTCGTATGATCAGTTTGTAACTGGATTTCTGATGGTTCACCATCTACAGTTACTTTTCCATCCGTTTGGATAACGATCTGTACGGGTTGCTCTAACCCCAGATAACCTTCTGGTGTTTTGATTTCCTCCAACGTGTACTCACCCGGTTTTAGGTTCTCAAAAACAAATGTATCAGTTGCTTTATCGTCGTTTGGTAATTCAACCTGTCCATCTGAACCGGATAGTCGGAAGACTGCCCCTTTTAACACCTGTCCTGTATCCGTTTGCTTTAGGACTGTTAAATCAAAAGGTTTGATTTGATTCATATGCGTCAATGTCCAAACGGTATCTTCCTCTACATTTTCTCCGTCATAGAGAATCGTACCGTAAGGGTCAACTTTAAATTCATAGTTTCCTGGAATCGTATCGTAACCAAGCGGTCCTGCTGTTTCTACTAAGCGATATTCACCCGCTTTTTGTATCACGAATTCTGCCAATCCTGATGACGCGGTAACTTCCTCTTTCAGTGTATGATAGGTTCCTGTTTCTCCTTTTATTTGTAAAGCAAAAGTTGCTCCTGCCAGATTGATTTTTTGTTTGTCCTTTTCAGTATATTTTCTTATGGCTATCGGAAGGTCTGCAAATGGATTCTCAATCGTCAATTGGATCACTTGATCAGTGACTGTAGCTTGTTGTTTGTCCACTGTTACTTCCCCATTGTCAGAAATAGCAATTTCCCACGCCTGCTTTTCCGATTTTTCATGTCCAGCAGGTGCACTGATTTCTGTCAATGTATAAGATTTTCCTTTTTCAAGGCGTGTGCCTTCTGGCAATGAATAGGTACCATCCTCATGGTCGATCAGCTGAATCTCCTGACCTTCAATCGTTAGTTGAAACACTGCTCCTTTTAGGAGATGGTCAGCTGACGAAGTTTTCTTGGTTATTTTTAAATCTAAAGGAACAAATTGTTTTTTATTTTTCCAAGTCGTTGCGTTGACTTTTTCTGATTGATATCCTGGTACATCTAACTCATTCACCGCTTCATAGTGAAATTCTTGCCCTTGATTGTTGTGTTTTGGCAAGCTGAGGGTTTCACGAGACGCTTCACTGGACGCTAGAAGTTTGGTGATATTGGTTCGCTCCCAAACATTGGTGTTCTCCTCTTCCGGTTTACTTAATTGTACATAGCCACTTTCCCAACTAGATGTTTCGGTGATTCCTGTTCGCTTGATTTCGTAAATCACTTTCTCTGGTCGAGTCGTCGTATCTTGATCAAATTCTTCCCATTCTTTGAAAAAATCAAGAGATACACCTGGTGCTTTGGCTGACGGCACACCGAATTTAGCAAAAACATCTGGGTTGCTCGTTGGTTGGAAGATTGTTTGCCCATTCATTTGATACCAAGTATCAGTCTCGAACATTTTGCTTTCTGTTTGGAGTCTCACTTGATAATGTAGTTGGATTTCTTGCCCTTTTTCTAAATAGATTTTATCGACGTTGATCGTTTGCCCATCAATAGAGAGAAGTGGCTCAATCGATAGAGGGGTTGTCCCTACACTTGTAACAGAAGCGCTGTCTGGTTGATAAACAAATGGATCAATGATTGGATCAGTGATTTTTCCATCAACGACTGTTCCAGAAAGCTGCACAGCTTTTTTGGCTAGATAATCAGCAATATCTGTAGACTCATTGGCAGATTCATAATATGCCGTGCCGTCTTCGCCAGTGGAAACCATCTTACGCATTCGACGTTCTACTTCCTCTTTCGTGATGCCTTCAGTTTCATCTCCTTGCAACTGTATACCCAAGCCATGGATCTCGATTCCTCGTTGTTTCAATGCCATTGCTTCACCAATCGTTGCTGTAAACGTTGAATTGATCCAACGCCATTGTGAATATTGGTCTCTAACAGGTACAAGATAAGGCGGGGAAATTTTTGAAGTATATTCGGGATGATCGACTTGATTGCTAAAAGTCGCGCCATAATAACTAACGTCCTCTTCAGTCACCACACTTGATACGTGATAGGAGCATGTCGGAACACCATCAGTCAAAAGAACGATCACCTTTTTGTGACCATTTTGTTCAGACAACATCTCGCCTGCCTGACGTAAACCATTTTGAGTAAACGTACCACCACTTGTTGAATCAGGTGTGGCTGCTTGGATTTCTTCCTTTACAGAATCAAATCCTGCAATCGGTATCGTTCGATTGTCGTAGCCTTCACTAGAAAAACCAACATAACCTAAATTGATTTTTTCCGTTACACCACTTTCTGATAAGGTATCGACAAATCGATCAATCCCATTCTTCACTTCAATAATACGATTGTCCTCATTCATACTGCCAGACCAGTCAACAACCAGAACGACATCTAAAGGAGGGATATTTTTTTGGGTATTTCCTCGAACATTCAGATACAAGTCAAACAATCCAGGAGTCGCTGTCTCTTTGGCAAATTTACGGATTGCGTAATCGGCTTCTTCTTTTTCCCCACCATATTCAATATAAGAATTGTTTTGATTGGTTGGGTCACCATCCCAATTCGTCAATCCATCCCATTGTGATTGACCATGACGATTCCCTTGATGATTTCGTACATTCTCGTCATTTTCCGGTTGCCACATCGCTTGCGGATAGGTTCCTTGCTCATCTGTGGTATATTCCGGTTCAATCGTCGCTAACCCTTTCGGTTTCAACTGTTCATTGAATAATTTTGGTTGTTCAAACGGACGATATTCGTTTTTAGCTATCGATGAATCATCCGACACCTCACTGTTTTCAGAAGAAGTCGTGGTTTCAGACGTTGGTTCACTCGTTTGTGCAGTTTCCTGATTCTCGTTATCTATAGAAAATGAAAAGGAAGCTGGGTCAGATAAAAGTAACTGACCCGTTTTTTCTTCTATCTGAATATTGAGTTGAAATTCTTTGCTCGTACTCGGCAATTCAATGGTCAATTCTTTTTCTTCAATGGCTTGAGAAAAATCACCTGCTAGCCATTTTCGTTGTTGCTCATCTGTGTATTCTTGATATTCCTGAGAAACAGAGGAAAGCAGATTCGTTTCAGGTGCATCTTTTGGATGTAACTGGAATAAAAATCTGTTTTCTTGTGTTTGCTCATTTAATCGATACACGACCGTTAGCTGACGATCTATTTTCCTAATACTTACTTTGCCATATTCATTATTTAAGACTTCAATGGTTGCCTCTTCATTAGCTGCCACAGTCTTTCCTTTTTGGAAATAGAAATAGGTGACGAAAAATAGAGAAAATAGACAGAAAACGATGAAATAATTTCGCTTCTTCATTTATGGATACCTCCTTAGAAAAACTTTAAAATTCAATTAGATAATATAAAAAAAAGAAAAAATTCACTAATCTTTCTAGTTCTCTTCTCTTTTGTCTCTAACTATTAAATTACAGTTATTTTAAGGAGCTTTAAATTTGATATAGTAAAACGAATACATTGAATGATTAGTTATTTAAAACCGATTTATTATTCTTTTCTCTCACAAAATATACTCATTGAGCAATAATTTTGAGACAAATTTTAAAAAAATATTTCTAAATCCGATAGAGTTTTTTTAGAAAATTGAGACAAGTATTTACAAGGAAAAATAAATACGGTATTAATAATAAAAATATAAAAAGAAGGTGAAGAATTGATTGAAAAAATTTTATTAGATGACCATGCAAGAATGAAATTAAATGTGTATGGAAAGATAATGACCTTATGGCCGGGGGAATATAGTTTAGATCATGTACGAGAAAACTTAGATTTCTATTTCAGTCCGACCCGTTTCAAAAAAATCCTATGTGCTATACAAGATGATTTAGAACAATTTACTGATATTAAACTGTTACATACTAAAAACAAGTTATCCATTCCTGAACAACTTGTTCAATATACCCAATACCAACATTTCCTATCAACAGAAAGTGTTCCTTATAAATTATTGATCAGTCTTCTGACTGAACAAGATGAAGATCTTGCAGCTTTTTGCAATCGCCATTTTATCAGCCGCTCAACATGTTTTCGACAAACAAAAAAATTGGCTGAATATTTGAAGGAGTACAATATCAATTTGAATTTATCGAATCTTACCTTATCTGGTTCTGAAATGCTGATTCGTATCATTTTTTTCAACTTCTTTTGGTTTGTTTCATTAGGAGAAAGTCTGGATAGTATTCCTTACAGCCAAGAAGTTCGCGCATTGATTTATAAGCACGAAGGATCGCAACACAAGAATAAGTTTGATTTAGGAAAAAAACAAGCTAGTCTCCATTGTCTGATTTGTTTGCTGAGGATCGAAAATAATCATTTTACGGATATCTATCGATTATCGAGAGATTCCTTTATTCCAAGTGAAACAAACATTGACTTTTTTTACGACTTCTTCAAAATTGCGAATCTTCGTTTAGATATCTTAGAGGTAAACTCTTTGTTTTATTTGTTCTATTATTGGCCGTTTCTTACCTCTAATCAAGATATTCGTGTGCCGATCGTGCAACATTCCTATCAACAACCGAGTAATGAGATCAAAGCTATTTTAGAGGAATTTCAAGAGCACTGTCAGACATTTATTGGTACATTCCATTTTGAAAAAGAGCCCGCTTTGCTTTTGAATCTCTATCTATCCATCGGTAACTTTAGCATGTTCAAGCAAAAAATTCCTTTGACCACATTATTTATCTCTTCTTATATTCAAGATAAATACCCACTTTTACGTATCTTGACAATCAAAATCGAAGGGTTTTGGAAAAAAATCGCACAACGAAAAAACTATACCTGGTTGAAATCTTGCGTAAGTGAATTAGCCTTTCTACAAGCCAGTTTACTTTATCCATATTATTCAGAAATCGATGAAAACTATAAATTGAAAGTTGGGTTTGTCAACGTCTCTGAGCATCTGATCTCCGCAGAAATCTTGAATTTAGGCAAGAAGATCCCCTTTGTAGATATCGAGCGACTCACGCTTCCCATCACTGAAGAATATGACTTTTTCATCTTTGGTTCCCCCCTGCTGATTCCTAATGGTCTTGATTCTTCTAAGTATACAGTCCTTGATTTTTGTCATTATAGAGACTTTGAGACAAATCTGTATCAACGACTGTTAGAAGTCCATCATTTAAAACTACAAACATTGTTTGCTGATTAACTGATTAATATAAAAAAAAGCTTTTAAGCATCCTGCTTAAAAGCTTTTTTACTACACTCGGTTATTTTGCACGTTTTACGTATGAACCTTCTGCTGTATTGATTTCTAGTAATTCATCCGCTTCAATGAAATCAGGAACATTGACTACTAAGCCTGTTTCCATCGTTGCAGGTTTACCAGAACCAGTCACTGTCGCACCTTTGATCGATGGTTGTGTTTCAACGACACGTAAGACAACTGTTGTTGGTAATTGGACACCAATCACTTCGCTACCGAAGAATTGGATTTTAACTTCCATGTTTTCTAAGATAAATTTCATTTCTTCAGCTACAGTTTCTACAGGGATCTCATATTGTTCGTATGTTTCTAGATCCATAAAGAATGCTGTATCATCCATTGTGTATAAGTATTGAACTGGTTTTGTATCAATGTGTGCTTTTTCAAATTTTTCGTCTGGTCTTAGTGTCGTATCATAAGTAGCACCAGTACGAACATCTTTTAGCTTCATACGCATCACAGTATTTCCTTTACCAGGTTTGTGATGGCTTGCATCAATTACTTTGATCAATTTTCCGTCTTGGACAAATGTCATTCCGGCTTTTAAATCGCTTGCTGAGATCATTATTTTTTGCTCCTTTTTTTCTTAATCATAATCACCCTTATTGTATCAGACAAACGTCTATAAAACTAGGAAATTATTGCTTTTCAAATGATAGTCTTTGACTTTCTTATTTTTTCATGCTATTTTTAATTAAATCATTATTGGAGGGATAAACATGGCAATCAATTACTTAAAACAATTGAAGTGTTGTTGTATGGTGTATAAAAACAGCATACTGTTTGCCATGTCTATTAATTGCCCTTCATAGTTGAATGAAAGATCTCTTTCTGTAGTGAAAGTGTTTTCTTTCTTGGTCTTTTCAATTTATGATCTTACGAGGAGCTGATTAAATAGTCAGCTCCTTTTTATTTTACTTTTTTGGAGGTTTGGATTCGTGATCATTTCATCAATTACTGAAGCAATCGGGCATACACCCGTCTATAAATTTACTGCGCAAGATTTTCCTATGCCAAAAGATTCCGTGATCTATGCAAAACTGGAATACTTGAATCCAGGAGGTAGTATCAAAGACCGTTTAGGTTTGTATTTATTGACTTCCGGTCTTGAGAGCGGAAAAATCGATCAAGAAACAACGATCATTGAGCCAACTGCTGGTAACACAGGGATTGGTTTAGGTCTGGCAGCTTTGAAATTCAATTTAAAAACAATTTTTGTCGTACCAGAAAAATTTAGTATAGAAAAACAAAAAATCATGCAGGCACTAGGCGCAAAAATCGTACACACTCCTACAGAAGAAGGAATCGTTGGTGCGATCGAAAAAAGTAAACAATTAGCTTCTGAGATCCCAAATAGTTATGTTCCCTTGCAGTTTGAAAACCCAGACAATCCAGCCACTTATTACCAAACATTGGGGCCTGAATTGTTTCAAGAATTGGAAGGGTCAATCAATAGTTTTGTTGCCGGTATTGGAAGTGGTGGTACGTTTGCTGGAACCGCAAAATTTCTAAAAGATCGTTTACCTGAACTTCGCCTGATTGGTGTTGAGCCAGAAGGATCAATTTTGAATGGTGGTCCTTCACATGGGCACGAAATTGAAGGCATCGGCGTTGAATTTGTCCCCCCTTTTCTTAGTGAGTTGACAATTGATCGATTTGAAACGATTTCTGATGCTGAAGGATTTGCTTACACACGTCAACTAGCAAAAGAACACGGATTATTAGTAGGCAGCTCGAGCGGAGCCGCTTTTGCCGCAGCCTTAAAAGAAGCACAACGTCTACCGAACGGACAGTCTATCCTGACCATATTTCCAGACACGTCCGATCGTTACTTATCAAAAAATATTTATCTGTAAGCAACAAACGACACAATAAACTCAATGAAGAAATTGGAGGAAATAATTATGCATATTCAAACAAAATTGATCCATGGTGGTATTAGTGAAGATCCGACAACCGGTGCAGTTAGCGTACCGATCTATCAAACATCGACTTACCGCCAAAATGCAGTTGGACAACCGAAAGAATACGAATATTCACGTTCAGGTAATCCAACACGTTTTGCTTTAGAAGAATTGATCGCAGACTTAGAAGGTGGCGTTCGTGGCTTTGCCTTTGCCTCAGGTCTAGCAGGAATCCATGCAGTCTTTTCCTTATTCCAATCTGGAGATCACATTCTCTTAGGCGATGATGTCTATGGTGGAACTTTCCGTTTATTTGATAATGTTCTTACAAAAAATGGGTTAGAGTATACGATCGTCGATACAAGTAATCTTGCACAGATTGAAGAAGCAATTCAAGACAATACAAAAGCTTTGTACCTAGAAACACCAAGTAATCCTCTACTTAAAATCACCGATTTGAAAGCAGGGGCTGCCATTGCAAAAAATCGTGACCTGTTAACAATCGTGGATAACACATTTGCTACACCATACTTTCAAAAACCTTTAGAATTAGGCGCTGATATTGTTTTACACAGTGGCACAAAATATCTAGGCGGGCATAGTGATGTCGTTGCTGGATTAGTTACGACAAACAACCAAGAGTTGGCGGAACAAATTGGTTACTATCAAAATGCCATCGGTAGCGTATTAGGTCCACAAGATAGTTGGTTGATGCAACGCGGGATCAAAACTCTTAGTGTGCGTATGGAAGAACATCAAAAAAATGCCTATGCTGTAGCAGAATTATTAGCGAACCATCCTGAAGTTGAAGCAGTCTATTACCCTGGTCTAACAACCCATAATAATCATGAAATTGCGAAACAACAGATGTCCGGCTATAGCGGAATGGTTTCCTTTACCTTGAAAAACGACGCAGATGCAATTCCTTTTGTAGAAGCTTTGCAACTATTTATCCTCGCTGAAAGCTTAGGTGGTGTCGAAAGTTTAGTGGAAATTCCTTCTGTGATGACTCATGCCTCTGTACCTAAAGAAAAACGCGAAAAAGCTGGAATCAAAGACGGATTGATTCGTTTATCCGTAGGAATCGAGTACGCCCAAGATCTTTTAGATGATTTGAACCAAGCCTTTACCCAATTGAAAAATCACTGATCCATTTTATCTTTAAAGAATTGAAAAAAAATCAATCAGTTTTCTACACCTGACCTGCAATAAGTGTTAGAATTTAGATAAATCGACCCAATCTTTTTAGAGGATTTTCATTTCCCTAAAAAGAATCATCAGATAGTTAGGAGTAATTCAATATGAAAATGAATGTCGAAAGTTTTAATTTAGACCACCGTAAAGTAAAAGCCCCTTATGTTCGTGTAGCTGATCGTAAAAAAGGCGAGCATGGCGATTTGATCATCAAATATGATGTCCGTTTCAAACAGCCAAACAAAGAACACATGGATATGGCAGGTTTGCATTCTTTAGAACATTTAACTGCCGAAAACATCCGTAACCATGCAGATTATATTGTAGACTGGTCACCAATGGGATGCCAAACAGGCTTCTATCTTACTGTCATCAATCATGAAAATTATGACGATATTTTAGATGTTTTAGAAAAAACGATGAAAGATGTGCTACAAGCAACAGAAGTTCCAGCAAGTAACGAAATCCAATGTGGCTGGGCTGCAAACCATACGTTAGAAGGCGCACAAGCTTTAGCGCGTGAATTTTTAGCAAAACGAGATGAATGGTCAGACGTCGGAGTATAAACAGACCATACATTTATTTAATCATAATAGAGATTGAGGAAAGTGACCTCTATCTCATAGTCATAAGCCGTAAAAGACAAAAGAACATGCCAAATCTTTGTCTTTTACGGCTTGTTTTGGTAAGTTATGAGAAAGACAATTTGGCGTGAACTTTAAGAGAAAACTCAAATAATATCTCTTAGTCTTCCATGTTGGCTAATGATCGAAGGCATTGACTTTCGCTCATTATGTTTTCAGTTTAGGGGACTACGTCAGCAAACCCTTTATTATACATCAACAAATAGGAGGAAAAAACGAATGGATATCTATGATTTTAACGTCACATTAGAAAATGGGACAACTTACTCATTGGACAAATACAAGGGCCACCCTATGATCATCGTTAATACTGCAACAAAATGTGGTTTGGCGCCGCAATTTGAACAGTTGGAAGAGCTTTACCAGATGTATCAGGAAAAAGGGTTAGTAGTGTTAGGTTTCCCATCGAATCAATTCAAGCAAGAAGTAGCTTCTGCAAATGAGGCTGCGGAAGCCTGCCGAACAACGTATGGTGTTACATTTCCCATGCATCAACTAACGGTAATCAATGGCGGGGATGCTGATCCCCTATTTGATTATTTAAAAGAACAAGCACCAGGTACTTTGACACCTGCAATCAAATGGAATTTTACAAAATTCCTTATTGATAAAGACGGTCAAGTAATTGAACGTTTTGCGCCAAAAACTTCACCATTAAAAATGAAAGAAGCAATCGAAGC
>NZ_JBIORI010000001.1:0-527500 GCF_051714165.1 Enterococcus sp. AZ156 | reverse complement strand
GAGAGAACCAGCTATCTCCAAGTTCGTTTGGAATTTCTCCGCTACCCACACCTCATCCCCGCACTTTTCAACGTACGTGGGTTCGGTCCTCCAGTGCGTTTTACCGCACCTTCAACCTGGACATGGGTAGATCACATGGTTTCGGGTCTACGACTACATACTCAAACGCCCTATTCAGACTCGCTTTCGCTACGGCTCCGTCTCTTCAACTTAACCTCGCATGCAATCGTAACTCGCCGGTTCATTCTACAAAAGGCACGCCATCACCCATTAACGGGCTTTGACTTGTTGTAGGCACACGGTTTCAGGTTCTATTTCACTCCCCTTCCGGGGTGCTTTTCACCTTTCCCTCACGGTACTGGTTCACTATCGGTCACTAGGGAGTATTTAGCCTTGGGAGATGGTCCTCCCGGATTCCGACGGAATTCCTCGTGTTCCGCCGTACTCAGGATCCTCCTAGGTGCCTTCCAAATTTCATCTACGGGGCTTTCACCCTCTCTGACTGACTTTTCCAAGTCATTCGACTATCTGAAAGAACTACCATATTGGAGTCCTACAACCCCAATGAGCAAGCTCATTGGTTTGGGCTTTTCCCGTTTCGCTCGCCGCTACTCAGGGAATCGAATTTTCTTTCTCTTCCTGCAGGTACTTAGATGTTTCAGTTCTCTGCGTCTACCTCGTATACGCTATGTATTCACGTATACGTAACATCCTACAAAAGATGCTGGGTTCCCCCATTCGGAAATCTCTGGATCATAGCTTACGTACAGCTCCCCAAAGCATATCGGTGTTAGTCCCGTCCTTCATCGGCTCCTAGTGCCAAGGCATCCACCGTGCGCCCTTATTCACTTAACCTTATCAACCTTACGGTTGGGTTTTGATCTTTCTTCTAGCGATAGAAGTCCAATCAAGAAAAATAAGCAATTGAACTTATTAAAAAACTCATTCAACGCGGTGTTCTCGGTTTGTATTACTTACATTTTTACTTCAATATCCAGTTTTCAATGAACAAGTATATAACAACATACGTTGTTAATGGAGCCTAGCGGGATCGAACCGCTGACCTCCTGCGTGCAAAGCAGGCGCTCTCCCAGCTGAGCTAAGGCCCCGGGTTAAATTTTGAGTAGACCTCTCAAAACTGAACAAAGTATCGACAAACGTGTGTAGTCTCCGTAATATTCCTTAGAAAGGAGGTGATCCAGCCGCACCTTCCGATACGGCTACCTTGTTACGACTTCACCCCAATCATCTATCCCACCTTAGGCGGCTGGCTCCAAAAAGGTTACCTCACCGACTTCGGGTGTTACAAACTCTCGTGGTGTGACGGGCGGTGTGTACAAGGCCCGGGAACGTATTCACCGCGGCGTGCTGATCCGCGATTACTAGCGATTCCGGCTTCATGTAGGCGAGTTGCAGCCTACAATCCGAACTGAGAGAAGCTTTAAGAGATTAGCTTAGCCTCGCGACTTCGCGACTCGTTGTACTTCCCATTGTAGCACGTGTGTAGCCCAGGTCATAAGGGGCATGATGATTTGACGTCATCCCCACCTTCCTCCGGTTTGTCACCGGCAGTCTTGCTAGAGTGCCCAACTAAATGATGGCAACTAACAATAAGGGTTGCGCTCGTTGCGGGACTTAACCCAACATCTCACGACACGAGCTGACGACAACCATGCACCACCTGTCACTTTGCCCCCGAAGGGGAAGCTCTATCTCTAGAGTGGTCAAAGGATGTCAAGACCTGGTAAGGTTCTTCGCGTTGCTTCGAATTAAACCACATGCTCCACCGCTTGTGCGGGCCCCCGTCAATTCCTTTGAGTTTCAACCTTGCGGTCGTACTCCCCAGGCGGAGTGCTTAATGCGTTAGCTGCAGCACTGAAGGGCGGAAACCCTCCAACACTTAGCACTCATCGTTTACGGCGTGGACTACCAGGGTATCTAATCCTGTTTGCTCCCCACGCTTTCGAGCCTCAGCGTCAGTTACAGACCAGAGAGCCGCCTTCGCCACTGGTGTTCCTCCATATATCTACGCATTTCACCGCTACACATGGAATTCCACTCTCCTCTTCTGCACTCAAGTCTCCCAGTTTCCAATGACCCTCCCCGGTTGAGCCGGGGGCTTTCACATCAGACTTAAGAAACCGCCTGCGCTCGCTTTACGCCCAATAAATCCGGACAACGCTTGCCACCTACGTATTACCGCGGCTGCTGGCACGTAGTTAGCCGTGGCTTTCTGGTTAGATACCGTCAAGGGGTGAACAGTTACTCTCACCCTTGTTCTTCTCTAACAACAGAGTTTTACGATCCGAAAACCTTCTTCACTCACGCGGCGTTGCTCGGTCAGACTTTCGTCCATTGCCGAAGATTCCCTACTGCTGCCTCCCGTAGGAGTTTGGGCCGTGTCTCAGTCCCAATGTGGCCGATCACCCTCTCAGGTCGGCTATGCATCGTGGCCTTGGTGAGCCGTTACCTCACCAACTAGCTAATGCACCGCGGGTCCATCCATCAGCGGCACCGTAAAGCGCCTTTCAAAACGAAACCATGCGGTTTCGATTGTTATACGGTATTAGCACCTGTTTCCAAGTGTTATCCCCTTCTGATGGGCAGGTTACCCACGTGTTACTCACCCGTTCGCCACTCCTCTTTTCCCGGTGGAGCAAGCTCCGGTGGGAAAAGAAGCGTTCGACTTGCATGTATTAGGCACGCCGCCAGCGTTTGTCCTGAGCCAGGATCAAACTCTCATAATAAAAGTTAGAACAATCTTTCGATTGTTAAGCTCAATTGTTTGCTAGCATATTGCTTGCTTGTTAAAAATGTTTGTTGTCTTGAATTGAATCAAGACGCCCTACACATTTGGTTTGTCTTACTTTGTTCAGTTTTCAAAGGTCTACGTGATAATTGAAACACAACTGCCTCAACTTATCGTTTGTGATTGCCGTAGCAACTTTTATATCTTAGCAAACTCTCGGATGATTGTCAACTATTTTTTAAAAGTTTTTTCAACTCGTTTTTCACGAGGTCGTTTTAGCAACTCACTTATAATAACTTGTTGTTTGTTATTTGTCAACAACTTTTTTTATCTCTTCTTTTGTAGAGACAACATTCCTTGATGATTTTCTCAAACAACACTAGTTATATTAACATGTGTTTTTCTATTCGTCAAGCATTATTTAAAGTTTTATTTACACTATTAAAATCAGTAATAAACAAAAAACAACAAAAAAAAATATACCATTTATTCTATTTAGTTGTCAATCACTATTTCTGATAAATCTATCTGGTATACTTTCAATTTTGATCCTCTTTATAGTAGAAATACGAAAAAGTCGAAATGTTTTATTTTGGAATATACGATTTGCCTCTTACACTTTTTGCTAGTTATCACTAGTTTCTTTACGAAAAATATGCAACGCGCCTTTGGTAATAAGCCAA
This sequence comes from Enterococcus sp. AZ156, assembly GCF_051714165.1. Lineage (NCBI taxonomy): Bacteria > Bacillati > Bacillota > Bacilli > Lactobacillales > Enterococcaceae > Enterococcus > Enterococcus sp. AZ156. Next base: position 524,068 of record NZ_JBIORI010000001.1, on the reverse strand, counting down.
AAAACCAGAGAACAGGTAAGTGAGATTTTGATTCTTTGGCTTGTTACTAAGGAAAAACCGATGATCCCAATTGCCTTTTTCAGTATGTAACACAATTGGATACAGTCTATTCATGTAAAATCAATTGCTCCATCAATCGTTGATCGTAGCCAACAAACAGCGCATCATCGATGATGATCAAAGGACGTCTTAAAAGATGACGTTGCGTTTTGCACAAAAATAGAAGTTGATCTTCCTGTTTTTTTGGAAGTCCAGCTTTAATTTTTTTGAATTCAAATGACCATGTAGTAAATAATTGTTCAATATGTGCATTTTCAAAACTACATAACTCTTTGACTTCTTTATTACTTAAAGCTCTACTTTCTAGATCAACAAATTGATAAGATAAGTTCTTTTTCTCTAACCATTGTATGGCTTTAACCGTTATGGTGCAATTCGTTGAACTATAGATTTTGATATTCACAACGTCTCCTCCTATTCTTACGAATACAAGACACTATGTTTCATATAAATCAAGTTTCTTGCGACACCTCGTATTTCTCTAGGAATAAATGCTCGTATTTCATCTTCATTGAATCCAATCAATACTCTTTTTTCATCAAGTAGAATCGGACGTCTAAGTAAAGATGGGTATTCTTTGAACAAGCGGATGATTTCTTTTAAGGATAAATCATTAAAATCGATCCCTAATTTCTCATAAACTTTTGAACGAGTAGAAATAATATCTTCGACTCCACCTTCTGTTGCGGCCAATATTTGTCGTATCTCATTTTCTGACAGAGGTTCTGCAAAGATATTCTTTTCTTCAAAATTAAGATGATTCGTTTGTAACCATGCTTTGGCCTTTCTGCAAGATGTACAGCTAGGCGAAGTGTATAGTTTTATCATTTTCTCACTCCTTTTTAATTGTAATCCCATTCTAAACGTAATATCAAAATAATGCCAGTCATACGCTATCCCCAAAATAAATAAAATTTGTTTTTGTTCATAAAATCGTTATTTAAACAATCAATTAAAGGTTATATTCTTTTTATAAACAACGGTTATTTAAAATTTACATAAATAATTATAGTTATTTATTTTTTTGAATAAAAAAGCAAAGCAAGTGTATTTTTACTCGCTTTGCTTTTCGTCATTTATTTGATTTTTTTACCTTTACAACCTGTTTCTTTAATAAAACGTGAAGGTTTTAATTTTCTTTTCCCTTTAAACTCAGGTACACATAAATAAAGACGATTCCTTGCTCTAGTCATTGCGACATAAAAAAGACGTCTCTCTTCCTCAATCGTCGTTAATGGTTCGATTTTCAACTCACTTTTCAGTCTTTTGTCTTTTGCTACCGCACCATTGTAAGGAATCACCCCTTCATTACAACCGATTAAAAAGACGTTACGATAACTTAAACCTTTGCTTTTATGAATACTCTGGATACATAAGGCATCTAGTTTCCCCTTACGATAAGCAATCAACCTTGTTTTCAGTTCTGCTGCAATTCCTTGGATCTCAAGATACAATTTTTTCAATTGCGGGATCGTTGGATATTGTCTGACAGTCTCCAGCAACCATTCTTTGTCACCTTGCTCGATTTCTTTATTCGGTCTTGGCAACCGACAATAGGCCTCAATCAGTGAAACACATGACCGCTTCGTTGGTTGATCAAATGTTTCTAGCGCGCTTACAAATGTCTTTAGTTCTTTTTCTCTAGCTTCTAAATTAGGCCGCCGTTTTAAAATATAAGCGACAATATCTTGGTCACTGTTTTTATTAGAGAAAAATTGGTCACATTCATTTGTTTTCAGATAACAATTAATCATCAACTGTCGTAACAACTGCTGGTGTGCTTGCACTTTTATCGGTGTTGCCGCATCATACCAACCGATAAACTTTTGATAAAATTGATAAAAAAGCTTAATTCCATAGATTCCCGCATATTGGGTATCTGCTTCTAGTACAAATGGAATATCTGTTTGGATCAAACGTTGCACCAATGCTTGTGTTTGTGATAATGAGCGATATAAAATAATAGATTCTTTGTATTTTCCTTTGTCTTCTATAAAAGCATATACTTGCTGAATCAACCAGTCACTTTCCTCTTGTACCGTTTTAAATGATAATGCCTGTAATACGCCTGGTTCCTTTTGTGCTGGTACCATCGCTTTAGGTATGCGATCCTCTTTATTGTACGTGATCAATCGATTAGCTCCTTGAACGATCGACGCTCGCGAACGATAATTGGTCAATAGAAAGAGTGTTTTTGTTGGATATTCTTTTTCAAACTGTTTGATATAATCAGGTTCTGATCCTCTAAAGCCATAGATACTTTGATCATCATCTCCAACGATGATCAACTTGATTGGCGAGTCTTTCGTAATCAACTGAACGATTGCCCATTGCAAAGGATTCGTGTCTTGAAACTCGTCGATAAACAAGTAATCGTATTTTTGACCTACATATCTTCTGACATTTACATGAGAGAGGGCATTTTTCAAATTTTGTAGAACATCATTGAATTCAAAAAGTCGTTGCTTTTGTTTTTCTTCATATAGTTCAGTCATTAATTGATCCATACGCTCAGAGATAGGTTGACGTGGGTCTTTTTCAATGGAATCAAATCTCTTTTTGATCAATTGGATGATCTCCTGTTGGGAGAGATTCATGTTTTGCCAATAATCCAATCGGTTAGCAATCGTTTTCTCACCATACTGATCGAAAGAATATAGTTGATATTTTTTTATTAGTTTCTGCAGTAAAAGATTTACTTTATATGGTGTGTCTTTAGAAAACTCACCTTGAATCCCTTCGGCAGAAAGATCCGGAAACTGCCGTTTGATATCACTGTACAGACGATAAAAAATACTATGAAAAGTTCCGATCGTTACATTCGTTTTTCTTTGACTAAAATTATCCACCCGTTTTTTCAATTCATTGGCAGCATTTCGAGTAAAGGTAATCATTAAGATCCTTTGCTCTTCTACTTGTTCTTCATTCATCAGATATACAGCTTTCGCACATATCGTTTGTGTTTTTCCACTTCCTGCACCTGCAATGATTCGTAAGTGTTTGCTCATATCATAAGTGATTGCTGCTTTTTGTTCATTATTGAATCGATTATAAGAACGCTTCTCAATATGTTCAAAAAATGATTCATTTGGCTGTTCTTCCTCATGTTGTTCTTCTACCAACCCTGGTGCTTCCCCATATGCAGCTTCATAACTAGCAATTATTTCTTCTTGCATTCGAAAAATTTGTTGGAGCTTTTTATATTTTCTTTCCCAATGGCTGATTTCTCTTTGCAATCGAAGAATTTCTTTCTCATTTTCTTGATTGATCATCTTCCCCATCTTTCTTTTATTTATTTTCTACTCCATTTATTTTCTTTATACTACCAGACCTTTACAAAAAATAAAATGGGGCTTCACCCTTTTACGATCGTGGTCTTAGGAAGAAACAAAAGAAACTCTACTATCAACTGATGTATTTGATGAGTTCCTAAAACTACATGAGAACCCCAAAAAAGCAAAACCCACTTTTCCTTTACCTTTCAAAGGAAAAATAGCCAGTCAAATCCAAAAATGATTTTCCATCATTCAAGATTTGACTGGCTATTTATCAAAATACTATTTTTCATTCATGAACAGTTACTATTAGTAGCTGTACTCTTTCACTGCACTTGACTTACGAACGACTAATTGCCAGTGTAAATTGTGTGCAGTTTCATTGTCTTCATCTGCGCAATTGAGAACACGAACCATCAAACTATTCTCATAGATTTTTTCAATTTCTGCTTCAATTGGAGAACAAAATAAATCTGATACAAATGCGTACGTTTTACCGACTTCAAATAGATTTTCATTTTCCATGCTATTTCCTCCATTATGTTGTGCATACGGCACAACTTCTTTTGATAAAATTTCGAATCTGTTACCTTTATTGACAAACCCACCTTCTTAAAGGCTTGCATTTTAACATAGAAACTACCTTGTTGTTGATATCAGAAGGCAACAACAAAAGGGGAAGGGGAGTTGCTGCCTTCTATTAAGAAGTTGGTAAAACAAAAATATAAGAACGTGTCACTTACATTTATCTTCGCAACCTCTACTAATTTTTAACATAAATTTTTAAACATAACACAGAAATATCATAAAAAGTTCTTTTGGCATCAAAACTGTTAAATAATCTCACTCTTTTTTGGTATAATCGTACGTTTAGTTGAAAATTTAAAGATGATTTGATAGTTTTACAGGAAATTTTTTAATTATTTAGAGATAAACATGTCTTTTATTTTTTACATAAGAAAAAGCTTTTCATTCTTATATAACAAATATGTTACAAAATTCACTTAGTTAACGATTTTGATGTCAAAACGTCCTTTTATGAATCGAAAAACTTTTTTTATGTCTTTTCGCTTATTATAGTATTCGGAGGTACGTATAGAGATGAAAAATAAAGTGGTAAATCGAATATTGGCAATATTATTCAACGGAAAACAAGATGAAGAAGATATGACTTACATCCAAGTGAAGTTTGCTCTGGAAGTTTTGCTGAACAATCTTGGAAAACTTGCTGTCGTTTTTGTATTTTCTTTATTGACAGGCACGTGGGCAGAAACAGGAATGACTTTCCTTTCATATATCTGTATTCGCAGATATGCTTACGGTCTCCATTCCGATTCTGAATTTGTTTGCTTACTTTGGACTTTGCTTTATTTGTGGGGGGTTCCCTTAGTAATGAAACATTATCAATTGACTTTCTCTTTCCCTATGATGGTCCTTTTGTTAATTGTTTGTTTTTTCCTTTTGCTTCGCTATGGATCAAGAGGCACAGCCCTTAACCCAATTGCACCAGAGAAACGCCCACCCCTACTAAAAAAAGCAATTTTCATGTATCTTTTATTTGCAGTACTCACATTATTTTTCTCTGCTTCTTACTTTTCTACCTATTTACTACTTGGGATTATTTTAGAAATAGCTACGTTGCTTCCAGTTACAAATTACATGATGAATATTGGAGGAATTTTTTATGAAAAAAACAATCGTTAAACAATTAACTAACCTTTCTGATTTCTTTGTATCTGGCTGCTGCTTCGGTATGAGCTCAGAATTTAAAATACCTGAAAAATTAAAAAAATAATAATATAAATATGCTATAATTTGGGAAAACGCAATGGGAGCTGTGCTTTATGTTTTTGTGGTCCATAGCCTTGCAATATCTGATTTACACAAGTTCTATCTTAATCATCAATTCCCAAATTAAAAATAAATACCTATTTTCTACGTTTAGTCTCTTGGCAGCAGCCCTGTTGGGAATACTTTACCCGATTTTAGGTATTTTTTCTGCACTTGTCGCAATTGCCATGTTGAGTCTACTTTTCTTTTTCTTTTCGTCCTCGCGCCAACATATGATCTACGCATTACCTTTGGGATTATTAGCTTCCATTTTAGGCGATCATTTGACGAGCGTTGCGGATTTTTTAGTATTGGAATCTGCTGTCATTGAACCTGGAGATGCATTACAATATTTCCATATAACTGTATCAGCGATTTTATCTTTATTATTTGCGTATGGATTCAAAAAGTTTTTAGATAATTGGTCCGCTAGTGTTGACCGTCGAATGATTGGTACAATCGGTTCATTGGTTTTACTTACCTACTATATCATTATTTTTTATACACGATTTTCTGGTGAAACGCCAAAAGTACTAGCATTAAATACGAGCTTTTTTATCCTTTATCTGTGTGTCGGCCTAATTATCTTGATTTACTATTGGAAAATATCAAATAAAAAGATGGCAGATCAATTATTGGAACAACGCATCCAATTGCAGCAAGATTACATTAGAGATCTAGAAAAAAATTATCAAGAGCTTAGAGAGTTTAAACACGATTATCAAAATCTGTTGTTTTCTTTGAATAGTTATATTTCTGAAGGCGATCTTGAGGGCTTACAAAAATATTATAACCAAACGATTTTACCTACACGTGAAATGATGAATCTCTTCCCAGCAAATCTTAGCTTACTAGACAAAATGAAGGTACCTGAAATAAGAAGTCTATTCTCTTTAAAATTAATGATGGCACAAGAAAAAGGTATCTCTGTCCAATTGACCGTTCCAGATGAAATCGTCATTGGTAAAAAATATACGATCAATTTGGTAAGAATGCTTGGTATTATTCTTGATAATGCAATCGAAGGTGCAACAGTAACCAAAAAGAAAAAAATCGAAGTACTGATCATCAAGAAAAAACAGTCGTTGATGATACGTGTCATCAACACTACTACGAATACGTTTCCATTGAGTAAGTTAAAACAAAAAGGCTTCTCGACGAAAACAAATCCCAAAAATGAAGGATTAGGTTTATTTATTCTTGATGAGTTAACAAAAACGAATCCTTATCTTTTTCTTGAAACATCGATTGAGAATCAGCGATTTTCACAAACAATCCATATACAATTAAAGGAGTAATTTTATGATTCCCATTTACATTTGTGAAGACGATCCGAAACAACTGGAAGTCATCTCTACAGTAATCAAGAATCGGATCATGATTGAAAATTTGGATAGTTATGTCCATATTGCAACTTCTGATCCTATTGAACTCCTCAATGCAGCAAGGATACGTACGTCTTCTTTTGGTATTTATTTTTTGGATATCGAACTGAAAGACAGTGAATTAGATGGCATTGCCATTGGAAAACGAGTACGTGACTTGGACTCGCTTGGAAAAATCATTTATGTTACTTCACACACCGATCTTTCCATGACGATTTTGAAAAGCAACATTGAGCCGACTGATTATATCATCAAAGAAGATATTTTTGATCTTAAAGAAAATGTTGAACGTATCTTAAGTAAAATATTCGAAGATTTCCAAACTGCGCCATTACAAAAGGATATTTTTAGAATTGAATTCAATGATGAAATCAAATTTTTACCTATTCGAGATATCCAATACTTTTCTACTGCTCAAGGTACTCCTCATAAACTGGAGGTCCATTTGACACATGCCCAAATGCAGTTTTACGAGAAGATAAAAGATATCGAAAAGAAAAGTCAACACTTTATCCGCTGTCACAAATCTTATGTCATCAATACCCAAAATGTCCAAACAATCAATAAGAAAACACGAGAAGTGACTCTATCCAACGGGGAAGTGATCCCTGTTTCGATTCGTGGGCTAAAGAAGTTGATTTCTTGAAAGACAACAAAATAAATAATTTCTTTTTAATAAAGAAACGAAGAATGAATGAAAAAGTCGTAAAATCCTCTTTTCCATTCATTCTTCGTTTTTTAGTATCGTTTAATGCGCGATCATTTCTTGCGCGATTTCTTTTCCAGTCATTTCTTCCGGATAGAAAGTTGGCCAATTGTCCATTTCTTCTAGTAAAGCTTCTTGGCTTTCATTTCCTAGATAGATATGGAAATGGTCTGATTTGGTAGGCGCAATCGAGTGGTCACTGAATTGTACATACTTGAACGCACCAGAATCAGGATCTTCTGCTTCAAACAAGAAACGGACACCGCGATTACCTGCTGAATAGTTCAAGATTTCTTTACCAGCATAACGGTATTTCGATTCTTTAACTTCGCCATCCTTGAAAGTAAAGATCATCGTATCATCTTTGATCTCAATTTTTTCGACATCTGTTTTGTAGCCTATTTCATAGTATTCACGATACTCTTCAGCTGTCATATCTGGATTTGTTTTGGCTTTATATTCAAATACTTGATCAAACGTTCCATCTGCCATATACGTATCGACAGTTTGCCAGATACCATTCCAATCTGATAACGGGCGATCTTGGACCTCTGAATCTTCAAAATAACCATTATAAACTGTTTTTTCTTTTTCAGTTTTCAATGTATCTTCTAATGGATTTTCAGTATCCGTAGTTTTTTGGAGCGCTTTTAAGTTTGCTTCCATGATTGAAATGTACGTTTCACCGTTATCCATTTGCTCTTTTGTCAATCCTTCTAAAGGATTCAATACTGCTAACGATACGCCTGCTTCAGTAGCTAAAGTACGAGCGATACTGTCTTTGGCATTCTCTTCAAAATAGATATATTCAATCCCATGGTCTTCAACAAATTCTTTTAACTCGGCAATTCTTGCAGCAGAAGGTTCTTCACTTGAAGAAAGACCGGCAATTGGTACTTGATTAAGACCATATTCTAGAGCTAAATAATTGAACGCAGCGTGTTGGGTCACAAATGATTTTTGTTTTGCTTGACCTAATGTTTCTTTAAAAGTGTTGTGTAGCGTTTCTAATTCTTCTAAATAAGAGGCAGCATTTTCAGTGAATGCTTCTTCTTTTTCAGGATATGCCTCAATCAATTGGTCACGAATCGTTTCTACTTGCTTCATCGCTAGATTAGGAGCTAACCAAACATGTGGATCTAATTCATGTGAATGACCGTTGTCTCCGTGATCGTGATCATGGTCGTGGTCATCCGCATGATCATCGTGATCATGGTCTTCATGATCGTGGTCTTCATCGTCATGATCGTGGTGATGGCAATGACCATCCCCAGGCAATAACAACATTCCTTCTGTTGCTTTGATTGGAAGTACATCGCCCTCTTTTAAAGTATGTTCAATTGCTGGAACCCAAGTTTCCATATTTTCATCATTATAAACAAAAACATCAGCATTTTGGATTTTTGCCATATCTCTTGCAGAAGGTTCGTAGTCATGTGAATCTGTTCCAGCTGGAATCAATAATTCAACATTTCCCTCCTCACCAACTACTTGCTTCGTAAATTCGTACATTGGATAAAATGTCGTCATTACATTCAAGTTTTCATCATTTTGTGCATTTGTATTTGTTGCAGTATCTCCTGTGCCACAACTTGCAAGGATCCCTGTCAACAGTAATCCTCCTACCACCTTGATCCAACGTTTCATTTTATTCGCTCCTTCTCATCTTCTTTCTCTATTTGATTACGATTAATAAATGCAAATCGTAATAGTTACGTTTTAGCAACAGGAATTAATTTAGCATAGAATCAAACCAACCGTCAAGCATTATTACTAAATTTATTTTATTATCGAAATTCGATTGATTTTTCAACTGTATCATTTTCTTTTTATACCCGTTTCAGATTATAATAACTTGGAGTAGGACAAGGTTGTGAAAGAAGCGTTTTGACCTGAGCAGTAAGATGGAAAATCAGAAAATAGCTTTCCATATTTTTTGATTTTTCATCTTACTGTTGAAGGTCAGCTTTTCGAACACCGTTTATTAGGTTGTGAGAAAGATGTTCAGCTCCAAGTAGTAAGACAGAATTTGAGAAAATAGCTTCTCATATTTTTCACCGTTTGGCTGACTATTAAAAAGGCTTCATTCGATCTCAATAGTTGCTTCGTGAGAATAGCCCAACCCAAAAATCAACTACTTATTTCAAGAGAAAGGAGAACTATCGTGGAAAAAAAACCGAAAGAATCTTCCCGACTGATTCGTTTTTTAGGAGGGAAAACTTCGTATTACGTTCTAGGATTACTTGTGATGATCGCGTTGGTCATTTACTTTTTCCAAAAGATTGCTTTTATATTCAAACCACTGGTTGTCATTTTTATCACGACTTTACCACCAGTCCTTTTTGCTTTGGTCTTATATTATTTATTAGAACCTTTGATCAAACGTCTCAGCAAGAAACTCTCACGTAATCTGTCAGTCATTTTAGTTTTTGTTATTATTTTATTGCTGATTGGCTTAGGAGGTGTCTGGCTATTTCCGTTTTTAGAACAGCAAGCAACCACATTGATTCAACAACTACCTGACCTATTCCAAGATTTCCAACAAACGTTGAAGGACTTTTTAGCACAGACACCATTTTCTGACTCGTTCAATCAATTCTTTGCATCGATTGATGATTTCACCGATAACTTTACTTCATTCATCGGTAACTATTGGCAGAGCGGTGCTGAAAGTCTAGGAAATCTATTCTCAGCGGTCACAACGACCTTTATCACTTTATTTACTGGTCCGATCATTGCCTTTTTCCTTTTAAAAGATCCGCACAATTTTTATCAATCGGTCTTAGGTATCGTTCCACCAAAATTTCGCACAGATTTTCGGACTTTGACTAAAATTGCGAACCAACAATTAGGTGCTTTCTTAAAAGGACAAATCATCGCTTCTTTCATTCTAGGCGCCGTTTACTGGGTAACTTTCTTATTGATTGGCTTAGAATTTGCAAGTATTCTGGCTATCGCTGCTGGTTTATTATGTATTATTCCTTATATCGGTCCATTCATCGCTTTCTTTCCGGGACTATTCATTGCTTTTCAAGATTCGACTTTCATGGCTGTAAAATTTGTGATCGTCTGGTTCGTTGTCCAGTTGCTTCACGGAGATCTTGTGGTCCCTCGTGTGATGGGTGATCGGTTACAGATCCACCCCATCACGATTTTGATTGTCTTATTAGTCATGGGAGATCTTCTAGGAATCATGGGCGTCATTTTTGGTATTCCGATCTATACATTGATCAAACTACTCGTTGTTTTTCTCTTTAGAAAATTCAAACAGCGTTACAATAAGTTTTATGGGGATCAAGGAGTTTATCAAAAAGCTGATTTTTCAGAGAAGGATTACTTTAAGTAACAAAAAAGGATAGGCGTGAGACATGAGTCCACTCCTATCTTAAAAAAACTATACGGTATTCATCGAGCAACATTTCAGAGATAAGCAAATCCCATAAATAAGCAGCAAAAGCTATTCATGCTTTTGCTGCTTATTTTTCAAACTATTCGTTTGTCACAGTCTCTACTTTCCTTGCACTAATAGTGCGACTGCTTGATAAGGCTGTAACTTCATTTCTTTTTCAACTGTCGTTGGGTAGTTACTGATCAATACTTCCGCACCTACAAATTCTTCCGGTAATTCCACCGACGTTTCTTTCGCGTAAAAATTGGTCAGAACTAATAATTTTTGATGATCGGTTTGTCTAAGATAACCATAGACTTGTGGATGCTCAGGTGCATAGGCTTTGTAGTCACCATTAGCAATCACTGGATATGTTTTTCTTAGTTGGATCAGTCTTTGGTAATAGGCAAAAATCGACTGTTCTTGCTTTTGCTCGTTTGCTACATTAATTGTTTGGTGCTTCGATGCTAAAGGTAACCAAGGTGTCCCTGACGTGAAGCCAGCTTGTGGTTCATCTGTCCACTGCATCGGTGTGCGTGAGTTATCTCGTGACTTTGCTTTAATTCGTCGAAAGGCTTCTTCTGGCGTGAATCCTTGTTCTTGTAACAGGTTATATGCGTTTAAGCTTTCAATGTCCCGGTAGTCAGAAATCGAATCGAAGTCAGGATCGATCATCCCGATTTCTTCTCCCATATAGATATACGGAGTACCTCGATTTAAATGGATCATCGTGGCCAACATCTCTGCCCCTTGTTTACGGTACTGTTCGACATCGACAAAACGATTTAAGGCACGTGGTTGGTCATGGTTATTCAAAAATAGTGCATTCCAGCCATTTCCTGCGCTCATTTCTTCTCCCCAAGTATGGAACAAACGCTTTAACTCTTCAAAATCAAATGGCGGAGTTGTCCATTTATTGCCATTTTCATAATCGACTTTCAAATGGTGGAAATTAAATACCATTGACAATTCATTTCGTTCAGGTGACGTATATAAAAGACAGTTTTCGATAGTCGTTGAACTCATTTCTCCTACCGTTATGATTTCAGGGTCTTGGCCAAACGTTTCTTTATTTAAGCGTTGTAAATACGTATGAGTAATTGGTTTATCTGTGTACTCGGCTTTCCCTTCATTTTCCGCGTTGTTTTTCAGTTCCTCGTCTTTTCCGATCACGTTGATTACATCAAAACGGAACCCTTTGACACCTTTATCCATCCAAAAACGAACAACTTTGAATAATTCTTGTTGGACTGCTTCATTACGCCAATTCAAATCAGCTTGCGTTTTATCATACAAGTGTAAATAGTACTTCCCTGTTTCGCCGAATGGCGCCCAAGCGTTTCCACCGAATTTTGATACCCAATCTGTTGGTTCATCTCTTAAAATAAAGAAATCTTGATAATACTTATCTCCAGCTAATGCTTTTTGGAACCATTCATGTTCAATAGAGACATGGTTCAATACCATATCTAGCATGATGTCGATCTGATATTTTTTTGCTTCAGCGACTAGCTCTTCAAAATCAGCCATCGTACCGAATAATGGATCGATTGCTTGATAATCAGAGATATCATACCCATTGTCTTTTTGCGGGCTTGGGTAAAAGGGGTTCAACCAAATCATATCAATGCCCAATTCATTTAAATAAGGTAATTTTTCTTTGACTCCTGGTAAATCACCAATCCCATCACCATTCGTGTCACGATATGACTTGGGATAAATCTGATAAATCACTTTTTCTGTAAACGCCATAAGCCTGTACCTCCAGCTGTTTTTTAACTTATATATACAAGTTGATAATCCAATTATATATGAAACGTAAGCGTTTGTAAATCAATGACGCTAGGAAATGTGTGCCATCATTTTCCCAGCAAATATTTTACGTTAAATCGATCATTCACGCCGCGCTCAATTCATTTAACTATTTATTTTTTTACAAATTCCTTTTTCAAGAAAATAAATTCTTTTAGTTATGTTATATTTAAGTATAGGGTCGTGATATAAATCAGCTTGTAGCATCTAAAATCGATTGAACAGTCTTCAAGTAACATGCTTTTTCCATACATACCCTAAACGATAAAAAGCCAAAAAGCGGAGGATCTCTACTATGACTTTTTTAAAACGTTCCAAATTATTTGCAACACTTGTTTTACTTAGCTTGACAGGAATCACTATTTTTATTTTTTCTAAGATCACTTTTATTTTCAGGCCACTCGAAGCGATCATGGCAAGTATCTTCTTGCCAATCTTGATTTCAGTTTTCGTATTTTATATTTTTCTTCCAATATACAATCAACTCCTCAAATATATAAAATCAAGAACGCTTGCGGTCACACTGATGATGCTACTGATTTTGTTAACTGTGTATTTGACCGTACAAGTGATTTTACCGATCATTATTTTGGAAATCAGTAAATTTATCGGTCAGGTTCCTCAAATTCTTTATGTTTTGGCAGAGAATCTAGATGGTTCCTTATTAGAAGAACGCTTGCTCCCATTTATTGATACACTGGAATTGAACCAATTGACACGTTTTGTTTTACAATTTGTTTCAGGTGCCACTTCAAGTTTAGTCAATGTATTCGAAATCGTTTCGCGCTCTGCGATCATTCTCTTTACGATTCCACTCTTACTGATTTATATGTTCAAAGATGGCGACAGGATTCCAGCTATATTGACACGCTACACGCCTAAGAAATTCCATCAGTTAGTCAGAGATTGGTGCCATGATTTCCATTTAGCAGCTTCGACCTATATTAGTGGCAAGCTTTTAGTCTGCACGTATGTAGGTGTGGGGAGTTATCTTGTTTTTAAAGTATTAGGCTTGCCAAATGCGTTATTACTTGCCTTGATTTGTGGATTGATGGATATCATTCCTTATTTTGGTCCGTTTATTGGTGCTGCACCGGCTTTACTGTACGCATTAAGTCAAGACGTTAAAACAGCCTTACTCTTAGTAGCTTTCATCACCTTGATTCAATTTGGTGAATCTTACTTGGTGTCTCCTCTAGTGATGAATAAGATGATTCATATCCATCCAATTGCGACTGTTTTTCTTTTACTTGTCGCTGGGAACTTGTTTGGCTTATTAGGAATGATCCTCGTATTGCCGACGTATACGATCATTCGGGAGATGATCCGTAGCTTTATTCGCTTTAAGAACACTACTGATACAGCTAATTCAACTCATCCAACTGAATAATCCTAGGGATAAACGGGGAAATTTACCGTTTATCCTTTTTTTGCTTTGCCCCGAGGCTCTCTTTATCTATTCTCCTCTATTTTTCAACAAAAAAACCGTTTATTGCGATCTTCTTTTTCAAGAATAAGCAATAAACGGATCAGAACTATCGTTTGATCTATTCTGTTGGTTCATCGATGAAACGTTGGACCTTCATCTTCAACTGATATTTTTTTCGTAATTCAGCAATCTCCACCATCATCTCTGATTTGTGGTGACGATCGATTGCTTCTTGATTTGTCCAGCGATCCACCAATAAGATCGATTCAGCATCTTCTAAAGGAATAAAATACTCATAACGTTCATTTCCTTCTTGCGCACGAATGCGTTCGACGATTCCTCGCTCTGTCATTTCTTGGGCAAATGCTTTTGCATTGCCTTCTTTACCGCTATATAGGATATTCACAGTAATACTCATCTTAGTCCCCCCACTCGTTATTCATTTGATTTCAATGCATCGATCATATCAATATGCTTCAATTTGAAATGAGTGACGATCATCACGATCACCGTGAATAGAATCGTCAAAGCAGCGGATAGTGTATAAGCAACCCAGGTAATAACTAACGGGAAAATCACTGATTCCATTGAAGCTTGGCGTAAGATAAAGTCGGTCAGCACATAACCGATCCCAAATCCTCCAAAAATCCCTAATAAAGTAAAGATGATATTTTCTCGAACGATGTACATCGTGACTTCTTTATCAAAAAAGCCTAATACTTTGATCGTAGAAAGTTCACGTACTCGTTCAGAGATATTGATATTCGTTAAATTGTATAAAACGATAAACGCCAATAAACCAGATAGAACGACGAAAATGATGACCACTGCATCTAAATTTGAAAGAGATTCTTCTTGGTTCTTGATCTGTGTCGAAATAAAAGAGGTATTAGTAACCGCCCCCGTTTTCAATAATTCTTCTGAGAGTGTATCCTCTTCTTCTTTCGACATCTTTTCTGTTTTGAGTAGATACGCATTGGTTGTCATTGGCTGTCCAGAAATCTCTTCATAGTACGTTGGACTCATATAGACAAAATTACCCAAATAATTTTGCAAAATGACTGCCACCGTTCCATGTAATTTTTGTTGATCGTCATCATACATTTCCACCGTATCACCGACAGATAAATCGAATAATTCGGCCGCTTTACGTGTAATCGCAAGCCCATGATCTGGTAGTTCTACCGATTGATCGTCCGTTGTTTTCAGATGGATGAACGTTTCTAATGCTTGTTCATTTTCTGGTACCATCAATGTCAAACTTTGTGATGCTTGGCCTTTTTTACGTAGTTCAATCGTTTGCGAATCAACCGCTAAACGATCAGTGATCTTCGCTTGATCATCCATTGCATCATTGATTTCTTTTTGACTCGTTTCATCAGTTTGATTGGTCGTTACGATCGCTTGATAATCAATGATTGGTCCAAACTGTTTGGCAGAAACCGAGCTAAGCGAATCCTTTAGCCCAACTCCTGCGACCATCAATCCTGCACAACCGGCAATTCCGATGATTGCCATGAACATCCGTGATTTATAACGGAAAAGATTACGATAACTGATTTTTTGGTTGAAGCTTAAACGTGACCAAAGAGGAGTAATGTATTCTAAAAGAATTCTTTTCCCTGGTTTCGGTGCTTTAGGCTGTAACAAAGCAGCTGGTCGTTCGCGTAGATCTTTGAATAGAACTAACATCGCTGCACCAAAAGCAGCAATGAAGAACGCAATAGCTGCTTGGATGATTGGTGGCCAATCATAGAAAATCACCGCACTGCCAATATCATAACGTTCGTTTGAAAGCTCAAAAATGATCCGTGGCAAAAGGTTGGTTCCTAATATCGTTCCTAAAATGATTCCGATACCTGAAGCGAGACAAGCATAAATGGCATATTTTTTGGCAATCTCCAATTTACTGTATCCTAAGGCTTTCAATGTACCGATTTCTCGTCTATTTTCTTCTACCATCCGTGTCATCGTGGTAAAAGTGATCAATGCTGCAATAAAGAAGAAAAAGACTGGAAAGACATTTGCGATGGCTGCGATGCGTTCAGCTAGATCGCCAAATTCCTGAAAGCCGACATTTTCCGATCGTTCTTGGAAAAGATAAGTTGGCTTGGCTAATTCATTGATTTTTTCTTCATTCTCCGCAATAGACGCTTCGGCCTCTGTTAGCTCCGCTTCTTTTGTTGTCAATTGTGCTTCTTGTTCTGATAATTGACTTTCTTGTTCCGCTAAAGCACTCAATGCCGGTGTTCGCTGCGGTTCAGGTAACTGCTCCAAGACTTGACGTTGTTGATCAATCTGCGTTCTCGCTGCTTCTAATTGACTTTTCGCATCAGCCACTTGTGATTTTCCGGCTGCGATTTCTTGTTTTGCAGGGGCTAAAGCATCCTTGCCCTCTTGCTTCAGCTGTTCTAAACGTTGCTGCGGTCGCTCTTCAAACAACCCTTCCAGCTTTTCGATGTTTTTTTCCATCTCTTCTTGGTATTCTTCACTGTACGTATTTAAATCGTCGACATTTGCAAAGTCGAGATATAATACGGATTGGATATCTGTTTTAAAATTATCTTGTGGGACATAGGCAAAGTAATCAATACTCCCGTTCCCTACATTTGCAAAACCTCGTTCTAAATTATTGATGAATAACGGCGAGCGGACAAAACATGTAATCTTGTACGCCGTCTCTTTCAAGTCATCTGATTCAATCGTGTAGGTGTCACCGATGCTGTATCCTTGATTTTTTGCCTTCTCATCTAGTACAAGTTCATCATCCGATTGTGGCAAGCGACCATCGATCACCGTCAACTGATTTTGTTTCATATCTGGAGCGTAAGAGAATACTTGGACAACTTCATTTTTATTGGCATTCGCGTAATATAGTTGTTTGCCCGTTTCAACGGTTACATCTGAGAGTTTTTCTGCTTCTGCAACATCTTCTTTCGTCAATCCTGCTGTCGAAACGATCTGTAGATCAGAGAGTTTACCTGCCCTGACATATTCATCCATCGTTTTTTGCATCACAGGACCAGCTGTCTTGACGCCTACATATAAGAGCGTGCCGAGTAAAATGATCAATATAATCGCGATAAAGCGGCCTTTTGATTGGCGTATTTCACGAAATCCTGCTTTGAGGTAAGTTCTATTTTTCATGGCAAACCTCCTTACCAAACAAGTTCATCGATAGATGAAGGCTGTTCATTCAATTCGACTGCACGGACTTTTGCATCGTTGATATGGATTACTCGGTCAGCGATTGGTGCTAAAGCCGAGTTATGTGTAATGATCAAAACGGTATTGCCATGTTCACGACTAGCATTTTGCAACAATTTCAATACTTGTTTTCCTGTTTCAAAATCCAATGCGCCAGTTGGTTCATCACAAAGTAATAATTTTGGGTTTTTCGCAAGCGCTCGTGCAATCGACACACGTTGTTGTTCGCCCCCTGATAATTGTGATGGGAAATTATTTAACCGGTGCGCAAGCCCAACTTGTGTCAAAACTTCTACAGGATCTAACGCATTTGGCGAAACTTCTGTTGCCAATTCAACATTTTCTTTTGCAGTTAAGTTAGGAACAAGATTATAAAATTGAAAAACAAAGCCAACATCTGTCCGGCGATAAGCCGTTAATTGTTTGTCATTGAATTGAGCAATATCTGTTTCATCAATAATGATCTGTCCCTCATCCGGTGTATCCATCCCACCTAAAATATTCAATACCGTTGATTTCCCTGCTCCACTAGGCCCAAGAATAATCACTAATTCTCCTTTTTCAATGGAGAATGAAATATCGTCATTCGCTGTAATCGTTGTTTCGCCCATCTGGTAACGCTTAAATTCATTTTTTACTTCTACATATTTCATAAAACTTCCACCTTCATTCTCCCGTTTATTTATCTATTTGGTAAATCTCTTATATTTTAACACTGAAATGAAAGGTTGTGAAAAAAACCTTTTCAAAAGAGGTCGTGAAAGGCACGTTCAGCACAGTGGCATAAGAAAGAAAAATAGAAAATGGTTCTTTCATTTTTTATTTTTTGTCTTATGTCCGAAGTGTTGCGCCTTGAACACCGTTTACAAGAGGTCGTGAGAGAAGCGATTAGTACTGAGTAATAAGAGTGGAAAAGCTAAAATGGCTTTTTCATTTTTTGATTTTTTTGGCTTATTTTATTATTGAAGTTTTACTTCTGGAATACCTTTTATTCGGTTCTAGGGTGTGCAAGATGACGAATATCACAGAATCATCATTTACTTCTTTACGTATTCATGGGAAAATGACACTAAGAAAGAGATAGGAGTATAGCAATGGCAAAGAAAAAAGTGACGATCAAAGACGTTGCGAAACATTCAGGCGTATCCATCGCAACTGTCTCACTGATCTTGAATGGCAATGAAGCAAAATTCCATCCAGATACGGTCAAAAAAGTAGTAAAAGCAAGAGACGAATTAGGTTACCAACCCGATTACATTGCACGTCAAATGATCACAAAGAAAACAAAAACCATCGGTGTTCTTGTCCCTGATATCACCAATCCTTTTTTCAATACGTTGATGCAAGGGATCGAAGACTATCTTTACCAACAAAATTTTGTCACGATTCTATGCAATGCAGATTTTGATCATCAAAAAGAAACGGATTATTTACTTGAGTTGACGCAACGTGGTGTCGACGGGTTTATTATTGCCTCTTCGGCTGTCTCAACGAAAGCCCTTCAAGTTTCTTTGAAGAAACAAGGGAAACCATTTATCGTATTAGATCAGAAAAAAGCAGAAGGTTCTAGTGATGCGGTCTTAACAGATGATTATCAAGGTGGGTACTTAGCCGGTGAGCATCTACTAGGCTTAGGTCATCAGGAAGTTGCTTTAGTCTATCCACAACAGACACCTCAAAATGTCCAAAATCGGATAGATGGTTTCTTAGCAGCGTGTAAACATGTGGATCATTCTGAGAAACAGATTCATTGGTTCCCTACTCACTTTTCAAAAAAAGGGGGCTATGAAATCGTTCCTGATTTACTTTCCTCTGCTACTACAGCGATTTTCGCATTGAATGACGAACTAGCTTTTGGTGTATATCGCGGATTAGCGGAGCATGATAAACTCATTCCCGAAGATTATAGCATCATTGGCTATGATAATATTGATATGTGTGAATACATGAAGCCTAAATTAACGACCATTGCTCAACCCATTTTAGAGTTAGGTAAAGCGACTGCTCGTTTACTCTTAGAACGCATCCAACACCCTGATAAATCATGGGAAGAACTTTTATTGCCCGTAGAGTTGATCCAACGTTCCTCAACTCAATCGATCGATCTCTCCGCCCCTCAATAACACGAATATTTGTTGCGAATCAATGATGACTGAACCTGTTATCATTGGTTTTTTAAATAATGCGTTATTTTATATTTTTATTTCTTCCATAAAAAGCCAGCAACCAAGGCTTTTTTTACGTTCGTTATTTAACGAAATGTTTTGAAGAATTGATAAATCTTTGGTAAACTTATAGTAAGTGTACTCATTTCCCCCAAAATTTGTGCCCCCACAAATGAAATAGGGTACATCAAACAATGAATGTTCAAACGAAATGAATAGCTACTTAATACTTTTGTCCAATGTTTATTTGTTTTTTATTCGTGAATCATGATTGAATATATTCACGAAATCAAGCAACTGACAGAACAGATGCAACTTTATTAGTGCAACTGTGGAAAAAGAAAAGGAGTATTTCGTTATGAAGAAAAAAACAGCAATACGCCTACTTGCAGCATCTTGGCTGATTGCTCCAACTTTGTTATCTACACAGCCTGCATTTGCTACAATCAGGCGAACACAGACATCCGAAAGCACGATCGTTGCGGAGTCACCTTCAGCTACGACCGATTCAAGTACTAATGATTCCACGCTATCAAGTTCTTCAACAGATTCTTCCGATAATCCAGAGGAATCAACGGAAGAATCGACCGAAACAGCCACTCGGACGCTATCGATTGCTCGGAATTTACGTGAAAAAATCAAATTGAAGATCGTTGATGAAGAGAAAGAAAAATCTGAGATCAAAACAAGAGAGTACACAGAAGAAGATTTTCTAGAGATTTCTAAGTCTGGCAAAGTCAAAGACTTAAAAGAAGGAACCAAAGTTACATATATGATCACACCTGAAACGAATGAACAATTAGTTTCTGTCAAAATCGAAGGTGCGCAAGAAATCGACTATACCAAACAAATTTTTACAGTCGGCGTGACTGATTTAACGATCTCCGCAAAATTTGAGTCGTCAACTTCCCCTTCTGAACCAACCTCTCCAGAAGAAGAAACGGCGGATTCTTCTGAGCCAACGCCAGTTACTCCAGATATTCCGGATAGTGGTAATAATGGCAATACTGGCAATTCGGGAAATAATGGCAACAACAACGGAAATTCAACTACAGGAAATACGACAAATCCTTCACGACCACCAAGTTCTTCAAATAATAATGGGAATACAAGTGGTTCTACAGGATCAACAAACAATAATGGCTCATCTTCAAACCAGACAACAAACACTAATCGGCCTCAGACGCCCGATCGAATTGAAAACCCAGCTTCAGAATCATCTGATTTTGTTGTAAAAACACCAATCGAAGCAATTTTACCGGCCAACACAACAAGCACCCAACAAGCACTTGTAAAAGAAGCATATCGCCAGCTGGGAAAACCATATGTTTGGGGTGCCAAAGGTCCTACGACTTTCGATTGTTCTGGTTTGACTTATTACATTTATAAAAAAGTAACTGGCCATTCGATTGGAGGTTGGACAGGGGAACAACAATATGCGGGTACACAAATCCCTGTCGAGAATGCTCAACCAGGCGATCTAGTTTTTTGGGGACCTGCTTCGGGTACTACCCATCATGTAGGTATTTATATTGGTAATGGGAATTACATCCATGCCCCTCAACCGGGTGACCATGTGCGGATCACTTCCATCAAGGATTACAGACCCGACTTTGCCTTACGTGTCAATATAGCTGGTTTACCACGAGCGACAAATTCGTTAGCTAGTTCACCGATTTTAGATGGGATCAACGATTCATTCCATTTCGCACAAAATCAAACAACAGATCAGTTTGTTGAAAAAATCGCTGAAGATGCTCGAGAAATTGGGCAAGAAGAAAATATTTATGCTTCTGTTATGATGGCACAAGCTATTCTAGAAAGTGGTTCTGGCAACAGCTTGCTTTCTCGTTCACCGAACTATAATCTTTTTGGGATCAAGGGCGCTTATAAAGGGAGTAGTATTTCCTTCAACACATTGGAACAAACGGCAGCTGGGCAAAACTATCAAATCCGTGCAGCATTTCGTAAATACCCCTCTTACAAAGAAAGCTTAAAAGACTACGCAGATTTGATCAAAAACGGCTTATCTCATAATGCTGATTTTTATAAACCAACGTGGAAATCTGAGACTAAAGATTACCGAGAAGCAACGAAGTATTTAGAAGGGCGCTATGCGACAGATCGACAATATTCTAGGAAATTGAATGCCATCATTGAAGCCTATGACTTGACGCAATACGACGAACCAAAAGAACAAGAAAAACAGGATTCTGAAACAAATGAGCGAATGGATTCCTTTGTCGTTCCTACTCGTTGGCGAAATTCTTCGTCTACTTCATCTAGAATGACCATTTCGTTATTCAATCAAAGAAACCCTTCACTTCTATATCTTTCAGAATTAAGATTTGCTTCTTTCTGGGACCTATGGCATCATTTTTCAGTGAGAGAGATCCCACAGAAACTTTCTGTAACGGTCAGAGAAACCGATCAGCCACTTGCTAGTCGCTTGAACCTTGATCGTGTCTTTCGGATGAAACAATTCTTGAGATAGCAAAAATGGACACTCTATCAAAGAACCAAAACTCAGAAGTTGATGGAATACTTCTGAGTTCTGGTTCTTTTTATGTATCTTACTCCACCTAAATGGGCGCTGGAAAGTTACATTATTGGTTAGAAAAAATATTTGGCAATCTCTGATAACCTTTCTTTCTTTTGAGGATCAATTTGATCAGCCATTTGAAGATTACTGCGTTAAGATCAATCGATGCTTCGGATATCTTGACATAATATCGTTCCTTTGATTGTATACATCGCTGTATCAAAAATTGTTTGAAATGCACCTGAGCGTTGATATTTTTCCTGTAAATATTTTGTTGCACTACTGATTGGCATGACTAAAACGGCATTGAAAATCTTGTTATAGTTGTCATTGCTAATGATGACACACGGTCGTTTTTTTTTTGCTAGTCCGTTCTCTTTTGTTGGAACCAAATCTATAAAAATAATATCCCCTTGTTTTACCATTCGATTTTCTCCTCGCCTACAGCCTCTCCAAAATCAACGATTTCTGTATCATCACTCGCATGTTCTTCCATCACAACCAACTCATTGTTCCAAAAGTCTTCATAAGCCATAATTGTTTTTTCACTAGTCCCTTTAAGTTCATCTTCAGGCGTGAATTCAAAAATAACTTTCTGATTCTCTTTCAAGCCTAATGTTTGACGCACACTCTTAGGGACAGTGATTTGATTTTTAGATGTCATTTTAGCTGAGACTTGCACTTTTTTATCCATAAGTATTCCTCTCCTTTATTTGATATACAAAAAAAGTATGGCATCCCCCACTTTTTTTGTACACATCTGTTCAGATTTTTCATTTATTTCTTTGATACTTCCTGTAACAGTAATAACAAATAAAAGCGAAGATTGGCAGCAGACTAAAAAAATAAAGTGCTTGGTTCAATGATAACTGTTGCGCCAGGACACCGCCAAGTAATGGAGAAATGAAGGAAGAAAGCCCCATATAAACACTTATAGATAGAAGTTGCCCTGAAGAAAAGATATTTTTAGGGGTAATCTCACTGATAATCATTCGACTACCGATAGTAAAAGCTGGAACAGTAAAAAACTGCAAGAAACTGGCAGCAAGCAATACTAACGGCGTTCGTGAAGTTGCATAAATCAAAAATTACAGGACCAAAAAGAAACCAGAAATAAAAATCAATCGCTCATTTTTCCATTTTGTCACCGAATGATTCAATAAAAGATACGCCGGGATTTCACAGAAAGCTTGAATCGCCCACTTTAATCCCACGAACGTATTTCCACTATCCATTAAGAGTAACTTGTCAATCACGATCGTATTATTGGCGACGATCGTTAAATATAAAAGAAAAAATAGGAACGTATAACATAAAAACTCCCCATTCTTGCACAGCTGATACATATCCGAAAGATTAAATCCCTCGTTTTTTTGTTCTTTAGGTTCCTTTGTATCGTGAGGTGTTTGAGGCACTGTTTTTGCGATGTACAAATAACTGATTAGAAAAAAGAGAAAAGGAACGAGCAGCCACTGATAATTATTATTAAAAATGAATACCGGAATACATACACTCATCACACTCCAACCTAAAGAACCTATTGCTTTGATCGACGCAAGGTTGTTTCGCATCTCTGACTCTGATAACACCCAATTATCTAGGACGGTTGCTCCTGTATTGGATAGCCCTCCTGCAATAGCCAGTACGATCAGATGCATTAGCAAGATATCTTTTCCTAACATATAAAAAGTGATTGCAAAGCATACGAATAGTACAGAAACTACCATGGCAACTTTTTTTATCTGCTTGCTTCGGTCAGAATAATAGCCAATAAAGATTTGGAAGATCATCGTGGTCACACTGTAAGAAGCCAAAAACCAGCCTCTCTGGACCGCATCATAGCCTTGTTCGGTCAAAAACGGCACGATCTGTGTCATCAAAGTAGCCATCAACGCATACTGAAAAAAATAGACGAGTTGAAATTTATTCTTTACTGCCATATCTACTTTCAAAATGATCGGCTGAAGAATCTCCTCCAGCCGACCCCTTTCATTTTTATAAGTGATACCTAGTGAAGCTCCGGCCAATAAGGAGCATTGACTTCAATCATTTCATCAAGGATCTCCTTCGCTACTTTTGCACTAGGTATCGTTTTGTTCATGATGAAGGCTTGCCATAATTTTTGATATGATTTTTGTCCCCAAGCATCGACTGCTAACTTCTCAGATGCAATTTGCTGTTCCATTAAACCTTTTTGGAAAGTAGGGATCTCACCAATCGATAGTACTTCATAACCGTCTTTCCCTACGATACAAGGCAATTCGACCATCGCATCGTGATTGAAATTAGAGATGGCACCATTATTCTCAACGATCAGAATCATGCGCTCTTTTGTATTGAATGTCAACGCGCAAGCTAGATCTGTAATAAATGAGGCATGCTCATTAGAGACAAAAAGCGTGTCTTTAGCTGTTTGGTTATTAATAATCCGCTGGCATTCTTCAAAAACGATTTTCTCCCGTCCATCAATGATTTCATTCGCTCTTGTATACTGTTTATCGGCATGAGCAACCGTTTCATCAGCCATCAAATAATATTTTAGATACGTATTGGATAAAAAGGTCGGCTCAATTTCATGTAACTCTTTGGCTGCTAACATGGTTTCCAACCAGCTTGTTTCTTTGTGTTGGCCTTGTTGTGTTTGTTCTGTATAGCCATATTTTTTTACATGGGTGCTTATTTTCGGCAGCAAGTCATTACCGTCATGGTCTTTGATACTTGTCCACCAACCAAAGTGATTCAAGCCAAAATAAGACGTTTCAAAATCTTTTCGATCCCGTAGCCCAATCACTCGAGCCATGATATCTTCTAAACAAACGGGCATGTCACAAATATTGATGATTTTTGAATTGGGACGAAACCTTCTTGTTGCTTCTGCGACCACTGCTGCTGGATTAGAATAATTCAATAACCAAGCATCCGGTGAATACATTTCCATATAGTCGACTAGTTCTAAGACTGGCCCGATCGAGCGCAACCCATAAGCAAGTCCCCCTGGTCCGCATGTTTCTTGACCTACAACATTATGCTTAAATGGAATTTTTTCATCTTGTTCCCTCATGGCATATTTTCCAACTCTTAGTTGTGCCATGACGATATCAACATCTGTAAAAGCCTCTTTAGGATCTGTTGAATAATCAAATTCGATTTCTGGCGCTCGTTCTGCGAGGATGATCGCGCATGCTTTTGCTATAACTGCTTGTCTTTGTTCATCATTATCATAAAATTTAATTTTTCTGACTGGAAATCGTTCTCGGTCTTCTATTAACATCATCACTAATGAAGGTGTATATGTGCTCCCTCCACCGGCGATCAAGATTGAACTTTTTTTCTTATTCATAATTATCCTCCTCTTATTTTACGATCAATTCTTCAAATGATTCTCTCACTCTTGGAACAGTTAACCCAACAATGATTTGGATACCACCATTTCCAGGATTGACAAGTCCTGAAGCCCCAGCTTCCTGAAAATCAATAGGACTGGCTACTTTACTTGTATCTTTCACGGTAAGTCGTAACCGTGTGGCACAATTCGTCACATCCAGTACATTCTCTTTTCCACCTACTAACACTAGATAGGCTTGTGCTTGTCTAGCATGTTTAGGTAGGTTTTTCTCTTGTTCATCTTGTTGTGTCTTCTTTTTGTTTTCGTAATCAGCTTTTGAATAAAGTTGTATCTCTGATACATCCTCTTCACGTCCTGGAGTTTTTAAATTGAATTTTTTGATCATGAAGGTAAATACTAAGAACCAGATCGCAGTAAATGTAAGTCCGATCATGATTTGGGTGAGGTAGGTCGAACCATGAAAATTCCAAAGAGGCAACCAATTTAATCCTAACCAATTGATCAATCCACCACCAAAATCACCAACGACGCCGAAAGCGTAAGAAACCGTAGCAATGGACGCATCTAATAGCGCATGGACACCCCATAAAGCTGGAGCAACAAATAAGAACGTAAACTCAATAGGTTCAGTGATTCCCGTCAAAATCGCAGTTAATGCAGCTGGGGCGATCAATGCAATAACTTTCTTCTTTTTCTCTGGATGAGCGGCTTGAATAATGGCTAAGCTTAAGCCGGCTGTTCCAAATACTTTTGACATACCCGATAAAGAAAAACCCCCAAAAGGATAAAGTTCTTTAAGCGAAAGTGCACTTGTTTGGAATTCGCCGATATTTGATGCCCAATAAGCAGCCATCCCCCCTTCAACTACCGCACTATCATAAGCAAATGGGGCGTACACAAAATGATGTAAGCCAGTTGGAATAAGGATTTTCTGTAAAAATTGATAGATGAATACACCAAAATTTCCTGAATTGATAAAAAATCCTTGCATGCTTCTCATTCCTTCTTGGATGATAGGCCATACGACACACATCAAAAGTGCTAGAGGAATCATAACAAAAAAAGCGATCATCGTAACGAAAACAGAACCACTAAAAATCGTCAACATCTCTGGTAATTCTTTTTCATAAAAGCGATTATGCAAATAAACCACAATACCTGAGATCAACAATGCTCCGATCATGCCCGTATCTAAAGTAATGATTCCAGCAATCGATGTTAACCCAGAACCAACGGCTGTTCCTTGAGATAGATCCACGGCGAAAGTATTTGGCCATAACGTTAAAATTGCATTGACGAAATAATTGAAAGCAATATAGGTCACTAATGCTTCCATCGTTGCTCGAGCTGCATATTTTTTAGCTAAACTGATTGGTAATCCGACCACAAATAAAAGCGGTAATTGAAAAAATGGTGTCCAGCCACCGGCTGCTACAACATTCCAGAACTTATACCAGAGTGTATCAGGCGCAGCAATATCTCCCATGATCGTTTGATTGGAAAGAAGTAAAGAAAAACCAATAACGATACCAAAAAAAGAAAATAGCATGACAGGTGCTAACATTGCTCCACCAAATCTTTGAATTTTTTTCATCATAGTTTTTTAGTCCTTCATATTTTTTAGTAAGCGCTTTACCGATTCTTAGTTTACTATTAAAATGGATTCCTGAAACACTTTAAGATGATTTAAAAATTCCTCACAGGAAAAAGGTTTTTGTCACAAAATTTGTGAATCGTCACATCCTATCTTCGAGAATAAAACCAGAGGTCCGGTAGTAGTTAATCAAATAAACGGTACATGAAGGCGTATCTTAATAGTGAGGTGAGAACAAGAAGGACACACGCAATTGGAAAATCCTCCAAGTAAACCAAAGGGTGAGTGAAGGCAGTCTACCAACCAAAAATTGACTGATAAAGAATTGGTTATTGAGTTAGGTAACAAAGATTTAGCAGTTGTATCACCTTGCAAGGTCTATGAAAATAGCAATAAAACTAACAAGATTGAGAAACGTTTCCGTCGATTACAGCGTGAACTCTCTCAAAAATATCAAATGAAAAAGGGGGAAACTGATTTGTCAAAACCTGTAATATCTATAAATTAGAATCGAACATTCAATCGATCCATCAAAAAAATAACCACTATTCGTCAGATCCATATTCACAGATGACCAAACAAGCGTAGTAGAAACATGGTTCTGAAAACTTTAATGATGAGTTCTAACGATTTATAGATTTTTGGCAATGATGAAAACAGATGTTACAAGACCGAATTACGACGTTTCAGTCAAGGTTGACTGAAAATGATTTTCTTATCTGGTCCTATATCACAAATCACAAAAAAAATTCTTTAACAATGTCTATTAACGAACTGGCGAAACAATGCAACGTTTCTCGCACAACAATCATGCGGTTTTGCCAAAAATTAGGGTTTGATGGTTTCTCAGAATTCAAATATCATCTAAAAAATGAACTTACACAGGAAAATGTGCGTCTATCCGAGTTTGAGGAGGAAATCTTGGAAAATCATATCCAAACAATTGAGAACCTCAAGAAAAAAGATTTCACTGATCTATGTACAATGATGGCTAATGCGAATCGGATTTTCATCTATGGATCAGGTGATATACAAACGCTAGTTTCAAGTTATATGAAATTGCTTTTCGTACACAACGGATTGATACTCTATGACTTCGGTGCCGTTTCGATCAACAAACAGTTTTACCAAATCATTCAGCCAGAAGACTTAGTTCTGTTGATCACGCTAAATGGTGAGTCTCCTGAAGTCGTCAAATTAGCGAAGCAACTGAAGCAACGAAATATCCAGACAATTGGTATCACAAAACTTAGGAACTCAACTGTCTCAAAACTTTGTGATGAAACGATTTTCTTCTTGAATCCAGAACTACAAGATCAAGAAGATATCCTTACACCTTTTGAAACAACTTCAACACTTTTTTTCGTGATCGAATATTTTTTGTTGAAATATGATGCTTGGCAAAAACAAACAAATAAAAGTTCCTAAAAAACGCATCTCTTTCGTGCCAATTTGGCTTTTAAAGAGATGCGCTTTTTATGTATTGGGTTCTGTCTCTCTCACTGCCTTTTGATCGAACCGTCCTTTACTCGATCAAGGTAACGGTAATCGCCGAGGTAGTGCCGTAATATCGCATGATCCAGATAAATACTTTTTAGAATAGCGTTGACTTCCCTCTCTAAGTAATCCTTATCAAATTCAAACTTTGAATAAAGATGATCAAAGATCAAACGTTTATTTTTTTCTTTTCTAGGGATTTATTGCAGTTGCCCATCTTTGAAAAATCTAGCCAGTTCACTCATAACCGATATCCTTCCATCGTATCCAGTAATCTTTTCTCTATTTGATCATGCTTCAAGCAAATTTTATCGAAGGCAACAGAAAAAGCGAGAAGGAGTTTTTTCTACAAACCATCTTCTCGCTCTTTATCAAGCTCAACTTATTCTTTTTTGTTCAAAACGATGCCTGTGTACAGCCAAGTAGTTACAACATAGTAGATAAAGTAGAGAACAAAGAATATTGTAAATGGTATCCATAAGTTGTGATATGGATCATCCATCAAAACAGTAAACATTTGAAGTCCAAATAATACATGGATGGCTCCTAGAATCCCTGGTGCTAAGAAGAGAATACCGATTTCTCGACGAATCGATTGTTTTAACAATGCTTGACGAGCACCGATCTTACCGAGCATCTCGTAACGAACGACATCACTCTTGCTACCTGAGAGGATCTTGAACATCAAGCAACTTGCTAACATTGTCAAGAAGGCGATCCCTAAAAAGAAGCCCATGAATTCAAAGCCTGAGAACATACCATTGATCATTTGGTACGCATCATATTTTTGCGTGAAACTAAACATTCCATCTTTTAATGATTCATTATTTTTATTGTTTTCTGCTACCAGATCACCAATTTGTTCAATACTCTCATGGAAATCTTTTGCTTGGATCAGTTGCATACTGGTTTGTGGAAGATTTAATTGAGCAAATTCTTCTGCTGGCAGTAATTTGATTTCTTTTTCTCGTTGTTCTGGCAATTCGTAATAGCGCAACTCATCTTGATAGTTTAAGTTTGTCGCTAATTCTTCTGCGGTTACTTTTTTCGTTTTGACGTTTCTTTCCCCAGTGTTAGGTGTTTGATTTTCCATGATCAAAAATGGATCTTGTTCAAACTCACTATAGTTATAGTACACTGTTTTTTCGTCTTCTTTTTGTTGATAGACCGCGTTGATCGTTGGTGAAAGTTTCGCCACTTTAGATTGATCGATCAATTCTGATTGATTCAATACTAGATCATAATTCGATACTTCATTCGTCAACTGAGTGATCTGGTTTTTAAAGCCTAGACCGACTGTTAATGCACCTAAAGCTAATGCGAGTAACATCGCAACCATTGAAAGCATTTGTGTGTATTCACGAATACGGAAGCTTAACTGTGATAACGTAAAGTTGTTCAGTTTTTTCATCGAAAGATTTTCTGTTTTCTTCAATAGTTTAAGGAAGAAAATGATGACCGAATGGAAAATAAAATACGTTCCTAAAACGATTGTAACTAACGCGACGGCGATTCCCATCAACTGATAGGTTCCGATATTTGCCATCATATAATAACCGACACCGATAAAAATGATTCCTAAAACTACTTCAAGGAAAAACAAGAATTTATGTTGTTTCATCTGCGCAGGTGTTTGATCCGCACGTAGTAAAGTCAAAATTGGTTTTTTGACAATCGAGAATGCATTGACAAACGCTGCTAATAAGAATAGTACGATGAAAAACAGCAAAGTAATCAATAATCCATTCATATTGAACGGTGTAAAATGAGTAATTTTAATATTTAACTGGGCAACTAATAGTCGATGGACGACGCTTGTTAAACCAATACCTAGCGCTGAACCAACCAAAGTAGCGACTGTTCCTACTATCAAGGTCTCAGAGAAAATCATTTGGGCAATTTTCCGGCCTTTTGCTCCTAGCATCATAAACATCGCATAATCTTTTTGTCGCATCGTCATCAAAAATGAGTTGGCATAAAGAATGTAAACAAATGTGATGATCCCCAATAATACCGACCCAAAGCGAAAGATAAAGACTGTCATCGCTAAAGTGGAATTATTGTTCAAAAAATCGGTGTTGCTGGCCATTGACTCGAACATATAAAAGATGGCTGAAGCCATGACTAAACCGGAAAATAGAACAATATAGTCTCTTAACCGACTCTTGATCCCAGTAAGTGATAATTTCCAAAGCATGTTCAGTTTCCCCCTTACTGTTCTAGATTACCTAGAATCGTTAATATTTGACGATAAAAGTCTGAACGACTTTGTTCTCCGCGTTTAACTTCCTGATGGATCACGCCATCTTTAATAAATAAGATTCGTTGACAGTAACTTGCTGAAAAAGCATCATGTGTCACCAACAGAATCGAAACCTTATCATTTGTATTCAATTCTTCCATCGTATCTAATAGGTCTTTCGCACTTTTTGAATCCAACGCACCAGTTGGTTCATCCCCTAATAGAATCGTTGGTTGCGTAACTAGTGCCCGGGCTGCTGCTACCCGTTGTTTTTGTCCACCTGAGATTTTTGCGGGGTAGCTGTCTAATATGTGACTGATTGATAAGCGTTCAGCCACCGCATTGACTTTTTTCTTGATTTCTTTTGGTTTCACGCCTTGTAAAGAAAGCGGAACTGCAATATTTTCTTGTGCAGTCAAGTTCTCTAAAAGATTGAAATCTTGGAAGATAAAGCCGATTTCTTTTGCTCGAAAATCGGCTAACTGATTTCCTTTCAACTTCGTGACATCTGCTTGGTTGATATGGATCGTGCCACTTGTTGGTTTATCTAATGTTGATAAGATATTCAATAAGGTTGATTTACCTGATCCAGAAGCCCCCATGATACCAATGAATTCGCCTTTTTCCACACTAAAACTGATACCGTTCAATGCTTGTGTCTGTTTCTCATTACTTTTTCCGTAAACTTTTGTTACGTTCTTGATTTCTACGATTTTATCCATTATTGACCGTTCCTTTACTTAATTTTTCTTGTGCTGCTGATGGAATGTCTTTTGCCTGTACTTCCTCATAAGACGTCAC
This sequence comes from Enterococcus sp. AZ156, assembly GCF_051714165.1. Taxonomy (NCBI): domain Bacteria; kingdom Bacillati; phylum Bacillota; class Bacilli; order Lactobacillales; family Enterococcaceae; genus Enterococcus; species Enterococcus sp. AZ156. Next base: position 492,789 of record NZ_JBIORI010000001.1, on the reverse strand, counting down.
GCCTTTATTTTTATTCCAAGTCACTTTCAAAAATGCATCTTTTCTTAATGGTCGTTCTTGAAAACCATTGAAGTCCATTGTTTTTTCTTTACCTTCTTTATTAAACCCAGGTAGTTCATAACGATAACTGATGATTTCTTGTCCACCGTCAGCGTGATCCACCTGTTTCTCACCATCCGTTGTGATTTGAACATAGTAGCTTTCACCACCCATGATCAAATGATCTGCTAAACGGTAGCCACCAAAAGCGATGATGATAAATGCTCCCAACCCAATCAATAATTTTTTCATTGTGACTCCTTCTTTCCTGTTCTGATAAATTAAGTATAGTCAAGTATCCGTGAAAATTCCTTTCTTTTTACTATCAAAACTCTTTCATTATTGTCATATGTCCCATAAAAAAAAAGAATCTGGAGGTGTAAGCCACTCCAAATTCCTTTTTATTGATTCAAACCGATATTCGTTGGAGAAAGCATTCCACTGACGAATGCTTTCCTCATTCAGCTATTTTTCTTTGTTATTACCTGTATTGATCACTGGTTGTGTGCCTTTATCAGTAATGATCGATACAAGTAGATTGTTGATCAACTGGATCTTTCGATCATCGGTAAAGGTGATATCCTGACCTGCTTCGATTTGTTCCAGAGCCATTTGTGTCATCGTCACTGCGCCTTCAACAATGGTTTGACGGGCAGATAAAATGGCTTTGGCTTGTTGCCGTTGTAACATCGCGCTGGCAATTTCTGTTGCATAAGCCAAGTGATTCAATCTCGTCTCTAAAACTTCGACCCCCGCCACCGATAAACGTTCTTGTAATTCCTTTGCCAATTCATCTGAAATCGCAGTGGTATTTCCACGTAAAGTAAGATCATCCTCGTTGAATGTATCATATGGATATTGACTGGCGATATGACGAATGGCGGTTTCACTTTGGATTTCAACAAATTGATGATAGTTTGCTACATCAAAAAGCGCCTTAGCTGTATCTACTACTTTAAAAACGACGACAGCGGAAATCTCGATTGGATTTCCATCTAAGTCATTGACCTTCAACAGCGAACTATTGAAGTTTCGAACTTTTAACGACAAGTTGATTTTTTGTGCAAAAGGAATCGTTAAGAAAAAACCGCTCTCACGAATCGTTCCGATGTATTGCCCAAAAAAGACGATTGCCTTTGCTTGGTTGGGGCTGACTACTGTCAGTCCGCTGATTGCTAAGAAAACGAGCAACCACAAGAAAATCCCAACAATTGAAAATCCAACTAAAAATCGAGCAACCCCTATGAAAAATAATAAGATTCCTACGACAAACATTAGAAGAATAATAAATAGCCCTATATAGCCATTGATAGTGAAAGCCTTTTTTTCTTTCATTTACTCACTCCTAATTTTCTTGGTTCTATTCTGTTTTTTTACGAATCCTTGCCATGGCTCCTTCTAGTTCCAATTCTTTGTCTTCCGTGATATACCAACCGTTTTCGTGTACGCCACCTGATGCTTCTGGCAAATATTCTAATCGTGTACGGACCCACTGTTTTGTTTCAGTAAAATAGTCTTCTACTAAGATCTCTAGGTCCATACCGGCGGATAATTCAAGATTCTCACGAACCGACTTGAAGACAAATCGCTCACTTGTTTGATCGTATTTTAAAATACCCGTATCGATGATTGGCAGTGAATAATAATCTAATTCTTTTTTCACTTTCAGTAGATGTTTGAACATTTCGTTGTACACTTGTTCAAGTTGTCGACCTTCGGAATTATTTGGATATTGGATCGTTACCCTTTCTTTGTCTGTATCATAATACTTGGTACTCAGTTCTGTTAAAAAATGATGCAATTTCCCTAATTCACTTTTCAATTCTTCCCGCTTGATTTCCTCTGTTTTCATTCAATATTCACCCTATTTTCCCCATATATGTACGTTTTTCCCTTTCCTTATTCTACTATATTATTGAATGATAGGCGATGATATTTCATGTAAAATAAATAAAAAAGCGTATAATTCCTTATTCCATAAAGAATTATACGCTTCTTCAACTATTTATTCGTTATTTAGAAAAAGACAGTCTTGACTGTTCAACGATTAATCATACTCGCCGTAATCTTCATCATCCATCGGAGGCTCGTCATAATCTTCATTCGTCAAGTTCACTTGACTATTATGAGCAGTTACTTTGAGATCTTTGTTTCCTTGATTGTACGTCTTGGTTGTCAAAGATTCATAATTTTTGTTGATATAAGAATCCCCTTCTAATGTCACAGCTAATCCTTGCTCTTGGTTGTTATAAAAATCAATACTACTATTATGAAGTGTGACTTCGCCTTTGATTGATTTTTCGTTATCGTTAAAAATGATACTGCCATCACTTGTAGCTAATTTGACTTTATCTATCGAAAACTCCTGTAAATCTAGTGAGCCCATTTGATTTTCAACAGTAAGAAGTTCCCCACTTACTTCATTGATCGACGTCCAAGTATTTGCTAAATTCAAGTTGATTTTCTTACTACTGAATTCATCTAAAAACAATTCATTGTTTTTCCCTTCAATCACTAATTCTTTTAAGAAAATGGTTTTAGGGATCGTGATCTTCAACATCGAACGTGTGTCTGTCATATTGATCATCACTGCCGGTGTTTGACCATCAGCTGAAATATCCAATGTGTGATCTTCCAGATTGATTTTTGGTTTTTGCGTTTTGTCATGAGACGTTTCAACCTCAAAGTTCACGCCTCGTTGGATCATGATATTTTGGTGATCTGCTCGTACAACGATTTTTTCAATTTTTTCAGACGAAAAATCTTTTGTTTCACGAGTCATTTCTATTATTCTTGGACCACCTTCCCAAGTCAGACTCGTTTGGGCACCAGAGGCATAACTTAATCCTGCCGTCAAGCCACCGATGATCATCAGTCCTAAACCTATCCCCAAGATATATTTTAATTTCATTTTTTACACCCCACTATTCGTCGTATGGATCGCTCGTTTCGTAATAAACCGGCGTCCTACCCACTTGACAAAGTTCATCATCATTTGGAATAACCATTTAGTTCCTTTTAACAGTAATGGTGCAAAGAAGACAGCACCTCCTGTGGCAAGTAACCCTAGTCCTACAAAGAACAGCCCACTAGCAATCGATTGTTGCAAGACAGCAACACCTGAAATGATCGAAAATAAACCTGCTCCTAAAATACTGATACATACGACATAGATTCCAATGATCACGCCAATTAAGCCAAGCAGAATACCAAAAATCGCTAGAATAAACGCTAATGCTAAAGGAATCAATAAAGGTGATGCACACAACCCAATGACGATCATCCAAATCAAACGGATTTTCCGTTTAGGACTTTGGCTGTATTCTGATTCATCGTCGTCTTGTTCCGAGTAATAATTGATTTTCAGTTTCAGGGCAAATTGCTTTGGTGAGCCATATTCATCCACGACTTCTTCTACTGTTTTGCCAGAATCCAAGAAGTATTCTTCATAATACTGAATAATATCAAAGCGATCATCTTCAGGTATTTCTTGAAGTTCGTCCAACACATCATCTAAATATTCATTCATTCGTATTCTCCTCCAGTAATCGGTTTAAGGAATCTCGAAACACGATCCATTTATCAATGATTTCTTCTAAATGTTGACGTCCTTTCGGAGTTAAGCGGTAATATCGGCGATTTCTACCTTCGAATGGTTCGTCGTATGTTTCTAAGTATTCTTCTTTTTTTAATCTGCGTAAAACAGGATACATCGTTGATTCACTGACAGATAAACTTTCTTGGACGATCTTCGTTAATGCGTAACCGTACATGTCTTCTCTGCTTAAAGCTGCTAAAACCGTACCATCGAGTAAAACTGTTGGGACTTGGATATGCATTACTTCACCTTCTTTATAGTTTGCAATATTTTATATTTACCAATATTATATCACGTATAATATTGTTTGCAAGTAAAATTCACAATCATACCCACTAATTACTTCAATATTCGCGAAAACAACGCTAAATATCATAAAAATTCTGCTTACAAAAAAGGAACAAAGACCGTAATGATTTCTGGTCTTTGTTCCTTTTGAATACTTTCTTATTATCCTCTTACCTACAACAAAGTAAACACGATAAAACTTAATACAAAACCTAGAAAAACGGCAAGAGAGAAACGGATCACTTCTTTTTTATTCCTACTCAACCACGTTTCATTCATCTTTTGTTCCACTCCATTCTAAAATAGTCAGTTGCTAATTTGGATAAACAGAGGTGACATGATTGTATTGCTGTGCATGTTTATTGGCAGCAGAAACAGCTGTACTAGCAAATAGATGCCACTCACTATTATACCCGCATGTATGGCATTTCCAATAATAACCGATACCACGATCGGTTTGTTTTTCATCCTCTGCACTTGAACTTGCCACAAGTGTACTTAAGACCGAATCCTGTTTCAATAATACTGTGGGAGTACCATGAGAATGAGTTGTTTCCTCTGCAATGGCTATGGGATTGGCTCCGCTCAGTCCAACACTTAACGTCAAAAGTCCGAGCAATAAAACTACTTGTTTTTTCATTTTCTATCATTCCTCCAATAACGGTTATTAGAAAAATATACGAATACTCTCTTATGTACGACATGACTTCGTACACTTTTCCATCTTTATATTACTTGAAAAATACACCTTAGAACGATTAAATCAGAAGTGGCGTTTTTTTCTTTGTTTTTGTTGGTTTATTGCTCCTATAGATCATTAACTGTTCATTTCCCTGGATCTTATTCCACCGGATAAGTTAGCGACGTGTTTTCTTTGTCTAATTGAATGATGACAGTCGTACCTACTTTTGAGATACTGTTATAACTGATTTTTCCATGATGCAACTCAACGATTTTTTTGACTAGTGATAAGCCCAGCCCGTTCCCAGAAAATTGACGGCTGGATTCCCCTTGATAAAATTTCTCAAAGAGTCGTGCTTGTGTTTCTTGATCCATTCCCACGCCAGAATCTGTCACTTCAACGATTACTTGAGTGGCATTTTGTGTTAGGCGAATCTTGATTTTCCCTTGTGGTTGATTGTACTTGATGGCATTGTCCATGAGATTCAGCCAGACTTGATATAGAAATTCTTCATTACCGACAAAGTTGACACTTTCCAGATCGATCTCCAGTTGAAGGTGTTCTTGCTCCCATTTAGGTTGTAAAAAAACAATCACTTCACGAATCTGTTCATCTAAACGAAAAGGGCGCTTTTCTAATTTGATTCGCTGATTTTCTAATTTATTCAATTTCAGTGTGTTCTCTGTCAATTGCGAAAGCTGAGTGATGCTCTCAATGATCCGTTGCAAGAAAACCTGCTTTTCTTCTTCTGAAATGTTAGGCGCCTGCAATAACTGGACGTATCCTTGGATCGTGGCAAGAGGCGTCTTAAATTCATGAGAAACATTGGAAACAAAGTCATTTCGTAACGTTTCGATACTACTCAATTCTTGGACCATCACGTTGAAATCTTTATATAGTTGCTGCACCTCTTCGACTTTTTGTTGCTCATCCATCCGAATCGAAAAATCGCCAGTTGCTACTTTGCTCATATTGGTTCGTAAATCACTGATCGGCAGCAAGATCCGCCGACCGACAAAGATCGAGATCCCTGTGCCCACCATCATACTAAATCCTGCAAAAACGACTAAAGGAAACCATGTCGCTTGTTGCTCTGAAGCAGGGACTGTTTTGTGTGACAGCAAGAAAATAAAACCTAAGAAACACAACAAAGTAACTAAAATGGAAATAAACACAATGCAAGCAAAATAAATCCATAATTGTGAAAAGATTTTTTTACGCATCAAATCACCGCCTTATAGCCTAAGCCACGAACTGTTATGATCTGAAAATCATCATTTTCAATAAAACGCGTGCGTAATCGTTTGATATGCACATCAATCGTCCGTTCTTCCGTATTGGTATCCAACCCCCATATATCATCCATTAATTGTTGTCGTGTAAAAATCTTATTTGGATAAGAAAGTAGTTTGTACAATAATTGAAATTCTTTTTGTGGAAGTAAGATGGCTTGATCCTGCTTGATCACTTCATATGTTTCTTGGTTCAAGCTAGTTTGTCCAATGTTCAATTGATGGCTATGATTGATTTTCGCTCGCCGTAACAAGGCCTCTACCCGCAACACCATTTCATTGACATCTACTGGTTTCGTCATATAGTCATCCGTTCCCAGTTGAAACCCCTTCTTTTTATCTTCAAAATCTGCTTTCGCTGTGATGATCAACACAGGTGTTTCTACGCGACTGCTTCGTAAAGTTTCCAACAGTTCATACCCATCCATCACAGGCATCATAATATCTGTGATGATCACATCCACTTGAGTACTCTCTAATTGCTTCAAAGCTTCGGTCCCATTTGCGACTGCGAAAACCAAAAAACCAGCGCGTTCTAAAACGGATTGATAAAGTTGTTGCAAACGCTCATCATCTTCTACTAGTAATATTCGATTCATCATTTCTCCTCATGTAATTATTTGAAAAATTTCAGTTTTTTTTCTGATTGTTCATATTCAGTTAACATTCATTCATTATACTACGTTCGTTGTTCTGTTATACTTATTAGTATAACGAATATTTCAAACGGAAAGAAGGGTGACAATGTTACAATTAAAAGAGATAAAGAAATATTATAAAGTTGGTGAAACAACGACAAAAGCATTAGACGGCGTATCCGTCGCTTTTAGAAAAAAAGAATTTGTAGCCATTTTAGGCCCAAGTGGATCTGGTAAAACAACCATGTTGAACGTGATCGGCGGCTTGGATAATTATGACTCTGGCGATATGGTCATCAACGGGAAGTCCACAAAAGATTTTAAAGACAGCGATTGGGATGCTTATCGTAATAATTCCATCGGTTTTGTTTTCCAAAGTTATAACTTGATCGGGCATTTAGGAATCATTGAAAATGTTGAACTTGGCATGACATTAAGTGGTGTCTCTAAAGATGAAAAACGGAAAAAAGCGGAGGAATCATTGCGTCGTGTTGGATTGACCGACCACATGCACAAAAAACCCAATCAATTATCTGGTGGACAAATGCAACGTGTCGCAATTGCACGTGCTTTAGCCAATGACCCTGACATCCTTTTATGTGATGAGCCAACCGGTGCTTTAGACACAGAAACAAGTGTCCAAATCATGAAGTTGATTGAAGAACTATCCAATGAGAAACTAGTGATCATGGTCACACATAACCCTGAGTTGGCACATGAATATGCCGATCGGATCATTGAGTTCTCAGATGGAAAAATCGTTTCTGATTCTAATCCACATATCGAACGTCCAAAAGATGATCAATTTAATCTACGTCGGACAAAGATGAGCTTTTGGACCGCATTAAAATTATCTTTCAATAATATTCGCACAAAAAAAGGCCGGACATTTTTGACTTCCTTTGCTTCAAGTATCGGGATTATTGGGATTGCGATCGTATTAGCCCTATCTACAGGATTCCAAAAACAAATTGATCAAACACAGTCAGAAACGATGGCTCGTTTTCCAATTACGATTTCCAAAGTCACCACTAGTCCTCCTTCTGAATCGGATGGCTTGAGTTCCAACACAGCCGAATATCCAGATACAAAAACTGTTACCGCAAAAATCAGCGATGAAGACCGTGCACAACATACGAATAATATTGACCAAGAATATGTTGATTATGTAACGAGTATCGATCCTGATTTAAGTAATAATATTGGTTTTACCCGCACGACTGGTATCAATTTATTAAGAGATGTTGACGGCAAAGTACAGCCTGTTAGCTTTTCGAATCAAAACCCAGATACTGAATCACTGTCCTTCTCAAGTGCGATGTCTTCCATGACTGGCGTAGGTGTTTCTAGTTTCCCAACACAACTAGACGACCAAAAAGACAATTTCTTAGAATCAAATTACTCATTACTTTCTGGTAGTTATCCGACCTCTGCAAATGATGTCGTATTGATCGTGGATGGTAATAACAATACCAACATCAATGCGTTGAAAAATTTAGGCTTTGATGTGAAAGACGGCGAAACGCTTGATTTTGACAAGATCGTCGGAACAACTTTCAAATTAGTGAACAATGATACGTACTATACAAAATTACCGACAGGAAACTTCATTCCTAATACGGATTACCAAGCGATGTACGAAGATGCCTCCAGAGAGGTTAAGATTTCTGGTATTCTACGGGTCAAATCTTCTTCTACGATGAATCTGTTATCTCCGGGTATTGCTTACAGCGACCAATTGACAACAGAAATCGTCAATGAAAACAAAAATTCTGAAATCGTTCAAGCGCAAAAAGACAGCGATATGAACGTATTGACGACCGAAAAAGTAGATGACTCAGCAAAACAAACGCTGATCAGCTATTTAGGTGGAGACAGCTTACCTTCAAGCATCATGATCTATCCAAATAATTTTGGCGATAAAGAAGAGATTCTAAACTATTTAGATGAATTCAACAAAGGAAAATCAGATGAAGATAAAATCATCTATTCTGATTTAGCTGGAACAATGACCGAATTGACTGGTGGATTGATGGATGCCATCACGTATGTCCTGATTGCTTTTGCTGGTATTTCACTTGTAACAAGTATGATCATGATCAGCATCATCACTTATACTTCTGTGATCGAACGGACGAAGGAAATCGGTGTCTTGAAAGCATTAGGTGCGCGTAAGAAAGATATCACGCGGGTATTCGATGCAGAGACTTGTATCTTAGGGATTTCTTCTGGTTTACTAGGGGTCTTGATTGCTTGGCTAGCGACTTTCCCAATCAATAGTCTCTTGTACAATATGACTGATTTAGAAAATGTTGCTCAACTAAATCCTGTACACGCCTTGATTTTGATTGTTGTATCAACGATCTTAACGATGTTAGGCGGACACATCCCAGCTCGTATGGCAGCGAAGAAAGATGCAGCGATTGCTTTAAGAGCAGAATAGTAAAATATAATAGAAAAAAACACAGTTGGTTTTGATATCACTTGTCAAAACCAACTGTGTTTTTGCTTTATTCTTTTGTTCGTACTATGTAGCTCGCGGTTTCTAAAAATGGCCTATATATCTACATATCAAATGAAATAAGTTGATTCTTCCTAAGATAAATTGATTCTCAACCACCCGATCTCTAAATAGGGAAAGAAAAATTTTTAAGAAATCTTTGTGCAATATCAAAAAAAGCTTCTTCCTCTAATGTATCAATGTATTTAACATTTCTTTTAGCTTTTTCGGTATAGTCAAGAGAGAATACTTGAAGCGTATTTACTTTGCTTCTCTTTACTTCATCTAGCTTGAACTTATCGCTTTGAATAGGCACAAGAAATGGTCTATTTTTATCACTTGTAGTAATTGGGCATACGATAATTAAATTCGTTGCTAAATTGTACGCATCCTTACTCATAATTAAAGCCGGTCGTCTCTTCTTAACTTCATAACCTTTTGACGGTTCAAAGTAAAAAAGAACGATATCTCGTTGACGTGGCTTATAGCTCATCTAGTTCTCCTCCATGTGGCATATAATCAACCCCTAATTCTGGTAAATAAAATTCGCCTTCTTTAGCAGATTCAAAAAAAATCTTCAACTTTTGGAATTAAAGCAACCGTGCCATTTTCTTTTTTTATAATATTAAATTCTTCACCTTCTTTTATGCCTAACTTTGCAGGAAGTGTAATCACAAGGGAATTCCCTTGTTTTCTTGTTTTTGTTGAAATCATAAGTCATTCCTCCTTTCTTTTACGAACTTTCTATCCTCTACTCTCTAAATACGTAAAAATCTAATTTTTCTTCATTCCTACTTACATAAAAAAAATAGTGGATAAAGTATGTTGTCGAATACTTCATCCACTATTTTTATCATATTATTAAACTATTTACTTCTTCACTTCTGCGATTAATTTTGCCAATGCTTGTTTTTGATAAGCTGTCGCTAAGTCTTTTGATACTTGTTGTTGTTCTTCTTGAGACATCGCTTGATTTTGGGCAATGGCTTTCATCAAGCCTTCTTTGACAAATTTTTGTGCATCGGCTTCCATCGTGCTTTTTTGTTCTTCGACACGTTTTGCCAACTCAGAAGCTTGGTCAGTACTTAATTCGATCCAATCATTCGGAAGTTTGAACGTATTGACCCGGCGTTCATATTCATGGTTATTATCCGCTAAGTTGAACCAGAATTTGTATTGGTCATTTTTATAAACCCAATAAGTTGTTTCACTGACTTTTTCTGCTTTGCCATCCGTTTGTTGAACCTTATTTGTTTCATTTTTTGTGCCAGTAGCTTTTGGTTCTTTTTGCTTGTCATCTGTTCGATATAAGTAGACTTTTTCTGTCCCATCTCCTAGTGACTGATAAAGCAACATATTTACATCTGACTGATCCGCACTGGAAACGAGCGGAGTCGTTTTTGTTTCTGTCACTTCTTCCATCCCAAAATGATTCGTGATATTTTCTACGATCAGTCCTAACGAGAGAACAAACAGTAAGCCAAAGACGAGTGAAAGAAGTGTTTGCCACATTTTTTTGGCAAACACATTCGTCAAAGCAAAAGCAATGACACTGGCAATCAATACGAAAATAATCATGCGTTATCCCCCACTTCCACCACTACTGGTTCTTTTCTTTTTAAGAAGAAAGCAATCGCAAAGCCGATCAAGCCGAATATGATTGCGACAAAGAAGGCTGCATGGTAACCAGATAAAGTCGCGTTGATTGCTTGATCTTTATAGGCTAAAGGTGTACTTTTCAACACAGCATCCGTTGGTAGATTGTCTTTCGTAACATTTGTCAACACACTGATCAAAATCGCAGTTCCGATTGAACTTGCAATTTGGCGGAAGGTATTGTTCACTGCTGTTCCGTGGCTGATCAAGTTGTTAGGTAAAGCATTCATTCCTGATGTTGTCACCGGCATCATGACCATCGAGATCCCAAACATTCGGATCGCATAAAGAATGACGATATACAAAACAGGTGTCGTTTCAGTCAAGAAGGCAAAAGGTGCTGTAGCTGCTGTTAGGATGAACATCCCAACAATCGCAAGACGTTTTGCCCCGTGTTTATCAAAAATCGCACCAGTGATCGGCATCATGGCACCCATGATCAATGCACCAGGAAGCAACATCAAGCCAGAGTGGAATGCCGATTCTCCACGAATATTTTGAATATACAATGGCACAACCATTTCCGCACCGACCATCGCCATATTCGTTACGCCAGCTAAAATCGCTGCAATCGTAAAGGTTGGTGATTTAAAAACGCGCAACTCTAAGAATGGATGTTCTAAATGTAATTGACGCCAAGCAAATGCGGCGATGAAAAGCACACCAACGATCAAGAAGCTGATTACTTTCGTACTTCCCCAACCGGCGTCTCCTACGCTTGAAAATCCGTATAGCAAACTACCAAATCCAATTGTTGAAAGAATGGCAGAGAAAATATCGATACTTGGATTGGATAAAGGAATCACACTCTTCATCAAAAAGAACGCAAGTACTAAAACAAGAACGACGATGGGAATAACCATTCCAAATAAATCGCGCCAATGATAGTTATCAATGATATAACCAGATAGTGTTGGGCCTAATGCTGGGGCTAATCCGATAACGATCCCAGACATTCCCATAGCAGAACCTCTTTTTTCTGGTGGGAAGATCGATAGCATGATATTTTGCAATAATGGCATAGATACCCCTACACCACACGCTTGGATCAAACGTCCAATCAGTAGCGTACTAAAGTTAGGAGCAGTAAAACAGGTAATCGTTCCAATCAAAAAAATCGTCATAGCTGACAGATATAATTTTCTAGAACTAAATTTATTGATCAACCAAGCAGTAATCGGAATCATGATCCCGTTCACTAGTAAAAAGCCTGTTGTCAACCATTGCACATCAGAAGCTGAAATATCAAAAGCTTTCATCAATGCTGGAAAAGCAGTTGTCAATAAGGTCTGATTCAAGACCGTACAAAATGTCCCAATCAATAACACGACAACTAATAGTGTACGATTATATGGTTTTCCGTAAATATCTACGGGTTGATTCTTACTCATATTTCTCCTTCTTTCTGAATGTTTTCTGAAATCACTAAGATACTTTATTCCTATTTTTAACTTTTGTCAACCTACTTGACATGATAGTCAACAAAAGTATAATTAAGGGAACGACCAACAAAGGAGTGTGACGAATGGTGGGAGCTTCACTTAAACAATTATTGGAAAATGACCATTTATTAGTAGGCATTAGTGAATTGAGTGAGATCGTCGGAGTTTCACCACGACAATTGAGATACTGGGAACAAAAAGGCTTTATCCAATCCGTTACTGCTGACGCGAATTGTTCAAGAAAATACCGATTACCGACAGTGGTCAAAGTTGAGATCATCAAGAAATTTTTAGATGAAGGGTACACGTTGACCAAAGCCGCTGAAAAAGCTCAGGAACGTTTAAACAAAATGCACCATGTCCGAAAAGTTTTCTCAAAGTCCATCAAAGACATCCAATTGATTGATGAACGTTATACACTCCTTTTAATTGGCGACTTCAATGATCTGGAACAGCTATGTATTATTCATGACGAAGAAACGGATGAACTATCTTATAAGATCCTTCCAGCAGATGAAACGATCGATCCTAAAAAAGTACTGGAAAAATAAGAAAAGATCGCAGTTTTTTTTTACTCCATTAGAACTTGTAGCCGACTTGCTACAGTTAAATAAAAAAGCCACCACGAGGTCTAGACAGAAGTGTTCAGCCTCGAGAAATAAGGCGCCATCCACGAAAATTGTTTTTCAAATTTTTGTGGTTGTCGCCTTTTTAAGTTGTTTGTCATAAACTTTCCATTTATTTTCTTATTTCTTGTTCCAATACTTGTGTCAACCAATTGATATATTCGGTTTCTCGATTGATTGCGTGAGACAAGATCAGATAATGACCATAATTTTCATGTTGGTCTTTTTCTGTCGGGAAAATCACTTGTTGTCGGGCGAATAAATGCTGTCTTTTTTCTTCATGAAGCTCCTTTTGCTGTTCAAGAATCTCAATCCATGTTGGATCATTGATATCTTTCACAAAATAAAGTTTCAAGACAAATTCGTCTCGATTGACTGGAAGTTCATTTGGCGAGGTATGGATCCATTCGTTTAACAAAACACGCCCTTCTTCAGTCAACTGATAAATTTTCTTTTCTAGCTTGACTCCAGTGATTCCTACTTCATGTTTGATGATTCCTAGTTCTTCCATTTTGGCCAGTTCAGGATAGATCTGACTATGCTTTGCCTGCCAGAATTCACCGATTTCATTTTTGAATGCTTGATTCAATTCATACCCCGTTTGATTTTTTTTGCTCAGTAATCCCAGTAATATATAGCGTAATGTATTTTTTCTAGCCATCAAAATTTCCTCCTTGACATTCTCTCAAAATCATTCTATCATAATCACGTAATCAAAAACATGTAAATTATTACATGTTTTAATTTAAAGGGAGATGTTTTACATGAAACAATTCAAAAACTTAGAAGATTTTATTGGAACTCACTTTATCTATACGTATGATAATGGTTGGGAATATGAATGGTATGCAAAAAATGACCACACCGTTGACTATCGTATTCATGGCGGAATGGTCAAAGGGCGTTGGGTCAAAGATCAAAAAGCAGATATTGTAAAATTAACAGATGGTGTTTTTAAAATCACTTGGACTGAACCAACTGGTACAGACGTTGCTTTAGACTTTATGCCAAATGAGAAAAAACTCCATGGCACGATTTTCTTCCCTAAATGGGTCGAAGAACATCCAGAGATCACTGTCACTTTCCAAAACGAACATATTGCGGAAATGGAAGCTGCTCGTGAAAAATATGAAACATATCCAAAACTAGTCGTTCCAGAATTTGCGACAATTACTTATATGGGTGATGCGGGTGTTGATAATGAAGATGTAATTAGCGAAGAACCTTATGAAGGAATGCCAAAAGACATTCGTGAAGGTCGTTACTTCGATGAAAACTACCGTCGTATCAATAAATAATCACTCTACCTCACTCGTATAAAATCAAAAGCCACTCCTTCAATTGATGAAGACCAGTGGCTTTTTGATCATTATAAACGGAGGCTTTTGTTTCTACCCTTTATTTTATTGTAAATAAATGTGGTCATTTAACTTTTCCAATTGATTTCTTTATGATTTACATAAATAATTTCATGTTATTTTCAATTTTTTTCTAATTCCTTGCCTCTCTTTTCATTAACCTTTATGATAAGTTTAGTTATTATATGAAAAGGAGCCAAACAGTTGAAAAAATATAGACCATATTTTTTGATTTTTATTTTCGCAATTATTTTCGTATTGCCAAATATATTATCACACAAATTGATCATCGGGGCTGATGCGCCATTTCATTACAATCGTTTTTATGATGCAGCCCAACAAATTATTCACGGAGACTTACACTACTTCCCATCGATGTATGGCTTTCAACAAAGCGGTCGGATCGTCAATGCAATCTACGGTCCCTTATTCTCATACTTTCAAGGGTTGATCGTACTCGTTGCTAGAAGTTGGTATCATTACCAGATTTTATCGAATTTTATCCTCTTCCTTATCGCAGGTTGGTCCATGTTGACTTTGTTGCGTTATGTAAAAGTACGTGAATGGGTAAGTGTACCGGTTTCAGTCCTGTTCATGACGACCTATTCGATCCAATATTGGGCTGTTAATCAAGGTTTTACGAGCTGGGGAACAGTATTTTATCCTTTATGTATGATCCCGCTCGTTGATTTCATCGTGCATAAAAAATTCCCTGTACTTAAAGTAACTGCAGCGATTGCATTGATGACGCAGATCCATCTGCTATCTTCTGTGATGCTAGTATTGATGTATATTCCTTTTTATGGGTATTATTTCTTCACACAAACCAACAAGGGAAAAGCTCTTTTACAATTAGGGAAATCAATTTTGCTTTACTTTATCCTAACGGCAAACATCTGGGTAGGTATGGCGATGGTTTACAGTGGGAATGAGATTCTTCCACCTTTCGTCAATCGACGCATGACAGAGAAATCAATCAATCTTGAGGGAAGTTACTGGTTGAATTATCCGAAAATCCTACCTGTCGTTTTATTTGCTGGATTTTTATGTTTCTTATTGTTCCGAAAAAGAGAAGAACTGTTTCCAAAACTTTTGTTACGCACAAGTGTTGTGTTCTTCTTACTTTCAACCAGCCTGATCCCTTGGAATACATTAGTTGAAAACGAAGTGCCATTTATTAGCTTGATTCAGTTTCCATTTCGTTTCTTTGTCCCATTTACCTTGCTTTTCTTACTTTACTTTGCAATCGTCGCCAATCGTTGGGAAAACAAAACCTGGTTACGGATAGCTGCGACCTTACTGATCCTGATCAGTTCTGTTCAGACCATCCAAAACTTATACCGTCACCTCAATAAATGGGAAGATGAAACCTTCGTCAGTCGTCATACGTATTTGTTCGATACACCTGATGAAGCAAGAAAAACCTTCTACAGTCGTGATATGTCCAAAAGTTTATTTGTTTTCCAGAAAACTACGCCAGATTATTTGCCGATCTATAAACAAACAAAGGCAAATAAATACGATCGATACAATGAAGAAATCCTGGAAAATGAAACAACATTCATTAAATCACATCCTGATGGTCGGTTGAGTATCAAATGGAAAAATACCGGTGAACCGACTGTTCATGTGCCAGTTATCGTGTATGATCGAACCGTCTTGATGCAAAATGGACAGAAATTGACGGATTTTGAATTGACCGATATCGGGACACCGATCGTCAAACAGCATAATGGCATCAACGAGATCATTCTCTATTACGACCTTCCCGTCTATTTCTACTTCGTTGTTGCTGCGACTATTGCCGGTTGGCTATCCTTTTTAGGCATCTATCTTTCACAAAAGTTTAATTTTAGAAAAGAAAAAAATGTGAAAATCAGCTAGGCTATCATTTTTTTAGATTATACGTAACATCTATCATATATGTATAAGAATAAGCGAGGCTATGACAGATTGACTGTCATAGCCTCGCTTATTCTTATAAATTTGAGAGTAGATAATTTATCCTTTCTCAGCAGACATTCTCTTGGTTAATCGTTATATGAAACGTAAGTAAGTGGGTATGAAAAATCCTATGACTTGTCAGCTCTTATTCGTTCGCTTTATCTTGATCAATCCAATCTTTCTCCTCATCAAACTTATTTGAGTGAATCCAACTACGGCAAAAAGCACCTATCTTATAGATCCATTTCTACAGACACTCCAAAATGATCACTAACGACCGGGCCATTCGTCCCATCAAAGACGCGCGTATACGTACTGACTTTACTCTCAGTCGGAACGAAAATATAGTCGATTCGCAGTGCTTCTGTATTGTTTTCCCAGCCATCGATTTTTTTCTCGATCGTGGCTTCTTCAGATTTTTGTTCGGCTAAAACATATGAATCTTTGATGTTCAATTGGTTATCTTCATTAACTAAGCGATACCCTTCCTCACCTACTGGATTATTAAAATCACCCATCAACAAGCAAGGTATTTGATAAGTTAGGAGTTCTTTCTGTAAGAATTGCCACTCGTAGGCAAAGCCCGTTTCTATATCTGACCACCAAGAGAAATGACAGCTTGCGACAACGATTGGTTGATTGTCAATAACTGTTTTGGCAACAAGGACCATGCGGGTACGGTAGTTTTCTTTTTCTTTTGTTTCAGACACTATGTATGCCCGACTATCCAAAGGAGCCTTTGATAAAATAGCGTTTCCTTCTTCATACTTGTCATAACCAATATGACTCATTTCCCAACTCCAAAAATAGGATTCTCCTGCTTCTGCCAGTCGTCGGATCAAGCAATAAGCGAAATTATCTTTGTGGATTGGGGTCTGATTCGTTACTGGACAAAAACCGACTAGCTCTTGTTCATTTACGATCTTTGTTTCAATCAGTTGATTGACCTCTTGCAAAGCAATGACATCATAGCGCTCAGTTAAAATCTTGTCTGCAAGGTCTTGTAGTTTAGTTACTGGTTCTTCTTCCAACCAACTATGTGTATTCAACGTCATTATTTTCATTTTTTTGGAACCTCTTTTCTATTTTTACATAAAAATCAGAGACTGTTACGTCAGCGCTGATTATTGAAGAAATCTCTCCTCAATCGTCTCGCTTTTTCGTCACAATCTCTGATCACTTCTTTTATTTATTATAGCTTGATTTTTCCGATTTCTGTACCCATTTCAACAGAACCAAGTGTAGTGATCGCAATTTCTTTCACTTTATCATCCGTGAAAACAACCATGATCGTTGTATCTTTTCCTTGTTCTTTGACTTTTGCAAGATCCATGCGTGCAATCGGCATGCCTGGTGTGACTTCTTGTCCTTCTTTCACAGATACTTCAAATGCGGGTTGCGCCATTTGGACAGTATCGATTCCCATGTGGATCAGTACTTCTGCGCCTTCAGCTGTTTCCATCCCGATGGCGTGTTTCGTTGGGAATACGCTAACGATTTTACCCGCTACTGGAGCAGTGATCGTATCTGTTTCAGGAATGACTGCAAAACCGTCACCCATCATTTTTTGTGAGAATACTGGATCATTGACCGCTGCTAAAGCAATCACTTCTCCTTTGGCTACTGCGTACAATTCTTTTTCGATCCCTAATGCTGCTGTCGCTGTTTCTTTTTCCATCACGACTTCTTTGATTTGTGGTTCAGGAATATCTGCGCCTGATTGCAACAAATCTTCAATATCTGATTTTAACACATCTGCTTTTGGCCCATAAACTGCTTGGACACCATTGTCTTTGACGATCAAGCCCATTGCGCCAGCACGTTTCCACGCGTCTTCTGAACCAACTCTACCTCGATCTGCCACTGTTACACGTAAACGCGTCATACAAGCATCCACGTCTTTGATATTTTCTTTTCCACCTAATAAATGGATGATTTGGATAATTTGTTGATCCGCCGCTCCTGTTGTCGTGCCAGTTGTTGTTTCTTCACTGTCACTATCATAGTTCCCGTTACGTCCTGGTGTCGCAAAGTTGAATTTCTTGATCAAGAAGTTTGCTAAGAAATAAGTGACTACGCCAAAGAGAATGACACAGATGACGAAGTTGATCAAATCGCCGCCAAGTCCTGCTTTGATCCCTAATGGTGTTCGCGTCAATAATTCGATATTCCCGAAGGAGTGGACACGCAACGGTAAGATATCCGCCATCGCAAAAGCTGCTCCTTGGATCACTGCATAGATTGCATACAGTGGAACTGCCGCAAACATAAACATAAATTCTAGTGGTTCTGTTACCCCTGTTAAAAAGACAGCTAAAGCAGCTGAGAAATACATGGATTTGTATTTTGCTTTTTTGTCTGGATCGACATTGCGATACATCGCAAGCGCCATCCCCATCAAAATACCAGAAGAACCAATCATTTGACCGACTTTGAAACGTGCCGGTGTCCAATTGTTCAAGACGAATTCATACTGTGCCATGTCTCCTGCACCTCGCAGGTTCACTAAGTCAGTTGCCCAAGCTAACCATAGTGGATCTTGACCAAATACTTGTGTACCGGCTTGTGCGCCAGATAAAATCTCATATGTTCCACCTAATTGCGTATAGTTGATTGGAATCGTCAACATGTGGTGTAAACCAAAAGGTAGTAATAACCGTTCTAATGTTCCATATAAAAATGGTGCTAAAATTGGTGCGCTATCTTGCGATTGTGCAATCCATAAACCAAAGTTGTTGATTCCTGCTTGAATAGCTGGCCAAACTGCTGCCAAAATAAGAGCTACGATCGTTGACCAAAGAATCACTACAAAAGGAACAAATCGTTTCCCATTAAAGAAAGAAAGTGCATCTGGTAATTTACGGTAGTTATAGTATTTGTTATAAGCCATCGCACCGACGAACCCAGCGATGATCCCTACGAATACCCCCATGTTCAATGCAGGAGCTTCTAAGACACTCGTAAAGAATCCTTTCACCATGATTCGTGTACCGAACAACGTATGTGTGAAGGCGTCTTCGTTTGCTAACATCTCTGTTGTGACCCCGAAGATTGCTCCTGTGATCCGATTGATCAAAACAAACGAGATTCCGGCAGCGAATGCACCACCTGCTCGTTCTTTTGCCCAACTACCACCTATCGCTAATGCAAATAATAAATGCAAGTTCCCAATAATTGCCCAACCAATACTTTCAAGAACGCCACCCGTAGTGACAAGTGCTGCCATGTTCGGGTTGATCAATGGGATCGATTTCCCGATACTGATCATTAAACCAGCAGCTGGCATAACTGCTACAACGACCATTAAAGCCTTTCCAAATTTCTGCCAAAAATCAAAACTAAACATTTTCTTCAATTTCTATCTCTCCTTTACGCAATCGGTTTCGTTAATCCGTATTATAGAGGTAATTCCTTTTTTTGTAAATGCTTTATTTTTATTTTATTTATTTTTTTATCCAAAAGTATGATACAGCTAATATAATAAGAACTATAAAGAAATATTAGGGCAATGATGCTTTCTATCCCCTTGCGAAGTGTTCGCCAATAAAAAAGATTGAGTATTTATCAGTTTACTATTGACTGACGCAACCGGTTGCGTTTATTATAAACCTAAGAAATGAAACATTTAGGAGGAGAATCATGAAACAAATCAAACGCTTATTCCAGATCGACCCTTGGAAAATCAGCACAACAACATTAGATAAAGAAAACTTACGTTTACAAGAGTCATTGACAAGTATTGGGAACGGCTACATGGGAATGCGTGGAAACTTCGAAGAAACGTACTCTGGCGATCATCACCAAGGCACTTATTTAGCCGGTATCTGGTACCCTGACAAAACTCTTGTAGGTTGGTGGAAAAACGGCTATCCTGAATACTTTGGAAAAGTCATCAATGCAGTCAACTTTATTGCAATGGATATTTACATCAACGACCAATTGATTGACTTAGCTTCACTAGATCCAGAAGATTTCTCTTGGGAATTAGATATGAAAAACGGGGTCTTGTCTCGTCAGTTTACGATTACGACAGCTACAAATAAAGTCCGTTTCTCATTTGAACGTTTCTTGAGTATTGTTAAAAGCGAAGCGGCTTATATTCGTGTAAAGGTTGAATTGATCGCCGGCTCTGCCACTGTAAAATTTGTTTCGAAACTGGATGGAAATGTCCAAAATGAAGATAGTAACTACGATGAGCATTTCTGGAATCAGACCGACCGTGGCATAAAAGACTCGATCGGTTATTTGACAACGAAGACCATTCCTAATGCATTTGACATTGAGCAATTCACCGTCACTGCAGGCATGCGTCATTTTATCAACGGCAAAGAAACAACACCTATATTTGAAGAACAAACATTAGCGTTACAAGGTGTATTCTCGTATGATCTAACACCAAATGATCCTGTGGTCGTGGATAAAGAAGTCTTGGTTTTGACAAGTCGTGATATCCCTGAAGCACAACAAGTGGCAACACTTATGGATGAATTTGATCAGTTAACTACTCATTATGATGAAGCCAAAAAAGAACAAACGACTGCTTGGGCAAAACGTTGGGAATTGGCTGACGTAGTGATCGAAGGCGACGATGAAGCGCAACAAGGCATCCGTTTCAATCTTTTCCAATTGTTCTCTACTTATTACGGAGAAGACGAACGGTTGAACATTGGACCAAAAGGCTTCACTGGCGAAAAATACGGTGGTGCGACATACTGGGACACAGAAGCTTACGCCGTGCCATTATATCTAGCATTAGCTGACCCAGAAGTCACAAAAAATTTATTGAAATACCGTCACAATCAGTTACCACAAGCCATCCACAATGCCCAACAACAAGGATTGAAAGGCGCGCTTTATCCAATGGTGACCTTTACAGGTGTCGAGTGCCACAATGAGTGGGAAATCACCTTTGAAGAGATCCATCGTAACGGTGCGATTGCTTACGCGATCTACAATTATACAAATTATACCGGCGATACCTCTTATCTGAAAAATGAAGGACTTGAAGTATTGGCTGAGATTGCTCGTTTCTGGGCGGATCGTGTCCATTACTCCAAACGTCAAAACAAGTATATGATCCACGGTGTGACTGGTCCGAATGAATACGAAAACAATATCAATAACAATTGGTACACGAACACGATTGCTGCTTGGGTCCTTCGTTATACTCGTGAAAATTATTTAGCGTTCAAAGAAGAAACAACAATTGAAATCAGCGAAGAAGAATTAGCAAAATGGGCAGATATTGTCGAAAACATGTACTACCCGATCGATGAGGAACAAGGAATTTTTGTCCAACATGATACATTCCTAGACAAAGATTTGATGCCAGTTTCGGATTTACCACTTAGCGAATTGCCATTGAACCAAAAATGGTCTTGGGATAAGATCTTGCGTTCTTGCTTCATTAAACAAGCGGATGTGTTACAAGGCATCTATTTCTTCAATGAAGAATTTACCAAAGAAGAAAAACAGCGGAACTTTGATTTCTATGAGCCGATGACCGTTCACGAATCTTCTCTTTCTCCAAGTATCCACGCGATTTTAGCTGCTGAACTTGGCTTGGAAGAAAAAGCGGTCGAAATGTACCAACGTACTGCTCGCTTAGATTTGGATAACTATAACAATGATACGGAAGATGGTTTGCACATCACGTCAATGACAGGTAGTTGGCTAGCGATCGTTCAAGGTTTTGCACAAATGAAAACCGCCCATGGCGAATTATCTTTTGCACCATTTTTACCAAACACATGGAATGCCTATTCTTTCCATATCAATTACCGCGGTCGCTTGATTTTCATCGCTGTTTCTGATGAACAAGTCACCTTTACATTACTGAATGGTGAGGCACTGGAATTGACTGTGTATGGACAAGCACAAGAGCTAACAGATCAATTGACGATTCCATTAAGAAAGGACGATGCACATGTTTAAAGGTGTCCTATTTGATTTAGACGGTGTCATCACCGACACAGCAGAATTCCATTATCGCGCCTGGAAAAAACTTGGTGAAGAAATCGGGATTTCAATCGACCGAAATTTCAACGAACAATTAAAAGGAGTCAGCCGAGAAGATTCATTAACATTGCTTCTTGCTTATGGCAAGAAAGAAAATGACTTTTCAAACGAAGAATTCGCTGCTTTAGCTAAACGTAAAAATGAGTATTATCTAGAAATGATCCAAGAAATCACGCCAACAGACGTATTTCCGGGTATTGTTCCTTTATTAACAGAATTAAAGAAAGCTGGCATCAAGATCGCCTTGGCTTCTGCTAGTAAAAACGGACCATTATTACTAGATAAAATGCAACTAACAGATTACTTTGATGCGATTGCTGATCCTAGCAAAGTAGCAAGTGGCAAACCCGCCCCTGATATCTTTTTATTAGCAGCCAAAGAAATCGGATTCGAGGCGACTGATTGTTTAGGTATTGAAGATGCAAAAGCAGGCATCCAAGCGATCATCGCAAGTGGTGCTTATCCTGTAGGAGTTGGACGCAAGGAAGATCTTGGGGAGGACATTCCGATCGTCGCTGATACGTCTTCGTTAACACTCGACTATCTACAACACGTTTGGCGCAAAGATGTCTGAACCAAGCATCTCTGTCCTCCCCATCAAACAAACAAATCTAAAAAAAATCACATTGAAGAACGACGAGCTAGAAGTCGTTCTTCTCAATTATGGCGCTCGCTTGCATCAAATATTCACAGCAGATAGATTTGGACAAATGGAAAATATCTTACTCTCTTACGACAATCTTCAAGATGTTTTATCTGATTATAGTTTTTTCGGTGCAACGGTTGGTCCAGTGGCAGGTAGGATCAGAAATGGTGAATGGGGCCCTCACCAACTAGAAAAAAATAATGGCAACCATCATATCCACGGCGGAACAAACGGCTGGTCCTTTCAGTTTTGGGAGGTAGAAGTATTCAAATCACCTCAAGCAGTGGGTGTCGTCTTTTATTTAAAAGATACATTTTCAGGTTATCCTGGACCAATCACCGCGACTGTGACCTATCAATTAGAAGGAAATAGACTAGTGATGATCACTAAAGCTAACAGTGTAGTAGAAACGATTTGCAACCCGACAAACCATGCCTATTTCAATCTATCTGGAAATGGAAAACGTGATATTGATTCCCATCAACTCCAGATTCAATTAGATAGCTTGTTACTTTTGGATCATGACAAATTACCTACAGGGGAAACACTAGACAAAGCGGACTTACCCATCAATTTTCAAGAACCAAATACACTGACAGAGATTTTATCCAAGTATCCTTCAGGTCTTGATGACGTTTTTTTATTAAATACGCCTAAACTCACCAAAAATAGCTTAACTTTATCAGAAGAAGCTTCCGGTCGCCAAATGAATATAGCAACTACGAACAAAAGTATGGTATTATTTTCTACAACTGGGTTCGATGCAGATTTACAGATCAACGGTCAAAACATGCATTCTCATTTTGGCTTAGCGATCGAACCACAAGAAATACCAGATATCGTTCATTTCCCGGAGTTTGGCTCGATTACGCTACGCCCTGGACAAGAACGTGTCAGCCAAACAACTTATGAATTTAGTACATTCACTTAACCAGTTTTATTTAACTTGGTTTCAACAAGACGATGGACGATGAAAAAGAAAGGTGATTTAACTTATGGCAATTACAGTGAAAGATGTTGCAAAAAAAGCAGGCGTAGCGACATCTACTGTTTCTCGCGTGATCAACGACCATCCAAGTATTTCCGAAACAACGAAAAAGAAAGTACGAAAAATCATGGATGAACTAGGATATGTCCCCAATATCACAGCGAGAAATCTTGGTAAACGTGTATCAAGCGCTGTAGGTGTCATTCTTCCACCACTCGATTCCAAAGAGCGTCTTGGCAACCCGTTTTATTTAGAAATCATGGAAGCAATCAACGAAGAAGCACGACATCACGGTGTGACAACAGCTATTGCTACCGCAAAAAGTTTCGACGTCTTATTAGAGAACGTTCAGCGGATGCATTTACAAAAACAAGTTGATGGTTTTATCCTAGTCTACTCCGATAGTGACGATCCAGTCATCGATTATCTTTATGAACAACAGATTCCGTTCACACTGATCGGACAACCATACCATCATGAGAACGAAATCATCTACATTGATAACGACAATCAACTGTTAGGAAAGCAAGCCACCGAATTTTTGATCGATAATGGCCATAAAAATATTCTTTTCGTGACCAATACAACACATGAAAGTTTATACTTTGAACGCTATTTCGGTTATCAAAAAGCGATGATGTTAGCAGGACTGAACGCCCATCCAAGTGTGACCTTGGAACAGGCTGAAGATTACTTGGATTTTGACACGATCTTAAAAAAAGCTGAAGCGACAGCGCTAGTTGTTATCGATGATATTTTTGCTTTACGCACGATGCAACTCGCCCAAATGTATGGCTATATCATCCCGGAAACCCTTTCGATGATCAGCTTCAATAACTCGATTTTTTCTACATTGATGCATCCTTACTTAACAAGTATCGACATCGATATCTCTGAGTTAGGTCGAGTCGCGATGCAAAAATTACAAGAACTGATCCATGAAGAAGTTAGCAATGGTGTACGTTTAGTGATCCCCCATCGTTTGATCAAACGCGAAACGGTCGTTCCATTGAAAGAAGAATAGGGCATCCATTCCTAGGCAAAGCAAACAAAAATAGCAAAGCATCTTGTCTTCGGACAAAAGATACTTTGCTATTTATTTTACTAGTAATCAACTGATCCACTAACGATAAGTCCACATTTGTATTTAACTAGAAATAAGCAAAAAAAGAAATCTCTTCTATTCTTTCTAAAAATCTCTTAAAATGTGGTTAAAGAGGCATGCATTAACATGCCCCATGTAGTCCGTTCAAAGCAGATAGCATCGATAGAGCATTAGAGCACGTCTACTTCGCCAAAAGTTGAGACGACTCTATTTTTTGCTCTTGATTTTTTAAGAAAAACAACGAGCCCAGGATATGAGTTATCTTGCATCCCCTAGAACCGAATAAACGGTGTTCCAGAAGTAACTCCTTCAGAAATAAGCGTGAAACCCCAAAAATTTGAAGAACAATTTTCGGGGTTTCACGCTTATTTCTCGGAGCTGAACACTTCTGTCACAACCTCGTTGTTTTATATTCTCTAAGAGGGAGTCCCCCCACTATTCTTTTAAGTCTGCTTCAACTTCAGTCAACCAAGTTGCTTTCTTCACGCGATTGATGATCAGCGGAATAACGAACATCACGATTGCGATGACCGCAACAAGCAATGCATCCGCTAATGTTGAAGTTCCTAACGTTGAAACAACAACGGCGATAATTGCCAACATCAGCATACAGCTAACCAGCCACGCAAAGCCATTTCCTTTTTTACCGATTCGATAAGGACGAGGCAATTCTGGATGGCTATTTCTCATTTTCACTAAAGATATGGCGATCAAGAGATATACGATGCAATAAATCACTGTTGTTGCATTCGTCAATGTAAGAAAGACCGCACTTACATCATCCATGACGCCATAAAGTAACGCAAAGAGGGAAATAACTACTGATTGCGTCAATACCACATTTCTTGAAACACCATATTCATTTTCTTTATGGAAGCCAAATTTTGGTGGCAAGAATCCTTCACGTGCTACTTGGATGATCGTTTTAGAAGGTCCAGTTACCCAAGCAGACAATTGTAATAACACACCAATAAAGACCATAAAGCTGAAGATATTACCGATGATCGTTGGCAATCCTAAAATATCACAATAGATCAATACTGGTTGTGTGATGTTTGCCAATTCCATTCTTCCTTCTGGTACGACATTTGCAACAAACAAGGCGTTGATGACATTCAATAAAACTAGTCCGATCAATGCAATAAAGACCCCTTTAGTATAGTTCTTCGTTGCATCTTTCAAACGAGGCATATACACTGAGCTCATTTCGATTCCCACAAAAATAAATGTGATCCCTGCCAAATATTTCAATGAATCACTGTGTTGTAGATCAGGCAATGCTTTCGACCATGAAAAATCCCCCAAATAGCCGTTTGAAACAAGTCCCACTTTGAAAAACGCTAATATCCCCAAAACAAACATGATCACCACAGGAATATAAACACCCAACCAAACACCAATATTCCCACCAACTTTCGCCATGTCAAACTTCAAGTTGAGCAAGGTAATGATCCAGTAAATGACCAAGATACACCCTAAAACGAAGTAGTGATTGTTGCCAAGAGCGGCGTTCCCAAACGTATTCCCTAACAATGGACCTAAGGTAGAAGCGACCATGACCATTCCTGGGAACATTTGCACCCAAAGCAACCATGCAACGACAAATCCCCATTTACTACCTAGAGCTGTTTTGACCCAAAGTTGCGGGCCTCCTTCTTGCGGCAGCATCGTTGATAATTCACCAGAAATCATTGAAATGGGTCCAGCAAAAAACAAGACGGCAAAAATCGTGTAAAAAATCAATGTCCAACCAACAGCTGACAATGTTGGGATACTACGAACAGTGGCACATAGCGCCATGGTCAAACCAATGAATGTCCCTAGCCCCATTTTACTTACTTGAGCTTTACTCAATTTTGACACTCTCCTTATTAAGAAATAAATAGGCGTGTCTTTGAAACTTTTCATTAACAGCAAATAAAAGCAAACGTATGGTCAACTTGTGCTTTGAGTATTTTTTGCTTGGATCATCAAGCTTCAAAGGCACTCCAACATGAAAGATTTGATAAGAGAAAGGAGGCTCATTCTTTATTCGTTTCGAACGAGAAATGAGCGCTCATTCTACTTGCTTTCTCTTCACTCATCATAATATTTACGTTTATTTTGTTTCGTTTGCCACTAACTGATCTGCATAGATTTTTTCTAATTTACTTTGAAGCGCTGCTTTGATTTTTTCTGCATATTCTTCAAAATGTTCTGCTTTATTCATATACGGCGTCATGACACTGGCACGTAAGACTGTGACTTTTCCAGCACGTTCCCATTCTTCCTCTGTAAATCCTAATTGTTTTACAAATTGAAGTGGGCTATTGCCATAATCTGGAATTGCAAAGTCTGTATGAGATGTCAAGAATTCATTGCCATAGATGCTTCCTTTGACATAAGAAGAATAGTCATACACATCATGGTTCAACTGATTCATCGCTACCAGATCGTCATTCCCTTTTTCTTTGAATACATAATCAACCATATTGAAATCTGGATAAGTCAATGGATGAACTTCGATTTCTTTATCGCCCACTTTGAAGGTTAAATTGTTCAAGAAGTGGAAGAAACGATGTGCGCCTTCAATCGATGCTCCCATCAATTTACCATAACCAGTCACATTAAGCGGTAGTACGTGATGCGCTGCCCAAACACTTGCGGCAGTTGCTCCGGCTTTTGATCCTTCCAAAATATAGGCACCAAGCAATGCTGGGATATCTGCTCCTTTTTCAAATACATAGGTTGCAAAGTAAGAGATCACATCACGCATACGAATGTCTTGGATCACGATACCTCCAGCAGAGTAAGGAACATAGCCCATTTTATGTGGATCAATCGTCACTGATTCTGCTTCTTCAATTGCTTGATATGCACGGTGTACTTCTTCTAAAAGATAATCTTTATTTTCTGTGAAGACATGATGTTTTGCGTGTACTTCTTTTAATTGATCAAATGGGATGAATTCATTGTTCTCATCAAGGAAGATCGCACGTCCGTAACCACCATAAGCTGCATCTACGTGTAGGTAGAAATAAATGCCTTCTTTTTCTAGCTTGCGACGTAATTCAACGATTTTATCGATTTCATCGATTGCCCCTTCTTCAGTAGAACCAACGACACCAACGACACCTAAAACCGGTGTTTGTTCAGCAGCCAATTCACGAATGATTGTTTCAAGTTCCTTGATGTCCATGCGGTAGTTGTGATCCACAGGCACTGGAATCACTTGATCTAGTCCGACACCAATGATGTCTGCTGCTTTCAACCATGAATAGTGTTTTGTTTGTGGGACTAACCATTTACCTAATTGTTGAAGATGTTTTCCACTGCGTGCAGAATGTGCTTTGATCTCATCGATTTTTTCTGGCACTTGATCTAACAGATCAATGATTTCCCGAGTTGAAAGATTCATCAATTCCCAATCTGTTTGACCTGAAACCAATTCAGGTGCCACTTCTTTCATTGCAAGTGGCAATGATTTGATGTTGCGCGCATACCAAAGACCTTCTAAATTTGCTAATGAGCCATCTGCAACGATATGGCCCCAGCCATTTTTGTACCCCATCAATGTAGCAAATTCCATTCCGACTTCTTCTTCCATTTGACTTGTTGCTGGAGAAGATTCATATGCGACGTTATTTCCATTCCATAGCATCGCAAAATTATAGGCTAATAATGATGGCATCAATGTTTCAGAGTTCATATGACCCCAATAACGACCTGCATTATGCCATGGGACAGAGTGTGTACGCATCCGCGTAGAGATTTCAGCTAACACGTCTTTTGTTTTATTGATCGTGTGCGCGAAGCTTTCACTGCTTTTTTCTTCCGGCGTAATGATCGGCATATCTTGTGGCATATAATTTTGACGCCATCCTAAGTGCTCGTCCACTAATTCATTTAACAAAGCTTTATAGATTTGGCCATTCTCTGCTTTGTCTCCAATGAATAGTGCATTCAAATTTAAATCATTTACCTTTGATTCCATTTAGAAACCCTCCTAAAATAATTTTTTAAATTTTGTCGAGGCTTAGATTACACCTGTTTTTTATTTCTGTAAATATCACTTTTCCTATTTTTCTCATTTCATTTTAATGTTTTTAATTGTTTGAATTGTTGGTACAATTGATAAAAATTAAAAAAAGGAGGGAATTTACAAATGTAAATTCTCTCCTCATGATTGTATTAACGACAACCGGCGTAACTATTAGGATAAGTTTCAAAAATTGGAATTTTGTAATGGAATAGACCTTTTACAAGGTAAAAAATTACTAAATTCTAATCAACTACTTTGGCCAAAAAGTAGCGTTTTTTCCCTTTTCTGATCACTACGAATTTACCATCAAATTCTGTAGCTGGATCAATGACAAAATTTAAATCGGTTACGCGATCACCGTTAATACTTATAGCTCCGTTCGACACATCTTCACGCGCTTGACGTTTTGATGGCTCGATTTTTGTGGAAACAAGTAGTTCCACGATATTTTCAGGGATACTTGAAATCTCTACATTCGGCATGTTTCCAAAGCCTTGTTCGATTTCTGACGCATTTAGTTCTTTGATATTTCCAGAGAACAATGCAGCTGTGATTTTTTGCGCTTCTTGTAAGTCTTCTTCGCTGTGGACAAAACGTGTCACTTCTTCTGCCAAACGGCGTTGTGCTTCACGTTTTTCAGGTTCTGTCTCCACTTTTTTCGCTAATTCATTGATTTCTTCTTGTGATAAGAAAGTAAAGAATTTCAAGTATTTCACAACATCCCGATCATCTTGATTCAACCAGAATTGGTAGAATTCGTAAGGGGATGTTTTTTCAGGGTCTAGCCAGATTGCACCACCGGCAGTTTTTCCGAACTTTGTTCCATCTGCTTTTAGCATTAATGGGATCGTCAACCCAAAGGCTTCCGCTTCTGGTCCTTCCAATTTACGGATCAGATCTAAACCAGCAGTGATGTTTCCCCATTGGTCAGCTCCACCGATCTGTAATTGCACATCGTATGTTCTGTGTAAGTGCAAGAAGTCGATCGATTGCAAGATTTGGTAAGTAAATTCGGTAAATGAAATTCCGACTTCCAAACGACTTGCCACGATATCTTTCGCTAACATCGTATTGATGTTGAAGTTTTTTCCGTAGTCTCTTAAAAATTCTAATAAAGAAATATTTGATAACCAGTCATAGTTGTTCACAAATGTAATATTGGCATCTTTCCCAAAAAGTTTGCGCATTTGGTTCGATAATGCATCCACATTATGTTGGACTTGTTCCATCGTTTGTAAAACACGTTCGCTTGTCCGTCCACTTGGATCACCGATCGTTCCAGTTCCTCCACCAATCAGGATGTATGGATGATGCCCTGCTAATTGGAATCTTTTCATCATCATGAACGGGATCAAATGCCCAATATGCATCGAATCTCCTGTTGGATCGACACCACAGTAAAGCGAGATACTCTTTTCTTCAACAAGCTCGCGAAGTCTTTCTTCGTTGGTTTGTTGGTTAATGGCATCACGCCAAGTTAATTCATCAATAATATTCATAACATTTCCCTCCATATCTTTTTTTATGAAAGCAGGTCCCTGCCAGCATGTCATTTATTACCGGGCAGACAACAAAAAAATCCCTTGACAATCAAGTCAAGGGACGAAAATTCGCGGTACCACCCAAATTATATGTTTGTTTTCCAAACATATCTCTCTAACATTTAACGCTGTCGCGTGGCTTCATGCCATAGACTCCTAAAATGTAATTCGCGCTAAAGCATGTACTAGTTCACAGCAACCACTAGCTTTCTGAAACATTGGCTTTATCCACTACTTCGTTTTATTCATCGTCTAATTCCTTATTCATCTATCTCCTATCTTAGAACGCACTGTTTTTTTTGTCAACAAAAAAATTTTTCTTGATCATTCGAACGACAAAAAATAACATCGTTTTTTAATCTTGAACTAAGCGGAAATCGATTGAATTGAAGAAGCCTTTATTGATTCCATTGCTCAATCTGTTGAAAAATGTTCTTCTTATTGCACGCACCATTTTTTCTTTAATTACATAATTGTCGTTACGTTAATAACTCAAACAGCCTCTCATGCCCGCATCACAAATTCAATTGGCGTAGAAGTCCCTCCGATCATCAAGTCAGCCAATGTACAAGACACTCCAGGCATCTATCAAGCAACGATCGGCACGACCATCATGTCTTCAGTAGAAAAAGAGATCACAGTCACTGTCGTCGATAAACTTGAAGACTGTCCGACTTATGGTATTTATCAATTAACTGCTGAGGATGTAACGGTTCCGGTGGGGCAAGTAGATGAAGCAGCTACCCTTCAAGCAACAAATGCGCAAGCGCTGACTTCTGGCGGCTCTCCAGTAGATGTTGTGATCAAGAAATCAAATGTAGTGAATGATACCCCTGGTACGTATCAAATCGTTTTAGGGATCAAAGAAGAACCAAAGATCCGTAAGACAGTCCAAGTCACAGTTACTAATGACGCAGGGAACGAGCAAGAAAATCTTTACTTTGTCGACGCATCGGATGCTACTGTCTCGATCGACCAATTGGACGAACAAACGTTGATCATCATGACTGATGCCAAGGCAACTGATATTTTAGGACATTCCTTGCCTGTAGAAATCAAACACTCCACAATCAAGTTTGAGCCAGGAAATTACACTGTTACATTCGGTCTCAAAGGAGACTCAAGTTTATTTACTAAAACTGTCAATCTTACCGTCACTTCGGATAACTACGTTCCTTCCAGATTCTTTTTGCAAGCATTCGATGCAACTGTCCAATTAGGTCAAACGGATGACCTCTCACTGATCCAAGCAACCGGCGCAAATGCCGTGACTCTCCTTGGGCAAAAGGCAAATGTTTACGTGAAGCATTCCTCGATTGAAGCAAACAAAATTGGCGAATTTGCCGTGACATTTGGCGTAACAGAAGATCCAAGAGTCGAAAAAACGGTAACAGTCTCAGTGGTTGATGAAATCAATCGTCCAGAATTGGGCGGTGGCATTGGGAATATCTAACAAACAACCACTTGTCTCACCTTAAACAGGATAAAGGACGGACCAAAAAATAATGGTTTTAAAAAAGGCGTCATCCACATAAGGTTAAAACCACTGTGGATCGCGCCTGATTTATCGAGGTTAGATCCTTCTATCCAACTTTTTTTATATTTCGTCGATTATTTCTAATAACGTAGTAAACAAGATGGCACTAGATGCCGCACCAGGATCAATATGTCCGATTGAACGTTCACCTAAATAAGAAGCACGTCCTTTTTTCGCGACTAATCCTGCTGTGTGTTCTTTTGCCTGCTCAATTACTTCTTTCGTAAGATTCCCTGCGGTTAGTGCTTCAGCTACAGGGAACCAAACATCTAACATGGTTTTATCTTCTTGTTCCGCTTTTCCTCTTGCTTGGATGCCGTTCGCTCCTTCACGGATGAACTCACCTAATTGTTCTTGTGAATCGATCTGCTCTACTCCTTTTGTTGCTTTCATCAAATTCATAAACGCAGAACCGTAAAGAGGACCCGAGGCGCCTCCTACTTTGGAAATCATTGCCATAGAAAACATCTTGAAGGTATCACTGATAGTGTCAGGTGCCTCCTGTTGAAAAGCTGCTTCATAGGCTGTCACACCTCTTCCCATATTATTCCCATGATCCCCATCGCCAATGGGGGTATCTAAATCACTTAGGTACGCTTTTTTCTCTTTGATCTCTTCAGCAAAGCGGTTAAGCCAAGCTTGGATCTCTTTTACCGTCAACTTCATTTTTTCATCATCCTTTACCATGCAATCGTTTCTACGTGACTTGTTAAAGCTTCTTTCCAAGTGGTTTCTGTTAAGTCAACCATTGTTAATGATAGTCCCTGCATATCCAATGAAGTCATCAAATCACCGACTTTATGGAAAGTAACATCCACCTGTTCTTCATTCAACAACGTCAACACATCATTCATGAATACAAATTGTTCCATCAATGGTGTACCACCCATCCCATTCACTAAGACACCGACTTCTTTTGGTTTTTCAGTATATTCACTCAAAATTTTCGTGACTAACTCTTTCGCTAACAATTTAGAGGGTTGCAGTTTTTCTCGACGATAACCTGGTTCGCCATGAATCCCTACACCGTATTCGATTTCGTCTTCATTTAGGTCAAAGCCAGGCTTCCCTACTTCTGGGACAGTCGCAGCCCGTAATGCGACACCAATTGTTTTGGTCGCAGCAACCACTCGCTCTCCTAATTCCTTCAGTTGAGTCAAGCTCGCGCCATTTTTGGCAGCATCTCCTAAAATCTTATGGACAAGAATAGTCCCCGCTACGCCACGCTTCCCTGCCGTATACGTGCTGTTTTCTACCGCGATGTCATCATCGACCACTACTTCTTCGACGTCAATTTCATCCATAGCAGCTAACTCTTTTGCCATTTCAAAATTCAATATATCTCCAGTATAGTTTTTGATGATCAATAACACACCTTGTCCTTGGTCCGCTTCTTTGATCGCTAGTTGGATTTGATCAGGTGTCGGTGAGGTAAAAACATCCCCCAAAACTGCTGCACTTAACATACCATCTCCAACAAAACCTGCGTGAGCTGGTTCATGTCCACTACCACCTCCAGAAACTAACCCGACTTGTTCGTTCAACTGATTTTTCGCAATTACACGAGAATCTTCTACACGATGTACTAGCTCTGGATAACTCTTTACGATCCCTTCTAGCATTTCTTCTACGATATCCCCAGGTTCGTTCATGATTTTTTTCAATTTACATCCACCCTTTCTTCCCTGCTTGTCGTGCTTCTTCTATGATTTGTTCGATATTGTCGGTTGTCCCTGCTGTAATAGCAGCTGCAAAGGCTCCTTCTACTAAGGGGGCATCCACCAAGTAGTAGTTTTTTTGTTGGGCTTCCTCCAATAAATCTTTTGCCAATTCTGAATTCATCACTGCGCTACCAAGATCAGCAAAGACAAAATAAGCAGCTGAATCGGCTGATTGATTGACGGCATCAACGATCTTCATCGGATCAGAACCGAGTTCTCCCTCTTCGATTCCGCCAAGTGATAATACTTCTACGTCATCGGTTTGTTGCATTTGTTCAATCATCTCTTTGATGCCGTCTGTGACCTTCTTACTATGAGAAAGCAATAAGATACTTTTCTTCAACGAATTCCCCTCCTTCAGTTTAGCACCCTTTTCGTAAGGGTTTTCTTTATACTGTATTAAGTATATATCAACTCCTATGGGTAATGGAAATAATGCGATATAATGAACGATAGTTTTTTTATTTATGTGAAGATAAAGATAGGACTAAAAAGAGATATTTGCTATACTTTCCTTAAAGAAAGGAGTGATCAAAATGATCATTACAACAACAAATAGCGTAGAACATCAAGTCATTGAGTCTTATGAGGGAATTGTTTTTGGTGAAGTCATTACGGGAATCAACGTCTTAAAAGATTTAGGTGCAGGGATTCGTAACGTTTTTGGCGGACGCTCAAAAAGTTATGAAGGGGAATTATTGACAGCAAGAGAAGAAGCATTAGCTGAAATGGCGCAACGCGCAGAAGCACTTGGCGCAAATGCGATCATCGGGATGAAGATGGATTATGAAGTCTTAGGTTCAGATAATGGGATGTTGATGGTCACTTGTAGCGGGACGGCTGTTCGATTGGTTTAATAAAATCAAAACAAATAAACGAGTGAAGACCCGCCAAATTTCTAGGGCCTCCACTCGTTTTTTACTCACACACGCTTCACAATGACTGGACTTGTCCAATCACCTCATTCGCCTCAACCAGCGGTCTTTTTTCAATGGTTAGACTTTCAACTTTCTCACTATTTGTAAATACAACGATCATATCTGTTTGTTTGCCTGCTTTTTCTAGCATCGCTAAGTCAACAACTGCCAATAATTGACCTCGTTCCACTCGTTGTGCTTGTTTGACATAAAGAGTGAAGGGTTCTCCTTGTAAATCAACCGTGTTGATTCCCATATGCACCAACACTTCAAGCCCATTATCTGTTTCGATCCCCAGTGCATGTTTCGTTGGAAATATACTAGTGATCGTTCCACTGATTGGTGCAAATATTTCTTTTGCTTCCGGCAGGACTGCATAGCCATCACCCATCATTTTTTCTGCAAAAACAGGATCGCCGACTTCAGTGATCGGAATGATTTTACCGAGCGCCGGTGCATAGAGTTCAAATGTTTCCTTACTTGTCTTTGAAGCAGAAACCGGCACATCTTGGTGAGAAATTGATTGAGCGGTCTCTTGCGCTACCTTACTACCTTGTTGGAGTTTCGTCATTTCGTCTGCTACAAATTGGACCTGTGTGCCTACAATGACTTGAATATTTGTTTGATCAATTACTTTTACCCCTGGGACACCAGTTTGTTTAATCGCTTTTTGATTTACTTTTGCTGTGTCTTTTACCTGTAGACGCAAGCGTGTCGTACAATTATCGATTGCTTTTACATTTTCTTTTCCACCTAGTGCATCATAGATCACCGCAGCTAGTTGGCTAAATTCATTAGTTCCCGTAGCAATATCAGGTGTCTCTTCGCCAATTTCTGTTTCTCTTCCTGGTGTCATCAAATTGAACTTGTTGATGGCAAAGCGGAAGCCAAAATAATAGATAGCTGCAAAAAATACTCCTTGAACGAGCAACATCAATGGTTGATTGGCGACTGGATTCTGCAACGACAAAAAGTAATCCACAAAACCAGCGCTAAAAGCAAAACCAGCTGTCCAATGGAAAAAGGCACTGATTGCTAATGAAATTCCTGTAAAAATGGCATGGATAACATACAACGGCCACGCCACAAACATAAATGAAAATTCTAATGGTTCAGTCACACCTGTAAAGAACGCAGCAAAACCGGCTGCTAGCATCAAAGAAGCGACTTGTTTTTTCTTTTCTGGACGTGCACTTTGATAAATAGCAAAGGCCCCAGCAGGTAAACCGAACATCATGACTGGGAAAAACCCAGCTTGATACATACCGGTTTGCCCAATTATTGCTTTTCCACTATCTAACGCTTGTTGTCCAGCTAAAAAGTTTCCAATATCATTGATACCTGCCACATCGAACCAAAAAACAGAATTCAGTGCATGATGTAAGCCTGTTGGAATCAATAAACGATTGAAGAAACCGTATAGTCCTGCACCGACAAACCCTAATTGAGAAATCCCCTTCCCAAAGGAAACCAGTACATCATAAACAGTTGGCCAAATAAATAATAATATCGCAGAAATAACCAACATGCTCAAGGCAGACATGATCGGAACTAAGCGTTTCCCACTAAAAAATGATAAGGCCTTAGGTAATTTCACTTGGCTAAACCGATTATACATCGCAGCAGCGACTAATCCTGCCACGATTCCAACAAATACATTGTTATCCATTGTATTGAAAGCCGGATTGACTTCAGTGAGATCTCCCAGATGCAATAATCCTTGTACTGAATCCGCAGATAAAACGGTTTGAGGGATCAAGTAAGCGACCAATCCTGCCAAAGCAGCTGATCCATCTTTGTTTTTTGACATTCCCAATGCCAAACCCACCGCAAACAATAAGGCAAGATGGTTAAGAATCGCTAGCCCCGCATTCATTAAGAAGGTCGTTCCCGCATTACTGATGCCTACTCCTACGAACCAATTCGCAAGACCAACCAGTAAAGAAGCCGCTGGTAAGACTGCTACTGGCAACATCAATGAGCGACCCATTCGTTGCATATATGCTTTCATTCTTTCCACTCCTATTTTCTCTCCGCTCGTGAAAGAGCGTTTATCGTTATTTTTGTAAATTTTCTAGAAAATATCTAAAAACAATAAAACGAGTATACCATTTATCCAAAAAAATAGGAAGCATTGATTGAATACATTTAAAAAACCAGCAAAATCAACGAAAACGAACGGAAAAATCTATTATCCGACCATTTATTTTTTGAAATAAATATAGACCAATAATCAATCCGTTATTTTCAAACAACAAAAAAAAGAGTTTGAGATGTCACTCTCAAACTCTTTTTTGATACACAGCACCGACAAAAACAACCAGCAAGCACAAGCTACCGATCACTGACAAATAAATTGACCGGCGATCGTCCGTTTTTGGTAATGTCTTCGCGGGTTGTTCTTCCACTACTTTTGTTTCTGTTTTAGTAACTGTCCCCGCTTCTACCGACCGTTTTCCGGCGGAATTTAAGGTCGCCTTGATTCTTTCGATACTGGCAGACAAATCCGCTTTTCTTGCTTCGAAATCGGCCATTGCCGCTTGAGCTTCTGCTGCTTTTTCATGGATTTCCGTACGAGCTGCTTGAATATCCGCTTGTGTCTGATCCACTGACGCAACCGTAGACGTTGCTAAATCTTGCAATTCCGTTTGTACTTCGGTTGTCCGTTGGGTCGCAGATGCTATTTTTTGTTTTGCTAATTCGGCTTTTTCTCGCTCTTCAGCTATTTTCTCAGCTAACTCATCGCGATCACTCACTGCTTGATTTGCTAAATCGTTCACTGTTTGATCGATTTCCTTTTGTTTTTCGATAAGTTGTTGTTTCGCTTGTTCCAACGTATCTTCCAATTCTTTACGTTGTTGCTCCAACTTCTCCCAGCGAGTCGAATCTGATGGATCAGCTTCGTTAGGAGGTGTATGTGACGAGTCTAGTGGCTCCTGACTCTCCTGGATCTGTGACTCACTGGTTTCTGATGGTGGCTGACTTGAATCTGCCCTGACTGTCTGACAAAGAAAGAAACTGCTGGCGATCAGTGCAGCAAAAAGTACTTTTTTCATTTTGTGCATCTCTGCCATCCCCTTTCATTTTCACTAGTTGTTCATTATAGAAAAAAACTGAGGAATCGCCTATAAACAATTGACGTATTCTGTCTAGTTGTATCGATGAAAGGTTGGAGTTTTGTCATTCGTCAGCTCCTATCCTTCAAAAAAATAGCCTAAAAAAGCGCCAAGTTCTAAAAATAGAAAAACGATCATCCAAGCTTACTACTTCCCTTACAAAGCTCGTCGGTCACACCCTCAAGTTCTACCCTTGAGGATAGCATAATTCATCTGGTCTGACGGCTTGGTACAGAGAAAAAGCGCCATCTAAATTTTTCACAGTGAATCCCGCTTGTTTCAAGATTCTTTCTGCTAAGTAGCTACGTAATCCACTATGACAACTGACGATATATTCTTGCTCTTTATCCAATTCGTCCAATCGTTGACGTAATTCAGATAAAGGAATATGAATGGCCTCTGGGAAATAACCATTCTGCCACTCTTCTTTATTCCGAACATCAAGCAATTGTTTCCCATGTGCTAATTCTTCTGGCAATTCATGCCACTGTATCATCTCACTCAATCCTTCGATGACATTCATCGCAATATAGCCTAGCATATTTACTGGATCTTTCGCTGAACCAAAAGGCGGTGCATAAGTCAGTTCTAACTCTGGCAGGTCGAAGACTGTCAAATGCCCTTTAATGGCTGTCGCAAGAATATCGATTCGTTTATCTATCCCTTTTTGACCGATTCCTTGAGCTCCATAGATTTCCCCAGTTTCCGGATGGAAGATCAATTTCAACAACAAGTCCGTTGCACCAGGGTAATAGCCAGCATGATCTTTACCTGAAGCATGGAGGACTTGAAAAGATAAACCTGCTTTTTTTGCTTGTCGTTCAGTGATACCTGTGGAGGCAGCTGTCTGACCAAATGCTCGAACAATAGCCGTTCCAAGGCTGCCTTGATTCAGGCGTGGCCGCCCAGCCATGTTATCAGCAGCTTGTCGTCCTTGTCGATTCGCAGGCGAAGCTAAAGAAATCAATGCAGGTTCCTTCGTGAT
The DNA here is from genome assembly GCF_051714165.1 of Enterococcus sp. AZ156. Taxonomy (NCBI): domain Bacteria; kingdom Bacillati; phylum Bacillota; class Bacilli; order Lactobacillales; family Enterococcaceae; genus Enterococcus; species Enterococcus sp. AZ156. Next base: position 454,131 of record NZ_JBIORI010000001.1, on the reverse strand, counting down.
TTGATGTTTCACGACAATCGCATCTCCTACTGCAAAGATTGCCGAATCACTCGTTTGATAATGCTCATCCACAACGATACCGCCACGTAATCCCAACGTTAAACCTGCCATCTCAGCTAAGCGACTATCTGGTTGGACTCCCACCGAAAGAATCGTCAAATCTGACTCTAACATTTCGCCATTTTCTAGACGAAGCATGTTTCCTTGTTCTTCAAAACTAGTAACAGCACAATTTGTTAAAACTTGAACATCATTATTTTCTAATTCTTTTTGTACAAAAGAAGCCATCTCTTCATCCAACGTCGGTACGACTTGCGGAGTCCGTTCGACGATCGTTACATCCAATCCACGCTTTTTTAGATTTTCTGCTACTTCGATCCCAATAAAACCGGCGCCAATAACTACCGCTTTACGAGGTTGTTCCTCTAATTTTTCCATGATAGCATCAACATCTGGAACATTTCTCACAGTAAATACATTTTTTGCCTCAGACAAGCCTGTGATTTCAGGTATAAAGGGTTTAGCTCCTGGAGAAAGCAAAAGGGCATCATACGTTTCTTTGCGGGATTCCTCTCCATGAGAAACTTCCACTTCTTTTGTTTCTGGAAAAATCGCTGTGACTTCATGCTTCACTCGAACGTCCAGACGAAAGCGTGCAGCTAAACTTTCAGGTGTTTGGATCAAGAGCTTTTCTCTTTCATCGATTTCACCAGAAAGATAGTAAGGAAGGCCACAATTAGCAAAAGAAACATTGGGCCCTTTTTCAAAAACAACGATTTCTGCATCTTCTTGCAGTCGTCTTAAACGAGTGGCCGCAGACATCCCTCCAGCAACACCGCCAATTATCACAAATTTCATTTTTTATCTTCCTCCAATCTTTTCCCCAAACCATTGATTCATCCCGCCACGAATATTGATTGCCTGATAACCAAGATTTTTTAATTCTTTCGTCGCTTGCTTACTACGCATTCCTGACTGACAAATAACGTATACTGGTGCTTGTTTATCCCCATTATACGTACTAATACGGTGTAAAGGAATATTTTCCGCTTGCTTAATATGCCCACCTCGGTATTCAGACGGTGTTCTAACATCGATCAATTGGATGTTTTCTTTTAATTTATCTTGCAAATCCTTTACTGTTATTGATTGACTAAGTTGAAATAATCCCATTTTCATTCTCTCCTCTTTTTTTAGAAAAATATACCTACTGGGGTATATTCAACACGATAAATGTTATTATGTCAACCATTAAAACTTTTAATTTCAAAAAGTTGCAGTTTTCATTTGCAAATAATACCTATATAGGGTATTATTTGCAAAAAAAGAGTGGGAGGTTCTATGATGACTATTGACAACAAAACAATTCTAAATCGCTTGAGACGTACAGAAGGACAAATTCGTGGTATCCAAAAAATGATTGACGAGGAAAAAGAGTGCATGGATATCATTACACAATTAAGCGCTGTTCGTTCGAGTATTGATCGTGTCATGGGGATGATCGTTGCCGAAAATTTAAAAAACTGCTTGGAGCATCCAGAAAACAGTGTGGAGGAACAAGCAAAAAAAATGGAACAAGCCATCAATATGATCATCAAAAAATAAACGCAGCAAGTTTCTATCTCACACTACTTAAAACCGAATAAACGGCGGAAACAAATGGAACCTCTTTGAAAAATAAGGCATCATCCACAAAAATTTGAAAAACAATTTTCGTGGATGATGCCTTATTTCTTATAGCTCAATGTTTCGGTAATTTGCCACCACTAAGTTACGTATATTTCCCTTCTACAATTGCTTGGATCGTATCGAGTACAGCCTCTGTATTATTTGATCCGATAATCGTCGTAGCTGCTTCTTTGATCTTGGGCTGTCCATTTTCCATAGCAAAACTGTGCTTGATCTGTTGGATCATTTCAAAGTCATTCCCGCTATCGCCAAACGTAGCAATCTCATCCTCGTTGATTCCCCATTTTTTGCCTAACAAGCGTAACCCGTTTAGTTTGTGGACACCAGGGATGATCAAATCGATATCTCCATGACCACTAGAGACCGGTATCAATCCCTCTCCTAAAGAATGCTTTAAGGCAGTTAGTTTTTCTGCCACTTCTTGCTCATTGAAGGATAAAGCAAACTTGAAAATCGTTTCTTCTCCCTTAGCTAACGTATACAGGTCTTCTACCTTTTCAAGCTTCGGGTAGTAAAAACTTGCACGTTCAAACAATTCCTTAGAAACCGTATTAGAGAGATAGGCACTCTGTTTCCCACATAAGATCAAGTTCATGGGCGCTAACTCTTCCAATACATCTAATGTCTGAACGATTTTTTCAGGACGTAATTCTGCATTGTACACATGGTCTTCACCAATTAAAATATTTGCCCCATTTTCTGCTACGAATGCTATACTTTTATAAAGATCAGGGAAGAATGAACGCAACTGGAAATATTGATTTCCACTTGCTACAACAAACTTTATTTCTTTTTCCTGTAGTAAGTCAAAAAGTTTCTTAAAGCGTTCTTCATTGTATTTCTTTTGATCATTCAAAAATGTACCATCCATATCTACAGCGATCATTTTGATTGTCATTCCATTACCACCTTTCAGAAAAAGTATACCTACTGGGACGCGTCCCAAGTCAAGAGAAAAGGAGGAAAATCCCATCGTTACGATTCGAGAGATCGCAAAAATGTCAGGAGTATCCAAATCTACCGTTTCCAGAGTGATAAATAATGACCGTTACGTATCCGATGATTTACGAAAAAAAGTCCAATCCGTTATTGAAGAGACGAACTATGTGGTGAACGGCAATGCTGTAAAATTGAGTAAAGGAGAAACCTATACTTTAGGTGTTACCTTGCCTAACAACAGTTCTTGTTATAATCAGTTGGTGGACAGTATCTTGTATCAGGCAAAAAGTAAAGGGTATCAAGTATTATTACTTCCTACTTATTATGAAAAGGAGACGGAGAGTCACTATTACACATTACTAGAGCAAAAAATGATCGACGGTCTTATTCTGACGTCACGAACAAAAACTGATGAACTACTTGAACCTCTTCGCTTCAAAGGAAAAATCGTCTCAACTGAAAAGATGGACAATGACGACCTTGCCATGATTTATCCAGATCGAAAAAAAGTGTATGATCAATTGTTTCTTACCCTGCATACCCGTGGTATTTCCAGGGTCATCTTTACTACTAAACGCAGTGCCTCACAAAGCCAGACCACAAAAAACAAATTGACTGCTTATGAAATGTATTTTGGAAAAGCGATTGAAGGAAAAAACTATTTCACTGGTATCGAAACCTATGCAGATGGCTATGCGTTCGCAATAGAGATCACAACTCACGCCTCTATTCCAGAGGTAATCTATGTCAATGGCGATGATACAGCAGCCGGTGTAATTTCAGGAATGAAACAGGCAGGATTCATTCATAAAAAAGATTTCACTGTCATAGGTGAAGGAAATCTACCATATAGTGAGATATTAGCCTTTTCAACTATTGATTTCTCCCCTAAAAAAATCGGCGCCTCCGCAGTAGATTTTCTCTTATCCCAGAGTGACAGGATCGTGGAAGCAGAAGATCCAGTAATTATTTGGCGATAATGTGAAGTAGCTCCTTCAGAAATAAGCGTGAGACCTCAAAAATTCCAAGAGGAATTTTCTGGGTTTCACGCTTATTTCTCAGGGCTGAACACTTAGGTCACAGCTTTTCTGTATATTAAAATCCAATCCATACTAGAATACATGATAATTATCACAAGAATAGGACAAAAGAGATGTTCTACTAAACAAACAGTCGCTGATTATGTGTATTAAAAACTATGTCGAATCTTTTCCCTTGATAGAGAAATAGCTGTAAGATTGACTGGCTATTTTTCACTCAGATAGATCAATCCGCGCGGAATAGGATCTTTCTTCGTTAACCCTATCCGTTCTCTATAAAAAGAAAAGCTATCTCTCTTGATCATTTCAATGATTTTCTCTTCATTCATTTCTAATTTCAACGATTCGATACATTCCGCCATTTCGTAAAGTATCTGTAGCTGTGCATCGATCCCCAACAGCTCTTGTAATTGTTCAAACACAGGTCCGTCCTTTTGAGAGACGACCTCTAAAAAACGATGATGAAGTTCTTTGTAAAAAGAAGCTAAAAGTGGATAGTTGATGGAAAAACAGTTTTCCATAAATTCTCTATAATGTTTTAAGTATTCTTCACTAGATTGAATATTCGATAAATTCATAAATTACCTCTCCTTCTGATGATTGATAGTAAAACCTAAAATATGTACATATGACTGATTGAATCGATCTTATTTTTTGTGAACTACCTGTTTCTCGAATAGATTATAATAAAATCATATAGTCTTCTCTGTGTAATTTCAACTTCACATATTGCCTAACTCCTTGAAATATTTACTCTTGAATCATTGCTACGTCTATGCTTCGGCATATTACCAGCTATTTTTTTGCATTCAGTTGATTTTTTTTATCTTAAACTAAAAAAAATCAATCTCAGCCAGTTTTGACTTCGATTGATTTTCGATAAATTCTTCACTTAAATTGCAACGGTACTCTTCTCATTCGCTGTTACAACAATAAGATACACCAAACTACCTAGCGCTTCAGTAGTTTACGATACTCCAAAGCATATAAAACAAAGGACTGAGCCAAACTGTAGGTAATGATTGCAAATATCACCATGACCCATCCTTCAGGAATCGTTGGGAAAAGCAATAACAGGATCATCCCTACATAAATCACAGCTGTCGCCCATTTACCATACCACTTTGCTCCATCTAATTTGACCTGTTTACGCAAAGCAACGATCCCAGCAATCAGCATAAATGCTTCTTTCACAATAAATAAAGCTAAAACGAGCCAGATATACGGACGTTCCCATGCCATGGAGATGATTAAGACCAATTGGGTCAACTTATCACCGATTGGATCAAGAACTTTTCCAAGTTCTGTGATCTGATTGAATCTTCGGGCGATATATCCATCTAAAAAGTCTGTGACTCCTGAAAAGAGGATGATCGATCCAGCCAGATAGAAAGCTTGCTTACTCATAAAATACAAATAAAAAGGCAATAAAAGAATTCTTATAATCGATAGTAGATTCGGAATCGTGCGAATTTCTTTTCGCCAATCAGATGCTCCATTCATTACTTAACAACTCCCAAAATGTCATTTCATCTATTTTACCGTACTTTCCACGTGGAACCAATTAATTGTCGGTTTTTTATTGCGAGCTCTTCCAATCCTTCGTATGCCATTGTGAATCTGTTATTATGTTTTTTCGGAGTTTCCATTTCGTGCAGCCTGACGCTGACGGGTTTCTTTTAATAATTTTTTGTGGGCTTTTTTTGAACCTCGTTCGATATCTCGTTCCCATTTTCTCGTTTTAAAATCTGTAAATAGCTGATCGATCTCATAGCCTACAGGATAAAGTTCTTCTGCTCTCATTTTTAAAAGGACACGCTGTCGAAGGACCGTTTCTTTTTGGTTATCGACAAAAATCACGATCGTCTCTTCGCCAGTGTCTTCAAAGACTAATGCTTCTTTTTTGTATTGGGTGGCATATACCCGATCCCCTTTTGAAAATAAAACCTTTTCTTCGTTCTTGACTTCTTGCGTCTTCACTTGTTGTTTGAATAAGCGTTTTTCACTTGAATAGTCTTTCGTAGAAAGATACTGCTGAGCTTGTTGGATCAAGTCCTCTGACATTTGCATTTTTTTAGCGATCCACAATGCTTGGCTTTCCCCTGTTTTTCCTACCTGTAATTGATACTTTGGTTGTAAGGCTTCTCGGTCAAAAGCCATTGCTGCCGGCACAAAATCTTCATGTCGTTCCGCAAACTCTTTGATTTCGCCGTAATGGGTCGTTGCAACCATCAGCGCACCTTTCTCATACATTGCAGACATGATGGCGATTGCTAAAGCTGCCCCTTCCGTTGGTTCTGTTCCACTACCGATCTCATCAAGTAAAACTAGGGTATTTCTACCCACTTTATTCAAAATCTGTGCGATATTTTGCATATGCCCAGAAAAAGTACTCAATGCATTCGCTAAATCTTGTTGATCGCCGACATCGACAAAAACTTCGTCGAATACGGCAAGCTCTGTCCCATCTTTTGCTGGTACTTGCAGACCAAACATTGCCATCAACGTCAGCAATCCGACTGTTTTCAAAACAACTGTTTTCCCACCAGCATTTGCACCTGTGATCACTAATCCACGATATTCTGCACCCAAATCAAAATCTAAGGGCACAGCTTTTTCTGATAACAGTGGATGTCTCGCTTGTTTCAGATGGATGCGTTCTGATTTATTGATGATAGGTGTGATGCCATTGATCTCTCTACTGTATTTCCCACGTGCGAAAATAATATCGAAAACGGTGACCGTTTCGATGATTTGATCGATTGCCTGTTCATTTTCAGCTAATGCCCCAGTCAAACTTGCTAGAATCTGATATTCTTCAGCAATTTCCTCTGCTTTCAATAATTGATGTTGTGCGCTTGCTTTAGCGACTGCTGTTGGTTCGATGAATACCGTCGTACCTTTATTCGACTGTTCAATGATCGTTCCGGCTACTTTATTTTTATAACTCGCTTTGATAGGGATCGTTGCGTGTTCCCCTTTTTGAACGATCATCGCTTCTTGGATCATTTCTTTATTCCCAGGATGACGCAAGAATTTTAGCAAACGATCTTTGATTTCTTTTTCTACCGTTTGGATTTGTTTTCGTACTTTACGTAGATTTTTTGATGCTTCATCTGCGACTTGTTGGTTCTTGATTTGTTCATAAACTAAGTCCTCCACCGCTTGAAGATCCGGTAGATTTTTACTGTACGCATACAGTAATGGCGTTTGATATTGGTTTTTTTCAAAGAAGCGAGTGATCATTCGACTGCTTCTCAAAAAATCAGCGTATTCAATCAATTCAGCGGGGGTTAAGATCAAGCCTTTTTTCACTTGGTCAGTTAATGCCACAATTCGTGTTAGCCCCATAAAGGGCACGTGCTGGCTACTTTCTAAAATCGTACGGGCTTCTTTCGTTTCTGTTTGTCTTGTTTCTACGGTCTGAAGATTTGTCGGGATTGACATTTCTGCCAGACGTTCTTTCGTGTGATCTCCGATTGCTCGGGCAATCACTTCTTTTCTGATTTGTTCAAATTGTAATTGTTTGATTGTTTGATTGTATGATTCATATTCTCTCCTTTTCTTGAAGAGATACCTGTCCCCAAAATAAATAAAGACCTAAAATAGAATAAAAGGGCAGGACACAGCTAAAATAAGACATGTCCTCCCCTTGATTTGATTACAAGAAATGTTTCAGACAGGTACCATCTATAAGCACACCAAATAAGCCTACTGCTTTATTGGTTATTCAACTTACTCGATTAGATACCTACTACACTCATCAAAATACCTCGTTCATCTAGGTTTTATTTATTTTTCTTTTTTACTATAGCAAGCGGTTGCCAGAATGTCAAACAGATACTGAACGAGTCTGAATGGTATTATTTTAATAATATTTCAAAATTGTCACGTTTTTCGATTTTCAAACACTGTATCAATCGGCGATAATTGGATATATCAAGAAACATAAAAGGATGGATATGATGAAAAAATTGATTGGAGCAATTGCTCTCTTATTGTTATTGTTTGGTGGCTACAAAGGTTATCAATATTATGATCAGACCTACAATAGCCAAGTTGCCTACGCAAAAGTACCGGAAAAGGTTCCACCTTTGACAGATGCACGAAATGATAGCGGAGAAAAAATGTGGGATTGGAAAGCGTATGACTATGAATTATCCTTTGTTACTAAGGATGGCAAAACGATCAAATTACCTTATACGATCGCCTCAGAAAATCCAACACCGTTAGAACCTAATAGTTATGTCAAAGCAGAGGTCAGCCAAAAACGAGTAACCTCTGGACCAACGACGATCAATGAAAATCAAGTACCAAATAATGTTCTAACTGCTTTGAATTAACAAAAAACAACTGCGATCTGAGGTCGGGACAGAAGTGTTCAGCCTCGAGAAATAAGGCGCCATCCACGAAAATTGTTTTTCAAATTTTTGTGGATGGCGCCTTATTTTTCGAAGAGGTTACTTCTGTTCCCGCCGTTTATTCGGTTATAGGTGGGGGGAGAACTAATGTCTCACTCCCTTCGCAGTTGTTTTTTTTATGTATCGCCCACGTCCTCAACGTTGTTTGCGAATGGCGATTGGCGTATCCCCAAAATATTCTCGATATTTTTTGTAAAAATGTGTCTTATTGGAAAAACCTACATTGGCCGCAATCTCCTCAATCGAGAAGCGGGTAGCTAAAATTAGATCCTGTGCTTCATGTAAGCGTTGGTTCGTAATCAATTGTTTGAAGGATTTCCCAGTCTGTTGTTTGATCAAATTAGACAGATAATTTGGATTATACCCTAACTCATCTGCCAATGTTTTTAGGTTCAATGTTCGATAGTCACTTTCGATCCGTTGCAGAATTTTGATCATTAAGTTGCTTTGTCCATCTTTTTTGTATATTTTTGCTAATTGGGAGTGATAGACTCTAGAAAGCTGTAAAAATAACACTTGTGAAAAAGCATTCATGATTTCATTTCCTAGATGTTTTTTTGAAAAATATTCGAGGATCATTTGATCCAAGGTGACTTGGATCTCTGGTTGTTTTGATAAGTGTAACAAAAGATGGGTCTCATTATAGCCAGGTTCTAAAATGGCGTTCATTAAAAAATTATAGGTCAATCCCCCACTGCGATGATCGATTTTTTTCAGAAGATTGATATTGATATCATTCGTTTTGAATAAGAAATTCAGCAAAATATCATGTTCACCCAAAGGCATCAGTTCATGGCGACTATTTGTATCTAAAAGTAATAATTGTCCTTCTTTCAAAGTGATTGGCAGACCGTTGACGATCTGTTCTGAAGTACCGCAATACATATAATTGAATTCTAAAAAATGATGGGAATGTAGTGGATAATGAGCGAAGCGTCGATGTTGGCGAATCAAAATATTATTTTCTTGAAAAAGATGGTGATCGTCTAATTTGAATTGCTGGTCTTGTTCGTCTAAGTTTTCTCCTTCAAATTCCTTGATCCATTGCCCCGTCTTTCGCTGTTCTAACTCTTCGGGTGTATACGGCAGAAAGATCTTTTGTACAAACGGATTCATCGTTTTACTCCCCCTTGATATGTAAATTTGACACCAATATAGTAACATACTGACATTGTTGTGAAAAGGGTTACAAGATATGATGAGTGCAACAAATACATCTTCATCTGGAGGAACAAGCTATGAGAAAGACTTGGTTGATGAAACTGTCGCTGTTATCCATTTCCTTAGTTTTAACGTCAAATACTGCTATCGCATCCGCTTTACCGATGATGTTAGGCTACTTCAATGATCAATCGGCTTCATCCGTCGAACTACTGATGACCATTCCTCAACTAACTGTTGTGATTTTTATTGCTTTGAGTAGTTTGATTGCCAAAGCTATCGGACAGAAACAAACTGTCTTACTTGGGTTGTTGCTTGCTGGAGTTGCTGGCGTGTTACCTGTCTTCACTGCCAACTTCTATTTATTGATGATCTCCCGCGCAGCATTAGGTGCGGGCTTTGGTCTCTTCAACTCGTTGGCAGTCAGTATGATCAGCGAATTTTTTGAAGGCGAAGAAGCTGCCACCTTGATTGGCTTCCAATCCGCCTTTCAAGGTTTAGGAGCTGCAGTCATGACCTTCACTGCCGGACGTCTCCTCACTTTTGGCTGGCAAAAAGCATTCTTAGTTTACTTGATCACCATTCCGATCATTTTCTTATTTATGGCTTTCGTCCCTGAACCGCCAAAGAAAAAACAAAACTCCACCTTTAAAAAAGAAACAGCACAAAAAGGAACACTCCGTCCGACTACTCTCATGTATGGCATTTTGATCTTCTTTCTCTGTATTTTCTACATGATCGTTGTCGTTAAGCTTTCGACCTTCATCGTGACTGAAAATCTAGGAACAGAATCAGATGCCGGAACGCTTCTTTCTTTTATGCAGATTGCTAACATGGTTGCTGGTTTCTTATTCGGGTTGATTTACAAAGGATTGAAACGATGGACGTTGCCTATTTCTTTTTTCATCATGGCAGCAAGCTTATTCCTCATCTTGACAGCCAATCATTTATTTATGATCGGTGTTGGGGCTGCACTGAACGGTATCGCCTTTGCTCTGTTCGTTCCCTACATCTTCAATGATGCTACTCGTTCAGTTCCGCAAGTAGCAAAAGCAAGCACCACTTCCTTTATTCTCGTTCTAGCAAATATCGGTAACTTTGTTTCACCCTATGGACATCGACTTTTAGAAAGATTCGGTATCGGTTCTGATGCTTTACAAAATATTTTTATCAATGGCTGCATTTTGATGACCGTTTTAGGTATTCTTTTTCTTCTCCTTACTTTTAAAAAGAAGCCACTCCCAAATGAAGTCTAGTTTTCATTGATTCAAGTAAAAACAAATTGGAGGAATTTTGATGAATTATCTTGCTATCGATATTGGCGCTTCAAGTGGTCGTTTGATCCATGCCAATCTTAATGAATTAGGCCGTTTTGACTTACAGGAAGTCCATCGCTTCAAAAATGGATTTGAAAAAATCGATGGTGTCGCAAAGTGGCCGCTCACACATCTAGTCACTGAAATCTTAAAAGGTTTGGAAAAAGCCAAGCAACAAGGTATCGCAGAATGTTATGTCGGCATCGATACTTGGGGTGTCGATTATGGCTTGCTTGATGTTGATGGTCATTTGATCGACGCCCCGACGAGCTATCGTGATGAGCGAACGAAAGAAGCCATCCCACAATTTGAACAAAACATGCTACTAGATGAACTTTACCAAAAAACAGGTATCCAAATGCAACCATTCAACACGGTGTTTCAATTACTTGTTGAAGAAAAAGAAATGTTAATAAATGCCCATCGTTTGTTATTGATGCCTGATCTACTCGGTTACCTCTTCACTGGAGAAGCAGTCACCGAAAAGACTAATGCGTCTACTATGCAGCTTCTGAACTTAGAAACTCGGAAATGGGACTCAGATATTTTAGCTGTTCTAGGCATCGACGCTTCGCTTTTCCCACGAATCACCGAGCCTGGACAGATTCTAGGCGAATTACAAACTGCCCAATTTCCGACCTATGATCTGCCAAAAGCGACCTTTATCACGATTGCTTCTCACGACACTGCTTCAGCAGTTGTCGGCACACCCGCGACTGGCAAAGATTGGGCATACATCAGTTCAGGCACTTGGTCGTTGATGGGTGTAGAGATTCCTGAAGGCATTTCAACAAAAGAAGCATTTGAAGCTAACTTTACAAATGAATGGGGTGTGCAAGGAACCATTCGCTTCTTAAAAAATATCATGGGTATGTGGTTGATCCAAGAAGTTGCTCGTTTGCAAGATGGTGCCTATAGTTTTGCTGAATTGGCAGAACTGGCAGAACAGGAAGCGCCTTTCCAACAATTGATCAATGTCAACGACCCACGTTTCTTGAATCCCCAAAATATGATTCAAGAATTACAAGATTATTGTAAAGAAACAAACCAATCTATCCCTCAAACCCCTGGTCAGCTGGCTCGCTGTATCTATGACAATTTAGCTCTATGCTACGCTGTCGAACTAGAGAACTTAGCACGGATCACCGGAATAGAATTTCATCATTTACACATCGTCGGTGGGGGTTCAAATAATACCTTCCTTAATCAGCTGACAGCCGATATTTGCAATATCGAAGTCGAAGCAGGACCAGATGAAGCGACCGCTATTGGCAATCTAATGGTCCAAATGATTGCAACGAACGGCTACGGTACGTTGCAACTGGCGCGTGAAGCGATCAGAGATTCTGTTTCATTAGCCACTTTTCACCCTCGACATACCGAGGAAATGACACAAGCACTTGCTAGATATAAAGAATTTTTAATATAAAAGGAGAGATTCAATATGATGAATGTCAAAGAACGTTATGAAGAAGCCAAAGCAAAATATGCGAGTATCGGTGTCGATACTGAGGAGGTCTTGCAGAAACTCGCAGAAGTGAAGATTTCGATGCACTGTTGGCAAGGCGATGATGTCAAAGGTTTCTTGACACCAGATGGAGAATTAACAGGTGGCATCATGGCTACAGGAAACTATCCTGGAGCCGCACATACGCCGGACCAATTACGCCAAGATTTAGAAAAAGCTTTCTCATTGATTCCTGGGAATCATAAATTGAATTTACATGCCATGTATCTAGATACAGACGAACCGGTCGATTTAAATGAGATCGAACCAAAACATTTCGAGAAATGGGTCGCATGGGCAAAAGAACAAGGCATCGGTCTTGATTTCAATCCAACCTTCTTCTCTCACCCAATGATGAAAGATGGCTTGACACTTGCTCATCCAGACAAAGAAGTACGGGATTACTGGATCGAACATGGGAAACGCGCTCGTAAAATCGCCGAGTATATGGGAAAAGAAATTGGACAAACATGTATCGATAATTTTTGGATGCCTGATGGAATGAAAGACAATCCAATCGACCGCCTATCTCCACGCCAACGGTTGATGGAATCTTTAGATGAGATTTTCTCAGAAGAACTCAACGAAGAATATACACAAGATGCCGTAGAATCCAAACTATTTGGACTTGGTGCCGAAGCTTACACAGTAGGTTCACACGAATTTTATATGGGCTATGGATTGACACGTAACAAATTGATCTGCCTAGACGCAGGACACTTCCATCCAACTGAAGTCATCTCCAATAAACTTTCGTCTTTAGCCTTATTCTCAAAAGGGATCATGCTCCACATCTCTCGTCCTGTGCGTTGGGATTCAGACCATGTTGTGATCATGGATGATGAATTACAAGAAATCGGCAAAGAATTAGTCCGCAATCATTTACTTGAAAAAACAGCGATCGGACTCGATTTCTTTGACGCAACCATCAACCGGATCGCCGCATGGGCAATCGGCACAAGAAATACGCAAAAGGCATTGTTAAAAGCCATGCTTGAACCAATCGAAGAATTAAAAGAAGCCGAACTAAACTTCGACTTCACCAAACGCTTAGCCTTCACTGAAGAATTAAAAGACTTCCCATACGCCGACGTTTGGAATTACTTCTGTGAAATCAACAACGTCCCAGTAGGCATGGACTGGTACCAAGAAGTCCTACAATACGAAAAAGACGTACAAAGTAAGAGGTTGTGAAAGAAGCGTTCTGGCCTGAGCAGTAAGATAGAAAATCAAAAAATAGCTCCTCATATTTTATGATTTTTTAGCTTAATGTTGAAGGTCAGCTTCTTGAACACCGTTTATCATAGGTCGTGAGAAAGCCGTTTAGCTCCGAGTATTAAGACGGAAATCGAGAAAATAGTTCCTCATATTTTTTCGATTTTTGACTTAATATTGAAGGAGCTGGCTTTCGAACACCGTTTATCACAGGTTGTGAAAGAAGCGCTCTGACCTGAGCAGTAAGATAGAAAATCGAAAATGGCTGGTTCATTTTTGATTTTTCTGGCTTATGACCGAAGTGTTGCTTCATGAACACTATCTATCAAGTTGTAAAAAAGCCCCTCGCCTATCAACAGAAGCCTTCGAGAATCCGTCTAACTGATTTTGAGGTTCTTTCTGTTGATTTACAAAATAACCACATACTACATGTTCTTTCTATTCATCAGAAAAAGAAAAGAGGTCTCACTCGTGAAAAAATCAGCGATGCTCACTGCTCCATTTGTACAAGAGATGATTCAAGCAACAACCAATATGTACCGCCTAGGATGGGATGAACGTAATGGTGGGAATATCACCTACTTATTAGAAGAAGCACAAGTCTTACCTTTTATCGACCCTACGAAAGTTTTACGAACACTACCGTTGCCATTTGATGCCCAACAATTAGCCGGAAGGTATTTCTTAGTGACAGGGTCTGGAAAATATTTTAAAAATGTACAGGCAGAGCCAGAAGAAAATCTTGGATTGATCCGTGTGACCGGAGATGGTCATGCGATCGACATTTTATGGGGATTAAGCCCTGATTCTGTTCCGACTTCTGAGTTACCAAGTCATTTCATGAGCCATATCGCTCGATTAAGTGTCGATCCAGATAACCGCATCGTCATGCATTGTCACGCAACACACTTGTTAGCCATGACTTTTAGCCATCCACTTTCTGAACGCGAATTGACTCGTACATTATGGCAAATGTGTACAGAGTGCTTAGTTGTCTTCCCAGAAGGCATCTCGGTCATTCCATGGTTAGTTCCCGGTTCGAATGAAATCGGCGAAGCAACTGCTGCAAAAATGAAAGAAACCCGTTTAGTCGTTTGGCCACAACATGGAATCTATGGTTCTGGAAAAGATATGGATGAAACATTTGGTTTGATCGAAACAGCTGAAAAAGCTGCCCAAGTCTATACGATCGTCATGGCCCAAGGTGGCATCAAACAAACGTTAGAAGATGACAATTTGAAATTACTGGCTGATGCGTTTAGGGTTGTCCCACGTGCTGGCTATTTGAACGATTAACAGTCGTGAGGTGCAAAATGAAATCCAATGTCGAAAAAATGATTGCTGGTGAGGTCTATCGTCAAGATGAAGAATTATTGCAGCTTCGTTTGGTCACGAGAGATCTCCTTTATGAATTCAATCATATCCATCCTCGAAAATTATCTGAGCGTCAGCAATTGATCAAAAAAATGTTCAAGCAAACTGGGGACAAACTCTTTGTTGAACAACCCTTTCATTGCGACTATGGAATCAACATCACCGTTGGAGAAAACTTTTTAGCCAATAATAATTGCACGTTACTTGATGTTGCTCCGATCACGATTGGTAAGGATGTCTTACTTGCTCCAAATGTGGGGATATACACAGCCGGCCATGCCTTAGATCCTGTTTTACGACAAGAGTACCAAGCAGAATTTGGGGCACCTGTTAGGATCGGCGACAACGTCTGGATCGGTGCAAATACATCCATACTGCCCGGGGTGACAATCGGTGATCATGTAGTGATTGGGGCAGGAAGTGTCGTCACGAAGGATATTCCAGCTAATTCTTTAGCAGTAGGAAATCCTTGCCGTGTGGTGCGGACATTCAATAAAAAAGATCGCACCTATTATTTCAAAAAACTGCGTTATCCACCAGAATATATAATTTCTGAAACCGACCTACCTAAAGGAGAGTAAACCAAATGGCAAATCGAATGATTTTAAATGAAACATCCTATCATGGAAAAGGGGCTATTACAGCTATCCCAACGGAATTTCATGCCAGAAATTTCAAAAAAGCAGTGGTGATCACCGATAAAGAGCTGCATAAAATCGGTGTCGTAGCAAAAGTCACCACCTTATTAGATGAGGCAGAGATTGCTTATGAAATCTACGACGGTATCGTACCTAATCCAACGATCGAGAATGTCAAAGAGGGCGTGACTTTCGTTCAAGAAGCAAAAGCGGATGTGATCCTGGCAATTGGCGGAGGTTCGCCGATCGACACAGCCAAAGCCATTGGAATCATCGTAACGAATCCAGAGTTTTCTGATGTCCGTAGTCTAGAAGGTGTGGCAGATACAAAACATCCAAGCTTGCCGATCTTAGCTGTTCCGACGACTTCTGGTACGGCCGCTGAAGTCACGATCAACTATGTGATCACTGACAAAGAGCGTTCTCGTAAATTTGTATGTGTTGATCCTCATGATATTCCAATCGTTGCCTTTGTTGACAGTGATTTGATGATGGGCATGCCGAAAGCCTTGTGTGCGGCAACTGGGATGGATGCGATGACTCATGCTATCGAGGGATTGATCACGAAAGGTTCATGGGAAATGAGTGATATGTTCCATCTCAAAGCCATTGAGATCATCGGTCGTAGTTTAGCCGATTCCGTGAATGGTGATCCAAAAGGTCGAGAAGATATGGCTTTAGGACAGTACCTTGCAGGAATGGGTTTTTCAAATGTTGGTTTAGGTCTTGTGCATGGAATGGCTCATCCATTATCCGCATGGTATGACATCCCCCACGGTGTCGCTTGCGCTGCCTTATTACCAACGGTCATGAAATACAATAAAGAGTTTACAGACAATAAATATCGAGAAATCGCGAAGGCACTGAACATCAAAGACGCAGAATCTCGTTCCATCCAAGATATTCGTGATGCCGCTTGTGAAGCGATTGACGCTTTATCGAAGAAAGTTGGCATCCCTGCGACGATCTCCGAACTAGGTGTCAAAGAAGCGGATATTGCAAAAATTGCTGAAGATGCGTTCAATGATGTCTGTACCCCAGGAAATCCAAGAGAAACGAACGTGTCAGAGATCATTGACATCTATCAAAGCTTGATGTAAGTTTATCGACTCTCTTGTTGTTACGACTTGACTGATCAATTAAAAATGGTTCTCTTGGTTTGTGAATAACGACCAAGAGAACCATTTATTTTAATATAGAAAATTTATTTCATTAAACCATCAACGTGTACATACCTACTGCGACGATTGCACCAACCATTGGTCCTGCAATCGGTACCCATGAATAACCCCAGTCAGAACCACCTTTATTAGCGATTGGTAAAATCGCATGAGCGATACGTGGACCTAGATCACGAGCTGGATTGATCGCATATCCTGTTGAACCACCTAGTGATAACCCGATAGCTAAAATCAATCCTCCAACAGCAAAGACATTTGTTCCACCCGCAAATTCTGTTTGGCCAAATGCCAATAGTCCTAAGACTAAAACGAACGTACCGATCAACTCTGTAATAAAGTTAGCAGGATAGTTGCGGATGGCTGGTCCAGTCGCAAAGGTTCCTAAGATTGCCCCTTGATCCTTTGTTGCTGACCAATGTGGCAAATAAGATAACCAAACAAGTACCGCACCGACGATTGCACCTAGTAATTGCGCGATGATGAATGGGAAAACCAAATTCCAACCGATTGCCCCTGTCATTGCCATCCCAAGTGTCACCGCAGGATTTAAATGAGCGGGTCCCATGAATCCTGAAATAAATACTGCCATCGTAACAGCCATTGCCCAACCAAATGCAATGACGATCCAACCGGAGGCTTGCGCTTTACTTTTGTTTAAATTCACTGCTGCACATACGCCGTCCCCTAAAAGGATCAAAATCATCGTTCCAATAAATTCCCCCATGATTTGGGTCATGTCTGCATTCATTTTATTTTTCTCCTTTCAGGTCACGTAAGTCTGACTCAGCGATCAGTTGCTCTAAATGTTGTGTTTCACGTTCTTTTTCTTCGTCTGTCCATTCAAAGTATGCAGCAATCGCATCAATGATCGGTTGTTTGATGGCATCTAACTGATCTCTTTCAAAAAGTAGATGGTTGGTACGGCGAATCAAATAGTCACCTGGAACTAAGACCATTTCGTTTTCTAATCCGTAACGCAGACGCGCAGATTCTGCCAAAGTCAATCCTGGATAAGGATTCATTTCTTTTGCTAATTCAAAGATGTGTTTCGCATTTGTTCCATAGAAATCTGCGATATATGCAGCATCTTTTTCATCAAGACCTGCTTCCACACCGATTTTTGTATATTCTTCGACCATTTCTTCTTGTTTCGTCGGATCAAAATCGCCGCCTGAGATCGAATAAGTCTTGGAATCAATCTCTTTTACAGTTACACCATACTCTTCTTGTAACAGTTGACGGATCAATTTCATCGCGCCTTCTGCCATTTTGCGATAATCGGTGATTTTACCACCAGATAAAGTAACTAGTCCATCTGGTTCACGTTCTAATGAACTACCGCGAGAAACAGTGGATGGTGCTTTTTCATCACGACTACTTTCTAAATGATTCAACACATCTTCGACTTCTACTCGTGATACCTTGCTTTCTTTGTAATCCGTCACCGTATCAACGACTTTACGGAAACTTTTATCAGAGATCGAACCGTTATCACCACCGTTGTAGTCAGAACCAGCATTGCCGATCAATAACGGACGTAATCCTGCCCAACTTGATTCGATATCAGCCAAAGTGATATTTGCTTCTGGATAACGATGATTGATCACGTCTAGTAAGTAATCCACATCTTCCTGTGTTACTTGAGGGTCTGTAAAATCGCCTTGGTAATCGGTATCTGTTGTCCCAAAATACGTTTTGTTTTCACGAGGAATCGCAAAGACCATCCGACCATCTTGTTTTCCTGTATCGAAATAAGTAGGCTGTGGCACAGGCAGTTTCTTCGCGT
Organism: Enterococcus sp. AZ156; assembly: GCF_051714165.1. NCBI lineage: Bacteria > Bacillati > Bacillota > Bacilli > Lactobacillales > Enterococcaceae > Enterococcus > Enterococcus sp. AZ156. The sequence continues at coordinate 435,864 of NZ_JBIORI010000001.1, read as the reverse complement.
CTACTACTAAATGGACGCCTTTTGTCGGACGCATTTTTGGTGAGATCGCACGCTTGAAGTTCAGGTTACGGATCTTGTCCACCCATGGTCCACTTGTGTTGATCACTACTTTTGCTCGGATCTCAATGACTTCATCACTTAACAAATCACGCGCTTTGACTCCGATGATCTGGTCACCTTCATAGATAAAACCGGTAGCTTTCATTTTGCTGACCAGATATGCTCCGTCTTCTGCCGCTTTTTTGATATTATCGATCACTAAACGGGAATCATTATTCCGGAAATCCAAGTAAACACCGGCACCTGTTAAGCCATCTTTTTTAAGAAACGGCTCACGTTCAAGAACTTCTTCAGGTGTCAACGTATAGTTTTCATACTTCGTTCCAGTTACTTTTGCTAATTTATCATAAAGATCCATCGCTACTTTTACAGAAAACATATTGAATGTCGTTGCGCCTTCTCCTTCATAAATCGGCAACAACATCGGATCTGGTTTAGGGATATGCGGTGCCACTTGTTGTACCACTGCACGTTCGCCTACTGTATCTGCGACCACTTCAACGTCAAACGTTTTTAGGTAACGAATCCCCCCATGAACTAACTTGGTTGAGCGTGAAGAAGTTCCTTCTGCAAAATCCTGCATTTCGATCAAACCGGTTTTAATACCTGAAGCAGCTGCTTGGATTGCTACACCTGCACCAGTGATTCCGCCCCCAATAATCAAAAGATCTAATTCTTCTTGTTTCATGTGGTCAATGTTATCTTGTCTTGTTTTTTTTGAAAACATCTTGTGTTCCCTCCCTTTACTCAAATGCTTGAGTTGCTTTCACTGCTTTTTTCCAACCAGTGTAAAGTTTTTCTCTACGCTCTTCTGGCATTTCCGCCTCGAAGATTTTACCAGCTTCATAAAACTCACGAATTTCATCCGTATCTTTCCAGTAACCAACGGCTAATCCTGCAAGAAAGGCAGCACCTAATGCAGTGGTCTCCAAGTTACCGGCACGTTGGATCGGTACATTCAAGATATCTGTTTGGAACTGCATCAAGTATTCATTATTGGCTGCACCTCCATCAACTTTTAACACAGGAATCTGGATGCCGGTATCATCTTGCATCGTATCGATGATATCTCGAACTTGGTAGGCAATGGATTGTAATGTCGCCTTGATGATATCCTCTTTCGTTGTTCCTCGAGTAAGACCAAACATAGAACCACGTGCTGCTTGATCCCAGTAAGGAGCGCCAAGTCCAACAAAAGCAGGTACAACGTAAACTTCGTCATCACTAGTTGAACGCTTCGCTGCATCTTCTGAATCACTCGCTTTTTGTAGCATTTGCAGACCGTCACGCAACCATTGGATGGAAGAACCGGCAACGAAGATACTCCCTTCTAGCGCATAGTAAACCTTTCCATTTATTCCGTAACCAATCGTCGTCAACAGATTGTTTTTAGATAATTGTGGTTTTTCACCTGTGTTCATCACAATAAATGAACCTGTACCATACGTATTTTTGACCATTCCTGGCTCAAAAGCCATTTGACCGAATAAGGCCGCTTGTTGGTCTCCTGCCATCCCAGAAATCGGTGCTTCACTACCATAGAAGTGGTACCCTTGTGTATAACCGTAAATCTCTGAATTTGAGGTTACTTTCGGTAACATCACTCGTGGAATATTCAGTAGATCTAAGATTTCTTGATCCCAATCCAATTCATGGATATTGAACAACATTGTACGACTCGCATTCGAGTAATCGGTTACATGTGCTTGCCCATCTGTCAATTTCCAAACAAGCCAAGAATCGATCGTTCCAAACATCAACTCGCCTTTTTCTGCTCGCTCTTGTGCACCTTCTACATGGTCTAAGATCCAGCGAATCTTAGTAGCAGAGAAATACGCATCAATGACTAAACCAGTTTTTTCATGGAAAAACTCTTGGTGTCCGTCTTCTTTTAATTTGTTAGCAATACCAGCTGATTGACGCGATTGCCAAACTACAGCATGATAAATCGGACGTCCTGTATCTTTTTCCCAAATCACTGTTGTTTCACGTTGATTCGTGATACCAATACCGGCGATTTGTGTTGGCTTGATACCAGATTCAATAAACGCACCTGCGATAACTGATTGTACGGAGTTCCAGATTTCATTCGCATCATGTTCTACCCAGCTTTCCCGGGGAAAATATTGTGTGAATTCCTTTTGCGAACTACCGATGTGTCTTCCTTTTTTATCAAAGATAATCGCTCGTGAGCTTGTTGTCCCTTGGTCAATCGCCATGATATACGTTGATTCTGTCATTATGATCTCCTCCATTTTTGCAAACGCTTTCTTTAACTACTTTTATGGTACACCTATTTAAGGAGTAGAAACTGCCAAAAAAATAGCAATTCACTTTTTTTTTGACAGTTTTTTAATTTTTGGCTTTTTTTTCTTGCTCGATTTTTTGCTTTAACCTTAAAATATCATAACTTGAAGCAAACTCCGATAGATAATAGTACTCTTGACCTTTTTTATCCTGATTGAAGGTGATCACAAAATCATAACTTTTTTCTGGTTGGACTTCTTCGATCACGATCCCGCTGATCCCCTTTAACTCTCGAATCAAGAACTGTTGGAAAGCAACCCGATAGATCGGTAATGATTGTAGATCAATGCCAATAACCACAGATTTTTCAATATAGAAATCGATCATCATCAAAATATTCGCGTATTGACTCATCAGATTATCCAAAACTTGATTGGTCAATTTTTTCATAGGAAGCTGTTCGACTGTCGTTTTTTTCAATCGTTCAAGTAATTGAGTCAACGAATCACCCAACATCCGTTGTTGTTGGATGAGTAAGTGTGGCGGATCATAGATGGTTAAATAGCCATAAAAAAAGTATAACTCATTATTGATTTGTGCCAAGTGATACCCAATTGTTTTCTCTTCCTTGATTTTTAGACGCCTTGGTCGATAATGCCACAGCATGGTTTCTCGAATATACATATCCAACACCGCTGTAGGTAACTTTTTGCTACGAGTCAACTCGTATTGATAAAATGTCTCTTCCTCCAGTACCGAGAAAGTAACGAGAAAACTATAAAACATCATCGACTCATACGCCGTAACATCAGCTGCTGTTCGACTAAGATATAAGGAAATCACCGGATGGATGGTCTGGTACAGTTGATCCTCTTGGTATATTTCTTTTTTCTCTTTTGTACTAGAAAACTTCATCTTATCTGACAGTAACCTTTTCCGTGTAATACCGATCCATGTCGCAATTTTTGTCGATGATTGTGGGGAAAAAGTTGTATTCAACACATGCGCCAATCCTACTATCAACGGACGCTTATCTGGAGTATCTTGTAAATACTGTGGTCTTTGTGACTCTGGGAAAAATTGAAATAAGGAATAATAAAAATAACGGATCTGGAGCTCTTCTCCTTGGATTTGTCCATTCTTTATCTGTAGAGAGAACTCTTTCAATAGCTGATTCAATTCTTTGGTTTTCCTAAAGACAGAGGATTCACTGATCGTAAAAGCTGTTGCCAAACGAACACTTGAAGCTTGTTGGTGTTCAAGAAGATACGTCAAGATCTGATATTTCACGCTTTGTTGTACCAAAAAAAGCATGATTTTTTCTAAACTCGTATGCTCATCTAATTCAAGGACGACTTGAAATTCATTTTTTCGGACAGAAATCTTTGTTTTCATCATACGACCGATCAATTCAAGGTCTTCGATATATTGGTCGAAGGCAGATTTTGATAATTTCACAGAGGAGCGCAACTCATTGATTGAAGCGGAACCACCTTCTAATACAAGCATTCGTAAAATCTCAATTTGGATTTGCTCTTTTTTTTCTAAAAATTCTTCAATCTTCATCGAAAGAATCAACCACCTTTACAAGAGCTGTTGGCGCTCGATACTCTGGTTGAAAGAAGAATTCGCGCGCTTCCAGGTCTGCGAGTGTCCATCCTTCCTCAACTGCTAAAGTCAGTCGGTCTAAAAGATAGAAAATAACTGCTTGGCTATGACATTGCGCGCCAATCAGTTTTCCTTCTTCCGTCAATAGCACTTTTATTTGGATCAACTCCTGATTCGCAGCAGAAGCTCTAGTGGTTAAATATTGTGTGTTGATTTCCCCAGCATAAAAGATACTTTCGCTTTCTGTTAAACCGACACTCCCAAAATAATGTCCGAACCAGTGATTACCGATTGGACGATACGTACCTAAATCCTTCTTTTGTTGCCCACTGATATTTTTACTGGCGATCTTCGCCGTTCGAATCGCATTGTTGACTAAAGACACGTACATCTTTTCTTGCGTTGGTCGATAGGTTACTTGGATGGCATCGCCAATAGCATAAATATTTTCCTGGGATGTTTGCAGGTAGTCATTTACCCAGATCGTCCCATCATCATTCAATCGCAAGGATTCTTCCCATAATTGATTATCTGGTCGGGTGTAATTTGCTAACAAGACTAAATCATACGTCTCACTTCTTTTTTCCGTGAAGATCTTTGTTTGTTCTGCTTCAATGATTTCTTGTACTTGTTCATTTAAGAAATATCGAATACCTCCATTGTTCAGCTCGCGATACAACGGCTTGATCATCTCTGGATCAAAATATCGGAATAAAACTGTCGATTGGCTTTCGTACAGATGAAGTTCTTTTCCCAGGTTCACTAATCCTTCGATGAGTTCCAAGCCAACTTGCCCTGCACCGACCACTGCGATTTTTTTTGCATTTCCAATACGTTGTTGGAATTGTTGCGAAGTTTTAGGATCTTTGATTGTCCAAATCGTGTCGTTTTCTTGTGTACTAAAACGGAAGCGTTGTTGTGAGCCTGTCGCAATCACAAGAAAATCGAAAGACAATATTTCCCCATCATTTAATTGGATTTGGTTTTTATCGCTGTTTAGCGCAGTCACTTCTGTTTCTACCCGTACTGCTATCTGATGTTCTTGAGTCAATTGCTCTTTAGTGATCCAATAATGATGGGCTTCTTCATGAAATTCCCCTTTTAAAATCAAATTGACACTATTCGGGATAAAACCTATCCGCGCTTGCTTCTCAATAATGATTATCTCACTTTCTGGACAGTCGTTGCGCAAAGAAATAGCTGTCTGAATGCCCGCAAATGAGCCACCGACGATTACGATCCTCATATGTTATTCTCCTCTTTTTCATCTGTTATCCTTAGAGTATCATTTCTTAGAAAACGTTTCAATCAGTAAAGGGTATCGTGGTGGACGCTCGCTGGAAATAAGCAGATAATCCCTTTCACTAAGCCACGCTATTGAACTAGAAGAACGAAAAAAATTAGTTGAAACATCGAAGATAAAAACACAAGGAGCACTCGAAATTTGTTGGTTTTCGAATGTCCCTTGTGTTTTTGTGCGTATACACTGCCTGACTTATGCCACGCTTTCTGATCTTAGCTTTAAATTTTATAGCCAATGCCCCAAACCGTTTTAATATAGGAAGACTGCTTGTGCGTGTCATGCATTTTTTCTCTTAAATTTCGAATGTGGACCATGATGGTATTATTGGAGGAAGTATAATATTTTTCGCCCCAAATTTCATGAAACATTTCTTCAGAGCTGATGACTTGTCCCTGGCGTTCCATCAATAATTTTAAGATGGAAAATTCGATTGGTGTCAGAAAAAGCTCCTCTTCCTGTAAAAAACATTTTCGTTTATCAACATCTAATACCAAATCTTTAACGATCAATTTGTGTTTATCAAATCCATTGTACTGAGTGGATCGCCGAATCTGGGCCTTCACTCGGGCAATTACTTCTAAAGGGCGAAAGGGCTTCGTAATATAATCGTCTGCGCCAATCGTCAATCCTGTGATCTTATCGATTTCCTCGGTTTTTGCGGTCAACATGATGATCGGATATTTATGATTTTTTCGGATTTCTTTACAAAGTTCGAACCCAGAGATGTCCGGTAGCATCACGTCAAGAATTGCCAGTGAAAATGTATTTTGTTCAATTTGTGTTTGAGCAGATTTCCCATCAGAGCAAGTCGTTACTAAAAAATTCTCGTTCTGCAAATAAAAGAGAATTAGGTCTGAAATTTCTTTTTCATCTTCAACTAAAAGTATTTTTTCCAATCGTATCGACCGTCCTTTTCAACTTAGTTGCTTTCTGATACCTTCATTTTTGTATTACCCAAAGGCAAAGTAACAAACATCTGGATTTCATTATTTTTGCTGGCAGCTTGAATGGTTCCTTGATGAGCCAGAATGATTTCTTTGGCGATCGCTAGACCTAGTCCCGCACCGCCGGTTTTTGTTGAACGGGCTTGATCAAGGCGATAAAACTTTTCAAATAATGCTTCCAGCTGCTCTTGTTCGATGAGCTCACTTTGATTGGCAAGAATAAAGGTTGCTTGATGCTCAGAAACCGATAGTTCCATTGTGATCATTGTATGTTCAGGTGCGTAGGCGATCGCATTTTTCAATAGATTATTCAATACTCTGGCTAACTGTTCACTATCAGCTTCAATTTTCAAGCTTTCCGGTCCGATATAACGAACCTCTTGTCCTTTTTCTTTCAACAACGGGTAAAATTCTTCCTGGATTTGTTTTAATAAGAACACAAAATCAAGTTCTCGTTTAAACAATTGGATATCTTGAAGATTGAATCGAGTAATATCGAAAAATTCATTCATCAGTGTTTCCAACCGTTCAGACTTTTCAAGAGCGATAGTCAGAGACTGAGCCATTTGTTCGTTCGTTAAGTTCTTTGTATCCAATAATAAGTTGAGGTAGCCGATCACGGAGGCTAAAGGTGTCTTCAAGTCGTGAGCCAAATAAGTGATCAAGTCCTTTGTTCGTTGGGTTTCTTCCTTTAGGAGGGTTTCATTTCGGTTCATCGTATTTTTTATTTTTAACAATTCATTATCGATTGGCATACTTCTAGTCGAAGCTTCCGTAGACCCAGAGAAAAAAGGCTGAATGCCTTCAGCGATTTGTGTAATCTTTTTTCTTGAGTAGTAGCGATAGATAAAATAGTTGATTAAGGAAACGATAAAAATAAGAAAGAGAGAGAATGCTAATAGGAGTTGCTTGATCATCGTCCAATCAACAAAATTTCCAATAATCGTCCCCCCTTCCCCGTCACTCGTTCCAACAACTTCTTGCATGACAAATTTTGAAAAAAAATCGTCGATGACCATGTGAATGATTCTTGTCTCCTTTATTAGCCAAACGATTCCTAATAATAAGCAGATGCCTAAAAAGGAAAAAACAAAGCGAGGATGTTTAATATGCATGAAAAGTTCCTTTCAAATAAATAGTCTTCATTCATTCTTGATTATAACAAAGCGAGGATACAACGAATAGAGAATATCTCTTAAGAAATCTTCAGAATATATTAAGAGAATCATTCAAAACGTTTGTAGGTGAAGTGCTTAAATAAAGGTAGTCATCCAATTAACCAATGAGGAAGGTGAGAGGTTTGAGAAAACATAAAAAAAATTTTAAAAAAGCCATCATGGTCACTGGTGCTCTACTGGTTATCGGCAGTACAGCTGGGGCAAGTGCTTTAAGGCTTGATCGCCGAGAAGCCCCAGCTATCACGCGTGTATCTTTACAAGATCTGCAACCTAGAAATGACTTTCACTTGGTGGGGGTCATTGAACCGGCGAGAACCATTGAAGTGAAGGTAGATAGCGGGCGAGGCTCAGTCGTCGAAAAAAAGGTTGCGACGGGAGATCAAGTGAAAGCCGGACAAGCGCTGTTTGTCTATTCTAACCCTGAAGGATCTTTAGCTATTAAGGAAGCAGAGCAAACCACTGCAAACCGTAGGAGTGCAGTAGAACAAGCCCAGCGACAAACAAACCAGAAATGGGAACAATACAACAAGGTAACTACTCAATTGGAAGAGACCAAACAAAAAATAACTACCGCAAAGGATGAAGATAAAGAAGCGCTAGAAGACCGCAAAAATGAATTAGAAATGCAACAAAGTCAACTATTGATGGAAGCTCAAAATTCAGAGAATAGTATAGGCGATGCAACCTTAGAACTAGAACGAGCAGAATTGGAGTTGAACTCCGTCAAAGAACAACATGGTTCAGATGTCGTGGAGGCTGGTATTGACGGAATCGTCAAAGATATTGATGAACGACAAATGAATATGAATGCGAGTGAAGCAGCCCCAGAGTCCCCTTTCATGACTATCGTCGACACAAGCCGGCTGTTTTTAAAAGGGACCGTAGATGAATTCCGTCGCAGTCAGCTGGAACCGGGACAAAAAGTTCAACTAAAGGATCGTAATGGCGGTAGTCAGCAATGGACTGGACAGATCACACGAGTTGGTGATATGAAAGAACCTTCAGTAGTTGTGGAAGAACAAGGTGCAAACCCAAATTTATCTCAATTCAGCTTTGAAGTTGCTTTGGATAAAAGTGAAACCCCACCAAGCATTGGTACTCATTGTTTCGTGGAACTGATCGAAGAAAACCAAACAGAAATCAAGCTGCCAAAATCATTCGTTTTCTATGAAGAAGACAAGCCTTTCATTTATGTTGTTGAAAATCATAAAATCAGCAAAAAACAAGTAGAGTTGTTCGAAGATGAAATGGATGAAGCAATGTATTTGCTAGAAAGTGAGCTAGACTTGGACAGCGAGCTTGTCTTTCCCACAAATGATGTCAAAGTAGGAATGGATGTGAGAACAAATGATCCAACTAATTGATGTCTGTAAAACGTTCCAACAAGGGCTTGGTGAAATCCATGTCTTGAATAAAATCAATCTAACAATTGACAATGGGGAGTTTGTTTCTATCATGGGACGATCAGGTTCGGGCAAATCAACCTTGATGAATATTATCGGCTGCTTAGATACACCGACAAAAGGAAGCTATCTAATTGATGACAAGATAACCAGTCAAATGGACGAAGACGATCTTTCTGAGATTCGCAATCAAAAAATTGGTTTTGTTTTTCAAAATTTTGAACTATTGCCAAAATTGTCCGTTTTACAAAATGTTGCTTTACCACTTTTGTATGCCGGTGTCATGCAAGAGGAACGAACACGTCGTGCTATTCATGCCTTAGAAAGTGTCGGTTTGGCTGACCGAATCGATTTTAGGATCAATCAATTATCTGGTGGTCAAAAACAGCGGGTAGCCATTGCTCGGGCACTGGTTGGAGAGGCAAATGTGATTTTAGCTGATGAACCGACCGGCTCCTTAGACACAGCCAATAGTCATGAAATCATGTCCCTATTCGCAAATCTAAATGATATGGGAAAGACAGTTGTGTTGATTACACATGAACAAGAGGTTGCTGACTATGCCAAACGTCAAATTCTTTTAAAAGATGGTTTGATTGTTGAGGAGGTCAAAGAATGAAAGAAAATATTCGGTTAGCGATTCAATCGATTTACCAGCATCGCTTACGCTCCCTGTTGACGATGTTAGGAATCATTGTTGGGATTGCTTCAATCATTTCCATTGTGAGTATTATCAATGGAAATACTGAAAATATGAAAAAGCAGATGATTGGCGGTTCTACTAATTCGATGCGTATCGAATATGACGCCAGAAGTGCCTTTCTTGCCGGAGAAAATGGTAGAAATGATCGGCTACCTGACTATTCTCCTCAGATATCAGATGGTGAACTCCAAAAATTACTGACTATCGATCATGCCAAGAATGTCAGCTTATTCTATGAAGCTAATTTGCCGGTCTTTCAAAGAGAGAGACAGACCGATGCCGTAGTATTAGGAATGGATGGAAGTTTCTTTGAAATCATGCCTCATAAGATTCTTAAAGGTAGAGCAATGACTGAAACCGAATTACAATCACAAAAACAAGTCGCTCTGATCACAGCTGACTTGGCAGAGATTTTTTTTCAGTATCGCAACCCTTTAAATCAACTGATTGAGATTAATGGAACACCTTTTCGAATCATCGGTATCGCAGAGTCTGAAACGGATCAACTTTCAGGGAAATATGTTTTCATTCCTAGAAATAGCCAACGTCTAGTTGAAGGGAAACTTGATCAAAAGCCAACGGTATTGTTTCAGGCTACGAATGCAGAAGTGTTAGAATCAGCTGTCGTTCAGGCTAGCCATGAACTGACAAAAAGCATCCCACCATCAGATTTTGTTTTTTCCATTCGAAATTATGATGAGGTAAAGAAGATGACTGATGATATCAATCGTTCAAATATGATTTTATTGGGCGGAATTGCCAGTATTTCCTTGTTAGTCGGTGGGATTGGAGTCATGAATACGATGCTGGTCAGCGTGACAGAGCGAACTAGAGAGATTGGCTTAAAGAAGGCATTAGGCGCCAAACGAAAAGTGATTTTGCAACAATTCCTGACAGAAGCAATCGTCTTATCAGTAATTGGTGGATTGATTGGTATTATTTTAGGCACGATCATCAGTCTGGTCGCCCTGAATCTGCTAGAGTATCCACTGACGATATCTCTGCTTTCTATTTTGATCAGTGTTACTTTTTCGATGCTGATCGGTACTATTTTTGGTTATTTACCCGCCTATAAAGCGTCGAAATTAAAACCAATCGAAGCATTACGATATGAATAAACAGGAAGGTGTTTTTATGAAAAAAAGAATGTTATCCATTCTCTTCTTAGCGATAGTATTGACTGGCTGTGGTTCTACCACCAACCAGTCACAGGTGAACAATGACAACGTCCCCACCAATGCACAAATCACTCCCCCGCAAAAACAAACCGAAACGAGTCAAAGTGGCGATGATGAGCAAAACAACAACGAGCAAACAGATTTTGATCGTGCTAATGATTTACTTGATCAAGCAGATGAGTCTGGGATTCTTGTGTCTATGAATGGTGATCAATTTGAACTAGAGATCACAAAATTTTATCAAAAAAATGAAGATGATGAGATCTATGATATGGCAGTCTCCTCTGACGAAAAATTAAGCTTTACTATTACCAGTGAGACTGAGATTACAGCCGTTATTTATAATGCACAAACTCAAAACTCTCGAATCGTTGAAGGCTCAAGAGCAGACTTACAGCTTGAAAGATCCGTCAATCTTTATGGTCAACAAGTTGGCGATACCTTTATTGCCACCAAAGTCATCGTCATGCAAGTCAATTAGATAGCTAGAAAAGCTGGTTGATTAGAAAAGAAAAAACTAAATGTACCACCCTTATACTTTAAAATCACACACCAATCTATCTTGATTGATACTTCGTTCCTATCCAATTGTTTAGAGAATGATATGATCCCAGTTTTCTAAGTTTTTCAACAAAAAAATGCGGGTAGAAAACAAGACTGTTTTCTACCCGCACTAAGTATTAAAGAACTACTTTTTAGAAACACTACAAGCTTCTATGCTCTCTTTTTTTACACATCAGCATATCATTTACTGTTTTGCTTGATCAATGGAGATATTATGCAGATTTTCAACTAAGGTGCGATGTTCACGAGGTCCGGTCGACTCTGGTGCTTGATCGAGCTGTTCAATCAAATTTAATTCTTCTTCTGTTAATCGGAAATCAAAAATGGCGATATTTTGCTTCATACGATCCACATGGACAGACTTAGGGATCGTGATGATCCCTAGTTGTGTTTGCCAACGTAGGATGATTTGTGGGACAGTTTTATGGTATTTTTCAGCTAATTCCTTTAAAACTAGTTCATCAAAGATCCCATCTTTTCCTTGGTTGAAGGGACTCCACGCTTCAGTCACGACATCAAAATGAGTGGCTGTTTCTCTTTGTTGTTTTTGTTGACGGTATGGATGTTGTTCGATTTGGTTGATCACTGGCTTGATCCGATGATTCAAAATCAAATCAGTCAAACGACCGGTTGAAAAATTAGAGACTCCGATTGCCTTTACTTTTCCTGCATCATAGAGTTCTTCCATGACACGCCATGCGCCATAATAATCATTGTAAGGCTGATGGATCAAGAAAATATCAATATAGTCTACCCCTAATTTTTGTAAAGAACGTTCGTACGCTTTGTATGCGCCCTCGTAAGAAGCATCAGTGACCCATAACTTGGTTGTAATAGTGATCTCTTCTCTTGGAATCCCACTTTTTTTGATTGCCCGACCAACGGCTTCTTCATTGTAATAAACAGCCGCAGTATCAATCAGGCGATAGCCAGCATTCAGCGCTTCTAAAACGACTTGCTCACATTCTTCTTGATCCCAGATTTGAAAGACACCAAATCCAAGTACAGGAATGGTCAATCCGTTGTTCAAGGTCCGTGTTTCCATCATTGATTTCCTCTCCAAACTCCACGTTATTTCGTCAATTCAGCAACGACTTTTTCTCCTAATAAATGTGCAGACTGTGGGTTTTGTCCTGTTAATAAACGCCCATCTGCATGAACAACTTCAGTAAAAGCTTTCCCTGCCTGATAATCGGCCCCTTTTTCCTTCAATGAATCTTCGGTTAGGAATGGTACGTTATTCGTTGTTCCATTTAATTCCTCTTCTTCATTACTAAAGCCAGTCACTTTACGTCCAGCTAAAATGGACTGTCCGTTTTCATCAACGACAGGTAATAAGCCTACGACACCATGACAAACCGCTGATACGATCCCATTATTTTTGTAGATCGCAGAACCAATCTCTGCTAATCTTTCTGATCCGGGGAAATCCCACATCGTTCCATGTCCACCGGCATAATAAATCGCTGTATACTCTGTTGGGTCCACTTCATCCGGACGTAACGTTTGCCCTAACGCACGATTACGAAAGTCTTCATCTTGGTAATAGGTCCAATCCACTTGGTTCATATCTAATATACTTTTTGGTTCCAATGGTACGTATCCGCCATTCGGGCTAACAAAATCAGCTTCGATCTTGTTTTTGACTAATACATCATAAAAATGAGTCAATTCACTTAACCATAAACCTGTTGGACGCTCGATATTGTCGTATTTTTCTACATTTGTCAAAACAATCAAAACTTTCATTTTTTCAGCTTCTTTCTTAGATATTGATGGTTGATCCATAGCGTTGATCAAGAAAATTATACAACGGACTTGGTAAATACAAGTCTTTGTATGCTTCAGAAAAAGGTTTCGTCACAAATTCAGCATCTCGACCTTCTAATAATTTGACTGCCCATTCAGGATCTACCAACATTTGTTGACCTACTGCTACGAGTTCCGCATGAGCTAACACAGACTCGACATCTTTGCGGTTACGGACATTCCCGACACCTACTAACGGGATTTTCCCTTGAATCGCTTCGTGGACATATTCAAGAATTGATTTTTCGTTGTAGGTCTCAGAACGAGCCACACGATCATATGTGTTCAATGAAACATGCAGATAGTCTAATTTCGTTTCACGTAATTGTTCCATCAACCAAATCGTTTCTTCAAAACGGATACCTGGTGTTTCAAATTCTTCTGGTGAAAAACGATAGCCAACAATAAATGGTTTGGTTGCGTGTGTTTCAACTGCTTGGAAGACAGATTTCAATAATTCTTCAATAAAATGATAACGTTTCTCTAAAGAACCACCCCATTGGTCTTCTCTACGGTTCGAATGAGGAGAAAAGAATTGTTGGATCAAGTAAGTATTCGCACCATGTAATTCTACTCCGTCAAATCCTGCTTCAATGGCTCTGCGTGTTGCTTCTCCAAATGCTTGGATCGTTTCACTAACTTCTTCATCACTTAATGCCCGAGGTGTTTCGGCATCTGGACGTTCTGCCGGAATCGCACTAGCAGATACTGTTTGTTCTCCTGATAATGTCGCACGGCTTGTCATACGACCGCCATGGAAGATCTGCACGATTGCCTTGGCGCCTTCGCCTTGAATGGCTTGTGCTAACTCGCTTAAACGAGGAAGCATTTCATCATGGGCGATACTCAATTCCCCTGGCCAACCTTTACCGATGTCTTGCACATTTGCTGCACCAGTGATCACTGCTCCTAATCCTGTTGAGCGTTGTGCATAGTATTCGATCTCGTCTTTTGTGATTACCCCATTAAAAAAGCTAAGTTCTGTAGTCATTGGTGATAGCATCAACCGATTTTTCAGCTCACTACCTGATGGAAATGTGATTGATTCATTGAATTTTGCCATTCTTCTTCCTCCAATATGACGAATGTCACTTATTTTTTCTCGTATTTATTTAACCATACGATTAGTTGCACATGCAACTGTTATATTTAAAAAATTTTATTTTTTTTGTAATTTATTGGTCGCTTCATTCAGCTCTTGAGAAAGCCGCTCGCTCTCGGCAGCACCTAAAACAACTTTATATGCGTGGTGCAACTCATCCCAACTACTGTCGATCTCTTTGACAAATTCACGACCTTCATCAGTTAAAAATACCAAAGATAACCGTCCTTCTGTAACCGTTTTGACATAGCCTTTATATTCTAACTTTTCTACAAAACGTGCAATCGTTGAAGGCGCTGAATACAACATCTGCGCGATATCTTTTTGAGGAATACCGTTTTTTTCTTTCAAAATCAGTAAGATAAATCCATAAGTAGGTGCAAGTCCCGTTTTCTTGAAAGCTTCATCAGCTAATTTATTCAATACTCGATCGAGCTTCTTCACACTAAAAAAAAGACATTCTTCTAACGAACGTTCAATTGATTTCCCCATTTTTACACCTCCTGTTAGCGTACATATCATAGTATGATTTAGTTGATTTGTCAAAGAGGAGAATAGCATTCATATGTAGTTCAAATGATCATCTATAAAAATACAATGATATGTAGAAGCATCTATTCGTTTTTAGAAGGTGTAAAACAACTAAGGACAAATCCCCATTGTCGTATCTAAACATTCATATAGCATGCAATGAGCAATTCAGTTCACGCATTTAAAAACAACCCACGCTCATAATGAGATCAGACGGAAAGGATGGTTACTATTTCCCTCAAAATATCCACACTATAAACTAGTCTATGCTTAATGTTGATTCTTATTGAGTAATACGAATTCCTACTAGTTTTTTCATACGGTGCCAGTGACTGAAAAGGATTCTTTCGAATGACCTTGAGTCATTCATCAAACTGCTTATGTAACCCAGCTCCCTTAAGTTTAGTAAGATCTTTTTCGTAATTTTTTTAATTTCTATAATGTATCCCAATCAATCTCATCTAACTCTTCCGTTTCTTCCTCTTCGTATTGCTTAATCTGATTGAGCACCCCTGTATTTTGTAAATAGAGCGTTTCCTGAATTGCATTCCAATCTGATTTACTTATGATTACTACACTTTCCTCTTCACATTTAGAATGGATGATTTCAACCGGTTAATTGTCTGCCACAGCATGCCTAATCAAGCTATATAAATGATTACGAGCCTTCGTTTCCATCTCTATTCACGCCCTTCTTTATTGCTAAGTATAACGTACATACAAGCGTGCACCAATAATCATAAACCTGATAAATTTCATCTTATATCTCTTGTTAACATAGGCTTTATCATTTGATTTCATTGACTGATCATAAAGAAGAGAACATAGCTTTTTATTCAATATCTCCAAGCCTAAAAAAAATACAACACTAGGCTCGAGACATTAGGTAGCTTGCACACCTAAAACCAAATGAACGGTGTTCCAGAAATAAGTGTGAAATATAAAAAATGAAAAGAAAAATTTCCGATACTTCACACTTATTTCTCGGAGCTGAGCAATTCTATCACTCATCACCCAATTTTCACTACAAATGCTTCATAAGGACGTAATTCGATTTCTCCTACAGGTACTTCTCGATCATAGTTGGCAATGATTAGTTCCGTTGCTTCTTGCGGAATAGTCCATTCATGTGTTTGCTCGGATAAGTTACAGACGATCAACCAACGTTCTTCATTTAGTGTACGATAATAAGCAAAGACCTCAACTGGCGTTTCTGTCAACAATTCATATTCTCCCCAAACGATGATCTCATTGTGTTTGCGTAACTCGATCAAGCGTTTGTACGTATAGAAAATCGAAGAGGAATCTGCGACTGCTTGTTCCGCGTTGATGGTTTTGTAGTTTGGATTGACGGATAGCCAGGGCATTCCTGTCGTAAATCCACCATGTGCTGTTTCATCCCACTGCATTGGTGTACGTGCATTGTCACGTCCTTTGGCATTGATAGACTGCAAGATATCTTCTTTATGATAGCCAGCTGCAAGTCGTTCGTGATACATATTGATCGTTTCGATATCTTTTGCTTCTGAGATGTCCCGGATTGGCGCATTTGTCATGCCTAGTTCTTCCCCTTGATAAATATAAGGAGTCCCTTTCATCATGTGTAGTAAAATAGCAAACATTTTTGCACTTTCTACACGATATTCCTGATCATTCCCCCAACGTGAAACAATTCTCGGTAAATCATGATTATTCCAAAACAAACTGTTCCAACCTTCATCACCTAACGCTGTCTGCCATTTTGACAAAACTTTTTTCAGTTCAGAAACATCTAAAGCTTTTAGATCCCATTTATCCTTACCTTCTTGTTGGTCCAAACTCATATGTTCAAATTGGAAGATCATGGATAGTTCATTTCTTTTAGGGTCTGAATAAAGCTTCGCGATTTCTGTCGTTGCGCCCCAAGTTTCACCTACCGTCATCAAATCTTTGTCGCCAAAGGTTGCTTGATTCATTTCTTGTAGGTATTCGTGAAGCCGAGGTCCATTATTGGTGATTTCTTGATCGGGTAGTTTGCCGATCGTATCGATGACATCCATGCGGAACCCGCCAATTCCTTTATCGATCCAAAAATTCATCATGTCATAGACTTCTTGTCTGACTAGCTCATTCTCCCAATTCAAATCGGGTTGTTTCTTGCTGTATAGATGCAAATAATATTGACCAGTCGCATCATCAAATTCCCAAGCAGGTCCACTAAAAATCGAACGTAATGTATTAGGCACATCACCATTTACTGGATCACGCCAGATATAATAATCTCGATATGGATTGTCTTTGCTTTTTCGTGATTCGATAAACCATGGATGTTCATCAGAAGTGTGATTGACGACTAAATCCAAAATGATTTTGATGCCTGATTTCTTCGCTTCCTCAATCAGTTCGCCCATTTCAGCCATCGTCCCAAACTCAGCCATGATTGCTTCATAATCGCTGATGTCATAACCATTATCATCATTTGGGGATTCATAGACTGGGGAAAGCCAGATCGTATCGATTCCTAGATAGGTTAAATAATCTAATCTTGAAATAATCCCTCTTAAATCACCGATTCCATCTCCATTCGTATCTTGAAAACTACGTGGATACACTTGATATACCACTGATTGATGCCACCATTTTTTCTCCATATGATCCTCCATTTGTTTTGTCCTATTCTTAAAGAATTGTAACGCTTACAAAAGAAAGAGTAAACAGGCAGAAACATGTTACCGATAACATTAAAATCCAGGATTTAGAAATAAAACAGCGCGTGGGGAAAGTTTCAATTCATGGAGTATGCCTGGAAACAGAAACCATCGATTGAAATAAGTAGAATTTGCTATCCACATGTCCGTTTAGAGTGTACCCTAAATAGACATTAGCCAATCATTGAAAAATCTCGATTTCTAATGTATGATTAGGGTGTATTTTAAATGATTCGAGAAAGTAGGTAAAAAATTGAAAGTTGCATATATTAGAGTCTCTTCTCTTGATCAAAATGAACAACGCCAAATTGAAGAAATGAAACAATTTGGAACAGAAAAAATTTTTATTGAAAAACAATCTGGAGCCACAATTTCAGAACGGCCAATTTTTCAAAAGGCTTTAGATTTTGTACGTGAACAAGATACTTTTATTGTAGAAGCAATTGATCGATTAGGGAGAGATTATGATGAAATTATTGCTTCAGTTAATTACCTAAAAAATAATAACATCCGACTGATCATTACTAGTCTACCTATCATGGCGCAAGCAATTGGAGATCCACTCCTGGATAAATTCATTAAAGACTTAATCATTCAAATATTGGCCATGATTGCCGAACAGGAACGTAAAGAATCCAAACGACGCCAGGCACAAGGAATTAAGATTGCAAAAGCGAATGGTGTTTACAAAGGACGTCCTAAGTTATATAGCGCAGATACAAAAGATCCCCAACGTCGCCTTGTTTATAAAAGCATCGTTGAGGATCTTGAGAATGGCGTTGCTATTTCTAAGATTGCAAAAGACTACAATATTACTAGACAAACAGTTTATAGAATTAAAAATGAAATCAACAATAAGAATGCCTATATAAAGATAAATAATCATTGACCAATTAAAAAACTCTTACCAAAGTAAGAGCCTACGCATTTAAGTTATTCAAATCAGGAAGTGCTGTGGTGAATTTAATAGTACCTTTTTTAACGGGTAGCACTTAATTCAGATAGCTACTAAATTTTTGTAATTGATCACCGTTTTTTCTGAAGTAGCGGTTACTTTGTCCATGCTTAAAGTGACAACTGCCGAATTATTTAGCAGAGTTACGATGGTTCCGATGACTTGTTTCTTGTTATGTTTAAATGACACCTGTTGATTTTCTTTAAAAGCCAAGCCTTCGATAGATGATTCTATTGGTTTCCACTTTCCAAAACTCATAATAATCTCCCCTTTTTAAGTATTAAAAAAACCGTCTCAAGCAATTGAGACGGTTGAACAAATCATTTATGCTGTGCAAATGTTAACGGCTTGCATGCCACGTTGACCTTCTTCAGTATCAAAGGTGACTGCTTGACCTTCATCAAGAGACTTGTAGCCATCTGCTTGAATCGCAGAAAAATGAGCAAAGACATCTTGGCCATTCTCTCCGGTGATAAAACCAAAACCTTTATCTGCATTAAACCATTTTACTGTACCATTATTCATACTATTTCCTCCTTGTGCATCACTACGTATGCGTTTTGTTGCAATAAATATTTGATAAGCAAAAGGAGAGTATAAATGGAAGCATAGCACTCTTAATACGTTTCAAAGTATATCACTATATTCAGTATACCATACAACTGGGTGGTATACTAATTTTATAAAAATTTGGTCATTTTCTGTACGCTCTGGAAATAAAAAATGAATAGGCTCTTAAAAAAATATCTTGTAAATAAATATTTTTATCACATTTTTTTAAGGTTCAACATTTTCTCTAATGAATTCATAAATACTTGGTTTAAAGCGAACGGCCATATTTTCACCACTAACAGCACCAAAATGAATTCCGATTACTTCATTTTGATTATTGAACACTGGTGATCCTGAATTCCCGCCAAAAGTACTAGCATTGTAATAAATTCGATTCGTTGTTTCAGTCGTAGATACGCCTTTGCTCTCCCACATGGTAGCCCATGGTTTATCTCCTGGATAACCAATAACTCTGATAGGTGTTCCAACTGTAGTAGTGGGATTATTTATATATTTAGCTGGAGTTACAACGTCACCGATATTCTGTCCCTCTGTATTAGGTTTTAAATAAACGATAGCTAAATCTTGTCCATCTGGACTATATTTGATTTCTTCTCCATAGAATGTTCCTTTATACTCAGTATTAGAAACTCGAGCTGCATTTACTTTTATATTAGCGGGATCTCCATTATTTGCAGCATTTGCAACGTGTCTGTTAGTCAGGATAGCATTTTTCCCTACTACCACACCAGATCCTTGAGTAGCATTATTCACATAAATAAAACATACTGACTGATAAGGTTCCACTGAAGCATCTATTATTTGAGTTCTATCATTATTAGGCAGTATCGCTTTTATATGCAAATTGGTTTCGTCTGCTCTTACAATAGGACTTAAACTGATAAAGTTTATAAAAAATAGGATTAACAAAAGGTTCCACATTCTAAACTTTCTATTCTGCATAACTACTTTCTCCTTTAAAAATATTTTATAATTACTATCTTTTCCGATCAAATATACTAAGCAACTGTTTTAGTTTTTATCTCCCTTAAATAATATAGGCTTCAACTTTTAACTAATAATATCCTCCTATATTTTATATATAACACATTGTGAAATAAAGCACATAAAATAGAGTAATATTTCGTCTATTTTTTTGTGTAAGGATTTCGTATAGTTTTCGATAATCAATATAGCCATTGAGAATGCTTTATATTTTTCAACAAAAGGAAAATATTAGGTACTGATATTACAAAATTAAAAAAATTTGAAAAACGAGTCTTGAAGAAACAACCATTCACTTCACCCTCATCTAAGTCAGCTTTTCCAGTTCTTGAATATAATCCACAAGCAATCGATCCATCATACTACATTGAAAATCATGGAATGTTTCGGGTCCATACTGCGATTGTACCCACATAGTTCTTTAAAGTAGGTGGAGTATTCACTTTCAACGATTCGAAGGATTTCCACATCTGAACAGTGATCAAAGTCGATCAGATCTACTACTAGACTCATCTTGGCATCGATTCCTAAGATCTCCGGCAATAGTTTCCAAAAATTCTCCTGACAGATCTGACTTACTAAGGTTTCCAATCGTTGGATCTGGGTGTTTAAATAGACCTTTAGGTCTTCACTTGCTCGTTTTTCTACCTCTTCAAAGGTACTTTGAAAGCCCTCCAGATACGCTTCTTTTGTAAAAAATGTAGGCATTGTTTTTTCCTTCCTTCTTTTAAAATGTTTCATGATCGATCAGTGGATTCAACTGATGCTTGACTCTTGCCCAATCTTGCGCCGTAGGGATACTGCCCATAAGAACGCAATCCGTGTCAAGAGCGTAATCCAAAAGGTACGGTCGATAGTTCGTTACAATCAAATCAACGTGTGCATCATTTAAATGTTCCGGCGTCAATTCCTGAAGCGGCATAAACAACAGCTTATGATATTCCCCTAATAGTACACGTGCCTGCATTCGGATGGATTGAACCACTAAGTAGTCACCTTCTAATAAAAATAAAACTTTTTTGACCGGTTGGTAATAGTGGAACAATAAGTTCATATATGCCGTAAAACTCACCACGATATCTTCAAAATATTGACCAGAAAAACTGAGTACTCGGGCATGTTTTAAGAGAAATTGTTTATGGGCTTCATAAATCTGTTTATCGCTTTTCTTTACCATCCAATGGATTTCTTCTAGCTCTTTGTTCAACACTGGACTCACTGCTTCATTCATCAAGCGCGAAATGAAAAAAGAGGTCATAAACGGTTCTAAAGTATCCGTATCCCATTGTTCAAAGAAAGGATCAGAAAGATAATCTGACACGATGAACTGAAGATCCTTCCAGCGGTTGAATCGTTGGTTAAAAGTTTGTTCTTGGTCCACACGATGGATCGTCCGTTTGGAAATAATCGATAAATGGATCCAAGCGAATTCTTCCTTTGATAGATAGATCTCGTATTCATCTTTGATTCTTTCTTGTAAAGAATAAAGCAACTGAAAATCTTTTTCCTGATAAATGCTTACTTTTACCCATTCAGGTAAGGACATAAAATGTTTTTGATGAACTCGGACCATTGCGATATAAAGCTGGTAATAAAAGGCTGAAATCGTGATTCCCGTACCCAATTCATACTTTCCCAATTTGCCAGACAGTTCGTTCAAGACCAACGTATGTAAGTCTTCTGGCGGACGGATTGTATACGGAGTTTGTTCACTGCTATAATAAAAATCAAAAAAGAACTTTCGGATATTGGCTTCTTCCCCTAAAAAATTGACTGGGTTAAAAGCCAACGTTAACTCATACTCAGCTAATACCGGACGGATTCTTAATAAAAACCTTCGTAAAGTACTCTCTGCATAACTGTGCTGGTGAGCCAAGTCAGCCACTGTAAAATCTTTTCCCCAAAAAACATTTCCCACGATTTCAAATAACACTTCGTTTTCCAACAGTTGTTCTTTTTTCTCTTGGTAGTCCCTACGATTTCGTTCTTCAAAATAATACCCACTATAATTCGAACGTAATTCGATGCTTGTGCCAAAATGGTTTTTGAATGCTTGAATATCTTTTATCAAGGTACGTTGTGAAATAGCCAGTCGTTCACTCAGCTCTCCAATCGTAAAACGCCGTTCTTGTTCCATCACACTTAACACCTGCATCCATCGCTTGACCTCTGCGCTTGTAATAAACGCCATCTGAAACTCACGCAATTTTTTTCCCCCTCACTTTTTCAAATATTTCCCTCTCATGCTCGTTCACTCATCTTGACTCAGAAAATGCAGAGAGCACTTCATCGATTTTCTCCTTGCTAGGTACATAGGGAAGTTCAATCGTTTCACGAGCGTTTCTAGCTTGTGGTTGATTCACGATTTGTACATGACGTACTAGTCCCAGTGGATTCATTTGGGCAGCTCCCACCACCTGTAGGCCAGATTTTTTTAAAATCGTTTCAACTTCCTGTTTGATCCATCGTGTCAAAGCACGTGGTCCTACTATCTGATAGGAAACATAAATCGTCTGGCTATATTTTTTCTTCTCAGCTAAAAAACGTTTCATGAGTACTTCTAAAGGAGACGGTTTCTCACTGTTTGCATACGGCACTTGTTCTGGTGCTTCAAGTGTAGGTAGCTGGAAAAAGGCCTCCATTAAAAAAAGGAGTGTTTCGAAAAAACCATAAGTCAGACCTTCGGTAACTCATACTCACTCGCAGGTGAAAATGTGCGGGTAAATGCCTGTTGTGTCAAAGGGTTCAAAAATTGACTCTCATCTAACGAGAGAAGAAACAACGCAGCTTTTTCTGGTCCTGGCAGAAACACACTCACCTGTTGATCCAAAGCCTGGATTAGAGTTGTTTGGGCTTGTTTATGTGCCACTTGTTCTTGTAAGCAATGTCCTTGGTCGACTCGTTGCTTAGCTAGTTTCAGCCATTGATTAAACAAGGTTTGATCTAGGTGCCAAGGTCCGTCTTGAATCGCCACTTTCTCCTGATGTAGGTCCTGAATATGTTCTGAAAGAAACCTAGGATACAATGGTAAGGTGAAATAAAAATCATAAAGGAATTGGCGAATCCCCGCTTCTTCGCCCCATAATTGATTGGTTTTAGATTCAATTTTTATCCCATAGTAGGTCGTTAATAACGTTTGAAGCTGCCGTTTCATCCGTTGGAAGCTTGCACTCGACACATCAAGATACGCCATCCACTGTTGATTGTCTAAACACTTTCCCGCAGCCAATTGATCCACAAAAAGAAAAAGTTTCTCTTCATTTAGTAACGCTTGTTTCTCCTCATAATACCCTTTAGGGTTCAGAAAGGAAAAGTGATAGCCCTTCTCATCGCCGATCAAATGGATCCGCTCACCAAAATAGTCCTTGATCACCTTTATATCCTCAATAATCGTCCGTCGCCCAAACCCAGTCTGTTTAGCTAAGGTTTGTGCGGTAACATGTTCCTCTTCTTCTAACGTCGCCAATAAGAGCAGCCAACGTTTAGTCTTATCTGCCATGACTAAATGATCAAATAAAATGTGCATATTTTTTCTGTCCTTTCTATAAAGAAAAAGAAAAGAGCCGCAGCCCTTTTCTTTCTTGTGACTAATTGTCGGGAACTACACTTAGTTCCCAGGTGAGTGTTGTTTCATAGGTGCTTGCTCTTGGATTCGCGGTTGGAGGGACTTCAAGTGCCACGCTTTCGCTTGCACTTTCACCGTCACCAAACCGATAGATCCAGGTACCTGCTCCTTGGCCATCGAGCGCGGTCAGAAGTTTAGTCTTTTCTCCTGGAATTAAGGTAACACCGTCTTGATTATACAACATCGGTTCATCACTTCCGCGAATAGACTCCAATTGTTGATTAGTTAAAGACAAACGTGCCCCTCTTAGTTCATTTTCCTGTAGATCCGTAAATTGAATGTTTTGCGTAACTGCTAATTGCCAGCCGTGACGTTCCTCTTCTGGCCGTCGATCACTGATCTGGATATAGTTTGGTCGCTCTTCAGCCTCATTGACGGTTCCATCCGGATTTAACAAGCGTTGCGGTTGCGCATAATACCGCTTCGTTCGCGTAGAGATTGCTTGTTGGCCAAATGTGAATCGAGAAGCAAAATCTATGCTTAACAAGCCTTGGTCTTCTTCGAGCTCAGGTTTATTCTCTGGATCGACTTCTATTTCTGGATTCATCGGATCTACCGGAGAGACTGGACCAAGATCCCCAACTGTTAAAATCGTCGCAGATTCAAATGTGACGTCATGATAAGGCAGTGCTGTTGTTGGATTAATATTTCCCCGATCATTATTTGTTTTTGGTGGATCAACGACCCCTGCGGTTTTTGCGGATCCTGCATTATCCCGTAAAAAGATTTGAATTTCATCGTCTTCTTGTAATGAGAGTTCACTTAAATCAAGTGTAAATCTGCCCTCATCGTTGATAGTGGCATCTGATGTATCAAAGGGTTGCCCATTATGCGTTGCGGTTACTTCAGCTTCTTTATTTTCTGAAATCCCTTGGATGGTTTTACTATTTTCACCAATGATAGAAGATGAGAATTTCGCAGGTGCCGGAGGGACGATTGGAAAGACTTCCACAGTATCTGTTAAGATCTGGTGGTCAAACCCTTCGGTCAGTTCGCCACTGGTTAATTCTACGTGACTGATTCGAACTTTTGATCCTGCTTCAAGGGGTTCAGGTAAGGTGATTTCAAAAAGTCCGCCACGTGGGTCTTCTCCGTAGATACTGATACCTGGTGATTCGTCTGAATGACCGACGGTCTTAGTCGTATAGTCTTGCGTGTGTCCTGATGGAGATTCTACTTCGACTGTCACGATCGCTTCATCGTCCCATGCTGGGCGACTATCATCTAATCCTACAGGAAGACTCACGCGCCCATAGATTTTCTTATCAGCATTGGTTGGTACTCTCAGCTCATCTACGATAGCCCAGCGCCCATTATTACTACTTAAACGACTATACGCAGTTAAACCTGTGTTGCCAAATACTTCCGTATTTAGTTGTGTGGGGTCACTTGTCTCTCTTAACGTATTAAAATTTGTTCCAGTAAACGAATAATCAATACTTCGGAAGTCTAAATTTGGGTCGCCATTCAAATCAGCGCCTTTTCGCCAAACAGATAAATCACTATTTATTGCGTTTAATGTCGATCCACTACTAGCATTAAATATATTCCCACCACCGACGCGAGTATTTCGAAAGTCCATAAATAACGGATTATCAAAATCAACAGTTAAATTTCCAGCATTGAAAATTCCTGCCGCATCTGTTGCTGTTCGTCCTTGGGCAATGAAAGTCGCACCATTTCGTGCTTCAATTTCTCCCGTCTGACTTTCCATATCGATCGCTGCACCGTTGTCCGCAATAATTTGAACTTTAGAACCCAAACCATTAACTACAAAAGAATTACCCCCGTCCCTAGGATAATGTACCCCTTGGTTGGCCAAACCAGAGGACGTATCTTGATCTAT
This sequence comes from Enterococcus sp. AZ156, assembly GCF_051714165.1. Taxonomy (NCBI): domain Bacteria; kingdom Bacillati; phylum Bacillota; class Bacilli; order Lactobacillales; family Enterococcaceae; genus Enterococcus; species Enterococcus sp. AZ156. The sequence continues at coordinate 410,564 of NZ_JBIORI010000001.1, read as the reverse complement.
AGGTGTACCATTCCCAGGATTATAGATGAAAAATTGCCCTCCGTTCCTAACTAAAATATGATTATTGCCACCATACATACGAATACCTGGTGTTCTTCCTCCAGATTTACTTATGTTCATTTTTGCATTGTCTATTGTAAACTGATAGCCTCCTGCACGTATAAAACGTAAGACAGCGACAGCTCCATTCTGCGATTCATTGGTACTTCCTGCAGTTAAATTTAATTCGGACTGCTTTAACAGGTTAAATTGGCCATTTAAGCTAAGCAAACCTAACGCAGAGGCACGATTTGCATGGACGTTCATTTTTGCGCCTTCCGTCAATCTAACTTCAGCATTAGGATTTGCAGCTCCTGAAGTAGTAGTAGCGCTAGCAGCACCTAGATAAACCGCTGCATTGATTTCACCGGCGCTGACATTACTAATTACTTCCATCTTTGATTCAGACCCACTCATTTGTAATAATGCACGTGCGCCATGTATGGTTATACTGTTCGCATTATCTGATGTTGCGTTTACTCGGGCACCATTTTCTATAGCAAGAACTGAATCTGCTCCTGCTAACCAAATATTCCTACCAGAGCTGGCTGCTTCAAAAACAGCATCAGAGTGATCAAGTAAGACTGTGCTATTGGCCCCAACCATATGAATATTGTGTCCAGAGCTTCCGTTCGCCTCCCACTGGCTCTTTGAGATGGCTAATTTATTAGTAGTTCCTGTTGCAGCATAACCTACACCACTCCCCCCCAGCTTCAAACTTATATCACTAGAATCAACGAGTGTAGTAGAATTATTCCCGGTCAGCGCTATGCCACGCCGATTACCAGAAGTAATATCAATGGCAATACTCGCTCCGTCTGTTATATTTAGTTCTGGTTCATTTCCTCTGAGATGAACGGCATTATTGGCTGTGGCAGACCCTGCACCAGGTCCACTGGTAGCGGTTATTGCTAATTTTGAGCCATCTTCTAAGTCTATCTTAGGTCTTGCATTATCATTCCCAACTTGAATATTTTCTAGTGTTCCTGTTCCACCTCCAGAAATGTTGAAAATACTATTCTTTTTTAAAGAAAGTAACGCATCCGTTCCTTCCAAAATCATACCTTGAGAAGCACCTGTATCTGTCATTTCAATACTACTATCATTTAGTAATACTTGTGGCGTTGTTCCTTCTAAATAGACTCCACGGCCGGTTGTAGCTGACATTGACAGTTGGGTCTGTTCCAATAATAATTGAGGGTTGGCGCCGTTCAAATGCAATCGTTGTCCGGTGGTACTTATTAAACTCCCTATAGACCCCACATAGTTGACTTTAGGCGATACACCTGTCAAGGCAAGTGTGGTCCCTATTTCAGAACGAATATCAGTATGACTATTCATTACAGAAAATGTTGGCTCATCACCTGATAGATTTATGGCTGACTGTGTGGCTGAGGTCACAGATAATTTCGAATCATTCACAATTACCTGGGGGTTATTTCCGGATAGATGTAACCCACTTTTGGCTGCAGTACTTGTCGTAGTCAAGTTACTTTTATCAAGAACGGTGATTTTCGGTCCTGTTCCAGTCATAGCAATCGTATTATTTCTTATATTAGTAGGAGTAGCAGTCGTTCCTACTGTATTGATCGTTAAATCCCCACCAGATTGGAGTGCAATCTCCGCATTTTCTCCTCTAAAATCAATCGTATTTGCCACACCTGAAGTCGTAGTAATTGCTAAATTTGCACCGTTTTCGATTGTTAGTTTAGGTTCGGAAATCGTCGCTGCTGCTAGAAAGATCGTGGCATTTCCACGACTGATCGTTACTTTTGCTTGATTGATTGCTTTGACTTCTTTTGCTTCAATGAAAGTTTGCGTAGAGCTTGTGCGTGTAAAGTTATTCGTGCCACCTGTAAATTGAACCGTACCTTTTGGAATTGATGCTAGTCGCATCGTATTGGCATTGACTTCTGCTACATCTTCTATTTCTAGTGTCCAATTGTGGCTAACCTCTGTTGTTGCATTGACTAAAGGTGTAGCGCCGGTTTTTGTAACTGTTACGTCCTCTATCCGAAAGCTCGTTGGTTCACTCACTTCTGCTAATTGAAAATAAAAACTATTGTTACCAAAAGTCAGCGTATGTCCGTTTCCTTGTATCTTGATTGGTCGGTCGATCGTCATGATATTTGCTGTAGTTTCAGTTAAATTTGCTTGAACAGAGATAATGCTGACTTCAGGATTTGCGATAGCCTCTCTGAATGCAGCCATTGTTGAGACTTCTTCTGTATTTCCATCAAAGACCGCCTGTTTGAATGTTTCGTTCTCAGAAGGAGTAGCTTCCTCTTTCGATTCTTCGGTTGCTACAGGCGCTTCTTTTTCTTCTGATTGTTCAGTCGTATTTGGATATTGCTCATGTTCTTCATTTGATTCATTAGATGAATCCTGATTCATTTCTGGTTGATCTTCAGTCTCCGTTTCTTCCTTTTCCGATATTTCAAGTGTCGCAGTTACGTCTTCGACGGACACATCATAATTACCTTCAGATTTAAATACCACTGGAAGCACAAACGTTTGTTGTACACGCTCCGCTTGAATCACCCATTCATCTGATTCTTCTTGGTTTACGGTAACTCCAGCTTGTAACTGATCTTTTACCAGCTGCGCTTCCTTTGGAAGGGTAATTCTTGCCTCTGACACCTCTTGATCTGAAACAAATGTCACCTTCAATGGCTCTTCAACCGTTCCTTGAAGGTGAGAGCGAGGAAAGGAAAAGCGAGGATTGCCTTCTTCTTCCACTTCTAGATAGTTTTTTATGGATGGAAGTTCCAATTGTTCTTCTTCCTGTACTTGCCCCCCTACCTTTCTATCCGTGGTTTCCGCATAGACGATGCCTACTGGCAGGAGGAATGCATGCAGAACAAGAATCATCGTCCCTAAAATGAGCATTCCTTTTTTCATTAGCTTTCTCATGGAATCCTCCTCTCTACACTTCTTTTTCGCTTTCACGTGCTCTTTTCTTTTGCCACATCAGGTAAAGCACAAGTCCAAGCATTAAAATAAGCAAAATAATCGAACCGATCATCCACCAATTGACACCAGAATCAATCATTACGTCTTCTCGATTTAACTTGCGGGCTTCTTCGGCTTCAATCGTAAATTCACGCGTCCATGACCATTCATTCTCTCCCGATGTAGCTGTTAATTCTAGGACATAGTTCCCACTTCGAAAACGGTCGCCTTCTAAAGAAATCGGGAAGTTGAAATTAGAATTTGGGGCCATCTGCATCATTTCTTTCTCAGCCTTATAGAGCACCTCGTTCTCCCCTACTCGTTTTACGGTCGCTTCCACCGCCAATTGATTGACAAAAGTGGGGGTAAAGTTTTGTAACGTGGCGCTGATCACATTGCGGTAGTTCAATTGATCCGCAAACACATCTAATAGTTCCAACTCCGGTTGCACCGAGTCTCGAGTATTACTAACGACCACACCAACCACATGGGCAAACTCATTCTTGATAGCTATGCCTTCTCCTCCTGGGGCATCGCTATCTTCCTCTTCTTTTACTTCGGTGATCCTTAAACCGCCGGCTAAATACCCTTCAAAGGCGTCTTTAGGCATTTGCAGAGGAATTTCTATAACCTTTGTTTCATTTCCAGCTAATGTAATGACCTCCGAAGGAGTCATCAGCTCATCCAAGGAGTGGATTAAGGATGGATCCGCTTCTTCAACATCTTTGCCATACTCGACATTACCCAAAGTATTAGTATAAGCCGTATGCGGTGTCACCTGAACGTTGATTGGTTCTGAACTGGAATTTCCGACTTCTAGTCGCAAAGTCTCTTTTTGTCCAGGAGGGAGTAATAACTCATAGTATCCTTTACTTTCATCCACTTGGCTCTCTGGAAAAAGAGGGGTAACGTACGTATTTAAACTCGCTTCTTCGGCCTGGACCGCCTGCGGCAAGAAAAAGAAGAGCGCTATAAGCAACCATAGACTTTTTTGTATCGTTTGTTTGTGTATCATTTGTCATAATCCTTTCTAAAAAAGCAGCGTCACAGAAATCTGTAACGCTGCCAGTGACTAATGGAACATGGAAATAGGAATGGTTTACTTCTTAAACCGCATCAGGTTCCTCATTATCTGGTGTTAGTTCTAATTCCCATGTCAATGTAGAGGTATACGTTACTGCATCTTTGGCAGTCGAGCCAGGAACAAACAATTGGATCGCCTTATTTTCAACGACATCTACCCCATCTTCTACTTGTTTTGCGAGCGCATCATGATCTCCCCAAACAACGGAAGAAGTTCCGCCACCCTTTTGGTTAGCAGCTGTCATGACCGGCACGGCCTCTTCACTTGGAATCAACTCTAAACCACTTGTGTGAATCGTCGGTTCCTGATTTGCATCATTCACACTGTAACGAAGGGAAGGATCGAATAACGTAATTTTGGCGCCTTTTAACACACTATTTAGGGTATCTGTTTTTGCTTGAAATTCACTTAAACTCACGCTCAGTTCCCATCCTTCATTCGTTCCGCGGGTGTCTTGAACTTGTGCCATACTGACATAAGGAATCATATTTTCCTCGCCTGTTGTTCCGGCTTTCTGTTGCATTTCCGCAATCATGTTGTAATGTTCATCAGCAGTTGAGATAACTTTCGTTCCAAAGGTCATTGTTGGAACTGTTGCAATCGTTAGTGGTCCCGTACCAGGAATTGGTGGGATCGTCACATCTGGACCTTCAGGATCAGGTTCTACTACTGTGTCTTCAATATTTGGAGTGAAGGTGACCTGACCGGTCGTTGTTGTTTTACGTACTTCTTTTGACTCTTGGTTTCCCTCTTCAGCGAAAGCCTGTACACCTCCTGCGAAAATCGTGGTTGATAATGCGGCTACAGTTGCTAAACGAATAAATTTCATACTTAAATTCCTGCTTTCTTTTAATTAATTTTCTTGTGTTTCTTTTCTTTTTTTATTCCCTACGACTAATAAAACACCTGCCACTAAGAAACTTCCAATCCATAGCCCAAGTGAGCTACCGGTCATATTGGTTTTTGGCAAAGTTCCTCCTGGCTTTTGTGTGCTGGTGCTGGGAGGTGGATCTGGTGGACCGATTGGTTCATAAGTTCCTGTAAACCCAATAGATCCTTCTGACTCGACGGATTGGACCTGTGTACCATACACCTGCAGGGGAAATTGTATCGCTATTATTAGGGACATTAGACCAATCATAAGACCAATAGTTTTTCGCATCTTCCCTCCTCCTTTAACATCTATCTCAAAAACGATCGTTTTTTAGAATAACGAATACTTATGTATGCTAAGTCATCGAAACGCCAATTTAACAACATTACTTTAGACATCTGACAAGTTCAGATGTCTATTTTGCTGTACACCCAAAAACGATGGTTTCTAATACGTTTTAGTGAATAAACAAGGCTTAACCTTCAGCCTTCCTTATACTCATTATCTTATAACAATTTATATAAGATTGAAAATCACAATTTTCACCTCGTTATGCATATCTAGAAAATAACCCAAAAAAACAAATGAAATCATTGATTCATCAGAATGAATGGGAGAAAATAATTAGTGCTCAAAAAAAATAAAAGATAAGGATCAAAAATATTTAAGTTTTTTGATCCTTATCTTTTATTTTTCTTGCTCAACTTCGATGTCATTTTCTAATTTAAGTGTTTAAAAGCGAAATAGAAAGTCCAACAGGGTATACTCTGTTGTCCCAAAAAGATAATAACTTTTTGACCTAATTAATTGAGCAACTAGAAGAGCTTTGAAATGAGGAATCAAAAAAGGATCAAAAACTTTTAAGTTTCTGACTCTTCAGAAGAATTATTTTGAAAAACAGCGAATATGTCGCTTAACTGAACAGTTTCTTTTTTGATGAGTTTCGAGAAAAAATAATTTTTTAATTATGTGCATTCAAAAAGATTATCCAGAAAACAATTTAATTAGAACAATGATTCATTGACACAAAACATAATGAAGTCGTCCAAACAAAACTTATAAAAAAAAGTGTCCAGAAAATAATTTTCTGAACACTTTTTTACAATGACCTAATGCTAGGCTCACTCTATACGACATGAAATACTAGTGAGTGATTGGTCTCCGCACTTAACTCATTACCACAAAGTTCTTTAAGGTACGTGCGATAATCTGTTTCAACGAGTCGCAGAATCTCTTGCGTCGAAAAATCGTCATACCGAATCAGTTCTGCAATGAGTGTTAGTTTTGCATCGATACCCAGGACTTCAGGAAGTGTCTCCCAAAAGTTGTCTGGCGAGACCTCACTCGTCAATTGATTCAGTCGTTCGAATTGTTGCACCAGATACTCCTCCAGTTCCCTGGTCTCTCTTTTAGCTTGTGTCACGGTGTCTTGAAACTGACGCATATATTCGTCCTTCATTAGAGGTGTTTCCATCCTACCCGCTCCTTTCTCGTCTTCATCCGTTCTAAGTGTAAAAGAGGAAAAATCTTACGCTCTGTTCCTATTTTTAATTGTCAGGAACGGCGCTAAGTTCCCACGTCAAGGTTGTTTCATAGCGAGTGGCTTCAGGGTTTGCGCCTTTTGGCACATCTAAAGCCACACTTTTATTAGCCGTTTCTTGATCGCCAAACCGATAGATCCAGGTACCAGTCCCTTCCGTTCCTTGGGCCATTAACAGAATCCGTCGGTTTCCTGGAACCAGTGCCAATGGATTGGTTTATTGGAATTCCGGTACACTGCCGCCTTGGGCGGTCGCCAGTTGCTGGTTTGTCAGGCGCAAACGCGCCCCGTTCAATTCTCGATTATTGGTTGAGGTAAATGGATTATTTTGTGTCACAGCAAGCTGCCAGCCATTGCGATCATTTTCTGGTCGCCGGTCGCTGATTTGAACATAGTTTGGCCGTTCTTCTGTCTCATTGACCGTCCCATCTTCATTCAATAATCGCTGCGGTTGCGCATAATAGGTTTGATCAGTTACTGAAATGCCTTGCGTACCAAATTGTAACTGTGAGACAAAATCAATACTTAACCTTCCCTGATCTTCAGGAAGCTGTGGTTTGTTTTCTGGATTGATTTCTGTTTCTGGATCTAATGGATCCACAGGTGAAACAGGTCGCAGGTCCTGGACCATTAAAACCGTTGCTTCATCAAACAATTTATCACGAAAAGAAAGCGGTGATTTTGGATTGATATTCCCTTGTTCATCATTCGTTATAGGCGGATTCATAACCCCTGCAGCTGCAGCAGATCCCTCACGGTCTTTTAAGAACACTTGAATTTTATCGTCTTCTTGTAATATTCGATCACTTAAGTCTAATGTGAAGGTGCCATCATTTTCAACAACTACATTTTCTGTATTTATCGGTTCGTCATTATGGGTAGCAGTAACCGTTACTTCTTTGTTTTCCGTGAAACCTTGAATCGTTGTACTATCATTTGAAACCACAGAAGAAGAAAACTTCGCTGGTGTTGGCGGAATGACGGGAAAGACTTCTACTGTATCTGTTAAGATAATATTTTCATATCCTTGTGTTAACTCTCCAGAAGTTAAGCGAACGTCTTTAATTTTGACCTTATCTCCTTTTTGTAGGTACTCTTCTAACTCTACTTCAAATAATCCAGCACGTGGTTCTTCGCCATAGATACTGATGCCTGGTTCTTCATTTGAGTGTCCCACAGTTTTAGCAGTATGTTCTGTTTTCGTTCCATTAGCACGTTCAACTTCTACAATGACTGTAGCTTCCCCCTCCCAAGCAGAACGGCTTTCTTCTAATCCAACTGGAATGCTGATATGTCCATGAATCTTTTTATCGGCATTTGTTGGGACCCTGAGTTCATCTGCAATTGCCCACCGGGCATTATTTGAACTTAATCTAGAATATGTCGTCAATCCTGTGGTACCAAAAGTCCCAGTATTCAATATGTCTGGTTGACTAGTGGCTCCTAAAGTATTGAAATTTGTCCCAGAGAAAGAAAAATCTAAAGTTGGAAAATTCAAATCTGGATCACCGTCTAAGTTTGACCCATTTCTCCAGACTGCTAGATCACTATTTGATGCCTTTAAACTAGATCCGCTTGCGACATTAAATAGATTTCCTCCTCCAGATCGATTATTTCTGAAGTCCATAAATAAAGGATTGTCAAATTCTACATCTAGCACACCTGCTCTAAATACTCCACCAGAAGCAGTCGCAGTTCTGCCCACTGCTTCAAAATAACCACCATTGTTATTCTTTACTTTCCCCATTCCAGATAGATCTATAGCTGGTCCATTTTCAGCTAAAATAGTAACTTGTGACCCCGGATCTGTTACGGAGAATGATGTATTATCTCCAGAAGTTAAATGAATACCCTGATTGCCGCCAGCGGTATTTCCATTACTAACTTGTCCGTCACCAGGATTATTTACATACAATTTCCCACCATTAGAAACCATGATATGATTATTATCACCCAACATGCGTATTCCAGGAGCATTTCCACTAGATTTCTCAATAAACACATTGCTATTATTGATATTAAATTCACTAAATCCTGAATTTAAAAATCTCAACGTGGCCCTTGCATTACCGTATGAGCCATCAACAGTTGTACTACCTGTCGTTCTGTTTGATTTTAATAGCAATTCACTTGTATCTGCTACCGTGTATTTATTTTCAGTTCCCTGTAATACTATAGCGCTCGACATATTCGCATCGGCTTGTAACAATGATTTTTCTGAAATAATAAAGTTTATTTCACTTTTATCATTAGTTCCTATAAACAAGCTTGCATTTTGATCTGCTTCAGTAGTCCAATTACTCTTAAGATAAACTTTAGCTTCTTTACTAATAGATATAGTATGTTTAGTTCCTGCTAAATGAACGGAATTTGCTGCATCCGTAGAAATATTAATCTCAGATCCATCTATGACTTGGAATAACCCATTACTTGCTTGGAAGAAGACCCCTCTCTTCGCCCCTGCCGTTACGTTAACATCTAAAATAGATTGATTGCTAACTGTTAGTTCTGATGATGCTCCTACAAATTGTATAGCATTATTAGCTGTATCAGTTGCAGCACTTGTCGGTCCACTTGTGTTCAAAATTAATTTGGATTGATTTTCAATAATCATCTTTGAACGTGCTCCATTAAATAATATATTTCGGGCTGTTCCACTTCCACTGGTTAACTTTACTTCACTGTTGTTTGATATTTTTAATAATGAGTCTGTACCGCTTAATAGGATACCGTTGTTAGAACTACTCATGGTTAAATTCAGTTGACTCTCATCAATAACGATTTCTCCATTGGCATTATCCGTAGATATAGGCAGTCCTGTTGTAGAGTTAGTGGAAAGGTTTGACCTTAGTATATTAATTTTTCCGTTTACTCTCATCGCTCTCCCAGTTGTTGTCGTTAAATTCATATTAGAGTTTACTATTGTTAAAATCCCGTTCTGCCCTTCTGACCGAATTGCTTCTGCGGTCGCAGAAGTTACAGAAAATTCCGAGTTATTTACCGTAAGTTGCGAATTGTTTCCAGCAAGATATATTCCTCTTTTTGATAATGTCGTTCGAAGAGAGAATGTACTTTCTTGATCCAAATTAAACTTAGGAGATACACCGGAAAGGACGATCGTATTATTAGTTGTATTTGTTGGTGTAGTTGCAGTAGCTGGCCCTATTGTACCTACTGACAAATGTCCATTTTGAACGGCTATTTCTGGATTTTCTCCTCTTAGATCAATCGTATTGGCATTCCCAGCAGTAGTTGTGATCGTAACTGTGGCACCTTGTTCTACCGTCATCTTTGGATCCGCTACTGCAGCAGAAGAAAACAAGACCGTCGCATTCCCTCGACTAATAGTTACCTCTGCTTGATTTGTTGCTAAGACTTCTTTTGCTACGATGAAAGTTTGTGCAGAAGTTGTGCGTGTGAAGTTTGATACGCCACCTGTAAAATGAATATTTCCTTCAGGAAGAGAAGCTAATCGCATGGTATTCGCATTCATCTCGGTAATATTTTCTAATTCAACAGTCCAATTTTTACTGCTTTCTACCGTTGCGTTGATCAATGGTGTTATTCCAACTTTTGTAAGTCTTGTATTTTCAATTCGAAAAGCACTTGGTTCCACTACTTCTGCTAGTTGAAAATAAAAGCCATTTATGCCAAATGTTAAGGTATAGCCGTTTCCTTGGATAAGTAACGGACGATCCACAGTTAGTACATTTGCTGTAGCTTCCGTCAGATTGGCTTGAACGGAAATGATCCCAATATCAGGATTGGCAACGGCTGCTCTGAATTGTGCCATCGTAGTGACTTCTTCCGTCTTTCCATCAAAGACTGTCGGTTCAATCACCTCTGACTCCGCATCTATTTGTTGCTCCTGCGGGGCTTCTACCACAGGCTCACGAACTTCTTCTGTCGGTTGTTCATTAACTTGCCCTCCTTCTATTCCATTTTCTTCTTTCAGCTCCTCTTGTCCTACAAAATTCTCATCGGACGGTTCTGTTTCTTCGACCGGGACTTCCCCACTCGTCTCTTCTTGTTCTTGCACCTCAATAGTCGCGGCCACATTTTCCACCGCGACTTCATAGTTTCCTATTGAGTCAAATACTACTGGAAGGACAAAGGTATTTCGTACACGCCCGGTCTGGATTATCCATTCATGAGAGTGCGCTCCTTGTTTTGCAGTAAGCCCCGCTGGCAACTGCTCTTTTAGTAGTTTCGCTTCGTTAGGTAAGGTGACTCGCGCTTCTGACACTTCTTGGTCAGAAAAGAAAGTCACTTTGATTGGTTCTTCTATCATTCCTTGCATACGCGATTGTGTAAAGAAAAAGCGAGGTTCCCTTATTTCTCCCTCTTCTAAAAAATTTTTTATTCTCGGAAGTTCCAATGGTTCAAGATCTTCTTCTGTCTCATGTGTAGGTGCCTCAACCGTTTCTGCATAAATCATGCTTACCGGCAAGAAGAGTACGTGCAGAACTACTAAAGTCACACTTAGAAGCACCTTCGTTTTTCTCCAGGTCATCGTCATCAAACGCACTCCTTTCTACTTCTCTGATTCATTTTCACGCACCTTCTTCTTCTGAACCATCAGATAAATAACTAAGGCTAGTAAAAGCAGAATTAGAATCATCGTCCCAATCATCCACCAGTTGATGCTCGTATCAATCGTGACGTCTTCTCGGTTAAATCTGCGGGCTTCATCGGCTTCAATCGTAAACTCCCGTTCCCACGACCATTCTTCTTCTCCTGAAGTGGCTTTTAGTTTTAACACATAGTCACCGGCTTGGAAACGATCCCCTTCTAACGAGATTGGAAAATTAAAATTTGAGTTTGGTGCCATCTGCATCATTTCTTCATTCGCTGTGTAGAGAATCTCGTCTTCTCCTGCACGTTGAACCGTCGCTTCGACAGCCAGTTGATTCACAAAAGCAGGTGTAAAGTTTTGTAGGTTCACACTGATCACATTACGATAGTTCAATTGATCCGCAAACACATCATGCAATTCTAAATCCGGCTGAACCGAATTGCGCGTATTACTGACCACGAGGCCCACGACGTAAGCAAACTCATTTTGGATCGCCACACCCTCTTCTTCACTTGTGGCTGTTTCTTGTTCATCTTTGACTTCTGCGATGCGTAGACCGCCGGCTAGAAATCCCTCAAGAGAATCCGCCGGCATACGTAATGCCACCTCAACTGTTTTAGTCTCATTGCCTGCTAAGTCAATCACTTCAGAAGTCTCAATCAACGCATCCACTGAGTAAGATAACGTTGGATCAGGTTCCTCTGCATCTTTGCCATATTCAACCACCCCATGGACATTCGTATAGGCTGTGTGGGGAGTAATCTGAACTTGTATGGGTTCGCTACTGGCGTTTTGTAGTTTTAATGACAACCTTTCGGTTTCCCCAGCAGCCAGATTCAAGTCAAAATAACTACTCGATCCCTCGACCTGGCTCTCTGGAAATTCTGGCGTCACATAAAAATTTAATGTACCTTCTTCGGCATGGCCGATCACGGGAACGAAAAGTATGACTAGTGCCAAGAGCATCAATAGCCAGCCAATCCCGTTGTTCAATAGCTTCAATCGTACTTGTTTATTCATCGCATGCTTCCTTCCTTTTAAAAAAACAGCGCTACAAATAGCTGCAACGCTGTTGAGAGTCAATTCATCTAGTTAGAAGGCTTATACACCTACTGGTGGATTTTCTGGAGTAATAGTCAATTCCCATGTCAGAGTTGACTTATAGGTTGTCGCATCTTTGGCAGTTGAGCCTGGGATCGATAAGCGAATCGCGTTGTTTTCGACTACCTCTTTTGTAGGATCCAAAAATTGAGCATTCAATTCCGCTTGATTTCCCCAAACAACGGAAGAAGCACCCGCACCTTTGCCTTTTTCTGCGGTCATCACAGATTGCGCCGCATCGTTAGGGATCAGTTTCAATCCGGCCGCATGTGCCACTGGAGCATTGACAGCATTTGACCCTTCGTATTGAATACGTGAACCTACCAATTCGATTTCTGCTCCCGTCAATGTTTTATTTTGGGTGCCGGATTCAAATGCACTTAAACTTAGTTTTAGATCCCAGCCATCATTGTTTCCTCGTAAGTCTTGGACCTGTGCGAAGCTGACATAAGGAACATGTGTTGGCCCATCTGTGACTGGATTTGTTAGTTTCTGCATTTCAGCCACCATACTGTATGTTTGATCTTGATTCGAAATAATTTGTGTCCCAAAATTCATTGTCGCAGCTTTCACAATGGACAATGGGCCGGTCGTTCCTGGTACCTCTGGTTCGATTTCGACATCTGGACCGGGTTCAGGATTGATGACTTCTAGGTCCCCATCCTCTTCACCAGCGGGGCGAAATTCGATCTGACCTTCGGTTGTCACTTTCTGAACTTCATCGGCAAAAACAGTAGAAGCCCCTCCTGCTAATGCAGTGGTTGATAGTACAGCAATTGTAGCTAAACGGATTAATTTCATTTAATAAGTCCTACTTTCATTTTTTAGTTTTATTTTCTGTATATGATTGTTTCTTTTTTTCCAGATAAAGAAAACCAAACTAAGAATTATGAATCCTAGCCCGATCAACCAATGATTGGTGGTCGTATTGGTCTTGGGCAATGCGCTTTCTGGTTTGGCAGTTTCAGTGATTGGTGGTTCTTTGATGCTTTCAGGTGGTGTAGGATCTGGTGTCCCGATTGGCACGTAAGTGCCAGTAAAACTAATTGATCCTTCGGTTTCTACTTGTTGAACTTCTTTCGCACTCACTGAAGGCAGTGAAAAGAAAAAGAGGAACAGCAGTATGCCCGTCAAAATGAGTTGTTTCTTCCTAATCATGTCCCTCCTCCTTGATTTTTCTCGAAACTCTTCGTTTTTAAGGAGACGAAAAAAAAGACATCCGATTGCATCAGATGTCTTGAAAAAGTGATTAAATTAGGTTTCATATTAAAGAAGATAAATAACATATTACCATTATTAAAAACGAAGGTTTTCGAGAATTAATACGCAAAGATTAAAGTTTTTATAAATATCTTACTTCAGTAATAATAACAGAATATATATTTTAAAAAAAACAATTTTTTCATAGGGAAGCGAAAAAATTGTTTTTCCTTTTTACCATCATGGTTAAAACGCAAAATAATATTTTTGATAAAGGCCTATTTTACATTCAAAAGTAAATTCAACTAGACTCATTGGATGATTATTAGAAGTTCTATAGGCTATACCCTGTTGGACTACTGTTAAACATCTAAATCTTACTAATTATGTGAACTTTTAACTAACTCGAAATAATAACACATCTTAAGGTATGTTATACATGACTTACTCAGTATATTGTCCAGCATTCGCCTTCACATATACTTCAACTTCATTTACAGGAATTGAGGGTAGCCTATAGTAGTCGGACGGATTCCAATTGATACCATATGAAGGTACTTCTTGGTATTTTCCAGTTTGATCTTGATCATAACTACTATTGATCAAAAGATTATTTTTATTCAATAGGTATCCCATTGGTGAAGGAGGGCCATCTGGGTGCCCCCAAGATCGGCGCGTATTAATAAAGGTGTTCTCTTCAGCAATGACTTGTGCGCTGACACCAACACCGATTCCATAGCTGGAAATATCCGTATAAAGGTTATTTAGAACGTGAACTTCCCCAAAACGAACCCGAGGATTTCTTTGTTCAGTTCCCTTGAACCAATTATAAGCAAATGTAACTTTTAATTTATCCATATCTTGCGCTCCATTTGAATCAGAATGACCCACCAAAATCGTTTTATTGTGATTGGTAAAAATATTATTTGAAACGGTGATCCAATTCGAACCTCGTTTGATGTCGATTAATCCATCATGTCTATTGCTCCCAGTTGGTACCTCAGTTGCAGTCCAAGGTTCATCTGAAAAATAATTATGATCAATCCAAATATACTGACTATTCTCAATAGTAATTGCATCGATTTCAGTAAAATCACCAGGATTCAAACGACTTTGCACGTTTGTTTGTATACCTCCACTACCATCCGGATACTCACCTTCATCAAAAGATAGCGCATTGGTTAATTTCAAATTTCTAATAATCACTTGCTCTTGCCCACGAACTCTTAAACCACCACCAGTAATTTCTGCATGATGGCTGGTACCAATAATTGATTTATTTGAACCCACATCCACTATTACTCCTGGAGAAGAGACAAATAAATCTGTTAAATCAATTTTGCTTTTCACATAAATCGTCGCTGGTTGATTGCCGCGTACAGCTTCCCGAAAATCATGTGCCGTATCAACAAAAATTTGACGACCATCTTGTCCACCTACTGTTCCTGTACTATAGCCAGCAAACCCAAAGCTATTTGTAGGGATTTCTGCTGCTTCAGTACTCGAAGCTATACCACCAAAAAACAACAAGCACAATATAATTAGTTTTCGCATACTATTCTCCTTTTTTTATTTTTTAGAACTCAATCGATATTCTAACTACAATTATACATGTTATTGCTTTATATTGATAATCCATCATCTAAAAAAACACATTGTATTATATTTTTAGATTGTCAGCTGATTTTACTCTTAAAATTTGTAATCTAACGTTTTATAAGTTTGATAGTATTTTTAAATACATTATCTGTGATACATTTCCTTGTTTTCATCTTTTTGCGTAGTTTACTAAAATTACTGAGCGTTATATAAGCAATGTTTCTTTTTTTAGTACATAATTATTATAACAAATTAAGAAAGGAGAATTCTAGTGAAAACTTTAGATGCTATTGCATTAACTTTATTGATTGTGGGAGGGCTGAACTGGCTGTTAGTCGGCTTGTTCGAGCTTGATTTAGTTGCTATGATTGCTGGTGGTTCAACAACTATCTTTGCAAAAATCATTTATATCGTCGTAGGCATTTGTGCAATCTACTGCATGAAATTCTTCCCAATGATTACTAAAAAAATTGACGAAACATATTAAAAAGCTGTTATTTTCATGATCCTTCCCGTTACTGGGAAGTTTTTTTCGTTTGTGACCATCTGTTTTACATATTGAAATAAAAAAAAGGATCAAACATCTTAAGTTTTTGATCCTTTTTACTTGCTTATTTCATAGTTCATTCAGCTGGTTACTTATATATTTAGGTGAGTTACTGAAGTACCAGTAAATAGAAACAATAATTAAAGGTCAAAAACTTTAAGTTTCTGACCTTTTCTTCATTTATTTATAAAATTTTATCATGGCTACCTGTTCTAATCAATGTAAGTATTAGTTTTTTATTATCTACTTTGTAAACAAGTAGCCAATCTGGCTGTATATGCAGTTCTCTATAGCCTTTCCAATTCCCTTGCAGTGCATGGTCTCTATATTTGGTTCTCAGTATCTCTTGTTCCATGTTAACCAACAATTCAATTACTTTTTTATATTCTATTTCAGAATAATGTTTTTTCATCATTCTTTTATAATCTCGTTTAAAGCTTGGTGTAAATTCAATCGTCAGCATGCAATTTCTCCATCATGTCATCTATGGACGCTGCTCTAGTAGTAATACCGTTTTCTGCTTCATATCGGGCTATTATATCTTCCCTAGGTTCGTTACCAGGCTGAAAAGGTATTTTACGCTCACGCACACTTTGTTTCAAAAAAACAATGACTGCAGTTGATAAGTCCATGCCGATTTCTTCATAAACTTCTTTTGCTTGCTCTTTTAGCTCATCATCAATTCTTATACTTAATCTGGACATATTTAACCCCTCCTTTAGTTATTATTATAACACATCGTACGCACAAAGTGCACACAAAGGGTGTTTTTGTGGTTGGTTATCTTAAATATTAATAAACGTCAAATCTAGCTAAGTAGCAGTTGGGGCTAATAATCGTTTTCTGCTGAAGATTACAGAAATTATTGTAATAATCATTTTATAACTTTTCGGAATATATATAAATCTACTCTAACCAGTAGATAGTATTGTCTTTACTCGGATATACTTTTAGTTTTCGTCCAGTCAGTTTTACCAAATCAAATAATAAGCTGGTAGGTAGTCCTTCTTCTTCCAAGGCATTTGATCGATAGCTATGATTAGTCATCAATTCACGAGCAACTTCCTTATCTAAGACGCGTTGCTTTACCAATAAATCGACTAATTGACTCAAAGATAAATATTTCTGCTTGTTAGAGTGAATCCCACCTATAGTTTTAGTCATAAAGAATACTCTCCTTTGGTTCACAACTAATTTTTTCAGAATAGGCAGTCAACGTATCTAAATAACTTTCCGTTTCTTTTCGTGTTAGAAACTCCGCAATCTTCTTTTCATTTTTAAATACAAGATACTTTTCTTTTGCAGATTTGATCGTATACATTTATTCTCCTCCATTTCGGTTTTCTTCAAGCTTTACAAGCTGATTCTTGCATTGACTATCCTCTCAGTGATATATTGAACTTATACAAATCAGAAACGTTATGGGACTATCTTAATTCGTACTTAAGATAGTCCTTGTTTCTATGCTACATACTTCTTTTTTCTAAGTTCTTTTTCCCAAATACTTATTGCCTCCCTCAGTTCTTCTGGAACAGGTACTCTATTCCTAGTACTTTGAACTTGTACAATTTTTCCGTCCTTAAATTCTAATGTAAAGTATGGTTTGCTTGGATTATCAATCTTTCTTGCAAATAAAATGGTGGTTTCTCCCTTTGCGTGCCTGTCAATGTAACTAGCTACACAATGCTTTAGCTCTTTTCCTTCTTGTCTTATATCTTCTACAGATTTAGGTAGTATGAACAAGATATTGCCGACTTGTCGCTCCATATAAGCTAAATTTTGGGCTCGTGTTACAAACTTCTTTTTTTCATTTTCTGTTTTTCTACCATTGATAATATCTACTAATTTATCATGTGCTTCTTCTAAATCATCAGGGTACTTGTTTTTATTATTCACCTTGATTCCTTCGTCGTTCAACATATTCAGATAATCTCGATACATACTAAAACGTACCTCTTGCTTTAATAAATACTTTTGTAACTTCATTAAGTGATTATTTTCAAAAAAGTCATTGATATCATATCTGGATACATATTTTTCAATACCTAAAATCATTTGAATGCCTCGTGTTTCCATTTCTTTTTTTTAACAAGAAGTCACTATATCCACGAGAGGATTTTTGAAAAAACTTTTTGAACTTTCTTAGCCAATTTTTTGTCATTACACGCATATCTATCAGGTATATTTTGTTCATAATATCTTGTGCAAGCTGTTTTGCCCCTATTTTTTGAGCAAATTCAATTCTTTCTCTATATTTGTAAATGTGGGGTAATTGTTCTGGTTGCACGCCTCTCAAGTCAAGATATTTTAGCTCTGAACTTCTACCTAGTTTCTCTATCCAACCATTAGGATAAACCTCTGGAACATAATAATTAAATATGCCAGTGACCGCTTTCTTACCAAAACGGTAATTCTCGTTTGATTCTCTGCATACCTTCAAGTGCTTGTTTTCTACTAACCTCTCTAAGTTAAAAAGGTGATATTTAAACATTTGCTTCCCTTCTTCAAAAAAAGAGTAAACTTCATATGTTTGTATCTCAATTTTTTTGGTCGATGACAAGATAATTATGAAATATTGGCACTTATCAAAAAATGTCAATCTTGAATTTTTCGCCAGTCGTTTCTCGTACGTGTTACTTTGTTTTCTAGTCGAAGCGACAATCGTTTCTCGTTTGTTTTTCCATACGTACGTTGGAAATTGTTGATAACACCATTCAAAGAATCCTTTTGGCGGTTTCAGACAATCTTTAGCATAGTCATTCGCATTTTTTATTTTTTTCATAGAAAATCTAGCAAACTTAATTGCTCTCCTTCCGGTAATTTTGTTTCTTTTTTAGGAACATGGTTTTCTTTTTCGGATTGCTTACTTACTGTTACTAATGGATTCGTTACGCTCATATTAGGTTGCTTTATTTCAGTTTCTTCACTCTTAAAGTAATCTGTCACCCATTGAAAAACATCATCATGGATAATTAGTGCGCAACCTCCAATTGCTTGCTTCATTGCATGCGAGTAACAGTACTGCATTGCCTTTCTAATACTTTTCCCTTCCTTTAGAATCCCCTCTAAAAGCTCATTATCTACTTGTACCTGTTGGCACAACCAATTGTGTAGGATATCTTCCGACCTTGGACGTTCCTCACTCATTTCTTCCATCATCTTGGCATGTGTCTTTTCCATTAATTCATTCATTTCTATTCTCATTTCTTATTGTGTGGTGCTTTCTATCAGCTAGAAAGCACCTATCCGATTATTTTCTCGATATGAGTAATAAGTATTTTGTCCAACAATGATATGGTCTAAAAGCTCGATATTTAACATTTTCCCGCACGATTCAATATTTTCGGTCACTATGTCATCTTCTTTGCTTGGATTTGGCTTGTTCGAGGGGTGGTTATGAGCGATTAAAATTCGACAAGCATTTGATAATAACGCTCGTTGAAAGATATCTCTTGGGTGACAAGTAGTATAGTTTAACGTTCCCTTATGCACGATTGAATAACTGTTAATATTATTCTTTGTGTCCAGACATAACAGCACTAAATTTTCTTGTGTGTCATAGCCAATTTCATCTTGTAACCACTTTGCAATTGAGTAAGACGAGGTAATCTTTAATGGTGGAAACTCTTCATAAACACGACATTCTTGCTTAATTTTGACGATTTCGTAGACTTTTTCCATAAATTCAGCTCATTTCTTTTAAGGTTTTGGGTTTTCAACATACATTTTTTTTTAACGTTTTTCTGAGGCAAAAAGGTTTTAAAAAATTTCAATTTTCAGATCGTTAGATTTCGCTCCTTTCTTTGATTAAACTTCGTTCCATTTCTTCACAACTGTTATCCTCGGCGTGCTTATGCCCTACACCTGTAGCAGGCAGAAAAAAAGGGAGTGCTGTAGGGAAAAGTTTTAAGTGGGCTTCTTAAAAGTTTTTCCGCCCCTTTTTTTCTGAATGCGGAAGGTGTATAAGCACTCTCGCCAATCCGATAGCAGCGGCTTCAGATCGACATGAGACAAAACAACAGCGAGAAGGTGAAATAAAGGCCCATCGCCCTGACATTTTTAAAAATCTAAAAAAGATTCCGCATGCGGAATCTTACTTCTTGCGGAAATCATTGCTTGCAATGAGGTTCCGCTTCTCTTTTCTTTTGAACTTTCGCTTTCTTCTTTTGACTTTCTAGCGAACATAAACGCCTTCTTCCGTAGCGAGGACAGACAGAGCGAAGGAAGATACTTGGAAAATGACAAAGAAAAAACCAGTTCATCAGCCTGACGTGAGAAAGGTTTTGAACTTGTTTTGTCTTTTGAATTTCTGAAGCAAACACATGGCTTCTTCCGTAGCGGCGGTGGCGGTTGGAGCGAAGGAAGAAATACCTCTAACGAACAAACAAAAAACCAGCATGAATGCCTTAGAATTAAGCATTTAGACTGGTTTTTATGGTATAATAGTTTATGCAGTAAGGTTTGTGACGGTGGCTAGTCCCAATAGAAATGGGGTGACGCCTATGTTGATTTGTGGCTTTATCCTTAGAAAGGAATAAGCTTGTCTGTTTACGAAGCTCTAATGTTTGCGTTAGCATTCGCTACATTAGTTCTGACGATCAGCAATAACAAAGACAACAAAAAATAACCGTCCGCTTTAGCCGGTAGACGATTATTTTTCTTTGAAATATATTTAAATCGGTCACCGTCTTAAACGGTGCTGCTAAGGGGAGTTGTTAGCGCAACTCCTCTTTACATACTGATTATACCATGATACTGCTAAAAAAACTAGATAAATGCCAAAACCGGAAAGCTTGCTTTCCTTTTTTTGTTGCCCCGTAAACGGTGGTGGTGGTCGGAGTGTCGGGGCAACAAAAAAACTTATCCTTTAAATTAGTTTAACGCTCATTTATAAAATCATTTTCTTCTAACATTTTTTTCAATACTCCATTGAACTCTTTACTCGATACAATATGAAGACGATCAAAAGCAGAAGCATCGATTGATTTCAGCTCTTCGTCTTGTTTCTTGAGCATAAAATATTCTTTAAACATATCTAAGGAGTTATAAATTATATTGCTTGGTGTGACATAAATCAATTGGGCATTTCTTTTTTGTGTAAGCAACCGAAGATACTTTGGAAAAATTGCTTTCGTATATCGATTCTGTGATTTAAGTGTTAGCTCAATTTCAAAATGCCAGTTACTAACTTCTGCCATCTGGTTTTCGAATCGTAAAACATAATCTGAAACATGAAACAGTGTTCCTTTTTTTGCTTTAGACATATCCTTCTTCTCATACATCTGCCTACGTTCCGATTGAGCCAGTATAAACGTTGACTTTTTCTTTGCCAAGTCCATGGATTCAATGAGATAGTTAGTAACTTCAATATGGTGGTTCAAATTGTATTCAGGTACTTTGGGAAAACTATAAATTCCACCTATCGAGTTATGACCCTTTTTTGTCAGAAAAAAGTAACGTAAATACCCCAAGTATTCCCCATAAAGTATAAGCTAGAATTCCAGCTATGCTTCCGTTTCGTAACAATTTGATCATAATCCTCTCGTTTCACGGTATTATTTTCTCATATAATCTTTGTAATAATTAATGAACTGTAAATATTATCAACTTTATATAAATTCCTTAGCTTAAATTATAAATTGCAAATAAAGCAATCTATAATTTAGTATTACAAATAGAAAAAGCATAAATTATGCTACAATAAAAAATATTTTGATCTCCTCTCTCTTTTATTTGTTAAATATTTAAATTTACTGAATACTAAACTAACCTATTATAAATTTGAATTATTTTACGTTATGTACAAATAATATGTCAGTGTTCTTTTTTGGTAAATGCCTATTTTTATTAACTGTACCCATACAGAGTGGAGGAATTAGCCATGCTATATAAAAAATTAGAAAAAAAAATACAAATAAACATAGAACAAAATAATATGCAACCTGGAGAAAAACTACTTTCTATTAGAAATTTAGCTTCTCTCTATTCTTGTAGCAAAAACACAATTATCAAAGTACTAGAAGAACTGGAAAAAAAGAAATTATCTACTCAATTCCGAAAAAAGGATATTTTTTAGCTAAGCCAACAAATAAATATAAAAATACTACAGAGATAATTGATTTTTTATCTGCAGAACCAGAAAATTCTATATTATCTTCCAAAAATTTTATCTTTCTATAAAGGAAATTGATCTATCCTCATATGTGAATAAGAATACGACAGACAGACTAAAACGATATGTATTAGATGATTTATCTAACCATCAAGTTTTCACAACTAAAGATCGGCTAATATTTACGACTGGATCACAGCAAGCAATTGATATTTTGATCAATATGCCTTTTCCGAACAAAAAAACAAAAATTTTAGTTGAACAACCTTCCTACTATGGAGCCTTATGCTCCGCTAAACTTTCAAATAGTGATGTTATTGGTATTTCTGTAAAAAACTATAATATTGATCTAGATGAATTAGAAGATATCTTTAAGAATAATGACATTAAATTATTCTATATTATGTCTAGATTTCATAATCCTTTAGGACATTCTTATTCTAATAAAACAAAACAAAAAATTGCAGAATTATCTGATAAATATGATGTTTATATCTTAGAGGATGACTTTCTTGGTGACTTAGATCTTAACAGTAAATCTGATCCAATATTTACTTTTAATCCCAATGGAAAAATTATTTACGTAAAAAGTTTTTCAAAAATTTTATTTCCTGGATTACGTGTTGCTACAGTTATTTTGCCAAAGGATCTAATCAAAGATTTTCGATACTATAAATTTTGTAGAGATTTTTCTACGCCCTCTTTATCTCTTGAAATCATTGCTAATCAGTTTGAAGATGGGATATTAGTACAACATCTAACTAAAATGAAAAAATTATATTATTTAAAAATGAAAGAAGTGAAAAGGTGCTGTTATAAGTATTTGCCTCCTAATATGTATCCCTACATTCCAGATACTGGTTTTTATTTCTCTTTAAAATTACCAGATAATATCTCCTCTAGAGAACTGGCTGATGTTCTGAAACAAAATAAAATCTTAGTTAATAGTTTAGATAATTGCTTTATACCAAAATTTCAAGAAACTAATTTAATTCGCTTAAGTATTTCAAAAGTTACCTTCAGTGACATAGATTATGGTATAAAAAAACTGGGCAAAATAGTAGTAGAGCTACAAAAAAACAAAAATTCTATATTTAACAGGTAACTTATATATACAATAAGGTATCGTTTATAATCAAAAATAAAATATGCTTTAATTAGTGTTCGTTTCTATAAACTATAGTTTGGTTAGTAACAAATAAATTTTAATTAAACACTATAGAATCTTTATTAATATCTATACTAAAAAATAAGAAATTATCTTTTCACATACTGTAGACAAAAGAAACACCTAAATAGTTCTTAAGTGTTTCCTTTTCTTAGAAATTTATACTATATTAAATACCATCGAATATTTATTGTTTGCACTCAGATCATTGCCACAAAGTTCCTAAAAATACGTACGGTAGTCCGTTTCCACAAGCCGCAGAATCTCTTTTATTGGCAATTTACTATAGTCGTAACAAATTATTTCTGCCATTAGTGTTAGTTTCGCATCAATCCCTATAATTTTAGGGAGATTTTCCCAAAAATTGTCTGGTGAAATCGTGCTTATCAATTGATTGAGTTCCTCGAACTGTTGTGTTAAATACGTATTCAGTTCTTCGTTTTCTTTTTTATCATGTGACATTCTTTCTTGAAACTGGCGTAGATATTCATCCTTTGTTAGAGTGGTTTCATCTTACATTCTCCTTTCCCTTTGTCTTTATTTTTATGGATCTAGCTGCAGTATTTAGATCATCATTCTGGATAGCAATTTTTTGATTTATCAAAGTGTGTAAATTTATAGTAAGAGGAGAGAAAATGGAATGCTTTTCTAATTGTCAGGCACACTACTTAATTCCCACGTCAACTTGGTCGAATAAGTAGTTGCTTCTGGATTCGCTCCTTTTGGTACATTGAGTGCTACACTTTCTTTTGCTGTTTCTGCATCACCAAACCGATAGATCCACGTCCCTGTCCCAGATTCTCCTTCTGCTTGTAGTAATATTTTTCTTGTATTTGGTAAGATTCTTTGTACAGGTTCTGATATAAAATATATCTCTCTACTTTTAGCAAATGACACGGGAGAGTCATCATTATCTTGTAGCAGTTCACTAAAAAACTCTTTCGAGATAATCTTTTTTAGGCGAAAGCTGCCTATTCCTTAATAACAAAGAATATTTGCTATAATGAAATAAATACATGTATATTACCACTAATTGTTGGGCACATTGCACACGATCTTTTTTAGCGTTTAATAATAACTCCTGATTTAGATAATCATTGAATTGTAACCTATCGCGTAGGTTTCTATTTTCGTGAACGAATAATTCTATTAACCCCTCTGGTAAACTAAGATTAAATTTTTCTTCTATCCTACCAAATTAATTGGCCCATATATCTCGAGAATGTAATACATATGGTAAATCGATTCTTTTATCAATAATTTTTTGCAAATAATTGTCTCCATTCATAGCTATTTTATTAATATCACCCACAAAAATTATTGGCAATCGATTATGCAATATATTGAATAATTTATATGTTTCTTTTTGTGTATCTACAGACACACGATCAAAATCATCTACAACTAATACTTTATCTTGAAGAAATATATCTATTCTATGAAATTTTAATATGGAATAAAATAATTGATCTGATTTGACTTTTAAGAACTGGCCAACTGCTACTACTAAAGCTATACTTCCGGCTATTTTTATAATAAAGCCCAGGAATACTTCTTCTAATCCTAATTTAATAGCTGGAGTTGCTAAAATTGATATAGCTACACTCAGTATAAAAAGAAATCTAGTAAATATATAACAACCAGAAAATAATTGGCTAAATCCTATATGAATGACCGTTCTCTCATCCTTTAACTCCCATAAATTCAAGTATATAAATTTTTTTCCGGTTGCTTCACTTCCCACTTTATTTAGAAATTCGGTCTTTCCAGATCCCCATGGTCCATTTAAAAATAATGTTTTTTTCTCTTTAGTTAATTCGGAAAACTTCTTTGCTGATTCTGTGATATCAATTGTTTCTAACTCGATTTTTTCTATGTCCCTTACCTCCCTTCCTTTTCATGTTATATTCCAACAAACATTTTATCAAAATTAACAGCAATTCTAACTGATACTTTAGTTTCTATAGCCCAACATAGTTTGTATTTTATAATTCAAATATATCAAGAAATCTAAAAAGCCCAACAAAGTATACCCTGTTGGACTAAACGATTAATTAATAATTTTGGGTTTTACAGTACTCATTTTTTTCTGGACTTAAATTTTACTGAAGATAATCCAATTACATAATAAAATATTAGACTATAAATTCCACTAGGTCTGAAATCTCGATTAACGATATATTCAACAGTAATCCCAAATGCACTTCCAATTAATCCCGAATAGATTACGGTTAAATATGGGTGGTCTTCAGTAAATTTTTTGAATTTCATATTTAAAGTGTACTATACCTAGTAGCCACTTCTTTGCCAGCAGCATCGTAACCTCTTTGGAAATAGAACCCAATCCACCCATTTTTATTCTTATCCCAAAGTTTAGCGACCGACGCACCAGGTTTAGATCCCATTTGAGTCCAACCAACCGCATTTAATAGTCCTTGTAAAGCCCACAGAGGTACTACCCCAAAAATTCCCAATACTGAACCAATTCCTGAATAAAATGCTGTATTAATTGCATTAGTTGCTACACCAGTAGAAACTGCAACGTTCGTGTAGATTGAACTACCCCATCGAGATACATTAGCTTTGAGCATTGGGTCTGTCTTTACAACAGAAATACTTCCATCTTCATGTACTTCAGCGTAAACCCCAGGGGGCATCTCTGGAGTATGTACAGTCTCCACTACAGTTGACTCATCAATAAATTCTTCTGCACATGCAACACTACTTGGAACCAACGTGGATAATAACATGCAACGACTAAGAACTAAAACAGTAATTTTCTTTTTCATTTTTCCACTCCTCAAATTGTATTTGTTACAATCGTTACAATAACATACTTATATAGCGGAAAAATATATTAATCAAAACATGCTGTTTTAATGAAATTTTCGCTTAATAGGGTTATTTAAAGATATTATTTTTATAAAATAACTGAAAAAATACATTAAAATAACTCGGCAAGCAAATATTACCTATCGAGTTAGCTTAATTATAATATTAAAAATATTTATCATCTTTGTATCTATTAAATATCGTCACTTTATTTACTACCTCTTCTTGCATTATTTAGCAATCAAGCTAGGACGAATTTTTTCTAACCTATTTTGATCAGGTACATAGTTAAGGAAATTGCCGATTGTCGTTAGAACTATCTCTTCAACTAATCGTATAAACTTGAACTGTGGGGTTGCTGCTACGTAATTAACAAAGTTTTTATCCGTGTATTCAAAAAACCACATATATTTCAAACGATTATTATCGTAAAGATCGATTCATTTCATGTCGTCATATTCTAGTCCTTATTTTTCAACGGTTCGATTTGTGGGTGGGACAAAAAATAAAATTCATTTTTTGTTGCATACCTTAAAACCGAATAAACGGTGTTTGCAAACCGGCTCCTTCAACATTAAGCTAAAAAATTGTCAAATATAAAAAGTAATTTTTCAATTTTCTATCTTACTGCTCAGGTCAAAACACTTCTGTCACAAACTCGTCAAACCAGTGACCGGTCATCTAAAGGCTCACTTGGGGTGCTAAATTTTTCACTAACGTGGGCGAGTGATATCAGATTGACGCTCATGGCACTAGATCTAAGGAAATTAGGGCAACACATGGATAAAAAGTGTGTATATGACTAAAAACGAGTCCAATTTTGACAAAAAAACATCAAGATCAGACTCGTTTTTTATTTTTGAGAAAGGGCAACTGGACTGTCCCACACTCTTTTAAAAGCGAATGAACACTCAAGTTCTACCTAAATCAATCAAACATTCAAGATCCACATGAATCCTATAAAGACAAAGAATAGCGCGTACATGATTGGTGAGACTTCTTTGCCACGTTTTGCTGCTAGCATGGTGATTGGATAAAAGATGAATCCTAATGCAATCCCATCTGAGATACTATAAGTCAACGGCATACCGATCAAGATCAAGAAAGCAGGAATCGCAATCTCCATTTTTCCCCATTCGATCTGACGTAATGATTGGGCCATCAACACACCAACTAAAATCAGCGCAGGTGCAGTCACTTGAGAAGTCACGACTGATAATAATGGTGAGAAAAACAACCCGAACAAGAATAAAATCCCTGTTGTGATTGCAGTTAGTCCAGATCGTCCACCAACGGCGATCCCTGCGGATGACTCAACAAAAGCCCCAACTGGCGATGTTCCTAACAATGAACCAGCTAACATCGCAGTAGAATCCGAAGCCAATGCTTTCCCAACACGTGGCATTTTGTTATCTTGCATGAAACCGGCTTGGTTTGCTAGGCCAACCAATGTTCCAGCTGTATCAAAGAATGTCACTAACAAGAACGTCAAAACGACTACCCACATTTGTAAGCTATTGATATCACCAACGTGTTTCAATGCAACTAAGAAAGTAGGTTTCAAGCTAGGTGCTGCCGCAACAAGTTGTGAAGGCATAGGAATCAGTCCAGTGACTAGTCCTAGAAGCGTGGTAGCTACCATTCCGATAAAAATCCCTCCTGGTACGCGACGAACTAACAATACCGCAGTAACGATCAAACCAAAAATCGTCAACCAAGTGGAACCGACACTCAATGAACCTAAGCCAACAAGAGTTGATTCATTTGCCACGATCAAGCCACCTTCACTCAAGCCTAGAAAGGCAATAAACAAACCAATCCCGCCAGAAATCGCAAACTTCAAGTCTGTTGGAATCGCATCAATGATCATTTCACGTAATTTAAAAATGGTGATCAAAATAAAAATCAACGAAGCGACAAACACCCCTGCCAATGCTGTTTCCCATGGAATCCCCATACCTAAACAGACTGAGTAAGCAAAAAAGGCATTGATTCCTAGCGCAGGTGCTGTTCCAATCGGGTAGCGTGCAACGACCCCCATCAAAATACAGCCAATGGCACTGGCTAATGCTGTCGCAGTAAACACTGCCCCTTCATCCATCCCCGAAGCACCAAGTACTGTTGGATTGACAAATAAGATATATGCCATAGAGATAAATGTCGTAAACCCAGCCAGTATCTCACGTTTCACCGTCGTATTCAGTGCGTCAATCTCGAAGTAGGAAAGTATCTTTTCCTTCATCGTTCATCCCCCTAAAACCGAACATTTATAAAAAAGTTCTTACTATATTAGATTTATTAATAAAACAACGTGTTTAATATTATCCCAAATATAGAAATAAGTAAACAAAAAATTCGGATTTAATCAAAAATCCGAACATTACTATTTACCTATTCCGCTTTCATTTAGAGAAAAGTATGTCGATTACTAATAAATAAAACTAAGTACACAATAGTTGAAGAAGCTTCTATCTATGGGTTTCTTTACCGATTCGCTTTTGTTCTTCCGCACGAAATTGCTGATTGTCGATTTGGCTGATCGGTAAATTACTCCCTTTCCCACGATAATCTAAAGAATTTAAACCACCGAAGCCTGTATCGACCATTTTATTCCATCCTTTGGCAGGATTTTTCCCAGATTTCAAATTCTTCATTCTCAATTTATCACTCTTTTTCATCCGTTGCTTTTTGAAATAATCTTCAAGTGTTTCAGTGATCGAGATTTTCATCTTCTGTCTCCCTTTCATCTACTTTTTCTGTCGATTCT
This sequence comes from Enterococcus sp. AZ156, assembly GCF_051714165.1. Taxonomy (NCBI): domain Bacteria; kingdom Bacillati; phylum Bacillota; class Bacilli; order Lactobacillales; family Enterococcaceae; genus Enterococcus; species Enterococcus sp. AZ156. The sequence continues at coordinate 382,173 of NZ_JBIORI010000001.1, read as the reverse complement.
AATTTTGCAATCACAAAAAAATTTCCTTCAGGATCGGAAAAGTTAAACGTCAACAAGCCATTATTCTCCAAAATTTCACCAGCTGTTTCGATTTGTTCGTAAAGTTCATCAAACTTATCTGTAAAGAAAATCATAGACGGTGGTGGACCTAACACTTCTGGTGAAAATCGTTCAACGAATGTCCGAGGAAAAATAGCCAACTCCAATTCTTGCGACATACGTAAGACAATGCTTTGATATTCCTCTGGCAATTCCAACGTTTCAACGATTTCTGCCTTCAATTGCTCAACGAAAAACCGACTGACTAACGCGACATCTTCAACATATAGCATGACACGAGATTTATGGATCATTTGACAACGCCTCCTCTAAATAAAAGCTTGTTTTCATTATAGCACGAAAGCGGAAACACACTTAGTGGAAGTCACTGCTATTAAGCACAAGATGATCGAGCAAACGTTGCTTATTTTCGTGTTAAGCTATCAAAAGACAAATCACCCGCAATCTTCAAGTTTGCTTTGTTTGAAGATTACGAGTGACTCCATCGTTTTGGTTATTTACTACGTGTCCGGTCACAAAGTGATTTCTGGTTGTTCTTTCGTCACTGTTTGTCTAGTACTCGTTACACCAAATGTTCGTTCAATGTCTTCTTGTAAAGCAGTCATTGCTTTTCCGGCAACTTCTGCTTGTTGTGCGTTGACTGCCTCGATCACCAACACAGCGTTCGTCGTTTTTTTCGTTAACATGGTCCGTTGCGCTTCACGCCAGTTAAAGCAGCGACAAACTGCGCCTTCTTTATCATAATAAATGATTTCTTCTGGTAATGCGGGCGCATCTGCTTCTGCGCCTAATGGCAAGAAATTTTCTCCACCTTGAGCTTTACCCAAATGAAGATCCCCAACGATTGTGTCAAGATCTTCTCCGCCACAGGGTACGCCAAAGCGCAAAGAGATACTATTATAGATATCCACTAACGGACTGATCGGGACAAATTCGCGACCTTGACTGGCTCTTTTTAGCAGTGCCTCGATCGATGAACGTGCGCCTTTTTTTGTCTTGAACTGGGTAAACGCTTGACGCCATTGTGCAATCACTTCATTTTGACTAAAAGGTTCTTCTGTTAAATAATTTCTTGCTTCTTTAGCAGCACGATTCAATTTGTCATAATAATCTGCTTTGTTTTCTTCAACGACTTCGTTATTGATCCCTTCTACCGTTAGGATCTCGATTTTTGCTTCTGGGAACACTTCCCAAAATGATGGATCTGCTACAAATTTTTTCATTCGTTACACCTCATTGATTTTTTTGACTAAGATATGATCGATCTGTGCATCGTCGCCCATATAAAACACATGTTGTCCTTGGTGTATGAAACCATGCTTACGGTAAAAAGCTTGGGCTGGATCATTATGTTCCCACACACCTAACCACACAGCTGTTTTTCCCTGTGCTTTCGCTTGAGCCAACGCCCAGTTCATCAAGTGAGTGCCGATCCCTTTTTTCTTATAGGGTGGTCGAATATAGATCCGTTCGATTTCTAGATGATCCTCAGACATTTCCTCGGATTGTGCTTTTCCTATGTTCAGTTTTAGATAACCTGCAATTTCGCCATGATCTAGCGCCCAGAAAAAAGCTGAGTCTGGCTGGATCAGTTCTTTTGTCAATCGCTGCAAATCATACGCTTGCGAAAGATATGCATCCATATCTGCCTGCGTGTTATATTCGCCAAAAGTATCTGTGTACGTTTCAATGCTGATTGCTTGAAGGCGTTCCACTTCACTTCCCACAATCGGTCTGATTTCTACCTTCCCCACTCCAACATCCCTTTCAATACAGGCGTTTATTGCCCTTTTTTACAAAATTCCAGTCTTCGCTGATATTTTTCCTTACGTATGTCAATAATCTTTCCAACTGTTGGATTTCTTCTTCAGACAAGCCAGCTAAAGCGACTTTCGTAGAATGATGGTGTTCTCGGATGATCATCGGATAAAGTGCTTCTCCTTGGGCTGTCGGATAACACCTTTTATTTTTCTTGTTCTGTTCGTCCGTTACTCGTCGAATCAAGCCATTACTTTCCAGCTTTTTCAGCGCACGGGCAGTTGTCGTTCGATCGACTTTAAGCATTTCGGCTATTTTTTCTTGAATGATACCTGGATTTTCACAAATGCGAACGAGATACAGGTATTGCCCCCTCGTCAAAGCGACTTCTTTAAACTCAATATTACTGATCGAATCTAACGCTCGTGCTATCGCGCCGATTTCTCTTATGATCTCAGCCATCTCTTCTCTCCTTTAGTTGTACTTTTATTGTACTGATTTTTGTTGCAAATGCAACAAAAATATATTGATCAGTCAAAATAAGGCAAATGACTTTTCGCTAAGATCGCAAGCTGTTCTTCTGTCGTCCGTTTTTGGGAAAGAGTAGGTAAATCATCCAATGCAAAAAAGGCGCTGTTTGAAGTTTCAATATTCGTGATAAAAGAACCTCCGATGATTGAACATCCAAAAATGACTTTATAGTATTGAAAGGCTTGTGGAATATCTTTTCGGGTATTGGTATCAAAAATTGCCAGTAGTTGATCCACCGTCACCGTTAGCCCGGTTTCTTCTTTCACCTCTTTTCCAATATTTTCCTTTGGTGAATAGCCGATTTCTGCAAAACCACCTGGCAATGCCCATTCTTTTGTATGACTATCTTCCACTAGCAGTATCTTATTCTCTTGTTTGATGAAGGCACGCACATCGACTTTTGGTGTGGGATATCCTTCATTTTGGTCTAAAATAAAAGCAAGCTGTTCTTCGATTTCCTTTTCGCCATTACTCAATAAAGATAAAGCAATCGATTTCAATTCTTGGTAACGTTCTTCGTCAAATGGATCTTTGCCATAGAAGAGACCGGCTTCTGCTATCGCTAATAAGCGTTTGTATTGTTCGATTTTTGTTGCCATTTTGATTCATTCCTTTCGATAAATCCGCGTTGCTATCTCTTACTCCAAAACTACAAGAAACCGCTTATGTAAGTCAAGGATTGTGTTATAATTTGTTTTAAAAGGAGGGGTGTTGGATGTACTCGCTCATGCACCAAATCATCACTGAAAAAGATTTACAACGACAAGTCACGCTGATTGAACTACTTTTGAACCATCCCAAAATCACTGTCAATGAGCTTGCTGAAGAAACCAATACAACGGAACGTACGATTTTTTCCGACTTACAAGTCATCCGCTCACAATTACCTGATGGCTGGTTGATCGATAGTGATCAGTCAGGGATTCGTTTACTCAATCAAAAAAATCTACTTGCCAATGATCTGTGGGAATTGTTTCTAAAACAATCCGTTAGTGTACAATTGATCAAAGAACTATTGTTTACAAAAGAATGTTCCACAACCAATTTTTTAGCAGTCAATGGACTTTCTTACGAAACGCTGAAACGTCATACAAGAAAAGTCAATCGCCAACTCCTTCGTTATGGGTTACAGATCAAGCTGACAAAATATACAAGTACGATGAGTGGTTCTGAGAATGCGATCCGCTTGTTTTATCATCGTCTTTTGATGCCATTTACTCATAATAATTATTTTTTTGAAGATTATTCCATCCATGAATCCCATTACTTTCGTTTTTTGAAACGCTTGAAGCAAACCCCTTTTTCTGTTGAAACAGAAGAGATCTTTGGAATTTGCTGGTTTTTCATCAACACGATACGTGTCAAGGCAAATTGCCGTATCAAGGACTCTTTCTTTAAACCTGAAGATACTCTTTACTCCACGTATGCTACTGAATTAACCGAACTTTATGAATTAGAAGGCGTGTATTTACAAAAAGATGAATTGATTTTTGCTTTCTTTTGCTTTTTAGAAAGTTGGAATTACAACAATCAATACCAAGAACCCGTGGCAGATATCTTGCAAAGTTATCCTTTTTCAGGCAAGATCAAACAATTCGTTCAGGATTTAGCTGATACCTTGCACTTAGAAAAACTAAACGAAACAAAACTTGCTGATAACCTGATTTTGTTACTGTTGAAATACCATGAATCACCTATCTTGATCGAGCAGCTGAATTTGCAATATCACTATTTTTTGGAAGAATATGAGCAACAATATCCGCAGTTGTACCCATTCAAACAAGAATTACTTGAGCAACTGAAACAAGAGTTGCCTATTCAAGAAGACGAATACTTTCTACGCCTACTATCCTTCTTGATCCAACAAGCAATCTTATCCGTTCGTCCAAATAAATTGAACCTGTATTTCTTCTTTCAAGGCGAACCCTCTTGGAAAGCCTTTTTGCAACAAGAATTAAATGATTACTTTGGGAAACGAGTTCAATTGATTCCAGTAGAATTATCTCAACTTTCTGACATCACGTTCCATAAAAACGACTTGTTCGTCTCAAACACCCCCCTCGACCAAGTCCCGATACCAATCATCTACATCTCTACCATACCAACAAAAAATGAGCTCGACCAATTGACCGAACTCACATTTAGAAGTTATTTGTAAGGTTGTGAGAAAAGCGCTTTGACCTGAGCAGTAAGATAGAAAATCAGAAAATAGCTCCCCATATTTTTTGATTTTTTAGCTTAATGTTGAAGGTCAGCTTTTCGAACACCGTTTATCAGGTTTTAAAAGAAGCGTTCAGCTCCAAGTATTAAACCATAAAAAGCGACAGCCTTCCTCTACAGTAACCTAGGGGGAAGACTGTCGCTTTGACTTTATCTCTTAAACGATCGACGATTCTCAGTTACCGGCAAATGCTTCTCTTTCTTTTCTTTTAATCCATGTTTTACTGATTCGTTTCTCGACTTCTACGATTGTAAATAATAGAAGTACATTTACAAGGATTGGTAAATGTTGAGCAAAGCTCAAACTTGTTGTTTCAATGACTTGTTGCGCAAAGGGTAGATAAATGACTCCAGTTTGGAGGACAAATAAAATACCTAATGAAATAAATAAGAATTTATTTTGGAAGAAGCCTTTATTCAATGAAGCATCGACTTGCTCACGGCAATTGATCATATAGACGGCTTGGGCAGCAACAATATTTTGTAAAAGAACAGTTTGTTGTAAGGCTTGACCTTCAAACTGCATTGCCAACCAATAAGCTGGGATAATGATCAAGAGGGACACATAGAAAATCCGGAAAACATTGTACTTCGTCAAAATCCCTTGGTTAGGATCTCTTGGTGGCCGACTCATCGTGTCTTTACTTGCTTGTTCAAAACCTAAAGCATAGGATAACGTGATTGTTGTCACCATATTGACCCATAAGATTTGAATCGGTGTCAAAGGCAATGGCTGATTCGCAAGTAATGCCCAGATGATCACCAAGCCTTGTGCTAAAGATGTAGGTAAGAAGAAGCTGATCGTTTTTTGTAAATTATCTAAAATCCGCCGTCCTTCTTTGACTGCTTTAGCGATCGTATGGAAGTTGTCATCGCCTAATACCATATCTGCGGCTTGTTTACTGACTTCACTTCCTTTGATCCCCATAGCGATTCCCACATCTGCTCGCTTCAATGCGGGCGCGTCATTGACACCATCACCGGTCATCCCAACGATTTCACCATTCTTCTGCAAAGCTTCTACGATCCTCAATTTATGCTCCGGAGTCGTTCGAGCAAAGACATCGACTTTGCTCACTTTCTTCGCTAAATCTTGATCAGAGAGTCGATCGATATCGATTCCTTCAAGGACATTACTCGTATGCTTCAATCCGATTTGATCCGCAATTGCTTGGGCTGTGTCTTTGTGGTCACCAGTAATCATTTTCACTGAGATCCCTGCTTGCTGACATTCTCTTACCGCTTGGATCGCACTCTCTTTTGGTGGATCAATGATTCCTGCAATCCCAACAAATGTCAGTTGTTGCAACTGTGCATGGTCTAACTCTTGCTCAATAGGCATTTGCTTGTAGGCGAACCCTAATACACGTTGGCCTTTTTTCGCTAGCTGTGATGCTTGGTTGATCCATTGTTGCTGTTCTGATTGTGACAAAGAAGATCTCGATAATAAAACTTCTGGCGCTCCTTTGACAAACACTACTGCATGGTCCTGTTCTTCATGCAATGTTGCCATATATTTATAACTTGAGCTAAATGGCAATTTAGCAAGCGACGTTTTTAGGGGAAGATTCTGTTCAGCTGTGTATCGTAATAAAGCTAGCTCAGTTGGATTGCCACTCAACGTTTCCACTACTTGATCCTCTTTCGTTTGCACTTCTTGACAATTTTTCATGATTTCAAGTAAGCGTGTCTCATCTTCTGTCATTGTTTCCACAACAGTCATTTCATTTTTGGTCAACGTACCCGTTTTATCTGAACAGATCACCGTCATTGAACCAAGTGTTTCAACAGAAGGTAATCCTTTGATAATCGCTTGTTCTTGTGCCATTTCATTGACCCCAAGTGAGAGGATCATCGTCAATACCGCTGGCAAGCCTTCTGGGATCATAGAAACGATCAACGCAATGATTGTTGAGAATAAAAAGTTCCACTCTAAGCCATACCTAAATGAGGTAAAGAAAATCAAGAATAAACTTAGAAAAACGATTCCTCTGAAGATTTGCTTGTTTAACTGATGGATCTTGCGAACCAAAGGGGTTGTTTGTTGTTGGACTGATTGTAATGCTTGATTGATTTTTCCAATCTCCGTCGTATTCCCTGTTTCAACGACGACACCAAGTGCCGATCCAGCTTGGACAAGTGTACCTGAAAAAGCCATATTGAGTTGATCTCCTGCGCCTAATTCGTCGACTAACGGCTCACTTATTTTCTCGACCGCATCGGATTCACCGGTCAACGCAGCTTCTTCGATCATCAAACCATATGTTTCGACTAAACGAATATCGGCAGGCACGACATCTCCAGCTGTTAAACTAACTATATCCCCTTGCACGATCTCAGTGGCAGGAATACTTTTCTTGACGCCTTCAGAAAGAACCACTGCGTCTTGACTCATTAAACTTTTTAGCCCATTGAGTGACTCTTCTGCTTTTCTTTCTTGCCAATAACCAACAAAACTATTGATGATCACTACAAGTAAAATAATACTACCTTCAATATAATCACCCGTTAAAAACTTCAAGACAGAAGCCACCATAAGGATGATCATCAACAAATCCGTAAAATGCTTCAAAAATTTCCGAAGCGGACTGACTTTCTTTTTTACCTCTATTTCATTTCTTCCTTGTATTTCTAAACGACTGGTACGTTCTTGATTTGAAAGACCATCTTTGGTCGTCTTTAATTTATTCATTGTTTCTTCAGCAGTTTCTTTGTACCATGTCATCGGCAATCCCTCCTATATTTCATTTGATAATACTTATTATACGTAAAAAGGAGGGTTTCTTATGTCGATTATTTCAGGCAAACATGAAATAATTAGTGTGATTTAATATGAGCCAGGTTTCTAGGTTTGCTTTTCAAACGAAAATTTTTGCCTTTACTCCGATTGCTTCGTTGATTTTTGTTCACTCAATTTGTTCTTTATTTCTTGTTCCCAAGAAGGTTTTCTAATTTTTTCGATACATAATGGGGCAACAAAAAGAATGCCGCTGATCAATGCGACAGCCACAAAGTTGATCCATGTACCAGCTTTTAATGTAAGTCCGACAGAAAAAACGATTGCTGCAAATAAGACTAACACAACAAGCCATGCACCGAGATTCCCATTTCCCTCTTTTTTACCGATGCGAAATGGACGAGGGATAGTTGGATTTGTTTTTCTAAAACGTAAGAATGCGACACCCATGATAAGATAGACGATACAATAAATCACTGTCGTTGCATTTACTAACATCAAAAATGCTTGATTGACTCCGGGAATCAATAAATAGAATAGTGCAAATACAGAAATGATAATGGATTGTGTCAAGATCACCGCTTTTGACACATCAAATTCATTGGTTTTCCAAAAATTGAAACGAGGAGGATACGCGCCTTTTCTTGCACTTTCTGTAACAGTTTTGGCTGGACCAGAAGCCCAAGCAGACAATTGTACAGCGACACCGACAAATACAAGTAAGCTGAATAGGTTCACAATCATATGTGGCAAGCCAAGAATTTGGCAATCGATCGAAATGGATTGAGCAATATTATTCAACTCCATTTGACCCTTTGGTACCACATTGGCAACGACTAACGCATTCAGCGTATTTACCACAAATAAAAAGACTAACGCAGCGAAAATACCGCGTATATAAGTTTTAACTGGATGTGCCAATCGAGTGATATAAACAGAAGACATTTCGATTCCAGTAAAAATGAACATGATCGGTGCAAAATAAACGAATGATTTTGCAGTACTTGGATCGGGAACTAAAAGATCCCAAGAAAATTTCCCTAATGTTCCATTTGGCATAATACCGATCTTGATCCATGCTGCGGCACCTAATAGGAGCATCAATGCCAACGGGACATACAACCCCAACCAGACACCGATTTTCCCGCCAATTTTTGCCATGTCGAATTTTAAGTTCAATAGTGTGATGATCCAATAAACGACTAAAATCACGAGCAATGTGAATTTACTATTCAAGCCCAATGGGACGTTATTGACCATGTTGCCAAACAATGGGGCAAGTGCTGAGGCAACCATGACCATCCCTGGAAACATTTGAACCCATAAAAGCCAAGAGACGACAAATCCCCATTTTCTACCGAGGGATTGAGAGACCCACAGTTCTGGCCCTCCCTTTTGAGGAAACATCCCTGCAAACTCTCCTGAGATCAGAGAGATCGGAAACGCATAAAAGAGTACAGCAACTAACATATAAAACAACATCGTCCAACCAGTGGCAGCGACATCAGGAATATTGCGGACGCTTGCGACTAAAGCGCAAGTCATCCCAATAAACGTTAACGTTGACAGTTGTTTGGTAGATTTTGAGTCTGTCATGATTGATCCTTCTTTCTATCACTAAAACTACGCAAGAACTTCTCTTAGTTTTTCTTCCATTGCGTGTTTGATGGCTTCGGTATAATAAGCAAAGATGTTGTCATCGGTTAAATACGGAGTCATGATCGCAGCTCGCAACAAAGTAACTTGTTGTTCTTTTTGCCATTCCTCTTTTGGAACACCCATGCTTTCAACAAATGCTACTGGAGAATCGCCATAATCCGCTTGCGTGAAGGTCGTATGAGAAGTGATAAAGCGTTCTGCGTACACATCACCTTCCATATAAGAGGACACATCAAACATTTCTTCATTCAAACGGTTGATTTCTTTTAAATCTGTACAACCTTGGACTTTGAATGCCCAATCGACCATATTGAAATCTGGATGATTCAATGGATAGACTTCGATTGTTTTCCCATTGACAGTAAAGCTTAATTGATCAAGAAATTCTCGGAAACGTTGAGCGGCTTCGATCGATGCACCAATCAATTGACCATAGCCAGTGACATTCAAAGGCAGAACTCGGTGTGCCGTCCAAACTGCCGCAGCCGTTGCCCCAGCTTTTGAACCTTCTAAAATATAAGCACCTAACATATCTGGTGCTTTAACGGATTTTTCAAACACATAAGGTGCAAAATAAGAGATGATATTCCGCATACTTTTATGTTTGATCGTGATTCCTCCTGCCGCATAAGGTACATAGCCCATTTTATGGGGATCAACAGTCACTGATTCGGCTTCACTGATTGCCTTGAATCCTTCATAAACACTTCGTTCGATTTTCACTTCATGATGGAAAACATGATGTTCTTCATAAAATTCTGCTAATGATGCGTAAGGTACAAATTCATACGCTTCATTCATGAACAAGCAACGGGCATAGCCACCATAAGCTGCATCCACGTGAAGGTAGAAATAAATGCCTTCATCTTTCAATTTTTCTCTAAGTTCAACGATTTGATCGACACGATCGACTTGTCCTTCTTCTGTTGTACCTACAACAGCGACCACACCTAGGATGGGGATATGTTGGATAGCTAGTTCACGAATCGTCTTTTCCAATACTTGGACATCCATTCGGTAGCAGTCATCAACGGGGATCGCGATCATTTGATCCAACCCGACACCACAAATATCTAATGCTTTCATCCATGAATAGTGTTTGGTTTGAGGAACAAGCCATTTGCCCAATTCTTGGATGTGTTTCCCACTTCGTGAAGATGCAGCTTTGACTCGATCTAATTCTTCATCAGTAAATGTTTCGATCATTTCTAAGATTTCTTCTACAGATAGATTAAGTAATTCCCAATCCGATAGGTCTTTCACTTTTTCAGGGTAAGTTTCTTTGACCGCTAAAGGAATCGATTTGATACAACGGGCATACCATAGACCTTCTAAATTCGCAATTGAACCATCCGCTGTCAGATGGCCCCAACCATTCGGCATACTGAACAGCTTCGCAAAGTCTTCTCCGATTTCTGCTTCCATTTGTGACGTGGCCATTGAGGATTCCAATGCCACGTTATTAGGATTCCAAAGCATCGCAAAGTGATAAGCCAACAAAGCTGGCATCAATGTTTCTGCATTCATTTGTCCCCAATAACGTCCGGCTGAATGCCAAGGAATTGAACCGGCACGCATTCGTTCACTGACTTCATCTAAGACCTCCATCATATGTTGTCGAGTCGCAAGATAAGATGTTGTTGATTTGTCTGCTTCACTGATTGCGGGAAGGTCAGCTGGCAAATAATTTTCACGCCAACCTAAATGTTCATCCACCATCTTATTCAATAACATTTTATACACTTGGCCATTTTCTGCTTTGTCGCCAATAAAGACGGCTTTGATGTCCATATCTTTCATGATTCATTTCTCCTCTCTTGTTACCTGATCACAGGAAATAATCAGCCGGCTGTTGTTGCTTGATCAGTTTACGTGTTTGACTATACGCTCAAATTTTAAAAAAATTTTTTTAATAACATATCTTTATATTTCTTACTTTGAAGACAAAAAAAATAAAGTCTGATTATTCTGTATTTTTAGCTCAAAAAAACGAACGATGTGACTAAACTCCCTATCTAAGAATGGTTCAAATTATTGATTATAACGTTTAAGTCACGAACAAAAAAAAAGAAATCAAATGTACTTATTCGTTGAAAAATATTCATATTTGTTTTTTCTATTTGGTTCTTTTTATCAATCAGTTCCCAATTTTTTTAATTAAAACAGATACAATAACAAAAATAAGTAAATTTAGCATCTTGTTTGCTAAGAAAGATTGGGTGATAGATGCGTATCTACAAAAAACATGGCATAATAGCTAAGTGCTTGTGCATGACTATACAAATAAGGAGGATTCCCCATGATTGAACATTATCTTGAGAAAAATCTCTTACGCCAACTCTTTCTTTGTGGACAGTTTTATGTAAATAAGGAAGTCCATCTTCCAACGACAGCTACTTTGTTACATGTTTGTCAAACCACTCTGTTGAATGATATCAAATCATTAAGTAGAGAATTGAGCGACCAAATCATTTATCAATCAAAAGAAAAAGAAACCTATTCTTTATACTTCGCACCAACAACTTCTCGCTTCCAATTGATGCAACGACTCTCTCGGCCGTCTTTATTTTTAAAAACTTGCCTTCTTTACTTAGAAGATGAACCAGATTATATCCAATTGACCGAACTCGAATTTGTTTCAGTCAGCAAAGCTTACGCATTGAAGAAACAAGTGTTAGACTACTTTCAAGCATGCGATATCGCCATTGAACATCATTCCCCTCACTTTACTGACATCGAAAGACGCTTGGTTTTGCTAAATGTGAGCTATCGGACAGGCACATTGCCTGACCTCTCTCTTCCTTGCTCCTTTGATGTCCAAGCGCAAGAGTTTATTCAAGCAGTCACGAAAAAAAGTGGGCGGATCTATGATCGGGATACCCAAGAGATTTTGCAAACAGGCTTTCTGATCAGTCTGTTCTATCAAAAAGACGCCCCGCTATCAATCGATCAATCCTTCATCGATGAAATCAAAAAGAGACCGATTTATCATTTCGTTCTTGCAGCTTGGGAAGAAAGTCCGTTTAAGCAATTTTTTCAACCAAATGAATTTTATTTTATTCTGATACTCTTCAATTTATGTGATTATGGATTTGATTCTTATGAAGCAATCGAGCAGGATTTTGCCCAACTGCATCAGGTCTTTATTGAAAATAATCCAGAGACAAAACAATTGATCCAACAATTTGAACAACATTTTGATCATGCTTTTCTTGGAAACAAAGCTTTTGAACGTGCTTTGATACGTATTTTGCGTTCTGCTTGGAAAAACTATCAATTGTTCTTACCTGAAAAATTTCATTTATTGACCGATGAACAACGAGAGTTATTTGAAGAAGTAAAACGGATCGTTAGCGATTGGAGCCATGCACTTCCTTATCAATTAAAGATCAATCCAAATTGTCTGCGGTCATTCGTTATTGAATTGACTGGCATTTTACGCTTAGATAAACAAAAATTAACTGTGCGGATCGTGACCAACTCAGATATCAAATACCTGATTTATCGCGAAGCTTTAGAGGCTGTTACGACATGTGACATTTCCGTCGAGCCAATGATTTATAAACAATTAAGTAAAGAAGCTATCGATTTTGTGGCAGCCTCATCTAACCGGCTGTTGTGTGAACGTACACTCTACACACCTGTGGCCTTGTCCATGGAACAAATTATTCCAATCTCAGTCGAAACAGTGGAACAAGCAATTATACTGCTTGTAAAAAGTAGTTCATGAGGAAGGCATACTTTCGTAATAGTAACTCTTGCACACATTTATTCTGTCGTATAAAGTGTGTGAAAAGCTAGACAGTTCCATAAAAAAAGCTAGAAAACCAAAAATTCATCCTACAAGATTTTAGCTTTTCTAGCTTTTTTATAATCGTTACTTTCTGAAAAACTATTCAATTTTAAGAGACGTGATCACTAATATCATTTACCCATTCTGCCTATGATGATGCAAACTTAGACATCTGCTGGGCCGATTTCTTTATTCAAGAAGTAAGAGATGATCGTACGAATCACAACTAATGCGGCCAACTGAAAAATATCTTGTAATGTCGGTTTGATGATCGACTCGATGATCCCAGCAGAAATCAATATCTCTAAACTCAACAAGATATACCCACCCAGCATTTTTTTGATGCCATTATTTTGATGAATCCGTTCATTTTGTTTGAATGACGGATTCAAGGAATCTTTCAAAAAATCTTTGATTGAAAGAAAGCCTCCCCATAATAAGACCACAATGGCAAAAATATCTAAAATCAAGACCAACCATTCAAGATATGGATAAAGCAGTGTCATCCAACTGATCTCCATCAAACTTCCCTTCTTTCATGCGATACATGACTCGCAATTTCTAAATTTAAGAAATAAGAGATGATCGTGCGAATGATAATGATCAATGCTAATTTTAAAATGTCTGTCCAAGTTGGTTTAATGACAGATTCGATGAGATCTGCCACGATCAGTACTTCTAAACTCAACAAAATGTAACTAGCTAGTAGTTTTCGAATATCCGCATTGCGCCGATTACGTGTCGCATAATCTTTAATCAATGGACGTTCCAACATCAAATTTTTTAAAACTAAAAAAATTCCAACCAACAAGACTAAAATCGAGAAAATATTCAAAATCGCAGTCACCCATTCCAACAAATGGACCAACGTTTCACTAAACATCTTTACACCCCACTTTTTCTTCTACTCCTATCCTACTAAGAGTAAAGAGTTTCGTCCAGTTTGAGCAAAAAAAGAAAACACAAGTGTCTGTGTTTTCTTCTGACTCTGTACTTTTTATTAGTGAATCCCACTATCATCTTTTTACTGAGATCCAGTATAGCTAGTAATGGCAGACAATTCAACATAGCTCTAAAACGACTTTTTAGGATCATTAATGAAGTATGTTGTTTTGGAAGCATTCAATTCAACCTAGCTCTAAAACTCTCTAAGGATTATTATTCGTCCATTTATTGTTTTGGAAGCATTCAATTCAACATAGCTCTAAAACTCAATATCTAGATACATGTGTTCAATTCTAGTTTTGGAAGCATTCAATTCAACATAGCTCTAAAACTCCGTTGTGGTGATAAACATTCGGGCGTCTGTTTTGGAAGCATTCAATTCAACATAGCTCTAAAACTCCGCTCATTTACATTACTATAAGCGTGTGGTTTTGGAAGCATTCAATTCAACATAGCTCTAAAACGATCAAATAGTTATTCCAACCATAGAGGAGGTTTTGGAAGCATTCAATTCAACATAGCTCTAAAACTTTGTGTTCAGGGCAGTAGCGTTCAGGCAGGTTTTGGAAGCATTCAATTCAACATAGCTCTAAAACCTCGTAGAAAAAATTTTTTCTGACAAAGTTTCGTAATCGCGCGATTCGTTCATAGCAAAACTTCAGAATTGAATACTTATTTTCTTTTATTCTACCATACTACCATCTATTAAAAAATAATCATTATCTAAGATTGTTTGTGTGATTCCTGCAATTTTTCTTGGTTCGATAAAAAGAACATCCATGTTACATAAAGAAATATAAGATCGTATTTCTTCTATTTCTTTCAACGTTAAATACGAACAAACATTGATAAAGATTAATAGTTTCTTTTTTGTCAGATACTTAAATACTTGTAAAATCTCGATTATTTTTTCATAAATCGTATCACTCGTCGTTTCTATTTTGACTCCTAACGCCTTGAATAATTCTAAAATCGTGATCTCATCACTTTCCAAGTCCATCTCATGGTCTAATAATTCATACTCAATCAGTTCACTGATCGTATCTGTCAATTTAGTGATCATCGACTTCACTTCTGGCTTTTCGTTCAATTGTCTTTCTAAATCTGAATAAATCAATTTCAGTGTCGCGGCTGAATTGATGTCAAAGCCCAAAATATCTGTTATCATCATCAATTCGCTTTCTTTAATCGTTTCATGCCGTTCATTGAATAACTTCACTTCACCATTTTCTTTATAGGTGTACAGCTGTTGGATCATTTTAGCAAACACCGTCACGTCTTCTATGATAAAAAAATTCGCATGCTCAAATTTCATTGGCTGATCAAGTAATGAAAAATTAAGATTCATCATTGAACTCCTCTCCTAAAAAGATCACTCGGTCATCTAGATTCCCGATACTTTGATCTTTTTCACCAGTCAAATAAATCATTCGACCAAATTGCTTTTCTGTTACTGTAAGGATCGTGATCAACCCTTTCTTAGGATTATTCCCTTTTAAACGACCGATCATTACCTGATTGGCGGTATTGTTAAGCAGGAGTTTACTATAGACGGAAAACTGATGCATGATGAAGCCTTCACTGATCAAAAATTTTCGAAAACGACGATAAGCTTTGCGGTCATCGACGGTTTCAGTTGGCATATCGAACATTAATATCATTCTCATATAGCGATAACTCATATTCCGAAGTGTGGAACTCCTTTCGCTTCTTTATTTAATGCTTTGATTACTTTCTTTGTATAATCTGCAACGATATTTGTCAGGAACATCTCTTTTTTCTCATAAGAATAATTCGTTAAGAACAGATCGAATAATCTGCGTTTGATTATTGGAAATTCTTTCTCACGTACCTCGTACACGATTTGATCGACTAATGGGCGAAACGGCTCCATTAAATCACTGGCTAAGTTAAAGTCATTAAACTGATTGGCATGTTTCAACCCAAATTGAGTCATGCAACCATTCTTGACGATTTCTCGAGCAAATAGACTCATCAATAAAGTATATCCATAATCTAATCCAGCATTGATTGCATTGTCTGCTTCTCTAGTGAATTTATTTCCAAACAATGTTTGGAAATAAATTCTGGCTGCATGGCCTTCTCGATTGGTTGGATCTAGTAATTGTAAACTGGCAGTCAACTGAGCAATTGCTTCTGCTTTTTCAGTAAATAAACGCTTTTCTAAAAAACGTTGCTGATTGTTGATTTTCTGTGTGATGATCTCAGTCCAAACACTCGCTTTGTCATCTTTCTTCCATTCGATTTGCCGAGTCAATTGTAAACTGCTATCATGCCGACTATAAAATGGCTGCAATTTTGCAGTAGGTAATCGTTTGTCATCACAGAACAAGACAAGGACTTTTTCATCCACTAAACGCTTGAGCAACATTGTAGTAATCGTGATATCCGTAGTTTCTAATAATAGAACATCGATTTCTGACAAGTGGATTTTTTCTGTTCTTTCTGCGTTCCTAAAAATCAAATGATTGTTTGTATAGGTCAATTTTGAATGTGTATTGATTACAAGCGTTCTCCATCCCATAACTTCCTTACCTCCACTCGCCTTTCATATAATCCAGTAACCGATTGGTAGATAATGGTTGCTTCCCAAATGTCGGTCAAACTCTTATATCTTTTTAATATCTTAATATCAAAAAACTTAAACTCAACAGAAGCACCAAATAACGTAAATTTCAATAAAGATAAAATAGCATCTATCATTTCTTTCAGATCTACCTCTTTATTTTTTTCATAGGCAACTTTTATTTTTTCAAGATGTTGAGGAGCCAAAATATAACGCACCCCAAAGTCAGAGATAAAATCAAAAATGTCATTAAACCCTTCTTTATGCGCATTGACATAATCAAAACTCACTTTATGATTGATTTCATCGTAATGTCTTGCATGATAAAGCAATGTAACTAGATTTTCAGGTAAAATCAATGAGTTAGCTTTTTGCGTTTCTTGATGACTCGCAATCATTCTCCGATATCCACCTTGTGCTTCGAATAATATATATTTAGGCAATATCAGCCATTGTTTTACGCCCTCATAGCCTTTTGTTTTTAGAAACTCTCGTGGGTCTTGTTCGAATCTCAATTGTTCCATAACGGTAATTCCTTCGATTCCTTTGGTTACCTTCTTCTGTTTTCCTTTTTCAAAGATAAAAATCACCGTATATGCCACAAGTGGGCTACCATAGCCACCATATTTCAAAGGATCTAATGATGCTTTTCTTGGAATTAGTTTTTCTGGATTCGCTTTTGAATTAATTGTTTCCTTATAGAATCCACCTTTTTGTTTTTCTACTTTCTTAACGATATTCACTTGGTGTGCGCCAATCGTCTTCTTGATTGTTGAGAGATCACGTTTTTTATTCCAAATCACTTCACCTTGCTCATCACAAATGATTTCTTCACTTTCAAAAAATTTCATGATATTAGAATAGAATTCTTTTTTTGCAGTTGCTTTATTGATCTGGTTGATATCCCCTTTGATATAACTTCCGTAGACAAATTCTGGTGCCAACTTAGGATATTTTTTTAGTAAAGTCATTGCGACTACTCCGTTTAAATAAGCGTCGTGGGCATGGTGGTGATGATTGATCTCTCTCACCTTATAAATATCGAACATCTGACGGAATTGGCTTGTCAACGTTGATTTCAAGGTAATGATACTTGTTTTCTCAGTCGCACTTACTTCTTCTGGTAAATTAAAATGCTGATGTAACAGATTGGCAACATGTTTCGTTATCTGTCTTGTTTCGACTAACTGGCGTTGGATAAATCTTGCCTTGTCTGCCTCGGTCAGATTTTGTTTTGTAAGATTGGCTAGTTTTTTGTCACTGATCAATTTTGCTTGATGTAGCTTTTCCCAATGTGATCGCATTCTTTTGACAACAAGTGGGTCCGGGGCATTATCTAACTTTCCACGATTGACTTTTGATGAAACTAGGACCTTATTATCTAAAGAATTATCAACAATAAAACTTCTAGGAATAATATGGTCAATATCATATTCTGATAAACGATGAATCTCTAGTGGTTCACCTGTATACATATCTTTTCCATTTTGCAAATAATATAAATACAGTCGATCTTTTTGTAGCGCTTGATTATCTGGTGGATAGTCTTTCAACAATGGACTGTCGATATTCTTCAATGCTTCTTCTAAGGCTTTTAAGCGGGGTCTTGAACGGCTTGTTCTTTGATTCTCACGTGCCATTTCAATCACTATGTTCTTAGGTGCCTTACCGATGATACCAATGATTTCTTCGACGATTTTGATACTTTGCCAAATCCCTTTTTTGACCGCAGGACTTCCTGGGATAGCCTTCACTTGATCAAGCAATACGTTTGAGTCGCTCATGATCAATTCATTAGCAATCGTTTCTTTAAACGAAAGATGATCATCATTGATTAGTTGCATGAAATTTCGATTACGATTGCAAGGAAAATCATCATCATCGATCAAATAATCAAGAATGGTTTTCCGGGACTGCTTCTCTCGCATTCCTTGGATCATTTTTTCCGATAGCCGTCCCCAACCAGTATAATGTTTTTTTGCTAATTTCTTGATAGCTGGAAGACCTAAGACAGTTTCGTACGGTTTCAGTTGTTCCCTAATCATTTCTCTGTCTTCAAAAATCGTCAAAATTTTGATAATTTCTTCAAACATCGTTGTCATATCGGGATCATCTAATAATGTATCCATCTGATCTGATAATTTCAACAAATCATGATAGGTGCTATAAGAAGCATTGAATGACGTTTCAATTCCTTTGATTTCAGTTGAATCGATCTGCTCGTTCAACTCTAAAAATTTCCTCAATTGTTTTTCTGTTACTCTTGGATGTTGCTTGAACAACTCGTTAAAAATCTTGCGTTTTTGTTCACTTGAAAAATAGTGAGATTTGCCACGTTCATCCGTATAACTGACTTTTGTCAATTCATTGAAGATCATGAATCTTTGATAAATCAAACTTTGTTTTGGTAAAACTTTTTCCTTTGGTAAATACGTATCTTGATTTGTCATTCGCTCAATAAATTCAATGGCTGAATTTTCTTTATCAACCACTTCTGCAAAATTCCATGGAGTGATTTGGCTCGGACTCTTACGTTTGATCCAAGCGAAAGGACTTTGACCTTCTTGTGCCAACGGTCCTACGTAATATGGGATTCGAAACGTCAGTAGTTTCTCGATTTTTCCTTGTGCCCCTTTTAGAAAAGGATAAAAACGTTTCTGCCGATCCATAATTTCTCTCATTTCAACTAAATGGATTTGATGAGGAATCACCCCATTTGCAAAGGTACGTTGTTTCAATAGATAGATCTCTAGATCAATTTTTTCCATGATTGATTGGCTTTCCTCTAATCCAGCTAGTTCTGTTCTTAGAAATTTATAAAAATCTTCTTGTGTCGCTTTCCCCTTGACATACCCAGCGTATCCATTCTTACTGCGATTCTTAAAGAAATCATCGTACTTTTTAGGTAAGTCTCTACGGACTAGTTCTTTTAATTGTTTAAGGTCTCGTTGGTGCTCTTCAAAGCGCAACTTCATATTCGCAGACAACTTAGCTTTCGTTTCATCATCTGACTTAGAAAGGATTTGCGAAAGTAAAATCGCATCATACACACCCTTCGCTTTTAAAAATAATTCTGCATAATCGTCACTTGTTTTTTCTAGCAGTTCATTTAAATCCTCTTCATAACAATCACGAGTAAAATTCAACTTCATTTCTTCTTCTAAATCAAACGTCTTTTTAAAATTTGCTTGATTTCCGACCATTAGTTTAAGGAATTGAGCAAAATTTCCAGTACTTTTTTCAGATGGATAATAAGCTAATACTTTTTCCACTCGTTTTGCCTTAGATAGCCGCTCTGTCAAAATAGGGACAGCATCATCCAAATCTCCTATAGGTTCTGGAAAGAACTGTTGGTATGCTTGTAAAAATTGCTGATAATTTTCGGTTACCGAGGTATTTTCAGTATCTAATTCTCCTTCAAACAAAAAGTGCCCTCTGTACTTCAAGCAATGGGCAATCGCTAAGTACACTAAACGAATATCTGCTTGTTCTTTTGAGTTTGCTAGATCATGCCTCAAATGGTAGATGGTCGGATATTGACGATGATAATTTTTTTCCTCCGACAATGTAGCAAAAACAGGAAACTTAGCAAATCGTTTGTCTGCTTCCACACGATCTCCTTCTTCTAGCCGAGCAAAAAAATTGGGATCTTTTTTATGTATCTCTTCTGCAAAAATATCTTGTAATGCTAAAACTCTTTGACGTCTTCGTGCGATCCTACGACGGTTCGTTCGTTTGATCCGTCGAAATTGTGCAGTTTTACCTTCTTCGAATAAACGTGCACCCCAAAAATTCTTTTTTATTTTCTTTCTATTCGAGTCTCCTTGAATACTCATTTTTCTTGCGACTAATCGATAATCATCCGTCAACACTGCCCATCCAACCGAATTTGTCCCAATATCTAATCCAATCGTATACTCTTTTTCCATACTTAAATCCTCACCTCTCAACATGATAAAAAAACAAAATCAAAAATATTGTTGTAAGTCTGACAATCTATGCTATAATAAAACCATTGGTAGCATTCAATTCAATATAGCAAGTTAAAATAAGGCTTTGTCCGTCATCAGCTTCTAGGAGCAAGCGCTGTCTCGGCGCTTTTTTTGACTTCATCCGTCTAAAAACTATACAAAAACAACTATGATACCCTTTTCATTCATCCTATCACACTCTTTTCTCAAAATCATCATAATAATAAAAAAAACCAAAATGACTGATCCTAGTTGATTATCCACTGGAAGAATATTTTAAATAATCAAACCACCTTTTTTTAAATAACAAAAATGAGATTCAATTACTTGTATCTATTAGTCGATGAAACATATTCTTTCTCTCTAAACCAGAAACTACGAAGTTTTTTCAAGAAATCAGCAAATGTTGGTTCTATTTTTTTCAGCCATTATCTCTTTCCCCTTTTTTGCCTCAGTGATCGTCACTAATTCTTCTTTGATTCATTTAACATTTTCTTACACTTTATTGTGAAAAACAGACACTTCCTCTAAACTGTCAAAAATCCAGGTTGCTTCCTTACCCTATCATTTGGCTTATTTTTCTAAACGCTTTATGCTTTGAAGTAGAAACAGTTCACAAACCAAAAGGAGGTTTTTTTATGAGCAAGAAATGGTTGAAAGTAGGCATTGGCTTAGGACTAGTCGCTATAGGTGCTGTTTATCTTGGCAAAAAAACAGGCTTACTAGAAGATGATCGTCACCTTTATGATGAATTTGAATCCATCTAGAAAAATCGCTGTGAAAATGAATTGGTAAATATTGGAGGAACGCATGATGCAAAAAAAGAAAGCAATTATGATTGGTGCAGGAATCGCGAATATGGCAGCTGCTGTTTATTTGATCCAAGAAGGCAAATGGCGTGGAGATCAAATCACTTTCTACTCCTTAGATGACCATGGATCAAATGATGGCGCTCCTGTGGACACAGTGACTGATGAATATTGGAACAAAAATCACCCATTAGAAAATCAAAAAGGCTACGTTGCACGTGGTGGACGTATGCTGAATTACCGTACGTATGTCGATTTGATGGATCTACTCAGTCGTATCCCTTCTGCCACAGAACCGGGCATGACAGCCGAAGAAGATACACGAGATTTCGATGCCAAACATCCGACATTTGATAAAGCTCGCTTATTGGAAGGTGGCAAGGGAATCGTTGATGGCGGTAAATTAGGCTTCAATAATAAAGATCGCGTATTATTAACGAAACTAATCGCCATGCCTGATTCAGAAGAAGAAAAATTAGATAATGTGACGATTGCTGAGTATTTCAAAGATGATCCCCATTTCTTTGAAACAAACTTCTGGTTTATGTGGGAAACGACTTTTGCTTTTCGAACACGTAGTTCTGCACAAGAATTACGTCGCTATATGCACCAAATGATTTATGAGTTTACTCAAATCGAGCATTTAGTTGGGGTCAATCGAACACGCTATAATCAATACGAAAGTATTATGTTGCCACTGATCAATTATTTGAAAGAACAAGGTTGTAAAATCATTTTGAATCGTCGTGTCGTTGACTGGGAATTCAAAGAAACAGCGATGCAAGATGAAATCACTGTGACTGGCTTGAAGATGATCAATACAAAAACACAAGAAGAAGAACATGTCGTTGTTGATGGAGATACTGGCGTATTATTTACAAATGGTTCGATCACTGATTCGGCAACACTTGGCGACTACGAAACACCCGCAGAGGAAAATATGGATTACGGTGCTGCTTCGAGTTTGTGGAAAAAAGCCAGTGAAAAATTCTACAATTTAGGCAATCCAGATAAATTTTTCGCAGATCGTGATGCAAGTGAATGGGTCAGCTTTACGTTGACAACGAAAAATCATGTGTTGCTAAATGAGATCACACGTATCACGACACAAGAACCAGGTAATGCGTTGAATTCATTTATTTCAACAACACCGATTACCCCACTTGGTCAAAAAGATGTCAATATGTCTATCGTCGTGCATCACCAACCGCATTTCACTTCACAAAAACCGAATGAAACAGTGATTTGGGGCTACTTCTTGTATCCAAGACGTCGTGGTGAATTTGTCGACAAAGAGTATATTAAAATGAACGGAAAAGAAATGTTAGAAGAATTACTTGGTCAGCTTTCAAAAGTTGATCCTGGTCCAGTAAACATTCGCGAAAAAGAAACCGAAATCTACGATAGTGTCATCAATAATATTCCAGTTTACATGCCATATGCTTCTGCCTTATTTAACAATCGTGCGAAAAGTGATCGACCAAAAGTCATTCCTAAACATTCAACAAACCTTGCCTTTACTGGTGAGTTCGTTGAACAGCCTTATCAAATGATCTTTACCGAACAAAGTGCTGTTCGTTCAGGAGAAATTGCGGCATTCCATTTTGCAGGTATTCCAATGTCACGTTTGGTGAAAACACCACGTTATGACAAAGATATCCCTACGTTGATGCGTGCAGCGAAAAAAATGTTTGATTGAGGTTCACTAAAGGAATTCACTTTCCTGTGCTACTTCAGTCCTAAAACAAAAGTCCTCCACCTATGGAAATAGGCGGAAGACTTTTGTTTTTTCGCTATTTTTGATTTTGTCCGACAGTTCTTTTTTTGTTTTCTCTTTTTGCAAGGAGCCATGCGAAGCCGCCCACAACAATCTCACTTCCTCCGATCAATAAAACAATCAGGGTAAAGTTAGTGAGATATATTCGCATCAAGCCTTGAAGTGACTCCATTTGCTCCTCCGTCTGCAAAATCTGCGCATAGTATAAAGTTGCAGCAAATGCTAGACTTATCAGTCCAGCGCCCATCAGACTACACGCAAATTTTTTGATACGCGAACGGATAGAGCCTGGATTGAAATAAATGAACCCTGCTAAGATCAATAAGCTCACACTCACAATGCCCCAAGCATAGTGAAGTACCTGGTGGCTCAGGTCATTGATTCCTCGAATAAAAAGATGCAGATAACTTGGTTGGACACTTCGTTCAAAGATCCCGCCGATCATATGTAAAGCGAGTTCTTCTCCCGCAATCCCTTCTTCAATATTGATCTCATGTTCTGTTTTATATGTATGGATCGTCTCTTTGATATGTTCTTCCAGCTCCGTTTCTTGGATCAAGCTTGGTTGCTTGTCACGATAAGTTTCTTTGACAAAATGCTCGATATTCTTTTTGACTAATTCCTCAGATATACTGTCGGCAAGCACCTCTGGAGTGACTCTTGCTTCTTGGTGATAGCTCTGGACACGACCATTGATCTCTTTCGTTACCTTTTGTATGTAGTTTGCTTGTTTGATTTGTTCATTCATAAATCCTTCATTTGCTAAAGACGTATAAAAAAGTCCGCCAATCGACAAAAAAAAGAGCCAGACTGTACACACAACTCCTATAATTATTTTGATTAATCGACTATTTCTCATTTCTCTCCTTTCCTAGGTCAGCACAAAAAATTGTTCTTTTACGTTTTATTTTGTTGAAAATCAACTACTATAATTATAACTTTCAGTCAATAAAACTACAACTTCCTTTTTTCGTCAAAAGTTATTTTATTGTTTTAAACTAAAACTAAAAGCGCGTTTCATTGTGAAAAAAAGTAACATTCCCTTAGAATGAGTTTATAAATAACTATCGTTAGTTTTATTAACGAAAACAGGAGAGGAGCACTACGATGAAAGCAGTCACTTGGCAAGGAAAGCAAAAAATGGAAATTAGAAATGTTGATGATCCAAAAATTTTAGCACCAACCGATGCAATCATCCGTATCACTGCGACAGCGATTTGTGGATCTGATCTCCATCTTTATCACCATGGGGAATCCGTTATGGAAAAAGGCTATGTCGTTGGACATGAACCTATGGGGATTGTTGAAGAAGTTGGTTCTGAAGTGAAAAAGTTAAAAAAAGGACAACGTGTAGTTATTCCTTTTAATATTAGTTGTGGTCATTGCCATTTTTGTACAAACCATATGGAAAGTCAGTGTGATAATTCCAATCAGGAAGAATTATACGGCGGATTATTCGGTTTTGGTAAATTGAACGGAAATCACTGGGGTGGGCAAGCAGAGTATCTTCGGGTACCTTTCGCCGACTCTACGTCATTTATCGTTCCAGATAATGATTTACCTGATGAAAAAGTTTTATTTTTATCTGATATTTTACCCACCGCTTATTGGAGCGTTGCAAATGCAGGGGTTAAAAAAGATGATACAGTCGTCGTCTTAGGTTCAGGTCCTGTTGGTTTATTTGCACAAAAATTTGCTGTGATGGCAGGAGCAAAACGTGTCATTGCGGTCGATCCAGTCAAACACCGATTAGACAAAGCAGTCCGCTATAATCAAATCGAAACCTATCTATTAGACGATGTGAACCAAGCCGGAGATGATTTATATGAGTTAGCTCGTGGCGGTGCAGATGTCATCATTGATTGTGTCGGAATGGATGGTTTAGAGCCAACAAAAGAAAAAGCTAAAAATTTAGTTAGCTTACAAAGTGGAACGATCTCACCTATCCAAATGGCTGCTAAAGCGGTCAAAAAATTTGGTACAGTGCAAATCACTGGTGTTTATATGACACCTGCTTCTTCCTATCCACTTCAAGAATTCTTTATGCGCAATATTGACGTCAAACATGGGCAAGCACCAGTTGTCCATTTGATGCCAAAAATTTATGACATGATTGCAGAAGGACTGTTTGATCCAACTCAAATCATCACTCATTCGATGCCGTTAGAAGAAGCGGCTCGAGCATACGAGATTTTTGATAAAAAAGAAGATAAAAATATCAAAGTTGTCTTGAAACCGTAGAAATAAAAACTAGTTAGGTGATTTTATATGCCAAGAATCAAACGAAATACCCATGATGTCGAGATTGGCAAAGAAGAAGATATTGAGATCCGCGGACGGCGTTTTCGCTTGTATTTCCAAAATCGTTACACATTGATTTCTTTAGCGGTTGATTTACTCACAGGGATTTTTTATGTCTTAGGGAGTATTGCTTTGCTCACGAAAATCCCTGATTATTACAGCAATTACTTATATTTAGCAGGCGCCATCTTCTTGACCACTCGCCCCATCTTACGTATCGTGCGAAATGTCTTTATTTACGATGAAAAGAAACAACGAAGAGAACAAGCGAAAAAAGAGAAGCATGAGATTTGATACAACATCTCATGCTTCTCTTTATGTTGTTGTAGTGATTTGATACAACCGGGTAGTTGTTCCACTTTCTTCCTTGACCATAGTTAAAAATGACCAATCATATCGTTCATAAAAGGAGGTGTGGTCTGTCATCAAATAAAGTTTCTTGAACCCTAATCGATGCATCTCTTCTCTGGTTTGTTCTAATATCCATTTTGCTAATCCCTGATTCCGATGCTCCGGTTCAACATATAAAGCACAAAGATTAGGTGCTAAATCTGGGCGGTCGTGGAAGTCATTTTCGATGACACCTGCTCCTCCAACGATTGCACCTTTTTCATCGAGAATGACATACCATTGAGGAATACTTTCCTTCTCGATGATTGCAGTACGTATACTTTCCGCATAAACCTCAGCAGGGATGCCCCACTTTGAGGAAAACCAACTTGCGGTTTCTTCCAGTAAATCTGGGTGTTCATTTAATTTGATCCATTGATACATATTCAACTTTTAAATCTCCATTCATTATTCATGCGTCGTGTAAAATAGATGCCTAAGCATGTTTATCTATGTTTGAATTTTTGCTTCTTCTTCCGACCTAAGCTAGAATAGATGTCAAAGGAGTGAGCGAGATGATTGCACACAAAAGAGACGGACTCCATGTAGTTTAAGCAAATAAAAAAATTACATGGAGGAATCAAACATGACAAATATTTACGATGATCAACAATT
Organism: Enterococcus sp. AZ156; assembly: GCF_051714165.1. Classification (NCBI taxonomy): domain Bacteria; kingdom Bacillati; phylum Bacillota; class Bacilli; order Lactobacillales; family Enterococcaceae; genus Enterococcus; species Enterococcus sp. AZ156. Next base: position 356,020 of record NZ_JBIORI010000001.1, on the reverse strand, counting down.
TTTTGACCGATACAAAGAAATGCCTCGTAGCAAAAATGGCTTACAAGGTGCTGGAGAATGGCCAACGCTTGCATCTATCTTACCCAATCTCCATGGTCAAACAGTCCTTGATCTTGGATGTGGCTATGGGTGGCACTGTCGTTACGCTGCTTCGCAAGGGGCAAAAAAAATCATTGGTGTCGACTTGTCTGAGAAGATGCTAGCAGAAGCTAGAGCTCGAACAAACGATACCACGATCAGTTATATGCAAGACGATATTTCAACGATCCGGTTTGCGAAAGACTCATTTGATTTCGTGTTCAGTTCTTTAGCTATCCATTATGTAGAAAATTGGGAACAACTCGTCCAGCATGTCCATCACTTCCTAAAACCGAATGGGCAATTTCTTTTTTCAGTTGAACATCCTATTTTCACAGCAGATGGTCGGCAAGACTGGATTTATACAGAAAACGGTCAGATCATGCACTTTCCAGTTAATCATTATTTTGACGACGGGGAGCGTGACACAAACTTCCTAGGATCTTCTGTAAAAAAATATCATCGAACGATTACAACTTATCTTGAGACATTATTGTCTAATGGCTTTCAAATCAACCATGTGCTTGAACCAATACCACCGTCACATATGTTAGATATGCCTGGTATGAAAGACGAATTAGGACGTCCGATGATGTTGATTATTTCTGTGACAAAAATGTAGCGGCGAATCATCGATCCAAACATTCTTAGTCCATCTGCACAAATTTTATTGAGCGTCTGGAAATAGGTTGTCCCTATTTCCAGACCTTTTTCATCGACTAGAAAATGATTTATGCCCTTCAAGCTTTCAATCACTTTCTATCACTGAGTTTTTGATTTCTTCTTGTTTCTTTTTAGCGAATTTAGCTAGTACCAATTTATAAGAAATCAAAATCATTTTCTCGATTTCCTCGTCTGACAATTCATCTTTGCCTAACATGATCGAATTCCAATGTTTCCTATCGGCATAGTAACCAGGTATAATGATCCCAGGGTACATCGTTCGTAATTCCTCATTTTTTTCTGGGAAATGTTTTAACGTGATCAATGCTTTTTCATTCGCTTCTGGACTCATCATCCCAAACTGTTTACCATCTAAATCAAAATAAAGCGCTTTCCAATCTTCGCGAAAATATACCCTAGCTCCTGGAAGGTTGTTCCCATATACTTGGAATCGTTCGATCCTTTTTTGAATATCTGTTGTATTCATATGCTATCCTCCTATTCAAAAAAAATACTTACAAAAACTATACGTTGCTTTCTGAAAAATAGCAATGATAACAGTAGTAACACAAAAAACGGAAAGCAATCACTTGCTCTCCGTTTATTATTTCTTACGCGTTCAATGCGTCTTTTTTCATTTCTTGGATCGTTGCTACTTTAACGAATGGTAGATAGATCAGAATTGAAATCAGTAAGTTGACCGCAGATAACACTGCGCCTGAAAGACTGTTTGTTGCTAAAAATCCGCCGATCACTGGTGGTGTTACCCATGGTGGCATTACTGTAGCTGCTGGTACAAGTCCTGTTGATGTCGCAAAGTACGCAACAGTTACTAAAACCATTGGTGTTAAAATAAATGGAATAAACATCACTGGATTCAAAACGATTGGTAGACCAAACATTGTTGGTTCGTTGATATTGAATACTCCTGGTGCAATCGATAAGTTCGTTACGACCATATAAGGTTTGTTTCTACGTCCTACTAAATAGATCGCAATCAGTAATCCTAGTGTCGCACCTGTACCACCTAAATTGACAAAGCTGTCAAAAAAAGGTTTATTGACGATAAATGGTGCACTTTGACCGTTGGCAATCGCTTCGACGTTTGCTTGGATCGCTGGCGCATTGATGGTTTGCATCAATGGATCGACCATGTTTGCTCCATGTAATCCGAAGAACCAAAGGAACGGTGTAATAAATGCAAGCAATAATGCAGATGGGTAAGAGTTAGCAAGCCCCATAAATGGTTCTTGAACCACCGTGTAGAATGCGCCAACAATATCAGCAACACCGAATGCTGCAAAAATCGCAGCGATTAGTGCGAAAAATGAGATCGTGATCATTGCTGGTAATAATGACGCAAATGCTTTTGCTACTGCTGGTGGCACTCCGTCTGGCATTTTTATGATCAATTTTTCATTTCCACTTAAACGAACAAAAATCTCTGTTGAAATAATTCCGACAATAATTGCAATAAATAATCCGTTTGAACTCATACCTAAAGCGCCGCCTAGTGCGAAGAATGAACCTAATGAAATCACTCCAGCAGATACGCCATCTTTACGGTAACCGTTTGCTAAATGATAAGCTAATAAGAACGCAATCAAAACAGAAAGAATCGCAAACGTTCCGTTCCAAGCAGCCGCACCGAATCCTTTCCATGCTTCACCACCAAAAATCGAATTCATCAATTCTTGGAATCCAGGGATCGGTAAGTTATTGATCATTACAGCTAAAGCGCCTAAGATCATTAATGGCATACTGACCATAAAAGCGTCACGAATGGCCACTAAATGGCGTTGTGCACCGATTTTTGATGCGACTGGTATAAAGTGTTTCTCCATAAATGCTACAAAGCTATCCATATCTTTTCCTCTTTTCTCCTTTAAAAAACTTTTATTTAAGCATCTATACGACGGTATAGATCAATGATTTCTTTTGCTAAATCTGTAAACGCGATCGATGTCATCAAATGATCTTGACTATGAACGGTTAACAAAGTAACTTCCATGTGTTCCCCTTGTGCTTCTTGTGTTAATAACCCTGTTTGCGAATGATGCGCTTGAACCAATGATTCTTCTGCATCTTTGATTTTTGCATCTGCTAATTCAAAGTCACCTTTTTTCGCAGCAGCAATCGCTTCCATTGCATCGCTTTTTGCGTTGCCACCGAACATGATCAAACCCATGATCGCTTCTAAATTTTTTTGATCTTCCATTTTCTTTCCTCTTTTTCTTGTTTTTATTTATTGATCAATGATTCTGCTTGTTCCAATACTTTTGCCCCGTTCATCATGCCATAGTCTTGCATGTTGATAACATCTAACGGAATCCCTTTTGGTGCTAGTTTTTCAGCAAATTGACTTTGCATGAAACGTACTTGTGGTCCTAATAATAAAACGTCTACATTTTTTGATTCTAGTTGGCTATCAGCTTCTGATGCTGAAACTGCAAAGATGTCCGCTTCTACACCTTTTTCTTCTGCTGCTTTTTGCATTTTTGTCACTAATAAACTTGTACTCATTCCTGCAGAGCAGACAAGCATGATTGTTCTTTTCTCCATTTTGAACACTTCCTTTTCTTCTTCTTACATTTTTATATAATGCAAGTATCGTGCCAACTTTGAAATCGCTTTACCACTTTGATATAAAAGGGTTTTCATGTTGTTTTTTATCAAACACACTCTAATTTTTCTATCGCACACTATTTTTAGTGTGCAAAAAAAAGAATGGAACACCAGAAACTACCAAGTAAAAAGTAAGTCTGCTCCTCACTTGGTAGATTTCAATGATTGCTTGCTAGAATTAATCAACAAGTAGTTACTTCGTTGATTGATTTTTTGATTCAATCGCATCGATTCTTCTCATAAATTTCAATTCTTGTAACACTTCTATAGAAGTAACACGTTTTTTTGCCAAGACTTCAAATTTTTGTCGTTTGTAAGCCCATACGATTTTATCTAAAAAATCAGTATTTATAAACTGAAATTATTGAAAAAACCATTTTTTTAACTTTTAATCATCAACAGTTTGCTAACTATTGCATTGACCTTTTGCGTCTACATACTATTTGAACTAGAAAATGCGCGAATAAATGCCCATCAGACCATTCTCGAGTTTGTTGAACAGGTCAAAGAACCAAAAAATCGTTTGGAATAACTAACAGGACCATTCAAGTAAAAAAAGGGGATTGTTTTCTTGTATACCTGGGAAATGGTCAACTTCAAAAAAAGAAAGGGCCATATATCTTAATATGGCTGCTTTTATGTGTCGTTTTTACTTATTCACTTCATCGCTATCACTTTCGTCAAGTTACTAGAACATCAATTTAGCCAACGGCAATATTGTGATCGTAGACAAGTTTTCGGCACTCACACGTTATATCATCATCGCTATTCAGCGATCCTCTACGGATGAAATCATTAAAAGAATCATCGGAATCCCAGGAGATTCTATAAAAGTACATAACAATGAACTGACCTTGCATTTGGGAAACGAGCCACATTCTCCTACAGAGATTTTTTGGCTGAGTCCAGAAGTAGTTGCGCAAATGAACCATTCACAAAAAAAATAAGTGAGCTAACGCTAGAAACAGCGATAGTGTCAGAAAACAAAACAGGAACCGATAGCTACTCGTCCCCCGAATCTTTAATACAAACCGGAGAGGATAGACGTATTTTGTATGTTAAGGCTCTTTCTGCTGCGTCGGAAACGAATTTGAAACAAATAGAAAAGGAACAAAAAAGCAAGACGATAAAACCTTCACTTTAGAAGAACAAGAAGGTAAGCTATTGTACCAAGTAAAAATGAAGAAAAACAAGCTACGCCGTCTGTCTCTACATCACCTCTCAAACACAAGATATGATAGCATAAGCAAGAGGAGGTCGGAACAGAAGTATTCAGCCTCGATAAATAAGGCGCCAGCCACGAAAATTGTTCTACAAATTTTCGTGGCTGGCGCCTTATTTCCGAAGAGGTTACTTCTGTCCCTGCCGTTTATTCGGTTTTAGAATATGCATGAGGACTAATCCCCCAGACACGCTTGCTTTTGTTGTATCCACTTCAACGTGATTTTCTCACACGTTAATTTTCTGCCAAAATCGTTTCGATCGTTGCTAGTTCTTCTGGTGCAAAGACGAGATTATCTTTCATTTTGACACTTTCCTGCAACTGACTCAAACGGCTAGCACCGACTAAAACACTTGTCACTGATGGTTGTCGCACATTCCACACCAATGCCATCTGAGCCAATGTTTGTCCTCTCGCTTCCGCCACTTCCTGTAACTGTGTAATTTTACGTAGTGTCGGTGCAATCTGTTCTTCTGAAAGAAAAGGGATTTCTTTTCGATGCGCACGTGATTCTTCAGGAATACCATGTAAGTAGCGATTCGTTAACAAGCCTTGTGCTAATGGACTAAACGTGATTGCACCTAGTCCATTTTCAGCAAGGACAGGTGCTAAGTCCGTCTCAAGCAATTCTCTTGAGAACAGATTGTAACGCATTTGATGGATCACGAAGGGCGCATCTTTTTTGCGTAAAATTTCCGCCATTTTCTGCGTGTCCGCCCCATTGTAGTTAGAGATACCGATATAAAGGGCCTTTCCTTGTCGAACTAATTGCATCAATGCCTCTGCGGTTTCTTCCAAAGGCGTTTCAGGATCTGGACGATGATGATAGAAAATATCCACATAGTCCAAACCCATACGTTGCAAACTCTGGTCACAACTGGCAATGATCGACTTACGAGACCCCCAATTGCCGTAAGGCCCATCCCACATATAATAGCCTGCTTTACTAGAGATAATCAGTTCATCTCGATAGGGTTTGAGATCCTCTTTAAAAAGTCGTCCAAAGTTTGTTTCAGCTGCTCCAGCAGGTCCACCATAATTATTGGCTAGATCAAAATGGGTGATGCCTAAATCAAAAGCCCCCTTTAAAATTTCCCGCTGATTACTGATGGGATCATATTCCCCAAAATTTTGCCATAATCCTAAGGAAAGTAAAGGCAGTTTTAATCCAGATTGACCGCTTTTACGATACTCCATGTTTTCATAACGCGTTTTATCAGCTACATACATTTCATTCACTCCTTATTTTATGATTATCACAGAAGTCTTCCACTCCAAAAAAATAAAGAGTTACTTCTGGAATGCCGTTTTTCATTTTCAAGGATAGCAGATGACTACTGACCAAGATTTTTTAGCCATCTCTATTTCAAGTCCCCATAGATTACTTTCAAATTTATATCTCTTCAATAGAAAACGCTACCAAAATTATGTTGCTTGTTTTAGTTCTTCGCTTTTTTTCCCCAATTGGTAGTCATTTTTTGCAAAAATGCTAATTGACGACGAGTTTGTTTTATTTTTTTGTAACGTTTTGGTTGCTTCCGATAAAATTGCTGATGGTAATTTTCTGCCGGCCAAAAAGCTGTCGCTGGTAAAATAGCCGTAACTATCGGTTTTCTGTAGCGACCTGATGCGCTTAATGCTCGTTTCGACGCTTCAGCAGTTTTTTGTTGCTCTTCATTTTGAACAAAAATGATTGGACGTTATTGTTCTCCGCGGTCTTGGAATTGTCCAAATTCATCCGTCGGGTCCGTTACTTGCCAGTAAATCTCGACTAGCTCTTGATAACTGATCAATCGCTTATCAAATATGATCTCCACTGCTTCCACATGACCGGTATAGCCGCCACTGACTTGGTCATAATTAGGGGAATCAAACTGCCCGCCTGTGTATCCAGACATCACAGAAATAATTCCTGCTTTTTTCTCAAAAGGCTCTACCATACACCAAAAACAACCGCCAGCAAACACTGCTCGTTCTTGAACTGTCGGATCTGTCAGTTCGTGTTTAGAAAAATCATACCGCGCTTCCCCTAACGGATCGCCGACCATTTGCAAATAGAAATCCATGACATCTGGAGTTAGATTTTGTCGTAAAGCCAATGGTCGCAAAGAAACTTCCAACTTTTCAAGTACCTCTTTTAGAGAAACAGAAGTTGCTAACTCTTCTTTCGCTGTCATTAGTTGTTGTCGCTCCCAGTCTCGCGTGTTTGGGTTTAAAATCAAATTGTAGAGAGTGGTGATTTCTTCCTCTTTCTTCATCGGGTCTCCCCCTCCCAAAGTGTCCACTGCCGATCCAAGGAAACAGGAAAAAGCTGAGATTGCTTTTCCCCTATTTTCTTTGAATCATTTAACGTCTCTTAATAATACACTTCATCTAGAAAAAGCGCATGTGCGGGAACTGTCTCGCCTGCTTGCTGTCTGACTTTCGTTTCAAAAATCGTATCGATCAAAGATAATTCAGCTTTACCTGAACCAATATCTAAAATCGTTCCCATTAAGATCCGTACCATTTTATACAAAAAACCATCCCCTACAAATGTAAAATGAAGCATATTACCTTCTTGTTGGACCGATAATTTTTCAATTGTACGTACTGTTGATTTTTTTGTTTTTTTCAATGCTGAAAATCCAATAAAATCATGTTTTCCTTCTAGTTTCCGACAAGCTTCTTCCATTTTCTCCAAATCAAGTGCCTTCGGATAATCAAAACTATGGTTTCTTTCAAACACTGTTGGAATTGGAGCATTCCAAACGTAGTAACTATATTTTTTCCCTTTTGCATTATATCTAGCATGAAAACGTTCAGGTACTTCTTCCACTTTTTTTACCACAATATCTCTTGGCAAATAACGATTAAGAAAATCCAGCATCTCCATTCGACTCATTGTACTAGCTGTTTTGAAATTAGCTACTTGACCTCTGGCGTGTGTTCCAGCGTCTGTTCGGCCAGAACCGATAATCTCAATCGTTTCCCCGGTCATTTGCGAAATGATCGCTTCGATTTTTCCTTGGATCGTTTTTTCATCATTACCAAGTCGCTGCCAACCAGAATATCTTTTTCCATCATATTCGATCGTTAATTTTATATTTCTCATGTATTCTCCTTCTATTGGATCAAATGATCCATTGTTTTCATTTAGTGTCAGTATAGCAGATAACACCATCTTCTTCTCAAAAAAAAACGCAATCCAGAGATTTCTCTGTTTTGCGTTTTTTTCTTTTATAATTTTGATCAACCTAAGAATTTGAAGACTTCTTCCCGGTCGTAAAGTTTCAAGACTTTTTCAAATACCAATTGCGTAAATAAAGCAGCCGCGACTGGTACGACGAACCAACAAATCAACACCATCACGATATTTAGTCCAGCATCTAATGAAGCAAGAGGGCCAACTAAACCTACGATCCCAAAGCCCGCAGAAGCTGGTGTTCCTGATACAGAGAAAAGTGCGACAGGTATCGCTGTGATAACCGCACTTACTAAACATGGAAGCAAGATGATCGGTTTACGGAATAAGTTCGGCATCATCATCTTCATCGCACCTAACGCAATCGCGATCGTGACACCTGATTTATTGACACGCCAAGAATTGACGATCAACACAAATGTTGTGGCTGCAACACCCATAGCAGCAGCTCCTGCAGAAACTCCATCCAATTGGATCGCTAAACCAATCGCAACTGTTGAAATCGGTGAAATGATCAAAAAGGCAAATGAACAACCGATCAAAATAGACATCAAAATAGGTTGCAATGTCGTAAAGTTATTGATACCTTCACCAATTGCAGAGGTGATCGCTGTCACATAAGGGAATAAATAAAACCCAATAAGACCTGCGCCCACACCGACTACGATTGGTGTCAATACGATTGCGACTGAGCCAAAGCGGTCACCGATCAATAGGATCAGACCAACAGCAATCGCTGCAGTGATCATCGTATTGATGATATCTCCTGTACCTGCCCCTACATATACTCCTGCTTCACCAAGGTCTGGCATAAAGCGGACAACACCAGAGCCGACAAATGCAGCACCAGCTACTACCATCATTTGCATCGGATTAAACCCAAATTGTAACCCGATCAAACCACCAATGATCAACGGTGTCGCTAATTGGAAGATCACAGCTAGTTGTGCGATCGTCACAGCAACAGGATATTCACTGAAATACTTTAAAATAGCTCCTAAAACAGCATTTGGAATCAGTCCTACGATGATCCCTGTTGCTGTTCCAGCTAATACTTTGTTCAAAAAAATTCTTGGCGTTAATTTATTCGTCGTATCCATTTATTTGTTCCTCCTATTTCGCCTCTAAAATCTGTTCTTTTGCATGCACGAGCGCTGTCAAAAAGTCACAGTAAGGCGTAGCGATCCCGTATTTCTTTCCTTTACGTGAAATCGCACCGTTGATATAGTCGATTTCTGTCAAACGGTTGTTTTTGATCAAATCTTGATGCATTGATGGGAAGTGCATACCGATCGTTTCAGGATCAAAGCAAGTTTCACAGTGGGCGACTGCTTCTTCCACATCTAAATCAATATTTTCGGCTTTTGCTACTTGACCAAATTCATTTACGATAGCAACAACCATATCATGAGCTGTAGAAGTACGACCAAGTCCTGCCATATTCACGTCTAAAATCGTACATAAGCCGTTCATCGTGCCATTGACACAAGCTTTACGATAGATCGAGTAATGGATATTACTTGAATACTTCGCATTCAAACCAGAGTCAGCTAAAGTTTCTGCCAATTCTTTCGCAGCTTCTTCTTGACCGTCTCCTAAGTTTTGTAGTTCTACTGAACCACTACCGAATAATTTCACACGTCCAGGACCTTCTAAGCCTGCCGTCCACATTGTATTACCAATAAAAATATTTTTCATTGGTACAAATTTTTCAATAATATCTTCATGGCCGATTCCATTCAATAAACAAAGAACTTTTGTCTCATCTTTGATCATTGGACGGATATCTTCCAACATTTTTTCTAGTTGCATTGCTTTCGTGAATAAGACGATCAAATCAACTTTTTCTACGTCATTGATCTCTGATTGAAGAACGACTGGGATATCGACAACGATGTCCTCACCGTTAAAGTTAGCTTTCAATCCGTTTTCTTTGATCGCTTCTACATGGTCTTTCCAACCATCGATCAATGTCACGTCATTTCCACCTTTTTGCAACATGAGTCCAAACCGACTCCCCATTGCACCTGCACCAGCAATTGCTATCTTCATTTCTTTGTTCTCCCCCTTTAATTTGGTTATACGACGAATAAGCAAATAATTCCTCTCACGATCATTCAATCATTCACAATGTCCACTAGTTATGACTGATCATTCGCTTGAAAAACTATTTTACTTGACTCATTTTCCCATTTCATTTGATTTATTTCAAATAGCCTGATTGATTACTCACAAACGTAAGCGTTATCTATCCATTTTAAGCCCTAGTAGATGGGTTGTCGTACGACACTAAGGAGTATTATACACTAAAAACAACCCGTTTTTTTAATATAACCTCGATTATTTTTGTTAATTTTCAAATCAACTACGTTATATAACTAATCAGATACAATTGTGAACTACCACACGATCCGATCCAAAAAACAGGTTATCTGGTACTTTATAAACATATATTTCGCTAAAAAATCCTATTCCTCCTATTTGTTTTAAAAAAAAAGCAGCTACCAGAAAGGATCACTGGCTTGCTGCTATTCATTACGCAATCTTGTCTATTTTTTTCAATCAGGGTGCCGCATCAATCGATTGATATGCACACCTAGATAGGTAACTTCCTCTTTCGTGATTTCCTGTTGGATCATTTTCTGGATATACTGCCTTACTTTGTCTGCATTTTCCATCGCCAATGGATACAAGGTACACATTTGCTGATATAGCCCATCATCTTGTCCATCCAGCATTTTATTCGCAAACAACCGTTCAACGAAAAAACGAACATGAGTAATAAAACGACTATAATGGATCGAGTCTGGAGCAATGTCGATTCGAATCGAATATTTTACTAAGTTGACGATGCCACCAATCATTTTCGCTTGCTTCATACTATCGGTTCCCTGACTTTCTTGAGACAATGAATTAATGACATGAAAGGCGATATTTGCCGCTTCTTCAATGGGTAACTCGACATCGGATTTTTCATTGAAGATCATTAGCGCTTGCTCCGCTGCTTGATATTCTTCCGGATAGTAATTCTTGATCTCCCAATATAACCGATTGGTGATGATGATTCCTTTGGCCATACGTTCAACTGAAAAATGTAAATGATCAGGTAATGTTAAATAAATACTAGAGTTTAACCGTTTCCCTAGTCGTTTCTCCATACTGGAGACCATTGCTTTCGTTAATTCAAAATAGGTCAAAGGAACCTCTTTGATCAAATCCAATAATTGCATGGCTTTGCCTTCATCATAGGGCAGATAGATCTCATCAATCGAATCATCCGAGATGATCTCACCGGGCTTTTTGCCAAAACCGATCCCTTTTCCTAAAGCAATCATTTTTTGCTGATTGCTGTCGATCAATACCACACTGGAGTTAAGCACCTTTAGTATTTTCCTCATGATATCCTCCTTCGCTCATGGTTACTCCTTGAGCGCATCGAACAGTTCCTTCACTCGATGGATCGACCGTTCGTTCCAATAACTTCTTTATACCAGTAAAATGAATCTTTACGCAAGCGATCATAACTTCCATTTCCTTCATCATCTGCATCTACATAAATGAATCCGTAACGTTTTGACATTTGAGAGGTTCCGGCACTGACTAAATCAATAGGTCCCCAACTTGTATACCCAATCAAATCAACCCCTTCATCGATGGCTGCTTTCATTGCTTTGAAATGTGCAGTAAAATAGGCGATTCGATAGGGATCATGGATTTCATCGTCAATCACTTCATCAAAAGCCCCCATGCCATTTTCAACGATCATCAAGGGTACTTGATAACGGTCATATAATTCTAGTAAAGAAATTTTCAAGCCTAAAGGATCAATTTGCCAGCCCCAATCTGTCGCTTCTAAATAAGGATTTTTAACACCCAAAACGGTATTCCCCGGTGTCCGCTCTGCCTTTGGATCTGCGGATTCACACATAGACATATAATAACTAAACGATAGGAAGTCTGCCGTATGTTCTTTCAATAATTCTTTATCACCAGGTAACATGTCGATCGTGATATGACGGTTGGCTAAGTCTTTCAAAACGAGTGGCGGATACGTACCTTTGACTTGAACATCCGCATAAAAATGATTGTTCATATTCTTTTTCAATGTTCGTTCCACATCTTCTGGTCGACTCGTCAACGGATAGGTCATCAATTTGGTCAACATACAACCAACTTGGCTACCAGGGATCTTTTCATGGCAATGTTTCGTTGCTAAAGCCCCTGCCACAAATTGATGATGTAACGCTTGATAGATAACCGCTTCGATTTTGTCTGGTTCGATCGTATCAGTCAAAATCCCGGCAGTCGTAAATGGATGTCTAAAAATACTATCCACTTCATTGAACGTCAACCAGTAATGAACGTACTCCCCAAATTCGTCAAAACAAGTATCTACAAATCGAACAAAGTCATCCACCACACTTCGTTGAATCCAACCGTTGCCTTTCATCGCTAATGCTAATGGCATCTCATAATGAGACAAGGTCACAATCGGTTCGATTCCTAAGCGCTTCATTTCTTTAAAAACTTCTTTATAAAATGAGACACCTTCAGGATTAGCTGTCTTTTCATCCCCGTTTGGAAAGAGTCGGGACCACGCAATCGACAAACGTAATGTAGTAAACCCCATTTCTGCAAATAAAGCTAAATCCTCTTTGTAACGATGATAGAAATCGACCCCTCGTCGTTTAGGGAACCACTTGTCTGTAGGGTCGGCTATTGCTTCTTCTACTTTTTCGATTGTCACCCCTACATGGGCTGCGTAATCTTTGTTGTCTACATTAGGTTTATAAGTTGCAACATCTGCCACAGATAGCCCTTTTCCACCAATATCCCATGCTCCTTCTACTTGGTTTGCTGCAATTGCACCTCCCCATAGAAATCCTTCGGGAAAACCTGTTTGTGTCATATCCATTTTTCTATTCCTCACTTTCATTTCTTCATTTTACTAAAGCAGAAATCATCAATAACTCAGTTTCGGGTGTCACTGATTGATTTTCTACTTGATGATCGATGTGATACTCCTTCTGATTGGTCACGACCACCACAACGACTGGATCAAATCCTGCTTGTTTGATTTTTTCAATATCAAACGCAAGCAAACACTCGCCTGGTTGTACCATCTGACCTTCTTTAACAAAAGCCTGGAAGCCTTCACCTTGTAACTTGACTGTATCGATTCCTACATGAATCAGTAATTCTACTCCGCTCACCGTTCGTAAGCCGATGGCATGACCTGTCTCAAATAGCATGGTCACTTGTGCTTCTTCAGGAGAAAAAACAATACCTTCTTCTGGAATGACTCCGACACCTTCGCCAACCATCCCACTAGAAAAGACATCATCTGGGACTGTTTCAAGAGGAATCACTTGACCTTTGACTGGGCTCACGATACCCCAAGTTCCTCCCCTACGACTCTCGTTCTCTTCTTGTGAAGTTGCTTCTTCTTGATCTTTAAAAAATACCAAGCCACCTACAAACGACACGACAAAAGAAAGAGCTGTACAGACAAATGCCCAGACAAGGTTCATCGGTTGATCTGCACTAGCAAACATCGTGATACTCGCAATCCCTGGTCCAACCAATGCGAAGGCTTCTAAAGCCATGATCCCGGCAAATATCCCGCCGATGAAACTAGAAACCATCACGATACTCAATACCCGTTTGTGTAAGATCGTGACCCCATATAATGCGGGTTCAGTGATACCAAATAAAGCTGAGATTCCTGCAGAGATCGCTGTTTGTCGCAATTTTGTATTTTTTGTCTTTAAACTTACGGCAAAACATGCACCAGATTCAGCGATATTATGTGCCAAAGAAGCCGGTAAATAGAGCATCTCTTTTCCTAACTCTCCCATTGAAGAAACAGCATAAGGAATCATCGCTTTGTGCATGCCAGTAACGACCATCAATGGTAGAACTGCGGCAAGTAAGCCTGTCGCTAACCAGCCTAATCGTTGATATAACTCGACGATCAAATATGAGAATGCGCCACCAACGTTATAGCCTAACGGTCCTAAAATCAGCAGTGCAACTGGGACAGTCACTAATAAAGCAACCATCGGAACAAAGAAAATACGAATCGGCTTCGGAGAAATTTTCGTGACATATTTTTCGACGATACTGTAAAACAACACCGTTAAGATTGCTGGGAAGACTTGAGAAGCATACGCAATATTTTCAATTGAGAACCCTAGAAAGGAGGTTCCGTCTGCTAGAAGGGTTGCCATTTCTGGTAAAAGCAAAGCACTCACTGCTGAAACAGCTACGATTTCATTGACTTTTAGCTTTCTTGCCGTCGTCATCGCAACTAAAATCGGTAAGAAGTAAAGAGGCGCTCCTCCGATCAAATTCAATAGCAGGTAAGTAGATGAGTTTGCATCCATCACACCCAATAAAGATAAGAGCAGTAAAAGTGATTTTAAGACACCGCCACCTGCAATCGCAGGGACCAACGGTTGAAAGACTGAAATGATAAAATCAAGTAAAATTGTTCCAATAGGTTTCTTTTCTTTGTTTATGTTCTGATCTGCCGAAATTTCTCCGATCAGTTTGGCTAATTCGTCATAAACTTCCACTACTTCATTCCCAATGATTACTTGGAATTGAGCATTGCTCCGAACACCAATGACCCCATCTAAGCGTTCTAACTCTTCACGATTTGTTTGTTTGACATCTTTCAACGTAAAACGAAGTCTAGTTGAACAATGTTCCAAATGAATGATATTTTCTTTTCCGCCAACGAATTGTAAAATATGCTTTGCTAAAGTTTGATGATCCATTTTTTCCACTCCTTCTTTCGTTTTTCTTTTTCGCTGCGCAGACAAAAAAGAAAAAAGCAGGCAAGACCATAAGAAATAACAACAAAGGATTCTTTGTGTGTCTTTCTTTAGGTCCTGCCTGCTTTACCAGTCACATGCCTGTTTTATTTACATTTACTATAACAAGTATTTTTTAAAATTGCAACCCCTTTCTTTTTATTCATTTAGCCACGGCTAAAAATCTCATAATCGATTTCATCGACTGATTTCGCCACGAGGATTGCTGAATACACATCAGAATTGACATTCAAAATCGTACGCAACATCCCTACCAACCATTCAACACCGCCAAAAATGGCAATACTTTCAATAGGTAACCCCATTTGCGGCACGATGATGGCTAAAGAAACGAGCCCCGCACCAGGAACTACCGCATTGGCTAAAGAAATAAAAGTGGCTAAAATCGCAAGATAGACCATGGTCGTCCATCGAAACTCTACTTGGTACATCTGGGCGATCGTGATCACCGTCAGTGCCATGTGCATTGCTGAACCATTACTGTTCAATGACATTCCTAATGGTAAGACTAAGTGACTGATTCGCTTACTCAACCCTAATTTATGTTGTGTTTCTTCTAATTCGATTGGTAAAGTGATGGCTGAAGAAGTCGTTGCAAGTGCCATGATCGACATATTCTTCATATTCATGATCAATTTTAACGGATGTAATCGGCCGTATATACTGACAACAACTAACCATCCCAGTAAGAACAATACTGTAGCTAAGCTATACACCAGTAGATATTTTACCATTGGCAGAATGACTTGTGCGCCTAATTGGCTGATACTGCTACTCACCAAGGCAAATATCCCAATAGGGGCAAAATGCATCACATATTTGATGACTTGGATAATCACTTCGTTAAAATCAATGATTAGTTGAAACAACTTCGATTGGGGCTGTTTTTGTCCATATTGATTCAAGGCTAGGCCAAAAAAAATCGCGAAAACAATGATTTGGATAATCGAACCTTGCGTAAGGGATTCAAAAATATTTTTAGGCACAAACTGGAGAAACGTTTCTTGAATCGACAGCTCTTGCGCCTCGATCGTAGGACTTAATCGCTCTATATGTTCCATGCCAGATCCAGGCGTAAACAAAACAGCCAATAACACACCCCATAAAGCTGCCAATAAGGAGGAAATCCCAAAGATGAGCAAGGTGCGTGTCCCAATACTTGCTAATTCCTTCAAATCAATACTACCTAAAGCTTGAATGATCTGACCAAGAATCAATAATGGGATCGCCATCTGCATCAGTCGTAAAAATACTTCGCCAATCGGTTTTAACACAGACGCACTCATTGGCCAGAACATCCCAACCAAAATACCTAAAGCCAATGCAAGGCTAATTTGAATGATCATGGCATTTTTTTTCATCACTCGTTACCTCGTTTGTTGGATCACTGTTCCCGCACCTTCAGTCAAATGGTTCAATTTTTCAATGGAAGTAATGACTGCTTGACGTTTTGGATCACTTGCAACAAAACGGACCGCTGCCTCTACTTTTGGCAACATACTTCCAGCTGCAAAATGACCACCAGCTACGTATTCTTTTGCTTCTTCGGGAGTCATCGTCTCTAAGGCTTGTTCTTCTGGTTTTCCATAGTTGATATAGATATGCTCGACACCAGTTAAAATGATCAAACGATCGGCACCCACAGCGTCTGCCAATACGGCTGCTGAGAAATCTTTATCATTGACCGCTTCCACGCCTTGATAAAGCCCAGATGATTCAATTACTGGGATACCACCTCCACCTGCACAAATCGTGACAACATTAGCTGCTACTAACGCTTGAAGTGCTTCTTTTTCCACAATTTCTTTTGGTTGAGGAGATGCAACGACTTTACGGTAACCACGTCCTGCATCTTCCACGTATGTTCCTTCATTTTTTTGTACCGATTTTTTTGCCTCCTCTTCTGTATAAAATGGTCCAATCGGTTTCGTTGGCTTCTGAAACGATGGATCATTCGGATCAACTAACACTTGTGTCACGATGGAGACGACCGGTTGGGTGATCCCATGTTGCGTAAACGCATTGGTTAACGCTTGTTGTAACCAATAGCCAATACTTCCTTGTGTCATTGCGACACATGTATCCAAGCTCATTGGAGGATTTTTTGCGCTTATTCCTGCTTGTTGCTGCAATAACAAATTGCCAACCTGCGGACCATTGCCATGACAAAGAATGACTTGTTCTCCTTGTTCAACAAAAGCTGCGATAGCTTCAGCCGCCTGTTCGACTACGGCTTTTTGTCCTTTATCGGTTGGATCAGTTTCTAAAATAGCATTCCCACCTAAAGCAATCACATTTAATCCCATGTCTTTCCTACACCTCTTTCTATTACTTCAGCGTTTGTGTACGATCCTCTTTTGCCAATAGGGCAAAGAGAATCAACCCGATGATCAACAAGACACAAGAGAGGTAAAAACCAACTTGCATCGAACCTGAAGTATCTGCTAAATAACCAGTAACGTAAGGAGCTAAAATCGATCCTGACATCCCGATAAAATTATACGCACTTAACGTCGTTCCTAAGGCTGCTCTTGGTGCATGTTTCGTGACAAACGTCACCATGATCGGGTCAAGTGCTAATTTCCCAGTCAATCCATAAAGAATCAGCACTGTGATCAATAAGGTACGATTGGTAACAAAAGCGATAGCAAAAACCGAAACGATTGCTAATGGAACCAAAACAAAGACTAGTTTCTTCGTCGCTCCTGTCTTATCATTGATCCGTGCAAAGAGTAAGGCGCCTGGTATCGATGCCCAAGGGACTAAAGAAGAAATAAAGCCAACACTCGCTCCAGTAAATCCACGTTCTGCAATCAAAAACTGCGGCAACCAAGTAAGAATCACAAAATTAGCATAAATGCTGGTAAAACATAAAATAAAGGCTGCTACTAAGTTACGATTTGTAAAAATCTGCTTCAAAGAAATTTTTTCTTTTGGACCTTCTTCCACTTCTGCTTCTTCACCCGGACGGATCACTTTTTCTTTCAACAATACATAAAACAAAATGCCGACAATCAATGTAGGAATCGCCATCAGATAAAATGGCTTGCTCCAATCATCCCCGTTTTCTAAGACCAATTTACTTGATAGAAGATAACCGCCTGATGTTCCAAAAGCCATACCACTATTAATGATGGCATTTCCAATCGTCCGTTTACTCTTTGGAATCGCTTCTGTCGACAAGGCAAACTGTGGACCGTAGTAAGCACCTTGCCCGATCCCAGCGATGGCACGAATCACTAAGAATAAAATAAACGTCGTGGCTAATCCGGTGAAGTATGTCGCTACTGCCAAAAGTAAAAATCCCACTGTGATGACTAACTTTCGTCCAATTTTGTCTCCGACGATCCCAAAAGGAATCTGAGCGATGGCATATGTCAGAAAAAAGATACTATTTGCTAAGCCTAATTGCGTATTGCTTAAACCGAATTCTTCCCCGACCACTCCCATGATCGGGTTAAAAATCGTTCGTGTGGCATACATCAAGATCCAACCAATAAAAAAGATTGCTACTACTTTGATCCAGTAAGTATCACTGACTCTTACTGCTTGTTTTTGTTTACTCGCTTCCATGTTTCACCCTCACTTTCTTCTCCTTCGATTGCTTGTAGCGCCAACCAAATACCAAAAGCTAGATCCTTTCCCGAAGAATGACCAATTCTCATGATTTTCTCTAACTGTTCTTCTATTTTCTCCTCTTGGTTTTGTGCTAAGTCTGAAAATAATTGATACACTAGTGAATTGGCGTACCCCTTTGTCGCACAAGTTAGATATGCTTGGCTGATTGCAGTCGTTGCCGTTTGGGCTTCTCCCAGAGCAACCGCTAGCGCGATTCCTCTGGGATCTGAAACAGTCCCTAAAACAAGCTGATAACCCATCAATAGGTCATCACCACTAGGCGTCAACCCTTTGCCTCTGCCTAAAAGATAACCAACGACTTCTTGCCATTCAGTTGTCGTCCACTCTCTGTTTGGTTGTGCCATTCGAGCAAACAGCGTGGATGCACGTTTATCTACCGGTAACCCGATTTTTGTCTGCCAGTTTTTTTCAGCCAAAAATGGTTTCAATAAAAGTAGTTGTTTTTTCGATAGCCCTAACGTGAAGACGTTGAGAGGAACCAGCCGACACGGTTTTAATGTCACTTGTCTGACACTTGAAATACTGTAAATCGTCAATACATCATCACTTATTTTTACACGATTTCCTGTTTGAAGAGCCGAAGCAAGTGTGTTAAATCGATCTTCAGGAAGATTGATACCAAAACTAGATAGATAGTCATGAAAACAGGCGATATTGATCAATTGTTGCTTGATTTCAACATTAAAGGAATGCTCAAATACGCTGTGGATCACACCTATTTTTCCAAATTGCAAAAGTGGAGATAGATACTCGCTCATTTGAATTTCTTGATTACTCAACGTTGATCCCTAGCTCCTTAGCATAGGCCTCTAAGGCTTGTTCAAAGCAAGCGAGTGGTGCCCGAACTGTACCTGCGCCAATTTGCCCCACTCCAGCATTTTTGTGCGCGATCCCAGTATTTATAACAGGAGTGATTGCTGTTTCCACCACTTTGCGAATATCGATTCCTAAGCAAGTTCCTTGAAAATCCCAAGTTGGTATCGAAAACGTTGGGTTATGCCCTTCGCAGATTTTCGCCATTTCATTTGAGGTTGCTAACGCATCTTCAAAACCACCTGCACCAACAAAACGGGTCACACCTGGTGCTGCGACCATGGCCATTCCACCTACACCGACAGTTTCAGTGATAGCACTATCGCCAATATCGGGATTACCATCTTCTTCATTGAATCCTGTAAAGTACAAGCCCTTTGGTGTATTTACAGGCGCTAGATGCCATGTATCGCCTGTTTCTGCGATTCGGACACCAAAATCGACACCATTACGTGTCATCGTTGTCACGATTGTTCCTTTAGTCCCTTGGCGCGCACCATCGACGATTGCTTTTCCCGTAGCCATCATGATATTCAAGAAAAATTGATCCGTATCTGCTAAGAACTTGATTACATCATATTTTTGTTCTTCAGGAATCTCCGTTTGAATGATCAATGGAGCGATTTCTTTCAGGAAATTCAAAGAAGCAGCAATATTTCTTTGATGGAATTCATCCCCCATCGTAATCGACCGGGCGATCAAAACATTTAGATTCAATCCTTCCTCGGTGAATGCCAATGCTTGATGGATTGTTGGTCCTAGTACTTCTTTGATCCAATCTAAGCGATCAACGACTTCTTGGGAATACGCACCAAAACGTAATACCTTACCGATACCTTCATTCAAGATACAGAAGGCTTGATTGCCTTCTTTCCGGTTTTCAACAATGAAGACCGGCATATCACCAGAAGTGATCCCTCCCATCGGTCCTACTGCTTGTACATGATGACAAGGAATGAATCGCACTTTATTTGCTTCAAAAAGTGCTAATGCTTCTTCTTCGTTTTCTGCCCAACGTTCGAATAACGCTGCACCTAGACACGCGCCTCGCATCGGTCCGGTCATCGCCTCCCAAGTGATTGGCGGGCCTGCATGCAATAGTGTTTTTTGCTTTGGATCATTTAATTCAGGAATCACCGTTTTTGCAGGGACCACATCGACCAGAAACGGCTGTGCGTTCTTGATTTTTTCTGTCACTTTCTGATTTTCTTCATCAATTTGCTCCTGATGCTCTTCCAACGCATCTAAAATTTTGATCATTTTCTTGTTACCGCTCGCGCGAGGCCGCCAATCCAACTGGACTGTTTGTCCACCATAGGTGACAATCGATTCGTTGAAGCTTTTCAAACCGACATTCACTACACGCGGTTTCGTCGTCAACAACTCCATGACTTGCTCACTCGGTTGTGGTACAGAAACTGTTTTTCCATCATATGCTAAGACTTCTTTATCTGCTTCATACAATCTGATGCCTTTTAACAACAACGCCAGTTGAACCGCTTTAGCATTACTCTCTGCGACAAAAACACCTGCTTCTTTCAAACGTTCCACTGATTTTTGGTAGTCTTGTGGATCATTCTTCGTCCCACACACTGTCGCCACGAAATAAAGTTCACGTCCTGCTTTTTCCGCTTCTGACTGCACAGATTGGATCGTTGGTAACAATGCACCCACCATGTCTTCATGGGCACCATATCCTAAAACAATATCAAATAAGATGACGCCAGTTTCTTCTTCCTTGGCGTACTCTTCTATTTTATGGATCCGGACTTCCGGATCGATCATTGGATGTGGTTTACCTTGTGTATAACGATCATCTCCTAAATCAATCACTTCATACCCTTGAGATTTCAAGATATACCCATCTTCTTTGACCAGACCACCTAAATCTAATGCTTCTGAAATCAGCATGCCTGCTTCAGCTGCGAGCGTTCCTCCAGAATATAGCCCTTTGACGACTTTTTCTTTAGCAAGCGTCAAGACACCCGGCTGTTCTAGTGCTTCAAAGTAATTTTTTTTCACTGTTGCTTCGTTTGCTAAATCCACAGCGATACGGGCAGTTTCCTCTAACGTGTGTGCCAGATAGACTTTTCCTTCGTGATTCGTTGGTTTTTCTCCTAAAAATATAGCGACGACTGGTTTTGAAATACTCTGCAATAATTGCACTACCTCGTCACGTACCTCTTTTGCAGGTGGCTTAGAAATCACACAGATCACATCTGTTGGTTCATGGTTTTCAAGTGCCACGATTGCATCTTTGACCGTTATTGCTCCCACCTTGTCGCTCAAGTCACGACCACCGGTACCAATGGCATGAACCACACCTCCACCTAGACGATCAATGATTGTCGTCACTTCTTGGATACCCGTACCAGATGCACCAACTACGCCAATATTTCCAGGTGCGACAACATTCGTAAAAGCAATTGGGATACTCGATAAAATACCTGTCCCACAATCTGGCCCCATCATCAGTAATCCTTTTTCATGCGCTAGTTTTTTCAGACGGACTTCATCTTCGATCGCAATATTATCCGTAAATGAAAAAACATGCAGATTATTCTTCAACGCACGTGCCATTTCTGCTGCGCCGTATTCCCCCGGAATACTAAACAAGGCGACATTTGCATCTGGTAATTGTTTCAATGCTTCTTTCCACGTGGTCACTGATTTATTCGGTTGTGCTGTCTCTTTTGCTGATAGATCCGCTAAAAAATCATCAATCATTGGCAGTACCTTTTCCATGATTGATTCATCCTCACTCTCTACCACGATCATTAAATCGTTCGCAGACGCAGTTTGTGCCTTTTCTGTTAAAAGTGACGTGTTATTCAAAATATCTTTATTAGCATCCGTTCCCATCATGATCTGGCTCATGTTGACTTCCTCAAGCGAATTGATTTGATTAGTCAATAGCATCAAGTTGATGGAATCTTGATAATTATTTGGTAAAACAACCGTTTCTAACATAATGCCCCTCCTTATTCATTCTTACACTGTCATTGTAGAAGATTAAGAAAGTGTTTTCATCGGACGTATTTCTAAAAGAATGCTATACTTTTTATCCATAAAAGGAAAAAAGGAGAATATGATGAAATTAAGGGAGTTATTATTGCTAGGTGAACTAAAAAAAGGGAAGATTCTAACGAATGAGATTGGTTTAGATAATGAAGTCGAAACTGCAATGGTCTTAGAAGCCATTGATATCGAAAATTGGAGCAAAAAAAATCAGCTGATCCTGACCTCGTTTTATGCATTGAACGACTTGTCAGAAAAAGAACTGGAAGATTTTTTCATCAAGATGTGTCAAATCGGGATCAGCGGTCTTGTGTTAAAAACCGATCGTTTTATCAAGGTGATCCCCGAATGGTTTATTGAGTTATGCTTCAAATATGAAATCCCATTGATCAAAATCAGTCAAGAGATCAGCTATGAAAAAATTCTATTAACGATTTATGAGCCGTTACTCAATGCACATGCCCATACTTTACGAACCTACTATGAAGCACGCCAAAGATTCAACCGTCTAGAAAAACAGTTTTCTTCTTTAGAAACGATCATGCAAGAGTTTTATCAAATCATCGAACTTCCTTTTTCCTTAAAATTGCTTGATAAAGAAATCGAAATTTGCGAAGGGATGATTCCAACCGATGCCATCGTACTCTCACGTGAATCGCTGCCACAAACAGATTTCATGAAAAACGATTATTCTTTACTGACACTTTATGCTCAAACAGACTCGAAAAAACGCTATGCATTAGAGATTGCGATTTTCAATAACTATTCTCTCAATTGCTTATTGCTTGTTTATCTGAACAACCAACAAATCAAAGAAACCGACCTAGTCATTATCGAAAATGCCATTGACGCCTTGCAAGAAAAATTCAATACAGAAAGCCTATTGAAAAAAGAACGCTATACTCGTTTAAATAATTTAGCTGATGCGATTTTACAAAATACACCACGAAATCCTGAAGAACTAGATAGCTTGCTACAAGAAGCGCATATGCAGTCAAAAGATACTTACCAGACAATCGTCTTTTCAACTAAAGAGATGCAAACGCAATTAATGAAAAATCGCATCCTTACACTTTTACGGACACTGAAAAAAGAGGCGATTTTCTTTGACCAACATCAATATTCAGCTGTTTTATTCAACTTTGCTCAATCGGAAGGGCCTATCACTAAAGATCAGATTTCACGTCTGATGGTAGAAATACTCGCAGAAAATCAACAAGTAACATTTGCCATCAGCCAAGCAAAACCACGACAGGAAATCAAGGAATTGTTGTTTGAATGTTTGGATATTTTGAATTTCAATACCTCATTTTACAATGGCCCTGTTGTGACATCCGAAGATATCGGCATATTCAAACATTTTATTCGAGAAAATCAGATAGCAACATTGCAAGAAGCAATCCCTCTAAAATTGGCGCAGTTGGCTCAAACAGACTATGACTTATTTGAAACTTTTTATTGTTTTTTACAACACAATCGGAATTACAAACAAACAGCAGAAGCAATGTTTTTACATGCTAAAACGATTCGTTATCGTCTCCACAAAATTTCCAATTATCTATCAATTGATTTAACAAATCCGTTACAAATGATCAATCATGAGATTGGCGCCTATATTATCAAAATGAGGAGACAGGCAAATGAAAGAAACCAAACAACTACTCGATGACATTACAGTAACCATTTATCCTGCTCAGAGTGATACACCGAAATATATCCTTTATTTGCATGGTGGCGGATTGATTTACGGATCAAAAGGTGACATACCCAATAGGCTAAAAGATCTCTTTTTAGCTCATGGCTACACTCTGCTAGCTCTTGATTACCTGTTGGCACCAAATACATCTGTAACAGAAATCATTGCAAAACTAAATGAAAGCTTTGATGCCTTAAAAAAGACAATCATTCATGAACACCCCTTTGGTATTTGCGGGCGTTCTGCCGGAAGTTATTTGATGTTCCACCTAACCAAATATTTGTGTGTGGATCGAGGGCTTTCACCCAATTTCCTAATCAATTTTTATGGCTATGCTGATTTTGAATTTCTGAAGAAACAAACCACTCCCACCACACACACATTAACAGAAGAAATGCTTATAGACATTGATCAACAAACACCCACGGCAGACGATCCACTGATGGGTCGCGCCTTACTTTATTACTATGGACGACAACAAGGAATCTTAGCCTATTACTATCGCTTACCGAAATCACTGGATTGGTCGGATTATGCCATTAGTGAAACAGAACTTGCAGTTTTTCCTCCTTGCTATAGTACCGCCAGCACCTCAGACCAAGAAGTACCTTTTGCTTCAAGTAAAAGGATAAGCAAACAGATCCCGAATAGTCGATTCAAACCTGTTTATGATCTAGAACATGACTTTTTGAAACAAACAAACGAGCCCCAAGTCCAAACAGTCTTAAAGGAATTATCAGATTGGTTATCCACCAAAGAGTCACTTTGACATATGGCACAAAAATCTAGTAATAAAAATGAAAAAGCCTATCTCTCGATAAATAGGAGGATAGGCTTTCACTTTTTACGATTCATTCAAAACTTGAATCAATCAACTAGATATTATTTTTTATTGGTCATTCGCCACTCGCCACTCTAACTCGTTTAACAGTGGCGTATAATCCACTTTGGTGAAATCAGTCACATCGAATGTATAAAGCGTTCCAAGTTCAAAGTGTTCATACTTTCGATCATTTATAACAGCTCTAAATTCTTCTTTGGTGATATGATTGGTTCCTAACGATCGATCGTCCAACGTATCCCCATAATGATAATGGTCCATGATATAACTCAAATGACGTTCAGGATCACGATCTCTTTTATAACGTCGTTGCCATAGTACATCAAAGTCTGCGTGCAAGCGAATCGTGATCACTTCATATCCATATTTTTTTGATAACGCTCCTAATGGTCCTTTTTGTTTGTCACTGAAAGGATACTCTGAAACAATCACTTTCTTCCCTGCTTCCATGTACAGTTCCAATGCCTGATAAAAGAATGGATACACCTTGTTTTTTTCTTGCTCTGCTCGTTCAGCTAAATTATCGAACCCAATTGATTCAGCGTAATACTCTTTGACTTCATCTAAGGTAAGACGATACATCGTTGGAAAACGTTCGAACAGTCGTTCCATCAAATAAGTTTTTCCTGTCCCAGGACTTCCTGCCAAAAGAAACAAATATTTTTTCATTTTAGCTCTTTCCTGCATAGATCTCACTTCCTGTATTCAAAAACAGGCCGATTTTATGTTTGATGATTGCCTTTACTGCTTCGTTGGCTGGAATCACGTTGTGGCGTAATGATCGGCTGACTTCTGTTTCCCCAAAGCTTTCTTTTGCTGTTTTCGTCCAGTTAACAAGTAGCTCTGTCCCAACATTGAATTTACGGATTCCATGGTTGATCAACTCTGGATAATCTTCCTCTTTCACTCCAGTACCGCCGTGGATGACCAAGGGAACATCGACTACTGCGTCGATTTCTTTCAGGAGTGGTAGATTGACTTCTGTTTTTGATTTGAATTGTCCATGATTTGTTCCAATAGCAATTGCTAATGCGTCTACTCCAGTTGCTGCTACGAATTCTACCGCATCTTCGGGTTTCGTATACACTTTATCATCTTCTGCCACATGGATTCCTTCTTCCGTCCCACCAATCGTCCCTAGCTCCCCTTCCACTGAGACACCACGAGCGTGGGCGTATTCAACGACTGCTTTTGTTTTCAAGATATTTTCTTTAAAAGGTAAATGGGAACCATCATACATTACTGAAGTATAACCGCTATCGATTGCTTGCTTGATATCAGAGAAATCACGCGCATGATCCAGATGAAGAACAGCGTCCACCATTTCTTCTTCAGCGATCGTTTTCACTACATTGACTAAGACATTCATCCCAATATATTTCGCCGTATCCACACTTGTTTGGATAATGATCGGCGCACCCATTTCTTTGGCTGCTCGTAACATTTCTGGCAACATCTCTAAGTTATGCGTGTTGAATGCGCCCACGGTAAAATTCAAAGCTTCTGCTGTTTTTGTTACCTCTTTTAATGTCGTATACATTTTTTTTATAGCCACCTTTATTCTTATTTATTCCCTGTAATCGTAAGTTGTTTAGCAATTTGTCGCATCTCGTCCATTTTCCCCATATAATGATCAATTCCTTGATCGTCCCCAGCTCGTGCAGCTTCTGCTCTTTTTGCATTATATAAAGACATCAACTTCTTGTACCCATCATTGATACTTTTCTTCAGTGATAAACTTTTCTCAAGGTGTTCGATTGCCTGATCGTTATCCCCTAACTCAGCGAGCTTTAGTCCTACTTGTTCAAAAAGAACCGCTCGTTGGTCTGTTTCTTCTGTCTGGTCGATATCTTTCTTTAGTCGTTCGATCGTTGTTTGAAGTTCTTCTTTTTCTTCGATGGAAAGCGTCTGTATTGCTTCAGGTTGCTCTTTTTTCTTTTTCAAAAAACCAAACATTATGCTCCCTACTTTCACATTAGAATGCTTTTAAAATCGGACTTAAGATCCAAGCGTACAGTAGCGCTACCACTACTGTATCGACATCTGTCGCTGTCGCACTAACAAATCCCATTGAATTGAAAATCGTTACTAATAATGCTGGCAACAAGGTAATAAAGAAGCCATGAGCGATTCCACCAATGATTGCTCCTCGTCGTCCCCCAACTGCATTACCAAAAATACCCGCTGTCCCCCCAGCAAAGAAATTCGTCAACATCCCTGGCAGAATCATCGCTAATCCAAACATCGGCAACGTAAACATCGCAATGACCGTACCGATCGTTGTTGTGATAAACCCTAAAATCACTGCATTCGGACTATAAGGGAAGAACACCGGACAATCTAACGCTGGAATCGCATCAGGAACTAGTTTCATCGCAATCCCACGAAACGCTGGAACGATTTCGCCTAGTAATAAACGTACCCCTGAAAGTAATACGTATACACCAACAACAAACTGGATGGCTTGTAAAAAGGCAAACATGATATAGTTTTGACCTCCTGATAGCTCAGCCGCAAACGTCTCTCCTGCAAACAACACAGTCACGATATAAAGTGGCACCATCACCACCATGACTGATAAATACGTATCTTGTAAAAATTCAAAGTGAGCAGGCAATTTAATGTCTTCAATCGATTTCTTGTTCTCGCCTCTTTCACCAAAGATTTTTGCTACCCCAGCCTCAAATAAATAGCCGATCGTACAAAAATGCCCTAAAGCAATATCGTTTGAACCGGTGACCTTACGGATGATTGGTTGCGCCATCGCTGGCATCGCAATAGCAAACACTGCCCCAATGAAACCACCAACTAAAATCAAGACAAACCCACGTAACCCAGCGAAGTACCCAAATACAGTGGTCATCGTCGCCATCCATAAGATTGCTTGACCAGTCAAGAAGATATATTTCCACTTCGTAAAACGGGCAAGTAAGATATTAAAGATAAAAATAGCTAAAAAGGTTAACGCGATATCTCTACCTAGACCAAGTTCATTCATTGCTTGACCATTGATTGCTTCAATTGACGGGATGATCCCTTCCATTTGGAACCCTTCGGTAAAAATTTGCCCAAAATACGTCAAACTACCGACGATGATACTCGAACCCGCACTTAAAACTTGAAAGCCTAGCAATGTTTTCAATGTACCCGAAATAATTTGACCCGTTGATTTCTTTTGCAGGATCAGCCCTAGCATCGCAATCAAGGCAATCGTGATCGATGCTTGAGTCAAAATATTTTCGATAATAAAATTGATAACGCCCATGTTTTCTCCCCCTATTTTTTCTTGATTAGATAGCTCCCTTACTTTGTAAAACTGGTGTTAACTTCTCTTCGATCTCAACTTTTGAGACGATATTTTTCAAGTAAATCATGGCTGTTGTCGGATCAATGGTAAATTTTTCAAATTGTGAACGAAAATTCTCTGCGGTAATGATCACATCTGGCTTCATCGAAACGGCCGAAGAGATATCGCAGTGATCCAGCTTAGCTGTTACGCCTAATTTATTCAATACATCCTCGGCTGACATTTGAGCGGCAAAACTACTTCCTAGTCCTGCGCCACATACAAATAAAATATTCAATTTGTTCATTCCACTCTCTCCTTTTAGCTACTTAAATAGTCGTTTTTTAAATAAATCTACATTTGGACTTTCGATCAAACGAGTCAATTTCGTTTCGTCATTGATCAACTCGATCAACTCCTTCATGATGGTTAAATGGGAATATGAATCTACTGCTGCTAAGCAGAAAATGATTTTTACTGGGTCCATCTCTTCATTGCCAAAATCAACTGGCTGACGAATTGTCGCGACACTCACGCCTAACTTATTGACGCCATCTTCTGGTCTGGCATGGGCTAATGCCAGATTCTTGCCAATAACGATATAAGCGCCATACTCTTCTACTGCACGGACCATCGCATCAACATAACTTGATTCAACGATATTTTCTTTCAACAATGGTTTAGCCACTCGTTCAATCGCTTCTTGCCAATTGTCTACGTGTTCTTGGATCAATATATGATTATCTGTCAAAATGTCTTTTAGCATTGGTTGGATCTCCCTTTTATTGATTTCTAAATGATTTTGCTCAAATAATGTTTCTAATTTGGTGTAGATTGGCCGATCAATCTTGCCTCCACTTTCTTCCACGATCCGCAAGACGTCGGTAAACAATTCTGTTTGCCCACTCTCTGTCGGAATCAGTCGTTGGAC
The DNA here is from genome assembly GCF_051714165.1 of Enterococcus sp. AZ156. Lineage (NCBI taxonomy): Bacteria > Bacillati > Bacillota > Bacilli > Lactobacillales > Enterococcaceae > Enterococcus > Enterococcus sp. AZ156. Next base: position 327,185 of record NZ_JBIORI010000001.1, on the reverse strand, counting down.
CTTTTGGTGAGCATTTAAAAAATCTGCAATGATCGGACGATTCGCATCGGTTAAAATAGGCTCCAACACAAGCAGTGGTTTGTTCTGATCTGATAATTGGAACGTACTGAAAATCAAGTCGACATCTAACTTATCCACCAACTCCGCTTCTTTAGAACTCAATACCACGACAACTTCAATTTGTGGGAACTTCTCTTTTAAATTTTCTGCTAATAGATTGCCTGTTGCCAGTCCATGGTGACAAACCACCACTGATTTATACATGTACATGACATTCTGTTTGATCGTGCTAGCAATCGTCGAAAAATGGATCACTAGAAAAGCAAGTTCATCTTCGATTATCTCTCCACCAATGACTTCCTCGATCGTTGGGACAAATAATTCAACTGCTTCATAGATGGGGCGGTAATTGGCCCGAATATTTTCTTTCAAAGGATTCGTGACTTGGATTCGATGTTTGATGCGAATGATCAAAGCCGTCATATGTTTATAAAGATTTTCACACAGGATTTCTTCTTTTAAGTGAAATGGGATACGGGTCTGTTCCTCGACGAACTGGATCAGTTGGATCGTCAACAGTTGGGCTTGGACCCATTCCAACGAATTACTGATATCTTTTGAACTGAATGTCTCAATCGTAAAACGAAGGTAGTTTCTTTCAACCGGTGGAACGTCTGTCAAGCGAAACTCAACGATGACTTTTTCAATAAAATCAGTGAAACAGTCTTTTTTTTCGTTATTATTTTTCCAATTGATTGCTGAAATAAGTTCATGCTTTCTGACTCGCTGGACCCAGATCATTGTAAACAGCAACAGTTGATTTTTGTAGATATCATCTTCTTGTCTGATCATAGTATCTGTATAGATGGCTTCGAGCTTTACAATCTCCGAAGGTGAAAAATACTGTTGGAAAATTCTTTGAGCCGCAGTGATTTTCGTACCGTTTCTTGCTGAAAAATCAATTCTCCCTAGATTTTTATTAATCAAGTCATAAATCATCGTGCGGATGGAGCGCTCCGCTCCTTTATAGACCAATCCCTGTCTGCCAAAACTCACGATTTCGATACCGTATTTGATCAAATCCGCTCGCAAACGACGCATATCTTCGTCCATCGTACTTTTCGAGATCATGAATGCTTCTTCCTTACGATTCAAATAAACTGGCTGTTGCTCATAAGCAATTGATAACACTAAATCAAAGGTCCTCTCGTCACGATTCAACAACTCCTCTTGATAAGTCACCAATGCTTCTGTCAGTCTTTTTTCTTCCTCATCGCTTAAACGCAACAGAAACCCTTGCTTACGAACCGTTTGGATCTCTGCTAATTGATTGGCTCGCAACCAACTGTTGACATCCAGCACATCTTGACGAATCGTTCGTTGACTGACTTGATACTCTAAAGCTAATTGTTCCGCTTTGATTGGATAATGATATGCTCTAAATCTTTGAAGTAACTCAATCGTTCTCGTTTTCATATGATTGATTTTCCTTTCTGAACCAAGTATATGTTTGCGCTTCCAAAATAAAAAGTAGAGATTTCTGCCAATTAAGTTGGCAGAAAAGTAAGAAAGCCTGTACTAATTTTTCAAGCAAGAATGTAGCAGAAGTACCTACTTTCGAGAAATGAGCCGCACAAGTCGAAAATAGTCTCTCCTATTTTTGGCTTGCGCGGCTCATTTCTCGAAAAAATCCTCTTCAGGAAGCTCGCTTATTCGATTGTTTAGAAATAACCATTTCGCTCACCCAAACAGCTATTTTGTCACTCGTTTTAGTTGGTTGGTACCTACTGATATGATCGTTAAATAATTGAAGAAGTAACTCAATCTTTGACAAAAACCTAGTTTATCTAATAGTGGAAGGTGATTCAGCACTGGGATCCTTGCCAGTCCGTAAATCATCGCACTCAGCAGACTCAAGCTGATTAAAACGATATACACTCGACTGATTGGTTGATTCGCTTCTTTTCGATAGAGCAATAAAGCAAAAACCGGAAATAAAAGAAAGCCACTATAACCTAAACTAGAACCAACATTATGTACCCACGTTGAGAAATCCCACGAAGTAGCTTGGGTGTTAAGACTAAACAATCCTGTAAAAAGGCAATCGCCTATCGCATAGAAACCTAGTGAAACAACCAACCATTTCGCTAAATGAGTAGATACTTTTTCAAACGAAGAATACAGCGCAGGTAAGGATAAGCTAAAAAAGATGCCTGAAAAAACAGAACAAACAAGAAAGAATGTTCTCACTGGACTTGTGACGTCACCGAATACACTGATTGGCAGCCTTAATTGATCTAAACCTGGATAGAACAAGCCCAAAATATAAGGTGTTGAAAAATCACTCAACACTCCTAGAAATAAAAAATAAAGCCCATAACGTCGTAAAAAAACCATGTACTCCTCCAAAACACTTTTATTCTTATATACAGAATAACATTTTCAATTTAATTGCAAAACAAAAAATCCTATTGATTCTGTCACATTCAGTGGTTTAAAATCAAAGGATTTTTTGCTTTGATAGAGCTTATTAACTATATTCTCAAAAAAGTTATCATTTTAAAATCAATGGTTCACGACGAGCTAGTTTAAGTGAATGGATAATGAATGACCTCTTTGTACGTTTCAAATAATTCAGCATTCAATTGATCGCCACCGTCTATATTGGCAGAATAAAAAATCGGTGGGTGTTTCACTCCCTCAGAAATCAACTGTTCACAAACTTCTACGATGATCGTATTGAGAATGGTCCCTCCAATCACCGTAGAAGAAGGCCCGACCTTTTGTGATAGCCCTGTTAGTTCACAACACGCATCTCCGATATCGCCGTGGTTATCGATCACGATATTCGCAATTTCAAATAATCGTTCCCCTGATGAATGGCGACTAGTTACAGATTTCGAGTAGGATACATTTGTTAGTGCGATGATTTTTACTCCTTTTTCTTTTGCCACTTTAGCTAAATCAATAATGATCGGGTTTCTGCCAGATACTGAATGAAGAATTAATACATCATTTTCTTTAAAAGGAATCGTTCCGGCTAGGGCCATTCCATAGCCTTCTAATCGCTCCATTTGACTCGTAAAGGTTACTGGATTTCGATCCAACATCACTTCTCGTCCAAATATTGCATTGATCGTCATCATTCCTCCAGCACGGTAATACATTTCCTCTGCTAAAATACCCGCGTGGCTGGCACCAAAAATATAAATAGAATGTTTTTGTAAATTTGATTGAGTCAATAATTCAATCGCTTCTCCAATTGATTGCCTTTCTTTTTCTTCGACAATTGTTAATAGTTCTCTGATTTTATCCATGTAACGAAACATTTAAAACCCTCCAAATAAACTGCTGATTCCTCGTCCAATCATTCCCCACAATGACAAATCGTTTCCGCCAAAAATCAAGATCCAACTTTGGATCGTTGTACTGAAAATCATGGCAGAAAAACCAACTAAAGCAACCATTGTGACAGATGCTGCAATCGTTCCGAGAACTGCCCCACGAAAACCGCCTTGGCCTTCACCAATGACTGCGGCTCCACCACATTCAAAGAAACTTGTAATGACCAATGGTACGATCAGTACACCAAATAACTGGAATGAATTTGCTAAGACAACTAAAATCGTTGAAGTGATCATCGCAACGATAAAACCAATAATGACCGCATTCGGACGATAGTTGAATAGGATCGGGACATCAAAAGCAGGTTTCGCACCTGGTACCACTTTTTCAGCAATCCCTTGGAAAGCTGGAATAATTTGATTAATCAATAAACGAACACCATACAACATGATCAATAATCCAGCACCGAAATTCAACCCAGCTTCAATGGCAAACATAACAAGATTCCCACCTTCTGGAATCAAAACTGGTGCGATGATCCCCACTACCACATTCATAAGAAACATGACCAATGCTCCCGTGATCGAAATTTCACGAAAAAATGAAAGGTTCTCTGGAACATTGATCTCTTCTGTCGATTTTTCTTTATTTCCCACACGCTTTGCCACAAATCCTGAAATCAATGATAAGATCCCTGTCGGATGACCGATCAAGAAAGAATCATCACCGGTAGCATCCCAAACATATTTGCGCATGATCCATGGCATGAATGACCAATAGCAAGCAGACAATAATGCACTAATCCCAATCAGTAAAGTACCAGTTAGACCAGCCTCTACTCCGGCAGCTACAAATACAAATGGGAACCACCACAGCATATGTCCAGTCAGAAAAATCGTTTTGACTGGTGTAAAACGAGCAATCAACAAATGGATGATCAATCCTAAGAACATGGCTAAACCGACTGTACCACCGTATTCTGCTGTAAAAGTCACATCAGATAACCCTTCAGTAACTTGCACACCTAATTGTGTCTGGACCGCCGTATTTATAGGAGCTATCGTCCCTACCAACATATTTACACCAGCCGTTAAAGCCACCATCCCAAAGGCTGCGGTCAAGGAACCTTTAATGATTTCTGAAAATGACTTTCGTTGGATGATCAAACCGATCAGGGCTAAAATAACAGGTGGATTTTTCAAAATATGATTGCTAATAAAATTCATCAGTCTAGCCCTCCTTATTTGCTAAATATTGTTCTAATTGTGCCTTTACTTCATTTGTATCCATATATTTTTTGATTGGATAAACAGGCGCTTTGACCGAAGCTTTAAGTTCTGGTAGTAATTCATTACTAGTAAAATAAACATCTGCTTGAGTCACTTTTGCTGAGGATAAATCAGTATTCTCTACTGTAGCTTTGAGCCCTAGTTCTTTGATCACCTTATCAATCGACATTTTTAAAACCATTGAACTTCCAACACCAAATCCACATACTGCTAAAATTTTCATTTTTTTTCCTCCTTAGGTTAGTAATTGGATTATTTTTTCCTTATTTCCCGATAAAATAGTTTGATACTTCACTTCATCCATAAATATGGACATGATTTCTTGCAATTTATCCAGATGGCTCTCACTATCTTTCGCAGCTAAGATCAAAAATATTTTCACCGCTTTGTCTTTCATATCTACTACATTTTTTACGACTAAAAGACTCATGCTTTGTTCATTCACTCCTACGCCTGGTTTGGCGTGCATGAGGGCAAAATAGTCGGTTAAAACCATATATGGACCATGCTCTTCTACACTTTTGATCATATTATCCATATAAGTATGCGTTATCATTTTGCTTTTTAACAAAGGCTCACTTGCAATCTCAACGGCAGTCTCCCAATTTTCCACTGTATCGATTACTTGGATCTGCTCTTTTGCCAATAATGGATCAATTCTACTCATTCTTTTACCTCCAACATTTTTGAGATGAACCAGTTTTTATCACCTATCCCTTGCATGATCAGTTTCATCACTGCTTCAACTTCTTTCACATCTTCTTCTCGGATCATCAATAATACGATGATATCTGCTTTTTGATTTCCCCAATTAACTGGTTTATCCGCTACTAATATCGCAATAGCAGTCTCTTCTACGAATAGCGGATTACCATGAGGAATCACAAAACCGTTATCGAGATAAGTAGATTGGATTGCTTCTCGGTCAAAAACCGACTGGGTGTATTGTTGTTTCTTATAGTCATTTTTAAAGTTTTGCTGCTCCATCAGAAAATGGATTGCTTCTTCTTTTGACCCATAATGACCAAAATAAATATTGGACGCAAGCAATTGTTTTGTTTTTTCAGGTAAGATCCGCCTTTCTTTCATATGCTCATGATCAATCACTAAATCGATATAATGATTCATGATTCGTTTCATATCGCGACTAGTCACCATGGGTGAAATTCTGACGACAGGCTTTGATTGCTTGGGTATATCGACTGTAGAAATAATAAAATCAATTTCTGATAGATCCATGTAAGTCAACTTATCAATAGAGGCAGTTTCAATGCTGTCAATATCAGGTAAGATTCTTCGTATTTTGGCTGAAACAAATGAACTTGTTCCAATGCCATTCGGGCAGACAAATAATAATTTGTTTAATCGTTTGATCCTCTCGATAGCAGCTTGAAAATGAATGGTGACAAACCCAACTTCATCCTCAGATAGATTCACTTCACTTGGCCAACGAAAATCTTTTAATGCAAACCATACAACCCCATAAATGGACGGATAATTTTGTTTGATTCCATCAATCAATGGATTGACGATCGTTGTTTGCGCTTCAATTCGTAAAAGTAATTGATACAGATGTACTAGAAGATCTTCTTCTAGACGGTTATCTTGTGTTAAATCAATCTGGATACCTTCGCTAACCTTTTGGATCAATTGTCGAATTTTCCCGCAAAAAGCAAAAGGAATATTTTCACTTTTCATAAAGAATTTCAAGCCACTTCCTACGATAATGTAAGTTAAATATTGGACCTCTTCTTGTGTGAACTGATAAATTTTCTGGTCCTCTAATTTTTTTAATAGTTCATACACCAGCGGGTACTTATTGAACTCCAAGAAATATTTTCCATACTGATTCTTACCGATCAAATCTATTTTTTCACCCATTTTTGAGCGTTGGATAATCAATAAAATTGAAATCACAATGCTTTTGAAATAACTTTCTGGAATCTCCATTTGTTTTTCGTTGATTCCTTGACGAAAAGCTTGCTCGATTCTTCTTAAAATCTGCTGATCTATTAGTTCTGCTACCACTTCTAGTTCATTGAAATGATTAAGGATGGTCCGCTTCAACACACGTTGGATTTGAATTTCATTTCCTTCAAAAAATGTTCCCGAACGATCAAATGTCAAATTCAATCCTTCTTTGGTAAAAATATCTTTCACATAAGAAAGATCATTGGCAATACTACTTCGTGAGACAAAGTATTCATCAGAAAGCTGTTGGTAACTTAAGTGTTCAAAATTCAACAGTCGATTGAGAATGGTTATTCTGCGCATTTTATTTTCCTGATAGTGCATAACTTTCATTTTCCATCACCTTCTATGTTTACTATAATTTTTCAAACAACCGATTAGAAGACCACAAAAATCATTAAAAAATAATGAGATAGTCTGCACATTACTAATCGAAGTCTTTTTTTAGTATACTCAGAAACAACTAAATAATTCTACTCACAGTAAAAAATATGAAAAAAGCCAACAGACGATTGCTGTTGACTTAAAAAATGTAATTTGAAATGATGGTAGAAAGATGCCTCTATTGCAATTCACTCAAACGACTTTTGATCGAAACATCCTCGCCATTTCTTTTTCTAGCACCCAATTCACCAATTGCGGTGAATAGTAAGTCACTGGAAGAATTTAAAGCTGTCTCAACTGAGTCTTGGATGACCCCAATAATAAACCCGATTCCTACCACTTGCATCGCAATATCATTTGAGATACCAAATAAGCTACAAGCCAAAGGAATCAATAGTAATGAACCCCCAGCTACTCCAGATGCACCACAAGCAGCTAAAGCCGCCAAGATGCTTAAAATCAATTTTAAGGCGAAAGAAGCTTCGATACCTAGTGCTTGAACAGTCGTTAACGTCATCACTGTAATCGTCACTGCTGCTCCCCCCATATTGATCGTTGCTCCTAATGGAATCGAAATAGCATAAGATTCTTTTGTTAATTTCAGTTTTTCTGCCAACATCATATTGATCGGAATGTTCGCCGCAGAACTACGCGTAAAGAAAGCAGAAATTGCACTTTCTTTTAAACAAAAGAAAATTAATGGATAGGGATTTTCTTTGATAAACAAAAAAGTAAGTAATGGATAGATGATCAAAGCAACAAAGAGCATCGTACCTACTAACACAAGAACTAATTGGAGATACTCGGTCAGTCCAGAAAGACCTGTTGTTGCAATTGATTCATAAACTAACCCCAAAATACCGATCGGAGCGAAAGAAATAATCAATTGAACCACCTGTGACAATGCGACCGAAATCTGATCGATAACTTCTTTCGTTGCTTCCGTACGTGCCCGCAATGCCAATCCTAATAATACCGCCCAAAATAGCACACCTAAATAATTAGAGTCAATAATTGCTTGAATCGGATTTTGCGTGACATTGGTCAGCATCGTTGATAAAACAGTCCCAATATTTTGAGGCGCTTGTTCCGAAGCAGTTTCCTGCAGAGTGATCGGTACCGTAAAAATCGAACTAGTGATCACCGCCACAAAAGCCGCGAAAAAAGTCCCCCCTAAATACAATCCTAAAATCGGTTTTACAAATGTCTCATTCCCCATTTTATGTTTTGCAATTGAAGCTGCAGTCAAGAAAAACACTAACAGCGGCGCAATCGCTTTTAAACAACTAACGAACAACGTTCCTAATAAAGCAATAAATCCCCAGGTCGGTAAAAAAATACCTAATATTATACCAATTAAAATACCGCAACCAATACGTTGAACTAACGACATGTCCAAGAATTTCTCTAACAAACAATCACCCCTTTATAGTTTAACAACCATTTTAACATCTTCATGAGAGAAACAAAAGAGTAATTTTCAGAAAATTCTTATTATTCCGCATATCTATGTGTCCCTTAAAAAAATAACGAACGATTTTGAATTGGAAAAATAAAAAACATCATTGTAATCTTAGGCATAAATTACGAATCCTCTTTCTCAATCCCCCACGATGATACCTTATCAAATAATTATTACAAGATTCCTATGGAACAATGAATGATTTCCTAATTTTTCTTTATTTGGTAGGATTTCTTGATAGACACTCAAAGATACAGCACCTATGTTCCTAAATACTTAAAGGTGGACTAAAAAATAAATACACATTCTATATAAACTTAAATTTTGGAAATTCTAGTAGTCATATTCTTTCTTTTCAAACATTCTTCTGTTTATTCCCGTAATAGATTAGAATAATGGTTTCAAATGTACAATCATTTCAATTGATAATCTTTCATGTGATTTTTATCTTTTTTCAATTTGATATTTAGAAGATACATCTGGGACTTCTCTAAAATTTGATATGATTTTTCCAAATATTAATGAAGTTGTAGGTGATACTAACAAAACAAAAATAACCTCCCAAAAGTCACCTGATAAAATTGCTGATATAAATAGGTAGCCTACAAATATACCATATACACATGAAAAAAAATTACTCTGAACAACATAGATTTTTGACCTTTTATTTTCAACAAGTACTAACTGTACAATTGTCGTATCTTTAACTAGTTCTTTCACTTTCTTATTGTTATGTAATAGTCGACAGGTTGATATTATTCCATATGTACTAAGAAGACTAGCAATCAATAGAGCTAAATATATTGATTCAAGATAGCCCAAAAATATAAGAAAAGGACTAATTACAAAAACACCGAAAATCCCATAAGATTCAGGAACATAAAATTGTATTTCAGGTGTTTTTTTACCTTCAAAAATTTCTGCTGATCCAGTTACTTTATATGCAGTCCAACTTTCTTTCGGAGCGTTGTTGTAAAAGGTACTAAACGGAAAAAAGTTTCTCAGCCTCATTAACTTAAAATAATCAACAATGTACAATCTATCATTTAATTCCAGTAAATAATATCTGCTATTAATTCTTTTAATCTCTTGGGCACAGTTGTTTCCTATCCTCTAAAGCCACCTTCAAGTTTCTCAGTTGATTCTGAAAAATTTAGCACTATAAGCTATTACTTAATTAGTTTCAAAACAGTTCTATAGTATTTTATTTCTGTTATTCCATATTAATAACTAAATTTTTAAAACCCAAAAGTTTCTGGTTCCTCTTCAATCTCTCTTTCAATCACTAATTTAGGATAAGGTATGTTTTTTATGTTTTCTTCGTAAGAATCAGCAAACGCTACTTCTTGCTCATCTCGATATCCTTCAAATAAGACTTTCTTTATATCTTTATCATTAAAAAATGCAAAATTGGATTCCGCTATTACACCTTGCGGATAACCTAAAGCAGAATAGTCAAAATAACCAATCGCTCCTTCATTATTAAAAAGCTGTGCCCGTCCAACAATAATAAGTTTGATATCTCCGCCTTTTAATAGCACTACACTTCCTAATGGTAAAATATGTTTATTGATCATGAAATTTTCCTTCCTTTATTTATTTTTTTAGTATTCCCCCTGCTTTAATTCCTAAAATAGGCGGTACTATTTTTCTTAAACTTGCTAAACTAAACACACCAAATAAAAGTTCTATAAAATCTTCACCTTTTAGCATATGATCAAAAATCGAAATAATAGAAACAAAGAGTATTCCTATAGTCAATAAAAACTCGACAAACAACAATATCCAAAACTTTGGTGAGTTAGATACAACTCCTTGAATTTCATTGGGAGAAAAATTTCTATATTCTTTTTCTCCCAATGAATTAGTTATCATTATTCCTATAAAAACGTGTGCTAACACATATCCTAGACACCACACAAGAAGTAAACTAACTAAAACTGGAAAAATAAGTAATCTATCTAAAATGGTTCCAAACGTCACCATTCCTACCATAAGAACTTGACTTGTCCAAAAAGTTCTACTTTTAGAGTAGCTTTTTCCTGCTGTTTCCGTATAAGCCCCTTTAAAATGTTGTACATATGGAGTGCTCTTTTCAAAATCAAAATATATTGATGAATTTCCTGATATTTTCAAAAGTGGAATAATCTTCTTCTTTTTCATCCGAATATACTCCCTAATGATTGCCCAAAACCGGCAAAGACTTTACCAACATCGTTTTTCAAACTGTTTATTCCTAAAGAAATAGTTTTTCCAATATTATCAAAAGCTTTTTTAGCTTTCCCCGTTTCAATCCAATCATATACATGCTCTCCAAAACTCCCAATACCAGCTCCAATAACTGCGCCTAGTACGGATCCTGCACCAGGTATTGGTATCAAGGTTCCAAGAATGCCCCCAATATAAGCCCCCATAACTTTGCCACTAGCATCTATTATCGTATATGCAACTGTATTTCTAGTTGCTCTTTCAATATCATTATATTTACTCATTTGAGTATCATAATCAAAAGCTATACCTGCAATCGTACCAGCAATCCCTATACCTTTCCACATATTATTACTTCTTACAATTTCCACTGAATCTAATAAATCATCACTAACACTCTCTAATGTTTTAGCGTACCTAGTTGTACGAGAGAACGAATAATTAGAAACTGACTTAGACCCAAGTCTTATTGCTTTTACTTTAGTTGCTTTACCATATTCTTTGATGACACTTAATGTAGTGTTCCCTATAGAATGGGCATAGTCTATCTTCTCAGTCAATTTCTCCAATATTTGCTTCACCTTATTATCAGTTCCAACCTCAGTAAACCACTTTTTATTTATCCCCTCGGGTAACAAATATGAACCATCTGTCCTCACTCTCGTATTCTTTAACACTAATACACCCTGCATTGCCAGTTTCAATTCATCCAAACTATGACTGAATAATCCACTAGTTTGAGAATTGAAATTATGTAATTTTTTTAGCTTATTTTGTAATTGATCAATATCTTGTTGAAAGCTCTCTGACATACGTTCTAGATATCGTTGGACATTTAGCAATGTTTCGAGAATGCCGACGAACGGATTACTTTGTGCTTTGGACTGAACAAAAGCAGAAGTCGTGTCTACTGATGCTTTCATAACTCGCGTCGTCGCCAGTTGCTGGTTCAGTTTGTTCTCATCCAAGTATCCTTCCATTGCTACAATCTGATCCGAGACTTTATACCTTTGTAGCTCCTGTTCAATTTTTTCAATCGCATTCGTTGTTCGTGTAATTGTCGGAATGATCAATTCACTAAATAATCCTTTTCCTGCTGTATATGCTGCACCAGATAATTCGTTTCCGTTAACAGCTGACACGACTTTTTGACTTCCTCTCTTTAGTTGATTGATCGTTTCTTTACTACTAGCTAAGTTCTTCTTTAACGCTGACATAAATTCTGATGATTCCCCACTTAAATGTTCTCCTTTCTGCAAACAACTCTTCTCTTTCTACTTCTAATCCTTGTAAAGTTTTCCTGTACGAAAAATCAAGTTCTTCATGTGCCTGATGAAATTGTTGTTGAAATGTTTGTTGCTTTGCTTCATACTCCTTCTGCATCCAAATTGCATTGGTCATACCTTGTTGGATATCTTCATGATTCAATTCAGATAATTGGCGAAAACCTCTTTGAAGTTCTTTTTCTAATTGAAGGAGCTGGTTTTCTAACCTACGTTTCCCATTTACTAATTCGTCTTGTTGCTGTTCCACTTTCCAAATTTCTTTTTGATTCTCATAGATCATTTCATTGTCTATTGACATTCGTTCACCTTCTTAGATATTTGATGGTTGATTTCTTGCAACATTCTTTTTCCTAAACGATAGCTTTGCTCTTTAGATACTGGTCTTCTTAAACTAAATACGAATTTTTTCTGAATTATTTTCATATTTAAAACGATTAAAGCGATTTTTATTATTTCATAAAAAAATGAGCCCTTTGATCAAATAAAATAACTGATAAAATTAATTTTACACCTTCGACATATTTCCATTTTAATATAATAATCAATTGAAAAAATAAAATATATCATAAAACATCGTTTTAGTCTCATAATCGTTAAAATAACAAAAAAAGACCGCCATTTATTGACAGTCGATCTTGATATGGATAATTATTTCATTTGTGGTACGGAGCCCCAGTATTGATCCGAAATGCGCGATAAATTTGTTCAACGAGGATCAGGCGCATCAGTTGATGGGGGTAGGTCATTTTGCCGAAAGAGATTTGGGCATTGCTGCGTTGCATGACGTCATCGCTTAATCCTAACGAGCCACCGATGACAAAGACGAGCTGGCTTTTTCCTTGGATGCCTAATTGATCAATTTGCTTTGCAAAGGCTTCACTAGTAGGATTTTCGCCTTGGATCGCTAAAGCGTAGACAAATTCATGATCTTTGATTTTTGCGAGTATACGCTCGCCTTCTTTTTCTTTGACTTGGCGCATTTGAGCTTCGCTAAGATTTTCTGGTGCTTTTTCGTCAGGTACTTCTATTAGTTCGATTTTCCCGTAGGCTTTAAGTCGCTTAACGTACTCATTGCTTCCTTGAATCAGATATTTCTCTTTTAATTTTCCTACTGAGATGATTTTTATATTCATAATTATTTCCTTTCCTCATTCTTCCATGTCGATTTATTCCTTCCTTATTATAATTGAGGATGCTTATTCAAGAAAGTGATTTAAAAAAGTTTTCCCACATAGTTATACACATCTTCCACAGGTTTATCCACAGTTTATCGTGGTTTTATTACTTGTTTCATAAGTATTTCTTAAGCAAACATATGTTTCGCACAGATTTTTCCACTTTTCCCACAAGTTGTTGATAACTTTTATGGACAATTATACGCATTTTTTACAAATACTTTTCCACAATTTCTGTGTATAAGTTTGTATTTAATTTTTTCATCTGAAAACAATTATTTTTCCTAATGTTTTTCATAAAAAGTTCACAGTCTGGAAGTAGACTAAATCTAGTAAATAAGTCTATACTTAACTTATCTAGAAAATAATAAATGGAGGCAGATCACATGGACAGAAGAGATGTGACACCAAAAATGAAAAAAAGAAAATCTAATGGCATTTGGCGAAAGCTAGGTCTTGGCGTAGTTGGTGGCGTGATTGGCGGATTACTGACTTTCGGTATTTTTTATGCAGCAACTGGAGGTGGTAACTCAGTAACGACTTCTTCTAGCAGTGGGACACAAAATGCATCAGGCGAAACAGTTGTCGAAAATGTAAAAGTCAATGTAGATTCAGATATCACTTCTGCAGTAGATAAAGTACAAGGAGCAGTTGTTTCTGTTATCAACCTACAAAAACAAAGTTCATCATCTGACCCGTTTGGTTCATTATTTGGCCAACAACAAGAAAGTAGTGGCGAAGATGGCGAATTGCAAGCTTACAGTGAAGGTAGCGGTGTGATCTATAAAAAAGAGGGCGGTTCCGCTTATATCGTGACGAATAATCACGTGGTCGATGGACAACAAGGGTTAGAAGTTTTATTAAAAGATGGAACAAAAGTGAAAGCAGAATTAGTCGGTACAGATGCTTACACTGATTTAGCTGTGTTGAAAATCAGTGCTGACAAAGTCGACACTGTTGCTTCATTTGGCGATTCTGCTTCATTGAAAGTCGGCGAACCTGCGATTGCGATTGGTTCTCCTCTAGGTTCTCAATACGCGAATTCCGTAACATCAGGGATCATTTCTTCCTTGAATCGCCAAGTGACAAGTACCAATGAATCTAATGAAACGGTCAATATCAACGCGATTCAAACAGATGCAGCGATCAACCCGGGGAACTCTGGTGGTCCACTAGTTAATATCGAAGGACAAGTCATTGGTATCAATTCAAGTAAAATTGCATCGACTTCTGATTCTTCAAGTGTAAGTGTTGAAGGAATGGGCTTTGCGATTCCAAGTAATGATGTCGTAAATATCATCAATCAACTTGAAAAAGATGGAAAAGTAACACGCCCTGCACTGGGTATCACAATGACCGATCTTTCCGCCGTTTCTACACAACAACAGGAACAGATCTTGAAATTACCATCTTCTGTAACAAATGGCGTGATCATTCGTTCGGTTCAACCAGCAACGCCTGCGGAAAAAGCTGGCTTAGAACAATATGATGTCATCACAAAAATCGATGATACAGAAGTCTCATCTGGTGTTGAATTACAGTCTGTGCTTTATGGTAAAAAAGTTGGTGACACTGTGAAGATCACTTATTACCGTGGCGAAGAAGAAAAAACTGTAGATATCAAATTGACAATTGATAATACTGCATTAAATCAAGGAAATTCAAATAGTTCCAATGGCTCAAATAATTAATAAAAAAAGACGACTATCTCAGTGGAGGTAGTCGTCTTTTTTATTATTGCTAGTTTTTGAATGCTTCGCCAACTATCGCATCTTCAGGTAAAACTAAGATGCCTTTTTTCTCTGGGGCGTTAGGTACGTGAAGTTCCTTTGCAGAGCAAATCATTCCATCACTTTTGACCCCTCTTAATTCTCCAGGCCAAATCATCATACCGTCTGGCATCATTGCACCAGGTTTGGCAACGACTACTTTTTGACCTGCTTCGATATTTGGTGCGCCACAAACGATTTGTAAAACTTCACCACCATCTACTTCAGTTTCAGTTACAGATAAATGATCTGAATCTGGATGGGGTTCACAAGTTTTGACGTAACCAACAACGATTTTCGGCTGGTTGTCTTTTTCGAGTGTTTCTTCAAAGCCAGCTTCCTTGATCAAACGGTTCAATTCAGCTAGTTGTTCTTCTGAGATTGTTACTTGGCCGTTGCCTTCAATTGTTAGATGATCTGAGATATGGAAAAAGTTCCATGCAACGATTTGGCCAGATTCATCTTTGATCTGCGCAACATTCCATTTGCGAATAGCGGTATTTTCCGTCCCTTTATCGTCGGCTACGATCACCATTAGTGTGTCGCCCACATGTGCGCGATTATAAGCAAAAATCATTTTGTTTCCTCCAATATCATTTGTTGAAGTTGTTTTTTATTTATGGCAACTGAATACATCGTACTTTCGGGAAACCCCACATAGTCCAGCGCCAAACTCTCTTGCTTTATCTTAACAAAAAAAGGCGGTTCTTGCATGATAAATTCTCTTAGAAAAGCTTGCCGGAATAAAAAGAAAGCACGGATCACAAAAAAAGACGAGGAAACGAAATGCACCATCTTTCGTTTCCTCGTCTTTTTTGTTCAAGGATCTGCCTATTGAATCAAAAACTAGGCTTCTCTTGGTTCTGAAACGACTAAGACATCACACGGAGCTTGTCGAATCACATAGCTTGCCACACTACCAGTCATAAAACGTTCAACGGCATTTAACCCTGATTGACCAATCATGATCAAGTCGATTTGATATTTCTTTGGTAGTTTTACTGCCATAGATTCTCTGACCGAACCGTAAGCCACAATACCTTCTATTTTTTGGTAGTCAACGGATTTGCCGTAATTTTTACATTCTTCAATCAATTCTTTTGCTGATTCAGTCTGTTGATCGATCAAGGATTGGTCAATAGGCGTATACCCCATAAATTGATAAAATTGTTGGTCGATCACATTCGTCGCATATACTGTGCCTTCATTTCTACGAGCTACCTCAACGGCTTTTTTGAATGCAGCAAACGCTTGCTCGCTTCCGTCAATTCCAACTAATATTTTCTTATATGCTTGTTCCATTTTTCCCACTCCTCTCGTTTCTCACTGCTGAATCGTTTTTTTTAAAAATTGTTCGATTTCTTCTTTTGTTTTACGATCTTTATTGACCAGACGACCTAGCTCTTTCCCATCTTTGATGACAATAAAACTTGGAATACCGAAAATATTCCATTCTGCTGCTAAGTCGATATACGCATCACGATCCATTTCGACAAATGTCCAATCTGAAAAGCGACGCTCGATCTCTGGCATTTGTGGTTTGATGAAGCGACAATCACCACACCAATCGGCAGTAAAGAAAAAGATATGATTGCCTTTTTCAACATAACCGGCTACTTCTTCAAGACTTTTAGGAGTAATCATAGGTTTACACTTCTTTCTTATTCTATATTTTACTTAAATTATACACCTTTACAAAAAACTGACCAAACTATATCTAAAAAATAAAAAACGAGCAAAAGCGGATAGCCTTCACTCGTTGATTACTTATTTTCCGTAAACGATCGTATTCACCGTTGATTTATCTAAGCCCTTCAATGTTTGGATCAACATTTCTCTGGCTGCTTCAAAGTCACGGATACTAAACATCGTTTGATGCGTATGGATATAGCGCCCAACCACACCGATAACGGTACTTGGGATTCCTTCATTTTGTGTATGAGCAGCACCCGCGTCGGTACCACCTTTTGATACAAAGTATTGATATGGAATATTGTTTGTTTCAGCAATATCTAGTAAATATTCACGTAAACGTGGCAACATGATCAATCCTGGATCTTGGATACGCATCAAGGTGCCTTCTCCTAGATGACCAAATGTGCCTTTTTTCGTTACTGTATCATCTGCTGCAGAGCAGTCTACCGCAAAGAATAGATCAGGTTTGAATTTGTTCACTGAAGCTTTTGATCCACGTAAACCAACTTCTTCCTGGACGTTAGCGCCGGCGATCAGCGTATGACCTAATGTTTCTTTTTCTAGGGCTTCTAATGCTTCCAAGACCATCGTACAACCGTAACGGTTATCCCATGACTTACTGATAATATTTTTGCCGTTTGCTGTTTTGATCGTTTCTGCATAAGGTACGATCGTATCTCCTGGTAGGACACCAAAACTCATTGCTTCTTCTTTTGATTCAAAACCAGCATCAAATAAAATATCTGTTACTTCGACTGACTTTTGACCGCTTGTACCACGTAATAAATGTGGAGGCACGGAAGAAGAAATACATGGGTAATTTTTCCCTGTTGATGTCTTCAATGTAAAGCGTTGAGCCGACACTACATAAGGATTCCAACCGCCTAGCGGAACCACTTTGAACAATCCGTTATCTTGGATTTGTGTCAACATAAAACCAACTTCATCCATGTGTGCTGCCACCATGACACGAGGGGCATCCGCTTCTTGGTGATGGCGCAATCCAAAGATCCCACCTAATCCATCTAATTGTAATTCATCAACTAGTGGCTCCATGTGTTGTTCCATGTACGCGCGGATATCTTGTTCAAAACCGCTTGTTCCTTGTAATTCTGTTAATTCTTTGATACGTTGAAATGTTTTTTCATCCATAATAATGATCGTCTATAATTCAGACTTGTCTCCTTTCAATCTCAGCTTTGATTTGTCTTAAAAAAATAGCATCTGGACAAATCTATCGTGATCATTATACCGTATTTTATTTCAAAACGGTTATTTATTTCAAAGAAAATCCGATAGTGTGGTAAAATAAAGCCAAAGAAACTTGTGTAATTGTAAAGGAGGGCAAGCAGTATGTATGAAGAAAGTGAACAGGCCTATTTCAAAGGTGGTTTAGCTGTCGGACTTGGTTTAGGATTATTAAGTGGCGTGGCAACTGCACTATGGTACAACCGTAACAAAACGATGTCCGCTGATGAAGTCTTAGCTACCATCAAAGAAGCATTTTTAGACGAAGGCTCGATTGAAGGCTCCTGGATCTCTTTTGAGAAAGAACCGACACGTAAATTTGCAATCCATTCAAAAGCTTATCGTGGTGGGATTTCTCGCATAGAAGATGGTGAAGTCGTCTATTATGAATTTTTAGCAGATGCCTATACTGGTACTGTTTTAGATATTTCTAGAAAAAAAGGAACAGATGCTTGATTTCATTTTTAAAAGATTCTCTTAGAAATAGGCTTTCCTATGGATAAGAGCTTCTTTTTTTGCGTAAAAACTGGTATAAACGTACATGATAGGTTATGCTTAGTTTAAACTTTTTCAATTTATTTAGGAGAGTGAAAAATGAATCACACAGAAAAAATTGCTGTCCTGATTCCTTGTTATAATGAAGAAGCAACGATTCCCACAGTCATTGCCGACTTTAAACGAGAGTTACCAGAAGCAGATATTTATGTATACGATAATAACTCAACGGATAACACCTACGACTTAGCAGTTGCCGCGGGTGCTATTGTAAAAAAAGAACCTCGTCAAGGTAAAGGAAATGTCATACGTCAAATGTTTTTTGACATTGATGCTGATTATTATTTGATGGTAGACGGAGATGATACATATCCAGCCGAAGCCGTACATGGACTTTTAGAAAAATTACGTTCTGGCGAAGCTGATATGGTTATTGGCGACCGTCTTTCTAATGGCACTTACTTTGAAGAAAATAAACGCGCCTTCCATGATTTTGGCAATAATTTAGTTAAAAATACGATCACTCGTTTATATAAAACAAAAATAAGAGACGTGATGACTGGCTATCGCGGATTTAATCGTATTTTTGTTAAAAGCTTCCCAATCATGAGTGCGGGATTCCAAATCGAAACGGAATTGACCATTCATGCCTTAGATAAAAAATTCAAATTAGTTGAGCTCCCTATTGATTACCGTGATCGCCCAGAAGGTAGCGAATCAAAATTGAATACCTTTTCTGATGGCTTCAAAGTCATTATGATGATTATTAAAATGTGTAAAGATTATAAACCTATCCTATTTTTCAATATCTGGACAGTCATTTTCTTTTTAGCTGGTCTGTTCACTGGGATTCCTGTCATTCGGGAGTTTATGTTGACGAGCTTTATTACTAAAGTCCCTTCAGCCATATTAAGTACAGGATTGATGATCCTAGCTTTACTTTCACTAGTTACCGGTATGATTTTAGATACGGTCGTTACAAATGCAAAGAAAGAGTACGAACTGAACCTCTATCATGTTTATCATGAGTATCATCAAAATAAAAAAGAAGAGAGATGATTTTATGCAATCATCCCTCTTCTTTTTTATCTTATCATTTATTTCTCTGATGCAATCGTCACAAACTTCACTTCGACATATTCTTCTACCCCAAAAGTTCCGTTCTCACGGCCAAATCCTGAATGTTTGACTCCCCCAAATGGCGTCGCAGAATTTGAGATGGCCGTGTCATTGACGCCAACCATGCCATATTGCAATTTATTGCTTACATTGTGGATCGTATGGATATTTGTCGCAAAGAAATACGATGCTAAACCAAAAATCGTATCATTGGCATCTTTGATTACTTGTTCTTCGTCTTCAAATGTAATGATTGGAATCACTGGTCCAAATGTTTCATTGTAGAAAATATCCATTTCCTTTTTTACACCATCTAATACTGTCGGTTCAAAGAAGAAGCCATTTGCATATTCTCCGTCCGTTAGACGATGACCGCCAGCCAAGATTTCTGCTCCTTTAGCTACTGCATCTTCTAGTTGTTCTTCAACTTTTTTTACGCCTTCTTCATTGATCAATGGCCCCGTAGTTGGATCGTCTAATCCATTTCCAACAGTCACTTCTCTGATTTTTTCCACAATCAATTTTGTTGCTTGTTCTTTGATTTCTTTATGGATAAAAATTCGATTTGGTGACGTACATACTTGTCCATTGTTGATAAATTTCGTTTTGATCAATGTATCGACTGCTAATTCTACATCAGCATCTGGAAAAATAATAAATGGCGCATGTCCACCTAGCTCCATGGAAACTTTTTTCAAGGTAGGTGCTGCTTGTTCATTTAGAATTTGTCCGACTTCTGTTGAGCCTGTGAATGTGATTTTTTGGATATCATCCGATTCAGATAAAATCTTCCCGATCGTTGAGGAATCACCCATGACGATATTTACAACGCCATCTGGAAAGCCAGCTTTGTGGAATAGTTCCATCAGCGCAAGTGCTGATAAAGGTGTTGATTTTGCTGGTTTTAAGATAACCGTACATCCTGCGGCGATTGCCGGTGAGATTTTACGAATGATCATATTAGAAGGAAAATTCCATGGTGTGATGGCACCGACGACACCAATTGGTTGTTTACGTGCTTGCCATTGTTTTCCTTCAGGTGAAGGAATGATTTCTCCCATGATTCGTTGACCTTGCGCTGCATTCCAGCGAAGGTTCTCGACATTTGTTTGGATTTCTGCCGTCGCTTGAGCAAGCGGTTTTCCTTGTTCCATCGTCATGATTTTTGCTAAACGTTCACTGTCTTCTTCTACAAGATCAGCCATTTTATTCATTAATTTTGCTCGTTCGCTTGGTGCTGTTCTTGACCAATCTTCGAAAGCCTTGTTGGCAGCCTTGATTGCTTCTTTTGTCTCTTTTTCGCCACCTTGTTGAACGCTTGCTAATGTTTCACCAGTTGCTGGATTGACGACATCAACTGTTCCTTCAGAGCCTTCAAGCCATTTGCCATTAATATAAAGATGAGTTTCTACTTGCGGTAAATCATATTTCCCCATAGTTTTCCTCCTCTATTCTTAATTACATAACAACCGTAACACTAATAAAGTCAAAGCTCAAACCATCTGTTTAGTATGAATCGATCCAACTTAGACCTACATCTTCAATTTTTTCGTTCTTTTGAAGAATAAATTGATCGTTCATTCAAAACCTTTGTTACAATGAAATAGAAGTATCACTATAATTTTATCCTACGACTAAAGGAGTGCTTTTATGGGACTATTTGATGGCTTGATGGGAAATGCTACCCAAAAAGATACAACCAATATCACAAGAGAAGTTCAAGAAATCCTGATTCCAATGGAACAGGTAGAGTTAGCGTTCAAATTAGTACGTGATTTGATTATTTTTACCGACCGTCGGATGATTATCGTCGATAAACAAGGAATGACCGGTAAAAAAAGCGAATATAAATCGATCCCTTACCGTTCGATTTCACGCTTTTCGATTGAAACAAGTGGGCATTTTGATTTAGATGCCGAATTGAAAATTTGGATCTCTAGCGCAGAATTACCCGCTGAATCGTTACAATTTAGAAAAGATAAGAATATCATCGCTGTACAACAGGCACTTGCTGCAGCTGTTTTATCTTAAACTTACGATCATCACAAAGAGCCTCCACATCCAAAACTTGAAGAATTTTGGGTGTGGAGGCTGATTGTGCATTGTTGACGACTTATGCAAAAACGCTTCTAGAGACTTAAAATTTTATAATACATAGCCTTCATTTTTTGATCTTTTGTTCTTTTTTCTTTAAAGTCCATTTTTTCTAGTTTAAGTTTCTTCATATTTTTCTCTTTGATTTTATTGATTTCTGTAAAAGAACGTTGTTTGATACCCTCGATTTTTTGTCTTCTTTTCTCTTTTAACTTTTCTAGATCTTTTTCTCTCATCACGCTCTCCTTTCTTTCGAAGAAGTTTGGTTTCTAAGATTCACTGTGACCATACAAATCTAGAAAGTAGTATCAATCGAACAGGATGGCGGGACGTCCAAGTCTCTTCTATTCATATTCTAGATTTTTGAAAATTTATCTCTCTTTATTTTTTTCGCTTTGCACAATAGTCTGAGAATCACCACTGTGTAATACTTCTTTACTATCTTTAGTTACTTCTTTATTTCTGTCGACTTCATTTAATGCTTGCTCTTTAACTGATGCTAATTTACGCTGTTTTCTTTCTCTAAGCCCTTCCAATGTTTCGTGTTCCATCGTAATTCCCCCCTTTAATAATTATTCTATTGGATAAATGTCGAAAGAATGAATCAATTTTTTTTTGAAAATAAAAAAAGTATTTCCTTCAAACTATAAAGTAAAAAATCCCGCCTAGATAGTCGCTTGTGAACATTCAGCAGACTAACTGTATTATTGATTCATCACTTAACTCTTCAAACAAATAAGAATATACAAAAAAAACTGCATGTATCCACTTGATCCAGCGAATACATGCAACTATCTATTTTGCTATTATTTACTCATCCTATCAGCCTTGCTCTTTTTGAAGAAATTCCTTGAACCAATAGAAGCTTTTTTTAGGTATGCGTTTCATATCACGTAGATCATGATTTCCTCTATTGACGTAAACCATCCCGTATCTTTTTTCCATATCACCTTTTGAGCTAGGTAGATCAATTAATCCCCAGCCAAGATAACCTAGTACTTCACAGCCGTCAATGCTCATTGCATCTTTCATTGCTTTAATATGTTGTTCATGGTAATAAATGCGGTAGTCGTCTTCAATAGGTGTATGGCCATCCCAATTTTCCTGCGTGCCTATCCCATTTTCAACGGGAAAAATCGGTAGATTGTATTTTTGATACATCTTGTTGATGATATCTCTAAAGCCAAGAGGATCAATTCCTAGATTCCAGTCATTCATCGAAACAAATGGATTTTCTACTTCACCATACGTCAAATAATAATTTGGTGCAACGTCTGCTGGAATATTTTTATGACTGATACTTCCTGTACAATAGTAACTGAACGCTAAATAATCACTTGTTAGTCTTCCGATTTCAGTAAGTTCTTCCTCTGTCATGTCTACATTCAAATACTGTTTTTCAAACGTCAAAACTTGTTTCGAATAACTACGCCCACAAAAAGCATCCAAAAGATTCTGGTTGATAAACTCATCCCATTCTCTCGCAATTAATACATCTTTGGGGTGATTTGTCGCAGGGTACATATTGGAATAGGCTAACATCCCACCGATTTGTCCATCTGTCGTTTCATGGATATAGTTGGCGATTTTGGCATGTGCGACCATGATATTATGCGCGATTTGATGAATGTTATCCGTTGTATTTTCAGTATTCAATGTTCCCCCGTATAATAGTGCCAACGGTGTTGAATACAAGTTTTGTTCATTGAAAGTTACCCAATACTTGACTTTATTCTTGTAACGATCCACCATTTTTTTCCCATATTCCACAAAAGCATCTACGACGTGTTTACTCATAAAACCATCGTAATTTTGTGCAAGATGGAGTGGCATATCAAAATGATAGAGACATAGCATGGGTTCAATATTCCGTTTTAGCATCGCATCGATATAATGATCATAAAATAAGAGACCCTCTTCATTGAATGCTCCATCACCTGTAGGATTGACACGTGACCAAGAAGTTTGAAAGCGATAAAAATTCATACCCATTTCTTGCATCAAATCAAGATCTTCTTCATATCTATGATAGCGATCAATCCCATGTTTCCAATCTGAAGTAGTTTCAGTCGCTTCACGAACGTCATAAACAGACAATCCTTTTCCGCCTTCCTTCCAAGCACCTTCAGTTTGCATACTTGAGGAGGAATCTCCCCAGAAAAATTTTTCCTTTACCATCTTATCATCCCAATCATCGTTCTATTTATCATTTGTCTATTTCCCTTTAGCAATCGTTTAAGAAAGACTCATCTCAGCATTTATACGAGCAACCCGTTCACTGATTTTCAAGAATGGAAGATAGAAGAAGACTAACGCAACGATAATAACTGCTTGAACAACAATTGCTCGCCAATCACCTGCTGTTGCTAAAAATCCACTTAAAAATGGTGGTGTCGTCCATGGAATTGGAACCACACATTGATTAACTAGTTCCATCGATGTTGCTAAATAGCCAATGGTCGTACCTACGATCGGTGATAATACAAAAGGAATGATCATCGGTAAGTTGAAGACGATCGGTAATCCAAAAATCACAGGTTCATTGATGTTGAAAATATTAGGGCCTAACGCCAACTTAGATAAATCTTTATATGCTTGATAGTGACTAAAAATCAATATTGCTATCACTAAAGCAATGGTCGAACCAGTTCCCCCCATCAAAGCGCCATATACTTGGTGGAACGCTGAGTTGATGATGTGAGGAGCAGCCTCACCATTCGCAGTAGCTGCCATATTCTCATTCATATTTACCATCAATAATGGATCTAGGATCGGACCAGTGATGACAGATTGGTGAATACCGAAAGAAAATAGTAAGTTGCCAAAACAAACTAAAAATAAGTAACCAATAAATGAAGTACCTACACCACGTAACGGTTCTTGGATGAATTGCTCAATGATTCTCATAAAATCATTTCCTGTTAGTTGGATCAAAAATGAAGCAAAGGCAAACAATGAAACGACAATGATCAATGGGAACATCGTGTTAAAAGATTTTCCTACTGCTGGCGGAACACTATCTCCTAAGTTGACTTGCAACTTTTTAGAACGTGTCAGACGAATGTATAGCTCTGTTGCCAATAATCCAGTAATGATTGCAGCAAATACTCCTTTTGAACCAATATTTCCGTAACTGATGACTCCACTGATTTCCACAGCCGTTTCCGCATTGATCGGTGTTGTCTCGATCATTGTTGGGAGTAACGTCAAAAATGCTGGAACAACAGCGATCACAACGCCGATTGGATTATCAAACCCTCTATTTTTTGACAAGAAATAGCCAATGGTGAGTACAAGAATAATCCCAGTGATATTAAGGGTCGAGTTCGTAATGATCGATCCCCAGTTTTGCCAAGATGCCATTGTGTCCGCGCTAATCATATTTTGGAACCAACCTGACGGATCTAACACTACCGAATTAATTAAAATAGCAATACCTGCTAAAATAAATAAAGGCATGATAGTAGCAAATGAATCACGCAGTGTTCTTAAATAAATTTGATTGCCGATTTTTTGAGCTGTTAAAACAAATCTTCCCATCAAAGCTTCCCTTTTTTTCTCATCCATTTATTTATGCCTCCTGAATTGTCTAAAGTTGTATATCAACTTCTAATACAGAATATCACCTGCAATAACTTTTGTAAATACATAATCAAAATTAGTATATACTTATTTGTCGACGAAAGAAAAAAGACCACACTTGATCGTGACAAGCACAGTCTGTTAAACATTATGATCTAATTGATGTTTGCTACTATTTTTCCTGACGTATAGGGATATCTTGTCTTAGATAGATCAAACGGCGTACCATCATCAAAAAAGACGATCTGATTGGTTTCCAAAATCGGGTCGCCTACCTCGATCTCAAACTCTTCACTATCTAAATGATTTGCCTTTGAAGCAATGATCACTCGACGGGCCGCACTAACCACATAACCTAACTCTTCTCTGATATAGTTATAGATGGACCCCTTTAAAATCTCTTCGTCCAAATTTTTGATGTACTTAAGAGGCATGATAGATGTCTCTATACTTCTCGCCTCTTCATTGACATATCTCACTCGTTTAATATCATAGACCGGATCAGTCGCCTTTATTTTCAATTCTTCAGACTCATAAGAAGTGGGAAAACGCACATCAAAGCGGATGATTTTACTAGTCACCGCCGTCCCTTCTTGAGCAGAAGTCCCAAATACGCTATTGATCTGGGTCACACTCTCATTGTCCTTTTTTATGTTGCTCCTAACATATGTCCCCGATCCCCGTCTTGTGTAAAGCAAAGATTCATCAATCAATAACTGTATCGCTTTTCTGACAGTTACTCGACTCGTATTATAGGTTTTTGCCAATGCTTCTTGGTTTGGTAATAGCTCGCCTTCTTTAAATTCACCCTCGATAATCTTATTTTTCAAAGAACGAGCAATTTCGATGTATTTAGGCATATTCATTTCACCCCCCCAAAAATTTGTATACACTTATTATATTAATAGAATAACAAGAAAATGTAAATAACCTTTACAACTTTAACTAACAAATAAACAAATGACTAGTCAGGAAGACGTTTATTCATTTATTAACATATCCGCTTTTTGGAATCCAAAAAAAGCCTTCAGAGAAGCCCAATTCTCTGAAGGCCAGGTGTCACTCAAGTCTTTGTCATTTGTTGCCTAATGATTTTATCATGTTATATCTAAGATAGGCGTACAACTATTTCTGACTTTTGTAATGAATGTTGAAGTACGAATAAAGATGATTTACTTTGCCAAACGATAGATGGCGCTCAAAATGAAAGTTGCTATATAAATATTTATCCCATGCAATAATATAATATCACACCAATATCACACCAAAATTCTCCCGGACAAATTGCTTTTTGCTCGTACATATCTTTTTTTTATTTAATCCTCGAATTGCCATTCTCTTTCAAAAGAAATGTCATCATCAAAGTCTAAAATATCTATAGTAAAATTTACAAAGAAACATATTCCTAAAATAACGAAAGTTACAAAAGGGAAAAGAACTTTTTTATTCTTTATTATCCCATGAATCAAAACTATAAATGCTAAAGAAAAAAATAGAATTGCAAAAAATAAGCTCAAATTACTACTTCCTTTTTTAATTTTATTATTCATGTTACTGAAAAAATTTTTTTCATACACATAAATAGACTATTTTTATAGATATCCTGGAACGGGTAGTTCTCATCATATAATTTAAGAGTGTATAACAGGACGACAATGTTGATTTTACTACAACTAAAATTAATATTTTCCCATTTTTTAATAATAGACAAAATATAATCATTTATGTGTAAATACATTCTACTTATGAAGAGCATCAAACATTGTTTTTTCACTGTATTCTTTATTTTTGTGTATTTCTTTTTTCATCATAGTTAAAGCATGTGGATAATAAGAAATTTGCGCTAATTCTTTTTTTAGTAAATCGATATTTTTAAAATCAGGATTCAATTTTTCAGCACAAATAGGATCATCTGATAATTTAGGAACATGATCATTCATTTTTTCAAAAACTGATCTTGATAAAATTGTTTGTAACTTCTTTTTAACAGTATCTTTTGCTCGACAATTTTTTAAATATAAATACGTATTAAACATATCTATTATACATGGTGTATAAACTTCCTTATTAAAATTCAATTGCTCAAACCTATCTAATAAAATCGCTGATAACTCCAAATAAATCTCCCTAGATGATTTTGTGTGAGGTAGTTTAACTTCACGTAAAAATGTAAATTGATCTCCTGATTCTTTATAATTAGTTTTAATTTTAGATAAAATAGAATATCTTTCTTGGCCTAAAGAAAACTTTATCGATGCTTCTAATTCTTTAGCTAAACAGTTGCCTAATAAATATTGATACGTACCAACCCTTTCTCCGTAATATTCATTAATAGCCATTTCACTAAGTTTTGTTAAAATTACTTCCTGCTTATAGCCGTCTAAATCTACCATATAAGATACTTGTTTCTTAGGGTTAATTAATCCCAAATATAAAATTTTAGCTAGTTCAAGAACCTTAGTTTCTTCTATTTCATAAACATAACTAACGATGCCCTTTTTATCTTGATATATATGTGAATTATATACATGATCACACACGTTCTTTCGACTTTCTATACTTATAGTAGACTTATCAATAATTTCAATCTGAAGCATATTTTCTTTTCTTTTAGCAATTACTCCAATTTCATGCAATCTAAAACTTTTTTTATCTTTAAAATAAAATGCTGTAGTTAGAGGTAAAATCAAAAAACTATCTTCATCATTTGATATTAATTTTTTTAATTTAAATTGTAATAACTCGGGTTCAATAGAAGCATATAAACTGTCATCCAACGATTGTTTAAGTTTTACTATATCTCTATTTTGAAATTTCTCTTCACTTATTGTTAAATAATCCTTATAGATTGATAATAACTCAATATTAGGTTTATATTCAGTACAATCTTTAGGTTTATAATGTGAACTATCTAAATTTAGTAATTGACTAAAAATCCTTAATAAAAATGAAGCGTACTTTTCAGAATTAACAAACTCTTGTCTTTTAATCTTCGCAACTGTTAATAAAAGTTCTTCTTTTCCATTATCATTCATATTTATAAACACTTCCTATTTATTTTTTTATAATGGTACCAAAATGAAAAATAGTTGTGCTGTTATTACCAAAAAAATAATAAATATAAAAAACAGAATACTAAGATATTTTGTTAGTATGTAATTTAAAATCTGTAGTGTACCTTCGCCGCACTCACTAATTCTTGATATCCATGCTGATTATGTGATCAAACTTATTAATTAATCATTCTATGATCTATACTAACAGAGCTGTATCCTTCTTCATCGTTTAAATAACCTATGACCACTTTTTTTAAAATTTCAGTGTATATTTTCTCAATTTTTACAGTAACAAATAGAAAGGTTATGAACCGTCTGTTCTGATCAACTGAGTTAAGAGAAAGAAGTTATTTCTCGGTCAGAATCGATTTCAAAAAAGTAACCCAGTCTAATAATACTATTAATTAATATATTCCGATTAAAATATTGTATTAATTCCCATTATGTAAAAATGAACAGAAAGAATCTATCTCTTTCTGTTCATTTTTATTACTACTAAAATAGATATAAAATTTATATTATTTTAGCAAGGTGCTGATGGCAAAGGAGAAACTACCCCTGGAATTGGAACTGGAGTAATTGGCCCCACCTGTTGTATCAGTTGGTTATAAAGTTCTTCCCAAGTACTAAACATAATATACACCTTCTTTGTAATAATAATAACTTTAGTATTTCAATGGATATATTTACGATATCAATCTCAATAACAAAATCTATGATATAATTACTTTATTATATTTAATTTGATAGTTTTTTTTATGAATTGCAATACTTAAAATAAAATATATTATAGATTATTCATTCTAGAATTTTTATAGAATAAACATCCTTAATACGTATATCGCTAACTACTCCCTAATGGTTACCTTGGTTACAATGATGGACAACATTACGATTATGTAAAATATTTTATTGAACCAAGAAGATATAAGTCAAAAAGCCACTCAAATGAGTGGCAATGAAAACTAAACGTTGATTTGTATGATATTCTTCAAAAAAATTCTAGCACAGAACTAACTAAATTACTATAGTATGTACCCTGTAGAACTCGAACCTACGACCGGACGGTTATGAGCCGTCTGCTCTGACCAACTGAGCTAAGGGTACAGGTTGTTGCCACCATTTATTTGCTTATTCATTTTAAAAGAAAGAGTTGGTGACAACAAACCTATTATCGCAGTAACTTAGATTGTGATTAACAATGGGTATAATGAACATGCGATAATATAATTATTTTATCGAACATGTTTCACTACTGTCAAATTGAATTTGAATATCTTTATTTACATATAATGGATATAAAAAAGAATCACCCGATTATATCCCATTGTTTCGATTTGTAAAAAGACTAGGATTTAATTCATCAGCTATTACGCTTAGCTTATATAGTTTTTGTAAAAAAACAATACAAAAAAAGCTACTCTTTCGAATAGCATGAACGGACATCATCATAACTTTACTAAAGAAAGTGGTGTTTAACTTTAAAATTCCTGAGTAAAAAAACTTCATCCAACGTGGAGCGTTACATAAAAAAAGAAGCGCCCAAAGGCGCTCCGCTGTTTAGAGCGATAAACATATTGGTAATTTGATTCATCAGCTATTATAGTTAAGTATTAAATATTATATTTTTATTGAAATTCAAAGTTACTGTAAATAAGAATATCCGAATTATTAATTAGCATATTTTATTTGCTGCTTTTCTATTATTGGGTAGCTAATCAATTTCTCACCATTTAAATCTTCCTTATTCATATCCACAGCAGTAATTTGACTGTCTTCATAGGTTCGATAATAATAGATTCCTTTATCAACATTGCAACAGGAAGAATAAATTGTATATTCATATTTTCCATCACCCACATCACATAAACCTTTTTGTTGTTCTACTGAACCTAAGATATGGAAAAATTGACTAACACTTTCTGATTCTGAACTACCGGATACTGAGTTCAGTTTCGTAAAAGTTGCTTTAACAAAACGAGAAACTGAGGATAAATCTCCAGGTAATCCTATCCCACCCATACCGCGACTGTAAGCATTCAAATTAATTTGATCTGAAAAATTATTTTTTGGAGTTTCACTCGATAAGACACGATAATTATTTAAATTGAATAATTGATAATCAAATGATGGATTATTAGTAAGAACGCCCACAGGGTTATCATATATATGAAGGCCATCTTTCATACTTTCGATTACAATTGATCTTTCTTTATCAGCTAATAACCAATGTAAAGGAGACAATGGAAGCTCATCACTATAATTTATATTTGCTAAATTGATATTTTCTAACAATTTCTCTGCTTCATCTACAGTTGAACATTGGCCCAAAATCCAAGGGATGAATTCAAACGGAGATACATTATCTTTCCCTTCTTGTATTTCTTTATAATCAGCATACCCAGAAAAATTTAGCCCAGCTATGCTCAATCCTTTTTCATTTGTGGCGTCGTAATAAAGAGGATAGTCAGCTACTATACCGGCGGCAATACCAATCATTGCATAATGAGTGTCCAAATCATTTACCTTTCGAAAATTTAACTTATAATTTCTTGGAGTAATAGTGACTACTTCATTGTAAGATATTTCATAATCAAAATTTCTCCCAAAATAATGATCTCTTGTTACATAAGTAATAGACGTACACATAGTTTATTCCTCCTAAATATTATTCTGTTCATGTTCATATTACTCCTAACCCTTTCATATATCAAAAGAAAAGTATATCATGCACAAAGAAGTATTTTTATTTGTATAAACTATATTAAAGTTCTATACTTAAATTACTAAATAAAGAGGGCGTGAAGATAAATGTCAAATTTAGAAAACAAAGAAGAAAAAGTTCTAAACAAAATCGTTGCTGCAATCAATAAACTGGATATAGAATTAAGCGAACTTGATACGTTATCTGAAAATCCAGAAAAAAAACATAAGCTTAAAAAATGGTTAGTTGAACGTAAGGTGATTCATGAAATAAAAAAAATCCTTCATGAAGCTGATAAATATGATAAATATGATGAAAAAGAACTTGATAAAGAATTTAAAGAAATTAATGATTTATCACTCTGATCTATTAAACGACTCATTATGAGTCGTTTTTTTATACAAAGAAACTATCTAGAGGTGATACAAATATAAATATTGATTGCAGTACAAAAAAGAAGCGTCCGAAGACGCTTCGCTGTTTAAATGCGTAAAAAGATTGGGAAATTGATTCATCAGCTATTACGATTATTATAATCTCATCCTGTAAAAAATCAATACTAAAAAAGCTACTCTGTCGAGTAGCTTCAAGAGGCAAAGAGTCGAGGTAAATACCAGAAGATCTGGTAAGAGTGTGAAGAATTTTACCTCGACATTTGCTCTGTGCTACATATTGAAGGATATAATGCGAACACGACATATAATATTTTTTTAATTATATAGCACAATATAATTATAATCTATGAAACTAAGCTTTTTTATTCAATTTTGTTATAGCTGATATAAAAAATAACCACCCGAAGGTGGCTGAATAATTGGTATTTATATCTTGAAAATTTAATTCAATTTTTCTAATTCTTTATAATGATATTCTTTTATAAACTCATCCTTAATCACTTTACTTCTTGAAAACTCATCATAAGTTAAATCCCATGGTCCACCATCAACATGTGAAATTTCAACCAGTCGAGAAGCACTTAAATTCCAATACTTTTGAACTGTTTCTGCTAAAGATGCTAATATTTCAACCGCATCTTCATTCAATGCGATTTTAGCAAATACCAAAGGAACTCTTATATCTTTAAGCATGAATTTTTTTTCAGTTTCTTGTTCAATTTTTTCTCTTCCATATCCCTTGTATAATTGGTAAACCTCTTCAACTACAGGACCATACTTATAAGCAACAATGTGCTCCTCAAATAATTTTTTACCCGTATTTTTTAAATAAGTTGCATATGCAAAATAAATTAGTTTTTGCAGTTTCAAATTAGTTATGGATTCTATTGACAAGAAAAACTTAGCAACATCCTCAACGTGCATCTTTTTATCCGCACTAAGCAAATCAAAAAAATCATCCATATCTTCGATTATTGATATATCTCTAAAAAAAGAATCTTTTTCTATAACACTTTTCCAAGTTTTATCTTCAGTAATTAGTTTGTGAATACCAAACTCACTTTTAGACAACCTATACTGGCTTTGTTCAAAAAAATCTTGAATAATAGCTTTATCTAGATTGTCATTAGAAGCATAGTGCCAACCTATCCTTTTACCTCCAGCGTAATAACTTGCTATAGCAATAAAATGATACGCCATTATTCTTCCTCCTTTAAACTAGCTGTCTTATATTGCTCTGGCCAAATAATATAGTTACGTTTAGCCTTATGTATCTCATGAGAAATTTCATTACTACGAGCATAGGCTGTATTCCATATTTGTAATTCCCAAGGAAAATAGAAATTACTTACATTTTTAAAATAAATATGCGTTCCTTTATAATCCTCTTTATTTCTAGTATACCACTTCATCAAATTTTGTTCATATTTTATATCTTCTAAAAAATTTTGAATGTCTAAAGAATTAAAGTTAAAATCATCAATAATTAACCTAAATCCTAATAAATCATTTAAACATTTTTGAATTGGGCTCTCTCCGTTGTTATGATTGCATAGATAATGATGAAGTTTATTTATAACTGACTCTTTTTGCTTAATTCTAATCCGTGCGTCCCATTCTGAATAATCATATTCAAAATTAGATGAAATTAGAGCCGTATTTAATCCAATATAATATTCATCTATATAATCTAAAAACTCTTTAGAAATTTTGGAACTATTTTCCACTACATCTTTCACACAAATACTTTTTAAGTTAAAAGAATTATCAATAAGATATACTCTAGATATTTCTTTATGTAATTTATTAATATCACATATTGCATTTTTCAATCTAAAAAAATCCATGATATTCTCCTAACTAAAAAATACTACAAAACATTTTATGAAATATATAGAGTACTGTCAATAACATTTTTCTACAGTGATTATAGTAAATTTATGTACCCTGTAGGACTCGAACCTACGACCGGACGATTATGAGCCGTCTGCTCTGACCAACTGAGCTAATGGTACAGGTTGTTGCCACAAGTAATAATTAGGTGATTTACTTAAAGGAATGGATAACATTGTGACAACAATCCTGTTATCTCAAAGCTAAAAGTGGGATAATATTTTATTATTAAGCATGAGATAACACGCATATTGTATATAATAATATTTAAATTTGTCAATGAGGAGCTTTTTTTATAAAGTCAACCGGTATGAGAGTTGCTATTGACAAATGACTCTCGAACAGTGTTCATAATTCACCTATAAAAAGTCGTTGACTTCTAACTAAATCAAGTAAAAAAATATAGATAATAAATTTTAAATCTATTGTTCATAATGTTATTATTAATTTATAGCATTAAGAAAAAAGATAAGACTCTACATTCCTAAAAAAATGTAAAATCTTATCTCTTTTCTTAATTGCACAATTAGTACTATCTGTACTACTTTCTAATTAAATAAACTTTTAGTTATTAACTTGATTAAAATCAGAGATAATATCATTTAATTCAGTTTGAAGGGTTGTAACGATTAAATGGAAATTTTCTTCATCCGTTTTATTATATGGAGATGTTTTCGTTATATATAACAACTTTTCTTTTTTGATTTTCATTAATAACTCTGTCGAAGTCTGTACTTTATCTTGATAATGAAATGCAGACATCCCACTTTGTATAATTGTAATTGTTGCTGAAGCAATTGAAACAATCAATAGTAAGGACCTGTGTTCAGAAGCCTGATCAATTAATATTGGAATACTAGCTGATAAAACTATTTTTATAATATTTCCGATACCAATCACTCTACTATTAAATCGAATTTCTTTTTTTAATCTATTGATTGTAGAATCAATAGATTCGATAAATGCTTTTTGATCCATCATTTTCTCTCCAATCATTTTATTAAAATCATTAACAAAAATATTATAAGAGGATTTAAGTAAGTTCTAATTAACCGCACACAAAAATAAAAAACAATTGTATTTTAACAAAATTTTAATATACTTGTCAATTTGTGTACTTCTGCAGAACATTTACTTTATTGTTAGATAAGTGGCTCATGTTTATAGAATCTAAATAATAGATTTTTATGTACTGCCCCTCAACGAGGAGCTATTTTTATCGTTTTGGAATCGTCAACGCTAAATCTTTGAAGTGGAAATCTTGATGGCCACCCTTTGTATTTCCTGCTGGATCATTCGTTCGTCTAAACATAATATAAACATTCTTTCCGACAAATTTTTTCATGTCAAACTCACCTTTCATCCCATATTTTAACCCCTTGGCAACGCCTAAGTGTTTGTTGACATCTTCTCGAACGATTCCAGGAGTCGCAACTCTAGCTAATTCTTTGCCTGTTTGTTTATCCATTAAGAAAATATAACCGTATCTGTGATTCCCTGCTCCTTGCCAGCCTTGAATCGTTAAAATCCCTTTCTCAACTTCTTTCATCAATTCTAGTTTGGCTTCTTGCCCATTTGCTTTCTGAATCGGGCTTTCTGTCACATATTCATCGTGTGTTTTTGGCTTAGATGAGCTATTGGCATTTGTATTGTTTGAAGAAGATACTCCCAAAGATTCACCAGTAATTGCTTCGATTAATTCTTTCGCTACTGCATCAATGTTATCAACTAATTTCTTTACATCATTTGCATTAGAGATGAATCCTAGTTCAACTAAGCGGTATGGAATTCCACGATTAGAAAATACATTGCAGTTTAGCAAATCTGAACGTCCAAATGTTCCTGTTGGCTTTGATGATCCCCACAATCCAACATATTTCTCAATCACTTTTGCAATCGCAAGATCATTACTGTCCGCTTTAAATCGAGCATTGATAATCACATGACCATTTTCAGCGCTAGGATTGCTTGATCCATCTAAATGAAACTCTGTCACCGAAGCATAACCATTTACGTCATACGCGCCACCTCCAGCTTTTGTTTGTTGATACATATCTAGAGACTCATTGTAAAAATCAATCTGATTATTTTTTAGTTTTGCAGCCCATGCTTTTAGTTTTGGTCCTAAAATATTACGGGTAAACGTTGCTTCCTGATAGCCATTTCCCAGTGCTCCGGGATCACCTTGGCCATGTCCAAACACTACTAAATGTTTACTCATTTTCATCGTCTCCTTGTAAATGATTTGTTGGGAAATATTTTTCTTTTTTTACTTCAATTTCATCTTCTAGCCACTTAATTAGCCACATTGGAAATTTATCTTCCCAACCTAAAACAGCGATATTGGCCATCAAACTATAGAAATTATGGTAAATAAAAGCGAAGATAAACAAACAAAAAATAATGGAACCAGTACCTAACAAATAATCAAAGCCATAGGCAATCATGCAAATCACCAAGATTACAAAATCTCGAATAGCTGAATCGATCAGAGTCGTACTATTTTTCTTTTTACTTGTCGATAATTTGGCTAAACTAGAACCCACAGCCCATTCCATAAGAAAAACTGCTAATAATATTCCAATAACAACTGCATGCTCAATGCCTAATTTCTTTGACGTAATCCAATCAGGAAACACAAAAGAAATTCCTCCACCAATTGCACCGAATACCCAACTACCGTCATGACTCATTTTTAAAAGTTGATTTTTCAACAGTTCTATCATTGTATTCACTTATTTTCTTCCTTTCATAAAAATAAAAAGCGCACTCATTTGAGCACGCTACTAAATGATTTTATTTTCTTCAATCTAACCAATATGAAAATGTATCTAAATAACAATATTTAACATCTTTGCCACTGTCATTTCCTACGTATAGATTTCCTGCGCTAGTGACAGCTATTCTGCATGAAGTACTCAATGAATTAGTTGTCCCTAAGCCCATTTTAGTATCAGAAGGGGTGAGTTCATCTGGCAATGTAGAAATAATATGTTGTTGTGTTTGACTAGGCAATGTATTACTTGTTGTGGTTACCGCACCTCTAAATGATAGTTTTTTATGACCATCTATTGTGTCAACTCGATACTTAGGACTAGTTCCGTCTCCTCCTTGATAACCTTCTGTTAGTGATAAATCTTGCCATTCCCCTAGAACATAAGTATTATTTTTCATCCAAACAACATTCGCCGTCACTACTCTTAAGTCATCAATTAGCATTGCAATATTATTAGTATTTGTTTCCACCTCTGTTTCCTTAGCAAAATTTGCTTCTATATATTCAGAAGTCAAATCCCAGACAAAGTCATTTGGATTGTCACTATCCTTAATTCCTGTACCAAAATATTTGTACATTCTTTCTCCCGTTACTTGTTTTGATAGATAAAAAGGCGCAATTAATAGATTGGGCTGGTATGGTGTAGCTGATTCACCTTCTTCAATTTTAAGTTCATTTTTAATTTTGATAGTACCTGTAAAGCCATTTAATAGTAATTGTAACCAGGCACTCGTTATCTCAGAAGGATCGAACGATACTTCA
This sequence comes from Enterococcus sp. AZ156, assembly GCF_051714165.1. Classification (NCBI taxonomy): domain Bacteria; kingdom Bacillati; phylum Bacillota; class Bacilli; order Lactobacillales; family Enterococcaceae; genus Enterococcus; species Enterococcus sp. AZ156. The sequence continues at coordinate 290,477 of NZ_JBIORI010000001.1, read as the reverse complement.
TGTTGATTTGCCATTGTTTCTACTTCTACCCACTCATTTAATGGTAAATCACTTAACTTTATATGCAAATAAGAAAGAGAATCACTTTGTTTATTTAAGCGGTAAAGCAAATAGTTATTTGATGAAGCTGGATTATCTAAAAACACTTTGGTACTCATCGTGTATTTTTTATTTGGCGACAAAATTGGTACTTCTGTTTGTACATAAGCATTAGGATTTGTAGTGCTATCGGAAAGCGTGAATGTCGTCGCATTTTCTTCACTCCCTTTTGTTACTCCCGTCCCAACAATCCAGTTACTTGAGTCCATATTTCTAAATAAATTGGGATTTCCACTATAATCATAGTCTCCAAAATTAATACTATCACTATACACGACGGATAAATTCTCTAAGTTTTCAACTATATGTTTCAGTTCAGCTACCTTATCTTGTAAACCTTGCAAATCTATTTTTGTATTATTAATTAATTCATTGATTTCAGTCATTCTTTCCGTAACCTGTTGATGGAATTGCTCATACTCTTCAGTAACTCTCTCAGCAGTTTGAGTATAAAGTTCATGAAGTTGATCAATTAACTTATTGTATTCTGTGATAATCGATTCCGCCTCTTCAACATCAATATCTGTATTTCCTAAAACAATGACTTTGAAATCACCGGTTGTATTTCTTTTACCTTCTTTTTGAAAAGAAAAATACGCTCGTTTATATATTCCTTCCATAGAAAATGCTGCGCTAGGAAATGTGTACTCAAATGTCCCTTCAAGCAACTTTTCAGGATCTGCTGTGATTCCTTCGGAATCTATAATTTTTGTTTGACCGTCTGAAATCAATCCCTCGAATGCAAGAACTCCGTCTCTTAAATCGATTGGTTCATTAAAATTACTCAAATGTACAGTAATTGTCTGTAACCCATTATCTCCAACTCTTCCATAAATAATAACTGGTGCTACTGGAGATTTAGAAAAATCCAAATTTATGCTTCTATTGCTCATCTTCTACAATCCTTTCAATGATTTTTTCTAATTTTTTTATACGTTTCTCTTGTACTTCAATCTTTTGAATTAATTGCTTATTTGTTAAACTATTCAACATGATTTGTTTATTTACATCAATTCTTAAATAGTTATCTTCTTGTTGATCAATATCTGAACACAGAAAAGGTGTATATTGTGCAATCAATCCTAGCTCTCTTTTTTTATTTGGTTGTGCTTGTTTATTTTTATTTTGGTAATCTTGTTTACGATTAAACTCTACAAAATTTAGTTTTTTTGTTTCTTCAATCCCATCAATTTCCGAAGGAACAATATTTTCTTTTAATCGAATATCTGATTGATTTAGGATAGGATAACCATTCATATTTAAAGAAGAATAAAAATTAACTGGAGAATTATTTGGGACTTTTAATCCCGTTAACCAAATATTACGAATAACTTTGTTATTTCCGTTCATATCTGTAGCTAAAGTAGTTTGTGACAAGCTGATTTCTCCTGTATTGCCATCTACTTTTAAAGAACCAATATGTCCATCTGTAGCACGATCATATCTACCAAGCCATAGATCCGTCCCTGGATAAGCAGATAGATTTAAATATTCTCTATTAGTTGCCTCATGAAATGTACGATATAAACCACCTAAAACATCTTTTCCATTGGATTTAAACAGACGGAAGGCGCCGCCGGTCGTTTCAGAAAAAAGATTTCCTTTCCATAAATTTTTAATGGCTCCATCATCAATTACAATCTGACTATCGCCATTTTCAGATACTATTGAACTACCTCTGATAGCTACACCAATGATGTCAATTGCTCGTAATGTACCTGCAGTAATCCTATCAGCAACAATCGCCCCATTAGATGTCATAGCTAGGCCATAAGTCCCATTGTAACCAGTTGAACTAAAACCTAAACCACCATCATTCCAGCGCCAAACATCTTTAGCTGTTTTCACATCTGTCGTATCCATAATTAAAAATTCTTGTGGATCTGCTAAAGAAGGATAAATAACTACATGACCCTTCCCTGGATTTTTTATAATATCAGATGCTTCTTTTTGTGCTTCATCAAGCCACGTAACTTTCTCTATGATCTTTTCTGTTTCATTCTTTGATTCAGCAATGATACGTGCAAAATCAGTCCGAGCATCTCCTAATCCAATTGATTCATAACGATCCAATGCTACATTCCAAACAGTCTTAATAATTTGTGTAGAAGTATTTATATTTAACTGATTAAATGTGATTGTAATCCAATCACATAAGTCAATCATTTCAAGATTCTTTAATTGTTCATCTAGTGTAGAACTTGCTAGATCAACATAACTTGCTTGGATACTTACTTTCGGAATTCCCACTCGATTATTCTTAATATACGATTTCACTAAACTTCGTAATTCATCAACATCTTTGGGTTCCTTGTCACTAAAATCTACCATTTGAATACGGCGCTCTGAATAGTTATGGACATAGTCGCTATCAATATAAATTTCAGGCAGGATAATTAATTTCTCGTCCTCCCCTGTTCCCGTTTTTGCCCAACCATAAACGGAGGTATACGTACTTTCAATCGATTCTTCTTGTGAAATATCAGTTAAATTTTTGCCGTAGGCAATAACGATATTCGTTCGTTTACCTGCTTCAGATAATAATTTTACTTGATGATTATCAAATAAATATTCTCCACCAAAATTATCTAAAATTGACCCAGATACACCACCTAATACAGCTTGTGCATTCTGAAATTTTGAAGGATCTGAAAAATCAATAGATGATTTAGTAACGACGTCACTATAAAAACTAAAATCGCTTTTTGGTTCCATTTGTATTCCTAATTGATTAAGAGCGGCTTGTGCCGTAATACCGGTAAATTTTGTTCCTATTTTAACTATAGATCTCAACAGTTTATAGCGATAGTGTTCACAATAAACCGTCACGATCCCATTGATTGGCTTTGTAACTCTTGCAATTTCAAAACGCTGACTACGAGCTACGTGTGTTGGTCCTGCATCTGCTACGATCCAAAAACCACTCTTTAACTCTTTAAAAAGTTTGCCAGATACAGGGTATTGAAAAGTTAATTCATAAATCCCGTTTCGTTCTCTCGTCACCATTGGAGAAATTGCTTCAGTCAACGGTCCTAACCCTAATGAGTGCCAATTCGTTTCATCTTTTTCATGTAAAATAATTACACTCATACTGCTAATGTCCTCCATTTTGGTTTGATTTTTAATTGATCAATATAGGTATAACTGATTTGGTTTCTTCCAGGATTTAACACTAACGGTTGATATCCATCACTATTTAATAAACAATACTTTGTAACATTCACACCATTCTTATAGGCAATACCATTTTCGCAATCAAGTGTGATCATTCCCTCACCCGCCTCTTTTGCGATTTGAAACTGTTGCCCATTGATATAAATATGACTGTCTTCTGTACTAGTGGTTTTATTAAATGTAATGACTGGTAAACTTTCAAAAGCTTCTGGATTAATAATGACTCCATTATTTTTAATTTCTCTTTCCTCATTCCCATCGTGTCGGAATACGAAAGGTTGGCACTTAAAAATAAAATCAATATCTAGCCAATTTCTTTTCTTGTCTTTCGCAGAAATCTCACTGTATCCTAAAGCTTGATAATAATATTCATCGTATTCACTAATTATCAAAGGAGAATATACTTTATCTAAATATAGCCATGCAGCGATTTCTCTTAACTGCATGGCCATCGTTTTTTCTTGATTGCTGTATATACTCATCGGTATTATTTTTTCAATATCTTTATATTTTCCTCTGTCATATATAATATCCGAGTTCCTGCCATCTACATTTATGAACTCCAAAGACGACTCTGGAAGATTGAAACTTATACCATCTCTAATGATCATTCCTAATTCAATGGATTTTTTACCTCTAAACTGAAAATATGGATATTTTAATAAATTCAAGCCAATCTCCCTCTCAATTGTTGTTCTGTTAATATAGCCAGCTTTCGAGCCGTTTCCTCAATAGATTCTTCATTAGATAAAATTACTTTTTCTATAGTGATATAAACTTTTGGCGTATCACCGTAGTCTTTTCTACTTCTAAAGTCAGTATTATATGGGTTTGATAATTTTTTTAATGGTAAATCAAAACTAGCTATATCTGAGATTTCATAAGATAGTTTGTTATGCCATAAACCTCCAGTTAAACGATGGATATCCATATTATCTGAAATAATTCTTTGAACTTCATCAACAATAGAAGTAACACTGTTCTTCACAGTGACAAATTGACTCAATAATCCTTCATTTAATCCTTTCATAATAGCATTACCCGCAGGGATCAATAACTTTCTATCGTAACTCAACGGTCCTTTATTTTCTTTAATCCATTCTGCAATCCCACTAACAAAACTTTTGACTTTTTCAAATCCTGCTTCTAATCCTTTTAGAAAACCCTCTATAATTGCCCATCCTGCGTCTAATAAAGCATCTGGAACAAATACACCTAGAATAGCATCCAATAAATTAAATGCTGCATTTCTAACGATCTCTTGGCGATTTCTAATGTTATCAGCAAAACCATTCACAAGATTAATCACAGCATCCATCAATCGTCCTTGGGATTGCACAACTCCACGTACCATTGCATCAACTAAATCCATCGCTGCATTCACAATATCTGGAATTTTATTGGCAATTCCTTTCAAAAATTTAACGATTAAATTAACAGCGGCGTTAATTATCTGACCTAAATTATTTGCGATTCCGTTAACAAAATTCACAATCAGTTTAGCGGCTGTACTGATGATATCTGGCATTCTAGAAGCTAACGTATTCGTAAAATTCACCATTAAATTAACGGCTGTATTTACAATTGTTGGCATGTTTTGTGCGATCACTTGTGCAAAATTCAAAATGATATTTAATGCCTGTTGCGTGACTTGGCCTATATTATTGGCAATACCTTGTAAAAAATTAATTAATAAAGAAAAACCAGCTTGTAATACCATTGGTAAATACGAATTTAATGAAGCTAACCACGTGGCAATTAAAACCGCCATATTCCGCACAAGAACTGGTGATTGTTGCGTAATACCTTGGAGTAAAACATTAATCAAATTAGCTCCTGCAACTACAACTTGAGGAAGTGCTATCGTCAATGCTCCTAAAAATGCTGTAATAATTGAGGTAGCGGATTGAACAATTGTTGGTATTAATAGTAATAGTGAACTAGTGAAAGTCATTATTAATTGAGCTACGGATAACGAAAGCTGTGGTAGACCTTGCACAATTCCTGTGATAAATCCACCAATTACCGCCAATCCACCAGAAATAATACTTGGCAAAGTTGCACCTATGGCTGTTAGAATGCCATTTAAAGCTGTACCGAATACATAACCTAGTTTGGGAGTATTTTGAGCAATACCAGAAGCCAATTCTTCAAATGATTGAGAAATCTGACTCATTCCACCTTTTATCCCTTTGTTTTGAAATGCATCAGCAATCATACCCACTACTTTTAACACTAGCCCTGCTGGACCTAGCAACGCACTAAAAGATATTTGAAGAATTTTCAAACCGGTTGCTGGCAAATCAATTTTTGAACTTAGATTTGAAAAAGTATCCCCTAATTCATCAAATCCTTTAAATGAACCCGTAATCTTTTCCCCAATATCCTGAAATGGCTCTAAAACTGATCCTAATAGATTTCTTATTCCTTCTTTCATATATGGAATGGCCGCTTTGATAAATGTGACAATCGCTCCAGGAAGAGCCTTTAAAATATTGCCGACCATCGGAATAAAGTTTCCAAAAAGAAATGTTGAGGTGGTTTCTGCCAACTGATTTAGTGAAGGTTTGATATCTTGCCCTAATGCCATTTTCCCTAAGACATTAGAAAGCGACGACTTCATCGCAGCAAATGAACCACTAAACGTTTCAGCAGCTTCTTTTGCGGTTGTGCCAGTAATATCTAGATTTTCTTGAATAGCATGAATGGCATTATATACATCGCTTAAATTACTGATATCATACTTCACACCAGTAAGTTTTTCTGCATCAGCTAGAAGACGTTGCATTTCTTCTTTAGTTCCGCCGTACCCTAGTTTTAAGTTATCTAACCATTTACACCCCCGTTTTCACGGTATTTAAAAAGGCTTATGATTTCTCATAAACCTTAAGGGATTAGACTATATCTTCAACTTTTTAAAAGAGCCAACCTTTCCATAGGTTTTCATTCTCCTTTAAAGTTGGTGTGCGCTTCCCATATCGTACTAATAGATACAGTACTGAGTAACAAACTCATAGTCGTTTAACTTTCTTTATACTGTTATTTTTCTCAACTGTCATTTATCAGTCTATATAATTTGGATAAATCGTATAAAGCTTAGCACAGGATAATCATGACGTAAGCTATAATCGTTTTAGACTTCCCCTGTTAGCAAAGTTATCTCAATAGCCATTTCCTGCTATATTCTAACTTCACACCCTTAGTAAGGTTCACACACTTTCATCTGCATAGTCACCTAAGCAGCGGACATCAATTCTATCGTGTAATTTTGTTTGGCAAAACCTTGATAGGCATTTTGGATATCACCCATGTTCGTACCCATTTTGTTCGCGTTATCAGACATATCGATCATGGCCATGTTTGCGACATCCGCAGCTTTTTCAGTATCTCCACTAACCGATTGCAATAGACTAGCGCTAAAACTGGTAACATTTTCCATGTAGGCATTCGCGGACAATCCAGAAGTTTTATACGCCTCATCGGCATATTTTTTTACTTTATCTGCACTGCCTTTGAACAAAGTTTCGATCCCACCAAGCGATTGTTGGAGATTGGCGCCTTCGGTTAAAGTAGCACCAATCGTTTTCCCAATGGCGGCAGCAGCAATAATACCTTTCACAACACCAACAAGCTTGCTTCCTAAACTATTACCAGCACTGATACCTGCTGATGAAGCTTCTGGATCAAGTTGGCTTTTTATTGCTCCACTAATACCTTTTGCTGATGGAATGATCTGTACATAAGCTTGACCTAGTTCTGTTGCCACTACATACCACCTCCATCAAATTGCTTAATTAGTTCATTTCTTCTTCGCTCAAAATCCTCACTAGAATCAAATATAGATGTATCTGCTGTACTCATTTCCTTCTTGTAAGGAAGAAGCCCATCCATAATCATTTTTGGTAAATTTTTACCTTTCTCTGCATCTTTCGTTTTAGTCCAAAGAAGAACACTTAATTTATCTGAGATACCTGCTAATAAAAGTGTTTCAAACGATACAGTTTGATTACTCATTTTCATTTTGATTCTGGAATCTTCTCTTAAACCACAAGAAAAAACAGCTACCTTTAAAAGTGGTAACTGTTTATAGTCATATATTTGATAAGTCTCAGCTAAATCGCAAATTAATGCTTCTTCATCTATATAAATCATCCTAGCAAGGACTAAGAGTTTTTTGTATTTGAATGACTTTGGAAAATTTCAGTAATTTCTTCTGACATTTTTTCTGCCGGAACAATACCAGCCTTTGTCCGTAAATGATCTTTTAATTTTTCAGTTTGTTCTTTACCTAAAAGCATAATAACTACTTTAGAAAGAGTTAATGGATTGGTTTCTAGCTCAATGATAGCTTCTAATAATTCATAGTTATCTAAACGTTCTTTCGAAATTTTATACTCAAATCCTGATTTAGTTTTCCCCTTCATTATTTTACAACTCCTTCATTTAATATATTAGTTGAATTGGTAGGTTTTTGGATATATTCGGTATGAGTATCACCATTTTCATCTGGCATAGCCGTTAAAGTAGTTTCGTATCCAATGGCATCTTCATCTGCATAGTTAATTTCTCCAATCTCTGAAATCGTAGCATTTGGGATAACAATACGTTTTAATATACCCGCTTTTAAAACCATATCTACAACTAAACTATGTGCTTCTAATGGTGTAGAATTTGCCTTAATAGTAATCATTGTTTCTAGACTACCTGAAACATTATTTCCCCCATATACTTCCTTTAATACATCGACATTCAACGCTTCAATCAATGTATAACTAAAAGTATCTGCTTTTTCATTTTGCACAACATCAACTGTATCACCACCCCACGCTTTGATTGCGTCTGTTTCAGGTGTATTATTATTCTTTAACCCATCTTCTGAGATATATCCCAAACTTTTGAATGCTTCATTTAATTCTGCAATAGCATTAGTAGGTAAAGTAGTTCCCAATGGCGCAGAATAAATTGCGCCACCAATTTTGGGTTTTGCCGTAGATACATTTTCTGTTTTTGACATCTGTTTCCCTCCTAATAATGATTGATATCAAAGACTGCTTGATATCGATATTTTTTCGTTGTCGTATCTGTAAAAGGGTAATCGCTGTTTAATTGAACATTGCTGATTTCATCAAGTTCAATCATGTTTTCAACTACTTCTTTCAGTTCTTCATTTAATTTTGCGGCATTATACATCGATTCCGCATAACTTTGAAAAGCAAATGTAGACGAAGGAAGATAATTACGTTTTGAGCTTCCTGTTTTCTCGAATAAAACATAACTATCTGGCATTTTCCCTGTTTGTTCTAAAAAAGACGGTACAGATAAATGACTATCGAGATATTGCTTAATAACGATCTCAATCATTTAACGCACCGCCTTCAGTAACGTATTATTTTTCATGTTGTCTCTTTTTGCTTTGTAAGAATCAGCATAGACCATCGCATTTGCACGAGTTTTCCCGACATATACATCTTGTGCGTATCCTTCTCCCGCACGATTCTTAATGGCGGTTGCCTTTTCAGTCAATACACCTTGCATTTCAGCCGATTTCAATAATTGACCGACTCCGGAATAATTGAGCTTGAATTTATTTTTAGCCATAACGCTCCACCATCACTTTCTTGTTCCAATCAAGCGGAATGAGTTCTTCAATCCCTTCGAGCGGTATTCCAAATACACGCCATCGTTTACCAAAGAATTTGACTTCCTTGTCTTCCCATTCGTGTGTATCTCCTTTAGGAATAGCTAACGTATAAACGGCTTTTTTACCGGTTAGTGTCAATTGGTTAACAATATCATCAGACGAAGTAGGACTGACTAGGACATTTTCAATTTCGATTTCTCGGTCCTCATAAACAGGATTGCCAAATGGATCTGTTCCTGTTTCAGTTTTATCGACAAGAATAATAGTCATCCCTTTAATCTTGGACATAAAAATCAACCACCCCATATCGCTGGCGTCGCAAGCCTAAACGGCTTAGTTCTGTGTTCTTGATAAACAAGCCACCACCAGGTACTAAATAAGAGCCAGACCAGGAATAGCCCAATGCACTTTCTGTCGTTTGGGTCATCGGTTCCTGGTCAGTTGACGTCATAAGTGTTCGCGCAACGATGTCAACCGTCACTGACTTCACTACATTGGTGAAATAAGGTGGCTTTTCATTGATCATCGTGTCTAATTCTTTACCCACTCGTCCGGCTTCTTCACGTAGCGAGTCAGAAACAATGACAAGTAGTTGCTTGGCACGTTCGATTTCATCAGGCTTTAATACACGCCATAGATTTTCTAGATCCTCAATTGTTGCAAAAGGTTGCATTTGATCACTTCCCTTGCGCCATCATTAAGTCATACAACTCTTGTTTTTTAGCAGTGGCACTGTACTTAATACCAAAAGCATCTAGTTCTTGCTTGATTTGAGGAACAGTGATTGAGTCAAAAGCTGGATCGCCTGTTTTGTCTTCTTCGACTTGCTTTTCAGCAACTTCTCTCACTTTGTCTTCTGGTGGATCTTGCTTTTCTTGTTTTTCCATTTCTTTTTTAGACTGTTCTGTCTTTTTGCTATCTTCAACAAGAACCCAGTCGCCACCAGAAATGACACAAGGGCTACTGAACGTAGCCCCTGTTTTCGTATTCTTATATTCCATTATTCTCCGCCTCCACTTTCGACTGGTTTAATAACACGAGCAAAGCTATTACCATCCATAATCCCCCAACCTAAGTAAGTTTCAGAACGTAAGTATACTTGGTTATAATTTTTCAAGTCTTTTCCACTACCGTCAGGATCGCCATATTTGATAACTTCCAGCGGAATTTCTTTTGCATATCCCCATTGGAACATTGAAGCAAAGTCACCAATTACTACTAAATCATCTTTACCATTTGATACAGTCCGATTGATATCAGTAGGAATACCACGTACAGTTCCTGGGTTTGCTCCCCATGCTAATTCTGGGAATTGTTTGACGCCATTCACTTTATAAGCCGCTAAAGCAGATGAAAATTGAGGGTCCATCGCCATACCAGAGATCACACCTTCTGCACCTTGAATTAATGAAGCAGCAGCCTCAACATTTGCATCTGGATCCGCAGCATTAAAATCAACGGTTTGAGTTACTTTGCTATCAAAATGATTGTCGCCAATAATAGCTGATGCCGTACCGGAACGAGGGTTAATTCCATGAAATGCCATTAAATCTAGCCCACGTGCAAGCTTGCGAGCATACCCATCATTGAATGCTTTGACAATATCAATTTGTTCTTCTTCTGAAGCATAAATAAATTCATCAGAAATACGAGCGCCATATTCAACTTTGATTGGAACAATAGTTACTGGTGCAAGCGAAACACCACCATGGCTTTTTTGTCCATTTTCTGCCACGATATCAATTTCAGAATCCATCGTAAAAGTGAATTCTTTTTGACCATTAAATGGGATTGGTTTTTGTTGAGAAAGCGTAGCTAACGAGCTCTTTCCTTTTACTTTGTTGATTAAGTCTGATACTAATTCTGGATCAAATAAACTTCCTTTTGATAAAGTTGCCATAATATTATTCTCCTTCTAAATTAAGATTTTCAATTAAGTTTTTGTATGATACATCTTTTCCTTCTTCCAAAGGTTTTTCAGTGCTTTTCATAGGTGGAGGTGTTTGTTGCTTTTTGCCGACAAATCCAGCCAAACGTTCTGCATCAGCTTTGATACTTTCTTCATCATCTCCGACCAATCGATCCGCTAAATCAATGGGCAATCCGTTTTGCAATGCGATTCTAGTTCGCAAGCTTGCCGTTTCATATTCAGCAATTTTTTTATTTAGATCAGCCACTGTTTGCTCATGAGTCTTTGTAGCAGCGTTTGTTTCTTCGATGGTTGATTTCAAAGTACCGATTTCATTTTCTAATTCCGCATTGTGTGTCTTAATTGCATCGTAATCTGCAAATTTCTCTTTCTCACGATTCAATCGCTCCTGGATAATTCGGTCCAGTTCCTCTTGTGTTTCAATTATTTTAAATGTCATGATAAAAATCCTTTCTCCTGCTTGCCCGGCAGTTCGGTAATTTTGTGTATTAAAAAAACGACTATCAAAATTGATAATCGTTTAATACCTAATTTGTTGTTTTTTCTTAGGTTTGTTGATACTACAAGCCCAATGTGCTAAAAGCGCACTATCCATAAGACTGATATCCATATCTTCAAATTGCGATTTATAACCAAACCCACCGTTTGAACCAATATTTCTTTTCTCACTGTTCGTAACGACTTGTGTCAGCGATGGTTGATCGCAGTGACAGATTCCTTTTTGAAAAATCCCCTGCTCCCAAAGTGAATTGGCAGTGATGATTTCTGATACTTTTGGTAAAATGGGCTCTTTTAGTTTGAAATCCTTCATTTCTTCAGCAAGGATATTTTGACTACCTGCTCCATCGATCACCACTTTCTCTACATTGGCTTTTTTAAGAAAATTGATGATCCATTGATTTCCATTTCTGACTGATTGACAGTCGATAGCTTCAACGAATATTTTTCCGGACAAAGTTCGCACAGCAATACTCATCGAGACATTCGCTCCATCGTTTCCGTATTTAATTCCAACGTATAACGGACCTTTCAATACAGGCAAAGCATTCACTTTTAGTGCTTGCCAGTCAGCTTCTGATATGGCTGATTTTTGGTTGTATTTTGGCCAGTATCCAAGTCGCTGAACATTATGATCTAACTTATCTTCACCGAGTTCGGCTTCAATTTTTCGTTCATTCAAATGATATCCCATTGAAGGGTTGGAATTATACCAAGCTTCCACGTCATGAATATCTTTGATTTCATCAACCGACCATTCTGCCCAGCCTGAATACTTTGATTTCCCAAATAACGTGTTCTCGCGATAATTAGTGAACACTGTACCACTTGAAACGGGTGTTGGCGGAGTTCCGCACATAATAGTCAACGGGTTTTCGCTGTCAGTAACGGTATATTTCAAGGCTGACTCTTGTTCAGTTGTGTATTCTTGGGCTTCGTCAATAACCAGAAAATCAAAGCCTTCACCAAGCCCACCGCTAGATGTTCTAGTCCGAAATTGGATCACACCACCTGTTTCATATAACTCTAGCCGTTCCTGTCCTTTAGCTTTAATCGAATTGAAATCTGTTCCTTCCACATAACCACATTCTTCAAGATATTTTTTGAGTTTTTCAAATGAAGAATGAGACGTGCTGATTCGATGAGCCGTGTGCAAGACGTTTAGTCCATTTTCCAACGCCCATATTTCGAGATCGTAAACAATTTCCGTTTTACCATTCCGACGAGGTATAGAAAATCCAAATTTTTGGTGAACCCATAATCCATCATCATCAATAGCCATGATCGCCTTTAGCATATTTACTTGCCATTCGTAGCATTTACGACCCGTCCGCTGATAATAATCAACCGCTTCTTGATATAGAGATTTGTCATATGGCAATATTACCGATTGAGTAGGATGCTGATTACCAAGTCGTGCTTTAGTAGTCATAAATATCCCCCTTCAATCTCAATCATGCATGATAACCCTGTCGCTGGGATGATAAAAAGCCTAGTAATTATGCCTAATATTGCATATCTGTCAATATTTGTTGTTTTCCAACTTCTAACATTCCAACCAACGATAAACTTTCTTCTTGACTAAAAAAGGTTTCTATCGAACCAGAAGGATATTCAACTGTGATAGAGATTTGTTCAAAATCTTTTACTTCTTCGAACACCCATTTCAAGAATTCTTCATTAGTTTGACCACGTTCTTTTTTTCGTTTTGCTTGTTGAAAATCCAATGCTTATCCCTCTTTTCTTATATTCAACATTTTTCGTACACTAATTTTCTCTTGTTTTTTAGGGTCTTTCCATCGTTTAGACCAAACATCTTGCTGCCTTCCGTCCCCTGGTTTGTAATCTACTGTGCACCTACAACGCTCGTGTCGTCTGTAAATATCGTCTGGCACTTCATAATAATCATAAGTCCCAGATAAGTTCTGACACCACTCACAAGCATGTCCTGAAACTCTACGAGTAATTTGAGGTTGTAGGCCTGCTTTTGCATGAAACCCCGCATTGGTTTTGATTCCGTCATCTACAATGCTTTGACTAAAATTTATAATCGGCTCATCTAAAAGCCATTTGATTGATTCAAAATCTTCCTCGTTTGAAATTCGATTGATTATCCCATCAATACGATCTTGATTAAATTCTGGAATTTGTCCTTTTAATCTTAGTTTCGCCGTACGATTCAGTTCTGTTTGTACATCAACGATAAAATTAGAAATCAAATCGTAATTTTTTTTCATTGTTGGATTTAAAATTCTATCAGCGATATTGAAGTACATTTTGCCATCTGGAAGAACTTCCGTAGTGATTTTGGTTCTTAAAACATCGGACAAAATTTCACCTATTTCTATTGCAAAATGGTTCGCATCCAGATAGGTAGCTCTTTTGTTCTTTAAACGCTTCACTATTTTTTTCAATTTCTTACTTGCATAAGTACGCTCATTAAACGCCTCCTGAATGTCTTCAAGTAAAGCTGGTACAATATCACTATCCATTGCTTTCAGCTCCCTTAATTCCCGTCAAATCTCTTAGAACTTCACTATCCACATATCCTTCAATCGCTTGATTTAATTTAATTACCCCATCACCAATCAATGAAAGTGAATTGGCATCCGCTTCAAACAGCGGTTCCCATTTAGGAATAGTTTTATTAAATTGATAGCGATAATAAGGATACTCATCACGTAAACAAGCAGCGACATAAGCAACATTCAACAAGCCTGAGCCAAGCGAACGCTGTGCTTTTCGACCAGCCAAACGTAAATTTTCATGACTCGCTTTAATTGCTTCCACACTAGATGGATTATCAGAAACAAACCCTAAATCATCCATCGTCAGACCCATTTCCCCAGCAAAGCCAGCAGCTGCTGTTTTCAGTTGTTCGGTGAAAGGTGTCATGCTTGATGTCGTGAATTGCCCAAGCGTTGGTTTCTCGCCGTCTTCACCTTTTGTAAATTCAAGCATCGCTGATACAGTGGCTTTCCAACTATCAAGCGGTTCAGAATCAGGATCTGTACCCACAACATATTTTTGTGGAAACGAATAAAATTCAGCAGTCACATCAGCTCGTTCAAGTGTTCGTTTAGCATAGCGCTGATAATACATTCCTGAACGAGTAATGCGTGAACGCCCAAAGGGACGAACAGGATCCGGTCGATGAATAACCGGAACCAATAACGGATAGTTAAAATTATGTTCAATTCGATTATCTTCAATACTGCTATCAGCATAATAATAATCTGTATATCCGGGACCAAAATACGCCTCGATGGTCGGGCTATTGTACTTATCTCTTTCAAGCACCGCATATCCTTCTATCAACAAACCAGTAATCGGATCAATGACACCAGTTGCATTGATCGCCTCAATAACTTGTAAACGTGGCATATCATCCTCACCTTTTGAGACATAAACAAAAGCGCAAGATGCAATCAAAGCTGAAAGCACTGCGCTATCGAAAAACACATCTGGGTTATTGGCTTGAAAAATTTCATTTACTTCAAAATCATCATTAGCAAATTCACGAAAAACTAGACGATCAGCGAGGGCATCCACGCCTTTTGAACACCACCCCAAAACTGATCGATATTTTGATCTGATAGCTGGCGGAATTGTTATTCCAATAGGTGGATCATAATGTTTCATCGCATATTGCTTATAACGCATATCCACACGACTTTTGTGCGTGTTTAACTTATTTCGCAAGTATTCAATGCCTTGCAATTCCATTTAATCAACTCCTTTCAAAGTTCGCGCGAGAAAAAATGTACAGTGACTGCGTGAAGTACGAATCAACCACCGGAGGGGGTGGTATGCCCCCATATTCTCTCACTCACGGCTTTTGATTTTGTTTTTAATAACTTTTATACATATTTGCTTTTAATCTCTATATAAAGCCCAATCAAGGCTTTGAGGAAGGTTCCTGTTCCCTATTACTTTTTGTTCTTCTTTTTTATTATTGAATAGTTTGTCTGACTTCTGTCTGTTACAAGTCCAATGCGCCAGCTGTAAGTTTTCAATCGCTGAAGGATGACCGCCTTTGCTTATAGGAATAATATGATCAATAACTGGACTCATTGGATCAGGAGCTTTCAAATTCTTATTGATTGGTTTTCCACAAATCCCACAAACATTCTCAGTCTTAAGCAGTCTCTTTCTATTCTTATCGAATGCAACACGGTGAGCGCCATGTTTATCAGCTCTAAGAGTCATAGAACAATTCTCCTAACCATTACTAGCATTAAATGATGAAAATAAATGTCCATAATATAATTTTTTTATCAGCAAGTGATCCGCTGAAATAATTATACAAAGGTGAATAATATGCAGTTTTATTTTTTCAACGATAATGTTGATGAACACAATCGTCATGAAGTCCATACAGATGATTGTAAATTTCTTCCCGATATTTATAATCGGACATATATTGGATTAGAAGATAGTTGTAGAGATGCTATCGCTACAGCTAAACAAGAATACCCCGAAAAGTCCTTTGATGGTTGCTATTATTGCTGTAGGCCATGCCACAAAGGTTAATTGCCATGAGGAGCAGTTTTATCTGCTTCTCTATTTTTTTGTACAACTGATCTATAATGTTCTACTGAGCGACACTCAATCACTTTCTCTAAATGATTTTGATAAACTTTTAAAGTCTCTTTCAAATGTTTATTTTCCTCTAACAAAAATTGTTTTTCTTTTTCTAAATCCATATGATTACCTCCGATACATCAATTAAACAGACAGCAACCAGTTGAAACAAATAGAGAAACACATAGTAAGGAGCGTTTCCACTTCCTTTACTGTATTTTTGTTTGGTTGCTGTCTGTCAAAGCTTAATTACAACGATGAGGGAGATTTCCTCCCTTCAAATTGTTTTTGTCGAAGTCCTGTTTCCTAATCTTTCGACACTATCATAATATCACGTTAAATCGTTCAAAAACCCTACACTTTCCCTACAAAATCCCTATAAAAATCCTACAAAATTATAGATAAGCAATCAACGATCCTTTTTTATACGCTTCTGCAAATTCAATTAGTGCATTGGATTTTAATTTCTCTACATTTTTCTCTCCGTAACCGCAAATCAATTGACCGATTTCATAATTTGAATGCTTTTCAACGTCGCAGAAACTATAATAAAGTATCTGTCGGCTAATCAAACTAAGTGCCATTAAAGCTCCTAGAATCGCATTTCGTTCTGTTTCAGCATCTGCTAATTGGATCATGGCATCTTCTGCTCTGTTTCCATGACTAGGAACTTTGGGCATATCTGTTATAACTGGTGATTTAATATCTACCAAAGAGCGACCTGCTATGCGCTCTAAACGTCTAAAATTCTTTAAAACACTTCTAGCATTATCCCTTGTTTGTTTGAAATTGACTTCTCGTAATAAATTCATCAAGCAAAAACGCTCCTTTTGTGTTATAATTAGAGAAGCTTCTAAACAATTACCCTTTTATGTAATGACAGCCAATTACTGGCTGTCTATTTTTATGTTCTTTTTAGGAAACGTTATCCCATAAATCCATTTGGGGATAATGTCCTTCATCTTTCAATAAATTGTAAATAAATAATCTACCTTTTTGTGTCCACTTCGTACTCATAACTATTTTAACCGTACCGTCAGATTGCTTGATTTCGCTTGTATGTGATTTTGTATAACCGCAATTCATATGCTTTTTATAAAGTAACCATTGACCACTAACTTTTCGTTGTACGCTTAATTGATGTAATAGTTTATTTAATTGGATGGCAGACATACCATAATCTGCCGCAATCTGAGTGGTACTTACGGTATCTTTTGAAGCTAGAATTGTATCAAGGTAAGTGATTTTAGGCTCATACTCCGCTACTTTTTGTTCGGCTATCAATCGCTTAGTTCGTTCTTCTTTTAGCTTAGTTGCTACCTCAATCAATAAATCAGGATTGTCTAGTAGTTCGTCTGTGGCATACATACCGTGTTTTCTAATTTGTGGTAGGACTTCTGTTGCTAACCAGTCTTGGAATTTTTGAGCTAAAGCATTATTTGCTTTGAATGCTAGTTTATACACCATTGGTTCACTGATAAAGTCGTTTTTCCCAACTTCTTGGGAAAGATATTTCCTCAAATATTTATTTACTGTTTCCCATCGGATATATTCTTTTCTGCTTTTTATTTGAGTAAATCCCAAACTTCTTGCGACTGTTTCTACATCAAATAATGTTTCTCCATTTTCAGTTTTAACTGCTAATTTAAATAAGTTATTTTCAAATTTTTGTAGATTCACTCTGTTTTTCTCCCTTCTTCAAATGCTTTGCATTAGCCATCCCATTCTGAATGGCCTTTTGTTCCAAACGGCGCTTTTTCTTTTTGATCTTTGATTTTGTTTTACCCATTAATTTTTATTCTCCTCTTGGATAATTACTAACATGACAATGAAAAGTACAATAAAGATAAAAGGATAAATTATTCTGCTTCCTCTTCCACCGGCACGGCAAATGCCCAGTATCTTTCATCGATTGCTTTGATTTCGCGTTCTGTAAACTTCATATCGTCGAAGTCATTATTATCGGCTAATTCAACTCCATTACGAGTTTTCATTAGATAAGCTTCTTCAATGCCTGCTGACACAGTTATCTCTGGAAAATAAACATAATACAACGGCTCTTTCTGGACCTCGTAGCCGTCTTTCATACGGATATAGCCATGGTGTCTCACGCTTTGAATCACAACAAAAGCATTCGACTTCTTGATCAACTTCTGGAATAAATTTCTTTTTTTTACTCATTTTTTATTTACCTATTTTTCATCCAAGCTTGATTAGCTTTACTTCTTTTTGTTTTGATAATCTTCTTTTGATTATTTGGGGGAGTAATCACCTCAACTACTTCACCACCGCAAACATATGCTGCTAGTTCAGCTAATTCCTTTGTTTCATAGCGCTTAGCATGCGACAATCTAGTTTTCCCATTATTCTCTTCATCCATGTAACACATGGCTTTTACGACGTATGTCATAGCTCTCTCTCCTTCACTTTGTTTACTTCACGCCATTTTGACCAGGTTGTGTTTCCAATTCCTCCGAGCGCTTCACGGATAGCTTTGACAGAGTAACCAACTTCTCTTAGGCTTCGATAGTCCTCGTAAGTAAAGCAATCAAAATCCATTTTTGGTAATGGTTTGGATTCGTCCATTGTGTCTGCACCAATCGTTTCAGCAATTTCTTGTACTAATTTCAATTCTTGATCAGATAATTCTTCAACAGAACGACTGCCAATGATTTCTAGCATCCGTTTTCTTCGCTCTCGTTTTTCTTGCCTTGTAAGAACCATATCACTACTCCATTTGCTAATTTCTAAATGCCCTACGCACTGTGTACGCTTCGTTAATGATTTTCTTCAACGTATCCGATGGATAGATTCGATATTTTGCCTTTTTAGCATCTTGCTCATACATCAAAGTAAATTGTTCTATCATTTCATCATCAAGCGAAAATCTCGGCCTTTTCTTAGGTGTCCCACCTGTTTGTTTTGGCTGTCCCACCTACACGACCACTCCTTTTTGTTGGATTTCCAAATGTTTCTGTAACCCTCGGTAACACTCATCGAATGTTAAAAGGGAATACTTCCTCTTTTGTGTATGAAGTCCATCTTCTCGCTTCTCAAGGACACGTTCTAGCTTTGTAGGATCTACGTATAGCGCATAGTAAACACGCAATTTGCTCCAGCTCGAAGGATCATTTTTTATTTGGTCTTCGGTTAAATCTTTTAGCTGTCTATAAACTTCTTGCAAACATTGACGTTCATCACCTTGTTTACATTCCCCCAGTTTTTTTAACAGCTTGAGATAGTTATATTCTTTCAAAGTATCACCTCACATCTAGAAAGGAACATCGTCATATCGATGCGCTTCTCTTTCTTGTCTGAGCCTTTCTTGTTCT
The DNA here is from genome assembly GCF_051714165.1 of Enterococcus sp. AZ156. Taxonomy (NCBI): domain Bacteria; kingdom Bacillati; phylum Bacillota; class Bacilli; order Lactobacillales; family Enterococcaceae; genus Enterococcus; species Enterococcus sp. AZ156. The sequence goes on along the minus strand of NZ_JBIORI010000001.1, from coordinate 271,219 downwards.
TCATAGTCTGCTAACCATTTGGGGATAGGCTCTTTCCTAACAGGATTCCTTTTGAACGATTTAGGCGAATTTTCAGCCTTCCACGCTTCGTCTGCTAACTTCGCATCGTCTACCGTTTTGACACCACGTCTTTGCCAATCATTCAGCTTTTTAACCACATACCCAGCCGTATGTCCGCCATCTCTTGCTGAAATCTCAATGGCGTATAGAATAACCTCAAGGGCGACACCGTCTTCTAGAAAGCTCTGCACTCGATCGATGTTTTGAGGACTATCCATTGGTTTAATTTTTTGTTGGTAAAGTTGTGAGATCTGAGCCATCGCTGCTAGCATGCTTGTAGTCTCTGTGGTAGTCTCTGGGAAGTCTATGGTATTGGTGAGGTCATTTTGACCTGATCCATTGGTGCAATTTGACCCATCCGTCGGGTCATTTTGACCCAATCGTTGGGTCACCTCTTTGAGCTTGTCATAATCAATGGAATACCAAATCGTTTTATCAAATCCTGCTTTGTTATAATTTTCTTTAATTATTAGATTCTGCTTACTTAAAGAAGTCAAAGTGCGTTTAACTGTTGCTATGCTCCAAAATGGAAATTGTCCTTGCCATTCTTCATAAGTATTATGAATCCATCTCCTATTTTTAATCATTTTTGCACTTTTGCTATTCAACCAATAATGGAGCTGTTGCAAAATAATTGCTTCGTTCAGCCCAATGACTGTCGCTAATTTAGGCAATACTTGAATAGGATAATCATCAATTAGTAACTTACTCATGAGTACCTCTTTCTTGCTTATATCTATCATCAAAGCTTCTTATTTGATTCATATTCATCACACCAATTCGTATCAAATCTGCGCTATTCAAATAAATAGGATGAATTTGATACTTATTCATAAATTGAGTAACACCCATATTGTGCGCCTCGTTATGATGTTTCCGACATAATGCTGTCAACGGAAACTTGCGATGATCAACTTGTGATCTCTTTCTATTGCCTACCGCTTCTAAATGGTGAATATCTGCTCCAGATTGTCCGCATATGACACATTTGCGGTGTTTACAGCATTGATAGTGATAAAACTGTTCATGCTTTGGTAAAATTTCATAAGATCGTGGAAAAGGAACATTCCATTCAAACATGAAATCAAGTACCATTTCAATTAAGTTATTCACCTCTGCCACACTTGCATCTGATTTATCTGCGACACTTATTTCTGTAAAATACTGGATCACATACTCTTCTTTGAAATAATCATTTAACTGACTTGTTGAAGTACCAGACCATCTATGGATATCTCCTAGCAAAGCCCAATATAAAAGCCTTTGGGCTTCGCTAAACCTTCGAGGATCTGGTAGCTTCAGAACACCTAAAACTGCACGTAAATCATTCGAATACATCGTTTTTAATCGCTCAATATTTAAGTCTTCTTTTAACTGTACAGTTAACAATCGTTTTTCTTTGTTGTAGTTTGTTATAACGAATGATTGTTGCATCTAATCACTTCACATTGGTGGATTTGTAGGATCAAATAAAGAATCCTGTTGATCGTTTATTATTTCATCATGTTCAGTTGATGCTGATGACTCTTCTTTCTGTTGCTCTTCCTTTACTTTTGCTTTCATTTTTACTAGCGCATCGGAAGCTGTTTGTATCAATACCTCACAAGTTTCTACATCAATATCTTCAAATTTCCCAGCATATTGTATATTCGTTAAGAATCTCGTCATCGCTTTTTGTTGTGTCATCTTAGCAAGCCTTGCATTTTCAGCAACTAGTTTCTTAGCCTCATCTCGTTGCTCCTTCGTTGCCTTTGGCAACATTGGTAAATCTTCACCAGCATAGATATAAAGACCCAATCCAAACATCGCTAGATTTTTTACTAAACAACGCATAATCGTCTTATTGACATCAAACATTGAAGCTTTTTCAACTGTTATACCCTTTTTGTTTCTTGTGTCGTACGTATAAGACTCTGATTTCATTGCTTTGTTTGAGTTATCCATGACTGGCAACCACATTTCATGCGTGATCCCATCTATTGTGACCTCGGTAAAAACCATATATCCTGTGTTCTCATCAAACACATAGGGCAAGTTATTCTCAAATTTCAAAATTCGATAGGTAGCGTCTGGATAACGTTCTTTAACAGCTTTCCATGCCCACGCCCATGAAAGATAGGACAATTCAGTACTTCCTGTTTTCTTTTTTTCAACGTATGGATTTACGTTAACAGCATTTAGATTTAGAAATATATTCTCTTTTTCTTCACTCACCAAATATCAACTCCATTTCTCGAATAAAGTCTTTTCCTTTACCTGCAGGTAAAATTTCTATCCAGTAACCATCGTATTCATCTAATACATCTAACAAACCATCACGAGTAACTATTACCCATTCTGGACGATTCGTTTGTTTGGTTAGATGTATCAAATGCATTTGGTCATATTTGTATACGAAGTTTCCGAAGTCATCTTGGTCATTATCTAGATGTTCACTAGTTAGCACATTTTTTCTAGGTTCTAATTTCAAACCATAATTATCTTCTTTGGTAGGATTCCCAAAATTCGGATTGGTAATATAATTGTCTAGTGACTGTACAAAATTATTCATGCTCAGTCACTTCCTTGAGTGTAGAATTAGCAAAATAAGTCAAAACTAAAGTAATGAAGTAAATCCAACCATATCGAATGTTAATAGTGGCGAAGCACATACCCACACCAACGAGGACATATGCTCCCTTCACATTAATTCGTGTTTTTTTCATTGAAATTCCCCCTTAACTGATAAAAGAACTGGAACGTCTTGTTTGTTGCATTCTTCGATTAATTCATCAATAAGATTTTCAATTTTTTTATTCATGTGATATAATTCTCCCGATATAATTTTTGGTTTGTGACTCATTGCTTTTGACGGCTGAGTCACTTTTTTATTTCTTGCCACTTCTTCTGGCGTTCACGCCATTGTTCCCCTAGTAATCTAGGTTTCATTTCTTTGTGGTATTTCTGATTTAGTGCTCGCATCAAGTATTGATGCTCTTGTAAGGTCATTTAATACCTCCTTCGTTTATTGAATTTCTCCATTTCTATTTGATAAAATATTTTTATAGAAATGGAGGTAAAAACATATGAGTATTTCTGATTGGATTCAGATAATAGCAATAGTAGTATCTTTAGTAATTTCAGTGATTTCTATTCTTCAGACAAGAAAATCATTGAAAATTACTGAAGAAAATATAAAAGCTGAAAGTAGACCCTATCTATCTTTTTATGTGGAGTACTCGCAAAAAAATCCAGAACATAAGTTTTTTGTAATAAAAAATTTTGGAAAGACTGCTGCTAAAGTAAATAGAATTTCTTTTGACAAAAACTTAGACAAATATACGGACCGATTTAAATTTTCTTCACTTATCGGTGGAACTATAGCCCCAGGACAAAAATTCACTTCGTTTATCGAACCAAATTACAAAGAAACACTTACTGTAATACTTTCTTACGAAGACGTTAATAAACAAGAATACGAAGAAACATTCGTTGTTAAAACTGATATTGCTTCAAGCTTACTTTGGGTTAAAGAAGATACTCCAGAAAAAGCAATTCGTGAAACTGGAAAAATATTGATAAAAACAATTAAAAATTCTAGTAAAAAATAGAATAGTATTCTTTTATCTATTTTCTTTTTTTGTATTTTTCTATTCTTTTTATTATTCGATAATTGTCTATTAACAGAGGTATTGCAACGATCAAATAAATAGCTAATGCTATCATTAATATTAATTCCTTCATCTTTTCCCTCTTTCATTAGTAATTTTTTAAGAGCTCTGCAATGGCTGCAACCATTGCGGAGTTTTCTTCTTTTACAGCATCTTCCATAGCTTTTTCAGCCATCTTTAAAATGTTTAACTTGATATCTAATATTTCCTTTTGCTTTTCTGCATATTCTTCCATTTTTCTCACCTCCTTTGTCTCTCACCGTCACCACCTCCAAGAAGAGGAGTTGCTCATGCAAGTAGGTATATGTGCGAATTTAGTTTTTTTTTTTGTAGTTTTTGAAGGAAATCGCAACTCCTCTTTTCGGAAGTGATGAGTGTAGAACAATATACATGTTTAATACTTACAACACTCTGTCCGGGAGTCTCATCTAATTAATTTATGCTTGTGTAAATATTCGAATACTTCTTTTTTATTCCAACATTCAGTGTTTCCTTTTATGTGATAAGGAAATCCTTCAAGGTAACGAAACGATTTGTCAAAAGTATCTGGGTCACAGCCGATAGCGGCTGAAATTTCTTTTCTATTGAGAAGGAATTTTTCCTCGTCGTTTATTTCATCTAAAATTTCACGAATAGCTTTCCTTAATACAGACTTCAACATTTCTTTGAATGACTCGACAAAATCAGTTGCAAATAGGTTCATCGTTGTCCACTCCTAAATTAATATCTAAAAGTTCTTCGATTTGTTTCAAACGTTCCTTTGGTTTTCTTTTTTCAGTGAAGATATCTCGTAAATAAGTAACTGATATACCCATTTGGCGAGCTAATTCTCGTTGACTCCAACCTTTCTTGACTAATGCAATTAATACTTGTTGTTTTAAAGTCATTAAATATCATCTCCTTTTTGAAACGAAAATTTTACATTGTTTTTTTACTTTAAGATTGACACTCGATGTAATATATTGCATAATGTAAGCATAGGAAATACAGCGCACAAAATGTGAGCTTTACTTATGTCTGGGGAGACTATTAAGTGATTACTTATTTGCTTTTTGTGCGTCTTAAATATCTTGCTTACAAATAAAGTATAATGCAATATTTTACATAAGTCAACTTAAAAATGTAAAATTTTACTTTTTTGTAGTCTAGGAGGAATAAAACAATGCTTTTAGATAGAGTTGACAATCTTATTAAAGAAAAAAAAATGACCAGAGCAGAATTAGAAAGAAAGCTAGATTTTAGCGCTGGAAGTTTAAGAAATTGGAATAAAAGTACTCCATCTGGAGATAAAATACAAAAAGTAGCAGATTTTTTTGATGTTAGTACTGATTACTTATTGGGAAGAACTGATAAACGTCGCTACTACGACCTCACTGAAAAAGATGAAAGAGATATTCAAAGAGAATTAGAACTGATTATCGAAGATATGAAAAATTCCGATGCAATTGCTTTTTCTAAAGATACGGAAGAACTTTCCCCTGAAGCACGTGCCGCAATTCTTTCTTCGATTGAAGAATCATTACGTATCGGAAAAGCTCTCGCAAAGAAGAAATATACTCCTAAAAAATATCGTGGTAATCAACAGTAACAAACTGGGGGAATTGTCATATGCTTTTATCAGACGTGCCGTATAAAATAAAGAAATTGAAAAAGCATTATGGGACCAATGATCCATTCAAAATAGCTGAAAAGAAAGGTATCACTGTTCTATATGGCTATTTTGGTGAGGAAGTATATGGATTTTATACAAAAAATCGACGATGTAAATTTATCCATTTAAACGCAGAATTGCCTTATCAAAAAATGCTTTTTGTTTGCGGTCATGAATTGACTCACGCTATTTTTCATCCAGATGATAACACAGCACAAATGACCGCAAGCAGTCTTTCTTCTACATCTAAAATAGAAGCTCAAGCCAATTGCGGTGCAACCCATTTATTGATAGATGGTTCACATATAGACGAACTCTACTGTCCAACGAAACAAGACATCCTTAGATTTTATGGAATTCCTCTAGAAATGGAGTGTTTTTTATAATTAAGCATCTTGGCCATGCCGTTTAGGAGGTGGTGCCAAATTCTCTAAAGCATTCTGTCCGGGAGCAAAAGGAGAATACTATGGCAAAATATAGAAAAACAAAATATCCAAATATACTTATTTATGAAATAAAAGCAGGTACTCGTTATCGTATACGTAAAAAAGTGCGTATAGCCGGTAAAGAAAATATTATTGATGAATCTGGTTTTAAAACTATTGCACATGCAAAAGCCCGACTAAGAGAAATTGAAGAAAGCATCGATAAATCCGAAATAGATTACATTCGGTCTCACAAATTAACTGTAACAGAATATTATAAAGAATATGCAAATCGTAAAACTATGTCTCACGTTTGGTCTATTGAATCTAGGTGTAGTAATGATTCTCTTTTCAAAAAACATATTGAACCTATATTTGGTAATATGCCATTAAGTAAAATAAAACGAGATACTTACGAGATTTTCATTAACCAAAAACTTGAAAAATTGAGACGACGATCTGTTCAATCTATCCATATCATGTTTATGGCTTTGTTGAATGATGCTGTTTACAACGGTATTCTTGAACGTAATCGATTGCAACGAGTAATTATTGGAAGTGGTACTCTTCCTGAAAAGAATAAACGTATATCTCTTCAAGAATATCAACAATGGATGAAGATGGCAGAAAAAATATTGACAAAATACGAATTTTCTATGATTTATCTTTGTGTTTTTGGTTTACGTCGAGGTGAAGTATGCGGATTACGTTTATCTTCAATTCGTTACAGTGACCATCCAGAATTAGCAACACTACACATTGCGGATAGTCGCACACAGCGAACTCAAAAATATGGTAAAGGCGGGCTCAAAACCTCAAGTAGTAATAGATACATCGTTTTAGACAAAAAAGGTACAGAAGCAATCGAGTGTATTATTCATGAAGCGAAAGAAATAAAAAAAGACTATGGACAAATTTTACACCAAGAAGATTTTCTCTTGCTAAATCCCACAACATGTAATCCATTTTTTCCTAGTCAATTAAATCGGCTCTTTGATAAGGTTTCAAAGAGTTGTAATATAAAAATCTCTCCGCACATGTTAAGGCACTTTTTTGCAACTCAAGCAGCAATTGCTGGTGTCCCTAAAGAACATGCCGCAGCTTATTTGGGCCATAAAAATAAAACTATGACAGAATACTATACACATATTCAAAACGAGACTGCTACGGATGTTATTAATATCGTATCAGACAGGTTAAACAGTAGTAATTCTGGGAAATAAAAAAGCGGTGTGATTTTTGGCGATATTTCAAAAAATATCACACCAAAATCACACCACCATTTCTATTTTCAACTTTTTCAAGCATCTTTTAAAAATTTACTTTATTGATTTTAGGCTTATTTCAACGATCGAAAAAAATAAAAAACGACTAAATTATTTATCTAACGTGCCAAACGGTAGATGGCATCTGCATAAATCGCTGTAGCACGGAATAAGTCATCTAGACTCATAAATTCATTTGCTTGGTGCATTGTATCTGTGTAGCCTGGAAACATTGCGCCATACGCAACACCGCGTTTTAATAAGCGTCCGTATGTGCCGCCACCGATGATTTGTTCGTAGCCTTTTTCGCCGGTATGATCTTCGTAGACTTGTAATAATGTTTCAACCAACGGATCATCCATTGGTACATAATGTGGTTCCATTACACGGGCACCACGAGTAACTGACGCACCTTCGTCTGCTACTGTTTTGTTCAGTTTGCTTTCTAATTCATCTGTGGTTGTGCCCTTAGGAAAACGGAAGTTCATGTTGATATAGTTATCGTCTTCTGAACCATTTTCTTTAAACGCAAACAACCCAGCGTTCATTGTTAGTTTACCCATTTTTTCGTCTTCGTGGGCAACGCCTAATTTCTCACCATAAAAGTCTTCATGGACGTAAGTAGCTGCCACATGGATGAATTGTTTAGCTGCACCAATAAATTCATAATCATCAAGGAAGCTCGCTAAGAAAGAGCCGGCATTGATCCCAGATTGTGGGCTTGCGCCATGTGCTCCTTTTCCGACTACGTTGATCGTAACAAATGTATGCTCTGCTTCGATCGAACCGTTGATTGGGTTTGCTTCAACAAATTCATAAAATGCCTTTTCTAAAGCAACTGCTGCATCTGCGCTTGGTACTTCGATTTTTGCAATCGCTGTTCCTGGCACCATGTTTTCACGTAAACCTGACGTAAATGATTTCAATACATAGTCACCGGCATTATCGCCTTTAAAACGGAATGCGAAAGAAACATTGCCTTTTTCTCCGTTGATGATCGGAAATTCCGCATCTGGTGAGAAACCGAAATCAGGTTCTTCTTCATGTTCAAAGTAGTAAGCCATATCTGCCCAACCACTTTCTTCGTCACTACCTACGACAAAGCGAACTTTTTTCGATAATTCTAAATCTAGGTCTTTGATGATTTTCATCGCATAATAGGCAGCCATACTTGGTCCTTTGTCATCACTTGACCCACGAGCAAAGATTTTTCCGTCTTTGATCACTGGTTCGTAAGGATCAGTATCCCAACCATCGCCAGCAGGCACAACATCCATATGCCCAAAAATCCCTAAGGTTTCGTCTCCTTCACCTAGATCGATGTGTCCTGCGTAATTGTCCACGTTTTTTACAACGAAGCCATCACGTTCACCATAAGCAAGCATGTGTTTCAATGCGTCACGAGGCCCAGGTCCAAATGGTGCATCTGCAGTTGCTTTTGAATCATCACGTTCACTGCTTACGCGTAAAAGATTTTTTAAGTCTTCAAGCAAGTCTTCTTTACGTGCTTCGACTTCTTTTTGCCAATTGATTGTCATAAAGTTACTCCTCCACTCATTCAGTCTACGAGTTCATCATAACATAAATCAGACAAATTGTTTAAAAAATCAGACAACGGATAAACGAAACAGTTTTTTCCCTAAATATTATGGGCTATAATGAAAAAAAGGAGGTTTTCTCATGGAATTAAATGAACGATTACTCCAACAAGTGATTACTCCTCGTCCTGTGGAATCCCATAAAGGTACGTTTGGAAAAGTCGTACTGATTGGCGGAAATGAACAGTTTGGCGGTGCGATCATCATGAGCGCTTTAGCAGCTGTCCATAGTGGGGCTGGCTTGACAACTGTTGTAACAGATCCTAATAATCACGTGACCGTCCATAGTCATTTACCAGAGGCAATGGTAGGGGATTGGACAAATAAAGAAACATGGCATTCGGCTTTTGAAGATGCCGATGTCTTACTGATTGGTCCGGGATTAGGGACCAACCAACAAAGCCTTGAACTTCTGCAATTTGTCCTGACAAATCAAACAGAAAAACAATGGTTAGTCATTGATGGTTCTGCTTTGACACTGCTCGCTACGTATTCGCTGGAGCTTCCTTATCCAGAGCATACCGTTCTCACACCCCATCAAATGGAATGGCAACGCGTCAGTGGATTGCGTTTAGATGAGCAATCTGAAGAGAATAATCAGCAGAAGCAACAAGAATTAGGGGCATCTCTGGTTTTAAAAAGTCATCAAACAACGATCTATGGGCAAAATGGCATCTATTACAATACAGCAGGTACACCAGCTATGGCAACAGGTGGTATGGGGGATACGTTAGCTGGCATGATTGCTGGTTTTTTAGCTCAGTTTCCAAAAAATGACCAAACGATCAGTGCCGCTGTCTATTTGCATAGCTTTATCGGCGATCAATTAGCAAAAGAGCAGTATGTCGTTTTACCGACTCAAATCAGTCAGTACATCCCAAAATGGATGCATTATTTTAGTCAAAGATAAGAAGGAGCATAACAATGGAAAAATATACCGGCTACCTTAGAGAGCCTTTTTATTATGAAACCGATCAAATGGGTATCATTCACCACAGCAACTATATCCGCTGGTTCGAAGAAGCACGTGTTGCCTTGTTAGAACACTTGGATTTTAGTTACAAGAAAATCGAAGAACAAGGCATCATCATCCCTGTACTAGGCGTAAGTTGCGAATACAAAGAGATGATCCGTTATGGGGACAAAATCTTGATCCAACCGATTATCGAAAGCTACACAGGCACACGCTTGAATTTCCGTTATGAGATCTACGACACAGAAGATCAGCGTTTACGGACGACCGGTACAAGCCAGCACTGTTTCTTACTTGCAGAAAATCAACGTTTAGTCAAACTAAGCCGTGTCAACCCTAGCTTGGATAGTCTGTTTAAAACTTATGCAAACATCGACGCAGCCCCTGATTCTGCAACAGAAATAAAATAAAATAAAATAAAATAAAAAATAAGTGTTTATTCTTGCCTTTTAACCCCCGATTTGTATAATGGAAAGAAAAAAAGCAGGTGATTATGATGTATGTCGTGAAAGTACTACACGGTTATATTGATAAAACTGGCTGTCGCACACGTGAAAAAAACCCGGAAAACTTGCTTGTCTTCAAAGACAAAAAAGAATCAGAAACCTTTGCCAATCAAATCGGTGGTCGTGTCAAACAACTGCAGGAAGTTCGCCCAGATTGACTGTTGCTTTCGTGAAAGGATGAGATGTTCGCACTATGGATATGTATTGAAAAGAGTCGACAAACCAATTGTTTGCGGCTCTATTTTTGTGTTTCCGTTCGCTGTTCCTATTGCTTCCTCCCTTATTCTGTTCCTAGTAAAGGATATGCTATACTGGATATAACTTTTTGAAAGGGGTGTTCTATGGGGAACAATTTGCAACAACAAGCATACGAAGCTATCAGACAACAAATCATCTATTCTGAATTAGCTCCAGGGAGTAAGATTTCCGACAGAATCTTAGAAGAACAACTAACGATTGGACGCACGCCAATTCGAGAAGCATTGATCCAACTTAGAAATCAGGAATTGATCAAAACAATTCCTCAATCCGGTACATATATCTCAAAAATCGACATACGTTCCGCAGACTTGGCACGTTACATGCGAGAAAAATTAGAACAACCGATTTTACAAGAGTGCAGTGCTAAAATGAACGATACCGCTCATCAACGCTTGGAGATGATTTTAGAACAGACGGATCAAGCCATCTTGGCACAAGACAAAAAAACCTTCTTTCTTTTGGATAAAGCCTTTCACCAAATGTGTTACAAAGTTGCGGGGAAAGAAGAAATATGGACTTGGCTTGAAATCTATAGCACTCGCTTAGATCGTTTCCGTTGGTTGCGTTTGACGATTTCTGAATTAGATTGGGGCCGTGTATTAGATGAACATCAAATCTTATTGAGAGCCATGAAAGAACACGCACTTGATGAAGTGGGATTTCTTTGTAACCTCCACCTCCATATGATCATTGAGGAACAAGAACAAGTGATCCTTCATTATCCGAATTATTTTGAAGCATCCTCTGAAGGATGATTCAAAAGAGGCGTAACGCTCCGCAATTTTTAGGAACGTTTGCGCCTTCTTTTGCCTTATTCAAATAGATTTACAATGACTGAACAAGTCGCTCACAGAGTAGAGGATCATACGGCCAAATCATAGCGACTTCTAACACATATGGTGAAAATCCTACGTTATTCAACTTCTCCGAAAAGCTCATCGCTGCAATCTCACTCAATGTTCGGATCTTAGACTGATGGCGATACCCAAAAAATCGCCATAGTTCTACAGTTTTCTGTTGGGTATACAATGTAGGATCGCATGTTTCAAGATGATGATACAATTCATGTGCTAAAATCAAAGAAGTCACTTGTTCCAGTGGGAGAGCAGTGATCTTTTCCTGTTCAAACTTCTGGATTGGTTCTGTCATTAAACAGATCCCCGTTGTTTCATCGTAAGTGGCGAGTGTCAAACGATCATTCCGCCATGCTGTTTCTCCATAGGAGATAGCGACATTTAATGTACGACAAAGCGCATGAATATTTCTTGTATGGTACTTTCGATAAATCAGTTCTGCTAACCTTTCTCCACATTGTCTCGCCAGTTCTCCCCATGCTCGTTGCTCAGAAAGTGAGAGTTTCCCTACTAAAATCTCTCGTTTAAATTGATAATCACACCACTGTTTATCAGAAATCGTCATTAATTTTGAAATCAACTCATCTAGTTTACTTTTGCTTGATATTTCCCGCAATCACGATCACTTCTTCCGCTGGTTCCAACATCGCGATTTCTAACTCCATCAAGAGTTGTAGTTGTTCAAATTCTGTCGCTGAAAAATCTGCGACACGCGCGCCGATACATAGATAAAATTCCGGTCGAGCAATCAGCTCCGTCTGATAGACCGCAAGTTCTTCCCATAATTGTTGGACAGCGGAGAGATACTGTTCAGCTGTAGTTTTCAGACATTTTGCATACCCTCTTTGAACTTTGATGAATCCTTTTTGGTCGATGATCCGTAATGCGCCGATTGAATGTTCTGGACTATTTTCCCCAACCACATAGAAGTAGTCAGTATTCGCTAATAAACGAACATCTTTGAGGGACATCCGTAAATCTTCTGCAGCTAATGTCAACGCCTCTGTTTCACTGATCTGCTTTGTTAAATCAGTCGCTTTGACTTCCGTTGAACCTGTAGCAATTGCCGTCACTTTCGATGTCTGTGGATCAATTTCAACATGGACCTCAATCGATTCTGGTGTAGCGCCAGATTCGATTGCTTTATTCATCGCTTCATTTTTCAATCCTCGAATATCTTCTTTACTTGGAGAAGGAATGATTCGTTCAACCACATCTCTCACCATCGCTAATGCCACACCGATAGATGAGATCACTTCCGCATTTTCTGGTATTGAATACTTAACACCCATTTTCTGACTAAAATAAGTAATCAAGGACGCTGCTCCACCGCCTACCCCAACCAAGGAGATTTGCTCTTTTTCCAATTGATATTTTTCTGCCAGTTCCAAAATCACTGGTTCGATTTTGGCATAAGCTTTTGCCATGATCTGCTCAGCGATATCTTCCACAGAAGTCTGACAATAAGCTGCTAAAGCTTCCATGGCTTTTCTTGCGGCTTGTGGATCACCATAAGAAAAGTGTTCTTCTTGGACAAGCCCAAGAACATTCGCTGCACATGTATTGGTAATAGTGACCTCTTTTCCGTCTGCCAAAATCACTTTGACATAATCAGCCGGATCTCCCTCAATGGGTGAGAAAAAAACGATTTTCGGTTGATCGATTTTTTCAATCGGTGTGAATACAGCATAATCCAATCCAGCAATATGGGCTGAACGTGGTCCCACATCAAGGATCCCTGTGCGATCTGCCCGAACCATTGAACCACCGGCCACACCTAAGACACGAACATCTAACGATGAAATATAGGTCGCATGACCGCCGACCACTGAGTAATCGATGGCTGGACGCCCATTCCTGATAACACCAATATTAGTCGTTGTCCCTCCAACTTCAAAATACACACCATTCGAGGCACGTAAATACATCAAAGAACCCATGACAGAGGCAGCTGGACCTGAAAGCATCGTTAATACTGGTCGCTTCTTCATTTCAGCAATTTCCATTACACCACCATCACCACGCATGATCATCAAAGAAACATTGACACCGGCAGTTCGAACGGAACGTTCAGTTGATGTCGCTGTTTCTAACATTTTAGGTAAAATCGAGGCATTGATCGCTGCCGTTCGTGTTCGTCTCGTCAAACCATAAAGCTTTGTGATTTCAGAAGCCATCGTTGTTGGTATCCCTTGTTCCGAAGCAAGTGAATAGATGACTTGTTCTGGTTCACTATTATCTACGCCAAAAGCCATGGAAGAAACTAAAACTTCCGCCTGTTCTTTTTTAAGTGTAGCAATCGTCTCTAACACTCGTTCATTTGTCAATTGTTTGATTGGCAAGAACACATTTGCAATGTCTATTTTTCGATTATTCCCTAAATCAATCGGTGCTAATCGAGTTTGTCTTTTTGCCAAAAAACCTTCGAACCCGCCCTTTGCCATTCCGATCACTCCTACTTTTGCCACATCTCCTTCAATCAAGGCATTCGTTGCTTGAGTTGTAGAATGCGCGACAAAAACAACATCCTCGGGGCTGATCTGATTTTCTTGCAAACAATTTTGGAACGATTGTACGACCCCTGCAGCTACACCCTCTGGATGGTGATGCGTTGTTTTAACAGATGATTTACCGATGACTTCATGTGTCGCATTGTCGATTGCGACTGCTTTTGTATGGGTACCGCCTACATCAATGCCCATTCTTACTGCACGCTTCATTTTGCATCCTCCAAATTTTTTACTTTCTATACCTATCAAAAATTACCATAAAGGATCAACGTCAAGATACAGACGATCACACCGATCGCCCACCCTGTCGGAATCGATTTTTTCATGAATTCACGAGAGGAAACCTTTGTATACCCTAATCCCCATGCAATCCAGGATTGAGTGATATCTAAATGCTGTGGCGCAATGGTCGTCGTCGCAAATAACGGAAATAAGAAGGCCACAGGCATTGTCGGATTGACTGCTAAAACTACTGCTAAAATCGCTGATCCCGAACCGACTAGACTCAACGGACCACGGAAAAAACCTAGAGGCGTCAACAATGCAAAGGCAAGTGCCAACACAAAAGGTGTCTGGGGAATAAAGTCTCCCAAAATCGCAGAGAAATAAGAAGAAGCATATACCGCCGAATTATTGAACATCGCTAAAGTCATCAAAAAGCCAACCATCGGTGCTACATCTGTTGCTCCATCTGTAAATAATTTAGCGAATTGCCGACAGATCTCCTTGTATCCACCACGTAATTTCCCAGTAAATAGCAACGCCCAGATCCCTGCCAACATGAAACCAAGAATAATCGGAATTTCTAATAACACCACTCCCAACACAGGAATAACGACTGCCAACCAAGAAATCATTGGCGCTTCCCCACCTTCTCGTGGAAGTTCAGCTGCCATTGCATAGCGTTTCTTCGGGTTCATTGATATATTAGCTACAAGCAAAACGATTACTAAACTTACGATCATGCCAATCATTCCGATTTGAAAGTAATCATTGTATGTATAATTTTCAGCCGCAGAATTAAACCCTGCATAGATCGTTTGGTATTGCTTGAAATTGACAATATTTGCAAAGATCCCTGCCATAATCGAACCCATGAATGCAAATAGAGCAACAGGTGCAGCAATTCCTAACGACATCAAAATCGGTAAAACGATCACGGCAATTGAAATCACTGGGCCGATCCCGGTCATCGACATAAAAATAATTGACGTTACAAGACATAAAAGGCTCATCGTGATCCGCGGTTTATCACCGCCAAGCTCTACGACTTTTCGAATCAATGTAGCCGCTATCCCACTATCTACCAATACTCGACCAAAAAAAGCACCAAAGAATACATTCACTAAAATCGATTTCGCATATTCCGCTGGACCAGTAGCATATACATGGGTCAACACATCAATGACTGACTGTCCTTCCATTGCGGCATTCGGTGAGAAAAAATTACCAATCAGCGCCAATCCCATCCAAATCGTCGCCATGATCGCTAAACCAACCATCAAATTAAGTCCTTTGACACAATACCAAACCATAAAAAAGAACGACAAAATCAACAACATGCCAATAATCATTTCGCTCATAGACTCACTCCATTCTATTTCATCCCACTGATATATCAGTTGCTTCATTTTACCCTACAAAGAAACCGCTTTCATTAAATATCAACGACAGAATAAGTACATATGATTAAAAAAGATTCATTACGAGCTACTGAAATGTTTTTTGAAAAAACATTTCAGTCAGATAACTATATACAAAGATTCATTATCTAAGACAAAAAATGAGCTATGGTCACCTTTCTTTTCAAAAAAATATCATGTACTTTATCTATTTGGTTATTTCAATTTATTTGTACATAACAGAAATTTTATTGAAGTTTGTTAGATATAAAAAAACACATCCAGAAAACCTGGATGTGTTTAGCTATTCTAGCGCTTATTTAGCTAAAGCATCTTTTGCTTGGTCAGCTAATGCAGTAAATGCTGCTGCATCATGGACAGCCAAGTCAGCTAACATTTTGCGGTTGATGTCGATTTCAGCTAATTTCAAACCGTGCATCAATTTTGAGTAGCTTAAGCCATTCATACGAGCCGCTGCATTGATACGAGCGATCCACAATTTGCGGAAGTCGCGTTTCTTTTGACGACGATCGCGATATGCGTAGTTGTATGAATTCATTACTTGTTCTTTTGCTGTTTTAAATAAAGTGTGTTTTGAACCGTAGTAAC
Organism: Enterococcus sp. AZ156; assembly: GCF_051714165.1. NCBI lineage: Bacteria > Bacillati > Bacillota > Bacilli > Lactobacillales > Enterococcaceae > Enterococcus > Enterococcus sp. AZ156. The sequence goes on along the minus strand of NZ_JBIORI010000001.1, from coordinate 255,235 downwards.
CTTTTGCTAATTTCAGCATTTTTTTGCGACGTTTACGAGTTACTGTTCCACCTTTTACACGTGCCATGTATAATTCCTCCTAATAAAAATAAATCTTTAAATTTCAATTATTTTACGTTCTTATTTCATTTTTGCTAGTTGTTGACGAATACGTTTGAAATCGCCACTAGAAACCATGCGCGCTTTACGTAATTGACGGCGTTGTTTTTTAGTTTTGCCGTGGAAACGGTGACTTGTAAACGCACGGAAGCGTTTCAATCCGCCTTTACCAGTACGTTTGAAACGTTTTGCTGATCCGCGGTGTGTTTTTTGTTTTGGCATGACTATATTTCCTCCTCAAAATCTTTCGTTATCCGACTATTGACTGTCCAACAATCAGTTAGTCATTCAAATTACTTACTGTCGTTTTTCGGTGCCAGCGTCAAGAACATGCTGCGTCCGTCCATTTTCGCTTTTTGTTCCACTGTTGCAATATCAGCAGTTTCTTCAGCTAAGCGATCCAAGACTTTTTGACCAATTTCTTTGTGGGTAATGGCACGGCCTTTGAAACGGATAGAAGCTTTCACTTTATCGCCTTTCTCTAAGAACTTACGTGCATTACGAAGTTTTGTATTGAAGTCATTCAAATCAATCGTTGGACTTAAACGAACTTCTTTTACATTGATCACTTTTTGTTTTTTACGCGCTTCGCGGTCTTTCTTTTGTTGCTCGAAACGGTATTTTCCGTAGTCCATGATTCGCGCTACTGGTGGTTTCGCACCTGGAGCAACTAACACAAGATCCAAGTTTGATTGTTCTGCAATTTGCAATGCTTCTGCTTTTGACTTAACTCCTAATTGCTCACCATCTGAACCGATCAATCGTAATTCACGTGCACGAATGCCGTCGTTAACCATCATATCCTTTGCTATGGTCATTCACCTCCAAATATTATGAGAGAAAGAAAAGCTTACCGAATGAACGGCAATAAAAAAACGAGTTCTTTTGATAGAACCCGCACGTACTCCACCTATACTACATATAGATGAAAACTATCTAGCCCAGTGACTGTATCAACTAAGGCGAGAAGCGGGTGCTTCTGCTTTTATTTCTCAACTTAATTATCATACCAAATCTATTTCTTTTTGTCAATCATTTCTTCACTTTTTTCTATTTAATCGTAGCAGTTCTTCTTCTCATACAGCTCAGCAATTAGATATTTTTGTTACTTCCCTTATCACCAATCGAATCTGTCACCCTTCTGCTACTACCTCATTTACGTTTTATATAATTTCACTTCTTTTATTTTAAGATAACTAAAATAGAATCTGAACAAAATCATTCAATTCTTAATCCCAAGAAATATTTTTTTATAAAAAAATGTTCTCATTTTCCAAATATGGTACCTAAACCCTTAAAAAATCAACGTTATAACAAATCATACTATTTATGTTTCTATCATTTTTTTACCTACACATCGGTATAAACTGATTCGTAACTATTCATTTTATTTGATAATCTTAATTCAAGATAACGCAAAAGAGAGATAATTACGAAATTCATTTTTTATTATGTGTTATCTAAATCTTATTTACATATGGAGGAAAAAATGAAAAAACAAATTTTTGGTACAGTTTTATGCTCGGGGATTTTATTTGGAGCAAGCTTAACGATTGGGGAACAAGACGCTTCTGCTCACGGTTATGTCGAATCACCGATCAGTCGTGCGTATCAAGGACACTTAGACCGTAATGTTAATTTATCCGCTGCAGCAGCAAAATATGGTCCAGTGATTTATGAACCACAATCATTAGAAACTGCTAAAGGCTTCCCAGCAGCTGGCCCTGCTGACGGACGCATCGCTTCTGCAAATGGTGCAGTTGGAGGAAGCTTCTTACTAGATAACCAAACAGAAACGATGTGGACAAAACAAAACTTAGATACTGGTGTGAATACATTCAGATGGCGTTATACACAATCTCACCGTACCACTAAATGGCATTATTATATTACTAAAGTAGGTTGGAACCCAAATGAGCCCTTAAAACGTAGCGATTTGGAATTATTAGCAACTATCGATCATCACGGGGCACAAGCTTCGACTAATCCATCGCATTCAGTGAATATACCAAAGGATCGGCTTGGTTACCATGTCGTTCTAGCTGTTTGGGATATCCATGATACAGGCGCTGCATTCTATCAAGTAGTCGACGTCAACTTGAAAGGTGATTCAGCAATTCCAGTAGCACCAACAGCACCACAAAACGTTCGTGCGACGAATGTGACTTCTTCAACTGTCCAATTAGCTTGGAACAGCCAAGCGAATACTGCCTCTTACAACGTTTACCGTGATGGCGTATTGCTTGGAAACACAACAACACCAGATTTCAGTGATACAAACTTAACTGCGGATACATCTTATAATTATGAAATCGAAGCAGTTGGACAAACTGGCTTAGTCTCTGCTAAAACAGCTTTGACAGTAAAAACTACAACAGAAAATACACAAGAAAAACCAACTACACCAACTCACTTACACTCGATGGGTCAAACAAGTTCAAGTGTTTCATTGATGTGGGGCGCTTCTACTCATTCAAAAGGAATCAAACAATACAACATCTACCGTAACAATCAATTGATTGGTTCAACAAAAGAAACAGAATACGAAGTGTCTGGATTAGCTGCAAACACTGCCTACTCATTCGTGGTTCGCGCAGTCAGCAATACGGATGAACTATCTGATGCAAGCAATGCGTTATCTATTACGACAGATCGCGATGACAATGGCGGCGACGGTGGCGGTGAAGTCACTCCAGGACGTCAATGGACAGTAGGAAGCTTATTCGCACCGGTTTCTTATACAGCAGGTGAAGAAGTTGTTCACAACGGTGTGACATATATTACTTGGCAATCTCACTTGAACTATGGTGATACAAACTGGGCGCCAGGAATTGCTCATGCTTTATTCTATCCTAAATAAAATAAACCTTATCAACGTAATTAAAACGATAATATAGAAAACATTCCACGTAAACAAAACCCTATAAAAATGAGGCTAGAACAACTTTCTTTGCCTCAAAAATAAGCCAGCACCTGTAACATTCGAGACGAATATTACAGGTGCTATTTTTTTCACAGCGCTTATCCATTATCACAGATTGCAAAATACATTCCCTCCCACTTCGTATCCCGTTCCTTCTATAAATAGATAAAATAGATAGAATTGCTTGAGAGGTGGTATTTAGTCCTCTCGAAACTCTTGAATCCAAATAAACGATATTCTAATTTGACTTTTTTCGATAATAAGACCGAACGCTCCTATCACAATCTCAGACCAAAAAATTGATGGTCAAATCCATAAAAAAGGAATAAAACAGCCAATAAAAAGATATATTTTAAAAATAAGCAAACGTTAAAAATAACTATAAACACTATTTCAACCTTTCTCAATTAGAATCAAATTTTATCTTTTTATTTTTTCTCTGTTATTTATTATGCAAAATAAATAACTAATAACAAATAAAAAAGACAACAAAAACGCCTTTAAAACAATATTTATTCATGTTTTGGATAAAAATACCATCATTTGAAGTCAAGACCCAATTTTACCTAATGTTCGGTATAAACAGATTATTCAATAGTGCAATTCTCTGATAATATTAAATACAGATAACAACGAGGCACATCGAACGAGTCATACTCATCGACCTTATTAGTTATCTAAAATATCATTTTATCTATGGAGGGAAACATGAAAAAACAAATTTTAGCAACAGTTCTATGCTCTAGCGTTTTATTAGGAGTAGGTTTATCTATCGGAGGACAAGACGCTTCAGCTCACGGTTATGTGCAGTCACCGATCAGTCGTTCATACCAAGGTTCCTTAGACCGTAATGTGAACCATAATGCAGCATTAGCAAAATACGGTCCAGTGATTTATGAACCACAATCATTAGAAGCATTAAAAGGTTTTCCGCAAGCTGGCCCTGCTGACGGACGCATCGCTTCTGCAAACGGTGCTGTTGGAAACAACTTCAACTTAGACCGTCAAACTTCGACCATGTGGACAAAACAAGATTTGAACACAGGTCCTAATACATTTACTTGGCGTTATACCGCGACTCACCCTACAACTAAATGGCATTACTATATCACAAAAGCAGATTGGAATCCAAACGATCAATTAGATCGTAGCGATTTTGAATTGTTAACAACGATCAACCATGGTGGGGCTCAAGCTTCAACAAATCCATCACACTTAGTGAACATCCCTAATGACCGTCTTGGTTACCATGTTGTTCTAGCTGTTTGGGATGTAGATGATACAGCAATGGCATTCTACCAAGTAATCGATGTGAACTTGAAAGGTGATTCAGCAATTCCAGTAGCACCAACAGCACCACGTAACGTTCGTACTACTAATGTAACTTCTTCAACAACTCAATTGACTTGGGATGGACAAGCAAATGCTTCATCATTCAACGTTTACCGTGATGGTCAATTATTAGGAAACACAGCTTCACCAGATTTCAGCGATCAAAACCTAACTGCAGAAACTACATATAAATATGAAATCGAAGCAGTTGGACAAACAGGGCTAGTTTCTGAAAGAACAGCTTTATCTGTTACAACTTTATCTGAAACTACAGAAGAAAAACCAACTGCACCTAGCCACTTACACTCAATGGGTCAGACAAGTTCTAGCGTTTCATTGATGTGGGGAGCTTCTACTCACTCAAAAGGAATCAAAGAATACGAAATCTTGCGTGATGGCCAAGTAATTGGTTCAACAACTGAAACTGTTTTTGAAGTAGAAGGCTTAAAAGCTGAGACACAATACTCATTTGTAGTACGCGCAATCAGCAATGAAGGCGATGTTTCAGATGCAAGTAACACATTAACAATCACAACTGATCGCGATGAAAATGGCGGCGGTGACGAAAATGGTGGCGATGGCGGAAACGGCGGCGGTGAAGTCGTTACTGGACGTCAATGGACAGTAGGTAGCTTCTTCTCACCTGTTTCTTATACAGCCGGTGAAGAAGTTGTCCACAATGGTGTGACTTATATTACTTGGCAGTCTCACTTGAACTACGGTGATACAAACTGGGCACCAGGCATTGCTCACTCATTATTCTACCCTAAATAAATCAACTCACTACCCTTTATTCTACTAAACAACGATTCAAATAAGCAAGAGGCAATCACTCATTTGTGGTTGCCTCTTTTTTGTGATTTTTTATTCGGACAATTCAAAGTTCCACTTAAGTCAGAACATTTTTATATGCTGATTTCTTCACGGATCTCCATTAGTTTTTCTTCAATCATTTGTAACACTTGTACTCTAGCTGCTTCATCTTCCACAAAGTTCAAACAGTCACCGTCGATTTGGATCTTAGGACTTTCATCGTAAGCTTCATACCATTCATCATAACGGCGATTCAATTCTTGATAATACTCATAGAGACTAGGGTCAAAAGAAAGTTGTTCATATGCCCGCCCTCTTTTTTCGATCCGTTCTAACATGGTTGAAAAAGATACGCGAATATGAACCAATAGATCGGGATGTTTTTTCGATGCCGCATAGGGCAATTCTTCCATCATGTTCGCCAATAATTCATCGTAGACTTGGACTTCTGTCGCTGTCGCTCGACCAAGATCTGCATTTAAATGAAATAATAATGAATCTTCATAGATCGAACGATCTAACACATTGTTATCCTCTTGCATCGCTTGCTTGATACTTGCAAATCGCTTATTCAAAAAATAAATTTGCAATAAAAACGCATATTGTTCAGGGTTTGCATAAAACAAAGGCAATACTTCGTTGTCATCGATTGATTCGTAAAATGCCTGACTCTTAAAATGATCAGCAATCATTTTTGTTAAGCTTGATTTCCCTGCTCCTATCGTTCCTGCTAAAACAATCACACTCATTTCCCTCCAACTCACTTCTCCCACTAAATACAGTGTTTTTTTCTCATGTTTCTAAATATAACCCCAATATCTTGTGGTGTCAAACGAAATCGACAAGATTCTTTCCTATGAAAAATCAAAATTTTATTAAGAAAATCACGTTTTTTGTCGAGAAATCGTATTCTTTATTTTACTTCTTGACTGGTTTTAGTAAAATAAAGAAGGACTGTTTTTTTGGACAAACATTGCGCACATAGTAATAGGCGCTTTATTTTTTGTTAAAAAGCTACTCTTAGAGGAAAAGAAGGAGTTGTATTATGGCAATTCATGGCCAAGGGGAATCGAGTGGAAAACTGATTTTAATGGGTGAGCATGCTGTCGTTTACGGCGAGCCTGCCATTGCCTTTCCGTTTTATGCAACAAAAGTAACAGCTACACTTGAAGCACTCCAATCATTCAATAAAGATCAACTTATTTCTTCCTACTATATAGGAAATTTACATGATGCACCACATGCGTTGAATAATATCAAACAGCTGATTGCTGGTCTGAAAACTCACTACCATGTGCAAGACACCTTGCGTTTAACGATTGAAAGCACCATCCCTGCAGAACGTGGAATGGGTTCCAGTGCAGCCGTAGCTACTGCGATCACACGAGCTTTTTATTCCGCCTATGAGTTGCCATTATCACGAGAACAATTATTGGCGCATGTGCAAGTTTCTGAAAAAATCGCACATGGAAACCCCAGTGGAATCGATGCTGCCGCAACAAGTGGATTCGAACCGATTTATTTTACAAAAGGCCATCCTTTTGATTATTTTGCGTTGAATATCGATGCTTTCTTGATTGTCGCTGATACGGGAATCAAAGGACAAACACGTGCAGCAGTGAAAGATGTCGCACACCTTTTTGAGAAAGATGCGCAGAAAACTGGACAAAAAATCCAACAACTAGGATACTTGACGAAACAAGCTAAAAAAGCAATTATCGACAATTCGCCAGAAAAGTTAGCTGAAGCAATGAATGATGCCCAGCGCATTCTAAAAAGTTTGACGATCAGTAATGACTTTTTAGATACTCTGATTGCTACCGCACGTGCTGCTGGCGCTTTAGGAGCAAAATTGACCGGTGGCGGACGTGGTGGATGTATGATTGCCTTAGCACAAACAAAAACAGAAGCTCAAGAAATCAGCCACGCACTAATACAAGCAGGCGCAGCTGAAACTTGGATTCAAGGATTAGGAGTACATACCTATGCTTAGTGGTAAAGCCCGTGCTTATACAAATATCGCCTTGATCAAATATTGGGGCAAAAAAAATGAAGAATTGATTCTTCCGATGAACAACAGTTTATCTCTCACTCTCGATGCTTTCTACACGGAAACCGAAGTGATTTTTTCAGATTCGTTCACAGACGATCTGTTCTATTTAGATCATGAATTACAAACAGAAGCAGCCACCAAAAAAGTCAGTCGCTTCCTTGATCTTGTACGCATACAAGCGAATACAAATAAACGCGCAAAAGTGATCAGCCATAACTTTGTTCCAACAGCCGCAGGGTTAGCTTCCTCTGCAAGCGGTCTAGCTGCGTTAGCCGGCGCCTGTAATGAAGCCCTAGGACTAGAATTGGATAAACAATCCCTGTCCAGACTAGCTCGTCGCGGCTCTGGCTCTGCTTGTCGTAGTATTTTTGGTGGCTTCGTGGAATGGGAAAAAGGGCATGATGACCAAACTTCATATGCGCAACAAATCCCTTCTAATGGATTTGAAGACGAACTCGCCATGGTATTTGTATTGATCAATGATCAACAAAAAGATGTATCTAGTCGTGATGGAATGCGCCGAACAGTGAAAACTTCACATTTTTATCAAGGGTGGCTTGATTCAGTCGAAACAGATCTACGGGAGCTGAAACAAGCAATCGCTGAAAAATCGTTCCAAAAAATGGGCGAAATCATGGAGCGAAATGGGTTAAAAATGCACGGCACCACGTTAGCGGCTAATCCACCCTTCACCTACTGGTCTCCAGATAGTCTGAAGGCGATGCAAACGGTTCGTGAACTACGTGCTTCAGGCATTCCTTGCTATTTCACGATGGATGCAGGCCCAAACATCAAAGTATTAGTTGAAAAGAAAAATCAAACGGCTGTTCAAGCAAAATTCATTGAATTATTTAGTCGTCAACAAGTGATTCTTGCTCATGCTGGGCAAGGAATCACGATTATTGAATAAAGGGAGATTGTTATGGTTGAAGTATCTGCACCTGGAAAACTTTATATCGCTGGAGAATACGCAGTTGTCGAAACGGGGCATCCTGCAATCATCGTGGCAATCGATCAATTCGTCACAGTAACAGTGAAAGCTGCTCGGAAAGTCGGGAGTATCCAATCTGCACAATATAGCGAAATGCCTGTGCGTTGGACAAGACGAAAAGGCGAACTCATTCTAGATATCCGTGAAAACCCGTTCCATTATATCCTTGCTGCTATACGTTTAACTGAGAAATATGCACAGGAAAAAAACATTCTTCTTTCATTTTATGACTTGAAGGTAACCAGTGAATTAGATAGCTCAAATGGTAGGAAGTATGGACTAGGTTCTAGTGGCGCAGTAGCGGTAGCGACTGTACGAGCATTGAACCAATTTTATGCACTGAATTTATCTCAGCTTGAGATTTTTAAAATTGCAGCCTTAGCTAATCTAGCTGTCCAAGACAATGGTTCTTGTGGTGATATTGCGGCTAGCTGTTATGGTGGTTGGATCGCCTTCTCCACTTTTGACCACCAATGGCTCAAAGAACAAGAATCAAGTAAAACGATCAGTGAATTATTAGCGCTCGATTGGCCTGGTTTATCTATTGAATCCTTACACACTCCGGAAGATCTCCGTTTATTGATTGGTTGGACTGGTAGTCCTGCCTCTACTTCCGACTTAGTGGACCAAGTACATCGCTCTCGTGAAGATAAAATGGCGACGTATCAACAATTCCTTGAAGATAGTACGCTTTGCGTCAACACGATGATCCAAGGTTTTAAAGAAAACGACGTTGCTTTGATCCAAGAAATGATTCGTAAAAATCGTGAATTATTGCGTGATCTGTCTGCCATCACTGGCGTGTTGATTGAAACACCAGCATTAAATAAACTGTGTTGTTTAGCTGAACAATTTGAAGGCGCGGCGAAATCTTCTGGCGCTGGCGGTGGGGATTGTGGCATCGTGATCGTGGACCAAAAATCAGGTATCCTTCCACTGATGAGTGCTTGGGAAGAAGCTGAAATCACCCCGCTTCCATTACATGTCTACCATCAACAGAAAGAGGACAAGTTATGAATCGAAAAGATGAACATGTATCATTAGCTAAAGCATTTCACAACAAACAAATAAATGAATTTGACTTCGTTCGACTTGTCCATCATCCACTTCCACAAAGCAAGGTCGATGAAGTGTCTTTGAAGACAGAAGTTGCAGGTTTTACGCTTTCTAGTCCTTTCTATATCAATGCCATGACTGGCGGTAGTGAAAAAACAAAAAAGATCAATCATGACCTTGCACAGATTGCTAAAAGTGCTGGGTTGATGATTGCTACCGGTTCTGTCAGCGCCGCCTTGAAAGATCCTTCCTTGGCAGATTCTTATACGGTGATGCGAGATGTCTATCCTGAAGGGAAGATTTTAGCGAATGTCGGTGCTGGTACTTCTGTCGCACGTGCCCAAGAAGCTGTAGCACTCTTCCAAGCGGATGCGTTACAGATCCATTTAAATGCACCACAAGAATTAGTCATGCCTGAAGGGGATCGCGATTTTTCGCAGTGGAAAGAACTGATCTCAGAAATCCAACAAACTCTTGATGTGCCAGTGATCGTAAAAGAAGTGGGCTTTGGGATGACGAGGGAGACCATCATTGAACTGTCTGAACTAGGTATCAAGACGATTGACGTCAGTGGACGCAGCGGAACAAGCTTCACACAAATCGAAAATGCTCGTCGTAAAAAACGTGAATTGGCTTATTTGACGGATTGGGGGCAATCTACTGTGTCCTCCTTACTTGAAGCGAACGAAGCAAATACAGCCGCCGAAATCATTGCTTCGGGTGGCATACGAAATGCTTATGATATCTTTAAAGCATTGTGTCTTGGTGCGAACGCTGTAGGGATTTCCGGAACGATCTTGACGCACTACATGACACACGGGATCGAGGAGACGATTGCTCTTATGGCACAGTGGCAAGAAGAACTACGAATGCTCTATGCTATGGTCGGTGCAACAAAAACAAGTGATTTAACCAAACAATCCTTGATTTTTTCTGGCCCGGTCAAAGAATGGTGCGAAGCCAGAGACATCCCATTATCAAAATATGGTCGGCGCAAATAAAAATGACGAGTGCATACGATGCACTCGTCATTCTTTGTTTATTATGGTTGTTTTCCGATATAAGCTAAGATACCGCCATCTACATACAAGATATGTCCGTTAACAAAATCAGACGCACTTGATGCTAAGAAGACAGATGGTCCAGCTAAGTCGATTGGATCACCCCAACGAGCGGCTGGTGTACGGCCAACGATAAATTGGTCAAATGGATGACGCTCCCCGTTTTCTTGTGTTTCTCTTAATGGCGCTGTTTGCGGCGTCGCGATATAGCCAGGTCCGATCCCATTACATTGAATGTTGTACTGACCATATTCTGAAGCAATGTTTTTCGTCAACATTTTTAATCCGCCTTTAGCAGCAGCATAGGCACTTACTGTCTCACGGCCAAGTTCACTCATCATTGAACAAATATTGATGATTTTCCCGCCACCTTTTTCAATCATATCTGGGATGACTGCTTTCGACATGATAAATGGTGCGTTCAAGTCTACGTCGATGACTTGACGGAAATCCGCCACATCCATTTCGATCATTGGTGTACGTTTGATGATGCCTGCATTGTTGACCAAAATATCGATTGGACCAACTTCTGATTTGATTTGTTTGACCATTGCTTGTACTGCTGACTCATCCGTCACATCACAAACATAGCCTTTTGCTTCAATACCAATTTCTTTGTAGTTGGCAATCCCTTCATCTACTGATTCCTGAGTTAAATTATTGAAGACGATCGTTGCTCCAGCTTCTGCTAATGAGCGAGCAATCTCAAAACCGATTCCGTATACCGCACCGGTGATTAAAGCGACTTTATTGTCTAAGCGAAACATATCCATATTGAATGACATTTTTATCTTCCTTTCCTATTTCAATTGATCCATTGATACCATATCCATATCTGTATAGGTGATATTTTCACCACACATTGCCCAGATAAACGAATAATTGCTTGTGCCAACACCTGAGTGGATCGACCAACTTGGCGAAATCACGGCTTGTTCATTATCTACGACTAAATGTTTGGTTTCATCTGGTTTACCCATCATATGGAACACACGTGTATCTTCATTTGCATAATCAAAGTAAACATAAGCTTCCATGCGACGTTCATGTGTGTGACAAGGCATCGTGTTCCATGAACTACCCGGTTCTAAAATGGTATAACCCATCTGTAATTGACAGCTTTCACAAACGTTTGGATGGATATATTGGTAGATTTTGCGCTCATTCAATGTGACGCCTTCGCCTGTTTCCATGGGTTTCACTTGATCGATGCTGATTTTTACATTTGGATATTTGTGATGTGCTGGCACAGAACTGATGTAAAATTTTGCAGGGTTTTCTGGATCTACCGAGGAGAAAACTACATGCTCCGTTTCTTTACCGATGTAATACCCATCTTGTTTCTTCATTTCTTCTTTTTCACCGTCGATTCCAATGAATCCGGGTCCGCCGATGTTGATCACACCAAGCTCGCGACGTTCTAGGAAATAAGTAACACCTAGTTCTTTATCTAGTTTGATTTCTAATGGATGAGTTGTTGGTGTTACACCGCCGAAGATCATACGATCATTGTGCGTATAAGTAAGACTGATTTTCCCTGGAACAAATACTTTCTCTACCAAAAATTCATTTCTCAATTGTTCTGTTGAATAATGACGGATATCCTCTGGGCTATGTGTATAACGTGTTTCCATTTCTTGCATGTTGATAGACTCTCCTTTATCGAATGATTTTTCCAGAACCGCTAGTGATAAAACTAGCAACTTCTGCTTGATTGAATTGGTTGCAATCTCCATGAATCGTGTGTTTCAACGCAGAGGCTGCTGTCGCAAAATCAATAATTGCTTGTGGTTGCATCTCTTCTAAAATTCCATGAAGCAATCCCCCAGCAAACGCATCTCCTCCACCCACACGATCAACGATCGAAGTGACTTGATGAAGCGGCGATTCGAAATAGCTATCCTTCATCCACAAGGTACCTTGTAGATCATTTTCACTCGCTGAATGCACCGTACGTTTGGTTGAGTAAAACGTTTGGATGTTGGGAAATCTTTCTTGCATTTTTTCGTAATAATAAATAAGTGGATTTACTGTCGTTTCAGGTGCTTTTGCTATCCCTAACAAATAAAGCGCATCCATCTCACCCGCTGAACAAATATCAACGAGTGGTAATAATTGTTCTAACACTTTACCCGCTTCTTGTTGTGTCCACAGCTTGCCCCGATAATTGATATCAAAACTGATTTGACAACCTGCTTGTTTGGCTGCTTCCATAAGTTCTTTTGTCAGCCATCGCCAATTTTCTGATAATGCCGGTGTGATTCCTGAAACATGGAATAGATCGACTCCCTTAAAACAGTCCTCTAGTGACCATTCCAAGCGATCCATCACCGCGAAACTGGAACCAGCACGATCATAAATGACTGAAGCCGCACGTTCACCGATCCCTGTTTCCATATAATATGTGCCAAGCCGAGGTCCGCCTTTCAGCAGTAGGCTAGTATCTACCCCATAGCTTCGTAAGTGTTTTTCGACTGCCAGACCCAGTGAATGTTCTGGGACTTTTGACATGAACGAAACCGTATGTCCATAATTTGCTAATGAGATCGCGACATTCGCTTCCCCACCGCCATAATGCGCACAAAAATGATCACTGTCTTGTAACCGTTGTCCCTGTTCTGTCGACAAGCGTAGCATGATTTCTCCGAGTGTCACGACTCTTCCCATCAGCGGTTACCTCGTAATTTCTTTCATTTTTGCCGCATATTGTTGTGCGACTTTTGTCACTTCCTCAAAATCTCCATGAGCTGCTGGAGCCAACAAGTTCCCACCAACACCAACAGTGATCACGCCTGCCTCAAACCATTCTTGCATGTTTTCTAAACTGACCCCACCAGTAGGCATGATATTGACATGGGGCATCGGCGCTTTGAATGCAGAGATGATACTTGGACCGAAAGCACTTCCAGGAAATAGTTTGACGATGTCTACGCCACTTTTTAGCGCTGTTTTGATTTCATCGATCGTCATACATCCTGGTAAATAAGGGATTTGGTATAAATTGCATAGTTCTGCGGTTTCCTGATCAAAACAGGGGCTGACGATATACTCAGCACCTGCTAAAATCGCTAAACGCGCAGTAATAGCATCCAACACTGTCCCTGCACCGATCACCACATCCTGTTGGTCTTTGTAGGTTTCTACTAGTTCTTTAATTACTCGATCTGCTTGTGGCACGGTGAAAGTCAACTCAATGCCAGTTAGTCCGCCTTTGATAATCGCGTGACAAGCATTCAGTGCTTCTTCATTTGTTGCTCCTCGTACGACTGCAATAACTCCCGCTTGTTTCAAACGAGATAAGATATCCATTTTTTTCATCTTCCCACCCATTTCTTATTTGGAAATTATAGTTTACAATAAAGAAATTTACATCTCCATTATACGGCAGGAATAAAAAAATGCAAACGCTTTTTAGCTTTTTTCAAAAGTTTTTTCGATTTCTTCTTTCGTTTGCAGGATCGTTTGAATGATTTGAGCCTTGCTTTCTTCACTTAATCGGTATTTCGGCATACTGACACTAAACGCTCCAACCACCTGGTTCTCATGAACTAAAGAGGTACCGATGCAAAAAATGTCTTTTTCGACTTCTTCATCATCGAAGGCGATTTTTGTTTGTTTAACTTGCTGGATCTCTTTTTTTAGTTTTAAAGAATTGGTAATTGTATATTCAGTGAAGGGGACCAGAGGACATTGTTCGATATACTGTTGATATTGCTCTTCCGTAAAATGCGCCAAGACGGCTTTCCCCATTGCTGAACTATATAAAGGTCTCGTGATACCGATTTTTGAAGACATGCGGATCGTTTGATTTTTAGGGTCCAACTTATTGACATAGAGAATCTCGTTGTTGTCTAAAATACCTAGATGAATGGTTTCATCAATTGTTTGTTGTAGTTTTTCCAAAAATGGCAAAGTACGTTCAACTAGATCGATTTGATCGATATTTTTGTTTGCATATCGGACCAGTTTCCCACCTAAACGATAATTTTTTTCTTGATTTTTATTTACATAACCAATCATGGATAACGTATCTAAAATTTTTAATGCAGTAGATGACGTCATGTCGATACCTTTTGCAATTTCTTGTAATGAAGCATCTGGATGCTCTGCTAGATAATCTAAAATATGCGAAGCTTTGATTAAAACGGTCCCATAAGGTTTTTTATTTTCCATATTCCACTCTCCTATTTCTATATAGGAAATTATATCGGAAAGAACGATAATTTAAAAGGGATCTTTGTTTTCTTCTTCATAATGCGTATAATGAACAAACGCTCCTGCCAGATCTTTTTTCAAAAATTCTTTGGGAGTTACGCCAAATTCGGTTTTGAATGCGCGTAAATAGTGAGGATAAGAAGCGAAACCACATTTACTATAAACGGAACTTGAGTTGCCGTACTCTCTTAATAGTTGTTTTGAATAAAGTAGTTTTTTCTTCATCACGTATTGATGAAAGGTAAAACCAGTATGTTTTTTGAATTCGCGAGTCACGTGATATTTACTGATGAAAAATTCTTTTTCCATTTGTTTGAGTGAGAGGGGTTCACTCAAATTCTCTGCGACAAATTGGAGCATTTTTTCTAACCGTTCATTTGGTACAGTGAAATTTTCTTCCGAAATATGTTCTTCGATCTGTACCATACGGTTGAGAAAAATCAAATATTCGACTAGCGCTTGTTCATAACGAATATCTGCACCATAATCTTTTCGATCCAACGTTTGGTCGATAAAAGAAAGTTTTTCTTTTAGTACTTGTGGTTCAATATGTAATATCCGGCTTCGGCGTTCACCAATCGGCCAAAAACAGGCGGATAGATTGGACCACTTGGTGGAACGACTCTCTAAGAATGCAGGGGTGATAAACATGTAGACACGCTCGAATACATCAGTTGATTGACGAACGATCCGATGCAGATCTCTTGAATGGATCAATAAAACATTTCCTGATTGGATCGTAAACTGACGACCATCTAAATAAAAAATGGCTTCTCCTTCCAAAGTGGCATGGATCTCATAGAAATCATGATGATGATAGACCGTTTTATTTTGACTAACGATATCTTTCACGTGATAAATCTCATATTGATCAGAAATCATCGTATTGACTTCTTTTCCATTGATGTGTTTTTTCTCCATGCCTATCTCCCCTTTCGCATTGCTCAATAATGAGCAAATGCACATTCCTGCGTTTTCTTATCCAGTAACGTGACTCAGTATCGAGACAGCGTGCTTTAGCGCATCGTCTTTTGTTTCTTCTAAAACGATATAAAGATACGGACGATGCTCCTGCGCGATTGTTACGATGGCTTCGTAATCAATCAGTCCCGTACCTAAATCAGCCGGGATAATCTTCCCTTCATCAGAAACGAGGTAGTCTTTTAGATGTAATCCGCAAATTTTTTCTCCAAAACGTTCAAAGGCTTCTTCAACTAATCCAACTTGTTGGTGATGATTTTCTGCAGTGATCAAATTCGTTGGATCTAAAATGATACCCAGATAATCCGAATCGATTGTTTCAATTAACTCTGCTACGCGATCAAGCGAATACAAAGGATGATTCAACCCTGGTTCGATACCGACCATCATTCGATATTTTTCGCCAGCTCGCACTAACTGGCGAATCGCTTCAACGATTTGTGAAAAGGCCTCCTCCGAAAAGTTCTTCTCTGTATAACCTGCTTCACTCACGCTCCCCGTCTCGGTTGCGACCATCGTCGCCCCGAAGCTTGCAGCATATTGGAGATATCTTTCAAATTGACGAAGCACCGTTTCACGAACAAATAGATCAGGATGGATCATGTTGATATAACAGCTTAAGATACCGACACTTATGCCTTCTTTTGCGAGAATATTTTTCATATATTGCCCCATTCCAGCATTGATGGCTTGTCCATCTGATGGAAGTGTAGGAAATGAACGACTTAATGCCAATTGTAGCGTAGAAATTTTTTGTTGACTCACTTTTTTTGCTAAATCATCCACGGTTTGTACATGGCTCAAGTCATGCCCTCTGGCGACTAGGTTTAATTTCATCATGGTTTCTCCTTTATCCTAATAGATCCGGTAACCACATCACGATTTTGGGGAAATACGTAATCAACAATAAAACTGTTAATATGACACCGTAAAATGGTAACAGCGGCTTCAACATCGCTTCTGCTTTAACTCCACCAACACTCGCTCCTACATATAGTCCGGTACCTACTGGTGGGGTAATGGAACCGACACAAAGATTCATGATCGAAAATAAGCCATAGTGGACTGGATCGACACCAACACTTGTCGCGATCGGCAAGAAAATCGGCGTAAAAATCAAAATCGCTGGCGCGACATCCATAAACATCCCAACAAGTAACAAAATGATATTGATCAATAATAAAATAATGAAGCGATTATCAGTGACTCCAATGATCAGACTGCTGATTGCTTGAGGTATCCCAGTAAATGCCATAGCGAATGACATCATGGAAGACGTCGCTAATAAAAACATGATCGTTCCCGACATCGCCACGGATTGTACCAACATCTTTGGTATATCTTGTAGTTTCACTGTCTTGTAGAAGAACATGGAGATCAATAAAGAATACAATACCGCAATCGCAGATGCTTCGATAGCTGTGAAGAATCCTGTTAAAATACCACCAATGATGATAACGATCAAAGCTAAACTTGGGATTGCTTCTTTTAACACTTTTCCGACTTGCTTCCCTTGTCCTTTTGGTACTGTCGGATATTTATTTTTCTTCGCCACTACAAATGCAACGAGCATGATTCCTAACGACCACAAAGCTCCCGCTAAATAGCCACCCATAAATAGAGCTGAGATCGAAGCGCCTCCGGCAACTAAAGAATACATGATAAATGCTGTACTTGGTGGGATCACCATCCCTGTAGGTGCCGAAGCAATATTGACTGCTGTCGCAAATTTACGATCGTACCCTTCTTCGACTTGTTGCGGAATCAGCACGCCCCCAATCGCTGTCGAAGCAGCAATCGCCGAACTGGAGATTGAGCCGAACAATGCGTTTCCTAAAACATTCGTATGGGCCAAAGACCCAGGGATCCGACCAACAAACAACATAGCAAAATCAACTAATTTTTTAGCAATCCCACCATGGTTCATAATGATTCCTGAAAAAACGAAAAATGGAATGGCAATCAATGAGAAACTATTGATACTCCCGACCATTTTTTGCGCAGAACTAAACGCTGCGACATCAAAGGGAATCACTAATAACAACGTGAGCATCGATGAAAAAGCGATACTGATTGCAATGGGCATTCCAACAATCAATAAAAAGACAAAAACAAAAAATAAAATTGCACCTGCTTCTAAAGCCATCAAATTCCTCCTATCCCTTTTCCTGAACGACAGACTTCCTATTCATTGCTTCAATCAAATTGATCAAACTGTAGATAATGATCAAAACACCTGATACCGGCACCGATAAATAGACATAGCCCATCGGAATCCCTAATGAAGGGGAAATTTGCCCCATCGTCAATGTCACAGCATTCCAACCACCATAAACCATGATCGTGATTGCAAAAGCCAGAAAAAGACACTGAACGACGATCTCCAATACATTCGCTTTCTTACCAGTCAGTTTCTCACTTAACAGTGTAACTGCTAAGTGCCCTTTTTGACCCACTACATAAGCGGAAGATAGCATCGCAAACCAGACTAATCCAAAACGCACTAATTCTTCTGTTACAGTATTTGGATTACCCAAAATCGTTCGCGAGAATACTTGCCACAAGACAATGATGATCATACCGATCAACAGACATGCTCCTAGAAATTCTAACAGCCGACTGATTCCTTTTTTCATCGATTACACCCCTTCTTCTTGGATCATTCGGTAAAGCGTCTGAAAATCCGGATGATTTTTGAATTCGTCATGCAACGGTGCGACTGCTTCACGAAATGGCGTATTGTCCACTTCATTGAACTGGACGCCATATTCTTCCGTTGCCACTCTTTTTTCTTCTTCGATTGCTTGAGCGAATGCTTCGATTTCAAAAATCGTTGATGCTTTCGCCGCTTCTTCGATTGCTTGTTGTTGCTCAGCAGTCAAACGTTCTTTGATCGCATCGTTCATGATGATGATATCCGGTACTCGTGTATGCTCATCATAGGAATAATACTTGGCTACACCACCATGCCCGGCTGTATACAAAACAAATTCATTGTTCTCTGATCCGTTGATCAAGTTTGACTGTAGCGAAGTATATACTTCGTCACTGCCCATCGGCACAGGTGATCCACCTAGTAGTTCCACCATTCTAATGGCCGTTTCACTTTGCATCACGCGGATTTTTTTCCCTTTTAGATCATCCGGTGTGTGGATCGGGCCATCGACCATATAAAAACTACGTTGCCCTGAATCATAATAGGTGAGACCAGAAAAACCTAAATCTGTCGTTGATTGATAAATGGGTGGCATGATCTCTTCGTTCTCCATGACATTGAAGAAATGTTGCTCATCATTGAACAAGTAAGGAACTGAAAAAATCGAATAGACTTTAGAGAAACTTTCTAACGCAGAAGCACTGACTTTCGTAAAATCAATCGCACCTGATTGAGTCAGTTCGATCAATTCACGTTCTCCCCCCAATTGACCATCAGGAAAATATTTTACTTTGACTGAGCCAGCTGTTTTTTCTTCTACTAACTCTCCGAATTTATTCATTGCATCAATGACTGGCTGACTATTACTGGCATAAGCAAAACGTAAAGTGATCGTTGCTTCTTCCTCTGCATTTGCGACAACACCAACACTTGACTGACTACTACAACCACTCAAACCGATGATTCCCAGTAAACAAAAAGCAAAAGCAAGTGTTTTTTTCATTTTTTTCTCCTTTCTATCAAAAATACGACACAAGTAATTCTGTCAGACATAATACAAGTAACGATTGGCCATAAGGCATCGCTGTCTTGCCAATCGTACGGTAAAACTCTAAATCATCGCCCATCCCTGTACCTACCGAAACATTTTGAACTTCGCCAGTTTCATCTACTTGCTCAAGCAACCCTTGGATCGCACGATAGGCGGTTTCTAAATATTTCTTTGGCAAGTAGCGCTCATGCACTGCTTTTAAAATACCGTAAGCAAAACCTGCTGTCGCAGATGATTCTAAGTATGAGGTTGGATCATCGATCAAGGTATGCCATAAGCCACTTTCTGATTGCTGATCTGCTAAGGTTTGCACTTGGGCTTCTAGCGTTTCTATTAATAATTTACGGAAAGCATCTCCTTCTTTCAGTTCCAGAATCGCGATGATTTCAGGAATCGCAATCGTCAACCAACAATTTCCCCTTCCCCAAAATGCTTCCGCATAATTATGATTACCTTCAAAGGTCCACCCGTGGTACCAAAGACCTGTACGTTTATCCATCAAATATTTGATGTGGATCATAAATTGGTATCTGGCTTCCTCTAGGTATTCTGGACGATCTAGGAGCTTACCGATTTTGGCTAATGGCAAAACCGTCATCATCAAGGTGTCATCCCACAATTGATTCTTATTTTCCGGTCCATATGTAGCGTGCTGTAATCCGTCTTCCTCTGTCCGAGGCATATCATTCATGACCCATTCCGTCCATTGCTTCAAGTAAGGCAAGTAGCGTGTATCACCTGTCTCCTCATATAAATACGCCATCGTGAGGATTGGTGCCATCGTATTGACGTTCTTCGGCGGTGCGCCTTCTTGCATCCGTGCTTCAAACCATTCCTTCACCACTTCCGCCGCACGAGGATTTTTAGTCAACTGATAATTTTTGTAGATACCGTATAGCCCTACACCTTGTGGCCAGTTCCAAATAGACCAACTTTTGTCATCCACCTTTAACCCATCAAAATCCAATAAAAATTCACCTGAATCATCGTTGATCGTCGTCAAATTCTCCACTAATCGGTCAATCGTTCCTTCTACAACTTCTTTCTGTACAAATAGTTCCTCTTTAATAATCAATTTCCCCTCTCCTTTTTAAACGCTTTCATTCTATGCTGTTAATATATCAGTAAACGCTTTCTCAATAAATAGCATCATTTGAACAAAAACTATCTAAAATTGACATAACGAGATTATTAATGGGTTTTCTGTAAAAAAGAGCCCTATCAAAAGAAAAACCATGACGCCTACCGCTCGTCATGGCTTCAAAATCAACCGTTTATAAAAATGTATACACCATAAAAAATGGCAAACATGCAAGTAAAGGAAACCAAAAGTAGTTCTTACGAAAACCCAACTCGCTATTTTCCTGATTCGCTCGCATGCGATCCCCTGAAACTGCTGTGCCAGAAAGTGCAATTCCGATCAAAAGTAACCCAATGCCAATGTTACGTAAGATTTCTCGTTCCAAAAGAAAGGATAGTCCAAGAGAAACGACACACGCAATCAACAAAGTAACAATATATTTCTTCAAGATCTCATCTCCTTTTTTATAGAAAAATAGTAGCATAGCATATTCATCAAAATACCTATTATTCGAGTTATCTAATACTTCTTTTTTTAGATATTAGAAAAAAAAGCTACGACATTTTTCTCTTCTAACAACATATTGAGCGATTCTACAAAAATTATTTCCGGAAATTCTTCTGGTGTATCGCTTGATAGACATTATCTTAAAAAGAAAAAACAACGAACCAAGTGAGAAGATTCTCTCATGCTTGATTCGTTGTTGGGACAACTTTTAGTTATGAATTACGCATTATATGCGTCGATAATGATTTGTTTCAACTCACTGATCAATGGTTCTTTTGGATTGGCTGTTGTACATTGATCTTCATACGCTAATTCAGCCATGCGATCAACTGTTGTGTCTAATGTTTCTTGCGTCACGCCTTGCGCTCTCAAGCTCATGTCGATACCAACAGATTTTCCTAAGTCGCTAACAGCTGTTGCCAATGCTTCTACAAGCTCTGCTGTTGTTTTCCCTTTCAAACCTAAGAACTTCGCGATATCCGCGTAGTCTGTATCCGCACGGAAGTAGTCATATTTAGGGAACATCGCATGTTTTTGTGGATCTTTCGCATTATAGCGTATGATATGCGGCAATAGGATCGCATTTGTACGTCCATGAGGGATACCGTATTCTCCACCGATTTTATGCGCAACTGAGTGACAAATTCCTAAGAAGGCATTGGCAAAGGCCATACCAGCCATTGTTGACGCATTATGCATTTTTTCGCGTGATTCCATATCTGGTGTTTTCACTGATTTTTCCAAGTAGTCAAAGACTAATTTGATTGCTTGTAAACTCAACCCACGAGTGTAATCAGAAGCCATCACAGAGACATAAGATTCGATAGCATGTGTCAATACATCCATACCTGTATCCGCTGTAACAGAAGCGGGAACTGACATCACAAATTGTGGATCAACGATTGCCACATCTGGTGTCAATGCGTAGTCAGCTAATGGATATTTCACATGTGTTTCGCTATCTGTGATTACTGCGAATGGTGTCACTTCTGAACCAGTTCCTGATGTTGTTGGGATACATACAAACTGTGTTTTTTCAGGTTTGTCGATTTTATACGTACGTTTACGGATATCTAAGAATTTTTGTTTTGCGCCAAAGAATGAAGTATCTGGGTGCTCATAGAACATCCACATGCCTTTCGCCGCATCCATTGCTGATCCGCCCCCAAGAGCGATCACTGTATCTGGTTTGAAGTCCGCCATCATTTTTGTACCAGCGTAAACTGTATTTGTTGAAGGGTTTGGTTCAACATCTGAAAAGATCTCGATTTTCACATCATTTTTACGACGTGCTAATACTTCTCTTACAGTGTCACAGTAGCCGAATTGGACCATACCTGGGTCACAAACGATCATGACACGTTCAACGTTTTCCATTTTTTCCAAGTAAAGCAAAGAATTCTTTTCAAAAAAGATTTTTGGTGGTAATTTGAACCATTGCATGTTATTTCTCCGTTTCGCTACAGTTTTGACGTTGATTAAGTTGACTGCTGATACGTTTCTTGAAACAGAATTCTTTCCGTATGAACCACAACCTAGTGTCAATGATGGAATCATTTCGTTGTAGATATTTCCGATTCCGCCTTCTGCTGATGGTGTGTTGACTAAGATACGGCAAGCTTTCATGCGTAGTCCAAATTGAACATGCAACTCTTCGTTTTCTGAATGGATGACAGCTGTATGCCCTAATCCACCAAGGTTCAACATTCCTTCACATAATTCGAAAGCATGTTCTGTACTGTTTGATTTGACCATTGCTAAAACCGGTGAAAGTTTCTCACGTGAAAGTGGATAATCAGGCCCTACGCCTTCTAATTCTGCCACTAATAATTTGGTTCCTTCTGGTACATTGATCCCTGCTAATTTTGCAATATCCATTGCTGAATGTCCCACGATTGCAGGATTTACAGCGTATTTACCTTCATTCATGACAGCATCTTCTAATTTTGAAAGCTCTGCTGGTTTGACGAAGTACACTTGGTGAGCTTGGAATTCTGCTTTTACGGCTGCATAGATTTCTTTATCTACGATGACTGCTTGCTCAGAAGCACAAATCATGCCGTTATCGAATGTTTTTGATACGATCAAGTCATTCACTGCACGTTTTACTTTTGCTGTTTTTTCGATATATGCAGGAACGTTACCCGGTCCAACACCTAAAGCTGGTTTACCAGTTGAATAAGCGGATTTTACCATGCCTGCGCCACCAGTTGCTAATACGATTGCAATTCCTGGGTGGTTCATCAACATTGAAGTCGCATCGATCGATGGATGCTCGATCCATTGGATACAGTTTTCTGGCGCACCTGCTGCGATGGCTGCATCACGAACGACTCTTGCTGCCTCAGCGGAACATTTTTGAGCGCTTGGATGGAAAGCAAAAACGATTGGGTTTCTGGTTTTCAAAGCGATCATTGATTTAAAGATTGTTGTTGAAGTTGGGTTTGTTGTTGGTGTTACGCCACAAACGACGCCGACTGGTTCAGCAATCTCAATCAATCCTTTTTGAGTGTCTTCATTGATTACTCCGACAGTTTTGTCATATTTGATACTGTTCCAAATATATTCTGAAGCATACATATTTTTGATTGCTTTATCTTCATAGATGCCACGGCCAGTTTCTTCGACAGCCATTTTTGCTAGAGGCATGTGCTGATCTAATGCAGCCATTGCCATTTCATGCACAATGTGATCTACTTTTTCTTGATCAAAACTTTCCATTTCTTTCAACGCAACATTTGCTTTTGTCGCTAAATCGTCGATCATCGCTTGTACATCAACAGTTTTTGTCTCTTCTTTTTCCATTATTTTAGCCATTATGTTCCTCCTACTGAGTCATGGTTATTTGTTAATTATTTCACATACACATCATACAACACTTTTTTTTCGATGTAAATACTTTTTTGTGATTTTTTTCACAGTTATATTTTTCTTTAGAAACAGTCCGTTCCACAAGAGAGATTATCGAGTGACCGCTCCATAATGGCAGATGTGATTTATTTAGCAAAGTCACACAAAAAAGACTGATCGCCTTCTTATCTCTATACGAGATAGGAATGACGACAGTCTTTTTGATAAAGAATGATCGAACTCCGTATACATTTAGCCCACGCGTGGCAAACAACCGGTGTCTATAATTCTTTTTCTTCTTTTTTCTCTTCAGGTGTTTCTGGAACTTCAACAGTTTCAATTACTTCTGGTTCTGTCGGTTCTTCTACTGGTGCGATTGGTGTACTTGTCATCGCGCCTGTACCTGGTTTTACCGTTTTGATGGCTGCTCGATCGTATTCTAAAAAGATCCCTTCGCAGTCTAAAACAACTGTACGATTTGTCTCGTCGATTTCTGAGACTACGCCATGAAGTCCACCGATCGTGACTACTTCATCGCCAGCTTTCATACTATCAAGCAAGTTTTGACGTTCTTGTTGTTGTTTCTTTTGTGTACGTGACATAAAGAACCACATCCCTAATAGGGCAACGAACATCACTAACATTGGTAATGAACCCATTTTTTTCACCTCACTAACTAAATATCTACACTAAACACTTTAGCAGAAAAAGGCGCTAGAAACTAGTTTTTTAACTAAATTTCACAAATCCTGCTAGAAACTTTTTGCGTTTTCTTTATTGAACCCATACTCTTCGAAAAAGGCTGCACGAAACTCTAATAAGTTATCATCCATAATCGCTTGTCGAACTTGTTTCATCAAGTTTAATAAGAAGTATAGATTGTGATAAGACGTTAAACGGATGCCAAATGTTTCATCACATTTGATCAAGTGACGAATATATGCTCTCGTATAATTTTTACAAGTATAGCAATCACATTTTTCATCGATTGGACGGAAGTCCCGGGCATATTGCGCATTTTTTACGACTAATCGTCCTTGCGATGTCATACATGTTCCGTTACGAGCGATTCGGGTTGGTAGAACACAGTCGAACATATCGACTCCACGAATCACGCCATCAATCAATGAATCCGCAGCTCCTACCCCCATCAAATAACGTGGCTTATGATCTGGGATCAATGGCGTCGTAAATTCTAAGACACGGTTCATCTCAGCTTTTGGTTCACCGACAGATAAACCTCCGATGGAATACCCAGGGAAATCCATACTGATTAAGTCTTTCGCACTTTGTTTACGTAAATCTTCAAAACCAGCTCCTTGGATGATACCAAATAATCCTTGACGATCTGGATTCGCATGAGCTTTCAATCCACGTTCTGCCCAACGAGAAGTTCGTTCAACTGATTTTTTCACATAATCATAGCTCTCATCAAATGGAGGACATTCATCAAAACTCATCATGATATCAGAACCTAATTTATTTTGGATGTTGATGGCTTTTTCAGGAGACAAGAACATTTTTGAGCCGTTCAAGTGGTTTTTGAAATGCACACCTTCTTCAACGATGTTACGCATATCACTTAATGAGAAGACTTGAAATCCACCAGAATCAGTTAAAATCGGCTGGTCCCAATTCATAAATTTATGCAAGCCAC
This sequence comes from Enterococcus sp. AZ156, assembly GCF_051714165.1. Classification (NCBI taxonomy): domain Bacteria; kingdom Bacillati; phylum Bacillota; class Bacilli; order Lactobacillales; family Enterococcaceae; genus Enterococcus; species Enterococcus sp. AZ156. Next base: position 229,909 of record NZ_JBIORI010000001.1, on the reverse strand, counting down.
CTGCTTCTTCGACCAAATCTTCTCCAGGACGAAGCCATAAATGATAGGTATTACTCAAAATCACGCCTGCACCCATTTCTTTTAGTTCTTCAGGCGACATAGTTTTAACGGTAGCTAGTGTACCCACAGGCATAAACATCGGCGTTGGAAAAGTTCCATGGGGAGTAATCAATTCACCAAGGCGGGCGCCTGTATGTTTTTCTTTTTTTATTAAACGATAACGAATGGCAGATTCTGTCATTCAATTCCCTACTTTCTTTTATAGAATCGCGTTTGCAACTCCCACCATCATAATCTTTTCAACTACTTTTTGCAAGAGCTTCTCTTTTTTTATAGTTCTTTTTAACCTGCTTTTTTTGCGAACCTTTCAATAATGAAAGAGTAATCCCTGAGCTAATTCGGCCCTTCTTTGATATACTAAGGGTATCAAAAAAAGGAGTGAAGTGTATGGTATCTTCTGGGGAACTAAAAAAACAAGCAAAGGATAGCTTAAAGGGACGCTGGGGGCAAGCAATTTTGTTGAATCTGATTCCAACATTGATCACAATTGCTATTATTCTTATTTTAGCTTTGCCTACCGCTTTACTGATTGCATCGATGCAAGACAGTAGTTCAATACAAGAAATGGTGAATGGCTCAAGTAGCAGTAGTTCAGGTGGAGGGATCGTTTCTACGATCATCAGTGCATTATTCATGAGTGGGATTTCTTGGACCTATTTAGACATTATCCGTGGGAAACGAACAACGATCGAACCATTCAAAGATGCTTTCCGAGGTTTTTCAGGCGTATTCTTCGGTGGCGTTCTATTGTTAGCACTAGTGACAACAATTTTCACTACGTTATGGGCATTGCTTTTAGTCATTCCTGGGATCATCAAAGGGTATGCCTATTCTCAAAGTTATTTCATTTACTATGATGTCGTAACAGAAACAGGTGAAAAACCAAAAATCCTTGATACGATTACAGCAAGCCGTAAATTGATGGATGGCTACAAAGGAAAATTATTCTGGTTAGACTTATCGTTTATCGGATGGCACATCTTAGCAATTGCCACAGTCGGTATCGGTTATCTATGGTTGAATCCATACATCACTGCAACTAAAGCTGCTTTTTACGAACAATTACCAAAACAAGTTTAATCAGCTTTTTCACCATAATAAAAAGGATTGGAAAATCTCCAATCCTTTTTTGGTGTTTATTTTTTTACATTTCAGATTCTGGTGCTTCTACTGTCTCTTCCTCATCTGGCAATTGGTGGAACTTGATCAATTCATTGACCCCAATCGGTATGAGCGACAAGATTCCTACTAAGAACCAATGATTCAAACTAATATGAACTAACCCAAATAATTCTTGCGTGAATGGTAATAAAGCGACTGCTGACGTGATAAGAAGGGAAAGAATCGCCATTTCCACTAACGATTTATTCGTTGCTAAGTTCACTTTGAAAATCGATTGACTACTACGAACATTAAAGACATGAATGATCGAAGAGTAAGCCAATACTAGAAATGCAACGGTTTGGCCAACTTCTTGACTAGCATCAACCCAAGGGCTGATCGTATCGACGAAGCTTCCTAAGTAGTAACCAAATAAAGTGACTACCGTAAATATTCCTGCATTGATGGCAATTTTCTTCATTAGACCACGAGCGAAAATTCCTTCATTTTTAGGAATTGGTGCTTCATTCATGATCCCTTCCTCTGCTGGTTCTCTTCCTAGAGCGAAACCAGGTAGTCCATCAGCAACAACGTTTACGAACAACAGTTGAACGGCTGTAAATGGTGCCCCCCAACCAACTAACATCGCAATCAATACGATAAAAATCTCAGAGATATTACAGCTTAATAAGAAGTTGATCGCTTTTCGAATATTTTGATAAACGGAACGTCCTTGGCTAACTGCATCTACGATCGTAGCGAAGTTGTCATCGGTCAAAATCATGTCAGCGGCACTTTGCGCTACATCTGTACCGGTGATCCCCATCGCACACCCAACGTCACTCGCTTTCAATGCTGGCGCATCGTTCACACCATCACCTGTCATTGCGACCACAGCACCTGTTCGTTGCCATGATTTGACGATTCGGATTTTATCTTCTGGGGTTACGCGAGCATAAACGGATAAATCTTTTACTCGATCATCCAACTCTTCATCAGATAACGCACGGAGTTCCGCACCTGAAAGAGCTTCGTTACTATTGGTCAAAATTCCCAATTCTTTGGCAATCGCACTGGCAGTGACGACATGATCCCCAGTGATCATCACTGTTTTGATACCAGCTTTTTTCGCACGCTTGATAGCACCTTTACTTTCAGGACGCGGCGGATCGATCATACCGATCAAGCCAATCAAACGTAGATCTTTTTCTAAAGCTTCTGAAGTGATTTCTTGTGGTTTTTCGTCATACGTTCGATAACCTACTGCAATTACACGTAAGGCACGTTTCCCAAAACGGTCGTTGACCACTTCTGCTTGTTCAACGTCTCCAGACGTAAATTTTGGTGCTAAGACATCAAATGCGCCTTTAGTGATAGAGATATACTTATCACCCATTTTATGGACAGTCGTCATCATTTTTCGATCAGAGTCGAATGGAAGTTCGTCAACCCTTGGGTATTTTTCTTCTAATTCTTCTTTTGTATGATAGTTTTCCTCAACTGCACGTACAATTGCTGCTTCCGTTGGATTACCTTTGACGATCAATTCATCGTCCTCTTTTTCAACCGTCACATCTGTACATAATGCAGCCATTTTTAAAATTTCCATCGCGCTATTTGTCATTGAATCTTCGACATCTGTTACCTCATCTTCTTTACTCCACACACGACGTACGCGCATCCGGTTTTGTGTCAGTGTACCGGTTTTATCCGAACAGATGACATTCGCAGTACCGAGCGTTTCAACAGCTGGCAGCTGACGAATAATCGCATGTTTTTTCGCCATTTTCTGTACACCATAAGCAAGTGTCAATGTAACGATAACAGTTAATGTTTCTGGTACTGCGGCAACAGCTAAGGAAATCGAAGTCATGAACATTTCAAGTAACGGTTCCCCTTGAAGTTCACCAATCAAAAAGACTAAAGCAGCAGCTGCTAATGCAATCACACTGATTCGCTTCCCTAATTGATTCAAACGGACTTGTAGTGGTGTTTTCTGCATTGTATGGTCATTTAATAATCCGGCGATTTTTCCCATTTCGGTCTGCATACCAATCGCTGTGACGATCGCTTTCCCACGACCAGCAGCAACGGTACAACCTTTAAAGACCATGTTCAATTGGTCACCGAGAGAGTCATCTTCTTGACTTATGTAACCTGCGTCTTTTTCGACAGCCTCACTTTCACCGGTTAGAGCTGATTCTTCTACACGTAATTGTGATGTTTCAACTAAGCGAGCATCCGCAGCAATCGCTGATCCTGCTTCTAATACCAGCACATCCCCGACAACTAGATTCTCAGCATCTACTTTTTCTACTTTACCATCTCTGAGGACCGTAGCGGTTTGTTTATTCATATCTTGTAGGGATTCTAATGCTTTTTCTGCATTACCTTCTTGAACAATCGCTAGAACTGAATTGATGATAACAATCGCAATGATCAAGAGTCCTTCGAACAGGTCTCCATGTTCAGTTGCAAATGCGGTGTAAAATGAAATGACTGCGGCAACTAACAAAACAATCGTGGTGAAATCTGAAAGACTTCGTATAAATTTTTTGAAGAGTGATTCTTTGGGGGCTTCTTCGAATTGATTTTTGCCTTGTTTTTGACTTCTTTCTTTTGCTTCAGTCATCGACAAGCCTTGATCTATATCTACTTTTGTTTCTTCTGCTATTTCTTCTATTGTTTTTTTGTAACTATCCATCCTATACCTCCTTTAAAAATCATACGTTATGTATAACGCACTATTTTAGTATAACATCATTTTTTTAATTAATTCAACTATATCGCATATATATATGAAGAGAAATATTTTAAAATAATCAATACATATCAATTGCAAACGCTACCAAAACGTGGTATGATTTAACCATAAGGAAGGAGGAAAAGACAAATAGATAGAAGAATTTCTCGATAGAGTAGTATAAGCAAATAAAGTTGTTAGAAGTACAAGTTTCACCTTAACGAGCATGTGAAGTAACCATTATAAATAGCGAATGCGTATGATTGTTTGAAACGAAAATCGTTCAAAAAAAGAAGTAGTGGGATACGTAACAATTAAATAACATGAACATCTGAAAATTGAATAGGAACAAGAGATGATTCAACTGTTGAAGATGTAAAGAAAACAAGATTTTTTGTTTATCAAGAAGAAATTCAACACCGTACTTTGCATGTTCTATGGAAAGTTACACTAATTCTATTTATTTGTTTCCTTCCGAAGCACAAAAGCCCCGACTAATCGAGAGTCGGGGTCTTTTTTATCTTAAAAAGTTACTTTACAAACATCGCATCTCCAAAACTGAAGAAACGGTAACGTTCATCGATGGCATGTTGATAAGCTGATAATGTTAATTCTCTACCAGCAAACGCACTGACTAGCATCACTAAAGTGGATTTTGGCAAATGGAAATTCGTAGAAAAAGCTTCAACTACTTTGAACTCATACCCTGGCGTAATAAAGATATCAGTCCAACCACTATCTGCTTTGATCTCCCCATCAAATTTCGTACCAATCGTTTCTAATGTGCGGATTGAAGTCGTTCCTACTGCCACGATTTTCCCGCCATTTTGGCGAACTTGATTCAAACGAGTAGCAGCTTCTTCGGTCAAACGATAAAATTCACTGTGCATTTCATGCTCTTCGATTTTATCGACACTCACTGGACGGAAGGTTCCTAGACCGACATGCAGTGTCAAATACACAAGCTCCACGCCTTTTGCTTTGATTTCATCTAATAATTCTGTCGTGAAATGTAAGCCAGCAGTTGGTGCAGCTGCTGAGCCATTCTCTTCTGCATAGACAGTTTGATAGCGATCTGGATCTTCTAAACGTTCTTTGATATAAGGCGGTAACGGCATTTCGCCAAGCGCTTCTAGATTCTCTAAGAAAATCCCCTCATAGGCAAACTCAATGATTCGTCCACCATGATCCAGCTCTTCTTTCACAACTGCTTTTAAACGGCCGTCACCAAAAATGATCTCTGTCTCTACTTTGGCACGTTTGGCTGGTTTGATCAGTGTCTCCCACGTGTCACCTTCTGTATTGGTCAAAAGCAATACTTCTAAGTGGGCACCCGTCTCTACTTTTTCACCGTATAAGCGCGCAGGCAATACGCGTGTATTATTCATCACTAACGCATCACCAGGATTTAATTCCTCAATGATTTCATGGAAATGTTTATCCATCATCTCACCTGTCTTACGGTCAACTACAAGTAATCGGGAATGATCCCGGTCTTTTAATGGTGTTTGGGCAATCAGTTCTTCGGGTAACTCAAAATCGAAATCTTCTGTTGTTAACATATCGTCACTCACTTTCTCTGTTTGGCCCTTTTATTTTACCATTTTATGCCGACAATGCCAAAAAGCAAAAATCTTATCCTTCCATTCATTTATGATTGGTTGCGTTATCTTTTCAGCTATATTTTATTTATAATTTCAAAAAACGCCTACTAGTCTAGTTATTTGTATAGTAAATAAATCATCAAATTTGTATTCCTTAGTTATTTTAGGCATACTATTATAAGAACATTCTTTATGGAAAAGAAAAGAAGAGGTGCAATGATGATCGAATTTCAGAATGTATCAAAAATTTATAAAGGTGGAAAAGTCGCGGTCGAGAACGTCAATATTTCTTTTGAAAAAGGCGAATTCATCTGTTTTATCGGTACAAGTGGTAGCGGAAAAACCACTACGATGCGAATGCTTAACCGCATGACAGACCCGACAGAAGGTCAGATTTTGATTGATGGAAAGTCGATCCAAGAAATCAATCCCGTTGAACTCCGACGACAAATCGGCTATGTGATTCAAAGTATCGGTTTGATGCCTCACATGACGATCCGGGAAAATATCACTCTTGTCCAAAAATTATTGAAGGTCAGCCAAGAAGAACGGAACAAAACAGCAGATAAAATGATCGACCTGGTGGAACTTCCTCGTGAAATGCTTGATCGTTACCCACATGAATTATCTGGTGGTCAACAGCAGCGTATCGGTGTCGTTCGCGCGTTAGCGGCGAATCAAGACATCATTTTGATGGATGAACCTTTTGGAGCATTAGACCCTATCACAAGAGATTCCTTACAAGATTTAGTCAAGGATCTGCAAGAACGTCTAGGAAAAACCATCGTCTTCGTGACACATGATATGGATGAAGCAATCAAATTATCCAGTCGTATCGCGATCATGAGTGAAGGTAGAGTCATTCAATTTGATACGCCACAAAATATTTTACGCCACCCTGCCAATGAATTTGTCGAAGAATTGATCGGTGAAGATCGCTTACTTCAAGCCAAACCAGATACCACAAAAGTAGGCGAAGTCATGCTGAACCAAGCCATCACGATCACGCCAGAAAAATCATTGCAAGAAGCCATCAAATTGATGCGTGAAAAACGCGTCGATACGCTTTTAGTGACGGATAATTCAAATACCTTAAAAGGATTTATCGATGTTGAAACAATCGATAAGAAACGTGGAAAAGTCTCGAGTGTTGGCGATATCTTGAACAAGGATGTTTTTTATGTAAAACAATCTGCTTATTTACGTGATACCTTACAACGAATCTTAAAACGTGGTTTAAAATATGTGCCAGTAGTTGATGAACAAAATAAAGTCGTTGGTATTTTAACTCGAGCCTCTCTTGTCGACATCGTCTATGACGTGATCTGGGGCGAAGAACCATCGCTTACTGATGCAATTGGTACGCCATCTGAAACAAAGGAGGTTTAACCAATGGCCGAATTTTTTCAACAACATGGCGCTGAGATCCTCTCAAAAAGTCTCGAACATCTCTATATTTCAGCAATTGCATTGGTCATCGGGATTGCCGTTGCTGTTCCTTTAGGTGTTCTTTTGACGCGTTTTCCTAAAGTCGCAACGATTGTTATTGGACTGACCAGTGCGTTACAAACAGTCCCTTCTCTTGCCCTATTAGCACTTATGATTCCTTTATTCGGTGTCGGTAAATTGCCTGCAATCATTGCCCTATTTATCTATTCCCTTTTACCTATTTTAAGAAATACCTATATTGGGATGAAAAATGTGGATTGGAATTACCGCGATGTCGCAAAAGGCATGGGAATGACAAATATCCAATCGATTTTTTCTGTCGAATTGCCGATCGCTATGCCGACGATCATGGCAGGTATCCGGTTAGCAGCAGTCTATGTGATTGCATGGGCAACCCTCGCCTCTTACATCGGCGCAGGCGGGCTAGGCGATTTGATTTTTAGCGGTTTGAATAATTATCAACCCGATTTGATTTTCGCTGGAACGATCCCTGTAACGATCTTAGCATTGCTTGCAGATTTCTTATTAGGACTATTGGAGAATCGGTTAACTCCGATCGCATTGAGGGAGGAGAATGACGAATGAAACGAATCAGAAATAGTGTCGTTCTCGTATTGACCGTCTTATTACTTGCAAGTTGCTCCTTCCCAGGATTGGCAAGTAATACTGATGAAGATACGATTTCTATCACCGGTGGGATCACTTCTGAAGCTCAGATCATTGCCAGTATCGTTGCTGGGATGGTTGAACACTATACGGAAAAAAATACGACGATCATCAATAACTTAGCAACGACGACGATCAATCATCAAGCAATGATGAACGGCGACGCGTCTATTTCTGCCGCTCGCTATACAGGGACGGATTTGACTACTACCCTTAATTTACCGCCTGAGAAAGATCCTGAAAAAGCATTTGATATCGTAAAACGTGAATTTGAAAAAAGGTATGATCAAACCTGGTTTCCTTCTTATGGGTTCGAGAACACCTACGTTTTTCTTGTTCGCAAAGATACTGCGGAAAAATACAATTTAAAGAAAGTCAGTGACTTGAAAAATGTCGCCGATGAGCTTGTCGCTGGAGTGGATACTTCCTGGATCAATCGTAAAGGAGATGGCTATGACGGCTTCAAAGAAACATATGGCTTTTCATTTGATTCCATCTTGCCTATGCAGATCGGTCTAGTCTATGACGCTGTAGAAGCTGGGAGAATGGATATCGTTTTAGGTTATTCGACAGACGGACGTATTGCTAGTTATGATCTAGTCATGCTAGAAGATGACTTGAGTTTTTTCCCACCTTATGACGCTGCACCGGTTGTAGATAATCAACTATTAAAAGATACGCCGGGTTTAGCAGAAGCATTAACAAAATTAAGGAATACGATCAGCACTGAAAAAATGCAACAATTGAACTATGAAGCAGACAATAATTTGGTTGAGCCTTCTGTCGTCGCAGAACGCTTTTTAAAAGAAAACCAATACTTTGGAGGGGAGTGACGATGATGGAAAACATGAATTGGCTTGAACAATTTATTTATTATTTTCAAGAGAATGGTACGTATGTCTTTTCACAGTTCCTACGTCACTTTCTCATTTCGATCTATGGCGTACTTTTTGCAGCAATCGTCGGTATCCCCGTTGGTATTCTCATTTCACGAAAACGTAAGTTAGCCAATTGGGTGATCCGTTTTACAAATATCATCCAAACGATTCCTTCTTTAGCGATGGTTTCGATTTTGATGATTGGTTTAGGTTTAGGGGTCAATGTCGTGATCGTCACGGTGTTCTTGTATTCGCTATTGCCGATCATCAAGAACACGTACACTGGAATGATCCAAGTCGACAAAAATATCCTTGATGTCGGTAAAGGGATGGGGATGACAGCCAGCCAACGTCTCTTTATGGTAGAACTACCGCTATCTGTGTCAGTCATTATGGCAGGCATTAGAAATGCTTTAGTCGTTGCCATCGGGATCACCGCCATCGGTGCCTTCGTCGGAGCTGGCGGACTAGGAGACATCATCATTCGTGGGACAAATGCCACAGATGGTACGTCGATCATCTTAGCTGGAGCCTTGCCAACAGCCTTCATGGCAATCATCACCGACTGGGTCTTAGGGATCATCGAACGCCGTTTAGACCCTGCGGCAAAGCATTCAAGATGACGAACATAGAGAATCCATATTGAACCCAATGGATTTCTATTTTTAAATAGTTGAAAACACCACCAGTTCAAGAAATAAATTCTTGATTTGGTGGTGTTTTTTTATTTGAAATTCATATAGATAGTCATTGACTGAATCTTCTGGTATGTACAGTTCTACATAAACTATAAATAAATGAGTTGCTACTCACTCTGACAATAATGACGAAAAATCAAACACCATATCAATGATTTGCGCCACTTCACCTAATTCAGCCAGAGTGGCTTTCTCTACGAAGCGTATATTTCTCTGCTTTTCCATAAAATCAAATATTTTGATTTAAAAAGGATTGATATATCCTTGTAGTTTATGCCTCTTATCTAATGCAATATGGTTTTTATATTTCGTATCAGTAATTGGACAAACCGCACACATTCCTGTTACTGCATTATAATGGTTCGCACTGACAACAATTGCAGGTCTTCTTTTTTTAATCTCTCTACCTATACTGGGATTGAAATTAATAATCACAAAATCGCCTTGTTTAGGCGTATAGCCATTAATAGTATATGCCATTAAATAATTTCCTTTCCTACCAGTGAATCCTCAGGAAAACCAGCACGTGCATCAATTGTTTCATCATTTTCAAATGCTTCATCAAAAATATTTTTTTTCTTTTTTATAAACGTGATTGTATCGTCTTCTCCCTTAACAGCACTATACTCAACATTTTCTTCTATGCCAAATTTAGTAGGTACAGTTAAAACAATCGCATTACCTTGTTTCCTAGTCTTCATAATCTTCGCCCTCCATTCTATCTATTATCATCATAATATAAATACAACGTGAATACATTTTTCGTAAAATTGAATACCCAACCCAATTTCATGTAACTATAAAAAAACCTTAGAACACCAAAGTGCTGTTCTAAGGTCAAAAATTGTTACTCGCTATCATGTAATTATTTTTTCAAATGATAACTATACGTACTTACGACGATATTTTCACGCCAAGAAAGACGTAAACGCAATCTCAGACTCGTCTGATTATGCAAGATATTCTGCCATCTGCGATTTGGTACAAACTGTGGAATCAATACGGTCGTCGTATAATTTTGTTTTGCAGCATTCTTGCTGACTATGTCCACATAACGCAAAATCGGATTTTGAATCGACCGATAAGAAGAATGGACGATTGAAAGACGAACATCTGGAAAATGCTTTTTAAATTCTGCTTGGATCTCTTTTTCCTTTTCGATATCCTCATCTAATGAAACGTGCATAGCAACAACATAATCACCAATCGAACGCGCATAATTCAACGCTCCGGTATTTACCCGCGTAACGTTCCCTACAAGTACCAAAACCGTATTTCCTTCATACTCGTGTAAGTTTACTTCGTCTTCTAATCGAAGTTGTTCTGCTACTTTTTTATAATGATCATGAATTTTATAGAAGACGAACATGACGATTGGCATGATGATGAAGAACGGCCAAATATCCCCTAAGCGGTAAACAAATAAAATTGCAATGATGGCATAAGAGATAAATGCACCCGTAATATTCGCAATTGATTTCGTCCACCACTTTTTGCCTTCTTTTTTCCATTTGATGACCATTCCTGTTTGCGATAATGCAAAGGGGATAAATACACCAATGGAATACAATGGAATCAATCGTTCAGTAGAGCCATTGAAAATAAACAATAGCACAATCGACCCTAATGCAAGCGTGATGATCCCATTTGAGTACCCTAAACGATCACCACGATCTTGGTACATATGAGGCATGAATTTATCTTTTGCTAAGTTATAGGCTAATACTGGAAAGGCAGAAAACCCTGTATTTGCTGCCACTGCCAAAATCAAAGCTGTCGCAAATTGCAAGATATAATACAAGATCCCATGTCCAAAAACAGCTTGTCCGATTTGGGAAAGAACAGTTACTTCTTTTTCAGGAACGATTCCATACCAATAGTTGATAAACGTGATCCCTACAAAAAAGAATCCTAAGATCAATGCCATCATCGTCAAGGTCATCGCTGCGTTTTTCGCCCGTGGCTTTTTGAAGAACGGTACTGCATTACTGATTGCCTCTACACCAGTCAATGAAGAAGAACCAGAAGAAAAAGCCCGTAAGATCAATGCGACGGAAACCCCAGGGACAACTGCACCAGGCAATGCTGTTGCTTGTAATGGTACTGCCCCAGTCACAATATTAAACAAACCAACGACAATCAATAAGGAGATGACGAGAATAAATGTATAGACTGGGAATAGTAAAAACGAAGCTGACTCTCTCAGTCCACGTAAGTTCAACATCATCAACAAGAGGACGATAGTCACTGAAATCGCTACTTGATGCCCATATAGAGCTGGTATAGCAGAAGTAATCGCCTCTGCACCGGCTGAGACGGAAACCGCAACAGTCAGCATATAATCGATCAATAAAGACCCGCCCGAAATCAGTCCAGCATTTTTACCGAGGTTCTCACTACTAACAACGTAAGCCCCACCCCCGTGTGGATATGCGTGAATGATCTGCCGATAAGAAAGAGTTAATGAAATCAATAAAATAATAACAAATGCAGCAATTGGCAATGAATACCAGATCGCAGCAGCAGACAACGCCACTAATACCACAACGATTTGTTCTGTTCCGTACGCAATCGATGACAACGCATCGGAAGATAGTAGTGCTAACGCAGCAAACCTTGTTAATTTATGCTCGTCGTTTTCCGCCGACTTCAACGGCTTCCCTACTAACAACCTTTTTAAGTAATCCAATTTCTATGCTCCTTTACACACCTTTTCCCCTACGAATTACAGGTGTCATTTTTTATAGTAAACAAGATGTTATAGTACGCCCTTGACCTTTAAATGTCAACAAAATTCGGGAAAAATATCGATAGAAAATCCCCATATTTTTTTAATTCATTTTTAGAGTGATTTCCATAATTAAACCACTTGCTTTCTCTGGTATAGAAAAAAGACGAGCTTAGGAAAATAACGTTATCCTAAACTCGTCTTCACTTAAAAACTGAGACTTCAAACCTTTACGAGAAACGAATAGATGGCATCACGTTTCTAGTGGAAGATTCGACTTTCATGCGCAGCTTCTTTGAATTTCTTCATTTTTTCACTTACAAATGGATAGGATACTGTACCAACGATTCCTACGACAATAAATATGCCGACTAATATCAAAATCGCATGTAGCGCATTTGGCCAATAGATACCACCAGCTGATTCACGTAAGAGGTTGACTGCATGAGTAAATGGCAAGAAAGGATTGATCATTTGGAAAAATTTCCCTGAAACTTGAATTGGATAGTTCCCACCACCACCAGATATGGACAAGACAAGAATAATGATGGCTATCCCTTTGCCGACATTGTCAAACAGTGCTGCTAAAACATAGACGATCATCATAAATGACAAAGCAATCAAAACAGCAAACAGTACACTGTAAACTGGATTCACTACATACACACCAAGCAAGAACATGTTCCCTAAAGTAACGATCAAGCTTTGAGCGATCGCCATCGTCAAGAAGGTCAACATGCGGGCGCCAAACTGTTCCCGTTTTGTATAGTTTTTACGCGCTTTTTTATCTAAATAATAATCTGTTGTAGCGACACTTGAAAGTAAGACCGCACCTACCCACAAACATAGCGCAGTATAGAACGGTGTACTTGCTGATCCATTATTAGGGATTGGATACAACGAATTAGTTTGCAGTTCCACAGGCATCGTAAAGAATTCACTTTCCTTTGTCGCATCTAATTTCAAGAGTTTGATGACTTCCCCAAGATCAACCTCTTCTTCTCCTTTACGGATCGTGTCTGCGGCTTTTTGGATACCAGCTTTGATGTTTGGCCAGTCGTTCGTGATCAAGTCTGCCGCAGCATTCACTGCTGTTTCGACTTCTGGCATTTTATCGTTGACGGTGGTCATTGTGGTATTGATTTCATTTTTGATCGTTGGCCAATCATTTTGGATAAAATCAGCAGCTAAACCAAGTTTCTCTTCTAATACAGGTAAGTCGTTATTGTATAGGTCAGCTCCCTTATTGATTCCATTTACGATCGTTTCCATATTACCATTTAGCATCGTATTTGCATCATGGACCTCTTGACCGATTGCAGGCATTTCTTTTTGATATTTCTCTAAGATCGCCACCGCATTTGTCACGGTTGCTTTGGTTGAATTTAATAGCGAATCAAAGTCGATTTGATCTGCTTTACTCAACGCACCTTGCGCCGTACTGATCGTATCGATCACTTGAGTCAAGATTGATTCAACGGTGGTGCTGACTTCATTTACATTGATACTACTGATCAATCTGTTGACAGAATTAGCAGCAGCTTGTACTTCTTCTAAAAGGCTAGTAACTTGAGAAACATCTCCTGCTTGAACAGCTTCATTTAATCGTGTTAAACGATTTTGTAAATCAGTTAATACTGGTTTAACACTCTTCAATGTATCAATAATAGGTTGTAGTTTTGTATTACCAGCGTTGGCTTGTAAATCTTCCAAAAATGAAATCAACTTGTCAGTTGCTTGTTGTTGCTCATTAATACTGTTGATAAAATTAGTTAACAAGTTATTGATATTCGTTTTTTCATCATCTGTCAATTGCCCATCTTTGACAGCATTTTCGATTGTTTTCGCTAATGAACCTGTTGTGGTCGCTACTTGCCCAATCGAATCTAACGTCGTCTTCACGCTTGTCGTGATACCTGGTACTGCTTCTTTTAATTGTTCAGCGCCCGTTTTGGTATCCTCTGCGAGATTCTTCGCTTGTGATTCTAAATTTTTCACATCAGGTAAGATGTCTTGGACTTGTTGGATGATGGTCAATCCTTGTTTTGCTTCCTCGATCCCTTGATTCATCGTTTCTTCGATTGATGAAAAATCGTTGTCGATTTCAGCAATTTGTCGTCCAGCATCTTGGATCTCCGGGATTTTTTGTTGAAGGTCAAGAATGATTTTGGCTTGTTCCTTTAATTCTGGCATTTTATCGTTCAATTCAACGACCTTTTGTCCCATCTCATCCACTTCTGGGAGATAATCAACAAATTCATTTGCTTTCGCTAATTTGTCTTTGATATCTGGTAGTTGTTTTTGTAGATCAAGTACTTGTTGGGTATAGCCATCGATCGTATCTAAGTTTTCATCTGTTGATAAAATCATTGATTTTACTTTATTGATACTTACCAGATTTGTATCGATATCGTACCCAATTTCATTAAAGACTTTTAGTAAAGTTTCGCTCGCCGTCCGAATAAATTCACTGGAGATTTGTGATTGGATCGTAGATGCACCTTTATCTGTGATTTTTGGTGCAATGGCATTGATTTTTTCATTGACTGTATATTCAATTTCCGGCTTTTTGATATCACCACTCGTAAAGCTTAATAAATCCTCCGAGAAATTCTCTGGCAAATAGATACCAGCATAATACTCCCCAGACCGTACACCGTCTTCTAATTCTTTTTTAGAGTCAACAAACTGCCAACCTAAATCTTTATTTTCATGTAATGATTTCAGTACTTCTTTTCCGATGGCAACGTCTTGTCCTTCAAACTCAGCCGGCTTGTCTGCACTATAAACAGCAATCGGTAATTCCCCTGTATTGCCATAAGGGTCCCATAATGCTTTGATATTGAACCAAGCATATAATGAAGGAATGATCATAATTGCGATGATCAAGAGAGTCGCAACAGGATTTTTAAAAATTCGTTTCCAATCAAGTAAATATAAGTTTATTGTATTTTTTATTGATTTCATATTCATCACCTTTTTTTGTTTCAGCTGCATCACTTTATCATGAAAACCATACGATTTTCAATCCTATTTTCAATCCAGCAACTAATTTTTTGACAGTTAAATCAAACTGTCCGAATGTTGTCATCTTTTGCTTAATAAATAATTAATCTTCTTTTATCCACTAGTCCACTATCAAATGTAGCATCCCGATAAATTTTTTATGTGTAGTCAAATAAATCTGTTATAAAAAGCTTACCATAGTTTCTAAAAAAATGTCTAAATTGGTTACTCATAAAATTATAACCTTATTTTCAATATATATATTGTTATTTTATAAACCATATCTTCCGATAGAACTGGAAAATCCGGCAAAACTGAACCACACAAACAAAAAAAGGCACGACAGCCAGAGGTCGGGATCAAAATGTTTAGCTTCGAGAAATAAGGCACCATCCACGAAAATTATTTTTCAAATTTTTGTGGATGGCGCCTTATTTTCGAAGAGGTTACTTCTGTTCCCGCCGTTTATTCGGTTTTAGGTGGTGCGATAGGACGAATGTCCCAGACCATTGAAGTTCCTCTTTTTTGTTGTTGCCAAGCGCTGAATCGCGCAATGATTGACTAAACACACGGTGCTATTTTTTATGTATAAGCGTGCTGTTTTTGTCTTTTATTTTGACACTGGGACAAGCGCTTCGATACCAACACTGATTTTTAATGCACGATCGACATCTAACATGATCGATCGTTCCAAATGACAGACTTTTTCTTTTAATCTGGACTTATCAATCGTTCTGATTTGTTCAAGTAAAATGACTGAGTCTCTTTCGATCCCTGTTCCGGTCGCTTTGATTCCTATATGTGTGGGCAATTTAGGTTTCGCCATTTTCGCAGTAATTGCTGCTACGATGACCGTTGGACTAAAATGATTACCTAAATTGTTCTGAATCACTAAGACCGGTCTTGTCCCACCTTGTTCTGATCCTACCACCGGAGAAAGATCAGCAAAATAAATATCTCCTCTTTTTACCATACGCCTCTCCTCACTCTTGATATTCTCTAGGTATGCGGGGCCCTAGCACACATGCGACTTCGTAATGGATCGTACCCAATTGATCTGCTACATCTTGCATTGTGATTTTAGCCTGTTGATTTTCCCCAATCAACGTAACTTTAGTTCCTACTGGCATTTGATAGGGCAGACGGATCATCAATTGATCCATGCATACACGACCAATGATCTCACAATAATTCCCCTCCACTAATAATGAGAAACCTTGCATTTTCCGTAACCAACCATCTGCGTAACCGATTGGTACAGTTCCGATCCATTCTGAAGCTGAAGTCGTATAGGTTTTTCCATAACCTACACCTTCTCCTGCTGGCAACTCTTTCACTTGGATCAATTCAGATACAAGTTCAAGCGCTGGTTGTAGGGGATACACTTCCGCTAACGCGTGACCGGATGGATTCAAGCCATACATTGCTACCCCATAGCGGATCATATTGCCTGTAGCTTTTTCGTGCCATAATGCAGTAGCACTATTACTGCTGTGGACATATCTTGGTAAAGTAGGTAGACTTTCGATGATCTCACTGAATTTTTGGTTCTGCTGTTCCCAATAGGTGGTATCTGCTTGATCTGCTGTAGAAAAATGAGTATAGATCCCTTCCCATTCTAAATTGGGACTATCCTGGATGATTTCCACTGCCTCATTCACTTCTGCACTATTGAGAAAGCCAATTCTTCCCATTCCGGTATCGACTTTCAAATGCAATTTCAATAAATATTCTAGATGTCGTTCTGCTATATAAGTAGCCGCAGCTTCCAACCATTCTTTTATTCCCGCAGTAATAGATAGATCGTGGATGACTGCAAGTGTCAACGCATCGATCGGAACCATATTCAATACAAGAATAGGTTGTGTGAAACCTGCCTCTCTCAGCTCGATTCCCTCATCTAAAGTAGCTACGCAAAAACCAGAAGCTCCACCTTTTTTTGCAGCTTCTGCTGTTTCGATTGCTCCATGACCGTAACCATCTGCTTTGACAACAGCAAACAATTCTTTCCCATTCAATCGAGCTATTTCATTTGCTACATTTTCTGTAATTGCCTGTTTATGTACAATTGCTTTTGTCGGACGATGCCAAGCAATAACCATTGTTCTTCCTTCTTTCTAGTCTTCTAAAATAATCTGTGCAAAAGCTAACTCGTCTGTATGTGTGATGCTGACCCAGACTGCTCCTTCATGTGGAGATTTCGTTACAATTGGTTGTCCTGATCCATTTTTTAAAATTTCGATCTCTTGAAAGGTAACTTTACCGATCCCTGTTCCCCAAGCCTTTGAAAAAGCTTCTTTACATGCATAACGACCGCCTAAAAACTCAACCTGACGATGAAATGGCAGCAAACGAAACATTTCGATTTCACTTGGTGTCAGTACACGATCAATAAAGTTTTGCTTTTCTTTAATGATCTTAGCAATCCTCGACAGTTCAACTGCATCAATCCCAATCCCTTTTATCATACACGATTCTCTTTTCAAAAAATTTTAGAACACTCTAATTCTACCAAATTTTAGACAATTTACCACCAATAAGTCTAGAAATAACAAAAATGAAAGTTGTTTCCTAGTGAAAACCCACTTCTTCATTTTCTCCAATAAAAAACCATTGAGAATTGATTGATAAAAATCTCTGATGCAAAGAAAACAGTTCAAGTCACTTCATTTCTTTTTTACGAACGTTTTTCAAAAAAATAAGACTTACAATTCGAAAAACAGCTGATATATAAATCATTTTCCGCCTTGTTTGTTTATAAAATCATTTTATTGGTATTAATTCTAATTTACCATGGATCACGCATAAAAAAAGAAATTATTTTTACTTAATAAACAAAAAAAACAAAAATTTGTTGCTATATCCTAAAAAAGCTAAATATTTTATTTTTTTAAATAACATTTTTATTAAAGTTATCTAAATTACCTACTAAAAAGAGGAACTACGTTAAATTTATACTTAATACTCTTAGACTTCCCATTATTAGTAGGTTTTTACCCTATGATCTCTACTTCTTTATGTAATGAAAGAGAGAGTATGTTTGTTTTTTTCATTATCTATCATTGCCAAATAAACAATACAAAATAAGCCCGCCAAGGCCAAAAATAGGTAAGCTATTTTTGGATCTGACGGGCTTATTCGGATGGTCCTTCTAAGACCACCACTTTACATGTGGATTAGTCGTTGTTCGTGCGGATCACGAAACCACGTTTTTTGTCGTTTGTGCG
This sequence comes from Enterococcus sp. AZ156, assembly GCF_051714165.1. Classification (NCBI taxonomy): domain Bacteria; kingdom Bacillati; phylum Bacillota; class Bacilli; order Lactobacillales; family Enterococcaceae; genus Enterococcus; species Enterococcus sp. AZ156. Next base: position 211,749 of record NZ_JBIORI010000001.1, on the reverse strand, counting down.
TTTTCCACCATTGTCTTTTTGTTTGTTATGGTTTTTGCTGTAGCTACCGCTACCTTTTGAATTTTTGTTGCCACGGTAGTTGCCATTATCACGACGATTACGGTTGTTTCCGCCGCCACTTCCGCCACCACGTTTACCATTTTTGTTGTAGCCTTTTTTCTGCATAGGCAATGGACGTTCTGGTGTGATTTTTACTGGTGTTGCATCTGATGGATCTTTGGCTATTGTTTTCAACAATAAAGCGACTAAATCTTGAGCAGAGTATTCTTCCAATAATTTATCCGCAGTTTGCAGATATTTATCTAAGCCATTCTCTTCAAGTTTTTCTTCGATTTGTTCAATAGCAGCGCCTAGTTGTCCTTTGAATGCTTCTTTTTCAGTCGGTGGACGTAAAGTTGTCATACGTTTTTTCGTTAAGTTTTCAATAACATGTAAGTAACCCATTTCGTTTGGTGTAACGAAAGTTACTGACATACCACCTTTACCTGCACGACCAGTACGACCGATACGGTGAACATAGCTTTCTGGGTCTTGTGGGATATCATAGTTGTATACATGAGTAACTCCTGAGATATCTAAACCACGGGCAGCTACGTCTGTAGCAACTAAAATATCTAAATGACCACTCTTGAATGAACGTAATACGCTCATACGTTTTTGTTGGGAAAGGTCGCCATGGATACCTTCTGCACGATAGCCACGAGCTTCTAAACCACGAGCTAATTCATCTACACGACGTTTTGTACGTCCGAAGACGATCGTTAATTCTGGTGATTGTACATCGAGCAAGCGAGTCATCACATCGAATTTTTCGTATTCTTTTGCGCGTACATAGTATTGATCGATCAAATCAGCAGTCATTTCTTTGGTTTTGATTTTCACGTGTGTTGGATCTTTCATGAATTTCACACCGATGTTTTTGATTGCTGGTGGCATTGTTGCTGAGAACAATAGTGTTTGACGTTGGTCTGGTACTTTAGAGATAATACTTTCAATATCTTCTAAGAAGCCCATGTTCAACATTTCGTCTGCTTCATCTAATACTAATGTTTCAACTGTTCCAAGTTTCAATGTGTGACGGTTGATATGGTCTAACATACGACCCGGTGTACCAACGACGATATGTGGACGGTCTTTCAATCCACGGATTTGGCGACCGATATCGGCGCCACCATAGACAGCTTGGACACGGACACGTTTGTCACGTCCTAAACGATAAAGTTCTTCTTGTGTTTGGATCGCTAATTCACGTGTTGGTGCAATAACCAATCCTTGTAGTTCTTGACGATTTGCATCGATTTTCTCTAACATCGGTAAGCCAAACGCAGCAGTTTTACCTGTTCCTGTTTGTGCTTGTCCAATCACATCTTTGCCTTCCAAGGCTAGTGGGATCGTTTCTGATTGGATCGGTGTTGCTTCTTCAAATCCTGCACGTTCTACTGATTTTAATAATTCTGGTGATAATTCTAGTTCTTTAAATTTCAAATGAATCCTCCTATATGGTTGTTAACTGAGGATGTAGCTATAGTTTGCTACCCCGTCTTTTGTTCGGTCAAAGTGTCTGTTGCTTTTTTGACAGTGGCCACGCACGTTTCCCATCCATTCTTAGCCCCTGTGGCACCACCGAAAAATCACTTTGCGAAGTTTAGGCATTAGAAAAGCCAAACGGGTCGCGTTCAGCTTTATCATTGTTATGACATCTGGCTTTCGCATTTCATCATCAAGCCAGTCCAATTTCTCTTCATCTTTCGGCAATAGGTTATTCTAGCATAATTTATTGTTTTCTGCAAGTTTACAGTTTTTATTTCATTTCTTGTAGTCGTTCGACCACTTCAATCAAGCCCATACTATTACTACCTTTTAGTACAATCGTGTCATCTGGCTGGATCTCAGCAATCACCGCTGCAATCAATTGCTCTTTATTTTCTTCGGTATAATAAACCGGCAAATCAGGATATTTCTGAGCCAAAGCATCTTTTAACGCCTGCATTTCTTTTCCATACAAAAAGATCATCGAGAAGATGTCTGAAGAAATATGTTCACTCATTGAAGCATGCATGAGAGGCGAGTCTACTCCTAGCTCCAACATATCGGCTAAAACGGCAAGTTTTCGTCCCGCTGCTGGGAGGCTTGCTACAGTATCTAAGACTAATCCCATGGCTGTAGGATTGGCATTATAAACATCACTTAAGATCGCTGCCCCATTTCCAGCAGTCAGCCATTCTGTTCGATTTTGTGTCACTGAGACAGTTGCTAGACCTCGTCGGATTTCCGACAGAGACAACCCGAAAAACTGCCCGATCGCATAAGCAATCAGCGCGTTCGTCACATTATACTTACCAGGTAAAGGGATCGTGAATGATTCGCCTTCAACGATAAATGTCGTTTGTTGCTTTTCTTCGATGATTTGTTGTGCAGAAATATCGCCTTGTTCGATTCCAAACGTCTTGATTTTTTGAGACAATGGAGCAACCAACGGTTCTAACAATGGTTCATTATTCGGTACGATCAATAATCCGTCTGGTAGCAACCCGTCAGCAATTTCCATTTTTGCTTTGGCGATACCTTCTCGTGACCCTAAATTCTCGATATGAGCCTCACCGATCATCGTGATTGCTGCAACTTTTGGTTGTGCCAGCAACGAGAGTTCCGTAATTTCATTGGCATGATCCATTCCCATTTCTAAAACGATTTTTTCAGTATCCTGAGGCATATGCAAGATCGTATAAGGCATGCCAATATTATTATTGTAATTTCCTTGTGTTTTATAAGTTTTATATCCTTGCGCTAAGACAGAAGCTGTTAGATCCTTTGTGGTCGTCTTCCCATTACTACCGGTAACAGCCACTACATCCGCCCCAACTTTTTTTAAATAATACTGCGCCAACTCTTGCATTGCTTTTAAAGGATCAGAAACTGGTATGATCTCGATCCCCTCTGGTGCCTTTTCGGCTGCCCAACTCCAAAAAGAAGCAACTGCCCCATTTGCGATAGCTTGTTCAATAAATTCATGCCCATCTCTTGTGCCAGCTAAAGGAACGAACAAATCGCCTTCTTTGATTTTGCGGCTATCAAATTCTACTCCTGTGATTGATTGGGTTGACTCATGATGACTGCCAACTGCTTGAGCAATTTCTTGTATTGTTATGTTCATCCATTCTCTGTCCTTTCGATTTAGACCAGTAGTCCTATAGGAATAGGAACAAAAAAGGTGGTGAAAATCGCCAATACTGATAGCGTCGAATAGTAAAAATCTTTCGCTTTCAATCAGTACCAGATGATCATCCACAACCTTTATTTTGCTATACATACTACTTCGACACATTCATACTTGTGCTGATTACGTTTCAATTAGTCAAAGAAACTTTGTCTTTGATTATGACGGTTCAAGCCTAATTGGATCAACTCTTCAATCAAGTCACCGTATTTCAAGCCCATATTTTCCCATAGCAAGGGGTACATGCTGAATGCTGTAAATCCAGGCATTGAATTTAATTCATTAAGGAATAATTCATTTTTATTCGTCAAGAAGAAATCACAACGGCTCAAGCCACTTCCACCTAACATCGTATACGCTAATTTTGCGTACTCTTGTGCTTTTTGATGGACTTCTTCTGGTACTTCTGCTGGAATCTGCATCTCGATGCGATTATTGATGTACTTCGCATCATAATCGTAAAATGCCACGTCTTTTACCACTTCACCAGGCAAGGTCGTGCGGACGTCTTCATTCCCTAAAACAGCGACTTCGATCTCCCGTGCTTCGATTCCTTGTTCAACGATGGCACGTGAATCGTATTGGTAAGCTGTTGCTAAGGCATTCTGTAATTCTTCTCGATTTTCAGCCTTAGTGATCCCCACGCTTGATCCCATATTTGCTGGCTTCACGAACATCGGATAAAGCAATGAGCCTTCACATTGGTCAAATACCTTTTTAGGATTTTCTTTCCATTGATTCTTCAAAACTGGAACATAAGGTACTTGCGGTACACCGGCTGCTTGTAAAATATATTTTGTCATGATCTTATCCATGGCACAAGCACTTGTCAGTACACCCGCACCGACGTAAGGCATATTCAAGGTTTCTAAGAATCCTTGGATCGTGCCATCCTCGCCATTTGGACCGTGAAGAACTGGGAAGACGATGTTTCCTTCTTCTTTGATCTCTCCTGGATTGATGACAGTACCCGTAAATCCTTCTGTCATTTTCCCACTTGGGTCCCACGTCAAGTGCAATTCTTCTTCACTTGTAGGTTTTTCAGTCAACAACGGGCCTTTGACCCATTGTCCGTCTTTACTAATAAATACGAGCTGTACTTGATAATAAGCATAATAAATAGCATTTAAAACGGAAAACGCTGAAAGAATCGAAACTTCGTGTTCCGCACTGCGTCCACCATATAATAAAGTAATCTTCAAAAGATTTTCCTCCTGTATTCGATATCATTCATTTTTACTTCATATTTTAGCACAAAAACAAAAGATGCAAACAGCTTATTTGAAAAAAGGTGAGGTACATGTCATTTTATTCAAAAAACAGCGGAATAGTTGTCGCTTTTTTTCTTTATCGTTATGATAAGAGAAAGGAGGCATAGTTATGACCAAAACTACTTCTCGAAGCCGGTTAACAGAAATCATTCACGTATTCATCAAAGAAAATGTTCTGCCTAATCTGATCCAACAAAAAAATCCTGAACAAGTAAAAAAAGCCTTTGAAGAACTTGGCTCAACCTTTATAAAAATTGGGCAAATGCTTTCTGTCCGTGATGACTTACTCTCTGCTGAGTTTACTAAGACATTCAAAACATTGCAAGACAATGTACCAAGTGATCCCTTTGTCACGACGAAAAAAACGATTGAACAGGAATTAGACGCATCCTTAGAAACGATTTTTACTAGCTTCAATAAAGCACCTTTCGCTTCTGCCTCTATGGGTCAAGCGCATCGTGCAACGTTAAAGAATGGCGATGCAGTCGTTGTAAAAGTCCAACATCCAAATATTGCGAAGGAAATCATGATGGACTTACAGTTATTCGAACGGGCGATTCCTTTGATCAAATATATTCCTGAAACAAGCGTCATCGATTTAAAAGGCGTGTTGCAAGAAGTCAAACGTTCATTGACAAACGAATTGGACTTCTACAAAGAAAGTCAAAATGGTGCACGTTTCTATAATCTAAACAACCATTGGTATGAAATTAGATCCCCTAAAATCTATGAGGCACTTTGCACAAAAAAAGTTATTGTGATGGAAGAAATGTCTGGAAAGAACTTCAACCAATTGATGAATCTTGAAGAAACGGATGAACGCCTCATTGAGACACTTACGAATACTCAATTGAAACAACAAGTGGCTAAACGATTGATCGAACATTTTATGAAGCAAATCTTTGACGATGGCTTTTTTCATGCCGATCCACATCCTGGGAATTTATTGTTCCATCCTTTAAGCGTTGAAGAACTTTCAGAAAATGTAACGACAGACACAAAAGAACACCAAAAACAACTAGGCTCGATTTCTTTCAAAACGACTGCTACTGTCACTGAACCATTGCAACCATATACAATCAGTTATATTGATTTCGGTATGATGGGTAGTCTCTCCGCTTCGCTAAGACAAAAGCTGATGGAAATCGTTTTAGCGATTTATACACGAGATATTTACCGTATTGAAAAAGCCGTCATCAACTTATGTCAACAAGAAGGGCCTTTTGATGAAAGTGAATTCCATCAACAACTCGCTAGCTTTTTGACGCAATATTTAGACCTCCCCATTGAAGAAATCGACTTGCAAGAAGTCTTTGCGCAGATCGTCTCGATTTGCCACCAGAACAACTTACAAATCGATCGTGATATCACGTTATTGCTTAAAGCGTTTAGCACATTAGAAGGAGTGATTCGTGTCCTTGATCCTGAAGTATCTTTGATGGAAGTCGCTACGCCCATTGCACAACGATATTTCTTAGCACATCTCTCTGTCGAAGATACCTTGAAGCAAGCGGGCTTAGATATACTCGATGGTATCAAAACCGTACCGAAAATCCCGCAACAAGTCTATCACCTTCTAGAAACTTGGCGTTCTGGACAAGGAAAAATCAATTTGGAACTAAAAAAACAAGACCAACTGATGAACCGGATCGAAAGTATGGTGAACCGTTTAGTATTTGGTGTGATACTCGCCGCATTGATCGTCGGCTCTTCGTTGCTTGTCCAAGCTGCACCAGACGATCAAATCAATTTTATTACACTATTAGGTATATTCACGTATACGATCGCAGCTGTGGTCATTCTCTTTTTAGCCATTGATACACTGATCAACTATTATAAAAAAAGACGAAAATAAACGAAAACATCCCAAAATATGAAACTATTTTCGGATGTTCTCGTTTATTTTTTTAGCTGTGTACTTTTGACACAACCTCATTGCTTGATGATTAGAGTTGCGGATACGACTATTCCTGTTTTTTAGTCTGTAGCCTTTTACTCGCTATCTATTTGATAATTTTAGCTTTTTTGTTTTGATTATTTCATTTTTCGTTCATCTGGTACGATTCTTTGCGAGAGCAACCACTTATGGAAGAACCATTCAGCGATCCCGATCAATACCGCCGGTACTAAAACCTTCATCCAAATATCCGTCATATCGTTCATAAAATAAAGATATAACCATAGAATGGCTGCAGCTGAACCAGCATCTGCAATTGTAGCCGCGATATTTCCTACTTTTCGTAAAATCAATAAATCACCTAATACATAGATCATGACAACAATGATTACTCCGACAATCGTTGAATCCATGAAACTAACACCATACAGTCCCGTTAAAACGATCCACAAAATTGCCCAAATCATGATTGCTTTTACCACCAACGCCTTCACATGTTTCATTTTCTGCACTCCCTTCTTTTTTGGTTAAAAATATATGATTATATAATTAAATAATCTTCATAATTATATCTTTTGTTATAGAATCAATCAAAGATATCGTACTTTTTTAGTAATAAAAAAGAGGAACACCGCTTCTGTTTAGTTAGAAACAATGTTCACCTATTTTATATTCTATTCAAATTTCTGCAAGCGCTCGGATCAACGCTTTTTTGAACCTTTGGTGATCTTCATGAGTGAAAGGCTTCGGCCCTTTCGTCCGAATGCCCGCTTTTCTCAACTTACTGCTTTGATAACGTTGTTCTAATAATCCATCAATGTTCGTGGTATCAAATTCCTTCCCCGATTGATGAAAGACTCGAACACCTTTAGGTAAGACCAATGAAGCTAAGCCATAATCTTGAGTGATCAAAAAATCACCTTTTTTGATCAGCCCGACGATTTTATAATCTGCACTGTCTGCCCCTTTATCGACGTATACAAACTGTACATAGCTTGGATACTCTTTATTGGTATAGTGATCGACACTTGTCACGATCATCACCTCTAATTGAAAAGATGCCGCAATTTCAATCACGTCATTTTTCACTGGGGAGCCGTCACCATCAATGAATATTTTTTGCATGTTCTTTCCTCCATAAAAGATAAACAGCGATTACTCCCAGGATCAATACACTGACATTTATCCATTTTACGTAAACTAACAATTGGATCATCGCTTTTGGTACGCTCAGACTACCAGTCAATTGGAGCAATACACTCACAGGTTCGTCCAACCATCGTGCCGTCACCAACAGCAATGACATCAATAAAAATTGATGGGTCACACTTCCTTTGTTTTGTGTCGTAAACTTTTTGATCACACGATTATCCATCGGTATTTCTGTATCGATCTCATAATACGTACGATTCAACCAACTACCTACTACCGCGTGCCAAAAACTTAATAAGAATAAACCAACCACAAAGCCGATTTGTGGAAGTAACAGAACCATCAACGAACTAAATAATCCAGCTAATTGAATGAGGACTGGTTCGATCGTGGGAATCTGGATTGCTTGATTGCCAATGATTTTGGCTAACACCATGCCTGCAATATAAGGTAAATACATATATACGCCTAAATAGTCGAAACCATAGACGCGGCCGATATAAAGTGTCCCGAATAAAAAAAGAAAATTACCTAACATGCCATTCAGAAAAGTAAAACTATTTAACCAAGTAGGTAATTTCCACTGCTTTCTAGCCCTTCCAAGATAAAAAGCTGCAAATAGAAACAACAGCATAAATCCATAGATTGCTACGTCAAATAATGCAGGATCAATCAACAAACGAGCATTTCTCAAAAGAAACAACAAAACGAAAAAGCCGATAAATAAAAGCAACTCTTTGGTCACTACCACATTCGACTTCATCTCTTTAAAATCCAATTCATAGCGAGGATAATGACTGATCGTATGGTATGCCATAATGTAGAACAATGTATATAACGCTAACGTCATCACGACTTGCGTCGACCCGGGAAGCTCGATCACCCGAAACAAAACAAGCAACAACAGGATCGCAAATGGAAATTTATTTGCTGACATGTTCGTGAATCCCTGTTGTTTTTCATGGTAATTCACTGTGATATTTGTGGGGATCAGCCATGCCGCACTTAGTCCTAAAAGTACACTTGACAGATAATACAGCGGGAAATAAAGGACGCCAAAAATCCCGATCAACGAACCTGCGCCACCCATCAATAAAGAAATCATCAACAAGGTATAACTATCCAGACCAAAGCGAATACTACTAACTAAAAACAGACCTGTCATTCGAAAGGTATAGAACAAAGTGAAGGGTAAAATCGACAACCATTGGTTCCCATCACTCAAACTTAAAAATAAAAGATACGGCACCAAGATAACCGTATTACTCAAAATAAAAGGTGTCGTCTGGGTAAAGTTCCGCCCAAATCGTTTGATATTATCAATCATATAAAAACTCCTTACGTGTTAAACATGAGTTACTTGTCATGTCAACGCATCATCTCTATAGGCATACCCATATGTCTGTAGGTACAAAACTGATTATACCATAGGAGCAAAGCAGCCAACACCCTATAGAGGTTGTGAAAGCAGCCCACTGATCCGCAGCCAACCGATAGACAAAAAAGCAGGAACTCCACAAAATTTGACTAGCAAATTTGGGAATCCCTGCTTATTTTTGAGTGCTGAACATTTCTGTTCGCCACTCACTGGTGCCTGAAAGAATCAGACAGACAAGTCCTTCTCCACAAAAGTCTTGTCCAGCACGCCTACATCCGGTAGGTGATCCGTGGATCATGTGCCGCCAAAATCAATTAGACCTCTAACGTTCAGAGATCTTCTCGACCCGTCGCATAACGTATACTTTAACACAAGCTACCATTTTATGCGAGTCTTTTTTTCATTTTATAATCAACCATTTGAAATCCTTCGCCGATATCGCTGATCAATTCTCCCTCAATGACAAATCCCTGATGTTGATAGACTGCGATTGCTTGTTGATTTCCTTGATTGACACGCAAGAAAATCTCCTGTGCTTCTGTTTCTTTTGCTAATTGTTCGTACCAACGAAAGACTTCTGAGGTCAAACCTTTCCCTCGTACGTCTCGAAGAATATAGAGTTTACTTAAATAGATCGAAGAACCCATCTTTTCATAAGCAGTATAGCCAATCGTTTTTCCCTCTAACTTCAATAAGAAATAGTTGACCCCTGCTGCACATTCTTTTCCGATCTGTTCTTTCGATTGATACGTCTCCAACATATAAGCGACTTGCTTTTGACCGATAATCGGCGTAAAGGCTTCGGGCCATACTTCATGGATAACTGTCACGAGTTCATCGAGTTCTTTCTCAGTTACTACTACTTTCTCCAACATTTTACTTCCTCCATTCAATGAACTAAAAATGCCCTTGTGCTTGCTGGAATAAAAACAACATGATCATACTATATACAGCGACCGACCAAGGTTTTAAAAGAATAACAATTTGCATGTATTCTCTAAATGAAAGCTTCGTCAATCCAGCGACGAGACAAATCAAATCATCTGGCGCAAAAGGTAAAAGTAAGGTAACGATCAATACCTTTTTGATATTGTTTGTTTTTTCAATGACTAGCTGTTCAAATTTTTGGAATTTTTTTGGTGATAAGATAAAACGGACAAAACTCGTACCATAATAACGCACGAATAAAAAACCGATTGCTTCACCAATAATCAAGCCAATACAACTATACAGCAACCCAAAGACATTTCCAAACATCAACATCCCTGCAACAGAAGAAATCCCTCCTGGCAGAATCGGAATGATCACTTGGATGATTTGGATAAGAATAAATAAAATGATCGCATAGCTCCCAAACTGTTGCATGAATTGTTGCAAAGAATCTGCTGATTGAAAGATTCCATGTCGATAGCCATACATGATCAATATGAAAAAAATACTTAATCCAACGAGTGGTGCGACTTGGATGGTTCTATGTACCCATGTTTTCTTCTCAGCCATACGCTTCTCCTACACTTTTCATTTTTCTATGTTTCATAAAAGAACAAGTAATGAACAACTACAAAATCGTCGTATGCAACTTCGAACAACAGAAGCTTGATCCTCTTGTGCCTCCTAAGCCCGAGTAAACAACGTGAAGTAGCTCCTTCAGAAATAAGCGTGAAATCCCAAAAATTTGAAGAAAAATTTTCGGTTTTTCACGCTTATTTCTCGGATTTGAGCACTTCCTTTATGGCTGATTACCCGCAGAAGTTACTTATAAAACGCCGTTTATTTGGTTTTAGAAGATAGGCATAACGGCTACTTCAGTTCTAACACCTGTTCTTATCTTTTTACTGGTGATTCAAAAAACTAGCAACTTTCGTTGTGATCAAGTCAATAGCTACGTGATTTTCGCCACCTTCTGGAACGATAATATCAGCGTAACGTTTTGTTGGTTCAATAAACTGATGATACATCGGCTTAACGACTGTTAAATATTGTTCGATCACAGAATCTAAGGTACGGCCGCGCTCTTCCATATCACGTTTGATCCGGCGAATGATCCGAATGTCATCGTCTGTATCTACATAGATCTTGATATCCATCAAATCACGTAAACGCTCGTCTTCTAAAATCAAGATACCTTCCAAAATAATCACTTCTTTTGGTTCTTGGATGATTGTTGCTTGACTTCTCGTATGAGCAACATAATCATAGACTGGTTTTTCAATGGCTTCATAGTTCAGTAGTTTTTCAACGTGCTGGATCAGCAGTTCATTATCAAAGGCAAAAGGATGATCGTAGTTTGTATTCAACCGTTCTTCAAAGCTAAGATGACTTTGATCTTTATAATAAGAATCTTGTTCAAGCATCATGATGGAGTGGTCTGGAAAGTGACTAAAAATCCCTCGGCTGACGCTTGTCTTTCCGCTTCCCGATCCGCCCGTCACACCAATGATAATTGGCTTGCTTTTTGTCATTGACTAAAACCTCTTTCATATCCGTTTTTTCATTCTAATCTATTATAGCGAAAAAAAAGGAAAATGCACTATTTTTCTGAAAATTAATGAGGTGAGATTTCCAAGAGCGGGTAAAGTTCTTCTAAAGAATCAATCCGATAGGTTGGTTGGATCTCTGGTATTTCAGGCAACTTATTTTTATTGAACCAGATCGTATCGATCCCTGCTTCATTTCCACCTTTGATATCAGAAGTCAGTGAATCACCGATAATCACCGTTCGTTCTTTGTCCAACTCAGGAATATTAGCAAACACGTGATCAAAAAAAGCCTTCATTGGCTTTTGTGCGCCAATCGCTTCTGAGACAAAAATTTCTCGAAAATAATGAATCATCCGAGCATCTGTTAATCGTTGATGTTGGGTTTGAGAAACCCCATTCGTCACTATATAAAGTTCTGCTTCACTTGACACTGCTTCCAGTAATTCATGGCTTCCAGGAATCCAATGATGGCCCTGATTCAAATAATGTCGATAACGTTGATCCATTGCTTGGCTATCTACGGTCTTGCCAAACTGTTGGAACAACAGACCAAAGCGGTTGCCTGTCACTTCATCTCTTGTCATCTGCCCCTTTTCAAATTCTCGCCATAAATGATGATTCAATGCTTTATAACTTGTTCTGATCTCTGGTGTCAGTTCAATGCCTTGTTCCGCAAACAATTGGTGCAAGGCTTCTGTTTCTGTTTGTTGAAAATCTAACAACGTATCATCTACGTCGAATAATAATGTATGATATTTCATCTGATTCTCCTATTTCTTCTATATTTGATATTTCGTTTATTTGCATTTTCGTGGGTTGTTGATTGTTTATCTATAAAAGAAATAAACAAGTGCCTTAGAACCGCCGGCTGTGCACTTGCTTATTAAATGACACTAAATCATTTTAGAAAGTCCAATAATATCTTCTTCTGAGAAATGTCCAATGACTCTGTAGGGATTGAAATTACTCTTCAATTCAAATCGGTTTCCTGTACCTACCCAAGATTTCTTGTTTAATTCTGCAGAATCTAAGTCTTTTATTTCATAATATCGCTTTTTGATCGCCTTTGATTTATTCTCATATTTACTTGTAATAGGAAGAATCAAGAATGAACCTCTGCTTCGAACACGGATAGCAATAGCAGGACGAGTTTTCCCTCCACTGCCATCGTTAAAGGGAATATAGATCAAGAACACGTCATGACTATTCATCTAGATCTCTCATCCATGACACTAGATCTTCGTGGTCACCGCTATTTTCTGGCGGATTAGTTTCAACAGACTCTTCCGCAACTCTCATTAACTGCAGTTCAGCCTTCTCTTTACTTGTTAAAGATAACTCAAATGGAATTTCTCCTCTGGCAGCTACCCTTTTATATAAAGCAGTGATTAAGATTGATGGATTTACTCCTAATGAATCTAAAATGCTTTCGACGTCAGTAGCTAGATTCTTATTGATATTCACTTGGACTTTCTTTTTTTCGTTGGTTTTATCTTTTTCTTTGATTTCAGACATAGAACATCACCTCTCACTCCTATTTTACTCCTAATAGGAGTGTAAAACAAACTCATTGAATGAACGATCAATTCATGATTATTACTATTTAAAATATTTTTTTAATTTTTTTAGTTCGTCTAACGTCAATGAGCGATAAGATCCTTCAGTCAAATGCGGATCTAGTTGTAATGGGCCCATGCTGATTCGTTGCAATGCAGTGACTTTTTTTCCACAAGCTAAAAACATCTTTTTCACTTGATGGAATTTCCCCTCTTCGATCGTCAGTCGTACGATACTTTTTTTATGTTGCGCGACAAGAATCTCTAAATGTGCAGGTAAGCATTGGTAACCACCATCAAAAACAATTCCTTTTTCAAAAGCAATTCGATCAGCTTCTGTCACTTGTTCATTGACAACTGCTACATATGTTTTCTGTACTTTTTTATCAGGCAACAACATTTCATAACCTAATTGGCCATTGGAAGTGATCAACGATAAACCTGTTGTATCTCGGTCTAATCGCCCAACTGGATACAAAGGTTGTGTGCGATCGGCTGAAGCCAACAAATCGATAACAGTCGTTTTGTGAATGTCCGTCACCGCTGTTACTGCTCTTTTCGGTTTATTCAGTATAAAGTATACTTCATTTGTATGTAGCTTTACGCCATCCACTTCGATACAGTGGAGCAAACTATCCACATTACGATTCTGTTTCTGTTCCACTTTACCATCGATACGTACGAGTTTCATCGCAAAAAGTCGTTTCATCTCTTTACGTGATGTTTCTAATTCTTTTTCTATTAATTTATCTAACCGCATAACTGCTTCCTTTCCTAGCTACATAAGCATTATAACCTGAATCATACACCATGCAAAATGGAAACGCTAAGTTGTTTCCTTGACTTACTCAGTGAATCGCGTTACGGTTAAAGAGTAAAGTGAATTGGATTTCTCATACACAGCGTAATGACCTGGTGGAGAAAAGTTGAATCCTGACTTTTTAAGGGCAGATGCGCGCATCTGTCTTTTTGCGTTTTTTCGCGCTACCTGATAATGTGCAAGAGACCATGTGACATTCACTTAAATAAAATCTGTCTGACACCAAAGCAGACAGTCACATTTTAAGGAGGAATTTTGGTTATGTCAGTATCATTAGAAGTAAGTAAAAGAGAAGTACGTCCCCGTTCATTGAGAAACAAATTGCGTCATGAAGGAAAAGTTCCTGCAATCGTTTATGGCTACAATGTAGAAAGCACGCCAATTTCATTTGATAGTGCGACATTTAGTAAAGTATTGCGTGAGAATGCCGCAAACACAGTTATCACAATGAACATTGAAGGAAAAAAAGTCAACACACTTGTTCATAAAATCCAATCAAACACATTTACCAACCAATTAGAACACGTGGAATTCCTATCTGTTAATATGACAGAAGAAACAGAAGTCGAAACAGAAGTTGTCCTTGTCGGCGAATCTACTGGTGTAAAATCTGGTGGTGTATTGGCTCAAAACTTATATACTGTGATTGTTTCTGCTACGCCAGATCAATTACCAGAAAACATCGAAGTGGATATCACTGATTTAGCATTAGGTGATTCGATCACTGTAGCGGATCTACCGAAAAATGACGCATACACGATCATTACTGATGGAGAAGAACAAATCGCCGCAGTTGTTGCACCAACAGAAGAAGAAGAATCAACTGGTGAAGCAGCAGAACCAGAAGTGATTGGTTCAACTGAAGAATAAACGTCTTTTGATCAACGAAGCAGTGACTTGTGTCATTGCTTCGTTTTTTTTAATTCCCACTTAAAAAAAAAAATTGTTTTAAGAATGGTATATTCCTATTTATCAACCCTTATTTGTTTTTTGATAAGCGCAAAAACCCTTATATAATAAGGTTTCTTGAAGTCCTCTTAAAAGTTTCTTATACTTTGAAAAAAAGTATGCAAATATTGTTGCATTTTGTATAAATGTTTATTAGAATGAACCAACGTTAAAAAAGTATAACTCGTTTATCCTGATAATAATATGTTGTTCTCGTCATTTCGGTTTTTTAGACAAAGGAGGCTAAGCCGATGTTTGAAAGTTTTGATAATAACCGTAATCGATACGCATCATTAGGTGTGGTATCAAGTTTACCAGATGAACTGATCGATAGTATCTGGTTCATTATTGATTTAGACCTTAAGGGTGTTATTCCGTTAGATAATATTTTAGCTTTTGATTTAATGAACAATCATGGAAAAGTAACCTTGCATTTTTCTCAAGCGGGCAGTACCGTTGAGATGGGGATCGATTTGCCATTCCCTTATTCTCCACAGTATCCGGCGCAAGTATTTGCCTATGATGATGGGACCAGAGAAACCATTCTTCTCCCAAGTGAAATTAAACAGTACTAAAATAAACCCTTTGTTTTGCACGATAGCCAAGTAGTTGACTCTTTGATTTTCATCGCAGACTCACTTCTTGGCTACTTTTATGATGACCTTATCTGAAAATTTTCAGAAAACACAAAGCATTTTAGCTATTTATTTATCATGAGATTCTAATTGGTATTCCAAGGGTAAACACTATATACTACTAACTAAATTTTAAAAGAAATAAGGAGTTTACAAGATGCGCGATTTAACAAAAGGAAGCCCAGCCAAACTGATTTTGCTATTTACTGTCCCTTTATTGATAGGCAATGTTTTTCAGCAGTTTTACAACATGGTCGATATGATCATCGTTGGGCAGACATTAGGGAAAAACTCACTAGCAGCTGTAGGAGCTACCGGTGGATTGACTTTCTTGATTATTGGCTTTGCTCAAGGTCTAACCGCTGGTTTAGCCATTATTACAGCACAACGATATGGTGCGAAAGACTTCCGTGGTTTGAAAAAAAGTTTTGCTACAAGTGTCATGATTAGTGTCATTGTTACTGTGATTTTAACCGTCCTTAGCTTAGTATTTATTCGTCCGATGCTCCAGTTGATGCAAACACCTGCAGATATCATCGATGAAGCACAAACATTCATCGTCATCATCCTATGGGGAATCTTTGCTGCCGTCAGCTTCAATTTATTGTCAAATGTTATTCGCGCACTTGGTGATAGTCGAACGCCTTTACTCTTTTTGATCGTTGCGGTAATTATCAATGTTGTCTTGGATTTGATCTTTATTATCAACTTCGGTATGGGAGTAGAAGGTGCTGCTATTGCAACAGTGATTGCGCAAATTGCTTCTAGTCTATTATGTATCGTCTATATCAAGAAAAAGATTCCGATGCTTCAATTACGTAAAAAAGATTTTTCGTTCGATAAACAAGAGATCCGCACACATTTAAATGTTGCTTTACCAATGGCGTTCCAATCTTCGATCATTGCGATTGGTGCAATCGTCTTGCAATCTGCATTAAACAGCTTAGGTACAGATGTCGTAGCTGCCCAAGCCGCAGCTGGTCGAATCGATCAATTTGCTGTTCAACCTATGATGTCCTTTGGGATTGCGATGGCGACTTTTGCAGCACAAAACTATGGAGCGAAACAATATGGACGTATCTTAAAAGGCGTTCGTCAAACATTAGTCATGAGTATTGGCTTTAGTTTCTTAGCCGGAGCAATTGTTATTTTCCTTGGCCGACCATTGGTGAGCTTGTTTGTCAGCCCAAATGAAACTGTCGTTTTTGATTTGGCGCAAACGTATTTCAACATCAACGGCTCCCTTTACTGGATCTTAGCTATCCTATTTATCTTACGTTACACTTTACAAGGGCTTGGTCAAAGTAAAGTACCGACAATTGCAGGGATGATGGAGCTGATCATGCGTTCTTTCGCTGCGATCATTCTGACTGGGATCTGGGGCTATCCAGGTGCTGCTCTTGCTTCACCACTTGCTTGGGCTGGTTCTGTCATTGTCTTGCTCTACTCTTATATCCGCGCTGTGAAACATTTGAAACAGTTAGATGCCGAACAACAGCAATTTTCAATTGAAGATGCTGAAATCAGTTATTAGATTCAAAAAAAGTGTTCCTCCTATATTATGGGAAGAACACTTTTTTTTATGGATTCGTTGGTAAAATCACCAAGCTGAAATAGTCGATATGTGCATGATCATATTCTAAAACGGTGAATTGAAATTGATCGATCGTAATCACTGTACCTGCCTCGATATCTTTTTGATAGCTCGACATAAAACCAGCCAGAGTGATGAAATTTGTTTCTTCAAATTCTGGCACATCTTCATTGAAGTAGCTCTCAAAATCATCAAGCGTCAACTTACCTGAAACAATATAGCTACCATCTTCTTGTTTCGCAATCAACGCTTGGTCCACATCTGTTTCATCTCGAATCTCACCGACGATCTCTTCTAAAATATCTTCGATCGTGACAAGTCCACTTGTCCCACCATATTCATCCTTTAAGATCGCTATATGTTTTCCTTTTCTTCGCATAATCGTCAATAGTTTTTTGATGGGGATAGTTTCTGCTGTCACGATTGGTTCTTCAATCAGAGACTCCACCGTTATCTGGTCATCTTCTAAAGATTGTTTGATCAACGCAGGTAATGTCACGTATCCTAACACATTATCTTTGGATTCCAGTATGACAGGATATCTCGTATGCCCACGTTCAATCGATTCCTTGATGGCTTGTTTGACTGTATCTGACGCATCAAAAACTTGCATCGATGTCCGATCTACTTGAATGTCTTTTGCCAGCGTGTCATCAAATTCAAAGACATTTTCTAAGTACTGGTATTCATCCTTTGTCAACTCACCTTGCTGGTAAGAATTGAGGGCAACTAAAGTCAATTCTTCTTGCGAGAGTGTCTCTTCACCTTCTGATACTAGTTTCACGCCTAGCAATTTACCTAAGCTTGCTGCCGAATGATTCAATACCCAGATGAAAGGAAACATCGCCAGATAAAAATAATGCAAGGGTCTGACTACGAATAACACCACTTGTTCCGTATTGACGATACTATAACTTTTCGGCAAAAGTTCCCCCACCACAACGTCGACATACGTCACCAGAATGAACCCTAATGCGACAGAGATCGTTGCACTTATTCCCCGTCCGATCGGAAGTTGACCGATCCAAGGTTCCAACAATGCTGCCACAGAACCTTCGCCAACCCAACCAATGATCAAGCCTGTCAATGTGATACCCAACTGACTTGCAGATAAATAATCGTCTAAATGATGGGTCACATGAAGCGCTAGTTTGGCGTTCTTCACGTCGTCTTTTTCCAATTGCTCTAAACGGGAACGTCTGATTTTTACCAAAGCAAATTCACTCGCAACAAAAAAAGCAGTGATTGCTATCATCAAAAATAATATGACAAAATTTAATACCATTTGTTTCGCCTCACTTTTCCATTTCAATTGTACAACTTTTCGTAAAAAGAGTATAACTAGGAGGCTTTTGATTTCTGCTTCTCCACTAGATCACTCTAAATAATGGGAGGATTTATTCACTTGTATCACTAGCATTCAACAGCTATTCAATAACAAGAAAATTTATAAATTAAGGTTTAAAATGTGCGCATGTGCTATGCTATTACGTGACAGTACAGTTTAATGACGGTGGCTATCCTTCGAAAACGAGGTGGTGCGTATGCACATACTTTCTAAATCTTACGAAAGGAGACGCCTTTTGTCGGCACTCGATACAGTCCAATTGATGCTCAGCTTTGGCATGTTTACCATCGCTCTGGTCACATTGGTTGTAGCATTGCTTAGCGACGACAAAAAGAAATAACCGTCCTCGGCTTAGGACGGTTATTTTGTAAAAAATAAGTTGAAATATGCCGCTGTTAATTAAGCGGTACTGTCAAAGGGGAGTTGTTGACGCAACTCCTCTTTTCAGATTTAGTATAGCATAAACTAATTTTTTATCTACTTATTTTTTCGTTCTTTCAACCACGTTTTTCTTGTTCCACCAATCAGTAAAGGTACTGTTTCATGTTTGACTTCACTGTATTCTAAACCAAACCATGTTTCTGGCGTCGTAGCGATTTTCTTGATGGCAAGTTTAGCTTGCATGATTTGTCGTTCCCATTTCCCAAGAGTTGTTACATTGGAAACTACTTCGTCGATCAAGATGAATTGGAAATCGCCGACTTCTCTTCCGGGAGTCAATGAATACGTCTGTGGTTGTTTTGGTAGACGTCCTTGTTTCATTAAATCGTGGATGATTTGTCGAACGTAGACATTGATTTCTTGTTGCACGCGGAATCCTAAGAACAGGTTCACTTGAACAACGAAATCGGTCCCCATCATATCCACTTGATATTCTTTCGTATAAGGTTCATCGGTTACTTCTACATGGACAAACCAATAGGCCTTCGCCCGCTTTGGTCGTTTATCTAAAATAGAATACACGAACTGACGACCGACCTTCCCATCTGCCATATCTGGCACTAAGAAAACCACATTTGTTTGATACATTGGTAAGGATTTGTCCTCTTTCAATGCTTGAAGTTGTGGAATATATTCTTTTAATGCCACTTCTTCTGCGACCGATTCACGAATGATATTTCCTTGTTCCCAAACAAACATGACTGCTAGAATGACTAAAGCAATCAGCACAGCGACAAAACCACCATGGAAGAACTTCACGATACTTGAAATAAAGAAGACGACTTCGATTGCCCCAAAGAAAAAGGTAATTGTATGAGCCAACCACTTCGGATAGCCAGTTTGGAGCAAATAGAAATAAAGTAAGGCAGTCGTCATCAACATCGTTACGGTAATGGACAGCCCGTACGCAGCTTCCATATGATGTGAGGTTCTGAAGGTAACAACAACAAGTGAACAAGCAATCCATAGAATCAAATTCACTGCCGGAATATACATCTGTCCGATACTGCTTCCAGGATACATGATTTTCAATCGAGGCAATAATTTCAATTTGATTGCTTCTGAAACTAGAGTAAATGATCCAGTAATTAGCGCTTGCGAAGCGATAACAGCCGCAATCGTTGCAAATATGACCCCAATGACAGTAAAACTAGCCGGCATCATTTGGAAAAATGGATTCAAGTTTTCGATCGCTTGTGTTTCTGGATTTTGATAGACATTCAACAGCCATGCTGCCTGCCCAAAATAATTCAATACCAAACATACTTTAACGTATGGCCAGCTTAAACGGATGTTTCGTTTTCCAACATGTCCTAAGTCAGAATAAAGCGCCTCTGCCCCAGTAGTTGCCAAAAAGATATTTCCTAGAATGAATAAACCGAGCTTATTATCAGGACTAAATAGCAACTGGATCGCATAATAAGGATTTAAGGCACGGATTACTGTCCAGTCTTGACTGAAATTAAACAATCCCATAGCGCCTAAAAAGGTGAACCATAAAAACATAATCGGGCCAAATGCTTTCCCGACGACTTCTGTACCAAATCGTTGGACCATGAATAAAACAAAAATAATAACTAAAGTAATAATGACGATGATGTTCTGGTCATTGCCAAAACGGTCAAAGAATTGTGGAATCCCACGTAATCCTTCAATAGCGGTCGTAACCGTTACAGCAGGTGTCAGTACGCCATCTGCTAACAATGCTGCGCCACCGATCATTGCAGGTATGATCAGATATTTACCGCCTTTTCTAACCAAAGTATATAAAGAAAAGATACCACCTTCCCCATGGTTATCTGCATTTAATGCAATCACGACATATTTGATCGTCGTTAATAATGTCAAAGTCCAAAAAATCAAGGAGACTGCTCCGATAACAAAATCTGGGTTAATCCCTCGCAAGCCGCCATTGTCTTCTACGATTGCTTTCATTACATAAAGCGGACTCGTACCGATATCTCCATAAACAACTCCCATGGCTACGAGTAACCCTGCCATCGAGATTTTTTTTGTGTTATGCTTTGTTGTCACTGTTCCCCCTCATTTCTCCAATCCTATGATTGACCTAAATTTCACCTAATTATCCAAGGATTCAACCTTGGTGTCAATAAATTCGATAAAAATAACTAAGTCAACGATGCCTTCTTAAATAATCAGCAGTAAATGAGTAGAGAGCTAAACAAACGAGTGCCCCGATTAAGGATGGGATAAGATAAAAGCCACTGATAGATGGACCTAGATCGCCTAACACAAATTCACCTAACCAACTTCCAAAGAAACCAATGATAATATTTCCAGTGACGCCTCCTGGTACATCTTCATTAAGAACAGCTCCAGCAACGAATCCTAATATGCCACCTACTATCAATGAGAATAAAAAATGGATCATTTCCATTCCTCCTTTTGCACTTTAAATAACTAAGTGTTTTTTAAGAAAATTTAAATTGACCCTTTATGTCTTTTCTTTATCGATTTTAAAAAATAAGCGTACTACTTTTGAAAATATAAAATTATTTTCGTAGTAGTACGCTTATTAAAAAACTTTTATCTTAAAACGATGGAATTACTTCTTGTCCTCTTCGTTCAACATTGCTTTTCTTGAAAGATTCACACGACCTTGTTTGTCGATCTCTGTCACTTTCACCAACACTTCATCGCCTAGTTTCACAACGTCTTCTACATTGTTTACACGTTCATTCGCTAATTGAGAAATATGGACTAAGCCGTCTTTCCCTTTGATCAAGTTGACAAATGCACCGAATTTTTCGATACGAACAACTTTACCAAGGTAGACTTCGCCAACTTTGACTTCTTTTGTCAAATCTTCGATGATCTTGATTGCTTTTTGGATCATTTCTTTATCAGAAGAAGCAATACTTACTTTACCGTCTTGATCGATATCGATCTTCACGCCTGTTTCATCAATGATTCCATTGATCGTATCGCCACCTTTACCGATGACATCTTTGATTTTCGCAGGATCGATTTGGATCATTTCGATTTTCGGTGCATATTGGCTAAGCTCTTCACGTGGTGTAGCAATCGTTGAAGTCAATTCTTCTAAGATTTCCATACGTGCTTGTTTTGCTTGTGCCAATGCTTCTTTTAAGATTTGTTCCGTGATACCTTGGATCTTGATATCCATTTGTAGTGCTGTGATTCCATCTTTTGTTCCGGCAACTTTGAAGTCCATGTCGCCTAAATGGTCTTCTAGACCTTGGATGTCTGTTAAAATCGTGTAGTTTTCACCATCAGATACTAATCCCATAGCAATACCAGCAACAGGTGCTTTGATTGGCACACCTGCGTCCATCAATGCTAAAGTACCTGCACAGATACTTGCTTGAGAAGATGAACCATTCGATTCAAGTACTTCTGCCACTAGACGGATCGTGTAAGGAAACTCTTCTTCTGAAGGAATCACTTGTGCCAATGCACGTTCACCTAATGCACCATGACCGATTTCTCGACGACCTGGTGATCCGGCACGACCAGTTGAACCCACAGAAAATTGTGGGAAGTTATAGTGATGGATGAATCGTTTGCTGACTTCTACACCTAAGCCATCAATGATTTGGTGTTCCCCTAAAGGTGCCAATGTACATGATGATAGTGCTTGTGTTTGTCCACGAGTAAATAATCCAGAACCATGAACACGTGGCAACAACCCAACTTCTGATGCTAAAGGACGGATCTCATCTAATTTACGACCATCAGGACGGATTTTGTCAATCGTGATCAACTCACGAACGACGTCTTTTTCAAGATCTTCCGTAATTTGTTTCACTTCTTTTAGTAATTGTGCTTCCTCTTCATGACCCGCAAATTTCTCTGCATAAGCTTCGCGAATATCGATTTTCACTTGGTCGATATTATCTTCACGAGCTAATTTTTCTTCTGTCATGACCGCTTCTTTCATCGTGCCATACGATGCATCAAAAATTTCTTTTTTCAAGTCAGCATCGACTTGTAATAAAGAAACTTCCATTTTTTCTTTGCCGACAGCTTGAACGATTTCTTCTTGGAATGCGACTAATTTTTTGATTGCGTCAAATCCAAATAATAATGCGCCCAACATATCTTCTTCTGAAACTTCTTTTGCGCCACTTTCAACCATGTTGATTGCTTGTTTTGTACCAGCTACGCTTAATTCGATATCGGTAGTCTCTGCTTGTTCAACTGTTGGGTTCAAGACATATTCGCCATTGACACGGCCAACTTCAACACCTGCGATCGGTCCATCGAATGGGATATCTGAAATCGATAAAGCTAGGGAAGAACCTAACATTGCTGCCATTGCTGGAGAACAATCTGTTTCTACACTCATCACGATATTTGTGACTTGGACTTCATTACGGAAACCTTCCGCAAACATTGGACGGATCGGACGGTCGATCAAACGAGCAGTCAAGGTTGCTTCCGTACTTGGACGACCTTCACGTTTGATAAATCCTCCTGGGATCTTACCAGCTGCATACATTTTTTCTTCATAATTGATCGTCAATGGGAAGAAATCTGTATCTTTCGCTTCTTTTGAAGCAACTGCCGCACTTAATACGACCGTATCCCCATAACGAACTAATACTGCTCCATTGGCTTGTTTGGCTAATTGGCCAACTTCGATCTCTAAGGGACGTCCGCCCCATGTCGTTTTAAAAACTTGTTTTTCTGACATAAATACTCCTTTTCTTTCTCGTGAACGCTAGACGCTACTAAACAAATGAAAACCGCGAAAGCGACCTTTTGCACCTTTCATTTGGTTAGTAGGAGTCCATCAAGCTGATTCACAGAAATGTTTGATAGTTTAAAGTAAAAAAGTGAGATTCACGCGAACCCCACTTTCTGTTAAAAATTAACGGCGTAAGCCTAGACGTTGGATCAATTCACGGTAACGTTGAACGTCAGTTTTACGTAAGTAAGCTAACAAGTTACGACGATGACCAACTTTTTTCATCAAACCACGGTATGAATGATGATCTTTTTTGTGAACACGTGCATGTTCGTTCAAGTGGTTGATTTCTTCAGTTAATACAGCGATTTGTACTTCTGGAGAACCAGTATCTCCTTCATGACGTGCGTAATCTTTGATGATTTCGTTTTTACGTTCTTTTGAAATTGCCATTTCTTTCACCTCGTTTAATTATTCCCCTGTGACTGAGTAAAACGTTGGTGATTCGTTTAACCAAGTAACAGGACATATGCTTTAAACATACAGCTATACTTTACCTGAATCTTTCTAATAAATCAAGTGTAGAATCCTTAAGAAAATCTAGTTGATTAAACAATCAGGCTACTACTTTTTCAAATTTATGGTAAACTATTAACCGAAAAGAGAGTGTTTGATAAGAAAGGGGTACATATTCCATGATCACAATGGATGATATTATTCGAGAAGGCAATCCAACATTACGTGAAGTAGCGCAAGAAGTCGCTCTTCCACTCAGTGAGGAAGATCTTTTATTAGGAGAAGAAATGTTGGAATTTCTTAAAAATAGCCAAGATCCAATCAAAGCAGAAGAATTAAATTTACGTGGTGGTGTCGGCCTAGCTGCGCCCCAGCTTGATATTTCAAAACGGATCATTGCGGTCCACGTACCAAATCCAGATCCAGAAAGCACAGAACCAACGTTGAGTACGGTCATGTATAACCCAAAAATCTTGAGCCATTCCGTCCAGAATGCTTGCTTAGGCGAAGGTGAAGGCTGTTTATCAGTCGATCGTGAAGTTCCTGGGTATGTTGTGCGCCATGCAAAAATCACGCTTTCGTATTATGACAAAAACGGTGAGAAACAAAAAATCCGTTTAAAAAATTATGAATCCATCGTGGTGCAACATGAAATTGACCATATCAATGGCGTAATGTTCTATGACCATATCAACGACCAAAATCCTTTTGCCTTAAAAGAAGGCGTCTTGGTGATCGAGTAATAATGGAGAATCACAAAAATGAACAGAGAGTGGCAGTTGCATCTGCTTTTCTCTGTTCATTTTTTCTACCGTAGAAAATCATCTTAGCCTTGTTCCATCATTTTTAAGAAATGGAGAAACGGAGACACTTGTTCCTTGTATCGAATACTCTTACATCTTCTTTTAAAGTTAAAAAGCTTAGCGAATCAACGTTCCGACATTTTTTTATGTTGGTATGTTGTTTTCTGGTGCATCCCGAGATTCTTTCCAAATCTAGTTTGCCGAAAATCAGTTAACGATGTAGCCATCCTAACTTTTTCTGAATTGATTTGTTTGGTAGTCTCATTTTCTGCTGGAGTGCTTCTCCCTTTTTCAAATAGATTATTGAACCGAGTCACAATACTACTAAAGCAATGGGTTTTACTTTTAGCTTCCTCTCTAGTGTTCGTGCTTCGATCATTCATCCCCACCACTTTTATTTGATACGATTGACTTTTTCTTTGAATTGATTGATCGGTAGCTTGATCAATTAATCGTTTTATTGGTTTGTGTAGTGGATCTAGCCTCACTTCGCCTCTGATATCAGGTGCTATTCTTCCAAATAGTGTACTTACATTTTTGTACAGCTTCAACTCATCTAAGGATTCTTCTATTACACTTTCCTTGTTTTGTGAAGTTTCTTTTCCAAATAAGCTGCTTTTGAAACTATCTAATTCATTTTTTTGTTCATTTGAACGCATTTTGGCAACTACAACTTGACCTTTTTTTACTACCGTGGTTAATTGGGTAACGACCCTCTTGAAATCTTTAAGGTTATCAGTGACTACTACTTTAGCTTTTTGTGGTTCGATCTGATCTAGCGAAGTGAATGTCCGTTCACATTTCTTGGTCTCTTCGTTTAACGGTAGAAGTACATCGATAGTTGCTTTTTTGGGCACCCCTATATGTAGATCCTCTATAGGAAAGTGTTCATTTTTGATAACTGATTTTGGCACACGATTTGCCCATAATTCCGGATCACGCTCCCATGGTGCAACTGCTCTTTGCCCATTTTCCCAAAAAACAAGTCTACCTTGCAGTTGGTTTCTTTGAAGATACAAGACTCGCAGCGCATGATCGAACACATCATTTCTAAAACCGTCAATTGTTTGATCCATTTGATAGGGAGGCGAATCTAATGGTACCCATAGCTCAACATCTTCTCTTTTTTTTACAGCTTCAATCAGGATCAATTCAGAACGGTGGATCAAGGGATTTTGGCTCCCCGCATCTACAATCTCTTCAAAGACTTGATTAGTATATTCTATTGTTTGTGTATACTCTTGCCTCTCTCCCAATGATTGGATTGGATAAACAGCGTTTGTGTTCAAATCTATGCTATCTCTCATTACTTGAATGATTTCTTTAAGTAGAGGATTGTCCTGTATTGCTCTTTCTAGATCCTTGTAATTAAATGAACATTTTCTTAAGGCGTGAAAAATCATTTCTATGTAAACTTTCGAATCATGGGGGATCTTTTTTTGTCTAGGATCTAAATGATCCAATTTTTCAATTAAGCCTTTTCTATCCTGTTCGTCACCAAAAATCAATACGTGTTTTAACTTTTCGCCATTTTTTTCTATTAGAGAAATCGTTTTCTGCGGGTCGTGAAGCAATCCAGGTTCGCTCAGTATCTGCTCCATCTTTGTTTCTTTTGGTACTTTGCGTTGGTGTAATTCCTCTTGTACTTCCTGTTCTTTCTTTTCTAAGGTAGCTATCATTCGTTGGGTCATTTCCTTAGCTATCGGAACCTGGATAAATGGTAAACGACCATTAATTATGTTGGTTATATACTTTTGTTCATCAAGATATTCTATTAAATCAGCAGAAGAAATCTCTGCAAGCTTACTCGTAGAATGAATGCCTAGTGACTCAATGATATTACTGGATTTTTCTTGGATCAGGTTCTCATCTATAGTTGGAAGTTGTCCAGGATGATTGAATATTGCTGAAATATAAGGATCTTCCTTAAAAAGAAAGTGGATTTGTGGATGCCATCGATGCTTTTTAGTATCAATATTTTCTAAAAATTCACTTTTGAGCTGCCCTTTTTTAAATAAATAATAAAAATATATATAATCAAGCTGCCGATTTAGCTCTGGATTCTTTCCTTTCAAAGCCATCAGAAATCGCTTACGCATTTCCAAAATTGATTCAGCATGTTCTGAATGCCATTTAGGTGTCACTTGCTCACTCGTATCTAAAGAAAAGATATCTTTCCTACAATGAAATAAAATTGTTTTTAGCGCAGCATCAACCTCGTTAACTGAACAATTTCCAGTCTTTTGTCCTTTCATGACGATGGTTGGTATACCGATCGATTCGTTTTGGGTTGAAAGAGCTGCTAACCTTTTCAATACAAAATATGGTTTGCGAACTTCATGAAATCGCTCTTTAAGAAACAGTTCACTTAGTTCCGCAATATTTGTCGGAGGAATTTCAAAATAAGAAACCGTTTGATCATCGAAGTACCTCTCTTTATCCACCTTCATCACTACAAAAGAATTATTTTTTTTATAAACGGTCAATCCACATGTATGAGGTGAAACTTGTCCATGCTCTCCTGGATAAAAAGAAGAAGGTATCAACATGAAATCTGTTGAATCATTATTTCTCAATTTTTCAAAAATCATTTGAACTTGTTCTTTTTTCTCAAAATCATAAAAATCTTTGGTCCGTTTTAGCGATTCAATGATATTTTCTTTTTGGCTTTTTTTTTATAAAAAATTCGTCTTGATCGTCATGAATCATTTGGATATACGTTGAGAATAATAATTGATAATCTTTATTTAAACCAAAATGATTGATATTTTCTTGTAGTGATAAAGACAAAGCTAATAAATCCAACTTTTTTCTAAAGTCATTCGTTAAGTCAGTTGTTGTTTGATTTAACATCGTTGACCTCCATATAATTATTATTTTTTACTCTTTCGTTTTCAAATACGTATTTTTTTCTCAGTCAGCGCAAACGCTCCTTGACACGTAACGTTTGCTTGCTTTGTGATTGACTGTTCGTCTTTGCATATGTTTTCAATTGTTTAAATTCTTTTTTCTCAGTAAGCATAGACACTTCTGGTTGTGCCAGGCTCTTTGACTTAGGCTGATAGGTCGCCCAAAACTCCGGATCAGACTCCCAAGGTGGAGAAACAAATTTTTTCTTTTCAATAAAAACGACTCGCTGCTTGAACCGCTCCCAGTTTCGATATATATATCGAAGTTCACTTCCAGTAATACCGGGGACTTTTTTTACTACTCTTAAATCACAAAGTTCGTCTAATAGAAAGACTACTGTTACATGTTGAGACAACAAAGTAAGTTCTAGCCCTATTTTACAGCCTTTTTTTATGAAGTGTTGCTTGATCTCTGGACGATCAAATTGTGTATAGTCTTCTGAAATGACCTCTTTAAAGATGTTTTTCAATTGAAATTTTTCAATCGTTTGTGTGATATGATAATATTTTTCCCACAATGGTAAATAGCGTTCCTTTTCGGGGAGGTAATCAATCCAATGACTAAAAAATTCTTCTCTACTTTTTTCTGTAGGACAATGTTTTATATATTCAAAAGTACTGTTCATTAAAATATCATTATACTTATCGATATTAACATCATTTGTGTCCTTATATTGGAAATGCTTTAACAAAACTTGATCTTCATATTTAAAGTGGATACGTGCTACCCATAATCCGTAGATTAGAAGATGTCTCTCTGACGGGAAAATAGCCGCTGATTTTCTCAAATCATTTTCCACACAATTTCTCCATAATCTAGCATTTCTTTCCCAAGGAGCTGCAACGACTTGTCCATTCTCCCAAAAGACAATTGAAGCTTTTAGGTTGTCTTTTTCATGATATAAACTACGCAAAGTAAAATCGGCATACTCGTTTTGCTCCCCTCTGATCGTCGAAACAAAATTCTCTCCATAAGAATCCAAAGGTATCCAAATCGCAAGATCACTTCGCTTTTTCGCAACTTCAAGCATCAATAATTCTGTTTTTTTTAACAGTTGCATTCGTATACTGTAAATCAAAGTATCTCTCATTGAATGATTGGCAAATTGTCCTGTTTCCTTGTATTGTTGATACTCTTCAAGAAACGGCTCCGAGTAGATCCTGTGCAATTGAAACCTTGGGTCCTCCATCATGATGGCTTGAATATCTTCCCAGAGTGGGTATTTGCTGCCTGCTTTTATTTGGTCAATCAACTCTTTGGGTTGAAGAGAGAAATTCTCAAAAGGTTGTTGAATGAGATAGTCGACTAACTCTTCCATATAAACCAATGGGTCATATGGATTTGTTTTTTTCCTGAGTTCTCTATCATTCAACTGTTGTTCCAAAGTGCTTTCAGCTGCTCCAAAGCAAAGAATTATTTTTTGATTTGTTCCTCGAAGCATTTTTCTCCCTCTTTCAATAAAAGTATTTGTAGCATTTCTGTTCATTATAGTTAAAGTTTTGCCATAGCATAAATCAATTATTTTATAAATAAAGAAAAAATGAGATTGAGATAGAAGTAAAAACACTCCTATCTCAATCTCATAAAGTAAATTATTGATTCCCTTCGAACAAGATGCCTGCTTCTGCCAAGCCTTGTTTGATTTGTTGCAATACTTCCTTATGTGAGTAACGGATCGTATGCAGATGGATCCCATCCGTTAATTCAGACAATAACGAAGCCTGACTTTTCCGATAACGTTTCATAAATGAACGAATATCTTCTGCTGTCTTGATATGAAGCATTCCTGTCAGTTCGCCGTACAAGGGATGCTCAACGATGACGTCTAGTATCTCGCCACCATGAGCAACGATCAACTGCAGTTCTTCCTCTGTTTGTTCTCTCTGATGTTGTACCGCAATTTTACTGATGAACCCATTTTTGTCTTGTTCATCTTCCAAAAGATATCCTCTGGCCGTCGCCACGATCGCTTCTCCTGCCGCTCGTAGCAACGCAATGTCTCCTACAATGATTTGGCGGCTGACACCAAAACGAGTAGCAAACTTACTGGCACTGACAGGTTTCTCTGCATCAACTAGCGTTTCAATAATTTCTTTTCGGCGAGTTTCTCCTTCAATCATTTATCTACTCCATTCGTTTCTTTTGATAGTTTCGTGAGTGCTTCATGATATCTGCATAAGTAGCTAAGATCGTCTCACTGTATTCTGGTGTTTTCAACCAACTGGCAACTTTATCCAACACTTGTTGTTCTCTTTTTCCATCGTAAACCGCTTGGTTAGTTGCTCGTTTGACATCACCGATCTTCGTGACGGTAGCCATTCTTTTTTCAAGTAGTTCTACTAATTGGTGATCGATTTGATCAATCGATTGTCTCAACTCTTCCAATGACTCTTCAGGCATTGGTTCATCGATGCGTTTGATGATCCGTGCCGGATTCCCTGCGATCACTACATTATCTGGGAACGATTTGGTCACGACTGCTCCCGCCCCGACCACGACATTGTCTCCTAAAGTCACTCCAGGAGTGATGATCACTCCACCACCTAGCCACACATTATTGCCGATTTCGATTGGTTTAGCAAATTCTAACCCACTATTTCGCTTCACTGGATGTAGTGGATGTGTGGCAGTATAAAGCTGAACATTAGGGGCAAACATGCAGTTATCACCAATTTTGATCGTACTGGCATCTAAGAATGTACAATTAAAGTTCGCATAAAAATTCTCACCTACGTAAATATTATAGCCGTAATCAAAATTGATCGTTGGTTCCATATAAATCTTCTCACCGGTAGCACCAAATGTCTCTTTAAGTAATTGACTGCGAAGTTCACTTGTTTCCGCTTGGTTGATGATCTGGCTTTGACTTCGAGCAAATTTTCTATCGGCTGATAATTCTGGATCACCCGCAAAATAAAGTTCACCGGCAATCATTTTTTCTTTTTCTGTTTTAGCTGTCATTTTACACTCTCCTGTACTTTTTTGAACACCTTCGTTCCATCTGTTTGGACAAATCGGTACGCCTCTGATAGATAGACAGGGGTCTGATTGATGACTAATAGCTTCGCTTGTGGTGAGCGAAACTGGATCAAATCACAAAAAGGATGGACTTGGAAACTTGTCCCTACAATCACAATCAAGTCGGCCTGACTGACAGCAAAAGCTGCTTGCTCTAATACTTCATCCTGGAACCCTTCTCCATATAACACAATATCTGGGCGGATCTGGCCACCACACAGTTGATGCTTGTCACTGGTCAGATAATCTTGCCAGTCAACAGGTTGATGGCAGTTTCGACAATAACAATGATACAGATTCCCATGAAAATTAACTAGTTTTTTACTTCCAGCTTTTTCATGTAACCCATCGATATTTTGCGAAACGACCCGTACCTCTTTTTCTTTAGCCAACTCTACGATTTCTCGATGGATGATATTCGGGCGTGCTTCGGGATGATAAAGATGTTTGAGAAACGAATAAAATTTTTGTGGTTCTTCATCCATCGCTTGATGACTCAACAAATATTCTGGACGATCCATCCCTTGGTAAACACCTGTTAGTGAACGATAATCGGGTATTCCAGAAGGTGTGGACACACCTGCCCCTGTTAGAAAGGTCAGTTTTTGACTTTCAATTATCGCTGTCGCTGCTTCTTCAATTGTTTGTTCCAACATTTATCACTCACCTCTCTTCTATTATAATCGAAATAAAATGAAACATACCCTCAATCGAATGAAAATTCAGAGATTTTTTTTGAGAAAATACTCACAAACATCACTGACAAAACAATGAAAACGTGCTACAATACCAATGATCTGTATATTTTGAGTATGAAATGAGGTGAATCAATATGGTTGCATTCTTAATTTATTGGGGCGTTATTTTAGCATGTATCGCTTGGTTAGCATTAAGTATTTATTTCTCTATCTTCTATCTAGTACGTAAAGAAAATGGAAATCTATGGGCGTTTGCCTTTTTCAATGTATTGGCAGCAATTGTTCTAGCAATTACATTAGTTGTTTATCGCACATGGGGCTGGGGGATCACACAATACTCTAGTTTGATCTATCTCGTTTTAGCTATTTATGGGGTAACAGTTATTTTACAAGCCATTCTTGGTCGTGAACCTAAGAAAGCTACAGCTTAAAATACTTTTAGATAAAAAAGGAAACAGACTGCGTGATTTTGCAGTCTGTTTTTCGTTATTTTACTATCATTTAAGTGTTGCATAAAATGTATAATTATTCTTTTTTTGAAAACATTCTCTTTTCCTTTTTTCATGAAAGAAATTAAATAAACAGGATATTTCTTTATTTATCAACTTTTTTCTGCAAAAATGTAGTTTCTCATTGACAAAGTGGCTACTCTATCGTAGACTATTTTTTGTATAAATAACTGAATACGAGATGCCTCAATCAATGAGGTAGAGGTCGCGAGAATCATTAAACCTGTGGAGTGAAGCAAACATGTGGAAGCAGGGCTAGGGAGGATCGCCGAAATGTACTTTTTTTTGCTTAAAAAGTATGTTGGGACGTAAGTTAACAGCTTACGGACTGTCTTAGCAGTGATGCTAAGTTGCGCTATGTTTTGTGAGAGGTTTATCACTCTGTGAAATTTAGCGGCCCTTTTGTACCTACAAAGCGGTCGTTTTTTATTTCTCCTTGATAAGCAACTGCAATGCATGTATTCGACCACTCGTGTCAAGGCGCTTTGGTTATCAGCCAAAGAAGCTGAGCGAACGTTGGTCTTATCAGTATATGCCTGAAGGACCACGTACGTGAACAAACAAAAAGGAGAAGACAGATGAAAAAAAATTCAGTTACACTCACTCTAATTTTTACGTTTATTCTATCGATCTTTAGCTTGACCACTTTGGCTCATGCAGATGATAAAACACCGAGCGATCAATTTCGTGTCGGAATGGAAGCTGGTTATGCGCCCTTTAACTGGTCTCAACAAACAGATGCAAACAATGCCTATCCAATTCAAGGACAAAACAGCTTTGCTGGCGGATATGATGTACAAATTGCCAAAAAGGTAGCTGAAGGTTTAGGAAAAGAACTAGTCATTGTCCAAACGAAATGGGACGGTTTACCGCCTGCCCTTCAATCTGGAAAGATCGATGCAATCATTGCCGGCATGAGTCCGACGGCAGAACGCCAAAAAGAAATCGACTTTACTGATCCATACTATGAATCAGAACTTGTGATTGTCGTACAAAAAGATGGTAAGTTTGCGAATGCGACTAGCTTAGAAGATCTTTCTGGCGCAAAAATCACTGCACAATTGAATACATTCCACTATAACGTGATCGATCAGATCCCAGGAGTGGACAAGCAACAAGCAATGGATAACTTTTCAGCCATGCGAACAGCACTAGCTTCTGGCATGATTGACGGTTATGTTAGTGAACGTCCAGAAGGGGTAACCGCCACAAGCGTCAACCCAGCCTTGAAAATGCTCGAACTAGATGAAGCAAATGGCTTTCAAACAAATCCCGAAGATGTCCAGATTGCTGTAGGGATGCGTAAAGGTGATCCTGATCTTCAACAAGTCAACCAAATATTAAGCGGCATTTCTCATGATGATCGTATTGCTATCATGGACCAAGCCATTGAAGACCAACCTGCGTCAACGGATGGAGATGCAGAAGAAACTGGCTTGCTCCATGATTTCAAGACGATTTGGGATCAATATGGCAACATGTTCTTACGCGGAGCTGGTTTGACACTATTTATCGCATTGATCGGTACAGTTGTAGGAACAACATTGGGTTTATTGATTGGCGTCTTTCGCTCAATTCCAGAATCTGATAATAAAGTGACACGCTTCTTCCAAAAAGTAGCTAATTTCTTATTATCTGTTTATATCGAAGTCTTCCGTGGTACACCAATGATGGTTCAAGCCATGGTCATCTTCTATGGATTGGCTCTAGCCTTTGGTATTTCTCTGGATCGCACGATTGCTGCGTTGTTCATCGTTTCGATCAACACCGGTGCGTATATGACTGAGATTGTACGTGGTGGGATTTTTGCAGTAGATGGCGGACAATTTGAAGCAGCCCAAGCAATCGGCATGACCCACAGTCAAACGATGCGTAAAGTAGTGATTCCGCAAGTATTGAGAAATATTTTGCCGGCTACTGGAAATGAGTTTGTCATCAATATCAAAGACACCGCCGTATTAAGTGTCATTGGTGTAGCAGATCTATTCTTCCAAGGAAACTCTGCCTCTGGTGCCAACTTCCAATTCTTCCAAACATTCACGATCGTTGGGATCATCTACTTGATCATGACCTTCACGATCACAAGAATCCTACGTGTGATTGAGAAGAAAATCGACGGACCTACTGCGTATACAAAAATTGAAGAAGTCAACAACGCGAACCTACAGGAATAAGGAGGCAGTCCTATGAGTGAGAATATCATCGAAATCAATCATTTAAGTAAAAAATTCGGCGACAATGAAGTGCTGAAAGATATTAGCATGACCGTCAATAAAGGGGAAGTCGTGACCATCATCGGTTCCTCTGGTTCAGGTAAATCAACATTCTTACGTTGTATCAATTTACTAGAAAAACCATCAGGCGGCGAGATCATTTACAACAACGAAAACGTCTTAGCACCAAAATATAATTTACCAAAGTATCGGACAAATGTCGGTATGGTTTTCCAATCTTTCAATCTTTTCAATAATATGAATGTTTTAGAAAATTGTATTTCTGGACAAACCACTGTCTTAAAAAGAGAGAAAGAGCATGCCCGTAAAGTGGCAATCGAAAACTTAGAAAAAGTCGGTATGAGACAATACATCGAAGCTCGTCCTTCTCAACTATCCGGTGGTCAAAAACAACGGGTCGCTATCGCTCGTGCTCTATCAATGAACCCTGATGTGATGCTCTTCGATGAGCCAACTTCTGCCCTTGATCCTGAAATGGTCGGTGAAGTATTGAATACGATCAAAGATCTAGCCCATACTGGACTGACAATGATCATCGTAACCCATGAAATGGAATTTGCGAAAGAGGTATCTGACCGAGTGATCTTCATGGATAAAGGTGTGATCGCGGAAGAAGGAAGTCCTGAAGATATCTTCGTTCATCCAAAAGAAACACGTACGAAAGAGTTCTTGTCACGCATTTTGAATAACTAATAAAGTATCAAATCACCCTTAGTATTCAAACTACCGCAACTTGATTGAGCAAGGTCATCCTACTCAAAAAGTTGCGGTTCTTCTTTTTATTTATTGTTTTTGTTCCGATCGCTTTATCAGTTGAACTTTTGCGCAACCTCACGTAACATGTGGTTGTGAGAAACCTCTTCAAATTAAGAAGATTCAGATATTGGAGTGATCTTTTGACTAACATTTTTTCGAGGCAGTGAAAACACGCTACTTATTCCTCTCACAGGGTTAGCAGTCGTTTCGTCAATGTGTAGCATCATTCTAGAGAATTCGATAATTTTCAGAAAATTGTTGCAATTCATCACATAATTTGTTACTTTTAACAAAATACAAAAAAGTAAAGGAGTTTTCTATGTCAAAAAAATTATCATTCAAAGAAAATCTATTCATCGGTTCCATGCTATTTGGCCTATTTTTTGGAGCTGGTAATCTTATATTTCCTGTCCATATGGGGCAAGAAGCTGGTGCGGATATCTTCTGGGCAAATCTTGGCTTTTTAGTTACAGGGATCGGTTTACCATTCTTAGGTGTCATTGCGATCGGTGTTTCAAAGACCTCTGGTGTCTACGAATTAGCACAACGAATCAATAAAACTTATGCACTTATTTTTACTGTCTTACTTTATTTAGTCATTGGTCCATTTTTTGCCTTACCACGTTTGGCAACTACTTCTTTTGAAATTGGCTTAGCACCTTTTATTCCAGCAGAAAATCAAACATTATTTTTAGCTATTTTTAGTTTCTTATTCTTTTTAGCTGCTTGGTGGTTATCCAAACGTCCAACTAAAATCTTGGATTATGTTGGTAAATTTTTGAATCCCGCATTTTTAGTATTACTAGGTATCTTGTTATTACTTGCTTTTATCAACCCACTTGGCTCAGTATCGGATGCGCCTGTCCAACCTCACTACCAAAACCAAGCATTCTTCACTGGTTTTACACAAGGATACAACACGTTGGATGCGTTAGCTGCCTTAGCTTTTGGGATCATTATCGTCACGACGATTCGTGGCATGGGTGTCACAAAGCCTTCTGATATTGCAAGAGATACGATCAAATCAGGCGCGATCAGCATCGTTTTGATGGGGATCATCTATACCCTACTTTCTTATGCAGGAACAATGAGTCTAGGAACATTCCCAATGAGTGCGAATGGTGGTATCGCCTTGGCACAAATTGCTGATCACTATTTAGGAACTTACGGGAGTATCCTATTAGCCTTTATCGTGATTCTTGCTTGTTTAAAAACAGGTATCGGACTGATTACTGCATTCGCAGAAACATTCACTGAATTGTTTCCTAAAAGAAGCTATCTATTCTTTGTAACCGGAACAAGTTTATTAGCATGTTTAGTTGCAAACGTGGGCTTAACGAATATTATTCAGATCTCTTTACCGGTCTTGATGTTTATTTATCCATTGGCAATGACCTTGATCTTACTTGTATTGTTTGGCCCATTATTTAAACAACGTACTTCTGTTTATCGAATGACCACATATTTCACATTACTCGCTTCCATCGTGGATGGACTGAATGCTTGTCCTGATTCAATTAAGCAAACAAGTTTCGTCAAAGGAATTTTAACATTCGCTGATTCCTATCTCCCATTCTTCTCATTAGGAATGGGCTGGATCACACCAGCATTGATTGGCTTTATCATCGGATTACTCTGGAGTTTCTTTAAAAATGAAAAAAAGTCTGACTTGATTGTTAGCTAACAAAAAAAAGAGATGTTTAACTTTTTGTATAAAAAAATTAACAACTTTGGTAAACTTTCGTCACAAAATATTCACAACTCACCTTTAATATATAAGTATACCAACAAACAACCCTAACAACACTTTTTCATTTTTAACTCCTTTCCTGCTAGCTCCCCGGCTAGCAGGTCCTTTTTTTTTATTCATACCGATCCAACAAATCAAGTTCTTTGAGAATCTTTAGATTCTCTCTCTAGTAAGAAAAACATATAAAAAAGCTATGAAAAAGCAATCTACTTTTTCATAGCTTTTATTCTTATTTAGATAATCGCTCTTGGTCTCCCGTAGGTGAAAGACTAGTGATTTTTTCGATTTGTTCAATTGGGACGATTCGGATTTGTTGCTCTTGGTTTTGCAAGCGAATCATCACTCGGTCATGCTCAACTGTTTTCGTTGCCACCCAACCGGAAAAGGTTTCGTACTTATTGCTTAGTGGATTCTCGCGCACTTGTAGAATCACTAAACTATTCTGAGCTGCAGCTTTCTGGAGTTCGAGAATGAACTCCCCTTGTAACCGTACATTCTCAGCTTTTTCTTCTGTGTCATTCACAAATGAATCAAAAAGTTGAAACGAAGTATTAGTCACTAACTTTGTCAGTTTCTTCATTGGTGATACTGTTTCTTCATCCATTGAATGTACCCCTCCCCTAGCTAAGAATATGTTACTTAATTACTCCTATTTTATCCAATTTTTCTTAAAAAAACAAGAATATAGTTTATTTTATACCAACTTTTACCTAAAACCGTCAAACAATACATGTGTTATTTTAAGTCGTTTTCCATCCATAATTCAAGCCATTTTTCTAAGCCTTCATTGATCAATCGATAGGTTTCTTCAAAGTTATTCGTGTAATATGGATCAGGTACATTTTGTGCTTTTTTGCCAATGACTGGACTCAAAAATAGTTGGATTTTCTCTTGCGCTTCAATCGGCGCAAGTTGCTTTAAGTCAGCCACATTTGACTGATCCATACCGATGATCCAATCAAATTTTTGGAAGTCTTCTTGACGTATTTGGCGAGCAATCATTTCTTGCGTATCAACATGTTCTTTTGCCAAGATCGCTTGTGTACCTGGATGAGGGGCACTACCTACCTCATAGGTACTTGTTGCAGCCGAATCAATGACGAAGGAATCCAACAGATCCTGTTCTGCTACTTTCTTTTTTAATAACCCTTCTGCCATAGGTGAACGACAAATGTTTCCTAAACAAACAAATAATACTTTCGTCATAGCATTCTCTCCTTTTGTATTCCTATTTTTGGAATCAATGAAAAAAGGTCATTCGTCTTTTATTTCCTGTTCTTCTTCCAATGCGTACAACCGATACGAATACAATTCAGTATCTTTGGCTAAACGAAAGAACTGCATTGCAACTTCTAAGGGTGTTTCTGTATAACCTTGTGTGATCCAATTGACTAAGACTCCACTACAGCCATAAGAGAAAAAACGAGCATAAAATAATTTATCTTTGGAAGTTAGTTGTTTTTCTTCATCCATTTGCTCAAATATTTTAATAAATGAGGGTTGGATCAACGCAGAAAATTGCTTTTGCAGAATCTCCTGTTCTGAACTAACGGTACTTGAATAGAACTGTTTATTTTCGGCAATGGCTTTTAACATCAGCAATGCTTGCTCTTCCCAATTGTCGAGAGAAAGCGATTCTGTTTTTAGGTAATGCAATGAATCTTCATAGTACACCCAACGCAATAAATCATACTTATCGGTGAAATGATAATAAAATGTTTGTCGGTTGATGCCTGCTTCGTGTGCGATCTGTTGCACACTGATTTTGCGAAAAGGCTGTATTTCGCAAAGCGACACCAAGACTTTTTTGATCATTTGTTTCGTATGTGAAGCGTCTCCCACAATGATCCCTCCCATCTCTTCAATCATTATTCTACTATTTGCTCTTTCAATAGAAAAGAGTGATCACACTTGGTAGTCATAGCCAAAGTGTTCATACGCATAGGCGGTAGCGATCCGCCCACGAGGAGTCCGTTTCAAAAAGCCTTTTTGGATCAAAAAAGGTTCATACATATCTTCGACTGTTTCTCGCTCTTCTCCAATATTAACGGATAAAGTGCTTAGACCTACTGGACCCCCACCATACAGCTCGATCATCGTACGTAGCAATTTCTGATCGACATAATCCAATCCCGCTTGATCGACCTGTAAGAGTGTCAATGCGCGGTCAGCAATCAACTGATCGATCTTGCCATCTCCTTGTACTTGGGCAAAATCACGCACTCGTTTTAACAAGCGATTAGCGATCCGCGGGGTCCCACGGGAACGTCGTGCGATTTCTAAAGCCCCTTCGGTGATGATCTCCGTTTGAAAAATATCGGCAGATCGTAAAACAATTTCTCTTAAATCTTCTTCTTCATAGTATTCCATGTGAGCAATGATTCCAAAACGGTCACGTAAAGGTGCAGACAGCATCCCTGCTCGAGTCGTTGCACCGATCAACGTGAAAGGTGGTAACGGAAAATGAACGGGGTGAGCGGTCGGCCCTTGCCCTACCATGATATCTACATAGAAATCTTCCATCGCCGAATAAAGCATTTCTTCTGCCACGCGAGGTAAGCGATGGATCTCATCAATAAACAAGACATCCCCTGCTTCTAGTTCATTCAAAATTGCCACCAGATCTCCTGGTCGCTCAATGGCTGGTCCACTTGTCGTACGGATATTGACTTGCATCTCGTTTGCGATGACCATAGCCATCGTTGTTTTCCCCAATCCCGGAGGACCGTATAACAAGACGTGGTCTAGCGGTTCTTCACGATTACATGCCGCTTCGATGTAGATACTCAATTCTTGTTTTACTTTATGTTGACCGATATATTGCGCAAGCAATTGAGGGCGCAAAGATTTTTCTAAACTTAATTCATTCTCACCAGGTTCTGGTGAAAGAAGATGTTCATCTGTCATCAAGCGTCCTCCTTACTTTTTCATCATCAATTTCAATGCTTGCCTTAAATACTCATCCGTTGTTTGATTGTCGATTTCTTTAAGTTGTTTCTCTACACGTTTGATTTCACGCTCACTGTAACCAAGAGCAGATAGAGCTTCCATTGCCTCTGATAAGGCACTTGCATCTTGAACCGTTGCTTCATCAAATAAAGAAAATGGCATATCGATACTCAACTCGCCAAACTTGCCTTTTAGATCCAAGATCATTTGTTGTGCTGTTTTTTTACCTACACCTGGGAACTTCGT
Source organism: Enterococcus sp. AZ156 (assembly GCF_051714165.1). Taxonomy (NCBI): domain Bacteria; kingdom Bacillati; phylum Bacillota; class Bacilli; order Lactobacillales; family Enterococcaceae; genus Enterococcus; species Enterococcus sp. AZ156. Next base: position 171,951 of record NZ_JBIORI010000001.1, on the reverse strand, counting down.
CAAGTAAGTGACATCGCCAGTTTCCACCGCTTGGATCAAGCCAGAATGATCGTCACTCGCCATGATCGCTAATGCACTTTTCGGTCCGATCCCTGAAACACTGACTAATCGTAAAAACAATTGTTTCTCTTCGAGTGAATCAAAACCGTATAGTAAATGTGCATCTTCACGGATGACTTGATGGACATAGATTTTTACTTCTTTATCTAACTTACTACTATAGCGATAAGGGTTACCTAACGCAATTTGATAGCCCACCCCTTGCGTTTCTACAACGATATAATACGGACTGATAAAAGTCACCATGCCTCTTAGATATTCATACATTGAAATTTCCTCTTTCTTTCGCACACATACGTTCCCATATTTCTATCCATTGTAGCATACTTTGCGATTTAAAAAAAGTGTTCCCAAAAACAGAACTACGAGCTTAGGTCTTTGATAAAGACCCAAACTCGTAGCATATTTTCTCTGTGTATTAGCGATTGATAGACGCTTGACCAATCATTTCTTCATGTTGTACTTGGCCTGATTTACTTAATGAGAAATCAGCCACTTTGTCCGTATTCGTTAGAACAACTAAGACATCTGTTTGTTTACCTGCTTGTTCAACGGCACTGAGATCCATCTCTGCTAGTTGTGTCGTTGGCGAGACCTGATCGCCTTCTTTCACAAGAACATTGAACGGTGCACCCTTTAATTCGACAGTATCAAGTCCCATGTGAACAAGAACTTCCACACCGGTTTCACTTAGAATACCGATGGCATGTTTTGTTTCAAATACACTAGTTACTTTACCATTTACTGGCGAATAGATTTTTTGATTGTCCGGAACGATCGCATAGCCCTCACCCATCATTTTTTGTGAGAAAACTGGATCATTCACTTCTGTAATTGCTTTGATTTTTCCGTCTGCAACGGCGAATAACTCTTCATTGGCAGTGGCTACAGCAGTTGTTCCTGCGGCTTCAAAGTTTTGTGTAGGAATAGATACGCCTTCTGCAGTTTGTAATACACTTACTTCTTCTGGATTGACTGGATCTAATTTGTTCAAGATCCCTTTACGTCTAAATACTACAGTTAAACCAAATGGTACGATGATTGCGATGATCATTGCAATCGTGAATGGTAACCACGTTTGTGCTTGGATTGCTAAGATTCCTGGCAAACCACCGACACCGATCGCATTTGCTCGAACATCCATCAAGTTCGCAAACATTCCTGCTACACCAGAACCGATCATTGCAGCTACAAATGGATACACATATTTCAAGTTGATCCCAAACATTGCGGGTTCCGTTACCCCTAGATAACAAGAAATCATCGCTGGGATAGAAACTTGTTCTTCTTTTTTATTGCCACGATGCAAGAAGATGATTGCAAGTACAGCAGATCCTTGCGCAATATTTGACAATGCGATCATTGGCCATAAATTGGTTGAACCAAAGTCAGCAATCAACTGCATATCGATGGCATTTGTCATATGGTGTAATCCTGTAATAACTAGTGGTGCATATAAGAAACCAAATAACGCACTGAATAACCAGCTGATCGATGAAGTCAAGCCAGTATTCACGATTGATGAGATCCAGTTACCAATTGCCCAACCGACTGGACCTAACACTACATTAGCCGCGATAACAGTTGGTAATAGTGAAAACAGTGGGACAAAAATCATTGAGATCGATTGTGGGATATACTTACGGAAGAAAATCTCTAAATAGGCAAGTAAGAACCCGGCAAGCATCGCTGGAATGACTTGCGCTTGGTAACCAATCATTTGTACTTGTGCAAAGCCAAAGTCCCAAAATGGGATATCTGCAGCGGCAGTTGAAGCGACACTATAGGCATTTAATAATTGCGGTGAAACCAAAGTAATCCCTAAAACAATTCCTAAAATCTGTGTCGTTCCCATTTTCTTTGCAATACTCCAAGTGATCCCTACAGGTAGGAAATGGAAAATCGCTTCCCCAGGTAGCCATAAGAATGAATTCACACCATTCCAGAATGTTGAACTTTCTGCAATCGTTCCACCTAAACTCTCGAACTGAATGCCTTCCAACACGTTACGGAACCCTAAAATCAATCCCCCAACAATGATTGCTGGAATCAATGGTGTGAAGATTTCAGCTAGAACTGCAATTGCTCGTTGCAACGGATTAAGATTCTGTTTTGCAGCAGCTTTACTTTGTTCTTTTGAAACGCCTTCAACTCCTGATACCGCAACAAAGTCGTTATAAAATGTTGAGACATCATTTCCGATGATCACTTGGAATTGACCGGCATTGGTAAACATTCCTTTTACACTGTCGATGTCTTCGATCTCAGCTTCATTTGCTTTTGCAGGGTCATTTAAAACAAAGCGCATACGTGTCGCACAATGGCTGACCGCAGCAATATTTTCTTTCCCGCCGACTCCCTTTAACAGCTTCTCGGCATCTGCTTGATATTTCCCCATAACATAAACCCCTTTCATTTGACTTGTTTATACAAGTTACTTTGTACTCACACTATAATGTTTTTCTCAACAAATTGCAAACGTTTTATGCTAAAAACATAAATAACTTGTAATCGTTATTATCTTTGTCGTAGAAACATCTTCCTTCTATCCAAGTCCAGTTTGAAATCTCCATATAGCTGTAGTATAGTTTATAAGCGAAGAACGAACGATTGCACGTTAAACGCACATCGGACACCAAAAAATCGAAAATATTATACGGAAGATCACTATTTAACTTACATCAAAGGCGATAATACAAGTGGCAAAAAGCACATTGCTTACGCTCGAGTGTCTAATGTCGGACAAACAGATGACTTGAAAAATCAAGTTGAGTTTTTGAGAAAATATGCAAATGTAAAAGGCATAATTTTAGATGATGTAATCGTGGATATTGGCAGTGGTCTTAATTACAAGTGTAAAACATGGAATCTGTTGTTAGACGAAGTAATGGCGAAGAATGTAGACGCCATTTATGTCACATTTAAAGATAGATAAGTATAATAAAGAGATTGAAGGTGATAAAGATGTTAGTGGCGTACAAAACAGAAATTCTTCCAACAGAAGAACAAAAAAAATCATTAATCGAACCATTGGTGTTGCTCGTTTTGTAAAGAACTTTTATATTTACCACAACCAAGAAGTCTATAAATCAGGTGGGAAATTTGTCTCAGGTATAGATTTTTCAAAGTGGTTGAATAACGACTACATTCCCAACCATCCAGACAAGCTGTGGATCAAAGCTGTTTATGCGAAGTCAACGAAACACGCGATTATGGAGACAGAAAAAGCCTTTAGAAATTTTTTTCAAGGAAAAGCTAATTTTCCTAAATTTAAAAAGAAGAAGCACCAAGATGTATCGATGTATTTCGTGAAGAACGATAAAAAGACAATCATCCGTTGTGAGCGTCATCGGATAAAAGTTCCCTCTTTGAATTGGGTAAAACTGAAAGAAAAAGGCTATATTCCTAAACACGATGACAAACATAGCATAAAGAGTGGCACAATCAGCCAACAAGCAAACCGGTACTACCTGTCGGTCATCGTGGAACAGGACTGTACCGCTCAAGTACTGAACGATACTCCTACCGAAGGCGTGGGTATCGACTTAGGATTAAAAGATTTTGCGATTCTTTCCACGGGGAAAACCTATAAAAATATCAATAAATCAGGAAAAATTCGTAAAATCGAAAAACAATTAAAACGACAACAACGCAAGCTGTCGAGGAAATACGAAAGCGAAAAAAAGCGTGTCAACGAAAAACAATCAAAGAGAGGAGAAGCTACTCGCAAAAATATTGAAAAACAAGTCTTGAAAGTACAAAAACTTCATAAACGGTTGACAGATATCCGTAGGGACAGAGTGAATAAAATTGTGTTAGAGCTAGTAAAAACCAAACCAGCTTATATCACAATTGAAGATTTGAATGTCAAGGGGATGATGAAAAACCGGCATCTTTCAAAAGCTGTGAGAGAGCAATCTTTCTATGCTTTTCGTAAAAAATTAGCAGACAAATGTAAAGTCTCTACTATTGAGTTAAGACTGGCCGATCGATTCTATCCTAGCTCGAAATTATGTCATGAATGTGGGCATAAGAAAGTAGCTTTAAAGCTATCAGAGCGTACCTATCGTTGTGAGAACTGTGGGTACGTAGCAGATAGAGATTATAACGCAAGCATGAATTTGAAAGATGTGAAGGAATACAATGTGATTGCATAAGCACGCAACTTTGTATATGTACCGATGGCTTAGTCGGGAATCAACGACTGTGGAGAACGAGACAAACCGTAGTAGTGTCGAAGTGACGAGGCGGCGTTCGGTGAAACAGTAATTCTACCTACGTGAGTGGTAGAGAAATCTCGATATAGGTATTTTTGTCTATATTTTGAGTAGCAGAGGAACGATGAACAAATTCAATGAAATTTTTTTAGACTTAGAAAAGAAAATCTTAGACAAAGAGTATCCTCCTCATACTTTACTACCCAGTGAAAATCAATTGATCAAAATTTATGGTGTTTCACGGGAAACAATTCGTAAAGCACTTAATCTATTGACGACAGAAGGATATATTCAAAAGAAACAAGGAAAAGGATCGATCGTTTTAGACCGAAATCGTTTTGATTTCCCGATTGCTGGACTAACAAGTTATAAGGAACTTCAAGAAAATCAACATATCCCGAGTGAAACGATCGTAAAAACACTTGAAGAAACTGTAGTCGACAACGAATTACACAAAGTAACTGGCTGGGCAGTCAATACACCTGTCTGGCATTTAGTCCGCCAAAGAAAAATCAATGGCGAAGTCGTGATTTTAGATCGGGATTATTTATTAAAAGAAACCGTACCTACTTTAACCAAGGAACAAGCAGCCAATTCGATTTATGAATACTTTGAAAATGAGCTAGATCTCTCCATTGCCTATGCCCAAAAAGAAATCACTGTCGAACCAATCGATGCCAGTATTTCAGAGTCGATGGACCTCCATGACGATCCTTATGTCGTAATTGTCCGTGGCCTCGTTTATTTAGAAAATACTGAATGCTTCGAATACACTGAATCGATCCACCGCCTCGACAAATTCCGGTTCGTGGAATTTGCACGAAGAAGAAGGTTGTGAGAAAGCCGTTCAGCTCCGAGTAGTAAGACGGAACGTGAGAAAATAGCTTCTCATATTTTTTCACGTTTTGACTTACTATTGAAGGAGTTGGCTTTCGAACACCGTTTATCTAGGTTGTGAAAGAAGCGATTAACACTAAGGCAGAAGACAGAAAAATCGAAAATGGCTGTTTCATTTTTGATTTTTTTGGCTTGTGACCGAAGTGTTGCTTCTTGAACACCGTTTATCAAGGTTGTAAGAAAAGCGTCCTGACCTGAACAGTAAGATAGGAAATTGAAAAATAGCTTCTCATATTTTTCAAATTTTTTAGCTTAATGTTGAAGGTCAGCTTTTCGAACACCGTTTATCAAGGTTGTGAAAAAGCCCAGTAGCTCAACGTAATTAGGTAGCAAGTAAAACCTGTTCGTTAAATTTCCGCTAAATTGCTAGGCTATCCTCCCTACTTAAAGCAGATTGTTTGCTTCTATTTCAGATGGCAGTATGATTAGGAGACAAAGGGGGCTGTATCAATGAGTAAACCAACCGACACAAACAAAGAGGACTTAAAAGAAACATTATCTCCGATTTCTTATGCAGTGACACAAGAAAACGCCACAGAACGTCCATTTACTGGAGAATACGACGATTTTTATGAAAAAGGGATCTATGTCGATATTGTCAGCGGCGAACCGCTTTTCAGTTCTGCAGAGAAATATGATGCAGGCTGTGGCTGGCCAGCTTTCAGCCAACCCATCAGCAGAAAAGACGTCAAAGAAAAAGCGGATTTTTCTCACGGGATGCACCGAGTCGAAGTAAGAAGTAATGAAGCCGACTCCCATCTTGGACATGTTTTTAATGATGGACCCGCAGATAAAGGTGGCTTACGCTATTGCATTAACTCTGCTGCCTTGAAGTTTATCCCTTATGAAGAAATGGATGCTGCTGGTTACAGTGAATATAAATCAATTGTCGAATAAGTCGAATGTGATAAAATCACATCGCTCCGAAAAATAAGCCTGAACCTCCGGAAATTGTTCTAATTTCTGGAGGTTCAGGCTTATTTTTGAAGGTGCGCTATAACTTTTATATGATCAAGATCCTTAATACTCGTGCCCATGGAGATTGCCCACTTCTTCAAAACCAGCAGCCTTCCCCTTTTGATGAAAGATTTCTTGCTTGTTTTCTCGGACAATCAAGGTCATCTCTGTACTCGCTTTTTCACGGATGATCCGACTCATTTGACCTTGTTGTGGCGCCATCAACGCATGCCCTTCTTTTGCTAACACTTGCATTTCTAGTTCAATATTTTTTTGCTGTATTCGAATGATCAGATGCTCCTCTTCACGGAAAATCTCCGAAATTTTAGCTCCATCATACGTGGATAAGCGATATTCTTCCCCACCGACTTGCAAAATCGAAATGATTCCTAAAAAACGAAAACCTAAAAACGGGATCTCTGCTGCGGAAAAGAAAAAGCGAGCATCCGAATCGCTAAACTGATTGCATTGGACCCATAAATAGGTTGCGGGAAAGGAACTTCCCCAGTCCTTTTCTAAATATCCGATTCCATTTGTAAAATCAATCAATTGACCGTTCCAACTCAACGTTCCTTCTAACGAATGCTTCATGCTTAAAATTCCGTGATAGCATTCCATAAAAGATAAATAAGAGAAAGGTCCCATGATACTCGGGGCATAGCGACTCCTTTTTAACGGAGTAAACTCTCCATAAGAAATCGTTCCTTCAATCGTCAATGAGGGGCTACGTAAAGCTAGTGTGATTCCTTCCTCACTAAATGTATTCTCACCGATTTTCACAAATAAACGATCTTCGCTTGCCATGAAGACTTCACGATCAAAATGAAAGACTTCCGAAGACTCATGATTGATCACTTGGATAAACGGGCACTTTTCTCCTTGTTCTCCAATGGAGTAACCCGGAATAAATGCGTAGACTTCATCGCCGATTTGATGCTTAAAATACCAACCTTCAAAGAACGGCGCTTTTTTCGTTTCACCATGATAAAACTTATCTGTTGTAATCACCTCGTCCACTCCCTTCAGCTAGATTAAGTTTACCATGTTTTTTTATAGCTTCTAGCCGATACGCTTGACTCTAGGTCATGAACTAATGTAACCAGAAAAAACACATGATCCGTTTCTTGCTACTCGGATCATGTGTTTTTAATTTTATTCACCTAGATACAGATGTCCACGATTTTAGGACAAAAGATCTGGCCATTTTTTCAACGCCTGATTGACTGCGCCAATCGGAAAGCCGACAATACTATAGTAATCGCCAGAAATCGACTCTACGAAAGCCCCTGCGTAACTTTGAATGCCGTACGCCCCAGCTTTATCACGGTGATCGCCAGTTGCTAGATAGCGCTCGATCTCTTCATCGGTCAATTCATAAAAAGTGACTGATGCTTGGGAAAGGATGCACTCTTCTTGCGTCCCATCAGTTATTACGACGGCTGTGTAGACGTCGTGTGTCGTACCACTGAATTTGCGTAACATCCGTTTTGCCTCTTCATCATCCTCCGGTTTACCAAGGATTTCGTTTCCTAGAACTACGGTAGTATCACTAGCAATGACTAACGTTTCTTCATTATTTTGTACAGCAGCTGCTTTTTCTGCTGCCATTCGTTGGACATAAGCAACTGGGTCTTCTTTTGGCTTAGGCGTTTCATCAATATCTGCCGGTTGGATCGAAAATGCTGGCACTAATCTTCCGAGTAATTCTTTTCTTCTAGGCGACTGTGAAGCCAATACTATTTTCATCAAAAACTTCCTTTCCAAATCTCGCGGATCAATGCGGATCTTGGATTCGTTTAAACATTCGTTCCATGTCGGAATTCGTAAAGTGGATCAATACCGGACGACCATGAGGGCAGTTGAATGGATTCTCACATTTTGCTAAGTCTTTTAATAAGACCCTCGCTTGTGCTTCGTTCAAGTAGTGATTCGCTTTGATCGAGCGTTTACAGCTCATCATGATTGCTGTGGCTTCTCTGAATTTCTTCACACTTACTTCACCCGTTGTCAATAACATGTCGATCATCCCTTGAATGATCGATTCTTCTTCCCCACTTGGATACCATGTCGGATGCGCTCGCACGATAAAACTATTCTGACCAAATTCTTCCAGATAAATGCCTGCCTCTTCCAATAGTTCTTTCTTCTCTTTTAGCTTGATTGCATCACTATTAGGATAGTCTAAAACAAAAGGCACGAGTAATTCTTGCAAATCATCTGAAACATCGCCGATTTTTTCACGGAAATATTCATATTTGATCCGCTCTTGCGCAGCATGTTGGTCAATGATGTATAAGCCTTCATTGCTTTGAGCAAATAAATAGGTTCCATGCATTTGGCCAAAATATTCAAGATGTGGGAAGCGTTGTGTTGGTACTTCCTGCTCGACTTTACTGATTGCTTTCTCCAACATTCGGCTATCTTGACTCATGTCAAACTCGGGATGCAACTTGGTTTCTTCTTGCTCAAATCTTGGTTCTTCCTCTATGCTTTTCTCTTCTACTGATGCTGTTCGTTCTTCTTGTACTGAGTAGTTATCAACAGTGGATAAATGATTTTGTTGAAAGTTATCCACTAGTTTTTCTACAAAGTTATCAACACTTTCACCAGAGTTATCCACCGTTTTTTCCTCTTTTTCTGGATAATTCAGTGTATCTTCAGAAAAAACAGAAGAGTTTTCAACATTTTCCACAGACTTATCAACAGGATAGGTTGATTTTTGTGGATTTTCTTCAACGTAAAATGTACCTGTCTGGCGATCGAAATTTAAACTTTGGGGTTTCTTTGGTGGTTCCTCAAACGCATAAGAAAGATCGATTTCGATTTGTTCCGTTTTAGGTTGATCGGCGATTTTTTTCTTGAAACGTAAATTGTCTGCTGCACTAGGAATCAGATTTTCTTGACTTAGTGCTTGTTGAATCGCTTGTGCAATCAATTCAGTCAATTCTTTTTCCTTCGATAGACGAACTTCTTGCTTCGTTGGATGAACATTCACATCGACAAGCAACGGGTCCATTTTGACTTCTAAAACAGCGATTGGAAAACGACCAACCATCAGTTTAGAACCATAACCTGCCACGATTGCTTTGTTCAAGGAAAAGTTCTTGATAAAACGACCATTGATGATCGTTGAAAGATAATTACGACTCGCACGAGTGACTTCTGGTAAAGAAATGTAACCAGAAACTTCAAAATCTAGATCTTTTGCTTCAACCTTCAACATTTTTTTCGCTGTCGCCAAACCATAGATTCCGGCAATCGTTTGTTTCAAATCTCCGTTACCAGCTGTTGCTAACATCTTGTTGCCATCATGGACTAAGCGAAAAGCGATGTCGGGATGGCTCAATGCTAGTCGATTGACGATATCGCCTATATTTGCCAATTCCGTTTGTAATGTCTTGACGTATTTTAACCGTGCAGGCGTGTTAAAAAACAAATTGCTCACTGTGATTTTCGTACCTTGTCTCAATGGAGCAGGGCGATGTGTCAACACTTCCCCACCTTTTAATTCAAGATAGGTCCCTTGTGTTTCATCTTGATTGGCTGTCTCGATCGTCAATTCAGAGACAGAAGCAATACTAGGAAGAGCTTCCCCTCGGAACCCTAATGTCCGAATGCGGAACAAGTCATCACGGTTATGGATTTTACTCGTCGCGTGACGTTTGAACGCATTTTCAACGTCTTCTGCTAAGATTCCTTCACCGTTATCGATGATTTGGATTTTTCGTAAACCGGCTTCTTCTACGAGAATATCGATTTGAGAGCTATGGGCATCAATGGCATTTTCAACAAGTTCTTTCACCACAGAAGCAGGTCGTTCAACGACTTCTCCTGCGGCGATTTGATTGGCCAAGCGTTCGGATAATTCTTGGATCTTCGCCATCGATCAGCACCTTCTTCCTATAATTGTTTTTGCAGTTCGTACAATTTATTCAACGCATCCATTGGCGTCATTTCTAGTAGGTTCAACTGTTTCAATGCAGCAATGATTTGCGTTTCAGCTTCCGTTGCTTCACCAAATAAAGATAGTTGTTGACTCTCTTCATTGACCTGCTGGCTTGGTTGGTTGGTTTGTGACTTAGGGTAGTCGCTTTTTTTCGTGACAGATGCTTCAAGTGCCGAGACATGGTGTGTCGTTTCTCCTGATTCTAAAAAGGCTAAGATCGCAGAGGCACGTGACAATAATTCATCTGGTAGACCCGCAATCTTAGCTACATGGATCCCGTAGCTTTTATCTGCTGGACCGTCCATCATCTTGTGTAAAAATACCACATCGCCATCTTTTTCGACTGCACCAACATGGACATTTTTCAATTGCGGCAATTCCGTATCAAGCACTGTCAACTCATGATAGTGCGTAGAAAACAATGTCTTGGCTTCAACATGTTGATGGATATACTCAATGATAGCTTGTGCTAATGCCATACCATCGTAAGTGGCTGTTCCTCGACCGAGTTCATCAAATAAAATCAAACTGTTCGGTGTCGCATGGCGCAACGCTTGGTTGGCTTCCATCATTTCTACCATAAAGGTACTTTGTCCTGCAATCAAATCATCACTTGCACCGATTCGAGTAAAGATTCGATCAAAAATCGGCAGCACTGCTTTTTGCGCCGGAACAAAACAGCCCATCTGTGCCATCAATACCGTCAATGCCAACTGTCGCATATACGTACTTTTACCAGACATATTTGGCCCAGTGATCAACAAGATCATTTCTTCTTCCGACATGATCACACTATTTGGAATGTATTCTTGATGTCCTAATACTTTTTCTACCACCGGATGACGTCCTTCTTCGATCACCAATGTTTTTTTGTTCGTTAATTCTGGACGAACATATTGATAACGTTCACTGATCGTTGCAAAACTTTGTAAGACGTCTACAGTACTCAATGATTTTGCTAAGGTTTGCAATGGCTGGATTGCTTTTTTCACTTCTTCTCTAACAGCTAAAAAGAGTTGGTATTCTAGATCTACTGATTTTTCTTCCGCTTCTAGAATCTGTGTTTCTAATTCTTTTAATTCAGGTGTGATAAATCGTTCTGCATTGGCTAAGGTTTGTTTACGTTCATATTTTTCCAGTTCAGCATTCATCAAATTCGCTTTCGTGATTTCAATATAGTAACCAAACACTCGATTAAACCCAACTTTTAAATTTTTGATCCCTGTACTTTGGCGTTCGCGCGCTTCTAATTCTGCTAACCACTGTTTGCCATTTCTCATCGCAGAACGATAGGTGTCTAGCTGTTCATTGAAGCCATCTTTGATGACGTTTCCTTCAGTGATTTGTAAAGGTGCATCCTCTTGGATCGCTTGTTCGATCAGTTCCACTAATGAATCCATTGGCTGCATATCTGTTAATAACTCTGACCATTGTCCTTGATCGATGCCTTCAATCAACCCGCGAATCATCGGTACTTGCTGCAATGATGTTTTTAACTGGATCAAATCTCGACCATTGACGTTACCAAATGCGACACGTCCAGCTAAACGTTCTAAATCATAGACTTTCGTCAACGCACTCTGTAAATCAAGACGTTCAAAATAACTATTGATCAGCGATGCCACCATTTCTTGCCGAGCATTGATTTGATGGGATTGGATCAGCGGACGATCAAGCCATTGTTTTAGCAAACGTCCCCCCATTGCTGTTTTGGTTTCATCTAATAACCACAGAAGCGTGCCATGTTTTTTTCCAGTACGGATCGACTGGCTTAATTCTAAATTGAATTTAGAATAATAATCCATCTTCAAGAAATGATCTGGTTGGTATTCGACCGCTTTTTGGATATGTGCCAAACTTCTTTTTTGGGTGACTGCTAAATAAGTAAGTAACTTTCCAGTCGCTTCCTTTTCTAATTCATCCGTCAACTCACTCGTTAGAAAATTGAATTCTGCATTTTCTTCTACACTTTCTTGTTTTGAGAAGACTAAGCCAAGTCTTGTGCTTAGTTGTTCATATAACGTTTCACTGATCTCTGTTCCTAGAATCAATTCTTTTGTTTGTAACGCGGAAGTTTCGTTCAAGACAGCTTCTTCATCAAGTAAGCGGGCTGTTTTTAATTCACCTGTACTCAAATCAGCATAAGCAAACCCAAAAGCGGAACCTTGATTAACTACTGCCGTCAGAAAGTTGTTGTCTTTGGCTGATAATCCTTTACTATCCATCACTGTTCCAGGAGTCACTAATTGCACGACTTCTCGTTTGACCATGCCTTTGGTCGTCTTTGGATCTTCGACTTGTTCACAAATCGCTACTTTGTATCCTTTTTCGATCAAACTGTCGATATATCCTTGTGCAGAATGATGCGGTACCCCACACATCGGAATTGGATCATCCGCATTACGATTTCGACTAGTTAATGTCAGTTCTAAGATTTGTGCTGCTTTGACAGCATCTTCATAAAATAATTCATAAAAATCTCCGAGACGATAGAACAAAAAAGCATCTTGGTATTGTGCCTTGATGCTTAGATATTGTTCCATCATTGGAGTGTTCTTAGTTTTTTGAGGCATTATGCTCCTCCTCTACATACTCATTGATTTCATTTTGGATCATTTGAGTCAAGTGTTGCAATAACTCATTTGCTTCCATCAATTGACGGCGGTAAGCGATCACTAAAGGATATTCGTCGATAGATTGCGTCAAGACTTCGATCCGTTTGATCGCTTCTTTTTCTGCTTCTTTTTGTCCATAATGCGCATATTGTGCGGCATCTTTTTGCGCTTGCTTCAATGCTTCTGTTTGTTGATTCAAGTAACGACTATGTTTCACTTTATGTTCCAATTCCTGATAACGTGTGATCGTTTCATTCTTCTTTAAAAGAGTCGCCAATTGGTCGACTTCTAATTGGATCGTCGTTTTGTCCTGCACATTCCCTCTCGCTTTCTATTCTCTGTAAGGGCGGTCATCGTTGATTTGGATCAATTGGATATCTTTTGCCTGTCCCGTCTGGTCGTCGATGTCCAAGATACAACCACTTAAAAGCCCTCGACCTTGTTCCACCACTTCAAAACGCTTTGGTAAAGCCGTTAAAAATTTTTCAATCACTGGTTCACGGCGCATCCCTAAAATTCCATCATATGGACCCGTCATACCGACATCCGTCAAATACGCCGTTCCTTGTGGCAAGATTCGCGCATCGTTCGTTTGAACGTGCGTGTGTGTACCGACTACAGCAGATACTTTTCCATCTAAAAACCAGCCCATTGCTTGTTTTTCACTCGTCGTTTCTCCATGAAAATCAACAAAAATGATCGGTGTTCTTTTCCGAGCTTCTTCGACTAACTCGGTCATTTTACGAAATGGATCATCTAAATCAACCATAAATGAACGAGCTTGCATATTGATGACCGCCAGTTCCAATTGATTGACTTTGACAAAAACGATTCCTTGCCCAGGCGTTCCTTCTGGAAAATTTGCTGGACGAACCATTTTTTTCGCATCATCGATAAATTCAAAAATATCACGATTGTCCCACGTATGATTCCCCATCGTCACGACATCTACGCCATCTTGCAGAAACTTTTTATAGATTTTCTCTGTGATCCCACGACCTGAAGCCGCATTCTCACCATTCACGATCGTCATTTGTGGACGATATTTTTTCTTCAAGCGAGGGAGATATTCTGTGATCATTTCTCTACCCATCGCACCTACTACATCACCAATAAACAATACCCGCACACGATTTCCTCTTCTCTTCTAACGTATCTTATATTATAAGTGTTTTAGTAAAGAAAGGAAAGAGGTTGTAAAAGAAGCTCTTTTCTAGAATATCAAGAAAGGGTATTTTGAACTAACTAGCATCAGCTTTTTATAACTTTATTCTCTAACTATGTAAATTGATCAAAATTTATTTTTTAATTCTTTTTACTAAGTAAACAATAGACAGGGCTAAACCTATGAAGAACATGAACCAAAACAGCAATTTCAAAACCAAAACGACGTGTACGATGATGGCTCCCATGATATCACCTCCTATTTTAAAGAAGTCGGATAGTACCTATATGATAATATGATGGCCTATCGTTTATGTATCATACAAAAACCATAAGAAGAGAGGGCATTCCATCAGAAAAATCCTGTTGCATGCCCTCTTTTTAACTAAAATTATTGTTGTATGATGTTTATGACCTAAATCAAAGCTAACTCTTTCAATGCCTTCCAAATACCATCTTGATCATTCGTATCTGTCACCATTTTTGCTTCCGCTTGGACTTCTGGTACGGCATTCCCCATTGCCACCCCAATGCCAGACATACGAAGCATTTCGCGATCATTTTGTCCGTCACCAAAACTGATGACGTCTTCTGGCGCAATCCCTACTCGATTGGCTAGGTTCATGATCGTTACCGCTTTGGAACCATCGTGTGGCACCACATCGACACTATTTTCGTGCCAGCGAACAAAACGGATACGATCGTAAGCGCTGAATTGTTGGTCATAAGAGTGATCAAAGAAAGCTAACGCTTGATACACATCCTGTTTTTCAACAAAGTATTCGTCCAATTCTGGTAAGTGTGCACCAAATGAATGCATCGCATCTTCCATCATATCGATACGATTAGATGAAAAGCGTTTGATTGAATCTAAACTAACAAATGCGGTATCAATAGCCTTTTCTTGTGCTTCTTGAATAAATTTGTGTAATTGTTCTTGATCCAGCAAATTTTTATAGACTTGTTCATGATCCAAAAATCCGGCTGCACCGTTACATAGAATATAATTGCTAAATGCTAGATCACGGATAACTTCTTGTGCGTGAAAGCGACTACGCCCTGTAGCAATCGTCACTAAATGTCCATCTTTACGTAGTTTTTCCAAGGCTTCCCTTGTACTATCCAACGCCTGTTTGTTGGAATCTAACAACGTGCCGTCGATATCAAAAGCAATTAATTTGCGTGTCATTCTATCTCGCCTCTCTATAAATACTTACTTGCTTCTCTCGTTGCAAGCTTGCTTAATTCTTTTGTCAATTGTTCTTTTACCCAAAGTGGATTTGTTTTGCTATAGTCCCGCAACGCCCAACCAATAGCCTTTTGAATAAAAAATTCCTTTGTTGAACGATCTGCATCAATCGCTCGTTCGAGTAGAGCGACATCTGTCTGTTCTTTAAACCCTAGTTGCAAGGTGATCGCAATTCGTCTTAACCAAAAGTCTTCTTGACCTTCAAATAATTTGAAAACCGCCTCAACTTCTTGGTGAAGTTTTCCCCACGTGCTGTAGACTTTTTGCCAAGAATCGATACTGTCCCACCATTCCTTCTGTGAGACAAGCTCAAGTAACCATACTAAGTTATCAAAAGAAAGACGTTTGACGTTCTTTTGGACTAAATCGATCGCTAAATACTGATACTCACGTTCTTCCTGCATATAATAATCTTTTACTAATAAAAGTAAGTCTGAAATAGGTATCTTCTGGCTTTCTTTTAAAAGAGCCTTTTGTAGTAACGCTCTTTCTGGCTTAGGAACTCCTGCAAATCGGAAATGATGCTTCATGTAAGCTTCCATCTGCTGAGCTTTTTCTTTATTATTCGGGAAAACAATTGTCTCCAAGGGATGGCCTCCTTCGATTTTTAAAGGAACGAACTAGTCAACATAGGATGATTTTGATTGATTCAACCATGCATAACCTAAACCAATGACTAAACCACCACCAACGTAATTCCCAATCAACGCAAAGGATAGATTGTGGATCACATTACCAACAGTCATCGCATCCATCTGCCCACCTGAAACAAAATAAGCTAATGTAAATGCCGGGAAGTTGGCAATAACGTGTTCATAGCCTAAAAAAGCAAAAATGAAAATAATGAAAACAATCGCTAAGACTTTCCCTGCATCATCTTTCATTCGCATACTAATCAATACCGCTGTATTTACTACAATGTTGGCAAACATTGCCTCCACCAAAATAGTTGTTGTCGGTTTCGTCAATTTGACTGCAATCGACTCTAACATATAATTATCCATGGGCAGATCTTGGAATGGTGTTGTCAAGGAAATTAAAAAGCCAAATAATACCCCACCAATCAAGTTAAATAAAATACAAGTAAACAGAATTTTTGCAGCTAGACCTAATTTTAACCGCTTACGTTGGACCCCGACCGACATATAAAGCATATTTGAGGTACCAAGTTCAGCATTCATGTATAAAATCATGACTAACGACCAACTAAACATAAACGCATAAAGTATCTTTCCAAATCCATGAGCAATATGCTCACCTTTGATCGCAATCGAAAAAGCAACAGCAGTTCCAAGTGTCAAGAACAAACTGGCTAATAAAGCACGCACGGCATACCGGGCGTAACTATTTCCGATCAAATCAACTTTCTTTTCGATTGATGCCTCAATCTTTTCAAACAACGGTGATACTGGGTTCATCTCTTTTCTCCTTTAAGATTTGTTCAATTATTTTCATGCTTTTGGCATATACCCTCTTATTCTATAGACAGAACTGGGGTTTGTAAAGCTTTTTTGCTACTTATTCTCTTGACATTGATAGGTCATATCGCTTATACTGTAATTCGTGTAAAATAATGCAGCAGAAAAATAATAACTCGTCCCTAGTTTGTTGCCCCGCTTCGGGTTCAATTGTGTAACCGCGGCTGCAAAGGTGAAGATTGAAGAACAAACTATACGATTATGAATTTTTTAACGGATTATTTTACTCCAAAAAATATAGTTATCTATTGGAGGAAATTTTAATGTCTCGTTATACAGGACCATCATGGAAAATTTCTCGTCGCCTAGGTATTTCATTATCTGGCACAGGAAAAGAATTAGCACGTCGCCCTTACGCTCCAGGTCAACATGGACCAAACAGCCGTGGCAAACAATCAGAATACGGTATGCAATTAACTGAAAAACAAAAATTACGTCATATGTACGGTATGAACGAACGTCAATTCCGTAACTTGTTCGTTAAAGCAAGCAAAATCAAAGAAGGTAAACACGGGGTTAACTTCATGATCTTACTAGAACAACGTTTAGACAATGTTGTTTATCGTTTAGGTCTTGCAACTACTCGTCGTCAAGCACGTCAATTAGTTAACCATGGTCATATCATGGTTGATGGCAAACGTGTCGATATCCCTTCATACCACGTTGCAGTTGGTCAAGTGATTTCAGTTCGTGAAAAATCACAAAACATCTCAACTGTAAAAGAAGCAGTTGAAGCAACTGTTGGACGTCCAGCATTCGTAAGCTTTGACGCTGAAAAATTAGAAGGTTCATTGACTCGTTTACCAGAACGTGACGAATTGTACCCAGAAATCGACGAAGCACTTGTCGTTGAATACTACAACCAAAGCCTATAATTCAAAAAACTTTGGTACAAAAAAACCGGCTATCTTTTGGATAGCTGGTTTTTTTTAGGTTGCGAAAGAAGCGCTCAACACTAAGGCATAAGCCAGAAAAATCGAAAATGGCTGTTTCATTTTTGATTTTTTTGGCTTATGTCCGAAGTGTTGCTTTTTGAACACCGTTTATCAAGGTTGCAAAAAATCCGATTAGCTCCAAGTAATAAGAAATAATGTCCCCGTGTCTTTTCTTCGCTCGGACACACATAAAAAGATAGACCTCAAAACAACGTACGTATTTCGTTGAGTCGAGTGTTATCTTTTTATGTTGGCTTTAGCAGGTTCAGGTGCATCCATGACTCGAACAATAGCAAGAGAAATCAATTTGTATTCGCTACTTGGGTGATAAAACAGCGAAGTTTTTGATATTCTCAATTGTTCTCTGAAGATACAGCTTTTAACTGCCACTTCCCACTTGATTTAGACGAGGAAAAGAACATGTCCTCTACAGTGTGATGCTTCAAATTTCATAAACTGTCTCGCATCATTGTTTTTCCAATGAAATGTCTCCTTTAAGCAAGCAACTGCTTAATTTCTCCCTTTATCAATGGTGGATAGACATGTTAACTTGTCACTTTCACAGTTGCTGATTATTGGCACATTCATTCGTCAAACAGCTTTTTGTTACCCATGGCAAATCGATGAATGTTCACTGGCCGTTTCAACCAACAAACCAGTTCATTGACTAGGTTGGGCACCTATCTGTAGAAAGATCATGAATGATCATCCTCATTTTTCTATGTGCCAAAATATAGTTGATTATGTTATATAAAAATTATATCACGTATCAAAACACTTGCTATTCATACTTTTTCTCACATTTAGAAATATTTTTGTACTCTTACTTCTTATGTGCTTTTTCAAAATATATCATAAAGAGACTTTACATTTATTTTCTCTTCCTCTATAATTTCGTTAACTACAAAAATAAATAAGGTTAACGAAAGGAGAACGGATGACAAAATCATTAAAAGAACTTATACTCGTTGCCGAATTTGCTGCAATCATTGCAGTTCTCTCACAATTTGTTATTCCATTAGGATTGATTCCACTTACTGGTCAGACTTTTGCGATTGGCTTGACCGCCACGTTTCTTGGGAAACGTGCTGGTACTCTCGCAGTTTGTATGTACCTCTTATTAGGCTTGATCGGACTTCCCGTCTTTTCTGGCATGACTGGGGGAATGGGCATCTTATTCGGACCATCTGGTGGCTACCTTTTTGGTTTTATTCTTCAGTCTTTCGTAATTGGTTGGTGGATTGAGAAGACTAATTCTCGCTTTTTCCATGCTTGGTGTGCCAATCTATTTGGCTCTCTTCTTGCTTTATCTGTAGGAACTCTTTGGTTATCGTTTAGTAGTCATTTGTCTATTCAAACTGCTCTATTGAGTGGGTTCTTCCCCTTCTTGTTACCAGAGTTGCTCAAAAGTACGGGAGCAGCTTATGTTGGCACTACTTTAAGAAAAAGATTACGATTCAACATTCAAAAATTAGTTTAAAAAATTAATAGGATAAAAAAAGAAAAACTTTAAAAATAAGCGATATCCGCTAAATAGAGCAACTATTTTTTGGCGGATATCGCTTATTCTCATAGCCAGACACTTCTATAATCATCCAGTTATACCATTTCATTTTTCACTATCAGCTTATTATTCGTCGTATAGATGAAGGACAGAAAGAAAACAAAGGCTTGCAGTGGGAAGATCACCATTCGCTCCGTCAACCCTAAAATATTCCATCCTTGTGCCATTCCAATTGGATTCAATGCGCCAAAAAAAGTGATCAATATGGCGGTAGCAATACATATTTTTCCTAACGTACGTAGTTTTTCTTGTTTAAGATAACCAAATCCAATAAGGAATAAAGACGATATAGTAGTAAATACGACAATGATCGTCACAACAATATGCATCGTATTTTGGGAATTCATATCCGCCTTATCGCCTGTCAATGGAAATAGTTTATAGCCTACCACTGTAGTGCTTGCCATCACAAGAAAAATCAGATAACCGATCCGAGTCATCCCATGATACTTTTCAAAGGCGTTCACGACCATTCCAATGACAAACAGTAAAAAGCCTATACCATAGATAAACAGGATCATATTCAATAAATTCGCATTTGGCGCACCAACGGCGGTTAAAGAACTGATGTCTGTCGTGATTGGATCATATGATTCCCAAAGGTATTGCCCAAGAAACACATGTACAAAATAAGCAACTACACTAACCATTCCAAGAGGCATCAACCAATCGATCACTTTCATACGTTTCCCCCACTTATTCTTCTTTCAGCTATTTAAGCAACCATCCACCATCGATTGGAACGATTGCTCCATGGATATAACTCGCTTGAGGCGTCGCAAGAAATAACGTCAATTCTGCCACTTCTTCCGGCTGTGCCCAACGCTTAACAGGCGTTTCTTCTGCGACCCATTTGGCCATCTCTCCGTCACCTGCAAAATCAGCTGCATTCATCGGTGTTTGGATGGCGCCTGGTGCGATGGCTTTTACACGGATCCCTTGCGCAGCATAATCAAGGGCTAATTGCTTTGTGAACCCAATAATGGCATGTTTGGCACTCGTATACGCGATCCCACCACCGCCAGCCACCATACCTGCAATGGAGGCCATATTGATGATCGTTCCCGTTTGCTGTTCGAGCATATCAGGCAACACTTGTTTTGTTAATCGAAAGAGACTTCTTACGTTGACCTCATAGATCCGATCCCAAAGTGTTTCGTCTGTGTCTAATAAAGGCTTGTAGCCATCAAGAATCCCTGCGGTATTCAATAAGATTGAAATATCGCCGACTTTTTCATGACACGTAGTGACCGCTTGTTCAATCACTTCTTTTTGTGAAATATCACCGAGAAATGAGATAAAATGCGTAGGATATTTTATGGCTAGTTCTTCCATCTTACCTAATTTCAAATCCACACCAAATACTTTCGCTCCTTGATTTAAAAAAGCTTCTGCTTGTGCAGCACCGATTCCTTGAGCGGCACCTGTCACAAAGACGACTTGACTCGCTAAGTCCGGATAATGATTCGTCATTCAACGATCATCCAATCTTCTGCTAGAATATCGCAAACGGTTGGCGCAAAGCTAGAAAATCCTTCGTCGCTCGTTTTGATCAGAAAATAAGGCGTTACTGGACAACCATCAAATTCATCATCGGATACTAGAACAACATATAATTCAAATCCACTCCAACCTTTTCTAATAACCTTTGCACCTGTTTTTAACTGTGGCAATACTTCTTCAAATATCATGATTTTTTCTCTCTTTCTTTATTTGGATTTCTTTGATTTTATCAAATAAACGGATATAATCCGAGAGTTCAAGTTCATCTGTGACGATGAAATAGTCTAGATCCGCCCAAGGTTTGCGATGGATCTTGCTTGTGGATAGTAATAGATCGACCTCTCTTCCTCGATAATCCGCTGGTAAAAAGTACAACTGATACTCCTCTCTGAAAAAGTACCTTAGGTTTTCTTTTAGTAATTCTTCTTCAAAAAGAGGAAAGTCTGTCATCAGTAAAATAGTGACTTTTGGTAATTGTCGATCAAAAACACGCATCGTTTTTAACACGGTTAGATACCTTCGCATCAAGAAAGTCGCATTCTCATAGACCCACTCGTCTGCACGTTGTGTTGCACGATTGAAAAAATTCAGCAACCATTGTTTCAATGACTCATTTTCACTAACGAAGTGTCTAGAAAAATTGCTACCTTCCCCATCAACCATTTCCTTCGCATGAGGAAATAAGTACGCGAACAGATGACTACTTAGCAAATAGTTCTCTGCTTCTTTGGTGAATGATTCCTCGGTCAACTGCTTTTCTTCACAGTATGCTGCTAACGCATTCTTCATTTCTAATAGAGCTATAAAAGGAGCGGTTTGTTGTTTTCGGTGAAAAGCAAAAATCTGCTTACGGATTCCTGACGATTGATAGTATTCTTCTCTGGTCATCAGCACTAGAAATAGTGCACCTAATTCTTCTTTCCCTTGGAAATAGTTTGGAAAAAAAGGCGCCATCCACTGACTGAATGCTTCAAAGAGTGGATTTTTTTCAATCAACTGTCGTTTTTTATTATTTAAAACCACGAAATGTTTTTGTGATTTACGTAAGAAAAATGCACCTAACATATACTCTAATCGCCGTTTCTTGATCTCATTCAACCGAACATCAAAAAACTGTAAAATCTGGTCAGCAATTTGTTTGACGTCCTGTTGTGGAATAGTTTCGAAGGGCCAAACTTTACCACGAAATAACTGCCAAAAAGTCATATGTAGGTATAATCGAATGATTTCTTCTTCCCCACACGCAATATAGCTTCCTCTTTTGAGTTGGATACCATACCTCGAAAATTGTTCTTTCCAATCATTGATTTTCCGATGAGCAGTTGACTCACTAATATAATGCTTTTGTGAGAATTGATAGAGCGTATGAAATTCTTCAAAAAAAATGTCGTGCAATAGCTGGTATTTAAGCGTACTTTGCACGAGGTAAATCAAAAAGCGTTCACGTTCAATAGGATCCAGAGAATCATAGAAATGATAACCCGATCGATGATTCTTCGTAAATAAAGATTGCTCTTTTCCACTGAATAATTGATAATTTTTGATCAATTCAACTAAATATCTGGTTACACTTCGTGCGTCTAGTTGAACCTTTTGTGCAAGTTGTGCCGCTGTGTGCCCTACCTGATCCTCAAAGCTTTCGAGTAAGAGCACCTTGTAATATAAGTCTTTGTCAAAACGTTTTAAGTACTCAGAAGACAAATACAACGACTTCACCCCTTATCGACTATTTTCCTCATTGTAGCATATAATCCTTATTGAAACACCAAAACAGACAAGCTAAGGAGGCATTCAATTACAGTAATCCCCTTCTTTTTGTAGACGATTCACTCATCGTGCATAGTGCGATTATTCGTTCCATTTCAGTTTCATTTTTTCTGAAATTTTCAAAAAATGTTTGTTGATAGCAACAATATTTGATAAAATTCACTATTTATTTTTGATATATTTATAGTTAGGGTTGGTGTTTTGTGTCATAGGGTTTTATCAATGTGTCGACTGTTGCTCGGATTTCTTTCTATAAAGAAGTCGTTTTTTATTTTGCACTTATCACGACAACAGAAGTACACCTCTTACGGAACACTTCACCCGCTGTGTTGTTGTTTCTTTTTTATATTTCAATAAATTAATGGAGGGTATTATGGATTATTCACTTATGACCCGTCTAGCGGCGGAACTACTTGGTACAGCATTATTGATCGTTTTAGGTAATGGTGCTGTCGCAAACGTAGATTTAAAAGGAACAAAAGGATATGGCAGTGACTGGATGCTGATTGCTGTTGGTTATGGTTTTGGTGTGATGATGCCAGCAATGATTTTTGGTGGCATTAGCGGAAATCATATCAATCCGGCATTTACGATCGCTTTAGCCTCTAATGGTTTATTCCCTTGGGCAGAAGTCGTGCCTTATATCGTTGCACAATTACTTGGAGCAGCTCTTGGACAATTGATCGTGGTCGCTTGTTATAAACCTTACTATGATCAAACTGAAGATGTAAACCATGTCTTAGGAACTTTCTCAACTATCAACAGTGTTGGTTCTAAATTCAATGGTTTCGTCAACGAATTCTTCGGTTCATTCGTTTTATTCTTTGGCGCGTTAGGTATCACAAAAGCACCTTTCTTCCAAGATAACTTAGGAACAGCTCACTTAGCTCTTGGTTTCTTAGTTTGGACATTGGTCGCTTCACTAGGTGGTCCTACAGGCCCTGGATTGAACCCAGCACGTGACTTTGCACCTCGTTTGGTTCATGCGTTGTTACCATTGAAACATAAAGGTTCTTCACAATGGGATTACGCTTGGGTTCCAGTTATTGCACCAATTTGTGCCGGTGTTGTAGCAGTATTTGTCTACAAAGCATTATTTATGGCATAAAATTAATGAGTACTATAAAAACGGAAATCTTTGGAAGCAATTCCTTAGATTTCCGTTTTTTATTGATTTCAAAACTAAAATCATCCTCTGATTGGCTTAATATCCTTTAAATCATCTTGATGCCAGTTTCTTTGTTTATCGGATATCTTCAATACTTTTTTTTAATCAAGGACAGGTGGCACCTTAGCCAATCGGCATCACTCATACTTTACTTTTTGGCTTGGTACTCTTCGTGATTGGCATGATAAGTTTTATCTTTATCAAAAATAAGAATAAAATCTCGGTTAGATAAATCAATACAAAAAACCGAAGTGTATAACCATTCGCTTCGGAGCAGTTTCTACTATAGAGTAACAAAGAATATTCTTATCGTATATCCCCCTAAATAAGGGTAGGATAGGGTCGTAGTTTGTACATCAAAGAGAGAATTTAATCATTATGGACACAAGTAAGACAAAAAAACGATTAAGAATCCATTTAGACAAGTGAATTGAAAAAAGAAGTTGGCAGCTTATTATCTGATGTAACGCTAGATTACACGATCGATGAAGTAAAACCAAAAAATATATGAAAAACCACCAAGTGTCATCTAAATCGATACTTGGTGGTCTTCAAATTTTCAGTAAGCAATCACTGTTACTGCTTGTTCAAACTCTTTTTTTAAATGTTGTAACTGGTATTCTTTAAATTCTGGACGATGCGTTCGTAATAATACGCGTAATTTCATTGGATTGTAACGATCAATCAATTGATATTCATCGATAAAATCTCGTGTCAATTGCCATTCGTAATAATAGCCAAACGGCCGACAACTATACGTCGTTCCTTGGAGTACTTTATCCTCAAACCGTCGATGTGTATGCCCAAAGACGACTTGTTGAAGATTATCGTATTGATCGAGTAGTTTTCCAAATGAAGCTGAACCTAAGAACGCATTGAGTTGGTTCCAACGTTCATAAGGCGCGTTTTGGTAAACAATGAATTCTTGTTTTGGGACAAAATGTGTTGATAAGATCACATTCATTTTCTTTTTGTGTAGCGTATCCAATAATGATCGTGTTGCTTCTACTACTCGATCATTCACTTCTAGATCCGTTCCATCTCGCTCAATCAAGCGGTCATACCAGTACAAACGCTTCATCCGAACGATTTTCTTCACGTCTTTTTCTTCTGAGAATTGGTAATCATACCAACCGTTGATGCCTAATAACACGGTTTTCTCATTTAATGGAATATAGCGCTCATTCAAAAAATGGACGTCTGGAAAATGACTGATCATTGCTTCGCCAGTAACATCGGCTAACTCATGATTGCCAAAATGGAAAGTCGTTGGTAGTCGCTCTGCAAAAAATTCAGCGACTGCGACACAACGATCGACTTTATTGGCGGTATCCCCAGCCAAAT
This sequence comes from Enterococcus sp. AZ156, assembly GCF_051714165.1. NCBI lineage: Bacteria > Bacillati > Bacillota > Bacilli > Lactobacillales > Enterococcaceae > Enterococcus > Enterococcus sp. AZ156. The sequence goes on along the minus strand of NZ_JBIORI010000001.1, from coordinate 147,087 downwards.
GAAGCCGAGTAATCTTTTTTTGTTGTAAGACTTCCCATAAGAGCATTAATTCAGCTTCGCCAAATTGATTGATGTCCACATGTAAGTCACTGATGATCGCTAAATTTCCCATTCTTTTTCCTTCTAAATCTTAGATAGTTGATGTGACGATTTGGAGGTTATTTTTGATAATTCCTCCTGGTCCTTTCAGTTGCAGACTCTTGTAAGTTGGTTCTACTGCTAACGTCGTCGGATTATCCAAATAAACGAGTGCGCTTTTCTTGATTTTGATTGGTCCCATTTGGGTATCGACTACTTCAGAATATAAGCTTAGATCTGCCGATGTTTCTTTTTCTACAATAATCAGACGAAAAGAAGTATCGATTTGGCAAGTGATCCGGCTATTCGCAAATGGTCCATCTCCGTCTTCTACATCTAGCAATAATTGTTCATTGTCATTCACTTTTCCACGAAGCAGTTCTTCCGCTTCTTTTGATACGATAAATTCCATCTTAATCACCTCAATTTTAGCTTAATGATTTTTGTACGAAGTTGCAACTAACTTGTTTTTGGGTGACCTTCCAACCAAGCTTTTTTGGTAATTCCTTTAAGAACGATTGAAATAATTTCTCCTTTTTCTCGTTTTGCATCAGGAATCACAGCTTCTTCTCTCATTCCTAACTTGTCCATCACTCGTCCCGATTTACTATTTTTCGTATTATGATAAGCAAAGATCCTTACGAGATCCATTTTTTCAAAGCCCAATTTCAGAAGCGCTTTTCCAGCTTCCGGCATGATTCCTTTTCCCCAATACTTTTTATTTAAAGCGTAACCTAATTCAGCCGTATCATCGCCTTCTTGTATCCGCAAATCGATCGTACCAATCATCTTGCGGTTTTCTTTCCATTCAATAGCATATTTTCCAAGCGGTGATGCCATAAAAAAATTCGCAACACTGATTTTTGTATCTTCGATCGACTGATGTCGAGGGAAAACAAAGCGGGTCGTTTCTACATCATGGGCATATTCAAATATATCTTCTACGTCTTCCAATGTGATTGGTCTTAAAATCAGACGTTCCGTTTCTATGACACGATTTTCTGCAAACACTAAGTTTCGATTGATCAATAATTCCATGTGCATCCCCTACTTTTTTCTTTAGTTTAAATTACTGTATCGAAATTCACGGAAAGAAGCAAGACAAAACTTAATATCTCCTTAAAATAACAGATTAACTATAGATAAGCGAAAAAACTTAAACAATTGCTGAAAAAGAATAATTATTTGTTCACGATTTATTAACAAATTTTAGCTATTGTTATCTTAACAACTAAACAAGCGCTGGAGGTCTTACTTATGACAGAGTATATAAAAAGCATTTACTTTATTGAAGAAACGCAGAACATTGAAGGATCTTATATTGAAGTCAAAACACTATTTGTTGATGAAGACAAAGAAAAAGCATTGTCGATCTATCACAAATTAGCAAAGAAAAAACCAAACTACTTCGGATTGATTTTAAGTGAGTACAAAATCAAAGCGGAAGATAGTTATTTTTATCAACTTTTGAAACGTTGGTCAAAACTGCCAGCTGACTTTTATCGTCAAGTCAAGATCGTCAATTATCAAGCATTAGCCGAAACACATGCTTGATTCTATGCTTTAAGCTTTCTCTAAGGTTCGCCTTGTATCCTTTAATCAAATCAAAGGAGGCGATCTTATGTTCCGACAATGGCTTGCTCACTTTTTCCATGATACAACCCCACGAATCGATCCTTATGAAGTCGATAATGAATTTACCCTTACACTAGATTTTCCTAACGATCAAACAATCACCCATTGAATCAGAGGTTGTGATAGAAGTGCCTAGCTCCGAGAAATAAGCCGAGAAACCCGAAAATTGTTTTTCAAATTTTGGGTTTCTCGGCTTATTTTTTGAAGGTGCTACTTCTGGAACACCGTTTATTCAGTTGTAGGATGCAAGATGACTGATGTACCAGGCTCATTTTCTTAGTTATTCATTGAAAAATTATTTTAGCGCTTGATTGACATTTTCAATCATCAAGTTCATTGATTCAAGTCCACCACCACTCAAATACCATACATCTGGTTGCAATGAAATTACTTGATCATTTTTACCGGCATCTGTTTGTGCCACTAATTCATTGGCAGCTACGTTATCGTTGCTTGTATCTCCACCAATTGCTTTGGTACGATCAATCACAAATAAAATCCCTGGATTCTTCTCTAAAACATATTCATAAGAAACACTTTGACCATGTGTAGACGCCTCGATTTGATCATCGGCTTGTTTAAAGCCAAATAAATCATGAACGAGTCCGAAACGTGAACCTGAACCATATGCTGAAAGTTGCCCTTCATTCACTAAAGTAACTAAAGCTGTTTGATCAAGCGCGCTGGCTTTCTCTTTCACTTCATCGATTTGTTTCGTTAAATCTGTTAATTTTTCTTCTGCTTCTTTTTCTTTATCAAAAATCTTTGCCAATGTTGTCACATTTTCTTGCATCGATTCCCATGGCTTTTCTGCATCCATTGCTAAATATAGTGTTGGGGCAATTTGGCTCAACTGTTCCTGATAATCACTTTGACGACCGGAAATAATAATCAAATCTGGTTGCATCTCATTGATTTTTTCCAAATCTGGTTCTTTGATTCCTCCAGCAGATTCAACTTCTTGATATTTTTCTAAGTAAGCAGGTAAATTTTTAGTTGCCGCTCCTATGACTTTGTCTCCAACACCTAATGCATCAAGCGTATCTAATGATCCATTGTCGAACACTACAACTTTCTCAGGGTTTTGTTGCACTTCTACAGACTCACCATTGCTATCTTTGACTGTCAACATTGTATCCGTTGTGACAGTACTTGATGCTTTTGTTTCACTCGTTTGTGCTTCGTTATTTCCACATGCTGCTAATCCTAATGATGCTATGACTAAAAATCCTAAAACTATTTTCTTCATTTTGACGCTCCTTCGTAGTTTTTAGAAATAAAGACAAAATCTGCGTCCTTCGATTTCACAGATTCGAATGTCCATTTCGTATAATTGATCTAGTACTTCTTTTTTAATAATATCGTTCGTTTTGCCTTGTCTAAATAACTTCCCTTGTTTCATTGCGACGATTTCATCTGCGTAACTCGCTGCAAAGTTGATATCGTGTAACACAATGATGATCGTTTTTCCTAATTCTTGTACAAGGCGCTTTAAAATTTGCATGATTTGTACCGCAAAATTCATATCGAGATTATTGAGTGGTTCATCCAGCAAAATGTAATCAGTATCTTGCGCAAGAACCATCGCAATATACGCTCGTTGCAACTGACCCCCAGAAAGCGTGTCGATCGTTTGGTCCTTCAGTTCTTCCAACCCTAGATGCTGGAGTGATTCTTCGATGATCTGATGGTCTTTCGTTGTCAGCTTTCCTTTCGAATAAGGAAAACGCCCGAACGATACAAGCTCCTCGACTGTGATTTTCATACTGATCTCATTAGATTGTTTCAAAATAGCTAGTTTTTTTGCCATCTCTTTGGACTTCCAAGCTTTTACTTCATTGTGATCCAAGTAGATCTCACCTGCATCTTTAGGAATCAAACGACTGATCATAGAAAGAACGGTTGACTTTCCTGCGCCGTTTGGACCGATGAAGGCTGTCAATTGTTGATCCGAGATTTCCAATTGCAAGGCCTCGACGACCGTTTTTCCTTGGTAAGACTTCTCGACACTATTCAAATTGATCATCCCAGTTCCTTCCTTTCTCGAATCAATTTTGTAATAAAGTAAATACCCCCTGTGAACTCTACAACCACACTGACCGTCGTGTTCCACCCAAACACTTGCTCAACGATCAATTGTCCCCCAGTCAAAAACAAGAAAGCAATCAAAAAACTTCCTAGTAGCAAAACACCATGACGATACGTTGCAAACAAACGATAGCTGACGTTTGCGACAATAAATCCAAGAAAGGTGATTGGTCCCACCAAAGCAGTGGCTGTTCCTGTCAACAAGCTGACACAACAAAGAATAGAAAATTGAAAACGCTCTGTCTCAATCCCAAGGTTCGTTGCTTGATCCTTCCCTAGATGAAAGATATCCAGAAAATGTCTTTTATAAAAAAGGAACACCCAACAACAGCCAATCAACAATGCAGCAGGTAGGAGGTAGGCGGTCTGGACATTACCGAAACTAGCAAATAACTTCCCTTGCAACAAATCATATTCATTCGGGTCCATCACCACTTGTAAAAACGTACTGATACTATTGAAAAGTGTCCCTAAAATCATCCCCGTCATCAATAATAAGAATAAGTTAGGGGCTTCTTTTCGTAATAAAAAGAAAAACAATAACTGGCTTAAGCCAACCATCAATGCCACGTTGACTAAGAAAAAGGCTGTGCCTGTTTGCTGAAGCATCGTCACCCCACCAATCAAGAAAAAGAGGAGGGTTTGAACAAGTACATAGAGGGAATCGAGTCCTAACACAGAAGGTGTCAAAAATTGATTTTGGGTAATCGTTTGGAAACTAACGGTCGCACTGCTTGTCGCGAGTGCCACTAAAATGAACGCCATGATTTTTTTGCTTCGTAAGGCCCATGCAAAAGCCCAATTACCATACGTGTTGATAGTCAAATAGCCGATCGTCACGCCAATCACGAGTAGAGACAAAATAAAAAATAGACCAGTGATCTTTTTACCCATGTTTGCGCCCCCTTACTAACAAGTAAAGGAAAATCAAACCACCGATGATCCCTACGATGACGCTGACTGGGATTTCATAAGGAAAAATCACAAGACGAGCGATCATGTCACAGATAAGCAAAAAGATACTACCAAAAATGGCGGTAATTCCTAACGTTTTATGTACCTGATCCCCATAGAGCTTTGCTGTGATATTTGGAATGATCACTCCCAAGAAAGGAATCGTCCCAACCATGATCAAAGTGATCGCACTGGCTAAAGAAACAAGGCCAATCCCTAGTAGTTGCATGTTGCGATAATTCATCCCTAAATTCACTGCGAACGATTCACCTAAGCCTACGATCGTAAATTGATAGGCAAAAAAAGATAAGATAAGTAATAAAGGAATCGTTACATACAATAATTCATAATTTCCCCGTATGACTGTTGCAAAATTTCCTTGTAGCCATGAAGACATATTTTGTACTAACTGAAACTGATAGGCGAAAAATGTTGCAGCAGAGCCGATAATATTTCCTAGCATCACGCCGATCAATGGTAACATCAGCTGATTTTTTTGTGGAAAAAATCGTGCAAAAGATAAAAATAAGAGCGTACCTGCAAACGCAAATAAAAATGCAGTTGCTGAACGAATCCACAAAGAAGCATTCGGTAAAAAGAGCATCACCACTAAGATACCCAATCTCGCACTATCCATCGTGCCAGCTGTCGTTGGTGAAACAAATTTATTTTGAGTCAGATGTTGCATGATCAACCCACAAATACTACTCGTTGCCCCTACCAGTACTAAACAGATCGTTCGCGGAAAACGTGTCGCCAACAACAATTGCATACTCTGTCCTTCAAATCGGATAATCTCCATGAATTCCACTCGAGACACGCCAATAAATAGCGAACATATACTTAAAATAACTAACAAAACCATCAAGCGACCCACGCGCATTTCCCTTTACCTCGCTAACTGAGAATGATTCTCATTCTTATTCTAAGTGAAGCATTGAACAAAAGCAACCGTTTTTTAATGAAATAAGAGCAATCCCTATAAATTTTAGAATACGTGTACGATACAAAAATAAAATTCATTTTTGTTTCTGACCTTAAAAATGTGGGAAGCTATTTCTCAATTTCTGCCTTAATGCTTGGAGCTAAACGACTTTCTCACAACCTGGTTACACGGTGATCCAAAAGCTAACCTTCAACACTAAGCTAGAAAATGACAAAATATGAAAAACTATTTTTCAATTTTCTAGCTTACTGATCAGGTCAAAATGCTTCTGTCACAACCTCTATGTTATAATGACTTAAAACAACAAAGGAGGAAATTGGATGGCATCAGATGAATTGAAAAATCATTTGGACAAAGGAATGTATGGCACGCCCTTGGTCAACCCAGAAGAACAGCATAAATACCTAGGTACCTTTCGTGAACGTTGCTACCTCAGTATGACCGTTGCTGAAATGAATGAGCCGACAAATAAAGAAAAGTTCCTACAAGAACTAGAGAAACGACCAGAAGCATTTATTCTGATAAACGGGACCTTACCCCTGGATATCCAGAATCAATACATCCAATTGGCAACGAAAAATCAAACGAAATTCACGGTTGTAAACGATCATGTTTCTGAAGATCCGCAAAGTATTGGTCTACTGATTGCGGCCAAAGAAGCGGTGAATGAGCCCGTTATTGACGTAGAAGAAAAATATCCAACGAAACAAGAAGAAGAACAACCAAAGAAAAAAAGCTTTTGGGACCGATTATTCAAATAATTTCTAAAAGTTCACTCGATTCTTTGAGTTTCTAATCAAAATTTGTCAGCGTTCGTATGTACCTGTGGCAAAACAAAAAATCATTCACAAACTAGATAAATCTAGTGATGTGGATGATTTTTTTGTCCTACAGGTTCATGATTTATTTAGTCTCTTCTTGTCTGTTGATCACTTCAGGATACAACAGCTCTAAGACATTCATTGTCAGTCTTCTGCCTTGGCCAGCAAATGGGTAAACGTGCATGTGCATCGCTGGATTGAAGTTTGCTTCAATGATGCCATAGGCTTGGTCATCTGTTTGAGGATCGATATCTTTATCAGGAATGATCAAATCGATGCCGCTGATTTTCGCTCCTAGGGCTTCCACTGCTTGTTGGGCAATTTGTTTATACGCGTCTGAAAATACATCTGTTACGTCGATTGAATCGCCACCTGTACTGATATTGGAATTTTCGCGTAAATACACGATTTGATCTTTTTCAGGTACAGAATGGATGGTTAGTCCTTGCTCTTTTAACATCAACTGCTCAAGTTCACCTAACTGGATCAATTCCAATGGTGCACGATGGTGACTGCCTCTTAATGGATCTAGGTTTTTTTCAGCGACAAGTTCTTCCACCGTCCGTTTTCCGTCACCCACAACATTGGCAGGAACACGAAGTAAGATCGCTTTTACTTGCCCATCGATCACAAAGAAGCGATATTCTGTTCCAGGCATGAATGCTTCAACCAGTATAGAAGTATCTTCACGAAAAGCGATTGCTAAACCAGCCTGGTAATCTTCTAAAGATGCTCCTTCTTTGAAGATCGTGATCCCTAACCCATAATTGGTCGATTTAGGTTTAATAACAAAGGCTTGTTCTGCAAATCGTGGATAAGCGTTCAAAGCCTCTTCGATTGAAGTAAATTCGGCTCCTTCAGGTACACGGAATCCGGCCTCTTTTAGCACTTTTTTAGTGACTGTTTTATTTTCCATGATCAATGGCACAATGTAGCTGTCTTTACTTGTCATATTGGCATTTTTTACATATTCGATATGCTCTTGATGCTGTAGACGTAAAAATTGATCTGATTCATCTATGACCTTTACTTCGATGCCCTTTTGGATCGCATCAAACATCAGAATCTGTGTCGACAGTTCCATGTCACGAAATCCCGCTAATTGATACGAACGTTCATGACTTTCTTCTTCATACTGTTTTCCTAAAGTATAAGCAAAGTCATGCTGGCTTGTTTGTTGTGCTTGCTGATAAATCTTGCCTGCCAATGTTTCACGTGGTTCATCCAATTGTGCGATCATGTCATCGATCAATGGTAGGCGTTCGGATTGTCCTAAAGCTACAAGCATCTCTTTCATTCCTTGAAGAAGCAGTATTCCTTCATCATAAAAAGCAGTTTGATCCATAGGGTTTTCTAACGACACGTGTTCATTTCGCTGCTCGCCTTCTTCGACCCATGCATCGACTGCTACGTCATGTTCCATCCATAGCATATACATTAAGAACGATTGTAAAAACTGAACTTGTGCTTGACTGATCCCTACACGTGCGTAAGGATTTAAATCAATATTTCTCAGTTCAATATAGCGAATACCTGATTTTGCTAAATCAGCTACACGTTTTCCACCACGAAAACGGATCGGTGCATAGAATTCTTTTTCTTCGGATAACTTGCCTTCTTCCACCATTTTTTCAATATCGGTTAAATATTGTTGCATTGACGCATAGGATACTTTGACATTCGGATGGTTCGTATAACCATAGGAACTATTACGAATACTGCGTACCGGTTCTGCTGGTGCTGGCTTGCCGACAAAATAGTGGTCTTCACTTAGAGGTGACGCCCCAAACAAATAAGTGATCAACCAACGATAACGCAAGAAGTTCTGTGCTGTTTTAAAATATAATTCTGTTTTAAATGCTGCAAAGTCGGTAAACTCTGTTTGTTGTACAAACAAGGATTGTAAAAGATCATCACCAAACTCAAAGTTGAAATGGATGCCGCTGACCATTTGCTTGCGTTTGCCATATTCCTTTGCTAAATAACGACGATACAAGACATCTTCAAAATTAGAAAGCTTCGCAATCATGATCTCTTCGTCTTTTTCAGGTAAAGCCGGAGGCATACTTAAAGGCCAGATCATTTCATCATCTGCCATTGAGCGTGAAGCAACGTCGTAGATTGCTTCCAAGTATTTAAAAAGTTCGTTGATAGAATCCGTGACCGGAGTAATCAATTCGACTTGAGTTTCACTAAAATCTGTCTGGATGTATGGATGATACGTACGATCCCCAAAAACCTCAGGATGATCGGTTGTTGCCAACTTTCCAGAGAAGTTCACACGTTGCCCTTCACGTTCAACCCCAAAACGGGCTTGACTAATGAATGGTAGTGAACGAGGATGCAGTAATAATTCTTTATAGTTCATGGTTAAATGTCCTCCAATTCATATGTTTCATTATAGTAAAAACCGCCAAGAAAAAGAATGAAATTGTTTGAAAATGAGAAAAAAGGGGTGTTTTTTTTAAAAAACAGCTGATATTGTAGGAAAATGACTCCAAACTGAACAATAAGATAGCACATAGCCAGACAGGACACAGTCAAAAAAATCGCTGGTTCATTTTTGGTTTATACTCGAAATATTGTTCCTTGAATATCGCTAGTCCATTGGAAGGAGAAAAAAGAGCCTGAAACAAACGGAACCTCTTCAAAAATAAAGGGAAAACCACGGAAATTTAAAGAACGATTCCCGTGGCTTCTTTTTTATTTCTTGAAGTTGAACACCTTTGTTACAAGCTCTTTAGATGAACTTATGCTCATATACTGTTTATTCTTCTTTCAATAAGCCTTTAAATAGACCGATGACAAAGTCATTTGGATCAAAAGCTTCTAAATCATCGATGCCTTCACCCAAACCAACAAGTTTGACCGGCAGGTGCAATTCATTACGAATGGCTAAGACGATTCCACCTTTAGCTGTACCGTCTAATTTTGTTAAAACTAGCCCTGTCACATCAGAGGTTTCTTTGAACTGTTTCGCTTGGACCATGGCATTTTGCCCTGTCGTCGCATCTAACACAAGTAAGATCTCATGTGGTGCTTCTGGTAATTCTCGTTGGATCACACGTTTGATCTTCTCTAATTCGTTCATCAAATTGACTTTGTTTTGCAGACGTCCAGCTGTATCAACAAGTAAAATATCTGCTTGTTGTTCTTTGGCTTTTTCGATGGCATCGTAAACGACTGCCGCAGGATCGCCACCAGCTTTGCCTCGAACCACTTCAACTTCTGCACGTTCTCCCCAAACGACTAACTGATCGATCGCACCCGCACGGAAGGTATCTGCTGCGGCTAACAATACCTTTTTGCCTTCCGTTTTGTATTGATGTGCTAATTTACCGATACTCGTCGTCTTTCCTACACCATTGACACCAACAAAGAGGATCACTGTCAATCCTTCTTCTTGGAGGTTCAATGTATTGACTTCATCGATGCCTTCTTGCTCATAAAGCTCAACTAATTTTTCGATGATCGCATTTTGGATCTCAGCTGGTTTCTTGGCATTTCTTAGCTTCACTTCTTGGCGTAACGCTTCAGTGATCTTGATGGCTGTTTCAAAGCCGACATCTGCACCGATCAATGTTTCTTCCAATTCTTCGAAGAAATCTTCATCGACCGTACGGAAATTCGCAAACAGTTCATTCATTCGTTCACCGAACGTTTTACGGGTCTTTTCTAGACCCTTATCATATTTCTCTTGTACTTCTACTTCTTCTGGTGCTTCTTCACCAGTAAAGGCTCGTTTGATCTTATCAAAAAATCCCATAGTATACCTCCTTTACACTAAAACAAATTGTTGGATCGCTTTTGCTACCCCATGTTCGATGTTACTTGCCGTGACATGATCAGCGGCTTCTTTGACAAAAGGCACCGCATTTTCCATGGCTACACCAAGTCCTGCGTATTCGATCATCGGTAGATCATTTTCCTCATCTCCGATTGCCATGATCTCACTACGTTCAAGTCCTAAATCTTTTGCTAATAAAGAAATACCATATGCCTTAGTGACACCTTTTGGCATAAATTCTAATAAAACATTGCGCGTTTTGATAATTTCATACGACTCATAATAAGCGCTTGGAATCTCCTTGATTTTTGCATCTAGTTCTTCTTGCTCATAGGCAATGACTGCTTTGTTCAACACAAACTCATCTGTGATATCAGCTAGTACTGCTGGTTGGAATTGCAATAAGTTGTTTAATACATTGTACATCGATTGCTTTTGAGGCGCACTAGGTAATTGCAAGACGACATTATCTGATAAGACGTCTAACGGTAAGTCTAGTTCTTGTGCCAACGCATAAAGACGATGGATATCAGACACAGACATCGCTTTTTTCTCGATGATTTCACCAGTATCATTTTTCTGGACTAAGCCACCGTTGAAGGTAATGCTATAATCGCCTTCTTCGACTAAACCTAATTCTTGTAAATAGTGAGCCATCGCTGCTAACGGACGCCCCGTGCATAAAACGATTTTTACCCCTTGTGCTTTTGCTTGAGCCAAAGCTTGTTTATTCTCAGATGAGATTTTCTTTTCTTCGTTCAATAGTGTTCCGTCTAAATCGATAGCGATTAATTTGATCATTTCGTCCCCTACACTTTCGTTTCACTCATTCTTCCTTCTTCATTGATGTCTTCCATACGGACAGAGACGATTTTTGAAACCCCAGACTCTTGCATGGTCACACCGTATAAGACATTCGCAGCAACCATCGTCCCTTTACGATGCGTCACTACAATAAACTGTATATCGTCTTGGAACTCGCTGAGATAGCGACCAAAGCGTTTGACATTGGCTTCATCTAGCGCAGCTTCGACCTCATCAAGGATACAAAACGGTACAGGGCAGACACGAATAATCGAAAAGAGCAACGCAATCGCAGTCAATGCACGTTCTCCTCCTGAAAGTAAACTTAAACTTTGTAGTTTTTTACCTGGAGGCTGAACTTCGATTTCAATCCCTGTCTGCAACAAATCAGTCGGATCAGTCAACACAAGCTCTGCGCGACCGCCACCAAACATATTTGGGAAAACGATTTTGAATTCTTGGCGGATTGCTTCAAAAACTTCTTTGAAACGAGTCCGTACCTCATCATCCATTTCATCCATTGTTTCAAATAATTGATCCTTAGCCGATAATAAGTCATCCCGTTGCGCAGCCAAAAAGGTATGACGTTCATTCACTTGCTCATACTGCTCAATGGCGTTTAGATTTACTGGGCCTAAACGATCGATTTGTTGTTTCAACGAAGCAACTTCTACCCGGCTGTTCGCTACATCCGTTGTTTCTTCATAAGATTCACAGGCTTTTTCATAATTCATCTGATACTCCGTTTGCAGGTAATTCAGATGATTGTCCAAAATCATTTCCGCACGATTCTTTTGGACCTCTAACTGTGACTGCTCTGTCAAAAGTTCTTTTTGTTTACGGTTTTCAGCTAATAGGTCGGCATCCAACGCATCGATAGTCGTTTGCATTTCTTCACGTGACTGTTTGGCGTCTTCTAGAGAAGCTTTTAAGCGATCTCTTTCTGTCGCTAAATCAGCAATTCGTTGATCTAAACTTTCTTCTGTCAGTTCGTGATCAGAGAAGTCCGCAGTCAATGCATGCAGTTGTTGTTCTAGTCCTTCTTGTTTGGCTAATGCCTCATTTTTTTGTACGCGTGCGCCACGTAGTTGGATCTGTAAGTGATTGTATTGCTCTTTCAATACGGCTAATGAGGCTTGCTCCTGTGCTTGTTTTTCCTGGATCTGCGCGCGACGTTCTTCCATCTTGTCACTTTCTTGACTCAATGAACTGATTTCAGCATCGATCTCTTGGCGTTGTACTTCTAGTTCTTGCTGTTTTGCCAAAAGCTCTGCCTGTTGTTTTTGGTAATTCTCCATGAATTGTTGCAGTTCACGCGTTTCATAACTTGAGATTTGCTGTTCTTTTTCAAAACGAGTGAGTTCGTTGGCCACATTTTGTCGTTGATTTGCTACTTCTTGTTCTTCAAAGCGTAACTGTTCCCCTTGTGTCCGCAGAAGTTCTTGTTCTTCTGCCAAAACCGTGACTTCTTGTTGCAATGCTTGGACTTTCTTTTCTTGACTTTGCAACTCCTGATCCGCTTGTTGAAACTCACTCGTCAATTGTTTTAATTCTTGATTTTGTGCAAATAAACTTCCTTGATTGCCTCGCTTCGTCGCCCCACCAGTCATTGAACCACCGGCATTCATGACATCACCTTCTAGTGAGACCACACGATACTGGTAACGAATCTGTTGGGCAATGGCATTGGCACTTGCTAAGTCTTTTGCTAATAGAATCGTCCCTAATAGATTGTGAACGATTGTCTGGATCTGTTCGGGATAAGTCACTTGTTCGCTAGCGATCCCGATAAACCCGTCAACTGTTTGCGCTTGTGCAAAAATATGTGCAGGTAATTGACGAGGTTTGATTGTCGTTAATGGTAGAAACGTTGCTCGTCCGCCTTTTTGTTGTTTCAAATAAGCGATCGCTTGACGTGCATCGCCTTCATTTTCAACAATGACATGTTGCGCTGAACCACCCAAAGCTGTTTCGATTGCCAATGTATAATCAGCTGGAACATCGATCAATTCAGCAACCGCACCAACGATCCCAGAGAGGCGTTGCTTTTGTTGCAAGATCAAACGAACACCTTGATAGAAGCCAAAGTAATTTTCTTGGATTTCTTGTAAACTTTTCTGACGTGCCCGTAATTGTTGGACTTGGTTCATCAGTTGATACATTTTGGGCTGTTCTTTTGCCAAGCGCTCTTGTGCTTGTTTTCCTTTTGTTTGCACAACTTCAAGTGACGCTTTGACCTCATTCAATGCTTGCTGTAGCTTTTCATGTCGCTCTGTCAACTCGATTTGCTTGGCGGACATTTCCGCAACATTCGCTTCCACTTCCGATTGTTTGGCTAGTGTTTGCTGACTTTTAGATGTCTCTTGAACATATTGACGCTCCAAGTACTTCAATTCATTGCCGACAGTTGCTTGTTCTTGCATCAGATCGACATACTGATCGCGTAATTCTGCCAACAATTCTTTGGTTGATTTTTGGTATTTTTCCAATTCTTGTTGCGTACTCATCAGTGCTTTTTCAGCCTGTTGGATCTCTGCTTCTTTTTGACTGACTTCTTGGGTCAAAATCGCTTGTAATTCTTCAAAATGAGCCACTTTTTCTTGCACTTCAGTTAAAGAAGCTTGGTATTCTTTTGAGCTCTTTTGGGTATGCTTCGTTCGCTCAAGTAATACTTCTTTTTGTCCTTCTGTTTGCTTTAATTTTTCTGACAACGCTAATAACGTTTGTTGATTTTTTTCGATCATACGGTCGGCCTGGTTATTTTGTTTGCGTTTGTCGGCTAATAACTGTTCCTTTGTTTGGATCTGTGTCGTTAAGGATGTTAGTGATTGGTTGAACTGATCTAATTGTAGTTGTCGTTCATCCCACTCTTTTTTTGCCGCTTTGATTTCAGCAATCATCAAAGAGATATCTGTGTTAGTCAATGTTTCTTTTAATCGTAAAAACTCCTTCGCAGCCTCACTCTGGGCGGCCAAAGGAGTTAATTGCTCTTCAAGTTCATAGATGATATCTTGGACACGGCTTAGATTATCCTCTGTTTCAAAAAGCTTTTGCTCCGCCTTTTTCTTGCGCTGTTTGTATTTCAAGACTCCAGCTGCTTCTTCAAAAATCCCTCGTCGGTCTTCTGGCTTACTACTAAAAATCGCTTCGACTTTTCCTTGAGAGATGATCGAAAATGATTCTTTCCCTAAGCCAGAATCCATAAATAATTCTTGGATGTCTTTCAAACGACAAGGTTGTTTATTGATGAAAAAGTCGCTTTCACCTGTCCGACGGTAACGACGTGTTACACTGATCTCACTATACTCTAGTGGCAAGTAATGATCAGAGTTGTCTAATACGACGGTTACTTCAGCGACATTCAATTGTTTACGGGAATCAGAACCGGCAAAAATAATATCCGGCATTTTCCCACCACGAAGGCTTTTTGCAGACTGTTCTCCTAGTACCCAACGGATAGCCTCAGTAATATTACTTTTTCCGCTACCGTTTGGTCCAACGACCGCTGTGACACTATTTTCAAACTCAATGATTGTTTTATCTGCAAATGATTTAAAGCCGGCTATTTCAATGCGTTTTAAATACACGAAGTCTTTCCCTCACTTACTTAGTGCTGCTAAAGCATTCTCAGCAGCAGCTTGTTCTGCTAGTTTTTTCGATTTTCCTTGTCCAGTTCCAATCAACCGATCATCCACGTATACTTCGATCCAAAAAATACGTTCGTGTGCTGGACCTTCTTCATTGATCAAACGATATTCAATCAACACGTCTCCAGCTTTTTGCAATACTTCTTGTAATCTTGTTTTATGATCCATCTCATGGGAAAAAGCACCGGCACGCACCTTCGGAAAAATCACCGTTTCAATAAACGCATGTGCTGCGTCAAATCCTTGATCAAGGTACAACGCTCCTAAAAAGGCTTCAAACAGATCACAAAGAAGCGCTGGACGGGTTCGTCCGCCTGAGTTCTCCTCACCTTTTCCTAACAGGATGTACTGATCAAAACGACATTCCTTGGCAAATTTGGACAAACTATCTTCACGTACGATAGCTGCACGAGTTTTGGTCAATTTTCCTTCTGGGATATCTGGATACAAACGATACAGATATTCAGAAACCATCAACTCTAATACAGCATCTCCTAAAAACTCAAGACGTTCGTTGTCGGATAGTTGCAAATTGCGATGCTCATTCACATAGGATGAATGGGTAAAAGCTTGTTCAAGTAAGTTTAAATCGTGAAAAACGATGCTATACTTTTCTTTCAATTCTTTTGTTAGCTGATTGTCCATTTCCCACATTCCTTTATGGCTATTTTTTCAATACTTCCTTATTATACTGGTTTTTTATAAAATATGAAATGGTTGAGACAAAAGGTATGAAAAGCTTTATAAACCTTGTTGAAGATTCTTTTTCATAAAAGTATACTAAACCTTGTAATGTTCCTAAATCCAGCTAATTACTTATCAAAGAACAAAAAAAGCACTTTCCAAAAAACAGAAAATGCCTGTTTAAAGTTATATTAATTGTAGTTGGAATCAGCGATTATTCAGTCAGTATAATTTAGCACACGTATATTTAAACAATGTCCAAATATTTTAATAGGAGTACTTTCATTACAATATAAGCACTGAACAAATCTTGTTCTTTTTCATTTCTATGTAATCTTAAAAAATAAGGAACAACATCAGATTTTATAGGTGTGAAAGTATATCTGATCTGATTAATGCATCTTGTTAACTCGACAAACTAATTTATGTATGATCGTCCAAGATTGTTCTTTCAATATCCAAAAAGTTTACTGCCTCTTCTTCATATCCAAGCAGCCTTAGCATCTCAATAGCTATCGAGCCATCAAATTCCAAATCCCCAACGACAGACTGATACAATCGGAAAAAAAATTTCCAATAAATTCTTCCTTTTAAGTAATCTGAGTCCTTTGTTTCATCATACAAAATTCCTAACAAATCCAAAATTCTATCGTAATTTTTATCAGAAAATTCTAAAATGATTGAATTTATAATAAATTTTATTAATGCATGTTGATATTTAGGTATACCTTTAAATTTCCTAAACTGATTGAGCACATCCTTATATTGAAATAATCGGTATTCCTTTTTAAAGAGTCCTAAACAATTAGTATACATTGCTAATTCGAAATATCCCCACTCCTCTATCCTGCTCAAATAATCCAAAATTTTTTTTGATTCATTTTCATCTATCTTACCAAGTTTATAATTTGGTAATTTTTCAGCAACTGCTTTTATTTGAACAATTAGATACAGAAAAAAAATGTCGTTACTTTTTTTATATTCTTCTTGTAAGTTGTCTAGATACTCTTTTGCATGATACTCAGAAATAATTGCACTCCTAAATTTTTTTCGTAAGTGCTCTTTTTTACTTAATTGATAGTTATAATACTCCAAATAGTAGTCATCTATTTGGATATTCATTCTTTCCAAGTATTGCCAAATGGTATCTATGTCAATTCTAGCGGTATCATTTTCAAACCGCTGTAATGCGCTTATCGAATGTACCCCTTCGCTCAAATCTCTTCGCGTTATTTTTCTATCGGTTCTTAATTTTTTAATCAATTCCCCATGTTCCATATAAAATCACCAAATTTTCTACTTATTTTTGACTAACTTTGGTACAAACTATCAAATAACCTTATTATACAACTAAGATACATTATCACATTTAGTAATACACTAAATAATAACGCAGTAAGCATCTAATCTATAACACTGATAATCATATTTATTTGGTAATCACATATCTTGATAAACTAGAAATTGACCTAATCCAAATAAGGAACATTACTTGAGAAAACATTAATAAAAAGAACAAAGGTTTGTAAAGTTTCCCTACAATAATCGGAAGATAAAAACTTTAAATCTACTATAAATAGGAGGAAAAATGATTTCATCTTTAATGATATTATTTGGTTGGGAAGTTGTCAATTTGTAGCAGTTGAACAAAATTTTTTCAAAATCTATCCGTAATATCAAAAAATTACATATAATGGAAGGTCGAATAGTATGAAAATAAACAAATTCCAAGTGCTCTTAACTACCTCTATAGCAATAGTAACATTAGCAACACCATTAGTTCCTTCACTAAGTTCTGTTGTTTACGCATCAGATAGTGAGAATCAAAAAGTGGTCCAAGTAAAAAAATTTGAAGACAAAACAATTGCTGAATTAATGAACGATGCACAGTTAAGATATTCTAGTTCTCTACCTAATACACCATCAACTCAAAATAGCGTTGCTACTGCTTTTGAAAAGAAAGTAATGAATATGACAGTCAAAGATGTAAAGAACAACATCAATGATTTGCTGAAAGAGTTTGATGGTGCTAGTTATAGTTCTCGTGCAGTAGCAGGCGTAGGTGGCAAACTGCAAAATGGTGGCTGGAATATGTACTATAATACTAGCACTGGTAAAACGTCTGTCTATAATTTCTATGATAGACTTGTCATGGGAGCTGGAGGTAGTGTATTGTATAGTGCCATATTAGATGCTCTTGCTGTTACATGTGGAATTACAGTTGCTGGTGCAGTGATTGTTGCTATTTGTAACTTAATTGCAGGTGAATTAGTTAGAAAAACGGCGAGCGCCCGTGGTCTTGTGTCTAGTCACGGAAATGCCGGAACCGTTCGAGTGACGTTAACTGACGAATTATGGTCGTCAAAATATAATGCAAGCTGGTGATTACAATTTTTTCAATATCTAGTTTTACTTTTGTTGTTGTTTTTGTCGGTATAATAAAAATCGTTGCACAGTTAAATGAAATAATTGGCTTGCTACGCTCAAAAAGTAAAATCGAGACTGAGTTGATTGAAGCAATAAAAACAATAAAAGAAAAGAATCATTTTTAGCTACTATTTATCTTAGCTAAAGTAGCACAACCTTAGAGAACAGATAAACTATGACACAAAATTTTTTAAACAGTACAATACTAAACCACTCCCTCTCAAAAGATCAATAGAAACTTAAGCGACGATCTCATCTCTTTTTCTATCAGAGTGAGATCGTCGTATTTTATTATGAATACTTGTAAAATTTATCCGTTAATCGATACTTAATTGGACTATCTTTCCCTAATTTTGAATCCTATTTTTTTACAATTCAGCTTATGCCATTAAGTCATTCGCTGGTTAATCTCCGAGAAGAAGTTCTCTAAGTTAGCTTTACAATATGTGATGGAAATCGAGCGAAACTCAGGAAATCCTTCCTCACTAAACAAGTGTAAAAAGACGATCGTTAATATTTTCCCTTGATTTTTATTGGCTGTATCGCAATTCATTATATGCTTATACCTACACTAACTTCCTTCTATTTATCAGTTCATTCATATCAACTTGCCCACCTAGTTGTTCTGCCAAATCTAAATCATGGGTGACTAAGACGATCGTCACTCCTTGCTCATTCAATTCTTTCAATGCTTCGATCACAAGTTGCCGATTTCCTTTATCCAAAGAGGCAGTGGGCTCATCTGCAAAAACGATTTTAGGGATTTGCAAAAACAAGCGAGCTAAAGCTACTCGTTGTTGCTCACCACCGCTTAAACGAAATACTTTTTGGTGCAATGAATCTTCCATTTGGAACTTGCGGAGCGCAGCAATCATTTTTTCCTCTTTTTTTACTACTAACTGTAAATTTTGCTTGACCGTTTCATTATCGATCAATGCAAAGTTCTGAAATAAAAATCCTGCATACTCACGAAAGAAACGTTTTTTACTTTTACGGTGAAGGAATTGATTGTCTATCCATATTTCACCAGAATCTATGGGCTCCAGTTGTCCTAAGCAATTCAGTAACGTCGTTTTCCCTACACCACTGCTTCCAGTAATCACAGTTATTGAACCAGTCTCTACATGTAAAGATACGTTTTCAAAAATCACTTTTCCTTTGTACTTTTTAGTGATTTCTTTGGCTTCAATCATATTTGATCACCTCCAGACGTTTTCTTTTTTCTGATAAATACGTAGTGAATAAAAGTATACATAATTCAAATAATAGTAATAGAATTAAAATCTGCCACCAAGCATGATTGATGAGTAGTAAGATCAACGCAACAACGGTAGAAATGGTTAATATTATTTTATAATATCTGTGATGCCTCTGTAGCAGAGCCCAACCAGCAATATATTTGAGAAACAGTTTTTTCTTATTCATTTCCACATACAGTAAACTCAAATAAACTTGAATAAAAACAAAACCAATAAGGATCAAGAACAAAATACTAAGGGTTGTATAATATTCACGTTTCACACCCATAAGAGATTGATTGATGCTTTCTTTTACAGCAATCAATCCATAAAAATCATGTTCCATATGATTTTCTTTAATAAATGCTTGGACAAGTTGAGGGTCTCGAAACAAGTAAGTCCCATTTGAAATATCCTGTATCCATATTTCAATATTTGGTTGGATCAATGGCAATGACATGGAAACGATAATTGGATTGGAAGAAAAATTTTTTTCATAGGGTTGGAAGTTATAGTTAAAAAGGACTTGGTTTGCTTGCGTATAGAGAACTTTTAATTCCCCCTCATATGCTTTCGTCTCGTACTCAAAAGAATTTTGATAAAAATCAAGTTCATTCTCTGCTTCTTGAATGATCATTTCTGTATACATTCGCTTATTTTCAGGGATGAGCAGATAGAAAAAAGAATCATCTAATGAGTGTATCGATTGACCTTCAGCATCCTTGATAGCCAATTCTTGTACGGCATGATGATTACTTAACCAAAAAGCGTCATTTTCAATATAATTTAGTGTCGGACTACTATGACCAAGTTCATTGTCTCTTAGAAAAATCCCACCTGACTGTTCTGATTTTTCCAACAAGGGAAGTAACCGTGAATTGATCAACGCTTGTGCTTTCTTTCGCACGTCTTTACTTTTTGCCGGGTCTACAAGTAGACTTGTGTCTCTACTAAATGCTAACTGATAATAGTCAGGAATTCTTGTCCATTGGGAGAGCTGTTGTTCAAGTTCACGCGTCTCCATTACTTTATTTGATAATGTACTGGCTTGCACCGTAACAAACGTGAAGATGATGATCTTTAATAAAAGGTTCAAACTAAATAATAATCGGTAAGGTTTCCTTCCTTTTATTTTATCTGAAATCGTACCGAACGAAAAAATAATCCCACTCGTAAATAATTGAAGAACCCAAATCATTAAATGCCCCCCCAAAAAAATCGGTCGATAAAGAAACTGTAATTGTGGAAACCACCAAGAAAAAGCAACCATCAAGAGAGTAAAAATCGCACTATCAATGAAACTATCCTTGAAGGACACTATCAGCCAACGATGTCCTAACATCTCAATCACACCAATTTTCTTACGAAGAGAAGCTTTGTAAAACAGTAAAGCTAAGATCACAAAGAAAAATAGAATAAAGAAGAGTTGTCCAATACTCATTAATAAACCCGCTGTCAATAACTGGAACCATTTTATCTCCTCAATCTCCAATTTGATTCCTTGATCATGAAAATCAGCAATCATTCCAGATGGAGGGGCTTCTGTTACAATATAAGTACCCAGCGCATCTTGATGTTGCATCTCTGTGTAATCATAAAAATAGGTGGCAACATCCGATTTTATAGGTGGAAAAAAGTATTCCGAACGTTCCACCTTGTCAAAGGTATAAATTTCCTTTGTCGTCTCACCAGAAGCGCCAATTCTAAAAACCAGTTTATGTATAGCAATTTGATGTTTTTTTGCATAAGCAGAAATTTTTTGATTGATTTCCTCAATCGTCCCACTCACTTCTTCAATCACAATGCCCGAATGAGCATTTGGGATAGCACTCTTGATTCCTTCATTTCCGATAAAAGAAATGGCATAAAGGAAACTTAACACTGTAACTATAAATAACCCTCGATAGATTTTTTTCATAATGAAAGAAAAAAAGGACCTAAAATATGTTTTCAAATATTTAAATACCCGAACTGTATTTGAGATATCACTGAAGAGATTGTTGACTTCTAGTAACAACCTGACCGTAGCAGTAATCTCTATATAGCTCGGGTAATACTGTATAAAAAATTTGTCTTAGGTTCTTAAATCTCTATGCCCACCACCATCCAGAGGTATTTCCCGTAAATGCACGTGGAGCTTCTGCTCTTACTTCTACTCTAGGTCCTCCTGTGACATTAACAGTTTTTGTTCCCTTCGCCTGAACTGTGACTCTTCTACTAGATGGCGTAAATTCTCCCCATACTGTACCAAATCCAGGAATACCGGTTACTCCGCCATAAAATGTATCCATTGTGATTTTCGGCTGAATCATTACTGCTTGTTCTTGCACAATATCCATATCAAATATATTTGCATAGCTTGATATAATCAAAGGTTCATTCATTTCTGACGCACTTACTTGATCGATTGAGACAAATACTCCTATAGCAGCAACAGTTCCAATAACACTAACAACTAATTTTTTGTTTTTCATAAAATTCTCCTTTGTATGTTTTATTTTTGATTTAGTATTTCAAAATGTCGATAAAGTAAGTATATATATGAAACATACCCTCTACTCTCTTTAAATTTATTTATTTTCATATTTATTATATATTTTTCATCCTTAAAAAACAAACATTTCCTTGTTTTTCCTAATTAAAAAACATCCATAGTTTATTCGTTATGTATTAATGATTGATGGTGACAAAACTTTCACAGACCTACTTATTAAAAAAAACCGAGCCAGCCGAGAATAGGAGAATCCTATCTCGAACTGATTCGGTTTTATCATTTGTTGATTATGAACGTGAATCGGAAGTTACAGATACAACAGCCCATGGATTGACAGCATCATATGCCCAGTTCCAATCTTTGACGCGGTCGTTTACTGGTAATACTTCGTTACGGAACAATGTTGGAATAGCAAAAGCTTCTTCAAATGCGTATTCTTGCCATTTTTTGTAAGCTTCTTTTTGGTAATCTGCATCAAATGCTGCACTTGAATTGATATCATTGATCAATTTTGTGTTTTCTTCTGACTCAAAACGAGTGTAGTTGAACGCTGCATTTGCACCCCATAGTCCACTTGGATTTGGATCTGTTCCTGTACTCCAAGCTGCTTGGTAGATATCGATTTCTGGATCATCATTTTCCAAACGATCATAGAATGAGTTGAATTCGATCAGACGACCTGTTGTATATTGAACATCTAAACCAATCTCTTTCCATTGTTGTACGTAGTAATCTGCTAATGGTTGTGCTGTTTCGCCACCTGCCATTGACGCAAAGTTGATTGTCAACTTGTTACCATCTTTGTCTTCACGGATACCATCGCCATCAACATCTTTATATCCTGCATCATCCAATAATTTGTTGGCTTTATCAAGATCTTGAGTGAAGCCTTTTAGATCTGCATCGTGGAAACTTTCAAATACTGGTGGAATCAATGAAGTTGCATTGCTTCTTAAACCAGCATAGAAACGTTCACCTACTGCCGCATTGTCTAA
This sequence comes from Enterococcus sp. AZ156, assembly GCF_051714165.1. NCBI lineage: Bacteria > Bacillati > Bacillota > Bacilli > Lactobacillales > Enterococcaceae > Enterococcus > Enterococcus sp. AZ156. The sequence goes on along the minus strand of NZ_JBIORI010000001.1, from coordinate 124,489 downwards.
AGCATAGCCCATTGCTTGACGTAATGCTTTGTCAGCCATTTTTGAGTTTGGATCATATTCTACACTTCCACTTTCAGCATCCCATTTACCTAGTTTGAAACCTAAGTAAGTGTATGAAGTTTGCTGACGTCCTAGATTCGTATAACCAGCGATATCTTTGTATGTGTCATACGTATCTGTTGGCATTTGGAAAATCATGTCATATAATTTTGAATTTAATGCTTCTGTTGCACTTGCTGTTGGTAATGATTTCATTGTGATTTTCTTCAATTGTGGCGTACCATTCCAGTAGTATTCATTTGGTAAGAATTCTACTGATTCACCAGCAACGATGTTACTCATATAGTAAGGACCAAATGTCACAGGGTTCTTACGAACTTGATCACTTGATTCCATGTCTTTGATAGCAATTCCTTCAAGTGTGTGTTTTGGTGCTGCATATGTCCAAATTCCACCACCTGCTTGAAGCATGCTTGGGTTCATTTCTTTATATTCGATTTTAACAGTTTTATCATCTACTTTTGTAATTCCAGAAATCGTATCTGCACTACCGCTGTTATATTCTTCCATACCAACGATGTTACGGAATGTATCATCGTAACGGATACCAGTGTATTCAGAGTTTCCGATGATTTCATAAGGGAAAATAACATCATCTGCTGTGACATCGACACCATCAGACCATTTTACGTTGTCTTTAAGTGTGATTGTTGCTGTTTTTGCATCTTCATCTAATTCTAATGAGGCTGCTCCATCGTTTGTAATCGTGAAGTTATCATCATTTGTAAACAATGGTTCATGTGAAGGCGCCATAAACGCTGCATCAAAGGCATCTTGGTAAAATTCCCATTGGAATAATCCTTTGAACTGACTATCTGTTGCTACTGCCACATCTAGCTGTCCATCTTCGATTGCTTCATCATTATTCGTTGTAGCTAATGGGAAAGTCAATTCACTTTTATCCCCATTATCTGCTGAATTATTACCTGACGAGCTAGTTCCGCCGCCATTTCCACACGCTGCTAATGCTCCCACAGATAGCAGTGTGACAAATCCAAAAATCGTTTTCTTCATATCCTATTTTCCCCCTTCACTTCTCTTATCCTAAACGTTGTCGCGCATCTGCAGAGCGCTTAAATGCTTGTCCAACGTAGTTTATACTCAACATCAACACTAAAATTAGAATTGACGCGGGTAACCAAATCCATTGTCGATTCACTAAAACTTCACCATTACTTGCATAACCGATCAATGTTCCTAAACTAGGTACATTAGCTGGCAATCCAAAGCCTAAGAAAGTCAAAGTGGTCTCGATCCCAATATTTGCCGCAAAGTTCATTGTTAAGTTGGTGATGATCAATGAACTAAGGTTTGGCATGATTTCACGGAACATGATTTTGAAATCACTTGTTCCCATCGTTTTTGAAGCACTGACATAATCACGTCTAGCTTCTGATAACGTCTTACTTCTGAATAATCGGGCTTTAGCAACCCAATAAAATGCACTCATGATAAAAATAAATGACCAAACGTTATAGCGCGAAATGATCGAAACAAACACGATAATGATCAACATGATCGGTAAAATCATAATAAAATCAACAATACGCATCAATACGTTATCAATGATCCCACCATAAAACCCTGAAAGAATTCCAAGTCCTACTCCGATGATCGACGTAATGATCGTAATCGCAAAACCGATCATCACAGAGTTTCTTGCTCCGATGATCAATTGACCGAAGACATCACGTCCACCTTCATCTGCTCCTAAAAGGAATTTTGATCCTTGAGAAGAGATGGCGCCAGGTTCAGCATACTTATCAAAAATACTAACAAACATTACTTTATCTTGGTCAATAAAGATCGCCCCGATAAAAATAACTAATAGTAAAACAACTAACAAAGCCAGTGAAAAAATGGCTACTTTATCTTTTTTGAATTCTCGTGCAATCATTCGTATACCCATTGGTGGGATACTTTCTTGCGCAACTTCTTTGTTTTTATCACTCATGATCGATTCTCCCTTCTGTTTGATTTTTTTATTGGATTCGTATACGCGGATCAACAATGCTCATGATAATATCTGACAGCAGTGTTCCGACGAGCGTTGCGATTCCTAAAATCAAGACTAAGGCTGTGATTACGGTATAATCACGTTGACCGATTGAGTCAATAAACAATTTTCCGACACCAGGATAACCAAAGATTTTTTCGATAACGACAGAACCAGCAATCAATGAAGTGATTTCATACCCCATTTGAGATGCCATCGGCAATGCTGCATTACGGAAAATGTGACGACTGAATACTTTGTTTGTCGGCACCCCTTTGGAACGAGCTGTACGTACAAAGTCTAAGGATTTCGAATCAATGACTTCACTTCGTAAATACTGGATCGTTACTGCTGTGGCTAAAAAGGCCTGTGTGATCGATGGTAATAGAATGTATTGCAATCGATCCATCCATTGAGCGAAAAATCCTCCCTGGAAACCTAAAGTCTGAGAACCACTTGTTGGGAACCAACCTAAACGATAGCCAAAAACAAACAACATGATCAATCCGAAAATGAATAATGGAACAGCAAAACTGAAGAAGTTATAAATAACAACAGCTTTGTCCAAAATCGAATTTTGGTATCGACCAGCTAACATACCTAGTGGTACAGCAATCAAGTACGTAATAATAACAGTTAAAATAGATAAATATAAAGTATTGACGATTCGTTCTCCAATCAAAGAGGAAACCGAACGCTTATACAAGAAACTTTGTCCAAAATCACCTTGTAAGGCATTTCCGACCCAACGGAAATATTGTTCATACCAAGGATCATTCAAGCCCGCTGCCTGACGCATCTGCTCGATCACAGCTGGATCTTGGTTTGGGTTGATCAATCCTGTAAACGGATCTCCAGGCATGGCTTGCGCTAGCATAAAGATCAACACACTAAGAATGATCACTTGTGGGATCATCAAAAGAACTCTTCGTAGAATCGTTTTCCACATTAGCTAGCACCTCCATCTTTCAACGCTACTTTGTGTGTAGTGGTTAGTGTACGTAAATCATACACTCGCCCTGCTGTATCGTAGTAATCTTTTTGATGTTCGATATACTCACGTTCAACATTTCGTCGGTTTTGTTTTTGTATTTCCCGATTGTCTACATCAATTCGTGGAATCGCAGATAGTAAGCGTTTTGTGTAGATGTGGCGCGGATCATTATAGATATCTTCTCGTGTACCGATTTCAACAAATCGACCTTTGTACATGATCGCGATGTTGTCACACATGTGTTTTACGACACCCAAGTCATGAGAGATGAATAAATAGCTCAAACCAAATTCTTGTTGGATGCGTTTCATAAAGTTCAATACTTGTGCCTGAACAGATAAGTCTAGGGCAGATACAGGTTCATCAGCAACAATCAATTTAGGATTCGTTGCTACTGCTCGGGCAACCCCTAAACGCTGTCTTTGTCCACCAGAAAATTCATGAGGATATTTGTATAACGCATCTTCTGGCATCCCAACGATGTCCAATAAGCCTTTGACTTTTTTCTTTTCTTCCTGATCGCTCAAGCGTTCAAAGTTACGGATCGGCTCAGCGATAATGTCCAGTACTCGTTTTTTAGGATTTAAACTAGACATTGAATCTTGAAAGATCATTTGGACGTCTTTGTTGTAGCCGATTTTTTTGCGGTTACTTCTTTTCGTGACGTCTTTTCCTTCATACATGATTTGGCCAGAAGTCACTTTTTCTAGGCCGACAACCGCTTTTCCGGTTGTGGACTTCCCAGAACCTGATTCTCCAACTAGTCCGTATGTTTTTCCTTTTTCAATAATAAAATCGACACCGTCTACTGCATAGACATGGTCTGTTACTCGGTTGAAAAACCCACTGCGAATAGGATAGTGAACTTTCAAATCTTTGATTGTAATTAATTCTGACATCTACACCTCTCCTTTTTCGTCTCTAAAGTGGAAATGTTTATAACATGAGCAACGTACCATATGATTCGGTGCGATTTCATGCAAGACTGGATTTTCTTCGTGAGCGCTTGCTGGGATCCAAGGAATCCGTGGCGCAAATCGGCAACCTGTTCGTGGCATATTTTTTAATGAAGGGACTACGCCTTCAATCACATGTAACTCTGCCTCGTGATTTCCTTCTTGTGGAATCGAATTTAGCAATGATTGTGTATATGGGTGTTTTGGATTTTCAAATAACTCTTTGACTCCTGCAACTTCAACAAATTGTCCACCATACATCACAGCAACACGATCCGCCATTTCAGCTACGACACCTAAATCATGTGTGATCAAGATGATCCCAGTTTTAGTTTCTTCTTGTAAATCTTTCAGTAAGTCAAGGATCTGTGCTTGGATCGTTACGTCCAAGGCAGTCGTTGGTTCATCCGCGATAATGATCGGTGGCTTACATGCAATCGCAATCGCGATGATCACCCGCTGTCTCATCCCACCTGACAACTCATGAGGATACTGACGTCCAACTCGTGCAGGATTCGGAATCCCTACTTGTTCTAGTAATTCTAATGCACGTGCTTGTCTTTGCTCAGCAGTCATTTTTGTATGGTAAGACAAACCTTCTTTGATTTGGTCTTCAATTCTCATCAAAGGGTTTAGTGCAGATAATGGATCTTGAAAAATCATCCCAATATCATTTCCGCGGATCTTGTTATACAATGTTTCATTTAATTCAATTAAATTTAAATCATTGTACATGATCTCCCCTGTGATCTTTGTATTGTTAGGATCTAATAATCCCATAATCGTTGTAGCTAACGTACTTTTCCCGCAACCAGACTCACCAACGATGGCTAAGATCTCGTTTTTATCTAAAGTAAAAGAAACGTCGTCTACTGCATCGTAGTATTCATCTTTTAGACGGAAGCCTGTGTGTAGGTTCTGAACATCTAATAATTGGTTATCTGACAATCGAATACCCCTCTCTGCTCCCTCGATGGAAGTTTTTAATAAAAAAAATAATCCTACACTGAATAACAACTTAGCAAAAAAAAATTAAATAAGTAGCATTCTAAGGAGTGTGTAATTAATTATTAATAATTATATAGAAAACCGTTTTATATTGCAAGATTATTTCACACTGTTGCCAGAATTGTCTGAAAAATCTTACGTAGCTATGTCAGCTCCTAAAGAAGATTAAAAAAAAATGAGGTATGTGGCTAACCTTCTCTTTATCCTACTATTTTTATAAATTAAGAATCATTATAAAAATCTGCAAAAATCACTTTTTATATAAAAAACAGTTTTAACCTAAGAGGTGTCCTATTTTATAAAAGCATAATTATACAATACATACGAAATAGATATGTTGTGAAACTACCTCTTTCTATCGAATGTTGTGACATATTTCTTCTCTTTAAAAAAACTCTTTTATTTAAATAATTATGACTGAAAAAGCCAAGAAACCATGAAATAGCTAAACTATTTCTGACTTCTTGGCTTTGAGTTGAAATTGGCTTTTGCCAATTCATTCATCAGTTGATGTGTATTTATTCAATTTATTTCAAGTGTTTGCTGATATAATCCACGGCACCGCCGACTGTTTCGATTTGTTCAGCATCTTCATCAGAGATCTCTGTACCGAATTCATCTTCCAGTTCAAGAACAAATTCCATGATACTAATTGAATCAGCTTTCAGATCATCTTTAATGTTCAATTCATCTGTCACTTTGTCTGTATCCATTTCAAAGTGATTTGAAATGATTTTAGCTACCTTATTAAATACTTCTTCGCGCGTCAATTTTTTCACCCCCACAATTCTTAGAACTACTACGTTTTCTTCACCATAGCTAATTTTACTGACAATTTTTTGGAATGTCCACCCTTTTTTCTCCATCAGCTTGTCAATTCGTAGAAAATTTAGTCCTCTTTTTTCTCAAATTGCTCCACCAGTTGTCCTACAACATTGGTTTCAAGCATTGTATGGATTTGACGGATCGTATAGCGAACTGCATCTGGTCCAGTTGCACCATGCGTTTTGATAACTGGTGCTTTCAATCCAAATAAAACAGCTCCTCCATGTTTTGAATAGTCCATTTCAGATTTCAAAGAGCGCAAACCGTCTTTTAGCAGTAATGCACCCATTTTACCTTTGATGCCTTCATTCAAGATGGCAGATTTCAATAAGGTCATCATATTCATCGCTGTGCCTTCAATGGATTTCAACACTGCATTTCCGGTAAAACCATCGGTTACTACGACGTCTGCCACACCATTTAGTAAGTCACGCGCTTCCACATTGCCAATGAAGTTCAAGCTTGTTTCATTTTGCAAAAGTTCAAAGGCTTGTTTTGTCAATTCACTGCCCTTAGTCTCTTCCGTCCCATTATTGAGCAATGCGACACGAGGTCGTCCGATACCACGAACTTTTCTTGCATAAAATGACCCTAAAATACCATATTGTAAAAGATGCTCTGGTTTGTTTTCTGCATTTGCACCTAAATCTAGCATATCAAACCCTTCGCCTTCATTGCCAATAACTGGCAATGTGGACATTAGTCCAGGGCGTTCGATGTTTTTGATGCGTCCAACAATAAACAAGCCAGCTGCTAGTAAGGCTCCTGTATTTCCTGCTGAAAAAATCGCATCTGCTTCCCCATTTTTAACTGCTTGGGCAGCTAAAACCATTGAAGCAGTTTTCTTGCGACGGATCGCTTTAACTGGTTCGTCATCACTATTGATTTTTTCGTCAGTATGGACGATTGTGATATTTTTTTCGTCTGTCAAATATTTTTTGATCTCTGATTCTTTACCGTAAAGAACAAATTCCAACTCAGGGAAATCTTTTTGTGCTAGAGCGATTCCTTCCACAATGGCTTGTGGTGCGTGATCTCCGCCCATTGCATCTACTGCAATTCTCATTATTATTTCCACTCCTTGTCATCATTTTGAAAGTATTGATAATCTGTTAATCAAAATAACGATTATCTTGTTCGCCTAATTGCAACTTGGCTGTTAATGGTTGATATTCAGGTAATAACTGCCAGTCTTTGATTTGCCAGATTGCCGCAGCTTCTTCACGGGCAACCTCTAAGACATTCCCATCTGTTACTAGATCTGCGATCGCAAATTCTGGCAAGCCGGATTGACGGAAGCCAAATACCTCTCCAGGCCCTCGTAATTCTAAATCCTTTTCACTCAAGATAAAGCCATTCGTGGTCTCTGTCATGATTTTCATTCGTTCGACACCCAGTTCATTTTTCGGATTTGCCACGAGGATACAATAAGAAGCCTCACTTCCTCGACCGACACGCCCACGCAACTGATGCAGCTGAGCTAATCCAAAACGATCCGCATCCATGATCAACATGACCGTTGCATTCGGCACATTGACACCGACCTCGATCACTGTGGTTGACACTAAGATCTGGAGTTGATTTTCTTTGAATGTTTCCATGATCTGATCTTTTTCTTGATTCTTCATTTTACCATGCAACAAGCCAACTTCATATTCTGGTGCAAATAACTCACGAAGTTTTTCGTAAATTTCCACTGCATTTTTCACATCTAACGCTTCGGACTCCTCAATCAATGGACAAATCACATACATTTGATGCCCTCTGCGCAATTCTTTATAGGTCCATTCTAGCACGCTATCTAATTGAGGTGTTCGGACCCATCTTGTTTCGATCGGAATCCGTCCAGCGGGAAGCTCGTCGATTACAGATACATCCATTTCGCCGTATGCTGTAATTGCTAAAGTTCGAGGGATAGGGGTGGCAGTCATAAACAACACATCTGGACGCCAACCCTTCTCACGCAATACTTTTCGTTGGTTCACGCCAAAACGATGTTGCTCATCGGTGATCACTAAACCCAGATTTTGGAATGCGACACCTTCTTGAATCAGTGCATGTGTTCCCACAACGATATCGATTTCCCCATTTTCTAACCGTTCTAATAGCTCGCGACGTTCTTTTGCTTTCGTTGATCCGGTCAATAACGCAACGGTCACTTCATTTGGGTCAAATAATTGGGATAAACTTTCCACATGTTGTTGCGCCAATATTTCTGTTGGGACCATCAACGCTCCTTGAAAGCCAGCAGTCACTGTCGCATATAAAGCAATCGCAGCAACAACGGTCTTTCCACTTCCCACATCCCCTTGCAACAAACGCTGCATATGGTGTGGATTACGGAGATCACGGCAAATTTCATTAGTGACACGTTTTTGTGCCGTCGTTAATTCAAACGGCAACTTTTTCGTAAATTGTTTTAATCGTTCCACATCATAAAGGATCTCTAAGCCATTCTTTTCAGACTTTTCGGCTTTTTTCAGTCCTTGTAACTGCATCTGGAAAAAAAAGAATTCTTCAAAAACAATCCGTCGTTTGGCTTGATGATTTTCCTCATGATTTTGCGGAAAATGCATACTTCTTACAGCAGTTGGACGATCAAGCAAACGGTATTTTTCAATTAAAGATAGTGGTAAATTTTCTTCAATCAAATCACCATACTCACTAAACCCTCGACGGATCAGATCGACCAGTGTCGTTTGGCGAATGGATTTGTTGACATGATAGATCGGAGAGAAATCATCTGGACTTTGCGAACCAAGGATCTTCATCCCATTTAGTGCTTTACGTTTCGCATCCCATTTCCCATAAACTGCGATTTCTTCAGATAAAATGACTTTATCTTTCAAATAGGGCTGATTGAAGAAAGAAACATTGAATACTTCATGTTCTTGCATCATTCGAAACTGCAGACGGCTTTTTTTGTAGCCAAAACGACTCATTACTGGCGGAGAGACAACTAACCCTTTTAATGTAACTTTTTCTTGGTCTTGGATTTCGTTTAGATTTCTTTCTTGGATATCTTCATAACGAAAAGGATAGTAAGTTAATAAGTCTTCGATTGTATGGATGCCTAGACTAGCCAAGCTATCCGCTCTTTTTTGACCAACACCTGCCAGCACTGTGACTGGATCAGCTAACGAACGCATAAGATTTCCCTCCTTTAACAAAAAAAGGAACTTGGTCAACGATTTGCAAATCGTTGACCGAAGATCCTTTCAAATGATTTTCTGCTTTATCTATCGGCTTCAGGCTGTATTATTCAGCAGAAAATAAATAAGGATAGACAGGTTGATCTCCTTGATGGATCTCGATTTCTAACTCAGGATATTTGTCGCTCAGTTGAGCCGCAAATGCTTGTGCTTGCTCTGCAGACCCGTCTTCTCCGGTTAATATCGTGACGATCTCAGTATCCTCGTTGATCATTTGCTCTAATGTAGCAAGTGATGTCGCTAAGATGTCTGGATTAGAGATCACGATTTTCCCATCGATCATCCCTAAGAAATCACCTTCTGTGATTTTCACTCCGTCGATCATCGTGTCGCGGATCGCATGTGTCACTTGACCACTGACAACACTTGAAAGCACATCTGTCATCGTTTCTTTATTTTCTTCTAACGTTGCTTGTTCATTGAAGGACAACATCGCTGTCAATCCTTGAGAGACTGTTTTTGATGGAACAACAGCAACTGGAAGTTCAGCCACTTCAGCCGCTTGATCAGCTGCCATAAAGATATTTTTGTTATTCGGTAAGATGATGACTTTATCTGCATTCACTTCATTGATCGCTTTCACGATATCTTCCGTACTTGGATTCATCGTCTGTCCACCACTGATCACGTAGTTTGCTCCTAGACTTTCAAATAACTCTTGCACACCTTTTCCGGCTGCGATGGCAACGATCCCGTAAGGTACACGAGGCTTCGTTTGTGCGACCGGCGCTGAAGGGGCTTGGTCATGTTCTAAGATCGTTTCATGTTGCAAACGCATGTTGTCCACTTTGACTTTCACTAGGGAACCAAATTTCTGTCCGTAATTCATGACTTCCCCAGGGTTTTCTGTATGAACGTGTACTTTGATGATTTCATCGTCATTGACCACTAACAGGGAATCCCCAAGGCCATCTAGATAGTTACGAAACTCTTCATAATCAAATGTACTATCTACAGTTGGACCTTCACCGATCTTCACCATGATTTCTGTACAGTAACCATAATGGATATCCTCAGTTGCTAACTGACCTTGCACACTACGATGATGCTCTGCATTTACCATATCGTCCATTTGAGCAGGAGATGGTTCATAGACCTCGTCTGCTTGGTATTCACCATTCAACGCAGTTAAAAAACCTTCGTATACGAATAATAGTCCTTGACCGCCACTATCAACAACGCCTACTTCTTTTAATACAGGCAATAAATCAGGTGTTTTTGCTAACGCACGTTTCCCACCTTTAACGACCGCAGTCATGACTTCGATCACATCATCTGTTGATTTTGCTTTTTTCTCACCAGCTTTGGCAGCTTCTCTTGCGACTGTCAGGATCGTTCCTTCGACAGGTTTCATTACTGCTTTATAAGCTGTTTCGACCCCATGAGTAAAAGCTGCAGCTAAATCTGTTGCTGTCAAAACAGTCACATCAGGGATTTGTTTTGAAAAACCACGGAACAACTGAGATAAAATAACCCCAGAGTTTCCTCTTGCCCCCATCAATAAACCTTTAGATAACAGCGCTGCTAATTCTCCTACCTTTTCAGAGGTAGAATCAACAACGGCTTTTGCACCACTTGTCATTGATAAATTCATATTGGTACCGGTATCTCCATCGGGAACCGGGAATACATTTAGGGAATTGACGTATTCTGCATTTTTTTGTAGCCGATTCGCACCGGACTGAACCATTTCCTGGAATTGGCTTGCACTAATTTCTGTTACACTCACCTAGATAATCCTCCTTCAGATCGACTGCTGAACAGTCAGCAAGTCTCCTGCCTAGTCTGGCAGTACACGAACACCTTGCACGAAGACATTTACTGAATTGGCTGTAACACCTAGTAAAGTCTCCAAGTTATATTTCACTTTTTCTTGGACATTACGAGAAACTTCTGAAATTTTTGTGCCATAACTAATGATTGTATAAACATCTACTGCGATCCCATTAGCTTCTTGGCGGACAACTACTCCTCTTGAGTAATTTTCTTTACGCAAAATTTCAGTGATATTATCTTTGATTTGATTCTTGCTAGCCATTCCTACAACACCAAATACATCTGTTGCGGCACCACCAACAACTGTTGCGATGACATCATTGGTAATTTCAATGGTTCCAGCTGACGTTTGAATTTTTACAGCCATGAATGAGCCTCCTTAACGGGTAAAATATTCCCATTTTTCTACTATCACATTTTATCATAGCGTCAACCGAAATAAAAGGTTGTTCCCTTAAAGTACTCAAAAACCATTGAAAAAAATTAGGAAAAGACTTTGTTCACGTTACAATTAATCACTGAAAATGTCAATCAATTCTATGAAAATATGCTTGCAAATTCCTACGCCATATGATATGTTATTCTGGTATGAGCTGAATTTACTATTGCTCCAAATCAAGGCAAAGGAGGAAATTTACATGGCAAAAGTTTGTTACTTTACAGGTCGCAAGACAAAAAGTGGAAACAACCGTTCACATGCGATGAACTCAACAAAACGTACAGTTAAACCTAACTTACAAAAAGTTCGCGTATTGATTGACGGCAAACCTAAAAAAGTTTGGGTGTCAACTCGTGCGTTGAAATCAGGAAAAGTTGAACGCGTATAATTGAATGAAATGATTTGAACCGTTCAACAAAATGAACGGTTTTTATTTTTTGCGAATCATTATCAAATGAGAGACATTTCCTCAACTACATGAAACTTAAGAAGAAAAAATAAAAAAGGCTTAAAACAATCAATCACCCAGATAATTGTTTTAAGTCTTCTTTTATGTGCCACTATCCCTCAGATAGTGATAAGTATATGTTTTTTTATAATTGTTACAAATAAAACATAACGTATTTGCAAACGCCTGTCAACACTTTATTTTAAAGTAGAAAGTGTTTTCTTATTTTGTGTTATTTTCTTAATGTAAATGTAATTTAAACTCACAAATGTTATTTAATTTCAAATGTAATTTTTTTATGAATTTGGTTGTATTTTCAGCAAGTAAAATCATGAATGTGATAAACTAATGATAACTTCAAATAGAAATTTGGTGACTGAATTGTAATGAAAACAACATTGAAAAAATTCTTAAAAGAAAACGGCCGCTATGCAGCTGCTAGCTTCTTTATCCCTTTGCTGATTCTTTTATTGGTTTATTTAAGTATCGGTATTTATCCAGGAAGTGATCGGAGCATCTTGGCTAGTGATGCTTTCTCACAATTTTCAAACTTTCATGCAAGCTTCCGTAATATGTTGTTAGGGAAACAAAGCATTTTTTACACGTGGAATGCCTCACTTGGCTTAAATTATCTATCATTGATTTCTTATTATTTAGGTGGACTTTTCACACCACTCGTTTTATTGTTCCCGAATCAATTGATGCCAGATGCCTTGTATCTCATCACCTTACTAAAGGTTGGTTCAGCAGGTTTATCCTTCTGGTTTCTAGCGCGTACCTATCGCATTCCACATTGGGGGCAAGTCGCATTAAGTGTCAGTTATGCGTCGATTTCATTTATCACTGCCCATTCAGAGATCATCATGTGGTTAGACACCTTCGTCTATCTTCCTCTGATCATTTTAGGTATCCATCGTGTGATGGACCAAAAGAAACCTATTTTATTGTTTGTTAGTTACTTGCTTTTGTTCTTATCCAGTTTTTATATGGGCTTCATGGTCGGGGTCTTCTCCTTTTTATACTTTGTTACACGACTACTGACGAATTGGCGGAGGTACAAAGGAACGATTTTACCTTATGGGATCACCTCTTTATTAGCAGGAGGTGCATCGATGGTGATCATCCTGCCTGCCATTCTCGATCTACGTGCCAATGGCGAAGCGTTGACGCAGATCACTTCATTGAAGACGGAAGCAACTTCTTATTTAGATTTATTGATGAAAAACATGGTGGGTGTTTATGACACGACGAAATATGGATCGATCCCATTTATCTATGCTGGGTTGTTTCCTTTAGCATTATGCCTCTTGTATTTTGTCAGTCGCAAATTCCCCTTGAAAAATAAGTTGTTGTTCGGTGGGCTATTCGCGATCTTGATTGCTAGCTTCTATTTCGTTCCTTTGAATTTATTCTGGCATGGGATGCACGCACCAAATATGTTCTTATTCCGTTATGCCTATCTCTTTTCATTTCTCGTACTCTTGTTAGCGGCTCATAGTTGGGAACAGCTACAGGAGAAGGATCAGAAGCGATTGCTAGGCGTCATCATTGTACTAGCGACTGCTTTTGCTACAGCATGGGGAATCAAACCAGATGGCAGTTACACGTATGTCACGCTCACATCCTTTGTTTTGACGTTAGTCTTTTTAGCGCTCTACGCATTGACGATTGGTTTATTCCAACAACACCCATTTGATCTGAAACGTTTGAGTATTCTTCTGTTACTATTGATGACAGCAGAAGCCGCAGTCAATACCAACAGTATGATCCATGGCATTCTCGATGATTGGAATTATGCCTCAAGAAGTTTGTATACCGAACCTTATCCTGAAATCAAAACGTTAGTTGATGCCTCGAAAAAGGATTCCGATACGTTTTATCGATTAGAAAACCTTGATCCTGTTTCACCGAATGATTCGATCAATTATGGTTATAGTGGAATCAGTATGTTCTCCTCAATCAGAAATCGTAACTCTTCCTCTTACTTGGATACTTTAGGCTTCCGTTCTAGAGGAACAAATTTGAACATTCGCTACAATAATAACACCTTGTTGATGGATGGATTTACGGGAATCAAATACAATATTGCTAAAAACGACAGTAGCTTTAATAAATACGGCTTCCAATCCGTCGAACAAACGGACAACTATACTTTGTACGAAAATAGTAATGCTGTGCCATTAGCCTTTAAAGCACCTTTGACGATCAATAAGATCGAACAGCCGATAGGTGATAATCTAACTAGTCAAACAAATTTGATGAATGCTCTTTCTGGGTTGAATCAATCATTCTTTACGTTTTACAAACCAACCCTAAAAAGTCAACAGAACACGAAGATCACAACAACGACAAATGGGGTCACTTATAGTGAAACAGCGAATAATCAACCAAAAGAATTGACTTGGGAAGTCCAAGTACCTGCGAATACCCAAGCATATCTCAGCCTGTTTCCAACGAATTTCGCACAGTTAGAAAGCTCTACAGCAACTATTACCGTCAATGGCGTATCTAGAAAATCTCAAATTAACATTACTGGCCAATATTATGATTTAGGTTATTACCCACAAGACACAACAGTTACCTTCACTGCAAGCTTCTATGGGACCAAAGAAGTCAGCTTTATGGAACCACAAGTGGTCGGACTTGATGTCGTAGCGTATCAAGCCGCAATCAACCAAATCAGAAATAACGGTGTAGAGATGACTACTACCGGTCGAACAGCTACAGGAAAAGTAACCGCGACTGAAAAAACGATGATAGCCACGACTATCCCTTATGATGGTGGTTGGACCGCTAAAATCGATGGCGAAAAAGTTCCTGTGAAGAAATTCCAAGATGCCTTTTTGATGGTGGAAGTTCCTGAAGGTGAACATACGATTACTTTTAGTTACATGCCAAAAGGATTCATTCCTGGCTTACTTCTCTTTATTGGATGTATTGCCTTGTTTATCTTGTATCTATGGTACCTTCGTAAACGTCAGCCGTTTCGCGGCGTTATTGATCCTATAAACGAAAACGATGATCACCGTCCAAGACGTGAACGTCGTCGCGTAAGATAAAAAAAGCGTTTCGGTGATTGCCGAAACGCTTTTTTCTTGTATGCTATTCATATTTTACTTCGTATAGGTATAACCCTTCCGGATGAGCAGTCGGACCTGCTGCATTGCGGTCTTTTTTTGCAATGATTTCCGGCAGACAATCTTCTGGCAAACGATCGTTGCCTATTTTTAACAACGTTCCAACTAAAATGCGAATCATTTTATAAAGGAAGCCATCACCACGAAACGTAAACGTCAACTCATCGCCTGCTTCATTGACCTGTAAACTGGCTTCATAGATAGTCCGTACTTTATCTTCAATGGAACTTCCAGAAGCACAAAACGAAGTGAAATCATGCGTACCAAGTAAATCAGGCAATGCTCGTTCAATCTTTGCTACATCTATTGGATAAGGAAAATAGCTTGCATAATGTCTACGGAAGGGACTACGTGGTTTTCCGATATCTACTTTGAATTGATAGGTTTTTTCTTTCACTAGATAGCGTGCGTGAAAAGTTTCTGGCACAATCTCCACACTTTTTACAGCAATATCTTCTGGCGACTGCGTATCTAACCCAAAACGCATACGTTCCAAAGGTCGCTCTTCTGGATAATCAAAGTGGATGACTTGACCGATTGCATGAACCCCTGCATCTGTCCGTCCAGATCCAAAAATCGTGATTTCTTTTCCATTTGCCATCTTCTTTAAGGTTTTTTCCAGTTCTTCTTGGACCGTTCGTCCGTTAGGTTGTTTCTGAAAACCATTGAACTGGGTACCATCATAGGCAATGATTGCTTTATAGCGTACCATTCATCTTCCCCTGTTCTCATTCATCTTTGATAAGTTTAGCTACGGATAAACACCAGTACGATGGTCATAAGCCCAAAAGCAACCATAACAATAGTATCTTGTAAGTGCCAGTGAAGGATACGGTATTTTGTCCGACCTTCCCCACCTTGGTAGCCTCTTGCTTCCATCGCTGTAGCTAGATCTTCCGCACGATTGAAACTGCTGACAAATAGCGGAATCAGTAAAGGAATCACCGCTTTCATTTTTTGCACTAGACTTCCTTCGCCAAAGTCAACACCACGCGCGCGCTGTGCATTCATGATTTTTTCGGTTTCGTCCATCAATGTCGGCACAAAACGTAAAGCGATCGAAAGCATCAACGATACTTCATGTACTGGAAAGCGAACAACTTTCAATGGTCGTAACAAATATTCGATCGCATCGGATAATTCTAAAGGTGGCGTTGTCAGTGTCAATAAAGTGGACATAAAGATGATCAAAACAAACCGACAAAAAATAAATAGTCCGTTCATGACACCAAATTGAGTGATATTGAAAATCCCCCAACTCCAATACGTTTCTCCACCACTTGTAAACAATACTTGTAAGCCTACAGTGAATAGGATCAACCAGATCAATGGACGGATACCTCGAATAAAGAATTTGATATCTACTTTTGACAAGAAAACAGCAAATAAGGTAAACGCCGCTAATAAGGCATATGTCTGCCAGTTATTGGCTAAGAAGATAATGCCGATAAAATAGAAACTTGCCAATAACTTTGCACGTGGATCTAACCGATGGATAAATGAGTCTCCAGGCATATAACGACCAAAAATCAATTTATTCATCATGAGCAGTACCTCCCACCAGTTTAACCAATTGGTCCGCTAATGCGTCTGCAGTAATCGGCAATTCATCAAAACGGATGCCTTTTACACGTAGTTCCTCTGCAAACTCAGTGGCTGTTGGTACCCCTAACTGCCGTTCTTTTAACCATTCAAGATGTTGGAAGACTTCTTTTGGTTCTCCGCACTTAACAATGCGACCTTTCTCCAATACATAAACAAAATCGGCATAGTTTGCCACATCATCCATCAAATGGGTGACTAATACAATCGTGATTTGCTGTTCTTTATGCAAACGCCAGAACATATCCATCATTTCTTTTCTTCCTTGTGGATCTAACCCAGCTGTTGGCTCATCTAAGACGAGAACTTCGGGTTTCATAGCTAGAACACCGGCAATCGCTACACGTCGCATTTGACCACCTGACAGCTCGAAAGGCGAGCGTTCTAAATACGTCTCATCTAAGCCGACTTGTTCTAAGGTTTCCTTTGCCAGTAGAGTCGCCTCTTCCTCACTTACACCAAAGTTTTTTGGGCCAAACGCAATATCTCTTGCGACCGTTTCTTCAAACAACTGTGCCTCTGGAAATTGAAAAACAATACCGACTTTTTTTCGAATCGGTTTCAAATTTTTATTATCTGTATCGGGTTTGATCTGACGATCGCCGATTTGGACGGTTCCTTCCGTCGGTTTGATCAACGCATTCAAATGCTGAAGCAAGGTGGATTTCCCACTTCCAGTATGACCCACTAATGCAGTGTAGCTGTTTTCTTTGATCAACAAGTCAATATCAAATAAAGCTCGTTGCTCGAATGGTGTGTTCGGTTGGTACGTAAAGTTTACTTTTTCAAAACGGATGTCCATAACCAATCCACCATCCTTTCTTCTGTCATGTATTCTTTAGGCACTTCAATGCCACGTTCTTTCAAGGCACTTTTTAGTTTTTCAGGAAAAGGCAAATCTAACCCTAGATTGATTAGTTCAGGTCCGGCAGAGAAAATCTCCTTCGGTGTTCCTTCATTCACTAGTTCGCCTTCTTTCATCACGAAAATACGATTTGCATTAGCTGCTTCATCAATATCATGCGTGATTGAAATAACGGTCAGTTGACTTTCCTCTTTGATTTCTTTGATCGTTGTGATGACTTCTTCACGACCTTCAGGATCTAACATACTTGTTGCTTCATCCAAGATGATGATTTCTGGTCGGAGGGCTACAACACCGGCAATCGCCACACGTTGTTTCTGTCCACCGGAAAGACGAACCGGTTCTCTTGTCGCAAAATCAGACATTCGAACTTTTTCAAGAGCATCTTTCACTCGAACGATCATTTCTTCTCGAGGAATGCCTTGATTCTCTAAACCAAAGGCCACATCATCCTCTACTGTTGATCCAACAAATTGATTGTCCGGATTTTGAAAGACCATGCCGACTTTTTGGCGGATCGTCCATATATTCTCTTCATTTAGTATTTGATTACCAACTTTGACCGTCCCAGACTCAGGAAGGAGTAAGCCATTGATCGTTTTTGCAAGCGTTGATTTACCAGAACCATTGTGCCCGATAATCGCGATCCATTCTCCTTTATTGATCGTGAAAGAAACATCTTTCAATGCTGGTCGTAAATCTTCTGGTTGGTATTTGTAATTAATCTTTCCTAATTCAATAATCGGCTCCATAAGTACTCCCTCTTCATCCTAAAGTTCCTATTAACCCTATCAAAAAACTGCTTAGTTTTCAATCATTTCTGATTTTTAAAATGTTTTTTTATACCTTCAAGACTGTCTTGACAGTTAATTGAAGGTACAAAAAAACACTTTATGATGAGTGCATACTCCCCAAACGAATCGCTTGGGGAGCAGCGCTGAGCTAGACTCGGAATAAGTAACTTCCAACATCATAACACTCTAAAAGAATCATCCATAAAGTGATGTTATTAGTGTGATTTTAGACAAGTTCTAAGACAACCATTGGTGCTCCGTCTCCGCGTCTTGGTTCTGTCTTCAAGATACGAGTGTAGCCACCTTGACGTTCAGCATAACGAGGTGCAATATCGTTGAATAACTTTTGTAAAGCTGATTCGATAACGATTTCCTCATTTTCTTCACGCACGCTAGCAACTTCATTACGTACGAAAGCCGCAGCTTGACGACGTGCATGTAAGTCTCCGCGTTTGCCTAAAGTGATCATTTTTTCAGCAGTTGAGCGAACTTCTTTCGCACGAGCTTCTGTAGTCACAATACGTTCATTAATTAATAAGTCAGTTGTTAAATCACGCAACATCGCTTTACGTTGGCTAGATGTGCGTCCTAGTTTACGATAACTCACGTTGGTTTCCCTCCTTCGTAAAAGGTTTAATCTTCTTTACGTAAACCTAAACCTAAGTCATGCAATTTTGCTTTAACTTCTTCCAATGATTTACGTCCTAAGTTACGGACTTTGATCATTTCTGGCTCAGATTTATTCGTAAGTTCTTGTACAGTATTGATTCCTGCACGTTTTAAGCAATTATAAGAGCGAACAGATAAGTCTAATTCTTCAATCGTCATTTCTAACATTTTTTCTTTTTGTGTTTCTTCTTTTTCGACCATGATTTCAGCGTTTTTCGCTTCATCAGTTAGGTTGACAAAGATGTCTAAATGTTCAGTCATGATTTTTGCAGATAAACTCATTGCTTCCAATGGTTCGATTGAACCATCTGTCCAGATCTCCATTGTCAATTTATCAAAATCTTCACGATGTCCAACACGTGTGTTTTCTACTTGGTAGTTGACACGACGTACAGGCGTGTAGATTGAATCGACTGGAAGAACACCAATTGGCATATCTTCTTTTTTGTTTTCATCTGCTTGAACATAACCACGTCCTGGTTTCACCGTTAGGCGAGCATGGAACGTAGCACCTTCAGATACACTGCAGATGTACATATCTTTGTTAAGAATTTCTACCTCACTATCAACGATAATATCGCCAGCAGTTACTGTAGCAGGTCCGGTAATATCGATCTCAAGGGTTTTTTCTTCTTGACCATACATTTTCAGTGCTAAACCTTTAATGTTCAAGATGATTTGAGTGACGTCTTCTCTAACACCTTTGATGGTAGAGAATTCATGCAGTACACCATCGATTTGAATATTAGTGATGGCAGCACCTGGCAAAGAAGATAATAAAATACGACGTAGGGAATTCCCTAAAGTAGTCCCATACCCTCTTTCAAGAGGTTCAACGATGAACTTGCCATAATCTTTTTCTTCATCAATTTTTGCGATTCTTGGTTTTTCGAACTCAATCATTCTTATCTTTACCCCTTTCAAAACGAAAAGTGTCTTGTTCAATGACGTTACTAATAGAACTCAAAATGAGAGGCACTCATTAAACACGACGGCGTTTTGGAGGGCGGGCACCATTATGAGGAACTGGAGTCACGTCACGAATTGCAGTCACTTCTAAACCTGTTGCTTGTAATGAACGAATTGCTGCTTCACGTCCAGAACCAGGTCCCTTAACTGTTACTTCAACAGTTTTTAATCCGTGTTCCATTGCTGCTTTTGTAGCTGTTTCTGCTGCCATTTGAGCGGCAAAAGGAGTTGATTTTTTGCTTCCTTTGAAACCTAATGAACCAGCTGATGACCACGCTAAAGCATTTCCGTGAGTATCAGTGATCATGATGATTGTGTTGTTGAATGTAGAGTGGATATGTGCAATCCCAGCTTCTATATTCTTTTTCACACGGCGTTTACGATTCACTTTTTTTGCTACCATGAAGATTTAACCTCCTTCACTTAAGAATTATTTTTTCTTGCCAGCGATAGCGCGAGCTGGGCCTTTACGAGTACGTGCATTGTTTTTCGTGTTTTGTCCACGAACAGGCAATCCACGACGGTGACGGATTCCACGGTAAGAACCGATTTCCATCAAGCGTTTGATGTTTAAGTTCACTTCACGACGAAGATCCCCTTCAACTTTTAATTTATCTACTTCTGCACGGATAGCATCTGTTTGTTCATTCGTTAATTCACGAACGCGAACATCTTCAGATACGCCAGCATTAGCTAAGATTTGTTTCGCAGTAGTGTTACCAATACCATAGATATAAGTAAGTGAAACTACTACACGTTTATCACGAGGAATATCTACTCCTGCAATACGAGCCATATTTAGTGCACCTCCATTTATCCTTGACGTTGTTTATGTTTTGGATTTGCTGGGCAAATCACCATAACGCGTCCTTTACGACGAATTACTTTACAATGTTCACACATTGGTTTTACTGATGGTCTTACTTTCATGATAATACCTCCTGTAGTTTTACGGAGTACAATTATTTAAAGCGATAAGTAATACGGCCACGGTTTAAATCATATGGAGACAATTCAACCGTCACTTTGTCACCAGGTAGAATACGAATGTAGTGCATACGAATTTTACCTGAAACAGTAGCAAGAACTTGGTGTCCGTTTTCTAGTTCAACTTTAAACATTGCATTCGGCAAAGTTTCGACGACTGTACCTTCGACTTCAATCATATCTTCTTTTGCCACGCACAGTACCTCCTTGTACTTGTTTCGCATTTTCACACGATAAAATGGCGGAAACTGCAGTTCCCACCTCAAAATTCTCAAAATGGATCATCTAGAGGATTCTCTAGAAGTCGGACTGACATATTCTATCATAATTTATTGAACTTGACAAGAGTAACTGCTTAATGCAAGTCGGCTACGGGCAATCGTGCTATTTTTCAATGATTTTTTGGACATCAGTAAATACAGCATCGATTTCACGATCACCATCGATAGTGTGTAGCAAACCTTGTTCTTTATAATAAGCCAAGATTGGTTCACTATTTTTGATGTTGATAGCCAGACGATTTTTAACCGTCTCAGGTTTATCATCTTCTCTTTGATAGAATTCATGCCCACCACAACGATCACATGTGTCTTCAACTTTTGTAGGGTTGAAAATTTTATGGTAAGTTGCTCCACAGTTACGGCAAATGAAGCGGCCTGCTAAACGCTCAACCAAAACTTCTTCACCCACGTGGATATCGATGACAGCATCAATTTGTTTATTTAAATCTTTTAACATTGCATTTAGAGCTTCTGCTTGCTCGATTGTACGAGGAAAGCCATCTAATAAGAAGCCTTTCTCTGTATCGGGTTCTGCTAAACGCTCTTTTACGATTCCATTTGTTACTTCATCAGGAACTAATGCACCTTTATCCATATAAGACTTTGCTTCCAAGCCAAGAGCTGTTTCATTTTTGATAGCTGCACGAAACATATCTCCTGTTGAGATGTGAGGAATCCCATAAGCGTCAATGATTTTTTCAGCTTGTGTTCCTTTACCTGCACCTGGCAGCCCCATTAAAATGAGGTTCATTGCTTTCCCTCCTAATAAATGTGAGAACGTGTGTTGAGGAAAAACCTCAACACGCTTTCTTACTCAATAAAGCCAACATATTTACGTTTCAGCATTAAGCCTTCTAACTGTTTCGCAGTTTCTAAAGCCACACCGATCACGATCAACAGACTTGTACCACCTAACCCGATTGATTGTGGCAGATCCCAAATCATTTGTGCAATGATTGGTAATAACGCCACTAAACCAAGGAATAGTGCTCCGACTGTACTTAATCGCATCAATAAGCTTGAGACATACTCTTCAGTTCCCTTACCAGGGCGTACACTTGGTATATAGCTTCCTTGCTTTTGTAAGTTCTCCGCTAATTTCTCAGGGTTTACTTGAACAAAGGCATAGAAGAATGTAAATGCGACGATCAATACCGTATAAATCGTTGCGCCAGGCACCGTATTATAGTTAAAGATCTCCATCATTATTTTATACCAATTTTCAGATCCGAATCGGCCACTTAACGCTTGTAACACAGCATTTGGTGTCGCAATAAATGAACTTGCAAAGATAACCGGAATTACCCCAGCAGCATTTACTTTCAACGGTAGATAACTACTTGTTGGCGCACCTGCTATACGTTTTGTGTACTGAATCGGGATCTTACGTTCAGCTTGTTGGAAAAATGTTACGAATGTCACGATTGCTAGAACCGCAACTAGTAAGATGGCAACGAAAATTGCAGATCTCCAGATATCGGAAGAATTGATATTTACGAAGTAATCTTCATAAATTTCACGTACACTTTCCGGTAATCTCGAAATGATCCCTGCAAAGATGATCATTGACACACCGTTACCGATACCTTTTTCAGTGATTTGTTCACCCAACCAAGTAACAAACATCGTTCCTGCAGTTAAGATCAAACCGATCGTTACATAAGTAGAGACATTTGGATTGTTGACAAAACCTAATTGAGCGTATTGGTTAAATCCTGCTGTGATACCGACAGATTGGATAAATGCCAATACTAACGTCAAATATCTTGTTGCCTGATTCAACTTTTTACGACCAACTTCACCTTGTTTCGACCATTCCACAAAACGTGGCACGATATCCATTTGTAATAATTGGATAACGATCGAAGCAGTAATGTAAGGCGAAACCCCCATCGAAAAGATCGAGAAGTTTTGCATTGCACTACCACTTACCAAGTTCAACATGTTGAAAAACGGTAAGCTAGATAGGTCTTGTAATGAGCTTGCATTTACGCCGGGAACAGTGATATGTGCCCCTAAACGAAAAACAAAGAGAACAAATACAGTAAAAAGGATTTTCGATCTAATATCTTTGACCTTAAAAGCGTCTTTTAATAGTTTAAGCATTAGATCACCTCAACAGAGCCACCAGCCGCTTCGATTGCTTCTTGTGCTGCTTTTGAGAATTTAGCTGCTTTCACAGTTAACTTTTTGTTCAATTCTCCGTTAGCTAAAACTTTGATTCCAGCTTTTTCGTTTTTCACGATTCCAGCTTCTACTAAAGCAACAGGAGTTACTTCAGCTCCGTCTTCAAAGCGATTCAAGACATCTAAATTAACGACTGCGTAGTCCTTACGGTTAACATTTGTAAATCCACGTTTTGGTAAACGACGGAACAATGGTGTTTGTCCCCCTTCGAATCCTAGACGTACACCACCGCCTGAACGAGCTTTTTGTCCTTTTTGACCACGTCCGGCAGTTTTTCCGTTACCTGAAGAAGTACCACGACCAACACGGTTACGTACTTGGCGTGAACCTTCAGAGGGTTTTAATTCATGAAGTTTCATAGGTTTGGCACCTCCTTAATTGTCCTAGTTCTTATTTTATTTGTTTAATTAAACTTCTTCAACGTCCACTAAGTGAGAAACAGTGTTGATCATGCCTTTGATTGCTTCATTAGCAGGCTTAACCACAGAACTGTTAATCTTTGTAAGACCTAACGCTTTAACAGTATCGCGTTGGTTTTGAGGACGTCCGATAATACTGCGTTTTAAAGTTACTTTTAATTCAGCCATTATGTTTGTCCTCCTTATCCGATTAATTCTTCCACTGATTTGCCGCGTAGAGCTGCAACTTCTTCAGCACGTTTTAATTGTTTCAAACCTTCAACAGTTGCGCGAACAACGTTGATTGGTGTGTTTGAGCCTAAAGATTTAGAAGTGATATCTGCTACCCCTGCTAATTCTAATACGGCACGAACTGGTCCACCAGCAGCAACCCCAGAACCTTCAACAGCAGGTTTCATTAGGATTCTACCACCACTAAAAGCACCGATTACTTCGTGTGGGATTGTTGAACCAACCATAGGTACTTCAACTAAGTTTTTCTTCGCATCTTCAATTGCTTTACGGATCGCTTCAGGTACTTCTTGTGCTTTACCAGTACCAAATCCTACGTGTCCGTTTTTGTCACCGACAACAACTAAAGCAGCAAAACGTAGACGACGTCCACCTTTAACAACTTTTGTTACACGGTTAATTGCAACAACGCGGTCTTCTAATTCCAAATGTTTTGGATCGATATAAACCATGAATGGTATTCCTCCTTCTTCTAAAATTCTAGTCCATTTTCGCGAGCAGCTTCAGCTAAAGCTTGCACACGGCCATGGTAAAGGTATCCACCACGGTCAAAGACTACGACTTTAATGCCTTTTTCAGTTGCGCGTTCAGCAACTAATTTACCGACAGCTTGTGCTGCTTCTGTTTTTGTTCCACCTGAAATTTCTTTATCCAAGGTAGAGGCACTTGCTAGCGTTACACCCGCTACGTCATCAATAAGTTGCGCGTAGATGTTTTTGTTAGAACGAAAAACGTTCAAGCGTGGGCGCTCAGCAGTACCAGAGATAGTGTTACGTACACGACGGTGTCTCTTTTGACGTGTTTTGTTCTTATCTGGTTTTGTAATCACAATTGTCACCTCTTTATTTTTATTTTTTCTACTGTCAGACAGTAGAAATGATCAGTTTTGAAAAAATAGAAGCTGCGGCACAAGTAAACTCTCTCTTAATGAAGAAATACTTCAGCAAAATCCTTTTTTCCTGCTGCTGGCTTCTATGAAATTTTTCGAAACGATTATTTACCAGTTTTACCTTCTTTACGGCGTACGAATTCGCCAACATAACGAATACCTTTACCTTTATAAGGTTCTGGAGGACGAGTACCACGGATGTTCGCAGCTAATTCGCCAACTTCTTCTTTGTTCGCACCCTTCACAATTACTTGTGTGTTAGATGGGACTTCAACAGTCACGCCAGCTGGTGGTGTGATTTCTACTGGATGTGAGTAACCAACGTTCAATACAAGTTTTGTTCCTTGCATTTGCGCACGGTACCCAACCCCGATTAATTCTAATCCTTTTTGGAAACCTTCACTAACACCTACAACCATGTTGTTGAAGTTAGCACGAGTTGTTCCATGGATAGTTTTCATTTCTTTACTGTCATTTGGACGAGTGAATGTCACTTCATTTCCTTCGATATTCATTTTGATATCAGCAGAAAATGTACGAGTCAATTCCCCTTTTGGTCCTTTAACTGTAACGTTGTTTCCATCTTGAGTGATAGTTACACCTTCAGGGATCACAACGATCTTATTTCCAATACGGCTCACTTAAAGACACCTCCTTGTAGATTCTACTTGATTACCATACGTAAGCGATAACTTCGCCGCCGATGTTTTTCTCACGAGCTTCTTTATCAGTGACAACACCTTCAGAAGTCGAAATAATAGCGATACCTAAGCCATTTAAAACTTTTGGCACTTCGCCAGCTTTAACATAAACACGTAAGCCTGGTTTAGAAATACGTTTTAAGTTTGTAATAACACGTTCGCCGCTTTTACCAAATTTTAGGAAAACGCGGATCACGCCTTGCTTGTCATCTTCGATATATTCAACATCACGGACGAAACCTTCACGTTTCAAGATTTCAGCGATGTCACGTTTAATTTTTGATGCAGGAACTTCTAAAGCCTCATGTTTAACCATGTTTGCATTACGGATACGAGTTAGAAAATCTGCAATTGGATCTGTCATGACCATTGAACTTTTACCTCCTTCTTATGCGAATTTACTTTTTTACCAGCTAGCTTTCTTCACGCCGGGAATTTGACCTTTATAGGCAAGTTCGCGGAAGCAAATACGGCAAAGATGGAACTTACGATAAACTGAATGTGGACGTCCGCAACGTTCGCAACGAGTGTAAGCTTGTGTTGAGTGTTTTGCAGGACGTTTGTTTTTAGCAATCATTGATTTTTTAGCCACGTAGTTCGCCTCCTTTAATTATTTTTGGAATGGCATGCCTAATTGTGTCAACAACTCACGAGATTCTTCATCTGTGTTCGCTGTCGTTACAATGACGATGTCCATACCACGTACTTTATCTACTAAATCATAATCTACTTCTGGGAAGATCAATTGTTCTTTAATACCTAAAGTGTAGTTTCCACGACCATCAAAGGCTTTTTTACTTACACCATGGAAGTCACGTACACGTGGTAGAGAAACTGATACTAATTTATCTAAAAATTCGTACATTCTTTCTCCGCGTAAGGTAACTTTTGCTCCAATTGGCATTCCTTCACGTAAACGGAATCCAGCGATTGATTTTTTAGCTTTTGTGATCATTGGTTTTTGTCCAGTGATCAAAGTTAGTTCTTCAACTGCTTTGTCTAAGTTTTTAGCGTTTGATACCGCATCACCAACACCCATGTTGATGACGATCTTTTCAACTTTAGGTGTTTGCATAACAGAGCTATAGTCAAATTTTTCCATCAATGATGGAGTTACTTCTTTAAGATATTTTTCTTTTAGGCGGTTCATTCAGTAAGACCCTCCTTCCTTAAACTTTTTATTTATCTAAAACTTCACCGGTTTTTTTAGAAACACGGACTTTTTTTCCGTCTACTTCTTTGTAGCCAACTCGGCCAGCTACACCAGTAGAGTCGATGACCATCACGTTAGAAACGTGAAGTGGCGCTTCCATCTCAACAATTCCACCTTGAGGAGCAGCTTGAGAAGGTTTTTGGTGTTTTTTGATCATGTTCACACCTTCGACAACCACTTTATCCTGTTTAGGAAACGCTGCTAATACAACGCCTTCTTTGTTTTTGTCTTTACCGGTGATCACTTTAACTTTATCGCCTTTTTTAACAAACATAACTGTTTCGCACCTCCTTTGTTAAGTGTCTCAAGATTATAAAACTTCTGGTGCTAGAGAAACGATCTTCATGAAGTTGTTTTCACGTAGTTCACGTGCAACTGGCCCAAAGATACGTGTTCCACGAGGGCTTTTATCATCACGAATAATCACTGCAGCATTTTCATCAAACTTGATATATGAACCGTCTGCACGACGAGCTCCTGATTTTGTACGAACGATAACGGCTTTAACGACGTCACCTTTTTTGACAACCCCACCTGGCGTTGCTTGTTTAACCGTAGCAACGATCACATCACCGATATTCGCAGTTTTGCGACCAGATCCGCCAAGGACTTTGATCGTCAAAATTTCACGTGCGCCTGAATTATCAGCGATTCTTAAACGACTTTCTGCTTGGATCACGTTGTGTATCCTCCTTTCAGATTTTGCATTCAATCTATATAGGAAAATCTCGTGTTATTAGATAATAACTGCTTCTTCGACTATTTCCAACAAACGGAAACGTTTTGTAGCTGATAATGGACGAGTTTCCATAATTCTCACGATGTCGCCAACTTTTGCTGTGTTGTTTTCATCATGTACTTTGTACTTCTTAGAATAGTTCATACGTTTACCGTAGATAGGGTGGTTTTTCTTTGTTTCGACAGCAACGGTAATTGTTTTATCCATTTTGTCTGATACCACGCGACCTTGATAAACTTTGCGTTGATTTCTTTCTTCAGTCATACGCTTAATGGCCTCCTTCCATAATTACTTAGCTTGTTCACGCAAAACTGTTTTGATGCGTGCAATCGATTTACGTACTTCTTTAATACGTGCAGTGTTTTCTAATTGACCTGTTGCTAATTGGAATCTAAGATTAAACAATTCTTCTTTTAATTGTTTTTCTTGATCAAGCATTTCGGCAGTGGTTAATTCTCTGATTTCTTTAACCTTCATTCGATTCACCACCCATTTCCTCACGTTTTACGATCTTAGTTTTCATTGGTAATTTGTGGGAAGCTAAACGTAATGCTTCACGAGCTACTTCTTCAGAAACGCCTGCAATTTCAAACATGATTTTACCACGTTTTACTGGTGCAACCCATCCTTCAGGAGCCCCTTTACCTTTACCCATACGAACGCCGATCGCTTTAGATGTATATGATTTATGAGGGAAAATTTTGATCCATACTTTCCCGCCACGTTTCATGTAACGAGTCATAGCAATACGAGAAGCTTCGATCTGACGGTTTGTGATCCAGTGTGATTCAACAGCTTGTAAGCCGTATTCACCGAATGCTACTTCTTTTCCGCCTTTTGCTTCACCGCGCATTTTTCCGCGGAATTCACGACGGTGTTTTACACGTTTAGGTACTAACATGTTTATTTCCCTCCTTTCTCAGTGTTTTTTTTAGTTGGAAGAATTTCTCCACGATAGATCCACACTTTAACTCCTAGTTTTCCGTATGTTGTATCTGCTTCTTCCCATGCGTAATCAATATCCGCACGCAAAGTGTGAAGAGGAACTGTTCCTTCTGAGTATCCTTCTGAACGAGCGATATCCGCACCGTTTAGACGTCCAGATACTTGAGTTTTGATCCCTTTAGCGCCAGAACGCATTGAACGTTGGATCGCTTGTTTTTGAGCGCGACGGAATGCAACACGGTTTTCTAATTGACGTGCAATTCCTTCACCTACTAATTTAGCATCTAAATCTGGTTTTTTGATTTCCACGATGTTGATATGGATTCTTTTACCAGTTAATTTGTTTAATTCTTTTCTTAGGTTTTCGACTTCAGATCCGCCTTTACCAATAACCATACCTGGTTTAGCTGTGTGGATTGAAATGTTTACGCGGCCAGTTGCGCGTTCGATTTCAATTGTTGATACAGCAGCATCAGCAAGTCTAGTTGAAATAAATTTACGGATTCTTAAATCTTCGTGTAAGAACTCTGCATACTCTTTTTCAGCAAACCATTTTGCATCCCAGTCGCGGATGATGCCTACACGCATTCCAATTGGATGTACTTTTTGACCCACAGATTATCCCTCCTTATTTTTCTGATACGACTACCGTGATATGACTTGTACGTTTGTTGATTGGTGAAGCTGAACCTTTTGCACGTGGACGGAAACGTTTCATTGTTGGTCCTTCGTTAACAAATGCTTCAGATACTACCAAGTTCTCAACATCTAAGTCAAAGTTGTTTTCTGCATTTGCAATTGCTGACATCAATACTTTCTCGATGATCCCAGCAGATTTGTTTGGTGTGAATTTCAAAATTGAAATTGCATCCGCAACACTTTTACCTCTGATAAGGTCAATTACTAGACGCGCTTTACGAGGTGAAGTGCGAACTGTTTTTGCAGTTGCTTTAGCTGATGTGATTTGTTCTGCCATTTGCTTTTATCCTCCCCTCGAATTAGCGTCTCGTTTTCTTGTCGTCAGCGACATGCCCACGATAAGTTCTAGTTGGTGCGAATTCACCTAATTTGTGTCCTACCATATCTTCTTGGATGTAAACTGGTACGTGTTTACGTCCATCGTATACTGCGATGGTATATCCAACAAAACTTGGGAAAATTGTCGAACGACGAGACCAAGTTTTGATTACTTTTTTCTTTTCGGCCCCTGCTTGAGCTTCAACTTTACTCATTAAATGCTCATCAACGAAAGGCCCTTTCTTTAAACTACGACCCATGGTGAACCTCCTCTCAAAATGTGCGACACATGGTCAAAGTAATTATTTATTTTTACGACGAACGATAAGTTTGTCTGATTTAGCTTTCTTGTTACGAGTTTTGTAACCAAGAGCTGGTTGACCCCAAGGAGAAACTGGAGCTTTACGTCCGATTGGAGCTTTACCTTCACCACCACCGTGTGGGTGATCGTTAGGGTTCATTACGCTACCACGTACAGTTGGGCGTTTACGCAT
This sequence comes from Enterococcus sp. AZ156, assembly GCF_051714165.1. NCBI lineage: Bacteria > Bacillati > Bacillota > Bacilli > Lactobacillales > Enterococcaceae > Enterococcus > Enterococcus sp. AZ156. The sequence goes on along the minus strand of NZ_JBIORI010000001.1, from coordinate 94,636 downwards.
CCAACGAGAGCGGCCAGCTTTACCAATATTGATAAGTTCGTGTTGTTCGTTACCTACAGAACCGATTGTTGCACGGCATGCAGCTAAGATCATGCGAACTTCACCAGAGTTCAAGCGGATCAATACGTATTTGCCTTCTTTACCAAGTACTTGAGCACTTGTACCAGCAGAACGGATCAATTGTCCACCTTTACCAGGTTTCATTTCAATATTGTGGATCACAGTACCAACTGGAATGTTTTCTAAAGGAAGAGCATTTCCGACTTTGATATCTGCTTCAGGACCTGAAACAAGTTTCATTCCAACTTGTAGTCCTTTTGGTGCTAAGATGTAAGCTTTCACTCCATCTTCATAATGTACTAACGCGATGTTAGCTGAACGGTTTGGATCATATTCGATCGTTTGAACAGTAGCAACAACGTTGTCTTTGTTACGTTTGAAATCGATCACGCGGTATTGGCGTTTGTGTCCGCCACCTTGATGACGTACAGTGATGCGGCCGTTGTTATTACGTCCAGCATGGTTTTTCAATGGCTGTAACAATGTTTTTTCAGGTGTTGATGTTGTGATTTCAGCAAAATCAGAACCTGTCATGTTACGACGGCCATTTGTGGTAGGTTTGTACTTTTTAATCGCCACGTTTTCCCCTCCTAATTTAATCAGTTATCGAGTGTTGCTTATTCAGCAGCTTCGAATAATTGGATTTCTTTTGAATCTTCAGTCAATGTAACGATCGCTTTGCGACGTTTTTTTGTATATCCTGCATATTTGCCCATACGTTTGAATTTCGCACGTACGTTCACGATGTTCACGTTTCTGACTTTCACGTCAAAAGCAGCTTCAACCGCTTGTTTTACTAAAGTTTTGTTTGCGCGAGTGTCTACTTCGAAAGTATATTTCTTGTCATCCATGGCAAGCATTGATTTCTCAGTGATCACTGGGCGTTTGATTACGTCTAGTAAGTTCATTATGCAAGCACCTCCTCAATTTGAGTAAGAGCAGTTTGTGTTGCTAAAACTTTTGTATTTGATACAACATCTAGAACGCTAACGTTGTCAGAAGTTACTACAGAAACGTTTGATAAGTTACGTGCAGATAAAGCTGCAAAGTCGTTACCAGGTTCTAGTACAACCAATACTTTAGAGTCAATAGATAATTTAGCAAGAACTTCTTTGAATTCTTTTGTTTTTGGTGCATCAAAGCTTAATCCTTCGATTGCTACCAAGTTGTTTTCTGCAACTTTTTCTGATAATACAGATTTCATTGCTAAACGACGAACTTTTTTAGGAAGTTTGTAGCTGTAAGAACGTGGTGTTGGTCCGAAGACTACGCCACCTCCACGCCATTGCGGTGAACGGATTGATCCTTGACGAGCACGACCAGTTCCTTTTTGACGCCATGGTTTACGGCCACCGCCTCGAACAGCGCTACGGTTTTTAACCGCATGTGTTCCTTGTCTTAATGATGCGCGTTGCATAACGATTGCGTCGTAAACAACACTTTCATTTGGTTCAATTCCGAAGATTTCTTCGTTAAGAGTGATTTCACCGTTTTGGCTTCCATCTTGTTTGAATAATGCTACATTCGGCATTCCTTAGTTCCTCCTTTCTTCCTACTATTATTTAGCTTTCACAGCTGATTTGATAGTGATTAATGATTTTTTCGCTCCAGGAACGTTACCTTTGATCAAGATTACGTTTCTTTCAGCATCTACACGTACAACTTCCAAGTTTTGGATAGTTACGCGGTTGCCACCCATACGGCCAGCAAGACGTTTGTTTTTGAATACACGGTTAGGTGCAACTGGACCCATTGACCCAGGACGACGATGGTAGCGAGAACCGTGAGCCATTGGTCCGCGGCTTTGGCCGTGACGTTTGATAACCCCTTGGAATCCTTTACCTTTCGTAGTACCTGTTACATCAATAATGTCTCCTGCTTGGAAAACATCAACTGTAATTTCTTTTCCTACTTCATATTCTCCTAGCTCAACATTTTTGAATTCACGAATGAAGCGCTTAGGAGCCGTGTTTGCTTTTGCAACATGACCTTTCGCAGGTTTGTTTGATAAAACTTCACGTTTGTCTTGGTAACCAACTTGAATAGCTTCGTAGCCATCAGTTTCCATTGTTTTTACTTGTAGTACTACGTTTGGCGTAGCTTCTACAACAGTAACTGGAATTAATTCGCCAGATTCAGTGAAGATTTGTGTCATTCCCACTTTTTTCCCTAAGATTCCTTTGGTCATGAGTACACCTCCATTATTATTAGTTTAGTTTTTATAGTTTGATTTCGATGTTAACACCTGATGGTAAGTCAAGCTTCATTAAAGCATCAACTGTTTTTGGTGTTGGGTTCACAATGTCGATAAGACGTTTGTGTGTACGCATTTCGAATTGTTCGCGTGAATCTTTGTATTTGTGAGTCGCACGAATAACTGTGTAAAGACTGCGTTCAGTTGGTAATGGAATTGGACCAGAAACGCCAGCTCCAGTTCTTTTTGCAGTTTCCACGATTTTATCCGCTGATTGATCTAAAATACGGTGTTCATACGCTTTTAAACGGATACGAATTTTTTGTTTTGCCATCTTGTTCCCTCCTTCGCCTATTTTGAAAAGTAGACATAGCTCCACGAAAATTTCCGTCACGCTCGTTCGTGGCAAAGCGTCCGGGCGTGTCGCAACCTCTCGTTTCTTAGCCGACAAAATCATTTTGATTTCGTCTGTGCCATTCACCTAAGGTAAACGCACCTTTGTCATTATAATATATCTAAATTCACAACGCAAGGTTTTTTTGCTGTAAAAAACAATTTATTTTCATAAATTTTCATTCAATTAAAAAAAGAGAAATCCTCCTCTTTTTTATAGAAGGATTTGTGGTTTTTCCTTCCAATTTCCATTCTCCTATTTAGAGGAAAAAGGCAATTCACTACATATTAAGAATATTTTTGGATATTCCTCTCTTTCATAGCCTCTCCTCTAATCAATTGTTTGCTGAAATAAAAAAAGTTCGAGGCAAAGGATCAAGATCCTTACCTCGAACTTCAACGTCCGAATAAATGTTACTTTGTTAGGCTTAAAATGAATTAAGCTTTGATTTCTGTAACGACACCGGCACCAACTGTACGTCCGCCTTCACGGATTGAGAATTTAGTACCGTTTTCGATAGCGATTGGGTGGATTAATTCAACTTCCATTGTTACGTTGTCGCCAGGCATAACCATTTCAGTTCCTTCTGGTAATTCAACAACACCAGTTACGTCAGTCGTACGGAAGTAGAATTGTGGACGGTAGTTAGTGAAGAATGGAGTATGACGTCCACCTTCTTCTTTAGTCAACACGTATACTTCTGCAGAGAATTTTGTATGAGGTGTGATTGTACCTGGTTTAGCTAAAACTTGACCACGTTGGATGTCTTCACGTGAAACACCACGTAATAACGCACCAATGTTATCGCCTGCTTCAGCGTAGTCTAATAATTTACGGAACATTTCAACACCAGTTACAGTTGTTTGAGCTGTTTCTTCTGCGATACCAACGATATCGATAACGTCACCAACACGAACTTGTCCACGTTCAACACGTCCTGTAGCAACAGTACCACGACCAGTGATTGAGAATACGTCCTCAACTGGCATCATGAATGGTTTGTCGTTATCACGTTCTGGAGTTGGGATATATTCGTCAACTGCAGCCATCAATTCAAGAATTTTTTCTTCGTATGAAGCGTCGCCTTCTAAAGCTCTTAAAGCTGAACCAGCGATTACAGGAACATCGTCACCAGGGAATTCGTATTCTGTTAATAGGTCACGAACTTCCATTTCAACTAATTCAAGTAATTCTTCGTCATCAACCATATCTACTTTGTTCAAGAATACAACGATGTATGGTACACCAACTTGACGAGATAATAGGATGTGTTCACGAGTTTGAGGCATAGGGCCGTCAGCAGCAGAAACAACTAAGATTGCTCCGTCCATTTGAGCAGCACCAGTGATCATGTTTTTAACGTAGTCCGCGTGTCCTGGGCAGTCAACGTGAGCATAGTGACGTGCGTCAGTTTCGTACTCAACGTGAGCTGTTGAGATAGTGATTCCGCGTTCGCGTTCTTCAGGAGCACCATCGATTTGATCGTAAGCCATTGCTTGGCCGCCGTTTTTCTTAGATAGTACAGTTGTGATTGCAGCTGTTAAAGTTGTTTTACCATGGTCAACGTGTCCGATAGTACCAATGTTAACGTGTGGTTTCGAACGGTCAAATTTTTCTTTTGCCATTTTAAAATATCCTCCCTAAAATTACAGTTTAATTTTTATTTGTCTGATAGGTATGTGATAGACAAAATTGCCGATCACATGCCCGTATCATCAAAAGTTATTTTACACGAAACTGCATAAAAAATACAGTCTCTAGATAAATCTCTTCACGAGACTACCTTGCTTTAAGAAATTATTCAGCTTTTCCGCCGTTTTTCTTAATGATTTCTTCTTGAACAGATTTCGGTACGTCTTCGTAGTGGTCAAATACCATCATGAATGTACCACGACCTTGAGTTGCTGAACGCAATGTAGTCGCGTATCCGAACATTTCTGCCAATGGAACGATTGCATTAACGATTTGTGAATTACCGTGTGCTTCCATTCCTTCGACACGTCCGCGTCGGCTTGTTACGTGTCCCATGATATCACCTAAGTAATCTTCTGGTACAGTAATCGTAACTTTCATCATTGGTTCAAGGATCACAGGACGTGCGTGTTTTGCAGCAGCTCTTAGAGCCATTGATGCAGCAACACGGAACGCTGTTTCATTTGAATCGACGTCATGGTATGAACCATCGTAAAGTTTTGCTTTGATATCCACTAATGGGTATCCAGCAAGAACACCGTTATTCATTGATTCTTCTAATCCTTTTTCAACTGCTGGGATGTATTCACGTGGAACCACACCACCAACGATTGCGTTTTCGAATTCGAAGCCTTTTCCTTCTTCGTTTGGTGTAAATTCAACCCATACGTGACCGTATTGACCTTTACCACCAGACTGACGTACAAATTTACCTTCCGCTTTTGTTGCTTCACGGAATGTTTCGCGGTAAGAAACTTGAGGCGCACCAACGTTTGCTTCAACTTTAAATTCGCGTTTCATACGGTCTACTAATACGTCCAAGTGCAACTCACCCATACCTGAGATAACTGTTTCACCTGTTTCAACGTTTGTTTCAACACGGAATGAAGGATCTTCTTCTGCAAGTTTTTGCAACGCAACACCCATTTTATCTTGGTCAGCTTTTGATTTAGGCTCAACAGCGACTTGGATAACTGGTTCTGGGAATTCGATTGATTCAAGGATAACTGGTGCATCTAATGCACACAATGTGTCCCCTGTTGTTGTATCTTTCAATCCAACAGCAGCGGCGATATCACCTGAATACACTTTGTCGATTTCTTGACGTGTGTTTGCGTGCATTTGTAGGATACGACCGATACGCTCTTTTTTGCCTTTTGATGCGTTCAATACGTATGAACCACTTTCAAGGACACCAGAGTAGACACGGAAGAAAGTTAGACGACCTACGAATGGGTCAGTCATTACTTTAAATGCTAATGAAGCAAAAGGAGCTTCGTCATCTGCAGGACGAGTTGTTTCTTCGTCTGTTTTTGAGTCAATACCTTTGATTGCTTCAATATCAAGTGGTGATGGCAAGTAATCAAGAACAGCATCCAACATCAATTGGACCCCTTTATTCTTGAATGCTGAACCAGCTAACACAGGGAAGAACTCAACGTTGATTGTTGCACGACGGATACCAGCAATCAATTCTTCTTGAGTGATTTCTTCACCTTCAAGATATTTCATCATTAGTTCTTCGTCTGTTTCAGCAACAGCTTCGACTAATTTTTCACGCCATTCTTGTGCTTGTTCTGCATATTCTTCAGGAATTTCAGTTTCTTGGATGTCTGTGCCTAGATCGTTTGTGTAGATCTCTGCTTTCATCGTTACCAAGTCAATGATACCTGTGAAGTTATCTTCAGAACCGATTGGCAATTGGATTGGATGCGCGTTCGCTTGTAAGCGATCGTGCAATGATTTTACTGAGTATAAGAAGTCTGCACCGATTTTATCCATTTTGTTACAGAATACGATACGAGGTACTCGGTACTCAGTTGCTTGACGCCAAACAGTTTCAGTTTGAGGTTCAACACCTGATTGTGCATCAAGTACAGTTACAGCACCATCCAATACACGTAGAGAACGTTGAACTTCGATTGTGAAGTCTACGTGTCCTGGTGTATCGATGATATTTACGCGGTAACCTTTCCACTGCGCAGTAGTGGCAGCAGATGTAATCGTGATACCACGTTCTTGTTCTTGTTCCATCCAGTCCATCTGTGAAGCTCCTTCGTGAGTTTCACCGATTTTATGGATTTTACCAGTATAGTACAAGATACGCTCTGTTGTTGTAGTTTTACCTGCATCAACGTGAGCCATGATACCAATATTACGAGTTTTTTCTAGCGAAAATTCTCTTGCCATTTTCTTACTCCTCTCTTTGTTTAAATCGATTGTAAATTGACTTTCTGCTGTGGGATTAGCCGACAGACAGAGAGGATCTTACCAACGATAATGAGCAAATGCGCGGTTCGCGTCTGCCATTTTGTGTGTGTCTTCGCGTTTTTTAACAGAAGCTCCAGTATTGTTTGCAGCGTCCATGATTTCTTTCGCTAAGCGTTCTTCCATTGTGTGTTCACCGCGCAAGCGAGCGTAGTTAACTACCCAACGTAGCGCTAAAGTCGTACGACGTTCAGGGCGAACTTCAACTGGTACTTGATAGTTTGAACCCCCAACACGACGTGCTTTAACTTCAAGAACAGGCATAACATTGTTCATTGCTTGTTCAAACACTTCTAATGGATCGTTACCTGTAGATTCTTTGATCAAATCAAAGGCATTATAGATAATATTAGCAGCAACACCGCGTTTTCCGTCAACCATTACACGGTTGATCAAGCGAGTTACTAATTTTGAGTTATAAATAGGATCTGGTAAAACATCACGTTTTGCAACAGGACCTTTACGTGGCATCCGTAACTCCTCCTTCCGAAATATTCTTCATAGTTGATCGAACGACTATTATATAGTAGGTTCGATTTTCATTTGTAGTAAATAATTAAAATTAAGCTTTAGGTCTTTTCGTACCGTATTTAGAACGGCTTTGTTTACGGTCGTTCACACCAGCAGTATCTAGTGCACCACGAACGATATGATAACGTACCCCTGGTAAGTCTTTTACACGTCCACCGCGTAATAGTACCACGCTATGCTCTTGTAAATTGTGACCAATCCCTGGGATATAAGCAGTAACTTCAATTAAGTTTGACAAACGAACACGAGCATATTTACGTAAAGCTGAGTTCGGTTTTTTAGGTGTCATTGTTCCCACACGTGTAGCTACCCCACGTTTTTGAGGAGAGTTCACGTTTGTTTGAGTTTTCTTAAAGCTGTTATATCCTTTGTTCAAAGCAGGTGAATTAGATTTTTCCACCTTTGATTTACGAGGTTTACGTACTAATTGGTTAATTGTAGGCATTCCTAGTTCCTCCTTCCCACGATTCACATCTAGTTCCACACATCCAGGTGGTTCTTTTTTTGCGATAAAAAATAAATGCAGTTATGCATCTTTATCAAATATGCTTTGATAAACAGTCAGCACGTCTCTTAACAGAGACCTGTAGATAAAGCACCTTGGTTAGAATATCACGGATAAAAAAGAATGTCAACCAAACATATACATTTTTTTCTATCCTATAAAAATTGTGTTATGCTCTCTATCTTTTTCGATTAAATCAAGCTAAAATAGCAGTTAAAGAGCTATAAAAATGCTGGAGGGATAGAAATGAACTTAAAGCAATTAGTAGGCATTAAAGCTGCAGAATTTGTTGAAGATGGCATGATCGTTGGACTTGGAACTGGTTCTACTGCCTATTATATGGTAGAAGAAATTGGCCGACGCATGCGCGAAGAAGGATTGAAAATCACTGGTGTCACTACTTCTAGCGGTACAAAAGCACAAGCAGAAAGCTTAGGTATCCCTTTGAAAAGTATTGATGAAGTCCCAGTCGTCGATTTGACGATCGATGGTGCCGATGAAATCAGTGCCGATTTTCAGGGGATCAAAGGTGGCGGTGCTGCTCTTTTATTTGAAAAGATCGTTGCATCTTATTCAAAACAAACGATCTGGATCGTCGATGGATCAAAAATGGTGGATCAACTTGGGCGCTTTCCACTCCCTGTCGAAGTCATCCCCTATGGTTCTCAACAACTGATGCGTCTTTTTAAAGAAAAAAACTATCAGCCTGTATTACGTCAAACAGAAACTGGTGAGACCGTCGTAACAGATAGTGGGCACTATATTATTGACCTTCATTTAGAACGAATCGAAGATCCCGAAAAATTAGCGACTTATTTGGATCAATTAGTCGGTGTCGTCGAACACGGCTTGTTTTTAAATATGGTTTCAAAGGTTGTCGTTGCCTCTGAAAATGGCGTGTCTGTACTCGATACTCCCTTTCAAAAATAATGCGAAAGAGATTCGTTGAAAATGCCTAAAAAAACTATCTTTTTCAGTTACTTTATGCTACATTTTTACTTGTCTCAAACACTTAGAAAACTTTGCTAGAAAGGAATCACCATGAAGATTATCGGTTATGCACGTACAACTATTAATGATGTCGATTCGACGGCTCAAATGCAAAAACTCTCTGATTTTGGTTGTCACGAAATTTTTCACGAAACGTATGGTCAAAAAGACAGTTTATCTGACGCCATTTGTTTAGAAAAAGTCATCGAAAAAATGGAGCAAGGCGATACATTAGTGATTTGCCAGCTTCATCATCTAGGAAAATCGACAAGACAACTAACAGAATTCACGAAATTATTTAAAGACCGTGGGTTACATCTAGTCAGCATCACAGAAAAAATCGATACTCGCGAACCTATGGGGACGGTCTACTTCCAATTGATGGAAGGATTAGCTGAGATGGAGTGTGCATTGATCAAAGAACGCACGCTGATTGGATTAGATGAAGCACGCAAAAAAGGAAAAATCGGCGGACGACCAAAAATCGATGCCAAAACAATCAAAAAAATTCGTCGTCTCTACTATGAAAAGAAAGAAACGATCCAATTTATTTCTTCAAAATGTGGCGTTTCAGTCGGCACTTGCTACAAATATATCAACCTACCTGAAAAAGAGCTTCAGCAATTATTCAATTAATTAGCAAGTACAAACCCGTTGATTTCAATAATTGATCGAAAGAACCCACACTAAACAAACAGAAATTATTTTACTTAATAGATAAAAAGGTTGTCAAACAAGTTTTTTGAGTGAAAGCTCTGTAATAACGCTTGTTTACAGCCTTTTTTTTAGTTCGTCTGTGGTCTTTTAAACAAACAGCTTTCATTTTACAATGGAAATCTTATGAAAAACATTGTACAATAAGGCAGAACTGAAATTTTCAGAAATAACACTTATTTTAAAGGAGAGTTAAACATGCCAAAATTAGTTTTTTCTCGTCACGGTCTTAGCGAATGGAATGCATTGAACCAATTTACTGGTTGGGCAGATGTAAACCTAGCACCAGAAGGAATCGAAGAAGCAAAAGAAGGCGGACGTAAAATCAAAGAAGCTGGAATCGAATTTGATGTTGCTTATACTTCTGTATTAACTCGTGCCATCAAAACTTGTAACTTGATTTTAGAATACTCAGATCAACTTTGGGTACCACAAATCAAATCATGGCGCTTGAACGAACGTCATTATGGTAAATTACAAGGATTAAATAAAAAAGAAACAGCAGAAAAATATGGTGACGAACAAGTTCACATCTGGCGTCGTTCATACGACACTCTTCCTCCATTAATGGAAGCAACTGATGAAGGTTCAGCAGCAAACGATCGTCGTTATGCAATGTTAGACAAACGCGACGTACCTGGTGGGGAAAACTTGAAAGTTACTTTAGAACGCGCATTGCCATTCTGGCAAGACGAAATTGCACCAGCTTTGTTAGACAACAAAACTGTCTTAGTTGCTGCACATGGTAACTCTTTGCGTGCATTAGCAAAACACATCGAAGGAATCTCTGATGAAGACATCATGGATCTTGAAATCCCAACAGGTCAACCGCTTGTTTATGAATTAAACGACGACTTGACTGTCATCAAAAAATACTACTTATAATCAATAAGCGGATTATAAGTAAGACAGCTCCCTCATTTCCTATTATTATAAGAGATGAAGGGACTGTTTTTTTTAGACATTGGATAAACTGTAGTCTTAGCTATTTAATGCTCAGAGTATCAATGTTACTAGGTAAAGAAGCTTATTCTTCATATACAAGTAATGACTAAAAAATAATATAGACACTACCCATATTATTCCCCAAGCGATAGTGTCCACTTTCTTTAATGTTTTATTGTTAATACTCATCTAACTAAACGAATAAATAGTAAGATTGACATCTAAACTTATATACTACTTAATGTGAAATTGTCTATTCGATAAAGTAGATGAAGATGATTATGTAAAAAATATGCTCATACTTTTAAATAAGAACTACATCTCAATTGTAATAATTCCTAACTCAATCCCACGTACTACAGCTGTAACGGTAGAGTGAACATTTAACTTGTTGAAAATGTGTTGCATATGAGTTGAAACCGTCCGTCGACTACTATAAATAATTTCAGCAATTTCTTGTTGGCTCTTACCTTGAGCTACCAACTGCAAAATTTTTTTTCCGTTTTTGTTAAACTTACATATATTTTTTCATATTCTGGAAAAATAGTATCTCCCCCATTTACTAGATGAATCTTCGTCACGAGATCTTCCACTGAACTTGTTTTATTGACAAATGCTTTTGCCCCCATGTTTATTGCTTCTTCATAATTTCTTATCAATGTGCTACCTGAAAGAAACATTAGTTTTGTTTCTGGAAACAACTTGAGTATTTTTTCCCCTTCTTCTAATCCATTTTTCTCACCTAACCGAATATCCATCAACACAATATCTGGTTTTTCTTGCTTGACTACTTCAAGACAATCTTTACGGTGATTACATGTAACAAAGTGATCAAAATACTTCCTTAAATATAATTCAAGGCTTTGTAAAAAAAGTTCATGGTCATCAAATAAAATAATTTTCATTACTATCTGTCATCCCTTTCGATTTAAATCGATGAAATACTCCGATAATTCTAAATAAAAACACAGTGCTATTTCTAAAGAGCATTGGTAATTTATATAAGGTGTGGAGAATAGCTAAGAAGATAAGCCAATAATTTCCCTTGAAAACTTTTTCTCAAGTTTCCTCTGTTGATTCAGTGACTATATTTATACCAAACTGTATCTCCCTGATAGTTCTCTATTACACAATAATTGAACACAAAAGCTTACAAAAAAACTCTCTATTTTTATGCCTACTCGTTTTTAAATAGGTAAAACGAGAAATAAAATAACTCACATTGCTTATTTTAAAAAGCATTTTTTTATTCTACAATTAATGTTGTCAAGAGATAGAACAACTCAGCATTTTAAAATAGTGGATACTTTTACATACAAGAAATGCATACTTTGATACAAAAAACACTATTATAAAATAAATAATTTTTTTGGAAAGAAGGAATAATTGATCATGAAAAAAATGTTAAAGAAGTATTTTATTGCTAATTTGGGACTACTCTGTATGTTATCCGTCATATTCCCCTCAACCTTAACCGCTTATGCTTCCGAGCTTCCAGAAGAACAAAAAGCTACTGTAACACGTGTTTCAAATGATACGTGGCTAGCATTTGAACAAGAGTTCAATCAAATGATTCAATCAAAAAAACAATTAACCGGAAATACTTCACTTTCTGAAGAAGAAGCATTTTACTTAATAAACAAATACGATGGGGCGCAATCAACTGTCTATATTTCAGGCAGAGCTTCCTACTCAGAAATGTTTAAAACAGGGGGTTATAATGCTTTTGCTTCTTCAAAATCTTCCATGGCTAATCTTCGCGACGACTATGGAACCTGTGCAACGTTACTACAATCTGTAGGGGTTCTCGGAGGAGCAATGGCTGGAGGACCAGCAGGCGCATTACTTGGATTAATTGGCTCTACAATATTAGGTACTCGCTTTAGAGATGCAAATTCTGATATGAAGAAATGGATCAATGTTGGATCATCAAAAGGTGGCTGTCGCATCACAGCTACAGATGAGTTCCCTATTGCAAGTTTGAATACACTAACACAAAGTCCAATTCAAAAGCTATGATCTTAGGAAAGATTTTAATAGTGGTAGTCTATCTCTTCTCGCTATACAGCTATTACTATTACAAGATCAAGAAAGGTAAGGAGACAAAATTAAGTAGAATCGGATTAGTTCTGTATACCTTGTTTGTTATGATTTGTCTTTGTATACTTTAAATTTCCTTTTTTAGGTTATGAATCAATCAGTAATCCATTCTGAATAACTCGAAAGATCCATAATATTAGACATTTTACTGATAGCCCAGCCTAGCTATTCTTTCTAAGCTGGGCTATTTATTAGCTCATAAATAGCGAGAGGACAAATAGATTATATAAGCTATGTAACATAATAGCAGGTAATATATTGTTGGTTTTCACGTATAGATATGTTGTAGCTAAAGTCAAAAATAGAATTTGGACCATTGCTAATAAATTTCCGCCATATGTAAAGCTATGCCCATAGAAAAACAATCCTGTTGAAACCAACCCATACACTATTTTTAACCAATTAGAATCAGTTATACTCAAAAATAGGTAACGGTAAACTATTCACTTATTAGGGCAATCACTATGACAGAAAATAGAACAACACTATCGTAATTTTGTGAGACTACTTCAAAACTACCAAATACAAGTACCATATATATAAAATTCATCACTAACAAAAGTAGCAAAGTGAATCCTACTTGTTTCAACATTGACAGATTCAGACCTTGTAATGCTCGATTTAATTCGGACATGCAAAGTAAGTAAATAAATAAAATCATTATCAGATTTAGAATCAATTGGTTATTTTCTAATAATATGAGAATGGTCTTACTTCTTATTATTCCGAAGTTTGTTATACAAAAAATGGTTATCCAGACAGTTAGAATGATACTTTTATTTAGAGTTAACCGAATGTGATCTACCTTCATCTTGACCACCAATTAATCGAACGATGAGTCATCTTGTCCCCCTTCTCACCGTCTCCTGAAAAAGCAAGCAGTAATCGCATAGATAGTTAAAACACTGTCATTCTCTTTCTTATCGCATTCCTAACATATAATGCTTATATTTATTAAACAAACAATATCTTCTTATATCTCCCCTCCAATTTATCAACTTACTATGTAAAAGTACTGTTTGTTGTTTTCATCCTACTTTTCTCAATTATCTAAAAACATTAAGTATTACTTATTTTCATTATACCCCTTCCTTTTTTTGTATAGCAAGGTGCAGAGAAAGAAACCTATTAGTAAAATCTTGTACAGATAACATTTGTATTTTTTATCTACTAGTAACCTACAGTAACACTTACGCAAAAAGCGTAAAAGCCAAAATAGTTCCCTATTATGACTTTTACGTTTAATCAAATTCTTTCATTACAATTACTACCCTTGAATCGCCGTTTCCAATCCTACTTCAATCATGTCATTGAATGTTGTCTGACGTTCGCTGGCAGTTGTTTCTTCACCGGTGATCAGATGGTCACTGACCGTCATGATCGCTAATGTTTGCACTTGGTATTTTGCACCTAGATAATACAACGCAGCAGCTTCCATTTCCACGCCCATCACACCAAGTTCTGCTAACTTGAATGTCTCTGTCAAATCGTCTTTGTAGAAAGAATCTTCTGATAGTACATTGCCAACGTGTGTAGTAAAACCTTTTTCTTTCGCTACTTCGTATGCTTTCAACAACAAGTCAAAATCACAGATTGGTGGAAAATGGAACGCGTTGAAATTCTTTTCGATCATAGAAGAACTTGTCGCGGCTCCTTGTGCTAAGACCAAGTCACGAACGTGTACGTCTTTTGACAAGGCACCACATGTGCCAACACGAATCAATTTTTTTACGTCATAGGAATTGACCAACTCATGCGCATAGATCATCGCTGAGGGCATACCCATTCCTGTTCCTTGAACAGAGACTCTTTCCCCTTTATACGTTCCAGTATAACCAAGCATACCGCGTACTTGGTTATAGCAAACGGGATTCTCTAAAAAAGTTTCTGCAATATACTTCGCTCTTAGTGGATCGCCAGGAAGTAAAATCTTGTCTGCGATTTCTCCTGGTTTTGCTTCAATATGAACACTCATTTCCGGACCTCTCAATCAATTTTTTATAGTAAAGAAAGTGTTTCTTTGATCAATGATTTAAATGTTTGTTTGACTCTCTCAGTTGTTTCAACGACTTCTTCGTGATTCAAGTTTGCTTGCATACCAGCAGCCAAGTTAGTGATACAAGAAATCCCTAAGACCTTCAATCCGCTATGAGCTGCAACAATGACTTCTGGTACAGTCGACATGCCCACTGCATCTGCACCCATCACGCGAGACATGCGAATCTCAGCTGGTGTTTCGTACGTTGGACCGGAATAGCCCATATACACGCCTTCTTTTAATTCTACGTCCAATGATGTCGCTGCTGCTTTTGCCATTTCGCGATACGCTTTTGTATAAGCTTCACTCATATCAGGGAAACGAGGCCCCATTTCTTCGTCATTAGGCCCAATCAATGGATTTTGACCTGTAAAGTTGATATGATCCGTGATCAGCATCAAATCACCTGGTGCAAATGATTCATTCACGCCACCACACGCATTGGTCACAACAACTGAATGCGCGCCTAGCGCAGCCATCACTCGCACAGGATAAGTGACTGTTTGCATAGAATGACCTTCATAAAAATGGAAACGTCCTTGCATCGCCAATACTTTTTTGCCTGAAAGTGTTCCGTAAACAAGTTGACCTGCATGTCCAACGACTGTCGAAGTTGGAAAGAACGGAATCTTATCATAAGGAATCACGATTGCTTCTTCGATCTCCTCTGCTAATTCACCTAAACCTGAACCTAAGATCATGCCAAAATCGATCGTTCCGACACCTTTGCTTTTGATAAACGCAGTCGTCTCTTGTAACATCTCATTTAATTTCATTGTTTTTCTCCTATATATAAAATTTTGATTATTCTATCTTACATAATAAAGCCAATGATGATTCATTGATGGATGATGCACGTCGTTATTTCAATAGTTTTAAAAAACTTTCGCCATTTTCAGTTGCTGCTACGTTAAAGTTTTCGGCAATCGTTGCAGAGATATCCGCATAATAACCTTGTGGTAAACTACCTTGCCCACTCATTTGTTTACTATAAGCAAGTAATGGCACGTATTCGCGAGTATGGTCAGTACCAGTGAAAGTTGGATCATTCCCATGGTCAGCGGTGATTAATAATAGATCATCGTCAGCCATTGCATCTAATAATTCTGGAATACGCAAATCAAAATCTTCGATAGCACGCGCATAACCAACCACATCGCGACGATGACCGTATAACGCATCAAAATCGACTAAGTTTGTAAAACTCAACCCAGTGAAGTCTTGTTTCATCACATTCAATAATTGATCTACACCGTCCATATTGCTCTTTGTACGAACAGAATCGGTGATGCCTTGGCCATTGAAAATATCATTGATCTTACCGACTGCAATAACATCTTTGCCGGCTTCTTTCAATGAGTCTAAAACCGTATGTCCAAATGGATCTAATGCGTAATCGTGACGGTTGCTTGTTCGCGTAAAGTTACCTGGCTCACCAAGATATGGACGGGCAATGATCCGACCGATCATATAAGGATCATCTTTTGTAATTTCACGAACATATTCGCAAATCCGATAAAGTTCTTCTAAAGGAATAATTTCTTCATGTGCAGCAATTTGTAACACTGGATCAGCTGACGTATAAACGATCAAGTCGCCGGTGTTCATTTGATGTTCACCAAAGTCGTCAATGACTGCTGTTCCGCTATAAGGTTCGTTACAAACAATTTTACGTCCAGAGAATTCTTCGATTTTCTTCAATAATTCATCCGGGAAGCCGTTTGGAAAAACACGAAATGGTGTTTTGATATTCAAGCCCATGATTTCCCAATGTCCTGTCATTGTATCTTTGCCGACAGAAACTTCTTCCAATTTGGTCGCATACCCTTGATGATCTTGCACTGCTTCGACCCCTTCTAAAGGACGAATCGTTCCTAATCCAAGTTGCTCCAAATTCGGTATCGTCAACCCAGCTTCTTTAGCAATATGACCTAATGTATCCGAACCTTTATCTCCGAATTTTTCAGCATCAGGTGCTTCTCCGATTCCGACTGAATCCATGACGATCAAATGTACGCGTTTAAACATGAGTATTCCTTCTTTCTATTTATTTTCTTTATAAAGTAAAAAGGGCGAGCCGAAAAAAACTTCCCGTAACCCGCCCTTTTTAATCACTAAACGATTATTTGGATTTTATATAATTCTTACCGTTGGCTTTTGGTCCAGATGCTTTACCTAAGAACGCCACTAAAACGATAATCGTTAATAGATAAGGCGCAATTTGTAGTAAAACTGGTGGAATTGAAGAAATCACTGGTAATTGCGCGCCGATGATACTCAAACTTTGTGCAAAACCAAAGAATAAGGATGCACCCATCGCACCTAGTGGATTCCACTTACCAAAAATCATTGCAGCCATTGAGATGAACCCTTGACCGACAATCGTTCCTGCTGAAAAGTTCCCAGAGATCGATTGAGCGAACACAGCTCCACCCATGCCTCCAAGAAGACCAGAAATCAAGACACCTGAATAGCGCATCGCATATACATTGATCCCTAGTGTATCTGCAGCTTGAGGATTTTCCCCAACAGAACGTAAACGTAAACCAAATTTAGTTTTGAAGATGACGAACCATGCGATAACAGCAATTAAAATCGCACAATACGCTGGTAAAAATGTATTTCTAAAGAAAATTTGACCAATCACTGGAATCTCAGATAATCCAGGAAATGAAAAGTAACCTAAGTTTTGTGAGATATTGTCTGTTTGTCCTTTACCATACCATGCTTTGATCAAAAATACACCTAAAGCAGGTGCCATCAAATTGATGACCGTTCCGCTGATGATATGGTCTGCGCGCAAGCTGATTGTTGCGACTGCATGGATCAAGGAAAAGAGAACACCAACTACGCCACCGACTAAAATAGCAATCCAAGGAGTCATTGAGCCTAATGTGTCACTCATCGTCAAGTTGAAGACGACCGCACTAAACGCCCCCATCACCATGATGCCTTCTAACCCAACGTTGACGATCCCGCTTCGTTCAGAAAACGTTCCGCCTAAGGAGGTTAAAATCAACGGTGTTGAATAAACAAGTGTTGATGTAAGGATCAAGGAAATCAGTTCTACTGTTGACATTACAGCTCTCCTCCTTCTTGATTTTGTTGATTTGGTTTCGTTTCAATCGTTGCGACGATTTCCTCTTGTTTTTTCCCTTGGAAGAATTTCGCCATAAGGAAACGAATCAAGAAGTTGATCCCCACGAAGAAGATGATCAAGGCAATCGATACATTGACGATTTCAAATGGTACTCCAGCACCAGTCTGCATTCCTAATCCACCGATTTTTAGGACACTGAATAATAGCGCAGATAACAAAATCCCAATCGCAGAACCAGAACCTAATAATGACACGGCCATACCATCAAACCCGATGGATAATGAGGTTGTCTGTACGAAGAAGTTTTGATATGTTCCTAGTCCTTCGACCACACCACCTAGTCCGGCTAATCCACCAGAGATAACCATAGATAAGACAATTGTTCGTTTACTACTCATTCCCGCATATTCAGAGGCATATGGATTCAATCCAACAGAACGGATCTCAAAGCCTAAGGTTGTTTTCTTCATGACGATCCATACAACCACTAACGCAATCAGTGCCAAGAAGAGTCCGCCATTCACACGAGAGCCTCCAAACATCTGGGTCAGCCAAGGAATACGTAAAGATGCATTCTCACTGATCATATTTGAAGAGTCTAAACTTGAACGATAAGATTCAGGCATTATTTCATGAAGTGTATACGTACTTAAATAGAGTAAAATATAATTCATCATGATCGTTACGATAACTTCACTTGTTCCAAAGAACGCACGTAACAATCCTGGAATAGCTGCGGCCATTGCCCCAGCAAGTGCACCTAAAATCACGCACATTGGCAAGAGAATGATTTTTGGTAGATCTGGAAAAGCTAACGCGGTCCAAATGCTTAT
This sequence comes from Enterococcus sp. AZ156, assembly GCF_051714165.1. Taxonomy (NCBI): domain Bacteria; kingdom Bacillati; phylum Bacillota; class Bacilli; order Lactobacillales; family Enterococcaceae; genus Enterococcus; species Enterococcus sp. AZ156. The sequence continues at coordinate 76,272 of NZ_JBIORI010000001.1, read as the reverse complement.
GATCCAGCCACACAGTGCTTGTCCAGAAAGCCCGATATTAAAGAATCCGGCTGAATTTGCAACAGAAAAACCTAAGGCTGTAAAAATCAAAGGTGTTGCTTGTCTTAATGTTTCACCGATACTTCGTTGTGAACCTAACGAAGCATTCAACATGGAAGAATATCCTTGGATTGGATGGTAACCAAAGGCAACCATCAAAATAGCACCTAGAATCAACCCTAAAATAACCGAAAATATAGGCACTAGCAGATTACGGAACCTTTCGCTACGATCATTCATGTGTGTCACCAACCTTTTCTAACTCTCTACGTGCTTCTTCTAAAGTATACCCCGCCATCAATAGACCTAGCTCGTTTTCAGATGTTTCTTTTGGATCAACGATCCCCACGATTTTTCCTTGATGGATTACCGCAATACGATCGGACACATTTAAAATTTCTTCTAATTCAAAACTAATCAATAAAACTGCTTTGAACTTATCACGTTGCTCAATCAAACGTTTATGGATAAACTCGATTGCACCAACATCTAATCCACGTGTTGGATTCGCAACAATCAGTAGATCAGGGTCACGATCGATCTCGCGAGCAATGATGGCTTTTTGTTGGTTCCCACCAGATAAAGCTTTCGCTGGTACTAATTCGTTCGTTGTCCGCACATCATACTCATCGATTAAATCTCTAGCATGTTCATTCATCACACCATAGTTCAACAGACCATTTTTACTATACGGTTTTTGATAGTAGGTTTGCATGGCAATATTTTCAGATAAAGTCATATCAAGGACCAAACCATATTTATGTCGATCTTCTGGCACATGTCCTAGCCCAGATTCGGTGATTTTACGTGGTTTTTTATTCGTGATCTCTTCGTCTTTCAAACGAATCGTTCCACTTTCTACTTTACGTAAACCGGTTAACGCTTGAATCAACTCCGATTGTCCATTTCCATCGATTCCAGCAATACCTAAGACTTCCCCTGCTCGGACTTCCAGACTCAAATCTTTCACTGCTTCTAATCCGCGGTTTTCTTTAACTACAAGATTTTCAACAGAAAGCACCACTTCTTGTGGACGTGCTTCTTTTTTCATTGTTTTGAATGAGACGGTTCTTCCGACCATCATATCGGCTAACTGTTGCGAAGAAACATCTTTCACATTGACCGTTCCAATCCCTTGACCACGACGAATGACCGTACAACGATCGGCAACTGCTTTGATCTCATCTAATTTATGTGTGATCAAAATGATTGACTTTCCTTCTTTGACTAACTCTTTCATGATCACGATCAATTCATCGATTTCTTGCGGCGTCAGTACGGCTGTTGGCTCATCAAAAATCAAGACATCTGCACCACGATAGAGTGTTTTTAAAATCTCCACACGTTGTTCCATACCGACAGAAATATCACGAACGTACGCATCCGGATTCACTGCTAAGCCATATTGCTCAGATAATCGTTTGATTTCTTCCCGGGCTTTCTTACGGTTCAAGATACCGCCTGTACTTGGCTCACTACCTAGTACGATATTTTCTGTTACTGTGAATGCATCGACTAACATAAAGTGTTGATGCACCATTCCGATCCCTAATTGATTGGCTTTCGTCGGGCTCGTGATGTTTACTTCTTTGCCGTGCATCAAAATCTCACCTGATGTTGGCTCTAAAAGACCGGATAAAACATTCATTAACGTTGATTTACCTGCACCATTTTCACCAAGCAAGGCATGGATTTCTCCTGCTTTCACTTGAAGGTTGATGTTGTCATTTGCTTTGAAAGTACCGAATTGTTTCGTGATATTTCGCATTTCGATGACAATATTTTCTTGATCCACATTTTTCACATCCTAACAATTTATATCCAGACGACATTGTTTAAAAAATAAAAGGGACGATGACGATCGTTCACAAAACGTCGCTCATCGAGTAACCAAAATCCAAGGAGCTAAGCTACTTGTTACAAGTTGTTCCCTTATCCAAATCGGGATACCTAGCAACTTGCATAAAAAAACAACATGTAAGTAGATAACTAAACGATAGCCCTGTTAAACAATTGTCCAACAAGGCTATAGAAATGGTATTTATTAGCTTTCAGGAGTTTCAGGAACTTCGATGTCACCTGAAATGATTTTTTCTTTTGCTTCATCTACTGCTTTTTTCGCTTCATCAGAAAGTTGGCCTTCAGTGATACCTACACCGTCTTCTTTCAAACCATAAACAGTGTGTTCGCCACCAGGGAAGTCACCCTCTGCTGATTGTTGTGCTAAATCTTTTACAACTGTTCCTACACCTTTAAGTGTTGATGTCAATGTGAAGTTTTTGTCTTCACCATTCAATGTGTAGTTTCCTTCGTCAGATTGGTCACGGTCAACACCGATTACCCAAACTTTTTTGTCGCCTGATTCATTTAATGATTTTGCTTCTTGGAAGACACCGTTACCTGTACCACCTGAAGCATGGAAAATGATGTCAGCGTTTTGTGCGTACATACCTTGTGCGATTGAACGTCCTTTATCTGGAGCTGAGAAATCACCTGCGTATTGGTTCAATACTTCGATGTCTTTATTCAACGCTTCAGCGCCTGCTTTAACTCCGGCATTGAAACCAGCTTCAAAACGGTCGATTACTTCCCCTTTAACGCCACCGATAAATCCAACCACATTTGTTTCAGTTGTGTAAGCTGCTGCAACTCCAGCAAGATAAGAAGCTTCGTTATCTTTGAATGTTGCTGAAACGACGTTGTCTTTTCCTTCGATCACATCATCAATGATTGCAAAGTTTGTTTCAGGGTTACTTGTTGCTTGTTCTTCGATTGCAGGTTTCAATTTAAAACCAATCCCAAAAATTGTCTTGAAGCCAGCGTTTAACGCTTGATCGATATTTGGAATATAATCTGATTCATTGGCAGATTGGAAATATTGGAAGCCATCGTTTCCACGTGACAAGCCTTCCTCTTTACCCCAATCTTCTAACCCTTCCCAAGCTGACTGGTTGAATGAACGGTCGTCGACGCCACCTGTATCTGTAATCAATGCTGCAGTTGCTGTTCCTGATGCACTGTTTCCACCGGTTGAATCAGTAGAATCTGAACCGCCGTTACCGCATGCGCTTAAAAGTAAGCCTGCTGATAGTGCGATAGCACCTAAACCAAATAATTTTGCTTTTTTCATTTCTGTAAAGCCCCCTAAAAGTAGTTGTTTTTTCAACAGTCAGCTGACTGAATTGAACATAATTTATAAATCTTTTTCTGAAAATGCGTAAGGTAATAACTCTCTTACGGTCATCGTTTTCGTCACACCATTGTCGCCAACCAACGTGACTGGCATCTCTGGCTCACAAAATTCTGCCATTACTTGGCGACAAGCACCACATGGAGAAATCGGCTCAGGTGTATGACCTGCAACGACTAGATGTGTAAAGTCCATTTTTTTTTCAGATACTGCTTTAAAAAACGCAGTACGTTCTGCGCAATTCGTTAAGCCAAATGACGCATTTTCGATATTCAATCCTTGATAGGTTTTCCCAGATGCTGTCACTAAACAAGCACCTACTGGAAATTTGGAATAAGGCACATACGCTTTATCCAAAGCGTCGATAGCGATATCGATCCATTCTTGTTTGATTTCTGACATCTTTTTCTCCTTAGAATATTAATAGCCTTCGCCAGTTGAACCGGACATGATTGATACACCAGCACTTGTACCGATTCGTGTTGCACCGGCTTCGATCATTGCCAGGGCTTCCGCTTCATTGTGGATACCTCCTGAAGCTTTGACGCCCATTTCTGGACCAACCGTTTCACGCATCAAGCGGATATCTTCCACTTTCGCGCCACCTGTTGAGAAACCAGTAGATGTTTTCACAAAATCAGCTCCTGCAGCTTTCGCTAATTCACAAGCTTTGATGATTTCCGCTTGTTCTAACAAGGCTGTTTCAATGATTACTTTAACTAACGCGCGATCTTTGGCAGCTTCGACTACGGCTTCGATATCTTTTTTCACGACATCGTCTTGTTCAGATTTCAAGGCACCGATATTGATGACCATATCCACTTCATCTGCGCCATTTTCGATCGCATTCTTTGTTTCAAATGCCTTTGTTTCGGCCGTATTTGCTCCTAATGGGAAACCAATAACGGTACAAACAGCGACTGGCTCACCTTGTAATTCCTCTTTCGCCAAGGCAACCCATGTTGGATTGATACATACTGAATAGAAATGATGTTTTTTTGCTTCCTCAATAATGCGCATCACATCTGCTTTTGTTGCATCTGCTTTTAGAATTGTGTGGTCGATCATTCGATTTAATTCCATGTCTCTTCTCCTTCTACTCTGTAATGATGTCATGAATCAGGATAGGCTTCTCCGCCGTATCACCGATTTCAATATTTTTATATAACAAGTCGATCACTGGCGAAATGTCTTCTTCATTACTATAGATCGTCAATAGCGATTCGCCAGCTTCTACTTTATCACCGATTTTCTTATTCAATCGTAAACCAACAGCATGATCAATCGAATCTTCTTTCGTTTTACGTCCTGCACCAAGCATCATTGCTGCGATCCCTAATTCGTTCGCAACGATTTTTGTCACGACACCTGTTGTCTTCGCTGGCAGTTCATAAATATAACGAGCAGTTAATAACCGCGCAGGTTCATCGACAACTGTTGGGTCGCCCCCTTGGTTCTGGATCATTTCTTTGAATTTAGCTAAAGCTTTCCCTGATTCAAGGGCTTCTTTTAGCATTTCGCGCGCTTCTTCGATCGATTCCGCTTTTTTGGCTAAAACGACCATTTGACTACCTAAAGCATAGCACATTTCAACTAAATCTTCCGGTCCGTTCCCTTGAAGTGTTTCAATGGCTTCAACGACTTCTAAGCTGTTGCCGATTGCTTCACCCAACGGTTCAGACATATCAGAGATCACTGCTACTGTTTGGCGACCGGCTAATTTGCCGATCCGTGTCATGGTCTTCGCCAAGCGTCTCGCGTCATCGATATTTTTCATGAAGGCACCGTCACCCGTCGTCACATCTAGCACGATCGCATCCGCTCCTGCGGCGATTTTCTTACTCATGATCGAACTAGCAATCAATGGGATCGAGTTGACCGTTGCCGTCACATCACGCAAGGCATACAATTTTTTATCTGCTGGAGCGAGATTGCCCGATTGGCCGATCACCGCTACTTTACTTTCGTTCACGGTGCGGATGAATTCTTCATCTGATAGTTCGATCCGAAATCCAGGAATAGCTTCTAACTTATCTAATGTGCCACCTGTGTAGCCAAGACCACGCCCTGACATTTTTGCCACAGTTGCACCTACACTTGCTACTAAAGGAGCTAAAATCAGGGTAGTTGTATCCCCCACGCCTCCGGTAGAATGCTTGTCGACTTTGATCCCATCTAAGGAACTTAAATCGATCACATCGCCAGAATGAGCGATTGCCAACGTTAGATCAGTGATTTCTTCATCGGTCATATCCTGATAGAAAATAGCCATCAATAATGCGCTGATTTGGTAATCAGGAATGTTATCATTTGTGTAGTTCGTGACAATGTACGAAATCTCTTCCTTTGATAATTGGTGTCCATCTCTCTTTTTTTCGATCAAATCGACCATCCGCATGCCGTAATCCTCCTCGTTCTTCATTCGGTATTATACAGGAATTTCGAAAAAGGTAAACCACTTTAGTAAACCGGTTTACTATTTCCCCGCAATGTATCTTACCAACTTTGTAAACACTTACATAAGCAATATAACGCCCTACTAGACCTTTGTCAATGTTTTTACGCTCTCACGAATAATTAATTTTGTTTCAAAGACTTTGTTCGGAACTTTTCTTTGTGGAAATTCAATCGTGTCAATCAAAAAGCGAGCTGCATAAAAACCGATATCGAAACTCGGTTGCTTGACCGTTGTCAACTTAGGGATCATATACTCAGACAATTTTAATCCATCAAAGCCGATGACCGAAATATCCTCTGGAATACGCTTGCCCATTTCATCGATTGCTTGGTAACAACCAATCGCCATGGCATCATTCCCACAAAATACCGCCGTTACATCTTTATGACGTAACAAGCGCTTACTTGCTTCGTACCCACCTTGGACAGTCAGGTCTCCTTCTTCTACAAACTTACCGTTGAACGCCAGTCCATGATCTTTTAGTGCATGACGATAACCATTGAATCGCTCTTCTAACTGATAATAGCCAGTTGTCTCTTTTAGCATACCAATTTTAGTATGACCATTTTTGATCAATAACGAGACAGCTTGATAAGCGCCTTCATATTCTTTCACGATCAAGCGACCGTTATCTCGACGATTCAACCCACGATCGATCAGGATGATCGGCATGTTGTTATAAAAACTACTATCAAGTGCATACTCTTGAGGCAACACATTCGGCGTCGCTAACAATAAACCATCTACGGATCGATGAGAAAGCTCCCTTAAATACTTCAGTTCATTGTCTTGACTATGTCTGGAGTTACAAAGAATGATGACATATCCTAAGGGGTTTAAATAACTTTCAACCCCTTCGATCACTTTAGAAAAGAAGAAATCCGTCACATCTGGCACGATCATGCCAATCGTTTTTGAGTGACGATTGATCACATTGGAAGCAAAATAATCTGGCTTGTAATGATGTTCATTTACGATCGACAACACTTTTTTTCGTGTCTTTTCACTAAAACGGCTGCCTTTATTATTTAAAATCTGTGACACAGTCGTCACTGAAACACCTGCCATCTCAGCAATATCTCGAATTGTCAGTTTCACTTTTGTTCCCCCTTTATATATGTAAATTCCCTAACAGTGTACCAAATGGTTTTCGAAATGGATAGAGGGAAAAAAGGCTTGGTCAAAAGTAAATGAGTATCATATAGAGATTCACTAGATAAATTTTATAACAATGTCTTATGTTTCGTGGTTCACTCTCATTTCCCCTCATCCTACTTTATTTACCCATCACCGATGACGATTCGTTTATTTGATGTAGTAACATCTATACTCTAAAAATCGACCGCCCCACCCTAGTGTATGTAAATTGCTCTGATTTTATAGACTTTTAAAAAAGCTCGACGTGCTTTTTCACTGTTATTTTAGATATGTAAAAGCATTAAATAATATGTTATTTTTCTATCTTGCATTCCTTATTTTTCACTTTATTTGTCCTGTCATTTTCCTTCCACATCCATTGAGCAACTTCTTGTACAAACAAAAAAAGTCAAAGAAATACTGCTTATTTCTTCGACTGTTTCGTTGCTTTTATTCAGTTGCTTTCAGTCTTCTTTCACACTTCGGATAATATAATAGCCTTTATCTTTGATCACGATTTCTGCGTTCCCAAATGTTTCTTGCATTTTCTTTTGTGCGCTAGGTGCCCCTTGTTTTTTCTGAATGACGATCGTTAAAGTACCGCCCGTACGTAAACGAGGATACGCACCTGTCAAGATTTCATGTACGACTTTTTTGCCTGCACGAATCGGCGGATTGCTGACAATTGCAGCGTAATCTGTTTCTGTCACCTCTTCATAAATGTTTGACTGGTAAATCGCTACATTTTTGATTCGATTTCGCTTCGCATTTCCTTGGGCTAAATCAACCGCTCTAGCATTAATGTCTACCATCTCCACGAAACGTTCACTCGCATAGGCAAGAGAAAGTCCGATTGGACCATAACCACAGCCAACATCCAAAATTTTGCCATCTGGTAGCTGTGCCCATTCAAAGGCATCGATCAATACACGTGAGCCATAATCAACTGTTTCACGTGAAAACACACCCGAGTCCGTCACGAACTGAAAAGTTTTCCCTCTTAGCTCAAATGACCATTCGTCAAACTCATGAGCAATCTCTGGGTGTTCGGAATAATAATGATTCGTCATAGTTTCCATCCTTCTTATCTGTTAGTTGTTCATAGTCTAACGTGTTCCATGAGAAGGTGCAAGCGAAACTGTATGTCTTCGATTGTCTTTTACAAAATCAAGCGAATTAATGCAATACAGAAGGAAAAATCACATCCCTTAACATTTCTCTATTTGTCCTTTTTCGGTATTTGCGTAATCTGTTTCGTGAAAGTAGGAACAGGGTACATCGAACGAGCATAACCCTTGATATTATCGCCTTTATGATGACAAATCGTGAGAGAATCATCCAATTAAACAAATGAGCATTATTGACTCTTACTTCCGCTGACCGATATGATGTGGATGAAAAAATAATCATATTAGGTGAGGTTACTCTGAAGAACATAGGTTATCGCTCGGAAATGTCGAGAGACAGTAACGAGTAAAGCAGGGATTGTCGAATTAAGGCTTTTCCAAGATAACTAGAACTTGTTTCTTACGTCTCAGAAAGCCAAAGCTCAATCAACGTGATTACAATTTCGCACCACAATTGCAAATTACACGTTCCAATGTTTATTTGAGTACGCCGACCTTTATGTATTAAGGAGGCTTTTTTAGGTTGTCAGCAAAAATCGCACCACCGAGAAAACGATGACCATCGCTTGACGTAAAAATGGCTGTCTTGGTATCCTATTGCTATTTTCAACTATTTCGATTTCCTTACTTGGTTGAGATTCGCTTCATCCACTACAACAAATCAATGACTGTCCTCCCAGCAAAAAACTTATTAATGACCAACTCACATCCAATCTCATAGTGATTTATTTCACAGAATATTAAGGATTGTTTAATCTCTATGTGTGCTTCACGATAACTATTGTTTTTTTAAGAGGCCCATGAGACATTTAAAAGGAGAATAAAATGATAAAGGAGGCATAGCTGTATGTCGATCGAAAAATTAGAATATTTCTATATGATTGCCCGTTTCAACAGCCTCTCGCAAGCTTCAAAAGAGCTACATGTTAGTATTTCTTCGTTAAGTAGTTCTTTAAAAAGTTTAGAACAAGAAATCGGGACAGATTTGTTTGAACGTCACGGGAAAAAGATCATATTGAGTACCCATGGAAAATCAATCCTTCCTTCCGTAGAATTGATTTTGGCGGAAGCGAAGAAATTGAATATCTCATTAAATGAATCAGTAGACTATCCTTCTTTGCGTGTCGGTACAAGCGATGCTTCGTTTATCTTTGAAGCAAACAAATATCCAATCCGGCATCAAAACTTTACGATCGACTACCGTTATATTCCTTCATTGGATCTGCTAAATAAACTAAGCCAGAAAAAAATCGACTTTGCCATTACTTCTGCTACCTTAGATCACCCCAAATTTATTCAAACAAGGTTAGCCACTTTGGAACTTAAAGTAGCAATCAGTAACTATTTTGTAAAACCAGATGGGATATTATCCGCGGAAGTACTAGAAGAGTTACCTTTTATCTTTTTACTCGACCATGTAGAACATCAAGTGATTACGAAAAAAGTAGTCAAGCAGCTGATCAATGAACCAAAATATGTCGTCTGTCCAGATAGTTTAGGGGCAGCGAAAATGATTACAGAAGGAAAAGGAATGCTATTAGCCAATACCTTTGTGCAAGAACTTTTAGCTATTGAACCTGTTTGTTTTGTCTCTCTACCAACATTTCCAACCATTCATTTTTATCTTTATAAAAACAGTGAATCAGAAAATTTTTACTTCTATCCAGAGGTTGAAAAAGAAATCCAAGCGATTTTTAATCAAACATGTCACACTACACAAATGATGGACTCTGCTGATACTGGCACCTATTACTGCCAAAACGATAAATACTGAAATCAAAATAAAACTAGTATTTCAATGTCGTAAATGAACACCGATAAGAGATCCCAGAGAGATTAATCTTCGAAAAGTAAGGCGGCATCCACTGAATTTGTTCTTCAAATTTTGGTGGGTGTCTATTTACTTCCCAAAATGTTACTTCTATTCCTGCCATTTCAGCTAACTTTGAGTTAAACTGTTACTTTTTTCTTACACAATCCTCTATTCTCCTCGCCTCTTTTCAGTTATCAAAAAAGAAAGAACGCCTATTCTTCCATCCTCTGAAATGAGAAAAAACCAATTAGTTTCTCGCCTAAGTGGTAGGGTTTGACACGCATTTATGTTAAAATAGGTCCATTGATGGGAGAATCCAGGAGGCTATGTATGAATGATCCAATGAATTATTACCGTGTGGCAAGAGAAGAGTGGCGCGAATTTTACCGAAATGGTCAAGCTCCATTGACACAAGATGAACTAGATAGTATAAAAAGTTTGAATGACCGTATTTCCATGCAAGATGTTCGCGACATTTATGTACCACTTGCGCACTTGATTTTTCTGCATATGAAAGAGTTTGAATCCCTCTCTCTGAGCAAAGGGTTATTCCTTCATAAATATACTCAAGTCCCACCTTTTATTATCGGGATTGCCGGAAGTGTCGCAGTTGGTAAAAGCACCACCGCGCGCTTATTGCAAATGATTTTGTCTCGGACATTCAAACGAAGAAATGTCCAGCTGATCACCACAGATGGTTTTTTATATCCGAATAAAGTCTTAAAAGAACGTGGTATTATGGACCGGAAAGGATTTCCGGAAAGCTATGACATGGAAAGGTTGATCGATTTTCTTAATCAAGTGAAATCCGGTCAAGAAACAACCAAAGTTCCCGTCTACTCTCACGATGTCTATGATATTATTCCCGATGAATATGAACTGATCCAACAACCGGACATTTTGATCGTCGAAGGAATCAACACGCTTCAACTACCAGCTAATCAACAGATTTACGTCAGTGACTTTTTTGATTTCTCTGTCTACGTTGATGCAGATTCTGAATTGATCGAAAAATGGTATTTGGATCGCTTTGGTGCGTTACTTGATACAGCTTTTCAACATCCACAAAACTATTACTACCAATTTGCCATTGGTAATCGTGAAGATGCATTTAAAATGGCAAGAGATGTATGGAAAAATGTGAATTTGAAGAATTTAAACGAATATATCTTGCCTACTCGTGGAAGAGCCGATATAATTCTCCATAAAACTGAAAATCATATTATCGATTCGATTTTCATGCGAAAATATTAGCATTTTAAAATAGTTCAACTATTTTGAGATAAATTTTAAAGGGATAGGGGTAATAAATGTGACGAACGTTGCCGATATGACAAACGTTGAAAAAATTATCGTACTAGATTACGGTAGTCAATATAATCAATTGATTACACGACGCATCCGTGATTTAGGTGTTTTTTCTGAATTATTGAGCCACCGTATTACAGCTGAAGAAGTGAAAGCCATGAATCCGAAAGGGATCATCCTTTCTGGAGGACCAAACAGTGTCTATGATGAGAATGCTTTTGGCATTGATTCTGAAATCTTCAATTTAGGCATTCCAGTGTTGGGTATTTGTTATGGTATGCAATTGATCACGTACAAACTTGGCGGTTCTGTTGAGCCTGCGAAAAACCGTGAATACGGCAAAGCATTGCTTGAAGTAACAGCCGATGATGCGGCACTATTCAGCCAAACACCGAAACAACAAACCGTTTGGATGAGCCATGGGGATCTAGTAACCAAAGTACCAGAAGGTTTTGAAACTGTTGCTACAAGTAGCGATTGCCCAATTGCATCGATCCAAGACAAAGAACATAACTTCTACGGTATCCAATTCCACGCAGAAGTCCGTCATTCAGAATATGGGATCGAATTATTACGTCATTTTGCTTTTGACATCTGTCACTGTGAAGGCAATTGGACAATGAACAATTTCATCGACATGCAGATCGAAAAAATCCGTGAACAAGTTGGCGATAAAAAAGTCTTACTTGGTTTATCTGGCGGAGTGGATTCAAGTGTCGTTGGTGTCCTTTTACAAAAAGCGATCGGTGATCAATTAACATCGATTTTCGTTGACCATGGTCTATTGCGTAAAGGCGAAGCGGATCAAGTCATGGAAAGCTTAGGCGGAAAATTCGGCTTGAACATCATCAAAGTAGATGCAAGAGAACGTTTCTTAAATAAACTTGCAGGTGTCTCTGATCCTGAAGAAAAACGTAAAATCATCGGTAACGAATTCGTATACTTATTTGACGACGAAGCAACAAAGCTTGCCGGCGAAGAAGGTGTGTCTTTCTTAGCACAAGGAACACTTTACACCGACGTAATCGAAAGTGGAACAGAAACTGCCCAAACGATCAAATCACACCACAACGTAGGTGGCTTGCCTGAGGACATGCAATTTGAATTGATCGAACCATTGAACACATTATTCAAAGACGAAGTCCGCGAACTAGGGACACAGCTTGGTATGCCTGACTCAATCGTTTGGCGCCAACCATTCCCTGGACCAGGTCTTGGTATCCGTGTCTTAGGTGAAATCACTGAAGAAAAATTGGAGATCGTCCGTGAATCAGATATGATCTTACGCGAAGAAATCGCCGCTGCCGGTCTTGACCGTGACATCTGGCAATACTTCACTGTTTTACCTGGTATCCGTTCTGTTGGTGTCATGGGCGACGGTCGTACGTATGACTACACAGTCGGTATCCGTGCGGTCACATCGATCGATGGTATGACAGCTGACTTTGCACGTATCCCATGGGATGTGCTACAAAAAATCTCTGTACGTATCGTCAATGAAGTCGCACACGTGAACCGTATCGTGTACGATATTACCTCTAAACCACCAGCAACTGTGGAGTGGGAATAATAACAAACAGCCAACAAACTCTTTTAAATCAGTGTTTGTCGGCTGTTTGTTTTTTCATTATCACACTTTTATCACAGTTAATCGTTATTTCATTTCTTACATCTTTGGCAAAACTCTTTTTGATAATTCAGTATTTATATGATTATCCAGAAGTACCTAAAGTAAATTGAATGTCTTTATAGTCCCAGTGATCCTCAATTAATACTTAAGACTAATGAGTAGTTAATGTACTAATAAATTTAGTGAGAAAAAATTTCACTACTTTTCTAAATGATAGTGCAGTGCATGTTCCAGAATTGTTCCCGTTTCACCCACGCTTGTAATGATTAATCCACAAAAAATATTGGTGTAATATTGTAAATAAGTTCAAACTTCCTTAAATCGCTTTTAAAACGTCTGGATAAGCTATGAGAACCTATCATTTTTAACCCTTGAAAATACTGTAACAAGTCAGCAACTCGTCCAGATTCTTCTGTTAAATGATTGAAAAGTAATTTATAAAAATTATAGTAAACTCCTGTATCTCCAAAAAATAAAAGACTATGACGAACATCACTTATCTTCTCTAAATATTTTTTAGCTAAATTTGATTCTTTGCGTTCGAGCATTAATAAAAAAGCATTGTTATACATACCAAGTAATATTGAATGAAAAATCTCAAAATCTTTATTTTTTTCTATTTTCCTTTCAATATCTGCTAACCGACCTTTTATATAAGTTGTTTCAAATACAAATAAAAGTGTACTAAAGGTTGCTATTTCAAATCTACCCCATTCATCAACAGCTTCCAAATAATTTTTTAGCTTCAATAAATATTTTTTATCAGAATTACTTAATTTTCTTTCGCTATCTACTAATTGGTACCACTCCACTGTCTTAACAACTAAATAATTCCTAATATCTACTATATCATTTGTATCTCTAGCTTTCTCTCGAAGTACTCGCAATGTACGTTGGAAATTTAGTTCATCTTTCCTAATATTCTTTACTAATTTCTTTAAGCTCCAATTCTTTTCTCTTACACTATCCTTGTCTAGGTAAAAAATAAACTCATCTAAATTTAAATTCATTTTTTCCAGTAATCCAATTAAAATAACAAACGGAATATTTGTTTTGCCATTTTCGTATTTCACATAAGTTTCTCTGGTTGTTATTTTATCGGATAAATATTTTTGAGAAAGACCTCTTTCTACACGAAGTTTTCTCAATAGCTCATAAACCTCCATACATCCTCTGTTATTTTATTTTTTTTGATGTGAAAATTTTGACCATAATTTAAATTCCTTTTTCTTTGCTACTATAATACCATATGTGAAGAATAAAATAATAAGGTGGTGAAAATATGTTTGATTTTTTAATGCAACTATTCAGAGAGTGGTTCATTGATGTTCAATAATCAATGAATTACCTTGTAAAACAGAAGAATTTGAACTGATGACTGATGGATTAATATATCGATAATTTTCAGGAAATTAAGAGCAACTCCAATGGTTATGTAAATTCAATTTGTAAGGAGAATATTTATATGAAAAAATTCAAGTTCCTAACATTATTACTGACAGTTATTACGTTAGCTTCTTTTATAGTACCTTCAATGACAAGTATTGCTAAAGCATCAGAAATCAAAAATACTAATGAATTATCTAAAACCAAAGAATCAATCATGCAAGAGATTAAAAAAATGGGAGTTGACTTAACCTCACTTACTGATGAACAGAATACATTAGTAGATAAAATGGTAGAAACCTCTCAAAATACTTTTGAAGTAAGCCAAATCGAAAAAGAAAATGTAACCAACTATTTTTCAAAAGATTTAGCGAACAATAAAGTACAGCTGCACATCGATAACACCTACCTAGACAAAGCAAAAATAGTTGTTGTACAAACGATAGATAAAATAACAAATGAAGAATATTATGTAATTACTCTCCCTGTTGCTAGTGAAGACTATAGTTTCATTAGTAATGTTACTGCAACTTATTCTTCAAATGGAGAATTGAAAGCACTTCAAGAAACTTTGATTACTAAGTCACAAAAAAATACATTTGAAATTCATTCTTATTCAAACAATAACTTGGTAAATCATGAAATTTTAGATGATACATTCGTTTCTAACGAACAAATCAAAAATGACATTCAAAATGTTACAAATGAAGTACTAGAAAATTCCAAAAAAAGAGGAGCTGTGCAGATAATCGCTTGTCTTGTTGTTGTTTTGGGTGTTAGTTATTATTTAGCAGGAGTTATTCTTGCAGCTTGTAGCGCTTTATGTATTGCCACTTTAGGCACTGCTTGTGCAGCTTGTATCGGTGGATTTTGTGCATTTGCTGGTGTATCGTTGACAACAATCGGCGGTTGTTTCAAACTCTAAATATATGAGCAAAAGAAGAAAGAGTTTCATTATAAGTGTTTTTATTATTGTAATATCGTTAATATCTGTATTTTCTTATCGAAGTTTTGCTAGTTTATCAGATGTATTGCCACTAATTACATCCGAAGAATTACAGAACAAGCTGAATATGCACGAGGATATTATGGTTTACATCGGACGCCCCACTTGTCCAGATTGTCACGAATTTGAACCGGTACTCAGAAATGTTCTTAATGATGCTTCTGAAAAAATATTCTATTATAATACTGATGAAGCTAGGAAAATTGATTCAAAGAAATTAGATGACATTGCTGAAAACTTATCTATTGATGCAGTGCCCACTCTTATAAAAATTTCTGACGGAGAAGTTATTTACAAAAAAAGCGGGAAACAAACGAAAGCGTCAATATTGGAATTTCTTCATTTCGGAGATAACGGAAAGGAGCATGAAAGTGGATAATATTGTTTTTTTCGTTGTTATTTCAATTGTTATCTTGATGTTAATTTCTTGTATTGTCCAAATTCAAACTTTAATTTTGCAGAATAGAAAAGACTTTGACGATGTACTTCACAAATTAAATGAAATGCGTGACGAATTAAATAAGCTTAAGAATTGATATAGCCCCAGAGTGTGACATACGTTCATTAGTTACACTCTCTCCCCAAACAAGGAACACTCGAAAATCATGTGATTTTTCGAGTGCTCCTTGTTTTTCTTTTCATTTTGGGTAGATAAGGCACTGCTTTTTTTCAATTTCATCATGTTGATTGCTATAATGAGCAAGCCTAACTGTTGTATGCCGGGGAAGTTCTTCCTCCAAATAGCGGTAATTGCTTTCTGAACCATGGTCTGCATTGGCGACCAGATAATGTGGTGCCTTTTGTGCGATCTTCATTTTTTTAATCAACATTTGTCGGCTCTTTGTCTTTTCATTATCACACTTTTATCACAGCTACTCCTTTTATTTCTTAAATTGGTTCTTAACATCTTTTACTAAACTTTCTTTTGGCATCTCAGTCTTTATATAATTATTTAAAGATTCCGCAACTGTAAAATTCGTATTGGGATATAAATGCCCGTAAGTTCCTAAAGTAGTTTGAATGTCTTCATGACCCAAACGATCTTTTACCAAAAGAGCATTCATACCCATACTAATAAGGAGAGATTCATGAGAGTGTCTTAAACTATGTATTCGTATACTGTGTACTTTTGCAATGTCAGCATGTCTTCTTATAGTATGCCGAATCGTATGTTTTTGTGTTGGAACGCTATTATATGACAATACGAATGTAATTCCACCTTGTTCATCTTGCCGTTGTTTCCTTTCATGTAAATATTTAATTGTTACATCATCTAAAGCAATCACTCGTTTACTAGCTTTAGTTTTAAGCTCAACAAATTCATAAGTAATACTATTTTCATAGTGGAGTGGGAATAGAATAATCAAAATAACTGTGAATCCTTTGTTAATGAAGGGATTCACAGTTTTTTGTTTTGTAACTAATGGAATACGAAACAGGCTCTTTGTCAATAAAAGTTGGAATGAATACCAAAAAGACTGAGAGGTATCTAGGCTCTCAGTCTGTAATCATATTTAAATTTTCTCACTAAGCATCCCAATCACTTCAACGACCTACTTTTTACATAAAAGGTGAATCTATACGTATCAGTACCACATTTATCTCTTCTAATACTTTGTCGACTTTGACCAAAACCGTGTACGAAACCGAACCTGTCACGTCATGGTGATGGGAGAGTAATTTCTCTCTTTCGATTTCCCATTCATTCGGAACCACCATTGATAGCTAGACAAGACAGACGAAACAGCACGCACACTCTACCTACTCCCATTGGTTGATGTGAAAGTGTCGTTTCGTCTTTTTGGTTGTCTCAAATCAAACGACTCTTCTAGTGTTCAACGAGGATGGAACAGCCTAGTGGATGCTCCGTCCATCCTTGTACTTTCCGATTTCTAAGCACGACTTGAACATGTGATAACCCTTCTATCTTGACCTGATAGCTATCATCTTCAGGGGTAACAGTGATCGTACCAACTGGAACCCCCCGTTGATCTACCACTTGTTGCGTCACTGTGTCAGTCAGCTCAAAGACATGTACGGTCAAGTCTTTCGTGTAGTCATATGCAGCGGTCGTATCCACGGAACCTTCAATAATCAATGAATTAGGACGGACCATGAGGGGTAAGTGGAAGTAATCATAGGTCTGTGTGTGCCATTGTTGTCCTTCATATACATGATTATCTAAATAATTCGTCCAACGTCCCTCTGGTAAATAAAAAGTGACCTTTCCTTGCTCATTGAAAATCGGTGCAATCAACAACCGTTCACCGAACATATACTGTTTATCGATCGTATGCGTCGTATAGTCTTCTGGAAATTCCAGCATCACCGGGCGCATCATCGGGATACCTGTTTGCGCTGTTTCTACCGCTTGCTCATAGATATAAGGCATCAAGCGGTTTTTTAATTTAGAAAATCGTTGACTGACCAATACAGCTTCTTCCCCAAAGTTCCATGGCACTCGATACTCAATGTTGCCGTGGTAGCGACTATGAGTAGATAGTAATCCGAATTGTGTCCAACGTTTATAAATATCCGCTGTCGCATTCTCTTCAAATCCACCAATGTCATGGCTCCAGAAGCCAAAGCCGGATAACACAAATGAGAGTCCACCCCTTAATGATTCTGCCATGGACGGGTATTCCGATAAGTTGTCCCCACCCCAATGAACTGGGAATTTTTGTGAACCAACCGAAGCAGAACGAGCAAATACGACCGCTTCATCTGGGCGTAATTCTGCTAATAATTCAAAGACGACTTCGTTATAAAGATACGCATAATAGTTGTGCATTTTTTGCGGATCAGACCCATCGTGATAATTCACATCCGTAGGTATACGTTCACCAAAATCCGTCTTGAAGGAATCGACACCGATTTCTATGAGTTCCTTCAGCCTTTCTTTGTACCAATGACGCGCTTCTGGATTTGTAAAGTCAATGATTCCTTGACCCGCTTGCCAAAGATCCCATTGCCAAACTTCGCCATGTTTATCTTTGATGAAATAGCCTTTCTCTTTACACTCTTGAAAGGCCGCCGCTTTTTGTCCGATATACGGGTTGATCCATACGCAGACCTTCAAGCCCTTCTGATGGATTTTTTCAATCAGTTGTTGCGGATCTGGAAACAGCTCGCGATTCCATTCAAAACCGCACCACTCGAATTCTTTCATCCAAAAACAATCAAAATGAAAGACATCAAACGGAATCTCTCGTGTCTGCATTTCTTCAATAAATCCCATGACTGTTTCTTCACGATAGTCCGTCGTAAAGGAAGTTGATAACCACAAACCAAACGACCATGCAGGTGGCAATGCGGGTTTACCCGTTAAATCAGTGTATTTTCTTAAGACCGTTTTCATATCGGGTCCATAGATGACATAGTATTCCAATCGTTCACCTACTACACTAAATTGTGTGCGTGAAACATTCTCCGAACCAACTTCAAATGAGACATTTTCAGGATGATTGACAAAGACACCATACCCTTGGTTCGTTAAATAAAATGGGATATTTTTATACGCTTGTTCACTACCAGTACCGCCATCTTGATTCCAACAGTCAATGATTTGCCCATTTTTGATGAATGGGGTGAATCGTTCACCTAAGCCATAGACATATTCATACGGATCTAATGACAACTGTTCCCGCATATAATGGATACCGTCACTACTTTGAATCGTGGCTTGTGCTTTTGGCATAGAAGACGTCAAAAGCTTCCCTTCCGCGAGAAAATCAATTTGGAATGTGGCGTTTTTCGGCACTCGTGCGACTAATTTTCCTGATTGAAACGTATAAAATTCTTCATTTTCTATATCGATCATGACAGAAGATGACTGTCTGTTTAGTTGAAAATGAGGGCCGATTTGTGCTTTGTCATGATGCACCAGTTGTACTTTGATAATATCTTCTCTTGGTGATTCAAAAGACAAGGTCGTCATCCCTAGGTTCAAGGTATCTCCTCTTGTCTGGATCGGTTTATAAGGCAAGAAAAGAGTTAAGTTATCCTCCTTCACTTGAGCTTTATAGACATGATTCGGGTGTTCAAGATGAAATCCTTCTTTTGCCAACCAATAGCCGTTTGTAAACTTCATTTATTTTCCTCCTACTTCACTGCGCCATCTGAAATGCCTTTTACGACATGTTTTTGCAAGACAACAAATAAAATAATAATCGGTAAGACGACGATCACTAGCGCAGCCAGTGCTAAGTGCCACTGCTTATTGAATTCGCCGAAGAAATAAAACATCTGTAAAGGAATTGTATACATCCCTGCTTTGTTGATGCTTAATGAAGGTAACAGATAATCATTCCAAAACCATAAGGCGTTCAACACGATCACTGTCACTGTCGTAGGCTTCAGCAAAGGAAAAATGACTTGCCAATAGATTTGGAAGGTATTTGCCCCATCGATCAATGCCGCTTCATCTAATGATTTCGGAATCCCTCGTAAAGCACCGTAATATAAAAAGGTCGACATACTTGTTGCTAATCCTAGATACATCACCATCAAGCCTGGTTGATTCAGCATACTGACTTGCCCAAAAAGTGAAATCAAGGGAATCATGATTCCCTGAAAAGGAATCAATAAGCCAATTGCGACAATAAAATAAAGAAATGAACTTAAGCGACTCGTGTTTCTCGATAACGCATAGGCCGCCATTGAAGAAACGAACACGATCAACACTAGTGATCCGATCGTTATCAGTAACGAATTAGCTGCACTTTTGAAAAAATCCAATCGCTCGAACGACTCGATATAGTTATCAAGTGTTAGCCCAGTTGGTAAAGTGAGTGTGTTTTGGAATATCTCTGCTTTAGTTTTGAATGAATTGATCACCACTAAGAAAAATGGATAAAACCACAGACTAGCAAGTAACAATCCGCTAAAAATCAGTAGAGACTTCTTAACCTGTCGTGGATGTTTCACTTTTGATTGCTTCATGCGCTGACCTCCTTTTTCCGTGTCAGTGAGATTTGAACCACTGAGATAATCACGATAATGACCAGAAAAATCATCGCTTTCGCCTGTGCATACCCCATTTTTCGCATTCCAAATGCTTCATTGTAGATATTCATCGCCACCATTTGGGTGGAATTGAACGGACCACCTTGTGTCAGGGCTAAGTTTTGATCATAGATTTTAAATGCGTTGGACAACGTCAAGAACAAAGTGACGGTGAAAGCTGGCATCAACATGGGTAATTTGATACGGAAAAAGACTTGCAAAGGATTTGCCCCATCCATATCTGCCGCTTCCAGAATCTCTTCTGGAATATTGTTGAGAAATGAGATATAGATCAGCATCATATAGCCACTCATTTGCCAAACAAATAAAATAATGAGCCCCCAAAACCCCGTTTCTGGCGTGTTCAGCCAACCGGCGAAAAAATTGATACCCGTCATAGTTGCTAGACTTTCAAATGCTTTATTGAAAATAAACTGCCAAATAAATCCTAGGATGATCCCTCCAATCAGATTTGGCATGAAAAAGATCGTTCGGAAAAAAGTCGTCCATCTACCTAATTTTTGTGTCACGAACATCGCTAGACCTAAAGCCACGATGTTGATCAAAATCACACTGAAAAATGAGAATTTTGCGGTAAACAGTAAACTGTCGATAAATCCTTGATCATTAAATGCCCGAAGATAGTTTTCAAATCCAACGAATTCACCTACTGTATTGCCATTCCAGTTTGTGAGTGAGTAATACCCCCCTGTCATTAATGGAATGAACAAAACGATCGCTAACGCCAATAACGCTGGTGCAAGTAATAACCAAAAAGTTTTTGTGCGATTTGTTAACATGAGAACCCTCCTTGTATCTCGCTAGATAAAAATCAACCGATCACCGCTTACTTCCTTTCTTGTGTCCAACTGGTCTGCAAGGTATCAATAAATTCCTCCCAAGAGATTCGATCGGCTGCATACGCTTGGATCTGGACACCAAATATATTTTGTCCAAATCCATCTGGATAGGAATTATGGACCCATGGAACGGTTTTACCTTCGCTTAAATACGTATAGATTTCCTTGGATAACGGATCATTGATCGCTTCGCTCGAAAAGTTGGTATACGCCGGAATAAATTGAAACTCATCAACGATTGCTGTCATCGCCTGCTCATCCGTATACATCCACGTTAAAAATTCGATCGACGCATCAATGACTGCTTGATCTTTATCCTTATTGACCCCCCAATACCAAGCTGGCCCCGCCACGATGTTGCTTTCTCCCGATGCTTCGATTTGCATAGGAAGAATCCCTAGTTTTTCTTTCGTGAACGTCTCATCTAAGCTATCTAATGTTGGTACGATCCAATTTCCTTGATGGATGATAGCCACCTTTTCACTGGCAAATAATTCTTCAACAGATGTACTATAATCCATTGCCTCCATTGGTTGTGCATTGTACTTAATGACCAAGTCGGTGTAGTTTTTCATTTGCTCGGCATAATCTACGCTTAATTCAGACGCTTGATAAGTCTTTTCTAAGCTGTTCTCAAACTCCGGAGCAAGAAAATTCGAACTATATTGACTGGATACCCACGTTTCTGCCCCACTAAAACCAAATACGCCTTGTAGCCCAAGTTCGTCTTTTTTACTATCCAATAATTGAACGGCTTCTTCAAATGCCTCAAATGAGTTGATCGATCCACTATCGATGCCAGCTTGTTTAAAAATATCCTGGTTGATCAACCAGCCATATCCTTCGATATTCATTGGTACCCCATAGACCGTCTCGTCGAGTGTAGCCCCCTCTAATGTCCCCTCAATTGCTTGTTTTGCTAATGTCGTTTCCCCAAGATCATAGAGTTTATGTTGCCAAATCTGCGTATCTGCTAAGCCACCCAACATAAAGATATCCGGTTCATCTCCTGAGGAAAACTTTGATTGTAACGCTGCCGTCGCATCAGTTCCTCCGCCAACCGTCGTCAAGTTGATCTTGATTTGCGGATGGTCTTTCTCGAAATCCTCCACTAAGGCATCCATTTGCTCGGCTGTTTCTGTCTTGATATTGAAAATCTCTAATGTTACACTACCATCATCTGAAGACCCGCTTTGTGCCGTCCCGCAGCCAGTAATTCCAAACACCATGATAAAAGCAAGTATTAAAAATCCTCGTTGTTTCTTCATGATTATTCCTCCTCCTCTTATTAACAAATTGATTATATTGATATTTACAACGGCATGTAATCGCTATCTTAATCAAAATACCTTGTAATATTGATCAAAATGGAGGAAATGTGATGTTTAGACCAAACGATATTTTTACCCCCAATCCTAGTCAACAAGATATTGATACCACGCTAAAGGAAATGACCGAACATGGGGATAGTTTGTTTCCAATTGCCGTTCACTATACGAATCACCCAACCCATCAGGAAAATATGATCCACCCCCATTGGCATCGAGAACTAGAGATTCTTTATGTCTATCAAGGACTCATGGAAGTCAAAATAGAAGGAGTAACTTACGTTGTTCACGAAGGAGAGGTTATGTTTATTCCTGCGAATCAATTACATGAAGCACTCAATCATCAAATGAATGCCTGTGCATTTTTTGCCATCGTATTTGATGCTTCATTCATTGAAAGTCGCGTTTCTGATCATATTCAGCAAACTTATCTTGATCCATTGCTCCATTCACCAGAACAAGTAGCGATCCATTTTACAAATGATTGCTCAGATATTTTGGAGATCCAACAACTTGTTATCACGATCATTGATACATTTGCCTTGAAAGAATCTCGCTTTGAACTGACGATCAAAGCACAATTATTCTTACTGCTCAAACATTTTTCGCGCTGCAGTACTCAGGTAAATCCTACAAAATTAGTTGCTAGTAAAAACAAACTCAACACCTATCGCTGTAAAAAAATCATTCTATACCTTGAAGAAAATTACCAAAACACCATCACTCTTGAAGCAATCAGTCGTCATATTGGCTATAGCAAAGAGCATTTCTGTCGTTTCTTTAAAAAACATTTCCGTATGACTTTTTTTACGTATCTAAATCAAATGCGCATCAAAAAAGCCGAATACCTGTTACTGCATACTGAGTTGAAAATCATCGATATTGCCTTGGAAGCTGGTTTTGAAGACGCGAATTATTTCAGTAGCCTTTTTAAACGTGAAACCCAAATGACTCCGTCAAATTATCGAAAAAAAAACGCAAAAAATCATTGATTTTGCGCTTGATTCGTTAGTTGAACAATGGTTACGAGAAAAGATCTATTCTAAAACAGCAACATCTTGTATAGACGATATCTTTGATTTATTTGTCAACTCTTCTTACTTTCACTGTCAATAGAAACTAATTCATCTTGTTTCGCTAATTTGAAATATTTTCTTATCGTATCAGCTATATTCCACTCACGGAATAAGCGACTTTGTATTTCACTTACTTTGCGAACTGAGCTGAAAACAATAATGTAAAGGAAAATTTATCTTTCTATATAATTAGACATAAGAGACAATACAGTTGATTTAATATCAACAAGCGTATATACGGTATATACAAAGAGAAAAGGGGAGGGTGAAGAATATGGCAATTGAAGAAAGAAAATTTGGATAATTAAGTAGTATGAACAATTTCAAAGGCGTTTCTCAAAGAAAACGGGTTACATCCTGAAGATATAATTTTTTAGATTTTTAGATAAGGAAAAACTTCAAGCAGCAATTCAAAAAAACAAAGCTTAACTGATGAGATGGATGTATTAATATCTCAAGCATCAACAGAGTACGATCCTGCCTTTCAATATCTTGTTGGTAAATGATTATTCATTTTTTCATCAAAGTGGTAATGATAATTCGTCCATTATCTACTAATTGTATTTTTTAGTAGATATGGTATAGTTGTTTTAACGAAAAGGTAATTCATGATACACCAAAAACCACTAGCTGGCGGGCTAGTGGTTTTCTTTTACGTTCTATTCAGATTAAAGGTAGGCTTACTGTCTTTTTTGGCAATAATTTTGCAATCAAGCCATTTACAGATGTAATGCGCGGTTACTTCTGCTACGATTGCAAAAAACATATCGAAAAGGTAATTCATAATACAACCTCCTCCCCTTGCCAGAATAGGCCAGGATAGCAGACAGCATAAATATCATACCCTAACTGAAAATCTCATTTTAGTACATTTCTATATATATTGATAAACCATCACAATAAAACATACCCTGACTAAAAGAAAAACTCTTATTAAACTTAATATAACTTGTAAAATATCCAACTGTATAGAAAACGTAATTTTCTATACAATTAAAAAGGTTAAATTAATTACTAAAAAATTATATTATAAGCTTTATGTTATAATTTTAGAAAACACATTAGGAGATGTATTCTATGTTTTTATGGCCTATAGCCTTACAATATTTCATATATACAATTTGTATATTACTCATCGATTATCAAATAGTACATAAATCTCTTTTTCTAATTGTTACTTGTTTAAATGCTATCTTATTAAGTGTCTTGTACCCACTATTTGGGATTTTTTCTACACTAATAGCAATTTTTATGTTAGCTATGATATTCCATTGTTTATCTTCATCACATCGACCCTTAGTATATGCTTTAACTTTGGGATTATTATCTTCCCTACTAGGAGATCATCTAGCAAGTATAGGAGATTTTATAGTATTTGGTTCTCCAGTGATCGAACCCGGAGACAGCTCGCAATAC
The DNA here is from genome assembly GCF_051714165.1 of Enterococcus sp. AZ156. Taxonomy (NCBI): domain Bacteria; kingdom Bacillati; phylum Bacillota; class Bacilli; order Lactobacillales; family Enterococcaceae; genus Enterococcus; species Enterococcus sp. AZ156. The sequence continues at coordinate 51,494 of NZ_JBIORI010000001.1, read as the reverse complement.
TTTCATATTGCGCTTTCAGCTCTTTTGTCTTTTATCCTTGCTTATAGTTTTAGAAAATCTCTTGATAATTGGTCTTATGTAATTGATTACCAAATAATCGGTACAATCGGTGTATTTATTCTTTCAACTTATTATATTATTATCTTATATACTCGTTTTTCGGGAGGAAATCCGGAAGTTCTTGCATTAAATACTACTTTTTTTATTCTATATCTATGTATTGGTTTAATTATTTTTATTTATTATTGGAAAATTTCAAATGCAAAAATGGAAGAACAATTATTAGAACAACGAATCCAGCTACAACAAGATTATATAAGAGATATTGAGAAAAATTATCAAGAACTTAGGGAATTCAAGCATGACTATCAGAATCTATTATTTTCGATGAATAGTTATATTATTGAAGAGGATCTGGAAGGACTACAAAAATATTACGATCAAAATATACTTCCTACACGTGAGATAATGAATCTTACCCCAGTAAATCTTAGTTTATTAGATAAAATAAATGTACCGGAAATAAGAAGTTTATTGTCATTAAAATTGATGATGGCAATAGAGAAAAGTATCTCTCTACAGATAACCATACCTGAAGAAGTAAAAATTGATTCCAAGCATACGGTTAATTTAGTTCGTATACTTGGTATTGTCTTAGATAACGCAACAGAAGGAGCTGCTGTGACAAAAAAGAAAAAAATCGAATTGTTAATTTTAAAGAAGAAAAATTCGTTAGTTATTCGAGTAGTTAATACAACTATCAATACACTACCACTTAACCAATTAAAACAAAAGGGTTTTTCTACGAAGAGCAATCCTAAAAATGAAGGACTGGGTCTGCATATCCTGGATAATTTGGCAAAAACGAACCCTTATCTATTGATTGAAACTTCAATTGAAAATCAGCGTTTTTCTCAAACAATTTATATACAAACACATTAAAAGGAGCTTTTTTAATGATTCCAATATATATATGTGAAGATGATCCGAAACAACTGGAGATGATAACTACTGTCATAAAGAATCGAATCATGATTGAAAATTTAGGCTACTATATCCATTTCGTTACTTCAAATCCCCAAGATTTACTCACAAGTGTTCAAATAAATACATCTCCTTTTGGTATTTATTTTTTAGATATCGAATTGAAGGACAGTGAATTGAATGGGATTGAACTCGGTAAAAAAATTCGTGATCTTGATCCATCTGGTAAAATAATTTATGTCACTTCTTATACTGATCTTTCGTTGATTATTTTGAAAAATAATATTGAACCCACTGATTATATTATCAAGGAAGATATTTTACATTTGAAAGATAATATCGAACGTATTTTAAGTAAGCTATTTAAAGATCTTCAAATAGCTCCTTTAGAAAAAGAGATGTTTAAAATCGAATTCAACGATGAAATCAAATTTTTACCTGTTAAAGATATCCAATACTTTTCTACTTCTCCTGGTGTACCTCATAAATTAGAGGTACATCTCCCTTATAGTCAATTCCAGTTCTATGGCAACATAAAAGAGATTGAAGATAGAAACCATCACTTTATTCGTTGCCATAAATCATTTGTAGTAAATACCCAGAATATTCAAATGATTAATAAAAAAATACGGGAAGTTACTTTAGAAAACGGGGACATTATTCCAGTATCCATACGTGGTCTGAAAAAACTAATTACTTGAAAATTAAATTCAATTGACTATTTATATAAAATACCACACAAACTGAAGTGATCGTTCAGTCTGTGTGGTATTAGTAATTTCAACAAAAGATACTTTATTCAATAAAAAATTTTATTATTTAGAGACTAATATTGATATATTTCCACGTGAATTAATTCAAAAAATAAATTGAATAATTTAATATAGTAGCAAATATTACCCATAGATAATAGGGAATCATCAATAGCATAGCTTTCCGACTATTCATCCACAATTGATAGAGTAAAATCGTTAAGAAAACTAAAAGTAAGCTGATATCAATAGCTGCAATAAAGCTATTCTTCAAATTAAAGAATAATATCGTCCATAAAAAATTACAAATAAACTGAATCGCAAATAGGATTAATAATCTGCCCTTCATTTTTGTAGAAGGTAGATTGATTATTAAATACAACGCGCCTCCCATCATAATATATAGAAGGGTCCACATCGGTCCGAATATCCAGCTAGGCGGTGCAAATGGCGGTAACTGTAAAGAATAATAATAGTCTCCTGGGTTGCCACTAAAAATACTTGATAAAAATCCTAACCCAACGATTCCTACAAGACATAACCATAAACGATAATCTTTTAAATAATTCATGTTTGAGAAAATTCCTTTCTATTATTTAATCACTTTCTATCAACTTTTTTTCATCATCTTATCTTTATTGAGTAGAAACTTCAGCGGTTAAATGATATATATTTCTTTTAACTTATTCACAATATTTACTTTATTCTCTTCATATCCTTCATTCCTTTCTTTAAGAAAATTATAATATGAATATAAAAGGATAAGTTATTTTTTTCATAAAGTGTTCTTTTTAGAGCATAATCGTATTTTACTCAAAATTTTATTCATTAAATATGAATTATCCTACTAAGGATAAATTATATATATTGATGATTTATGTAAGTTCAAACTTGAACCTTCTAAACAAACTAAAACGAGTTTCCCTGAATTTACTCCTATACAAAGAAAGGAAAGAGAACGATTCTCTTTCCTTTAATTACCAGGAACTGCACTTAATTCCCATGTCAGCTTGGTCGAATAACTAGTTGCTTCTGGATTTGTCCCTCCAGGGACATAGAGACTGACACTTTTATCTGCCGTTTGTTGATCCCCAAAACGATAGATCCACGTTCCTGTACCAGATTCTCCGTTTGCTTGTATGAGTACTTTCCTTGTATTTGGTACGATTCTTTGTACAGGTTCTTCCTGTAGTTCAGGTTTAGTCCCGCCTTGTGCAGTCACTAGTTCTTGATTGAATAACTGGATTTCAGACCCAATCAATTCATGTCCGCTTTCATTACGGAATTGTCCGTTCTGAGTAACCGATATTTGCCATCCATTGCGCTCATTGGCGGCACGACGGTCACTGATCTGCACATAGTTTGGACGTTCTTCCGTCTCGTTAACCGTTCCATCTTCATTTAATAACCGTTGTGGTTGGGCGTAATACGTTTTATCACTAACAGATATTTTTTGTGTCTCAAAGTTAAATCGGGACACAAAATCTAGACTCAAACGTCCTTGATCTTCTGGAATTTCTGGTTTATTCTCCGGTTCAACTTCCGTTTCAGGATCTAATGGATCCACAGGTGCCACCACAATTTTTTCCTCTACCATTGTACTAGCGGTATCATTTTTCCCATTCAAAAAAGCATAGGCTGTCACGGTATTTCCAGCAGTGAATCGTCGATCTTCCGGTAATTCATAGCGATAATCCCCATTTTCATCCGCCGTTGTATGATACTTTTCACTTTCAGAAATATCAGGCGAAGGAATAGAGCCTGCAGGAATCGCCGGATCTCCTGAGAAGCGGATCACACTATTAGGATTCGCCTTTCCAGTAATCGTATGAGAATTCACTTCCTTCGGATCTTCTGTTAACGGATCAATCGTGACTTCGACATCTGGAATTTTTTCAAATAAAACCCGTTGGACATTTTGCGTAGTGAAATATTGTTTAAAACTATCCGCTGTTTCTTGTGGAATAGAAGAAATATCATCGTTAATCCTAGGTACAATTCCTGTATAGCGTAGATTCAAATTGAAGATAGGTGTCCATGAATGATCAGGTATCTCTTCAAAATTTCCTCTTGCCCATTGTTTCACTGATTGGACATCGATATCTAATAGACCGGTACTTCCTGCGATATTAATCAATCCGTTGGCGGTCGACGTTCCGGCAATCGTTCCAGTTCGTTCCAAATTGACTTCTTGAGCATCAGAAAATTCAAAAGTTGACCCAGCAGAAGCGAAGTACATCAAATTTTGATCATTTGAGGTGCTGTCACTTTTTATATTCAAGGTGGCATCTTTGCCGATGGATACCGTGGCATTCCCATTAACATGTAAAAGATTCGATGGTGAGGCAGCCATTTCAGTAGCAAAAATATTCAGTGTACTCCCGCTTTCTACTAGTAGATTACTTCCTGCCGCCATCCAAATAATATTATATAGGGCACCATTAGCATTCGCCTTTGTTCCTTGAGAATCGATGGTAAGGACGCCTTTTTCTTTTATTCTGAGCGATGAGTTCGCAGTACGTAAAGAAATTGCTGATCTTAGATTTTGTGGTACTAAGTTCAGCTTTGCACCCTCATCTATTTCAACACTGCCTCTTCGAACGAGTAAACTTGTTCCATCAGCTTCGCCAGCATTTCCTTTTGATACAGCATTTAAAGATGAATTTTTTTCCATTCTAAAGTTGTTATTGGGGTGTACTACTCCTCCTAAATCTAAATTACCTGCGCTAATTGTTTCTAATTCAACCTCAGCACCTTCAACTATCGTTAAATTTGAAGCATAGATATTCGTTTGATCTAGTGCATTGATGCGCCACGTACCAAAAGAGGAAGTATACTCTGATACTTGTTTACTACTTGATTTACCTGAGATTTTAATACTACTGTAAGGTGAATGAATCAGTTGATTTCCGTAGTTCGTAATATTATGGTAAGTGATCTGACTAGCAGTTTGATTCGTCACGTTCAAATCATTGAAAGTCAACGGTCCATAATAGTTTCCGTGGTATATCTCTAAATCTTTTAACGCGATATTCCAAGGAGTTGAAGAATTAGCCGTAATATTGTTAAAACATAAAGTGATTGCGCGAAAATCAATTTGATGGCCATTTCCTTCGACCGTTAGATTTCTAGAGATATTAGCTACATTAAGATAAACAAATGCTGTCCCACCATTAGGATTATTCGTTCCACCTGTTGTAATATCCGTTAGATTGAGTCGAGGATTATCTGGTGTTTGAAAATCAGAAACAACATTAATCGTTGTTATTGACGGATCTACAAATGCACGGATAAACTCTTCCCAATTCGCCACATCTTGAACACTCGCTTCTTTTGTTGACCGAGCGCTTTCTGTTACTTGTTCTGGATCATTTTGCGAAGTATCTGTGGTTGATGATTTTTCATCACTTGATACACTCGCTTCTTCTTCGACTGTTGATTCTTCGGTCTTCGCTGTTTCTTTTTCTTCCGAGGAAGTGACTTCTTGTTCACTGGGTTGTTGACTCTCCTCTGATTGAATGTTAAGCGTCATTTTTGATTCTCCGACAGCTATCTCATAGGCTCCTGCTTTTTCTACAACTAGTGGAATGGAAAAGATCATTTGTGGAGAATTCGTCCGTACTTGCCACTGGCCTCCTTCTATATTAGTGAACTTACTATCAGCAGATTTGTCTTCTACGATACTGACTCCCTCTGGGAGATTCAACACAAACTCGGAAACATCTTGACTGGAACGTACGACTAATTGAAACTGTTTATTTGCTATAGATGGCTCTTGATTTTCTTCGAATGAAAAAATGGGCGCTTTTGTTTCTGTTGTATTGGTCAGTGGATCCATCAATTCTGATTCTCTCGATAGTTCCACAGAATTCTCAATGGCAAACACAGGCATACTCGTTGAAATCACTGAGAAAAAGAGCAAAGGGAAACAAAGAAGACTAACACTTGCCACGACCAAGACTTTTTTAATTTTCATCTCACTGGTCCTCCTTATTTTTAGCTCTTTGCTTCTTAATAAGTAACCAAACAATAATCAACAATAAGAAAAGAATCAGGATGACCGCGGCAACGAGCCACCAATTAATACTCGTATCAATTGTGACATCTTGCTGATTCAATGCTCGGGCTGTATCTGCTTCAATGGTAAATTTCCGTTCCCATTGCCATTCCTCTTCTCCTGAACGTGCCGTCATTTTCAACACGTAGTCGCCACTTCGAAAGCGATCCCCTTCTAAAGAGATGGGGAAGTTGAAATTAGAATTAGGTGCCATTTGCATCTGTTCTTGCTTAGCTCGATAGAGAATATCGTTCTCCCCTTCTTTTTGTACCGTTGCTTCTACTTCTAAATGATTGACAAAGGTAGGTGTAAAGTTCTGTAAGTTCGCACTGATAACATTGCGATAGTTGAGTTGATCGGCAAAGACATCCAATAAATCTAAATCAGGTTTTACGGCAGAGCGATCATTACTCACCACTACACCTATGACATAGGCAAATTCATTTTTGATCGCCACTCCTTCTCCACTTGTTTCTGTTTCCTGTGGCTTTTCTTTCACCTCTGCAATTCTTAAGCCTCCCGCTAAAAACCCTGAAAAAGCTTCTTTAGGCATGTTTAGCATTACTTTGACAGTCTTTGTTTCGTTTCCTGCAAGCTCAATAGGGACTGGGGGTTCAATTAAGTCTGCCAAAGAATAGGGTAAGGTTGGGTCTGCTTTTTCGGCATCTTTACCATATTCCACCACTCCTTGGACATTAGTAAATGCCGTATGAGCCGTGATTTCAATCGTCTTTGCTTGATCATTAGCATTTTGAATTTTCAGTGTCAATTCCTCTGTACTTCCAGGTTCACTGTTAAGGTCGAAGTAACGGCCACTTCCTTCTACTTGACTCTCTGGAAACTCTGGTGTGACATAAAAACTTAAATTTTCTTCTGCAGAAACAAGAATTGGAGAGAACAAAAACGCTAACATAATAAGTAATCGTCCACTCCATTGAATCCTCCTCTTTATTTGATATATCGTACTTTTTATCATCAAACACACTCCTTCGATGTTTCATTCAAAAAAGCAGCGCTACATATTATGTAACGCTACTTTAGTCATGACCCTAATCCATCATTAGATACACCAATCTATTAGGCTCCTACATCGCTACCTGGTGTAGTCGTTAATTCCCATGTCAATGTTGAGGTATAGGTGGTCGCGTCTTTGGCTGACGCGCCAGGTACAAATAATTGAATGGCATTGTTTGTCACAGTTGCACTTGGATCTGCCTCAAATTGGGCATCTAAGTCTGGTTGATTTCCCCAAACAACAGATGAACGCCCTGCTCCTTTACTTGACTCAGCGGTCATAACTGAAACTGCGCCACTATTAGGCTCCAATTCCAAAGTATTTGCATGTGCAGCTGGAGCTAACTCTTGATTGTTCCCCATGTATCGAATTTGTGGATCCTTTAAAGTGACTTTGGCTCCTCTCAAGATAGCGTTTTGCGTATTTCCCGCTTGAAAGTCACTTAGACTGACTTTCAAATCCCAGCCTGCATTGCTTCCTCTAGTATCAGAAACTTGTGCAAAACTGGCAAAAGGAACTTTATTTTCCTCACCAGTCGTCCCGGTCTTCTGTTGTCTTTCTGCAATCATATTGTACGTTTGATCTTGATTTGAAATCACTTGTGAACCAAAATTCATTGTCGCAGCCTTTACAATTGACAAAGGACCCGTGGTTCCGGGTACTTCTGGTTCAATCTCTACATCTGGTTCTTCTAATGGTGGAACAACGATTTCTGGTTCGTCTGTACTAGGTGTAAATTCGATATTTCCGTTGGTCGTCACTTGACGAGTCTCGTCGGCAAACGCAGAAATCGCTCCTCCGGCGAAAATAGTAGTTGATAATGTTGCAATGGTTGCTAATCTAACGAATTTCATATATTTAAATCCTACTTTCTTTGATTGTTTTTTTCTTTTTGTTTTTTCCAAAACCAAAAGCCAAGTATGACTACGATGATCAGAATGCCCAATATTTTCCAAGCACTCATCTGACTCTCGTTCGTTTGAGGTAATTTTTTATGTTCACTCTTTCGCACTTCTGATGGTGATTGAACAATTTCTTTGGGAAAGCTTGGTTTTACCTCAACTTCTGGTGCTGGCTCTGGTATTCCTGGTGTTTCATATACCCCAGTAAAACCAATTGTTCCTTCAGTTTCCACCGAGTGTACTTCTGTCCCATGAACAACTAGTGGTGCATAAACTTGAATCAATACTACACCTATACTTAATATGCATCTTTTTAAGTGTTTCATACCCCTCCTCCTATATTCTTAGATGTCTCAAAAATCTTCGTTTTAAGGACAGCACAAAAAAAAGACATCTGATACCATCAGATGTCTTGAAAAAGTGATTAGATTAGGTTCCCTATTTATAATGATAAATAACGAATTTAAATTACTAAAAACGAAGGTTTTTGAGAATTAAAAGTTAAGCCAATAACTATTATACATGACTTATACTTACATCATACTATACCAGAAATATTTTTCCAAATAAAGTGATATATTTCTTTGGTCACTTAAAAAATACTGGGCCATAAGAACTAACTCAATTCAGAAAGATTCCTCTCTAGTTTTAAATAGCGATAAAAAGTTGATTGTTTAATCCCAGTTTTTTTACAAACTTCTGAGACAGATAATCCTTTTGTAAGGTGTAATGAGAGTGATTCTTGAAGAACGTCTTGATCTACCTTTGGCCGGCCACCAACCTTACCTCTTGCACGTGCAGAGTTTAATCCTTCAAGGGTCCTTTCAACAATAATATCTCGTTCAAATTGACTAAAAGCTTGGAAAACAGTGATCATTAATTTTCCCTGAGGAGTTTGAGTATCAAAATTTTCTTTTATACTGATTATTTTAACTCCTTTTTTTTCAAAAAAATAAACAAGGTTAATTAAATCTTTTGTGCTACGTCCAAATCGTGAGAAGCTTTCAATGACTATTTGATCACCGGTCTTTACACGTTTTTTTAGTTTATTTAGTTCTGGACGACTTGCACGGACACCACTGATTTTTTCAGTATATATTTTTTCGCAATGATAAGTTTCTAATAAATCTAACTGTCGCGAAAGATCTTGTTGTTTAGTTGAAACTCGAGCATAGCCGTAAATTTTTCTAGTCATATAATTCCTCCAATAAGTTATCTAATAAAAAACTCATAATTATCAATAATATATTTATAGAATAGATATGAGTAGAGCCAATTATACAATGACTTAACTGTAAAAATGACTACTGTAATAAAAAAAGCATGCAACGAGTCGCTTATGGTTATCATAACTTTCTAAATTACCATGAATATTTTCCTTGATCTAGGGCTTAGTTTGCCAAAATCAATTCAGAACAAAAAATAATCAATCGAAGTTTACTTCTACTTCGATTGATTAACTTTAAATTAGCATCGATTCCTCGAATTCGACTTTAGCTTTTTTGAAATCAAAGTACTTTTCAGATATCAAATCTTCGTAATCGTTTTTTTCTACCTGTTAAAGCTTCCAAGCATCTCTAGCTCCTGAGGAAACTGGAATATCATTTGATAAGTCGTATAGTTGAAAAAAGACCTCATTTTGTACAATCGTCATAATCAGAAAAGATACAAAGGCCCAAAGGATTTAGTTTATTCAATAATAAAGTATTGGTATGAAGCATTAGTAAATTCTTGAGTAACTCAATATTTCTACCTCCAAATTAAAGTCCTCTGTGGCTTAATACTCGCTGTTCATGATTATTGATCAATCGATAGGCATCCCCTTTTTGTGGATCTGTCATCATATGACGAATTTTCCATTGTCGTCCTTCAATTGGATTAGCTAATGGTCTCGCTCCTACCAGTCTATCACTATTTTGATCACAACCGGACAAAGAATGTAAATTTCCATATTGAATCCCATTAACATTTACATAAGGTAGTTTACTTTGAACTATGTGGGTACCTGACGCATCATCATACTTCAAGATTCATTTTCGTCTATCATGTTCAGTATCCTTAGTCATTTTAACTTCATCCCAATTTGTCTCCCATATCCACGTGAGAGCATAAGAAGGATCATCTACACTTTTAATTTTTATTTCTCTGTTATCAAATAGTTCTCTATAGTCAATTCCACCATTAGCTGATACAGTACCTGCATCTACATCATTACCTCCGGAGAATAAGCCGAAACTTGCACATGCCGCTGCACCTAATAAAAATTTTACACTAATTTCATTTTTTCTTTCCCATCTCGTTTGTATTGATAAATACTATTTGTATACTATTGCAACATGTTTTTTCTTAAAAGAAAAAACATCAAAACCAAGATATTCTAGGGGATTTATCAGGCAATGGATTAGCTCCTTGAGACATAATACCGTTTATCGTATCAAAAAAAAAGATCAAAAACTTTTTAAGTTTTTGATCTTTTTTCTTATGATCGATTTATTCTACTTCATACGTTGCTAATACTTGCAACGAATTCGATGAACCACCAGGTGTTCCACTGCTTAATTCAACTGAGATTACATCGCCAGCTTTATAATCAATTGTTTTACTAACTTTTACTCTGTCCTCTGCTCTTTCACGTACCGATGCATAATAAACTTTGCCTTTATGGATTTCTGCGACATAGGCACCATTTTTACGAATGATCATTCGGTTGTTCCCTTCGAAACTTGCACGATCAAAATCAACGTCTAATCTGTTTCCTGATAATTGAATATTCTTCACCGCATGTTCTAATAAAGAAGTGTCCACTGCTAAATCTTCTTCTAATGTGATCGATTCTAACAAGCGCTTGCCTGTTGAGCTGTGACCAGGTGAATTTGGTGCGGTATAGACTTCGATTACTTGTCCTTTGACACCGGAAATGCTACGACGTACTTGAGTACCTTCATCGGTTTTGCTTGTAAATGAATAGTAAGCTTTACCTTTATAGGTTTCAAAATGATAACGACCATCCACATAGACCATCAATCGTTCTGAACTGTTGAAACGTTCTGCATCTAGATTTAAATACGCATAAGCTTCACGATCTTGTGTTCCTACAGTCAATAAACTCGTTTCTGTTTTTTCTGGTTCTACTTGAATATTGTCAAATTTCGCCCAGCCATTTCCTGTTGAAGAGAAACGAATAATGTATGTATTGTCTGTTTCAGGTGTAGTAAATGTAAATTCTCTACGTGTCCAGTTTTCATTGTTGTGTGATGTTTCTTCTAACGAAATAAAACCTTCATCATGATTCATCGTACCAAATTCAACTTTTGCTGGAAAATCAGCACTACCTGCTACATCATAGCCAAATGTATAGGTCGTGTTTGGTTTCAGTGCCAAATATTGATGAATGTTTTCTCCATAAGTAGCAACTGCATATTTATTCCCGCTTAACTCTTCGATTGTTGGATTCTGTGTACCTGGACTAGAAACGATCCAATGGTTCAAACCCTCATTGAAATCACCGTTTTTGATCGTCAACTGTTCTTCTACCTGATTACTGATATTCGCCGAATCACCTGTTGATTGACTTGCCGCAGATGTCACGACTGGTCCTCCTAACGAAAGAAGTAACATGCTTGTTGCTGCAATTTTTTTCAAGTTGTTTTTTTTCATCTCAAGCTCCTTATTGATAGCGGATAGTTCGTTATACAGTAAATCATAAAACATAATCTATCTCGCTCTTTAAAAAGAATAACTGATAAATATCTCAATAAGAAAACACTTTTTTCTGGAAAAATATTTTTATGGAAACATAACGATGAACAAAAAAAAAGTAATGGATAATAACCGCAAAAAATCAACAGTCCACTAAGTTTATCGAATGATTTCAATTATTCCTTTTCTTGGATAAAATAAAAAAATACAGCACATGGCTGTATTTTTTTATTTTATCCAAGAAAATCAATCTATCAAAACATAACACCTAAAGATATCACTCACAACATTTTTCGTTATGGTGAGCACGTTGTTTAAAAAGCTGGGATATTTGAGCCTTTTGAATTATTTTTGATGTAGTCAGCGACTTCTGGTGTAGTCATCGCTTCTTTCAACACCTTGATTTTCTCGCTATCTTTTTCTTCCTCTCGAGTAACTAATTGCAACGCATAATGTTTACTTGCTGCTTCGTCTTCAAGTAACAAGGCATCTTCTGTCGTCAAGTTTGCTGGTTCCAAATATGCTGGATAACAAAAGACCATCGCAATATCACTTTCATCATAAGCTTTTACTAGATTCAAAAGATCAATACTTTCAAAGGTAAGATTTTTAGGATTCTCTATAATATCTGCGACTGTACCATCAAAACCAACTCCATCTTTCAATTGAATGATCTCATTCTCATTCAAAATCGCTAGCGCACGACCTTCATTTGTTGGATCACTCGGAATACCGACTTTTGCATTTTCTGGCAAATCATTAACATCATCATATTCTTTTGAATAAAATCCGCCGGCAAAATAATAGATTGGTTGGACAGCTACTAAATCAGCGTCTTTTTCTTGATTGAATCGTTCCATAAAGGGTTCGTGTTGCGCAAAGTTTGCATCTGCTTCCTTATGTTGGACGGCATCATTATAAGCAACATTATCACTGACTTCCATGATATTGATCGTGTAGCCTGATTTTTCTACTTCTTTTTTGGCAATTTCTAGAATATCTTTTGAGGATTCCAATTGAACCGCTACAGTGATTTCTTTTTTACTTTCTGCGGTTTCATTGCTTCCACCACAAGCCGCTAAAACTAGAACTCCAACTAAAGCAAACGCAAATAAATAAAACTTTTTCATAACTTTTTTCCTACTTTCGTTTATCTAATGATTGTGCAACAAAATTTCCAAACATTTGTAAAAAGAAGACCAAAGCGATCATGATCACAATAGCAACATACATGACACCATACTCATACCGTTGATAGCCGACACGGACAGCAAAATCACCGATTCCGCCACCACCTACGACACCCATGACGGTGGAATAAGAGATCATACTAACTGTTGTCGTAGTATAAGCCAACACTAAGCCGCTTCGCGCTTCAACAAATAAGAAGTGCCAGATGTATTGAAATCTGGAAGCGCCTAAAGAATTCGATAAGGCATAGATCTCTTCAGGGACATCTAACAACACTTGCTCCACTAAACGAGCAAAAATCGCGACTGCTACAATACTAAGTGGTATAGATGAAGGAACAGGTCCAAAGGCCTTTCCTAAAATTGATCGCGTCACTGGGATCAACGCAATCACTAATAAAAGATAAGGAAACGAGCGAACGACTGTCACAATGAAGTTGAGTAACCAGTATAACCAAGGGTGTGTCCCTCTGACCTTGGGATTTGTCAAATATAGACCTAATCCTACTGGCAAACCTCCCAACACACAAACGAACATGGAAATCGCCATCATGATGCCCGTTTCTTTCAAACTATTGATTAGAGACGGCCAATATTCAATCAATGCTGTGGGCAAGTTCATCAGTCAAACTCCTTTTTATTTTTTCAAAATAAGTTAGTTCCTCTTCCTCGTACTGTTTTGGGTCATTCATCAATTCACCGATCAGATGCCCATTTTCCATGACTAAGATCCGTTTACATAAGCGTTTGACCGTTTCCAGTTCATGACTAACAAAAAAAATAGTCGGTTGAAACTCGGCATGTGTTTTATGTAATAAGCGAACCACACTTTCTGTATTTTCTTCATCTAAAGAACTCGTTGCTTCATCACAAAGTAACAAATGCGGATCTCTACTTAACGCTCTTGCAATAGAAACCCGTTGTCTTTCTCCGCCAGAAAGTTTGACTGGATAGCTTTCTGCTTTATGACTCATGCCAACAAAATCGAGTAGATCATTGATTTTTTTAGGCTCTTTTTTCCTTTGTAACTTCAATGGTAATGCAACATTTTCATAAACACGTAAATTTTCAAGTAGGTTATGATGTTGAAAAATCATGCCTATTTTTTGTTGTTGCTGCCGGCGCTCTTTTTTTGATAATGACTGAACATCTACACCATTTAGTTTGATTGTGCCTTCAGTAGGCGTTTCCATCAAATTCAATAAACGTAACAAGGTCGATTTCCCAGAACCACTTTTCCCAACGATCCCGATCACTTCCCCTTGTTTTACAGTAAAACTAATCTTATGCAACGACTTGGTCTTTTCATACTGCTTCGACACATTTACTAGCTCGATCACATTTTTCCTCCAGTCTATACATGCAATTAAAAGAATAACACAAAGAAAAAAACTGTATTAATTTTATTGCTAATAAAAGATTTATCTGAATTTTTAAAAGAGTAAATAAAGTACAAAAACATCTATTTTTATAATCCATTAAAAGAACGGAAAAAGCAACTTTTTTACTCACAGATAAATATACACTGTTTTGATTTCTGTACTAGTAGTTTTAGAAAAGATAGCTTGGTTATTCATTTTCGACCAGTCTATCTTGAGATTGAAATATATTTTTTTATGAGTGAACTCAATAATTTATCAAATCTAAAAACAAATTGATTTAGTATACTATTTTTTTAATATGAGAAAAAATAATAAATAGAGCGGAAGGAAAAAGATGTTATACTTTGGATAATGGATAGCTCAGTAATACAATATAGATTGGTTCGTTATCTTATATTGTATCAAAAATTAGATTATTGATAAACGAACGAAGGACTGCTATCCTGAATACAATTATTGTGGATGAAACAATCGGGACTAAAAATTGTTTGGGGAAGTAGTTTTTAGTACTTTTCGTCCATACGTGTCAATGGCGTGCTACTTTCAGCATCACTAAAAACGAGAGTAGAACAAATCGGTCTCCTCTCGAAAAAATAAGCAGCAACCCATCAAATTTGATCGGTTGCTGCTTATTTTGCTAGATTCAACGATCTTCAAGATCCAATCATAATTCCATTAATTTTAAGTACGGTCAAAAATTCCTCTACATAACTATCTTTTTCATCATCTGTAAATTCTTGATCTAAACGATACTTGTCTCGCACAAAGGCTTTTATGTTTTCTTTCGTCGATTCAGCCTTTAACAAATTAAATATATCAATTGCTACGTCATTGTCTAAAACATAACGTTCATCCTCGACCATGATGTATAAGTCATTACCCATTTTTTCATAAGTGATGTGCTCATTGAGTTTCATGTCTTCCACTCTTTTCGTTATTCATTTGTACAGCTACGAACCATTTGATGCTTTAGGATTTCCTTGATCAAATTACACTCTGCTTCGTCTACACCTTGGGTATCATTGGTTGCATAATAATGATGTGCACGACATCCTCCACCGCATAAGTAACGGAATGAACAATCATTACATTTTGTTAAATGATTGATGCTTTGAGAGCGAATAAAAGCAATATTCTCTTCGCCAAAAACCTCGCTAAGTTGCTTTTCTCTAATATTTCCCAGTTTGTAGTCAGCAGTTTCTAACAGTTTACAGGCAAATATATCACCAACAGGATTGATTGCAAATTCTCCAACGCCAAGTCCACAGGATTCTTTGATGGTGAAAGGTTTTAAAAATGGTGAACGATTTTTGTTCTTTTGTTTTAACTCGATTTCCGTTCTCTCACTATCAGTTAAAGAAATCTCTGCCATTTTTGCACGTCCTAGTTCACTGAATCCGCCTAATTTATAATTGATGTTATTCTTCTTTAAAAATTCCACCGTTTCGTCAATATTATTGAAATTATTATTGGTAATGATCGTATTGACTGCAATATTTGGATAATTCGAGTCTAATAGATTTTGAATCCCTCTCATTGCTATGCGATAGCAGCCTTTCCCTCTATTTTTATCATTTGCAACTTGATCGATCGAATCTAAGCTGATGGTGATCGAAGCACATCTTTCAGCTAGAAACGCTGCATCTTTTGCATTCCGCACTAAAGTCCCATTCGTGATCAAACCAATAGTTAGACCAATTTTTTTGGCATAATCGATATATTTTAGCGCATCCTTACTTAACCCAACCTCACCGCCAGTAAAGATAATTTTCTTTACACCGCAATCCTTCAATTGATTGAGAACGTCGATCCATTCGACAAAATTTAAACTATCCTCATATTCCTTTTCAGGACTGGCTTCTGCATAGCAGTAAACACACTTCAAATTACATTGATGGGTCATAACCAAATAAGCTGTCTCTGGTATTCCATGCTCCGTTTTTTCTACTTCAATCGGGTCTTCTAAAAGGATTTGAAACAGATCCATCTTTTTCTGGGTTGCCATTGGTAGATGTTTGTAATCTTGCTTTTTTATTTTGTTTAATTCTTCTTGATCAACTAATATCCATGTACTACGTAGGACATTATGTACAATAAATTGTTCATTGAATCGATAGGCATGAAGATTCTCTTTGATTCGGATAAAATCACCTCATTTTTTAAACCACAAGTTCATTTTCGCAGGGTAAACCGAAGGGAGCGCCTACTTTCTGCACCAAAAATAAGTAGCAAACATTTGAAACCCCTTTCAAAAAACAAGCTGAAAGTCACAAAAATCGCATGAACAATTTCCGTAATCTTCAGCTTATTTCTTGAGGTAAGACATGTTGTCATCGTCTCATCTCTATTTACGATCCTTGACCAGCAATAATCCCACAGTTGCATGGAACTGCGTATGTACCTGTAATTCTTTTCAAGTCAGGTTTTTTGAACATTACTATTCCTCCTTTACGTTTTCAAACCATATCAAAAAATCAGCATGAGCATACGAAACAACATAAATTCTGTTAAGTAACTACCTAATTTTTCTGTCTTTACACACTCACAAATTTATGAAAAAAAGAGAAAAATAACCTTTCCATTTTTTCCTAATAAAAGTATAATATTCTTTATAATGATTTGTCAACCACGTACTTAAGGAGTGTAATGGAAAATGAATTTTTTTTCAAAGAAAGGCTACATATATCTATTTATATCTATGTTATTAGTTTTAGTAACCGTACTAACCACCTTGATTGCTCCCTTCATCCTTAATAGTATCAATAGTTATCAGTCAACCACTATTTTTCCTATTATCTTCCTAATAATTGGTGCCATGACACTCTCTTATCTTTTTCAGGTTTGTTTGATCATTTACCGAGAAAATTTTGCAAAAAAATTCAATTTGAACTCAATTTCCGATTTGTTAGCCAAAATATATACTTTGAAATTTGAGAAATATATCAATTTAGAATCTGGTAATCTAGTCACTCGAATTTTCAGAATTGTAGATACCTCCTATATGTTTATGACGACCAGCTTCTTTTTAGTACTGAAATCAGCCATCTCTATTCTTATCGTGTTAGGTATATTTTTAACCCTCGATGCAACTATTTTCCTGATTACGCTTCTTTTGATCCCTATTAACATCTTCTCTTATCTTTTTATCAATAAAACACTCAATCAAAGAATCAAAACGATGCAAGACGAAAATGCCAATGCTCAAAAAGATTTGATTTTGCTCTTGGGTAATCCAGAACAATTTAAAATGTTACCTAGCTTTGATACTGTCAAACAACTAACTTCAAAAACACTCAAAAAAATGTACACAAGTTTGGCAGCAACAAATAAATTTGCTCAAATCACTAGTTATACTGTCTCATTCATCAACCAACTTTCTCAAAATATTATTTTTATAACGATCAGCTACTTGGTGTATAACCAACAGCTCCAGTTAAATAATATGATGGTAGTTAGTATATTAATGCCCGTTTTCTTCACTTCCCTTTCTGACTTATCCAAAATCAATGTCGATTATCGAACAGTCGTGGCAAACCAACAATTTGTTCAAGAAAACTTAGAACTACATCAAGAAGATTTATCCGGCACACCAATTGATCCAATCACTAGCATCAAATTTACCGATCCGCAAATCACGATGGCATTAAATGCGAAAAGAATCCATTTGTCATTGACTGAAACACTGAATTTAGGAGATATTTGTTATATCGAAGGCCCTTCAGGTTCTGGAAAATCGACGCTGATAAAAGCCATCTTGAGCTTTTATGCAAGTAATGGTATCTATATCAACGACTTCCCTCTTGATCAGTTGAATGGGAAGCAAGTCAGAGAACAAATCACTTATCTTTCTCAAACAACTTTGCTCTTTTCAAATACACTTGAATACAATATCACTCTTGGTCAACCGATTTCAGAAGAAAAAAAAGAAGCGCTGAGAAATTCAACACTTCTTGCTCCGATTTTTAAAAACAAAGACTGGGATTCTTTAATCATTGATAATGGCGCAAACCTGTCGGGGGGCGAAAAACAACGCGTGTTCATTGCCCGTATGATACTCCAAGACAGTAGGATATGGATTCTAGATGAAAGTACGAGTAGTATCGACAAAGACTCTGCGGATGCCATCTTTGACACACTCATGAACGTAAGACAAAATAAAATCATTTTATTCACCTCTCATGACAAGGAAAATAAAAATTTTGCCAATAAGTTCATTCAAATCTCTTCTCGTGTAGAAACGATTGTATAGATCTATCCTCCGTCCTCTTCAAAAAACAAGTAAGAATCCACAAAAATCCGATGAACGACTTTTGTGGATTCCTGCTTTTATCTATGCTAGATATTTTCCTTTTGGACTAATAGTAAAATTGTTATTCTTTCTTTTCTAACACTACTGCTAGTGTCGGCGAGTTCTCATCATAAGGACTTCCTTTTACATCCCCGTAAAACCCACTAACAACAAAACCAGCAGCTTCCATTTCTTTTTGCAGAGTTTCTTTTGTGAAATACGTCATCCATAGATAATAATTTTTGTTTTCATGATCGGTAAGGATCGTCGTTTGTTCTAAAGTTACACGTTCGTTGTATTTTGTATTATATTGTAATGCTACATGAGGTTCATCTGTCCAGAATCCTCCGTCTGGACAAGTATCCCAAACTCGCTTTTCTTCAAATGACTGATAACTTGCCATCGAAAAAACATCCAATAAAACTTTCCCTGTCGGTTTTAGATGCTGATAAATCTTTTCTAATAATCTTTTTCTATCACTCGCTGATAACGCTCCAAAGTCACAATAGATCATTGTGATGCTATCGTATTGTTTATCTAGATCCATTGTCAGATAATCTGCATAATCGTACGTAATCGGTAACTGTTGGTCTTCCGCAGATTTTTTGGCATATGCTATCGAACGCTTAGAAAAATCAAGCCCCGTTACTTCATACCCTAATCGACTAAATTTTTCTGCATAGATTCCCGGACCACAGCCAATATCTAATAACGTTGGATAGGTTTTCGGCGGAATTACTGTATTGATCCAACGAATAGATTCATCAATAAACCCAGCTTTTCGACTTGCGCCTTCAAATTCAGGGTCAAGATGTGCTTGTAACATTTGTTTTGAGATGTGACGATCATCCCAAAATGCGCCTTTCGTTTGTTGATAAAGTGTTGGTTTGTTTAAAAGTGTTTCAATCATTGTTTTCCATCTCCTCATTTTTTTTTATAAATTTGAACAAAAGAAAAAAGCCGTAGATTTTACTCTACGGCTTCCCTGCATAAGGCGAAGATGCGAGTAAAATAAAATCAAATACATAGGTACGCTAAATAAAGCTGTGTCTCAGCTAAATTTTTTACCTATTGAATTGATTTTATTTACTCGCTTCCAGTCATACCCATGTTACTGATTATATAACATCTGATATGCCGGATTCATCACCTTTTTCTGTTAAATTTGTAGTTTCATTCTATAGGACATACCAGTAATTGTCAATTTTTCTCTGGTAAATATAAAACGATCGTAAAAGAAGCATACCTATAAAATAATGGGACATCAAAGTAATTTTTTCTAAACGGGAGAAATATTCCTTGATGGCGCAGCCAACTATTTTAGTCGTTGTGAAAGAGGAGCATTCATGTAATTGATTTTATTTATACTCCCTGATTTTAGGCGGGATATACTGATCTACAAAAGGTTGAATTTCTGTCAGCGCATCCGCAAACAAAATTTTATCGAAGTCTTCTCTTGTTAAAAAGCCTTGATTGACCATGGCTTGATACTGCTGCTTTAAAGGATCAAAAAATTCTTTGTAATTCATTAACACGCACGGATTGACATGTTGCCCGATCCTCCCCCAAGAGATTACTTCAGTAATTTCTTCGATGGTTCCTGGGCCACCTGGTAACGCAATATAGACATCTGATAATTCAATCATTTTTTGTTTCCGTTCGTGCATCTACGACACGATCATCAAAGAGGTGCCATCTTTTTTGCTAGTTCTCGTTTTGCCAAAAAGTCAGGCATGATACCTGTCACTTTCCCTCCAGATCCTAGTACTGAATCAGCAATAATCCCCTTCAAACCAGCGTTTCCACCACCATAAACCAACTGATACTCATTCTTCCCGATCCACTCACCTAAGCTTCTCGTTACTCGTTCAAATTCTGGAGAATTCCCTTTACTTGCTCCGCAATAGACTGCAATCTTCATTTCCGAAACCCCTTCCAATTTTTTTTCAGCTTATGCTATTATATAATTGAAAGGTGGTTAACCTCAACATGAACATAAAAGAATACAACGACTGGGTGGTTGATTTTTATAAAAAAAGAAAGTGGTACGACTACGATCCATTTATCCGTATCGGCTTTTTAACTGAAGAAGTTGGCGAAGTTTCAAGAGCGGTTCGAAGTCTCGAAATCGGTCGTGATCGTCCGGATGAATCTATACAAACAATTGATTTTTACAACGAAAATCTGATGGAGGAATTGGGTGATGTCTTAGATAATGTTCTGATTCTTGCTGATAAATATGACCTATCCTTCGAAGAAATCATTCATCACCACAAACAAAAACTAGAGAAGCGGTTCAATATGTAGTCTTCTCACGATGCCATTTCCAATTTTTTTAGAAAAACCCTTTCCATCGTGCTATACTCTAAAGAAAAAGAATCTTGAGGTAAACACATGGCTATCTTTGAAAGTCTTAACTTAAATAAATTGTCTGCCGTTGAACAAGAGATTTACCGCTTTATCGTTAATAACCTTGAGAAAATACCTTATATGCGGGTACGAGATATTGCGACGGATGCGCATGTTTCGTCAACTTCTGTCTTTCGTTTTATCCAAAAAGTCGGCTTTGATTCATTTCCGGAATTTCGTTTTTATATTAAAAATCATTTGGAAAAAGCCCATTATGAAACAGATGACAAGCAATTAATGTTAGAAGAACGAATCAATCAGTTGAACATGACGATTTTTCATCCCGATATTGAATATCAAATCAAAAAAATGGCAAAAACATTGCGTCAAGCTGATTTTATCCTATTTATGGGCATGGGGGCTTCGGGAGCATTAGCGCAATATGTGGCACGAAAATTAGCGAATATTGGTTACTTTTGTATTAGCTTAGATGAACTGACTTATCCGATTCGTAGCTTTTTGCGTCCAGATCAAAAAAATGCGTTAGTCTTTTTGAGTGTTTCAGGTGAAACAAAAGAACTGATCGAAGTAATTTCAGGTTTAGCTCATGCGGATAGCGTGCATAAGTATTGTATTACCGCTCATAAAGAAAGTTCATTGGCCCAATTGTGTGATTACTCAATTGGCTATGCCATTAAAGAAGAACGGAAAGACATCTTTCTTGATTTGACTAGTCAGCTACCTTCCATGGCGATCCTTGAAACACTGATCGGTTATTTAGAGGATGAATGATTCACCACTCAATTTGGAACACTATGTTCCTACCACGAAATAATTTTCATTGTTCCAAATTTTTATCCTAAATAAGAATGCGCTTACTTTTCTTTCACACCTTTCGCTATAATGAATCCATCATATAGCGAAAGGTGTTATTCTTATGCAAAAATTCAATGATTTATTAGATCGAAGTCTTGTTCCTATTGCAACACGGTTAAACAACCAACGACATATTGCAGCCGTTCGAGATGCATTCATGCTTATTTTTCCATTGACGATTTCTTCTTCATTAGTCATCCTAGTCAATAATATTTTATTTTCAAAAGACAGTTTTATCGTGCAATTATTTCAACTTTCACGTATTTTTCCAAATTTAGAAAGTGCACAACAAGTCCTTGCTTCTGTAGCAAATGGCACAATCAATATCATGAGTTTGTTTATTGCTTTTTTAGTCGCTCAGCTGTTGGCAAAACATTTCGAAGCTGATGCAACCTTAGTTGGGCTAACTAGTGTCGCTTGCTTTATGATTTTTTACCCTACTTCTTTCGCAGTCGATGAAATGAATGTCATCTCGACGCAATATTTGGGTGCTCAAGGTTTATTCGTTGCGATGATTGTCGCTTGCTTGGTTGGCGAATTCTTACCGAAATTATTCAAAGTCAAGAAATTACAAATCAAGATGCCTGAACTCGTTCCACCAGCTGTTTCTCGCTCTTTTTCTGGAATGATCCCAATCATTATCGTTGTTTCTATGTCAGCTTTGATCAACTTCTTCGTCTTGATGATCGCGCCTGAAGGAATCAACGAGTTGATTTATGCCGGTATCCAAGCACCTTTACGTGACTTAGGTGGGAATGTGTTTGGCGTCCTACTCTTAGCTTTTATTCAGACACTGCTATTTTCTATTGGTATTCATGGTCCAAACACATTGAATGCTGTTCGTTCAGCGATTTTTACCGAGCAAGACTTAGCCAATCTCCAATTCATCAATGATGGTGGTTCGCTGTGGGATGTCCCTTACAAGGAAACTTGGGGCATCTTGAACGATATGTTTGCAAACATGGGTGGAACGGGTATGACCTTAGGCTTGATCATTGCGATTTTTATTGCTTCACGACGACCTGAATATCGCGAAATCGCCAAACTATCTTTTGTACCAGGTATTTTTCAAATCAATGAACCGATGATTTTTGGACTACCGATCGTCTTAAATCCAATTATGATCATTCCTTTTGTTTTAACACCGATGGTCAATATTCTGGTCGGTTACTTCGTCACAGTCGTCTGGCCAATCATGCCATCACCAGCGATTGGTTTACCTTGGACCACCCCAGGAATCATCAATTTGTTTTTAGGAACTGGTGGGAATATCATGGGAATTGTAATAGGCGTACTTTGTTTAGCGATTTCCGTTTTGATTTACCTACCTTTTGTCATGGCTTCCAACCGCGCACAACGCACAGAGATATAACTTGAGAATCACTGAAACTTAGGAGGAATTTGTATGAATAGAGAGTTACCCAAAGATTTTTTATGGGGAGGCGCAATTGCTGCTCATCAAGCAGAAGGTGCTTGGAATATTGATGGACGAGGTCCAAGTATCGCTGATGTTATGACTGCTGGCGGAAATGGGATTCCGCGGAAGATCACTAAAGGCATCATCGAAGGGGAATATTACCCAAATCACGAGGCCATTGATTTTTACCATCGTTACAAAGAAGACATCCAATTATTTAAAGAACTAGGCTTAAAATGTCTACGCACTTCCATTTCATGGAGTCGGATCTTTCCTACTGGTCAAGAAGAAACACCGAATGAACAAGGATTAAAATTTTACGATGATCTTTTTGATGAATGCTTAAAAAACGGGATCGAACCGGTAGTTACGTTGTCTCATTTTGAGATTCCTTATGCCATTTATGAAGATTTTGGTGGCTTTGCCAATAAAGCGGTCATTCCTTTATTTGTTAAATTTGCTCAGTGCGTATTTGACCGTTACAAAGACAAAGTAACTTACTGGATGACCTTCAATGAAATCAATAATCAGGCGGACGGACAAGAGCCCGTTCATGTTTGGACCAATTCAGCCATGATCATTGAAGATGACCAAGATAAAGAGGCCTTAGTATTCCAAGCAGGAGTCAACGAACTGATTGCCAGTGCTTGGGCTGTCAATGAAGGGAAAAAGATCAATCCCAATTTTCAGATTGGTTGTATGATGGCTTACGTTCCAATCTATCCCTACTCCTGTGCGCCAGAAGATATGATTGCTTCAGTCAAAGCAAATGAACGTCGTTTCTTCTACAGTGATGTCCATGTACGCGGAGAAATCCCTACCTACACAGAAAAGTATTGGGAACAAAAAGGGCTCACAATCGATATTAGCGAGAAAGAACGACAAATTTTACGTCAAGGAACTGTTGACTATATCGGTTTTAGCTATTATATGTCGGGAACGATCACAACTCTTCCCGATGTTGAGGGCAGACAAACAGAAGATATTCCTTCAGCAAAACTAGTTAAAAATCCTTATATTACTGCTTCTGACTGGGGCTGGCCGATTGATCCTGTTGGGTTACGTTATGTATTGAATACGGTGTACCAGCGTTATGATCTCCCCCTGTTTATCGTTGAAAATGGTTTTGGTGCCTACGATCAGTTAACTGATTCAAATGAGATCCATGATGACTACCGGATCAATTATTTAAGAGAACACATCGAACAAATGAAAAAAGCAGTAGTTGAAGATGGCGTACCATTAATTGGTTACACACCTTGGGGAATCATCGATATCGTCAGCTTTGGCAGTGGTGAAATGGAAAAACGCTATGGCATGATCTATGTCGATAAGGATAATACCGGTAAAGGAACCTTACAACGTTTGAAAAAAGATTCCTTTGCTTGGTACCAACAAGTGATTGAAACCAATGGGGAACAGCTTTAGTAACGAACAAGGAAAGGCGATCCGACTTCATTGTCGTGACCGCCTTTCTTTGTCATGTTTCATATTTTTCTTTCACAACTGCTAAGTAATGTTGCAGACCGATATTCATTATCCAGGCTACACCTAGACCAATGAAACTACCGATGACGATACCAATAAAACGATACTCGATCAATGAGATCAAGTACGTGTTCCTGACCAATGTCGAAAGCATCAATGCCATGGGGTTCAAGAAAATATTCGCCACTGCATAATTTCGGGCAACTAAAAACTGAGAAATACCATAAAGAAACGTAATTAAAAAAATCGTTTCAAGTTGGGAAAAAGGAATCAGTGATAAGACAGCCGATAAACACAACCCTAACATCGAACCAATCAAATATTGCACTTGCCGATGTTTCATCGCATCTAAATTCTCAGCTAATAAAATCGAGGCACAAGACAGTGTCAGCCAATAAGGATTTTTCATGTTCAAGCCATGGCTCACATAAACGGAAAGGAATAATGCAGCGCTGTAAAAAATCGAATCAATGATCACTAAAGGTTCTTGGTGAAAACGCTCCTTCAAAGATACCTTTATCACTTCCTGTTCCGGGCGCGAATCCATTTTTTTCGTTAGAAATGCAGCAATCAAAGCAAACACAACACCCATAAAGAAAAAAGAAGCTACTGTCGGCAAATGAGAAAATGGAACGGACATACTCGTTCCCATAGCCGCTAACATCGCAAAGAATAAGCCCCCTGGTTTAGAAATATGGAACAAACGCAAAATAAACCGACTGAAAAAAGCAACTGCTCCAACAGCAAATGGTTCAAGCCAGATGACATACGTCGACAATAGCCCTAATGTAAAAGCCAGTAATAGACCGCAACCAATCAAAAATAGGCGCTTTAGTAATTGCTTCATCGGAATGTTCTGGTAGTAAAAGAAGGTAAAGATACCTAGAGAAGAGAAACTTGAAATCAAAAAATTATGATTGATGTAACCGATCCATAAAACGAGAAAGATCAGCACCATCAGATTCATGATACGAAATGGATTTTCTTGAATTTTGTTAAATGTAAAATAAGATTTAACCATAAAAAACCTCCTTATTTTGAAATGTATATAAAAATCGTTTTCGCCTTAAGGATGTCTTGTCTATTATAAGAAGTATCAAAGAAATCAACTATTAGAAGTAAAAGGAGAGTTTTCCAGAGAAAAATTTAAACGAATTTACTTTATCTAGTATAACACCAATTTTCATCGCTTAAACAGACAGAAATTCCCATCAATCATTAAATAACTAATTAAATATTATAATTAATTAATAATAACCACCATTATTTGTAATAATATAGATAGTTTTAGCTATCTAAAATTAAAAGCTTTTCATCTAGTCAAAGAATTTGTGAAATCTGCTTTATTTTTTTGTATTTTAAATTTATACTATGAAAGAAATCATTTTTAATAACAAAAAAAAAATAAAATTTATTGTTACATAAAGTTTTTTTGATTTTAACATCAGACATATACGTTGGAGAACACAGAAAGGACAAAAAGTAAGGAAAATGAAGAAAATTATTTTAATTATCAGTAGCTTGTTTGCATGTGTCGGTTTATTTTCTTTTATTCATTTTTTGAATTCTCCTGTTCGAGATGTTACCTCCAAAGCTGAAATGATCCAAACAGAAGAAATTAAAATGGAATATGTTCCTACAAAAAATCAGTTATTGAAAAGCATTGGTGACTCGGTCGATTTTTTAGGCATCTACGAAGTAACAGAAATCAATTTTAATGATACACCTCATATCGTACTAACAAAAGAAGATGAAAATGAACTATCGTTTGAAATCAGAGTAACTGATCCAAAAGAGCAATCATTCTCGATTCCAGCAATAAAATTTTCTCCACAAAACATTCATGTTTCTGATACATTTGGCATTGCGAAAAAAAATGATCGCTACTTTGCCTATAAAAACAATGTATCCATTGAAGGAGAACCTTACAACACACGCTGACATACCCTGTGGGGGTAAATATAGATTTATATTTATACTACAAAAAAGCAAACTGAAACGAAGAAATTCCTCTTCCTTTCAGTTTGCTTTTTTTTGAGATCCAACGAATATCTGTCCATCCTTTAGTATCGTTTTATCTATGTTATTTAAAATAACAACAAAAAATAAATGTGCTTGTTATCTAAATTTTTGATTTAATAATGAGTTATCCACAGTGGATAACTCATTAGCTCTTTCTATTTGTCCACAAAATCCGTCATCTTTGACCTTGTGACCGATCGAGCTCAAGTTTGTTTACTTCTTTGTATCGTCTATCCTTTAAGCGTGACGATGACAGTAAGTAAAACTGACAACAGGAGAACGAGCAAATTACACCTCGATTGCTCTACATAAATAAGTACGGTAATAAAACTTGTAATGATTGCTGGATAAAATTTTTTTCGTTTTCTCATATGCATCCCTCTTTAACTATCATTGTGCCTAAAAAATTCGATTGTTTTTTTATTTTTTACTTATGTTTCTGTTAAATTTTTTTATAATCGTTAAACGAGTCAAAAGCATACAAAAAAAAACAGAGAACAGGAAAGGAGTATTTCCTAACTATTCTGTGTCTTTTGATTGACTATGTTATTCAAGTATCTAGCGATAGTATGCTTCAATTTTACGACTTGGGATCAACCAAGTAACCAAAATCAAGACATTGACTATTAATACTGCGATGGGCGCGATCAAATATCCGAGAATCAATCCCACGACATTCAAACCAATAGATACGTAGGATTTACGATAATTGCCAAACAACTCTTTGATAGATGCATTCTCGTCTTCCTCTGAGGCAACTAATGTCCTTGCTAACAAATAATACGTGAGATTAGCTCCTAATATCACTATACCATAGGTCATTTCAGGAACAAGACTGTTACTGTATTCGCTGATCCATGAAGTAACGAATGGAAACAGCGACAGGAAAAAAATAAAAAAGCTATTCACCCAGAGCACTCGCCCATTCACTTTGTGGACGGCTTGAAACAAATGATGGTGGTTATTCCAATAAATGCCCAGGGTAAAGAAACTAATGATATAAATAAAAAAACGTGGCACAAGTGCAACTAGCGCTTCCAAGGTATCTGAGTGTGGTTCATGTAGCTCCAACACTAAAATCGTCATAATAATAGCGATCACGGCGTCTGTAAAGGCCTCTAGTCGATTTTTCGGCATGACTTTCCTCTCCTTTCGCTTCATTTTATTCGTAATAAGGGCAAAAAAGCAACCTTTTCACACCAAAGTAGCAAGTAGAAATCGGGCTCTGGGTGGAGGTTAAGTCAATCAATCCTTGCTATACTTACTATATAGAAAACAGCAAGCGTAACTTCTATTGAGAAGTTTATCAAACGAGAAAAGAGGCGATCATCATGCAAAAAAGAAATACGTTTCAAACAATCATTCTATTAGTGGTAGGTTTCGTCGTAGCTAGCTTTGTCCTCAATCTATTCGTTGGCGTGATCAGTGGTTTATTATGGTTAGGTATTAAATTGTTGATTCCAGTAGCCATTGCGATTTGGTTAGTCCGTTGGATCACTCGCACCACGCAACAAAGAAAATACTACTAATACTATTTTCCTAAATGAAAAACAAAAAGAGGCAGAAAATTTCTGCCTCTTTTTTTACTTCTTTTAAATGATATATCATTTAACCTAATGCTACATCTAAGATCATCATGATAATAAAACCAGTCATAACACCAAAAACTGCATAGTGTCGTTTACTTGAAAGTGTTTGTTGCGCTTCAGGAATCAGTTCTTCCACGACGACGTAAATCATTGCACCCGCAGCAAAAGCTAAGGCATAAGGCAGTAAGACTGCAACTTTTGTCACTAAGATTGCCCCGATGACTCCAGCAATCGGTTCAACCACTCCTGAAGCTTGCCCATAGACAAAGGCTTTTGTTCGACTTAATCCTTCTTGTCGGAGAGGAATCGAAACAGCCGCACCTTCTGGAAAGTTTTGAATACCAATCCCTAACGCAACAGAGATCGCTGCTAGCACCGCAGTCGTTGGATTATCTGCAGTTGCCGCTGCACCAAATGCAACACCTACTGCTAAACCTTCTGGAATATTATGCAAGGTAATGGAAAAGACAAGCAAAATCGTGCGTTTTAAATGTGTTGGTAAGCCTTCTTTTTCGTGTGCTGGACCAAAATGCATGTGTGGTAAGGTTTTGTCGGCAATGTATAAAAATAATCCCCCTAGCCCAAAACCAATACTCACCACAAGCCAAGCAATATCACCATTTTCTTCTGCTTTTGTGATTGCCGGATCTAATAAAGACCAAAAACTGGCGGCGATCATCACACCCGAAGCGAAACCTAACATCAAATTGAGTACATCTTTTTTGATTTCTTTAAAGAAAAAAACTAAGCCAGCCCCAAGCGCAGTCATAAAATAAGTAAACGCCGTACCCGTCAACGCTTGCTGCCAAGGTTCTAGCTTCAGTAACCAATCAACCATACAATTCCCCTTTCACCTTTTTATTCTTACTCTAGCATATTGCCAAAAATGTGACTACTATTCTACTATTAATCTGATGATCCTTTATTCTAAGCGGTTATCCCCTCACGTTTTTCCAATCATTCCCAAACCACTTATGGTAAAGATCATCAACGACTTGAACATTTGTAATCGTCATGTTTGGATCGACCACCGTATCTTGCTTCTTACCTGAGGAAAGTAAATCGGCGACATGACGGATCTCAAAGACAAATTCACTATCCATTGGAAAATCTTTTGTTAACACTTCTCCGTTGTTCATCTGGATCGTATAATGGTCTGTTTTCCAATAGTTAGGGATGATGATCGTGCCTTTTTCTCCAACGATGGTATACGTACTAGTAAAATCCATTTTTGTCGTAAGGAATAAACTGATGAAAAGGTCTTTCTTCTTCAGGTTGACCATACACTCTTCATCCGTCAGACCTTCTCCATGTTCTACACATAAGCCGTTATATTCATCAAATCCTGTACCAAATAAATATTGACTGACACTTAATGGGTAAGAGGCGTTGGAAATCAATACGCCACCTCCTTGTTCCATCTTCCAAAACCAAGGGATTTTTTCAGAACCCGGTCGAGCATCACGAATATCGACTAATTTCACTTGACCGATTTTTCCTGATCCAATGGTTTTTTTTACGTCTTCGATCGCAGGTAGAAATAGGGCTTTTTGTGCTTCCATGAGAAAAACCTTGTGCTCCTTAGCCAAGGCATAGAGTTCTTGTGCTTGCTCCGAATGTAGCGTAAAAGGCTTCTCTAAAAGCACATGTTTCTTTGCTTGGATCGCGGCTTTCGCGGCTGAAAAATGCAAGTGATTGATCAATGGAATATAAATCAGTTCTATCTCGTTGTCAGAAAGTAACGCTTCGTAACTGCCATACGCTTTTGGAATGCCTAACTCTGTGGCTAACTGTTGCGCCTTTTCTAAGCGACGTGTCGCAATCGCTACAGCTTGTGCCACGCCACTTTCTTTGATCCCCTCCACAACACGTGGCACGATCGAAGCACCGCTCATAATACCGATTTTCAGCATACTCTTCCTCCTAACATTTTGAATCCACTATAACATAGTTTCACACATTACTGGCACTTCACTCTACTTGGTTGAAAGTCGCTTTAGTTGGGCTTTTGATAAGGAAGATTTATACTTTAGACAATAAATATAATTTGTTTTTTTAGGGAGTGGATCAAAATGTCAACGATAAATGCCGGTATTGCCATGGTAAAAGTGCTTGAAAGCTGGGGAGTTGATCATATTTATGGGATTCCGGGTGGTTCGTTCAATTCCATTATGGATGCGTTGTACCATGAAAAAGACCAAATCGATTATATCCAAGTACGTCATGAAGAAGTAGGCGCGTTAGCTGCCGCAGCGGATGCCAAATTAACAGGAAAAGTCGGAGCTGTCTTTGGCTCAGCTGGTCCTGGAGCCACTCATTTGATCAACGGACTTTACGATGCTCAAATGGATCACGTCCCAGTTGTCGCCCTTTTAGGGCAAGTGGCTTCGACTTCTATGAATTATACTGCCTTTCAAGAATTAAATGAAAATCCAATTTTCGCTGATGTTAGTGTTTATAATCGGACAGTCATGACACCTGAAAGTTTACCTTATGTCGTTGATGAAGCGATCAAGGCAGCTTATGCACATCAAGGAGTCGCTGTTGTGACGATCCCAGTTGATTTTGGTTTTGAAGAAATCGAGTGGCAGGATGTTTCTAATGCTTCTACGTACAAAACAGGGGTGATCCTCCCTGAGATTGAAGACGTGAAAGCAGCCCTTCCTTATCTCGAACAAGCTCAAAAACCTGTCTTGTTCATCGGTCAAGGTGTTCGTCATGGCTATGATCAGATCAAGAAATTTACCGAATATTTCAAAATGCCCGTGGTTGCCTCTGTTTTAGCAAAAGGAATCGTGCCAGATGAAGACAAAAATTTTCTTGGATTTGCAGGTCGGGTAGCGACAAAACCTGCGAATGAAGCATTAGCAGAAGCCGATTTGATTTTATTTGTAGGAAGTGACTTTCCTTTTGGGCGAACCTTTTTCAATCCAGAAGCTGCTTTTATCCAAGTCGATATTGATGCCGCCAAATTCGGCCGCCGTCATCATACCGATTTAGCTATTTTAGGGGATGGTAAAACAACGTTAGAAAAACTGATTGAATTGGGGAACGAACGCACAGAAGATGCTTGGTATCTAGCCAATCAAGAAAATCTTCGCAATTGGCGGCGTTGGTTAACGTCCTTTGAAGAACCCACGGAGAAATCGATTCGACCAGAAGCGGTCTATAAAGAAATCAACCGAATTGCCGAACGTGATGCTATTTTTGTGACAGATGTTGGAAATACGACCATTCATTCGATTCGTTTACTGAACATGACTGGTGAGCAGTTACACACTACTTCGGGTTGGTTTGCGACGATGGGAAATGGTATACCCGGCGGAATCGCCGCTAAATTAAGCTTTCCGGAGAGACAAGTCTTTACTTTGAGCGGAGACGGCGGTTTTGCCATGGTGATGCAAGATATCTTGACTCAAGTCAGCTATCAGTTGCCAATCATCAATGTCGTTTTCTCAAATGATTCATTCGGATTTATCGAAGCAGAACAAGAAGATACTGAACAACAAAAATTTGGTGTTTCCCTTGAACAAGCTGATTTTGGGAAAGCCTGCGAAGCCTTAGGTGCCGATGGCTTCACGATCACACACTACGAACAATTACGCCCTGCCTTAGATGCTGCGGCGAAATCTGATCGACCAGTCGTGATCGACGTCAAGATCCCCAACAAACGGCCCTTACCTGTCGAAGACTTACACTTAGACCCAAGAAAGTATAGCGAAGAAGAAATTGAGCGCTTCAAAGAAAAATACGAAGTACATGATATGCCGGTGCTTCATGAAATATATACGCATCATCTTTCTAAACAGTTGTAAAAGTCCAGTAAACCACAACTTAGTGAGAAAAGATCCACCTCAAATTGATAGGATTTGAGGTGGATCTTTTTCAAATTTCATACACTTATTTTATTACTAATCATCTAAACGCATAAACGATCTGATTGATCCCAACGACCATAAAATAAAATCCAACTAAAAAACTTAGCGTCAACGCAGAGGATAAAGGATTGAATAATAAAATAATACCTAGTAAGATACCCAATACATTGATGACCACTGTAAACCAATAATGTCCTTCGCTTATTCCTCTGAATAAATCAGCAGTAAATAAAGCCAAAACAGAATCAATAATAAACCAAACAGCGAAGACAAATGGTAGTGCAACTACCCCCGCACCAATATTGAAAATGAAAAAGATCCCAATCAATAAATCAATGATCCCAATCACTATCGGCATCTTCCCTTTATATCCTGTCAGTTCTTTTACTCGACTACGTAGAAATAACTCAAATAATCCTTTTAGGATCGCAAAAATAGCAAATACAATAACGATAGCAACTAAGTTACCTACTGGATCGCGAAAAGAAATCAAGGAAACTAAAACAAATAGTATCCCCAAAATAAGTGAACCCCAATCAATTTTTCTACTTTCTTTCATTTTAATCCCTACTTTCTTCTAATCTATTTCTATCTTACGCCCCCATTTAAATAACTTCAAAAATTTAGCATTTATGAAAATGCTTTAGTTGTAAAAAACGGTTTATCTCTTTTCTTCTTTTGATTGTTTCACGTGAAACGTAAAGAATTACTGATTTCCTTGAAACTTTCAACATTCCCCTATATAATTCTAGAAGACTTGGCAAATATTATAAACATAAAGTGAGGAAAAAAATTGATTACTGTAAATGATGTAAGTTTGCACTTTTCAGATCGCAAACTATTTGATGATGTTAATATAAAATTCACTCCCGGCAATTGTTATGGCTTAATTGGAGCAAATGGCGCAGGTAAATCAACATTCCTTAAAGTATTATCAGGTGACTTGCAACCTTCAACAGGCTCTGTCACATTAGGTCCAGATGAACGTATGGCTGTTTTGAAACAAAACCACTATGACTATGAAGAATATACTGTGATGGAAACAGTAATCATGGGTCATAAACGTTTATATGAAGTAATGAAAGAAAAAGATGCCATCTATATGAAAGAAGATTTCACAGATGAAGATGGGATTCGTGCGGCAGAATTAGAAGGCGAATTTGCAGAATTAAACGGATGGGAAGCAGAACCAGAAGCAGCCGTTTTACTCCAAGGATTAAATATTCCTGAAGAGTTGCATCATCAATTGATGAGCGAACTAACTGGTGGCCAAAAAGTGAAAGTGTTGCTTGCACAAACGCTATTCGGTAAACCAGATGTTTTACTTTTAGATGAGCCGACAAACGGACTAGATATCCAATCGATCAACTGGTTAGAAGAATTTTTGATCGAATTTGAGAATACAGTGATCGTTGTTTCCCATGACCGTCATTTCTTGAATAAAGTATGTACCCACATGGCAGATTTAGACTTTGGAAAAATCAAGCTTTATGTAGGAAACTACGATTTCTGGTTAGAATCAAGCCAATTAGCAACTAAGTTACAAGCAAACGCCAATGCGAAAAAAGAAGAACAAATCAAAGAATTACAAGACTTTATCGCACGTTTCAGTGCAAATGCGTCAAAATCAAAACAAGCGACATCCCGTAAAAAAATGTTAGAAAAAATCACATTGGATGATATCCAACCTTCTTCACGTCGCTATCCTTTCGTTGGATTCAAACCAGAGCGTGAAATTGGAAATGACTTACTACAGGTAGAAAACGTTAGTGTGACAATAGATGGTAAAAAGATTTTAGATGATATATCATTTACATTAAACAAAGAAGACAAGGTAGCATTCGTTGCCGAAAACGATATAACAACTACAACACTATTTAAAGTTATCATGGGCGATCTAACACCTGATACCGGTACTGTCCGTTGGGGTGTAACAACTAGCAATGCTTATCTACCAAAGGATACAACGAAGGAATTCGATACGGACTTAACGATTCTTGATTGGTTACGTCAATATGCAAGTAAAGAAGAAGACGACAATACGTTCTTACGTAGCTTCTTAGGTCGTATGTTGTTTTCTGGAGAGGAAGTACTAAAACCCGTGAATGTTCTTTCTGGGGGCGAAAAAGTGCGTTGCATGCTTTCTAAATTGATGCTTTCAAAAGCAAACGTCCTTGTCTTAGACGACCCAACGAATCATTTAGATTTAGAATCAATTACTGCGTTGAATGATGGTTTGATGGCATTTTCAGGTTCGATCCTATTTGCTTCTCATGACCACCAATTCATCCAAACGTTAGCAAATCGTATCATTGCTGTTTCTGATAAAGGCGTGATCGATCGTGCAGATACGACATATGATGAATTCTTAGAGAACAAAGACATCCAAAAACAATTAGAACAATTGTGGAACTAAATATTCCAAAAATAACTATAAAAACAGCTGTACAACGTGAGTAGTCTTACGTTGTACAGCTGTTTTTCTTTTTTATCGACTCACACCCATTGAAAAGATGGCGATACACCCATAGCCTGTATGACTGGCGATCGTTGGTCCTAAGGGATAGAGTTTGATTTCTTTTGTTTTGATATTTTCTTCTAATAATTTTTTGGCTTTCTCAGCACTTTCTAAGTCTCCGGCATAAGCGATATACACCGTTTGTTCCAATGGAGCTACGATCGTTTTGACCGTTTCCTCCACGATTTTCTGAATGGATTTGTTTCTACCACGCACTTTATCGACATTCTTCAAATGACCACTTGGTTCAACGGTAATGATCGGCTTCACGCTTAACAGACTACCAATAGCAGCACTTGCTTTAGAGATGCGTCCTCCACGTTCTAAATGTTTTAAATCATCAACGGTTACCCAAGAATGAACTTTGAGGTAATTATTTTGTAACCAAGCCAATGTTTCTTCCAAAGAATAACCCGATTCTTTCAAACGAACAGCTTCTAATACAAGTAGTCCTTCCCCGATACTTGCGGCTTTCGTATCAAACACATGAACTTGCGGGTCCTCATAGGTTTCTTTCAATAATTCGACTGCTTGTAAGGCACTGCTGTAAGAACCACTCATGCCACTCGAAAAAGCAACGTACAAGACTGGGATACCTTTCTCCACATAGCTACGGAAGAACTCCAAATAGCGACCCACATTGATTTGTGAGGTCGTAGGCATTGCTCCTTCACGTAACTGTTGGATGTACCCTTCATAATCAAATGTTTTTCCCAGATCATCGATTCGTATTTCCTCACCAATCTGGATCTCCATGGATAAAAAATCAACATTTGCATTTGCCAACACTTGATAGGGCAGATCGCAACATGAATCTGTGACTATTTGATACATTCGTTCCAACTCCTTTTTTTCTCCACTTTTCATCGCATTCTATTATAGCAAACTCCTTTAATTTTAAATAACTTCAGCTCTTATATTCGTTGTACTTGGTACAAGCCAATCAAGCGAACGCTTAAATGAATACGATCAGTCTAAAACAAAAGTCACATTCATTTTTGTGTGTCGCTCTAAAACCGATAAATAATGGCAACAGGAGTAATCTCTTGGGAAATAAAGCGACAACCACAAAAATTAGAAAAACAATTTTCGTGGTTGTCGCCGTATTTCTCGAGGCTAAACACTTCTGTCCCGATTTCCTTTATTTCTCGTGATTTCAGTGGTCCACTCATTCTTAAAGAATGTTCCTGTTAGCGAATCATCACTGAAAGGCTTAGATTTGCGCCCACACGCTTTCTAAGATATTTGTTTGGTTTCGGTCAGGACCTACTGAAAATGTTGAAATACGCACGCCTACAAGCTCTGAGATACGTCTTACATAGTTACGAGCATTTTCTGGTAATTCAGCTAGTGTGCGACAAGCAGTAATGTCTTCTGACCAACCTGGCAATTCTTCGTAGATTGGTTTGCAACGGTTCAATTCTTTCAAACTCGCTGGATAATGATAGATTCGTTCACCGTCTAATTCGTATGCTGTACAGATTTTCACTGTTTCCAAACCGCTCAAGACATCGATCGAATTCAATGATAGATTCGTGATACCTGACACACGTTTTGAGTGACGCATCACGACTGTATCAAACCAGCCGACACGACGTGGACGTCCAGTCGTTGTACCATATTCGCGACCGACTTCACGAATTTGTTGACCTGTTTCATCAAACAATTCAGTAGGGAATGGGCCATCTCCCACACGTGAAGTGTAAGCTTTACATACACCGACCACTTTATTGATTTTTGAAGGTCCGACACCACTACCGATCGTCACACCACCAGCCACTGGATTTGATGAGGTAACAAACGGATACGTTCCTTGATCGATATCCAACATCACACCTTGTGCGCCTTCAAATAAAACACGTTTTCCTGCATCTAACGCATCATTTAAGATAACTGATGTATCCGTCACGTATTGTTTGATTTGTTGTCCATATTCGTAGTATTCTTCAAAGATTTCTTCAAATTCAATTGGCTCTGAATCGAACATTTTCACAAATTGACGGTTTTTATCGTCTAGATTCACTCGTAAACGCTCTTCAAAAATTTCTTTATCTAATAAATCGGCTACACGGATACCGACACGAGCGGCTTTGTCCATATAAGCAGGGCCAATCCCTTTGATGGTCGTACCGATTTTATTTTCTCCTTTTGCATCTTCTTGCAATTGGTCTAATTTGATATGATACGGTAAAATCACATGCGCACGATCAGAAATACGTAAATTATCTGTCGTCACATTTTTTTCATGTAAATAAGCCAATTCTTTGACTAAAGATTTCGGATTGACTACTACACCATTCCCGATCACGCTGATTTTATCTTTGTAAAAAATCCCCGAAGGAATCAAGTGCAGTTTATACGTAACACCATCGAATTTAATTGTGTGTCCCGCATTGTCGCCACCTTGGTACCGTGCGATCACTTCAGCATTTTCACTAAGAAAGTCAGTAATTTTTCCTTTCCCTTCGTCGCCCCATTGTGTACCCACTACTACTACAGATGACATTTGAACACCTCATTTAATATTATTTAATCCTGAATTATTGTAACAATACTTCAAACTTTATTCAACTAAAATCGAATGATATTTAATATATTTTAGAGAAAACGTTTAAAAAGCGAACGTTATAATTTTCTATGTTCCATTGGTTACTAACAAGTAGGCGCCTGACCTGACTGAGTTTGAAAAACCATCTTCGGACATTCGTCCTCTCGCACCACCAAAAATCGAATAAACGGTGGGAATAGAAATAACCTCTTTGAAAAATAAAGCGCCAGCCACAAAAATTTGAAGAACAATTTTCGTGGCTGGCACCTTATTTCTCGAGGCTAAACACTTCTGTCCCGACCTCGATGTTTGATTTATTCAGATTTATTCGTCCTAATATTCTTCTCGCGGAGAAAGCGAGGAAAATTTATTGTATTCTTTGATAAAGAGCAATTCGACCGTTCCCCTTGCTCCACTCCGGTTTTTTTCAATGATGACTTCGATCACATTATCGTTTTGTGGTTCTGGCGCATCACCATCTTCGCCACCTTCACGTTCGTAGTAATCATCACGATATAAGAATGCCACGATATCCGCATCCTGCTCAATCGAACCAGACTCACGGATATCACTTAAGACAGGTCGTTTATCTTGGCGTTGTTCCACTCCACGAGAAAGCTGGGAAAGAGCAATGACGGGAACTTTTAATTCTTTCGCTAGTTTTTTCAATTGACGTGAGATATCGGATACTTCTTGTTGACGGTTTTCTTTCCCATTTCCTTCGATCAACTGCAAGTAATCGATGAGTATCAAGCCTAGATTTCCTTTTTCTTGTGCAAGTTTCCGACATTTTGCTCGTATCTCAGAGATTTTGATCCCTGGTGTATCATCAATAAAGATATTTGCTTTCGATAAACTACCCATCGCAACAATCAAATTGGACCATTCTTCTTCGGACAGCTGTCCCGTACGTAAGTGACTCGCTTCAATCGAACCTTCCGCACAAAGCATCCGGTTGACCAGTGATTCTGCCCCCATCTCTAGACTGAAGATCGCTACAGAACGATCCGTTTTTGTACCAACATTTTGGGCAATATTCAAGGCAAAGGCTGTTTTCCCTACTGCCGGACGTGCAGCCAAAATAATCAGCTCTTCTGCTTGGAAGCCAGCAGTCATTTTATCTAATCCTTGGTAACCAGTTGGCAAACCTGTGATCTCTTCATTGTTTTGCGCGAGTTGGTCAATATTTTCAATCGTAGAATTCAAGACTTCCGCAATAGATAAGAACCCGCTACGGTTACGTTTTTCTGATACTTCAAGGATGCTACGTTCCGCATCATCTAAGATGGATTGGACTTCTTCTCCTTGTTCAAATCCTCTAGTCACGATCCCTGTTGCTGTTTGGATCAAATTACGGAGCAATGATTTTTCTTCCACGATTTTTGCGTAGTAGACAATGTTCGCTGCCGTTGGTACAGCTAAAGCTAAATCAGATAAGTAACTGACTCCACCAGCATCTTCCAAGAGATTTCGTTGCTCCAAACGATCTTTGACGGTCACGACATCAATCGCTTCACTACGGTCATTCAATTCGATCATGATTTCAAAAATGATTTGATGTCCCCGACGATAAAAATCTTTCGGTTCTATGTACTCCATGGCATCGATGATCGTTTCAGCGTCTAGAAAAACAGAACCTAGAACCGCTTGTTCAGCTTCAATATTTTGCGGTGGAATTCGATCCTGCCACACTTCACTCATATTCTATCGCTCCTTGCTTTCAATTGCTTCATTTTACAAGAAAATGGCAGAAAAGTCATCCCTAAAATGAACATCTGTTCCAAAAGCTCTTCCTTCGAAAATAGGCCGCAAAAGTCAAAAATAATCGAAAGCGATTTTTGTCCTCTGCGGCTGATTTATCGAAGTGATTTCGTCACATGTTCTTTTCGTTTATTCAGAGACAACGTGTACCTTGATCGTTGCAGTTACTTCATGGTGTAGTTTCACAGGTACGTTGGTATAGCCTAACGTACGAATTGGGTTGTTCAACTCAATTTTACGTTTGTCTAATTTTACTTTGTATTGCTTATTCAAGCCTTCAGCGATTTGTTTCGATGGGATCGAGCCAAATAAACGGCTATCTTCTCCTGCTTTGGCTTTTAATTCCACGACTGTTTCTTCTTTTTCAAGAAATTCTTTTAATTTTTTGGCTTCTTCAAGAATTTCTGCTTCTTGTTTTTCTTGGGCTTTTTTCTGTCCTTCTAACTGACTGATGCTGCTTTTATTTGCTTCTTTTGCCAGATTGTTTTTGATCAAATAATTTTGCGCATAGCCTGTAGGAACTTCCTTGACATCGCCTTTTTTGCCTTTGCCTTTAACATCTTGTAAGAAAATGACTTTCATCTCATCTACTCCTTTTTATATAATTGATTCATATTTTCTTGGATAGCAGCGAGCAGTTGTTGTTTTGCTTCTTCTACAGTCACATTTTCCAGTTGTGTTGCCGCATTGGTGAAATGTCCGCCACCGCCTAAGGATTCCATGATCAATTGGACATTGATCGTTCCTGTGCTGCGGGCACTGATACCAACTAAGCCATCCGTCCGTTTCGTAATGACGAAAGCGCCATTGATATTGACCATTGAGAGCAACGTATCTGCTGTTTTTGCTGCGATAACACTATTATACTCTTTTTCATCCGTCCCTGCTGCCACCACAATATCCTCCGTCACTTGTTCATTGTGGGCGATCAAGTGGCTGATTTCTAAATAAGTGGCTAAATCAGAGCTCAATAAATATTGTACTAAGGATGCGTCCGCACTACAAGTCTTTAAATAGCTTGCAACATCAAACGTACGTGCTGTCGTTCGCACATTGAAGTTATTCGTATCAACGGTCATGCCAGCTAACAACAACGTCGCCTCTAAACGGCTGATCCGATTGGTTCGGCTACTTTGGTATTGGATTAATTCTGTGACTAATTCAGAGGCAGAAGACGCAGAAGATTCAATATACGTTAAGAGCGGTTTGCTTGGAAACTCTTCGCCTCGACGATGATGGTCAATGATCACGATCTTATCAAAT
This sequence comes from Enterococcus sp. AZ156, assembly GCF_051714165.1. Classification (NCBI taxonomy): domain Bacteria; kingdom Bacillati; phylum Bacillota; class Bacilli; order Lactobacillales; family Enterococcaceae; genus Enterococcus; species Enterococcus sp. AZ156. The sequence continues at coordinate 11,516 of NZ_JBIORI010000001.1, read as the reverse complement.
TGCTCGTAAAGGCTCTGAGAGATCGATAGCGATGGTTTATGGTAATCGACCATTACGAGTAGATCCTTGTCTTTCTTAAGCTCCATTGCGCGTTCTGGCGTAATCAATTGCATCTCCAACTCTGGTTCTTTATGGATTTCTGTTAAACAGCGTTCCACATCTGGAATGATTTCTTTTTCATCGATGACGATATAGGCTTTTTTCTGATTGAAGCGCGCCAGACAACTGACTCCAACGGCTGAACCGATAGCGTCCATATCAGGGAAGCGATGCCCCATAATAAATACATCGCCTGTTTCATCAAAAATTTTGCGTAAAGCAGTACTCATCGCCCGTGAACGAACGCGCGTACGTTTGATGGTCGTTGCTGATTTCCCACCATAGTAAGTAGGTTTCGCTCCTTCACGAACTTCTTTCACCACGACCTGATCCCCACCACGAACCAAAGCGATATCTAAGTTATTTTGAGCTTCGCTACCGATTTCTTCTAGTGTTTGTTGTCCATAGGCAATTCCCATACTAAGGGTCAACGGATGGTTTTGTCTTTCAGCTTCTGCTCGTAAGCGATCTAAGAGATCAAATTTCTTATCCATCATTTTCTTTAAGTCACTCATCTGTCCAAAAAAGAAAAAGCGCTCTGAATTGATTCGTTTAAAAAACACATGATATTCATTCATCCAGTCAGAAATCAGTGTCGTAATGAAGGAGTTCAAATAAGAAACTTCTTTTTCATCCAATTTATCGACCGTATCTGCATAGTTATCGATTGAAAGAATCCCGATGATTGGCTGGCTATTCACTTGATGGATCTTCAGTAGTTGGTTCTGGGTCACGTCAATAAAATAAACGACCCCTTTCACCGTATCCAATTCAAATTGAAACGTTTTGTCAGCTAAATAGACTTGATTTTTCTTTTTTTCTTTTGCTGAAAAAAAAGTTTCTAACAAGTCTGCTTCCAATAAAGAGCTTTGGTCTTTCACATTCAATGCGAAAGGATTCAGCCAATCAATGGTTTGTGTCGCTGGTTGGTAAGAGATGATTCCGACTGGCATGATCTCAGAAACATAATTCAAATTGGATTCCGCAACTGTGGAAGCTTGTTGGATCTTGTCACGATTCCTTAGAGTCAACCACCGTTTCATCTTTAAACCATAACGAATACAAAATAGATTCACGATCAGGATGAACAACGCACTGATCAAGCGAAATGGCATCAATAATACAACCAAAACTTCTGCAAGGATCAATAAAAGAATGAGCAGAGGGCTCGGGCTTACTTTTATTTTTTCTTTATCCATGTCTTTCCTCCCGTAACTGATTAGCCTAATTTTACCATAACTCATGTCATGTAAGCGACTAAACACCTAAATGGAACAAAAAGAGGAAGTCACGACAGTAGTCATAACTTCCTCTGTAATGGTTTGAAACGATTGGGTATTCCTACAGAATCATTCCTAAAGCGAATTATTCTTCGCCAACGAATGGTAGTAATCCCATGATACGTGCGCGTTTGATTGCAATCGTAATTTTACGTTGGTTTTTAGCGCCTGTACCTGTTACACGACGTGGCAAAATTTTACCACGTTCTGAGATAAATCTTTTTAGTAATTCGATATCTTTATAATCGATATATTCAATATGGTTAGCAGCGATGTAGTCTACTTTACGACGTTTACGTCCGCCTCTTCTTTGTTGTGCCATTCTATTTCCCTCCTATCAAATTCGTTTAGAATGGTAAATCATCGTCTGAAATGTCGATCGTTGAGCTTGATCCGAATGGATCAGAAGAATCACGATCAAAATCAGGCATACCGTTGGATGATTGAGATGTTTGATTATAGTTATTGTTTCCGCCGTTTCCGCCAAAATTATTTGTCGATTGACCAGTGTCTTGGTAGCCACCGCTTTGTTGACGGTTTTCAGATGCTGCACGACTTTCCAATAATTGGAAGTTTTCAGCAACTACTTCTGTTACGTACACACGTTGTCCTTGTTGATTATCATAAGAACGCGTTTGAATACGACCAGTTACACCTAAAAGTGTTCCTTTATGTGCATAGTTTGCTAGTGTTTCTGCTGATTTTCGCCAAATCACACAATTAATAAAATCCGCCTCACGGTTGCCGTTTTGGCTCGTGAAGTTACGATTGACAGCTAAAGTGAACGTTGCTACAGCAGTGCCACTTGATGTATATCGTAAATCTGGATCTTTTGTCAGACGTCCAACTAGTACAACGTTATTAATCAAAATGGTCATCTCCTCTCATCGTTTGATTGTTCCATGTGAAACAATAATTAAGCTTCTTCTTTTACGATCATGTGACGAACGATATCGTCATTGATTTTAGCAAGACGATCAAACTCGTTGATTGCATCTGCTGATGATGGAGAAGTTACTTTAACGATGTGATAGATACCTTCACGGTAACCGTTCATTTCGTATGCTAAACGGCGTTTTTCCCAATCTTTTGATTCGATAACTTCAGCTCCGTTATCTTTCAAGATTGAATCGAAACGTTCGATTAAAGCAGTTTTTGCTTCTTCATCAATGTTTGGACGAATAATATACATGATTTCATATTTCGTGTTTTCCATTGATTTTTCACCTCCCTATGGACTTTCGGCTCTCAGCTTTCCCAAGAGCAAGGAGAGTTTTCTAATAAATTAGACTACTCACAATCCTCAATTATACACGCAATGCACTAAAAAAGCAAGCTGCTGTTCTTTGTTTTCCAAATTTTTTCTTTTGAGACGACCAAAAACTCCCAAAGATAGTTTTACCTATTCTTGGGAGTTTTGATTTTAGACATTCACTTTTGCTTTACGCCTATTTCTATTCTTCTGTATGATCTGTTTCCACATCAACTGTCTCTGCTTCGACAGTCGTTTCTTCCGCAGGTTCTGGTTCTACTGCTGCCATGGTCACCACTTTCGTTTCTGCTTCCATCTTGATCAAGCGCACGCCTAGCGTTGCCCGACCTGTCTGAGAAACCGTTGAAACGTTGAAGCGGATGATGACACCTTTGTCTGTGATCAACATAATATCTTCTTCGCCTGTCACCGTCGTCAATCCAGCTAATGGACCATTTTTCTCAGTGATATTCGCAGTTTTGATCCCTTTACCCCCACGTCCTTTGACAGGGTACTCAGAAACCTTGGTACGTTTTCCATAACCTTTTTCTGTGATGATCAAGACTTCATGATCCTCATTCATCAAGGCTGCTCCAACGACGTAATCGTCTTCTCTCAAACGAACCCCACGAACCCCAGAGGCTGTACGTCCCATATCACGAACGGCATCTTCTGCAAAAGTCACAGAATAGCCATCGTGTGTACCAATGATGATGTTTGATTGGCCATCAGTCAATAAGACGTTGACCAATTCATCATTTTCTTTCAAACCAATCGCAATCAACCCATTGCTACGGATATTGGCAAAAGCAGTGACAGTCGTACGTTTGACTGTTCCTTGGCGTGTAGTAAAGAACAAGTAATGCCCTTCCTCTGCTTCACCAGTTACTGCGATGATGGCTTGGATCTTCTCACTTGAATCAATGCCCAGTAAGTTGATGATCGGAATCCCTTTTGCTGTACGTCCGTACTCTGGGATCTCGTATCCTTTCGCACGATACACTTTTCCGTTATTAGTAAAGAACAGCAATGTATCATGTGTGGAGCAAGAAACAAGATTTTTCACGAAATCATCGTTATGAACACCCATTCCTTGGATGCCTCGACCTCCACGACGTTGTGCGCGGAATTCGTTGTTGGCTAAACGTTTGATATAGCCATTATTCGTCAATGTGATCACGATTTCTTCTTCTTCGATTAAATCTTCGTCTTCTAAACTCAAGACTTCACCGACCAGTAATTCTGTACGACGTTTGTCGCCAAATCGTTGACTCAATTCAGCAAGTTCGGTTTGAATGATTTCTGTTACCCGTTCAGGGCGAGCAAGAATATCAGCTAAATCTTCAATGAGTTTCAATAATTCTTGGTATTCATTTTCGATTTTTTCTCTTTCCAAACCAGTCAAACGGCGTAAACGCATATCTAAGATTGCTTGCGATTGACGGTCAGAAAGATCGAAGCGTTCGATCATCGCGTTTTTCGCTTCTTCATCTGATTTGGACCCACGAATGATCGCGATGATTTCATCAATATGATCTAAGGCGATTCGTAGTCCTTCTAAGATATGTGCTCTTGCTTCCGCTTTATCTTTTTCAAAGACCGTACGACGTGTAATAACTTCGCGTTGGTGTTCGATATAATTTTCAAGGATCTGCTTCAAGCTTAGAACTTTCGGTACGCCTTTTTCGATTGCTAACATATTGAAACCAAATGAGTTTTGTAAGGATGTCAATTTGTAGAGATTGTTCAAAATGACAGAGGCACTCGCGTCACGACGCACATCGATCACGATACGCATTCCTTCACGAGAAGATTCATCTCTTAGATCTGTGATCCCTTCAATTCGTTTGTCACGGTGCAATTCTGAAATTCGCTCAATCAATTTTGCTTTATTGACCATATATGGCAATTCAGTGACTAAGATCCGCTCTTTTCCATTTGGCATTTCCGTGATTTCTACTTTTGCTCGAACAGTGATTGAACCTTTTCCTGTTTCATACGCTCGACGAATGCCGGATTTCCCCATGACTAATCCGCCGGTAGGAAAATCAGGCCCAGGTAAGACTTCCATCAATTCATTGGTTGTCACATCTGGATTTTCCATCAATAGATCAATCGCTGCTACAACTTCTGTCAGATTATGTGGGGGAATATTCGTCGCCATTCCGACTGCGATCCCTGTCGTACCATTGACTAGCAAGTTAGGAAAACGTGCCGGTAAGACAACTGGTTCTTTTTCCGTATCATCGTAGTTGCTTTGGAAATCGACCGTATTTTTATTGATATCACGTAACATTTCTGTCGCAATCTTACTCATTCTGGCTTCAGTATAACGCATCGCAGCTGCGCCATCTCCATCAACTGACCCAAAGTTTCCATGACCATCTACTAACATGTAGCGATAGCTAAAAGGCTGCGCCATCCGAACCATTGACTCATAGATCGCACTGTCACCATGGGGATGGTATTTACCCATGACGTCCCCCACGATTCTGGCTGATTTCTTGTGTGCTTTGTCTGGTGTGACACCTAGTTCATTCATCCCATATAAAATACGGCGGTGAACTGGTTTTAATCCATCTCTAACATCTGGTAGAGCCCGAGCGACAATGACACTCATGGCGTAATCTATGAAGGAGTCTTTCATTTCGCTAGTTAGATTGACATCATGGATGTTTTCTCTGATTTCTTCACTCATTTTTCTTCCTCCTTCATGATTAAATATCTAGATTTTTAACATAGTGAGCATTTTCTTCAATGAATGCACGACGAGGTTCCACTCGATCGCCCATCAACATTTCAAATACTTCATCGGCAGCAATCGCATCATCTACACTGACACGAGCCATCATACGTTTGCTTGGGTCCATCGTCGTTTCCCATAGTTGATGATCATCCATCTCACCAAGCCCTTTGTATCGTTGAACACTTGGTTTTGGTGTTGCTGGTAGTGATTCGATGACTTTTCTCAACTCTTCTTCGGCATTTTTCCCTGGTTGGACATATGTGATTTTCTTTCCTTGTTTAACGCCATATAGCGGTGGTTGCGCGATATAAACATAGCCGGCTTCCACGATTGGGCGCATATAACGATAAAAGAGCGTCAATAGCAACGTACGAATGTGGGCACCATCGACATCGGCATCGGTCATGATGACTAATTTATGGTAACGTGCTTTGGACACGTCGAAATCTTCACCAAATCCTGTACCCATCGCTGTAAACAGTGAGCGAATTTCTTCGTTGGCTAAAATTTTATCCATACTTGCTTTTTCAACGTTCAAGATTTTCCCGCGGATCGGTAAAATCGCTTGAAATTCACGGCTTCGTCCTTGCTTTGCTGAACCACCGGCTGAATCTCCTTCGACGATGAACAATTCACTTTTTTCAGGATCATTGCTGGAACAATCGGCTAATTTACCAGGTAGATTACTGATTTCCAATGCTCCTTTTCTCCGCGTCACTTCACGCGCGCGTTTAGCCGCTAAGCGGGCTCTAGAGGCAAGTAGTCCTTTTTCGACGATCTGACGGCCCACACTTGGGTTTTCCAATAAGAATTTCATGAAATGCTCACTGAACAAACGATCAGTGACCGTACGTACTTCTGAGTTTCCTAATTTTGTTTTCGTTTGTCCTTCAAACTGAGGATCTGGATGCTTGATCGAAATGACTGCTGTCAATCCTTCACGCACATCTTCACCTGTTAAATTATCATCATTTTCTTTCATCAATTTTTGCTTACGTGCATAATCATTGATGACCCGTGTCAAAGCTGTCTTAAATCCTGATTCATGTGTTCCGCCTTCGTACGTATGGATATTGTTGGCAAAGCTCATGATATTGGAATGATAACCGTCTGTATATTGCATCGAAACTTCGACAGTGATTTCTTGTTGCTCCCCTTCTAAATAAACAGGTTCTGGGAAAATCACTGTTTTGCTCGCATTTAAATATTCGACGTAGCTTTTGATTCCACCGTCGTAATGGTATTCTTTCACGACAGGCTTTTCTTCGCGACGATCTTCAATTGAGATTTTCATCCCACGATTCAAGAAAGCCAGCTCACGAATACGAGTCGCCAATTTATTAAAGTCGAAAGTTGTCGTTTCTGTAAAAATTTCTGGGTCTGGGATGAAGTGAACGGTCGTTCCACTTAAATCAGTGTCACCGATGACTTTCAAATCATCGACTACCGCCCCACGACGATATTCTTGGTAATAGATCTTGCCATCTTTGTACACTTTGACATCTAATAGTGTCGATAGTGCATTCACAACGGACGAACCAACCCCATGAAGACCACCGGATACTTTGTAGCCGCCTCCGCCAAATTTACCACCCGCATGCAAGACAGTAAACACTGTTTCTACAGCTGGACGACCAGTCTTTGCTTGGATATCGACCGGAATCCCACGACCATCATCGATGACAGTGATACTGTTGTCTTCCTCAATGATGACTTGGATCTTTGTCGCAAATCCTGCCAAGACTTCATCGATCGAATTATCGACAATTTCCCATACTAAGTGGTGAAGTCCTTCTGAACTTGTTGAACCAATGTACATCCCCGGACGTTTCCGAACGGCTTCAAGACCCTCAAGCACTTGAATCTGACTGGCATCATATTCTTTTGCGCGCTCGACTAAACTTCTTTCTTCTGTCATGTATGTTTATTCTCCTTTTATTTCTCCCTGCTGAACATAAAAAATCTCAGGTTCAACAGTCATTTTATTTTTAACGTGATCCAGGGAGGTAGTAGTTAAGAATGTCTGTACTTTCCCTTCAATCGTTTCAAGTAAATGGAGTTGACGTTGGTCGTCTAACTCACTCATTACATCATCCAGTAATAGGATCGGATACTCGCCTGTTTCTTCTTTGATCAAATCGATTTCTGCTAATTTGACACTTAATGCCGTTGTTCGCTGTTGACCTTGAGAACCAAAATTTTGCACGTTTTTTTCATTGACAAAAAAAGAAAGGTCATCTCGATGGGGACCCACAGTCGTTGTCCCTCGAAAGAGATCTTTCTTTTTGTTTTGTTCGAGCAACGTTAAAAATTGTGACTGGATCTCTTGAACTGTCATAGTGTCTAAAGAAGAGAGGGCGGTCACATATTCGATTGCCAACTGTTCTCTTTGATGCGTGATTTGTTGATGTAAAGAATTTGCCCAATATTCTAAATGCTTGATAAACTGCGCTCTTGCCTTTAGTACTTTGCTACCAAATTCTGCTAGTTGTTCAGATAAAATATCAAGATAAAGTAAATCCGTTTGTTTTTTCTCATTCAATTGCTTCAAATACTGATTTCTCTGCTTTAGGATTGCTTGATATTGGACAAGATCGTAAAGATAGATTGGATTGATCTGACCTAATTCCATATCTAAAAATTTGCGTCGGATCTGTGGGCTTCCTTTCACTAAAGAAAGATCTTCAGGAGCAAATAAAATGACATTCAATTGTCCAACATAACTACTCAACTTCTTTTGTTCGATATGATTGATCTTTGTTTTTCGTCCTTTTTTAGACAGTTGGATCTCTAACGGGATCTTAGAGGTTCCTCTTGTGATCTCCCCTTGGATCATCGACTGCTCATCGTTCCATCCAATCAACTCTTGTTCACTATTTGTACGATGACTTCTTGTCATTGCAAGCACATAAATACTTTCCAAAAGATTCGTTTTTCCTTGGGCATTTTCTCCTAAAAAAATCACGAGGTTTTTGGAAAAATCAATTTGCAATTCTTGATAGTTTCGATAATTTTTGAGGTGCAGCTTATTCAGCCTCATTATCGTTATTCCCTTTTTTTACCATAAAAAAAGTTCCTGCTTCTGGAACTTCGATCATCATACCGGGATAAAGCTTTCGTCCACGACGATTTTCTGGCTCGCCATCAACCAAAACCGTGTTTTCTGCTAAATACCATTTTGCTTGTCCACCACTGCCGATGACGGTGACTTCTTTCAGCATTTGACCCAACGTCATAAACTCAGTTTTTAGAATGACTTGTTGTTTCACTCTTCATCCCTCATTTTCATTATTAAAAGTATACTTTATTATACCCTTTTTTTCGCAAGAAAACAAATTTATCCATATATTTTTCCATATGAGCGGATTTAAATGAAAAAAGGTGATTTGAACAAAAAGAAACAGAAAGCCTTAAAATTGATTTTAGGGCCTTCTGTTTAAAATGGTTTATTTTTCAGTTTATTTTCAATTAGTATTTTAGTTTGTGCGTACTGGAGTGATCAATTGGATGAATTGTACCCCATCTTCCGTTGGTTCTAACGTAAATGGACGAATGGCAGAAATGAATTTTACTTTGATACTCATATCGCCAAATGCACGCAAAGCAGCTTTCATATAGTCCGGATTAAAGGAAATATCCAGCGGATCACCGGTGCTAGTCGTATAGTTCAAGCTTTCTTCTACTTTTCCGATTTCAGGAGAATTACCGTATAGAACAACAGAATCAGGCTGGATCGACAAACGAACGATATTGTTGCGTCCTTCATGTGAGAGCAAAGAGGCACGCTCAATCGCTGCTAAAAAGCTTGGGACAGAAAATTCAACTTCGGTATTGAAACTTGAAGGAATCAAACGATTCGTATCGGGATAATTCCCTTCTAGCAAGCGTGAATAAAAATACATATTTTCAGTTTTGAACAATACTTGGTTTTCCATAATACTGATTTCTACGATTTCTTCTTCATTTGTCAATGAACGTGATAATTCAGTCAAACTTTTTCCAGGAATCACGATATCGAATTGATCAGCTGATTGTTCGATCGGGATCACTCGTTGACTCAAACGATGTGAGTCAGTTGCTACTGCTAATAACGAGTTGTCTTTCAAAATGAAATGAACACCTGTAAGAATTGGGCGACTTTCATGTTGAGAAACAGCAAACACTGTTTCATTGATCAATTTGGTCAATACATGTACAGGCAATTTCATCTGGTTGTGACTTTCTACAACAGGAAGATGAGGGTAATTATCCGCATCTAACCCATTCACTAAGAAATTCGCTTTCCCTGAAGTAATGGCCACTTGTTTGTTTTCTAGCACTTCTAGCGTAAAGGTTTCTTCGGGCAATCGACGAATGATTTCACTGAAGAAGCGAGCTTGTAGAACAATGGCTCCTGTTGTTTCAATTTGCATTTGCGCTTTTTCATTTTCAACAGATAGAAATGTCTCAGTTGAAATATCTGCATTACTACCTGTTAAAGTCAGGCCTTCTTGATTGAGGGTGATTTTAACCCCAGTCAAAATAGGAATTGTCGTTTTACTTGAAATCGCACGCTGAACAGTTTGCAATTCTTGCATAAATGTTGCGCGGTTTAAGGTTACTTTCATTGTAGATCTCCTTTGCCATATATTTATTTTATTATTAGTAAATAAAGTAATAAAAGTATTAGGTACTGTTGATACTGTGGAAAACTATAAAAATGCTAGAAGAGAAAAGAAAAAACAGCTGTGGAAAATATGTGCATAACTTTTGAATGATTTCTAATTTTATCCACAAGGTGTTTTTCTTTCTATCAAGCATCTTTTTAGTTTAATAGGAAATTTTTGATTTCTGATACTTCATTTTGCATGCTGACACTTGAATCGATCAGTTGCTGGATTTTTTCGTGCGCATGGATGACAGTTGTATGATCTTTTCCACCAAATTCGGCGCCGATTTTAGGAAGCGAGCTATCGGTTAATTCCCGAGCCAAGTACATAGCGATTTGACGAGGAACAACGATCGATTTGACGCGTTTCTTTCCTTTTAGATCCTTTAATTGAATATGGTAATACTTTGCAACTTCTTCTTGGATCTGCAAAATCGAGAGTTGCGGGTGACCTTTGCCAGATTTCAATGTCTTTAAAGCGTCCGCAGCTAAACTAGTTGATATATCTTCACTGTTCATCGTAGCAAATGCTTGAACACGTACAAGAGCGCCTTCTAGTTCACGAATGTTGGAATCGATTTGTCCTGCAATATAACTTAAGGTATCATCAGGGATTTCTAGGCGTTCTGCTGCGGCTTTTTTTCTCAAAATAGCTGTTCTTGTTTCAAGGTCAGGTGGCGTGATATCTACTGAAAGTCCCCAAGCAAAGCGAGAAACGAGACGTTCCTGCAATTTTGGGATTTCGTTTGGTAAACGATCACTCGTCAGGACGATTTGTTTTCCTTCATTGTAGAGCGCATTGAAGGTATGGAAAAATTCTTCTTGAGTTGCTTCTTTTTCAGCAAAAAATTGAATATCATCGACTAATAGTAAGTCGACATTTCGATATTCTTGGCGAAATTCTTCGGCCGTTTTATTTTGGATCGAATTGATAAAATCATTGGCAAACGTCTCACTGCTTACATATTTGACCTTCGCATTTGGCTGACTTAACAACATTTGATGACCAATTGCGTGCATCAAGTGAGTCTTACCAAGTCCGACACCACCATAGAAGAACAATGGATTATAAATCGAACCAGGATCTTCAGCAACTACCAAGGCAGCGGCATGAGCCATCTGGTTACCTTTTCCGATTACAAATGTATCGAAGGTATACTTAGGATTCAACATCGCTTTTTTGATTGGTGTGATTGGGGGAACTTTCATTGTTTTGATTTCTTCTACTTCTTCTTGTTCCGCTTCTTCACCGGTTACAAAACGTGGAATGATTTCTTTTCCCGTTAACATGTAGCCGACCTCAACAATCTTTGTTGCGAGATTTTTTTCCCAATATTCCTTATGGATCTTGCTTGGAACAGTCACCACTAATTGGCTTTGTTCTAAGGATTTAGGTTGTGCTGTCTCAATCCAAGTATTGTAACTTGCTGGAGACAGTTCTTTTTGATAAGTCGTTTTTAATTCAGTCCATAAAGCATCGAGGGATACCAT